>AAPI01000021.1 GCA_000153445.1 gamma proteobacterium HTCC2207 | reverse complement strand
AGGACGAGATAACAGGTGCGTCTTCATCCGCATCCGTCACGGTTATCGCGATAATCTGGGTTGCTGTATTGGTGCCATCAGTGGCCGTTACCGTTACTGAGTAAGCGCTTTTCGTTTCAAAGTCTGCCGCAGCAATAAAGCTCAGTACACCACCCGAACTGATCGCCAGCTCAGCGCTATCAACACTAAAGGTGACCAAATCACTGTCCACGTCAGTGGCTGTTACAGTGCCGATAGAGGTCTGATTTTCAGCCGCACTGAATGAAGCCTCGGAGGTAAACACCGGCGCCACATCGTCAATATCGGTTACGGCGACAGTGATGTTTTGACTAGTAGCCAATGAACCCGCATCAGTCACTGTGACTGTGGCGGTGTAAGTCGCTTTAGTCTCATAATCTGGTGTAGAGACAAAGCTAAGCACACCCTCTGAACTAATCGCCAACTCGGTACCGGAGATGCTAAAGCTCAAAGACCCTGCATCAGTTGCCAAGACACTGCCTATGGCCGTCTGATTCTCAGCAGCGCTAAACGCCGGCGAGGACGAGATAACAGGTGCGTCTTCATCCGCATCCGTCACGGTTATCGCGATAATCTGGGTCGCTGTATTGGTGCCATCAGTGGCCGTTACCGTTACTGAGTAGGCGCTTTTCGTTTCAAAGTCTGCCGCATTAATAAAGCTCAGCACACCACCCGAACTGATCGCCAGCTCAGCGCTATCAACACTAAAGGTGACCAAATCACTGTCCACGTCAGTGGCTGTTACAGTGCCGATAGAGGTCTGATTTTCAGCCGCACTGAATGAAGCCTCGGAGGTAAACACCGGCGCCACATCGTCAATATCGGTTACGGCGACAGTGATGTTTTGACTAGTAGCCAATGAACCCGCATCAGTCACTGTGACTGTGGCGGTGTAAGTCGCTTTAGTCTCATAATCTGGTGTAGAGACAAAGCTAAGCACACCCTCTGAACTAATCGCCAACTCGGTACCGGAGATGCTAAAGCTCAAAGACCCTGCATCAGTTGCCAAGACACTGCCTATGGCCGTCTGATTCTCCGCAGCGCTAAACGCCGGCGAGGACGAGATCACAGGTGC
>CH672396.1:912884-925131 GCA_000153445.1 gamma proteobacterium HTCC2207 | reverse complement strand
ATCAAACGTCGACATGGCATCCATATTGTCATCGCCACCGCCAACAAAGTTGGCAAACAGCTCAGCACTCACAGATTTGCTCGGCTTGTAACGAAGCCCTGGCTGCACTAGGTAACCACCTTCAAGATCCCAAAGCACTGCAAGGTCTGCACGCCACAACAGGCTTGGCGAAGGCTGCTGCAGGGCAAACGAAATCGCGTCATAACCATTGCGCCCTTTTGGCATGGTAAAGCCCGCGTCTTCAGTAGTCGTCATACCGTACCCATCGAGGTGTCGACCAAATAGATCACTCTCAGATTTGTGTAACCACTGGAAAACCATATAGGTTGCAGGAAAGTCCACTGAGAAGCGGTGATATTTTTCCATCACGAAAGAGGTAACCAATTCATCCTCAACAAGATAGCCCTTACCCAGTAGTGATGGGTCAGTGAAGGTTTTGTTAGGCGTAAAGGTTGCTTCAAATCGAACAATTAACTGATCCAAGAACGAATCAGGTTCGCTGAAGAACATATAGTTCATACCAAATCCGAAGATGTCTTCACGATCATAGCGACGCTCGATATGGCCTCTTAGATCACCCAAGCCACCTGCAGGCGCAGAGAAGAAAGCATCCAAAATTGTTGTAGACAGAGCATAGTTATCGACCGGCGTGTTCGCAGGTAATCCTAACTGCCCCAAAACATCATTGGTAAGAGCCTGTGCAACAGGGAAATCGTTTAATAGATCCTGCAAATTAGCCCCGTTCAGACGAGAACCAGCAGCTTCATTCATCCACTGTTCAGCAGTGTAGATACCCACACCAGAAAACGGCTCAAAAGGCGTCATCGCCAATAACTGTCCAGTAGTAACACCACTGACTGGGTCAGCCACTGGATCCGCAATACCCAGTTTCTCGAAGGGGTTAACACCTGAAGCTGCCCAGCGGTAAACACCGTCAGGGTTATAGCGATTGGTATAGGTAAACTGCAGACCTAGCTCACCAATCTGGCCTCTGAGGCGAGCACCAAAGTTCCATTTATCATCTACTTCGTCAAAACCTTGCTCAGTCTGAACAACAAAAGTAGAGGTGATAGCGTTATAGGGCGTGTTTTCATTCGACATCACCGAGGGCTGGAATTCCTGCCCCCAGGCTTCAAATTCCCAGTCGTTCTTGAATGAGTAACTGCCACGCACACCGAGCGCTGGCACACGTTTGTCGGAGAATTCTTCGGAAGCCCAGTCAAATGCAGAATGTCTGCGTAGATCGAGGCCGTTAGGATTATCCAAGACTCTGAAGAACAGTGACTCGCCCCAGGCAATCTGCTGATTACCTACCCGCAACCATAATGGGCCATCGTTGTAGTCCAAATAGAACGAGGGCAAATCAATCGCGTAGTCTTCACCGCAGATCTCAAGCCTTGTGGCACAGTCACCACGAAGAGAAGTCTCGAAATAATTTGGACCATCGCCATTAAAAGTATCGTGCTCATCCCAGGCATAAAGCGCTCGGACCTTACCGACGAATTTGAGGTTGTCGTTAAACTTAACATCAAGATCCAACTCAGCCCGAGTAAACATGACATTCCAGTCATTGGTTTTGCTGTAAGACTCAGGTCTGGTAGTCATTCCCTCCATCCCAAAGGCTTGCTCTACTGTGTTCGGCGTAGCTACGCCGTTATACGCATTACCCGCCTGATTCCAGGGATTCTGCTTATCATTATTGAGGCTAAAAGCCCCTTCCTGTCGCACAAACCCGGACAAATACCAGTCCGCGGAATACGCTAGCGATGCTGGTGTCAGCAGCGCTACGGACAAAGTGCCAGCGAGAATAGTTTTTAGTTGTTTTGGTTTCAACATTACATCTCTCCATTAATTTCTTTAGTTATCAATTTTATTTTTTTAATTTTAATTTGATTAAATTTCCGCCATGACCCGCTAGCAGAGCTGACCTGCTCTGAGCATCGCCACTCACTATTGAAAGGCCTTGGTACCAACCGGACGATAGAGCACCTTGTTCAATTCGACTCCAGCTCTCACCGTTGTCTGAACTCTGCAATGTGTTTCGAATACCGCTGATCAGTACATCACCAGAACCCGACGTCCAAACGTTGAGTAAAATACCGCTACTCGGCGTAGTCACCTGCTCCCAAGCACGCCCACCATTAGCCGTTTTAATGATCTTTCCATCCTGGCCCACCGCAAATCCAGTGCCATTAGCATGTAGGCTTAGACCAAACAGAGAGGCCTCACCTAAATGCACTGTCTGCCAAGATTCACCCTGATCAAGAGACTGGATAATTAATTCAAACTCACCTACAACTGTGACGATTCCACTATCGGACACATGCACGTCATAGAGGTGTGGCTCGAAAAAATCATTGGTCATTGCTGGCCAATCCATGCTGACTGACTCCCAGCTCAGACCACTGTCTGTGGATCGAAGAATGGTGCCAAAGCCGCCTACTGCAAACGCTAAACCACTAGCTGAGACATCACTTACGCTAAGCAACCGCTCGTCTGTATTAGACGCAATAGAGGTAAAGCCTTCGACAGCCTTGAGCCCATCGACAGCCTTGAGCCCATCGACAGCCTTGAGCCCATCGACAGCCTTGAGCCCATCGACAGCCTTGAGCCCATCAACAGCCTCTAGCCCCGTGAAAGCGCGACGATAGATTGCACCTTCTTGACCAACAACAAGACTGACATCATTGCGACAACTGACATCGAGCAGAGCGCTCTCTGTAAAGGCTTCTATCTTGGCCCAGCTCTCTCCAGCATCCTGACTCTCAAGAACAAGCCCGGCATCACCGACAGCCAATTGCTGAGACCCAGACTCACACAACCCATAGAGTGCATCATGGGCTGTACCTTTATGGACTTGGACAGTGTTACTCAGTAACGCCCCGGATAAAGAAACCCCGAGAGCGACCACTAAGAGAGGTAGTGAACGGAAATTCATGGATTAGCTACCCAGTCGTCTGATGGCAGGGATAGTCATATATTTTTCATATAGACCGTCCTGATTCCAACCGGACTTAAAGCCACCGCGAATTTCTTCTGCATGATAGAAGCGACTCATTCGATTGGACTGAATATCATGGACGTGACACTTAGTCCAAGACCAACCTGGGTGATCGCCGTCCATCTTGACCGTATCGCCATCGATAAACTGACTGGTGGTAACCTGCACAGATTTCCACAGTTCACCGCGTCGGTCATAGGTCACACAGGCGACGAACATCATCGTTCGCGTATCCAGCCAAACGCGTTTCTTACCCACAGGTGCACGTGGGAAACCGGTTGGCTCTAGATCGATAACGATGACTTCTGGAATCAATTCCATAGTGGTTTCAAAGAAGGTCTTACCCTGAGGGCCACCGTGAACCGTTGGCTCAGAGTTAGGATTGCTACCATGCCAATTCTCACTGACACCACCCAACATTGGCTTGCGAGCGACAATTTCATAATTGCCCCAGGTAAGCATTGGGTCACCAGCGCACCAGCCATCTGACAAGAACAGTGTGATACCCGGAACTAATGGCTCAAAACGCTGGCTTGATGGGAATCGACGCACGCGTTTAAAGGCGGGAATATAGCCGTAGAGATCAGGGAATTTACGCTGATCGTAGTACCAGGTATTTACAAACGAGGTACCGCGAGAATCATTCGGATAGGTGAACCAAATTGCGTTGTAACGCAGCAGATCTTCACGACCTTCCATATAAGGTGTATCGCTGTTGGTCAGACCCACGGTGTTCTGCTCAGCCCAAACAAAATCATACTGATACTGCTCGCTGCCATCTGGACCTATATCCCAGTCACGGATAGCGTACATAGCCGAATCATGACGTCCCCAACTCAGAGTTAGGTTGGCATAAGCCTCGAGACCGGTTTTGGCATCGGGAAACGGGTTTCCGCCAATCCAGGGCTCACCTTCTTGCGTGACAACATTATTGTTTTCATCGAGCTTTGCTTTACCTTGGTTTTTAATAGTGGCTTCAAGGTATTCAGCAGGAAACAGCTTGGTAACGTCAGTGGTGGTCTTAACAATTTTGATCTGACGACCCTGCTCAAGTACTTCAATATAAGTAATTGGATCCAGAAGGTCCTGCACATGCTCAACATTTTCAGACGTTAGCATATCGCCAACTTTGATTTTACCTTTGGTGTAACTTTCGATAGACAGCAGCTCTTCAGGGTAAGCTGCAGAGATATCTTGGGCCTGTGAAATTAGCGGCCAAAGCGGCGTAAGAACACCAGCTCCTGCGACGCCTTTAGACACCTTATCGAGAAACATACGTCTACTATAATCATGTGTACATTCGTTATTGTTCATATTTAACTACCCCTTTTATTAATGCTTTTCTAATAGTGCTTTTATAGTTTTTTAATTTTTAATTTTTAATTTACTGATACTGCTTTTTCTTCCTCAAAACTTTTTCCTACATCGGACTTATCAGCAGCATCGAAGAGATCATCTTCGCCACTACCCAACAAACCTTTAATCGTCATAAATCGCGGCTTAACCAACCAGACTTCAAGTGGCAGCACGATTAAGGCGACAACCATATTGATCAACATAACCATGACCAGTAACAGCCCCATATCGGCCAAGAACTTCAGCTCCGAGAGGTAGTACCAAGGCAAGATTGCGATCAGCACTATGGTCGCAGTAAAGAAAATCGCTTTACCGGTGGTCACTACAGCCTTTCTAATAGCCTGAGCATGGTTGTTACACTTGGTGTATTCCTCACAGATTCTACTGAGCAGATAGATGCCATAGTCAATTCCGACACCCACACCAATAGCGGAAATTGGCAGAGTGTTCACATCTAGGCCTATGCCCATCTGCACCATCACTGCGCCGAGAAAAACATTAGAAATATTGACTGGAATTAACAGCAAGAAACCCGCGGTAACAGAGCGGTAGGCATAGCTACAGGTGACGAGAATAACCAGATTTAGCAGCCCCAGAATCACCCACTGATAGTAATCCACAGTGTCATTGATCGACTGCTGCAGAGCGATGGTGCCTGTGCCTAGGCGTATATTGAAACTCTCATGCTCCAAGCCTATTTCATCTAGTGCCGCGCGAGTCTGCTCCAGAGCCAGATCAACCGTTTCCTGCTTGTTATCTTTGTACCACAGCGAGACCGTGGCATTTTGCTGAACAAAGTCAGTGACATGTAAAAAGGCTTTCGGGCCAGTGCCAATCATCACCGCGCCAGATGCGGCGGTAACCGCTTGCTGATCGCGATCAAGAGGAGACCACTTCGGATTGCCACCACTAAATAGACGATTTGCCTCGGGCAAATAGTCAGCAAACGACAGCGTGGCTACAGGCGGGTTCTCCTGCTTTTCTAAATTGCGCTGCAGCGCCAACATCGAAAATACCGTATCAGACTGCCTAGCCACCCGACTGGGATTATTGGCGTCCTTGGCCTCAAAAATAACCTCTAAAGTGTTTAGACCGGCGAAGTTTGAATTGATAGCACCAACGGCCTGATTGTATTCAGAGTCTTCCCATAGCAAGCTAGTACCCTCAACTGGGTTACCTACCTTGATCTGCATTACCTGACCAATACTGACGACAACCAACACTAGGGTTATAACAGCAGTCACCTTGCCGCGAAAACCGTGGGACAACGTCGCAATACCCGCCAAAACAATGTGCATTGCACGGTGCCAAAATTGGCCACCATCTTTGTCAGCACCGGTTATCACAGCCGCATTTTTGGGTTCTGGCAGCAGCGACAGCATTAAGGGAGACAACAGTACATTGGTAGGGAACAGAATCAGCGCCCAGAAACCACAGAAGATCGCGAACCGCTCCATAGCCGGTATAGGCGCAACTATGATCAGCAGGATACCAATGGCGTCGGTAAAGATACCAAGGCCACCTGGCGTCATCATTACTCCCAGTACTGTTTCTGCAGCCTTCTTCTTATCGTTGACCAGAGGATAAACTTCGTAATAGCGCTCAATAAACTGCACACAGTGACTAAAGGATCGGGCAACCAATAATAGCGGCACCACCATGATCAGTGGCTCAATGGGATAGCCCAACCAGCCGACAAACCCGAAGCCCCAAACCGCAGCCACCGCACTTGTAACCACCGGAACAACAACACCAACAAAATTGGACATGTAAATAATCAGTGACGCGATCAGCGCCACAATCGTCACACCAAAAATACCCAGCATTGCGGCTTGGTGACTATAGACCCAACCCGTAAGTATTGGCTGACCCGCAACATGTACCTCGTGCTTCGCGTCGCGCTCGCTTTCAACCAGATTCTGTACGTAATCAAACAACTCACCGTAATCAACCAAGCGCTCAATAAAGGTCGCGGTGATCAATGTGGCAGATTCATCCTGGGATATAAGAAAGGCTCGAGCATTGGGTGCTTTTTTAACTTTTTGACGGAAGTCGAGTATCTCTTCATCCGTTGTCGGGACTGCATCACCCATCAGTGGCTGACTTTCAATACCAAAGGGCGTGGCCTCAGAGTAGCGGGCTTTCTCTGTTGCTATAGAGAGTATCTGATCGTGATCTACGCCAGCCGCGAGATCGATATCACGGGTTAGATCCCAAACCTTAGTTAAGGTCTCGGGATTGTAGATACTGCCTTCTTTATTTTTGACCATAATAGTAACGGTCAGAGGATTACCAAAATTTGGATGGTCGGTAAACGTTTCTACGAAAGGATGATTTTTTGGGAGTAAGTCAGAAAATATCGTGCGCAGCTCCACAAATTGCAGACCCACAGCGAAAAAGACTGTTATTGCACCAAGTACCAGCAGCGACAGCGAAGAATTTCGCATAAGTGACGCAGCCAACCTGGCCTGGAGAGGTTTGAGCATTGTTCCCCCAATGATACTTATAATTATAGCGTCCTTAGATAGAGCCAAAATTCATCAGTCAATCGGCACTTCCAGAACTTTATGATCCAAAGATACTACACTTTTTTTTAATAGTGTCCATTTGATAGTGTTACAAGAGAAAGATACTACTTATTTTAAATAGTGTCCATATGATATTGTTACTAAATGACGCTTTATTGCATTATTTAGTCAATTTTCGATATTTTATGAAGGGGAGACTACGTGGGACTCAGTACACTTTGTGTGCTCTTTGTGTACTCTTTGAGTGCTAATAAGACGAAATATGCGTGCAGTGCAGCGTTAACATAGAACAGCGATGGAACCTCAAGCAGGGTATAACAGCCAACCTAAACCCCAAGCAGTAAGAGCAGGGCCGGCACCTTAAAAGGCGCCGGCCAACTCTGGAAGCACTATGCGCGGTAACTTAGGGCTGCGCCGCAAAGATCTAACTGGCACACCATTTAATGCGGCATTGCCACTAACCTGATCTATTAGCTGATCATCTGTCAGATCGTTACAGCTAACGCCCTCCTGCTCACTGGCAATCCCCATACTGACACCAGCGCGTTTGTGTCCCCAACCGTGGGGCAAGCTAACCACACCGCGCATGACCTCGTCGCTGGCCAGTACCTGAGTCACTACTTCACCGACCCGAGACTGAATACGCACCTGAGATTCATCATCTATTTTGTGCTCTGCCAAATCATCTGGATGCATTAGCAGCTGCCAACGTGGCTTACCCTTTACCAGACGATGCGAGTTATGCATCCAAGAGTTATTGCTGCGTATATGGCGGCGGCCGATAAGCAGTAACTCATCGGCTTCGGTGACTGCCTGATCTACGCCAAGGCGCTGAAGATCTTTGACTATGTAATCTGCCAGTAAGGTTATTTTGCCGTCACTGGTGCACAGGCGCTCGGGGAGGCTAGGCGCTAGCCTGCCAAGATCCAAGCCATGGGGATGCTGCTTAATTTTGTCTAGGGTCAGCTCTAACTCATGACCCGCGGCGGCACTGTAAGGACCGCGCTGAATACCTTTATCAACTAACTTATCTGGCGAGGGTAAGGGTTTACTGTCCATCCCTTTATGCGCGGCAATTGCCTGACCTAGCTGATTAAAGATTTCCCAATCATGCAATGTGCCCGCAGCTGGCTCAAAGACCGCCTCGTTAAAGCGCGCCGTGTTGTGCACCGCTAAGCGATGGAAGGCAATATCGTAGTGATCATGCTCCAAGGCACTGGTAGGCGGTAAAATAATATCTGCGTGCTGAGTGGTTTCATTAATATAGAAATCGAGGCTGACCATAAAGTCCAAGCCAGCAAGAGCTTGATCAATTTGCTGACCATTGGGCGCAGATAGCACCGGATTGCCAGCAATAGAAATCAACCCGCGAATCTGACCCTCGCCCTCAGTGAGCATTTCCTCAGCCATCACCGTGGCCGGCAACTCACCCGCAAACTCCGGCAAACCGCTGACGCGACTATGGAAGGCAGCAAAGTGCCCTGCCCCAGACTCACCCGGCTTAACAAAGCCAAAGGCCGGCGATGAGGCCATCATGCCGCCCCGCACATCCAGGGAGTGGGTTAGGATATTAATCATATTGATAGCCCACTGGCACAATGTGCCATAGACCTGCACTGACACGCCCATGCGGCCATAGCAGACAGCGCCTTCTATATTGGCCATATCTCGAGCCAACTGACGAATCTGCTCTGCGGCTACACCGGTTCGCTGTTCAGCTAACTCTGGAGTAAAGGATTCACAGGCACTGCGCACCTTATCGACGCCCACCAGCAGATCGGTTAGGTGACCGGTATTAACGAGATTCTCGGCAAACAGAGTATTGAGCATAGCCATTAATAAAAAGGCGTCCGTACCCGGGCGGATAAAGAGATGTTGGTCTGCAATCTCAGCGGTCTCTGTGCGTCGTGGATCTATCACTACAAAACGGCCCCCGCGTTCCTGAATCGCCTTAAGACGTTTCGGAACATTGGGCACAGTCATAATGCTACCGTTAGACGCCAGAGGATTACCGCCAATAATCAGCATGTAATTAGTGTGATCGATATCCGGCACAGGAAGCAGTGACTGGTGGCCATAAAGACTTAAGGAGGTTAAATGATGGGGCAGCTGATCAAGGCTAGTTGCAGAAAAATGGGTCTTAGTTTGCACCGCTTTACGCAACACACTGGCGTGAGTCATGCTGCCGTAATTGTGCACATTGGGGTTGCCAGCATAAAAGGCCACCGAATCAGCACCGTGCTGGTCTTGCACCGCCGTCAACTTTTCCGCGACTGTACTAAACGCCTCTTCCCAACTGATCTCGACCCAGCTATCACCCTGTTTCTTGACTGGCCTGCGCAGGCGATCAGGGTCGGTGTAGATATCTTGCATCGCTGTGCCTTTGGGGCAGATATAGCCATGGCTTAACGGATCGTTTTTGTCGCCCTTAATCGATAGTACCTGCTCACCTTGAGTTTTAATTTCAAGGCCACAGATGGCTTCACAAAGGTTACAGGCGCGGTAATGGGTTTGAATGTCAGCGGGCATCTTCTACTCTCCGGTATTTTAGTGCTGAGTTATAGTAACCGAAGTGATTGAGGATATGGGGTGGAAGTTTGTGGATGGTGGGTATTGGTTAGATATCCCTCGTCGCTACGCTCCGTAGGGATTACAAACTGTGGGCTCGAGTGGAATTATATCTTAGCTGCTAAGGCGAGTGACGTGCGATACGACTCTGTTCGGCTATCACCTAACCTGTCATCTCGAACGCATGCGAGAGATCTCGAGATCCCTCGTCGCTACGCTCTGTCAGGATGACAGATTAGGGGCTCTGGCGGGCTGACACAATTAGGCAACGCGGTAAGACAAGTTTGAGACTCTAACGAGATGAGAAGGTATAAATAGAGATATCAGAGTTCCTTTCTACCAACTACTACTCCGTAATATTCCCCGCAATAAACGCCTGCACCGCATCCTGATCATTGTCCAGCACTGCGTAGTGCTCTTCCTTCTCAAACAAATCTGCCAAATGAGTTGGCAGTTCAGGATCAGTGGGATAACCCGCTTCACGGACCGCATGCGGGAACTTAGCCGGATGGGCAGTGGCCAAGGTTACCATCGGTGTTTCAGTATTGGCTCGACAGTGACGTGCCGCATCCAGACCAATGGCTGTGTGCGGATCCATCAGGTAATCACTCTCTTGCAAGACGCTGCGAATCATCTCCAGCATGCCGTCATTGTCACAGCGATAGCTGGTGAACAATTTGCGCGCTTCGATTAAAGCTGAATCGCTGAGATTCATATGACCCGCTTTGGCCTCTTTCATTAACTCGGCAATGGCCGGACCGTCGCGATCGTAGAGATCAAACAGCAAGCGCTCAAAATTGCTCGAGATCATAATATCCATACTCGGCGCCAGACTTTGCTCCAGCGGACGGGTGCTGTGATCATTCTCGCTGATGCAGCGATGCAGAATATCATTCTGGTTGGTGGCAATAACCAACTGCTCAATGGGCAAACCCATCTTGTGCGCCAAATAACCGGCAAATATATCACCAAAGTTACCTGTGGGAACTGAGAACGATACCCTGCGCTGGGGGCCACCCAGAGAAAGAGAAGCCCAAAAATAGTAGACAATCTGAGCCATAATACGCGCCCAATTAATCGAGTTAACCGCAGCTAACTGACGACCTTCAGGGAGAAAAGATTGGTCGCTAAAGCTCGCTTTTACCATATTCTGACAGTCATCAAAATTGCCGTGCATGGCAATATTGTGCACATTGTCTGCGGCAACCGTGGTCATCTGACGGCGCTGCACTTCTGATACGCGATTGTGCGGGTGCAGTATAAAGATATCGATATTTTCACAGCGACGGCAGCCTTCAATCGCCGCAGAGCCTGTGTCACCGGAGGTGGCACCCATAATCACAACTTTTTGGTTGCGCTTGGCGAGAATATAATCGAGCAGGTTGCCCAAAAACTGCAGCGCAAAATCTTTAAACGCCAGAGTCGGGCCGTGAAACAGCTCCATAATCCATTCGTTGTGTCCGGTCTGAATCAGCGGTGCAATACCGCCGTGACGGAATGTGGAATAGGATTTATCAATCAACTTTTTTAGGTCAGCATGAGGAATCGCGCCATCGACAAAAGGCGTAATAATCTTTAATGCCAGATCCTGATAAGACAGACCAGCCCAGGAGGCGATCTCTTCTTGACTAAACTTGGGTAATTCCTGAGGTACATAAAGTCCGCCATCTGGGGCTAACCCAGTCAGTACAACCTCTTCGAAACTCTTTGGCTCGCCGCCGCCTCTGGTGCTGATATATTTCATTTACTGATCCAAGTGTTCGACGCGGATAAAGCTTACCTGACCACGCACTGTTTCAAGTTGTTCGATCTGCTCAACCGCAGCATCCAATGATTTCTCGTGAGTGATATTGGTTAATATAATCACATCCACATACTCTTCAGTGGCCGGCTGTTCTTTCTGGCTGATCGCCTCAATGCTGATCCCCGCATCGGCCATTATGCCGGTAATACTCGACAAAACGCCGGACTGATCAAGGGCCGAGAAACGCATATAGAAGCTGGTTTCAATCTCTTGGATATCGAGAATATCCCGCGCTGCGACCGCATTGGTCGAGACACCAAGCGCTGGCACCCAGCTTTGCGGATCATTGTTCATTACTCGCGCCACATCAATAATATCTGCAACCACCGAGGAAGCCGTAGGCGCGGCTCCGGCACCCGGGCCATAGAATAAGGTTGTTCCGACCGCATCGGCATTGACCATTACTGCATTTAAAACGTCATCTACGCCAGCAATCAAGCAGCTTTTTGGCACTAGGGTTGGATGAACTCGCAGTTCAACGCCCTTATCGGTCTGGCGGGCAATACCCAGATGCTTGACCGCATAACCCATCTCACGGGCATTGGCCACATCCTGAGGATCCAATTTGGTGATACCGTCAGTGAAAACCTTCGTGCTGTCGAGAGGCATGGCAAATGCCAGTGACGCCATAATAACCAGCTTGTGAGCAGCATCTATGCCCTCAACATCAAAGGTTGGATCCGCTTCGGCATAGCCTTTTTCCTGAGCCTCGGTCAGCACATCGGCGAACTCGCGCCCTTTGCTGTCCATCTCAGAGAGAATAAAGTTGGTGGTGCCATTAATAATGCCGGCCATCCAGTTAATGCGATTGCCTGCCAAGCCTTCGCGCAAGCCTTTAATAATGGGGATACCACCGGCCACTGCCGCTTCATAGGCGACGATCAGATTACACTTCTCGGCATGGGCAAAAATTTCCATGCCATGCTCGGCGATCAAGGCCTTGTTTGCCGTAACCACATGTTTGCCATTGTCTAACGCTGTCATAACCAG
>CH672396.1:624171-911020 GCA_000153445.1 gamma proteobacterium HTCC2207 | reverse complement strand
TTACCGTACATCAACTGAGCCAGAATCAGGGCAGCGATCAGGCCGCCAGAAGCAGCAGCGTTAGTGTTAACAAAAATATCTGATACTGCGTTAGCTTCAGCAATGTTAGATACCATCAACTCAGAACCGCCGTTGAAACCGAACCAGCCCATCCACAGGATGAACATACCGATTGCCGCGAGAGGCATGTTGGCACCAGGAATCGCGTTAACTTTGCCGTCAGCTGAGTACTTGCCTTTACGAGCGCCAAGCAACAGTACGCCGGCCAGTGCAGCAGTAGCACCACAGAGGTGAACAACACCAGAACCTGCAAAGTCTTGGAAGCCTGCTGCGTCCAAGAAACCGCCGCCCCACTTCCACATACCCTGCATAGGATAGATAAAGCCAGTCATCACAACAGCAAAGGCAAGGAATGCCCACAGCTTCATGCGCTCAGCAACTGCACCTGAGACGATCGACATAGCCGTAGCAACGAATACAACCTGGAAGAAAAAGTCAGATGCGCCTGAGTAGTAAGTATCACCACCGCTAGCCAGAACTTCTTCAGTTGTAGCATTACCAATAATGTTGCCAAACCAAACGTCAGGCAGAAAACCGCCAGCACTGCCGCCGTACATAATGGCGTAGCCCATTACCATGTACATGCAGCAAGAGATGGCAAACAACGCCACGTTTTTGGTGAGGATTTCAGTAGTGTTTTTAGAACGAACCAGACCGGCTTCGAGCATGGAGAAGCCAGCGGCCATCCACATTACTAACACACCAGACATCAAGAAATAGAATGTGTCCAGAGCGTATTTGATTTCAATAATATCGGAATTCATTTTAAGACCTCTTGTTAAACAGCTTCAGCGCCGGTTTCACCGGTGCGGATTCGAATGACTTCTTCAAGCGTTGAAATAAAGATTTTTCCATCGCCGATTTTGCCGGTTTGAGCAGCATTGGTAATAGCTTCAACTGCGCTATCAACCATCTCGTCTGCCAGTGCAATTTCCAACTTAACTTTGGGAAGGAAATCAACAACGTATTCAGCACCACGGTACAACTCGGTGTGGCCCTTCTGACGTCCGAACCCTTTTACTTCTGTTACTGTTACTCCAGCGACACCTAAGTCACCGAGGGCCTCTCTCACTTCATCAAGCTTGAAAGGTTTTACAATTGCAGTTATTAATTTCATTGGAATCTCCATAGGGTGGCCGAGACCACCCGCTTTAGATGAGCAAGATAAAAGTTTAAAAAATTACAGAGACTTAGAAACAGTCAATACAAATTCGTTGTCGGCAAACAGTCCGCCCTTCTCAGATGAGTCAATCCAGCTCAGGTCAAATCCAAGGCCAGCAGCTTCAGTGCTCAGAGAGATAGAGTAGTCATCAGCTTCGTTAGCAGCGTCGGAAGCAGTCATGGTGCCAAAATGGAAACCCAGGCTAAACGCTTCGCTGAGAACCACGCCGTAATCAAAATACACATATGTAGAATGTCCAGTTGACGCGTAGTAATCATCAGAGTAAGCAAAACCTAGAGTTGCATCACCTGCTGAAATACTGGCGTAAACTTCTTCAAACTCTTCCGTTTTTGGGCCCTGTGGGTAGCCGTAGTACAGGTAACCAACGTCATAGCTAACGTCTTCAGAGATAGAACCACCGTAACCAGCGTAGTAATCAAGCTCTAAGCCGCCACTGAAATCGACACTTGAAGCCCAAGTACCAACATAGAAGCCATTTTCAAAACCAACATCGAAGCCACCAGACAGCGCTTCGCCGCCAGCTTGATCGATACCGCGGAAAAAGTAATCAGAACCAATTGCTACGTTGCCAGAAACTTCAGCAGCCATTGCAGTGGCACCAGACATCATAGTTGCAGCGAAAATTGCAGTTTTTAAAGCTTTCATCGATATATCTCCCAAGATATAAATTTTAAAATAAATTTTTTGAAACGTTTTCAACTTAAGTTTTTTAATGCTTCGAAGACTGTAATGCATTTAGCGTGCCAACAATTTTTTGGCCTTTATTTCTATAAATTTATCTTTAAATGAGCGGCAAATGTACCAACATGGTGCACAGTCAAAAGCCGCCGAAGTGGTCCATGCACCAAACTGGACAGGACAAGGTATTTATTTTTAGGGTGACATGTCTCATCTGCTGTAAATGCATGGGGTATCTTGGTGCAATTTGCTAAACTGCAGGCAATTGCTAGGGGCTTTAGGGGCTTTAGGGGCTTTAGGGGCTTTAGGGGCTTTAGGGGCTTTAGGGGCTTTAGGGGCTATAAGGGCTAATAGAGGAGCTACCCATTGAATCAGGACAATATAGTTAATCAATTTATTAAACAGTTTAATCAGTCCTTTGTGCCCGGCGCACAGGCGCTGGGTGATGAGGCGCAGATGCACGTGCGCGCTGCCATGACCAAGGCGCTGCAAAAAATGGATCTGGTTACCCGGGAAGAGTTCGATACCCAACAGGCCGTGTTGCTGCGCTCCAGAGAAAAGCTAGACGCCCTAGAGGCACAGATCAGTGATCTAGAAGAAAGCATTCGCCAACTGACGGCTAACCAAAGTAATCAATAGCAACCGTTAGGCTGCAGCTTTAAATCCCCTAAGTGGATTGAGGGGTTGTTCCAGTGGAATATTCAGCGAGACATACAGGGAGGTATGCAATGTCACTTGCGGCGGTCAACACCAGAGCAAAACTGGGGATCAATGCACCACTGGTCTCAATTGAGGTGCATCTATCCAATGGCCTGCCGAGCTTTCATATGGTGGGTCTGCCAGAGACCGCAGTTAAAGAAAGCAAAGACCGGGTCCGCAGCGCTATCCTTAATTCGCACTTTGATTTCCCCGCACGGCGCATCACCGTCAACCTGGCACCTGCCGAACTGCCCAAAGAGGGCAGCCGTTTTGATCTTGCCATTGCCATCGCTATTCTTGCAGCCTCCGGACAGGTGCCACGAGAGCAGCTTAATCAGTATGAATTTATTGGCGAGCTGGCCCTCTCCGGTGACACTCGAGGTGTCGATGCAGTATTGCCCGCAGCCCTTGGCTGCTTACATCAGGGCAAGCAACTTATTATCAGCCGCCACAATGCTGAAGAAGCATCTTTGGTCGAGCGGCTCAAAATTCTCTCATGTACCCACTTGTTAGATATCACCGGGCACCTGCTTCAGCAGACACAGCTCCAACTTTGGGACAGTTCAACAAACTACCTAAATAAAACAGACACCAGTTCGGCAGATCAATTAAACAAATGCGAAAATCAAACCCAACTCAATCAGGTCATCGGCCAGCATCATGCCAAGCGTGCCTTAGAAATTTCAGCCAGCGGAGGCCACAACCTATTATTCTTTGGCCCACCGGGCACTGGCAAAACCATGCTCGCCAGTCGCCTGCCCGGCATCCTGCCGCCGCTAAACAACCAGCAGGCACTCGAAGTCGCCTCTGTCTATTCAGTGGCCGGCAAAGATTTGCGTCAATCGATTTGGGCACGCCCCTTTCGCGCACCTCACCATACTGCGTCATCCGCGGCATTGGTGGGCGGAGGCAGCAGCCCTAGACCGGGAGAGATTTCACTGGCCCATCAGGGCGTGCTATTTCTCGATGAGCTGCCCGAGTTTTCCCGCAGTGTGTTAGAGGTACTTCGCGAACCTATGGAATCCGGCGAGATCAATATCAGCCGAGTCGCCGCACAGGTCTGCTATCCCGCCAATTTTCAATTGATCGCCGCCATGAACCCCTGCCCCTGCGGCTATCTTGGCGGCACCCGCTGTCGCTGCACCCCCGATCAAATTAATCGTTACCGCGGCAAAATTTCCGGGCCGCTATTAGATCGTATTGATCTGCAGGTACAGGTCACTCCCATAGAGAATCATCAGCTATTAAATAGCCAGCAGCCAAACCAAGCCCAGCAACCCAAAGGTGAAAGCGACCAGCAAATTCAACAGCGCATCTGCGCCGCCCGTGAGCGACAGTTAAATAGACAGGGAAAAATTAATAGCCAGTTGAGTAGCGAAGAATTAAAAACTATCTGTCCACTCAGTAGTGAACAGCGCCATTTGATGGACAATGCAATTACCCGCTTTGGGCTTTCGACTAGAGGATTTTATCGGGTATTAAGGGTGGCACGGAGCATTGCCGACCTCGCTGGCCGCGAGCAGGTAATCAGTGAAGACTATCAAGAGGCCCTGAGTTATCGCATTGCCTCAGAGGCGCAAACGAGCAATCTATAGGCTAGGTTTCGGACAGCTCAATACCACAGTGATAACAGTACTCGGCATCTGGATGGTGGCCAGTGCGCTCACAGATATTGCAGCGGGTGTTACTGCTGGCAGTATTGATTTCACGAGCGATCTCAGCGGTAAAAATACCGGTTGGAATGGCAATAATCGAATAACCCGTGAGCATTGCCATAGTGGCAATAATCTGTCCAACCACCGTCTGCGGTGCAATATCACCGTAACCCACAGTGGTAATGGTGACTATGGTCCAGTAGATACTTTTTGGAATACTGGTAAAGCCGTTTTCTGGTCCTTCAACCAAAAACATCAGGCTGCCAAAAATCACGCTGAGCACTAATACCACGGTAAAGAACACCAGTACCTTGCGCCGCGAGGCATACATAGAGCGCAATAAAATATTTGCTTCAGACAGATAGCGCACTAACTTGAGCACACGAAAGACTCGCAACACACGAAGCAAACGCAATATCAGCCAATAGCTGGCCCCCGGTATAAACAGCGCCAGATAGGTGGGCACGATAGAGAGTAGGTCCACAAGGCCATAAAAACTGAATATATAGCTGAGCCGTTTGGGTGAGGAATAGATGCGCAGTAGATACTCAATTGAGAACAGCCCAGTGAATATCCACTCCAGGCGGAAGATTAAAACCCCATAGTGATCGTGAATCGAGCTAATCGAACCAAAAATAACGGCCAGCACACTCAGCAGAATCATAGTGATCAGCAAAATATCGAAACGTTGGCCGGCCGGCGTGTCGGTGCCAAAAATAACTTGGTAGATTTTTTCTCTGGCAGTGATCTCAATCATGCGAAGCGCCCTACTCTCTCTATTTTTAGCTGTCTAACTGCAGCTGTCTAATTTCTCAGATTTTATCTGACCATTGTAGGCAGTAACGGTTGCTAGGGTCTATTTTAAAAGCGGCCTATTTAAAAAGTGTCTACTTTAAATTACTACAGACCAACCGGATGAGACAACTATGACCAAATTAATCACCTGCCTACTGTTTTGCTGCCTGCCCCTTAGTGCCTTTGCTCAGCCAGAACTCAAAGGCAGCCCCAACGACCTTCGCCAGTTCCTTTATCCCAGCGAAAAAATTGTCACTCTCAGAGCCGAGGCTGAAAAAAAAGCCTATTCCGATAAAGCCATTATTAGCTTGGTGATCACCAGCGAAGATCAACAGCTCTCGACGTCGATCTCAAATAACATGGCCCTGAGGGAATCTATCAGCAAACAGTTAGTCACTGCGGGCATTAACCCCGAGCATATAAAAAGCTCTAAATTTTCCACATCGCCGCAGTATGTCTGGTTTGGCAAAAAACCTGATAGCTATAAAGTGGTTAACCGCATGGCCATAACCATCATGCAAGAGTCTCAACTCAAGACCCTCGCCAGCGTCGCCGACAGCAGAGAGGAGATAGAACTATCTGACATAGCCTTTGAGCATTCAAGCAAAGACGCCTTCAAGAACCAGGTTAAACAGCTTGCCCTAGAAAAAATCATGAAACAAAAAGCCCTCTATGAAAAATCACTGGGCGTGACACTGACTCCAGTAAGTTTCAGAGATAATCGTCTATGGATCAAAGGTACCCAGGGGGCACAGATGCTTGAAGAGATAGTGGTAACCGCCACCAAGCGAAACCACAGCTACAATGATAAATCGCTAACTGCTGCAAAAACCAACGCGCCAAGAAGTGTCGAATCATCCTTTGATGAAATAGTTTACTCAGCTGAGCTCTTTGTTGACTTTAGTGCTGTTACTGACAAAACCCAATAGAACGACTAATGGATCTCTATTAAGGGTTACCGTAACCCACAGGGAGATCCCTCGTCGCTGCGCTCTGTCGGGATGACAGTATTATTAAATTATGTCATCTCGAACGAATGTGAGAGATCTCCTCGCAGCTACTTCAACACCAGCCTAAATACACCCTGTCAGAATAATCCAATCTATGTCACCCTAAGCGTTCCCGGAAAGTAGACTGCCAACTGGACGAGATCCTTCGACTTCGCTCAGGATGGCAGCCCTTGATTGGTTAACAGACACAAAGGAACACCCAATGATCAACCAAAGTATGGGGTCCAAAGACTGGGCAATGTTGCTGTTGCTGTCCTTTCTCTGGGGTGGCTCGTTCTTTTTTATCGGCGTCGCAGTCACAGAACTGCCTCCCCTTACCATAGTCACACTGAGAGTCGGAATTGCCGCCATCACATTGTGGGTTATCTTGCTAGCATCAGGTTACGAAGTACCAAAAACCTTCAAACTGTGGCGCACATTTTTTGTTGTGGGCCTGTTCAACAATGTTATCCCCTTTGGTCTAATCGTCTGGGGCCAAACCCATATAGGCGCAGGTTTAGCCTCGATTATTAATGCTACAACACCTTTATTTACCGTCTTAATTGCCGGCGTCTTTTTGGCCGACGAACATATGACCAGACAAAAAATTATTGGCGTTCTAGTAGGCTTATTTGGCGTGACTGTATTGATCGGCGCAGACTCACTTGCCAATCTCGGCCTAGATATGAGCCTAGAGACGCTAGCCCAACTCGCCATTATTGGCGCAGCCATGGCCTATGGTAGCGCCTCGGTGTTTAGTCGGCGCTTTAAAGCGCTCGGCATTAGCCCTTTTAGTACCGCTGTTGGCCAAGTCACAACAGCCACGGTTATTTTAATACCGCTGACATTCATGGTCGAGCGCCCCGACCAACTCGCCAATCCAAGCCTAAATGTATGGCTGGCGATCTTCGCTCTTGCCATCTTCTCCACTGCATTGGCCTATATTCTGTTCTTTCGGATCCTCTCTTCATCCGGTGCCACCAATGTAGTACTAGTGACATTTCTAGTTCCAATTACTGCAAGCTTTTTAGGCTGGCTAATATTGGACGAACAAATGCACAACAGGTATTTTGTCGGCATGGCCTTTATCGGTATCGGGCTAGCCGCCATCGACGGCCGGCTCTGGACTAAACTCAAAAACGCCCTCAATTAATGATTGAATAACTCTAGCTTAAGAGAAACAATATGACTCTGACCTCCGCACTGGCGCTCTACACCACGATGATTGTTCTGGCTCTACTTCCAGGCCCTGGTGTTGTTGTAGTTGTTGCCCGCGCACTGGACTCCGGCTTTCGCCAAGGTTTAGCAACGGCCATGGGAATTCTCAGTGGCGACTTTATCTTTATCGCCCTGGCCATATTTGGCCTCGCCGCCCTTGCGGAAGTGATGGGCAGCTTTTTCGTGATTGTTAAATATGCTGGCGCCGCATACCTTATTTACTTGGGGTTCCAGCTAATTACCTCCAGCAACAACAATACACCCAGCGAAGCGCCCAAACCCACCAACTACTCAGCCAACTATTTAGTCGGGCTCGCTACTTCTGTGAGTAATCCAAAGGTCACATTGTTCTATCTCAGTTTCTTCCCCGCTTTTCTGGATTTGGAGAACATCTCAGCAACCGATATCGCATTGTTATTTTTGATCGCAACATTCTCTGTGGGTCTCGTAATGGCGGGCTATGCTTATGTGGCGGCAAAAACCAAATCCTCGTTTGCGGCCTCACCCAAAACCCAATATCTAAAGTTTGGCTCTGGTGCATTATTAATCGGTGGTGGTGTGTTTGTGGCATTGAGAAGTTAAGCCATAAGCAGCTAAACTCTAAGCTTAAAAAAAGAGTAACCACTATGAGCTTACCCAGCACAGTCCCCATCAGCCAAACCAGCATCGAAATCACCCAACCCGGCGGCCCTGAAGTTTTAAAACCCAGCTCTAGAGCTGTGCCTGCGCCCGCTGACAACCAGCTCTTGATACAGGTCGCCGCCGCCGGCATCAATCGTCCAGATGTGTTTCAGCGCATGGGCTTTTATCCCCCACCCCCAGGTGTTACCGATATTCCCGGTCTCGAAGTCTCAGGTACTGTAGTGGCCTTAGGTGCGGGTGTTACGGATTGGGCGATTGGTGATCAGGTCTGTGCACTGCTCTCAGGCGGCGGTTATGCCGAGTACGCCATTGCCGAAGAATCTCTATGCCTGCCGATTCCCGAGGGTTTGGATCTAGAGGATGCCGCCGCTTTACCTGAGACCTGCTTTACGGTTTGGCACAATCTATTTGAGCGGGCGGAATTAAAAGCCGGTGAATGGTTGCTGGTCCATGGTGGTTCCAGCGGTATTGGCACTACGGCAATTCAGATGGCCACGGCTATGGGTGTGAATGTGATCACCACGGCGGGCTCGGAAGAAAAATGCGCAGTCTGTGAGGAGCTCGGCGCAGTAAAGGCGGTGAACTATAACCAGCAAGACTTTGTTGAGGTCTGCCAGGAACTCACCGGCAACGGCGTCAATGTGGTTTTGGATATGGTCGGTGGTGACTATATGCAGCGCAATTTTAATGCCTGCGCGCCACAGGCGAGAATTGTTAGCATTGCCTTTTTACGCGGATCCAAAACAGAACTGGATCTGCTGCCACTGATGCTTAAACAGATTGTCTTAACCGGTTCGACCCTGCGTGCCCAGCCGCTTGAAAATAAAGCGCGTATTGCCGCGGGGGTTGAGTCTCAAGTTTGGCCCTTAATAGCCGAGGGCAAATTTAAGCCTGTAGTCCACAGCCGCTTTGCATTGGCTGAAGCCAACAAAGGGCATGCGCTAATGGAATCGAGCCAACATATTGGTAAGATTATCCTAACCAATTAACTGAGAACTCAGATGGCAAATAACGAATCACGACTAGTCTACTCTACGGATTCAGGGCGCATTAAACAGGCACCCACAGAGCAGGTCATCGAGAGCGATGGCACTGTACGTATTCGTCGTGAAACCAAAGGTCGTAAAGGCAAGGGAGTCACCACAGTCTCTGGGTTGGGTCTGGCAGCAGGGGATTTAAAAACACTGGCCAAGAAGCTTAAGCAGAAGTGCTCCACTGGCGGAACGGTCAAAGATGGCCTGATTGAAATTCAGGGCGATCATCGAGACACCCTTAAAGCCGAACTGGAAAAGCTCGGCCACAATGTCAAACTGGCTGGTGGCTAATATGCACAAGACAGCCAAAGCCTATGGCAGCTGGCCATCCAGTATCAGTGCCGAGCTAATCACTCGTGCAGCACCGGGGTTAAATTTTCTCCAGTCCCATGGCGAGCGCCTGTTCTGGATTGAAAGCCGACCCTGGGAAGCGGGCCGCAATGTGATTATGTGCCGCGAGGCCGATGGCAGTATTCGGGATCTGCTTGCAGCCCCCTTTAGTCATCACAGCCGAGTACATGAATATGGCGGTATGGCCTATGTCGCAGATGATAAGTATCTGTATTTCGTCAATGGCGCCGATCAGCGTATTTATCAGCTATCGCTCACTGAGAACAAACAGCCCGTCCCTATCACTGTAAAAGGCCCACGCTTTGCTGACCTAATTCTTGATTCAGCGCGCCAACAATTGATTGCCGTCTGTGAAACTCACCATGAAGACCGCGAACCGGAAAATACGTTGGTCAGCATTGCGATCGACGATGGCAGCCTAAACACTCTGGTGAGTGGCGCAGACTTTTATGCCTATCCGCGTATCAGCCCCGACGGTAAACAGCTTTGCTGGATAGAGTGGCAGCACCCCAATATGCCATGGGATTGCACTCAGCTATGGTTAGCCAGCCTCACTGACAATGCCCTGACCGATCAAACCCTGATCGCCGGCGAAGATAACAATGAAGCTATTTTTCAGCCCCAGTGGTCGCCAGACAATCAGCTCTATTTTGTCTCAGACAAACATAACTGGTGGAATATTTACCGCATTGAAAAGAGTGCCATCCTCCCAGTACTCGAAATGGATGCGGAATTTGCCAAGCCTCTATGGCAGTTTGGCATGACAACCTATGACTTTATTGATGCCCATAACATTGCCTGCGTCTGGACTGCCAAAGGTATCTGGCACAGCGGTTTTATTAATATTGCCTCAGGCCAACTGAGCCAAATAGACTGCCAGTACAGCAGCATGCAAGCCCTGACCTGCCATGGAGATAAACTCTTTGTCGTGGCAGGTGCCGCAGCGGTGCCAGGCGAACTGATCAGCATTAGCCCTCAAGCTGCCGTTGAATCGGTCTACTCGCCTGCTACCCTGGCACTGGACTCTGGCGATCTCGCCGAGCCCCAATCGATCTTATTTGCCAGCGGAAGCGATAACCAACAGGTCCATGCATTTTATTACCCGCCAACCAATGCTCAATACTGTGGTATCGAAGGCGAGTTGCCCCCAGTTATCGCTCTCTGTCACGGCGGCCCCACCGGTTCTGCCGACAGTGGGTTAAACCTTAAACTGCAATACTGGTGCAATCGCGGCTTTGCCGTGGTGGATATTAACTATCGCGGCAGCACGGGCTTTGGTCGCGCCTATCGCCATTCTTTGGCCGGTGCTTGGGGTATTGCCGACGTGCAAGATACCCAAAAGGCAATTGGCTATCTTACCGAGCAGCATATTATAGACCCACAGCGCTGCCTGATCCGCGGTGGCAGCGCCGGCGGGTACACCGTACTCTCGGCGTTGACCTTTACCGATACCTTTCAGGCCGGTGCCAGCCTCTATGGTATTGGCGACTTGGAAACCCTAGCCAAAGACACCCATAAATTTGAATCGCGCTATATGGATAGCTTGATTGGTCCCTACCCCGAGCGCCGAGATATCTATCTCGAGCGCTCTCCGATCCACCATGCAGAGGGCCTTAACTGTCCGGTGATTTTCTTACAGGGACTAGAAGATAAGGTCGTACCCCCCAATCAAGCAGAGATGATGGTCAAGTTACTCAAGGAAAAAGGGATTCAAGTGGCCCATGTTACTTTCCCCGATGAGGGTCACGGCTTCAGAAAGGCCAATAATATTATCCACGCTATGGAGAGCGAATTAGCCTTCTATCGCGATGTATTTAACTTGAAGGATGGCACCTAAACTATGGGGCGCTATAGACCTCCAACACCAAAAATTTCGCCCTATATCACCCCAGAGGGTGCCAGCAAGATGCGCGCCGAGGTTCATCAGCTGTGGAAAGTCGAACGTCCCAAGGTCACACACATTGTGCATGAGGCCGCCAAGAATGGTGATCGCTCAGAGAATGGCGACTATATTTACGGCAAGCGCCGGCTGCGGGAGATTGATAGCCGTGTGCGCTATCTCACCAAGCGAATCGAAGACGCGACTATTGTCGAAGACAAACCCAGAGATCCATCAAAGGTGTTTTTTGCCGCTTGGGTGACGGTGGAAGATGAAGACAGTGGTGAGGAACATATTTATCGATTGGTGGGTTCAGATGAAATTGATTCGGCGCTCAACTGGATCAGCATCGACTCTCCCATGGCCCGAGCGCTGGTGGGAAAATCGATCGACGATGAGGTGAATGTAAAAACACCGGCTGGAGACCGGTGTTTAATTATTACAGAAATAAGTTACTAGTGGCCCTTAATTATGGCGACAGTCGGCCTATCTCCCAGCTGTCACTGCCATCCTCAGAACGCAGATAGCTAAAGCGATCATGCAGACGCATTTCACCACCCTGCCAAAACTCAATCTCTTCAGGCACCACCCGAAAGCCGCCCCAAAAATCCGGCAATGGAATCTCACCCTCGGCAAACTTCTCTTTGATCTGAGCAAACTGAGTTTCCAATGCCTGACGGGAATTGATTCGACTGCTCTGCTTGGACGCCCAGGCAGCCAACTGGCTCCCTTTGGGACGGCTAAGAAAGTATTTCATTACCTCAACAGTGGATAAACGCTCAGCACGGCCACCAACAATCACCTGACGGTCCAACTGCAACCAGGGGAAATGAAGACTCACCTGCGCATTAGCCGCAATCTCCTGCGCCTTGCGGCTGCCGAGATTGGTATAAAACACAAAGCCGCGCTGATCAAAGTCTTTTAACAGCACCATGCGCTGCCAAGGTTTACCCTCGGCAGACACAGTGGCTACGCTCATCGCCGTGGGATCCTGAATACCCGCCTCAATCGCCTGCTCCATCCACAGCGTAAACTGCTCGAAGGGGCTAGCCGACAAGGACTCTCGAGTTAATTTTCCATAATCGTATTCACGACGATTATCTTGCAAGCTCATAGCATTTCCATCTGTACGGTTTGATTAACGATCTTACATGCTGCCAATAGATTGGCCGCCATCCACAGGCAATGCAACACCCGTCAAATAACCACCGGCATCACCGGCCAAGAGCAAAAACGGCCCACTGATCTCGTCCATATTGCCCGCACGTCCAAGGGGCGACGAAGCAAGAAATTTAGCACTCTCAGGGGAATCAAACAACGACTCAGTCATTTCGGTTAAGAAGTATCCAGGACAGAGTGCATTCACACGAATCCCTTTGCGGCCCCACTCCAACGCCTGGGCCTTAGTCAACTGAATCACACCGGCTTTAGAGGCTGAATAAACTGACTGAGCAAAGGCCACACGGAGTCCCAAAATAGAGGCTGTATTGACTATGCTTCCGCCAACACCAGCTGCAACCATGCGCTTAGCCGCTTCTTGAGCCACCATCCATACGCCTTTCAAGTTAGTGTCTACCACCCAATCCCAGCTCGCTTCATCGGCTTTTAATGCACTCTTGCCATCGGCAACACCCGCATTGTTAGAGACAACCGTAATCGTACCAAAGGCCGCTTCGCCCTTATCAAAGGCAGCGGTAACTGACTCGGCACTGGTCACATCCATTGCCACGGCACAGGCTTCACCACCCGCCGCCTGAATCTCTGCCACTAGGGCTTCAAGACGATCAACACGGCGCGCTGCAACCACTACCTTAGCACCACGAGCGGCCAAGATTTTTGCGAAATTAACACCAAAACCACTGGATGCACCTGTAACCATAGCGACCTTGCCGCTCATATCAAATTCTGTTGTCACCTGTCTCTCCCCTTATTGTTTGTTATCAACCCATCGGCTGTTTTTTAGTGGTCATAGTTTAACCCGCGGAGGTCCGCAGCCACTAGAAAAAACAAGACTCCGGAGTTCTGCTGATCTCAGACAACAGCGATCCACTGCACAAACAGGTAAAGCACTCCGGTATGGTCTATTTTAACTCAATACATTCAGTTATTGACTGCGCTTAAACCAGCCAGGCACATCTCACCATCTTTTACGGAGTTAACATGCAACTGCCAACCATACTTAGCATTACCCCGATCTACATCGCCCTACTGGGCCTGCTATTTATCCCCTTTACACTGCGCGCCGGTTTATACCGAGTAAAAACCAATATCTTTATTGGCACTGGCGACGATCCAGAAATGCTGCGGCGGATCCGCGGCCAAGGTAACTTTGTTGAAACCGTCCCCATGGCACTGTTGTTATTTGTCGCCATGGAGTTATTAGGTGCCAAAGACCTATGGCTACATGCTCTCGGTATCGCACTGGTTCTAGGACGTATCTGCCACTACCTGGCCATCACCGAACTGGGCCCAAAGGTCCTGCGTCCTATTGGCATGTCCACCACCATGATCACCATCCTAGTGAGCTCACTGTGGATTCTGATTAATGCCCTGTAACACTGTGGCAAAAACAAACTGATATAACTAATAAGAAAGGCCTACCAGGCATCTATCAAGGAGCAACACCATGACCGAGCTGTATTCCGAACACCCCGTTATGTTTAAGAACAATCCACTGGGATTTATCCTCTGTTTAATACTGATCCCTGCTGGGGGATTAGGCCTGTTGATTCTGCTGACCTGGCACCTTAAAAACAAAGCGTCAAAACTCAGTGTTAATGGCAATGAGATCCTCTTTGAAAAGGGCCTGCTCAGCAAAGAACGGTCAGAGGTTAATCTCAGTAGCGTCCGCACCACTAAGGTTAAACAGTCATTCTTTAACCGCATCTTTGGTGTTGGCACCATCGAAATCTACACCGCAGGAGATTCTCCAGAAATTATCGCCAGCGGCATGCCTGATCCAAATAAAATCCGTGAGCTTATTAAAGCCAATCAAAATGCTGAGTGATCATTATGTTAGGTGAAACAGACGAAAAAGATAAAAACGAGACCCGCAAGATTGCGATAGCGATTGTTAGCCTAGTGTTGGTGTTGGCTGTGGCTATTTTTCTGATGGCGCCGATAGTGGCTGAGCTGGTCAGTGTGCATTTTGCGCCGGGTCTGGGGTTTAGGGATTCAGCGGTTATTTCGTTCTTTGTCACTATTGTGATTATGATTATTTTTGCGATCACGGCTGGAGATGGATTGCTCGGTGAGATTCAGTTTATTTTGGGTGGGTTCTTTTTGTTTTTTGTGATTATTTGGTTGTTGGTGGCGTGGATTTTTTAGATCCCAATTGCCACATAAAAACCTACTTCGACAGACTGGAGATATGAGCTAATTGAGCGCAACAACATTAGAGTTATTTTTCATTGATGGTAAACCAGATGGAATGCTTACCGCTGAAGTTTTTGGCTGGACGGGCCATATACTGGTGGCACCAAGGACGCGTCTCCATGAAGCTCTCAAACGGCGTGAAAGTTCATATACGGGCGTATATATCCTTCTCGGAGAGCTTAATGAAGAGCCTTTAGCTTACATCGGCGAAGGTGAAAGTATTGCAGCTCGCATCAAAAGTCATGACGCAAATAAAGATTGGTGGACTCGGGTTATTCTGATTACATCCGCCGCCAACAATCTCCATAAAGCCCATGTACAGTACATTGAATCCAGACTTGTCCAAGAAGGAATTACTGCCGCAAATACTAGTCTAGAAAATAGCACAAACCCCTCCCTACCGAGCCTTTCGGAAGCTTCCAAGGCAAATATGGAAACGTTTATTGAGCAATTACTTATGGTGCTGCCTGCGGTAAAAGTTGACTTATTTAACCGCAATACGAAACCAGATAGGCATGCCGAACTATTAAAATCTCAGCAAAGCATAGATAGTCAGGTATTCGAGTTAACGCTGAAGAGTGAAGGAATAATTGCAACGGCTATACTTGAAAATGGAGAGTTTATTGTACAAAAAGGCTCGCTCGCTCGAGCTAAATATATTGGTGGTCGAAGCGAAAAGTCATACTACTGGAAGCATCATGAAAAGTTAGTCGAACAAGGAATCTTAGTGGATAAAGGCAAGCATAAAGAATTCACTCAAAGCTACATATTTTCAAGTACTAGCGCTGCTGGTGCGATTTGTACTGGCCGCTCAACTGCCGGGCCCATAGCCTGGAAAATCAAAGGTACAAAGAAAACATATAAGACTTGGGAAGCAGAAAAACTGGATAAAAATTAAGCTGGAAAATTGAAAATTAGAAGCGAACATTAAATTCGGAGAATAAATTTAAATGTTAGAAATACACCCTAACTGTGAATACTGCGATAACGATATTGCACCTGATTCTCATGACGCGACGATTTGCTCATTTGAATGCACATTCTGTAAAGCCTGCGCTAAAGATAAATTGAATTGGATATGCCCGAAATGTAATGGCAATCTAACAGAACGCCCTGTTCGGCCTGCCAAAGCCTTGGAAGCATGTCCTCCATCGACAAAGCGAAGATCTTTATTTGTTCGAGATTGAATCAATAAGCAGTGTATTAACCATAAGTAATATACTGCTCCATCTCATTCGTATCCAAATGCGGCACCCCATTAAACCCAGTTAAATTCATCTTCTTAGTATTAAAAAAGAAATGGCTAATTGCGGTATTTTTATACTGCAGATTTAGATCAAAGACATTCTCATCGGGAATTCCCAATACGCCACCCACAAAGGTGCTGATTGAACCCCCTGAGCCAATAGCAAGAATAGAGTTTCCACTGTCCGCCATAGCTTGAATCTGCTTCTGTGCATCGAGTACCCGAGCTTTAAAGTCTACCCAAGATTCGGGTGCACTCTCGATCTCGCCTCTTGTCCACAGAGTTAATACCTTGCGCAGCAAACGAAAGTAATTTTTGCGATCCTCTGGATCGGCGGCAATAGCTTTGTAGAGCGGATCATCACCATGACTTTTGCCATAGGCTGCGGTCATATCGACAAAGTTATATTCATTTAGCCCTGGAAGCACTATCCGCTCACTGCCATCGATCTCCATACCTGCACAGATGCCATCCATAGTTTCATGATGACGCACCATATCCCCCAGAACAAAGGTATCAAAGCGGGCCTGACGCCTGCCCAGATGTTCACCTAGCCAGCGGGACTGTTTATGGCCTAGATCCGAGAGTTGATCGTAGTTGGCGGCGCCAAAGGAGGCTTGGGCGTGACGGACTAGGTAGAGCTCAGACATGGGGGATTCCGTGGATAGTTATTGTTGTTTTCAGGGTGGTATTTAAACCCAATTTATTCGACTTCGAAAGCTCTGCCTGCTCATGGCGGGCATTGATTACGCTAATAGAGCTCTGATTACATACCCCTATGTGGCAGATATTCCTGTGCTACTTTGATAGTAAGATTGTGCTAAACCCACAGAGACCAGCACGCCATGTATATACCTAAGCATTTTCATATCACTGATCGCGATGAAATTTTCGCTTTTATTGAACACCATGCATTCGGGCAAATTATCTCAACCCTCAAGGGAAAGTTATTCTCAAGCCATCTCCCCTTTCTAGTCAGCGATGACAGGCAAAAAATTCTCGGCCATTTCGCTAGACATAATCCCCAGTGTAATGAGATCAATGAGCAGGAAGTGCTGATAACGTTGGAGGGGCCACATGGTTATATCTCGCCGTCTTGGTATATAAATCCGGGGGTTCCCACGTGGGATTATCAGGCAGTACATATCTATGGAGTTTGTAAAGTCATTCCGCAGCTGGATGCAGTGAAAACCATTGTCGACACTCTGAGTAATAAGTATGAAAAAGCCTTTGAGACCTATTGGGAACCCGAATATAACGCGGGAATGCTGAAACATATCGTTGGCTTTGAAGTAGAAATCACAGATATTCAGTGCAAATATAAGCTCAGTCAAAATAGATCAGAGCAGGACGTGGGCAGTGTGATTGAACATTTAGAGGCCAGAGGATCAAAGGCTCTTGCCGATGCAGTTAAAGCCACAAACAAACAATAGTGAGGCAAGGAAATGTCAGAACATAGCGTAAAAGTAGTCTGGAAGCGCCAACTCGAAGAGACCTTCACAGACAATAAATACAGCCGCGGCCATACCTGGGCATTTGACGGCGGCGCAGTTGTTGCTGCCTCTTCGGCCCCATCAATTGTGCCACTACCCTATTAAATCGAGGCCAATGTAGATCCAGAAGAGGCGTTTATTGCCTCACTTTCCAGCTGTCATATGCTGTTTTTTCTCGCTATCGCGGGAAAAAGAGGCTTTGTGATTGATCAGTATATTGATAACGCGATTGGCATTATGGAGAAAGATAACGAGGGTAAGATGTCGATGACCAAAGTCTCTCTTCGCCCAGAGGCGACTTTTGGTGGTGATAAACAACCGTCATTGGATCAGCTGGAAATGATGCACCATCAATCACATGATCAGTGCTTTATCGCTAATTCAGTAAAGACCGAGGTAGTGGTTGAAATCATGCGTTAATACCGAACTCAAAAAGCGGCTCCGCCATCTCTAACTGACGCCTGTATTGCTTCCTTCATTGCAACAAAAACAACCCCGAAAAAACTATAAAAAAGAGTCACTTAGGCGTATACTCCGCCGCCTCTTAATCCGGGGCCCAAAACTCCCCAAGCACAGGTAAATTAATGTCGTCCGTTGACTTCGCATCACTGGGTATTTCTGCCCCCGTCCTCAAAGCCGTTCAGCAACTCGGTTACGAGCAACCCTCTCCCGTTCAAGAGGCGAGCATTCCGATCCTGCTGGAGGGTAAAAACCTTCTAGGTACAGCCCAGACGGGTACTGGCAAGACTGCTGCATTTGCACTGCCTTTTTTGAGCAAGCTGGATGAGAAACAAAAAACACCTCAGGTTTTGGTGCTGACCCCGACTCGCGAATTGGCGATTCAGGTGGCAGAAGCGTTCCAAAGCTACGCCAAACATATCAAAGGTTTCCACGTTCTGCCGATCTACGGTGGTGCAGATATTGGTGGCCAGCTACGCGGTTTAAAGCGCGGTGCTCAGGTAGTCGTTGGTACTCCTGGTCGTATGCTTGACCATTTGCGTCGTCGCAGTTTGGACCTCAGTCAGATCAAAGGTCTGATCTTGGACGAAGCCGATGAGATGTTGCGCATGGGCTTTATTGATGATGTCGAAACTATTTTGGCTAAAACACCGCCTGAGTGTCAGCGCACTCTGTTCTCCGCCACTATGCCACCGGCAATCAAGCGTGTTGCCGATAAGTATCTCGGTGATGCCGAAGTGGTCAGTATTGAGAACAAGACCAAGACTGTTGAACGTATTGCCCAGTCTCACCTGATGGTTAAAGGCCACCAGAAGATGGATGCCCTTACCCGGATTCTCGATGTTGAACAGTTTGATGGCATGATTATTTTTGTGCGCACCAAATCCTCGACACTGGAAATTGCTGAAAAGCTTGAAGCTCGCGGATTTTCCTCAGCGGCGCTCAATGGTGATCTGACTCAGACAGTGCGCGAGCGCACCATCAATCGCTTAAAGAAAGGCCAGCTGGATATAGTTGTGGCCACTGACGTCGCCGCTCGCGGTTTGGACGTTGAGCGTATCAGTCATGTAATCAACTATGACGTTCCCTACGACAATGAGTCCTACGTTCACCGTATCGGTCGAACTGGACGTGCCGGTCGCGAAGGTAAAGCGATCATGTTTGTTACCCAGAAAGAAACCCGCATGCTGCGCTCGATTGAGAAGTCGACGCGTCAGCCAATTAGCTCGTTTAACCTGCCAAGCAATGAAGAAGTTAGTGGTCAGCGCGTTGAGCAGTTTAAAGAGCAGTTGGTGGGTATGTGCAAGTCGACCAAACTGGATAAGTTTCACTCGCTGGTTAAAGAAGTGGCCGCTGAGCATGATATCGACATGACCCTACTGGCTGCGGCTCTGGCTTTTGAAGCTCAGAAAGAGCGTCCGCTGTTTCCGAAAATGGTTGCTATAGATACCCCCAGAGCATCGAACAAAGATCGCTCGAATGATCGCAAGCCTCGCGAGCGCAATGAAAGAAATGACCGCAGCGATCGAAGCGAACGTCAGCGTCCTGATCGCGCCCCCAAGGCTGCGCGTGACAAAGCGCCAATGACTGACAATGAAGGCAATGATGTTGCCATGATTACCTACCGCATCGAGGTAGGCCGCAATGATGATGTGTCACCAAAAAATATTGTTGGCGCGATTGCCAATGAAGCGCAGATCGATGCGCAGTTTATTGGCCATATCAAATTGCATGACAACCACAGCACAGTTGATCTGCCCGAAGGCATGCCGAAAGAGTTATTTGACCATCTCTACAAGGTGCGCGTCTGTCAGAAACCCTTAAAAATTAGCGTTGATAACGGCACTGCCGGCGAACAACGTGATGCGAAGCCTGCCTTTAAAGGTAAGCGAGATAAGCCTGCCTTCAAGGGCAAGCCAAAAGCGCATCGCGGTTCCGACTCAGAGCCGAGAAAGCCACGCAAACGCCCAGCTACTGATCGCTAATAAAGCGATCGATCGCAGCGAGACGCCGGATAATTGATTTTCGATCAGTTTTTCCGGCGTTTTTATTTGTGTTCTCTTTAGGGCTTTCCACTGACGTTTTTGGGGACGTCTTCAAAGAGGCTTCCTCAGCACTAAAAAACTGTTCTGCCATAGGTGCGATACTGCAGGTCTCGGGCAACTCTTCGGCCGCCTCGATAGTGGCATACATCCTGGGCAAGAAAATAAACTGCAGCCACTCGGTGAAGGTAAGCAGATCAATTGAGAAGGGTTCGGTACTGAGTAGCGCCTCGGGCGCTGGACTCTGCTTGCCCCATAGCTGTGCTTCGCGAAGTTCTTTTTCCAGTTCAAAAAGCAGATTGCCCAATTCATTGTGACGCGTGCTCATGGACATTCCCCCTCAACTCTTTAAACCCGAAAATAGCTAACCAATCTCACGACGGAAAGGCGGTAGCCCGTTTAATAACTGAGTACCGTAACGTTTAGTGATTAAACGTTTATCGAGGATAGTGACGGTGCCGGTATCTTTTTCGGTGCGCAATAGTCGACCGCAGGCCTGAACCAGTCTCAGAGAGGCTATGGGTAGCGAAATATCAAAAAACGAATTGCCGCCACCGGCTTCAATCCACTCAGATAAGGCCTCGTGCAAGGGGTCATCTGGCACCGCAAAAGGTAGCTTGGCAATTACCACATGGCGGCAGTAATCCCCAGGCAGATCTACGCCCTCGGCAAAGCTGGCCAATCCCATCAAAACACTAGTACGGCCCTGATCAATGCGCTCTTTATGCAGGCGCACCATTTCGCGATTAGACAGTTGGCCCTGAATCAAAATATTCTTCTGCAGCTCACTGGAGAGATCGTCGTAGACCTGCTCCATCTGTCGCCGGGATGAGAACAATACCAAGGTGCCACAGTGGGGCTCCTCGTACTCGGCGAAATGATCAATAATATATCGGGTGTGCGCGTCTGTTTGATTGCCTTCAACGGCATCCGCGGGCACGCGAATCACTGCCGCCTGCTGATAGTCAAAGGCGCCAGCGACGGTCATAAAATGGGCGAAATCCGGAATGCCAGTCTCGCGCTGCAAGGTTTGAAATGACCCCAATGCGCGTAGTGTCGCCGAGGTCACTACCGAGGCATAGCAACTGCCCCAAAGTACATCGCGCAATAATTCCGCCGCCTGAATCGGGCTGGCATTAACGGAGATATCCACATTGTTGCCACTGTCATCGAGGCGCAACCAACAGGCTAACGGCATATCGCCGGTTTTTATTTCGCGCTGTAATCTATCCCACAGGGCTAACAGCTGTTCCGCTCGCGACTGCCAACTGCCGGCCTGCTGATAAAACAGTTCAACATCTGGAGCCGGTATTGGGTACTGCTTGTCACCTAGGGCATCGTTTAGGGTATCAACCAGCACTTCGAGCCGCCCGAGCCAAGCACTGGTTTGCTTGGCCAGTTGCGAGGCGATATCGCGAAGACCCTCACCTATATCACCATTGGCGTATCTGTAGCGCCCGTCCTCGGGATAGTCGGCGGATTCCAATGCTTGCTGAAGTATCGGATAGGCAACATTAAGCAACTCAATTATTTTTGTCGCACCTTTTTCGAGGCGCGGTAATTGCTCGGCCAATGCGGTGTCTTTTTCAAATACTGGAACCTGCCCTTTACACTGTTTCTGCAGGCGCTCAAGCCAGGTAATACTGTTATTGACACGACACTCGGCACCGAAGTGACGAATCGCGGTGTCGCCTATGCGATGACCTTCATCGAAGATATAGATGCAATCCTCTGGTGGCGGCAGAATCGCACCGCCTCCAAGAGCTAAATCAGCCATCACCAGATCGTGATTGGCAACTATGCACTCACTCTCTTCAAGCTCATTGCGGGCATTAAAAAAGGCGCATTGATTAACAAAGCGACAGCGACGGCCACTGCACTGACGGCGGTCAATGGTCAGGGCACGCCATTCCACATCTTGAATGCGCGATTCCCAGGAATCGCGATCGCCATCCCAGGTGCCTTCGGCTAACGCATCGGACATTTCGCGATAGAGATCTTCGGTTTGTACATTGGGATTAAAAGCGACTTCATCTTCAAATAGAAATAGCCCGGCATCCTTGGACTTGATTGCGTCGAGGCACTGTTCCATTTTTAGGTTACAGGCATAGCGGCCACGGCCTTTAACCAGAGCACAGCTGTGGTCCCAGCCACAGGCTTCGAGTAGTTCGGGAAGGTCTTTGTGAATTAACTGTTCTTGCAGGGCTATGGTGCCGGTGGCGACGACCACTGTCTTCTTTAGGGCCCGGGCGATTGGCAGGGCGGCGATTAAATAGCCGACGGTTTTACCTGTACCTGTGCCCGCTTCAACCACAGCGAGGCGCTTGTCCGGGTCATTATCACTGAGGGCGTTGGCCACAGTGGCGATCATCTGTTTTTGTCCGAGACGCGGACTCAGATCACGGGACTTTAAGAATTTCCGATAGCCCTGCTGGATTGTCTCTCTAACGTCTGCGTCTAACAAAAAATTAACATCCCTGTGTTGCCTGTAAATAATTTGATACAGGTGCGGCGTAGCTCTGGGTCATAATATCGCGATATTTGCGCGGCGCGGCATTTAACTGGCTGTTGAAAACGGCTTCCACATCAAACCAATCACAGTCGGGCCAAAGCTGCTTAACCCGCTCCAAGCCATCGGTTTTACCGAGCATTTGGTAGGCGATAATATTACTCGGGAAAAGTTTATATTGACTGTAGACCTGTTGGTCGATGGCTGCCGCGAGTTTGTCGGCATTCTCTAGTTGCTCGTTGAGTTGGCTATTAATTTCGCTACCAATTTCGCTACCAAGCTCGTAATTAAAAGCCTGACCAAAGGCCACATGCACGCGTCCTTTATAGCCCACCAATCCCTTCTGGATAGTGTCGAGATCCTCAAACTCGTCTTTGATATATTCGCGACCATTCTGTTTGGCGAATAGCTCACGTCCCTTATCTACATCACAGGGATCGTACTCATAGGAAATGCTTACCGGCACTATAGAGAGCTCACCTATGGCTTGAGCAAAGCTCTGCTCTTTATCTTTAGACAGGGCGAGCATTTTTAACAATGCGGTTTCGGTGCGATCCTCACCGTCTTTGGCACGGCCTTCGCGTTGGGCGATCCAAATCGATACACCCTCTTGAGCAATCGAGTGACGGATATACCCGGAGAGCTTTTTCAGTTCAGTGAGTTTTTCCCGCCGCCCACTAATATTGCGCTTCACAATAAAGCTGCGATTAACCCTCATCAGATCAGAGGCAAATGGCTTGCTCAGCAGATTATCGCCAATCGCGATGCGCAATGTGTCCATGCCGCTCTCGATCAGCGCCAGATTAACCATTGCTGGATCCATGGCAATATCGCGATGATTGCTCAGAAATAGATAAGATTTTGTCGGGTCGAGCTTTTCCGCACCACTAAAGCTGAAACCATCGGTGGTTTTGTCGATCAGCGCTTTCAACGATACCGTTAGGTAGCGTTGTAGGTCGGCGACCGTATGGATATTTTTTGCGGCTTTGGATAGAGCCCGGCGCAGAAGCGGACGCATCAGCCAGGGGAAGACCTTTGCGAGCAGCGGCGCACGTCTCGATAGCAATAGGTCGATAAATTCCGGACTGGCAATCAGGCGCGCAATAACCGCGGGCACTTCACTGTCGTTGTAGGGACGAATATCGTCAAATTCACTCATTGAAACCTCTAAAGTACTCTTTGCCTGCGCCCTTTATTGTTGAGCTCGTTATCTTAGAGCTCGCTATCTTAGAGCTCTTTATCTTAGAGCTCTTTATCTTAGAGCTTTTTACTTTTTGGCTTTGGGGCTGCTCAATTGAACACTAGAAACAAAAAAACATCTCAACCTGATGGTAATAGGCGCGCTATTGTTAGGGATTTTACTGTTGTCGAGAGTTGTACCAGTGCACCTCGCGGGAGAAATCGTCCACCTTATCCACAACATCAAGTACCAGTGCAAACAGCGCCATACGAATCAGCAGGCCATTATCGGTCTGACGAAAAATCGCTAGATTGGGATTATTATCCAGATCACTGTCGAGTTCGTTCGCATCACTGCGCGAGTCTCTTGGCAGTGGGTGCATGATCACCGTATTTGGCTCGCAGTGCTTGGTATAGATAGCCTGATTAAGACGAAACTTGCCACGGTATAAATCCGCTTCGGCTTTGCTGGTAAAACGCTCTTCTTGAATTCGTGTGGAGTAGACAATATCTACATTGGCTATGCTGTTGTTCAGTTCATCGGAGACCGTGACTGTGACACCGGCGCTGCGCATCTGCTCAATAATCGCCCCTGGCAGAGCCAGTTCTTTTGGCGAGATCAGCATAACTTGAATATTGCTGTAGAGACTGAGCAGTTTGCTCAGGGAGTGCACGGTGCGACCATGGCGCAGGTCGCCAATCATGGCAATTCTCAAGCCATCAATAGTCCGGCCTTTGGCCTGTAATTCGCGTCCGATGGTATAGAGATCAAGTAGGGCCTGAGTGGGATGTTCATTGGCACCGTCGCCACCGTTCATTACCGGCACTCGACTGGCGCTGGCAAAGTCAGCCACGGAACCTTCCTGGGGATGACGCATGCAGATAACATCGCTAAAACCGGACAATACCCTAGCGGTGTCCTGGAGTGATTCCCCCTTAACCAGTGCCGAACTTTCAAATCCTGCGGTCTCCCGCACTTCGCCGCCAAGCAGATTAAACGCCGAGCCAAAACTCACCCGGGTTCTAGTACTGGCTTCAAAAAACATATTGCCGAGAATTGCGCCTTCAAGCACACGGGTAACCCTTTTGCGCAGTGCATAGGGTTCCATTCGATCTGCTACAGAGAAAATCTGCTCAACATCCTGCCGCTGAAATTGGCTGATGGAAAGTATATGCGCGCCGGTAAAATTCACGCGGTACCTCGGGGCAATTTAGTTGGCGGATTCTAGCCTGTTTGCGGGTGCTTCTCAATTACAACTGCAGTTCAGTTTACCCGCCAAACTAAAGTCCAAACTGTTGTGTCACCGTCGCGCTCCAACTCTCCAATGCCTGGAGCACACCACGCTTGTGATCACTGAGGCTGGTATCAGCAAGCAATTGGTCCAAGGTCCTGCGGTTTTGCTGCAGAGTTAGGTAACCGGACTGCTCATCAGTCAGACGCCAACGACAGCTCTCGAGCCAGGTCTGCTGTTCTTCGGCGCTCAGAGACTCAGGAAAATAACGCGCGCGATAGCTAAACAGTAATTGATTATAACGCTGATCGGCAAAATAGAATTGTTGCTGACTAAAGTCACTCGCCGTGGCGCGCCGCACATCATCCAGCAGGCCCTTATCTTGGTTTGGCAAGAAACCGCCGTAGAGCTGTTGCTCGGCGTCAGATTTGGGCGGGAATTTTTGCTCGCGAAATACCAACTGCAGCTTGTCACTCAGATCCATACTACTTAGACGCTGCCAGTTGCGCTCGCAGCGCTCAAGGTCAATATCCAGACGTTTGGCCGTGGCGGTGTCCACTAGCTTATGGGTGGTCACTACCGGTGCCTTATTAATATGAATGACTTTGAGAGGAATCCGCTCTGCACCTTCCGGCAAATCAGCGCTGGCGGTAAATACGCGATCCCGAATCTGATGTTCATTGAGACTGACCAGCGCCTCTGGGTCGGCGGAGAGATCGAAGCAGATAATGCCATTGCTATTGGTTGGGTGCTGCGCCAATGGCATCATCAGTGCGCCATACAACTGTTCTTTGGCAAGCATGCCGGAGATATGAAAAAACGGTTTACGGGCCTTTAAATCGAGCATTGCGGCGACTTGTTTTTTACCGCGATTTTGCAGTGCATAGTCAAATAGTCGCGGTTGCTTATCCTTTACCAGCTTAGCCATAGCAATAGTCGCGGTGACATCTGAGAGTGCATCGTGGGCGGCTTCGTGAGCCAAGCCATTGGCGGCAGTCAGATCTTCCAACCTAAAGCTGGGTCGACCGGGTTCATGGTCTGGCCACTCAATGCCCTCGGGGCGCAGCGCCCGGCAGAGGCGCAGCATGTCGATAATATCCCAGCGCGAGTTACCGTTTTTCCACTCCCGCTGATAGGGATCATAAAAATTTCTATAGAGGGTGTAACGAGTCACTTCATCGTCAAAGCGAATACTGTTGTAACCAACACTGCAGGTGTTAGCGCGCGACATCTGCTGATGGATCGCCTCGATAAACGCGGGTTCGGCAAGGCCTTCCTTTAGTGCGTGCTGAGGGGTAATACCGGTGACTAAACAGGCCTGGGGCGCGGGCAGTAGATCCGGCTGAGGTTGGCAGTAGATAACCAGAGGTTCGCCAATGGGGTTTAAATCAAAATCAGTGCGCAGTCCTGCGAACTGGCTGGGCCTGTCGATGGATGGATTGATACCAAAGGTTTCGTAGTCGTGCCAGTAGAATGTATTGTCCATTTTTCATCCTCTCCAATTTACCGACCTTCATTATCCATCACAATGATTTGTTATGCATAAAAAAACGGCGCTGATAGCAGCGCCGTTTTTAATACTAGAGCCAACTTGGATTAAAAGTTGTAGACCTCAGAAAAAGACATCTCACCCACTACACGGCGATTGCGTGCGCGGCCTTCGTCAGTTTCATTAGTCGCTATGGGCTGAGTTTCACCGTAGCCCACAGCGCTGATACGTGCGGCAGGAATACCATAATCTTCAACCAATTTGGCCTTGACCGCTTTGGCACGGCGATCAGACAGGCTCATATTGTACTGGTCGGCCCCGCGGCTATCGGTGTGCCCCTCGAGCACCAGATCAATATCATCCTGAGCTTTCATGGCAGCGGCAATGGCATCTAACTGATCGCCGTAGACGGCCAACACAGTGTCTTTATTAAATTCAAATTCAACATTTAATCGCACGGTGATAGTGCGAACCTCTTGCTCTGGCTCTTGCTCTACCTCAACTTCGGGTTCTGCTATGGCCTGAGAGACAACCGGCGCTGCAACTCTTGCAGGAGCAGCTGACTTGCTGCCAAAGACTTTATTCAGCGAGAACTGCACACCGACATCTTCACCATCTTCATCATGACCTGCCATACCGCGGAGATCAGCACGAAACTCGAGGCCGTAATCAAACCGTGTACCCATACCGACGCCCACCATAATCTGGGTGGAGCGATCGTCATGATCTAGCACTAGATTTGAGGCATCTTGAAAGTCGTACTGATTAAGGCCGAATAAGACATAGGGACTCCAGTTAGTGGCATCGCTATTATTTAACCAGAGCAAGCCATTTAATGACAACACATCAAAATTATCGTGTCCGGCATTGGCGCCATAACCCAACTCCAGTGCCAATGTGTCGGAGACGTATTTACCCACCTGCACACCTGCTGTCACGCTGTTGTGGTCTTCGACAATGGCGCGTTCGCCATCTAGGTCATAGTGTCCCGCCGTTACTCCCAGATACCAGTCATCAGCGGCAGTTGCTGCCCCTGCTATAACCAGTGTCATTGCTCCCAATAATCCCTTTGCAGATTTCATATTATTTCCCTGTAAACTAAAAAATGTTTGTTGTAATTGCGAAACAATTTTCGCGGTCACCCTTTGATGAAGGCCGAGTCTTACCTGCCTTATCAATCTAGCCAAGGTGGCTTAGATAGCTAATCGACCCTATGTACCTAGTCTATTTACTAAGCCACAGGAGCTGTATCAACCACTCACTTAAGACTAAACCAAGTTTAGGGTTTTTTCCTCAATTTTTGCCTGCCATATTTGTGGTCCTATGCGATGCACGGATTCACCCTGGGTATCAACCGCCACGGTGACCGGCATATCTTTGACTTCGAACTCGTAAATCGCCTCCATTCCCAACTCTGGAAAGGCCACAACTTCGGCATTGGTAATCGCCTTGGACACTAGATAGGCTGCGCCACCCACAGCAATCAAATAAACAGCCTGATTGTCGCGAATCGCATCTATACCGATCTGCCCGCGCTCGGCCTTACCAATCATGCCCATCAACCCAGTTTCCTCGAGCATGGTGCGGGTAAACTTATCCATGCGCGTGGCTGTAGTCGGGCCCGCAGGGCCAACCGCCTCTTCACGCACTGGATCAACTGGGCCCACGTAGTAGATAAAACGATCAGTTAAGTCCACTGGGAGCTTTTCGCCAGTGGCAAGAATGTCGGTCATTTTCTTGTGTGCCGCATCGCGTCCGGTCAACATCTTGCCCGAGAGCAATAATGTGTCGCCAGGCTTCCAGGTGGCAATATCCTCTTGAGTGACTTCGTTGAGATTTACCCGGCGCACTGATTCGTCAGCTTCCAAGGTAATCTCTGGCCAATCGTCCAAATTCGGTGGATCCAGTTGCGCTGGACCGCTGCCATCCAGATCAAAGTGAACATGGCGGGTAGCCGCACAGTTGGGAATAATCGCCACGGCTTTATTGGCCGCATGAGAGGGATAGTCTTTAACCTTAATATCCAATACCGTGGTCAGACCACCGAGGCCCTGAGCACCAATGCCCAGCGCATTAACCTTGTCAAACAGCTCAAGACGCAGTTCTTCATTGCGATTGCTTGCACCTCGCGCCTGGAGCTCGGAGATATCTATATGCTCAAGCAGAGATTCCTTGGCCATTAACATGGCTTTTTCAGCCGTGCCGCCAAGACCAATACCCAATATTCCCGGAGGACACCAGCCGGCGCCCATAGTGGGGACCATTTTAAGCACCCAGTCGACCACTGAGTCTGACGGGTTGAGCATGGCAAACTTCGATTTCGCCTCGGAACCGCCGCCTTTGGCTGCGACGTCAATGGAGACTTTATCCCCCGGGACTATTTCATAGTGAATCACTGCCGGAGTATTGTCGCCGGTATTTTTACGCGCACCATCGGGATCGCTGAGAATCGACGCGCGCAGAACATTGTCTGGATGAGTATAGGCTTGACGCACGCCTTGGTTGATCATGTCAGTGAGGCTCATATCCCCCTGCCACTGGACATTCATACCCACTCGAACAAAGACTGTAACTATGCCCGTATCCTGACAGATAGGCCGATGACCCATGGCACACATACGCGAGTTCACCAGAATCTGGGCCATGGCGTCTTTTGCCGCTTTTGACTCTTCACGGTCATAGGCCTTTTTTACCGCCTGAATAAAATCAACTGGATGGTAATAAGATATGTATTGCAGCGCGTCTGCAACGCTGTCGATAAGGTCTTGTTGGCGGATAATAGTCATGCTGATTTTGGTCTCTGTTATTTATTGGCTGGGCTGAGTCACGACGTTTGCAGCTGGTGCTGGTGCCGAAACTGACGCAGATGATCGTTTTTCGAGAGCGTAAATTTTCTGGTTAGTTTGACGACGGAATGCATCCATGGACTCAATACCCTCGGCATTGGCCTTGAGCTGGCGATCAATATTGGTCAGTGAAGACTGCAGGCTGGTCACTTTGTCGGACAGTTTGCGGAGGCTGGCATTAACCGCGTCTATATCTGCCGAGATCGCCAGGTAGTTGCCGCTGAGATTGGTCAGACTGCGATTTTCTTTATCCACGCGGGCACTGAGCTCAGCGATAGATTTCTCAATGGCGGTGCGCTTGCTGGCCAAAAAGGCGATATCTTTTTTATTGGTATCAATCTTGGTTTTGTTGATGTCGTTGGTCACACCCCAGAGTTTACGAATTTCACTCCAGTGCTTTTTCAGTTCGTCGGACTGCTTGCTGATATTCAGCTGCATAGCGGCACCTGACTGGGTGACCGATTCATCAGTGCTGCTAAGGCGCGACTCAAGGGATTCAAAGCGCTGTTGCAAATCGCTGTGATTGGCGGACAGTGAGGCAAATTGCATCCAGCCAAAACCCCCAGCGGCAATCAGGGCCACGAGAATAATAAACACCAATATATTACTGCCACTGGAGCCATTCGATGAGCCGTTAGAAGAACCGCCCCCAGGTCGTTTGCCGTCGCCCCCAGAAGAGCCTTTTTTGCTCGAGGATGTGGACGTCGATGAGCGCCCAATCATATCGTCTCGTTCGGCAACAATCGGGTTGATTCGGGGTTTTTCCTCAGTCATTTTAAAATCCTGTTTAGATAGACCTACTAGAGAGCCCTACTAAAGAGCTCTGAAAGATTGCTGCATTATACGCAAATTAATTTCCACCTACATCCGCACAATAGCTTATTTATCACTGGCAGTGAGCCCTATTTCTAAATTCATCAGGCACAAAAAAGCCGACACTAGGTCGGCTTTTTAAAACGCTTTGCTGTGATCTATTGCTGTGATCTATTACAGCAGGTTAAGCGCCAGAACCATTACCGCAGTCAGACCCAGGCTTGAGTGAATCACGCCTTTGACTGTAGTCATTGGACCTTGCTTGCCAGCCAGTGCGTTGACTTCGAGCAGCGCAACGATAACCAGCATAACCGTTAGGCCAGTGCCGCCAACTGCTGAGCCGTAGCCTTGACCAACATAATGTGGGCCGGCCAGCATGCCTAGCAACATAGGTGCAGAGAACAGTACGTTTGTACGTGAAGCCAGCAGTGCCTTGGCACCTGCAGCCGCTTTATCGCCGCCTTCAACCAGACCCAATGCAATCTTCTGTGCAGGCCAGATCACAGCCCATACATTGATAAACATCAGTGTGCCCATTAGCGCGCCAACAATAATGTAGTTGTTTAGCTGGCTGTTGCCAGTGACAACGTGGAGCAGGTACAGACCTGTTATGAATGTCAACATGGCGCCCCAACGGAACCACCAAAGAGCACTGGGTGCCAACTTAGCTTTGGCATCAGCCAGAGCTTCTGGAGAGGCTTCTTTAAAGTAACCACCCTGAACAAAGTTGAAGTAGTACAACATGCCGATCCAGACGATTCCGAAAAGTACGTGACCCCATCGGACTAGAAAATCAATTAACTCACCGCTCATAACAAACTCCTTTAATAAACTTTTTAACGAATTGCGTCCTTGCGGACGTCTAGTTTTCTGAAGTCAATTGTTGGGGAAGCGCGCCGAAATAGCAATCACCTTAGGCCTGCAAAGCCGTTTTTTTGACACTTTTTCGTTACTTTTTTTAAACAGTAAAAATATTTATCCAAAAAAAAGCCCCGCAGCGATCTGCGGGGCTTTTTTTTATGCTTTGAGGCTCCCCCTACAACATAGGGTGTAACAACCTATGATAAAGGGTCGAGAGGCCTGATTACATCATGCCGCCCATACCACCCATTCCGCCCATGCCACCCATATCTGGCATGCCGGCAGCTGGAGCCGCATCACTAGGTGCATCAGCAACCATAGCTTCTGTGGTGATCATCAAACCAGCGATAGACGCAGCGGCCTGCAGTGCAGTACGTGCAACCTTAGCGGGATCCAGAATACCCATAGCAATCATATCGCCATATTCGCCAGTCGCAGCGTTGTAACCATAGTTACCGTCGCCTGACTTAACTTTGTCGACTACTACAGAGCCTTCTCCGCCAGCGTTTTCGACGATCTGACGCAGTGGCGCTTCCATGGCGCGCAGGGCAATGCCCACACCCACAGTTTGATCATTGTTGTCGCCAACAGTGTCTGCGATCTTCTGCAGTACACGTACCAGAGCAACACCGCCGCCAGGTACCACACCTTCTTCAACCGCAGCACGGGTTGCGTGCAGGGCATCTTCAACGCGGGCTTTCTTCTCTTTCATTTCCATCTCAGTGGTCGCACCAACCTTGATTACCGCAACACCGCCAGCCAGCTTGGCTACGCGTTCCTGCAATTTCTCACGGTCATAATCTGAGCTAGTGTCTTCGATTTGCGCACGGATCTGCTTAACGCGAGCGCCAATAGCAGTGGCATCGCCAGCACCATCAACAATAGTTGTAGCTTCTTTAGTCATGGTGATGCGCTTAGCTGTACCCAGATGCTCGAGAGTAGCAGTCTCAAGATCCAGACCCACTTCTTCAGAGATCACTGTACCGCCAGTCAACGTGGCGATATCTTCCAGCATTGCTTTGCGACGATCGCCGAAGCCAGGTGCTTTACAGGCAGAAACCTTCACTATGCCGCGAAGGTTGTTAACAACCAGAGTGGCCAGAGCTTCACCTTCAACGTCTTCAGCAATAATCATCAGCGGCTTGCCAGCTTTGGCAACATTTTCCAGCAGTGGCAGCAACTCGCGAATATTAGAGATTTTCTTATCAGCTAACAGGATAAATGGGCTCTCTTGTTCAGCGCTCATGTTCTCTTGGTTGTTGATAAAGTAAGGCGAGAGGTAACCGCGATCGAACTGCATACCTTCAACAATATCCAGCTCATTTTCTAGGCCTGTGCCCTCTTCAACTGTGATAACGCCTTCTTTGCCGACTTTATCCATAGCTTCAGCAATGATGTCACCGATATGTGCATCGCTGTTGGCAGAGATAGTACCGACCTGCGCCACTTCTTTTGACTCAGAGCAAGGCTTGGCCAATGCAGCGATTTCAGTCACAGCAGCCACTACGGCTTTGTCGATGCCGCGCTTCAGATCCATTGGGTTCATACCGGCAGCTACTGACTTCAGGCCTTCGATAATAATAGCCTGAGCTAGCACAGTTGCTGTGGTGGTGCCGTCACCGGCTTCATCAGAGGCTTTAGAAGCCACTTCTTTAACCATCTGCGCGCCCATGTTTTCAAACTTATCGGCGAGCTCAATTTCTTTGGCTACAGATACACCATCTTTGGTTACTGTGGGTGCACCGAATGATTTGTCTAATACTACGTTGCGGCCTTTGGGACCTAGCGTTACTTTTACGGCGTTGGCGAGGATGTTTACTCCGTCCAACATACCTTGGCGAGCACTGCTGCCAAACTTCACTTCTTTAGCTGACATGTTAAATTCCTTTGGTAAATCTGGTTATACAAAAATTCTGTAAAGAGCGCTTTTTTACGCGCTATATATTAAGAGCTAATTGATAAAAGCGCTTAAGCTTCGATAACAGCTTTGATATCGGTTTCGCTGAGAATAATCAGCTCTTCACCTTCAACATCAATGGTGTCCTGTCCGGCATACTTGCCAAACACAACCTTATCGCCCACTTTCACATCAACCGGGCGCACATCACCGTTATCCAAAACGCGGCCATTGCCGACAGCAATAACTTCACCCTGGTTAGGCTTTTCCTGCGCAGAACCTGGCAGCAAGATACCGCCAGCGGATGTTGCTTCTTCTTCCTCGCGACGAACGATCACTCGGTCGTGTAATGGACGAATTTTCATACTTTGTCTCTCCAATTTATCTATCTACAGTGTTCAAAAGTTACTTTTGCGGGCAGATTCCCGCGGTTGAGAATCATATGGTGGCGCCTGATTTCTTTTTCAAGGGACCAGGGCAATTATTTTACCTTTCCTGTTTGATCAAACCTCCCTGTTGATTAATGCTATTGAGTCACTTTTCGTCCCAGGACTCCCCTTCGATAATATCGTCAGATTTTTTCGAACCAGCAGAAGCAGAAAGGTCGACTCTGCCGCCACTGGCGCTAAAACCTGAGGCTGATGAGCCCATAGCAACGCCACTGACCACCATGCGACTCAACACCAAACGTGCAACTGCGCCTCGCACCATGGGAATCAGTCCGGCAAAACCAATAGCATCAGTGACAAAACCCGGGGTTAGCAACAGGGCACCGGATACCGCAAGAATAATACCCTCGGCGATTTCCTGAGCTGGCAATTGGCCTTCGGCAAATCTGCGCTGGCCACGCCACAATGTATCGAAACCCTGATAGCGCAGCAGATTCACTCCGACAAACGCGGTGAGCAGAACCAGGCCTATAGTAGGCAGCGCTCCGATCTGAGCGCCGACATTTATCAGCAGCCACATCTCCAGCACCGGCGTAATCACAAATATCAAAAATAGGTAGCGCACAGTCGTTATCTCATTTTTACCCACCCAGTCTGGGCGGTCTATTAGGTACATTGGGGTAGTTTCGTCTATTTCAACAGCGCAGCGAATAGCGTAATCTTGGACCATGAATAACAAACATTGTGCTCATGAAGAGCCTCAGCGTGATGAAGAGCTTCAGCGCGATCGAGAGCCTCAGCGGGTTAAAGAGCCTCAGCCTGATAAAGAGCCTCAGCGCGATAGAGAGCCTCAGCCTGTTAAAGAGCCTCAGCCTGTTAAAGAGCCATCCAGGGAACAAAGGGTCTACATTGCACTGGCAGCGGTGCCCCAGCGAAAAGTAGTGACCTATGGCCAGCTTGGAGATTTGGCGGGATTGCCGCGAGGAGCGCGCCAAGTAGGCTATATATTGCGTAATCTGCCACCCGACACTACCCTGCCCTGGCACCGAGTAATCAACGCAGCCGGCAAAATCAGCCTGGGGCCAGAGACAGACAGCGGTGTGCGACAACGGGCTCTGCTGCAGGAAGAAGGGATTGTGTTTAACAATGGCCGTATCAGCCTCAAACAATTTCGCTGGCAACCCTAGACCCAGGGAACACCTAATTTACAGGCAGTACCTAATTTACAGGCAGTACCTAATTTAATAGACACAACAAGGCTCTCAATGAACTCAACCAGTATCAAGCAGGCACTCTTAAATCGCCGTATGTTGATCTGTATCTTTACCGGCTTTGCCTCAGGCATGCCGCTGTATTTATTGATCTCTCTGGTACCTGCCTGGCTGCGCTCCGAAGGCGTGGGTCTCAAAGAGATCGGCTTCTTCGCGCTAATTGGACTGCCCTATACTTGGAAGTTTTTCTGGTCACCACTGCTTGATCGCTATCGCCTGGCTATACCGGGATTAAGTCGCTTGGATTCTGTTCTAGGTTTTGGGGGCGGTCTGCGTCGCGGCTGGATGCTGGCAACTCAGATCGGGCTGCTGCTATCGATTGCAGCCCTGGGATTTTTTAATCCCAACACCGATATCTGGAGTATCGCCTGGCTCTGCCTACTAATCGCCTTTTTAAGCGCCACCCAAGATATTGTTCTCGACGCCTATCGCCGTCAGATACTGCCAGACCAAGAATTGGGTCTGGGTAATTCAATCCACGTTAACGCCTACAGAATTGCCGGATTAGTCCCCGGCTCCCTCTCTCTGATACTGGCGGACAGCCTGCCCTGGCAAACCGTGTTTATGATTACAGCGGCCTTTATGTTGGTCGGTATACTGATGACCCTGAGCATTGCCGAGCCCAAGACCGATGCCCGCCACCCCACCACCCTTAATCAAGCCATTATCGAGCCCTTTAAAGAATTTTTCTCACGCCAGGGTGTGCAACAGGCCTGCCTAATTCTCGCCTTTATGCTGCTGTACAAACTGGGTGACAGCATGGCCACGGCACTGGCGACACCATTTTATTTGGATATGGGCTTTACCAAGACTGAGATCGGTTTGATCGCCAAGCATGCGGCCCTCTGGCCAATGATTGTCGGCGGTATTTTAGGCGGCATCTTGATGCTTAAGATCGGTATCAATAGAGCCCTATGGCTATTTGGCTTAGTGCAGATTGTATCGATTCTCGGCTTTGCCCTGCTCGCCAGAGTGGGGGAGGGACTCTGGTTGCTGGGACTGGTGATTAGCTTTGAGTACCTCGGCGTAGGTCTTGGCACTGCCGCTTTTGTCGCCTTTATGGCGCGCTCTACACACCCGGCTTTTGCCGCCACACAGCTGGCACTATTTACCGCCCTGACTGCAGTACCGCGCACCGTAGCCAGCTCCGTTACGGGCATTATTGTCGAGGGTGTGGGCTGGGAAAGTTTCTTCTACATATGCACGGCGCTGGCGATTCCAGGCATGCTGCTACTGCTTAAAGTGGCACCCTGGAATCAAGAGGAAGAGTCTCGTTAGCCCCATAAGCAGGTATCTAATAAGAGAGTTAGCTGGTTAACACAAGCAGCGCAATCGCCACCAACCAACCCGTCATTGAGCGTCTAAATAGCGCGACAATCTCTCCTGTCTGGGAGAGCTGAGCGGCTTCATCAACCACCGAGTTGGCCTCTTCCCTCTCCTGTTCGTACGTCTCGCTGGGATTGGCTGTTTGGTTATTTAGCGCACCGAAAACACAGCGACGCAAGACATCTGCGGTGGAGGTTTTTGCGCAAAAAACTAACTCTTTGAGAGGCGCGGTGGCCTTGGAAAAGTCGCCCATCAATCCCAGAGTCAGGGCTAAGACTCGAACTGGGATCCACTCCAGATACCAGAGCAGTTTATTGGCCTCATCTGGCCTGTCGGATTCCAGCACTTCAGCGGCATCTTCTTCAATCCCTTGCTCTATCTGAATATCTGCCGTCTGCAACTGCATATCACCATGCAGTGCCAACAGGCGGTAAGCTAAAGCCACTGGCGCGCCGAGAAAAAAGAACCAGAACACCACTGCAAAGCTGCGCTCAAACAATCGGTAAGGCAATGTTGCGGCCAGTTCGCGGAACAGCCCACCAGCACTCTCGGCTGAAACGGCCCGATGACCAATATTAAAGACCGCTGCATCGTGAAATGCGGCCTGCAAGTCATTGCGCTGAATATCTGACTGCAGCACGCTAATCTGAGCACTGAGATCGCCACGGCCCAAGCAGTAGAGCAAGACCGCAAGCTCAGCTAAAAAACCTAGTATGCCGCTGCCTAGGTACCAGAGCACTAATTGCAAAGCCGCCACTGGAACTAACACGAAGACCAAGACCCGTAGCTGCGAATTATTGTGCAGTGTGGGCAGCCTCGAAGAGCCTAGCTTGACCAGCGCCCCGTGCCACTTCTGCACCCACATATCACGCTGAATAAAGGCCAACTGTCCATTGCTTTCCAATACTGCAATAGCGATCAAAATAATTAAAAAGTGCACTCTTTACCTCTGTATTTGCAACGGTACTGGCTTAACCGAGCAGTTGTTTGTAGTGATCCCACTGAAATGCTTGCCCAGGATCAGTTTTGCGCCCAGGCGCAATATCACTGTGACCGACAATACGATCCGCTTTGATTAACGGATAGGTTTTCAGCAGTACCTTGCTGACTTCAGCCAGCACCTGATACTGAACCTCAGTGTAGGGAATATGGTCAGCGCCTTCCATTTCAATGCCAATGGAAAAATCATTGCAGTTAAAGCGCTCCTCAAACTGCGACACCCCCGCATGCCAGGCCCGTTGATTAAAACCGGCAAACTGGGTGATCTTGCCATGACGATCAATCAGCAGATGGGAGGAGACTTTGAGATGGCAGATCTCGGCAAAATACTCATCTGCCTTGGGGTCCAGACGATTGCTAAAGAATTCGCCAATATGACCGCCGCCAAACTGATTCGGTGGCAAGCTAATATTATGGATCACCAGCAGGCTGATATCCGCAACCTGGGGGCGCTGATCAGTATTGGGTGAAGGCATTTGCGTGGCACAACTGAGCCAACCGTTTTCTATCTGCATAAGAGGCGATCTACTAGCTCGCGACGGGCAATCCTTTAATTTGCGTGATTGCTTGTTTAATGGCTTTATCAAAAAGATAGGAATTATCTAGCACCGTGACAGTACCATTCAAAATATCTACCGCCAAGCGCGCTCTGTCGCGCTCGGCAATTAGTTTGCCCTGATTGTCGACAAATAGATACTTCCACGAGGGCCCAACGATCCCAGCCAGTTTGCCCCGCTTGTGAGCTTTGATATCACCCCCCAACTCGATCCAACAACCGGTTTTCATCGCCGCAAGACGCCGCTGGGCATCCGTGTCTATGGCCTCAGCCGCGTGCACCGCCTGAGCAATATTCTTACCCGGCAGTTCGGTTTTCACCGCCGACATCAACACCTGCTTAACCTGCCCCACCACTGAATTTTCGGCCTCATTGCCAGTGCGGTATTTTTTCACTAATTTATCGGCCCACTTTTTTGCCGCTGGGGCAATTTCAGTGATTTTAGCCGAGTGCGGTGATTCGGGAGTGAGCCCCAAGGCATCACTGAGCTGCTCGATCTGTAGACTGCGCTGCGCTATATCAGTGGAAATATGCCCGAGCCGCAGATCCAGATGTTTAATTAACTCTCGGCGATATTTAAAGTCTTTTTCACTGGCCGGGCGACCGGCCAAATAGAGCAGGTTATCCAACAGCCTAAGCGCCACCTGCCAGTCGCTGCTAACTTCGCCCTTTTGCTGATGCGCCATATGCAGCACCAGACACCAGCTGCGCTGAACAAAATCAATAATCCCCTGAGCATGGTTTTTGCCCAGCATGCGTTTGGCCACTTCCTCCTCAACTCGGGTGCGCGCCCAGTTGACCTTTTCGCGCGCCGCCACCCGCTCAATTTCATGCTTTTCAGAGACAGAGGTCACCCGTTTGTCACGATCAATAATACTCATAAATTCGCTGAGCATTAGCGGTAGGTTACGCTCTTCAAAAGAGTCCGCGCTCATGGTCTCGGCGAGTTTGAGCATCTGCTGATAAATTTTATTATCTTCGCAATCACCCTGTTCTAAACCTATGGCATATTTGGCCATCTCATTAAACAGCCGCCTAATTGGATGATTTTCCTGCTCAAAGAGCACTGGCTTTTGCAGCGCCAACTTGAGCATCGGAATCTCACAGCGATTGATCACCTGACGTACTTCAGGCGCCACCACCATGGATTCGCCAAAACTGGCAAAGGTATTCTCCACTACTTGAAACACACTGGCGTCATTGCGATGCAAGCGGCCACAGGCCCTATCTTCGCCATGCTCTTTATCCCTTTCACCCTGTCCATCCCTTTCACCCTGTCCATCCCTTTCACCCTGCCCACTTCTCCCATCTGTGCCCAACTGCTTAATCGCCGCAGCCAGATCTCGGGTAATCTGGCCATTGCTAGCCAGCTCGCTGTGGTGTCTTACTAGATGGTTAATATGTTTATTGATTTCAGCAAAGAGTTGAGGCTTGTCCATACAGGGGGGCCGCGTTGCTGTCTGGCTGGATGTTGCCCTACCAGACACACTGCTTTGCGAAGATATTTTAAGTCTCGCGTCCGCCTCAGCATTTTCCTCAGCGTTTTCCAGCATCGAACTAATTTTCGCCAGTAATTCAGTTTGGATTCGAGTATTGGCAATTAGAGGCTTATCCTCATAAGCCGAGGCCTGCTCTTCCACACCTTGGGCTTGAAGTGACTGCTTGGAATTGATCAGATCTGGGTTAGCCCCAAGCTGTCTATCCGAAAGCTGGGGCTCTGAATCGTCAGCAGTTTTTGAACTACCCCTATTGGCTCCAGCGCTGATCACCTGAGACTTTTCAGACGCGGCACTCGGACGCTGCGAACTCTGATCAGTCCCAGCACTTTCAACTAACTCAAAGCCGGCCTCAGCAAGCTGATCAATCACCAGACAGAGCATCTCGCCATAGGATTGGTCAAAGCAGACCTCGGCAAAGATCTTAACCAATTCCAACTGCACCTCAAGGGCGATCAAGTCATCATCTAGGGCATTGGCAAATGCCTCGAGCAAGGTATCCGGTGACATTGGCACTGCGCTGACGCTATTAGCGCGGTTAATAAAGAGTGATTTAAAACGCCCCTCCAGCTCATAGAGCTCGGTGCCCAGCGCTTCGCGCACAGAACTGGAACTATTATCTAAGGCAATCATCACTTCGAGGTCATCATGCTCGAGTAACGTTAGACTGTCACCGGCGTCCCGTTGTGAGCGCCCCTTGGGCTTCGCATTTTTATCTGCGGAATTAGGCTCTGCACTATCCCCGGAGCCCATAAACTCTGCGGTCCGATCACTGATATCCATTGCAAGATCGGACTGCACAAAATCAGATAGCCAAAGCGGCTTAAGCGCGCTGTCGATGGCGCGCCGCTCAATTTCAGCAGAGTAAAGGCGCAGCTGGCGCTGAGTATCCAAGTAGAGAGTTTGTAGACGGTTGCTGGGCGCATTTTCCGCCAGGGCGGTTAGCCTGGCGGCAGAGATTGGCTGAAATTTATCGAAGGCATCAGTTAGATGTTGCTGGCATTGTCGCCTCAACATCTTTAGGAGCTGTTGCTATCTTTGATGAGATCCTTTACTCATTACCTGCCATCCTTATGGCGCGACTTTTCTTTAAGAGCCTTTACAAGCCTTTACAAGCCTTTACAGGCCTTTACGAGCCTTCACTGGTCGACTGGTTTTTGATAATCAGCGAATAATCAACTATTTAATCGTTCAAGTATGGACCTTTTTGAACCAGTTCACATAAAAAAACCCCGGCTAAATTTTTCCCACACTGAATATGTCCTCAATCAATGCTGCTATAATTTCGCCCGGCGTCACTGGGCCTACTACTCAAGGTCTCAAGACACAGACACAGACACAGACAATGCCACCTTAAAACAGACTATTGAGAAGCTAATGGCCAGTACCGAACAGGCGCAATTACCCACTGTATCCGACGACATTCTCGCGGATATTCCCCACTGCGTAGCCCGTGCCCTTGAAGAGGATATTGGCAGCGGCGATATTACTGCCCAGCTAATCCCGCAACAGCAACGCGCCAGCGCCTTGGTGATCAGTCGTGATCAGGCGGTGATTTGCGGACGCCCCTGGGTGGATGAAGTTTTTCGCCAGTTAGACAGTGCAACAGCCAAGCAGACAAGTGCAACAGCCAAGCAGACAGATGAGTCCTTAGAGAGCACGCAGATCGAATGGCATATCAACGAAGGGGAAAGCGTGAGTCCCAATCAAAAACTGTTTACCCTGCACGGCAATACTCGAGTGCTGCTCACCGGGGAACGCGCCGCGCTGAATTTTTTGCAGACTCTGTCCGCCACCGCCACCACTGCCCGTCAATATGCTGATATCAGTTTAAACAGTGCCAATAGCCAGATTAAAATACTGGATACCCGCAAAACCATTCCCGGCCTGCGTCTGGCACAAAAGTATGCCGCTGCCGTGGGCGGATGCCAAAATCATCGTATTGGTCTCTATGATGCCTTCCTGATCAAAGAGAATCATATAGCCGCCTGCGGTGGGATCGGCCAGGCTATAGCCAAAGCCCGTGAGATCGCCGCGGATAAGCTGGTGGAAGTGGAGGTGGAAACGCTGGCTGAACTGCATCAGGCACTGGCTGCCAAAGCCGATGTGGTGATGTTGGATAACTTCTCACCAGCGGATATAGAGGCGCTGTCATCTATAGATTTGGGCGAGACTAAGATTGAAGTTTCAGGGGATATTACCGAAGAGAAAATTAATGCCTATAGCCATGGGGCGGTGGACTTTATTTCATCTGGGAGTATTACTAAGCATATTCGGGCGGTGGATTTGTCGATGAGGCTGGTGGATTAGGGTTTTAGAAAGCCATAAAAAAAGGCTCCCGAGGGAGCCTTTTTCGTACTTGAATGTTAGCCTCTGCAAGATCCTGGCAGGTATTCATCCGGGACGGGGTCAGTGGCGCCACCATCACAAATCCATTTGTAAATCGCAATTCCAACATCGTCATTTGCGAGAGCCGTAGTGTTGTTTGAATATGGAACCATATCAATGGTCTTAGCATCTATTGCAGTATCACCAAAGCCTTGAGTAGTTATTGTCACAACACCAAGGTTTGAAGTGGTAACTGACGCAACATATTTACTTGGTGAAGCACTAGTTTCACACCCCCAAGTACTAGGGAGCGCTGTTCCAGTTGTAGTTTGCGTTACTTCAGTGATTGAAGTTCGACAAGCAGATCCAGCCAAAATCACTTCCGACATTTTTGCCCTCACGGTGTAGCTCTGATATGCAGGTAATGCCACTGACGCCAAAATACCAATAATCGCCACAACGATCATCAGTTCGATTAGGGTAAAACCACTTTGCTTTTTATTCGTCTTCATAACTACTCTCCATTAGATTAAAAATTCGTTATTCCAGTTAACTGGCAAATGACTCTGCACATCGATGGAATAGCAATTGCTATGCCAACATTAAATTAATCATACTTTTCAATAACTTAAATATTTTTTATTTCTTAAATTTAAATTTTTACGCTTTTTTATCTCGCGAATAAACAGCGCCCCGTCAGTTAGTGACTTTTTTTTTGTCAGCTGAAAACTGATTTTTTTTTAAAAACCGCCCTAATCAAAAATAGACTTTTTATATCTGCCTTAAAAAAACCCATAACTTGCTATAGAAGTAGCATTTGCAGAGCAGGCCAACCAGCTATGCCAACTGTTTTTAAATAGACTGTTATGGGGTTCACAAAATATTTTTTGTTCTGCGGCACTTGGCACGGCATAGCTTAAAAACGCTCAGTAGACTTACGAATACTGTTAATTAAGGATGATCGCTATATGAATATGCCCCAGATAGCACTGCATGGACTGCCAAAGCGCTTGGTGGATGATCAGCTAATCGCTGCCACGGTTATAGAGGAAGCTACGGCTAGCGCCAAGACCAAAAAGATCTCTCTGGTACAGTATCTCTGCGACAAACAGTTGCTCTCGTCACATCAGATTGGCGAGTCTGCTTCAAAAGAGTTTGGTATTCCGCTCTACGCCCTCGACAAACATAACCCTGACTATTTCCCTCGAGATGTAGTGGACAGCAAGCTGCTAAAAAAGCATCAGGCGATCCCCTTGATGGTCCGTGGCAAGCGTCTATTTTTGGCGATTGCCGATCCGACTAACCAGCGGGCAATTACCGAGATTCAATTTCAGGCCGGCGTGGCAGTGGAACCCGTGCTGGCACTCTATTCGGAAATTAGCGAAACCTTGGAGAAGTGGCAGGAAGGCGCCAGCACCAGTGATATAGGCCAGGCTCTGGGTACCATGGATGATGTGCATCTGGATGATCTGGATATGGAGGCAGTGGACGAGAGCGCTGAATCCGCAGATGGTGCTGATAGCAATGGCGATGACGATGCGCCGATTGTGCGCTTTGTGAATAAGATGCTTCTGGATGCGATTCGTCTTGGCGCGTCAGATATTCACTTTGAGCCCTATGAAAAAACATACCGGGTGCGCTTTCGCGTCGACGGTATTCTGCAAGAGATGTCACGACCCCCAGCTAATTTGGCTCCGCGTCTGGCAGCACGGTTAAAGGTGATGTCGCGTATGGATATCTCTGAGCGCCGTGTGCCTCAGGATGGCCGGGTGAAACTAAAGCTGTCGAAAGATAAAGCCATCGACTTTCGAGTCAATACATTGCCCCTGCAGTTTGGTGAGAAAATTGTACTGCGGATTCTCGATCCGGGCAGTGCCAAGATGGGCATTGAAGCGCTGGGCTATGAGGACGATCAAAAGCAGCTGTATATGGATGCCCTGGCGCGCCCTCAGGGAATGATTCTGGTGACTGGACCCACAGGGAGTGGCAAGACAGTCTCTCTCTATACCGGCCTCAATATCCTCAATACCACGGAGCGCAATATCTCCACTGCTGAGGACCCTATCGAAATCAATATGGAAGGCATCAACCAAACCCAGATTAATATGCGCGTCGGACTCTCCTTTGCCGAGGCGCTGCGTTCATTTTTGCGCCAGGATCCGGATGTGGTGATGGTGGGTGAGATTCGGGATCTGGAGACGGCGGAGATTTCCATTAAGGCGGCTCAGACCGGTCACCTTGTGCTTTCGACATTGCACACTAACAGTGCCCCTGAAACATTGACCCGACTGTTAAATATGGGTGTGCCAGCATTTAATGTGGCGACCTCGGTGAATTTGATTATCGCCCAGCGTCTTGGGCGCAAGCTCTGCTCTCAGTGCCGCCAGCCCTTCGATGACATTCCTGACAATGTGCTGACCGAAGAGGGCTTTGACGATATTGGTATTCCCCGGGAACAGATTACCGTTTATAAGCCGGTGGGTTGCACCCTCTGTAGCAATGGTTATAAAGGCCGTGTCGGGGTTTATGAAACGCTTAAAATCAGTCCGGCCATTTCACGGATTATTATGCAGGGGGGCAGTTCACTGGATATTCTCGAAGCTGCAATCAAGGAAGGTTTTAGGCCCTTGCGCAAATCCGCTTTACGCAAGGCGGCTCAGGGTCTAATTAGTATTGAAGAAGCTAACCGTATCACCAAGGATTAGTAGACAATAACAAGGAAGGAAAAAGGGTATGGCTACGACTGCCGAAAACCAGCTGTTTATCTATCGCGGTAAAAACCGCAAAGGTGAGAAAGTTCAGGGGGAGATTAATGCCGACAGCTTAATGGCGGTAAAAGGTCATTTGCGCAAGCAGGGGATTATCTCTATATCGATCAAGAAAAAACCCAAACCGCTATTTAGCAAAGCTAAAAAAATTGTGCCCGGGGATATAGCGCTGTTTACCCGACAGTTGGCCACCATGATGAAAGCTGGGGTGCCTCTGGTGCAATCTTTCGATATTGTCGCCGATGGCTTTGATAACCCGACCATGCAGGCACTGATCCATCAGATCCGCGACGATGTGGCAGCTGGTGGCAGTTTTCCCAATGCTCTGCGCCGCAGCCCACGCTATTTTGATGACCTGTTTTGCAGTCTGGTGGATTCTGGTGAGACCGCCGGTGCCCTGGAGACCATGCTCGATAGGGTGGCGACCTATAAAGAGAAGACTGAACAGTTAAAAGCCAAGATTAAAAAAGCCCTCACCTACCCTATAGCTGTATTGGTGGTGGCTATGGTGGTCACAGCGATCCTGCTGATTAAGGTGGTCCCTGTATTTGCTGAGACCTTTAGTAGCTTTGGCGCGGATCTGCCGGCCTTTACATTGTTTGTACTGGGCCTGTCGGAGATGATGCAGGAGTATTGGCTGATTATATTAGTGGCGGTTGGCATCGGGCTCTATGCCTTTAAGGAGGCGCGTTTTCGCTCAAAGACGTTTGCCTATAAGGTGGATCGCTATTCTTTAAAACTGCCGATTATTGGCGGTATTATTTACAACTCCGTTGTGGCGCGTTTTGCTCGCACCCTGGCCACTACCTTTGCCGCTGGTGTGCCTATAGTTGACGCTCTTGAGTCGGTAGCAGGTGCCGCGGGTAATGCGCTCTATCACGATGCGATTTTAAAGGTTCGCGATGATGTCACCACTGGTGTGCAGCTGCAGATGGCGATCAAGACAACACAGATGTTCCCCATATTATTACAGCAGATGACTGCGATTGGTGAGGAGTCTGGGGCGCTGGACGAAATGCTGGAGAAAGCAGCGCTGCACTATGAGGAGCTGGTAGACAACTCAGTGGATAATCTGACCAGTCTGCTGGAGCCATTGATTATGTCGGTGCTGGGGGTTTTGGTGGGCGGCCTGATGATCGCTATGTATCTGCCAATATTCCAGCTGGGTAATGTGGTTTAATACCTCGCAGGCGCTAATAGAATGTTAATTGGGTTTGTTGTGGTCTAGATTACTCTTCATGGGCTCTTAATGAGCTCTCAACGAAAACCCTCAACGAATTCTGTAAACCGCCCGGCGCTGACTCACAGGCTGGGCCCCAACTGTGAATAATCTATGCTTTTAGAAACCGGTCTATCCGCTACCGCCTCTTTATCCGCCACGGCACTTGCCATCGCTGCCTTCCCCTTTGGTTTAATTATTGGCAGTTTTCTCAATGTGGTGATTCTGCGCTTCCCCGAACAGTTAAAAAACAGCTGGCGCCGTGAGTCTGAGGATTTTCTTGGCCTGACTAATGCGTTAGCCGAAGAATCCGCAGAGCCCGAAGAGGTCTTATCTCTGTCGGCACCTGCATCTCGCTGCCCTTCATGTGGCGTGCCAATCAAGCCCTGGCACAATATTCCACTCGTGAGCTATGTGCTTTTGCGCGGCAAGTGCAAAGCCTGCTCAACGCCTATTTCAATTCAGTATCCTCTGGTGGAATTGGTCAGTGCACTGGCCACGGCGTTTATTGTTTTTCAGTTTGGTCAGTCATTGATGGCGGCCTACTGCCTGATGTTTACCTGGGTATTAATTGCCCTTACCGGGATTGATTTCCGCGAACAGCTGCTGCCAGATCAAATCACTCTGCCGCTGCTATGGCTGGGTCTGTTTGCCAATCTCAATGGCACTTTTGTTCCGCTAAATGAGGCGGTGGTTGGCGCGTTGGCCGGATATCTTTCCCTGTGGTCGGTATTTTGGCTGTTTAAGCTAATAACGGGCAAAGAGGGCATGGGCTATGGCGACTTTAAGTTACTCGCCGCTCTGGGTGCCTGGATGGGCTGGCAGATGCTGCCGCTGATTATTATTTTGTCGACCTTTGTCGGTGCTCTGGTGGGTGTTGCAGGTCTGCTTATGAATACCAGAGAGAGACAGGTTCCCATGGCCTTTGGACCATTTTTAGCCATGGCAGGTTGGATTGCTTTAATTTGGGGTGATAAGATCCTCGGCTCGTATTTAAGTGTATTTGGACTTTAGGGTCAGCGCTTAAAGTAGTCGTTTTTACGCTCCACCATTATGGCGTTCTATTGTGAAATCAACAGTATCCACCCCTAACTCTGGTTCTGGTTCTAGTTCTGGATCTAGTTCTGGTTCTGGTTTTAGCTCTCTGATTATCGGCTTGACCGGTGGTATTGGCAGTGGCAAAAGCACTGTGGCTGAAGCCTTTCGTCAGCTCGGCATTGAAACGGTGGATGCAGATCAGGCGTCTCGCGCAGTAGTTGAACCCGGTATGCCAGCCCTAGCGGCCATCAGTGCGCAGTTTGGCAGCCAGATTATTCAGGCGGATGGCAGTTTAGATCGCGCTGCGCTGCGGCAAATTATTTTCACTGACCCTGCCCAGAAACTCTGGCTTGAGTCACTGCTACATCCCCTTATTCGCGACTGGATTATCGAGCAGTTAAAAGCCGCCACCAGCCCCTATGTGATTCTCGAATCGCCGCTGCTATTTGAAACCGACCAGCATCAATTGGTGCACAAGACAGTGCTGGTGGATCTGCCGGAAGCGCTGCAAATAGAGCGGGCCTGCGCACGGGACGGCAATCAAGCGGATCAAATTCAACGAATTATCGATGCTCAAATGCCCCGCGTGGAAAAGCTATCACGCGCTGATATAGTGTTGGATAATAGTGAGTCTCTGGACACATTGGCAGCCCGAGTGACTGCAGTTCACCAGACACTTCTCAGCTTACCTCTGTAAATTTGACCATTTTTTGTAGAAAAGACACTCAGCCAGTTAGGAACAACGCCAATGAATAGCGCAACCAAATTAAATTGCCCAACCTGTAAGACCCAAATTGAGTGGACGGACAAATTTCCGTTTCGTCCATTCTGTTGTCAGCGCTGTCAGCAGATTGATTTTGGTGACTGGGCTCAGGAGAGTTTTGCCATTAAAGGTGCTGCACTGCTAGATCCAGAGGTCATGGATTCGGACCAATTAGCGAGAGAGTTGCGCAGTGTCGGGATGATTGATCCGGATTTATTGGATTCTTAAGCCCTGCTAACCTTTGGATATTGGGGTCTTGAGGCCCTGTTCAGCAAGACGCTGAAGAATCGGCTGATTGCCAGCGGGGAAACATAGATCATCAGCCTCTGCTGGTCGGGTAACTGTTCCCAGCAACTGTTCCAGACTCAACCAGCGACATTGCTGCCCTTCTTTGCCGCGGGGGTCCCCAGAAAAATCATCGACCTGCCAGATATCTAACAAGACTTTTTTATCCGCATAGTCGTGTTCCACCTGCATATAAGGTTGCGCGGCAGTGACACGAATATCGATTTCTTCAAATAGTTCTCGGGCCAGAGCGGTGTCGGGATTTTCGCCGACTTCCACTTTGCCACCGGGAAATTCCCAGAGTCCACCCTGATGAAGATGCTCGCCGCGTCGTGAGATAAAGATCTGCTGATCTGGACCGACAATAATCGCGGCCACTACGTGAATACGTTTCACAGTGTGAACTTAAAGACGCGTTTAAGTACGGTATTCAGCATTGATGCGCACATACTCATAGGTCAGGTCGGTGGTCCAGATGGTTTCAGTGACGGTTTTTTCCGGGGCACCACGATTGAGAGAAATGTGAATGGTAATATCCTCTGGGGCCATGGCCGCTTCGCCTGCGGCTTCGGTGTAGCTGGCGGCTCGGCCTCCGGCCTCAACGATTAGCACCTCATTGAGGCGAACCGAGACGCGACTAACATCGAGATCCTCGACTCCGGCACGGCCGACGGCGGCAAGTATGCGCCCCCAGTTGGCGTCCGATGCTGCTAGGGCCGTTTTTACCAGTGGTGATTCGGCAACAGTGTAGGCAACTTTAAGCGCTTCCGCTGAATCCAATGCGCCGTCGACCACTACCGAAACAAACTTACTCGCCCCTTCGCCATCGCGAATAATCGACTGAGCCAGCTCGATAAAGACGATTTCTAGCTGGGCCACAAAGTGCTCGAAATTGCTTTCATCAATATGAATCCCGCTGGCTCCTGTGGCCACTAGGATAACGGCGTCATTGGTGGAGGTGTCGCTGTCTACGGTGATGCGGTTAAAAGATTTATTCGCTACCAGTCTCAGGGCACGCTGGAGTAGTTCCGAATCGACCTGGGCGTCGGTGGCCACATAGCCAAGCATGGTGGCCATATTGGGCTTAATCATGCCCGAGCCTTTGGTGATGCCCGTAATGGTAATCAACTTGTCGGTGGCGCTGTCTGGCTGGTATTGCAGGCTCGCGCCTTTGGGTCTGGTATCGGTGGTTAAGATACCTTCGGCGGCAGAGGCCCAGGTATTTTCATCTAATGCGGCCACGGCTGCGGGCAGTGCTGCGAGAAGTTTCTCGATGGGCAGTGGCTCACCAATCACACCGGTGGAGAACGGTAGCACCTGATCTGTGGAAACCCCCTGGAGCTCTGCCAGCGCTATACAGCTTGCCTGGGCATCAATCATGCCCTGCTCGCCAGTGCCGGCATTGGCATTGCCTGTATTGGTAACTAGGTATCTTGGCGCTGCGCTACTAAGGTGTTGTTTGGCAACCACCACAGGTGCGGCGCAAAAGGCATTTTGGGTAAATACGCCGGCCACTGCAGAGCCGGGCTGCAGCTCCATCACTACCAAGTCACTGCGTCCCGGGGTTTTAATCCCGGCACTGGTAGTGCCCAGTTTGAACCCGGCAACTCGATGCATCTGTGGAAAAGGTTTATTACCTGTAGCCATTTTTATTTCCAATCTCTATCTGTTCTAAATGGGATTAACTAATTTTTCCGTGGCACTGCTTGTACTTTTTCCCGGAACCGCAGGGGCAGGGATCATTGCGCCCTACCTTGGGTCCGAGACGTTGAACCGGCTGTGCAGCAGGTGCGCCCTCTTCACCCGTCTCTTGAGCGAGATTGGCTGACTGGGCATGCTGATACTCACGCCCTTCCTGCTCTTTGCGACGCTGAGCTTCCAGTTTGCGCATATCCTCATCGCTGGCCACTTGAATATGGCTGAGGAAACGAATGGTTTCATATTTGATTTTGGCCAATAGTTCTTCGAACATGGCAAAGGATTCGCGCTTATATTCCTGCTTGGGGTTTTTCTGGGCGTAGGCGCGCAGACCAATACCCTGACGCAGCTGGTCCATATTGGCGAGGTGGTCTTTCCACTGGGTGTCGAGCACCTGCAGCATAATCTGACGCTCCACTTCACGCATCTGTGCACCAACATCGGCGTAGCGTGTCTGATAATCCTCTTCCACCAGCTCAATAACCCGCGCGCGAAGAGTCTCTTCATCGAGACGACTGTCTTCTTCAAGCCACTGCGCTATCGGCAGCTGCAGTGTGAAGTCTGTGTGCAGAGATTTTTCCAAGCCTTCGATATCCCACTGTTCTTCGAGACTCTGGGGCGGGATAAACATCTCCATAGACTGGGTCACTACATCCTCACGAACTGCGGTAATCACGTCGGAGATATCGCCATCTTCAAGCAGATCGTTGCGCTGCTGATAGATCACCTGACGCTGGTCATTGGCCACATCGTCGTATTCCAGCAAATGCTTACGAATATCAAAGTTGCGACCTTCGACTTTGCGCTGAGCTTTAACAATGGCATTGGTTACCATGCTGTGCTCTATAGACTCGCCGTGTTCCATGCCCATGGAGCGCATCATATTTTTAATTCGGTCGGAGGCGAATAAACGCATCAGTGGATCTTCGAGGGACAGATAGAACCTTGATACGCCGGGATCACCCTGACGACCGGAGCGACCGCGTAGCTGATTATCAATACGACGTGACTCGTGACGTTCGGTGGCAACTATGTGCAGACCGCCAGCGTCGATCACGGTCTTATGACGCTCTTGCCACTCAGATCGAAGAGTTGCCAATCGAGTTTCACTGGGGTTATCCAGTTCTTTGATCTCGGCTTCTACATTGCCGCCGAGCACAATATCGGTACCGCGACCGGCCATATTAGTGGCGATGGTGACCGCTCCAGGGCGTCCCGCTTCGACAATAATGTTGGCTTCACGCTCGTGCTGCTTGGCGTTGAGTACATTGTGCTTAACCCCCGCTTTTTTGAGCATCTGGGAGAGTAACTCTGAGGTTTCAACCGATGCGGTGCCGACTAAAACGGGCGCGCCTTTTTTAGTGATATCGGCGATATCTTCGATCACCGCTTCAAACTTTTCTTCCTGGGTTAAAAACACCAAGTCATTGAGATCTTGGCGTTTTACCTCAACATTGGTCGGGATAACCATCACCTCTAGACCGTAGATCTGTTGGAATTCGAAGGCTTCGGTGTCGGCAGTACCGGTCATGCCGGCGAGCTTTTCGTATAGGCGGAAGTAATTCTGGAAAGTGGTGGAGGCCAGAGTCTGGCTCTCTTGCTGAATATTGAGCCCTTCTTTGGCTTCAATCGCCTGATGCAAACCCTCAGATAGACGACGGCCAGGCATGGTGCGGCCGGTGTGCTCATCAATCAATACTGCTTGGTTATCTTCAACAATATATTCAACATCGCGCTGAAACAGGTTCTGTGCGCGCAGTGCCGAGTGCACATGATGCAGTAGACCCAAATTAGCCGCCTGGTAGAGACTCTCGTCAGCAGTGAGTAATCCCTCTTTTATCAGGATATCTTCCACTTTCTGAAAGCCGTCTTCCGAAAGTTCTACTGAGCGAGTCTTTTCATCGACAATAAAATCACCCGGCTCTTCTTCAGTGCCCGACGCCAGTTTCAGAGTGAGGGCGTTGACGCTGCGGTAGAGAGAGGAGCTATCTTGAGCGGCGCCGGAGATAACCAGTGGCGTGCGCGCTTCATCGATCAGGATCGAATCTACTTCATCGACTATGGCAAAGCTTAGCCCGCGCTGGGATTTATCATCCTGACGCAGGGCCATATTGTCGCGCAAGTAGTCAAAACCAAATTCATTGTTGGTGCCATAGGTGATATCCGCGGCATAGGCTTCGCGACGACTACTGGGACGCAATGTCTCATCACCCTGATCCATAAGAAAAGAGTTGGGGCTGTCTGGTCCCTGATAGGACTGAATCACGCCAACCGAGAGTCCCAGAGCCTGATACAGCGGCGCCATCCACTGGGCATCGCGACGGGCGAGATAATCATTCACCGTGATCACGTGCACACCGTTGGCCGGCAGTGCATTCAAATAGGCGGCCAATGTGGCCACCAAGGTTTTACCTTCACCGGTGCGCATCTCTGCGATGCGACCCTGATGCAGTGCCATGCCACCGATCATCTGCACATCAAAGTGACGCATGCCCATGACTCTGTTGGAGGTCTCACGGACCAGGGCAAAGGCTTCGGGCAAAAGCTGATCCAGACTGCTGCCGTCTTCAAGTTTGCCCCTCAGACGGAGAGTTTCTGCCTTCAGATCGGCATCACTGAGCGCGGCTAAACCGGCTTCTAGCTGATTGATCTGAACAACTGTTTTGCCTAATTTGCGTATTTCTCGGTCATTCTTGGAGCCGAAAACTTTCTTAAACATATTCGCGAACATTACATTTTTCCATCAATAGATAAGGAGACTTCAAAAGGAATAGATAACCACAGTGTAGACCGATTGTGCTTAGGGCTTTACGCCGTGTGCAGGGGCCTTACTGAAAGAGTAAAGAGGAATTAGCGGTGGGTCTTGTGGATATAGCTTGCAGGATCGACGGTGCGACCGTTTTTAAACACTTCGAAGTGGACATGAGGGCCAGTGGAACGACCGGAGCTGCCCATGCGAGCAATCTGCTGGCCTTTTTTAACTATGCTGCCAAGGGTCACTAGATTCTCATCATTGTGCCCGTAGCGGGTGACAAAACCGTCGCCATGGTTGATTTCGACCATATCGCCATAACCGCTGCGTTTTCCCGACCAGGTCACTACGCCGGACGCGACGGCAACTATTTCTGATCCTTTTTTACCGGCAAAATCAACGCCTGCATGCCAGCGCTGTTCACCGTGAAACGGATCTGAGCGCATGCCATATGAGGAGGACATCCAGCCTTTAGTGATAGGCCTGCCAGCGACAGTCTGCTCTTTCCTAAGCCTGCTGTCGGACATCATGGAGGTGAGTATCTGCAACTGTGATTCACGGTTTTCAAGCTTGCGGTCTAGCTTGTCAAATATCGCAGTTAACTCTGGCTGCACACTGATTGCACTAATACTGCGCTGCAGTGGCGAACCCTCTGGGCCACCAATGCCAGGCGTGTCGGAGAAATTAAATTCACCATCTTCAAGGCGGGCAATCTGCGTCAGTCTTTCACCCAGCGCATCAAGACGAATCAGACGCGAGCGCATGTCGGCCAGTTTGACGGTCATCGCAGTTAGGGTGCGACTGGCTTCATCGCGCGCACTGTCGACTTCCTGCTGCTGCAGGACCAGCTCATGCTGCATCTCACTAATATTATTTTCGACGAGGAGTTCCCAGCGACCGTCGGCGATTTTGACGCCTAAGAGGGTGCCAGTGGCGACCGGTATGCCCAGCAGTAAGACAGACAGCAGTCCTTTGGCCCAACTATTGAGGCTCAGGGTGCGGACTTTTTCGGCCCGGTTGCTGATCAGAATGATTTTCACTGTCGCTTGATAACCCGCTCTCTGGTTTCTGCTGTCTATTAACGCTTGGTTTGAATGTCTACTTACCTACTGACCTAAATAAAGATCTAGCTCGCTTTCATATACTTAATCGGCACATCTTCTGGATTGTCGACAAATGTCACAACCTCCCAGGCATCGGTGTCTGCAATCAGTGCTCGAAGCGCGGTATTGTTGAGTGCATGGCCGGATTTATGGGCGCTAAATTCACCGATTAGGCTATTGCCCAAAAGATAGAGATCACCTATGGCATCGAGAATTTTATGTTTTACAAATTCATCTTCGTAGCGCAGGCCATCTTCATTCAATATCTTCAGATCATCCACCACGATGGCGTTTTCAAAGCTGCCACCGCGAGCCAGACCCACGGAGCGCAAGTATTCAAACTCGTGCATAAAACCAAAGGTGCGTGCACGGCTGACTTCTTTTACAAATGAGGTGCTGGAAAAATCAACGCTGGCGGTCAGGACCTGAGTTTTAAACACTGGGTGATCAAAATCAATTTCGAAATTCACTTTAAAGCCGTCAAAAGGCTTAAAGGTAACTGCCTTGTCATCCTGCTGAATGGTGACATCTCGAGTCACGCGAATAAATTTCTTCGCTGCGTCCTGCTCGCGGATACCCGCTGATTGCAGCAAGAATACAAAGGGGCTGGCGCTGCCATCCATAATCGGAACTTCAGGGCCGGAGACATCGACAATCAGATTATCGATTCCCAGTCCGGCAAAAGCCGACATTAAATGTTCGACGGTGCTAACGCGCACATCGCCATTCATTAGGGTAGTGGAGAGCTTGGTGTCGCCGACATTTTCGGCCTTGGCTGGAATTTCAACAACGGGATCGAGATCGGTACGGCGAAAGACAATGCCCGTATCCGGTTCAGCAGGGTGCAGCGTCAGGTAGACCTTGTCGCCGGAGTGGAGACCCACGCCAGTTGCACGTATCACGTTTTTTAACGTGCGCTGCTTTATCATGCCCAAACTCTCTTACGGAAAGGTCGGGATATTACCAGAGATACCCCCTATCACCAAGATTTTAAATCTGAGGCGAAGGTGACAGAGGGCACGGTTTCTAGCGCTTTTATCAGTCCGCTTGCTTGCGCAAAAAGGCTGGAACGTCGAGATAATCGAGCTCTGGATCAGCTTGCAGATCCATCTTGCGAGCAGTGGATTGTCCAGCGCCCTGACCACGACGAGTAACAGTTGGCTTAACCAGACTGTCGTAATCCACTTCGCCACGTGAGGTGCGCGGTGGGTTATCCACTACTACGCTCATTGGCGGGCGCTTCTCACCTGGCTCTTTAAGGCCGGTGGCAACCACTGTTACACGAAGGCTATCAGTGAGCTCTGGATCAAATACACTACCGACAATAACGGTGGCATCTTCGTCAGAGAAGTCGCGGATAATATTACCCACATCTTCAAATTCACCCAGGGTAAGGTCATAACCACTGGTGATATTGACCAGAATACCTTTGGCGCCCTGAAGATTCACATCTTCCAACAGTGGGCACTTGATCGCGCTCTCTGCGGCGATAATCGCGCGATCTTCACCACTGGCTTCGCCAGTACCCATCATCGCCATGCCCATTTCAGACATTACGGTGCGCACATCGGCGAAATCGACGTTGATCAGGCCTTCGAGCAAGATCAGATCTGCGATGCCCTGAACCGCGCCAAAGAGGACATTGTTGGCCTGTTTAAAGGCATTCAGTACAGTCATATCTTTGCCGAGAACCTGAAGCAGCTTCTCGTTGGGCACGATAATCAGTGAATCTACACGCTCTTTAAGCTGAGCTATGCCCTGATTGGCAATATCCATGCGCTTGCGGCCTTCAAAGGCAAAGGGACGGGTCACTACGCCGACGGTAAGAATACCCATCTGCTTGGCGACTTCCGCAATCACCGGCGCGGCACCAGTACCTGTGCCACCACCCATACCAGCGGTAATAAACACCATATCGGCGCCTTCAATCGCCTGGGCAATACGCTCTTTGTCTTCTAGAGCGGCCTGACGACCGACTTCAGGATTGGCACCAGCGCCCAGACCTTTGGTCAGTGTTCCGCCAAGCTGCAATACAGTGGCATTGCTCAGATCGTTGAGTGATTGGGCATCGGTGTTAGCACAGATAAACTGCACGCCATCGATATTGCCTTCCATCATATGACGGACTGCGTTGCCACCGCCGCCACCGACTCCGATTACCTTGATATCTGCATTCTTTGGAATGCTCTCTACTAATTCAAACATATGTTTCCCCTTGCGCCTCTCAATTAAAAAATAATAGCCATCAATATTGATGACCTTTACAAACCACCCTGAGTCCAATTTTTGAGCTTGCTAAACCAGCTCTGCGATGGACCCTTTACTGTGTCTCCCGCACTCTGCTTACGCTGAGCTTGGGCTCCAAAATGTAACAGACCAACACCAGTGGAATAGATCGGATTATTGACCACATCCGAGAGACCTTTGATGTTGACCGGCGTGCCGATTCGCACTGGCATATGGAAGATTTCCTCCGCCAGCTCAACCACACCTTCCATCTTCGATGTGCCGCCGGTTAGTACTACACCTGCGGCAATCAATTCTTCAAAACCGCTGCGACGGATTTCCGCTTGAATCAGCGTAAACAGTTCGTCATAGCGTGGTTCGACCACTTCGGCAAGCGATTGACGAGACAGATCCCGAGCCTCTCGATCGCCGACGCTAGGCACTTTAACGGTCTCTTCTGGACGCGCCAATTTCGCCAGTGCACAGGCGTATTTAATTTTCAGTTCTTCTGCATGTGGCGTCGGTGTGCGCAGCGCCATGGCGATATCATTGGTTACCTGATCACCGGCAATTGGAATAACGCCGGTATAGCGAATAGCGCCCTCGGTGTAGATGGCGATATCCGATGTTCCGCCGCCAATATCCACCAGTGCCACACCTAACTGCTTTTCATCCTCTGTGAGCACTGCATCGCTGGACGCTAGTTGCTCGAGAACTACATCTTCCACTTCAAGACCACAGCGACGGATACATTTTTTAATGTTCTGGGCAGCATTCGCAGCGCAGGTCACTAGATGCACTTTGGCTTCAAGACGGACACCAGACATACCTATGGGCTCGTGAACGCCCTCTTGGTTGTCGATAATAAATTCCTGAGACAGCACATGAAGGATTTCCTGATCTGCTGGAATCGCCACTGCTCTAGCGGCATCCAAAACCCGATCCACATCCAGCTCCTGCACTTCACGATCGCGAATCGCGACAATTCCATGGGAGTTAAGGCTGCGAATATGGCTGCCAGCAATACCGGCATATACCGAGTGAATTGAGCAACCGGCCATCAACTCAGCTTCTTCGATGGCGCGCTGAATCGAGTTCACCGTGGCTTCAATATTCACCACCACGCCCTTTTTTAGACCGGACGAGGGATAGCTTCCGGTACCTATAATTTCAAGCTCACCGCGCTCGCCGATCGAACCGACTATAGCGACGATCTTGGAGGTACCTATATCCAACCCGACGATCATATTTTCTTCATTTGCACTGGCCATACTCTTACCTCACCAACTCGCTGTTATGCCTGAACAGGGGCTGTATTGTCATTTTGAGTGTCATTTTGAGTGTCATTTTGAGTGTCGTTTTGAGTGTCGTTTTGAGTTACTCTCTCACTGTCTTGTCTATTGCTATTTTGCTGTAACGCCAGCGCAGTTTCGCGCCAGGCAACAGCCATTCCATTGGGATAGCGCAGATCTACAGCTGCGATATTTTTTACATATTTATTAAGTCCAGCAGCCCAAACCAAATTAAAGCGGCGGATCTTCTCACTAATTTGATCACGGCCAATCACCATGCGTACTCCAGGCGCTGTATCCAAGTACCAAACACCCAGGCTATCGCGCTGTAGCTCAGCAATCTTAAGTCCAGTGGGTACTAGTAATTCAGCCATTAACTGATAGTTCTCCATCATTTCACGTGAGCTGCCGGTATCAGCCCTCAGTACCGGCAGTGCACTCAGATGACTGTTGTTTTCAATAACCAGTTCTTCACCCAGACGATTGAGAAAGCCCTTTTTGCCCCAGCGCGCTATGGGCACTTCTTCAGTGACTTCGACTTTTAACATCGAAGGCCACTCGCGACCTATGGATACATCCCTTACCCAGGGGTGTTCTCTCAATACCTGCCTGAGGCCAGCCAAATCTACGCTTAAAAATCCGCCATTCACTTCTCCAGCGAGCAATTGGCTCAGCTCAGCGGGCTGCAAATAAGTGAAGTCACCGCCGATCATCACATTGGTCAATGGCTTATCAATTTGTTTGTAAAGCAAGCTGCCGCCATAACCCACTAAGGCCAGCACGCTAACCAACATAATCCGCGCCAAGTGGTTACCAGCGGTTTCCAGTAGCGAACCTGAATCCTGATCATCCTGGCGTTTGGCATTGACCATTACAGGGCTCCCGCAAGAATTTTTTCAACCAGCTGATCAAAACTCAAACCAGCGGCCTTGGCAGCCATGGGCACCAAGCTGTGACTGGTCATGCCCGGCACTGTATTCACTTCGAGCAACTGGAATTGACCCTGATGATCAACCATCACATCGACCCGTCCCCAACCGCGACAGCCAACTGAATCAAAGGCCTGCAAGCAGAGAGTTTGAAGTTCTTGCTCACGGCTCTCAGATAGCTCACTAGGGCAGAGATACTGGGTTTGATCAGAGAAATATTTCGCCTGGTAGTCATAAAACTCGGCGTTTGACTCAATCCGGATAGAGGGCAGTACCTGGCCATCCAAAATCGCTACGGTATATTCCGGCCCCGGCAACAGTGGCTCGGCAATCACTGCAGTGTTGTACTGAGACGCATCAGCCCAAGCGGCCTGCAACTGTTCTGGGGTTGCAGCGCAGCTCATACCAATACTAGAACCCTCGGCGGCGGGCTTAACCATCACCTGGCCACCCAAACGCTGGAGCTCTGCAGACCAATCTGAATCGGCCTCTAGCAATGCAAAATCAGTGGTCGGCAAACCTATGCCCTGCCACATCTGCTTGCAGCGCAACTTGTCCATCGCCAGAGCCGAGGCCAACACGCCACTGCCGGTGTAGGGAAGTTTGAGATACTCCAAGGCACCCTGAAGCGTGCCGTCTTCACCGCCGGGGCCATGGAGAGCAATAAACACTAGGTCCAATTGATGACCGGGCAGCGATTGCAGTAAATTGTCGTCGGCATCTATGGCCACAACATCCACACCCATATTCAGCAGCGCCCGATGAATGGCTTGGCCACTCATCAGCGAGACTTCTCGCTCCGAGGAGGTGCCACCATAGAGCAGACCGACGCGACCGTATTGCTGGCTCATTGGGTCACCTCCGCTTCGCCCACTAGGCCCAGACCGAGACCGCCATCAGCCAACATTGCCACGAGCTTATTAACGCTGCCAGCACCCTGAGTAATGACGAGATCGTTGTCTTGCACTAACCCGTTCAACAGCGCAGGGATCTCTTCTATAGTCTCGGCATAAATCGGATCCACAGTGCCACGCTGGCGGATACTGCCGGATAAATTTTTACTGCTAGCACCGGCGATCATCTCTTCACCGGCGGGATAAACGGCCAACAGAATCAATACATCCACTTCAGCCAGGACTTTGACAAAGTCTTCGTATAGGTCGCGGGTACGGGTATAGCGATGAGGCTGGAAAATCATTACCAGTCGCTTGTCCGGCCAGCCTCCGCGCACTGCATCTACAGTGGCTTTAATCTCTGTGGGGTGATGCCCGTAGTCATCCACCAGCATGGCGCTACCGCCGCTTTCAAGCTGGTAGTCACCGTATATTTCAAAGCGCCGACCTACTCCTGAGAAGCTGCTGAGGCCCTGAATAATGGCGCGATCCGAGATACCTTCATCGCTGGCCACGGCAATTGCCGCCGCCGCATTGAGCGCATTGTGACGACCGGGCATATTAAGGCTGACTTGCAGCTCTGCTAGGCCATCCGGACGTTCAATCACAAAGGTCGAACGACCCTGATCAACGGTTAGATCACGCACACGATAGGCTGCATCGTCGCTAAAGCCATAAGTCAGCATGGGTCGCGCCACATCCACTAACAGATCACGAATCACCGGATCATCGATGCACATTACCGCCAAACCATAAAAAGGCAGGTTATGTAAAAATTCTATATAGGTCTTGGTCAGGCGGCTGAAGTCAAAATCATAGGTTTCCATATGATCGGCTTCAATATTAGTGACTACCGCAACCATGGGCTGCAGGTGCAAAAATGAGGCATCGCTCTCATCCGCTTCGGCGACTAGATAGCGACTGCCACCGAGCTTGGCATTGGTACCGGCGCTGTTGACTCGACCGCCAACCACAAAGGTCGGGTCGCGACCATCTTCAGCTAAAATCGCAGTGATCAAGCTGGTAGTCGTGGTCTTGCCATGAGTGCCGGCAATGGCGATACCATGGCGATAGCGCATCAACTCAGCGAGCATTTCAGCGCGGCGCACAACCGGAATACCCTGGGCACGTGCCGCGGCAATCTCGGTATTTTCAACGGTCACTGCAGAGGATTTCACCACCACATTGGCGCCGATTATATTGGCCTCGCTGTGACCGATAAATACTGTGGCGCCTGCAGCTTGCAGACGACGAATACTGGGGCCCTGACTAATATCGGAACCGGAAATTTCGTAACCCTGATTGAGCAATACTTCGGCGATGCCACACATGCCACTGCCGCCAATACCGACAAAGTGGATACGCTTGATGCGACGCATCTCTGGTGGCTGGAAGTTGATTTGATCAGGCATTGGCCACCTCCAGGCAGATATCGGCAACGCGTTCTGCAGCGCCGGTTTTGGCCAGCTGACGTGCGCTTATAGCCATCTTTAGGCGGCCTTCGCTATCTCCACAAAGAGCCGTAATTTGCTTAGCGAGTAATGCTGGGGTGAGATCGCTCTGGGCAATCATCAGGGCGGCACCCTGCTCAACCAACAGCTGGCCATTAACGGTTTGATGATCGTCAATGGCGAAAGGAAAAGGAATTAGCAGTGCACCTAGGCCAGCGCTAGTGAGCTCGGCGACTGTCAGAGCACCGGCACGGCAAATGGCAAAGTCAGCCCAACCATAGGCTTCATCCATCTGATCAATAAAGGGAACCACTTTAGCGCTAACACCAGCGGCGGCATAAAGCGCCTGAGTCTCGGCACAGTGAAGTTTTCCAGTTTGGTGTCGAACCTGAGGACGCTGACTCGGTTCGATCAGGGCCAGCGCAGCCGGCAGCATCTGATTGATCGCCAGTGCACCGCGACTGCCGCCCAATACCAATAAGCGTGGCAGACCTTCGCGATCGGCCAAACGTTGCTCAGGCGCAGTCAGACCGGCAATCTCTGAACGCACTGGATTGCCACACCACTCGCCATTGGCCAGAGCACCGGGGAAACCCTGCATCACGCGCTGGGCAATTCGTGAGACCAACTTATTGGTCGTGCCAGCCACGGAATTTTGTTCATGTATAACGATGGGAATACCTTTTAAACGCGCTGCCACAGCACCGGGACCAGAGGCGAAGCCACCCATACCCAGAACCACTTGTGGCTGAAAATCACTGAGCACAGTCAGTGCCTGGCGAATTGAGCGCCACAGCAATAAAGGGGCTTTTAACAGGGCGCTAAGTCCGCGACCGCGAATCCCTTCAATATCGATGCAGTTCAAAACAATGCCTGCGGCGGGAACCAGATCAGATTCAATACCGCGCTGGGTGCCGAGCCAGGCGACTGAGGCATTGGCGGCACGCAACTGGTCGGCAACCGCCAACGCTGGGAATACATGCCCGCCTGTGCCTCCGGCCATAATCATGACGCGACAGCTTGTCGCTAGATTATCTGTGTTAGCGACCACGACGCGCCCTCCTGACAACCTGTGTATCCGGATGCAATTCATGACCTATGCGCAGCATCATGCCGACCATGGCGCAGGTCACCATCAGACTACTGCCGCCGTAACTGACAAAGGGCAATGTCAGGCCTTTGGTGGGCAAGAAGCCGGCATTAACACCCAGATTAATAAGCGTCTGGCCACTGATAAGGCAGCCAAAGCCTATTAGTACAAAGACGCCATACCAGTATTCTTGGGCTACTGCTTTTTTACTCAGACTAAAGATGCGCCAGACTAACAACACATAGAGACCCAGCAGGCAGAGGACGCCAATAAAGCCAAATTCTTCAGCAAAAATAGCGAATACAAAGTCGGTGTGGGCTTCGGGTAAATAGAGCATTTTCTGTACTGACTGACCCAGGCCAACACCAAACCATTCACCGCGACCAAAGGCGATCAATGACTGAGTGAGCTGATAGCCAGAGTTAAACTGATCTGACCAGGGATCGAGGAAACTGCTTAGTCGGGCCATGCGATAAGGTGCAGCTTCAGCGAAGATTGCCAACACCGAGGAGCCGGCGAAGACCAAGCCAAAGTAGTGCCATAATTTGATACCGGTCAAAAATAGCATGGCCATAAAGGTACAGGAGAGCACTACCAGCGAGCCAAAATCAGGCTCCATCAGTAACAAAATTAGCGGCAGCATCAACACGCAGAGAGGCTTGGCCCAGTCTCGCCAATTATCCCCAAAGCCCTCGCGGTTATTGGCAAAGTAGCTCGCCATAAAGACCACAGTGGCAACTTTCGCCAACTCGGAAACCTGCAATGTTAGACCGGCAATACTCAACCAGCGTCGGCTGCCGTTAACTTCACGGCCAATACCCGGAATCAATACGATAATTAGTAGTAAGGTCGCCAGTAGCATCCACAGTCGGCTGTACTGTGACCAGACACTGGGTGGGGTAAAGAACGTCACGCCCATGGCTGCCAATGCGATAAAGATGTAAATGGCGTGGCGCTTCACAAAATACAATTCATTATTAAAGTTGTGCTCGGCATAACTAAATGACGCCGAGGCAACCATGGTCAGGCCCAGTGACATCAACGCCAGCACTGCTAGCAATAGCAGGCTGTCGATCCGCCAGCTGCTGCGCTCCGAACCAGAGAAGTTGAGTGGCAATGTCATATTCATGCTGCCACCGCCGTTACTGCTTGTTGGAAGCAGCGGCCACGCTCTTCAAAACCGGAGAACATATCAAAGCTAGCGCAGGCTGGAGAGAGCAAAACAATGTCGCCGGGCTGAGCAACAGCGCGAGCACAGTCAACCGCAGCCTGCAGTGAAGCCAGTGTTTCTATTTGAGTGGTGCCAGACAGGGTCTCGGCAATCGACTGAGCATCCTCACCAAACAGCGCAAGCAATTTAACAAACTTACCTAGAGGCGCCTTAAGTTCGGTAAAGTTCTGGCCCTTACCCTGACCGCCTGCAATCAAAATTAAGTTAGCTCGATCATCCTCACCAAAACCATTGAGGGCAGCGACAGTGGCGCCAATATTGGTGCCTTTGGAATCATCTATATAAGTCACACCGTCAACAGTGGCAACATATTCACAGCGATGTGAGAGACCAGTGAAACGGGTTAGAGTCGTCAGCATGGCAGCCATATCCAGACCAGCGGCCTGACCCAACGCCAGTGCAGCCAGAGCATTGGCAATATTGTGACGACCTTTAAGGGCAAGTTCAGCACTGCGCATCAATGGCTTGAGGCCATAGGCCAACCAGGTCTCGCCCTCTTCGTCCAGCAGGCCAAAGTTGGCCAGATCTGGTCGATTTAAACCAAAGTTACAGAGTTTGACTGCGACTGATAATAACGGGTTGGTCAAAGCATCCTGACGATTGAAAATCACCTGGCTAGCGCCGCGGAAAATGCGGTGTTTGGCCGCATGGTATTGTTGCAGGTCAGCGTAGCGGTCCATATGGTCGGGACTGATATTTAAGATTGCCGAAATAGCACCGCGGGTATCAGTCACGAGCTCCAATTGGAAGCTCGATAGCTCGATCACGTAGAGCTGATTCTCGTCGTCCAGCAGATCGAGCATAGGGGTGCCGAGATTACCGCCGACACCGACTTTTAAGCCACTGGCTTGAGCCATTTCGCCGACCAATTTGGTCACTGTGCTCTTACCATTGGAGCCAGTAATAAGAACAACAGGCGCCTTGGCATGCTCTAAAAACAGCTCCACATCACCGAGTAATTTAACCTTTTGCTGTTGTGCGGCAACCAGCGCTGGCTCTTCAAGAGAAATACCGGGGCTAACAACAACAGTGTCAAAACCCAGCAGCAGGTCAGCCTCAAAGGACCCTAATACAACCGGAACATCTGGGTAGGATTCTCGAGCTTCTTCAAGGCGCGGCGGCGCAGTGCGGCTGTCGGCAAAGACAAAGGGCTTTCCGATGGATGACAAAAATCGGGCAACCGACAGTCCCGTGGCGCCTAGGCCAAGGATAGCGGTGTTGCGATTTGTGGCAATCATATCTGTCATCTTTGTAACTCTGCTCTCTCTTTATCTAAGCTTTAATGTGGCCAAGCCAACCAGTACTAGCACCACGGTGATAATCCAGAAACGGACGATCACGCGGGGCTCTGGCCAACCTTTTAGTTCGTAATGATGGTGCAGTGGTGCCATACGGAAAATGCGTTTACCGGTGAGCTTGAACGAGGCCACCTGCAAGATCACCGAGAGGGTTTCGATAACAAAAACGCCACCCATAATCGCCAATACCACTTCCTGACGAATAATGACCGCGATAACGCCGAGTGCCGCACCCAGAGCTAGGGAACCTACATCACCCATAAAGACCATGGCGGGGTAGGTGTTAAACCAGAGAAATCCTAGGCCGGCACCACAGAGTGCGCCGGTAAAAATAAGTAACTCACCTGCGCCGCTGATATAAGGGATATGCAGGTAGGAGGCAAACTGATAGTTGCCGGTCAAATAGGCCATGATGCCGAGGGCGCCAGCCACTAAAACAGTCGGCAGTATCGCCAGTCCGTCGAGGCCATCGGTAAGGTTGACTGCATTGCTAGTGCCGACGATCACAAAGTAAGTAAACAGAATATAAAAAGGTCCGAGGTTGATCGCGACATTTTTAAAGAACGGCACAATCAGATCCAACTCAGCCGCAGACTGGGCATAAGAGAATAAAAACACTGCTGCTGCCAGACCACAGAGGGACTGCCAAAAATATTTCCAACGTGCCGGTAAACCGCGGGGATTTTTGTGTACCACCTTGCGGTAGTCATCAACCCAGCCAATCAAGCCAAAGCTAAAAGTCACCGCCAGTACAACCCAGACATAGACATTTTCCAGATTGGCCCACAGCAGAGTGCTGATAAACATCGCCATCAGGATCAGCGCACCGCCCATGGTTGGCGTGCCGGCTTTGCTCAGATGACTCTGAGGGCCATCACTGCGAATTGCCTGACCCATCTGCAAACTGTTGAGCAGAGCGATCATTCGCGGTCCGAGCATCCAACAGATTGTCAGTGCAGTGATCACCGAAAAAATTCCGCGCAGGGTGAGATACTTCACCGCTGAGAACGGGCTATAGAATTGACTCAAATATTCAGCCAGCCATACCAACATTAGGATTTCCCCGCCACTAACATATCAACTACTAAGTCCATTTTTGAACTGCGCGATCCCTTGACTAATAGAGTCAGGTCACTGTGTTCAATCTCGTTAAACAGTGGTGCTTTTAAACTTTCCAGATCGGTAAAGTGATGCCCCTTAAACACTGCGCTAGCGGCGGCACTTAAATTGCCAAGGGTGTAAAGCTGATCTATGCCAGCGCTCGATGCATAGTCGCCAACCTCTGAGTGCAACTGCTCTGCATCTGCACCCAACTCAGCCATATCGCCGAGTACCATCACTCTGCGGCCCGGACGGCTGGCCAATACATCAATGGCTGCGCGCACCGATTCAGGACTGGCGTTGTAACTGTCGTCAATAATCTGGCCGCCCTGAGCCAAGTCTTTAGCCTGCAAACGACGGGCTGGAGATTGAGCCGCCTCTAAACCGCTCACAATTTGCTCAATACTGGCACCAGCTGCCACTGCACAGGCGGCAGCCGCCAGGGCATTGCTCACCGAGTGACGACCGGGGATAGCCAAGTTAACCACCTGACTCTCAAGGGACATATCAGTGAACAGATGCAGCGTGAACCGACAACAGCCGCTCTCCATCAGCTCAATGTCACTAGCACTGATGTCGGCGCAGTCGTCGTCCACAGAAAAAGTAATACATTCGCGATCGCCAATCAGCGCCATCCACTCGGCTTGCCAAGGTTGATCGAGATTTAAAATGGCGGTGCCATCAGTATCCAGGCCGCTGTAGATCTCGCCTTTGGCGGCGGCAATACCTTCAACGCTGCCAAAGCCTTCGAGATGGGCGCTCTGTACATTGTTGATCAGGCTAATCTGCGGTTTGGCAATGGAGCACAGATAGCTGATCTCGCTGCCGGCACTGGCGCCCATTTCAATAACGGCAAAATCGCTGTCCTGCTGCATATCAAGCAAGGTTAGCGGCACACCGATATGATTATTTAAGTTGCCCTTGGTGGCATGAACAGTACCGAAACCACCTAAAATCGCGCTAATTAAGTCTTTTACTGAGGTCTTGCCAGTGCTGCCGGTCACTGCAATAACAGTGCCGCTAAAGGCTTCTCGCTGTAGCTGGGCCAGTTGGCCTAGAGCCACTGTAGTGTCTTCAACTACCCACTGGGGCAGGGGCAAATCTGTGTCCGCGCTGGAGACTACCAAGCCGCTGGCACGGTCTGTCACATCGGCGAGAAATTCATGGCCGTCGAGTCGCTCACCAATCAGCGCGACAAACAGGTCACCCTCGGCAATATTGCGGCTGTTGATGGAGACACCATCAAATTCACAGTCTGGGTTGAGCAGAGTTCCGCCAAAGCGGATCGCGGCATCAGTAAGGCGCAGTGAGTTAATCATATAACTTCACTCCCCTGCTTCTGACGCAGCGCTAAACGTGCCTCTGCCAGATCGCTAAAGGGCAATCTTTTGGCATCGACTATCTGGTAGGCCTCGTGGCCCTTGCCGGCGATTAAAACAATATCGTCGACTGCAGCTGCATTAATTGCAGCGCGGATGGCGTCCCTGCGATCCGCTACCGCAAGTACTTTGCGGCTGATGCCCAGAAGAACCTGGTCTATAATTTTTTCCGGTGACTCGCTGCGAGGATTGTCGCTGGTAACCACAACAAGGTCGGCGAGCTGGTCGGCGACGCGGCCCATTTCTGCGCGCTTGCCCCTATCGCGATCACCACCACAGCCAAACACCACCACGAGCTTGCCACTGCACTGCAGACGCAGAGCACGCAACGCTTTATCTAAGGCGTCGGGAGTGTGGGCATAATCCACTACCACCAATGGGCGAGCACTGGGGTCAACGATCTCCATGCGACCCGGCACAGCTTTTAATTTAGCAGCGGCGTGTAAAATGTCATCTAACTTAAAGCCCTGCATGCCCGCTGCGCCGATCACGGCGAGCAGGTTTGCTAGATTAAATTTACCCAGTAGCGGCGATGTCAGACGCCCTCGGCCCCAAGGGGTTACCAACTCAGCAGAAAGCGTTGAAGCACCCAGCTCAATGCGGTCACAGTGAATATCAGCGGTGTGATTTTCAAAGCTGTAGGTAATGCCATCCACTGCGGGGTCGAGATTGGCCAAAATTAGACGACCGACATTGTCATCCAGATTGATTACCGCATGCTTGAGTCCAGACATAGCAAACAGTCGAGATTTGGCGGCAGCATAACTATTTAGGTCGCCGTGGTAGTCGAGATGATCGCGTGAGAGATTGGTAAAGATCGCAGTATCGATCCGCAGGCCGGCAATACGTCGCTGCACCAGACCGTGGGAAGAGGCTTCAATCGCCACTCGGCGAGCTCCTGCATCTCGCAGTTCAGCGAGAATACGCTGCATAGCCACTGCATCTGGCGTGGTTAAAATATCACTGGCGGCAATCTCAGTGTCAGGCAGTAATTCGGCTACTTGATTATCAGCAGCGCTATTAGCAACAGTCCCATAACCAACAGTTCCAACACAGCCCGCAGGTTCGCCAAGCAACTCAAAGAGATTGGCCAGCAACTGCGCGCAGGTAGTCTTACCATTGGTACCGGTGATGGCGGTAACCGCCATCTGACGAGATGGATGAGCGTAGAAGCTGCCCGCTATATCTGAGACAAATTCACTTAATTTAGGGACCGCAATAACTGGCACCGAGAGTTGCCCATGGTCAGCCGTCTCTTCGCCAGCTTCGATCAAGACCGCAGCAGCACCTTGCTTTAGGGCCTGAGCTATATATTGAGCACCGTTGGTCTGAGTTCCTTTTAGGGCAATAAATAGATCCCCGGTTGTGACTTCACGGCTGTCTAAGCTGAGGCCAGTAATTGGCGTCGCCGGACAGCGGCTAACATCGACAAACTCAGCGAGAAGTTCTGACAAGGTGGTCATCTGGACACTAGACGAGGCCATCATAAACCGCCCCGCTTCGCCAGTGTTGTTGGCAAGCTGACAATATTGCGCTCGGCGCTCATAGCGTCTGGCGTCACTTGCAGAAGACGCAGTGCACTGCCGGTAACTTCAGAAAATACCGGCGCAGCAACTAGACCGCCCGCATAGGTATCTTCGTTGGGCTCATCGATTACCACCACGGTAACCAGTCGTGGATTATTGATCGGTGAGAGACCAGCGAAGAGAGACATATGACGATTTTCATCATAGCCGCCTGTGGCTTTTAACTTTCTTGCCGTACCTGTCTTGCCACCGACTGAATAGCCATCGATAAGCGCACGGCGGCCGGTACCCTGATCACTGGCGGCAGTTTCCAACATCTGCCTGACGGTCTTTACAATATCCGCATTGATCACTCTGACACTTTCGTCTTGGTATTCATCGATCGCTGTCATACTGACCTCACGACGCAATCCGTCGTTGGCCAAAATCGAGTACGCTCTTGCCAGCTGCAATGGCGATGCGCTGAAACCGTAACCGAACGCGTAGGTGGCCTGAGTAACAGGATCCCATTTACGATAGGCAGGCAAATTGCCAGCGGTTTCACCGGGAAAGCCACTGCCGATACCCTCACCAAAACCCATTCGCTCAAATAGTTCTCGGGTGTTATCTGGATTGAGCGCCAATGCCAGCTTGGTGGTGCCCACTTGGCTGGATTTATTAAGAATACCGATCAGATCAAGATCACCGTAGTCACGGGGGTCAATAAAGGTTTTGTAGGCCACTTTTAGATAGCCAGGACTGGTATCAATAATCGTCTCAGGCTTAAATTTACCACTCTCAAGAGCCGCCAAAATAGTAAAGGGCTTAGCCGTTGAGCCAGGCTCCATCATGTCGATAACAGAGCGATTGCGCACCGAGTCAACCCGCAGATTGGAGCGGTCATTGGGATTAAATGAGGGCTGGTTGGCCATGGCCAATACTTCGCCGGTATGCACATCGAGCACGATAACCGAACCCGATTTCGCCTGATGCCTTTGCACTGAGGCTTTTAACGCGCGGTAGGCAGCGTACTGCACACGCAGATCAATGCTGAGGCGCAGAGTGCTGCCATGATTGGCCGGCTTGACCAGGGAGATATCTTTAATCACTCGACCGGCAAGGTCTTTAACCACTTTTTTGGCACCGGGCTCACCAGCCAGAATCGCGTTATAGGCCAACTCCATACCCTCTTGGCCTGCATCATTAATATCGGTAAAACCCACCAACTGAGCAGTGACTTCACCGGCAGGGTAAAAGCGCTTGTATTCCTGGCGACCAAATACACCCGGTATGCGCAAATCGAGAATGCGGTCAGCTTCAATACTGGGCAACTGGCGGGCCAGATACATAAAAGATTTATTGCGGTAACGTTCGAGGCGGCTTTGCAGTTGCACTAGGGAAATATTCAGGGCTTTCGCCAGCTTTGCCAGATCATCAACCTGAGCCTGCTCATTAACTCGCTTAGGATTGGCAATCAGGGTAGTAACCGGCGTGCTGACCGCCAGTGGCTGGCCATTTCGATCAGTGATTAAACCGCGGTGGCCGGGAATGGTTTCAGTGCGAATAGCGCGGGCATCGCCCTGAGTTTGGAGAAACTCTGCACCATGCTCCTCGCTAGGCATAACTTGAAGTTGGGCAATCTTGACCGCAACGAACAGGGGCAGAGAAGCTAGGACCAGCATTACAAAGTAGTAACGCCCGCGCGATAGGGTATTTTTTATCGACTTTTTAGCCACTTTTATCGCTTCACCATTATTATTTCCTGAGGCTGCGGACTGTGCATATCCAGACCTTCCTTAGCCATTGTCTCGATCCGCTGCAGCGATCCCCAGGCACTCTGCTCCAGTAAATATTTACCGTAAGCCACCTGTAATTGATTTTTCTCACGTTCGAGAGCTGTCAACTGGTCATACTTTTGTCGGCACACATGGCTGGCATAAGCCACCGCCAGCGCACTGATCAACACAACAATCCAAAGCAGCGCAATCTGCGCTGAGTTGCGGCCTGTCAAAGCACTCATGCAACACGCTCGGCAACACGCATCACCGCGCTGCGCGAGCGGACATTACCGCCTACCTCAACTGCCTCAGGCTTAATTGCCTTGCCAATCTTCTTTAATCGAACACCGCGCTCTACATCTCGAACCGGGAGGTTTTTCGGCAGCTTGATACCGCGTTCTTGATCGCGAATAAAGCGCTTAACCTTGCGGTCCTCGAGAGAATGGAAGCTAATAACCACTAGGCGACCATCGATCTTCAATAAATCTATTACCTGCTCCAACAGCGCCACCAAATCATCCAGCTCGCGATTGATAAAAATTCTGATCGCCTGAAACGCCTTGGTTGCCGGATGCTTACCGCGCTCCCAAGCTGGGTGCGCATCAGCCAATATTTTTGCCAGCTGCACCGTTCTAGTGATCGGCGCTAGGTCACGCTCTCGCACTACAGCCGCCGCCATGCGCTTGGCAAAACGCTCTTCGCCAAACTCTTTGATCACCTGGGCAATATCAGCCTCAGCTGCAGTGTCAATCCACTCCGCGGCTGATAGTCCGGAGCTGGTATCCATGCGCATATCCAATGGCCCATCACGCATAAAACTAAACCCGCGCTCCGCCTGATCCAACTGCGGTGAGGAGACACCCAAATCGAGCAATACTCCGGTAACCTCACGCCCTTCACGCCAATCGCCCATATCGGCAAATGACCCATGAACTATGGTTAATCGGCTGTCGTCAGCAAAACGCTTGCGCCCCGCCTCAATTGCCTGAGGGTCTTTATCAATGGCGAGTACTCGGCCGTGCTCAGACAGTCTTGAAAGCAACTCGGCCGTATGCCCGCCGCGACCAAAGGTGCCATCTATATAAAATCCATCCGGATCCGTAACCACCGCATCTATTGCCTCGTGCAACAAAACGCTGGTGTGCGCCGGCTTTTCAATCGTTTTCACGGCGGCCCCTACCAAGAGAGATTCTTCAATGCATCCGACATATTGTCGCGGTCGAGAAGCATGCTGCGGTAAGTTTCTTGTGACTTCTCACGCTCTGCATTCCAGTTCTCTTCAGACCAGATTTCGAGACGTTGACTACGGCCTACCAATACCAACTTTTTCTCCAACTGAGCATAACCGCGCAATTCTGGCGGAATCAGAATACGACCACTGCCATCGACCTGAAGATCTTTAGCCTGACCTACAACAAAGCGGCTCAACATCTCGCCAAGCTCATCCAGAGCAGGCAAGGCGGCAACTTTTTCTTCGAATTTTTTCCATTCGGGCAACGGTGAAAGGGTTAAGCAGGCGGACTTCATATCGATAGTGATAACCAGATCACTGGAGCAGATTTCGTCGAGCAGGGGACGGTAGCGGGTCGGAATTGCCATCCGGCCTTTGGTGTCCATATTGATTGGATCGCTACCCTTAAACACTTACTACCCCTTCACACTTTTTGATCGGCCCGGTCCTCAATCTCTTTTTTGCTGATATTGGGAGCCATATTTGCCACTTTTCGCCACTTTTACCCATATGTGTACACTATGCACAGCTAGGGGTAATGTCAAGGCTCAGTGAGGGCTGAAAAAGTGAATAAAATCAGTAAGTTCCAGCGATTTCTTCAGTTTGTGAAAGGTAGCTCAGAAGAGCTTAAATATTTCACAATATAAAACATATGGCTAAAGCTAGAAGTTAATGTAACTTCTAGCTTTACGCAGTTTTAAGAATAATTTTTACTATTTTAAGGCTTTTATATATTTTAATGGAATAGACAATTCGAATGAATTGCCTACAAAAATTAGGTGAGTTGACCGATAAGCCGGGTTCTGTCTTGGACAGTCATTCATCTGGGACAAACGTCGCCGTTTGCCTCAAGCAACCTACCCGTTCCCAACGCGGGACGCGCCATATGGAAACCTATTTGGTCTTGCTCCGAGTGGGGTTTACCTTGCCACTACTGTTACCAGCAGCGCGGTGCGCTCTTACCGCACCCTTTCACCCTTACCTGTGTTCGCGAACGAACCATCGGCGGTCTTCTCTCTGCTGCACTGGCCGTAGGCTTTCGCCTCCCAGGTGTTACCTGGCACTCTACCCTGTGGAGCCCGGACTTTCCTCCGCGTTGCACCCTTAATGATCGCAAGCGAACATCAGAGAAATCAACACAGCGACTGCCTGGTCAACTCGGGCGGAATAATAGCACAGCTATGGGGATGTTATGAGCGTTTGTTGGCAGTCATCCCGCGGGCGGTAACGCTTTGTTAGCTCGAACGAATGTGAAGAGGCAGGAGTCAGGTGGTGAGATCTCTCGTCGCTGCGCTCTGTCGAGATAACATAGGGCAGAATTACTGGGGTGACAGACAAAGCGACCATCATTCTTTTAACAGTGCATGCCCCTCCGGCAACTGCCGCGATAACCACAGTGCCAACTTATGACGCATATTCGGATCGCTAATATTCTCTTTCGCCAATGGCTGAATAAGCTTATCTTCCACCAGCACCTTATAGATAAACTCAACCTTGAGCTTCACCGAGTCAGTCTCTTCTATCTCGCCGTAGGCCCGCTTCTTGGCATACACCGCACCGACCTGAAGTGCCTTCTTAAACAACTCTGCTTCATTGGGTAGCTTTGACATTGCACAGCCTCCTGGCTATCTAGTTTGGCTAGTCTATAAGATTAATCGACAAATTTGCGTGCGTTTCTGAAGATACGCATCCAGGCACCATCTTCACCCCAGTCATCTGGATGCCAAGAATTCTGCACTGTGCGATACACTCGCTCAGGGTGCGGCATCATCAATGTGGCGCGGCCGTCGCTGCTGGAAACACCGGTAATACCATCGGGTGAACCATTGGGATTGGCCGGATAAGTGGCCGCAATTTGGCCCTGATTATTAAGGAAACGCATGGCTACCTGATTGCTTGCCAGCAAGCGATCCATAGCCTTCTGCGAAGAGAACTCCGCACGCCCCTCGCCGTGAGAAATAGCAATCGGCATATGGGATCCCGCCATACCCTGCAAGAATATAGAGGGCGACTCTTCAACCCGCACTAGCGAGAAACGCGCCTCAAACTGCTCCGAGTGATTGCGCACAAAACGCGGCCATAGCTCGGCACCGGGAATCAATGTCTTGAGGTTGCTGAGCATCTGACAGCCATTGCAAACACCGAGACTAAAGCTATCCGGACGCTGGAAAAAGGCCTGAAACTGGTCGCGAATCTGCTCATTAAATAACACTGTTTTGGCCCAGCCTTCACCGGCACCCAAAACATCACCATAGGAGAAACCGCCACAGGCAATTACACCGCCAAAGTCACTCAACTGTCGACGGCCGGCCAGCAGATCACTCATATGGACATCCACTGCATCAAAGCCAGCGCGATCAAATGCCGCGGCCATCTCCAGATGACTGTTGACGCCCTGCTCTCGCAAAATCGCCACAGCGGGCCTAACACCGGAATTTACATAGGGTGCAGCTATATCGTCGCTGGGGTCATAACTCAGGTTCACCGACAGACCCGGATCATCACTGGCAATATTGTCGAACTCTTCCCAGGCGCAGTCCGCATTGTCACGCAGTGCTGCCATACGATAAGAGGTCTCACTCCAAGTGCGCTGCAAATCTGCTCGCGAGCGCTTAAATAGAGGACTTTTCTTATTGATAATCTCGACAGTCTGATGATTATTTAAACCGCCTAGCAGATGCACATCGACACCTGCATCGCTAAAGCGCTCAGCCACCGCATTAGTGTGCTCGGCCGACACTTGAATCACAGCACCTAGCTCTTCATTAAACAGCGCCGCGATTGGGTCCTCACCGAGGCCAAAGACATCTACAGAGATACCCACACGACCGGCAAATGACATCTCAACCAATGTGGCCAGCAGCCCGCCATCAGAGCGGTCGTGATAGGCGAGAATATCGCCCTGCTCGATTGATATCTGCATGGCATCAAAGAAATTTTTCAATAGCGCGGAATTATCTAAATCCGGTGCTGTATCACCCATCTGCTGATTCACTTGAGCGAGAATCGAGCCACCCATGCGCATGGCACCAGCACCCAAGTCGAGCAGTAACAACTGAGTTTCGCCAACATCGGTCCGCAGTTGCGGGGTAAGGGTTTTACGCACATCGAGAACGGGCGAAAAGGCGGTGATAATAAGCGACATAGGAGAGGTCACTGCCTTGTCTTCATCGCCATCAGTCCAGGTGGTACGCATGGACATAGAGTCCTTGCCCACTGGAATAGTAATACCCAGAGCAGGACAGAGCTTCATACCCACCGCCTGCACCGCACGATAGAGCTTTTCATCTTCACCCGGGTGACCCGCCGCACTCATCCAGTTAGCCGAGAGCTTAATATCCTGCATCTGACCAATTCGCGCAGCCGCTATATTGGTAATCGCTTCACCAATTGCCATACGCCCTGAAGCCGGCGCATTAATCAACGCCAACGGTGTGCGCTCGCCCATGGCCATGGCTTCACCAGCAGTGCTGTCGTAAGTCACGGTAGTCACAGCACAGTCCGCTACCGGAACCTGCCAGGGACCCACCATCTGATCGCGAGCCACCATACCCCCAACGGTACGGTCACCAATGGTGATTAAATAATTTTTACTGGCTACCGTGGGATGACGCAGCACCTGAAATACCGCGTCTTCAATATTGAGCTTAGCGGTGTCAAAAGGCTTGCCCTCAGCTTGCTCACGCTCGGCAACACGGTGCATCTTTGGCGCCTTGCCAAACAGTACCGACATCGGCAGATCCACCGGATCATTTTTAAAATAGCTATCGCTGACAATAATGGCTTTATCTTCAACGGCTTCACCGACCACGGCCACTGGACAGCGCTCACGGTGACAGATTTCCAAAAAGCGCGTTAGATCACGAGGTTCGATTGCCAGCACATAGCGCTCTTGAGCTTCGTTGCACCAGATTGCCACTGGCGCCATGCCCGGCTCATCGTTGGGCACCTTGCGCAACTGGAAGTGGCCGCCAGTGCCGCCATCTTTAACCAGCTCAGGTAGAGCGTTAGAGAGACCGCCAGCACCTACATCGTGAATAAAGGCAATAGGGTTGTTGTCACCCTGCTGCCAGCACTGATCGATCACTTCCTGACAGCGACGCTCAACCTCTGGGTTCATGCGCTGTACCGAGGCAAAGTCGAGATCCGCGGAACTGGAACCGGTTGCCATAGAGGATGCAGCTCCACCCCCGAGACCAATCAACATGGCTGGACCACCGAGCACGATTAACTGAGCACCGGGTTTAAATTCGGGCTTGCCGACATGATCGGCGCGGATATTGCCGTAACCGCCAGCGATCATAATTGGCTTGTGATAGCCGCGACGCTGATTGTCAAAATCCACTTCAAAGCTGCGCATATAGCCACAGATATTCGGGCGACCAAATTCATTATTAAAAGCAGCGCCACCGATTGGACCCTCAAGCATAATATCCAACGCCGAGACAATGCGCTCAGGCTTGCCGTACGCCTCCTCCCACGACTGCTTATAGTTGGGAATATTAAGATTGGAAACACTAAAGCCCACCAAGCCCACCTTGGGCTTTGAACCGCGTCCCACTGCACCTTCATCGCGGATTTCACCACCGGAACCTGTACCGGCACCGGCATAGGGAGAGATCGCAGTTGGGTGATTGTGAGTCTCTACCTTCATCAGCAGATGCACCGGCTCTTGGCTATAGCCATAGAGCTTGGTCGCCGGATCTGGGTAGAAGCGGCCACCCTCAGTGCCAACCACTACCGCGGCATTGTCCGAATAAGCGGAGAGAACATTCTCACCGTTGACCTTATAGGTATTGCGAATCATGCCAAACAGAGAGTGCTCCTGATCTTCACCATCGAGGGTCCAGCTGGCATTAAATATTTTGTGACGGCAGTGCTCTGAGTTGGCCTGAGCAAACATCATCAACTCCACATCGGTGGGGTTGCGCTCAAGCCCCTTAAAGCTCTCAACCAGATAGTCTATTTCATCTTCGGCCAGAGCCAGACCCAGCTCAACGTTGGCTTTTCGCAGCGCATCAACACCACCGCCCAATGTATCGACACTGGTCACTGGCGCTGGCTCTTGGTGACTAAATAAAACCTCTGCCTGCTGCAGCTCTTCAAGCACGGTTTCAACCATACGGTCATGCAGTTCAGCACTTAGGTCAGCCAACTGCTTGGCTGTGAACAGTTCTTCGCCCTGCACATAGTAGGCAGTGCCGCGCTCCACTCTAACAACCTGATCCAAACCGCAATTGTGAGCTATATCCGTGGCCTTGCTCGACCAGGGCGAAATCGTTCCAGGTCTTGGCACCACTAAAATAAGCTGCCCCACAGTAGACGTCTTTTCCTCTCGCGGACCATAGGTCAGCAGTGCCTGAAGCGTTTCCACCCCACTTTCGGAAAGCGGTTGGCTAAGCTCAGCAAAATGCACATATTCGGCATAAACTGACGCCGTAGAGGGCACAGTTTGCTGCAGAGTTGAAAGGAGTTTTTTACTTCTAAAGGCAGACAGGGAAGGTGCGCCGGTGAGGATCATCATAGAGGCAGTGCTCGCAAAACTTTCGAATTAGAAAGCGGGGTATTCTAGCTGAAAAATCTGTCGGTAGGCAGATAGAATTGAGTAAAGCCTGTACAATTCTTTTAGGGAAAGACATTTTGCAACGAATATCGTCTGCGATGCGCAAACAGTCATCGACAACGGCTATGTAGAGCAGTCATATCGGGATATTTTGGAGAGCGCTTTGCTCGGACTTTTTAAAAAGCTTTTAACTCGATTGCCTGTCAGCGCAAGACGCACTGGCACACGTATTACTCTGACCTTTATCGCCGCATTATTTTTAATCTATTTTAGTAGCAGCACTCGCATCAGCGACCTCGAACAGGTTCAGCTCAGTGGCACCCTGCAGATGCTCACAGTGGACGGCCCAACCACCTATTATGAAGACGGCAGGGGTAAAAACGGCCTTGAGTACCTGCTTGCCAAAGCCTTTGCCGAAAGCCTCGGCGTGGAGCTAGTGGTGCGTTCTAAGCCTAACCTGCAAGCCTTACTGCTCTCAGTGGGAGGTCCCGAAGGCAATTTTGCCGGCTCTAATATCACCATTACTGAGAGCCGCCGCAAGTCGCTGCACTTTAGCGACCCCTACCTCGAGGTCACACAATATTTAGTGTATCGCCGGGGCTCTCCGCGCCCACGATCTTTCGCCGACCTCGATGGTGAGTTATTAATTGTCAAAGGGTCTTCCCATAGCGAACAGGTCAAACACTGGGCTCGGCAATACCCGGAATTTAATTGGCGTGAAGACACAAACGTCGAAATGAGTGAATTACTGCGCATGGTTCACGACCGTGAAATCGCCTATACCGTAGTGGACTCACTGGCCTATCTGGTAAGCCGGCATATCTACCCCCAAGTGCGCAGGGCCATCGATATTTCCGATTCTCAGCCTGTTGGCTGGGCATTCCCACGCCATGGCGACGGCACCCTGCTTGCTGCAGCCAACCGCTTTCTTCGCGACTATAGCGCCAGCGGCGAATTGGCGGCCTTGAAAAATGACCTACTGGAACAGGCAGACAATTTTTCTGTGGCCGGCTCTCAGCGATTTGGTCAGTTAGTTAACAGCAGGCTACCCAATTATGAACCGCTGTTTAAGCAGGCCGCAGAGCAATTTGGTTTCGACTGGCATTTGTTGGCCGCAGTGGCCTATCAAGAATCTCATTGGAATCCGAAAGCACGCTCGCCAACAGGGGTGCGCGGCTTGATGATGCTGACACTGACGACCGCTCGGGAAATGAAAATAAACAATCGCCTCGACCCTCAACAAAGCCTGACTGGCGGCGCCGCCTATCTGTCGAAACTCCGTTCCCGCTTACCAAAGCGGATTAACGAACCCGACCGCACGCTGCTGGCTCTGGCGGCCTACAATGTTGGTTTTGGGCATATGGAAGATGCGCGCATTCTTACCCAGCGCAATGGCCAGGATCCAGATCAATGGGAGCATGTGCGGCAGCACTTACCCAAGCTGAGCAATAAACAATATTACCCCTCACTCAAGTACGGTTATGCTCGGGGCAATGAACCGGTGATTTATGTGGATAATATTCGCTACTACACGCGCTATTTAGAATTGCATGAACTGTCCCAGCAACTGGAACAGCAAAATGTAGAAGACCAGCAGCCAATTAGTGAATGGGAAGATTCTGCACCCTCGTCACTCTAGAGCAGTTTTACTAAAGAGCAGGTTTACTAAAGAGCAGGTTTTCTAAACAGCCGGTTTAATCAAGAGCCTGTTTAATCAAGAGCTTTGGGATTTCAGGGCTTTCTCTGCCGCTCGCTTAGCGCGAAAAAAGCCGCTCATAATTGCCCCGCACTGCTCAGCCAAAACACCCCCCTGCCATTCGATTGAATGGTTGTAATGAGATTCATCCATCAGTCGCAGCTGGCTTTCCAGCGCACCAGCGCGAGGCTCTTTGGCACCAAAAACAATCTTGCCAATACGGGCGTGGACCATGGCGCCGACACACATAGTGCAGGGTTCAATAGTGACATAGAGATCACAGCCACTGAGACGATAGTTGCCGAGGGTTTGTGCGGCATTGCGCATAGCAATAATTTCAGCGTGACCGGTGGGATCGCAGCTGGTGATAGGTTGGTTGTAACCCTCACCAATCACTCGACCCTCTTTAACCACCAGCGCGCCAACTGGGACTTCTCCCACTGCAGCAGCCTGATGCGCAAGCTCCATCGCACGACCCATAAACTCTTCATCTAAAGACACATCAACACCTTTACTGGAAACTCACTATGTAGCCACGCGCCAATCGCGTAAACTCGAATTCTTTATAAAAAGCTATAATTCAAAAATATGGTTCGAGGACCTACCACAAGCATGCCGACAAATAATAGCAACCTAAGTCATGTGCAGCCGATCAGTATTAGCCCTGACTGGAAAGTGCAACTGAGTCAGGCGGTCACCTCTATAGATCAGCTGCTGAGCTGCCTAGATCTGACAATAGAGCAGCTCTCTACCAGCCAGCAGGCGGCCGCAGAGTTTGCCCTCAAGGTTCCGCGGCCGTTTATCCAGCGCATGCAACCGGGAAACCCCAAAGACCCATTGCTACTTCAGGTGCTGCCGGTTGCGGCCGAGATGGTACCCAGCCCAGACTACAATCAGGATCCCCTCGAAGAGAGCAAGCACAATCCTATTGCGGGCATTGTACATAAATACGCCAATCGACTGCTGCTGGTTATTAGCCCAGCCTGCGCAATCAACTGCCGTTACTGTTTCCGCCGCCACTTTCCCTACGATGAAAACCGCCAGAGCAAACAGCAATGGCAGACCGCACTGGACTATATTCGCAACGACAAATCGATTAATGAGGTGATTTATAGCGGCGGAGATCCTCTGGCAGCCAATGACACCTTTCTCAGCTGGCTAACCTCCGAAATAGCCGATATTGCCCATATCAAAAGGCTGCGTATACACACCAGACTACCAGTAGTGATTCCGGCTCGTATAGATCAAGGTTTTTTAAACTGGGCCACAGCCACCAGACTCAAACCCATTGTGGTGCTGCATATTAATCACGCTAATGAGATTGACGACGACGTCGCCGAGGCGATTAGAAAATTAACTGGCGCGGGTATGCAGGTGTTAAATCAGTCGGTGCTATTGCGCGGAATTAATGACAGTGCTGTGACTTTGGCGGACTTGAGTGAACGGTTATTTGACTGCGGCGTAACGCCTTATTACTTACACCTCTGCGATCCGGTTGCCGGGGCGCAGCATTTTGATCTCGATGAAACCACTGCCAAGCAACTCTATGGGCAGTTACAAACTCTACTGCCCGGCTTTTTAGTGCCGAAATTGGTGCGCGAAATACCTGATAGAGAATCTAAGACTCTTATCTCTTAAGTAGAGCTTAAAAGGTTAAGCGCTTAGAAAGATAAGAGCCAAGAAAATCAAAGGTACCGCGCACCAGCTATGGCAGCAAATTACATGCGCATCAAAGCACAGACTTTATTGCCGGCGGGATCACGCAGATAAGCCAAATACATATCACCCAGAGCACCGCCAGCGCGAACACCGGGAGCATCTTCACAGGCGCTGCCGCCATTCGCCAGACCAGCCGCATGCCAGGCATCCCCCTGCTCTGTGCTAGAGACATTAAAGCCGATAGTGCTGCCATTACCATGAGTGGCTGGCTGGCCATCGATTGGCACACTCAGAGCAAAGATACCGGTCTCGGTCATATAGAAACAGCGACCCTTTGGGTCAACTGTACCCGGGCCAAAGCCCAACTCGCCGAGCACGGCATCGTAGAATTTTTTTGATGTCTCGATGTCATTGGCACCGATCATAACGTGACTAAACATAATCTCTCTCTTATTTTTATAATGTGTGTTTTAAACTAAGCATATTTAAAGCCCGTTCTTTATCGATAATTCCGCGGTGTTTTGCAAGGTTTTAATTAAATCAGCCACTAACTAGTTGATCTTGCCCGCCCAACATTTGAATTGGTCGGCTTGCCCAGCAGATCAGAAATTGACTGCCCCACCCCAATCAATCTGTCCAAATCAATGCCCGTGGAGATACCCATACCCTCGAGCATATAAACCACATCTTCGCTGGCAACATTACCGGTTGCATTGAGGGCATAGGGGCAACCACCGAGACCCGCCACCGAGGCATCAACTGTCGCGATGCCGTATTCCAATGACGTGCAGATATTCGCCAGTGCCTGACCATAGGTGTCATGACAGTGCACGGCCAATTTATCGGCAGATGTGTGTAACAACAGATAATCCAAAAGCCGTTTAAAGTGCCCTGCAGTGCCCACCCCTATGGTATCGCCAAGGGAAACTTCGTAGCAGCCCATATCAAATAGCGCCCGCGACACCAGATCCACTTGCTGAGGTGTCACCTCACCATCGTAGGGACAGCCAACAACGCAAGAGATATAGCCGCGCACCGCCACCCCTTGATCCAGAGCCGCCTGCATAAGCGGTTGAAAACGAGCCAGACTTTCAGCGATAGTACAGTTGATATTTTTCGCCGAAAAACCTTCAGAGGCGGAGGCAAAAACGGCCACTTCGGTCACCCCAGCCTGCATCGCCCGCTCGAACCCTTTTAGATTGGGCGTCAACGCCGCCAATGTTAGCGACGGCAGGTTTAGCCCCGGATTCGACTTTAGACCGGCAAACACCTGATCACTGTCAGCCATTTGCGGCACACTGCGGGGGTTAACAAAACTGCCGGCTTCAATATAGCTAACCCCAGCATCGACCAAGTCCCGAATAAGGTTTACTTTATCCGCCGTCGAAACCGGCGCCGACTCATTTTGCAGACCATCTCTGGGACCGACTTCGACTAATTTTACCGCCTGTGGAATTGCCATATGATTAGTCCCCTATCCAAGATGCACGGCGTTTTTCAAGAAAAGCATTTAAGCCTTCACGGCCCTCATCGCTGCCGCGAATCTCAGCTATGCGGCGGCTAGTTTCCGCGACTAGCTCGTCGTTTATTGGCGCGCCTGCTACATCGGCAACCAGCTGCTTGGACGCCGCCATGGCCGCTGGGCCATTAATCAGTAATTTTTCGATTATTGCTTGAATGCGATTATCCAGCTCAGCCTCTTCGCAGAGCTCGCTCACCAGCCCTAGCTCCAGTGCCGTGGCAGCGGAAAAACGTTCCGCGGTCATGCAGAAACGCCGCGCCGCACGGGGTCCAATCGCAGCAACGACAAAGGGACTAATCACTGCTGGAATAAGACCCAGCTTAACCTCGGAGAGACAGAAACTCGCGGCAGGCGTAGCGAATACTAAATCACAGACAGCGGCCAGACCTACACCGCCGCCAAAGGCTGCGCCATGAACTCGGGCAATGGTCGGCTTAGATAGAGTATTGATACGTCGAAACATCGCCGCCATCAAGGTTGCGTCCCGATGGTTTTCTTCATAGCTATAGTCGGCCATACGTCGCATCCAAGCGAGGTCGGCACCGGCGGAAAAGCTGCGGCCAGTGGCCTGTAAAATAACTATGCGCACCCCAAGGTCGGCCTCTAGAGCGTCAAAGGTCGCGCTTATCTGGGCGATCAACTGGTCATCGAAGGCATTGTGCTTATCGGCGTTATTAAGAGTAACGGTGGCTACACCGCGGCTATCCGTTTCCGTTATTACCATTTGCTGAATCACTGCCTTTACTACCTCACTGTTTAAAAACCGGTACCTATCGTATTAACAACTTTGGGAGTAGGCCAATCGATCTCGCCGGCCCCTGCCACTCTGGCTAATATACTTTGCTGCTACAAATAAGTAACTTACTTATAGCAGCTCGCTTGAGTATTTTCTTACCAGGTATCTTAACCGCGACCTCTAACAGAAAAAGGATAGCGGAGAAAAGTAGCGCAGCAGTTACTACCTATTCATAACTGATTGCGTAAAAGGGATCGATAGGCGCGAAGAAACGCTTGATATAGTCCGTGAGTATTATCTCGGTAGCGCTATTGGGTGAGCTCAAACGACAAAATCTGCGACAGTGAAATAAAAAACCGCGGCCTTGGCCGCGGTTTTTTTGCGCCTGTATTTAAGCTTTATCAGCACCCTGTTGATGACAATCCCTTATGACAGCCTAGTGTGTCATCCCGAGCGTAGCCGAGGAATCTCCCCAGTGTACTGCCTTTCATATTTTACGCTGCAATTCTGCATGAGATCCTTCGGTTCGCTGCGCTCTCTCAGGATGACAGGACTGAGTGTCATCCCTCAGTCCCCGAATTATTTCAGCGAAGCCATGTAGACCCTTTGCGATCAATCAGGGCCCGTTTATGGGTTTGTCATTTTCAGATTGAGAGAGCGCCTTGTTTGAGCGACAGCGAGTTGCGCGAACGCTGAAAAGGCCAAACACATGGGACCGATCGCGAAGGGTCTGCATGGGTTTGCCCGAACCCAACAAAAAGATCCTTCGGCTGCACTCAGGATGACAGCATGCCGTGTGATTCCAACAAAGCCACCCAGCTTGGTAACTAGACTAACTTCCCCGCCGCAGCCCAGGAAAAAAGCGATTAGTATGCTGCTGATACTCTGTATAGCCAGGGCGCTTCTGAGCTGAGTAATACTCCGAGGGGACTGCGCCAGTGACATAGACCAAGGTGCTGTACATCATTCTCGAGGTAAACAGTAACCCTGCCCCAAGTAGGCCCCAGATCAAAGTGCTTTCAGTATTTTGTAAAGCCAACCAAGAGGGTATTGCTGCGACCACTAGGCCATTCCACACCATCCACTCGGCAAAATAATTCGGGTGACGACAGTAGCGCCACAGACCCACATCACAGACTTGACGCTGTTTACCCTGTTTTTTCATCTTCTGGAGAAAAGCTAGCTTCTGCATATCTGCCACAGTTTCCATAGCAAATGCCAGCACCCAGATCACTAGGCCAGCGACTTCGAACAGCGAGAATTGAGGGCTATTATTGGACGCGATAATCAACACCGGAAGCGCCAAAAAAGAGGCATTGGCCAAACCCTGAGAAATGGCATCCACCTGCAGCGCTAATTGAACATTGGTTTTACCGTCCTTCTCCCAGCGTCTGCGCTGATACTGATAGCGGGGAAACTCTTTTTTCAACAGCCCCATGCGCCACATTTTTAAGGCGCCCATACCCATTCGCAGGCCAATCAAAATCACAATTGCACTGACCACTAAGGAGCGCAGCCAATACCCATCACTGAGCCAATAACTTATCAAACCCAATAAAACCAAACCCCAGGGCCAGCCGATATCCACATAACTCATGCGCTCAGTGCGCCAGATCGGCAGGCAAACTACTAAGGCAAAAAGCACTAACTGCCCCAGCCCATTGATAAGGCCTATATCAGAAAATGTTGGGCTATTGAGGATAAGAGCCCATCCAAACAGAAACGGGTACAGGGGGCGAAAATAGTTCATAGGATTACATTTTCCTGTTCTTTTACACGTCGATAGCAGTACCGACCAGAGCGGGCAGTATATCTCCCATGCTTGTCTCTTAGTGTTTAAAATCCCACTTGCGCAACACAATCCGCGACTCTCAGGTATCGGCTATAAACCTTATTAAAGCCACTGATTAAACGGCCGCCGAATAAAAACCGTTAGCTCGCAGTAAACCGCGCATCGGCAATACCGCTAATATTCGTTTGAAACACCAAGACGTTGCCCGCCTCCGGCTCAGCTGACAGAGTCTGTTCGTCAAACCCTTGGGTTGCACTGGTAACAAAAAGCCGATCGAGCCTAGGCCCGCCGAAAGCGACACAGGTTGGCTGGCTAACCGGCAGCGGCAACACAAAATCAACTTCTCCTTCAGGACTGTAGCGAACCACTTGACTGGCACCCCACTGAGCATTCCAAATATAGCCTTCGGCATCCACTGAAGAGCCATCGGGGAAGCAGCCTTTTTCGGTGCGCACTAAGCAGCGTTGATTGGCAATGGCGCCAGTAGCAGCGTCAAAATCATAGGCATTAATGCGGCGAGATGGTGTATCCGCATGGTACATAACCGTCGAGTCTGGACTCCAGCAGAGCCCATTTGAAATCGTTAATCCAGAGACTTTACTGGCCACCTGCAACTGTTGATCAAAACAATACAAGGCACCTGCGCCCCGATCACCAGACTCCACCATGCTGCCCGCCCAGAAGCGCCCCTGTCGATCGGCGCGACCATCATTGAGTCGGGTGCCCGGATTATTTTGCTCAATTTTTTCCAGCCACTGCAGCTCTCCACTGTGGGGATTGAAGTAAGCAAAACCACTGGCAAAGCCACAGATCAAAAATTCGCTGTCACTCACTAGGGCAAAAGACCCCAAGCGTTCAGGTGTAGTCCAGTGATCGAGCTGTTTATCCTCGGACTGATAGCGATAAAGTTTGCTGCCATCGATATCGGTCCACCAAACACAAGCGCTAGCCGCGTCCCAGATAATACCCTCCCCCAAAGTATTTTTAACCTTGAGGCTTTCAATTAATGCCGCACTAACTACCGATTTGGCCATTCTTTTTATCCCTCTCTAGCAGTCTTAAATGCGGCCACCACCGCCACTGCACGCTGATGAACCTGTTCGGCACTATCACCTGGCTTATAAAGTTCTGAACCAATACCAAAACCATCGACACCAGCGCTCAACCAAGCCGCGGCCGAATTTGCGCCCACACCGCCCACCGCAAGTACTTTGCAATCTGTCGGCAAAACCGCGCTAGCCCCTTTGACATGCTCCGGACCATAGGTTGCTGCAGGAAATAGTTTTAAATAGCGGGCGCCGGCCTGATAGGCAATCAAGGCTTCAGTCACCGTTGCCCAACCCGGCATTGGCACCATGCCCAGGGCAAGACTGCGGGTGATTACTGCTGGGTCGGTATTCGGGCTCACCGCGATTTGACCGCCAGCAGCGGCAACTCCCTCGGCATCAGCCTCGGTCAATACAGTGCCGGCACCAATCACGCAGCGATCGCCGAGCGCATCGGCTAAGCTTTTTATGCTCTCCATTGGCTCTGGAGAATTTAATGGCACTTCAATAATGCCGATACCCGCTTTGTAGAGAGCCTCACCAATGGCCACCACTTGCTCTGGGCGAACACCGCGCAAGATCGCCACCACGGGCATTTGGGCAAACCAACTTTCAAGCTTTTCGTTCATAACTGTATGTCTCTCAAGAGAGGTTTGGGGAAGGATAAAGAGCCCGGTAAATAGCCTCATAACCGGAGACAGCAATTTCAGTCGCATCCCGGAGTTCGGCTTTAATACCCACAGATTCCAGTGCAAGTTGATAGCAGCGGCTCAGCGCTGAGTCACCGATCAGAACAATAGACGAGATAGCAGCTATCTGTTTACCCACTATCTGTTTACCCACTATCTTTTTTTCCATCAGGGCAAGAGACCCAACCACATCAGAGCCAATCAATAGACCAGACAAATATGATGAGGCATGAAGCTCAGACAATTCGCCTAATACCTGACGACTGCGCGTGGCAAATAGAGCCTGAAGCAGCTGCCCCGATTCCAGTGTTGTGGCGAGCTTAACGCCCTGCATAAATATATCATCAGAGAAATCTGCAGATTCGGCGTTGGCAATTAGCACGCTGTGATTTTGTAATAGGGAATAGAGTTCACCGGTCAGCGCAGTAACAAATGTCTCAATCTTGCCACCTCTCACCAGCGCCCATTTATTGTGAGTCCCAGGCAGCACAACTAACTGTGCACTTTTATGGGTATTTTCAGGGCCATCGACGGCACCCATCCATCCTAATAACTGCAGTTCTTCCCCCCGCATAAGATCAGGAGTGCCTAATGGGTTGGTAGTCCGCAATCCCGAGATAATCGAAAACTCTATGCCCCTAGCATTAAACGCGGTGCGGCCAGCGACAATCTGTTTGCCACTCGCTGGACAGTCTATATAGGGAGCGGCATGCCAGCCAATATTGGATCCCACCATGCCCGACAAAATAACCGGCATGGGCCCATGCTTATCGAGCCAGTGGCCGGCCAAATCAAAAAATACCTGTTCGAAATTACTCTCAACCTGGCTCTTTAATTGAGCCACCCCCGGTCCCATCTGAGAGGCTAAAATAGTGAGCGGCTGCCCAGGATGGTGTTGAAACAGATAGAGGCGCAAATGGGTGGTTCCCCAGTCTCCGGCAATAAACAGTGATTCAGTCATGGAGTTAGGTCCTGCCACCGTCAATGGTAAAGCTCTGCCCGGTGATCATGCGGCTATCGTCCGCCGCCAAAAATAACGCCAGATTGGCCACCTCTTCGGGCAATAATCGTTGCTTGAGCGAGACCTGTTCCATCCAATCCGCTTCTGCTTCTGGTGTCAGCCAGGTATCTAACTGGCGTTCGGTAACTACCCAACCGGGCAAAATCGCATTGACCCGAATATCCGCCGCACCATAGTCTGCGGCCAGAGCTTTGCTTAAGCCCACTATGCCGGCCTTGGCCGCTACATAGCCGGGCATATTGGCCGGCCCAAGCAGTGCGTTAATAGAGCTGAAATTAATAATTGAACCGCCCTGACTCTTAACCTGATGATTAGCCTCAGTCATAATTTTCGCCGCCGCCTGAGCGGCAAAAAACGTCGCATCCAGATTAATCGCCATGCAGTCACGCCAACTTTCTGGAGTCACATTTTCAGGAGAATGACGCTGGTCATTGGCGGCATTATTGACCAGCGCTTGCAATGGCCCGAGCTCGGCGACAGCACTTTTAATAGAATCCTGCAGTGCCGGCACATCAGTGACATCGATTTGCTGAAACCAAGGGCGCCTGCCAGTTTTCAATTCCAGTCGCTCGCAGAGGCTTTCCGCAGCCGTCGAATCCAAGTCAACAAAAGCCACTTTCGAATTCTGCAGGGCAAAGGCTTCTACCATAGCGGCCCCAATTCCGGTGGCACCGCCAGTAATAAATACACAGCGTCCCGAGAGACTGGGGTAATTTGCACTTTCGCCCATTGGACGACCTCTTATATTGATAAAAAAATTATTATTTTTGCCAGCTGGCGCTGACGTTGGCCTTATTTAAAGACCGTTCTGTGTTTTAATATAGGACAACCTTAACGTGATTCGGTGGCAACAACAACGCTGATAAAAAAACACGAAAATAAAAATAATAAAAGGGGAATAACTTGCTCAAAAATTGGTTGCGAATTGCCGTATTACTCTCTGGAGTGCTAACCGGCAATGCTGTCAGCGAGGAAGTAAAAAACGCCGAACAGCTTTATACTCAACAACCTCCAGTAACCCCAGAATTGGCATTCCCCGGCAGCTATACGGTGGGTGTGACAACCATTAGCGCAACTGATCCCAAACGCTTAGACACAGCCAACTTTATTCTTAATACTGAGCGCCAACTGGTTTTAGAAGTCTGGTATCCAGCGACTCTGCCCAGGCCAGAAGACAAGCACAGAGCGGTAACTACCTACAAAAATGTTACGCGTATGCAAAATCCCTTTGAACTCCAAGGTGAGGCCTACCGCGACGCAGCAGCCCTCAGTGAAGGGCGTTTTCCGCTAATTCTCTTATCCCATGGCTTTACCGGCTATCGCACACAGATGTTTTATCTGGGTGAACATCTGGCTAGTCACGGTTATGTGGTGGTGGGCATAGATCATACCGGCTCCACCAATGCCGATATTCAAAAGACCGAGGATCGAGCTGCAGGTTTTACCGACACGCTGTATAACCGCGCTCGGGATCAACAGTTTTTACTCGATTATTTCGCCGACCAAGCCTCTCCAGTAGAGGCTATTGTGGACACCGATCGAGCCGCGATTATCGGTCATTCTATGGGCGGCTTTGGAGCACTTAATACGGTCGGCGGTTGCTATGATTTTAAGTCCGAGTTTTTTAAAGATGCCGGTGTTCCCTCAGTCATTGCCATGGCCCTACCCTTCGCCTTGAACTCCTGTCACGGTGGCCGCGAGCAACTGGATCCGCGCTGGAAAGCCGTGCAACTGCTCGCACCCTGGGGCGGTGAAGCCAGCGTTCACGACATTGCCGCCATGGCAAAAATCACTGTACCAACCTTTTATTTGGCCGGCGACCAAGACAATACCTCGGGCTTTGAAAACGGTGTTAAAAGACTCCATGAACGCACCGGATCCGAGCATAATTATCTCCTAGTATTTGAAAATGCACGGCACAATATAGGGCCTCACCCAGCACCGGCAGCGTCCTTTGCAACAGACTTTGAACTGGGTCATTACTTCGATCCGGTCTGGGATACCGAGACCATTAATAGAGTGTTAGAGCATATGAGCTTGGCATTCCTCGACTGCCATGTAAAAGCGGATCCAGCTGGCTGTGACTATCTGCCGACCCGTGAGAGCAGCGAGCAATATAAAGGCGCCAACTATCAGTTTCGAGAGGCTTGGAAAGGCTTTAAGCATCTCTGGGCCAGCGGCCTGAATTTTTATAAAAAATAAAATAGCACATGATTAAAAGGTACCTCATAAAAAGTACCTGATTAAAAAGCACCTAATTAAAGAGCACATAAAACATATGTTCGGAGTTTGTTACTACCCAGAGCACTGGCCCGAGTCCCAGTGGGACGAAGACGCCAAAATGATGGCCGATCTGGGGCTGACCTATGTGCGCATCGGCGAGTTTGCCTGGTCGCGCTTAGAGCCCAATCCGGGCGAGTATGATTTTGCTTGGCTGGATAAGTCTGTGGCAACCCTGGCCAGTGTCGGTCTGAAAGTGGTTATGGGCACCCCCACGGCCACACCGCCGAAATGGTTGAGTGATCTGTATCCAGAAATACTGCCAGTCGACCCAGACACAGGGCGTACCCGCGGTTTTGGCTCGCGCCGTCACTATGATTTTTCAAGCCCAATCTATCTGCGAGAATCACTGCGTATCACCGAGGCTCTGGCACGCCGCTACGGAAGCAATAACGCGGTAGTGGGCTGGCAAACTGATAACGAGCTCTGCTGCCATGACACGGCACTCAGTGGTTCCGAGCTTGCTGGGCAAGCCTTTCAAGACTGGTGCCGCAGGCGCTACGTGAATATTGATCAGCTTAATCGAGACTGGGGCAATGTATTTTGGTCCATGGAGTATCGAGACTTTACTGAGATCGAACTGCCCATAGGCGCGGTCACTGAAACCAGTCCGGCACACCGACTCGCTTATCGACGCTTTTCCTCAGATCAGGTGATTAACTATCACAACCCTATGGTTGAGATGATTCGCCAGCATGCGCCGGGGAAATTTATCACCCATAACTTTATTCCCATGAATGAGACGGCAGTGGATAACTTTGCCCTTGCCGCGCCCCTAGATTTTACCAGCTACGATAACTACCCCCTGGGGCGCACCGACCTGTTGATGACAGATGCACCTGCAGAAGAACTGCGCCGCTATATGCGCACCGGTCACCCAGACTTTGCCACCTACTATCACGACCAAACCCGCGGCTTATTAAATCGCGGCTTCTGGGTGATGGAGCAGCAGCCTGGGCCGGTCAACTGGGCGAATAATAACCCCCGCCCAGCCCCAGGAATGATTCGATTCTGGACCCTAGAAGCCTTTGCCCATGGTGCCGACTGTGTCTGCTATTTCCGCTGGCGTCAGGCGCCATTTGCTCAAGAGCAGATGCATGCCGGGCTACTGCGACCCGATAATTCAAAGTCCGAAGCCTGGCCAGAAGCCGAGCAGGCAATGGCCGAAGTAGCGCTGCTGGATATAGAGAATCAACCATTGCAGAAGGCCTCAGTGGCCATTATTACTGGCGCAGAGGGACTTTGGGTCAGCGATATAGAGCGACAGGGGGAGGCCTATGACTTTAATAATGTGCAGCTTTCTTACTACAGCACCCTGCGTGAGCTCGGGGTTAATATCGACTTTATTTCCGTAGACGCAGATTTCTCAGGCTACAAACTAATTGTCGCGCCGAGCCTGCCGATTGTGGATCAGGCCTTTGTCGATAAGTGCCGTGCCTGTAACGGGCAATTTATCTTTGGACCCAGAGCCGGTGCAAAAACCTCAGAGTTTGCCTATCCCACCAGCCTGCCCCCTGGCTTATTACAGCAGTTAATTCCTATTCGAGTGCTCTCTGTGGAGACATTGCGCGCCGACTGCCAGGAGCCACTAAATTGGAATAGCCATATCTATAAGAGTGGTATCTGGCGTGAGCAGCTAGATGCGAGTGGCTCTAACGATAATGAAATCATCGCAAGCTACGAAAATGGTGAAGCGGCCATAGTGCGCAACCAACGCTTTACCTATATGGCCACGTTGACCAATAGAGCTTTTCTGTTAGATTTTTTCCAGCAGCATTGTCAGCAGGCCGATATTCAAACCTACAGATTTGACGAAGATATTCGTATCAGCCAGCGCGGCAATCTAATGTTTGCCTTTAACTATTCTCAGCATCAGCAAGTGCTTCCCTTAGATCCAAACGTCAGTTTTGTACTAGGTAGCATAACCATAGACCCTCATGGTGTGACGGTCTGGAAGATCTAGAAGCTGTAGAAAAAAATAATTATTAAAAAAATAATAAAAAAGAGGAATTTCCTTTGAGTGAACAAACTATTCAGCTACTCGTATTCTGTATTGTCCTAGGTGTCATCGCACTCATCACTTATATCAAGTGCGCTGGGCAGAACCGACATTCCGCCGATTCAAACAAAGAGTACTTTCTTGCCGGTGGCGGTCTGACGTGGATATTTGTCGCTGGCTCTATCACTCTTACCAATCTCAGCACCGACCAGCTAGTTGGAATGAATGGCAACCAGATGATGCTGTTAGCTATCTGGGAACTGGCGGGTTTTGTTGGCCTTATGGTGTTGGCCAAAGTGTTCTTGCCGGTGTATTACAGAAACAACTGCACCACCACGACCGAGCTATTGGAAAAACGCTACGACAGTAAACATATCCGTGCTCTGGTCTCGACTATGTTTCTGTTTATTAATATTTTCGTTTTCCAGCCTGCGGTGATCTATACCGGTGCGCTGTTTATGATCTCTATGACCGGCATTGAGGCGGATCTGCTGACCATAGCCATCGCCTTTGCCCTGCTGGGTGCAGCCTATTCGGTACTTGGTGGCCTTAGAGCAGTTGCCGTTTCTGATACCTACGGCGGCGTTCTTGTGTTGGCTATGGGTCTATTGATTGTGGTGCTGTCACTGGTGGCGATTGATTTTGACTTTAGCGGTATTCCCGCCGATAGACTGACACTGATTGGCGACAGCACATCACCGGTGCCCTGGCACACACTGCTCACGGGCATGTTCCTGATTCAAATTTTTTACTGGAGTACCAACCAGACCATTACCCAGCGCGCCATGGCGGCGCCCACGGTTAAAGAAGCACAAAAAGGCGTCTATGCCGCGGCCTTTATCCGCGTGATTTTTATCCCAAGCATGGTGGTTATCCCCGGTATTGTGGCCTTTAAACTCTATGGCGACATAGGTGATCAAGCCTATGGTCGTATTGTTGGTGACTTGCTGCCAAGCTGGCTATCAGGTGTATTTGCCGCGGCTATTGCGGCGGCAGTGCTGAGCTCCTTTAACAGTATGGTGAACTCTTCAGCGGCCATGTATGTCTGTGATATTCATGAAGGCTACATCAACAAAACCCCCAATGTACGATTACTTAGCGGCATAGCTACCGCTATATTTGTGGTGATCGCGGTGATAATGGTGCCGATTTACGCTCAGTCCGACAGCATTATTAATTTGCTTCAGGAACTCTGGGGTCTGATCAGTATGCCGATACTGGCGTGTTTCGCCGTGGGATTATTATTCCGCAATGTAGATTATCGCGCTGCCATTGCCGCGGTGATTTTTGGTGTACTGATGTACGCCAGCTTTATCTGGATTTGGATGCCGCTGCACTATATCCATATGATGTTTATTACATTCTTTGTCTGCGTCAGCATAGCGCTGCTAATCAATCGCTTTATTTTGGGTAATCGGGCCGAGTTTATCGGCCTGGAAAAACAGGGGACTGCACAAGAGGCTCAGCCTGCTTTGTAGACACAACCTAGTGCTTTTGAAGATAAAAAATTAGCAAACTTTGGGGCAGCATAATCGGCAGCTGCACCCCAAATTTTGTTAGGGCATCGCCACTAATAACGGCCCCATTAATCACATCGAGAATAGACGTTGAAATGCTGCTCGGTTTCAGGGGCCAGATGATATTAATCTTATACTGCAATTCTGGATCCAACCCTCGAAAGCACAGTCTGCCTGGCGCACTATTGCGGTGGCTATCGAGCAGCGCATAGGAAAATAACCCCTGCTCCCGATTCCCGGACATCACACCAAAACTATTCTCATTCGCTGCACAATCTAGGCGCACCAGATCACCGCTGTGTATTAATTGTCGATGCTGTTTATGCAGAGCCACCGCCGCCTTAAGCTCAGTCTTTTCAGACTGCTCCATCGTCAACAGATTGGCCTCTATACCCATATGACCGAATAGGGCGACACCGGCACGGGTCGCCATAGCAATAGTACGCCCGGTGATATGGCAATCTTTGGGTCCCACGTGGGCACCCATTAAGTCTGCTGGGAAAAATAACGAGAAGCCATTTTGGATACGCAAACGGTCCAGAGCATCGTTGGTATCCGAGGTCCAGATTCTGTCTGTATGGGCGAGAATACCCAAGTCAGCACGACCGCCCCCTGAAGCGCAGCTTTCAATTTCAACAGCTGGATGAGCGCGTCGAATACGGGCCAACAGTTTGTACAGAGCCAGAGTCTGGTGATGAGTTACAGCGCGTCCGCCAGCACCGCTGGTTTGGTTCGTGCCGCTGGTTTGGTTCGTGCCGCTGGGCTGACTCGTGCCGCCGGGCTGACTAACAGCACGATTCATATCCCACTTTAAATAGCCAATAGCGTATTCGCTTAGCAAACCATCAATACAGCCAAACAGATACTCCTGAACCTCCGGGCGCGTTAAATCCAGCACTAACTGATTTCTCGCCAACAGCAAAGGTGCACCTCCTAAACCCGTCTCGGCACTCAAAATCCAGTCCGGATGAGCGCGATAGAGATCACTGTCTGGGTTAACCATTTCAGGTTCGACCCAGAGGCCAAATTCCATGCCACTGGCCTGCACATGATCGATCAATGGGCTTAGGCCTTGGGGAAATATGGTCGTATCGACAAACCAATCACCCAACCCCGCGCTGTCGGATCGGCGATTGTTAAACCAGCCATCATCCAGCACAAACCGTTCAGCGCCGATAGTAGCCGCTTCATCAGCAAGGGTGCATAGGCGTTCAAGAGAGAGATCAAAATACATTGCCTCCCAAGTATTAAAGTGAACAGGCCTAGGTTTTTCAGTGCCTGAACTAACGCTAAGATTTGCACGAATATAGCGATGGAAACATTGGGAAAGTGCCGATAAGCCATTCTCGGTGCTCACACCATAGAGGGTAGGAGAACAATAGGACTGATTGGGCTCGAGGCTCAATTCACCGGGAAAAAATAGCTCGCCCATCTGAGCGTAGGCGCGGCCGACAAACTGCTCTTCCACACGAACCTGATGGTTCCCGCTCCAACCCAAGTGCAATCCGTACGCCGCACCGGCCCCTTCATTAGTCTGCTCGGTGTGCAGAATCACTCCAGGAAATGCATCGTGGGACGTGCGCCCAGATCGATTTTCACGGAGATAGGTCCCCATAAAACGATCCACCGCCTGACGCTGAAATTCATTGCCCCAGCGGCCGGCAAATCCGAGAATTTTGTTGTAGTGCATCGGCACTGGAATACTGGGTGCATTGCACTGATCTACCCAGAGAGTCCGATCGCCAATATTGGTCAATTCGGTGGTCGCGGTAAGCATATCTGACGGTTGATCTAGGGCGAGTCTATGAGTAACTTTGATCTCGGTCGATGGGCAAATAGAGATAATCGTTAGGCCGCCATTGTCATCCTGAATCACAGATTGAATGCGACTATAACTGCCCCATTGCCCACCATCGCGATGCACCTGAATACCGGCATTACCCTGAAAGCCCGCCCCCAACTCAGGGGATAGAGCAATGGGTGCCTCCTCTGGCATACAGGCCTGAGCCTCTTGACGAGTCGCCATCAGAGCGAGCATCTCTGGAGTGGTGTCAGCACCTAAACGCGCGCCCCAATACAATATGGCAGGACCATGATTATCACCAGAGCAACGGCAATCTAAGACTAGACTGCAGTGGTCGCTATGGACTGTATAAAATGGCTGTATCTGCTCGGACATTGGCAAATCTTCTTATTATTTTGACGAGTAACTGAAAACTAATCATGCCGAAATACCCTCGCCACGGCCAGTGAATTCTATTTTGCTGTCCAAAACACGTTTAGTTAGTAATTTAGTTTCGAATTTAGTTTAGAATCGATTCCATAATAAAAATCACAGCACAGCCTCTGTGCGACACCAGAGATGAAAAGCCCCATGAAAATCACCAACCTACGCCTCTATCCCGTAGCGCCACGCTGGCTTTTTTTAGCCATAGATACTGACCAGGGCATAGTGGGATGGGGAGAGCCTGTTATTGAAGGTCGTGCGCAAACGGTTGCTGCGGCGGTGAATGAATTAGCACCCTACTTGATCGGTAGAGACCCGCGACAAATTAATGATATTTGGCAGACGCTCTACCGCGGTGGATTCTATCGTGGCGGCCCAATTTTGATGTCAGCCATTGCTGGAATTGATCAGGCACTCTGGGATATCAAAGGCAAAGATCTTGGCGTGCCGGTTTATGACCTACTGGGCGGTACTGTTCGCGACAGCATGAAAACCTACTCTTGGGTGGGTGGCGATGACCCTCAAGACGAAAGCCGACAGATGAAAGAACTGAAGACTCAAGGCTGGGATACCTTTAAATTAAATGGCTGCGGCAAACTTAAAATGATCGACAGCTATAGAGCTGTTGAACAGGTTATTGCCCGAGTCGCTACCATTAGAGAAAACTTTGGTAGCAGTATCGATTTTGGTTTGGACTTCCACGGCAGAGTCTCTGTGCCCATGGCCAAGGTGCTATTAAAGGAACTGGAACCCTATCACCCCCTGTTTGTGGAAGAGCCCGTCCTGGCAGAACAGTCCGAGCAGTATGCGATTTTGTCCCGCCAAACAAGCATTGTGCTGGCTGCCGGTGAACGCATGTATAGCCGCTTTGACTTTAAATCGGTTTTTGAAGCTGGTGGTCTGGGTATTGTTCAGCCGGATGTCTCCCATGCCGGCGGTATTACCGAGTGCCTTAAAATTGCCTCTATGGCAGAAGCCTATGATGTGGCATTGGCGCCCCACTGCCCTCTTGGGCCCATTGCGTTAGCGGCCTGTTTGGCAGTGGATTTTGTCTCCCACAATGCGGTGCTGCAAGAGCAGTCTATGGGTATTCATTACAATCAGGGTGCCGAATTACTCGACTATGTGGTGAACAAAGACGACTTTGCCATGGTTGATGGACATATTAAGCCATTGCCAAAACCCGGCTTGGGCGTTGAGATCAATGAACAGGCGGTTATAGAGGCGTCCAAGAAAGCGGGTGATTGGAAAAATCCATTATGGCGTCATGGGGATGGTTCCATTGCCGAATGGTAAGGCGGAACGGTTGAACCAAATATCCCGATTTTCTCGTGTCATTGCGATTTCTAACAGATTATTTTTTAACTTTCCTCATTGCTAGACTGATCTATATTTGCCGCGGCTAGCAGTAACAGACCGGCAAATATGCCCATGTTTTTAAAGAAATTCTGCGTCTCATGCTTCGTATCAACGCCCTCATACACATTCCAAAAGTCATGTAGATTAAGGTTGATAAGCAAGACCATGGCCGCTAAACCCAGCGCGCAGATAACAACCTGTTTATTGAGAAAAAGACAGATGCTCGCTGCAATCTGAACGACCCCTGCAACGGCCAGCAATACAGGCACCATAACCATTCCATGGGTTTCCATCAGTGCCACATGCATATCCCATGAGACAAATTTCATTACCCCCGGCAAGAGAAAATAGAATGCCAGTAAGCTTCGGCCAGTATGGGTTAATGCTAATTTCATGCTCTGTACCTTTATTATTATTTTTCTGTCAGACCTTTTATTAGACCTTTTATTAGACCTTTTATTAGACCTTTTATTAGACCTTTTATTAGACCTCTTATTAGACCTTCACAATACATGGCGTGACGGTTGTTTAAAACAGTCTTTGCACACAAGCTATGAATCCATAGCTGTGAATACACACTATGAATCCAAACTTTCTGACAAATGCTGATGAAAATTAACAATCGCCTTTTCAAAGTAACCAAAGGTTAAATGGCTGTTGGCTTGAGCCGTTACCGTTTGCTGAATTAAGCAGGCCGCTTCTCGATCTTCATCCTGGCCTGATTCATTGACAAACTGGGCATCTCTCTCGGCATCTTCAAGGGGAATTGGGTTCTCGACAGTCTGATCAGTGGTCACCAAATAGATCACCATCTGAGTACTGCTGGGGCTGAGAGGCTCCATAATCGTCAAGTTTGAATGTTTGGACAGTACCGAGACACTGGCGTTAGGGAAAAGATGATAGACCGAGGTCAGCATCCCTGCGGCTCTGCGCTTCTCTGCAGGCACATCTCGCAATTTCTCAATGCGCCGGAAAGGAAACGTCACCCGAGCATTAGCACCATAGGTCTCGACCAAATTGACATTATCTAAGCCGTAGGGATAGAACGACTTTTGATGCAATGATTTAATATGGTAGCCCTCTAGGAGCGTTTCGGTTAATAACTTCCAATTGGCCTGATCTGTATTGTCTGACTGTTTAAACAGCTGCTGTCCGGGAGTGAAGTAGTCGCGGCTATTTTCTAGCATCTCAGGGCTAATGGTGCCCTGTTGCATCACATAGACAAGTCCGCCTTTTTCCACAGCACTCACTTCCACCAGACCATGCTCCTCAATGGCAAGGCCAGGGAATGCCTCTTCACCCGGAATAGATTTGAGTGAACCATCAAGGCCGTAGGACCAAGCATGATAGGGACAGACAAAAGCATGGGCACGACCACTGCCACTGGCTACTTGCATGCCACGATGACGGCAGGCATTAATAAAGGCTCGTACCTGCCCGTCTTTGCCTCGCGCCACTACCAGCGGGGTACCCGCCGCTTTACGCGCGATATAACTACCTTTTTCAGGCAATGCCGCGGAGGGACAGAACGGTATTGGCCGACTACGCAACAGTGTTATTTCAGCATCAAATCGCTCTTGGGAGTGGTAGTTTTCAACAGGTTCCCGCCAGACAGTATCACCAAGATCAGTGGTGCCATCATCTATATGGCTAAAGATTCGCTCAATGGCCTCCTGGTCATTTAACAGTGAAACCGTTGGAATAATATTGGACTCTGAAACTGAAGATGACATTGAGTAACCTACTTTTGTTTTTATTTTTAACCATTGTTAGATTTAGTAACGCTGCGATAGATTCAGAACTACTAGTGGCGCTTAAATAAGACTTTCAAAATACCGCTAACAGCTGACTGCGTCAATTTAATTATATAAATATTATACTTCAATATCGGTCAATCTTAACTGAGATTGACGACATCCCTTCAATCGACCGAGAATCAGGAATTAATAAAATTTACCTTAGCCATTAGGATGTCTCCCCACAACTCAGACTAGCTGAATATCACGAAAGGCCTACCCTGCCTGACAGCTACCCTATCCTTAGTCTTTATTATTACAAGCATATAATTGGCTTGGTGAAGCAAACTGTTGGCGCTATTTCGAAGAGCGAAATAGCGCCAATAACAATCGTTGTTTTAACGGTTTTTTTCGCGAGGAAGTTCGATGGATGGATCTTGGAACGAGAGTTTAGATTAGAGAGTTTAGATTAGAGAGTTTAGATTAGAGAGTTTAGATTAGAGAGTTTAGATTAGAGAGTTTAGATTAGAGAGTTTAGATTAGAGAGTTAGATAAGGAGCGAAGAGAAAATAAAGACTCAGCAGGTTATTTTTTAAAGGTCTCAAGACCGCCCAGAATAAACTGCACCGTAGAGTCGATAGTGTTTTGTCGGTTGCCGCCGAAGATGCTGAAGTTTTCTGCAGCAGCAATGGATGCGCCAGAAGATATTTTCGCCATTACTCTGGCTTCTTTACGCGTCACACCATAGGCATCCATTATGCTATCAATCAAGATATTACCCACTTTATTTTGCGCTTTCGGGCCTGAATTACTCAGCACTTTGGAGACATCCGACAAGTTGAGTAGGGTCGGCAAAATCTTACCATTTGAGCGCTCATCGAAATTGATACTGACAAAAATATGCACCACGGCAACAAAGTCTTCCGTACGATTCAACCGCCTTAAAAGGCTACCATAAAACAAATCGAACTCGCGCTGCAGCAACGACTGCAGGAGCTCCAGACGGGTACTGAAATATTTGTAGACCAGGGGATTACTGACGCCAGCTTCACGCGCTAGGATATCCATGGTGAACGAATTCAGTCCATGTTCGAGAATCAGTTCATGAGTCACGTCGAGAAGTTGGGTACGGCGATTTTCTGTAGAGAGACGCTTTCGAATAGGTTTATTCATTTCAATAGTATACGGGTGTTTCACTGATCTGTCAGGGAGTAAAGTGACACACTGAATAATTCTCAAACGGGCCTTTGAAATGTAAAAAGTTGTACCAAGATACAGATCATTGCGCTGCACCTTGGTGTTTATGAAAATATATAACCGATTTCACTGCAGTAGCTTTCCAGTCATCCTCGCGATTCAGTAATATAGCTGTCAGCAACATGGATTAAGCGACCTCCTAATAACTTTTTGGGCATTACGGTGAACCATCAGTTTAAGCGTTTCTATTTAAAGAGCTTTTTATAAACAGCTTTTTGTAAACAGCTTTCAATAATAATTATCTCAAAGCATATCCAATTTCTGATTCACCACATGCTGCAGTAATGGGCTTTTTGCGGCTTTTTGCAACGCTTGGTCAATCGCTTCAGCGCGCTGTTGGAGAACTGGGCGATAGTTGGGATGGGTAAAGATATACATCTCCCCGTCATTGAGCGCCTCCACAACGCGCTTGCCGACAATAGAGACCTCTATACCGTTATCTACCATTTGTTTAGTTTTACTTGAGAAACTACCTTTACGCGCACTATTGACGTTATCAGATTGATATTGCGATGGACGGTTTCTCTCGGAGTCAAAGATACGCGTTTGCACAAAGGCAGGACATAAAACAGATACCCGAATACCTTTACTATGAAGCTCTCCCGCCCAGCTTTCCGTAAGCGCTACCACAGCCGCTTTAGTGGCGGTATAAGCGCCACTAAACGGCACGCCGCCCATACCCGCCATAGAGGCGACATTGACCACCCATCCGCCCTCACCATGCTGCTTAATGAGCGGAACCATCACTTTAGCGCCATACACTACACCCATAAGGTTTACATCTAGCGCCCATTGCCAGCCTTTCTTCTCCTGAATCTCGATTGGCCCCGAGTCTCCGCCAACGCCGGCATTGTTCACGACCATATGCACTTTCCCAAATCGCGCTATGGCCTGATCTGCGACGGCTTGCCACTGGGCTTCGTCGGCAACATCCAGCGCAACAGACATTACAGAAATACCATTAGACTCGAGCTCTGCGGCCGCATTCTGGAGATTTTTTGGGTCGATATCTGCAAGGACAATATTCATTTTCTGCTCACCTAGGGCTCTGGCAATAGACAACCCAATACCCTCACCGCCGCCGCTGATGACGGCGGTTTTTCCTGCAAATTGTGACATGGTGATTCTCGCTTTTATGTTTAATTACTGAGGAATACAGCATTTTTTAACGGAGTTATTGCAACTAAGGGTTAATAAAGCTCCTCTAGGGATACAGTGTCGCCACACTCCAGACTATGAATTAGGCTGCTAATTTTTCGGTTCACCGACACATCAACGCCTAATATCTCTCCGCGTTTTACAACAGCTTGATTGAGAAACTCGATTTCAGTTTTTCTACCTAACTGAATATCCTCCCACATTGAAGAGCGCGCAAGGGGATCAATATCTAACATGGTCTTGGCCAAGCGCAAAAAGATCCAGTTGGGAAAACCCAAGACAATTGGCATCCAGGAGGGCTTAACCGCTGTAAATTGCACCAGCTCAACTCCCTCCGCTTTTGCCACCTCCAGCCATTCACGCTGGGCTGCAGCGTATACCTTGCGCAGGGCATGATTCTCGAGCTGGGTTTTAATCGGCTGATCGGCAATGGCATTGAGCGCATTGTTTAGGTTGAGCAATAATTTACCGTAGATCACCGGTTTCATATCCGCCTGTAGCTCACAGGGAAAACCAATGGCACTCAGGTGCTGGGCAAGCTGTTCTGTTATTGGAGTGCGGTGGAATAGGAATGAACCTTCGGTGCCACGATGAAAATGGGCATTATCCAAGCTTAATACATTGAACGGTGTGATTCCCTGGTACACGGCACCTTTGGGCAACTGATTAAGAATGGCATCTAGACTATCGAGACCATTTTGCATAAAAACCAGCTCTGCTCCCTTTTCAGCAAGCTGCTTTAAGTCATTGACGGCAGACGCCAGTTGGTGACACTTTAGGGTGACAAATACCGCATCAAAAGTTTCGCCGGCCAGTTCTGTTATGAGACTAGCTGGCATAACCTTTTCATTCTGGCCCCTGTAGTCAGTAAGAGTGATCCCGCCAGCATTGATAATTGCGTCCCGAATACGCGGGCGACAGATTAAACTGACCTGGTGGCCACAAAGCTGCAGAAGACCACCCAAATAACAGCCGGTCGAGCCAGCTCCATAGATCGCTAGTTGCATACAGTTACCTTATAAAATACGAAACTCAATAAACTCTGTGACGTGAAACAACCTGTAAAACGCATAAAAGGTCTAAAACAGAAAAACCAGCAAACTAAAAGCCTTACTAGTTTGTACTCGGTATCTTTTCCCGCTCTATTGCTGGCAGAGGTCTCTGTCGACGGCGTTGCGCTTAGTTTGTAAGCAGGTCTAAAACCAAATTATAAATCAGCTTCTTGCAGGCCTTCTCACTTAAGCCCTGATGCATTTGAAGGCGTTCAAAAAACTCGAAGGACGTCACCGCATCCACCGTTTCACGGATGTCTGCTTTGGTCTTTTTAAGCTCGGGTAACATTTTAACCAGGTTGAGACGCAAGCGGTTTTGACCTTCCTGATATGTCTCAGCGATAAATTTCGAGCGCCACAACAGGGCATGGGTCGCCTTTTCCATCGCATAAGTTTCAACATAACAGCTAATGCGTGCTTCAACCACTAGACGTATACGCTGCTCTAAAGTACCAGTAAAATCTTGGCCGACAAAATGGCGGTTATAGCTAGGCCTCTGAATCCGATCAATTTCGTAATAGAGCTGATCCATGTCAGAGAAATGACGAAACACTGTGCGGATATTGATTTCCGCCTCATCAGCCACCTGCTGTGCGGTAGGAATATAGACCCCTGCTTCCACCAATTTTCTCATCGCATCAATAATTTGCTGACGACTGCGCTCGCTCCGCTGTTGACGACCATCTATTTTTGAAATACTCACACTGATTCCACCAACAGTATCAAAGTCAATTATGTTCGAGGTATTTTGCCACAGGTGATCCGCCTTTGTATCGGACAAAATACATACCATCCAATATAACAACCGCTCTAATTAGACCAAGATACTGCGTTGCCTTTAATTATATTGTCATATATCATGGCAATATAATGATCGTCTTAACAGGCACCTACGACATGGCACAACTGACCGAACTCTGGACCAACCGCAAAGAGTTTCGCAAGACCCAAATCGTTGATAATAGCCTCCCCACCGTAGGTAATGACGAGGTGTTAGTGGCTATCGATAAATTTGGTCTGACGGCAAACAATGTGAGTTATGCCCTGTTCGGTGATGCTATTGGCCATTGGAACTACTACCCCACACCCGCGGCAAGATGGACAGACTACCCGGTGCCAAGCCTACTTTTTCCTTTGCGTCAGGGCATATTACCAAACGCGATACAGAATGGGGCGCCGGTGCCACTATGTTAAAAGGTATGCAGCATAGTCTGAAAGTGGCCACTGAATTAAAAGAACTGATCAATGTAGAGAGGGTTAGTGGCGCGCAGCAGCTACAAACCATTTGGGGCGAGCTACTCGACAGTAATGTCGCCGCCAGTCGAGGCTTGATGGTCTCATTGCTGGATAATTAAACGGTAACCGACTAATGACCTCGCTCATTATTATTGTTAGCACCCTCGTTATCTACAGCCTGTTCTGGTGCTGGTATGTTGGCTTTGGCCGCAAAGTCAGCCCAGAACTGATTGAGCAAGTGATGCTACATTGCACTAAAGCCGGTGGTGTTTGGTCTTCAGCAACCCACCAGCGCAATGTCCGCAAACTGCTGGAAAACGACGACGGTAAAGAGTTTGTCATGGTCAATTTACTGGCCATCAAATCACCGAAACACGAATCGTTAAAACTATTAAAACAATACACCGATATATTTTTACGCAGCTTGTTAAAACGCGGCGGCCACCCTATCGCGCAAGCTAGGGCGCTGTCCGGTAAAATCGAATTTCTTAATGTCCCCGCCGAGGAAGAATGGCATAGCGCCTTTCTTGTGCGCTATAGAAGCCGCCGAGACTTTGCCTTAATGGCACTGGAAACGGCAGGCTCAGAACACCATGATTTTAAAATGGCAGGCCTTGATCGCACCATAGCATTCCCTGCTGCACCCTGGTTTGCCATGGGCGGCCCTAAACTTATGGTCGCACTGATACTCGCTCTGGCGACTGCGTTATTGCATCTATTGTTAATGTAAGTATTCGGTTGATTTCTATGAAGAAATTTTTAATTTCGGTCTTAGTGCTTTTAGTGGTGGCTGTAACAGTCTGGCAAAACCGACTCAATCTATTACTCTTCGCCGCGCCGACACTGAAAGCACTGACCAGCAATATCGAAGCTAATAAACGGGTGGTATGGCCCCAAGGCCCGGCAAGCGCAGAAACAACACCTGCGAAAAGACCACCCAATATCATTCTTATCCTGACCGATGATATGGGCTTTAATGATATTTCTCTCTACAACGGCGGCGCCGCTGACGGCAGTTTGCAAACACCTAATATCGACCGTATTGCCGAACAGGGCATCCGCTTTAATAATGGCTATGCCGCGAATGCTGTTTGCACCAGCTCTCGAGCTTCCTTATTAACCGGGCGTTACTCCACACGCTTTGGTGTTGAATATACGCCGATATATAAAACCGGCGTGCGAATTTTTAACTGGATGGAAGAACTCAATCCGAGTACGCCACCGGTACTGGTTGATATGGATCTGGCTGCAACATTGCCCCCTATAGACGCGCTGGGTATGCCTGCAGCTGAGATAACCATCGGCGAAGTACTGCAACAGCAGGATTATTACACCGCCCATATTGGCAAATGGCATCTTGGCTCGAACGGTGATATGCGCCCTGAGCAGCAGGGCTTTGATGATAGCCTCTCTATGAAAGGGATATTCTATCTACCCCCCGACCACCCGGATGTTGTCAATGCCAAAATCCCAGGCGACTCCATCGACAGTATGGTCTGGGCAGTGGGCAGTTATGAAGTGCAATGGAATGGCGGCCCCCCCTTTGAACCCAAAGGGTATTTAACCGATTATTTTACCGATGCGGCGGTTGATGTGATTGAAGCCAATCGTCATCGCCCTTTCTTTTTATATTTAGCGCACTGGGGCCCTCACAACCCTGTGCAAGCTAGCCGAGAAGATTACGACGCCCTGCCTCATATCAAAGACCACCGCTTAAGAACTTATGCAGCCATGCTTCGCGCACTGGACAGAAGTGTCGAAAAAATCGAAGCCAGCCTGCAAGAAAATGGCTTGAGTGATAACACACTTATCATCTTTACCAGTGACAATGGTGGCGCCGGTTACTTAGATCTGACTGATCTCAATAAACCTTATCGTGGCTGGAAACTCACCCACTTTGAAGGCGGCACCCATGTACCCTATATGGCGAAATGGCCAGCGCAGATCGAAGCGGGCCAGAGCTCTGATGAGGCGATTCACCATATCGATATGTTTCATACTATCGCAGCGGCAGCTGGCGCCAGTGTTCCTACTGATCGCACCTTAGACGGCGTTAACTTACTTCCCTTTATGCAAGGTAAGCAAACAGGTGCACCGCATAAAACCTTATTCTGGCATACCGGCCATCAGCAAACGGTTTGGCATCAAGGCTGGAAAATGATTCGAGCTGAACAGTCCGACAAACCCGGCGCCGACCCCATGGTATTTTTATTTGATTTAAATAATGACCCAACGGAACAAAACAATTTGATAGCAGAGCAGCCCGAAAAAGCCGCCGAACTTACCGCCTTACTCGATACCCATCATGCACAACAAGCCAAACCTCTTTGGGACAGCGCCTTGAACGCACCACAGCTGATCGATAAACCGACTAACCATCGTTATGAGGAAGGTGACACCTACCTTTATTGGCCTAATTAACTGTAAACACTAACCACCAGAGCGTTTTATGTGACGACTGCCGCTACTGTATGGGCGATGTCACAACCCATAACACTTATTATTAACTGAACAGAGGGCTTTATCATGGCCAGCACCATCAAAAAAGCAGCCATAGTACTCGTAGGCTTAGTTATCATTGTCGCCATTGCGATACCGACTATTTTACATAAGGCAGGCGTACATCCCGAGTATAACGGAACTACTACAGAGCTACCGGGCAAACGCGCACTTATCATTACCACCAGCCATGCTGTGCTTAACGCCCCCGGAGAAACCACCGGTGATGCCACAGGCGTGTTCGGATCGGAATTAACCCATCCCTATTACACCTTTACCGATGGCGGTATGTCCGTAGACGTGGCCAGTATCCAAGGTGCCGAAATCCCCATAGACCCGCAATCGTTTAATCGACCTATTATCACGCCGGAAGACAAGCGCTACCTGAAAGACTCCGTATTTCAGGCAAAAGTTAAAAACTCTATCCCTATCGCGGATATCGACGTCAGCCAATATGACATTATTTTCCTTTCAGGGGGCTGGGGTGCCGCCTACGATCTCGGGCAGTCTGAGCTGCTGGGCAAAAAAATTAGCCAGGCCTACTATTCCAGCCTATCGCCAGTCATCGGCGGTGTTTGTCATGGTGTATTGGGTTTAATTAATGCCAAAGATAACAGTGGTCAATTATTAATTGCCGGTCGCAAAATGACGGGAGTAACGGATAAGCAAATCAAAGAACTGGGGATCGCTGTTACGCCGCTTCACCCGGAAACAGAATTGCGCAAAGCAGGCGTGGCCTTTGAAAGTAACACCGCTTTTATAGACTTTTTTGCTACCCATGTTGTGGTTGATGATGAAAAACGTTTTGTCACCGGGCAGAATCAGAATTCCGGGCTGGAGACATCTCACAAGATGATGGCGGTTATTGCCGAGAGATAATGACTTTTTTTTGAGAGTAACGGATGTAGTTGTAAGTTAACAAAGATAGATTGAAGAGCGCTTATGCGCACACTAAGGCTTAACTCACAGGCTGTTATTTATAGTGGCGCTCAGCAACCCCAATTTCGGAATAATTCTGCGACAAACTGTTGTACCGGACTATCGACTAGTACGGTGGGTGTTGGATGACATTCTTCCATATCTTCCATAATTAAGGGGTATCACTAAACCATTCACCCTCTCTATTTTCCAGGGCAGACATGGCTTCTCTACCCATATTCCTGGGTATTTTCATTTTCATATCAAAAAAGTTGAATGCGTTTGCCGCGCTTAGCGGGTACCTTGCGTTCCTCTGGCAGATGGCAAATCCTTTCCAATACCGTCGTACTGCCATCGATATATTCCCATACCAGCTGCTCGCCCTCTTCACCCTGCTGCAGATAACGATTGACCACCACTGGACCCCAGCCAAATGCATTGAACTCCAGCACATTATCTCTCCAGGTCATACTGGCCGAAGAGCGCCCACAATATTCTTTATCCCCTAGCAGAAACAGCACAGAGCCTTCGGTGTCATTGGAATTAAGACCGATAGTATCGGCGTTGAGATTGGGCCCACCATCATGAATAACGCCACCACCGGTAAGGACTTGCCGCGAGCCACATTGCTCCCAGCGCTCTACATGCCCCACTTTGCCACTGACTGCCCGCCATAAGCCGCGAATATCATCGACACCTTCTGCCAGTGGCTCGGTGCACTCTGCCAGAATCGGCAAGGGGAAATGAGCGTAGCCACAGCCGGGAGTATTGCCTTTGGGAATGTCCGCGGCGGTTTTGCCGCTGCCGTCGAGCTCTGGCAAGTCACAATAATTAATGAGGCTGCCATCACCGGCCAGCGTTGCCATATCAGTCATCAAGGGTGGGCGTGCAGAAAAAAACATCTGCCAGAATGCCAGTAGCAATAACAGCACAGCGGGTATGCCGAACAGTTTGTGTTTCTTGGTCATATAAACTTGCTCTTCTCGAATAGCCTGTTAGCCAGCTGGTCCGCTGCCAAATAGAAACCAAGCACAGCCACTCAATAATTGTTAAACCCTTTAATCTATAATGTCATATCTTATGTCAATATGTAAAGAGAGCTATTTTAGTGCTGGCCAAAATAGGAGGTAAAGTCACTCGCTGAAAGTATCGACCTTTCTAAAAAAGTTTAAGCCGTTGCGCAATGAGTTTATAAGGTGACTAGAAAACCCCTTTTAAAGGGCGATTTTCATCCACTATCAAATTGATCAGCTAGCTAAACAGCAATAGAAATAGAAATAGAAATAGAAATAGAAATAGAAATAGAAATAGAAATAGAAATAGAAATTTTATGACATGGAAAGTGTTAATAGCTTGCAAGTTTCTTACGCGGACGACAGATTTAACTATCTGTCATTAGAATATTGAGTAGTGGCGCTATGATTGAATCATCATGCCGATTTGAAAAAACATTGAGTGCGGAGGGAATACCGCCGAGCCGTACGATCACAGTTTCGGTTTGCGGGTTAACCATGACCAGCTGTAGGCCCAACCCCTCAATCCAGAAGACTTCAGGTGAGCCGGGTAAGCCACCATAGATGTGATAGCCATAAGTATTACCCACAGATTTTCCCGTTGCCTGAACAAAAAACCACTCTGGAATAACTGAGTCTTCAACCATTTTTTCTATCCAGCCTGAAGAGACTATGTGATTATTTGGGTTGAGAAATAAACTGCCTATTTTGAGCCATGATCTTGCCGTAGCAAACATACAGCAATAACCCGCTGTATCGATAACAGAGGCTTCTTCAAGTTTTAGGGGCTGCCAGAGCTTATTCTCAATTAATTGGTTAAGTGGCTGTTTATAGAGTTTTTTCAGTACAAGACTTAGCAGGTGGTAATTAATATTGTCATAGCGAAATAATCGATCACCCTTAAAGGAGATTTCAGATAAGGGGGTTATTAATGGGTTACCTTTTAAGGTCGCTGTAATGTCCTTGGATGCCGACTCTATACCGGAAGTATGCCTGAGTAAATCTCGAAGGGTGATCGGATCCTCAGGTGGTTGTGTTATTTGAGGGAGATACATAGAAATTGAATCTTTCTCAGAATGAATGAGCCCCTCATCGATGGCAATACCAATAAGAATGGCAACAATGGCTTTGGTCATAGACATAGCATTTATAGCGCGCCCATCATCCGCATCTGGGCTATAACGCTGATAAACAATGCGACCTTGTTTTTGAACGATTAGTGCCTGCGTTTGACTGCGGTCAAACCAGGCATCTAATGAGTCAGAGGTGGCGGCGTTTTCATTAAATAACGCCCTCTCTTTCTCACCCTCTTGCTCTTCGTACGTCACCCCTGCAATGGGCAAGGGCGCGGATAATAGAAAGGAGCCAGATGATGTCATTAAGTCATTTAGATGAGCGTTAGCCTCGAGTAAAGCACCGTCTTGAAGCACTGTCTTTAATGGGCTCGCCATTAGAAGTATTACTGTAAGACCAATCCCAATTATTATTTTTAACCATTTGATTGTAGATAACATGAGACTCGACACTCTGGCATTTAAGGTAGTTACGCCATGTTAGTTGAGGCGCTATGGTTCTGAGTAACTGCAAGTGCATTTGTAATGGCTTAGGCTATTCCCACTCAATAGTTGGGCTAAATTTGGCTTAATAAAAACAATAGGTTACAAACGTTATTAGCAGGTTTGTAACTGGCTTGTAACTTACATGGCCTTTTACGAAACTTTCCCGCTATTTTTTCTTTAGCTATTTCAATACAAAAGCAGATATTCGCTTACACACCTTGTAACAAACGAGAAGCCATTGATGCAGTTTACTGGTATTCATTCACTAACCGACTAATCCAACCAACCTAGATTATAACTCAGTCCAAAATCGATCTAGGATAAACCCGATTCAAGCATTTGCACTACCACGTAAGGTTGAAAAAGGAGTACATCAAACATTGTACTTACGCCTTGGTATGGATATTTAAAATACCAGATAAACAAATACCTTAAAATCCAAATAAATCAGTAGAATATGGTACTTTAAAGGCCCTTGCGGGGCTCATATTTTGGTGGCGGCGGCGGGAATTACACATATACTATAAGCTACTGATTAATATAGGTTTAATGAGTTTACAAATCCGCTTTTGTTACATCCTTTTTTTTACTTAAAATATTCTATTCTGATGCCTAGAGTAAACATGTACACGTCCTTTATGGCTCACCAGAAAAACTCTCAAAAGTAAGACTATTTATCTGAAGACTAGGTTTACTTGTAGGTCTGGGCTCGATTATAAAAGTCATAAATAACACCACGAGTCACGTGAGGCAAAATTTGCTTCGATTTGCGAGCATGTTCTGGGTCAGCATTATATGCTTGAAGATCTTTTTCACTGTCAAATAGTAGCGATATTGCAATTCCAAAGCTGTCATCAACCACTTGTCTCTCGCTTGGCAACGAATCGCCGACATAAACTGCGCGCACCATCGGTAGCGAGCCATAACTGCTCGCTATATTTGTTATGTTTGCCACAGTTTCTGCTGTAGTTTCAGGTTTAAACCAAAATAGTACGGTATGCACAACTGGTATATCGCTGTTGACCGATGAATTTTCTTCACTTGCAGATGCATGGACAATCGAAGCGCTCATTAATGTATACAGCATTAATAATGTGGCAGCGATACGCAGTGGGATACAGTTTTTCATCTTATTCTCCTGGGAATAATCATTTTAATCTTTAGTAACTTCGTTCGTCGGCCATACTGCGTTTAACGTATGAAAGCTCGACATGGCTACTGGCCAACCAGCGTAATGAGCAACATGAGCAATGATCTCCTCGAGCTTCTCTCTCGGAATGCCAATGTTGCGAGCAACAGCAAAATGAATTTTTTGCTCAGAGGTTCGGTTCATAGCGATAAGAGCAGCGCAGGTGGCGAGTGAACGCTCCTGTAAACTTATTTCTGTTCCTTGCCACACATCACCAAAAAGATGCTCTATCGTATATTTTTGGAATTTCTTGGGTAGAGCCAACGCATCGGGATCCAAGCCAGGAAATAGTTTACCCGCCATCGCCATACCCTTTTGATGCCTATCACTAGTTTCAACTGGCAGCTCCTCAGAAAAAGCTGAAAAGCTTAAGATCGCACAGGACATTATGTGGATTGCTATATATTTTATGCTCATTATAGATATACCCTTTTGATTGTTTTGACAGTAAATTTATTCGATTAAAGTTTGAGGAAGCTTCTGTGAAAAGTCCTTTTCTTAAAGCGATCCTAGAGCTGTAATATCGGTATACTTGATTGGTAATCTAGTAAGCCTTAGTCCAGTTGCGTCGCGGATAGCATTGGCGATAGCGGGACTACCTGCTATGAGTGCCACTTCCCCTGCCCCTGAAGGATGGATTATTGGGTTATCGATAATATCAATATCTAGGCTAGGCATATCACTCATTCTGGGAATCATATAATTATGGAAGTTATTACTAGCAATTTGCCCATCCCCTATTTCAACCTTCTCCATCAATGCCATCCCTATGCTCCAGACAAGATTACTCTCGATCTGAGCTCGTAACTGATCAGGGTTAATCGCCATACCAACGTCCTGAGCACAACACATTCGGTCGATGCATATTTTTCGGGCTTCGTGGTCTATATGCAGATCAACAGATACAGCGACAAAGCTATTTTTCTCGTAGACCCCACAGGCGAAGCCTCTCCCGTATCCACTCTTTGCCGGAAGCGGATTTCTGTTAGCCATTGTTTCAACCCTTTTTAAGCAATTACCAAGCCGAGCCATACTGTCAGGTATATTCATTAGCTTAAATCTGACCGGATCAATACTTTTCTGACGCGCAAGCTCATCCATCGTGGACTCAATTACAAAGGTGTTGGGAGCACCATTTAATGATCTCCAAACGCCTAAATCGATCGGCAAATCAACTTCTTTATATTCGACGCGAATGCTGGGAGACTTGTAAGCGGGATGCGCACCGCGCGAAACACCGAAATCGCCGCCTGCAGTTGACCTTTTGAATGGGAGTAACCAATCCGGTAGTCGCGATCGAGAATAAAATACGTAGCCCGATGCGTAAGCATGCCACCAGTTTGAGAGCACGCCCTTATGATCGCAAGCAAGCCGCATTCGATGACTAGATGGCGAACGGTTTCTAGCCACTCTAAACTCATCTTCCCTAGTCCATTGAACCTTAATTGGCAAACCAGTAGCCAGAGCTAGTCGGGCAGCATCTTGCTCCACCTCGTAATGCTCACGACCACCAAAACCACCACCCATTCTCATCGGATGTACTTCAACTTGATCTTCGCGGAACCCAATATCATCAGCACAGTGCCGCTTAATTGCCCAAGGATCTTGGGTTCCAGTCCAGATATTAATTCGTTCAATATCATTAATTTTTTCAATATGAGCGACCGCAGCTCTCGGCTCCTGCATTGCATGAGTCTGTAATTGTACGGCGAATTCTAAATCTACATCCCAATTAGCACTCGGGTTGTGGTTTTCATCTTGAAGAGTGCTTGGTAGATCACCTCTCTGAAGTGCAACATTTATATCAAGCAGTTGATTAATTTTTTCTTGGTTTATGGGCTCCGGCAATTCCCATTCTATGATCACTGAGCGAACTGCTTTGTCTAGACTTCCTGGTGTCCGACAAACTACCCCTACAAAGTCGCCGTCTCTAACAATATCGAAAAACCCTATGATATTCTGCACGGTTGAAAAATTTAAGTTTTTCAACCGTGCTTTTCGTACGGGCGGTTTTATCACTCGACCATAAAGCATGCCAGGCAGCTGTATGTCACCAGAGAAAACAGGTGCACCAGTTACTAGATCTTTTATTCCGCGTGGTTCGGCTTCTTGTCCAACTTGTTTTTTAATTCTTCTGGGGTCAAAGGTGTATAAAGTGGGAATAACTGAATTCTCGAAATCTAGTTCAATTGACTCATCGGTGACCAGATCTTGATACCCTATCCGAGGACTGCCAAGAATTACAAAGCCACCCTCAGTATCGATGACCTCATCTACAGATATTTTATTGATTTTTGCGGCACGACAACGTAAATTCTCGCGCATACTAGCAGCGGCAATGGCAACTGGTTTGGAAAATAGCATCATTGAGAGGCTACCGGCTGTAAATCCAATTGGCGCGGTTTCACTTGTCGTAGGGTAATGCAAGGTTATATCTTGCACTCTGATATTTAGCTCTTCAGCAACAATTTGCGCTAATCCTGTATTTGCATTTTGTCCCATTTCCATACGGGGACAAAGCATATGAACCTTTCCATCCGACCGAACCTGCAACCAACCCTTTCCAGACTCAGCATTTGGAAACTCCAATGTCGGGCCAACTGAGACAGATTTCTCCTTAATTAACCTTGCAGAAAAGGCGATTGTGATTCCTCCAGCGATCCAAGCTGTAGCCTTTAAAAATGATCTTCGGGATAAATCAGGCATTGGTATCACTGCTCTGCTGGAGCATTACTGCTGCTCGTAGTATGGCTTTTTTTATTCGATCATAAGTCCCACATCGGCAAAGAATAGAATCCATAAAGGTATTTATCTGCTCTTCGGTCGGATTTCTGGTTTTAGATAGAAGCCCCCATGCCTGCATGATCTGTCCAGAATGGCAGTAACCACATTGAGGGACTCGCTCATCTATCCACGCCTGCTGTAATGGATGTAATTTCTCGTTGTCTTGCTGAAGTCCCTCAATTGTTAGAACTGAGGTTCCTGCAATATTGTTTACCGGAGTTATGCAGCTGCGCACTGGCTCGCCGTCAACATGAACCGTGCAAGAACCACATAGTCCTTTACCACATCCAAATCGGGTACCAATCAGCCCAAAATATTCCCGAAGCACTGAGAGGAGAGTTTCCTCCTCCCATACACCGGTTACGACTCTTTCAGTTCCATTTACAAATAAATTCATATTAGGCTTGTTAAATATCGGATTAGAAATTCGTTCTAAGAGTGAGACCATAAGACCTTGGCTCTTCTACCCAGATTCCTCTTGCAGCAATTCTGAGTGGGGTATTCAAAGCGAATGCTGTAGTAATCTCGTTGGTAAGATTATTGCCCCAAAGCTCTAATATCCATGAGGCCTCTATATCACTTAACGTGAAACGAGCGCCGACTTTTGTGTGAGCTTTTTGAATATCGAACGCTAGTGGGCCAGCAGCACCAATTGCTTGGGTGCCAGTACGCTTATCGTCCTGCCATTGGCCAGAAATTGAAACAGAGTATGCTAAGTCCGCAGAATCGATAAGAGAATTGTAAGTAAGCGAGAGTGAAGCACTATCTTTTGGCGCACTGGTCAGGGCGTATCCGCATAGAGTTTTGACTGACGCAGGAGCATTAGGGTTATCACTATCGCAGTCATCGGGGTAGCGAGCATCTGCTCGTGTCCATGATGCCGCCATCTGAAACTCATCTGTTGGTGCCCATAATGATTCTATTTCAAAACCCTTACTAACCGCCTTATCAACGTTAAAGGTCTTGAACGCAGCTCCGGTGAATTCTAAGATTTGGAAGTCTTCCATTTCCATATCAAACAATGCGACATTAAGACGAAGACGGTTGTCTAATAGTTCGGATTTGAAACCCAATTCAAATGAATCAAGCAACTCAGCTCTAAAAGTAGGATCTGCACCTAATATGCCAGCAGTTGCGTCAAGGTTGAACCCTCCTGCTTTGTAGCCATGGCTAAAACTGACGTAAGTACTTACTGATTCACTTGGCCGATATACAAGTTTTGATGTGTAGACCAATTCGTCGTCGGAGAAGCTTTCATCCCAAGTTTGCGGAGCCAGACTGACCATACCTTGATCAACCACCTGATCAGCTTCAACAGCAAATGCAAAGCAACCACTAAATGTTGCTGCAGCAGCGAATGAAGTGGCTGGCATTCCCAGAGCGAGAGCGAGGTTCTGAGTATTAACCGTGGCAGCACTACATGCTGGCGAATTTGCACCTAACTGGTCATGTTTTCCATCCTTTGATTCATCGACCCATCGCATACCAAGGACGATATCCAAATTATCAGTGACACTAAATGTGTTGTGAGTAAATAAAGACCAAGATGCGCCCTTTTGAGAGTAGTAATTTGAGGCAAAATTGCCATTGGCATCAATGTTGTTAGCCATTACTCTGGCCGGATTATTTGACGACCTTAGATCACCTACAGTCCCACCAAGAGCTAATGGCAAGTCGTCCGACGCGGCTGCGATAGCTGGTAAGAATAATGAACGGAAATAAATTGCTGAGCCCATCGCTTGAAAATCTGATCCAAGCTCAAGGGTCAGATTTTGAGTAATATCCTCTTTCGAATAATACGCTCCGAATAACCAATCAAGCTTGCCGGCTTCGCCCTGTAGACGAAATTCATGTGATGTCGACTCAATGCTATCCTTTTGAGGAAATCCATTGTTGCCTGGCATCTCATATATATTGATCCCCACCATGTCCTGTCGTACCAAATCTGCATCAAATTGGCGATAAGAGCCCTGATAAAAAAGGTTATAGTTGGAAAGCTCACGATTGTATTCAACAGATATACCTGATTTCTCAACTTTGCTGCCAAATCCGGCTGCTGGGGATTTCAAATCATCCCGGTTTGCATTTCCTGCTGGATTGCCACCATGAGCAGGTAAGCCGGCCCATTCAAAATTTGCAGCAAAGGGGGACTCGCCCATTATCATAGGGTCACAGCAGTTTTCATCAGTTGAGGAGTAATCCGCAATAACTCTTAAACTAGAGCTGTCATCTATCTCCCACTGGAGTTGACCACGTATGCTATAACGATCGACATTATAACTTTCGTCATCAGTCATAACTGCCTTCAGATAACCATCTCGCTTGCGATAATTTGCGCTTAAACGGAATCCAAGCTCATCTTGAATTATTGGAGCGGAGTAACCTGCTTCGACCTTGTATCCGTTATAGTTCTCAACACCGAAGGTCGCATAACCTTCTGAGCCTGACACATTTGCTTTTTTGGTCTTTACACTTAGTGCACCGGCGGAAGTGTTGCGGCCAAACAGAGTTCCTTGGGGACCTCTTAGAATTTCAATCTGTTCAATGTCGGTAAGATCACCTAGGGACATCCCAGTTCTGGACAAGTACACACCATCCAGAAAAACACCTACTGATTGTTCGAGTCCAATATTATTTCCCGTGGTACCCACACCTCGCAGACGCAACGTCCCTGACCCAGCTTCGGTATCGGTGGTATTCATGCTAAATGAAGTAGAAAGACGGTTAAGGTCACGAAGTGTGTCAACACCAGCGCGCTTTAACTGAACGGCTGATAGTGCTGTGACAGCAATAGGAATATCCTGAATATTAGCTTCACGTTTTGTTGCCGTAACAACAACTTCTTCGATCGCTGCCATTGCAGGCATACTTAATGACCCGGCAAGCCAGCAACTCAGAACCAAGTAATGTTTCTTAAACATAATTTTCTCCCCTTTTTTCACACATAGCTATCTGTGGTTTTTTTTATATTTAACTTATCACACTTGCCATACGTTATACGAACCGTACCGGTTCGTCAATTTTTTTTGTCGGACTTGCTCTGTGAATGAAATAACAACGCGTACAGAGTAATATTTTCAGGGGCTAGACGAAATTTTATAGTATTTTTTCTCTATGATAGAGGTCGTAATATTGTTAGAATTCCGACCTGAACTTTATCAGCCCAGAACGTTCCGTCTAGTATTCTTGGCAGCAACCTGTCTATTTGGGTGATCAGAAAAATCTAATTGGAGAGAAGCTAATGGCTCTAAGAAATGGCCTTGTGAAGCCGTCTGGACCCAAACGTAATATGGAATCTAAAGGCCTCATCGTCGATGCCGCAATATCTATATTAGAAACCCAAGGCTACACCAAGTTTTCTATAGAGAAAGTAGCCCGAACAGCTGGCGTTGGAAAACAAACAATTTATAGATGGTGGCCTACAAAGCCGGAGCTTATTCTTGATATTTTTAACAGTTACCTATTGCCACCCATTCCAGAATATGACGGGACTACTTCGCTACAAGAGCATCTGAAAAAATATCTATTTATATTCGCTCAAGACTTATATTTGCCCGCCTGCACTCAAGCCTATATTGGTCTTATGGCCGAGAAAAGCGTCAATTCTGACTTCAAAGATCTTACTTTAAAACTTGTGTATGAGCCTAGAATAAGGGCGGTTTCAAATTCACTCGAGTTAGCCATTTCATTGGGCGAAATACCGCCTAAGGATGCACCATATATAGCTTCTATGATATATGGCCCAATCTTTCATAGAATTTTTGTTGCTAACTCTCAGGTTAGCGTTGATCTTATAAATACCATTGTAGATCAACTTTTTATTACTCTCAGAGCAAGCTGAGAAGACCCACCTTCCCCCTTTTATAAATTTCGAACCTTGTTTTCGAATTTGGCGGCGGGAACTGTTATTAGACTATAAGCTGCTGATTAATAGCGCTTTAATTTTTTAATGATTCGCTTTTGTTACATCCTTTGTTACTTTAGCCGTCTTGAATGTAATACATGGGCTATCAGAGGTGTTCTTGTTATTATCGGCGGATTTGTAGTAAAGAGTTATTTTCCGTTTTGAATGGCGAACTATAATTTTGTGCTTATATTTTAATACTTAATAGGCATTTGTGATCGGAGGAGTTAGGTTAATATCACGAAGTCTCCGTTGTAAAATTAATAAAATTTGAGTAGATACCTTTTCATGGCAATCACAACCAATAGCACAAGTCATTTACAGCATCTTTTAACGAATTGGTATCCGCAAAAAGACGAATTTTTATGGGTGCTTGGCACTGTCTATGAAACCGAAGGTCCGTGCTACCGCAAGCCTGGAGCAATGATGCTTTTTAATAGCATAGGGCAGCAATTTGGACTATTGAGTGGTGGATGCCTGGAGGCCAACATACAACTGCGTGCCGCTCAAGTTATGAGCACAGGGAAATCTATTACACTGTGCTATGACGGAGCGGATGAAGATGACATTTCATTTCAGTTAGGCATTGGATGTGGTGGGGTGGTGCACATTATTCTTCAGGTAGTTTTACCTGAAAATAATTATTTGGATCTGGTGACAGTTTATGAAAATTTGGTCATTCGCGAGCAAGGCTATTACTGGCAAACAATAGAAAATGGCACAGTGGCCGCAGCTTCCTGGAAGAATGTTAAAGACCATCAACAACAGTTAAGTAACGAAGGCCTTTTAGGCTCGAAAAAAAGAGCGCGCCTGATTGATATGCAGAGTCAAAATTGGCTTGTCACCTATCTAACCCCAGTCCCACATCTACTCGTAATTGGTGGTGGTGTTGATGCCAGGCCTCTGGTTGAGATGGCGAAGATTATGGGCTGGATAGTGACAGTATGGGACTCACGTCCAGCTAATGCGCGACGGAAGTTCTTTCCTGCTGCTGATGAAATAATACGCTGTCCCGCTGCAAATATTCAGGATCAGTCAGCAGTGCAGTTAGTGGATGCAGTCATCATCATGAGTCATAACATAGTTATGGATGCCCAAGCCTTAAACAGCATGCAGTCACTGGATCTAGCCTACGTGGGCCTTTTAGGCCCAGTTCATCGTAGAACTGAGGTGCTAGAAACAGCAGGGCTGACCGAAGACAGTTTGCGAACTGAAGTGTCAGGACCTGCCGGCATTAATATCGAGGGCGAGTTCCCCGAGGAGATCGCTCTCTCCATTCTCACTGAGTGCCATATGGCGCTCTATAAACGACGAGAATTAGACTGAGCTGACCGGGATACAGTATAAGTTTCTACGTTGCCCCACTTCAACTGGTATAACTCACCAAAACGCATCATGGTGTTGGCACCAATTAGGAAGAAATGACGCACTAACTGCCGAATAAAGCGTTCGTCATCACTCAAGAATTCATGCTGGGCAGCCTTCTTAGAGGTATAGCTGATGAGTACTCGCGTGATACGACCGTACTCATCGTCTGAGTAGCTATTGCGGCGAAGTGAATCAGCATCAACACCTTTTGGCTAATGCTGGGGAAGATATAGTGAGGGATATTATGCAAGCCTTCTTCGAATGCCCATTTACACAAACCATTAATAGTGGATTGCTCATTTTTGATGGTGACGTCTTTGGCCCCCTTCTGCTGCCTGCTGCACCGTAGGACTGAAAATGCGCCTACCAGAATTGAGATTGGCTTTGATTGCAAAGAACTCGTTCTCGGCTAGCTCAACCGCTGTATCAAGGTGAGTGGTTTTTAACGTCTTGCGAACATATTTACGCTCTTCGCTAATCCACATACGAAAGTGCCAACACCCACCGCTTTGCTTTGTTCTTACTACTTCGGCTTTGCCACCGTAGATTGGGTGTTGATCCGTTAGGAGGGACTGAGGCGGTGTAGCGCATTTTCTGCGCTGTGTTTGCGGTGGTTTGCAACTCTAAACTGTATATAAATCAATGGGGTAAACCTACCCGACTACTCCCACTCAATCGTAGTCACAAAATAATCCTTGTAGGAAAAATGGTTTGCGAGTGCCGAAATAGAGTTTACAAGTTTTTGGTTTTATTTTGTTTTCCACGAGTCTAGAACAACCTCTTTTTTCCAACAATTTAGCACTTTCTGACTTGTAAACTTTATAAGTCATTATGTACTCTACTCCAAACTGTTGTTTCTCAGAGCAAAAATTGACTTTTTTGACCGATTAGATATATCTTCCGGTATGCATATATCAAAATATCTCAAAGATAAGACATTTCTAGGCGCTTTAGTTTTTTGGCTAATAGCCACAATAAGTTATTTTCAATTTGTTGCAATGGGCTATGCCCTATCCCCTATTGCAGTTGATGGTCTTGAAAGCTTATTAACATTTTATATTCCTGTCCTGGTTCTAACAGTATTTCTTTTACTTTATCTCACCAGAAAACGACCTCCAGTCAAATGGGATAAGCTTTATGCGGTGAGCAAGACAACCGCCAATAAGGAAGCCTGGTTATCAGTAGGATATTTACTTTTAACTCAAATGATCTTAGGGCTTGGCTTTGATTTGGGGCTACACTTTCCTGGCACTGATATCTACTCTACAGGAAGTCATTCTCAAACCGACGTGTTGATTTGGGCAGTGACCTACACGATCACTTATACAGTATTGCCTCTGCTTTGGCTTAGAAGCAGAGGCTTCTCTTTAAAGAAGCTGTTCTCCTCCCTTCAATGGATAAGAGACTTATGGATAATCGTTGCCTATTGGGCATTAGACTTTTTTGGTCCTATTCTGGCTGGTGCAACAGACTTTATTGGCGGTATCACTGCCAGTCAGTATGCTCAGGGGGTGCCGCTAGGAATATTTGTTAACGCACTTGGGGCTGGATTACCTGTCGTTGTGATGATGCATATGATTTTTATTCCCCGCGTTGCCATTTTAGTTAAAAATAAGCTTACTGTCATACTCCTGGGAGGGCTGTTCTATTCTGTATTTAGCGTATTTGATCAAGGTGTGGACTACAGCACTTTAGATATTGGATTAACATCTTTTGCCTATGTCGTTATGACACAAACGCTTGTGGGCATGGGTAAAGCGACCTTCACAGTGGTGACTGGCAACCCCTTTATACATTTTATTACCCTACACATTGTTAGCGCTCGGGTTCCATTCGACACTCGAATGTATATTGAAATTTTTAAGCTTAAATAACTTTAAGCTACTCCCACTCAATAGCGGGGCTGTATTTTTGTATTATAAAACAATGGGTTATACGGCCTATTTTCAAGTTTGTAACTCGCTTGTAAATCAATCCACTAATTGCGCACATCGCTTATCACTGTGAATCCCCTATTTTTCAATATGTTAGGCCATGGCGGCTTCGTACCCCTGATCGTTAACGGTGGCGAATTCTGCCCACCATTAACCACGGCCATCGCTGGCGGAGTAATCGGCTCCTCCGTGATCGCGCTTTCCATGTGCCTTCAATATTCGCCTATATTCAGCGCAAGAAAGTTCTACAAGCGGCGATATTACAAGTCGTCTAGACCCAATATCGCCGGCGCTGATCTTTGTTGTACTATGCAGTAGCACTACGATTTAACCATCGTGCCGATTAAAAAAATATTGAGTATAGAGGAAAAACTAGCTTACCAATCATCGTTTTGGGCTGGGAATTTCCAGCCTACTCTCAAGCCTGATTATAATATATAGTGCTGTTAAACAATCTCTCAGAAAAATTTAAATCAGATTTGCTTTTTTGATTTTTTATGATGAAGTAGGGAAATAAAATGCGTCAATCTTCGGTCATACTTTATGATAAAGATGAGTGTCCGTTCTGCTGGAAAGTCAGGTTAGCCCTCACGACAAAATCGCTGCAAGTAGAGCACATTACGATTGATACAGAGAATAAGCCAGCCGACTTTTTGGCATTGTCACCCACTGGTAAAGTACCCCTGCTGATCAGTAATGGAGAGTTAATCTCTGAATCTTCCGTTATTATAGAAACGCTAGAGCTTTGGCAGCCCAATCCGATACTGCTAGGCAAGCACCCCCAAGAGCGTGAGCGAATTGCAACCCTGAACCATTACTCAGACACGGTCGTTGGCCCTGCGATACGCGATGCCATATTTACTCAGAGAGGCCACCCCAGTTCTCAGTGGGATATGGATGCTATTGAGCAAAGTAAAAGGAATTGGAGCGACTGCCTTGCGTGGTTGAATAACCAATTTGAACCTAGTGACCCTTCGCGCCCAGCTTTTTTAAGCTGTTTTAGCCTCGCTGAGTGTGCATTGTTACCTAGATTCGCTATCGCTAGTGCCTACGGCTTACATCAAGTCAAAGAGTTCCCAGAATTGCAGAGGTGGTTCGACTATCACCGGCAACAACCCTATTTTGTCACGACCGCCCCAGCAGTTTTTTACGATTAAAAAAGCCAATACACCTCAAAATATAGCCAACCTTAATGCGCTAGGCGCGACCATCGATATTACTATTTTGGTGTTTTGTAAGGCAATCAAATGACTACTACTCATTCTTGGATCTTTGGAGATCCCGGGAACAGGGAGCCTCATTTAACAGTCATTTTTTTCAACCTATAGGCAAAAGCAGGACGACTTAGACCAACTAACCTTGCCGCTTTGGAGATATTGCCCTGGGTTTTTTGCAGTGCCGAAGTTAACATAGTCTCTTCAAACTTCTCGAGCTCGAAGCCCGATGAAAGAAGAGACTCAACCAATCCGTCAGCATCGATTCCCTCCGGAAATATTTGATTTTGCAACCTACCTGATGAGTCTAGCACCTTGGCTTCTGAAGGTCTGAGAGCACTTTCCGGGAACATGGACTCCACGCTAATAACACCATTGATATCAGCCAAAATGACGGCGCGTTCAACCACATTCTCTAGCTCTCGAATATTGCCCGGCCACCCATAACCACATAACATTTCCATACCACGATCAGAAATACCGAGCACATTTTTGTTGTAAAGAGCTCGATATTTCTCCAGAAAATGAGCAACAAAGAGAGGGATATCCTCTTTTCTCTCGCGCAGCGGAGGGATATTGATGGGATAGGCACTCAATCGATAGTAAAGGTCAGCGCGGAAACGCCCCTGCTGCACAGCAACACTTAGATCCTCATTGGTGGCAGCGACAACGCGGACATCAATCTTGCGGACCTTGTTATCTCCAACACGTTCAAACTCGCTCTCTTGCAGTACACGCAATAACGTTGCCTGTGCGCGAGGAGTAAGCTCAATTACTTCATCAAGCATTATAGTACCCTTGTCCGCACGCTCGAAGCGCCCCATCCGCGACTGGTTGGCACCCGTGTAGGCACCCTTTTCTACGCCGAAAAGTTCAGACTCTATCAGGTCTGGAGGTATTGCAGCGCAGTTTACTGCGATGAACGGTTTATCGGCACGATCGCTAGTAATATGTACTGCACGCGCCAGCACTTCTTTGCCGACTCCAGTTTCTCCTAGCAGCAGAACAGATACTTTACTGTCTGAGGCCTTGGTCACCATTTCTAGTGCGTGTTTAAAAGGTTTTGAGGAGCCGACAATGTTAGGCAGTTTATCTCCCTCGTTGAGGGATTCTTTGAGCGCCTCCACTGTCGTTTGTAATTTGCTTAATTCTTCGAGTAAAGGATCGGGTTTATAGTAACGTTTGAGCTGTTCATGGTTATCCCATTCTGCCGCTGGCTTGCCAACGGCGAAGCAGCGATCACCACCACAACTATGGCACTCCAGCTCCTGAAAAAATATCTCTCGCTGCAACAGCGCCGAACTGTAACCACTGGCGTAACCCGTTAGATTCCAACAGCCGGGCTCATCCATCGGCCCCATTTCGTTGGCGCAGATCTCCACCTCATAGGAGTTGAACCAGACTACTTCACAGATAAATTCACCACCTTTTTCACTGACAACTAGGCGTTGTAATTCCGGTAGCACCATACCGCGCAGAGCATGTAATTCAGGGCCCAAATTAAAGCGATCTTTGATCGGCATTTCCGCACCGCTGCTACGCGCCAATTCGCCATCGAGTATTCCTAGCTGATAACCCAGGCGCAGAAAAAACGCCTTGCAACGGTCTTGGCCGATGGTGTCGTAGACCTCCTTGCGGAACTTACCCAGAGCAGCTTGCGAAAACAGCATGACGCGCTGTTCATTGAGCCAGACCTTACCTTGCTCGCTAGAAAAAACGATATGAGGAGTCACTTGGCTTAAATCTAATTTAGGTGCATTACTGTCCATACTATAACCTGCATTGCTAACCGAGCATCGATTTACGCTTTCTATCGTACATGGTTTCTAGAGCCTGGTATAAATTACTTTTACGCACTTGTAAGTTAATGACCACCTACAAAAAAAACGCCGGCCAGTGGCCGGCGTAAACATCCTTTTCAAACAGATCAATTAACGCCCAGTCGCACGCATGTTCTGTGGCGTAAACAGTGATGCTGGCGTCAGACTTGGATCCACTTGCCCCTTAAACTGGCCAGTAGTGCAGTGGTTGGCCTGTATATCCACCATTGCAAAGGCGTCATCAATAGAGACTCCTGAACCTTTGTTTTTTGGCAAGTGATGGTCTGGATGAGCCTGACCAATGATCCATTTTTTCCACAGGTTACCAGCACGATCATAAATGTTAGTCCGCGGAATAGTAAAAGTCTGCGCATCCATATAGAAGACACGCTTGCTCATAGGGTGATTGCTATCCAATGGGACTGCCTCCACCACATAGGCCTTACGCAACTGCCATTCAACATCGGGGTAGCATCCACCCTTGCCAGAGAACGCCGCTACTTGGTAGCCGTCACTGTCATTATGGGTCTCTGTATCAAGCTCCATATCGTTGTGATTATAGAAAGGTAGCAGGACATTCTTAGTTTCAATAAAGTTCCACTTCATATCCGAGACACGACCGTTATAACCCTCAAAATCCTCAATCATAATATCTGATCCTAGGAATGCATCGGTCACCTGCCCAGTCGCGAGACGACGCACACGACGCTGGAAGCCCAGGTAAAGCCAAGCGTTATCTCGTTTAAGATCATCAGCGTTACGCTGAATCAGCAACTGAGTGTTCTTTACATCATAGGGAGCTAACACTTGAACATAAATTGAGCGATAAAGGTTTGAAGGGTTAGGCTCAATATTTGGCAGCGGTTGCTGGTTGACTCGTCCTTGGTAATTCAAAAAGTGAAAATTAAACTTTAGGGTTCGCTCTATCGCACCACTCTCCATATTGCGGTACTTCCAATAGAACGGATAGATCGCCGCATTGTCGCCCCAGTTGTAGCCATACTTATAGTTCCAAGCTAGCTTTTCGCCTGCGCGCGGATCGTCTTGTGCGGGCTCGTTAACAAATGGCCTGCCAGCAACCCAACCATTGATTTCGCCGACTTGTTCACCCAATTTCACATTGCCAGTATTTTCACGAGTCGCTTTCACATAGTTGGGGTGCAAATCGAATGAGGTGGTTTTCCCCACTTTGATCTGTACATCTCCAGCTGCAATAGCCGCCGCCATTTCCGAGTCAATGACACCTGGAAATTGGCCTATGTTGTCTGCAGTCAAAGTCATACCGGGGGTCAACCCAGGATAATTCGGCGTGCTCTCGTTATACGGGTAAAAAGAGTCATCAACCGGACTCGCTGATACTGACATGGCTGGCAGCAACGCAGCGGCGATCGTCATTTTTAATAGTGTCTTGTAATTCATAGTTTTCTCCTTGACCCACCACACAGATATGGATGGCGGTCATCAATTAGCAAATTATCAGCGTCCCTGCTGTTTCATCCTTCTCAATGTCTATTCAAACCTATCAACTTAGAATCGGTAGCGGATAGCAATTTGGATCTCATCTTCTTTTTCCGCCATACCCAGTGGGCCAGAACGGAAGCGACCAAGAGGTTCGAAGCCGGTCAGACCAGCAGAGCCAGAAGTTAAGCCATCAGTGCCATGCTCTGGCAACGCTGGTATAGATGTAGTGAACGGCCCGAACGGGTTACACAATCGGCAGTCATCAAACTTGTGATCGCTACCACCTGTTTTGTAGTTAGCGGTCAGCACCAGCTGCCAGTTGTCACTGATCAACCAATCGACCGAAGGCGATACCACCGTTGCGCCGGCGCGGAAATCGTGCGCCATGATTACCTGGGGGCTCAACCGGTCATTCATCCACCAGCCTTTAATCAGCAGAGTGGCGATGTGATTTTTCTCCCAATCGGGCATACCCACTTTACCCAATGTCGCTTGTTCAAGCTCATGATCGAGTAGGTGTTGACCGAAGATCTGACCCGAAATCAGAAATGCGCGATCTTTGTTGAGTGAACGGATAAAGAAATTTTTATCTGCTCCGATAACAAAGCGCACTGCATCAGATTCCGAGTAGAGCTCAGGACGCAAGGTATTAGCAAACTCTTCACCCTGAGTTCCAGCTATTTCTACACGGAAAACCGTATCAATAGCCTGAGAGTAGTAGTCAACCGAAGCTCCGATTAAATTAATCCTAGGGAAAGCCACATCGAAAGCGATCAGATGGTCGTAGGTTTGCGCTTCTCCACCAGTAAATGGATTAACCACTTCAACACCACCGGCGCGCAGTGAAGGCAGCTGCGAGCGATAGGTCAAGGCATTGACAGACCAACCAAAATCACCACTCACACCTTCAACTTTAAAGCCTAACTGAGTATTCGAGAGTTTCCAGGAAGGCAAGTCAACATTGCGGATACCAATAGTTTGAGGTCCAAAGTTGGTAGCCAAAAGGCCTAAGCTCGGATCCGCCGGGTCAAATGGAGCAAAGTTGGCAACGGTGCCACCGTTATCCCACAAATTCTTCATGCCGCGGAAGAAACAGCCGGCATCCAAAATTACATTGGGGGTACCGCACTGCCCAAGATTGTTGGGACGGAACTTATCGAAGTTCCACACCACCTGCATGTTCAAGTCATCGAACGAGCCGGTTGCGCCAAAGCGGAAGTCAGCCTTTAACATCCACATCGGAATACGGATATCTTCTAACTCGTCGTAGATGTTATTACGCGAGTAATCTACAGGGTTTATCACATCAAGTACGCGGAACAGATCCGTACGCCCCCAGATCACCTGCTGCTTGCCTAGGCGGAAGTTAATTTCGTTATCACCGCTTCCCAGTAGAGTGGCATCCACATAAAGTTCACGCAGCCAGTCGGCGCGATCACTAAATATTTCCGGTGATGCTAATTCTTTTTTGTCGGCATCCATGTAGTCATTGATACAGCCGCGGCTGTCAGTATCACAAGGGCGCACCGGCACGCCAAAGGCAACGCCATCAGCGTGGTTGCGCAGATGATCGCCTAGGGTAATCATGCCGACATTAGGGTTGTCGGGATAGCTATCAACGAATGTATTACCCGCCAGCATGCCTGTAGGACCAGAAAATGTTCCTACGGGCGCCCCGGTAATCTCCTCAACCCGCGGCCCTAAAATGTTTATCGCTGCGAAGTTGCCTACACCGAGACCGCCAGCAGGACCAAGGCCACTGCCGTTAACCGGCACAAGAGTAGGTGCACCAATATTGGCCAATCCGTAGGAGTTGAGAAACGCTGCGCCACCGGCCTTATCGCCATATTCATCGTCATTCAAATCGTACACGGCGTCGTAGCTAATGCGCATAATGCCGTTGACGCTGACATTGCTAAATGGGCCAACGTCGCCAATGAATTTTAATCCCTCCAGCTGGAGGCCGCTGCGTGCTTTGGAAATACCGATATCTTTGCGGTGGTGAACCACCTCTTCGCCAAAACCGGACCATTCGACGTTTCTACTAAAGGCACTTTCAACCACTGCAGCACTGGCAATTCCAGCGACTGTAAGGCCAAAGGCCAGACGTTTCATAGAGCTTTGTAAATACATAGTGTTGATCCTTTTCTAGTTTAATTATTTTCTGAAGGGTGATTGATGCCAAGTACCACAGCTATCACAAATCTTCAGACGGGGCTTGTGAGTGATTCCGCTGGATAATTTCACCGGCATCATCAGACAATTGGGTTATAAACTTCGGTTTAAATACCAGTACCCAAGACGGCACTAGCCAGAGAGCGGCGATACCGTTGAGCACTACCATGACACTGAGCAGCAGAGCCGCATCAGCCTGAAAGCGTAAATCGGAGAGAAAAATCCACATCACGATCCCAGCAATCAAAGTAATTGCTGTAAAGCTGACCGCCAGTCCAGTGGTGCGCAGTGCCGCACGCACCGACTCTCGCAGGTCACCACGACGCACCATCTCCTCGCGGATACGGTCCATCATATAAATGGAATAATCGATACCGACACCTACGCCGACCGCAATAATCGGCACAGTATTGATATTGATGCCGACCTCTGCCAAGCCCATGTAGGCATAGGTAAGCGTAGTGGCGAAGAACATTGCCACGAACATCATGAAGCCGGCCTGGAGCGAGCGGTAGAAAATCATTACAAAAGCGAAGATCAGCAAAAATACCAGCGGCAACACAACCTTGTTAGTATCGAAGGCCGCTTCGTTCATTGCTGCTGTTACACCGATGGTACCGCCAGCAAGGCGAATACTTAGACCATCAACCTTGCCATCATTTTCTTCGATCCACTGCTTCGCCGTGTGGATAGCACGACGGATAGTCTCACCCTGGTGATCTTTATAAAAAAAGACTAGGTTAGCTACACGTTCCGAAGGATCAACAAACTCTTTCAAAGCCCCAGGAATTGGGCTAGACGCCATGTAGGCAAACATCAAACCACCCACATAAAACTCATCTTTGGGTATCTGCTGCCAGCGCGGATCGTTATTGTGCAGTAACCGATTTACTTGTTTTATAAGGTCGGGCATCCCCTTGGAACCACCCACATCTGGATCGAGCAGCATATGGCGTTGCAGAGCTTCTAGCTCTCGCAGCACCTCGGGCTTTTTCATACCCCCCTCATCGCGATGCTCGGCGACTATATAAAGCTCCTCTGAACCAGGAAAACTGTCGTTGATCGCTTTAGACGAGATATTGTAGTCGTGATCCTGATACAAAATAGGTGATCCAGGCTCCGATTCACCGATGGTCACATGGGAGGCTACAAAACCACCACCAACGGTGAGAACCAGTCCGACCATCAAAATTAAGGCTGGATTAGCGACGACAACCCCGCTGGCGGAATCAGCGACGTGACGCAACACATTTTGTTTTAGCTGTGTTTTGGACGGTATAGGCAGCACAGACAACAGCAAAGGGACGGCTAACAGCACGGTTATAATGATGCTCAGCGCCCAAAGAGACGAGTAGTGGGCCAATTTGGTATTGAGTGGAATAGAGCCAATTGCAATCAGCAACAGTCCCACTGCGTCTGAGACAACTCCCAATGAGCCTGGGCGGAACAGGTTTTGAAAAGTACGCCGTGCAGCATCATGAGAATTTCTCGTTTCTTCAAGTTCTGCATAGTAACGCTCGACTAGCTGAATCCCATGCGACATCGCTCGCGCCGAGATTAGAAAGGGAATCACCAAACCCAGTGGATCGAGGTTGTAGCCAAATAGCGAAATAATCCCGATGCCCCAAGTAGTAGACACCAACACTCCAGCCAACGGAACCAGCACGCCATACCATGAACGAAAATGAAAAATCAGTAGCGTTACCATAATCAGCGCAGTAAAAACTAAAATCTGGAAAATTTGATCTTTGTAGTAGTAGGCCCAGCCAACCAGCACCGGCTGACCAGTGGCATAGATATTGATCCCTTCGCGAGCATAATCTGTGCGCAATTGTTGTAACTGCGCAAAGGTCTTTTCGTAATCGAGCGCTCCCTCGTTGAGCTGTGCCTTAATTAACGCGGTCTTCATGTCGGACGAGACCAAAGGGCCATAGACCTGAGGATTAGCGACAACTGCCTTACTCAGCTCAGTCAATGCCTCTGCACTCATCAGGGGGTCTTGGGGTCTATAATATGGGTCCGAGACAATATTGCCCATCTCAGTGAGCCACACCTTTCGAGTCGTGCGGTGAGTAAAACTAGAAACCAGATTGTGGTTAACGCCAGGCAGATTATCCACGGCTTGAGTCACCTGGTGGATGAGCTCTAATGTCTCATTGGAAAATATGTTTCCCTCTTCAACTTCAACGCCCACTATGATCACATTAGCGCCGCCAAAGTTATCTTTTATCTCATTGTGAAGTTCGATATAAGGATGTTTTTGTGGCAGTAAGTCTGCAAAATCTGAGTACATTTTTACACTGGGTATCTGCCATGCAAAAAACAATGTCATAGCAAAAATCGCCAGAAGAACCAATTTAGGATTGGCAAACAGACTTATTTCAACTCGATTAAAAAAATGAGATTGCTCAGACATTCAGTAATTTTCCATATTGATACTGCACTTAAAGAGAGGCGTCTAAAGACAGAGGCAGTAAAACACCCCAACCGCCGGCTATAAGGGCGCGTTGATTATCCAGCGCAACCCCAGCACGAAAGTAAGTCGGTATATCGGGCGTTTCGACTTTCCGCCAAGCCCCTTCCGACCATTGAAGAATAACGCCCTGATCACCGGTGGCTATAAGCTTTTCACCCACCATCAAAAATTTGTAGATTGGAGATTCAGTAGGTGTTTCGGTTCGCTCCCAGCTCTCTCCACCGTCGCGGGATCGCATAATCACACCCTGCAAACCTCCCACCCAACCGTTACCCGCAAGATCAAAGTGAACTGCCAATGGGTACAATTCATCGCTGATCAGATCAACAACAGTCCAACTGTCCCCAGCATCCTTAGTGACAGCCAGTAAGCCGAACTCTCCAGCTGAATAGCCCTGTTCGGCACTAGAAAAAGTAACGGCGGTTAGCATTGCATCTTCATCCAGAGTGGTGACCTCCCACTCTTGACCTGCAGCAGAACTGTGAAGCATTGTTGAAAAGCTACCGACGACCCATAGTTCGTTGCTCTGAGTACAATCAATGTCTTGAACATCCTCGTCTGTTGGCAAGGAATAGGTTTGCCAAGATTCACCCTGATCACGGGAATGCCAAACGTCCGCCTGATAAGACAAAGCCACCAGCGAACCATCACCACACACAGCTCCACTGATAAAGTCCGGATGGTTATCGGCATCACCAAGCTGGTCACGCTGCCAAACCTCACCCTCTATGGGCCGTCTCAGCAGCAGTCCGTCATTACCCAACATGACCAAGGTTTCGCCAACAAGCTCTAACACCATAAGCTGGTCGGTGCGACGGATAGGCTGATTGAGAGTGTCTTCGACTCCAGAGAGATTTAAACGCGCCTCACAGGCGCAGAGGAAGCCAGCCATGGCGAGAATGGCTGCGCTGGAGAAATGTCGAATGCGGCCCGAGCCCTTGTGCAGGCAACTCGGATTAGAATGGCCAGCAGTACAACCATTAGTATCAGACGCACTATTTACAGATGAAACAAAGTTCACTAAAACTCCCCCGCTTATTTAAGCTTGCTCAATAGCCTGCGATCTTCTGACTGGTTAACATCTCGACTTGTCGATCGTCTCCCTTAAAGGGTGGCACTTTTTAACAGAGCACATGCTGTAGACAATCCAAAATCCGTGCCAACAATCTCAATCCAAAAAAACAATCTCGATAACCGCCTGTTTTTTATCAGTTTTAATGTATTCAACTCATTTGTGGGTACAACTTCTAAGATTTTTCAAAAATTACTGCCGGTTGAATAAATTTATCATTTGATAAACCTTTAGTTCGTCTCGCCCATTATTTCTCCCTTTTGTATTTCACAATCCAAATTCATCCGGTCTCACAAATACTTCAAATAAAAAGATGTAATCAGGTCAAAAAATATCCGGATTTTCGGCTCAATGGATTAATTTTTTATCCTATATACAGCGACTTAAGTGTAGAAGGCACTAAAAAGCGAGTGCGAAATCAGCACGTGAAAATTTTCAGCTAACCTAGAGTTCGAAAAGGGTTACAAAAAAAATTTAACCAAATCCTTGAAAACATTTATGCAGGAATCCATATTTGAGCAAATGGTCCAAAAAACGGCCAGCCAGCACTCGCGTACGCCAACCCTCCCCCCGACAGAAGCATTCAGGCCATAAAAAAATACTTTGAAATCAACAGGATGCTCAGAAAAATAACTTTTGGCATAGTGCTTGCTTTATCCGTAATAAAGGGCGTTTAAAAATTCGACTCAAAATCATTTTAAAGGGGTTGTCATGCGAAGGTTTGAGGTGGGAGATAAGAGCAAGTACGTGCGCATACGAAACATTGTTCGGGATCAGTTTGTGGAATTTGATTTCGCTATTGATGATCCTCGTCTCTACGTTGAACTGATATTGCCGAAAAAGGCATTTGATGAATTTTGCATCGCCAACCAAGTAACCGAAATGACACCTGAGCAGTGCCAAATGGTTGATGAAGATGCTGAAAAGTGGCGGTACGGGACCGACACCCTCGCATCCAAACACAACAGATAACCTAACCATAAGCCACGGCCGCGACGCGCTAAAGGCCATACAAATCAACCTCTAGATTAATAACGGGTACGCAATGACTATTGAAATAAAAACTTCGACTATGAAGCCTATTCGAAACACTTATGCACATATCGAACGTCGATTCGGAGACAAGCCTGCAACGCGGTATCAGGAGGCTACATACGACGTGCATTCAACGCATAACTTCCACTACAAACCACTATGGGATCAAGATCGTCAAATCAATGATCCAGCTAGAACCGCTGTGGTTATGGGTGATTGGTATGACCTTAAAGACCCTCGACAATTTTACTATGGCCCCTACGTTCAGAACCGCTCAAAGATGCAAGAGAATGCTGAAAACAACTTCAAGTTTTTTGAGAAACGTGGACTTGGAGAGAGCCTTAACAGTAGTTTGCGAGAAAAGATTATCGAACTAGTTATCCCCATGCGCCATGCCGAGGTGGCTGCCAACTTGAACAACATGTATGGCACGGCACATGGTACAGGAACTGCAGTCACGCAGGCGCTCATTTTTGAGGCAATGGATCGATTTGGTAACGCACAATACTTCTCAAAAATAGGACTGGCCCTCGACGGTAATACAGGTGATTCACTAGCTACGGCTAAAGAGCACTGGATGAGTAATCCTGCCTGGCAGGGGGTGAGAGCCTACTGTGAAAAAACGCTAACGATAAAGGATTGGTTTGAGGCCTTTATTGCGCAAGACATAGTCTTAGACACGTTAATTAACGACCTTTACTACCGTCAATTCGATGAATGGCTTACCCAAAATAATGGGCGAGACTTACTCTTACTAATGGAGTTCATGCAGGATCGTGCCAAGGATTCTCAGCGCTGGTCAGACTCGGTTCTCAAAGTGGTAGTCACAGAGAGTGAGCATAATAGCAATCAGGTTCTAGCTTGGATCAGCACATGGCGTATTCGTGCTCAAGAAGCGCTTGAACCGCTTGCCAGTGCTTTGCTTGGCGATAAAGCCCTAGCAGACGCCTTTGCTGTGCTTGAAAAACGACTGACCAAAGTGGGTCTGAACTGCTAATTGTTGGATTAACGGAGGTTTCCTATGTCACGAGTACAAATTGCTTTTCAGGATAACGACGAGTCTCGCTATATCGTTGCCGCGATTGAGCAAGACAACACGACCGCAGTAGTGCATTACGAGCCAGCAATGATCCGAGTAGAGAATGAAGGATCACTGATCATCAATCGTGACACTGTTTCAGAACAGATAGGAATGGAGTGGGATGTGCAGTCACTGCACATCAACCTGATAACACTCACAGGACATATTGACGAAGACGACGACTATTTCAAAATCATGTGGAATAACTAATTTAGATTAAAGTAAAAAAAGGACCTAGATAATGTCACCTAAAAAACTTAATTTGAAAGATAAGTATAAATTACTCACCCGCGACCTAGACTGGGAGTTCTCTTATGAAGATCGGAAAGAGGCATTCCCTTACGAAGAGTTTGAGGGCATAAAAATCACTGACTGGGATAAATGGGAAGACCCGTTCCGTTTAACCATGGAGTCTTACTGGAAGTACCAGGCTGAAAAAGAGAAGAAGCTCTACGCGATTTACGATGCGTTTGCCCAAAACAACGGCCAGACTAATGTAACTGATGCCCGTTACGTCAATGCCATCAAGCTGTTTTTAACTGGCGTCAGTCCCGGAGAGCATGCTGCGCACCTAGGCTTTGCCTTCACTGGTCGTCAGATGGGTGGCATTGGTGCGCGCGTTGCAGCACAGATGCAGTCGATCGATGAGTTGCGTCATATTCAAACTCAAATTCACGCGATGAGCCACTACAACAAATTCTTCGATGGCTTCGATGAGTTTAACCATATGCACGATCGTCTTTGGTACTTATCAGTCCCTAAATCCTTTTTTGAAGACGCGCGCACCGCTGGCCCATTTGAATTTATGATCGCCATCGGCTTCTCATTTGAATATGTTCTAACCAATCTGCTTTTTGTTCCATTTATGTCTGGAGCAGCATATAACGGTGATATGGCCACAGTGACCTTTGGATTCTCTGCTCAATCGGATGAGGCTCGGCATATGACGCTAGGGCTTGAGATTATTAAATTTCTTCTCGAGCAGCATGAAGATAATTTGCCCATCGTTCAGAAGTGGCTCGATAAGTGGTTGTGGCGTGGCTATCGCCTACTGACATTGGTGGCGATGATGATGGATTACATGCTGCCGCAGAAGGTCATGTCTTGGCAAGAAGCCTGGGAACTCTACTTCGAAGATGCTGCCGGTGCTCTGTTCAAAGACCTGGAGCGCTACGGCATCAAAATGCCCGACTACACCGATACTATCAAGCAAGAAAAAGAACACCTCAGTCATCAGGCATGGTGGATTTTCTATCAGTACACTCATGCTGCTGCATTCCACACCTGGACACCCACTGCAGAAGAGATGGATTGGCTCAGCGAAAAGTATCCTGACACGTTCGATAAGTACTACCGACCACGCTGGGAGCTGGCTGCAGAAATGGAAGCTAAAGGAGAGCGTTTCTATACCACCGGGCTTCCCCAACTTTGCCAGACTTGTCAAATACCCATGGCATTCACGGAAATGAGTGATCCCACTCAAGTGAGTTATCGCGAGAGTATTTACAACGATGAGCGCTTCCACTTCTGCTCAGATCCATGCAAGAGCATCTTTGACAACGAGCCTGAAAAGTATGTCAACGCCTGGCTGCCCGTCCATCAAATTCTTCAAGGAAACTGCGGTGGTGGTGGACTAGACAAAGTCATGGAGTACTACCACTTAGATGATGGTGTTGCCAACTTAGAATTTGAAGGCTCACCAGACGCAGAACGCTGGAAGGAATGGAAAGGCGTGGCTTAATCATTAATTAAACCGGGGTGTCGATTAGGCGCCCCAGATATTTGAGTATATTTTATGACAATAAGAGCATTACGTGATGACTATCACGGTGAATTTAAAGACTCGCTTGAGAAATTTGGCGGCGCCCAATTGGTCTATTTAGGCTGGGATAAACATCAAATGTTTTGCTCCTCTCGGGCATTTCCGCTGCCGCCAGAGATGCGCTTTCAGGAGTTACTCGACAATGTCATGCCCGAGGCTTTTGGGCAGCACCCAGAGTTCACTCAAATTGACTGGAATAAAGCCCAGTGGATACTCGACAACAGCGCATTCCAACCCGATCACAGCAAATCTCTAACTGAGTTGGACATTGGTCACAAGTCTTTGCTGAGACTCGTCACACCAGAATTAACTGGCTATAAAGGCGCAGGTATCTAAGGAATCATCATGAGTTATCAAGTCACCATTGAGCCGACTGGCGATATTATTGAAGTGGAAGAGGGTCAGACAATTCTCAGTGCCGCTCTTCGCCAGGGTGTCTGGCTTCCTTTCGCCTGCGGACATGGCACCTGCGCCACCTGTAAGTGCCAGCTTGTTGAGGGCGAAGCAGACCAAGGTGAGGCATCACCTTTCGCACTTTTAGATACAGAACGCGACGACGGTAAGATTCTTGCTTGCTGTGCTATGCCTGAATCGGACCTAGTGATCGAAGCAGAAATTGATGTAGACCCGGACTTTGCCGGTCATCTGGTTGCAGATTACACCGCAACTGTCAGCGCGATCGAAACCCTTTCGCCGACCATCAAAGGGCTAACTCTCGCCTTAGATCGAGACATGACTTTTCAGGCGGGGCAGTACATTAATTTGCAACTACCAGGTATCGAGGGAACCCGAGCATTTTCTATAGCCAACGCTCCTAGCAATCCAGGGCGGATCGAACTGCATATTCGCGAGATTCCCGACGGCGCTGCGACCGGCTATATCCACAACGAACTTAAGGTGGGCGATGAAATCGAGTTTTCCGGACCCTATGGACAATTCTTCGTTCGCAAGTCAGACCCTAAAGACGTTCTGTTTATTGCCGGAGGTTCAGGTCTGTCATCACCAGAATCCATGATTCTGGACATGTTAGAGAGCGGTGACGAACGCCAGATCACTTTATTTCAAGGCGCGCGCAACGGTACCGAGTTATACCATCGCGAGCGCTTCGAGCAGCTCACTGAGCGTCACAGTAACTTTACTTATGTACCAGCACTAAACGAACCGGTCGAAGAGGATAACTGGCAAGGTTTCACTGGCTTCGTGCATGAAGCCGCAGCGGCACATTTTTATGGCAAGTTTGCTGATCACAAGGCCTACTTATGCGGGCCTCCTCTAATGATTGATGCGGCCATCAACGCTCTGATGAAGGGAAGACTGTTCGAGAAAGATATTCATATGGAAAAGTTTGTCACTGCCGCTGATGGCGCGAATGAGGTGCAGCGCAGTGCACTGTTTAAGCGAATATAGATCATGAATTGGGCAACGCACACCATCAAACTTAGCAACCGAGACGGTCAGTTTTACTGTAACGAGCAGCAGTCATTGCTTCATGGTGTGGAAAGCCAGCGCATTAAAGCAGTTCAAGTAGGGTGTCGAGGTGGCGGTTGTGGAGTGTGCAAAATACGCGTGCTCAGCGGTGAGTTCTTCAGCAAAAAAATGAGTAAAAAGCATGTGTCAGCTGATGAGTTGAATCAGGGTATGGGTCTGTCATGTCGAATATTTCCACGCAGCGACATGGTCATTGAAGCGTTGGATTAATCAGATAATTAAAAAAAGATTTAATCAAAAGAGGATTATAAAAATGAGAAAAGGTGTAATGCGTCCCGGACATATTCAAATCCGCGTGCTCGATATGGATGTAGCTCTAAGCCACTATTGTGACCTTCTCGGTCTGATTGAGGTCGATCGTGACGAGGAAGGCCGTGTCTATCTAAAGTGCTGGACCGAAGTCGATAAGTTCTCCGTAGTTTTGCGTGAGACTGATGAAGCCGGAATGGATTTTACTGGCTACAAAGTGATTGACGAAAGTACCCTCGAAGCTCTGGAAAATGAACTCAATCAGAAGGGCTATCCCACCACCGAAATTCCTGTTGGCGAGCTCAATGGTTGCGGCCGTCGGGTCCGCTTCAAAGCGCCGACAGGGCATTCCTTCGAGTTGTTTGCGACAAAAGAACAGCCCGGGAAATGGGGTATCAGCCCGCGCAACCCTGAGGCTTGGCCTCGCGGCTTAAAAGGCATGCGCCCTACTCGATTTGATCACTGCTTGCTCTATGGCGATGATCTGGAGGGCAATCTATCTCTATTCATCGATATACTCGGATTTGATCTCGCAGAGCAAGTTGTTGATCCAGAGGGTAATAAAGCCGCTATATTTTTGACCTGCTCGAGTAAGGCGCACGATGTCGCCTTTATCAAACACGACGAAAAAGATAAGTTCCACCATGCGTCTTTCTGGCTGGAAAATTGGCAAGATGTTTTGCGCGCCGCAGACCTTATATCAATGACCGATACGCCAATCGATATTGGACCCACTCGGCACGGGCTCACCCATGGCCAGACAATCTACTTCTTCGATCCATCGGGCAACCGCAATGAGGTCTTTTGTGGCGGTGACTATCACTACCCGGATCACCCAACTGTTACCTGGGACGCGGATGAGCTTGGCAAAGCTATCTTCTATCATGATCGCGAGCTCAATGAGCGCTTCTTAACAGTGCTTACCTAAATCCGACTGCTAAATATTTCATCCAGTTGTTGCCAGAAACACAGCTGGGTGGAATATCCGATCAAATTTAATTTAGTCAAAGAGTAAAAAATGGAATTCAAGCATTTTATCAATGGTCAATTCGTGGCATCGAGTAACGGCGCTGCGTTCGAAAACCGTGCACCCGTTAACAACCGTTTGATCGGCATGGTCTGTGAGGCCTCTTCCGAGGATGTCGACGCTGCAGTGATCGCCGCTAAAGCCGCTCTAAAAGGACCATGGGGGAAAATGACTCAAGCCCAACGTACCGGGCTACTGAACAAAGTGGCGGCACGCATCAATGAGCGTTTCGAAGAGTTCCTCGCCGCTGAGTGCCTTGATACCGGCAAGCCACGTTCCATGGCATCACATATCGATATTCCCCGTGGCGCAGCCAATTTCACTGCGTTCTCTGAAACCCTAGTTAACCACCCTACAGAGTGCTTCAAACTCGACACCCCCGACGGCGCTGGAGCACTTAACTACGGTCATCGCACTCCCAAGGGTGTCGTCGCTGTGATTAGCCCTTGGAATCTACCGCTGTTGCTGATGACTTTCAAAGTGGGCCCTGCACTTGCCTGCGGTAATACGGTGGTGGTGAAACCGTCAGAAGAGACACCTGCCACTGCCACTCTATTGGGCGAAGTAATGAACGAGTGCGGTGTACCCTCCGGAGTTTACAATGTGGTGCACGGCTTTGGGCCCAATTCTGCAGGTGAGTTCTTAACCACTCATCCGCTTGTCAATGCCATCACGTTTACCGGTGAGACTCGTACCGGTGAAGTGATCATGCGCGCCGCGTCAGTGGGCTTACGCAACATTTCCATGGAGTGCGGTGGCAAAAATCCCGCATTAGTTTTCGCCGACTGCGATCTCGACAAGGCCATTGAGGGAACCATGCGCTCCGCCTTTGTCAACTGCGGCCAAGTCTGTCTCGGCACAGAGCGCGTTTACGTCGAACGCCCCATTTATGACGAATTTGTCGCACGTTTAAAAGCCGGTGTAGAACAGCTTAAACTCGGCCGGCCAGAAGATCAGGAGGCCAACTTCGGCCCGCTGGTGAGCTTAGAACATCGCGACAAAGTACTCTCGTACTACAAACTCGCCGAAGATGAAGGCGCCACCGTGATCATTGGCGGTGGAGTCCCAGATATGGGCCCAGAATTAAATGCCGGCGCCTGGATTGAACCGACAATCTGGACTGGTTTAGACGATAACGCCCGCGTAATCCGCGAAGAGATATTTGGTCCATGCTGCCATATTCGGCCCTTTGATAGTGAGGAAGAGGTGATCGAGTTGGCCAATGATACGGTTTACGGTCTCTGCGCCTCGGTGTGGACTGAAAATAGCGCCCGCGCCAGTCGCGTTCCCGAGGCGCTGGAGGTCGGACTAGTTTGGGTCAATAGCTGGTTCCTGCGAGATCTGCGCACCGCATTTGGTGGTGCAAAGCAATCGGGTATCGGCCGCGAAGGCGGCGTGCATGGTTTGGAGTTCTACTCCGAGCTGAAAAACGTCAGTATCAAACTCTAAGGATGCTTGAAGAAAATGCATAAGACCAGCAACCCCGAGATCGGCGACTCTATCCTGGCTAATGGTATCAACACCAACTACCACTCTATGGGGAGTGGTGACCCGGTGCTCCTAGTACATGGCTCTGGACCGGGTGTCACTGCTTGGGCAAATTGGCGACTGGTGCTTCCTGAGCTAAGCAAAACAAGACGGGTGATCGCCCCCGACATGCTCGGCTTTGGCTATACCGACCGACCGGAAGGTAACTGCTATTCGCTCGACACATGGGTCGCACATTTGCTCGCCTTTATCGATGCCCTTGAACTGGAGAGTGTCGACATTGTCGGCAACAGCTTTGGCGGTGCTCTCGCATTGGCCTTCACCATCCGCCACCCCACCAGGGTGAAAAAAATGGTGTTGATGGGAGCTGCTGGTGTAGCGTTTCCAATTACCGACGGATTAGATCGTGTATGGGGCTATACCCCATCGTTCGAGACCATGCGAGAACTGATGGATTTGTTTGCCTACGACCGCAGCTTGGTCACTGACGAACTTGCACAGCTGCGCTATCAAGCCAGTATCCGACCCGGTTTTCAGGCGTCATTTGAGGCTATGTTTCCGGCGCCAAGACAGCGCTGGGTTGACGCGCTGAGCAGCGCTGAGGTCGATGTCAAAAAAATCAAACAGCCTGCTCTTGTGATACATGGCCGTGAAGATGAAGTTATTCCATTGCAGAGCAGCTTAACGCTAGCCAATTGGATAGACGATGCTCAACTCCATGTATTTGGCCGCTGCGGCCATTGGACTCAAATAGAGCACACTGATCGGTTCTGTAAGCTATTAGAGAATTTTTTCGCTGAAACAGCCTAACAAAATCCAATCCCCAATTTACTCGAGAGTCATACCTTATGGATAAACAACTCATTGAACAGCTAGGTAACGAACTCTACCAAGCAATGGTAAAACGAATCGTATTGAGTCCGCTTACCGAACGCTTCCCAAATATCACCATAGTCGATGCCTATCATATTTCGTTGCATATGCTGGAGTGTCGTCTCTCCGCAGGCGAGAAAATCATCGGCAAGAAAATAGGTGCCACAAGTAAAGCCGTCCAAAACATGCTCGGGGTCTTTCAGCCCGATTTTGGCTACCTGACCGACAAAATGGTCTACAGCGACGAAATGCCAATCAGTCAACTACTCATTCAGCCTAAAGCCGAGGGTGAAATTGCTTTTGTACTAAAGCGCGATCTGATCGGACCCGGCATCACCAATGCCGATGTGCTAGCAGCAACTGAAGCCGTAATGCCCTGCTTTGAAGTGGTCGATTCACGAATAGAAGACTGGAACATAAAGATCCAAGATACCGTGGCAGACAACGCCTCTTGCGGTTTTTTTGTAGTTAATGAAAAAGCTGCAGTAGATCCGCGAAGTCTGGATCTTTCCACCTGCGGCATGGTAGTAGAGAAGAACGGAGCAACCTTGAGTGTCGGCGCCGGTGCCGCCGCACTCGGCAGCCCGGTTAACTGTGTAGCCTGGCTGGCCAACACCCTGGGGCAATTCGGCATTCCGCTCAAAGCAGGAGAACTGATCCTGTCAGGTTCACTGGTACCACTCGAACCTGTAGTGGCCGGTGATGAAATGAATGTCAAAGTAGGCGGCATGGGTAACTGCCGCATTCGCTTTAGCTAATTGGAGAGTCAGGTAATGAGCAGAACTTTAGACCAAGAAACTATCGAAAAACTTGCCGAGCATCTCGAAAATGCCGAGCTGCAAGCCTATGAAGTAACCAAGATCACCGATGACTATCCCAACATGACCTTCACTGATGCCACCGATGTGCAATGGGAGATCCGTCGCAGAAAAATGTCTCGAGGCCATAAAGTTGTCGGCATGAAAATGGGGCTTACCTCTTGGGCCAAAATGAAGCAGATGGGTGTAGAAATGCCCTGCTACGGTTTTTTAGCTGACTACTTCAGCCTCCCTGATGGCGCCCAGGTTCCATTTGACGAACTAATCCATCCCAAGGTGGAAGCGGAAATCGCTTTTGTTACCAATAAAGAGTTGAGCGGTAGAAATCTTACTGTAGAGGACGTCCTCGCCGCTACCGAGTTGGTGGTGCCGGCAGTTGAAATTATCGACTCAAGATACAAAGACTTTAAATTTGACCTGACCAGCGTCCAGGCTGATAACTCATCATCAACCCGCTTTGTAGTTGGCAGTCACGCCGCGAAACCGGAGGACTTTGACTGGAGCACAATAGGTGTGGTGATGCAAAAAAATGGAGAAATTATTGAACTTGGTGCCGGTGCTGCTGTACTTGACCATCCTGCTGCCAGTGTTGCCATGCTCGCCACCATGCTCGCCGAGCGCGACGAAGTAATTCCCGCTGGAACTTTCATTATGACAGGCGGTATTACCGCCGCGGTGTTAGTGGCAAAGGGAGATTCTATTGTCGTGCGCTATCAGGGCTTGGGCACTGTCACCATGAAATTCGTTTAATCTGGAGTTTGTAAAATGAGTAAAAAGCTTAGAGCAGCGATTATTGGCCCCGGTAATATAGGTACCGATCTGTTAATGAAGGCGATGCGCAGCGAGTGGATTGAGCCCGTATGGATGGTCGGCATCGAAGAGTCAGAAGGCATCCGCCGCGCTCGAGAGTTTGGCATGAAAGTATCCACTACAGGTGTCGACGGTCTGGTGCCTTATATTATCGAGGATGATATCCGCATCGCATTTGATGCCACATCAGCCTACGTACATGCAGATAACTCAAAGAAAGTTAATGATCTCGGCGTCATCATGATCGATTTAACACCTGCCGCCATCGGTCCTTTTTGCGTGCCTCCGGTCAACTTGCAGCAACATGCGAGCCAACTGGAGATGAACGTTAATATGGTCACCTGTGGAGGCCAGGCTACCATCCCCATGGTAGCCGCAGTCTCGCAAGTGCAAGCGGTCACCTACGGTGAAATTGTCGCTACTGTTGCGTCTAAATCAATCGGTCCCGGCACGCGCAAAAATATCGACGAATTTACACGTACCACCGCAGCCGGTATCGAACAGGTGGGTGGAGCCCAAAAGGGTAAAGCCATTATTGTCGTCAACCCTGCTGAGCCGCCTTTAATGATGCGCGACACCATTCACTGTCTCACTGAAACGGAACCGGACCAGGCTGCGATCATCGCCTCTGTTCAGGCTATGGTAGAAAAAGTGCAGCAATATGTGCCAGGTTACCAACTAGTTAATGGCCCTATTTTTGACGGTAACCGCGTCACTATTTTCATGGAAGTACAGGGGCTTGGTGACTTCCTGCCCAAGTATGCGGGCAACCTAGACATCATGACCGCAGCGGGGCTGCGCACTGCCGAATTATTTGCAGAAGAAGCCGCCAGCGGCGCCATTCAATTACCGGCACGTGGCTAACTGGGAGAGAAAACAATGGATTTAACTGGAAAAAAAGTCACGTTACACGATATGAGCCTGCGCGATGGCATGCACGCCAAGCAGCACCAAATTAGCCTCGATGAAATGGTCTCTATTGCCACAGCGCTTGATGAGGCTGGTATGCCATTAATTGAAGTGACTCACGGTGATGGACTCGGCGGCACATCAGTCAACTATGGCTTCCCCGCGCACAGCGATGAGGACTACTTCAGTGCGGTGATACCTAAAATGAAAAAGGCTAAAATTTCAGCGTTATTACTGCCGGGCATCGGCACTATCGACCATTTAAAAATGGCAGTAGATCACGGTGTATCGACTATTCGCGTGGCTACCCATTGCACTGAGGCCGACGTCTCGGAGCAGCACATCGGCATGGCCGCCAAAATGGGATTAGATACGGTCGGCTTCCTGATGATGGCGCATAAAGTCAGCGCTAAAGACCTTTTAACACAAGCCAAACTGATGGAATCTTACGGTGCCAACTGCCTCTACTGCACCGACTCAGCAGGCTATATGTTGCCCGCCGAAGTGAGTGAGAAGATTGGCTTGCTCCGCAGAGAACTCGACCCAAGAACTGAACTTGGCTTTCACGGCCACCATAACTTGGGCATGGGTATCGCAAACTCTCTTGCCGCCATCGAAGCCGGTGCCAACCGCATCGACGGCTCAGTAGCAGGCTTAGGCGCTGGTGCCGGCAACACACCACTAGAAGTGTTTGTCGCAGTATTGCACCGCATGGGCGTTGAGGATGGCATTGATCTTTATAAAATCATGGATGTCGCTGAAGATCTGGTCACGCCGATGATGGACCATATCATCCGTATCGACCGCGATGCGCTCACCCTCGGTTATGCTGGTGTTTACAGTTCATTTTTGCTGTTTGCCCAACGCGCCGAGAAAAAATATGGCGTCTCGGCTCGCGACATTCTGGTTGAGTTAGGCAGGCGTGGAACCGTAGGTGGCCAAGAAGACATGATTGAAGATTTGGCACTGACAATGGCCAAAGATCTTGGTCTATCACCCGAATGACTATCATTGATAGCCAATTGGAGACCACCGTCTCACGAAACGATGCCGTGATTGAGAACTCTATAGCAAACAATTATGTCACTGTCTCGGTAAGTCGCGATGTAGTCGCTGGGCGCGAAGCCGATTACGAAGCATGGATCTCTGAAATTACTACAGAATCCAGTCGTTTTAGCGGCCACCTCGGCGTCAATGTCATCAGACCAAGTCTCGGGTCGCGTCGCTATACCATTATTTATCGGTTCGATAACATGGACCATGCCAAGGCTTGGCAGCACTCTTCGCAACGCCAAATGTGGATGGAAAAAATTGATGGGATGATTGAGGGCGAAGCGAAATTTAAAACCGCGACTGGTCTTGAAGTGTGGTTTGAATTTCCCCAAGTAGCCAGTGCTAAGCAACCCGTTAAGTGGCGGATGAGTATTATTCTAATAGCGGTGGTGTATAACCTAATTATCGCACTCAACTTCATGCTAGCTCCTTGGATTGGCGATTGGGGCATTCACAGCCGCACAGCCGTCATCGTAACTATGCAGGTGCTGCTGATGACCTACCTAGTTATGCCGCGCGTAACTCATTATGTTAAGAGTTGGCTCTATGTCTAATCGCACTACCTCGAATCAATGCAATCTGGCAGCCCTAGCCAGTCTACTAGTGAGTTCAATAGCTTTCGCAGGCGACAACCTTGACGCAGAATTTAATCCGCTACTGAGCAGCTATGAAGCGACTAAACTCAGTGCGGGCACACGAATTAATAGCAGTAATATTGCTAGCTACAGGCAGTGGTTGGACGATTCGGTCGCCGACTTGATTGGCGATCAAGCACTAACTCTGACACTTGGTCCGTCTCTTGAAATACCGATACACCCGAACTACCGCAAGGCCAGTGAAGAAAATCTTTACGAAACGGCTATTGGCGATGCTCCGGGAGAACTTCTCGGCTATGCTGGGGGTCGCCCGTTCTTAAAACTAGAAAGCAGCGACCCTCAAGCGGGGTTAAAAGCAGCGTGGAATATGCGGTATAGCTACGCCCCTGACGAAACTGAAACAGAGCAGTTTAATTGGCACTATCGCGATATGCGCAAAGACAAGATCGAGCGCACTTTAAAAATGTATGGCGCGATTTTGCGTTACAAATACCGCCACACCGACAAGCCAATACCGGCACTGGCAAATAATCCCTCCAACCTCTATACCGCACTCTATCTTCAGGTCAAAGCACCGCAAGATATTCGCAACACACAGTTGCTCATACACCGCAATGAAGTCGACAGTGTCACCGAGCAGGCATGGATGTACATGAGTTCGCAGCGGCGTGTTCGACGCCTGGCTACGGGACAAAAAACTGATGCTTTCCTTGGCAGCGACATAATGATTGAAGATTTTCTTGGTTATAACGGTCGCATCATGGACATGGATTGGCAGTACTTGGGCAGTGACGAATTGCTACTCCCGATTTACGGTCACTCACAGCTCACCAGCTGGCAGGAGCCCCCAGACGAAAGCGGTTTTCAACTAATCGAATTCAGCGGCGCTGGCCACTGCTTTCCCAACGTTACTTGGCAGCTGCGAAAAGTACACCATTTAGAGGCCATCCCTCGAGATCCTAGCCACCCGCTATCCAAACGACACTACATAATTGATGCCGCCACCTATGCGCCGCTGCTCAGCCGTATCTATGACAACGCCGGTAACCTTTGGAAAATAAGCATTGCAGCAGCCAGCTCTTCAGCGCTACATCGTCCAGAGAGCATAGCATGGCAAGGATTGATGACCGAGGCTGTCGGCATGATTGATCTGCAGGCTGAACATTGCACAACACTCCAATTAAAAAGTCGTATTGCAATAACGCCGCTGCGCAACCGCCAATTCACTACCCAACATATGCGCAGCCAAGGTCGCTAATCGGCTAGAGATCTACTCGAAAAAGGAACAACGCTATGAACAATATTGACGTCAAAGTCTACTTTAACTTTCGCAGTCCATACTGCTATCTGGCTTCCAAAACTATGTGGTCAATAGTTGATGATTTCAATGTCAATATACTCTGGCGCCCCGTAGGCGGCTGGGATCTGCGCTCGCCTCCGGAACGCGCCAAAAGCAAACTGCCAATTGCTCGCCAAGATATGAGCCGCTTCGCGCGTCGACTAGGAATACCTGTGATACCACCACCAGCCGATACAGAGCCCACCGCGGCGGGCGCCGCATCGCTCTATGCCCAAGAGCAAGGTGTGCTGCGTGAGTATATTGTAGAGACGATGCGCATTGAATGGGCTGAAGGCCAGAACATCGGTGAGGAATCTGTATTACGCGAAGTCGCCAAGCGCCTTAATCTAGATGCAGATTTGGTCATCACTGCGTCAAAGAACCCTGTTTATCTAAGTACTCTCGCAGCCAACGCCGCAGAAGCATCTACAGATGGTGCTATTGGTGTGCCCTCTTTTATCATTGGAGAGGAAATCTTTTGGGGGCAAGATCGTATCGATTTTGTTTTAGAGAAACTGACGGAATTACGCGCAGCTAAATGCTGAAATAAAAAAAAGGGGATGCCGAGGTTAGTCGTATTTCAGGGTGAATTACACTTCGAAATAGGTAAATCACTCGGCCATTAAGCTGACCATAATGTCTATATCCTCTAAAGACTCGATCTTGGTATTTCGCGCACATGACCCAAAATAAGAGGCGTTGTCACTATTTTTTTCAATGAGCCAAGTTCGAATTTTGTGAAAGGTTTTTGGTTTCTCTATCCCGCAAATTCACTGTTGTTTATAGGTGCTTACTAAAGCGGGCATAACATTAGACGCTATCAATTGTCTGCTCTGGAATGGCGATGTTTTGGCCCAATTCGAAAAATGATTGAGCCAGGGATATTGTAAAATAATTACATGATTCCATATTGCCTCATTGTCTCTGTAACCCGAGCCGCCTGCTGACTATCAATTCTCGCCCCGTGTAAGCCCCCCAGTTTGGCTCTGAGATCATCAACGCCGAATGCCTTCGTCAACGAATCTAACGAAGGACACTGAGCTGTAACGTTGATCAACTGCCCGATGGCAGACCCAACGCATTTAACGTCTCTGTTCTTAACTGATCAAGCAGCTCGGTAAGCCTGTTCTTGTAAACGTCCTCGTCAGCGAGGTTATTAATCTCCCCGGGATCTTCTTCGAGGTTGTACATCTCATATTCATTATCGTATCGATTCCACTTTATAAGCTTATACTGCTGCGAGATTAGCGCTTTATAGTCGATATTTGCGGTCCAGATAAACGGATTTTCATGTGCAAAGTGTTCAATAAAAACTGCCTCTCGCGCGGGCTTGTCCCCACCTTCCAGCACACTATGGAGTGATTGACCCTGCATGGATACAGGTATATCAATATTGGCATATTCTAAAATTGTCGGAGCTAGGTCGATTGATGCGACCAAGGTATCTGCTATTGTTGATGAGGTTTGTGCGTTTTCAGTTTTTGGCTTTCTGATAATGAGGGGGACTTTGATTGCTTCTTCATAGGGGTACCTTCTCTCAATGGTCAGTCCATGCTCACCATAAAAGTAGCCATTATCACTGGTAAAAATAATCAGGGTGTTATCGAGCAAGTCCATATTTTGCAATGTCTTTACAATTTCACCCAGGCTTTCATCGACAGAAAGCATCATTTCCGCTCGCGCGCGGATGGTATCCTCAGAGAAACCTGAATTAATCCAGCGATACCAACGCTCGTCTGATTTTTCCAACATGTGTCTGATAGCCAAAGACTCGTTCAAGGGGCTGAAATCCTGTGTCGCAATATATCGCTCTACAGTATTTACCTCAGCGTTTTTATATTTACCTTGATGGCGTTTCGCTGGAATAAATTCGCGCTTTACTGAGAGATCGGCACTACCATCGTTGCGCTGCGATGCTTCAGGGTGAACAGCCTTGTGGCCGATATAAAGAAAGAATGGCTGACTTGCCGAGTCATGAATAAATCGCACTGCTCTCTGTGTAAGAATGTCAGTCATATATCCATTGACTACGCGCGTCTCACCTTGCTCATACAACTCTGGGTTGATGAGTTTGCCATGACCTGCATAACTCACCCAATAGTCATATCCAGGTCTTGGCGAGGGATCGTTACCCATGTGCCATTTGCCGACATGTGCAGTTCGGTAGCCTGCCGATTGGAGCAATCCCGGAAACAGCTCTAGCCGATGGCTTAAATTTGATCGGGATGTATTATCCAATACCCCGTGTCTTGACGGATATTGCCCCGTAAGCAGGCTGGCACGATTCGGTGAGCACAGCGGTGTTACTGCGTATGCTCTGGAAAAGCTCACTCCCTGTTTGACCATCAGATCGATCTGCGGGGTCTCTAGAAATGGGTGCCCCCCCTTACCAAATTCATCGAAGCGCATATCGTCAACAACAATCATTACAATATTTGGCGGCTTCTGAGGAGCAACGTCTGCGAACACATTGCCCGTTATCAAAGGGCAAATAAAGAATGAAAGCATAGGGATGAGATATCGCATGTTCAGGTAGACGACCGGTGCTTATATTTCCCCCAGTTAAAAGTACCACGAATACTCAATAGCTAGTGGAAACAGGACGCTAATTCGTTTATATCTTCGAGACCACCGATTCATTACGCAGAGCAAAATAATGTTTATCAAAAAGAAAGTTGAACTGTTAATTCTGGCAACGCTGTTGGTTACCTGTCATGGATTTACCGAGCAATCCCATGCTGGCATAGCCGACCTGAAAGCGAAGCCGCAGCTGCAGCAAGCGTTTGAATCTATCATTGACGAAGAACAGCAAAACGAAGCAGACCTGATCCGCCTTACTGAAATTCCGGCACCGCCTTTTATGGAGGAAGAGAGAGCAAAACATTTTGCCGCGATGCTCAAAGCATCAGGCGCTGATGATGTTCAGATTGATTCGGTGGGTAATGTAATCGCAACTATAAAAGGTAGCATCGGATTGAAAACTGTCGCCGTGTCGGCTCACCTTGATACGGTATTTCCACCCGATACCCTCATAAAAGTGCGCCGTGAAGGCAACAGATTGATTGCGCCCGGCATTGGCGACAACACCCGCGGGCTGATCATGGTAAATGCGCTTATGAAAGCCATTCGCGCAGCACAGATCAAGATGCAAGCAAACGTGCTGTTGGTGGGAACAGTAGGTGAGGAAGGCCTTGGTGATCTTCGTGGTGTTAAACACCTGTTCCGAGATGATGCGCCCGGGATTGACAGCTTTATTGCCATTGATGGCAGTAACCCGGAGAAGGTTGTTACCTCTGGGGTTGGCTCTAATCGTTACCGGGTAACTTTCACAGGACCAGGAGGTCACTCCTGGAGAGCTTTTGGGCATGCTAATCCGCATCACGCGCTGGGGCATGCGATCTCCTTCCTGGACAAAATAGGGCCCTCAGTGACTGACGAGGGCGAAAAAAGCGCTTACAACATTGGCCGCATCGGCGGCGGTACTTCTATCAACTCGATTCCCTTTGCATCCTGGATGGAAGTGGATATTCGCTCCGGCAGCCGCGAGCGTCTCGACAAACTTGACACCGTTTTCAAACAAGCAGTGCAACAGGCGCTGCTGACTGAAAATAGTGCTCGAAAATATGGTCCCGAACTCAGAGTTGAAATTAAAAAGGTAGGCGAACGGCCAGCCGCCAAAGGCAAAACCGACTTCAACCTAGTGCAGAATATGCTCGAGATCAATGACAGTTTTGGCTATAAAACGAACCTGAGAGCAGGGTCTACTGACTCCAGCATCCCAATTTCCAAAGGTATTCCGGCGGTCACCATTAGCCGTGGCGGAAAAGGCGGGGAAGCGCATTCTCTGGAAGAGTGGTGGGAAAACGATAAGGGTTATGAAGGTATTCAGATCGCTCTGCTTTTACTGGTTGCTGAAGCAGGACTGGCTGAATAGGGCGTTGAAGCAATTTCAGCGCGCAATAATTAAAAGATTAGCTACGATCCTCCAAAGGACACCCCGATGACTAGCTCTGCTCTTGATACACCGAATCTGGTGTTACGCGCACCCTATCAAAATATAGGCTTGATAGCGGGCCCCGCACTTTTTGCACTGATGATGTTACTTGGAACTCAGCAAAATATTATGGGTACAGAGGCCTGGCGCACTGCTGCAGTGGGGCTGTGGATGGCTATTTGGTGGGCTACAGAAGCTATACCTGTGCCTGTGACGGCGTTCCTGCCTTTAGTGACATTTGATTTTCTTGGAATCGCCAATGCTAACGAAGCAGCAGCTCCATACTCTAATCCCATAATTTATCTTTTTCTCGGCGCTTTTATACTTGCTCTCTCAATAGAGCGCTGGAATTTACACAAACGCATTGCGCTGATAATTTTATCGCATACCGGCACCGAGGGACGGCGTTTGATTTTTGGCTTCATGCTAGTTGCCGCACTATTGTCTATGTGGATGACAAACACCTCAACCACCATGATGCTAATGCCAATCGCTATATCTGTGGCCAAGGTTATTGTCGACAATGTAGACGGGCTAAGCGCACGCCAGGGAAGAGATTTTCAGATAGCCATGCTGCTTGGGTTGGCTTTTGCTGCAACTATCGGTGGTATGGCTACACTGGTTGGTACTCCTCCTAACGCACTTTTGGCTGCATTTCTGAGCGAGAACTACGGCATCGAGATCAGTTTTGTACGCTGGATGATGGTAGGCCTCCCGTTAAGCATCATTATGCTTCCACTGGCATGGGTTGTACTTACCAGAATAGCCTTTAACGTTGAGGTACCGGAGAGTGACACCGTGCGCAACTATCTGGTTCAGAGGAAACAGGAAATGGGTCCTGTTTCCGTGCCTGAAAAGAGAGTCGCTATCATCTTTGCTTTGGTTATTACTGGCTGGATGCTGCGACGCCCTATCAGCGGATGGATGTCCATCGAGGGACTGTCAGACACCGGGATAGCTATGGCTGGAGCATTAGTTCTGTTTTTAATCCCCAGTGGAGATCGCCATCAACCTCACCTGATGACATGGCACGACATAACCGGATTGCCGTGGGGCGTACTTATTTTATTTGGCGGCGGTCTTAGTCTGGCATCTGCCGTTGCAAAGTCTGGCCTAGCCTTATGGCTCGGAGAATCCCTCCTCCCCATTTCATCAATGGGTATGATTTTCATGATTATTGCTGCTACAGGGCTTGTGATTTTTCTCACGGAATTAACCAGCAACCTGGCAACAACGGCGATTTTTCTACCGGTCGTGGCTGCAATTGCCATTCAGTCGGGCATTCCCCCCTTGATTATTTGTATCCCTGTCACGCTTGCGGCAAGTTGTGCCTTTATGTTGCCCGTCTCAACACCCCCCAACGCGATTGTGTATTCCTCGGGGATGTTGACGATTCCCAATATGGTGAAGGCAGGAGTGCTGCTTAACCTAGCGGGTATATGTTTCCTGACGATTCTCGCCATATGGCTGACACCAATTGTATTTGGCTGATTTTTCGCCGTATCATTCCTATAAATTTGGCAACTGCCGCTCTGCCTGTTGCTGTTCTAGGCAATAAGCGATGACAGCCTCTACCTGCTCGACGGCCAAACCCAAATAAGTCTTTGCATCCAATAATTCGTCAAGCTTTTTTTTGCTGAAATGCTGAGCGATATCAGGAGAGAGCTCAATCGCCTCACGCAGAGTGATATTGGTATTCAGCGCTAACAGAGCGAGTTCGTGCATTCTGGTATTAGCTGTGGTCTTACCAATTTTATCGGCTAATGCAAATGTAAGACGCTGGGTCATTATCAGCCCTCGGGTCTTTTCAAGATTGGCTTTCATCTGCGAGGTTTTAACTGTCAGATTACTGAGAGCATAGAAAGCATCCTCCAGCATCGATGCCGCCTGTTTAGTAATTTCTTCAACGACAACTCTAGCACCACTGCTATCATCACGCTCAAAGCTGTTAACCACGTCATCTAAAATGACTTCGGCAAGCCGTGGTATAAATCGCGAATAATGGATCAGCTTGTCTGGCACTTTTGGATTTTTTTTATGCGGCATAGTGCTGCTGCCAACCGCGGTTTCTGGCAGTATTTCTTCAGTCTCGCCAATATCTGTCATATTTAGCAAAAACAGCTCGTTTCCAATGCGGCCATAGGATTTACTAATCAGGGCCAGCGTTAAGGCATAGTCTGCAAAGACATCCCTCGCTGGATGCCAATCGGAGACAATAGGCGCCTTAAGGCCAAGTTCTCGAGCCACTCCACGTTCAATTTCCATACCCTTGTCGCCAAGCCCGAGATAACTGCCAACCGCACCTTTCATAATTGTGGATTGCGCAATTTGAGTACGTACAGCCTTCAACCTCTCAATATTTCTGCGATTTTCTCCTAGCCAGCTACTCACTTTTTTGCCAAATGTAATGGGTAGCGCATGTTGCCCCAGAGTTCTACCAATCATCGGCGTGGCCTTGTACTCGTCGGCCAGTCCAATCATTATATTTTCCAAAAGTCGCAACTGATCGAGCAGCACTGCGCTTGCATCGTAAAGTTGCAATACCATGGCTGTATTGAAGATATCGACAGTCGTCGCGCCATAGTGCATATATTCTTCTGCACCACCTTCAATAGAATGCTGCCAAATATTGAGCAAGGAAACCATCGAGTGTCGAACTCGTGCCCGTTCTTCCTTCAGTTGATCAAGAGGCACATTACTTACCTGGGCCTTTCTTGTAAGCTCTTCGGCAGCCCAGTCAGGGATAATATTCAGATCTGCCTGAACGCGGGCAAGGGCCGCTTCAATGTCTAGGAGCCGTTGAACCTGATACTGGCGAGAAAATATTTCTGCCACTCTTTGTTTAGCTCGCGCGCCTTCATTTGGGTCAGCAAATGTTAATCCATTAAATCCTATTGCCAGACACACGAACAACGAATAAATGTATTCGATCTTCATTGCATACCGTTTGCAATTAGCCATATTTGTCACTGTTATATTAAATTGATTTTGCTAAAAATCAGCCATAAGTACTAATGTTAGGCTGTATCGGCTTACTTTTCGCAGGTACAGATACATAGAAGCAGCCAAACGGCTGCTTCTATGTCTGCATTTAAGAAATGTCAAACAAGGTTCATTAGAATTTCAAACCGACTTCTGCATATAAAACTCTGCCGCGCAGGGGATGAACTTGATCATCAAAAAACTCGCGCGCACCATATTCTGGTGGCTCTTCGTCGGTAAGGTTGTTAGCTCCCACAAGTAGCCAGCTTCCCAGACCAAACAGCTCGGAGGAATCAAACCGATACTGCACATCCAAAGTCGTAAAACTGTCTATATTTTTTCCAAAAAGCTTATTGCTTCGCGATGAATCATCTTGCAGATATGAATCTTTATAGCGAATAGTAGCCCCGAGCTTATGGTTATTCCTTGTCCAGTTGGCACTAACATTTCCAGATGTCTCAGGCATAGAGCCAAAGGAATTGGTTTTGGCATTGCGTTTTCCTGCAACATCATATTTCACGCCACTTAGTATTGCGTCAAAAGACAGCACGTGGGACAAAGTTAAACCAAACTCGAACTCTCCCAAATCGCCACTAAAACCATAAGACAATTTAGCATCGAAACCGTCCGTCGTGGCACTGTCCGCATTCTGCAATGCTGTTGCGATGAACAAAGGCACACCATCGGAGCCCCGGGTAATATTGGGATCATTCAATATGCCATCATCACAATCAGCATCCAAAACCGATTGAGCCGACTGAACATTGACTATCAGCCCGGAATAGTCATAACGCCAATAATCCAGCGATAAACTACTTTTTTCTGCAGGCTGCCAAACTATTCCCAGGTTAAAGTTGTCGGCTGACTGTGGACTCAACCCACCGGTAACTTTAGCTGCCGTACGCGGGATGTAATCCGCTGTCGTTGAATTGGGGTCATTACAGGTCACTCGGCCGTTAGCTACCTGGAAGTCAACAGCTGCCGACCCTGCTATACCACCGGTTTGGATGGCAGAGGGCGCCTGAAATGATGAGCCGAAGGATGTACGAAGCAGCATTTCATCAGTCATTTGCCACAACACGGCAATTTTGGGATCTGTGGTGGTACCTACGGTATCTCCATGATCTTCGTGACGTAAGGCCAACTGCATGTCTATTCTGTCCGTTACAGGCACCGCAAATTCTGCAAATACAGAATCAACGCTGGTTTTACCATCAACCAATGGGAATCCTCCAGATGCAATAGAGCCTAAACCAGCATTGGTCAATTGATCAGGTGTGGAGCTGAAAGTCTCTTCTCGCTTTTGAAAGCCAAATGCAAATCCAACGTAGCCAGCAGACAACTCAAATAATTCGCTATTACTGACAACCAAATCAATGGTTTCTTGCGAGCTGGTGAGTCCTACGACCTCGGTATAAGCGATCTCATTCATATATCTTTGAATGTCATGTTCCGCAGTAGAAACGCCATCTTTAGGCGATAAAAAGCTGGGGTCGGCATAGGCAATACCAAATGGATTAAATGTGCCTTCCATAAGCCCTGCCTGCAATGCACTAGCTATACTGCGACCACTACTCAAGCTAGAATTTTCATGTTCATAATTTTGATACCAGGCGGAAACGTTCCAGTCACCTCGATAAGCATCAAAACCAAACATATAACGATCAGAAGTATTGATGATATCAACACCCTCTGAGTTTCTTCCTGAAATAGCCTGTCCAATCGGTCTTAAACTGCCACTGGTCGTCAAATTGGCAGCGGCATCAGGGTTGGCTTGCCAATACTGGGCTCCCGCTGCCGTAGTTGGATCAACGTACTCCAAACCATCAGTTCCCTCTACAAAGAAATTGAAAGGATGGCTGCCCGGAATAAGAAATTTGCCGTTATAACTGCCATTGCCATTTACCTGGGCACCAAAAGCACGCGTTGCCTTGTTGTCTGTATAGCCCACCTCACCAAACACTTTCACACCATCAAAGGTAAATAACTCTCCAAGATCATAATCAAACTCAGCGAAAAACGAGAGTCGCTCGGCTGCAGGGATGGGACTGGTATTATCATAAAAGTTATACCTACAGTGACCCCCGCTAACTATTCCACCAGCCTCTGCGCAGTGTGGGTCAATAATTTTGCCACTGCCACGCGCGCCTGTTAAAGGATCCAGGGTTTGATATTCATCTGGCGAACCACTGGTTGAAAGCAAAGTACCACCAGAGCGCTCATTTATAAAATCAAAGTCCGAGCGATAGTTCTTGCCAGCATTATAAGATGTGGCATAGAGTGCAAAGGAACTGCGCTCACTATTACTGCCATATGCAAAGTTGATAATATTTGCTTCGTTACTCGAATCTTCCCGGCGGTAACTTAATTCGACACCGTCAAAACCTTTGCGCGTAGAAATGTTTACAACACCCGCTACGGCCTCTGAACCATAAATTGCCGAAGCGCCATCGGTTTGCACATCTAGGCTGCGTACCATTGACAGGGGCAATTGGTTCAAGTCATAAAACTGATTACCCAAATTGTCGCCTAATGGACTCTTACCGGCACGGCGACCATTTATCAGCACCAGAGTTGAACCGGGTCCCAAGTTGCGCAGGTTTAAATTAGCCGAACCAATATTACTGCCACCAACAGGGTGTATAACTGAACCCGCGTTAGCGGGCAAATTAATAATTACATCTGACGCGGTTGCGGAACTTGTTAAGTCCATGCTGGCACGATCAATATACTGCACAGGAGCCGCAGTCTCTTTATCGCTCTGTCGTATATTCGAACCCATGATAATCACTTCTTCGATGGTTTTATCGTTAAGCGAGGTATTACCACGTTTCGGCGTATCGTCCTGAGCTATAACATCCGCTACCTGCGAGGTACCAAAAATAACCCCCAGCATTGCTGACAAGAAATTTTTTCTAATTTTCATTGTATTCCCCGTATCCTGATTGCTCACAAAAGTAATTCGAATGCTGTCGTTAAAGGCTGCTTCAAGCCCGGTACCTAAAAGAAGAATACTGAGAGCCTCTTCTATCGAATACCTACCTACCACCTGATTTGACGTTATAACCCTGACCTCATCAAATGGTACGATCAATGTCAGGTTGGCTTGTTCGGCAAACGCTATTAGCGTCACATCCGCTGATTGCCGGGGGATATTGAATTGAAATATTTCATTGCGAAATGCATTTTTGGCTAATGAAGAAGGTGAAATCACCATAAACAAAATCAGAAATATGCAGTAATATAAGATCAAATCATCCAACCCGGACGCGCGCTTCAAACGCTCGTGTCGAGTAGACGAGTCAGAAATTTTTTTCCCCCAGTTCGTCAAAATCACTTGAAGTCACCACCATTTGGGCTCTACTCATTGTTGAATATCCCAACATGCGTAGCTTTTAAGATAGTTCATGAGTCCATCGAAACTTTCGATAAAAAATTACAATACGGCCCGGCTCATGTTTATCTAACATCAGAAAAATCAAAACATCATGAAATATTCCATGTTTTGAAATTGCCTGAACGAATTAACTGCTGCTTAAAATCACATTACCCTTTTCCCCAAAAGTATGAGTGATATTGAAATTCTCTTCTAGTGTGGTCAACAACCCATCAACATCGCCAGCCTTGAATAGACCGGAAATTCGCAATTTCTTGAGGTTTTCGTCCAGGATTACAAACTCTACCGTGGTATATCGTCCAATCTCATCAACAGCTGCCGCCAGTGACTCACCGCGAAAAATCAAATTACCCTGCTGCCAAGATAGTTTTACCGCTATCTCTTCTGGCGATATTTCATCAACTTCTTCATCTGCTGATCCAAGAATAATTGCCTCTCCTTCCGAGACTGATGTGGTTGAGGAGGGTAAATTCACCAGCAAAAGCTCAGTCTCATCCTTTGTCATCTGCTGATGCACACCTACCAGCACCTTCCCCTCCGTAACAACCAGTTCGATTTTCTGATCACTATTAATCTCTACATTAAATTCTGTACCCACAGCACGTATTTCCTGAGTACCGGCAAATAAACTGAGTGGTCTGGAAATATCACGGGCGACCTTGACATGCACTTCTCCACGTTCCAACAGGAGAATCCGGCGTTGATCCGTATAATTCATTCGCACAAGGCTGTTGGTATTCAGCACTAGCTCAGTGCCGTCGGGCAAAGTAACGATGGAGTATTCTCCTACCGATGTTTCATATATCCCGCCGACTACGGCCAGTTCGGAGATATTTGCCTTGCCAGAAATGTCAGGTGATATACCCATCATTCCCCACAAACCAACGACCGTTAGAATCAAAACAGATGCAGCTATAGCCAATACAGATCTCACAGGTCGTCGCTGTTTTTCCGGCGTCTTGGGAAAAAGCTCACTCAGCCGTGACAGCATATCCATCTTGTCCCACATCTCAGCCATTTGCAGAAAAACTTCGCGATTCTCCGCGTCGACTGCGAGCCAATGCTGCAGCGACTTTTCGTCATCTTTTGAAAGACCTTTATCCAATTTCGCAATCCATAAACCGGCCTCATTCAAGCGACGATCTCTCGAATCCAATATATGTACCACACTCATGACCGGTCTCCCGATGAGATAATTTTAAAGTCATGTGTACCTGCCCTCTGTCCCCGTGAGCTTTCCTGTGGAGAAAACCTTTTCATGAAGTTGATGCAACGCTTCATACCAAGCGCAATATGCTTCTCGACGGTACTTTCACTTATTTCCAGCTCCATGGCGATCTCGCGTTGAGAGTAACCATAAACTTTCTTTAGAACGAATACTTTCCTACATTGTACTGGTAACAATCTGACTGCTTCACAGAAATTAGAGAAGTCTTCCCTTCCCGCAACCTGCTGATAGGTCTCATCCACAAAGGGGTCCAACTCACCGAGGTTAAGCTCCCCATCCTTCTCTAAACTTTGGCTTAATCGCGACTCGGATCGTTTGATATGATCAAAAGCCAAATTTCGAGCCGTTGTTAAGAGGAACGAGCGAGGGTGACGGATGCCGGCCGGGTTCTCAATCTGGCATACCCTCACATAGGTTTCCTGCACAATGTCCTCGATCTCTTTGGGTGGAACAATACTAGAGACAGCACGCGCAAGTTGCTTCCGGAAAGACAGGAAAATCTCGTTAAATGGATTGTCATTCGACATAGGTACTAACCCTGGAAAACATATCTTATTATTGTTAACGTCGATGACGAATCAGGCACAGTTTTCCGCTAGTTTTTCTCAAATGGTACCATGTGTAAGCCTGTTCCCCTGAATACTCACAACTCACAATGTGACCGAAGTGACCCCGGATCTCTCGGCGCGATGCAATATATGTGCTGAACTCATTACTCCTTTGCCCCCCTTCGGGGCGTCCGTCGCTGTGCTCCCACTCACCGGTTTTAATTTCCGAAGGAACCCCGCTTATCACTTAATTCTACTAAATGACAAGGTTAACCAAAGTTCCATTCTAACGGCCGAATCATGGATCAAACGATTGGTCCGCTAATTTGCAAGAGGATTTAAGTGCTCACAAGTTCGGCAACACGTAAAAGCCGAAAGCATACTGACAAATTCGGACTGGCTGGTTGACAACAAATTTTCATTGGCAGATATCACCTGGATGCCCCTTCATTTCACGTTGGTCCGCGCCGACTTCGCCTTTGACAAATACCCCGCGATTGAGGAATGGTCGGCACGTATTAGCGAACGGGAGAGCTTCAAAACTGGTGTTTTGCAATGGTGGCCAGGTTTTGGTGGCTAAACCTGCTTCTCACAATACAGACTCGAAAAACTTATGAAAGATACAGAAAATGGCTATGGTGGAGTATCCATCTTACTTCACTGGCTTGCGGCAATCACCATGATTGCTCTTTTTTTGCTGGGTCAGGCTGCCGAGGACGCAGCTGACTCGAAGCGCAAAACCCTACTCGGCTTGCATATCTCTATCGCCATCTCAATGTATCTGATACTTGTCGGACGTATAGGTTGGCGACTATATAATGGTCGCCCCAGAGTCTTAATAGAACAGTCCCAACCACTGACATTACTCGCTCAATGGGTACCAATAATCCTGTTGGCAGGGCTGGCTCTGATGTTACTTAGCGGGCCGATTATGGTTTGGTCCAAGGGTTATTCCATCAATGTTTTTGGAATGATCAACCTCCCCTCTCCGCTGGGTAAAATGGAAACTCTCCATGAAGTCATGGAAGCGCTGCATAAAGTAGGTGCCAAAATATTGTTTTTTTCCTTTATTCTGCACATGTTAGGAGTGCTTAAGCACCTGATCATTGATAGGGATAATACGCTGAAGAGAATGTTAGCGCCCAGTAAAAAATTCTCTGAGAAATAACTATGCATACAAAACTGAAAAACAAAAAAATCGCGCTATTTGGCCTGGGTGAGGCAGGCTCTATAATAGCGATTGATATGCACAAGGCAGGTCTCAACATTACCGCGTATGACCCAAAACAGGTGGTTATCCCTGAAGGCATTAATCGAGCCCAAACAGCCAGCGAAGCGGCAACTGGGGCCGATATGGTGATTGCACTGACTGCAGGTGACGACGCTCTCGGCGCTTTAGATCAGGCGATCACTGATATTCCAACTTCCGCACTCTACGCTGATTTCTCAACTAATTCTGCATCAGCAAAGCTAGCGATGGCGGACAGGGCCGCTGGTTACGGTTTTGATTTTGTTGATGTTGCGCTGATGACGGTGGTTCCGGGAAAAAGTTTGCGAACCCCTGTGACCATCTCAGGCACTGGTGCAGTGCGCTTCGAAAAAATTTTTACCTCTCTGGGAATGCCTGTTAACCGTCTGGATGCTGATGCAGGAGAAGCGGCAACCAGAAAATTGCTGCGCAGTGTGATGATGAAAGGACTGGCCGCAGTAATTATTGAATCCATGCGAGCTGGGGAAGCTGCAGGTTGCAGTGACTGGTTGTGGCAGAATCTCTCAGACGAAATCGCACAGGCAGATCAAACCTTAATTGCTCGCCTGGTAATTGGCACGGAGCGTCATGCCCGTAGGCGTCTCTATGAGATGGAGTGTTCAGCTAAGTTACTTAGGGATCTCGATATAAAACCTACAATGACTCAGGCGACAATTGATAGCCTCAAATTAGTTATTGATAGCGGTCTGCCTGCAATCCCTTCCCAGTAGTAGCAGAGATAACTAACTCTTTTCTACCTCAAGCCTGAACAACAGCCGGATAGCTAGCCATTGTTTGATCAGATGGCATCAGGCGCTGGACATGCTGCATCCTATGTATCTCGCGTTGCACCCACCTCAATGATTTTTATTCCCACTCAATCGTAGTCGCAAAATAATCCTTGTAAGAACAATGGTTTGCGAGTGCCAAAATAGAGTTTACAAGTAGTTTACAAGTTTTTGGTTTTATTTTGTTTTCCACGAATATTAAAGAACCTCTATTGTCTAAAATTTTAACACTTTGTGAATTGTAAAATTTACTACAAATCATTCTATTTCCACTCAATAGGTAATACCCTTTGGAACCTTTAATGTAACAGTATAATGCCTTTTAATTTTGACCCAAAAGATAATGATCCAAGAAATACTTTAGGAAAAACATTTAAAAAAAGTTATTGTTAATAGTATTTTTTAGAACTATTATTACTAGAAATATATTTGATAGTTGGGAGAGTTAATCATTAAATTTACATTAAGCGAAAGGTCTATAAAAATCTTTAATAATGAAAAAATTGAGTACAATCTTCCATATTTATGGGTTAGAGACAACTGTCCTTGTAATGAATGCAGAATAAAAGAAACCCAAGAAAAGAGGTTTATATTAAGCAGTGTTCCTCCAGACCTAAAACCTCATGAAGTTAACATAAGCCATGGCATCATCAATGTTTCTTGGCCTGATAAGCATAAAACAGTAATCCAGCTAAAAGATATAGAGTTATTAAGAACACCCAGGAAGCCTAAAAAAATATTATGGACTAATAACTTTACTCCAGAATATTTTGACTGGGATGGTTTTTTAAATAATGATGAAATAGCTATTAATGCTATTTCTGAATTCATTTCAAAAGGAGCTATTTGTATAAAAAATTCTCCAACCCTATCAAATTCATTAGAGATGTTGAGTACAAGACTTGGTCCAATTAGAGAGGTGTTGTTTGAAAGAATCCATAATGTTTCAATTGATACACATGTCTATAATATTGCTCACACCTCATTAGAAGTGCCTCCCCATAATGATTTTGCAAGTTACTCCTGGCCTCCTAGTGTCCAAGCTCTTCATATGCTGGCTAATGAATGTGAAGGTGGTGAATCAATGATTGTAGACGGGTATTCTGTCCTTAACGATTTACAGAATGATAACCCTAATTTGTTTAAAATTTTATGTAGTTTTCCAGTGCCATTTAGAGAGTTTGATGAAGAAAATGAAACCTACACCAAAGAGCCAATTGTTCGATTGAACTCTCAAAATAAAATTACTGGATTTAGGTTTTCAAATCAGCTGATGCAAATGATTGATCCTATTGAGGATACCCTAGATTTATTTTATATGGCTTACCATGAGTTGTGTAATAGAATTAATAGTAAAAAATACAAATCAAAATTTAGACTTGAATCAGGCCATATACTTTTAGTTCATGGGCACAGAGTATTACATGGAAGGTGTGAATTTCAACCAGATGGAAAACGTCATCTTCAAGACGCTTATTATGAAATGGATAATGTAGAAAATAATTTAGTTCTTTATAAAAATAGAATAGGTGATTAAATTGTCAAAAAAAGTTGAATTTACATCAATGAAAGAAGGAACAAAAGATGATTATGATCTTATAACAATTCATGATTCTGAAAATGAAAGACAGCTTTTCGATAGAGTTATTAATTGGCTTGAAATGATGAACGGCGAATCGCCATATAAAATTAGTAGGCTACAGCATTGCTTACAGGCTGCTACAAGAGCAGACAATGATGGAGCAGATACAGAAACTATAGTCTGTGCTTTAATGCATGATATTGGAGATGTGATATCACCATCAAACCATTCTCAAGTTTCTGCAGCACTGCTTAGACCATATGTTAGTGAAAAAAATTATTGGATAATTTTAAATCACGGATTATTTCAGGGATATTATTGGATGCATCATTATGATGAAGATAGAAATGCTCGAGATAAGTATAAAAATCATCAATATTATCAAGACTGTATAGATTTTTGTACAAAATGGGACCAGATATCATTTGATCCAGACTTCGATACAAAACCTCTGGATTATTTCATACCAATGATTAAAGAAATTTTCTTAAGAAAGCCCAAATCTTTTGTTTAAAAGTTGGGTATCACAGAATATGTTATAGGAAATGTCTTTTTTAATACAAATCATTTTATTCCCACTCAATAGTAGCTCTACAATATATGACGCAAAAACAATAGGTTACAAGCGCTATTAGCAGGTTTGTAACTCGTTTGTAAATCAGCGTACTCATGCGGTCCAAGTCATCACTTAAACTGTCCTTTCATTATCAGTATGTTAGCTATTATGGGTTACAAACGTTGTAACTCTAGTGCAAACCATAATGTGTCCCAAATAGAGACAAAGGCATCCATCTTAGGTGGTTTTATGGGTACAGAAATCACAATTAGACATTAAGTCAAATTCCCTCAGACAGTACATTTATTCCTTCAGACATTAGATAGCCTGAGAAAAGGCTAGCGTTTGAACTCTTCAGCTGACCTGTCTTGACTCGACGTTAATTGCGGCAGGATTAAAGATACACAGTCAGCGTTTTCTGCGGGGCATCGCAGTTAATCAACTTGACCTTCTTGTGGCGAATTTTGTAAGAGTCACCCTCACTGATTAAATGGTGCTCATACTTTCCGCCAAAAGTACCGTCACATTTTATTTTCATGAGCAAAAAGCCCTGTAAAAAAACCCCAATTCTCAGTTACGCCGAACCCACCCCGGGCGTACCCCCCTTTTTGTCAGATGAGACTCCTGCTGTTAGATAGTATTACTAATACGCGTGAGTGAATTGGTTCAATGGTAGGGCTGGAAATTATTCCTATCAACTGAAGGTCTTTCTGCGCACCTCATATCATCTTTAATATATTACTTGCCGCATAAAATATGATTTATTAACCTTGCTTTTTGAAATCCTTCAGTCTGCCTTAAGCATCGCCAATTACTATGCAGGTGTGTTAACTAAACTACTGGATGCAAGCTGATGAAGGATGCCACCGTTGCTACCATAAGGTGCCAATATCGCGCAGAGCTCGTGTCGATTTTATTGATATCTATGTACCTTGGTGTTTTTCTAAACATTCCCATCTTTATTCGAAAATACTATCAAGTAGATGAAAGCGTGGTGGGTTTGTTCCTAACAGATGCGCTATTCACTGTTACCACATGTTGCTTTTTACTCTGCGTTACTTCAATTGCCGGCCGCAGAGTCCTCAGTGCCGCCATTATCGCCTTTACTTTTGTCTCTGTTATCGCCAGTTACTACATGTGGTTTTTTGATGTCATTATTGGTTATGGGGTGGTTAAAGCCGTATTTGGCACGGGAATGTCATTAGTAATAGAGTCAATGGGTTTGGGCTTACTGACTTTTTCGAGTATATTTTGCCTAGTACCTCTGTATTTTTTACACCGCGTTGCTCCCAATTATCAAGCCCCATGGCTGCTTTTCTTGATCCCCCGCTTTCTCTGTATAGGGCTTTTAACTGTTTGCCTAATACTCATAAACAGTCATTATAAAAATTTCCGTGACCCGACGGCCGACGGACGTATACCGACGAATCCTATCGGGGTCGCCGCCTATTCTTATGTGCCCATAAATTGGATGGCAGGAAGTATTATCTCAGTGGCAAATACCATAGCGAATAGTCAGTTAAAAAATAAGCTAATTGACCCCATGGATACCTATGGTTTTTACCCTGAAATTCCACTAGACGATATATTTGTGGTAGTTGTTATTGGTGAATCGGCTCGGTATGACCACATGTCTTTAATTGATTACCAACGCGCGACAACACCATTGCTGGATAAAGAAACTAATGTGATTGGGTTTAAAGGAGCGTCTTGTAATACGAGTACAAAACTAAGCTTGTCATGTATGTTCGTGCGTGAGGGAGGTACTGAAGACCTAGGACCCCCATCACAGCAATATGTTTATGAAAACCATGTTTTTTCAGTATTAAAAAATTTAGGGTTCTCTATCGACCTGTTTTCGATGCAAAGTGAAGCTGGATTTTATGTTCAAGTAAATGCCGATATAGTGAAGATTCGAGAAGAAATTGGTGCAGAGGCAAGCTCTCAAGGACTGCCGGTTATCGATGATATGCTGTTAGTTAATCAAATGACTCAATCAATCTCTAAAAAGGCTGGAAAGCACCTTGTTATCCTCCACCAAAAGGGTTCGCATTTTAATTATTCTTCTCGTTACCCGACTGAATTTTCAAAATATAAACCTGATTGTAAAGACATGCATTGTGATTTACAGGCTATGGTTAATTCATACGACAATTCTATTGTATACACAGACTATTTCTTATTTTCCTTATTGGAAAGGCTTCGTGATAAAAAAGCCTTTCTTCTTTATGCATCAGACCATGGTGAATCTATGGAAGACGGTAAGCATTTTCATGCAGCGCCAAAAGATGTGGCTCCCGATGAGCAATTCAAGATCCCAGTCATTATGTGGGCGTCAGATAGTTTGCTGGAAAACACACAATTTGCAGAAGGCTTTGATATGCTCAAACAGCATGAATCTAAGAACAGAATAGTACGGCACGTTGAGATTTTTGAGTCACTTTTAGGTTGTTTGGGTATTAATTCCGATCACCAAGGAATAAGAAGCCTTAATAACTGGTGTAGTCGGAAGTGAACGTCTGCCTGCCCACTTCAGAGTGTCTTTAATCTATATTACGCGCCAAATAACATTTGATTTATTCATCCTGCTTTTGAGACCCTTAAGCCTACCTTAAGATTCGCCAATTATTATACAGATACGTTTTTAAGTCTCAGGGTAACAATAGTGCAGCCACTCACTGGCAAGACAAACTCGCAGATCGCGTTTAATATCTACTTAAATAATAGCGCCGGCAATACGCCCAAGGAACTCTGCTTCTATGATTCCCAAAACAAGGGAAGGCAATCCATTGAGGGCTATATTACGCGCCAGTTCCAACTAACCCACGGGGCGACAATCAACCATTTTATGCCACTTTTGTTGGCCTTGAACGAGCAAGGCAAAACATCGGCAGCACTTGGCCTGCAGACTGCGGTCGGGCGATCGTTATTTTTACAGCAATATCTTCCCTGTGCGATTGATGAAAGTATCGCGCTCCATGCCAAGGTGCCAGTGGCACTCAATCGAATTATCGAGATAGGCAATTTGGTTGCTACCCGGCCCGGCGCTAGTCAGCTGTTGTTTATGCTACTTACAAAAATACTCTATTTAGCACAGTATGAATGGGTGGTCTTCACCGCCACGCCCATGGTACAAAAATCTCTTGAACGCCTTGGCTTTAACTTAACAGTGCTGGCTGATGCCAATGCTGAGCATCTTATACCAGCAGAAAAATTGAATTGGGGTTCTTATTATGAACAGCAACCAAGAGTACTGGCGGGCAATATTAACCAAGGTATTCAGGCACTCAATAAAGGTACTTGGCCCGCTCAACTGACGTCGTACACCACAACCGTAGCACAATTGGCTGCAGCTATCGGGCATGCATCAAGTGCATAACTTAATTGACCTCCTATGCCAAGATGCGAACCTGGATAATCGATCTGACAAAGTTCTATTGCAAGATGCTAACAACAGCCTTAGCCCAAACGCGCTACTGGAGCGCTGCAATACTGTTGCCGAGGCTCTAGTGGCCGCGCAGTGCAAATTTGTTGCGCTCTACGCTGATAATAGCTGCGACTGGGTCACTATTGATCTTGCCTGCCAGCAGGCATCTATTTGCCTAATCCCTATACCAACTTTCTTCTCAAAGAGTCAGATCGCCCATGTGTTTGATAGCGTGACCATTGATATGATCGTTAGTGATTCTACCGAGCCATTTTCAGCCGTCCCGAGCCTGCAAGTCGACTCTATAACAGCTATCTTCGGCGGCCAACTGCAGCTAATAAAGCTACGTAACAACCGAACCCGCCTTGCTCTACCTCCGGGAACACAAAAAATCACTTTTACCTCAGGCTCAACCGGCCAGCCCAAAGGGGTATGCCTAAGCGTTGAACAACAACTTATTCAGGCAAAGGCCTTGGCGACGGCTGTAGATCTGCAGCAACCCAGGCATCTGTGCCTATTACCCCTAAGCACATTACTGGAGAATATTGCCGGTACCTATGCGCCCCTTATGGCTGGCGGCAAGGTGATTATCCCGTCCTTAGCGGAGGTGGGCTTTAAAGGGAGCTCCAGCCTCGATCCTCAGAGATTTTGTGCTGCTATCAGTCGTTACCAGCCCAACAGTATTATTCTCACGCCCCAGTTATTGGTGGTTTTGATTGCGGCAGCAACTCAGGGGTGGGTGCCGCCAGACTCATTACAGTTTGTTGCTGTAGGTGGTGGTCGGGTCTCAGCACAGCTTATGGCGAAAGCCCATCAACATAATATTCCCGCCTACGAAGGTTATGGATTATCCGAATGTGTGTCAGTGGTGAGTCTTAACACGCCGACCAATACAGGTGCCAATAGTAGCGGCAAGCCGCTACCCCACCTGCAGGTTAAAACCGTAAATGGTGAAATTATCATTAGCGGCAACACCATGCTTGGCTATGCAGGCCAACCCGATAGCTGGGGCCACACAACCACTTACAGTGGTGATTTGGGGTCGCTGGATAGCGCTGGATATTTATCGGTAAGTGGGCGTAAAAAGAATCTGCTTATTTCCAGTTTTGGCCGGAACATCAATCCCGAGTGGATTGAGGGTGAACTGCTGGCTAACACAGCTATAGCCGACGCTGTGGTATTTGGTGATGATCGTCCTTATTGCGTGGCGCTGTTATTCCCTCGCGACCCAGCGTTAACAGATCATGAAATCCAAGGACTAATCGATAGCGTTAACAATACCCTGCCAGACTATGCCCGCATTGTGCGATGGCAGCGCTTCGCCACGACTCTAAACAGCCAACCAGGGCTACTAACAGACAACGGTAGGCCCGTGCGTGTGGCAATTCTTACGGCATATCAGGCAATACTAGAAACCCTTTACCCCAACGACACACAGGTATTTCAGTAATGAACTTTTTTGACCAATTACAGACAGAAACTGAACAGCAGCGCGTCGAACTGTTTTCAGCACCTATTATTACCCGCGCCCTTCAAGGGGATGTCACAACTGATGACTATATCGCTTTTCTCAGCCAGGCCTACCACCATGTTAAGCACACTGTGCCACTGTTGATGGCCACTGGATCGCGATTGCCAGAAGAGCTGGAATGGTTAAGAGTGGGCGTCGGCGAATATATTGAAGAAGAGACTGGACATCAAGAATGGGTGCTCAATGATGTCGCTGCCTGTGGTGCCGACAAAGAGCAGGTTCGGCGCAGCAAACCTAATCTGGCAACAGAGCTTATGGTTAGCTACGCCTATGACACAGTGCACCGCATCAACCCGCTGGGCTTCTTTGGCATGGTGCACGTTTTGGAGGGTACTAGTATCAGTCTCGCTGACAGTGCCGCCGATAATATTCGAAGTGCTTTATCACTACCTAAAGACGCCTTCTCTTATCTATATTCTCACGGCTCATTGGATCAGGACCATGTGGAATTTTTTAAAGGGCTCATGAACCGCATCGACAGGCCCGAAGATCAGGCGCAGATTGTTGACTCGGCCAAGGTGTTTTACAAATTGTACGGCGACATTTTTCGCTCATTAACCAACTGAGATGGAACTGATGACCCTAAAAAATAAGCGTATTTTGCTGACTGGCGCCTCTGGCGGCATAGGCAAGGCAATTGCTGCACTGCTCGATCAACAAGGTGCTATTTTATCTCTAGTTGGCCGCCAAGCTGACAGCCTAAATTCCATTCTTGAGAGTCTGTCCCCAACCGCTCATCAAATAGTAGTCGCCGATATCAATAGTGCCGCTGACCGAGAAATGCTAACAGGCCACTGTGCCAAGAGCGCCATTGATATGCTAATTAACTGCGCCGGTGTACTCGAGTTACAATATTTCGACCAACAGGACCCGCAGACCATAGATAATATTATCAATACCAACCTGCTCTCCCCTATGCAGCTGTGTCGCCAACTTATCCCAGTATTAAAAGCACGCGAGCACGCCGTCATTGTCAATATTGGTTCTATTTTTGGCAGCATAGGCCACCCGGGATTCACCACCTATTGCGCCAGTAAATTTGGTCTGCGCGGGTTTACTGAAGCCCTCCAGCGGGAACTAGCCGGCAGCTCTATACAGGTAAGCTATTTGGCGCCCCGTGCAACAATCACAGCACTTAACTCTGCCACCATAACCGCTATGAATAGAGCGCTGGGCAATACCATGGATGATCCAGAGCTAGTTGCCCAGGCGCTGCTAATGTTGCTCAGAAAAAACCAATGCCAACGTTACATGGGCTGGCCCGAAAGGCTGTTTGTAAAAGTGAATGCCCTGCTACCCAACGTGGTTGCCAAGGCGCTGATTAAAAATTTGCCTACCATCAATCAATCTATCAACCAACAAAATAAAAGCGAAGGTTAATACCATGAATACTCTCTCAATTAGACTTAAAAAAATATATGCAGGAATAGTCTGCCTGGGTCTGCTGTCCTCATCGGCTTGGGCAGATCTAGAGGCAGATATCTTGGCTCTGCAAAAACAGTGGGCCGAAGTCAACTATCAGATAGCAGGTAAAGAGCAGATTAGTGCTTTTGAAAATTTGGTCATAAATGCCGATGCCGTTGTAGTCGCCAACCCCAAACAGGCAGCTCCATTAATTTGGCGCGGTATTATCAAATCAACCCTAGCAGGGAAAAAAGGTGGGCTAGGCGCGCTGGGTTTAGCTAAATCTGCTAAAAAAGATCTAGATAAATCACTTATGTTAGACGCCACTGCAATGCAAGGCTCAGCACTGACCAGTCTAGGAACCCTGTACTTAAATGTTCCGGGCTGGCCGGTTGGTTTCGGCAGCGATAAAAAAGCAGAAAAGCTTTTACTTAAAGCTATTGCAATAAATCCTGATGGCATTGATAGTAACTACTTTTATGCAGACTTTTTGGTGGCGAAAAAGCGAAGTCAAGAAGCTGCGGCCTACTTCAAAAAGGCTCAAACTGCGGCGCCGCGTCCCAATCGACCTTTGGCTGATGCTGGTCGTCAAAAAGAGATAGCTACTGCACTGGAGTCTATAAACTAAATTCTGAGATTAGCACTACGCAGATGCATATTTTATTAGTTGAAGATGATACGTCTCTTGCCGCAGCGCTATGTAAAGCTCTGCGGCAAAAAAACTATGCAGTGAATACTGTCGCCACCGGCCGCGAGGCCCTACATGTTATTCGAACCGAGAAGCCAGATATGACTATTCTGGATCTCGGGTTACCTGATATGGATGGTATCGAGGTACTTAAAAAAGCCCGTCATTCTCAGCCCGAAATTCAGATTCTTATATTAACTGCCAGATCTGGTACCGAGGAAAAAATAACAGGACTGGATAGTGGCGCGGATGACTATCTGGCTAAGCCCTTTGAAGTAGACGAACTACTAGCCAGACTCCGAGTATTGGAGCGCCGTCTAGGCAGCGCTAAAACGTCTCTGGTGGCTGTGGGCGACGTGGTCCTCGATACCACAACAAACATGGTATCCATGAGTGGTCAAAATGTTGAACTGTCACGCCGCGAATACAGTTTATTGCGCAGCCTGATGGAAAACGTCGGCCGAGTGCAAACTCGCTCTGTTCTGGAGAATAGGCTGTATAGCTGGGGCGAAGAAGTCTCCAGTAACGCACTGGAAGTGCATATCCACAACCTGCGCAAAAAGCTAGGCAGTGATTTCATTAAAACTGTGCGCGGCGTCGGTTATCGGGTCAATCAACTGTGAAATCGATTCGCGTATTTTTGGTCACAGTAATTCTCGCAGTCGTTACACTATTTAGTTTTATTTCTGCCTTGCGTGGTTATGAAACCAGCCTGCAGGAAGTCGAGCGAATGTTTGATAGCCAGTTGGTAGAAAAAGCCAAACTAATCGCTAATATAAATGTTCAGAGTATCGTTCGTAATGTCGACAGCAGCGATACCGCATTTCAGGTCTGGCAGGGCGGCAACTTAATAGGATCTTCTGACAATGCTTCGCAAACTATCCTAGGTAAGTTGCAACCTGGGTTTCGATATCACAACTTTGAGGGTTATCGTTGGCGGACTTACAGTTATTACAACACCATTAACGCGCAGTGGATAATAGTCGCTGCACGTCAGGATATTCGATTTAGTCTCGCCGAAAATATCGCTCTGAAAGCTGTGCTCCCAGCCGTGATTGGCCTGCCAATTCTGGCAGTATTAATATGGATCGTGGTGAGCCGCGGATTGCATCCCATGCGCCGACTAGCACATGAGTTAGGCGACAAGCAGGCAAATGACTTGAGCCCATTATCAATAGCCGTTAACAGCCAAGAGTTGTCGCAAATTGTCAGCTCGTCTAATGATCTTTTAGCGAGGTTAAAATCTTCTTTGCTACGAGAAAAACAATTCGCCTCAGATGCAGCTCATGAGCTACGTACCCCGATTAGCAGCTTAAAAGTACAGCTGTATAATATCAGTCAAGAACAACCCGAAAGGAATAAGGAGTTCGGCGAACTGCAGAAAATTACCCATCAGCTCGAGCATGTTGTGGAGCAGATTTTAGCGCTCTACCGCACCTCTCCAGACGAATACCATACTCGCTTTGAGGCTATTGATTTAACCAGCCTGGCACAACAAGTTATAGCTGAAGAATATGACAACTATGAACGCAAAAACCAACAGATTGAATTTTTTGGTCAAAGGCAGCTGATTCTAGGGGATAAATTTTCATTAACCACATTGATCCAAAATTTACTTAGTAACGCGAACAAATACACGCCCAACGGCGGGCATATTATAGTCAAGATCAAACGAGAAAATGATCAGGTGGTGTTACTTGTTGAAGACTCGGGGCCGGGAATTCCAACCTATGAGCACGAGAGGCTATTCCAACGATTCTACCGCGTCGGTGGCGATCGTCATACTTCTGGAGAATCCGGCTGCGGTCTTGGCTTGGCTATCGTTAAACGGATTGCAGAACTTTATAACGCTGAGATAACCCTCGAGCCATCATCATTTGCCTCTGGCACTGCATTTACATTGCACTTTTCAGCCATCATCCCAGTCACTTTGGATAGCAAGCAATCATGAACCGGCTAATCATAAAAAGAATCCTCTTCTATTTTGGTCTTCTACTGGCAATTGCTGTTAGTCCGATTTCGCAAGCAGCGCCCATCATAAAGATCGAGATCAAAGATCATCTATTTTATCCATCGGAATTTAGCGTGCCGGCCAATACAAAAATAAAGCTTCTGATAATTAACAATGACCCCACACCAGAAGAATTTGAAAGCTATGAATTAAATCGTGAAAAAGTAATTATCGGTAATAGTAAAGCAGTGATTTTTATTGGCCCCCTTAGTCCCGGCACCTACCCATTTTTTGGTGAATTCTATCCAAAAACGGCGCAAGGTAAAATTCTTGTCAACTAACCAGAACTTATTATGCTACCTAACGCTGTTATTTTAATTCTTCAAGAAACATTAGAAGCTGCACTACTAATAGGCGTACTGTTAGCAGTCAGTACTCGAGTGCATGACAGCAAACGTTGGCTACCAATAGCGCTAATCTCTGGCGGCTGTGTTGCCGCGATACTAGCCAACCAAATGGGCATTATCTCTGAATGGTTCGACTATGCAGGTCAGGAACTACTAAATGCGCTCTTCCAAACTATCATCTGCCTGACAATTGCCTTAGCAGTGTGGCTCACAGCAACTATAGACCCGCTAAACCCCCAGCCAGGCAAAGTAGCTGCCTTTAGCCATTGCGCAATAGTCATCATTTTTTGCGCCGTAGTGCGAGAAGGTCAGGAAATCATTCTCTACCTTAGTGGCTTTATGTATACCGAAAACTTTCAAAAAGTGCTCACTGGTGGTGCCTTAGGGTTTAGCATTGGCGCCAGTATAGGCATACTCTTATTTTATAGCCTGGTCGACCATGCTGGTCGCGAAAGGCGCGCTGCCTGCCTAGTTTTACTAGCCCTGTTCGCTGGCAATATGCTCTCTCAGTCCACCCTTTTACTGATGCAAATTGACTGGCTGACCCAAAGCCCTCCTATTTGGAACTCATCAACACTTGTTGCAGAGACCTCAATATTCGGTCAGCTCCTATATGCACTCGTAGGTTATGAGGCTACTCCTTCGCCAATTCAGGCGGCCGCGTATATACTGGGGGTGACACTGGTTACTGGTGCAAATTTTATGCCTAGATATTATCCAGATAAGAAGAAACAACAGGTGCAACCAGTAAGAGGGAATGATGCGTAGCGCACTGCTTTTACTATCATTAGTATTCGTATCATTAAGCTCCCCGTTACTCGCTGACGGAATAGTGATCGATAAGATCTACCACCCCTATGTTCAGCCCCTTGAGCAAGAGCTAGAGATACGATTGCTGCAACAGAATAACCAATCTGGCATTGCTGATAATACTCGAATGTATCGTTTAGCCTACGGCCGATCGCTTAGTGATCGCTTGTTTATAGAGGCTTATTTGGTTGGCCAAGGATCAAGCAGCGAGAGTTTGGACCTGCAATCGATAGAGATGGAAATAAAATGGCAGCTCACCGAACAGGGTGAGTATTGGGCAGACTGGGGAGTTCTTGCAGAACTTTCTAAAGGCATCGGTAACAATATCTATGAAGCCAGCATTGGACTCATTGCCGAAAAAGAATTTGGCCACTGGAGCGCCACAACCAATTTTATTATTGAGCAGGAATGGGGCAGCGGTATTGACGACGAATTAGAATCTGTCTTTAGCCTACAAACACGATACCGCTATAGTCAAACGCTCGAGCCTGGCATTGAGTTTTATGCGGGTCAAAACAGCATTGGCGTCGGCCCAGTTCTGATGGGACAAGCTAAATTAGCGGGACCAAAAAAACTCAAGTGGGAAGCCGGTGTTATTTTTGGCTTGGACTCAAAAAGCCCAGACACGAGTGTTCGTCTGTTGTTTGAATACGAGTTTTAAAAATCATAGCAAGAATATTTTAGTCGATATTTGCCGCAATCTGCACGTCACGAAACCAGGCCAAATGTTAACTAGTAATGTACTAGAACAGAATAAGCCCCATTTATCGCGTATCAGCGTGATTTAACGCTGCTATTCTTAAATGCTACTTATGATTTGCAGTAATCGCAACCGTTTGTAACTTTCTTTGTAAAACCCCCTGTTTTAGGGGTGGTTTGTAACAAGTTTGTAACTCTCAACTCTATATAAATCAATGGGTTATACCTACTCGACTACTCCCACTCAATCGTGGCTGGCGGCTTACTCGAAACATCATAGGCAACCCGAGAGACATCGGAGATTTCGTTGATAATACGGTTGGATACTTTTTCCAGTAGTTCGTAGGGTAAGTGCGCCCAACGGGCTGTCATAAAGTCGATGGTCTCCACAGCGCGCAGTGCAATAACCCATTCATAGCGGCGTGCATCGCCCACTACACCTACTGATTTAACCGGCAGAAATACGGCGAAAGCCTGGCTAGTTTTTTGATACCAGCCAAAATTATGTAGCTCTTCGATAAAGATGGCATCCGCCTCACGGAGAATATCGCAGTACTCGCGCTTTACTTCACCGAGAATGCGCACACCAAGGCCGGGGCCAGGGAATGGATGACGGTAAACCATATCGTGGGGCAGCCCCAGCTCAACACCAATCTTGCGCACTTCATCTTTAAACAGTTCGCGCAGAGGCTCAACTAGTTCAAGGGCCATATCGTCTGGCAGACCGCCAACATTATGGTGGGACTTAATAACATGGGCTTTGCCGGTCTTTGATGCTGCGGACTCAATTACATCTGGGTAGATAGTGCCTTGCGCAAGGAAGTTAACATTTTTGATTTTTTGCGATTCTTCATCGAAGATTTCAATAAAGGTGTTGCCGATAACCTTGCGCTTTTTCTCAGGGTCACTGACGCCGGCAAGGCCATCTAAGAATTTATCTTGGGCATTGGCGCGTATTACTTTGACGCCCATATTGTTGGCGAACATTTCCATAACCATGTCACCTTCGTTTTTGCGCAACAGGCCATTGTCGACAAATACACAGGTGAGCTGAGCACCTATGGCTTTGTGCAGCAATGCGGCAACTACTGAGGAGTCAACACCACCGGAGAGGCCCAAGAGCACATGGCTGTCGCCAACCTGTTGTTTTACTCGGGCGATCTGATCTTCAATAATCGCGGCAGCAGTCCAGAGTCCTTCACAGCCACAGATTTCGAGGGCGAAGTGTTGGAACATACGCTCGCCCTGAAGAGTGTGAGTCACTTCAGGGTGGAACTGAATACCATAGAATTTCTTCTCTTCATTGACCATACCTGCGATCGGGCATGATGGGGTTGAGGCCATCAGGCTAAAGCCCTCGGGCATGGCGACCACTTTGTCGCCGTGACTCATCCACACATCGAGTAGTGACTCACCGTCGCTGCCGATGTGGTCTTTAATGTCTCGTAATAAGGCTGATTGGTTTTCCACTTTGACCTGAGCGTAACCAAACTCACGGACATCGGAAGTGTCGACCTTGCCACCCAGCTGACCGGCCATGGTTTGCATGCCGTAGCAGATACCCAACACAGGCAGGCCCATGGTAAATACACAGTCTGGTGCACGGGGTGCCGATGCGCCGCCAGTAACCGATTCAGGTCCGCCGGAAAGAATAATTCCCTTGGGATTAAATTCGCGAATTTCTTCTTCGGTGATATCCCAGGCACGAATCTCTGAGAACACGCCAATTTCGCGCACGCGACGTGCTATGAGCTGGGTGTACTGGGAACCAAAATCGAGAATAAGAATCTTTTGCGAATGTAGATCTGACATTAATAGGCTCTCTAAAATAAGCTTTCAATTATTAGGTTTCTAAAAAACACTCTGGCGTCTTCTAAAAAAAGAAAGGCTGCGACATTAATTGAACGCAGCCTTTTCTAAAATAATACAACACGCCGACGCGAAAGCACTTCACCGCTTCAGCAGCAAACGCTTAACGACCACCGGCCGGATAGTTTGGCGCTTCTTTAGTAATCTGTACGTCGTGCACATGGCTCTCACTGGTGCCCGCTGAGGTCACACGAACAAACTCAGGTTCGGTGCGCATTTGGTCCATTGTGCTGCAACCGGTGTAACCCATTGCTGAGCGCAGACCACCCATCATCTGATGAATAATGGCGGATACTGGACCCTTGTAAGGTACGCGCCCTTCAATGCCTTCGGGAACCAATTTCTCGGCGCCGTCATTAACATCTTGGAAGTAGCGATCGCTGGAACCCTGATTGCGTGCCATGGCACCCAAGGAGCCCATGCCGCGATACGATTTGTAGGAGCGACCCTGATAGATCTCAATCTCACCCGGCGCTTCTTCTGTACCGGCCAACATGGAACCCATCATCACTGCACTGGCACCGGCAACGACAGCCTTAGACATATCACCGGAGTAGCGGATACCGCCATCGGCAATTACCGGAACATCGGTGCCTGCAAGGGCGACGACGGCGTCGGCGATTGCAGTGATCTGCGGTACGCCAATACCTGTAACTATGCGAGTGGTACAGATTGAACCTGGACCTATACCGACTTTGACACCATCGGCTCCCGCATCGGCCAGAGCTTTGGCGCCAGCACCAGTAGCTACATTGCCACCAATTACTTGAACATCAGGGAAATTCGTCTTAATCCAGGTCACGCGATCGAGAACATTCTTTGAGTGGCCGTGAGCCGTATCTACTACTAAGACATCAACACCCGCGGCTACCAAGGCGGCGACACGTTCATCGGTACCTTCACCTACACCAACGGAGGCGCCTACACGGAGTCGGCCCTGATCGTCTTTACAGGCGTTGGGATGCTGCTCGGCTTTATCAATATCGGTTACGGTGATCAGACCTTTGAGCTCAAAGGCGTCATTTACGACCAATACTTTTTCGATTCTATGTTCGTGGAGCAGTGCGCGCACTTCATCGGGGTCGGCACCCTCTTTCACTGTGACTAATTCAGCTTTTGGCGTCATCACTGAGGTTACCAGTGCATCCATATCGGTGGCGAAGCGCACATCGCGACGAGTGACTATACCCACCAGGTTACCGTCTTCTAATACAGGCAGACCAGAGATATTGTTGGCCACAGTTAAGGCGTAGAGTTCGGCAAGGGTGGCATCAGCCTGAATAGTGAAGGGGTCTTTGACCACGCCACTTTCGTATTTTTTGACCGCTAAGACTTCTTTGGCCTGCTGCTCGATGGTCATACTCTTATGAATAATACCGACGCCACCTTCAGCGGCAATGGCAATCGCCAGGCGCGCTTCGGTAACTGTATCCATGGCCGCTGAGACCAGAGGGATATTCATGGTAATGCCACGAGTAAGCTGCGAGTGAGTCGATACGTCTTTTGCTGTAACAGCAGAGTAGCCGGGTACCAACAGTACATCGTCAAAGGTTAGAGCTTCATGGGAAATGCGTAACATAAGGGGACGCTTACCTCAGTGAGGTTTTAAAAAGTAAGCGCTGCATTATAAATCAGCGGCTGTCTTAAGGTAAACAACTATTTAGGCTTCTATAAGGACGATAAAGCCGTGACTTAAACTGGCTTGCATACCTACAATAGCAATATGAATCCCAATCCCTCAGAACGTCAAGTTTTTAGCGTCAGCCAGCTTAATCGCAGCGTCCGTCATCTAATCGAAACTCAACTGCCTCTGCTTTGGGTGGAGGGTGAGATTTCAAATTTCGCCCGCCCTGCTTCCGGGCATTGGTACCTGACTTTGAAAGACGATCAGGCTCAGGTGCGCTGCGCTATGTTCCGCAATGCCAATCAGCGGGTTGGTTTTAAGCCAGCCAACGGCACCCAGGTTTTGGTGCGTTGCCGGGCAGGTCTCTACGAGGGTCGCGGCGAGTATCAGCTGGTTATTGAGCATATGGAGGAGGCGGGCTTTGGTGCGCTGCAACGGCAGTTTGAGCAGCTTAAGCAAAAGCTTAGTGATGAGGGGTTGTTTGATAATCAGCACAAACGACCTATGCCCGATTCAGTGAGTCATATTGGTGTGATCACATCGGCCACCGGCGCTGCGGTTAAAGATGTTCTATCAGTTTTGGCGCGGCGCTTTCCGTCAATAAAGGTGAGTATTTTTCCCACTGCGGTTCAGGGAGAGCAGGCGGCGAAACAGATTGTTGAGGCTATTAATAATGCCAACCAGCTGGGTCAGTGCGATGCGCTGATTGTTGGGCGTGGTGGTGGTTCGCTGGAGGATCTGTGGCCGTTTAATGAGGAGGTTGTGGCACGGGCTATTTTTGCCAGTGCAATACCGATTGTCAGTGCGGTGGGGCATGAGGTGGATTTCACTATTGCCGACTTTGTTGCTGACCTGCGTGCGCCGACGCCCTCGGCGGCGGCGGAACTGTTGAGTCCCGATGGGGAGGATATTCTCAACCAGTTTGAGGGTTTTGAGATTTTGCTGACTGAGGCTGTGGGACGCAAGATTTCACAGTTGAGGCAGCGTACTGAGTATTTAAAGAAGCGTCTGCGTCACCCTGGGCACAAGCTGCAAGAACAGAGTCAGCATCTGGATCATTTGGATATTCGCTTGCGTCGGGCGATCGATAATAAGCTTGAGCAGCGGCGTCAACAGATCAATCGCGTGCAGGCTCAGCTTGCTCGGGTACATCCTGGTGAGGCGATTGGTGACTATCACCAGCTGGTGGCTAGATATGTGAAGCAGATGTCACGAACTGTTCGTCAACAGCTTGAGGTTAGGCGAAGTAAAACCGGGCAGGCGATGCATTTGCTGGATACGGTTAGTCCGCTGAAGACATTGGGGCGTGGATATTCGATTATTCGTGATACCGATAATGCGGTGGTTAAGTCGGTGGCCTCTTTGAATAAAGGCGATATGCTGCGCGGTCAACTGGAGGATGGTGAGGTGATACTCGCTGTGACTGGGACGAATAATAAGGGTCTTTAGAAGTCATTGGTGGGTGCACTACAGTCCCTAAATATGGCCTTGAGATCGAGCCCATATTCAGGGACTAATTGAACTCTCGCAGTGGGTTCAAATTTTGATATTTTTGCTTAGGGCTTAATCTGCGAGCGCTTGTTGTAGGTCGGCAATGATATCTTCTGCAGCTTCTAGTCCGGCAGAAATACGCACTAAGCCTTCACTGATTCCATGTTCGGCACGCTCCTCAGGGGTGTAGACGGAGTGGGTCATGCTGGCTGGGTGCTGGATTAGGGTTTCTGCGTCGCCCAGGCTTACTGCTAACTTAGCCAGTTTGAGCTTGTTGAGCATGCGCACACTGGCTTCATATCCACCCTTGAGCTCTAAGGCTATCATGCCACCAAAATCGTCCATCTGTTTCGAGGCGATGGCGTGCCAGGGGTCGCTTTTCAATCCGGGAAAAAATACCTGATCGACAGCTGGATGCTGCTCGAGCATTTCAGCAATGGCTTGGGCATTTTGGCAGTGGCGCTCCATGCGCAGCTGCAGGGTTTTGATTCCTCGCAGAATTAAAAATACGTTCATGGGTGAAATCACTGCGCCAGTCATGTCCTTTAGGCCAAACAGGCGGATCTGCTGAATGGTCTCTGCGTCGCCCACTACAGCACCGGCAATTAAGTCGCCATGACCGCCAAGATATTTGGTTGCCGAGTGGACTACAAGATCCGCACCCAGACTGAGGGGGCGTTGCAGTGCCGGGGTGCAGTAGGTGTTATCGACCATTATTTTGATGGCGCTGCTGTGGCCTTTGACCAGGGCACTGACTGCTGCTATGTCAATAACACGCATATTGGGATTGACTGGGGTTTCGAAGTACACCACTTTGGTTTTGTCGCTGAGGTGAGCTTGCACTTCGGCATGGTTAGTAAAATCGGCATAGCAGATTTCCACACCAAATTTCTTTAGGCCGTGCTCCATAAACGAGAAAGTGCAGCCATAGAGGGTTTTGTCAACCAGGATTTGATCGCCGGGGCCGACCAGTGTCCAGAGCGCCGCAGTTATGGCACCCATACCTGACGCAGTCGCCAATGCTGCCTCGCCCTCTTCCAGATCCGCTAGACGGGTCTCAAGTATCTCTTGTGTAGGATTTGAGATGCGGCTGTAGAAATGCCCCTTTTGCTCACCTGAGAAACGCCCAGCACCGTCAGCCACACTGCCAAAAGAATAGGTTGAAGTCATATAAATCGGTGGATTGAGAGCGCCCTGGTTGGCGGAGGAATCATAGCCAGCGTGCACTGAGCGAGTAGCGAATGAGAGTTTTTTATGGTGGTCGATGGACATGGCATAGCTCTACAGGAAGCATCTTATCTAAATAGAATACACCTCCTAGCCACGCTAAATAACAGCTTATAATTTGTTAAATTTATTAAAAATAGCTATATTCGCCACATTATTTACATTTTCAGGTGATTTATGCCAATTCCAAAATTAGACAGAATGGACCGCCGTATTCTCGAAGAGATTCAAATCGATGGCAGTATTAGTAATCTGGAACTGGCTGAGCGAGTAGGTCTGTCACCCTCCCCCTGCGCTCGTCGTGTAAAGCTGCTTCAGGAGAGCGGAATTATTAGTAGACAGATTACGGTTTTGAACCAAAAGAAGTTAGGGCTGCCGATTAGTATCTATATCTCCGTCAGTTTGGATCATCAGAGTCCAGATCGATTGGCGAATTTTGATAGCAAAATTACTGGCTGGCCAGAGGTTGTTGAGTGCTCGTTGATTACTGGCAGCGACACCGACTATTTATTAAAAGTGGTGATGCCAGATATGGATTATTACCAGCGGTTTTTGTTAGACAAGCTCAATCAGATTGCCGGGGTGAACAGTATTAAGACCAGCTTTGTCCTGCGGCAAGTGGTGCAGCGAACTGAGATGCCTCTGGATCATATTTGATAAGTCAGGTGCCGCTATGCGAACATATCGGTAAGCCTGCTAAACCTGTTATCCCAGCCATTCTATCTTATCGTCCCAGCCACGCTAACTTGTCATCCCAACCAATCTACTTTGTCATCCCAACCAAACTACTTTGTCATCCCGACAGAGCGAAGCGACGAGGGATCTGATTGCCAATTCCTGAGATATCTCACATGGGTTAGAGATAACAGACCTTGAGCGCTTCAGAGACAGATAACTATCCTCTAGCTATTTAACTTCTCAAGATCTTGCGGAGAAGATATCGACAGGCTGAGATCTTTCAGTAATCCATTTTCGATACTGTAAATCCAAGCATGCACTGAAAGATCAGCACCGCGTTTCCAGGCACTCTGAACCACCGTGGAATTACACACATTAGCCGCCTGCTCCAAAACATTGAGTTCACACAGCCTATTAAACTTTTCATCGCCCTCCAACTGACTCAATTCCTCAGCGTGAAAGCGACTAACGTCTTTAATGTGTCCCAACCAGTTGTCAATTAGGCCGTTTTCTTCGTTACCCATAGCGGCCTTGATACCGCCGCAACCATAATGACCACAAACAACAATATGCTTAACTTTTAAAGCGTCCACTGCATATTGAATCACTGACAGACAGTTGAGATCTGAGTGCACGGCAACATTGGCAATATTCCGGTGAACGAAAATCTCACCCGGGGGCAACGCAACAATTTGATTAGCCGGTACTCGGCTATCTGAACAACCAATCCAAAGATACTCTGGAGCTTGCTGCTTGGAAAGCTCAGTAAAAAAATCCGGGTTCTTGTCTTTAACTTCACCGGCCCACTTAACATTTCGTTCAAACAGATGTGATAGATCTTTCAAGACTGACAATTCCTCTGCAAGGCTGTTATTGGGGGGATGGTATTCTAAACGTATTTTACAGATAGCAGGCTCAATTAATAGCCTGTCAGCTGCTTTCTCAGCTGAATTCAGTGCCTGCAGATTAATAACCAGTGAGTAGAATTCCCGCTGGAGTGGTCGGGTGAGGGCGTGCACTGGTAAAAGCGCGCATCAAAGATTTACTGATATCCTCGCCCAGATACTCAGCCAGCCTCTGCCCAGGGGACAGGGCAGCCTCTCTAATCATCTGAATGCCCTGCTGAGGATTGGACTTGCGCACGAAATAGCCTTCGATCATTTTTTCCTCAGCATCCGAAATTATCTTATACGCCGATAACATCTGATTTTCATTCAGGTTGTAGCGCTCCCCCGCCGCCTTTAACTGGGTAAACCGGTTATCCAGATTGGCGAGAATTTTCAGAGCGGCCTCATCACCCAGCAAATGTTTAAGCTTGTTGCGCTGTGCCATAAGGCCGTTGGCATCCAAGGCGAAGCCCTGATGACTGTCATAGATAGGCGTTAGTGCCATATAGCTATCGCGGAAACTCTGCTCAGTCCCACTACAAGAAGAATCGCAGCAATCGACAATGTAACCAGCAGTTCTAAAAGAGTGAAACCTCGGCCTTTACTAAGTCCAACCTTGCCATTCATTGATCTACGCCTACATCCGATGTAATTAAAGTAGTGACTTTCCAATAGCTATTGCAGGTCACATATTAGGTCCCGTCCCGAGACAAAAGTGGGCCGAATAATAACAACTGCTTATGAGTGCAGGTGTGATTCCATTCACAACTACTCTGGATTCAGTCGGTTTTTAAACAAAGCGGCTAAATAACACTGAGGTAAATTAGGGCAATGCCGTTGCCAACGAACAAAGATTTAATGGCGTCAATAGACTGAGAAAGAAATTGTCATTAATACAGAACCTGATTTGTAACTGGCGCAACTGTCCTCCGGCAACACTGATTTACAGCGTGAAGGTGGCAAATTTAAACGGCGAGTTTTTTCGGCGAAGACAACATTATGCTTTTTTTAAGAATGCGTTTTTAACTACCCGTTTGATCATCGGGCAACAGACTCATATCGCCACTAGGCTCATCTATTTCCGACAGGGTTCCCGAACCCAACAATACCCCAATCCATCGTGTCTCTTCCTGATTTTCTAGGGCAATCTTGATCATAATAGTCAGCGGAATTGACAGCAACATGCCCACTGGACCCAGTACCCAACCCCATAGCACCAAGGAGACAAAAACCACCAGCGGCGAAAGGTTTAGGCCTTTGCCCATCCACCGTGGTTCAACGGCATTGCCCATCACTAGGTTGACCACAACAAATCCGGCGAGGGTTAAGCCCGCGGAGAACACCCCGAGCTGAACCGTGGCCAACAGTACCGCCGGCACTGCCGCGATAAATGAGCCCACGGTGGGCACAAAGTTGAGTAAAAAGGCCAGTAGAGCCCAGAGCACTGGGTAGTCAACGCCCAGAATAGATAGCCAGATAAAGATCAGCAGACCGGTGACTAAACTGATACCGGTTTTAATTGCCAGATAGCTATGAACACTTTCTGAGAAGCGATTGAGCCACTCTTCCGAAACATCTTTGCCGCGCGCCATCCGCAGTTTTTCACCGAAACCGACATTTTCAGTGAGAATAAATATCACTGTTAACAGGATCATCACGGCATTGGTCATAACACTGCCAAAGGAGGCCAATGTGCTGCCGGCAAAGGACATCACGACACTGGGATCAAAGCTGTTTTGCCACTGCTGCGGGTCTATATCTACGCCCCGCAGACTCAACCAAGACTGCGCCCCAACACTCATAGCGGACAATTTTTCCGAATACAGGGGAATGTCTTGACGGAAATTTTCTACCGATGAACCAATTACAGCGGTCAACATGAGACCCACTAACATAATCAAAACAACGATCATTAGGATGGCTATCGCGCTGGGAATGCTACGATTTTTCAGCCAGCTAAGCAGTGGCGAGACAATCATGGCGATAAACACCGCCAACAGAAAAGGCACCAACAGCTCGCCAGCCATTTTTAGACCAGTCACGACCACCACAAAAGCGGCTGCAACAACCAAAAACCGTGCTATAGGTGAAGTCTTTTCAATCATCGTGATGCTCCGTAGCTGGCAGTAATTCACTTTTAATGCGCGTTAAGATAGCGCTCAATTCGCCGCGGCCCGCAGGGGTAAAATGCACTCGGTCATCGCGCAGGCTCATTTCAGTCTCGGCTAACATAGCACATTGCAGACGAATCTCATCGAGATCTGGATTATGCCGGATCGTCATGCCAATAAACACATCCCAATCGGCTTCAGTGGCCTGCCCTTCGAGCACTGTTTCGAGCAACACTTTGATATTGATCGGTTCAACCCTATAGATCGGCAGACCGATAAAGCGAAACACTAGCAGTGCCGTGAGGATAAGCCCGAAGGAGAGAATAACAGTGATAATAAAATTCATGATGCCAGCTTATGCAAGACTCAGGGAAAGAACAATAATTTGATCGCCATCAGCAGGGTAACGCTGGTGATAATCGGCTGCACAAAACCACTGCCTCGTTTCATAACCAGGTTCGAGCCCAAACGTGCACCAATCATCTGAGCGATAGACATGGCAATTGCCAAACTCCACAAAACATGGCCACCAGCAATAAATATAACTGCCGACGTGCCATTGACCACCAAAATCATTAACTTGGTTTCAGCGGTGGCCGTAACCAGATTGCGCGCCACTAACCAGACTAGTAGGAAGGGAAATATAGAGCCCATGGCCGGACCAAAGAAGCCGCCGTAAAAACCCATACCGAGCCCGGCGGTGCAGGCAAACCAGAGTTGACTGATTTTCGGCTGAGAATCCGCCGCGGATATTTTAGGCATCAATAGAAAATAGAGGGCTATAGCAATTAATAGAAAAGGGATTAGCGTTAAAAGAATCTCGCTATCGAGCTGCTGAACGAAAAGTGTGCCAATCACCGAGCCAACAAAACCCATCAGCAGAACGGGCAACAGAGGCTTGATATCAATATGGCCATTGCGAAAAAAATTCCACGCAGAGGACAGCGTGCCAATGGAGCTCTGTACTTTATTAGTGGCTAGGGCGTTGAGCGGTGGCAGACCTGCCCACAATAATGCAGGCAGAGTGAGAATACCGCCTGAGCCAGCAATGGATGAAATAAGCCCAGCAAAAAAGGCCAGGCTGACCAGGCTGACTTGGGTAACAACTGATAAATCCATTTATAGAAGCCCTTTTGAAATAGGCTGACGGTCTAAAATTGATCTGGGTACTTGCCCTCATAGCGACCATAAAACGCCTGCAGCGCCGCAATATCGGCATCGTGATCACCGGTCGGCTCAAACATCTGATCCAGTACAATACGTTTGCCGGGAAAGTCCAAACCAATCAAAAAAATCTTACAGTCAATGGCTTCAGCAATACGCAAAAATCCGGTTTTCCATGTCTTAACTTTTTTGCGCGTTCCCTCGGGTGCCAAGCCGATCACCAACCCCTTGTCCTTTGCGACTAGGCGAGCAACATTATCAACTATGGATTCGGGTTGGCCGCGATTAACCGGAATGCCGCCGAGCCATTCCATAAACCATCTTACGCCGGGCATAAAAATGGTGTGTTTGCCAAGCCAGCGCAGCTTAATATTAATTGCCAGTATTGCCGCCATAGCGTAGACAAAGTCCCAGTTGGAGGTATGTGGCGCACCAATAATCAAGATCCGCTCGTGATTGGGAATTTCACCTTCAATATGCCAACCAAATACACGCAATACTGAGCGTCCAAACCACATAGCAAAAGCCGAGCGATTAGCGCGCAGATGGACGGGTGTCATCTCCTGACTTGCGGGTACTTTTCTAATACTCACGGTGACCTCTCTTAGCTCTTATAATTTTTGTAGGTGCTTTTAAAAATAGTGAGCCCAATCAGTGCTCTCTTGTCGAGCGAAATGCAATTTCAGGGTAGCGCTCTTCAGTCAGTGACAAGTTAACCCTAGTCGGCGCTAGATAGGTTAGATGACCACCCCCATCGACTGCCAGATTATCTTGGGTTTTGTTTTTAAATGACTCAAGCTGTTTATTATCATCGCACTCAGTCCAGCGTGCAGAATGAACATTGACCGCTTCATAAATTGCTTCCACACCGTACTCTTCACGCAATCTATAAGCCACCACTTCAAACTGCAACTGACCCACAGCGCCAACAATAATGTCGTTATTGCGGAATGGGAAAAACACCTGAGTGCTGCCCTCTTCTGAAAGCTGGCGAATACCATTCTGCAACTGCTTAGCTCTAAGAGGGTCTTTTAGACGAATGCGCTTAAATAATTCTGGAGCAAAGTGCGGAATACCGCTAAATTTCAGATCTTCGCCTTCGGTAAAGGCATCACCAATCTGGATCGAGCCATGATTGTGAAGGCCGATAATATCCCCGGCTTGGGCCTCTTCGAGTGAGACTCGCTCACCGGCTTTAAAGCTAAAGGCATCGGCAATACGCACGGTTTTGCCGGTGCGCACATGTTTCATTTTCATACCCTTCTTATATTTGCCTGAGCAGATGCGCAGAAAGGCAATACGGTCACGATGCTTGGGATCCATATTGGCTTGAATTTTAAAGACAAAACCGCTGAAAGCACTCTCTTCTGCAACCACTTCACGCTTATCCGAAACCCGGGGCTGGGGCATAGGCGCCCAGCGCACGAAGTCATTGAGCATTTCTCGTACGCCAAAGTTACCCAGAGCAGTGCCAAAAAACACCGGTGTCATGCGGCCGGCAAGGAACTCATCCATATCAAATACATTGGTCGCACCCTTAACCAGCTCCAGCTCTTCGAGTACATCCTCGGCGTAATCGCCCAAGGCCTCGAGAGCCTCTGGCGAATCCAAACCTTTAACCTGAATATCATCCATCAGGGTATGGCCCTTGCCCTGCACATAAACATGAATAGTATCGGTGTAGAAGTTGTAGACACCGCGGAAGCCACGACCCATACCAATGGGCCAGTTGATGGGTGCAGCTCTAATTTTTAGAACGCTCTCGATCTCATCCAATAGCTCAATAGGTTCACGAATCTCGCGGTCCATCTTGTTTACAAAGGCAAAAATCGGCGTGTCTCGCAGGCGGCAGACATCCATTAATTTAATCGTGCGGGCCTCTACACCTTTGGCGCCGTCAATCACCATCAGTGATGAATCTACCGCTGTCAGTGTGCGATAGGTATCTTCAGAGAAATCTTCGTGGCCCGGTGTATCCAGCAGATTGACCATGCAATCGTGATAGGGAAACTGCATCACTGAAGAGGTCACCGAAATGCCCCGCTCTTTTTCCATAGCCATCCAGTCAGATGTGGCATGGCGATCGCTCTTGCGGCCCTTAACCGTACCCGCTACCTGAATCAAATTGCCGAGCAGCAGGAGCTTTTCGGTAATCGTGGTCTTGCCCGCATCCGGGTGAGAGATAATCGCAAAGGTACGGCGCTGTGAGACAGATTCAGTCATTGGGGTTTCTGGGATTATTGAAAGGCGCGCATTATAGCGCTGTGGGGGTTGGTGGTCAGCTTTTAATGTGGCAATACCCTGCATCCAAACTACTGTTACTGAAACGAGATAATTCAATAACAATAATTTGGAGGGAAAAATATGACCACAGTGCTGGCACAATCCCAAAGCGATATAGATGAAATAGGTAGCTTACTTAACAAAAAACTTCCGGCCTATCGCAAAGCCTATAGCGACAGGACCAGTTGGCTTATGTCATGTATTGCAGAGCTGTCCTACCTTCGCTTCAACCCACTATTTCCAGATGACTCACAGAGAGACTATTTCCTGAAGGCTATAAAAAAACTTACCGGTCAAAACAGTAAGTCGGCCCTCACAAAACTGATCGATCTTGTTGGCTATGACCATGAAAAAGAAACGGCAGATTTAGCCGCCAACCTGACATTGCTCAGCCTAGAGCTAGTTGAAACCTTTGATAGCAAAGACACTCAAGCCGTTATTGTCGCCAATAGCGATTTTGCAGTCCTGGCTTTTAGAGGAACCGAGGCCAGTAGTATCAGAGATATAAGAGCCGATGCCCGTGCCATAGCAGTAGCTTGCCCCAGCGGCGGTAATATCCACTCGGGATTTAATAATGCCTATCATGAAGTTGCGCTGAATATTCAAAACCGACTCGATAGGGATGATCTCAAAGATCTGCCTCTTTATATCACTGGGCATAGCCTCGGTGGCGCGCTGGCCACAGTCGCGGCAAAAAAAATGACCCACCCTCTCGGCGGCATTGCAGCCTGCTATACCTTCGGGTCACCCAGAGTAAGCGATGAACACTGGATAACTGATATCAAAGCGCCCATCTATCGTCTAGTTAATGCCGCAGACTGCGTCACTATGCTGCCACCGGGAGATGAGATTATTACAGTAGTTGGTTGGCACAGTGGATTCCCTATAAAGGTAAACCAACTCGAGCCTTCTCGCTCAACAAGGTTAGCGGTTATCTGCATGCCGGTAATATGCGCTACATGACCAACTGCGCAACAGCAGACTACAGCGAGGTGGAGTTACTCTATTCGGTGAGCCTATTCCGTCGCATTAAGGGGCTTGTGATTAAAAAATTGCCCTGGCTTAAACTTCTCAAAGACCACTCGATAAGAACCTATCGCAAAAAATTATTAGTGATTGCCTCTAAGCGCAACGCGTAACACTTGGTACAGACTAAAACGCCAAAATTATCACTGCGCTATTCACTCAAGTCACTCAAGTCACTCAAGTCACTCAAGTCACTCAAGAAATGAGAAATCACCCATGTCCCTATCCAAAAAAATCCGCCAACTTGGCCTTTTAACAATCAGTCTAATGATCATGGCCTGCGTCTCTATCCCTCCCGAGGCGCCAGAACTGTCGGCACAGCTTGGCAATCGCATCTCGGCCATTGAACAATCCAATCTGACGTTACTAACCCGCTACTTCGATCGCAAAAAACAGGATATTGATGAGTTTATACAGCATGAATGGGTGCCAGAATTTGCCAATCAGTTTTTTGTGGAGCCGGCGATTGCCCAGGTATGGGATCAGGTAGTGGCCACTGGCAATAAGCCGGATCGGCTTAAATTTATTCTTAAAACGAGTCCCACATTGCAGCAGACAATCAATCAAAAACGCGCTGAATTGATTCAGCCCCTGGAGATTTTGGAACAACGCATAGAGGCTAAGCTAACAGCCGATTTCGCTCAAGCAAAGGCGATTAACAATAGTATTACCGGCTTTTTACTCTCAGCCTCCAAGGTGGTCGAAAATCGTGATCGATACCTTGAAATGGTCGGCGTTAGCAGTGATGAGTTCACTCAACTAATAGACTCAACAGACGCTATCGTCGCCGATCTTCTGCAAAAATCTCAGGAAATTGAAGAAAAAGTGGCTAATGGCGAAAAGTACCTTCGGAAAATCAATGAGCTGCGTAATTCCATATAAAACGCTTAATCACGATCATATACATCAAGGATGAATAAAATGGCTATAGACTGGGATCAATTCGATATAGACGTAGACCAGGCAGCTGAGCGCAGCGCCGATGCAACAGATGAAATATTGGCTTCCAAGGTCTCCTCACTCACCAGCATGACCGACACAGAGGTAAAAGAACTTTTACCTCTGCCCGCCGATGTCAAAGCATTAGGCAAACTCTTAAAGATCGTCCAGTCAGCAGAGAATAGAAATACCAAAATCAACCAGATTATCTCTAACGCAGAAGCGTTTTCCGGAGTAGTGCTGGCGCTAACTAAGAAACTTATCTAATCCCAAAGCACCTGAATAGGGTTCATCCAGCCGCCCCTGTGTCCCGTATATCGGCGGTATCTGCATGAATAACATTTGTTGATCCGATGCGCTTGCCGTATGGTCTCGGATTTAGCGCAACCACCGCACTCAGGAGCGATCAATGAAATATCAGGGCCAGACCGACTACGACCACAAAGGACCTTCACCTCGTCGTGGCGTTTTGCTGTGTAATCTAGGTACCCCTGACGCACCCAAAACCGCCGAATTACGTCGCTACCTGAAAGAGTTTCTCAGTGATCCTCGCGTTGTAGAAGTTCCACGGCTACTCTGGTGGATGATTCTCAATCTGATTATTCTGCGCATTCGCCCAAGTCGCTCGGCAAAACTCTATGCCAGCGTTTGGTCTGAGGGCGGCTCGCCGTTGATGGTGCACTGCAAAGCCCAGACCGCTGGTGTAAAAAAGATTCTCGACGAAAAATTTAATGATGATGTGCCAGTAGCTCTGGGTATGAGTTACGGCAATCCTTCTATAGAGTCGGCGATCGCCGAGTTAACTGCACAGAACGTTCGCAATATTACCGTGCTTCCCCTCTACCCTCAGTATTCCGGTGCCACTATAGGGTCCGCCTTTGACGCGGTGGCAAAGGTTTTCACCAAAACACGCTGGGTACCTGAGTTGCATTTTATTGGTGGTTACCAGCAGTCGGAGACCTATATAGATGCGCTGTGCGAGACGATTCGCAAACAGTTCGATGAGCACGGTGAGCCGGATAAATTGGTATTTTCCTATCACGGCACACCACAGAGCTATCTTAATAAAGGAGATCCGTACCACTGCTTATGTCACCAGACAACACGTCTAGTGCGAGAGAGAATGGGCTTAGACGAAGATAAGATTATGACCACATTCCAGTCTCGCTTTGGCCGTGAGCCTTGGTTGCAGCCCTACACTGACGAGACAATGGAAGCACTACCCGAGCAGGGGATTAAGCATTTGGCTGTGATTTGCCCAGGCTTTTCCTCAGACTGCCTGGAGACCATTGAAGAAATTAATATTGAAGCCCGCGAGCTATTTATTGAGGCTGGGGGTGAGACCTTTCACTACATTCCCTGCTTGAATGATAATCCGAAACATATTGAGGCCTTGGCCGAGGTGGTTAGTCAGTACCTTTAAGCTTGGTTAACCAAAATAAGGCTGGTCACCCTGAGTGCAGTCGAAGGGTCTGGTGCAGACTGGCTGAGGTCCTTCGGCTAAGCTCGGGATGACAAAGTAAATGGGTTCGGGATTAAAGGTTGCCTTGCAACCAACCCTGTAGAACATCGCCGCATAATCCAGCGACTTTCGCCGTTGCAAGTTCATCACCGCGAGTTTTACCATCATTGATAATCACAATTGGTTTACCCTGCTTGCTGGCCCAAAGGCAAAATCGATAACCTGAAAAAGCGACCAAGGACGACCCCACCACGACTAATCCATCGGCGTCTTTCATCTGTTGCTCCGCGTCAGCTACCCGTTGAGCTGGGACCGAGTCACCAAAGAACACCGCATCTGGCTTTAGCACGCCACCGCAATTCTCACAGTCCGGCACTTGCATAGAAGAGTGATCGAGATTGTCCACATCTGCATCGCCATCAGGGGCAATGGCGCCGGCGAGTTTGGCAAAATCAGGGTTATTAGCTTCCAGCCAAGTTTGCAGTGGTGCTCGCGGCAGACGTAATTTACAGCTCAGACATGAAACACTGTCGACGCGGCCATGAAGGTCGATCACCTTTTGACTGCCAGCGCGCTGATGCAAACCATCGACATTCTGTGTTACCAGACAAGACACCGCTCCCGCTTTCTCTAAGCTGGCCAAGGCACTGTGCGCCCCATTGGGCCGCGCGCTGCTCATAAATCGCCAGCCGACCAAATTGCGCGCCCAAAAGCGCTGCCGGGCCTGATGATTGCCGGTAAATTCCTGGTGAGTTACCGGCGGTTTGCGCTGCCATTCACCGCGCTGATTGCGATAGGTAGGCACGCCCGATTCCGCGCTGACACCGGCACCAGTAAGCACTAACCAGCGCGCTTTAGAGTTGAGTAATCTGATGACAGTTTGCAATAGTTTCCCTTTAGCTTGGGCTTATTTTGGCGTTGCTTTGGCAGTGATTGAAAGTCCGGCATTTTTTATACGCTAAACGTATAATGTTGGCCCTAAATTGTAATGACTCTTGCGAGTTAAACTCTATGAATATTAAAGCGTATATGCAAACCCTGGGTAGCCAAGCTCGAGACGCCTCTCGAATCATTGCTGCTGCGGATACTGCATTGAAAAACACAGCACTGCTGGCGATTGCTGACGCTCTGAGCGATGGCCGCGACAAGTTATTGGCGGCCAATGCTGTGGATATGCAAAACGGCAGTGCCAACGGTCTCGATGCTGCACTGCTCGATCGTCTTGAGCTCAACGCCCCGCGTATAGATGCAATGATCGAAGGCCTGCAGCAAGTTGCAGAACTACCCGACCCCATAGGTGAAGTAACTGATCTACAGGACCGCCCAAGTGGCATTAAGCTTGGTAAAATGCGTGTCCCCCTGGGTGTCGTAGGAATTATTTATGAGTCTCGCCCTAACGTGACTATAGATGCAGCCAGCCTCTGCCTTAAGTCCGGCAATGCCACTATTTTGCGCGGTGGCAGCGAAGCGATCCAATCGAACCAAGCTATTGCTGACTGTATTTCTCAAGGGTTAAGCAAAGTGGGGCTTCCTGAAGCCGTGGTTCAGGTGGTCAACACCACTGACCGTGAAGCTGTGGGTGAACTGATTACGATGACTGAGTCTGTCGATGTAATTGTGCCACGAGGCGGCAAAAGCCTTATTGAGCGAATAAGTGCCGATGCTCGCGTACCTGTTATCAAACACCTAGATGGCAACTGCCATGTCTATATTGATGATCATGCCGATTTGCAAAAAGCCCTGGCCATCGCCCTGAACGCGAAAACTCATCGCTATGGCGTCTGCAATGCCATGGAGTCTTTGCTGGTAGCTGAATCGGTCGCTAAGACAGTGCTGCCTGAACTGGCCGCTCTGTACTCTGAAAAAGACGTTGAACTGCGTGGCTGCGATAAAACTCGCGAAATTATTGCCTCAGCAATTTCCGCCAGCGAAGAAGATTGGAGCCTAGAGTATTTGGCACCGATTTTATCGATCAAGGTGGTCGCCGGTCTCGATGAAGCCATAGAGCACATCAATAACTACAGCTCCAAACATACCGAGGCTATTATCACCGAAGATCAAGATCGGGCTAATCGCTTTATACGCCAAGTGGATTCCAGTTCGGTGATGGTCAATGCCTCAACACGCTTTGCCGATGGTTTTGAATATGGTCTCGGCGCTGAGATCGGTATCTCTACAGACAAGATTCACGCTCGCGGGCCTGTGGGTCTCGAGGGGCTGACCAGTCAGAAATGGGTGGTCTATGGCGACGGACAGATTCGTCAATAATATGTCTGTTGCTCTCTTTGGCGGTACCTTTAATCCGATTCATCTTGGCCATCTGCGGATTGCCGTAGAGCTTGCCGAGCTACTTGGCGTAGATAGCTTGCGTATGCTTCCCTGCTCGCTGCCACCGCACCGGGAGGCGTTAAGCGTCTCTGCAGAGCAACGCATGGCCATGTTACAACTGGCGGTAGCTGACTACCCCCAGCTGGTCGCCGACGATATTGAGCTGCAGCGTGGTGGCGCCACTTACACCATAGATACCCTGCGCCAGGTTAGGCAGCAAATTGGTGCCGATGTGCCGCTATACCTGTGCATTGGTATTGATGTTCTGATCACCTTGGATAGCTGGCAAGAGTGGCGACAGCTGACCAACCACTGTCACTTAGTCGTCTCCGCAAGACCCAATTACGTGCTGCCAACCTCTGGCGTTCTGGCTGATTGGATAAATCAGCACCGCTGCGACGATTTACCGCAACTAAAACAGTGCAGCGCTGGTAAACTGTTCCTTTGTGACACCACTAGGCTGGCAATTTCATCGACGCAAATACGCGATAAGATTAAGCACAGCGACACGATTGACTTCCTGACACCGGCGGCAGTCGTCAACTACATTCATCAACAAAATTTATACGAGTAATTTTTTCACTATGAGCCAATCATTAAAAGACGTTGTTATCGCCGCGCTGGAAGAAGTCAAAGCGCAAAATATTATCGCACTGGATGTTCGTGACCTGACCGGCGTAATGGACCATATGATCGTCGCCAGTGGTAATTCAAACCGCCAGGTGAAGTCTCTGGCCAGCAATGTTGCCGTCGAAGGTAAAAAAGCCGGCTACAGCATTATTGGCGTTGAGGGCGACGATACCTCAGAGTGGATACTGGTCGATTTTGGCGATGTGATTGTGCACGTTATGCTGCCGGCAACTCGTGCCTTTTATGACCTAGAACGTCTCTGGTCAATGCGCCCAGGGGATGCCCAAGAGGATCAGGAAGATGAGCGTCACCTGCTCGGCGACATCGACTAGGCGCACTGACCGACGATGAAACTTAAGCTGCTGGCAGTGGGTACGCGGATGCCCAGCTGGGTTGAATCCGGCTGCACCGAGTACGGCAAGCGTATGCCACCAGAACTGCGCGTCGAAACTATCGAGATAGCACTGGGTGCCCGGGGTAAAAACCAGCCCGCCAGCAAAGCCATCGAAAAAGAGAGTCAGGCCCTATTAAAAGTCATTGGCGATCAGGATTTTGTCGTTGCCCTCGATGTATTAGGCCGCTCAATGAGTACCGAGAAACTGGCTGCCAACTTAGCTGACTGGCAGATGAATGGACGTGATATCTGCCTACTAATCGGCGGTCCAGATGGTCTCTCAAGTGAATGTTTGGCACGCGCCAATATGCGCTGGTCGCTGTCGGACCTAACCATGCCACACCCGCTGGTGCGCATTGTGTTGATGGAACAGCTCTATCGGGCGTGGACGATAAACGCCAACCACCCTTATCATCGCAGCTAGGGAACACGAATTTACAGTGACAGAACTATATGATGCATGATGGCGCTTTTTCAGATCCGGCACGGGAGCGAGAACTGTTCGCCCGCAGACTGTTTGTCGGCACTCTGGTGACTCTGCTACTGACTGTAGTTCTAAGTCTGCGTTACTTTGATCTGCAAATTTCCCGCCATGAGGACTTTGCTACTCAGTCCAACAACAATCGAGTTTTGGTTCGACCTCTGCCACCTTCTCGCGGCCTAATTTATGATCGCAAAGGCGAGCTGATCGCCGACAATCGTCCTAGCTACAATCTGACTATCGTGCCTGAGCGCAGTCAGAATGTTGAACACTTACTGAGTGAATTAGGTAAGTTAATCAACATCTCAAAGCGCGATATAGATCGCTTTAATAAAAATTTACGCCGCCGACGGCCCTACGAACAGACCACATTACATGTTAATTTAAGCGAATCCGAACGTGCCATTTTAGCCGTTAACGGCCATCGACTGAACGGCGCCGAAACTTCTGCACGCTTGATTCGTCACTATCCCCATAAAGATTTGTTCGCCCATGCTGTAGGCTATGTCGGACGAATAAATGAACGAGAAACCCAAACTATTGAAGCAGTAAAATACAGCGGTACCGATTCGATCGGCAAAATAGGATTAGAAAAGTTTTATGAGGCACAACTGCTCGGTACTGTTGGCAGTGAGCAGGTAGAGACCAATGCCCGTGGGCGCGCCATGCGCATCTTAGATCAAACGCCGGCTGTCTCAGGCGATAATCTGACACTCTATCTCGACAGTGATCTGCAACGAGTTGCCTTTGATGCGTTTCAGGGCGAACGCGGCGCGCTGGTTGCAATCGAAATTGAGACCGGCGGCATTCTTGCTATGGTCAGCACACCCAGTTACGACCCAAATCTATTTGTTACAGGCATAAGCCAGAACAACTATGACGGCCTGCTCTATTCCAATGACCGGCCGCTTTTTGATCGTTCCATCCGCGGGCAGTATCCGCCGGGTTCAACAATCAAACCGCTTTTTGGACTGATTGCACTGCAACACGACATTGTCACCACCGAGTATAAAATCAATGACAATGGCTATTTCTTTTTCAAAGGCATTGAACGGCCCTGGCGCGACCATAATTTTGCCCGCGGGGGTCATGGCGACGGCGTCGACTTATCAAAAGCGATTATCGAGTCCTGCAATATTTATTTCTATGGTTTAGGGGTCAAGACCGGCATTGATCTGCTAGCAGACTACGGCTCACAGTTTGGTCTCGGGGCCAAAACCGGTATTGATATGCCTAGCGAAAGACCCGGCATCATGCCCAGTAGAGCGTGGAAAAAAGGTGCCCATGGACAGAGTTGGTTTAAGGGTGACACAATAAATACCAGTATCGGCCAGGGGTTTATGCTCACCACACCCCTGCAACTGGCGGTTATGTCTGCACGCATTGCCAGCCGCGGCGATGTGCGCACTCCACGTTTGGTTAAGTCAATCAATGGAGTAGAACAACCGGCTGCCGAAGGCGGCGCTAAGATCGACATCAGCCCCAGACACTGGGACTATATGCACAAAGCCATGCAAGATGTTGTTCACAGCAGTCGCGGCACCGCGAGAAGCATCAATAAAGGGTTGGACTACAAAATTGCTGGAAAAACCGGTACAGCTCAAGCCATCAGTATTGATGCAGAAGAAAAATATGACAGCAGTAAGCTCAATAAAAACCAATGGGATCATGCGCTGTTTGTCGCCTTTGCGCCGGTAGAAAACCCTAAAATTGCGATCGGCTTAATTGTTGAAAATGGAGAACATGGCGGCTCCTCTGCAGCGCCGATTGCACGGGCAGTATTTGACGCTTACATGGAGTCTCAAGAACCTACCAAGCTGGTGACCAGGTAATGAACAATGCATAGAGATGATTTTGTTCGCCAACTCAGTAGCCCCGGTGGTGACCGACGACCATCGCGGGTTCTGCATATAGATATTCCTCTACTACTGCTGCTATTAGTCCTCTGTGGAATCGGCCTCACCGTACTTTATAGCGCCAGCGGGCAGAGCATTTTCTATGTCAAACGTCAGGCTACCTTTATGCTGGCTGGTCTGTTTGCCATGCTTGTTATGGCCCAGTTTAAACCGCGATTTTGGGAGCGTGGATCAACCCTTATTTATCTTGGTGGCCTGCTATCATTGGTGGCGGTGCTATTTTTTGGCGTTGGAGCAAAGGGTGCACAACGCTGGTTGGATATGGGTTTTACCCGTTTCCAGCCCTCGGAATTAATGAAGATTGCTGTCCCCATGATGGTCTCGGCTTATCTTAGTAAACGTTACCTGCCACCGCGCTTTAAGCATGTTTTTGTAGCCACTCTGGCCACCCTGCTGCCGGTTTTCTTGGTCGCCCGGCAGCCTGACCTGGGCACATCGCTGATTATTTTTTCATCGGGCTTTTTTGCAATTTTTCTATCTGGGCTCGGCAAGCGTTATTTAGTTGCTACCGTTCTTATAGCCGTCGCAGCCATTCCGACGCTCTGGTTTTACGTTCTGCTCGACTATCAAAAGCAGCGCGTACTAACACTCCTAAATCCCGGGGAAGACAAACTCGGTGCTGGCTGGAATATTATTCAATCAACTACTGCCATTGGCTCTGGTGGCTGGAGTGGTAAGGGCTGGACTCAGGGCACTCAGTCACAGCTGAACTTTCTTCCAGAGAGCCACACTGACTTTATTATTGCTGTGTTGGCCGAGGAATTTGGTTTAATTGGCGTGCTCAGCTTGCTGCTGGTCTATCTATTACTGATAGGCCGCTGCATGGTCATCGCACTAAATGCCCACACTATATTTAGTCGACTGGTGGCTGGAACTTTAAGCCTGACCTTTTTTGTCTATATCTTTGTCAATATGGGCATGGTTTCCGGTATTTTGCCAGTGGTCGGCGCACCGCTCCCATTTATTAGCTATGGCGGCTCAGCAATTGTGACTCTGTTCAGTGGATTTGGTATTCTGATGGCCATAAGCACCGAGCCCAAACGGATTTAGGAAAAACCTTTGAAAAAATATCTTGCAACAGCCCTACTCTCTCTCGCGAGCCTGACGGCACTGCCTCTGGCGAGCCTCAGTCACGCGGACTATTCGACCCATCCAGAAGCCGCCGACTTTATCGATCTTATGGTAGACAAGCATGAGTTTGCCCGAGAGGATATTGTTAGCTGGTTGAGCGTAGCCAAACATCAAGAATCCATAGTCAAGGCCATGAGTCGCCCTGCGGAAAAGGTCAAACCCTGGTACGAGTACCGCAAACACTTTATCTCTGATCGCCGTATCAAGGGCGGGGTAAAGTTTTGGCAAGAGCATCAAGAAATTCTGGAGCAGGCGGAGCGTGATTTTGGCGTAGACCAAGCCATTATTGTCAGCATTATCGGTGTCGAAACCAATTACGGCAGCAATACCGGCAGTTATAAAGTGGTTGATGCCCTGACCACCCTAGCCTTTGACTATTACACCTACACCAATAAGCGGGAATCGAGAAAGCGCTTTTTTACCGCCGAGCTGGAAAACCTCTTTTTACTCTCCCGTGAGCAAAATCAGAATCCCGTCGAACTCACCGGTTCCTATGCCGGAGCCATGGGCTGGGGACAGTTTATGCCAAGCAGTTATCGCGCCTATGCGGTGGACTTCGATGACGATCAGTTTGCCGATATCTGGAACAATCCGATAGACGCTATTGGCAGCGTCGCCAGCTACTTTTCCGCCCATCACTGGAGACAGGGCGAAACAGTCGCGGTGCGCGCCAATATCAGCAGCGATCCAGCAGAGGATACACTCAACAAACTCCACCGCCCGAAACTCTCACTGGCAGAACTGGGTACCCAGGGATATAACATTATCGAGCAACTGCCACCTGAGACCAAAGCCCTGCCGATGCGCTTTAGTGCCAAATATGGCAACGAGTACTGGCTTGGTATGCACAATTTTTACGTTATCAGTCGCTATAACCCGCGCACCAAATACGCCATGGCTGTCTACCAGCTGAGTGAATTAATTCGTCAAGAAAAATGCGCAGTAACAGATGCTTGCTCGCAGCGCTAATTTTGTAACCCAGTCTCAACGCATTGCCATCTTGCTAATGGCGCTGACTCTGGGTGCCTGCGGTTTAACCCCTGAGATGGAGAAAGATGGTGCAGGCAAGCGTATCAACACCACATTGATTCCCAATGCGACACCGAAGTCAGAACCGATCACCAACGCCGGTAATAAAAGCCCCTACGAGGTATTTGGCAAAACCTATTGGGTGTTGCCATCCAGTAACGGCTATAAAGAAACCGGTATAGCCTCGTGGTATGGCACCAAGTTTCACGGTCGCCTCACGTCTAATGGCGAAATCTACAATATGTACGGCATGACGGCAGCCCATAAAACCTTGCCGATCCCCTGCTATGCTCGCGTGACTAATGTTGAAAATGGCAGTTCTGTGGTGGTGAGAATTAATGACCGCGGACCATTTCATGGGGCGCGCCTAATCGACCTCTCCTATGTGGCCGCAATGAAACTCGGTTATGCTGATAAAGGCACGGCCAATGTGCTAATTGAGGTAATAGATACAGAGGTTCATCCTCAGACGCTAGCCAACCCGCCGCTGATCGTTCAAGCCGCGCGCAAAGCCCCGATCAAACCCAGCCCAGTAAGAATACCCAACAGACCCGTCGCAACTGCAGTCACTGGCAACTACCTGCAGGTTGGAGCCTTTAGCGATATGGCGCTCGCCCACGAAATGCAGGGCAAAATCCGCGGCCTTACCTCAAAGCCAATAGTGGTGCGCAATCAGAATAATCTGTTCAAGTTATGGATTGGCCCTATAGCTGACAATATGGAACTGGTCACCATTAAAGCGATGCTCAAAAAAACCATTAATCTGTCGGCCTTTTCGGTCTCTCCTTAACGCCAGCGCTACATCAGATCACAGCTAGGCCAGAAGCCCAGCGACTTAAATTAGCCGGTAAACATACTCCAAGGGGCGCATAGCAGCGACTGAGGTGTTAAGCTTACGCTTCTGCCACTTTTTTAAACCATGGTCCTATTATGCTGAAAAAATACCTTGTCTCTTTTGCTGCTATTGTTCTGAGCTTACAAGGTTTGTCTGCGGTGCAGGCACAACAACTTATTCCCGCGCCACCAGAGCTGGCAGCCAAAGCCTATATTCTTATCGATGCCAACACTGGCCATATTCTGGTTGAAAATAACGCCGATATGCCGCTGCCACCTGCCAGCCTAGTAAAAATGATGACCACCTATATTGTCTCTAATGAGATTGCTGCCGGGCGTATGAGTAAAGATGAGACGGTGCTGATCAGCGACAATGCCTGGGAAAAAGGCGGCGCCAAGACCGATGGCTCAACCATGTTTTTAAACCCCCGCACCAGGGTCTCGGTAAGCGACTTAATGCGCGGCGTAATTATTCAGTCGGGTAACGATGCTTCTATTGCACTAGCTGAGCATATCAGTGGGGATGAAGCTGCCTTTGCCGATGTGATGAATCATCAAGCCTCTCTGCTCGGCATGGACTCTACCCAATACCTTAATTCAACCGGCCTGCCCTATGAAGGCATGGTATCCACGGCACGTGATCTCTCTTTATTGGCCCGCGCCATTATTCAGGACCACCCTGAGCACTACAGCATCTACTCGGAAAAATATTTTAAGTACAACAATATCAATCAGCCCAACAGAAACCGCCTACTATGGCGCGACAGCAGCGTCGACGGCCTAAAAACCGGACACACGAATGCTGCTGGATACTGCCTGGTTTCCTCAGCCAAACGTCGCGATATGCGTCTAATTTCAGTTGTTATGGGCGCCGACAGTGACAAGGCCAGAGCCAGAGAGACACAAAAATTACTCTCCTATGGTTTTCGTCACTACGATACCAAGACGATTTATTCCGCTGGGGACATCCTCAAAGAGAATGCCAAAGTCTGGTACGGCGAAGAGGGATTTCTTAATCTAACCATCGCCGAAAATGTCACCCTGACCTTACCTCGTGGAGCACAGAAGGAGCTCAGCGCCAATATTTTGGTCGACGAACAAATTAAGGCACCGATTGCTGCCGGCCAAGAACTCGGTCGTCTCCAGGTCTCGCTTAATGATGAGATATTGATCGATACAGCGCTGGTTGCAGAAAAAGATATTGCTCAGTCCGGCCTGTTCTCGCGATTTGTCGACTGGATTCTGCTGTTTATTACACAGCTAATGTCCTAGGTGAAAAGAATGCCTGATCTGAAAAAAGCGACCAACGCGACAAAAGACAACGCCCCTCTGATCGAATTCCCCTGCGATTATCCAATCAAAGTTTTGGGCTCAGCGGACCCAGAACTGCATCGGCATGTACTTCAGGTTATGGATACATATGCCCCAGGTTTTGATCGCAGCAAAATAGCGATTCGCGACAGTAGCAAGGGCAAGTGGCAGTCGATTACCGTGGTTATTACTGCCACCGGCAAACCCCAGCTGGAAGACATATTTGCCGATCTAAAAAACAGCCCACAGGTCAAGATGGTTCTCTGACAGTGAGTAGCGAAACACCACTCATCGTTCGTCACCTCGGCTTACAGGACTACAGCACTGTCTTCGACGCTATGAAAGCCTTCAATGAGAAACGCAATGCGGAGACTGCTGATGAGATATGGCTGCTTGAGCATCATCCCGTATTCACCCAAGGCCAGGCCGGCAAAGAAGAGTATATTTTACTGCCCGGAGATATCCCTGTAGTCAAAAGTGATCGCGGCGGCCATGTAACTTATCATGGGCCAGGGCAAATCACCGCCTATGTGCTAGTGGATTTAAAGCGCTTAAAGATCGGTGTGCGGGATCTCGTAACCCTTATTGAGCAGGCGTTGGTGCAGACATTGGCACACTGGCATATCAGTGCAGCGCCGCGCAGAGACGCACCGGGAGTCTATGTGGGTAATGGCGACAAGATTGCCTCTCTGGGCCTGCGGATTCGCAAAGGCTGCAGCTATCACGGTTTAAATTTTAATGTCAGCATGGACCTTTCCCCCTGGCAACGTATTAACCCCTGTGGTCTTGGCGTGGCCATGACTCAACTTGCCGATTTGGTCGATGAGCCACCGACTATAGAGCAGGTTATGGGTAAATTAGCCGATTCTTTAAGCGCAGGTCTTGGCTATAATGCATACCGCAGCGGCGACTCTGACGCTCTGTTACACGAACTTACATAAAGGCTTGTTATGACTCGAGACACCGTTACACCTCCACAGCGCACCCGTCGCCTGCAACAGGGTGAGAAACTGCGCAGTGCCGACAAAGTGGAACGGATTCCAGTCAAGGTAATTCCTACGGTTGATGTCCAGCGCAAGCCCGAGTGGATGCGCATACGCCTCTCCAGCTCACCCAAGGTTCAGACCATTAAGAATATTCTGCGCAAACATAAGATGGCTACGGTCTGTGAAGAGGCCGCCTGTCCAAACCTGCATGAATGTTTTAGCAACGGCACAGCGACCTTTATGATTATGGGTGAGATCTGCACCAGACGCTGCCCGTTCTGCGACGTAGGCCACGGTAAGCCCAACCCTCTGGATACTGAAGAACCGAAAAATCTGGCTCTCGCGATTCACGAGATGGCCCTCAATTATGTGGTAATTACCTCAGTTGATCGCGATGATTTACGCGACGGTGGTGCTCAGCATTTTGCCGACTGTATCCGCGAAGCCAAACTGCTCTCGCCCGATCTGCAGGTTGAAGTGCTGGTGCCTGATTTTCGCGGTCGTATGGCCCCGGCTCTCGAGATTCTTACGGCGACGCCGCCGGATGTCTTCAACCACAATATGGAAACTGTTCCGCGCCTCTACCGCGAAGCACGCCCAGGGGCCAACTACGAGTGGTCGCTTAAGCTGCTAAAAGATTACAAAGCACTAAATCCGCACGTACCTACCAAGTCTGGCTTGATGGTGGGCCTAGGTGAAACCAAAGAAGAGCTATTGCGCACGCTTGATGATCTTCGTGCCCATGATGTGGATATGCTTACCGTGGGTCAGTATCTTCAACCCTCAGTCAATCACCTGCCCGTGGACCGCTTTGTCCATCCAGATGAGTTTGCTGAGTACACAGCCTACGCCGAGAGTATTGGCTTTAAACAGGCCGCCTGTGGACCTCTAGTGCGCTCGAGCTACCATGCTGACAAACAGGCTCGCGGCGAAGACATTACTTAGAGTTTTCTGAAGCTAAATTTACAGGCTAACTTTACAGGCTAAATTTACAAGCTGACTAACAGCCTGGGCTGCAATCACTCTCGCTGAGTATTGAGCTGGAAGAGATTTTAGGTAAGTTAGTAGATTAGCATTTTTGACGTCGACTGAGGCTCGTTATTTGAGCCTCGGGGATAACAATTCTGAGGGCGCAGATCTACTTCTTGTCGCTGGTCCAAACCTCACGGACTGCTTCGCCAAAATCATCATAGATAACTTTCTTGGCAACCTTTGGCGTCTTGCTAACTTTTTTCGCAACTGGCTTAGCTTTCTTCTTTTTGCGATTATCTAAGGCTGAGACAACATCATTGATGTATGTTCGAGTCTGTCGCGGTTGGCTGCTAACAAATACCGATTTAGCGCGCGGCTTATCAGCAGGCTCACCCGTTTCACCTCGATTATGCTGTTTAATTTCGCCACCACGTGAGAGAAATTCTTCAGTCTTGCGCTGAATATCATCACGAGTTTTGTTTTTACTTTCACGATCTACCACAGAAGAAATCACCTTTTTTTCAATTTCATAGTTTAACAGTGTCGCCCCTGCTTGCCCACAAAATCATCAGCCTAATCAAAAAGATCTAGCTGCAATGCGCGCCCAGGCTCGCCTGCATCAATAAAGCGCACCCCCAATCCCATCAAACGCACTGGGCGAGCACCGCGCTGCCAGGCCTCATCAAAAAGGCCTTCAAAGCTTTCTAGGGGCAAACTGTCAGTGGCAGCTCGCTCTAGAGTAGTACTGGTAAAGTCATTAAATTTTATCTTGAGAAACTGCTTGGTAACTATGTAATCACTGTCCACCTTACGCAACCGACTGCGCAGCTCTAGCAACAGCTCAGGTAACTTCAACATACAGGCGGGCTGGTCGGCTAGATCCCCAGAATAAGTTCGCTCAACGCTGAGAGACTTGCGTCGACTGTTGGCGTTTACCGGTCGATTATCTATGCCGCGACAGAGGTCGTGAAGACGCTTGCCAAAAACGCCAAATTTATCCACTAAATCCAATAACTCAAAGGCCTGTAAATCACCGCATGTTTTTACCCCGAGGCGCGACAGTTTTTCATTAGTTACTTTGCCAACGCCATTAATACGCTTCACCTCAAGCTGCTTAACAAAAGCCGCAATATTCTGCGGCGTTATCACATATTGGCCGTCGGGCTTATTCAGATCACTGGCGACCTTGGCGAGAAACTTATTTGACGCAACGCCGGCAGAGGCGGTAACGCCCACTTCCTCGGCGATGGTACGGCGGATTTCCTCGGCAATCAGAGTGGCACTGCCGCTGCACTGAGTACATTCGGTAACATCCAAAAAGGCCTCATCCAGGGAAAGCGGCTCGACTTTGTCGGTGTAGCGATAGAAAATCTGGCGAATTTTCATCGACGCTTCACGATACTTGGCCATGGTTCCGGGAACGACCACTAAGTCAGGGCAGAGTTTTAGCGCCTGACCCGTAGGCATAGCAGATCTGACACCGTATTCCCGGGCCTTATAATTGCAGGTAGCAACCACACCGCGACGATCTGACTTGCCGCCAATAGCGATTGGGTACTGGCGCAGAGAGGGGTCGTCACGCATTTCCACCGCGGCATAAAAACAATCGCAGTCGCAGTGTATAATTTTTCTTATAGCGCTACCCGGTTCCATCAAAAGGCCTTTGATAAGGACATTGCTTGAAATGACAGTAATCACCAAAAGCCTTGTAACAGAGCTTTATTGAGACAGATGTCAGGGTAGCTAGAATACTAGATGATGGGTTGGGAGCCAACCGAGCACTGGTATTATGACCAGTGCCCGGGAAATCACTCAGGCGTTCTCACCAAACTCATTGCTGCCCACACGCATACCGAAACGCTTTGAAATAATTTCTGGCAACAACAGCATGGCTGGCGTTAACAGCAGCGTCAGAATAGTAGAGAGCAACAGACCATTGACGATGGCACTAGCCAGAGGCTGCCACCAAGTAGAGACCATACCACCAGCTTCGAATGTGCGATTAATAATGTCGACACTGTACCCATTGGCTAGAGGTAACAGACCAACAACAGTGGTAATGGTGGTTAACATAACCGGGCGGAAACGTGATTTAGCAGCAGAGAACACGGCATCTGCTGCACTTATGCTCGGATCACTGCGGCGCAAGAAGTTGTAACTATCGATCAGAACAATATTATTATTCACCACGATACCCGCCAAGGCGACTATGCCCACGCCGGTAAGAATAGTACTAAATATCGCCTGAGAGATAAGCAACCCCAGCATTACGCCGGCTGTAGACATAACCACTGAGAATAGAATTAGGAATGCCTGATAGAAGCTATTGAATTGCATTACCAACATAATCAACATCAGTGACATCGCCAGAGAGAATGCCACACTGAGGAAGGCAGCAGAATCAGCCTGCTCTTCGTTGGCGCCCCGGAATATCACTTTGATCGAGTCGTCTATATCTTGAGTCGCCAACCATTCTGAGATAGCACTGGTTTGATTATCCGACAGATAGCCATCCTCAGTATTCGCCAAAATATACACTGTCTCAAGCATGTCAATGCGCTGTATGGCATCGACTCTAGGCTTTGCTACACGCTCACTGAAACTACTGATCGGCACTGGACCGGATTGAGTGTTGACGCGCAACTCGTCGAGCGCTGCCAGTTGTCGGTTTTGCTCAGGGTAGCGCAGGCGAATCTCAACTTCGTCATCAGCGTCATCGGGGCGAAATTCGCCTAGCATCACGCCATTGGTTACCATCTGGACCATCTGTCCAACATTGGCAACATTGACGCCAAGCATTGCTGCATGGGGCCGATCGACAACGATCTCCCACTGAATACCGGCGAGGGGCAAAGTATCTTCTATATCGCGCAAGCCTTCGACATTGAGTTTTATCCAGTCGCGAATCTCAGCGGTGGTCTTGTACATCAGCTCACGGTCGGCTGACGAAATCTGAATTTGAATATCCTTGCCCACCGGTGGCCCGCCTTCAACTTCCTTACCGGTAACATAAATTCCTGGCATATTCGCGGTGGATTGGCGAATCTCAGCAAAGATCTCAAGGCTGCCGCGCTCACGCTGACCTCGGGGAAAGAGCTCCACCAAAAAGGAACTGATCTTATCGCGGCTAGCGTCCCGCTCAAGAGTTACTGAATTGCCCTCACTAAAGCCATAGAGCTGCTGGATACCCTCAATGGAGCTGATTCGCTGTTCGACCTCAGCGGTAATTTTGCGCCGCTCTTCGACGGAGAGGTTGCCCTGAGCGCGAACGTTAACCACCCCGTAACGGTTTTCAATATCGGCAAAAAATGCCTGGCCTGCACCATATTTGCCATAACCAAAGAAGATCGACACCAGCAGTAATATTGCGACTACAGAGGATATGGCCGGGCGCGCAATAATCGGTGTCAGGGTCCTGAGATAAAAATTTAGCAGGGGTTGGAAAAGATTTTTGGCCGACTCTTCAGAGCCATGATCCTCAGGTAGTTTCTTAGACTTTCCGCGTCGACGCGAAATAACAATCCCCAAAGTCGGCGCAAAAATCAGCGCGTAGGTCAGAGACCATCCAAGTACTGCAAACACAGTGATCGGTAGATAGGACATAAACTCGCCGGCAACGCCGGGCCAGAATAGCAACGGCAAGAAAGCGGCCAATGTTGTGCCTGTCGAGGCGATTACCGGAATCGCCATTCTCTTTACTGCAATCAGATAGGCTTCGCGATTCGACAACCCCTCCGAGGCACGGGTATTGGCGAATTCCACCACCACAATTGCACCATCGATAAGCATACCCAGAGATAGCAGCAGGCCAAACATCACCATAAAGTTAAAGCTAAACCCGAGCAGATAGATAACGATCATCGCGCCGAGCAGACAAAATGGGATACCAAAACCGACCAAGAGCCCCGAGCGAACACCCAGTGTCGCGACGACCAAGACTAGAACTAAAGACATGGCAGTGAGAATATTGCCCTGTAGCTCACTGACCATTGATTGCGCATATTCAGAGCTGTCAAAAATATATTCAATATCGATATTTTGTGAGAACTGCCCCTGATAGCTCGCCACAGCGGCGCGCACATCGGCAACCGTCTGAATGGCATTGGCATTGAGCCGTTTGCGTACATCAATGGCGATTGTCTTCTTACCATTGATAGTACTAAAACCGCTTGCGTCTTTAAATGTGCGTCGCACATCAGCAACATCACCGAGGGTAATCACGCCGTCGGCAGTAAAACGTACAGGCAACTTGCGAATGTCGTCGGTCGTTTCAATCAGCGCTGGCACCTTGATACCAAAGCGACCCTGAGCCGCATCTATTTCACCAGCAGGAATCAGAAGATTATTTCCCCGCACCGAACGCAACATCTCATCAGCGGTTATGTTGTACTGCTCGAGTCTATAAGGATCGAGCACGGCTTCTACCACTTCATCTCGATGACCGGAGATGTCCGCCTTTAGCACATTGGGCAGCATCTCAAGTTTGCGCTGAAAGAACTTGGCTGTTCTAAAGATTTCGCGTTCGGAGGCCTGTTCGCCGGAAAACGTAATCACAACGGTGGGCTCAGGACTGGGGCTTAGTTCATTGACTATAGGTTCTTTGGTATCTTGGGGAAACTCCGCTTTAGCGCGGTCGACTGCCTCCCGCACCTCAGAGACAACTTTATCGATATCTTCGCTGATATCGAACTCCGTCATAATATAGATCACACCCTCGCGGGCAACGGCATTTATTTCCTCGAGACCATCGAGTGTCTTAAGCTCTTTCTCCACCGGTCTGATAAGTAGTCGGGTACCGTCTTCAGGTGAAATGCCATCATGTCTCACCATGATCATAACCAATGGCAGAGTGACGTTAGGATTAACTTCTACTGGCAGGGCAATACGCGCCATGGTGCCGGCAAATAATACTAGAAGCATTATTGAGAGTGTGGCTCGAGCATGATCGACAATCAGATTGAGAAATTTCATTGGTTTTGTTATTCCGGTTACTGACTGTCAGAGCTGTCTAACTCAGAGCTGTTTGACTCGGAGCTACTAGAAGAAAGGCTGGTCTTATAGGAGACAGAAACCTGCTCAGCTTCAGTGACATAATTTTGTCCCACCGTTACCAGAGCCACTCTATCAGGCAGTCCAGTGACCCAAACACCGTCGCTGTTTTCACCCACATTGGCTACAGACAATGACGAGATAATACCCTCGGCATTGACCGCACGAACCATCAAATGACCAGCATCATCGAGCAACACCAGACTGGAGGGAATAAGATGGGCAGACATGGGCTCTGCTGCAATTTGAAGACTTCCAGACATCCCCGCTAAAAAGCGCAATTGCGGATTAGCGATCGTCGCCTCAACGCGGTAACTGCGGGTAACTGGGTTGGCCTGGCGAGACAGATAACTAATTTTACCCTCAAGAGTTTCTCCGTTAACCAGAGTTAATCGCGCACCTCGAGTCAAAGAAATTTTGCCAATTTCTTGTTCAGTGATCACTGCAGAGACTTTTAATGGGTTGAGCTCAACCAACTGTGCACAGAGCTTCCCTGGCTGAACAAAGTCTCCCACTTCCACAGGTCGACGCTCAATAACGCCATCAAAGGGGGCCTTAATCGACAGGTTGTTCAGATCAAGACTGCTGCGCTTGAGGGCAACTCGAGCAGATTCAAGTCGCGTTTTAGCCTGGGCAATTGCCAACTCTGACTGGTAGCCACCCTGCTTCAGTTTTTGCGCACCCTGATATTCAATTGTGGCTTGATTGAGGCCAGCCTTAGCATGCTGAAAACGCTGCCTGCGGTCCTCCTGATCAACTTCACAGATTGTTTGACCTGCCTCAACTGAAACGCCTTCGTCTGTTGGAACAGCGACGATACGGCCAGCGATTTGCGCTTTCACATCTACAGATCGATTGGCTTCAGTTCGCCCACGCAACACCAGTTGTGGCTCATAGGCTTGAACTTCAAACCATTCAGCCTGCACCCTCGTAAGTTTTCGTTCGACTTCACTGGCGTTGTCCTCAGTTGCCGGAGAGGAAAACAAACCCGAGACTAACCACAGGCTAATTGCCAGGGCGATAATAAGAGAGACACGTACATTACTGTTCAAGGGTAGCCATCCAATTTTGCTTGTTATTATTAATGCTCTGTCTACGATAGAGTCCGTCTTATAGTTTACTTTGGATTTGGTTCTTATGCTGAGAAAATGTAGTCTGGATTGTTGACTAAAGGGTTCCCAATAGCTGGAAAGCAGTGCACTCGGTTGGGTTTTAGACTTGAATTAGCCCTAATAAAGCGAGGAATTGGCTCCTATTTTTCGACCTACAATGTGATATCCGCAACAATCCATCAGCCTTTAAAGTGTCACAGTTGGCATTTCACCTTTACTGGGTTGAACTTTTCTTTCCCATGCGGACAATGGTGGTCCAGTAGGTCGGCGATGAATTCGCTGAGACACACAAAAGGGACTTTTAAAATGGACATTCAAGGTACCGCCGCGGGTGACGCAGCAATAGTGAGAAAAGTTAGCGAGACAGTTACAACGGCTAAGGAACCGTCTAAGAATTTAGTCTCTCAGCCAAGTAAATGGTTAAAGCGCTTATTTAAAGGCATGGCAATAATGACTGCCCTAGGTCTAACCTCGTTAGCAGCGGCACAATCCAATCTAGTAATGAATGGCAGCAGTGTCTATGCCGATCTGGGCAAAGATCAGTTTGCCGCAGCGCTCTATTTAGAGACACAACAGCAAAACCCGGGCATAACTCATTCGATGCAAGGACAAAAACGCATGGAAGTACGTGTCCTCAACAATTATTCCAAACGCCGCTGGTTCAACCTGTGGATGCAGAGTATTTCAATCAACAATAGTCGAGAGACCTTTTCCGATTCAGCTCAAGATCTTATTACCCTTATGCAGGCTCCAAAATCAGCGCCAAAAAGAGGAGATTTTATCGAGTATCTGTCGAGTCCTGACCGCGGCACTTCTATGCGCTTTAATGGCACCGAATTGGTGGCAGGGTTGCCATCAGAGGTATTTGCCCTTTTGCTCAATACTTGGATTGGTGCGATCCCTCCCACCACCAGCTTTAAAAATGAGATTCTTGGCAAGCAGAGCAATCCAGAGGCAGTGGCGCTGCTCAAGACCGTTACCACAGATCCGCAAAGAGTTAGTCTGGCTGCGTCCTGGATACTGCCTCCGGAACCTGCGGCAGTGGCAGAGAGACTGACAGAGAGAGCGACAACGGTAAAGTCAGTCATCTCAGTGAACCCAAAAGCCAAATTAGCGGCTGTAGCGACCACCGCGAACATAGGCACCAAGCCAATAGCGACTCAAGGCCAGAGTGAAGAACAAAATAAAGAGCAAAGCGCAGCGGTCAAGCTCATAGCAGATAGTGATAATGCAGGCTCCAAGAGTGGCAGCCTTGCCAAAGCATCGGTTGAAACCGTTGCAGCTGACTCAGAAATTAACGCTGACATTGAAGACGAGGTCGACTTTAGTATCACTGAGGCTCTTGCCATGCGTGACTACACGCCTCTAGTCGTACAAAAGATCTACAAAAAAATCAGCTACCCCAGCCGCGCCATTGACCGGGGCCTTGAAGGTACTGTGCGTATGTCGATAGTTGTGAGTAAGTCCGGGGCTCTGAAGAAAGTCATAGTAGCTCAAAAAAGTAGGCACTCGATACTCAACAAAGCCGCCATTAAAGCCACTGAGCGTGCCGCGCCCTTTCCTGAGCTGCCAGCTGCGCTAAATACAGATCATTTCGAAATTACCGTACCCATAACCTTTAAACTGAAGTGAAAATAGCAGCGGCACAGCTTCTCTGTGCCGCCAATCTATCAAGTCACTGGCCAATTTTTCAGCAAGTCGCTATACTCCTCGTCTGAAAAATTGGCCCTTCTCTCGGCACTATCAATTTCACTCAATGCCACTATCACTTTCACTATCACGGATTTGAAATCATGAGCTACAACGACATCCCGCCAGGCAATGATCTACCAAACGATATTAATGTAATTATCGAGATTCCAGCGAATCACGACCCGATTAAATATGAAGTAGACAAGGATAGCGATGCAATTTTTGTCGACCGCTTTGTCGCTACGCCAATGTTCTACCCAGCTAACTATGGCTATGTGCCTCAGACTCTGTCTGAAGATGGTGACCCACTGGATGTATTGGTTGTTTCACCTTACCCGGTAGTTCCTGGTGCAGTGATTCGCAGCCGCGTTGTAGGCGTGCTCAATATGACTGACGAATCTGGTGTAGATGCTAAGCTTCTCGCAGTGCCACACACCAAGCTGACCAAGATCTATGATGATGTTCAAGAAATTGGTGATTTGCCTGAACTGCTGCTAAAACAGATCGTCCACTACTTTGAAAACTACAAAGCACTGGAGCCAGGCAAGTGGGTTAAAGTCGATGGCTGGGACAATGCCGAAGCAGCCCGCGCTGAAATCATGTCATCTCGCGAGCGCTATCTGGCTGAGTAATCTTGGCCCCTTGGCTATGCTGCCAGTAAACGACAAGTTTGCTGGCAAAAAAAACCGGCATCCAGGTGCCGGTTTTTTTATTCTCGTCAATTAAACAATCTTTGACCTAAGCTCCATCTAACTCCTCAAACAGCACGTCACCGTTTAACCCGTGCTTGCGCAGGACATCACGCAACCTTCTCAGGGCATCGACTTGGATCTGACGTACGCGCTCTCTGGTAAGACCGATTTCGCGTCCAACCTGCTCAAGGGTCTCTTCCTGATGGTGCAACAGACCAAAACGTCTAACTAACACTTCGCGCTGTTTTTCAGGCAGCTGAGCAAGCCATTTATTGAGTACTTCGGAAAGATTTTCGCCTTCGACCTGTCGCTCGGGACTACTGGCTCCCTCCGCAGAAATCGTTTCAATAAGGCTCTTTTCATTCTCAGCAACCGGTATATCAATAGATGATATGCGCTCACTGAGACTGAATATCTTCAGCACATCTTCCACTGGCTTATCCACCTCTTCGGCAATTTCCTCCGGTGTTGGTGTGTGATCGAGCCGTTGAGCCAGTTTGCGCGAGGCGCGCACATAGACATTGAGTTCTTTCACTATGTGCACCGGCAATCTAATAGTGCGTGTCTGATTCATCAGCCCACGCTCAATAGTTTGCCTAATCCACCAGGTTGCATAGGTGGAGAAACGATAGCCCAGTTCGGGGTCGAACTTTTCTACCGCACGCATAAGGCCGATATTACCCTCTTCGATTAAATCGAGCAGTTCGAGGCCACGATTGACATAGCGACGCGCGATTTTAACCACTAATCGCAGATTGCTTTCGATCATGCGCTTGCGTGCTGATTCATCGCCTTTGAGGAGTTTTCGAGCGTAGAAGACTTCTTCTGCTGCCGTAAGTAACGGAGCATAACCAATCTCTTTGAGGTAGAGGCTGGTAGCATCAATAACCTGATGACTAACTTCCGATGAGCTTCCTTGATCGTCGTTTTGTACTTTTTCTATATCTACTTTTAACGCTGATTCCATAACGTCATAATCCCTTTAATGTTACTCCATGTTCCAAGTCACAATCTAGTGACCTCTCCAGAACGGTACCGCTTCCTTTTTTACATACTGCTTTTCAAATAACTTACTATCTACAACTTGCGTTGAGCTAGCTCAACAAGGTTGACGATATAGCTGTCCAATTTATCAACCTCTTCAAACGCTTTCGATCTTAATTTCATCTATCTATCTCAAATAGGCCTCAGGATCCACTGGATACCCATCTTTGCGTATTTCAAAATACACCGTACCATCAGAACCCAATCGAGAGATAATTTCGGTCTGTCTTACGGACTGACCCTCTCTGACCATAATCTGATCATTGTGAGCATAGGCACTTAATAAAATCTCACTGTGCTTAATGATAACCAGCTTACCATACCCGCGTAAACCCTCTCCTGCATAAACTACGACACCCGGAGCTGAAGACCGCACCGCTGCTCGGCTGACGGACTTAATTTTTATTCCCTTATGCAGCTTGGGAAGGCTATATGACTCAACTATTTTGCCTTTAATCGGCCATTTCCACTGCCAATTAGTGCTATACACTACAGGACTAGGGACAGATTTAGGCTTAATTTTAAGGGTTTCTGTTACCTTTGGACTGGTCGCAGGAGCAATCGAAGTGGCCTTCCGCGCGGCTATTTTAGTCTTTTTAACTGCTTTACTAACAGTTTTAGCCGCCGCACTGCTTATTTTACTGGTATCCAATGACAGCAGTTGGCCGCGACTAATAACGAAAGGTGCTCTTATCCCATTAGCTCGCGCGAGCTTGCGGAAATCCAGGTCATAGCGCCAAGCAATGGAATAAAGTGTCTCACCTGATTCAACCTGATGCACCATTACGCGAGTACTAGGCGGCGCAGAACGGCTACTGACAGGCGCCGAGTTATTGCTGCTACAGCCGGCCACTAAAATGACCGCTATCAGCGCTAACGCAGAGACTATTGGAACCGGCTTGGCTGTCAAATTAGACTACCTGCAGAGAGTTATAGAAGTTTATAGGGTTTCATTCTGAAACCTTGATCCAACATATTCTAAACCCAGCACTAAAATCAAGCCCAATAACATGGCGCTGACACTGAGCAGGGTTTGCGCATCAACGCCAACCAACGCTGTATATTGGCTTGGCCAGAGATTTTCTGCCGCCAGTACTATGGTCTTGCCTGAGTGACTGACAGTGGACTCCAGCACCAACTTCCAGGGCCAGATAATATTTAAGCTACCCACCAAAAAGCCACACATAGTGGCAATAACCGACACTTCATAATGTGCCAATAGCCAGGAGAGAAAGCGACTAAAGAGCGCCAGGCCTAGAAGGCCGCCAAGCGCGAATACGCTGAGAATATCCAGCTGAAGCTCAGCAATGGCACCGATAAAAACTGGATATAGCCCGAGGAGAACAAGGATAAAAGAGCCTGAAATACCGGGCAAAATCATCGCACAGAGAGCAATGCTCCCGGCAAAAAACATAGTCGTCAGATTGCCTTCAAGCTGCACTGCGGGTGCCACTGACACAGACCACGCGATAAACACACCGACCGCAAATAGCAGCATATCCTGCCAGCGAGCAATGCGGTATTGGCGGAGTAGATAGATCACTGAGCCGGCAATTAAACCGACAAAAAATGACCAAAGTGGCCGCGGGTGTTGCGCCAACAGGTACTGCATACCCACAGCCAGAGAAAATAAGCTGGTTAAAATACCACTGACCAAGGTGAGCAGAAAATTGCCATTAATATATTGCCAGGCAGCGGCTAGCCCCTGAGTCTTTAGGGTTCTGAGCGCCTCCAGATTCAACGACTTGATAGTGTTAATAAGCTCCATATAGATACCACTGGCAAAGGCTATTGTGCCGCCCGAGACACCGGGAACCACATCGGCAGCGCCCATGGCCAAGCCTTTTGAGAAAAGTAATAGGGATTGCTTAAAACTGCGCATGGTTACTCCAAAGGCTGATCGGTGAGGCTATTATCCGCTGCACTCTCTGATTACTGGGCTAGACCACCCAACAGCGGGACAAACTTAACCTGCTCAATAATCTCTTCTTCAAACTCAGATGAGCTGCCAATACGACGCAGAACTCGCAGATCCTGAACATCGCCAGTACCCACCGGAATCACCAGTATTCCATCCGGTGCCAACTGATGTAACAGGTCGTCTGGGATCGCCTGAGGCGCTGCAGTGGTAATAATACCGTTGTAAGGTGCATGGCGTTTCCAACCAAAACTGCCATCGGAGAGTTCAGCGGTGATATTGCGCAAACCCAGCTTGCGAAAGCGCTCTTTAGCTTTTGTTAGCAGAGGCTCAATACGCTCCACTGAATAAACCCGGTCCACCAACTGCGCCAGAATAGTAGCCTGAAAGCCAGACCCTGTGCCAATTTCAAGAACGTTTCTCAGGGGGCCGGCGGAGAGCAAAATTTCGGTCATCCGAGCAACTATATAAGGCTGAGAAAGAGTCTGGGAAAAGCCGATAGGTAGAGCCGTATCCTCGTAGGCGCGATGGGCCAATGCTTCGTCGAGAAAGATATGCCGTGGCGTTACCCGAAAGACATCGAGGATCCGTTGATTGGTGATGCCCTGATCTTTTAATCGCTGAATCAGCCGCTCGCGCGTGCGCTGAGATGTCATGCCAACACCAGCCAAATCAATCGAGTTCACGCAAAATCCTCTATTCCTAAAGTCCCTTCGGACTTAACGGGTTGGGTTTAAAATTAGTCCACTAAATGCTGTGCAAATATATCACAGGGACTCTATTGGAGGGCGGAATAATTCAGCGATCTCACGTAGTATCACCGTCGCAAAACAGCCCCCGGAGAGATCAAAACTGAGCTCTAACTGATCTACGGCCAGCCTCTGCCAATGCATATTCTGTGGCAGCAATATCAGTGCCCGACGCTCTTGTTTAAGTCCGGCATGTTCCAATGCATAACACCAGGACTGCCAGGGCCCCAAAACTGTCTGTTCTAATATTTCGAGATCACCACTGGCCGCTGACCGTCCGCGGCCCCAGAGTGGACCGCTAGGTTCAGGCTCATAAGCGAAGCACTCTGACCAGTTACCCTTTTCCAGGCGCTCGGCTAGTACAAGATTAAACAGCCAGGACCGCGCTGCCGAAAGATAGATACCAGTACCCCGACGATTGCCTTTGAGTTGATCGCGTTCGATCAGATCCTGAGCCTGGTGCAAATTGCCGCAGTCATGACCAAAGCGCTGTTCGCCAAAGTAGTTCGGTACACCATTGCTGGCGATACTGCTGAGACGAGCCTCAATATCCGAGAAATGCTCTTCAAGAGAGGTAAACTCTCGCAATATCAGCCGAAAGGTATTGGCAGCATGCATACCGCGACGCAATTTTTTATTGTTGCGCGCCATGCTCAAGATTTCAAAGTCACTGTGGACTAATTGTTCCTGAGAAATTTCTTTACCCGGCAAATAGAGACTGAACCACTGCGTGGTCACAGCAAAGCGGTCTTTCATGCCACAATAGCTGACATCATTGCGCTTGATGCCGGCAAGCTCAGCCAACAACCCGGCCACCCACTGAGTATTTTGGTCACGCTTGCGGACATGCACAAATAGATGCTCGCCCTCACCGCTAGGCTCAAAACCGAGTATCTCATCGACTTGAAAGTCTTCTGGCTGGCTACGGAACTGAGCGCGGCCAAAGGTTGCTAGAAACAGGCGCGGCAAGCGCTGAAAATCAAACGTTTGGGAGTCCGGGATTTGGGAGTCGGGGGCTTGAGAATCGATAGCAGTTAGTCCGAGAAAAGTTGTATTTCGATGGGGCAGGCTTTAAGAGGAGACCAATAAAGCCACTGCATGACAGGCAATGCCTTCCTTGCGCCCAGCAAAACCAAGCTCTTCGGTGGTGGTCGCTTTGATATTAATCTGATCAATATTGCAGCTTATATCTGCTGCGAGATTGAGGCGCATTTTGTCTAAGTGAGGCAACATTTTTGGCTGCTGAGCGACAATGGTGATATCGACATTGCCCAATTTGTAGCCTTTGCTGGCAATCATGGCGACAACCGCGGTTAAAAGCTGACGGCTATTAGCCCCCTGCCACTTAGCATCTGTATCGGGAAAATGCTGGCCTATGTCTCCCAGTGCCGCGGCCCCGAGCAGTGCGTCGATCAGGGCATGAATCAGCACGTCGCCGTCTGAATGAGCAACAAAGCCGTGTTCATAGGGAATACTCACTCCCCCCAGAATTAACTTATCGCCGGGACCAAACCGGTGCACATCGTAGCCATGTCCTATACGCATTGTTCAGTCTCCTGTTGATTCATAATCGCTGCGGCGATAATCAAATCTTCGCGGTGGGTAATTTTTATATTGTCGCGGCGACCCTCGACAACTTTTGCTTGCTCACCCAAATACTCTATAGCCGATGCTTCGTCAGTGGGGGTTTGGCCGTCACTGAGCATGATCTCAAGGGCTTTCACCAACAGCCCGTAACGGAACATCTGCGGGGTTTGCGCCGCACGATAGAGATTGCGATCTGGCGTTGCTTGAATATGATTGTCGGCGCCGATTGTTTTTAACGTGTCAGTCACCGAGGTGGCGAGTATGCCACCCACAGCATGGCCGGCTAACTCGCTGATCAACTTATTGATATCGCCGCTAGTGATGCAGGGACGCGCCATATCATGCACCAACACCCAGTCGCTGCTCTCAGCTCGATCGCCAATAGCCAACAACCCCTGCAGTACTGAATGCACCCGTTCAGAGCCACCGGCAACCAGCTCGACCCGTGGATCACTGGCGGCAGGAATCTGCAGCCAATAGGGCGAGGCCATATCACTGGGAACAATGATTCGTGCAATACAGGGAATATTTAACAGACGGCTTAGACTGTGCTGAGCGATTAGATGATCACCGAGCGGCTGAAACTGTTTTGCTACCTCGCCCCCAAAGCGCTGACCACTTCCGGCGGCGGGAACAATTGCCCAATAGTTAACAGTAGTCATTGTTGACTATCCTGAACTGGCTTTGGCCGCTGATTTTTATCAATCACCAAATAGAAGGTTTCACCCTGCTTGATCATACCCAGATCGGCGCGGGCTTTTTCTTCAATGGCATCGAGATTGTTTTTAAGACTTTCCACATCGGTGGCAATCTGCTGATTGCGCTGACGCAGAGTTTGGTTCTCATCTTCCTGTTGCTGCAGCTGTCGATTGAGCTCGGCACGGTGGGCGAGACTGCCCTCACCGACCCACAGTCGCCACTGTAGACCGGCCAGAAGGACCACTAAAATAATAATTAACCAGCGCATGCAGGCATTCTATTCGCTTTTCGGATATTTGCCCATCAACCGCTGCGCTCTTTTCCCAGGAAATCGGTAAAGAGCGCAACAGCTTACAACTGGGAATTACTGAGCGGCTTTAAATTCTGCCAGACCGCGGTACTGAGCCTGCTCGCCCAATTCAGCTTCGATGCGCAATAGACGGTTGTACTTGGCAACACGGTCCGAGCGACACAGCGAACCGGTTTTAATCTGGCCGGCAGCGGTAGCCACAGCCAGATCCGCGATAGTCGTGTCTTCAGTCTCTCCAGAGCGATGAGAAATAACGGCGGTGTAACCCGCGTCTTTCGCCATAGCGATAGCATCGAGAGTTTCAGACAGCGTGCCAATCTGGTTGAACTTGATCAGAATCGAGTTGGCTACACCCAGTTCAATACCACGACCCAGGATGCTGGTGTTAGTAACAAACAGATCGTCGCCAACTAGCTGGACGCGCTCGCCGAGCTTTTCAGTCTGGTACTTCCAGCCATCCCAGTCAGACTCATCGAGACCGTCTTCAATAGAGATAATTGGATAGACATCGCAGAGCTCTGCCAGGTAATCACTAAAACCTTCTGAGCTAAATACCACGCCTTCACCAGACAGATTGTAGTGGCCGTCTTTGTAAAATTCGGAGGCCGCACAGTCGAGGGCCAGAGTAACGTCTTTGCCCAATTCATAACCAGCGGCTTCGGTAGCCAACTTGATCACTGCTAGGGCTTCAGCATTGGAGGCCAGATCCGGTGCAAAACCCCCTTCATCACCCACTGCCGTATTCAAACCTTTGTTGCTGAGAACCTTCTTCAACTGATGGAAGATTTCAGTACCCACCTGCAGAGCTTCAGAGAAGCTTTTAGCGCCAACCGGCTGCACCATAAACTCTTGGATATCAACATTGTTATCCGCGTGCTCACCACCGTTAATAATGTTCATCATCGGCACAGGCATGCTGTACTGACCAGGCGTTCCATTGACGTTGGCAATATGTGCATACAGTGGAATACCCAGATCGATCGCGGCAGCTTTAGCCGCAGCCAGGGAAACAGCCAGAATCGCATTGGCGCCCAGTGTGGCTTTGTTTTCAGTGCCATCTGCATCGATCATCAGCTTGTCGAGCAAGCGCTGGTCGGCGACATCTTGGCCAACCAAAAGGGTTTTAATAGTAGTGTTGATATTGTTTACGGCAGTCAATACGCCCTTACCCAGATAACGACTGCTGTCGCCATCGCGCAACTCAAGCGCTTCGCGGGAACCGGTTGAAGCACCTGAGGGGGCATTGGCAGTGCCAACAACACCATTCTCCAAAATCACATCCGCCTGGACTGTCGGGTTGCCGCGGGAATCGAGAATTTCAAATGCCTTAATATCTACAATGTTGCTCATTTACTATTATCTCCAGTATCTATGGTGACATGCGCAAAGGGAGTTGCGCATGATGGAATGTAACAATTAATTTACCAGTGCCTTGGGAAAAGGGTAAAGCATCAAAGACGACCTTAAAGAATACCGAGGTCGTCCTGAGATTTTATCAAGTCATCAAAGGCTTTCATTTGCGCGAGAAACGGCTCGAGCTTATCCAGAGGCAGTGCGCTGGGGCCATCACAGCGCGCTTGATCCGGATCTGGATGGGCCTCAAGGAAAAGGCCAGCTATGCCGACAGCTATGCCAGCACGACCCAGTTCAGCCACCTGATGGCGACGACCGCCAGATGCTGCGCCCAAGGGATCCCGACACTGTAATGCATGAGTGACATCAAATATTAACGGCAAGCCGCCACTGACGTCTTTCATTGTGCGAAAACCGAGCATATCCACAACCAGATTGTCGTAACCCATGCAGGTACCGCGCTCGCAGAGCATAATCTGGTCGTTGCCACACTCACGGAACTTGTCAACTATATTGCCCATCTGACCGGGACTTAAAAACTGTGGTTTCTTAACATTGATCACTGCACCAGTCTCTGCCATGGCCTGGACCAAATCGGTCTGGCGGGCGAGAAATGCTGGCAGTTGAATCACATCGCAGACTTCCGCAACCGGCTTAGCCTGTTCGATTTCATGGACATCGGTGATCAGTGGAATATTAAACGTCTGCTTAATTTCCTGAAATATTTTCAACCCTTCATCGAGGCCGGGGCCGCGATAGGAAGTGATTGACGATCGATTGGCCTTATCAAACGAAGCCTTGAAGACATAGGGAATGCCGAGTTTTTCAGTGGCACGAACATAGGCCTCTGCAATCTGCATAGCCATATCCCGCGACTCAAGCACGTTCATGCCCCCAAACAACACCATGGGCGCATCATTGCTAACGTCTATATCCGCTACCTGAATCGTCACGGCGCTCATTATTTGTCACCCTGGGCAGATGATTGCTTTTGATACTTTAGTGCCGCACTCACGAAGCCTTCAAACAGCGGATGGCCATCTCGGGGCGTCGAGTTGAATTCCGGGTGGAACTGGCTGGCGAAGAACCAGGGATGATTAGGCAGTTCGATCGTTTCTACCAATGTCTTGTCGTGAGACAGACCGCCAACCACCAGACCGGCCTCTTTCAGGGCGGGCAAGTAATTATTGTTTACCTCAAAGCGATGACGGTGACGTTCTTCCACCTGATCATTGCCGTAGATACCGTGGGCCATAGAGCCAGGAACCAGATGACAGACCTGAGAGCCAAGACGCATGGTGCCGCCGAGATCAGAGTCTTCGGTGCGGGACTCTTTATTGCCTGAGGCATCGATCCACTCAGCAATCAGCCCCACCACTGGGTTAGCTGCTGTGGTATCAAATTCGGTGCTATTAGCCCCTTCAAGGCCGCAGACATTGCGCGCATATTCAATAATCGCAATCTGCATACCCAGACAGATACCCAGGTAGGGGATATTGTTTTCTCGGGCTGTTTTAACCGCAAAGACTTTGCCTTCGGTGCCTCGAGTACCAAAACCGCCAGGAACCAGAATAGCGTCGACACCATTGAGTAATGAGTGATCCTGCTCCAACAGTTCGGAATCAACATAGCGAATCTTAACTTTGGTCTTGTTATGAATGCCGGCGTGAGTCAAGGCTTCAGTAACAGACTTGTAGGCATCCAGCAGCTCCATATACTTACCGACCATAGCGATGGTCACCTGACCGTCAGCATGCAGTTGGCTCTGAACTACAAAATCCCACTCGCTGAGATCCGCATCAGGCACATCAAGTTCAAAGCGATCGACAACAAATTGGTCCAAGCCGCGCTCGTGGAGCATACGTGGAATTTGATAAATAGTCGGCGCATCAATTACTGGAATCACCGCACGCTCTTCAACGTTGGTGAACAGCGAGATTTTCTGGCGTTGACTCTCTTCAATCGGTACTTCAGAGCGACACAGCAACACGTCAGGCTGCAGGCCAATAGAACGCATCTCTTTTACCGAGTGCTGGGTTGGCTTAGTTTTAGTTTCGCCAGCAGAGGCAATATAGGGAACCAAAGTGAGGTGCAATAACAATGCTCGCTTGTGACCGAGCTCAACCTTTAGTTGGCGAACCGCTTCGAGAAACGGCTGTGATTCAATATCACCGACCGTGCCACCGATCTCAACAACAGCTATATCGGCATCTCCAGCACCGGCATAGACACGGCGCTTAATCTCATTTGTCAGGTGCGGAATAACCTGCACAGTGCCACCCAGATAGTCACCGCGACGCTCGCGACGCAAAACTGTTTCGTAGACCTGACCGCTGGTGAAGTTATTGTTCTTGGTCATCTTCGAACGTAAAAAACGCTCGTAGTGGCCAAGATCTAAATCTGTCTCTGCACCATCTTCAGTCACGTAAACTTCACCGTGCTGATAGGGGCTCATGGTTCCGGGATCGACATTCAAATAGGGGTCGAGCTTCAGGATTGTGACATTGAGTCCTCGGGATTCGAGCACAGCAGCCAGCGATGCCGCTGATATACCTTTACCCAAAGACGAGACAACACCACCGGTAACAAAAATAAAACGTGTCATAAAGACCCTGTAAAACCACGATTCCAAGCTCAAATAGAAGTGCTTTCCATAAGAACAGAATCTTGAAAAATGTAATCGAGAGAGGCTTGTTTGGCCGTTAAAATGACCGAGACCCACCCTACCTAAGATGGGAGAGCAGATTAACAGAAAGGCCCAGCAGTTTCTACAGAGAGTTTGTCTGCCAGGTGATTTTTAAACCCTCCATTTGGGGCCCAACCTGCCACCCTTCGCAGACCCATAGATCACCCACAGCAACCAATTGTTCGTCGCTGTAAAATAAAGGGACTCGCTCTCGCCACCAAGGCTCTAAGCCGAATTCCTGAAGCAGTTTTTTAAGACTATTGGAATGCTCGCGACCCGCTGGCTGGCAGCGTTCACCGCCGCGGCGAAAGCGAACTTGCAAGCGTTCAATATTGTTCAGGCGCAGACCTTCGCCGCGCGCTGACTCAGCGATTAATAGATTGCCATCGGGTAGCACCAATGACTCATCGGCAGGCCAAAATAGACAGAAATCCAGATCGGCTTTTGGACGTCCACTGAGCCTCAGTAGATAGAGGCGCTGACGGTAGCGACATAGCTGAAGATCAGCCCGCACCACCTTTGGCTCACTGTCTTCTCGAGCGGTCAGCAAAGAGTACATCACCTCATCGATAAACGTTTGCCCCAGTGGCGGCATTCCCTGCACTTCAGGCCAGTAACGCAGGAGATTTTTCTGCCGCAGGGGCTCTAGCGCAATAAACTGGTTTAGATCTAATGACCAGCCGCCCCGCTCTGGGCGTGGATCCAGTAGACCAAGATCGGCTCGCGCCACAGAGTCGGCAAGCTGATCTGCCTGACCACTCTGCTCTGCGCTGCGCATAACGCCCTGGACATAATCGGGCCAGCGCTCGGCCAATGTAGGAATAACGCTGTTGCGTAAATAGTTGCGATCAAACTGCTCCTGCTGATTACTTTCATCTTCGATCCATACTAACTGCTGGGCCTCAGCATAGGCCTGCAATCTGGACTTTGGCTGATTCAGCAGCGGCCTAATCAAATGTCCTGCACCCACGGCACGGGTTTGCGGTATCCCCGAAAGACCTCTGGCACCGGAACCACGCAACAACCGGAACAACACTGTCTCCACCTGATCATCGGCATGGTGACCCAAAAGCAGCAAGCCATCTTCGATCAAATGCTCTTCAAACACCTTGTAACGTGCGTCTCGCGCCGCAGACTCAAGTCCAGCGCCGGTTTTATTGACTACTACAGATTCGCTGATTAGACGCACCCCCAGAGAATGGCAGAGGGTTTTTGCATGTTGCTGCCAGTCGTCAGCATTGGCAGACAATCCATGATGAATATGCACAGCTGTGATCCGCTCCGGCGGCAGTAGCTCACAGAGCAAATGCAGCAGTACAGTGGAGTCGAGACCACCACTGAACCCCACTAGGATCTGTGGCGCGGCCTCAAGTTGGTCGAACCAGTCGGCAAACACTGCTGCGGCAGTCACCGCAGACTGTTGCTTCGAAGCTCTTTTAAGCGAGTTGCCTTTATTCACGGCTGCTGCTCAGCATCTTCTTGCTCAGCCTGATATTGCTTGAACTGATGGCGTGTCAATAGATTGCAGTTTTCGGTAGCAGGATCAAAAGTAATCAACACATCACCCTTACTAAGTTGATGTTTCACCTGATCAATTTTACTTTCCAAGCTGACTTCATGTGAGCCGTAATCAGTGCCCTCACGCAAGATAAACTCTTCGATAATCCCATAGAGGATTTCTGCGCTCAGCATTTCTGCAGGAATTTCGATCACGGTATTGGCTTCCTAAGTTGCGTTAGCCCTGCTACTCGTAAGCTTTATAGCTCTTTATTAGGGGCAATGGTTGATTGAAACATATTTATCCAATTGGACAGTTTCAGATTCATCTGACCTGCATAATAGTGCCATAATCATTTGCAGTTAAGCAGAGGAACGAAAAATGACCGATTATTTAGTACTAACTGTGATCGCCGATGACCGCGAAGGGATAGTTGAACAGATTTCCCAGACTATTAGTCACCACGGTGGCAACTGGATGGAAAGTAGCATGGCGCGCCTGGCAGGCAAGTTTGCCGGCATCCTGCTGGTGGAAGTTGAGCCCGCTAAGCATGCTGATCTCGAGCAGGCTCTGGGCGAACTCTCCGTTCATGGAATAAAAATTATTGTTGAGCAGAGTGCCCCAAGCGCAGAAAAAGAAGCCGAAGTCAGTTGCATCGAAATTGTTGCCAATGATCGCCCAGGCATTGTCGGCGAAATTTCAGCATTGCTGGCGAGCCATAGCGTCAGCCTTATTTCCCTGGAAACCTTCTGTGAAAGCACACCCATGTCCGCCGGTATGATGTTTTACGCGCACACCTACCTGCAGCTGCCAAGTGGCATGACTGGAGACCAGCTAACCGACATTCTCGAAAGTCTGTCAGATGATTTGATGGTGGAGATTGTCGACGCCTAAGTCGCCTCTTAAAAATTCATGCTCGATATTGTTTTATACCAACCAGAAATTCCGCCTAACACCGGCAATATTATTCGCCTCTGCGCCAATACCGGCTTTCGCCTGCATCTGATTGAGCCTTTGGGTTTTGATCTGGATGATAAAAAACTCCGCCGCGCCGGCCTAGACTACCGCGAATTTCAATCGTTAAAAGTCCACGCTAGTCTAGAGGCCTATCGACAGAGCCAGCAGCCGAAAAAGATTTACGCCCTAAGCACCAAAGGTACAGTTTGTTATTCCTCGGCTCGCTTTGAAGAGGGAGATGCACTGTTATTTGGTCCTGAAACTCGCGGCTTGCCTGCGGATGTTCGCGACGGTTTGGGCACAGAGCAGGTCTTGCGCCTACCTATGCAAAAAGAGAGTCGCAGCCTCAACCTCTCGAATACGGTCTCGATTATTGTCTATGAAGCCTGGCGGCAGCTGGATTTTGCCGGCGGCGCTTAAAATAGAGAGCGAGCAAAGGGCGTTCCGTCCTGCCAACAGAGCAGGTATCATGATCCCCTCGGATCGCTCATATAACGATCTTGTTAGAGCAAATTCCTACTCCCAGCTTGAGAAAAAATCAATGAGTTCAGCAATCGGCCTATTTTACGGCAGCTCAACCTGCTACACAGAAATGGCCGGGGAAAAAATCTGTGCCCAGATCAATAGCCAACACAGCGACAGCGTCAGCTTGCACAATATCGCCGATCAACCCCTCAGCCTAATGGCTGATTATGATTTGCTAATACTCGGCATCCCCACCTGGGACTACGGCGAACTTCAAGAGGACTGGGAGAGTCACTGGGACGAACTAGAGCAAATCGACTTCGCTGGAAAACAGGTCGCGGTCTACGGTCTCGGCGATCAGATAGGTTATCCGGAATGGTTTCAGGATGCCCTCGGCTATCTCTGGGCCAAGGTGAAAAATCGTGGTGCAACTATGGTCGGCGAATGGCCCAACAAAGGTTATGAGTTCGACGAGTCCAAGGCGCTCACCGATAATAAGGCGCATTTTGTCGGCTTAGCACTAGATGACGAGAACCAGCTAGATCTCAGTGATGACTATATTAGCCGCTGGTGTGAGCAAATTTGCACTGAGTTTGGCCTCGGGAAATGAGTAAACAGCAACCCAGTGCTATGCCCTGGTTTGAAACCGCCAACCCGATTCCCCGCAACCGTAAAACCGTCACTGTTATAGGCGCGGGCATCTCTGGTTGCACAGTGGCTGCGGCATTAAAAAAACGCGGCTTCAACGTGACAGTTGTCGACCGTCATAACCATGCCGGCGCCGAGGCCTCGGGAAATCCCGAAGGTATTGTCTACCCCAAACTATCCCCCAGAGACGATTTACTGCCCCGCGTTAATCTCGCGGCCATTCAGTTTGCCAGCCACTATTACCAGCCTTTCTGGGACAGTGGTTTGGGTCGCCAGTGCGGCGTATTGGTAGTGCCGGAGAATGAGAAGGCCCGTAGAGACTTTAAGCTGATTAGTGAGCGCTACGCCGATCAGACAGAGATGGTCAAAACCATCGCTCATGGACAGCTAGAGGCATTGAGCGGCGTGCCACTGCAGGCGGAGTCGGCTCTGTATTTTCCCCAGCTGGGCTGGCTGCCACCGCAGCTTATCTGCGAACAATTACTTAAACTAAATGATATTCCGCTTGTACAGGCAGATATCCACAGTCTCGAATACAGTGAGCAACAGCAGAGCTGGCAATTACTGGATGCCAATAAGCAGCTGGTGATTGAAACTGAGAGTGCCATTATTGCCAGTGCCTTTGACTGCAAAAAATTTAGCCAAACGGCCTATCTACCGCTGCGCAAGATTCGCGGCCAGATCACACAACTGCCCTGCACTCCGGAGAGCAGCAAAATGAAAATGGTAGTCTGTGGCGAGTGCTATATCACGCCCGCAGAAGAGGGTTTGCACGGCTGTGGCGCGACCTACAACAAAGACCTGTTTACTACCGAACTGCGGGATATTGACCATCAGACCAATCTGGCGCAAATAGCGGCGACCGATGCCGGACTAGCGGCAGTACTGGGCAACCCGACCAATGAAAAATTAACTGGGCGAGCTAACTTTCGCTGCACCACCTCAGATTATCTGCCCATTGCCGGCCCGGTGCCGGACCGAGGGGCCATGCTTGAGGATTACGCCAAATTGCGCCGCGATGCCAAGACTCCCATGACGACTCTCGGAGCCTATCTACCCAACCTCTATGTTAATTGCGGTATGGGTTCCAGAGGCCTGAGCTATGCGCCGTTAACGGCCGAACTGTTGGCGGCGGAGATTGCCGGCGAGAAAACAATACTGAATGACACTTTGCCTGAAGAGCTCTGTCAGGCCATGCATCCGGTGCGATTTTTGATTCGAGATCTAAAAAGAAACCGTATCTAAAAAGAGCTGTGTTTAAAGAGAGCTGTATTTAAAAAGAAGTACCGCCATGGCGGTGAATATAGCTGGCCATCACCGTATCCATGGTGACTATATGATTGAGCAACCATTTGGGAAATCTGTCTGCTGCGTAAATGCTCAGATGGTTGATGGTTTCAATATTGCAATCTCTACTCCAGAGACTGTGTTCCCTGTCCATCCATTGCAATACCAGTCGATGCTCTTGACTATGCGCCTCCCGCGCAGGAAATTCGTATTGCTCCATACACTGCTCTTCCAGTTTAAAGTGGGTAACAGTGTCCAGTAACAGGGTCTGCATCAGTAGTTCAATTTTGGTGCTGTCGGACTGGCTCGTCTTGGCCTCTTCCTCAGTCTCGAATTCACCCAACGCTTCAGGCTCTGGAGATTTAGTTTCAGATTTAAGGGCACTGTCGAGTTTCAGCGCCAAGGCCTTATCCAAGAGACGCTTTAAGGCATTAGCATCATCAAACGCTTTGCGATGCTCGCGATTCATAAAATCTAGAGCGACTTGGGGAGTGCATTCAAAATCAGTCATAAAGCATTGACGGTTATCATAGTGACCTATAAGACTAGCAGTTTTTGACTTCAGGCCTGTTGATAACTATCAAGGCCGTTGGAGATTATTCCCTTTTACATTATTATTCTGAGACTAATAAGCATCTACTCTCACCTCCAGAGAATAGTCCCCTATGAAATATATTGGCGCCCACGTTAGTGCGGCTGGCGGCATCGAAAATGCACCACTGAATGCCCAGGCAATAGGCGCCACAGCCTTTGCTTTCTTTACCAAAAATCAACGTCAATGGCAGGCCAAACCTCTTAGCCAAGAAAGCATTGAGAAGTTTAGAGAGAACTGTGAACGCTATGATTTTTCGCCGGAGCAGATTCTGCCCCACGACAGCTACCTGATTAATCTTGGCCATCCTGAGACCGAGGGGCTTGAAAAATCTCGTGAGGCATTTGTCGATGAATTGCGTCGCTGTGAGCAGCTAGGACTCAAATATCTTAACTTTCATCCCGGCAGTCATCTGCGCAAAATCACGGAGAACCAATGCATAACCAAGATCGCAGAATCGATCAATTTGGCCTTGGACGTAACGTCTGGAGTCACTGCCGTGATTGAGAATACTGCTGGCCAGGGCAGTAATCTTGGCTTTAGTTTTGAGCAATTGGCAGCCATGATCGATGGCGTCGAAGATAAGAGCCGTGTCGGTATCTGCTACGATACCTGTCATGCCTTTGCCGCGGGCTACGATATGCGCAGTACAGATGGCTGTGAAAAAGTCTTTGATGATTTTCAGCGGATTGTCGGCTTTGACTATCTATGCGGCATGCATCTGAATGATTCGCGCTCAGAATATGCCAGTCGCGTCGATCGACACCACAGTCTTGGGCATGGCAATCTGGGACTAAATGTCTTTCAATTTATTATGCAGGACGAGCGCTTTGACGGAATTCCCCTGGTTCTGGAAACCATAGATCCATCGATTTGGGCGGATGAAATAGAGTTGCTGCGTAGCTTTCAACAGGCAGCCTGACACTGTCGTCTTAGTGGCAGCTAGTCGTTTAGCGGCTCTTGCTCAAGTGCGGCGAGCAACCCCTGTTTGTAAGCCTCAGCACTAGCGTTGCTGTCGCCGATTTTTTCCAGCACGCTGGCCAAGTAGATAGAGCCCTGAACCGAGGGACGTAACTTAACGGCAGTTGTAAAATAGTCCTTGGCCTTGCCCCAAAACTTCAGACGCTGGCAGATTCGTCCCAGCGCCAAGAGTAGATCGGCATCTTCGCCGTGCTGCACCAACCATTTTTCAGCCACCATCAGCTGCTTTTCTGGACTCTCCGATTCAAGCTCGCCAAACTGTGTGACCAACTGTGGATGCCACTGCCTGTTGAGCGATTTGGTCAATAGCACCTGCTGTTTGTCGGTTAACTTAACTCTACCTAGACTGGCAGCATAGCAGGCAATAATCTGCGGTTCTCGCTGGTGTTTTCTGGGAATCAGATACCAAATATCCTCAAGCTGAACTCGCTTTTCACTTATTGTGCCCCTACTATTCAGCCCTGAGCTGTCGAGTAAGTTACAGTAAACGTCCTGCTCAAGATTAGCCAGATCCTGATCATTGACAGCCTGAAAGCGCTTCAAATCCCCCAGCATTTTTTGCGCAGCAGTCCAATTTTCAGATAGGTAATGAGCATCGGCTAAGAGCCGCAAAAGCCCTTTATCACGCGGGTTTTCAGCATAGACAGCCTGCAGGATTTTCAGTGCTTCTTCGGGCCGCTCTTGTAGTAAGTGCGTTTCGGCAAGGGCCTTATCGGCGACAAAACGGCTTTTCGGATAGGATACTTTTAATCGCTGCAGAATCTGACGGGCCTGATCAAACTGTTCATTGTCCGCAGCAGCTCGGGCTGCAAACAGCAAATTAACCACTGGCATTGATGACTTATCAGCAGACTGGGATAACAGCTTTGCCGCTTCTTGCCAATCGTCACCAGCAAACAGTAACAACCCTTCAGCAGTCTGATTCTGATTACGCGCGCTACGGCGATTGCGCCACCAAGATCTAAAACCGCCAGCGCTCACGATCCAGCGCCAAGTTAACAACAACCAAAACAGCAGTACGGTGGCAGCCAAATAGATTATTAGTCCAGTCCAAGCACTCATCTCAATCGTCAATTCAGCAAAACTTAGCAGCACATAGCCACTGCCAAATTGTAATACCCAGACTGCCAGCGCGCCAACAAGCAAGGCCAGCACTAGCAACAACAATAGCTTTCTCACTGTTCGGCTCCCTCGTCGGTAGCGCTGCTATTGCGCAAATTAAGCGCTGTTTGAATAGCATTCTGCGAGCCGGAGATATCCGGTAGTGTCTGGTTCACTGAACGTTCGGCGAGAATCTGCAGTCGTACAATTGAGGCTTCGGATTCACTGTTTAACTGAAAGTAGCGGCGCAGTAATGCCTCGGCTTTTGTGAGACTACTGCTGTAAATTCTCTGCTCTTCACGGAGCAAAGCACTCTGCGCTTGCTCAAGTAGCAGGTAGAGATTCTGACGCACCATGGTTTGTTCTGCACCGTTGAGTAAAGGCTCAATCGGTTGTTGACGTCGCTGCAAAACAATTAGGTTGCCAAAATTGTCACTAAAGCGCTGAAGCGTTTCGGCTAGAGAACTCGGTGGCTGCTCGCTATCTTGTCCAGCTTGAGCAAGTTGAACAGCTTCAGGGTCAGCATGAGGCTCAAGTATCGACAGTGTTTCAAGGGCCGCCGAGATTGCCTGTAACTCCAGGTAGATCCCCTCAGGATCGACTTTTTCAACCATGCGCAAAGCGGCAATATCAACTGCCAAGGCATTGCGCACCGCCAGTAATTCAGGATCATTGATTTGAACAAAAATGCCGTCGACACTTTCCAAAATCGCCAGAGGATTATCGACGCTGCGCTCCACCTGAAGACGCTGATTGGCCAAACGCACTAGATAGGCAGCTTCTGCCAATAGCCAATCACCCCGGGTCGCGGTGCCCAGAGTTAATATCTGCTCGGCCTGACGGTTAGTCAGCAGGCGCAGAGAGTAGACTTGGTCCTGCAGAGTTTTAATGGCTTTCGACTGCTGCTGGCCCGCGCGAACGGTCACTTGCTGCTGTCTCTCAATCTGCCCCTCAAAGGCCGTTAATCTGGCTTGCAGACTCTCAGCTAAAACCGCGCGCTGCTGCCACTGCATCCAACCAAACCAAGACGACCCCGCCAGTGCAGCGACCAGTAACAATAAAAGAATTGTTTTAAACCAGGGGACGGATTTCCTCGGGGTTTTAGTATCAAGCGCTGTATTATTAGGAGCTGTATTGTTAGGAGCTTTATTGATAGGAGCTTTGTTTTCAGAAGCTTTATTTCTAGGCGCACTGTTACTAGACGCTTCGGTGGCCTTGCTCTTGGTAGATGGTTTAACTGAGCTTGATTTATCCGCTGCAGAAGAACTGGCCTTCGCAGAACCGCTCTTGTCGCTTGCCACAGGCGTAGCAGGTTTTTTCTCAGTCACCATTTCCTCTCTTTTGTTGCGCGCCAATTAAACGCCTATTGAACACCAATTAAGCAGTTATCGCGCACTCATCAAACGCCAAAAAATTATTTATTAATCAAAGAATAGCTCGTCAACCGGTTTTAACGCAATAAATTACAGCGCCTTCTGTACCGCAGCTAACATTGCCTCTGGCAGCGCATTCTCGGCACTGACAATATTTCTATAACCTAACTTCCAGGCAATCTCCGCCACTCGCTCACTGGGAACCACAACGGCCGTCTCAGCCCCAGACTCTCCGGACTGATCACCCAATGCAGTTAGCAACTCGCCACTATGAGCCACAAGACAATCACTTTCCAACATCTGTTTACGCGCCAACAGCGCCTTTTGGGGATTGATTACGCGCTCATAAAGCTCGCAGTAATCGACTCGTGCACCGCGCTCAATAAGAGTATCACCAAGAATCTCTCGACCACCCCGGCCGCGAAAAACAATCACCCGCTGATCGCTCAAGTCCTGTAACTCAGGCAGCGCTAACAGGGCCTCACTATTTTGTCGGCCACTCGGTGACAGGGCGACAATATCAGCAGCGCCAAGAATGTGCGCCGTCTGCTGCCCAATAGCAAAATACTCTATGCCCACAGGCTGCATTGGCCAATAGCGATCCAACCATTCAATGGCCAATTCGGCAGCATTGCCACTGACACAGATGGCCTTATCAAAATTATCCACTTCCAAGATCAGGTTTTTAATCGACTGACCATCCACTACAGGTTCAATAGCCATCACTGGGATATGGCAGACCTGATTACCAGCTCGCTCTAGCAGTTCAATAAACTGATCTGCCTGCCTCAGGGGTCTGATCACCAGGATGCGTTGCGACATTAGTCTGCCCCGTAAACCTCTGCGAGAATTTCACCCGCACCTGCAGCCAGCAAACGTTCGGCTAGCTCAATACCCAGCTGCTCTGCTTGTGCGACCGGAGCGGAGAGCTGATCTTGCAGAATTAGGGAGCCGTCGACACTACCGACCAAACCGCGCAACTGCAGTGATTCGCCAGCCTCATCCAACTCAGCATAACAGGCAATCGGCACCTGACAGCCGCCCTCAAGGCGTCGATTAAGTGCGCGCTCGGCAGTGACTCGTATGCGCGTCTGACTGTGCTCTAAGGGTTTCAATAATTCGATAGTGGCCTGATCATCGAGACGGCATTCGATACCTACTGCACCCTGGCCGCCAGCAGGCAGGCAGAGTTCGGATTCGAGGCGCGAGGCAATTCGCGCCTCCATACCCAGTCGAATCAGCCCGGCACTGGCAAGGATAATTGCGTCGTAGTCGCCGTAATCCAGTTTCGCCAATCTAGTATTAACATTGCCGCGCAGATCTTTAATCTGCAGGTCTGGAAAGGCAGCGCGAATCTGACACTGTCGACGCAGGCTAGAAGTTCCCACCACAGATCCAGGAGGCAACTCGGCAAGATTGGCGTAGCGATTAGAGACAAATGCATCTAAGGGGTCTTCGCGCTCACAGATAACCGTTAGGCCTAGGCCCGGAGGAAATTCCATAGGTACATCTTTCATTGAGTGCACGGCAATATCGGCGCGATTTTCCAACATTGCCACTTCTAACTCTTTCACAAACAGACCTTTGCCGCCAACTTTCGCCAGTGGCGTATCCAGCAGCACATCACCACGGGTGGTCATGGCCACCAGCTGGACATCAAGATCTGGGTGGTTCTCAAGTAACTTAGCTTTTACAAACTCGGCCTGCCAAAGAGCCAGGGGGCTCTTTCGCGTCGCAATTCGGATCGTCTGGGGCACTGAAATTCCATCGCTGTGATTGACTAAGTGGACATTATCGACCATTTGGCTGCGCTTGGGCAGCTGAATTTTATCGCTCTAGGACGGCCTTAAAGCTGGGGTAACAATTGCCGTAGTTTGGGCTCCAGACGACGGCTGACAATCGGCTGAATCGCTATATCCCTTAGTTTAACCGCCAGATGACCCTCTGCGTAGGTCAACCCTTCAATCGCATCGCGGGCAACCAATGCACTGCGATGCACACGCACAAAGAACTGCGAGAATTCCTTCTCAATATCCTTGAGCGTATCTGAGAGTAAGGTTTCGCCTTCAGCGGTATAGGCGGTGACGTACTTTTGGTCGGCCTGAAGCAGGCGAATATGTTCTGCTGCGACCAATTCGAGGCCGTTGTGAGTTCTGCTGCAGAGGTGCCGCCTATGACTCGGTGTCTGACCATTAAGCTGGGCGCGGGTTGCGCTCGCGGCGCGTTGAAGTGCCGCATCCAGCTCATTGTCTTTAATCGGTTTCAGTAAGTAGGCAAAGGCTTTGGCATCAAATGCACGCAGCGCAAAGTCTTCAAAGGCGGTGCAGAAAATCACCGCCGGAGGCGGTATCATTTTGGCGATCTGGCGCGCGGCTTCTAGCCCGTCCATTTCTGGCATTCGCACATCCATCAGTACAATGTCGGGCAGATATTGATGGGCCATCTGGACCGCTTCAAGGCCATTTCTCGCTTCGCCCACAAGCTCGATATCCGATTTTTTTCCGAGCAAACGCTGCAGGCGAATCCGCGCCAGCGATTCATCATCTACGATCAATACCTTGATCATCTTTAACCCTCCAATGGTTTAAGTAGAATCCTCGTATGGTAGTGATTTTTGAATACAGTTTCCTGTAACTCGGCGCCGCCACTAAAAAAGGCATCGAGTCTGCAGCGCAAATTATCCAAGGCCAATTGATGGCCGGACGTTATTTCAGAAAGCGCCGCATGGTTGTTAGTCGGCTCAGGGAGACTGTTCACCAGGTCTATGGTGAGCCAGTCTCCGCAGCGATAAATGACAATATAGATTGAGCCGCCCTGAATAGCAGGCTGCACGCCATGGAAAACCGCATTTTCAATTAATGACTGCAGGATCAAGGGGGGAACGCGAATATCACTTAGCGCAGTTTTAATATCCCAACTGTACTCAAGACGTTCGTCGAGACGCAGTTTTTCAATTTCCAAATAGCGCTCACAGGCATCCACTTCTTCCTTCAAGGTTACTGATTTACTGTCTTTAAGGGCATAGCGAAACAGATCACAGAGATTCTCGACGATTCTTTCCGCCTTGTCCGCGTCAATTCGAATTAGGGTAGCTAGGCTATTCATGCTGTTGAATAAAAAGTGCGGCCGGATGGTCGCCTGTAAGGCCGCAAGTCGCGCTTCAAGACTGGCACTCTGTTGCTGGTACAGGCGCTGCTGCAGATAATAAAGCCGTAAGATTACGCCGGCGGGAATCGCCGTGATCAGAACAGTATTCAAAATTGATATCGGATCCGCCTGCCAAATCCCACTGGCAGAGTAGCTGTTCCAGTATTCTGCGGCGACGGCACAGAGAGCTGCGGCCAATAAAACTAACAGATAGTTAATCAGTGCTACCTGAGGCGGCGATAGGTTTGTCAAATAGGGTCTTGCTCGGCATAAAAACAGCGCACTGATCAGCGCAATCCAACATACGAACAGGCCGATTTTGCCGAGCCAGAGGAAATCGAAGTCGCCAATGCCACTGTGAAGCAATGCTATTAAAACCGCCGATAAGGCTGCAATTGCAGATAATCCCAACAAACCCTGCCCGCGACATAGGTCAGGAATAAAATAATCGCCTATTTGAGTCGGATTTTTCCCTGAATCACTCATTCGAGTTATTGCTCATCCCTGTGATTAGCTATAATCCTAGTCGCGATATAACCACTGAGCAAACAAGTCGATGAGTAAAAACGAAAACAGCGAAACCAACAAAACTGCAGCCACGCAAACCAATCAGGCTTGGGGTGGCCGTTTTAATGAGCCAGTGGATGATTTTGTCGCCCGCTTTACTGCCTCGGTGAATTTTGATCAGCGTCTCTATCGCCAAGATATTCAAGGTTCTGTGGCTCATGCCAGCATGCTCTGCGAAGCGGGCGTGCTAACCGACGTCGAGCGCGATCAAATAATACTCGGGCTGCAGGAGATTGAAGCGCAGATAGAGGCCGGTGATTTCCCCTGGTCAGTGGTTCTGGAAGATGTGCATATGAACATCGAAGCAGCTCTCACGGCTAAAATTGGCATTGTCGGCAAGAAATTGCACACGGGTCGCTCACGAAATGATCAGGTGGCAACCGATATTCGTCTCTGGCTGCGTGATCAAATAGACCATATAGCGCCGATTTTGACGCGCTTACAAGATGGCTTGATCGGACTAGCAGCGCAAGAGGCCAACACTATTATGCCGGGCTTCACGCACTTGCAAACTGCTCAGCCGGTAACCTTTGGACACCATCTTCTGGCTTGGAATGAAATGTTCGAAAGAGATTTCAGCCGTCTGCAGGATTGCCGCAAGCGACTCAACCAGAGCCCTTTGGGTGCAGCGGCCCTAGCGGGAACAACCTATCCAATCGACAGGCAATTTACCGCTCAGGCCCTGGCCTTTGACAAGCCTACAGAGAACTCTCTGGACTCTGTTAGCGATCGCGACTTTGCCATCGAGTTCTGCGCCTTTGCCAGTATCTTGATGACTCATATGTCACGCATGTCTGAAGAATTAGTCCTCTGGACCTCAGCGCAATTTCAATTTATCTATCTGCCTGACCGCTTCTGCACTGGCTCATCAATTATGCCGCAGAAGAAAAATCCCGATGTGCCTGAACTGGTGCGCGGTAAAACCGGCAGGGTCAATGGTCATCTGATTTCTCTTCTGACGTTAATGAAAAGCCAACCTCTGGCTTACAATAAAGATAATCAGGAAGATAAAGAGCCGCTGTTTGATACCGTGGATACAGTGCGTGACTGCTTGCGCGCATTCGCCGATATGATCCCGGCCATCGAGTCGCGCCCGGACATGATGTATGAGGCAGCCCGCCGTGGATTCTCAACCGCCACGGATCTGGCTGATTATCTGGTTCGCAAAGGTATTGCCTTTAGGGATTCCCATGAGATTGTCGGAAAATCCGTTGCCTATGGACTGGCTGAAAATAAAGATCTATCAGAAATGTCACTCGAGGAGCTGCAACAGTTTTCCACTGAAATCAGTGCTGATGTGTTTGATGTTCTCACACTAGAGGGATCAGTTGCTGCGCGCGATCATCTTGGCGGCACAGCACCTGCTCAGGTTATAGCCGCGGCTAGTCGCGCCAAGGCGCGGCTTGGTGAGCGTTAAAATAGTGCGATCTGGCGCCTAAAGCCCCCTATACCCAAAAGGCTGGGTGCCACTAATAAGAGAGTAAAAACCGCTTAAAAATCGAAGCCGATGGTTTCTCCTGACTGAGCTAGGCAAGCTTGATTAAGCATATCAATCAGCGGTTCGCCGCTGACGGTATTGCACCAGACGCCTTCTTGCAGCTTGAAGTGATATCCACCGGATTTCGCCGCTAGCCAAATTTCACCCACCGCCGCTTGCCGTGACAGAATAATCTGTGTGCCATTGGTTTCGCAGGTGATCGTAAGCATACCCGCACTGTTCTCGTAGTCCATATCCGCGCCGCTGTCATCAATGCTCTCTTCAATAGAAAACATTAGCTCGTCTACCAACTGATTAAACTGCGCTTCATTCATTTATTACATCCATGCTTGGCCACTGCCAAGTGCGTGTTAGATTGGGCTCGCGCCGCATATTTGTTTGAGTGTCATCCGCCACTGCCGCTATACTTACGTCCTCACGTTAGATAGGCATACCGTCGCATCAACGGCAGGAATTATAAACCATGTATCGTTATTTACTTGCGCATTTATTGAGTAATCGACCGCGAATCAATGTCGGGACAACATTTGGATCTGCCAGCGTCATTCTGGTCGCCATAGCTATCTCGGGTTGCGGCAATAAGGGCGATTTATATCTTCCGGAAGATGTCTCAACGACTTACCAGGGCTCTAGCTACAAATCCTCTAGTTACCAAGCCCCTAGTTACAAAGCATCTAACAACCAAACATCTAATATCCAAAGATTAGCTAACCACAATAAAGACTAAATGATTATGCATCACGCCATTAGTTCCCAGGATGGGAACCTGTTTATTGAGAGCACTGCGCTTTCCACCATTGCCGGTCAATTGGGCACGCCTTGTTACGTCTATAGTAAAGCCGCCATCAGCAATAATTTTCTCGCCTACCAATCAGCGCTGGTCGATAAAGAGCATCTAATTTGCTACGCGGTAAAAGCCAATTCCAATATTGCCGTGCTGCAAACTCTGGCCGAGCTGGGTGCGGGCTTTGATATTGTCTCTATTGGTGAGCTTGAGCGCGTGCTGCGCGCCGGCGGTGATCCAGCCAAAGTGGTTTTTTCTGGTGTCGCCAAGACCGCCAGCGAGATGCAACGTGCCCTTGAATTGGGTATTCACTGCTTCAATGTCGAATCTGAGGCCGAGCTTGAGCTACTAAACAGTACCGCATCCAGCTGTGGCGCGACTGCGGCGGTGTCCCTGCGGGTAAACCCCGATGTGGATGCACAGACTCACCCCTACATTTCCACGGGTTTGAAGGAAAATAAGTTTGGTATAGATATCAATCTGGCCGCTCAGGTCTATCAGCGCGCCGCGCAGATGGCACATATCAATGTGGTGGGTGTAGATTGCCATATAGGGTCGCAACTGGTGGATATAGCACCTTTTGTTTCGGCACTGGAGCGCTTACTTGCACTGGTAGATGAGTTGGCCGGACTGGGCATAGCTCTAAAGCATATTGATATTGGCGGCGGCCTTGGCGTGCGCTACGACGACGAAGAGCCGCCAACTCCCCAGAGTTATATGTCAGCAATTTTGCCGCTCTTAATGGACCGCAGTGAAACTCTGGTGCTGGAGCCGGGCCGCTCGATTACCGCCAATGCCGGAGTAATGTTGACTCAAGTACAGTATTTGAAAAGCAATGGTGAGAAGAATTTTGCCATTGTCGATGCCGCCATGAACGATATGATTCGGCCTGCTCTATATCAGGCATGGATGGATATCCAATCGATTTCAACTGGCAACTCTGAGAGCGCTGTTTACGATGTGGTTGGACCTGTCTGTGAGACCGGGGATTTTCTTGCTAAAGACCGACCTCTATCGATCTGTGCCGGAGATTATCTGTGCCTGATGTCAGCCGGTGCCTATGGATTTGTGATGAGCTCCAACTATAACAGTCGCCCGCGGGCCCCAGAAGTGATGGTTGATGGCGATCAGATTCATTTAGTCAGACAGCGGGAAACTATCGAAGATCTGCTCAGCGGCGAAAGCTTGCTGCCCGCAGTGGTGAGATAACACTGATGTTAATGAAATTCACAAAAATGCACGGACTCGGCAATGATTTTGTGGTCATTGATGCGGTTACGCAGAATGTCCGAATTACCGCCTCCATGGTCCGCCGCTTGGCCGATCGCAAGACCGGCATCGGCTGTGATCAAGTGTTGGTTATTGAGCCGCCGTCTGCTGTGGATATTGATTTTAACTATCGCATTTTTAACTGCGACGGTGCCGAAGTTGAACAATGCGGGAATGGCGCTCGCTGCTTGGCGCGCTTTGTCCACGACCGTCAACTGACCGGTAAAAAGTCTATTCAGGTACAGACCTCAAATCGCGTTATGACACTGAATTTGATTAACAAGAATCTGGTTGCCGTAGATATGGGGGTTCCAGAACTGGATCCACCGGCTATTCCCTTTCAGGCCACCGAAGCAGCATCGCTCTATGACATAGACGTTAATGGGCAGGTTCAGCGGATTGCTGCCGTATCAATGGGCAATCCCCACGCTGTGCTAACCGTGGCTGATATAAATACAGCCACAGTAGCCGAATTGGGCGCAGCTCTGGAGTCCCATGAACGCTTCCCAAACCGTGTCAATGTAGGGTTTATGCAGATTGTCGATCGCAGTGAAATTAAGCTCCGAGTGTTCGAGCGTGGCGTCGGCGAAACTGACGCCTGTGGCTCTGGTGCCTGTGCGGCCGCAGTTGCAGCTATTCAACAAGAGCTAGTCGATTCACCGGTAACCGTTCACCTAACCAGAGGCCCGCTAAAGATTGACTGGAAAGGTTCCGGCTCCCCACTGATAATGAGTGGACCTGCTAAGACAGTTTTTCACGGACGTATAAGAATATGAGCAATGAGATAGAAACAGAAGTCGATCCAATCGAAAAAGTAGTGGGTGAGTTCCTGCGCGATAACCCAGACTTTTTGGACAAGAATACAGACATTCTCGAAACCATGGTTCTTCCCCACATTAGTGGTAAGGCAGTTTCTTTGGTCGAACGTCAAGTCGGTGTGATGCGCGATCGCAACCGTGAGATGCGTTCACGATTAGAAAATATACTCCAGACCGCCAAGGATAATGATCTGCTATTCGAAAAAACCAAGCGCCTGGTCCTCAACCTCCTCGAAGCAAAAACGCTTGGCGCATTAGTCGAAGCCGTCTATGACAGCCTCGGCAAAGACCATGGAATCGAGTTTTACAGCCTGACCCTGTTTGGCGATGAGAAAAAGCTACCCCGCACCATGGCACGTATTGCCAGCACCGAGAAAGCCAATGAGCGTGTTGGTACGTTGATCGGCGCCAATCGCGCAGTCTGCGGCATCCTTCGCGAAGACGAAATGGTGTTTTTGTTTGGTGAGCGCGGTCGTCAGGTAGGATCAGTAGCCGCGGTACCGCTGCGCTACGACAGTCTCTATGGCATTTTGGCTGTCGGCAATAGCGACCCCAACTTTTACAAGAGCAGCATGGGCACGCTCTTCCTCAGCTACATAGCTGAAATCCTCAATCGGGTTTTGCCGAATCATTTAAAATAGCAGGCTAAACGAGATAAGCCTAAAAACTGAAGGCAGTTCAATCAGCTTTTAGGTTTCTTCTTACGCGCCGCACCAGGTGCTTTTTTGCTCTGTCCAGCAGATTTGGGCGCATTGCGACGGCGCTTCGAACCCGGCCCGGAATCCTTACCGCCAGATCTAGCGCCAGCTCCACGCTTCTTTTTACTTTTGGGGCCCTTCTTGGAATCTTGCTCGCGCCCCTTGCCAACGGCTTTTCGAGTAAATTTCCCCGGGGGCCGTTTAGAGCCAGAATGGTCGTTAGATGTCTCTTCTCCCGCCAATTCAAAATCAATCTTTCGTTCATCTAGATTGACCCGCACTACCTTTACTCTGAGTTTTTCGCCTAGACGGAATACGCGGCCTGTGCGCTCACCAACCATTCGATGCTGAGCCGCCTCATGATTGTAATAATCCTTCGGCAATCCAGTGACATGAACCAGTCCCTCGACATAGAGTTCGTCGAGCATAACAAACAAGCCAAAGCCGGTCACAGCAGTAACTACACCAGAGTATTCCTGACCGACTCGATCAACTAAGTACTCACATTTAAGCCAGTTCACTACATCGCGAGTCGCCTCATCGGCGCGGCGCTCAGTGACGGAGAGGTGCGCTCCAGTGTCGTCTAGACTGGGAAGTTCATAGGGATATATTTTATCTTTTGTCAGCTCCTTGGCACCCTCAATTCGCACCACACCTGACACTTTTTTACTACTGCGAATAAGGCTGCGAATGGCCCGATGAACCAATAGATCGGCATAGCGACGAATCGGTGAGGTAAAGTGGGTGTAACCCTCAAAGGCGAGTCCAAAATGACCTAGATTTTCCGCCTGATAAACCGCTTGGCTCATGGAGCGCAACAATACGGACTGAATAACCGAGGCGTCATCGCGATTTTTAGCCGACCTCAAAACACGCTGGTAGTCCTCTGGCTGGGGATCATCACCCCCGCCCAAACCCATACCTAATTCACCGAGAAAATCGCGCACCGAGGTCAGACGATCTTCGCTGGGACCCTCGTGGACGCGATAGAGTGCAGGTAGTTTAGATTTCTCAAGAAATTTCGCGGTGCAGACATTGGCGGCCAGCATACACTCTTCAATAAGTCGGTGTGCCTCGGTGCGTTTAACCGGAATAATTTGACTTATCTTGCGCTGACTATCAAATAGGATACGAGTTTCCTGAGTATCGAAATCGATGGCACCTCGCTCGCTGCGGCGTTTGTGTAAAACACGGTAAAGATCATGTAACGAATCAATCTGCGGCAGTATGGCGGCAAACTGGTCGCGGATATTAGCGTCTTCTGGAGACCCTCGCTCTTCAATAATTTGCGCTACCTGGGTGTAGGTCATGCGCGCATGGGAATACATAACAGCTTCATAAAACTGATATTTGGTAACATCGCCCTCGCGACTGATCTGCATCTCGCAAACCATACAGAGACGATCTTCCCGAGGATTTAGAGAGCAGAGGCCATTGGACAGTTTTTCCGGCAACATAGGCACAACATGATTGGGGAAATAGACTGAGTTACCTCGCTCAAACGCTTGAATATCGAGGGCACTGCCAGGTTTTACATAATGCGAAACATCCGCAATCGCAACAATTAACTTCCAGCCACCCCTAGGTTTGGGCTGACAGTAAACCGCATCATCAAAATCTCGGGCATCTTCGCCGTCGATAGTAACCAGGGGTAGAGACCGCAGATCAACACGAAATTCTTTATCCGTAACCTGGTCTGGTATGGCATCAGTTTCCGCTTGAACCTCATCGTTCCACTGATGGGGAATGCCATAATTTCGAATCGACACTTCGATTTCAAGACCCGGGTCCAAGTGGTCGCCCAACACTTCGGCGATGTGTCCACTGGGCGCTCTATTGCGCGATGGCGCATCAGTGATACCCACTAAAACAATCTGACCGGCCGCAGCGCCGTTAAGCTGGTCAGCAGCAATGAGGATGTCCTGACTGATTCGAGGATTATCAGGGCGCACAAAGTGGATACCGCTTTCGCAGAAGTAACGCCCAACTAATTCTGTAGTCTTGCGCTCAACAACGTCCACCAAAGTACCCTCGGGACGTCCGCGACGATCTCGACCGGAGATTCTCACCAGTACAACATCACCGTCAAATACGCGGCGCATCTGACGGCTAGAAAGATAGATGTCTTGCTCACCCGCTTCCAGAGGTGAGACGAAACCATAACCTTCCGGGTGACCTATAACACGGCCCTTAACCAAATTTAGCTTATCCAAAGTGCCGTAGCCATCAGCCCGATTGCGAGCAACCTGACCATCCCGCTCCATAGCACGAAGACGCCGACGCATTGCTTCGATCTGCTCTTCATCAACTAATTCCAATCCCGCGCAAATTTCCTCGTGAGTCAGCGGCCCAACACTGTCCCGGAGATAATCGAGGACGAATTCTCGGCTCGGCACAGGACTCTGATATTTGGATGCTTCACGACTAGCGTAGGGATCTGTCGGTTTTTCTTTTCGGGACATAGACTGTTTAGTATCGAGTTAATAGACAGGCAGTCTATGTCTTATAGGCTATGGAGTAAAAGAAATTCGACAGCTAAAAAAAACCCAAACTTGGCAAGTGCCATGTCCGGGTTTTAAGGGGTACCAGTGATATTGATAAATGTTAACTTACGTCATCCTTGGCGCCCAACCTTCCATTCTCGATGTATTTATCACAACATCGTTAGTATCAAACGGCTAGTACTAATTTGGCCTGTTTCCTTAACTAGCCAACTCCCTGTCAGCTATGCCTCAAGCGTCCTGCTTATTAGCGCCGTCTGTATAAAAAGCAGTGTAGGACTGTTGTCTATTCACCACTACCATCCCTTTGAACGCATCATGCTAGGGAGCCAATACAGGGGTGTATAATAAGCCTGTGTTTTATGAAAGAAAATTACACTGACGAACTAGTACTAAAGGATTAGTTTTTGATCTGAGGAAGCACGGCGCATCCGTTCAAGTGCTTAGGAAGTCTTCGATATGCTGACGAATCTGCTTTACACGCATAAGGTTCTTCTCTGCATCAAGAGAACCGTAGTCAGCTATAAAGGCCAACACCAAGCCCCGCAGTTCAGTCATTCCGTAGAGGCCGGAGAGACCCATGAGATCGTGAACTATTTCACGCAAACTACCATTCTCATTGTTTTTTAATTGCTCATCGAGCTTGTTGAGACTCTGATACAGCGGCTTTCTAAGTTCTTCTATGGGAACCACCGTAGATAGCAGCCCAGCACCCTCAGACACCGGGGCATCTGTAGAATTAGCAATAACTTGAGTCAGGCTATTGATCAATTTACTCTCATCGACTGGCTTGAGCAGTAACATTGCCGCGCCGGCCTTAGTAATTCGCTCCTGCTCCACCATGGTGAAATCTGCGGTGGTCAGTAACTTCTGCCCACTAAAACTCGCGGGGTCTTTATTGCCTGTTAAGCCGGGAATAACCACCCCTTCAAATGCCAACATATTAGCCATATCGGCCGGTTGGTCATGAGCTGTTCCTGTGGACCAAAAATCACCGGATGTGATATCGGCGATACTGCCGGTTGTCACAGCGCATGTTGTGCAGCTATCAGGGAAGAATTGATCGATCACACCGTCTCCAAACGGCGTATTCCCCAATTTCTCATCGACACCACCGCTCGTCTTCTTACCCTTGTCCGCAGACCATATGCTAAGTAGGTCAACGGTTCCTGCATGGGCTGGATTCAATGCCAATAAGCCTAAAAAGAGGGTCGCTAATACTGTTATTTTCATGATGTCTTCCTTGGAGGTCATTCCCTAACGATTCACAAATCATCTCAAGAACTTATTGTGAATTATTTCTGATTTAATCGTGATCTGAATCACATTCTTATAGTGGTAAGTTAAAAGATAGACTATGGCAATGCGCTGTCAAGGTTTAGGACGGAACAAATATTCACTGGCGTATAGACTTAAGAGTATTGCGGGCATTAAAAAAGGCGGCCCTTTCGGAGCCGCCTTTTTCTGCACAACAAATACTGGTTTGAAACCAATACTTATTTATTGAGCTTTTCTTTAATACGCGCAGATCGACCTGAACGCTCACGCAAGTAGTAAAGCTTGGCGCGACGAACTGCACCGCGACGCTTAACTTCAATGCTGTCGACCAGTGGGCTGTAAGTTTGGAACGTACGCTCTACACCAATACCATTGGAGATTTTGCGAACAGTAAAGGCAGAGTTCAGCTGACGGTTACGCTTGGCTAGTACTACGCCTTCAAATGCCTGCAGACGCTCGCGAGTGCCCTCTTTTACTTTTACCTGTACAACAACGGTATCACCGGGGCTGAAATCAGGAATTTCTTTACTCATCTGCTCTTTTTCAAGCGCAGCAATTATCGATACTTTGTTAGTCATTTCTTGCTCCTCAATTTTCATTGGTTGGTGGCATGCCACCTGTTTTAGAGCTCTGTACAGAGAGGATGGTCACTATCCTTTGCCATCATCTGCCAGCGCAGCACTCATTTCCTTGAGTAGAGCCTGTTGCTCAGGGTTGAGCTCGAGGCGGTCCAGTAAATCTGGTCTTCGCTGCTGGGTTCGCATCAGTGCTTGCTGCAAACGCCAACGTCTAATTTTTTCATGATTGCCTGACAACAGTACTTCCGGCACCTCTTGTCCCTGGTAATCCTCTGGCCGCGTATAGTGCGGGCAGTCTAATAAGCCTTCGGCAAACGAGTCCTGGTCAGCGGAGTCCTTGTGTCCTAGGGCTCCTGGTATTTGACGGATCAACGCATCCATTAACACCATGGCAGGTAATTCACCGCCGCTGAGTACGTAGTCACCTATGGACCACTCCTCATCTACCTCTTGCTCTATTAGCCGCTCGTCAATTCCTTCGTAGCGGCCAGCAATCAATACAAGTGACTGCTGTGTAGCAAATTTGTTTACTGCGCCCTGATTAAGGACCTGTCCTTGGGGCGATAGATACACCACTTTGGCGTCATCACCAGCCCACTGCTTAGCAGCAGTTATTGCCCTGCGTAGGGGCTCTACCATCATCACCATGCCGGGGCCGCCGCCGTAAGGGCGTGCGTCGACGGTCTGATGTCGGTCTTCAGTAAAGTCTCTTGGATTGAAGCTCTGACACGCCAACAAGCCATTCTTTACTGCGCGTCCGCTAATACCGTATTCGGTCAGCGAACTGAACATTTCCGGGAACAGGGTAATCAGTGCGATTTTCATGTGCCTGTTCCTCTGCTACTGCTCTTTTTGAAACCCTTAATTATCGCGTCTCTAAAAAGCCGGATCCCAGATGACGTCGATCCTTCTGTCCACCATGCTAATGCTGGTGACAAATTGATCAACGTAGGGGATTAATCTTTCTTCCCGATCGATACTCTCGGCATCGCCTTTAATCACTAACACATCGTTGGCGCCGGTTTCGAGAAGCGACTTAACTGTGCCAAGGCGAATCTGCTCACCTTCGTAGTGGCTTACCACTGATAGCCCTTCGAGCTGATGCCAGTAATAATCATCGCTTTTCAGCTCAGGGAGCTTATCTTTCTCGACCAGAATATCGTTACCACACCAAGTCTGCGCTATATCGCGGTCATCAATACCAGCAATATGCGCAACCAAGCTCTCACCGTGCCTACGCCATTCATCGATCTGTATCGGCTTGACGCCAGCAGGGGTGTCTATCAACCAAGGCTGATAAGAGCAGAGCGTCTCGACCTTTTCGGTGTAGGCATGGACTTTCACCCAGCCACGAACACCGAATACAGCTGTTATGCGACCCACAACCAGAGTTTTCATCAATCATGATCTCCAGATGTGTTCAGCAACAGATGCAGGTAGATTAGGCAGCTACTGCTTGAGCCTTGGCAGCTTCTTTGATCAGCGACTTAACGCGATCACTGACCTGAGCACCCTGGCCCTGCCAGTAGCTAACGCGGTCCATGTCCATACGCAGACGCTCTTCAGCACCGCGAGCAACCGGGTTAAAAAAGCCTACACGCTCGATATAACGTGCGTCGCGCGCGTTGCGTGAGTCAGAAACTGTGATGTGGTAAAAAGGGCGTTTCTTTGCGCCACCACGTGCCAATCTAATTGTGACCATGTACTAAAATCCTGTGTTCAAACTGGCACAATCGCCAGATTTGATGCTTTTAAAAAGTTCGCGCAATAATAGGCGCAGCTCCCCGAAAGGCGCGGTATCTTACGCCATAAGAGACTAAAAGGAAACACCTTTAAACAGTAAGCTGACGAGCCCGTAAATTTACCCTTGCAGCCAGACAGCGCCTGACTATCAGCGCTATCTAGCGACGCGGAAAACCACCTGGAGGCAGTCCACCCATTGGCGGCATAGAACCGCCGGGGCCACCACCCATTCCGCCGCCCATAGCACCCCCGAGGCCGCGCATCATATTTTGCATGCCCTTACCCTTCATCTTTTTCATCATCTTGCCCATCTGCTTATGCTGTTTAAGCAGACGATTGAGATCCTGAATGGTGGTACCGGAGCCAACAGTAATGCGGCGTTTGCGCGAGCCATTTAATATATCGGGGTTGCGCCGTTCTTTTGGCGTCATGGAACTGATAATCGCATCCATCTGGTCAAACTGACTGGTGACATTCTGCTGCTGTACCATCTGCGCCATATTACCCATACCCGGGAGCTTGTCCATCAAACCGGCCATGCCACCCATATTGTTCATCTGCTGCAGCTGGTCACGCAGGTCTTCAAGATCAAAGCCTTTGCCCTTGGCGATCTTTTGCGCAAGTTTGTCGGCTTTCTTTTTATCAACCTTGCGCTCTACATCTTCGATTAGCGACATTACATCACCCATACCAAGAATACGTGAGGCAATACGCTCGGGATGGAAAGGTTCTAAAGCATCGGTCTTTTCACCGACACCGAGGAATTTAATCGGCTTACCGGTGATCTGACGCACTGAAAGTGCAGCACCGCCGCGGGCATCACCATCAACTTTAGTAAGGATAACGCCCGTTAAAGGTAATGCGTCGTTGAAGGCTTTTGCGGTGTTCACCGCATCCTGACCGATCATGGCGTCGATCACGAACAGAGTTTCAATGGGGTTGGCGGCGGCATGGATCTGTTTAATCTCGGCCATCATCTCATCATCGACCGCCAGACGACCGGCAGTATCAACAATCAGTACATCGACAAATTTCTTCTTCGCGCTATCTATAGCAGCGTTGACAATGGCAACCGGCTTTTGACTGATATCACTGGGGAAGAACTCGGCACCCACTTCGCCGGCCAGCGTTTTGAGCTGCTCAATCGCTGCAGGACGGTACACATCCGCAGAGACAACCATAACCTTTTTCTTTTCTCGCTCACCCAAATAGCGCGACAGCTTAGCTGCAGATGTGGTTTTACCCGCACCCTGTAAACCCGCCATCAAGATGATCGCCGGCGGTTGTGCCGCCAGATTCAGGCTTTCATTCTGCTCGCCCATGACCTTTTCAAGTTCAGCCTGAACAATCTTTAGAAACTGTTGCCCGGGATTAAGGCTGCGGTTAACTTCTTGACCTAAGGCACGCTGCTTGACCTGTTCAATAAAATCTTTGACCACCGGCAGGGCGACGTCCGCTTCCAGCAGCGCCATGCGCACTTCGCGCAGGGAGTCCTGAATATTGGCTTCGCTTAGACTGGCTTTACCGGATATTTTTTTAAGAGTATCGGATAGCCGATCGCTGAGATTTTCAAACATTGCCATGAGAATTTTGTCCGACTATTTATGGATGCGCAGCATTATAGCAATTAATTGCCGCAACTCTTCACCCAGCTGCCTGAATATGCCACACTCTTTTAAATTAATAGCGACCCTACTTTAATGACCAGCCTTCTTGCCAGTGCAGCGACCGCGGTTTATCTCTTAGCTTTTGGCTATCAGGTTCTGCAGCTGCGTAAACAGATCAATATTCCGACCCTAACTCTTCAGTTAGTGACGGCGTTGGCGATTGTGCTGCACAGCCAGGCAGTGGCTGATTTTCTGTTTAGCTCAGAGGGCTTAGATCTGAGCCTGCTGAAAATTTTTGCGCTGATTTCGCTAATCATCAATGTGGTGGTATTTTGTAGCGGCCTAAAGAAGCCTATACACAGTCTCAATCTCCTCCTCTTTCCGATTTCTGCACTGAGTATCACTGCCGCGCTTGTTAGCTCCAGTACCAAAAGCGCGGTAATGCTAGCGCCAAGCATGCAGCTGCATGTCCTCCTCTCTATTCTGGCCTATAGCCTACTGGCGATCGCAGCATTGCAGGCGGCCCTGATGGGCTATCAAAACTGGCAGCTAAAACATAAGCACCAAAACTTATTGATGCGCACTTTCCCGCCATTACAGAGTATGGAAGCCCTGCTATTTGAGCTGATTTGGGCTGGCGAGTTAATACTCACCCTATCCCTGCTCAGTGGGTTTATTTTCTACGATGACTTTTTTGCCCAAAAACTATTACACAAGGTGGTATTTAGCCTAGTGGCCTGGGTTTTCTTTGGGGTTCTGCTATGGGGAAGGCAGGTTCAAGGCTGGCGCGGCAAGACCGCTATCCGTTGGACCTGGGCGGGCTTTATAGCGATTGTTTTGGGCTATGTGGGCAGCAAAGTGGTTTTAGAGTTCCTACTAATATAGGCCAAGCTACCCCAATTACTCGTCAGGGTGGGGATAAAACCCTATTGCTAAAAGCAAAAAACTACTTCAACATGACCTTCCTGTTTATTAAAGGCTTCTAATTTTTGGACGTTTCTGATTCGTCGATGTTGTGGTTAACACTCTTCATCCTTCTGCTTGTGTCTGCATTTTTCTCTGGCTCTGAAACCGGCATGATGTCGCTCAACCGCTACAGGCTGAGACATCAACGTAAAAAAAGTGCTGGCGCCCGGCGCGCAGCGAAACTGCTGGCCACACCAGACCGACTTATCGGGCTAATCTTAATTGGCAATAATGCGGTTAATATTCTCGCGGCAATTATCGCCAATGCTCTGGCGATAATTTATGTAGGCGAAGCCGCAGCACCCTGGGTGGCGACTGCAACCCTAACCATTTTGGTGCTAGTTTTTGCTGAGGTTACTCCGAAAACCATTGCCGCCCAGTATCCTGAATGGTTTGCCTTTAAAGCCAGCCATATTCTCAAGCCTCTGCTGACGATTTTCTGGCCATTGGTGTGGGCAATCAACAAGCTCACTAACGGACTGGTAAAGCTGCTTGGCTTTGATCCAAACTCTTCACGAGATGATGGCCTTGATACTGAGGAATTGCGCTCGGTAGTCGACCTTTCTGGGCATAAAATGTCCGACAGTCACCAGGGCATGCTGAAAGGCATTCTTGATCTAGAAAACGTAGCGGTTGAGGATATTATGATTCCTCGTAGCGAGATCAATGGACTAGATATCCAAGACGATCCTGATGTTTTAATGGCCAAGCTATTTAAGTGTGAATATACCCGCATGCCGATCTATGACGGCGATATCAATAATATTATTGGTATCTTTCATATCCGTAAGGCCAACTATTTAGCTCGCGCGGAGAAAGTCACTCATGCTGCGATTAAACGCTTTGCCGAAGAGCCGTACTATATTCCCGAGAGCACTATGCTCACAACCCAGCTACTGAATTTCAAAAAGACTCGCAATCGTTTTGCGGTGGTTGTAGACGAGTACGGCGATGTTAAAGGACTGGTTACACTAGAAGATATTCTCGAGGAAATTGTTGGCGATTTCACTACCAATACCGCAGATGAAGCCGATGAAATTTTGGCTCGTGGCAATAGCAGTTACCTGATTGATGGTGTCGCAACAATTCGCGAGATAAACAAAGCAACTGGATGGAGCCTGTCAACCGACGGCCCAAAGACGCTCAATGGCTTAGCACTTGAACAACTTGAGAGTATTCCCGACGGGAATGTTAGCTTTGTGGTGAATGGTTATAGATTTGAAACCGAAGAAATTAATGGCACCATGATCAAGAAGATAGTGGTTACGCCGATGAAGAGAAAGCCTATAGAAAGTGACGAATAATCTATCAGGCCTTCTGAAATTTTCTGGGTTTCTTGGACTTTAGAGCCTAGTAAAACGGATTGACCTTGCGATTGCGCTCACCGCAAGCAATCACCACATCGCGACGCTGATCGTTATTCAGCACAGACCAGATTCGGATTTCTTCCGACGTTCTATAGCAGCCAACGCAGACGTCCTCATCGTTTAGCATGCACACAGAGTTACAGGGTGATTTGACCGGTTTATCCGCCATTAGCGCTGAACCTCAACAAGCTCATTCAACATAACTTTTCCTTCATGGACATAGCTCGCCGCTGAGGCAAGCAACATGGCTCGAGCCTGATCATCTAGCTGTCGAACAACTTTTCCAGGCGAACCTACAACCAATGATCCATCTGGAATCACACTGCCCGCTTTAACCAGTGTGTTGGCGCCAATAATGCAATCGTTGCCAACTTTCGCTCCATCAAGAATTACCGCGTTGATTCCAATTAATGTGCGATCACCCACTTCAGCACAGTGAATCATGGCGTTGTGACCAACAGTGACGTCTTCACCAATGGTCAACGGTTGACCTGGATCGCAATGGAGCACAGCGCCATCCTGAATATTGCTTCGTGCACCCACTTCAATATGATCACAGTCGCCGCGGATTACAGCATTAAACCAGACGCTGGAATGTTCTTTGAGCGTCACCTGACCAATCACATCTGCGCTCTGTGCAACAAACACGGTGGAATCAATACTGGGGGCCCGATCGCCAATTCGGTAAATCATTGTTGTACTCTCTTTTGTAACTCAGTCATCTGGCGCAGCTCTTCAATGCGTTCATCACTCGGATACTCGAGGTGGATGTTGGCATCTACGGTGGTGTTCAACATATCGGTGAGCACCTTTAAGGTAAAGCCCCAAATCTTATAGCCTTTATACGGCAGGAAGGGAAAAGTCAGTGCACCGTATTCGGTTTTCATTTCAAAATAGTCATAATCTTCGACATTCATAAACAGGCGCAACGGTGCATCGAATAGCGCACCAATTTCCCCTGGGTCTGCCACCAAGTCTAGCGGGCCGTCAACCAAACCAACAAAGGGTGTGACGTTGAGGTTACGGCGTCTGGGTGTGGAGACCGGCAATGTTGCTATCGGTTGCACTAGACTCGGAGCTAGGCCTATTTCCTCATCTGCCTCTCGAAGTGCTGTGTGCAATAAATCACTGTCGGTTTTGTCCCACATCCCACCGGGAAAGGCGACCTCACCAGCATGATTATTGAGGTGCAATGCGCGCTGCGTCAAAATAACCTGGGGGTCTGAATTGTCACCGTGAAGCGCAACCAGCACAGCGGCCGTTAAGCCTCGCTCTTGCGGGCTAGGCTGATGACGTTGCAGCGGGAAATTTTTTAAGCTATTTATAATAGTTTCTAACATTTGTGCATTATACTCAGGTCTCTTCATTTTCTGAGACTTTCATGAACTTTTGTTCTAGTTGCGGTAAATCCGTTATCAAAGCAATTCCCGAAGGGGATAATCGCGAACGCCACGTGTGTGAGCATTGCGTAACTATTCACTATGAAAACCCCAAAGTGATTGCTGGCGTATTACCGGTATACGGGGATAAAGTTCTACTCTGTCGCAGAGCGATCGAACCACGTCATGGCTTCTGGACGCTACCGGCAGGCTTTTTAGAAAATGGCGAGTCATCGCTCACTGGGGCACTGCGGGAGTGCGAAGAAGAGGCTAATGCTCAGGTCGTCGAGCCAAACCTCTATGCTCTGTTCGACATTCCGCAGATCAATCAGGTGTATATTTTTTACCGCGCCCGCCTTGAAAAGCCTAAGTTTAACGCTACTTTTGAGTCCTCCGAGGTAGCGCTGTTTGATGAAGCCGATATTCCCTGGAAGGAGCTGGCTTTTCCTGTTGTCGAACTGGCCCTGCATCATTTCTTTAACGACCGTCAAAACGGTGAATACCTTATCCGCCATGACGAGATTCGTCGCCCGTGGAAAAGCCTTAGATCGTAATGTCAGACTGCTGTTAAAACAGCAGTCGCAGACCCACGAACAGACCATCAAATTCAGCATCTGATTGCAGTTCATCCTGATCATCAATTTCAATTAACATTGAGCGGTAGCCAATACTAAGTCCCGCCTCAAGAGTCGGTGCAATACTGAAATCATAGTTAAGCTGAGCACTCCAATCGATCAGATGAAATTCATCGACATTAATCCAATTGCCACTCACGGCAGCAGAGAGACCACTAAATGGCATATCGATTCCAGCCTTGCCATATAACATTGGAACCACTGCATCCAATTCGACACGCTCCTGTTGAGCTGCGCCGATAAGGCTGGCCTCACCGTCAAATATTCGAGCCGTTAGACCCAAATCCAGATCAACAACATTGTCTAAAACCTCGTAGTAGAGGGTGATCTCGGTATGGCTAAGGTCGAGATCCGCAGTAACAGATTGCTCAATTGGAAACACCACTTCATCAAGACGGGTTCCCGCAGGCACCGTGCCCTGCCCGGCCCACTCCAAATCTGTGCGCGCAAGACGCAGGTTCGGCAGCAGGGGAATTGGATGCTCTAGAGCGATAAATAGGTAGTTGCTATTTTCTTGGTCAAAATTAAGCGTATTTTCAAGACTAATACCGGTATTACCCAGGGTGCCAGAGGGACTTGATTGCCAGATGCCAGTACCGCCATAAAGACCAATAATGTCAGCACTAACGGCGAGAGGTGCAGTAGTTAAGGTGGCCAAAAGACCGAGACGAAAGAGGCTCATAAAACAAAATCCTTTTTTGATAGAGTTAAACCGCTGTGATAATCACGGTGCTGTGCATTGTAGTCTCTGCTAAGGGTCGAAGATCTCGACTAAGACGCAAAAATAAGTTCGAGATCAATATCTAACAGCTTAAAATCAAGACGAAAAAAAACGCCACTGAGCTTCAACCCGCGGCGTTTTTTATCAACAGCTAAGGCTGCGACTTTAGGCTTCTGGTGCTGGAGCTGCCTCGTCCATTATTGGCTTTAACTCACCTTTCTGGTGCATATCGGCAATAATATCGCACCCGCCAATCAACTCGCCTTTGATCCAAAGCTGCGGAAATGTGGGCCAGTTACCATAGGCTGGTAAGTTGGCACGAATTTCTGGGTTAGACAGAATATCCACATAGGCAAAGCGCTGCCCGCACTCCATCAATGCCTGAACTGTACGAGCAGAAAAGCCACATTGCGGCTGATTGGGTGAACCTTTCATATAGAGAATAATTGCGTTGTTCTCTACCTGTTCACGAATGGTTTCCATAATGTCCATAGAGAAAAATCCTCTGAATTTAGTAGTTGGGCTGAATTTAAGCGGCATTTTACCTGTTTAGTCTCACCGACAACACCGCACAAACGAATTTATTTACCCTATATTCCTACCTCTAAGTGTATTTCGAGAGACTTTCTATTGAATGCAAATGAGAATGATTTGCATTTGCGTTTGCATATGGTTATAGTGACGCCTGATTTAACCCATGACCCACTCGCAAACGTATTCCCTAGCGGGAAAAGCGAAACCAGTCATCTTTTGATTAAACCATTGCAAGGGAAAAAGACATGAAGAAGCAACTTCTCGCCACCATTATCGGCTTGAATATTACTGCTGTAGTACAGGCAGCAACTCCTAGTCTGGAGGAAATGTGGCAACTCATTCAACAGCAGCAGGGCGAGATCGCCACGCTGAAAGAGCAACTGCGCGACAACGATGCGCGAATTCAAGAAACTGAAGTGATTGCCGAAGCGACTATTAGCGCCGTGGAAGAAATCTCAATCGCTCCCAGCGCAAGCGCCAAAACGACTTTCGGTGGTTACGGTGAGCTGCACTACAACAGCTTAGATCGTGATGATTCCGCCGGCAGCAAAGACGCGATGGATTTTCACCGTTTCGTGATGTTTACCGGACACCAATTCTCAGATGATATTCGCTTCTTCTCCGAGCTAGAAGTTGAACACAGCATTGCCGGCGAAGGTCAGCCAGGTGAAGTTGAATTAGAACAGGCTTATATCGAGTGGGATTTCGCCAGTCAGCACAGCCTCAAAGCGGGCCTGTTCTTAATACCTGTAGGTATGATTAATGAGACTCACGAGCCAAATACTTTCTATGGCACCGAGCGCAATAGTGTCGAAAAAAATATTATTCCTGCTACTTGGTGGGAAGGTGGCGCAGCATTTAGCGGCGAGATTAATGAAGGGCTTTCCTATGATGTCGCAGCTCATTCTGGTCTCTTTTTAGAGTCTGGCCAATACAAGCCTCGGGATGGTCGACAGAAAGTCGGCAAGGCCAAAGCCGACAATATAGCCTTCACAGGCCGCTTAAAATATACCGCCATTCCCGGGTTAGAGTTGGCTGCATCAGTTCAGCATCAGGTTGATATGACACAGGGCGAAGGTTCGGAAGCTGTCTCTGGGACGTTATTTGAAACTCATATTGCCTGGCAGCGTGATGATTTCCAACTCCGCGCACTCTACGCTGAGTGGGATTTTGACAGTGCTATCAATGCCTACGCCAGCACAGCTGCTGTCGACTACACTCCGGGCGATGAGTTCAATCTCGCGATTGAAGCTGCAGACGCTCAAATTGTCACCGGCGCAGACAAACAAACTGGCTTCTATATAGAGCCTAGCTACCGTATCACTGACAAAATAGGTCTGTTTGCGCGCTACAGCGAGTATGATAATCTTGCCGGAAATTCAGCTGACACCGCTGTTGAGCAATTTGATATTGGACTCAACTACTGGCTGCACCCCACTGTAGTGTTTAAAATAGACTATCAAAATCAAGATACCTCGAGTAGTAAAGGCTACGACGGTATCAATATGGGTGTCGGTTATTCCTTCTAATGGCGTTAACCTAAATGCTTAGTAAAGTTTACCGAGTCGCTGTGGCAACCGCTGCAGTGGCTCTTGTTGCAATCGCCTCCGCGGCCTCATTTCCAGTGAGTGCCAAGGGGGTTTTTCAGTCTGGGCCAGATTTTGTCGCCGAGGTGTTTGCCCCCCTGCAAGCAGAGCCTAAGGTACTTTGGCTAAGCCCAGAGATCCGTTCCCAAGCCGCTGTAATAATGGATCGGCCGGTGCGTGGATTGCGTGTACGCTACCACCAGATCAACAACAAAAGCGCCTGGATTCTCGAGGAGATTGGCAAAGAGATGCCGATCACTATAGGCATAGTGGTTGAAGACAATGCTATCCAGCAGGTTAAAATTCTCGCCTATCGCGAGAGCCGCGGAGGCGAAGTGCGCTACCCGGCTTATACAAAGCAATATCGCGGCGCAACCCTGCGCGAAGATTACCGCTTAAGTAAGAATATCGATGGCATTACTGGCGCTACACTTTCAGTATGGGCAGTTAATAAGGCCACAGCCTTGGCTTTGTATTATCATAGCCTTGCAGTAGAGAGTTCAGCCGCGACCGACAATTTCATACAAGCGAAATAAACCCAACGTGAACAGCAAATCGATCAACAGTATCAAAATCAATAGTCTCTGGCATCGCCGTCTTGGCCTGTCGACCTTTGTAGTATTAATTTTTCTCGCTATCAGTGGTTTTGCCCTGAACCACTCACCGGGTCTGAAGCTTAATCAAATTAATCTTTCCAGTAACTGGCTGCTCAGTTGGTATGGCTTTGAAGTACAGGCCGCCGAAGGATTTAAAGTGGGAGAGAAATGGTTTTATCAGGATGGTAATCAAGCACTATTAGTTGATGGTGACAGCATTGCACCCTGCACTGCGCCACTTAGCGATCTTGTCCAAACTGCAGACAGTATTCTCGCACTCTGTGCCGATAGCGTAGTTGTGCTCACCAGTGATGGGCAGTTCGTCGAACAGTTTGGCACTGTCGATGGGCTCCCCGCGGGTATTCAGTCCCTCACCGTACTCGACGACAGAATTTATCTGGCCACCGATAACGCAACACTGGAATTCGACGTTTTTACCCTAGGCGTTACGGCATCTGATATAGCATTTGAAACGATAAAAGATAGTCGGCAGATGGCGAAACCACTGCCCAAGTCTCTCCAGGAAAAGTTAAAGGAACAAGCATCAGGACCCAGTGTTTCGCTGGAAACTGTGATTCTCGATCTGCATAGCGGGCGCTTCTTTGGTCAATTTGGGGTGCTCTTTATCGACCTTATTGGCTTGCTGGTGTGTTTTCTTTCAATCACTGGCTTGATTGCGTGGATCAAGCGCCGCTAGTTCAGCCGCTTAAAGACTGCAATCCAGCGTTGCCAGCTTAAATAAACCGCGCTACTATTTAGTTATGTCAGGAGTAAAAGCCTTACTCCAAAGACAATCCAAACAAATACAAGATCAATCAGGGGCAGCATCGCTGCCTTTTTTTATTATTTTTGAATATGCAAAGGATGCAATAGAGACAATGACCGACCAGGCACTGATGAACACCTACGGCACTAGAGCCGCTACCCTTGTTAAAGGCGATGGCGCCTGGCTGTGGGATGCAGATGGCAATCGCTATTTGGATGCTCTCTCAGGTATTGCTGTCTGTGGTCTCGGTCACTCCCATCCTGCAGTAGCCAAAGCTGTAGCTGAACAGGCCACAACACTGACGCATTGTTCCAATTTTTTCACTATTCCAAACCAGGAACTATTGGCGGAAAAATTATGTACCGCCTCTGGTATGGATAACGTGTTTTTTGGTAATTCCGGCGCTGAAGCGAACGAAGCGGCGATAAAAATGGCCCGTCTCCACGGCCGTAAAAAAGGTATCAAACTGCCTACAGTTTTGGTTATGGATAATGCGTTTCATGGCCGCACTCTAGCAACCCTAAGTGCTTCCGGTGGACGAAGAGTTCAAGCGGGTTTTGAGCCCTTAGTGCGAGGCTTTGCCCGTGCAATTTTTGATGATATGGAATCGCTGACTACCGTAGCCGACAACAACGCCAGTATCTGTGCCATTTTTGTCGAGCCAATCCAGGGTGAAGGCGGAATTCGCGTGGCCAGCCCGGAATATCTGCAACAGCTACGTGCGTTTTGTGATCAACGCGGTTGGCTGCTAATGCTCGATGAAGTGCAGACCGGCAATGGCCGTACCGGAAAATATTTTTATTATCAGCACAGCGGCATTATGCCCGACGTGGTGACCACCTCCAAAGGTCTAGGCAATGGGGTTCCCATTGGTGCCTGTCTGGCCCATGGCGAAGCTGCAGAGCTTATGAAGCCCGGCAACCATGGTTCAACCTTTGGCGGCAACCCACTGGCCTGTGCCGCGGCACTGGCCACTATTACGACTCTGCAAGATGAAAATCTTAGCGCCAGAGCCGAAGCATTGGGCGACCGCATTATGGCTGGCTTCAGAACTGCGCTAGCCGGTGTCGAACATGTTGTTGATATTCGCGGTAAAGGCTGCATGATTGGTATTGAACTTAACAAGCCCTGCAAATCCCTATTTCCTGCGGCTATGGCAGCGGGTTTAATTATTAATGTTACAGCGGACTCGGTGATTCGATTATTGCCGTCATTTATTATGACCGACGATGAAGCCGATCAGGTGGTGGCGATTCTTGCACCCCTTATCAAAGACTTTACACAGGACTAACCGATTATGGCTATTAGACATTTTCTCTCTTTGCGCGACCTGAGCCCTGCGGAACTATCCCAGGTCATCGACCTAGCCATTGAAATGAAAGCAGCCAAACGTGAAGGCCGCCAAGAACCTATTTTTGAGGGCAAAGTACTGGGTATGATTTTTGAGAAATCATCCACCCGAACCCGCGTTTCCTTTGAAGCCGGTATGGCCCAACTGGGCGGCGATGCGATATTTCTGTCATCCAATGACACGCAGCTTGGCCGTGGCGAACCTGTTGAAGACTCTGCTCGCGTGATCTCGCGCATGGTGGATATTGTTATGATCCGAACCCATGGTCAGGAGATCGTCGAACGTTTTGCGGCAAATTCGAAAGTACCAGTGATCAATGCACTGACCAATGAATATCACCCCTGCCAGTTATTGGCCGATGTGCAAACCTTTGTCGAGCATCGCGGTTCTATCCAAGGCAAAACAGTTGCTTGGATTGGCGATGGCAACAATATGTGTAGCTCGTGGATCAATGCAGCTATTCAGTTTGATTTTAAATTACAGATCGCCACGCCAGTTGGCTATGAACCCAATGCCGCCCTGGTGGCAGAGGCGGGTAAGCGTCTCAGTGTCTCAAATGATCCTGTAGCAGCCGCGACTGGTGCCGACTTGGTGACGACAGATGTATTTGCCTCAATGGGGCAGGAAGCCGAGCAGGAAGAGCGCCTCAAGCACTTTGCTGGCTTTCAAGTGAATCATGCGCTGATGGCTCACGCCGCAGACAACGCGCTATTTATGCACTGCCTGCCCGCTCATAGGGATGAAGAAGTGTCTGGGGAATTGATGGAAGATGAGGCTATTTCGGTGGTCTGGGATGAAGCAGAGAATCGCTTACATGCGCAGAAAGCGCTGATGGTGTTTTTGTTAGGTGCCAGCAGTTAGCAGTAATCCTGTCGCCGGCGGAGGCTGGCATCCATTTGTGAGAAGCTGGACCCCAGCCTTCGCTGGGGCGACGGGCTTTTTGCTGGGGACACGTTCCTTTGAGGTGACGCTAGTAGTGCTGCTAGATAAACTCTACATTGTCTATTTCATACTCAACATCGCCACTCGGCGCTTTAACCACTACCACTTCACTGATCTCTTTACCCATCAGAGCTCGCGCAATCGGCGACTGGTAAGAGATTTTACACGCTTTTACATCCGCCTCATCATCGCCGACAATTTTGTAAGTAACGGTCTTGTCGAGATCAAGATTAATAATGGTCACAGTGGTACCAAACACCACGCGATCGCCGTGGGGAATCTTATTGATGTCGATCACCTGAATATTCGACAACTTGCCTTCGATATCTTGAATCCGACCTTCAGTAAAACTCTGCTGCTCGCGGGCAGCGTGGTATTCTGCGTTCTCTTTGAGGTCGCCGTGTTCACGAGCAGTGGCAATGGCCTCAATAATAGTTGGACGCACTTCTTTAATCAGGTGGTGCAACTCTTCACGCAGAGCGATTTCACCTTCAACTGTCATTGGGGCCTTTTGCATTACGCTATCTCCTCATGCAAGGTCTGAATACGTCGAACGGTAGTTTCACCATCAAAGTTGAGAGCCTGGCAAACCGCATTACCACCCGCCATGGTTGTAGTGTAATAGACGCGATGCTGCTCGGCACTGTAACGAATGGCAGAGGAATCGGAAATCGCCTGACGACCTTCAGTAGTATTAATAATCAGGTTTATTTTGTCGCTCTTAATCATATCGACAATATGCGGACGACCCTCTTTTACCTTGTTGACTATGGTTACGGCCAGGCCAGCTTGCTTAATCAGCTTTGCTGTCCCTGCGGTAGCGACCAGTTTAAAGCCAAGATCTGAGAGTTGAGTCGCCAGTGCCGCGACCTGGTGCTTGTCGCGCTCACGAACACTAACGAAAGCCGTGCCACTGGTAGGAATTTCGTCGCTGGCGCCAAGCTCTGCTTTGCCATAGGCCTCAGCAAAGGTTGCACCCACGCCCATCACTTCGCCGGTGGACTTCATCTCTGGCCCAAGAATCGGGTCAGTGCCGGGGAATTTATTGAATGGGAATACCGCTTCTTTAACACTGAAGTAAGGCGGGATGATTTCTTTGGTGAAACCCTGAGATTCAAGGCTCTGACCGACCATGCATCGTGCAGCAATTTTCGCCAGAGAGGTGCCGATACATTTGGAGACAAAGGGTACCGTTCGCGAGGCGCGAGGATTAACCTCAATTACGTAAATCAGGCCGTCCTGAAGCGCTAACTGCACATTCATTAAACCGCGCACACCCAGCTCCAATGCCATTTTTTTGCACACTTCACGCATTTCATTCTGGATATCTTCGCCGAGGCTGTAAGGCGGCAGCGAGCAGGCAGAATCACCGGAGTGAATACCAGCCTGTTCAATATGCTGCATGATGGCGCCAATCACTACCTGTTCGCCGTCACTGACTGCATCCACATCCATTTCAATGGCATTGGGCAGGAAGAAGTCGAGAAGCACAGGAGAGTCATCAGAGACCTGTACGGCGGTCTTCATATAGTGACGCAGCTCGTCTTCTTTGTAGACAATCTCCATGGCTCTTCCGCCTAGTACATAGGAGGGACGCACGACCAGTGGGTAGCCAATTTCTTTGGCCAGTTCCACGGCTTGATCAGCACTGCGGGCGGTGGCATTCTGCGGCTGCAGCAGGCCAAGCTTTTGAATCATCTGCTGGAAACGCTCGCGATCTTCCGCGCGATCGATGGCATCTGGCGTGGTGCCAACAATGGGTACGCCGGCAGCTTCAAGTGCACGGGCCAGTTTAAGCGGCGTTTGGCCACCGAACTGAACGATTACACCTTTGGGCTTTTCGATGCGCACAATTTCCAATACATCTTCCAGAGTAACGGGTTCAAAGAACAGTCGATCTGAGGTGTCGTAATCTGTGGATACGGTCTCTGGATTACAGTTGACCATAATGGTTTCGTAACCGTCTTCGCGCATTGCCAGGGCCGCGTGCACACAGCAGTAATCAAATTCAATACCCTGACCAATGCGGTTGGGGCCGCCACCGAGAACGAGAATCTTGTCGCGGTTACTGGGGCGTGCCTCGCACTCTTCTTCATAGGTGGAGTACATATAGGCAGTATCTGTAGAAAACTCTGCAGCACAGGTGTCGACGCGCTTATAAACTGGGTGCAAACCTAAGTCGTAACGCAGTTCGCGCACGGCGGTTTCGCCACAGCCTAGTACATCGCCAATACGGCGATCGGAGAAGCCTTTGCGCTTTAAGCGATAGAGGCTTTTCTCATCCAAATCGCTCAGACTGTGTTGCGCCAGAACGAGTTCATCTTTAATCAGGTCTTCGATCTGCACAAGGAACCAGGGGTCGACCTTGGTGCGAGCAAAGACATCGTCTAGGCTCATGCCATGTCTAAAGGCATCTCCCAGATACCAGATTCGGTCGGGACCGGCCACGGCCAGTTCGCTGTTCAGAACCGCTTCTGGGTTTTCAGTCTCATCAGTGATCTTTGGATCAAAACCAGAGGCACCCACTTCGAGGCCACGAAGGGCTTTTTGCAGAGACTCTTGGAAGGTGCGGCCAATAGCCATCACCTCACCCACAGACTTCATCTGGGTGGTCAGTGACTGATCAGCCTGCTCAAATTTCTCAAAGGCAAAGCGTGGAATTTTAGTGACGACGTAATCTATGCTCGGCTCAAAGGAAGCTGGGGTTGCGCCGCCAGTGATTTCGTTCTGCAATTCGTCGAGGGTATAACCTACAGCCAGCTTGGCCGCTACACGAGCAATGGGGAAGCCGGTGGCTTTTGAGGCCAGAGCTGAAGAGCGTGAAACCCGCGGGTTCATCTCAATAACAATCAAGCGTCCATCTTCAGGGTTCACCGCAAACTGTACATTGGAGCCGCCGGTTTCTACACCGATCTCACGCAATACCTTGATCGAGGCGTTGCGCATGATTTGATATTCTTTGTCAGTCAAGGTCTGGGCTGGGGCAACGGTAATCGAGTCGCCAGTGTGGATGCCCATGGGATCGAGGTTTTCAATGGCGCAGATAATAATGCAGTTATCTTTGCGGTCTCTGACCACTTCCATTTCAAACTCTTTCCAACCAATCAGCGACTCATCGATTAATAGCTCATTGGTTGGTGAAAGGTCTAAACCGCGACGGCAGATCTCTTCAAATTCTTCACGGTTGTAAGCAATACCACCGCCGGAGCCACCCATGGTGAACGACGGGCGAATTACACAGGGGAAACCAAAGCGATCGGAGACCTGAATGGCCTCTTCCATGCTGTGGGCAATACCGGAATTCGGTGTATCCAAACCAATAGCTTTCATGGCCTTGTCAAAGCGCTCACGATCTTCGGCTTTGTCGATGGCATCGGCATTGGCGCCAATCATTTCTACGCCATACTTTTCCAGCACGCCGTGCTTGGCCAAATCCAATGCGCAGTTCAGAGCGGTCTGGCCACCCATAGTCGGTAGCAGCGCGTCAGGCTTTTCCTGAGCAATAATATGTTCAACCGTGCGCCATTCCACCGGCTCTATATAGGTGGCATCGGCCATGGCGGGATCAGTCATGATCGTTGCTGGATTGGAGTTCACCAGGATTACCCGGAAACCCTCTTCGCGCAGCGCCTTACAAGCTTGAGCGCCGGAGTAGTCAAACTCACAGGCCTGACCAATAATAATCGGTCCTGCGCCCAAGATGAGAATGCTTTTTATGTCAGTTCTTTTTGGCATGTCTTCTCCGAAAGTGACTAGCGTCGATCTTCCATTAACTTTATAAAGTGGTCAAATAGGGATGCTGCATCGTGTGGGCCGGGGCTAGCTTCAGGGTGACCCTGGAAGCTGAATGCAGGCTTATCCGTGCGCTGGACACCCTGCAGGCTACCGTCAAACAATGAGCGATGCGTGGCGATCAGGTTAGCAGGAAGATTCTCTTCATCCACGGCAAAACCATGATTCTGACTGGTGATCATCACAACATTGCCGGCGAGATCTTCAACTGGGTGGTTGGCGCCGTGGTGACCAAACTTCATCTTCACCGTTTTGGCACCTGAGGCCAGTGCCAACAGCTGATGGCCCAAGCAGATTCCAAAAACCGGAATATCGGTTTCGAGAATTTCGCGGATCGCATCTATGGCGTAGTCACAGGGTTCTGGATCGCCTGGGCCATTGGAGAGGAAAATTCCGTCTGGCTGCATGGCCAAGACTTCGCTGGCAGGGGTTTTCGCCGGAACAACAATCAGTTCACAGTTCAGATCAACCAACATGCGCAGGATATTGCGCTTCACACCAAAGTCGTAGGCAACCACTTTGTATTTGGTCGTGGCTGGATCCTGAGGCTTATGACCTTCGCCCAGCTCCCAACTATGCTCAGACCATTGGTAGGTGGTTTCGGTAGTGACCTCTTTTGCGAGGTCCATACCTTTGAGACCAGCAAAACCACGAGCTGCTGCTAGGGCAGTCTCATCGTCCACATCACCAGCCATAATACAGCCGTTCTGAGCACCAGTTTCACGCAGAATGCGTGTCAGCTTACGCGTGTCTATATCCGCTATTCCAAGGATATTGCTGTCCTTGAGATAGTCATCTAGTGCTTGCTGGCTGCGGAAATTTGACAACACCAAAGGTAAGTCACGAATCACCAAACCAGACGCCCAGATTCTATCCGACTCAGCATCTTCGTCGTTGACGCCGACATTGCCGATATGGGGATAGGTTAAGGTAACGATTTGTTGAGCGTATGAGGGATCAGTAAGAATTTCTTGATACCCAGTGAGGGCAGTATTGAAGACTACTTCACCAACAGAGATTCCATCCGAACCGATGGCAGTTCCTCTGAAAATTGTTCCGTCTGCTAGCGCAAGTACGGCTTCCCGGTGAGTCTGGGAATTCACACAACCTCCTAATTATTTACGTGTAACGTAGACCTGAAGTCAGGCATCTCCGATTACGGCATCAGTAGCTTGTGAATATTTGTAAAAAAGCGAGATGAAACTCTGCGTCTCATCTCGCTAAATATAATATTCTTCTGTGCTCTAACCTCTCGGAACGAGACCACATCTTGGCTGTGGTGTTAGGCGGGTATATTAGTGAAAAGAGCGCATTTTGTCCATCACTGAAATAACTATTTTATCTTGCCATTAGCCGATTATTTAAGCCCCAGTACATCCTGCATATCAAACAGCCCTGAGTCCTTTTGACCGAGCCACTGAGCCGCCCGCACGGCGCCGCGGGCAAAGGCCAGGCGACTAGACGCTTTATGAGTAATCTCGACTCGCTCACCTTCGCCAGCAAACAAAACAGTGTGGTCACCGACAATATCGCCACCGCGCACTGTGGCAAAGCCGATAGTCTCGTGATCACGCGCCCCGGTTTGGCCTTCTCGTCCATAGACAGCCACTTTTTTCAGGTCGCGACCTACAGCGGCGGCGACTGACTCACCTAGAGATAGCGCCGTACCAGAGGGAGCGTCCACTTTGTGACGATGATGGGCTTCAAGAATTTCAATATCGGTTTCATCGGCGAGCACTTTTGCCGCTAACTCAGCCAACTTAAAGCACAGATTGACGCCAGTGGAAAAATTCGAGGCCATGCAAATAGCACTGCTGGCAGCGGTGGTTGAAACCTGAGCCAACTGCTCGGCATCCAAACCGGTAGTGCCAATAACCATTTTTTTGTTATGAGCGGCACAGAAGGCAGCATTGGCTGCCGTGGCACTGGGCACACTAAAGTCGATAAGTACGTCGAACTGATCGGCAACGTCAATGATCGAACTAGCCACTAAAACGCCATTTTTACCTACGCCAGCCAACTCGCCAGAGTCGACGCCGATTAGAGAGCTTTCTGGACGCTCTAGGGCCACTGTCAGTTCAGCGCCGCCATTCAACAATATAGCGTCAATCAAGGCCTTGCCCATGCGGCCGCCGGCTCCGGTAATCGCTATTCTGTTCATGGTCTTATCCTATAACTGGTTTTATTAGCGTCTCTAACAAGCTCTGCATATTACGCGGATCGATTTTAACTGGTCAAATTATCGAAGAATTTTTTCACCCCATCAAACCAGTTACTGCTGCGCGGCGAGTGCTTGCTCTTGCCTGCCAGACTTTCTTCAAACTTTTTCAATAGCTCGCGCTGCTCAGAACTTAGATTGACTGGCGTTTCCAGTACCACTCTGCACAGCAGATCACCTACACCACCACCGCGAACTGGGGCTACGCCCTTGCCGCGCAGACGAAATAGCTTGCTACTCTGGGTTTCAGCAGGAATTTTAAGCTTAACCTTGCCTGATAAAGTGGGGACTTCAAGTTCACCGCCCAGGGCAGCCTGAGCAAAACTAATTGGCACTTCACAGTGCAGGTTAGCGTCATCGCGAACAAATATCGGGTGATCACGCACCACCATCTGTACATAGAGATCACCTGGAGGCCCACCTTGGGGACCGGCTTCACCCTTGCCACCGAGACGGATACGATCGCCGGTATCAACACCTGCTGGGATCTTTACTGACAGAGTCTTTTGCTCTTCAATTACACCTTGCCCATGACAGCTGCCACAGGGATCAGAAATCATCTGACCGCGACCGCGACACTGGGGACAGGCTTGCTGTACTGAGAAGAAACCCTGAGACATACGAACCTGACCAGCACCATTACAGGTTGTACAGGTCACTGGAGAAGAGCCTCTGCGGGCACCTGAACCATCACAGGGATCACAGGTGGTCATAGTGGGCACATCAATCTGCACAGTTTTACCGCGCACAGCGTCTTCAAGATCTAACTGCAGGTCATAGCGCAGATCCGAACCCCGCGCTGGGCCGCCGCGACCACCGCCGCCACCAAAAATATCGCCAAAAACATCACCAAAGACATCGCCAAAACCACCGCCGCCACCGCGCTGACCGCCGCCGCTGTTGCCATCGACACCAGCGTGACCAAAGCGATCATAGGCTGCTTTTTTGTCATCGTCGCCAAGAATCTCATAGGCTTCTTGAGCTTCTTTAAACTTATCTTCGGCATCCGCGCCCTCAGGGTTGCGGTCCGGGTGAAACTTCATCGCTACGCGACGAAATGCCTTCTTAATTTCAGCGGCAGAAGCACCTTTGTCCACACCCAATACATCGTAGTAATCGCGTTTAGCCATAACTTAATTCTTTATTCTCAAATGTAACCAATATGATTAGGCGCGGGACTTTGCCCGCGCCTAATTAAAGTAGAAAAGCAGATGAAGACTTATTTCTTGTCTTCTTTCTCTTCTGCTGTTTCTTCTGCGGTCTCTTCTTTCACTTCTTCGAATTCAGCATCCATTGCGTCATCACCAGCAGCCTGCTCGCCGCCTTCAGCTTGACCCGCTTCGGCCTGTTCGGCGTAGAGCTTTTGGGCCAGAGCTGCAGAGGCTTCAGAGAGTACTTTGGTCGCAGCTTCAATGGCGTCACTATCTTCGCCCTGAACAGCTTCCTCAACACCTTTAATAGCCGCTTCAATCGCAGTCTTCTCTTCTTCTGATGCTTTGTCGCCAGCGTCTTCAAGAGTCTTCTTAGCAGCGTGTGCTAGACCGTCGGCTGTGTTGCGAGCTTGGACCAGATCAGCGAACTTCTGATCGTCGGCAGCATTGGCTTCAGCATCTTTAACCATTGCATCGATCTCTTCATCAGAGAGACCTGAAGAGGCTTTAATAATGATCGACTGCTCTTTACCAGTAGCCTTGTCTTTTGCGCCTACATGCAAGATACCGTTGGCATCGATGTCGAAGGTCACTTCAATCTGAGGCATACCGCGCGGGGCCGGCGGTATATCAGCCAAGTCAAAACGACCCAGTGATTTGTTACCTGTAGCTTGCTTGCGCTCGCCCTGAACCACGTGAATGGTTACAGCAGTTTGGTTGTCATCAGCGGTTGAGAAGATCTGTGATTTCTTGGTAGGAATCGTCGTGTTCTTCTCGATCACTGGAGTGGCAACGCCACCCATGGTTTCAATACCCAGGCTCAGCGGGGTTACGTCGAGCAGCAGCACGTCGGTCACATCACCAGCCAGTACCGCACCCTGCAGGGCAGCACCCACGGCAACTGCTTCGTCGGGGTTAACATCTTTACGTGGCTCTTTACCAAAGAACTCAGTCACTTTCTCCTGAACCTTGGGCATACGAGTCTGGCCACCAACAAGAATAATCTCGTCGATTTCGCCAACGGATTTGCCAGCGTCTTTCAGGGCGATTCTCAGTGGCGCCAATGAACGCTCAACCAGATCTTCAACCAATGATTCCAATTTGGTACGCGTTAGCTTAACAACCAAGTGCTTGGGACCTGTCGCATCAGCAGTGATGTAAGGCAGATTCACTTCAGTTTGCTGGCTTGAAGAGAGTTCGATCTTCGCTTTTTCAGCAGCTTCTTTTAGACGCTGCATAGCCAGTGGGTCACCGTGAATATCAATTGAGCTCTCACGCTTAAATTCAGCTGATAAGTATTCGATCAGGCGCATATCAAAGTCTTCACCACCGAGGAACGTGTCGCCGTTAGTTGCCAGAACTTCGAACTGCTTTTCACCATCGACATCGGCAATTTCAATAATCGAAATATCAAAAGTACCACCACCGAGATCGTAAACTGCAACCACACGATCGCCAGCAGCTTTATCAATACCATAAGCCAGTGCCGCAGCTGTTGGCTCGTTGATAATACGCTTGACGTCGAGACCGGCGATACGGCCGGCATCTTTAGTTGCCTGACGCTGTGAGTCGTTGAAATAAGCCGGAACGGTAATAACCGCTTCAGTGACTGACTCGCCGAGATAGTCTTCAGCGGTCTTTTTCATTTTCTTGAGGATTTCAGCTGAAATCTGTGGCGCTGCTTTGCTGTCGCCTTTAACTTCGACCCAGGCATCGCCATTGTCAGCTTTAACAATTTTGTACGGCACCATTTTGATGTCTTTCTGCACGACATCGTCTTCAAAACGACGACCGATTAAACGCTTTACCGCGTAGACTGTGTTGTGCGGGTTGGTCACTGCCTGGCGCTTGGCCGACTGCCCAACTAAGATTTCACCTTCGTCGGTGTACGCTACAACAGATGGTGTAGTACGTGCACCTTCTGCATTTTCTATTACTTTGGGTTTATCGCCTTCAAGGACCGCAACACAAGAGTTGGTGGTTCCAAGGTCGATTCCGATAATTTTGCCCATCAGTTATATCTCCATTACTTTTCTTTAAAGCCTGTTGCCAGGGTTTGTCATTAATTGTTTGCGTTCTTGTTCTCTTAAGTGGGTGCTAGTTGCACAAATTCAAGGGTAGAACAATTTTTTTGTTTGCTGCCAATGTGCATCAAGATGCTTTAGATACAATCACCATGGCTGGTCGAATTAGGCGTCCATTGAGCGTGTAGCCCTTCTGAAACACATCCATAACCGTATTGGGTTCGAGATCAGGATTGGGGACCATAGATACCGCTTGATGCAGGTTGGCATCAAAGGGCTGACCCGCTGGATCGACTGGCTCGATTTTGAAACGCGCCAATACATCGACAAAGCTTTTTAGTGTCAGCTCAATCCCTTCGGCTACCGCTTTTTGACCCTCATCATCAGCTGAGATTGAACTCAGGGCGCGCTCAAGGTTATCTACTACAGGCAATAAATCAGCAGAAAATTTATCCAATGCGTATTTATGGGCGTTTTCAACATCGCGCTCAACACGGCGACGGACATTCTGCATCTCAGCCTGAACTCTCAACACCTGATCATTGGCTTCAGTAACCTGCTGTTGCAACTGCTCGGTCTCAGAGATTTGCTCTTCTTCTAGCAGCTCTTGCTCAATTTCTTCATTGCTTACAGACCCAGTCTGCTCGGCTTCATTAGCGCCTGAGTCGACAGCATCGTTGTTATTTGATTGATCCACTTCTGTTTCTTTCGACACACCAATTCCTCACATCGTTGGTTATATTGGCCATTACTTTCGGCTCTTTCTCAATATGGGGACAAACTAATCAGTTTCAAGCGATTGCGTAACAGCAATCTGTTCTGTATAAACCAATCAATGCGTTTATTTACGAAAAATTAGGTGTAAAAAACATCGAGTAGAAAACTTCTAGTAAAAATAGGCCTGAAAAAAGTGCTGCTATCCATCCATATCAATAACTACACATTGGTCGAATCTCTCGAGATTGAGTTCGCTAGTGGCACTACTGCGATTACAGGCGAAACCGGTGCTGGAAAGTCGTTGGTATTGGATGCCCTGGGTATGGCATTGGGTGATCGGGCCGATACTGGCACCATCCGCCATGGCAAAGACCGCGCCGAAATCACCGCCACCTTTGATATAGCAAAGATTGATCAGGCTAAGACCTGGCTCGATCAGCAGGACTTTGAAGCTGAAGATGAGCAATGTATCTTGCGCCGCTTATACACTACAGAGGGACGCTCTCGCGGCTATATCAATGGCCAACCCTGCACCATGCAACAGCTGCAGGCCCTGGGCGAGATGCTCACAGATATTCATAGCCAACACGAGCACCAATCCTTGCTGCGACGCGAGACTCACCGTCGCCTGCTAGACGAATATTGCAACGGCGTAGAACTAGCAAACGAGGTTGGAGATCATTTCAGAGCCTGGCATGCAGCGAATAAGAAGCTGGCATCGTTACTTGAGCGGTCTGACGAGTTAATTGCCCGTAAAGATTTACTCAGCTTTCAAGTTAATGAGCTCAAGCAGGTTGATATTGAACCTGAGTCCCTAGCGAAGCTCGAGATCGAGCAGCAAACCCTCGCCAATGCAGAGCAGATCCTCCAAGACAGCCACAGCCTGCTGGGCATTTGCGATCAGAACGAAGGATTTAACCTTCGCGATGGTCTCAATCAGGCACTCAGTATTTTGGCCGGCCTCAAGCACAAGCCGGAGGCACTGAGCAGTGCCGAAGAATTATTTCAGAGCGGCCTGATTCAGATTGAAGAAGCGACCCGAGAGATTGAAAACCATATCGACCGTTTTGAAGCCGACCCCCAGCGCCTGTCGATAATTGAAGAGCAGCTCGGCCTGATCTTCCAGTTAGCCCGTAAACACCGCGTTAACGCCGATCAACTCAGCGACACACTCGTGGCGCTAGATACAGAGTTACAAGACCTTAAAGACGGTGGAGAGAGCATTGAGTCATTACAGCAACAGCTTGCTGAATTAGCTGCGATCTATGAAACCAAGGCAACCAAACTCAGCGCCAAGCGTAAGAAAGGCGCCAAAGCTATGTCAGCTGAGATCAACCAGCAACTGCAACAGCTTTCCATGAAAGGGGCAGAGCTGCTGGTGCAACTATCACCGATGAGCGATGGGGGATACCGCAGTGGCGGCCTTGAGGATGTGGAATTTTTGTTGGCCACCAATCCGGGGCAGCCTCACAAAGCCCTGGCAAAAATTGCCTCTGGCGGAGAACTATCGCGAGTCAGTCTGGCAATTCAGGTTGTGGCCGCAGCCCACTCAGATATACCAACGCTGGTGTTTGATGAGGTGGATGTGGGTATAGGCGGCAGCACCGCAGATATTGTCGGTCAGCTACTGAAAAAACTGGGCGAGCGGGGTCAGGTGATCAGTGTCACTCACCAGCCTCAGGTGGCGGCTCATGCCCATCACCATTATCGGGCCAGCAAGATTGTAGACAATGTCAGTGCTGCGTCGTTGATGACGCCTCTGGATCAGCAGCAGCGTATTGAAGAACTGGCGAGAATGTTAGGTGGCGCCAAAGTCACTGAGCAGACCATCTCCCATGCATCAGAATTACTTAGTTTGGCGTCGCGTTAAATCAGAGGAAGAGATCCCTCGTCGCTTTGCTCTGCTGGGATAACAGTATCCTAGCTTGTCACCCTGAGCGCAGCCGAAGGGTCTCCTTGCAGACGGCATGAGATCCTTCGGCTGCGCTCAGGATGACAGGGTAAGGCGCATAGGATGACAGAGTAAGGCGCTCAGGATGACGATAAAGTGTAACGCTCACAGAATCGAGCTCCCGCCTGTACTGCGACAATTCAAATAGACCCTGGCCCTTCCCTTGCCAACAGTAATCCCGAGACCCCTCGTCGCTTCGCTCTGTCGGGATGACAGCAGTGGGCTAGGAATCACCGGCAGGGAATTTAAAACAAAAAAAATCCCCGACTGCCAAAGCAACCGGGGATCTTTTAAACGCTTTTGAAGATTAGGCTTCTGGAGCTGCTTCTTCAGTAGCTGCTGGAACAGCAGGCGCTTCAGGTGTAGTACCCTCATCCGACTGAGCTTCTTTGATCGACAGCTTAACGCGACCGCGGTTGTCAATTTCCAGAACCTTAACGCGAACAGTCTGACCTTCGCTCAGGTAATCAGTCACCTTGGCAACACGCTCTTGAGCGATCTGAGAGATATGCACCAGACCATCAGTACCAGGCATAAAGTTAACGAATGCGCCGAACTCAACAATACGTACAACCTTACCTTCGTAGATAGTACCTGGCTCTGGATCAGCAACGATGGCAGCAATTGCGTCCATAGCAGCGTTCAGACCAGCAGTATCTTCAGAGTAAACCTTAACCGCACCACTGTCATCGATATCGATAGTGGAGTTGTGCTCTTCGCAAAGACCACGGATAGTTGCGCCGCCCTTACCGATTACGTCACGGATCTTGTCTGAATCGATCTGCATAACACCCATACGCGGAGCAGTGTCAGCAACTTCGTCACGACCAGTAGAAATCACCTTGTTCATCTCGCCAAGGATATGCAAACGTGCCTGCATAGCTTGCTCAAGGGCAATTTCCATAATCTCTTCAGTGATACCTTCAATTTTGATATCCATCTGCAATGCAGTGATACCAGCAGCTGTACCAGCTACTTTAAAGTCCATATCGCCAAGGTGATCTTCGTCGCCAAGAATATCGGTCAGTACTGCGTAGCCTGAATCTTCTTTAACCAGACCCATAGCGATACCAGCAACTGGCGCCTTCAAAGGAACACCAGCATCCATCAACGCCAGGCTTGAACCACAAACCGACGCCATAGAACTTGAACCGTTGGATTCAGTGATTTCTGATACAACACGCATGGCATACGGGAACTCTTCCGGAGAAGGCAGAACCGCGTTGATACCACGACGGGCTAGACGACCGTGACCCACTTCGCGACGGCTAGTGAAACCAATACGACCGGCTTCGCCTACTGAATAGGGAGGGAAGTTGTAGTGCAACATAAACGGATCATCACGACGGCCTTCAAGGGCATCGATCATCTGTGCATCACGAGTAGATCCCAAAGTGGCAGCAACAATTGCCTGAGTCTCGCCACGAGTAAACAGTGAAGAACCGTGAACCTTGGGTAAGATGCCAACTTCAACGTCGATACCGCGAACAGTAGTAGTGTCACGACCATCAATACGCGGCTCGCCACGGATGATGCGACCGCGAACAATGCTTTTCTCAAGCTTCTTGAACGAGTCTTTAATGTCTTCAGCAGTTGGGCCGTCTTCAGCAATCAGCTGAGCATTGGCAATATCGCGCAGAGCATTAATCTTGACCACACGGGCTTGCTTATCAACTGTCTGGTAGGCTGCATCTAGATCAGCACCAACCAAATCGTTAAGCGCAGTTTTCAGGTCAGCGTTTTCAACTTCTGCAACCCAATCCCAACGTGGCTTGCCAACTTCTGCGGCAAGTTCAGCGATAACAGTAATAACCGACTGCATTTCCTGATGAGCGAAAAGTACACCGCCCAACATAATGTCTTCTGACAGCTCGCTGGCTTCAGATTCAACCATCAGTACTGCATCTTTAGTACCAGCAACAACCATGTCCAGTGCAGAGTCAGCCAGCTCACTGTAAGTTGGGTTAAGCAGGTAGCCTTGCTCGTCGGTGTAACCAACGCGCGCGCCACCAACAGGACCGTTAAACGGAATCCCAGAGATAGACAGAGCGGCAGAGGTGCCGATCATGGCAGCGATATCCGGATCGATATTTTTCTCAGCGGACATAACAGTACAGACAACCTGTACTTCATTTTTAAAGCCGTTGGGGAAAAGTGGACGGATCGGACGGTCAATCAAACGTGAGGTCAGTGTTTCTTTCTCATTTGGACGGCCTTCACGCTTGAAGAAACCACCGGGGATTTTACCCGCAGCATAGGCTTTCTCAATGTAGTGAACACCCAGTGGGAAGAAGTCCATACCGGGCTTAGCTTCACGTGCGCCAACAACTGTACAGAGTACAGATGTGTCGTCGATTGAACATAATACTGCGCCGGTTGCCTGACGCGCGATGCGGCCGGTTTCCAGAGTGACGGTGTGATTACCGTATTGAAACGATTTAGTAATAGGAGTCATATTTTACCTTGGTATATTTACCATTTAGCGTCTTCGCACTGAGCCTTTTTACGCTGCTCGGGTTACTGATAAATACCCTTTAATACATCTTAATACTTCGGGGATATGCATCAGTAACTCGATCAACGAATCTGTGGTCAGAGCTCCAACGGTTTAGTTAGCTGCTCATCAAGACGCCCACCTGAAACTGAATAGCCCAGATAGACAAATGCGGCCCCTTTTGAGGGCCGCACCGAGAACAGTTATCGACGTAAACCAAGCTTCTTGATCAGCTGGCTGTAACGTTCGATATTTTTGCCCTTTAGATAATCGAGCAATTTACGACGTTGATTAACCATGCGAATCAGGCCGCGACGTGAATGGTGATCTTTTTTGTGATCGCCAAAGTGGCCCTGCAACTTGTTAATATTTACGGTTAGCAATGCGACCTGAACTTCAGGGGAACCTGTGTCATTTTCACAAGTTGCATGCTCGGATACGATTGCTGCTTTTTCTTCTGCACTCAGTGCCATGTTACTTTCTCCAATATGCGAATTAAAAAAATTCAGGATGCCCGCGCATATTTACAGACAACCTAACGTAGGTTATTAAGCCGCTATGTCTCAACGACCAATCTTTTCGGGGCTATTCGACCGTCTTCGGTGACCGTAGCCACACCCAAAAACGCTCCGCCCTCGCGAAAGACGCGCACTATATCGCCTTCTTGCCCATTGCGAAAGGCCTCGCCCGACATTACTTCTTGCCCCAACTGGAAGTAAGCGGCGACAGTCTCGCTCAATTCCACCGCCATTCGGTCCGCAACGGCTATATCCATAGGCTTTAATAGGTGATCTAACTGCTCTGGCTCGCCGCTCTCGCGCATCTCTTCGAGGGCAGAAAGCGTCAGGGTTTCGCTCTCGTGAAACGGCCCGGCTAAGGTACGGTGCAATGCGCTGACATGGGCACCACATCCGAGCATCTGGCCCAGGTCATCGGCTAGGGACCTTATGTAAGTACCTTTACTGCAGCGCACCTCGACATCCAGTTCGGCAATCACACCAGGCCTGAAGTCTAAAATTTTGTAGTCATAGATAGTAATACTTCGGGGAGCACGCTCTACCTCTATACCCTGCCTGGCCAGTTTATACAGCGGTTGACCGTTGTGCTTGAGCGCCGAGTACATTGAGGGAACTTGCTGTATATCACCTCCAAAAGTCTCAACGGCTTGCTCAATTTGCGCCAAAGTAATATTGGAGGCATCAATGCGCGATACTTCGCCGCCATCAACATCGCCGCTCTCAGTGCGCAATCCCAGACTAAAGGTACTGCGATAGCCTTTTTCGGCATCGAGTAAAAACTGGCTAAATTTTGTCGCTTCGCCGAGGCAGATTGGCAGTACACCAGTGGCTAATGGATCGAGACTGCCGGTATGACCTGCTTTGTTAGCATCGAACAGACGCCGGACACGCTGAAGAGCATGATTGGACGACAATCCAAAGGGTTTATCGAGCAGGAATACGCCATTCACCGAACGGCCGCGGGTGCGCTTGCGAGCCAAACTTAGGCTTCCTCGCTATCCGACTCAAGGTCTTTTGGATCAGTGTCTTGTTGACCCGCATCATCTGCAGGCATCTCTTTTGAGATCGCCAGATCAATCAGTGCAGAGAGGTGCTGGCCGCGACGACCGGTCTCATCAAAGATAAAATTTAACTTAGGGACAATACGCAACTGAATGCTAGCACCAAGTAACTTACGCAGATAACCGGATGCCCCGTTAAGGGCAGCCATGGCTTCGTCGATCTGTTCCTGCTCGCGATCACCGACAAAGTTAACAAACACTTTGCCATAGGCGAGATCGCGACTGATCTGCACTTCAGTTACATTGACCATGCCAACACGAGGATCGCGAACTTCGCTGCGTATCAGTGTGGCCAACTCCTGTTGAACAGAGTCTGATACGCGTTCTGCGCGAGTAAATTCTCTTGGCATGTCAGTCCGTACTTATAGTGAGCGCTGTACCTGAGTGACGTCAAAGACCTCAATCAGATCGCCAGGCTTCACATCGTTATAGTTTTTCACACCGATACCACATTCCATACCGTTGCGAACTTCTTGAGCGTCATCTTTAAAGCGACGCAGAGATTCCAGCTCACCTTCATAGATAACAATGTCGTCACGGAGAACACGGATTGGTTTGCTGCGGAACACTGTACCTTCGATCACCATGCAGCCGGCAATTGCGCCAAACTTCGGTGAACGGAAGACATCGCGCACTTCGGCAATACCCACAATATCTTCACGGGTCTCTGGAGCCAACATGCCTGACAGAGCCGACTTAACTTCGTCGAGAAGGTTGTAGATCACGCTGTAGTAGCGCACTTCAATGTTTTCTTTCTCACCCAGGGCGCGAGCTGCACCGCCAGCACGAACATTAAAGCCAAGGATAATTGCGCCAGTTGTGAGAGCTAGGTTCATATCTGATTCAGTGATACCACCAACGCCAGAGGCAACAATATCCACCGCAACTTCGCTGGTGGCGAAATCATGCAGGGCAGAGTTAATCGCTTCCAGTGAGCCGCGCACATCGGTTTTAACAATCAGATTGAGCTTGCTCACCTGATCGGCACCCATGTCGCTAAACATGTTTTCTAGCTTGGCAGCCTGCTGACGAGACATACGCTCTTGGCGAGCCTTAGTCTGACGAGTTTCAGCAATTTCTTTGGCCTTGCGCTCATCGGCAACAACGAAGAATTCATCGCCGGCTTTCGGCGCTTCGTCTAGGCCCAGTATTTCTACTGGAATCGATGGGCCTGCTTCAAGAGCTGGCTTTTTCGCTTCGTCGGTCATAGCGCGGATCTTACCTACGCTCTCACCGGCTAGCATAAAGTCGCCTTTGCGCAATGTACCCTGCTGAACCAAGGCAGTAGCAATAACGCCACGGCCTTTATCAACTCGAGCCTCAACAATCACACCGCGAGCTGGCACATTAACTGGCGCAGTGAGTTCAAGTAGCTCAGATTGCAGCAGCACAGCTTCTAACAATTGATCAATGCCGTCGCCCGTGTGAGCAGAGACTTTAATAAACTGAGTATCACCGCCCCACTCTTCTGGGATAACGTCTTTAGCAGCCAATTCATTGGTCACGCGCTCGGGGTCGGCACCGTCTTTGTCCATCTTGTTGATGGCAATAACAATGGGAACACCAGCGGCTTTTGCGTGCTGAATAGCTTCTTCAGTCTGCGGCATAACACCATCATCGGCGGCGACAACCAAAATGACTACGTCGGTAGCCTGCGCGCCGCGAGCACGCATAGCAGTAAATGCTGCGTGTCCCGGAGTATCGAGAAAAGTCACCATCCCTTTGGGCGTATCTACGTGATAGGCACCAATATGCTGGGTAATACCGCCGGCTTCACCGGAGGCAACGCGAGATTTTCGAATCTGATCAAGGAGCGAGGTCTTACCATGGTCAACGTGACCCATAACGGTAACGATCGGCGCTCGCGGCTCTTCGGTCCCTTCGCTTTTAATCTCAGCGAACTGCTTAGCGAGTTCATCTTCGACAGATTCAACCTGCTCAACAACTGGCTGATGACCCAACTCTTCAACCACCAAGAAGGCAGTCTCTTGGTCAATCACTTCATTGATGGAGGCCATAACGCCCATCTTCATCAGCTGCCTAACAACCGGACCAGACTTGCTCAACATTCTCTGAGCCAGCTCACCGACGGAGATTTCATCTGGAATCTGTACTTCCAAGACTTTCTTTTCAGTCGGCTTTTGGAAGGTGTGCTTGTTATCGACTTTTAATGCAGCTGGCATGCCTGAACGGAGACGCGGTGACTTGCGTCGCGAATCATCCATATCATTCATCGCCAGACGGCCTTTCTTCTTGCCGCCTTTGCCAATTGGCTTCTTCGCTTTCTTGCCAACTTTATCATCGTCATCAGTTGGGGCTGCTTTGCCAAAACGGCGAGTCTTATCGTGTACAGGCTCGCCTGAAACAGCTGGCTTGGCTGCTGGGGCCGGCTTACCAACCTTTTTCGCTTCCGCCACCTTGGCTGCAGCTGCAGCTTCGGCTGCTAAACGAGCAGCTTCTTCAACTTTAAACAGGGCTTCTGCTTCTGCTTTCGCCTTAGCCTCTGCCGCGGCTTTGCGACGCGCGCCAATGGCAGCCAGACGCTGTAATTCGGGGTCAGCGTAGACTTTTGGTGAGTCTGCAACTGACTCTGGCGTGGGCTCTGGAATCGGTTCTGGAATAACTTCGGCAACCGGCTCTGGAATAACTTCGGCAACAACTTCCGGCTCTGGCATGACTACTGGCTCTGGCGCCACAACTGCGGCAACGTCTTCAACTTCTAACTGCTCTTGAGCTTCGGCATCGACCTGGGCCTGAATCTCTTCGTCGCTGCGCTTAATATAGGTGCGCTTTTTACGCACTTCGATATTAACCGTTTTGCGATTACCTGACTTTAGGGTGCTCAGGGTCTTGCGCTGCAAAACAATTTTCTTTGGCTCACGAGCACTATCGCCATGCAGACCTTTTAAATAGGCCAGCAACGTTTGTTTCTCGTCGTCAGATACCGAGGCACCCTCAGACGTATGCGACAGTCCTGCCTCTTTCATTTGCATCAGCAAACGTTCGACAGATGCGCCTACGGTTTTTGCCAGTTCACTTACAGTAACTTCAGCCATCGGTTGTCCTCTATTACACCCCGATTAATTATTCACCTTGGTCTACAAACCAAGGAGCCCGTGCAGTCATAATTAATGCTGCTGCGGTCTCTTCATCCATTCCATCTACTTCCATGAGATCATCTACAGCCTGTTCGGCCAGATCTTCCATGGTGATAATACCTTTACCTGCAAGGGTATTAGCTAACGCGTCGTTCATGCCATCCATTGTCAGCAGATCTTCTGCTGGTTGGGCATTCGCCAATTGCTCTTCACTTGCCAAGGCCATGGTCAACAGCGCATCTTTCGCGCGAGCGCGCAATTCTGTCGCTATACCTTCGTCGAAACCTTCGATATCGATCATCTCTTCGAGGGGCACGTAGGCCACTTCTTCAAGACTGGTGAAACCTTCTTCAACCAAAACGATAGCCACATCTTCGTCAATATCCAATGCCGTCATCAGGTTCTCAACGACATTTAATGATTCTTCCTGTTGCTTCTCTTGCGCCTGATCCATGGTCATCACGTTGATGGTCCAACCAGTGAGCTCGGATGCCAAGCGAACGTTTTGACCGCCTTTACCAATTGCCTGGGCAAGATTTTCTTCGCTTACTGCAACATCCATAGAGTGGCTGTCTTCATCCACAACAATCGACTCTACTTCGGCTGGTGCCATAGCATTGATAACGAGCTGTGCCGGGTTATCATCCCAAAGGATAATATCAATACGCTCATCGTCAAGATCATTGGATACAGCCTGGACTCGAGCACCGCGCATTCCCACGCAGGCTCCGACTGGGTCAATACGGGCATCTTTGCTTTTAACAGCAATTTTGGCGCGCTGACCGGGATCGCGAGCAGCGCCTTTAATTTCGATAATGCCTTCAGAAATTTCTGGCACTTCGATATGAAACAATTGCACCAGCATCTCTGAAGCCGCTCGTGAAACAAGCAACTGCGGTCCGCGGGTGTCGTCGCGAATGCTAGTCAAAATAACTCTGGTGCGATCGTTAATACGGAAAATTTCCCGGCCGACCAACTCTTCGCGCGGTAACAGACCTTCAGCGTTGTCACCGAAGTCGACAATAATATGGTCGCGGGTCACTTTCTTGACCGTACCGTTCAGCATCTCACCGATGCGATTAACAAAGCGGCTAATAATTAGCTCACGCTCGGCTTCACGTACTTTCTGAACGATGACTTGCTTGGCAGTCTGGGCAGCAATCCGACCGAAGGCAATATTCTCTACCGTTTCTTCAAAAGTATCGCCAACGGCCAGTGTCGGATCTTTTTCGTGAGCTTCTTCAGTGGTGAACTGAGTACCCAGTTCTGCCATGACATCGTCAGCCACAACATCCCACCAGCGGAAGGAGTCGTAGTCGCCAGTTTCACGATCGATTACGACGCGAATATTTGCGCCTTCGTCGTAACGCTTCTTGGTCGCTGTAGACAACGCCTGCTCGATCGCCTGAAAAATAACTTCCTGATCCACACCCTTTTCATTGGATACGGCTTCGGCGACCATTAAAATTTCTTTGCTCATTGCTCAAACCTCACTCGATCAGAATCTAGGCACCACATTGGCCTTATCAATTCCTTCAACCGGAAACAGATACTCTGTATCTGCAACCACCAAAACAATCTCATCTCCGTCAACACCGACAAGACGACCTTTAAAGTTACGTCTACCATCATAGGCAAAACGCAATCTCAGAGAGACATCTTCACCTATGTAACGCTCGTACTGGGCCAACTCGTAGAGCGGCCTGTCCATACCCGGAGAGGAAACCTCTAAAATGTACTCTCCACTTATAACATCTTCTACGTCCAGCACACTGCCCGATTGTCGACTGACGCGCTCACAATCTTCAACGCCTATGCCGTCTTCGCGATCTATATAGATTCGCAGTAACTTGCGCTTGCCGCCAGATTGCAGCTCGAGCCCCCAGAGCTCACAGTCCAGAGCTTCTACAACCGGCTGCAGTAATGCTTTTAATGTGCTGTCGACGGCAGCCATTGGCTTCTCCTGGCAAACAAAAAATGGGCCATAGGCCCATTTTTTTAACTTCTAAAGAAAAGCCCCAAAATGGGGCTCCTCGATTTGCGCCGGACCCGACGCGAATATTTTCAGTGGAACCTGCTGAGCCAACTGCGACCCAACGCCTTTTTCCACTTAGCTGGGAGTAGCATAGACGATTTTTCGCCTGCATACATCAGCTTACACTGTATCGGTTTTTTCTAATTAGCTTAGAAAATTGGTAGCGGGAGCTGGATTTGAACCAACGACCTTCGGGTTATGAGCCCGACGAGCTACCAGACTGCTCCATCCCGCACCGACACAACGGTTTTCAATAAAACCGCCCTCCCTTGAGAGGACGCGCATTATAGGTAGACCACCGAGTAAGGTCAATAAACTATTGAGAAACAAACCACTTTTTATTTACGGCTCGCCACGACCAGCTCATAGGCGGTCTGAATCTCTTGGGTGCGCTCGGTAGCCAGCTTAACCATATCGTCTGGCATGCCCTGACCGATCAATTTATCCGGGTGATTGGCACTGATCAATTTGCGGTAAGCACGCTTGATCTGGGCATCTGTCTGAGCCGCTTCAACACCCAATGCCGTGTACGCTGCCTGCAACTTGCCTGGAGAGGTTGACTCTCTGTAGCCACCACTGCCGCCAGACTGCTTGAACTGGGACTGAGCTTTGACCATCTCCATAAATTTGTCGAACAGTGCCGACGAGAAACCCAGTCGCCCGGCAATTTTACGCAACACATCTTGCTCGGCCTGATGCAATTCGCCATCGGCGATCGCCAGAGACACCAAATAATCCAGCAGCGCACGCTTGAGATTATTCTGCTTGCCACAGACAGCCATAAATCGATCCATGGTGGCATCGATGGAAAAGCCGCCCTGGGAACCGCCCTTGAAGAGTTCGATGGCTTTTTTGCGATGGGGCGTGTTCAACCCCATCTTTGCCATCAACGCCTCGGCATGAGCTACCTCAACTTCCGAGACCCGACCATCAGCTTTAGCCAGGTGCCCCAACAGGCCAAACACCGTCTCAAAGAAACTCTCCCTGACCTCGGCTTGCTGCTCTGCCGACATTGGACGCAAGCCACCGAGACCTTTGTCAAATTGGTGACCGATGTAAACGCCAATAAGAACCCCAATGGGACCTGCGACAGAGAGGCCGAGAAGTCCGGCGATAATTTTTCCTGCGATCATGTTTACTGCCTTTTAATTGAGTCTTAACGAATAAGCATGATCATTGTAATGGCTTATGGCGGTGGGTTTCCTATCTATTTTTGATTAACTACCTCTGTGGCATTCACTAACAGGACAGCAGTTGTTATTCTCTTGTGCAATTAACACACGGATAAATTTGAGAGTAATCCACTATGTCGACACCTGAAGCTGTCATTACCTTTCTTGGCTGGGGATCACTTTTCCTGGCTCTTTATCTGCTCAATCGCAGGAGAGCCAAGAAAAGCTCTGAAGGAAAATCCGACTAGCTGTATCAGCTGATAGGGCATCAGCTAAATGTTATTTAAGCTGTAAAGCCTCAATAACATCGGAAAATGAAATTAACTTAAAATTCTGACGCCTAGGCTTGCGCGTGGTCTTGCTGATATTGTCATTGTCTTGGACCACTAGGAGCCCTCTAGGAAAGTCCTCATTGAGCGGATAGTTGATGGCGGCAACGCCATCAGTAATGCTCACACCATCAACCGTGCCGACCTCACCCACCTCAAAGCTGCCCAAATAAGCATAGGGGGCAGTGCGATTGTAGAGATTGAATTTGGAGTCCCCCTGAGACGATAAGATAATATAGCCTTCTGTAGCACTGGTTTTATATAGAGTGACGCCCTCTGGATCGCCACCAATATTGCCTTCCCGAGAATCAATAATCAGCGGATTGGAAAAGTCGAGAGCTTCGGTTACTGGGTAGGCACGCAAGACGCCGTTCACCTCTTCTTCTGAAATCAATAGAGTGCGGTTTTCATCATCATAGACACAACCTTCAGACTCACCGCCATTATCAAAGGTATGTAACAATTTGAGACCATCGGCGGTATATTTCCACACTTCAACTCGCGGGCCTTCATCTTCGGTAACAAAGGCAAGTAATCCCAACCGCTTATCCAGGCCCATGCAGGCACCATAAATATCAATCTCCGACTGACCCTGCATAAAGCGCGTTGCAGGGAGAGAGAAATCACCCTTGGCAGCAGCTTCACCCATAGCGGAATCGTTAAAGCGCCACAGATCAACGCTCTGCTGGGTGCGGTTTGACGCGACAATATAGGTGTCGGCGTCGACACTGCGGGTATCAATATTGTTGATTTTACCGAGCTCGGTGTAGCCGACGGTTTCACCCTGAAGGTTGTAGCTATAAACCCCGCTTTTTTTATCGGTGCCAAAAATAAGCGATTGCGAAGGAACCGCAGAATTCAGCCAGATGGCCGGGTCATCTGCCGCATCATCGGGTGAGATGACCGGAGGAGTTTCATACAGTGCAGGCACTTGAACCAATGTACTGCAGCCACTAATGAGAGCCAAACAACAAAATACCGGCGCTATGCAGACCTTTTTATTGATCACTTTATTTAAACTAATGGGCTTAACAAGCTGCTTCAAAAAATGCAATTTCAATTCCTTTTTTAGACTTTATGATTGATTTGTAAATCCCCCGACAGAGACGCTGCTCTGCCGAGGAACTAAGCAATAATAGTTAAAAGCTGTAGGTCATACCCAAGGAGTAGTTCTTGCCAAAAATATCATACTGCGACAATTGTGAATCATCACCCCAGTAGTAATATTCGGCACGATTGCCCAGATTTACGGCTTCAAATTTGATTGAAAGGGCTTCATTAACCTTATATTTGGCGGTCAGATCGACTTGAACATAGGCATCAACCCAGCGAATATTATTCTCGCTAAGATCATCAATGCTGCCGTTTTCGTCGGCGAGCCAGTCGAGGTATTCGCTGCGGTAGTTAGCCGCTACACGGACATCCCAAGGGCCTTTGTCATAACCAATACTGATATTCGCGGCTTCATCAGCCAATTTTCTGAACGGTGTAGTGAAGCTCTTGTCGTCTTCAACTGCGAAGCTGCTCTCGCCATCAGTCAAAGTCATATTGGCCGCAACATAAATGCCGTTATCCCAACCATACTGGCCATTCAATTCAAAACCATCAATAGTCGAATCCCCTGAGTTGATCCAGGTTTCAACACCGTCATTGAAGGCAATACCCAAGATCGTGGCATTTTCCTGGATAGTCGGATAAATGGCGTTCTTGATATCTTTTCTGAACAGACCGGCGCTAATAAAGGTCATGCCCTCGCCATAGAACTCAATGGATAGATCATAGTTAACTGCTTCGTAGGGCTTCAGTAGTGGATTGCCCGCTGAGCCGCTAACTCTTGCGCCGCCGTCGTCATAATCAACATTTAACTTAGGCGCTGTTTTGGCGAAGCCTGGACGTGACAGACCTTTCCAAATTGCTGCTCGCAACTGAAGTTGATCATTGAAGAAGTATTTAACATTAACACTTGGTGCAAAGAACGAGTGATCACTTGAAGCCGTGGTCTGCGCAAGCGTAACCTGATCGTGAGCTTGGGAGTCAACAGAGGTATCTTCGTAGCGCATCCCCCCGACCACAACACCTTTGTCCCAGGTATAAGTATTCTGAACATATGCCGCGAAGATATCTTCAGTGGTGGTAAAGTCCCGGCTAATATCGTCTTCAAAGTCGACATCCATTTCGTCAACCTGATCTTTCATAGCCCATACTAGGCTTGGATCTGCCTGCTGACTAAAGGTTTGGTCTGCAAAGAACCAATCACTGTTAGTCTGTGGATTCATATCTGCAAGGGTGTTATCGCCCCAACCATCATAGACAATGATGTAATCGTCGACATCTTTCTCGCGGCTCTTCACTTTGACACCGGTTTTTATAACGCCGAAATCGAACTCTTTTTCAGCATTGAAGACAAAAGCGACTTCAGAATCCTGAGAGACATTAGCGGTTACTTCAAAACCATCAAATCCCATTTCAGCCGGATCGTAAAGTGAAGCATCAGCAGGCGTCAGGTAAGGGCGCTGTGAATCGGCCCAATTGATAGTCGTAATTTTTTCGTCATTTCGATATTTGGTGCGAAAGTTAGCTTCTGCGTTATTGCTGTCATCTTCTTCAGCAAATGAGTAACTGACCATGGTATCGACAAACCAACCAGAAACTGCAGTCTCATAGCCCAAATTGAACGCTGCAATAGTCCGAGTCTCTTCACGAACACGGGTCTCGGCATCGTGTTTGATTTCGTTAACCACCATGCCATTTTCTGAGGTTGAAATCACTTGGTCGCCAATATCACCGTACTCGTCTTTCCAGCGAAGCTCTGAATCGTTGTACTGATTCCAAAACAGGTTAGCGAATAGACGGTCATCATCAAGGAGAAAATCAACGTCATAAGTTATCCCTAAACGCTCTCTTGTGAGTTCGTAATAACGCATTTCATAATCATCGTTCAATGCACCATCTTCCCAACCAAAACCGGTCTCATTATTAAATGCGACTATATCTTTGCTCGAGTAGGTAACACCTAAGACATGCGCGGCCATGTCATTGATTTTATCGCCGTAGGTCAATGCCAGCTTAGGGTTAAGCTTTTCAGCGGCATATTGACCAAAATTATTTTGTACTTTAAGCGCCAGCAGTCTGTCGTCCAGCTCTAAGGGCTTTTTAGTCTTGAAATCAACACGTCCGCCGATTGAATCTGAATCCATATCAGGGGTCAGGGACTTGGCGACTGTAATAGAGTCTAACAACTCAGTGGGCAGACCATCGAGCATAACGCTGCGCCCGTTCTCTGGTGCCACCATGGATGCGCCGTTCACGGCGATGGAGTTTAGGTCTGAGCTCAAACCACGAATAGTGACGTAGCGACCTTCTGACTGATCGTTTTCAATCGAGATGCCAGGAAGTCTTCTAATTGCCTCAGCAGCAGTGGTATCAGCAAAGCTACCCATGGCATCTGAATCGACAACAGAGATAAGACTATTCGATTCACGCTGTTTTTCAATAGCAGAGATCAAGGTAGCCTTACTGCCGACTATAGTTATTTCTTCAAGCGTCGAACTGTCCTGCGCAACAACTGACTCAACCATTGCGTTAGTCGCGGCAAGTATGGCAATACTTAAGGTTAATTTATTCATTATTCTCACCAGAGAGCTAAAAATTTAGTCCGACGAAAATAGCGCTTTGAGGTGACATTGACGTGACATAAAAATGACAATTGTGTTGCAACAGCAGGTTTTGGCGGGCACAAAAAAAGCCCCGACTAGCGGAGCTTTAAGAGTGCCAGTAACGAAGAATCTTACTGGTCTTTGTATGGTGCCCAAGGCCGGACTCGAACCGGCACAGCTTTCGCCACTACCCCCTCAAGATAGCGTGTCTACCAATTCCACCACTTGGGCATATATCATCTTAACTCTCTAAACTTAAATACTTAGCGCCAAAATCAGAAACACGCTGAGCGTGGTCGCTACCGGCGTCCTGCCTATCGCGACACTCGGACTCCTGTCCATCGTCTACCAATTCCACCACTTGGGCATGTCTCAAAATTTTTGTTACTGAGGGATTTCAGAGCCTGGCTCTGATCTTCTTTCTACTGCTGGTACATCCGTGTCAATTGGTGTCTCAAAAGGAATCACTTCCATTTCCGGCAACAGGTCAGCATCGACCACTGTTTTATTTTTTGCAATTACCGCAAGGCTAACACTGGTGACAAAAAAGATTGTCGACAGTATGGCGGTCATGCGGCTGAAAAAGTTCCAGCTGCCGCCACTGCCAAACACTGTCTGCGATCCGCCGGCGCCAAATGAGGCTCCCGCTTCTGCGCCTTTACCCTGCTGGACTAAAATAAGTCCAATCAAAAATACGGCAACTAGAAAGTGAAAGATTAAAATAAAATTTTCCATGATTACGCTTCTACCAATTGTGCAATATTCAAAAACTCGTCCGCCTCAAGCGAGGCCCCACCAACCAGTCCACCATCGATGTCTGGTTGCTTAAATAACTCTGCTGCATTGCTCTTGTTGACGCTGCCACCATAGAGCAATGTAGTCGATCTCCCCGCTTCGCCAAGCTGTGTGCGTATAACAGCGTGCACATCCTGGGCCTGCTCTGGGCTTGCTGTCTCGCCGGTTCCTATTGCCCAAACTGGCTCATAGGCAATCACCGACTGGCAGACCCTATCTAGTCCTACGAGGTCAATCACCGCACTAATCTGCTTTGCTACTACTTCAAGCGTCGCATCTTGTTGGCGCTGTTGAAGGCTTTCTCCAACACAGAGTATGGGTATCAATCCCGCATTCTGTGCTGCTCTAAATTTTTCAGCAACCGTTTGGTCACTCTCTCCCAATATTGCTCGGCGCTCTGAGTGCCCAACCAAAACATACTTGCACCCTTGGTCTAACAACATCTCCGCGGAAACTTCACCGGTGTAAGCACCGTTGGAGTACTGGGAAACATTTTGCGCGCCTACGCTAATACTGCTATCCGAAAGAGCATCGCTAACCGCCGATATGTGCACTAACGGCGGAAAAATAATTATCTCTGCGGCGGTTTCTTGGGCGTTATGATGGCTGACTTCGGTCGCTAGCTTTCGCGCCGATTCAGCTGTGCCATGCATTTTCCAATTGCCCGCTATCAGCGGTTTACCCATCCTGAGTACTCCCTTGAGTGCAGTCCCGCAAAAGGGCGCAAATCCTACCCGACTGCAGGCTAAGATACAATAAGCAAATCAGCTTTTAAGTTCTTCAACGCGCTGTTTAACGATTTCAGCTATAGCCGCTGCTGAACTCTCCACCAGCGCGCTATCTTCACCTTCGACCATTACCCTTATCAAGGGTTCGGTTCCCGAGGTCCGCAGCAAAACACGGCCGCGACCAGCAAGCTTTTCTTCGGCCTCGGCAACGGCACGATTTATTGCCTCATCACCGCTGAGATCGATCTTTTGAGTCAGACGAACATTGATCATTAACATTGGCAGCTTACTCATGCCATTCTTGAGTTCACGCAGTGACTTGCCGCTATCAACCACAGCTCTCAAAACTTGAAGTGCCGAAACAATGCCATCACCTGTGGTATTCAGATCACTGCAGAGGACATGACCAGAGCCTTCTCCGCCGAGCATCCAGTTATGCTCCTTCATCGCTTCGACCACATAGCGGTCACCGACTTTAGTGCGTACAAAGGGAATATTCATATCGGCTAGGGCCAACTCGAGCCCTAGGTTACTCATCTGAGTGCCAGCGACACCATTGCAGCCGCCCTGAAACTCATGGCGGTGCTGAGCGATAATAAATAATAATTCATCGCCATCAACCAGGTCACCCTTATCATCGATAAATAGAACACGATCGCCATCGCCATCAAAGGCGATGCCTAGATCTGCCTGCTGATCCAACACTGCCGCAGAGAGCCCTACAGTATGGGTAGACCCACATTGATCATTGATATTAAACCCATTGGGCTGATTGCCCATGGTAGTAGTTGTGGCGCCCAGCTCTTTAAATACTTTCGGCCCCACGTCGTAGGTTGCGCCGTGGGCACAGTCGAGCACCACTTTCATTCCCCGCAGGTTAAAACCTGAGGGTAGACTGCCCTTACAGAATTCTACATAGCGACCAGCGGCATCGCCAATACGCCGTGCTTTACCGAGATCATTAGATCCATTGGTGACCAGTGGCTGGTCGAGCAAGGCTTCAATTTCAAGTTCGATTTCGTCTGGCAATTTGTAACCGTCGGCACCGAAGAATTTAATGCCATTGTCTTCCACTGCATTGTGCGATGCGCTGATCACAATACCCGCAGCTGCGCGAAAGGTCCGCGTCAAATAAGCTATTGCAGGTGTCGGCATAGGTCCAAGCATATCGACATCTACACCTGCTGCAATAAGGCCGGCCTCGAGAGCAGATTCAAACATATAACCGGAAACTCTGGTGTCCTTACCAATCAATACACGTTTTTTACCCACGGCATTTCGCGTTAGAACTGTACCGGCAGCCCATCCCAGTTTTAGAAAAAAATCTGCTGTAATCGGGGCTTCGCCAACACGTCCGCGAATACCATCGGTACCAAAATACTTTCTTGTCATAAGTTATTTATCTCTTGCTTAAAGCCCATTGTTCGCTGCCAAACAGTCAAAGCCTGCACTGTCTCACGCACATCATGTACCCGCAATATCATGCCACTGGAGCAACCTATCTGCGCTCGCCGCTGTGCAACTGACTGGGCCATTAAAAGCGCCATGGTAACACTTCCAGTGAGCCTATTATCCACATCTGAATCAATTAATTGACCGATCATCGTCTTTCGCGAAACACCCAACAGTAGGCTTTGACCTGTATCCACAAAACGCTCTAAGGAACTGGCCAAGGCGATGTTGTGCTCAAGTGTCTTGCCAAAACCAAATCCTGGATCCAGCAGTATCTGCTCACTGGCGATCCCCGCCTCTAAGCAGGCCTGCTTGCGCTGCTGTAAAAAATCTAGCACCTCAGTAACCACATCAGTGTAGACCGGATTGCTCTGCATACTGTCCGGCTGATTCTGCATATGCATCAGACAGACCGGCAGCCCAGTCGCTGCAGCAGCCTCGAGAGCACCTTCACGCCGAAGAGCACGTACATCATTGATTATATGGGCGCCGGCCTCTGAGGCCTCTGCAATCACTTGGGCAGTGCTGGTGTCCACTGAGATTAGAGCATCGAATCTTGTACGCACTGCCTGTACAACGGGCAGCACACGATCTAACTCCTGCTGAGTTGTGACAGGCGACGCACCGGGGCGAGTCGATTCTCCACCAATATCAATAATATCGGCACCATCGACCAGCATAGATTCCACTGTCTGAAGGGTTTTATCAAGATCGACTTTTTCGCCGACATAGAGCGTCCCCCCATCGGAGAAGGAGTCGGGCGTTATGTTGACTATGCCCATCACCGCGGGACGGGAAAGGTCCAGTGTTTTATTGCCGCAGATAAGTGTCATTGCATTCATAAAAGTAAAAAGCCCCGCAGCCATTACGGCAGCGAGGCTATTCCTGCGCTATAGCGTTAGACTTCTTCGACTGGGCCACCAATGGGACCCTCTTTACCTGAATCTTTACTCGATTCCTTAGGAGCCTCTTCAGACTCTGAAGTCGATTCAGCAGACTGCTTACCAGCGCCGCTGTCAGAATCATTATCGTCCCAATTCTGCGGCGGGCGGACTTTACGTCTATGCATTAGGTCGTCAACCTGATCTGCATCAATGGTTTCAAATTCCATTAGGGCGTCTTTCATTGCCTCGAGAATATCGCGATTATCTTCAAGTAATTTCTTCGCCTGCTTATAGGCGTCGTCGAGAATAGTCCGTACTTCTTGGTCGATCTGCCGCGAGGTATCCTCTGAGTAATGGGTATTGCCACCACCGGGATTTTGCGATTCATCTTCACCGTAGAGCACCGGACCCATAGTCTCGCTTAAGCCCCATTTGGTAACCATATTGCGCGCCATCTGTGTGGCACGCTCAATATCATTTGAAGCGCCAGTGGTGACACCATCCATGCCACCAATCATTTCTTCAGCAAGGCGCCCACCAAATAAGCTGCACAGCTGACTAAATATCTGACGACGGCTCATGCTATAGCGATCTTCTTCAGGCAGATACTGGGTTACACCCAGGGCACGACCCCGAGGAATAATAGTGACCTTGTGCACTGGGTCATGCTCTGGCACCAGTTTGCCAATAATCGCATGACCGGCTTCATGATAAGCAGTGTTAGCCTTTTCTTTGACCGACATGACCATAGAGCGGCGCTCAGCGCCCATCATGATTTTGTCACGGGCCTGCTCAAACTCTTCCATACCCACTACACGACGTTTACCGCGAGCGGAGAACAGCGCCGCTTCATTGATCAGGTTAGCCAGATCCGCACCAGAGAAACCCGGAGTTCCGCGAGCAATAACACTCAGCTCCACACTTTCATCTATGGGAACTTTACGGGCGTGAACTTTAAGAATTTGTTCGCGGCCACGAATATCCGGCAAGCTGACATAGACCTGGCGATCAAAACGACCTGGGCGCAACAGGGCCTTATCTAATACATCGGGCCGGTTGGTTGCAGCTATAACGATCACACCTTCATTGCCTTCAAAGCCGTCCATTTCAACCAGCAGCTGGTTCAATGTCTGCTCGCGCTCGTCGTTACCACCACCGTAGCCACCACCGCGATGACGACCTACAGCATCGATTTCATCGATAAAAATAATGCATGGCGCTTGTTTCTTAGCCTGCTCAAACATATCCCGCACGCGCGCGGCACCAACACCAACAAACATTTCGACAAAGTCAGAACCGGAGATTGAGAAGAATGGCACTTTGGCTTCTCCAGCAATTGCTTTGGCCAACAAGGTTTTACCTGTGCCTGGGGGGCCGACCATTAATACGCCCTTGGGGATACGTCCACCAAGGCGCTGGAATCTTGTGGGATCACTGAGAAAATCAACCAGCTCGCTAACATCTTCTTTGGCTTCGTCAACGCCGGCCACATCAGCAAATGTCGTGCTGATCTGATCGCTGTTAAGGAGCTTGGCTTTGCTCTTACCAAAACTCATGGGGCCGCCCTTGCCGCCGGCACCGCCCTGCATTTGACGCATAAAGAAGACAAAAATAGCCAGAATCAACAGGATTGGGAAGGCTGCGACTAAAAGCTGCGACAGCAAGCTTGGCGTCTCTGGCTCTTTACCTATCACCTGAACATTATGATTGAGCAGGTCATCCATCAAACCGGGATCCTGAACATTGGGACGCACAGTCCTGAAGCTTGAACCATCACGACGGGTGCCTTCGATAATCAAGCCGTTGATGGCAACACTTGAGACGCGCTCATTTTGCACTTCGGTCACGAATTCCGAATAAATGATCTCGTTTTCCACTTCCTTTGGCGTAAAGCTGTTGAAAACTGACATCAGAATGGCGGCCAGAACCAACCACACAACCAAATTTTTAACCAAATCGTTCAAGTTATTATCCTCATAATCAGGCTTTTAAGCCCTTGGCAACCATATAGACTTCCCGAGATTTTGATCTCGAGGCATCGGGTTTTCGCATACTAACAGTATTAAACAACGTTCTAACATGCCGCACAAACTCATCG
>CH672396.1:33667-623877 GCA_000153445.1 gamma proteobacterium HTCC2207 | reverse complement strand
TATCAATAAGCGCTAGAAGCTCATGCAATATTTCATCTTCAGTAAAATCACCAAGAATAAAGTCAACACCAGCTATACCATCCATGGGCAACAAATCGAGAGCATGGACACGACCCTCGTGTCCGACCAAATCCATGGCCACCTGAGACCAGCCGCCCGGAGCTGCTCCTAAGTCTACGACCGTCATCCCGGGACGGATCAAGCGATCTTTCTCAATAATCTCAAGTAATTTATAGCTTGCCCGAGAACGATAGCCATCCTTCTGTGACATTTGCACATAGGGGTCTTTTACATGTTGTTTTATCCAACTACGATTTTTCGATTTCGCCATGGGGTTGTTTTAGCTAGAATGGCCGACCTTTAAAGTGAGTCGTGCATTATGACAAGTTCCAACGCGGATAAAAAACATTTACGTCGATTAGGCCATAATCTTAAGCCTGTAGTAACGGTGGCCGGAAATGGCCTCACAGAAAACGTTACTAATGAAATCGAACGCGCCCTTACCGATCATGAGTTAATTAAGATTAAATTAGTCGCTGAAGATCGCGATGCCAAAAAAGCGCTAACCAACACCATTTGCACTGGACACAACGCGACATTGGTGCAGTCTATCGGCCATATGCTTCTTATTTACCGCAAAGCTAAGACGCCAGATCCAAGGCTATCTAACTTATTGCGCTGAATAATCGCGCTTTTGTGCCATACTCCACCGCTTAGACCAGTACAAATTGAGAGATAGGCGTGACCTTAAATCGCACAGTGAATCTTATTATTCGTTTCCTCGGCAAACCTGTATTGGTCGGCCTGTGCGCAGCTGCCTTACTACTTCTAGTCTTCCCTGAAATCCGCCAGCAGGACAATAGCGTCGAACAATCTTCAATAGATCTCGACAATCGCAGCCAGGCCAACGAATGGGCGGGGCCAGTTTCTTACTCCAATGCAGTGAAACGCGCCGCACCCTCTGTCGTAAATATCTATACGCGCACCATAACCAAATCCTCCAACCACCCACTACTCGATGACCCTTACTTTCGCCGCCTATTTAACAATCAGCAGCAGCGTATTCAGTCCTCACTTGGCTCCGGCGTGATCATGCAGGAGGATGGCTTTATGCTAACCAATAACCATGTGATAGACGGTGCCGATCAAATATTGGTACTGCTCTATGATGGTCGCGAAGCACCCGCCATTGTGGTGGGTAAAGATCCGGAGACCGATCTGGCAGTCTTAAAAATTGAAGCGGATAATCTGCAGCCGATCTCCGTGGGCGAACCAGCCCAGGCCCAGATTGGCGATGTGGTACTGGCAATTGGCAATCCCTATGGCGTAGGACAGACCGTGACCCAGGGTATTGTTAGCGCTACGGGCCGCAATGGGCTCGGGCTAAATACGTTTGAAAACTTTATTCAAACCGATGCCGATATCAATCCTGGTAACTCCGGTGGCGCACTGGTTGATAGCTATGGCAATTTGCTCGGTATCAATACGGCAATACTTAACCAGGCGGGCTCTGCAGGCATTGGTTTTGCAATTCCAGCAGATACTGCGGAGAAGGTCCTCAATGACATTATTAGCTACGGCTATGTAGTCCGCGGCTGGCTGGGTATGGATGCCTTTCCGTTAAGCCAGCCAATTGCCAAGCGCTTAAATCTGCCAATCTACCAAGGACTGCTAGTTCGGGCGATATACAATGGCAGTCCAGCCTTTTTGGTGGGCATTCAGCCCGGCGATATAGTCATTAAGATTAATGGCGAACCGGTCACCGACCGCCAAACCAGTATTAGTCAGATTGCCGATGTGGCGCCTGGTGCGCCGATTGAATTAGAAATTTGGCGTCAGGGTGCGACCTTTGCCGTAACTGCCGTTGCGGGCATTCGCCCCACTAGCCCTGGCTAAACAAGACATCAGCGTATCAAAGGCACTGCCAATCAAACATCGCTTTAGTTAACAATCTCGCCCAAGGCATCAATTAACTGCTTATTTTGCAGCGGCGTACCTATGGTGATACGCAAAAACTCACTGAGACGCGGCTTATTAAAGTGGCGAATAATAATGTTTTTGTCGCGCAGAGATTGAGTCAGATCCAAACCACCAAACTCCGAGTGTTGGGCGAGAACAAAATTTGCCGCGGAGGGCAACACCTCGAAACCGAGCCTCTCAAGCTCCTCAACTAACCATTCACGACTGGCAATCACTTGCTCACGCATGCTCTCAAAATAATCAGGGTCATTGAAAGAAGCCACAGCTGCAGCCAATTGAACATGGCCAAGAGGATAGGAGTTGAAGCTATTTTTGATCCGCTCAAGCCCTTCAATTAACACCGTAGAACCCATGGCATAACCGATTCGCATACCTGCCAATGAACGAGATTTGGACATGGTTTGCACAACCAACAGATTGTCGTATTGGTCGATTAAGCTGACTGCGCTAGATCCGGCCGCAGCAAAATCTATATAGGCTTCATCCACTACTACCACAGAATCCATGTTGTCTTGGAGCAGGGCTTCGATCGCTTCAAGGCCCAGCAATCTGCCAGTAGGTGCGTTGGGATTGGGGAAAATAATGCCGCCATTGGCACGGCGGTACCCGCCCAAATCGAGACTGTAATCATCTGCTAGTGGCACCTTGCTAAATTCAATATCGTAGAGGCCGCAGTAGACTGGGTAAAAACTGTAGCTAATATCCGGATATAAGATTGGCTGTGCCTGACGAAAAAGACCATTGAACACATGGGCCAGAACTTCGTCAGATCCATTGCCAACAAACACCTGCGAGGGCGTCAACTGGAAGTAACCTGCAATAGTCTGCTTTAGTTGGTCGGCATTCGACGGCGGATAAAGACGCAAATCCTCATTCACCGCTGCGTTCATGGCCTGCATCACAGCTGGCGAGGGCGGATAGGGATTTTCATTGGTATTTAGCTTGGTGAGATGGGTATTAGCAGGCTGCTCACCCGGAATATAGGGCTCTAACCCGCCGACAAAATCACTCCAGTACTTACTCATATTTGTCTCTCGCCTTAACTTTCTAGCCTTAACTTTCTAGCCTTAGATTTTAATCCCGACTATTTATGGATCAGTCGCGAATACGATATTCTGCAGAGCGCGCGTGGGCTGTCAGCGACTCACCGCGACCCAACACCGAGGCCACTTTACCCAGATCAGAAGCACCCTGCTCAGAACAGAAAATCAGCGAGCTGCGCTTCTGAAAATCATAGACACCCAATGGCGAAGAAAAACGCGCAGTGGATGAGGTTGGCAACACATGATTGGGGCCGGCACAGTAATCACCTAATGCTTCGGCAGTGTGACGCCCCATAAAAATAGCGCCAGCGTGACGAATTTTTGGCAGCCAAGCCTCAGGATCAGAAATAGATAATTCGAGATGCTCCGGAGCAATACGGTTAATTAACTCGATCGCTTCATCCGCATCCCGCACTTCAATCAATGCACCGCGGCGCTCTAAAGACTGGCGAATAATCTCACTGCGCTCCATCTCTGGTAATAATTTCGTCATGCTGCTGTGAACGGCAGCTATATAATCGGCATCCCAAGAGACAAAGATCGCCTGAGCATCTTCATCGTGCTCCGCCTGAGAGAACAGATCCATGGCGATCCAATCCGGATCTGTATCGCCATCGCAGACCACCATAATTTCACTGGGCCCAGCAACCATATCCAAACCCACCAAACCAAATACCATGCGTTTGGCCGTGGCCACATAGATATTGCCTGGACCCACAATTTTGTCTACTTTGGGCACAGTCTCAGTGCCATAGGCCAGTGCAGCAATTGCCTGCGCGCCGCCAATGGTAAACACCTGATCTACACCGGCTATAGCGGCGGCGGCCAGGACCATGGGGCTAAGTTCACCGTCTGGCGCGGGCACCATCATAATGACTTCGCCCACTCCGGCAACCCGTGCCGGAATACAGTTCATCAATACAGATGAGGGATAGCTTGCTTTGCCACCTGGCACATAAATGCCGACGCGATCCAAAGGCGTAATCTGCTGTCCGAGAACCGTGCCATCGGCTTCCTGATACCGCCAAGAAGGCTGCTCTTGGTGATTGTGATAATTGCGGATACGCTCTGCGGCTATCTCTAAGGCATTGCGTGTCTCCGTGTCTATGGACTCAAGGGCCTGCTGAAGCTGATCCTGACCTATCACTAACTGGCTGATCTCCTCGACCTGACGGCGATCAAAGCGATTAGTCAGTTCAATTAACGCCTGATCACCCTGAGCTTTGACTTGGCGCAGAATCGCGATTACCGCGTCTTCTACATCCGTATCTGACACCATATCCCAAGCAATCAGATCACTCAGGGTCTGAGTAAAACCCTCATCCCGGGTAGATAGCTTACTGATGGCGCAATTGTCAGCAGAAACTGTCATGCGTTGTTCTCCACCGCCTCTCTAAGTGCATCGACAATCCCCTGCACCTCAGCGAACTTGGTTTTCATCGACGCTTTATTGACGATTAAACGCGAGCTGATTTCGGCGATCTCATCTCTGGCCTCAAGTCCATTGGCACGCAAGGTGTTACCTGTGTCTACTATGTCGACAATCTCCTGAGCCAAATCCAGTATCGGCGCCAATTCCATAGCCCCATAGAGTTTGATCAGATCGGCTTGACGGCCCTGCTGGGCGTAATATTCCCGAGCTACATTGATATATTTTGTCGCGACGCGCAGCCTGCTGTGCTGCTGAGTTGTGCCGACCGGCACAGCGGTCATCAATTTGCAGCGCGCTATACCCAGATCCAGTGGCTCGTAGTATCCATCCCCCTGATGCTCAAGCAGCATATCTTTGCCTGCCACCCCCAAATCTGCAGCACCAAACTGAACATAGGTGGTGACATCTGAGCCACGCAAAATAATCAACCTGACATTGTCACGATTGGTGGGAAAGACCAGCTTGCGACTGGTGAAGACATCTTCTGTGGGCACGATTCCGGCTCGAGCCAGAAGTGGAAGGGTCTCTTTTAAAATGCGCCCTTTGGTTAGGGCGATGGTTATCTGGGTCATTAGCCTGTCTGCTTTTTACAATTCGTTATGCTCAGTGATTACGTCTACTGAGCTAAAAGAGCTCTATTAGTTGGTCACTCGTTTAATCTTGGCGCCGAGCAACTGCATTTTTTCTTCAATACATTCATAGCCACGATCTATATGGTAGATGCGCTCAACTGTGGTCTCGCCGTCAGCTACCAGTGCCGCTATTACTAGCGCCGCAGAAGCGCGCAAATCAGATGCCATCACTGGAGCGGCATTCAGCCGCTCAACACCAGTCACAAGAGCAGTGTTGCCCTCAACGGTGATTGTTGCTCCCATACGGTTCAATTCCTGAACCTGCATCAGGCGGTTTTCAAAGATGGTTTCAATCACCACGCCTGTGCCCTCAGCCACCGCATTGATCGCGGTAACCTGAGCCTGCATATCAGTGGGAAAAGCAGGGTAAGGGGCAGTCTTAATATTCACTGCTTTGGGTCGCTTGCCCTGCATATCCAATTCAATCCAGTCTTCGCCCTGAGTTATCTGAGCACCGGCTTCTTCGAGCTTTAACAATACAGCTTCAAGTGAAGAGGGATCAGTCTGGGTGACTTTAACCTTGCCGCGGGTGGCAACTGCGGCAGCCAAGTAAGTGCCAGTCTCGATGCGGTCTGGCATCACTTTAAAGTGGCCACCCGTAATTTTCTCGACACCGTTAATGACCAGTCGAGCGGAACCTATACCTTGAATATCGGCACCCCAAGCATTTAGACAATTGGCTAGATCGACAATCTCGGGTTCCCGCGCGGCATTCTCAATCACCGTTTGACCCTCGGCCAAAACCGCCGCCATCATCAAGTTTTCTGTGGCGCCAACCGAAACAACATCCATCAAAATATGGCAGCCTACTAAGCGGCCACTGCTGCGTGCTTTGATATAGCCTTCATCGATTTCGATTGTCGCACCCATAGCTTCGAGCCCTCGCAGGTGCAGATCCACGGGGCGGCTGCCAATCGCACAGCCACCTGGAAATGACACATTGGCTTCGCCATAGCGGCTCAGCAAAGGCCCTAGCACCAATATTGAGGCGCGCATGGTTTTGACTAATTCGTAGGGTGCAGTGACGCTATGTAAAGTGGAATTATCCACCTCTAGCTGCAGTTTATCGTCAATGCTCACCGTAACCCCCAAGCTGCCGAGCAACTCGATAGTAGTGGTAACATCTTGAAGATGCGGCAAGTTGGAGACAGTGGCCAAACCCTCAGAGAGCAGCGTTGCCGACAGAATCGGCAGAGCGGCATTCTTCGAGCCGGAAATCCACACTTCACCTTTGAGCGGTCCGCCGCCTTGAATCTTTAATTTTTCCATCAAACAACCTTGAGTAGAGAAACGCCAGTTGGGAAAAGAAACGAAACGTTTTAGGCCTTGGCCTGCCACTCGCTTGGGGTGAAAATTTTCATATTGACCGCATGCATGGCGCCAGAGGAAATCTCACTGTTTAGCGCGGCATAAATAAGCTGCTGACGCTGCACCGGACGCTTGCCATCAAAGACCTCACCAATAGCAGTGATATTGAAATGACTACCCTCGCTGACAACCTCAAACTGACAGTTAGGTATTGCGTTTTCAAGTAGTGCTTTTACATCTTCAGGATTCATAACTCACTCTTTTGTCGTCGCGAAGCTAATTGGTAGTTCGCGAATTAAATTCACAGGGGTTTCTTTTAAAGGCTATTTTTTACAGGCTCTCAGATGACCAGCCATTGATAACTTGATCTATATCGCCACCAGCGCGCTGGGCAGATTGAACAAATTGATTGCGAAAGGTTTTACCCAGATTGATACCGTTGATCACCACATTGACCACCATCCACTGACCGGTCTTTTTACGCGCCATGCTGTATTCCAATGGATAGACCGTGTCAGTGCTGCGGATTTCCTGCTTCACCGTCAATCTGCGCTGCCCCTCAGGAACCGCTTGAACCTTGACCAATACAATTTCTTGATTCTCATAACCGATCAGGCCACGACCATAGGTTTCAATTAGACCGTTACGAAATGTCGCAGCGAAGCTCGCGCGTTGCTCCGCAGTAGCCTGCTTGTGATAACTGCCCATTACATTGCGAGCAATAAAGGCAAAATCAATACTGTCTTGAAGCAAGGCATCTAAACCATCGAAATAGGCTCTCTCGTTCTCAGGGTAACCATCCTGATGTGTTGCGATAGTATTCAGAAGCTCAACCGTAACCTGCTCAATCTGCTGGTACGGATCACTCGTATCATCCTGCGCAGCACTCAACGAAACAAATCCCATCACACCAGCCAAGGCCAGTGATCCTAAGCAAAACCACTTTTTAAAGGTCATAAAAACGCCACTCATAAATTAATCATCCGGATCGTCCAGCAGCAAAGACTCTGATACGCACGCATGGTTTCGTACGATGCAATATTCTGCGGTAAGTTTGCTGACAATAATGGTTCAGCACTATAACATCCCCGATCTTATGAAGAAATAGAACCCGCCCCAGACAAGGCGGTAATATGGAGAATTTATGGGCGCAATGTTACTACCGATTTTAGGGCTGCTGATTGGTGTTCTTGGACTCCTCTGGGGAGCAGATCGGTTTGTTGAAGGCAGTGCTGGCGCAGCCCGAAACTTTGGCATCTCACCACTAATTATTGGTCTTACTGTGGTGTCGATTGGCACCTCAGCACCAGAGGTTCTGGTGTCGATAAATGCTGCTCTGAGCAATGCCGCAGAACTGGCGGTAGGCAATGCCCTGGGCTCCAACATGGCCAATATTGGTCTGGTGCTCGGCGCAACCCTGTTGATTGCACCTACGCCGGTACAAAAGCATCTACTCACCCAAGAGGGCGCAGTGCTTTTAGTGATCACAGCGATCGCGGGATTCTGCCTCTATGACGGTTATTTGGGCCGAATTGAGAGTGCAATTCTAGCGGGCCTGATCTTTCCTCTGGTGTATATAGCCATTAGATACAAAAAGACCCTTGTCAGCCCCGAAGAGGTGGCAATCGGCGAAGACATTCCTGATATCACCATGGGCGCAGCTGCGCTCTGGTTTATAGTCGGATTGGCGGTACTGCTGGCCAGTGCCGAAGTGACTGTGTGGAGCGCCAAAACCATCGCCCAGTCCCTGGGCATCAGCGAACTAATTATTGGCCTCACCGTAGTCGCCATCGGCACCAGTTTGCCAGAACTGGCAGCATCAGTGGTCAGCGCTATGCGCGGCCATCACGATATCGCCATCGGCAACGTCTTCGGTTCAAACCTGTTTAATCTGATGTTAGTGATGCCTGCCGCCGGTATTATCTCGCCGATGACGATTTCGCCAATGGTGTTTAACCGCGACTTTGCCAGCCTTGCAATTATGACTCTATTGCTCATTGCAATGGTCGCCTTGGCGCTTAATAAAGCTAGGCGAAATAGCTTGCCCGCAGTGCTTTCACGGTATCTCGGCGCGATTCTAGTAGCAGGTTACATAGGCTATTACGTTGTACTCTGGCCGGCAATTGTCGGCAACTAGTTAGGCTGCAGTTCTCCACCCAAGCATTTGCCATTATAATGCCGAGCAATCCAACTCAATCCACCCGAGCCAAGTGACCGACCTATGACCGCGACAAACTTTATTACTTCGGCACAGCGCACCATCAAAATGGAAGCCGATGCGGTTGCCGAGCTCCAGCATCGTCTCGACGACAGCTTTGTCACCGCCTGTGAAACCATGCTCGCCTGCGAGGGCCGTGTAATAGTTACCGGTATGGGTAAGTCCGGCCATATTGGCAACAAAATTGCTGCGACTCTGGCCAGTACGGGTACGCCCTCGTTTTTTGTCCATCCAGGGGAAGCCAGTCACGGCGATCTCGGTATGATCACTAAAAACGATGTGGTTATTGTGATCTCAAATTCCGGCAGCACCGCAGAAGTGATTACCATCCTGCCGTTGATTAAGCGTCTGGGCATTCCCATGATTAGCATGACCGGCGATCCCGGATCTGTATTATCCCAAGCTGCGCGAGCCAATCTTGATGTCAGCGTAACCAGCGAAGCCTGCCCACTGAATCTGGCCCCAACTACAAGCACCACGGTAACCTTGGCCATGGGTGATGCACTGGCTATTGCCCTTCTCGAGTCCCGCGGCTTTACCGCCGAAGACTTTGCGTTTTCCCATCCCGGCGGCGCCCTTGGCCGCAAGCTGCTTTTGCGAGTAGCGGACATTATGCACAAGGATGTTGAAGTGCCACGGGTTCTGACATCAGAGCCGCTGCATCAAGCACTGCTAGTGATGACTGAGAAAGGTTTTGGTATGACCACCGTAGTCAGCGATGAGAATAAATTACTCGGCGTATTTACCGACGGTGATTTACGTCGCATAGTCGACGCCAAAGTGGATATAAACAATGTCACCATGGCCGATGTTATGTCCCCCAACCCGAAGACAATCAATGGCGAAATTCTCGCCGCCCAAGCACTTAAAATAATGGAAGACGGCTCTATTACAGCGCTGATTGTAGAGGATGAACACCAGTCGCCCATTGGCGTACTGCATATGCACGATATTTTGCGTGCGGGGGTCATGTAATGGAGAGCAATATGGAGGCAGCCATAATTAGCGCTACAGATCAGGCAGTAATCGAAGCCGCCAAGCAGATCAAACTACTGCTCGTGGATGTCGATGGCGTGCTCACCGATGGGCGCCTCTACTATGGCAACAATGGTGAAGAACTCAAAGCTTTTGATATTCAAGATGGCCTGGGGATCAAGTTACTCCAGCGTGGCGGCGTTCAGGTAGGCATTATCACTGGGCGAGTTTCCGTACTCTTGCAGCGTCGCGCCGATGAGCTTGGCATGGAACCGGTAGTGCAGGGGCGCGAAGACAAACTCACCGCACTCAATGAGCTGCTACAAAATATGTCGGTCGAGCTCCATGAAATTGCCTTTATCGGCGACGATCTGCCGGACCTCGCTGTGATCAATCGCGTTGGCCTCGGCATCACTGTTGCCAATGGCAATGCCGCCGTGGCAGCCAAAGCGAAATGGCAGACCAGCCGCAGTGGTGGCAATGGCGCGGTTCGCGAAGCCGCGGAAATGATTCTCGCGGCCCAGGGCAAGTTGGACGATATACTGGCGGCTTATCAATGATTCATCAGGCACTGCTGGCTGTATTTTTAGCCTTTATGATCGGCGGGTTTGTGCTTATTTGGGACTCACCTCCAGAAGCATTTCTACGCCAAACTAGCAGCCAGATGGACAAAAAACCTCAGGCAGATAGCTATATGACCGCCGTCACCAGCCGTCGCTTTTCGCAGCTGGGCAGCGAGCAGTTTAGCCTCGACTCACCGCGTATCGAATTCTTCCAAGGGGAGTCAACAGTAAAAGTGCAGCAACCGCGATTTTTAGCTCGGGGCGATACACCTCACCCTTTGGCTCTGACCGCCAATAGCGGGGTTCTTGATAATGCTAGCGGCAGGCTCGACCTGCAGGATGCTGTGCAGGGGCAGATTACCACTGCCGAGGGTTTGGCGGAATTAACTACAGACAGCTTGACCTATTTAGTCGACAGCAGTGTTGCGACCACTGACCAGCCATTCAAGCTACTTTCCGCACAGGGTCAAGCGTCCGGTACCGGGCTCAAAATTGACCTGATCAACGACACTGTCGTCATCCAATCCAAAGTCAGAGTAACTCATGATCCTCGCTAAGCTCTCTTATTTACCTCAGCATTATCTATCCCAGCCTTATCTCTGGTGCAGAACCATTCTGATAGTTGTCCTGAGTAGCGTGCTGGCCACTCAATGCCTAGCTCTTCCCGATGATCGTCAGCAAACTATCTCTATTGAATCGGACTACGCCGAGCGCAATGAAAAAACCGGCCGCACAATCTATCGAGGCAATGTTGTGATCAGCCAGGGCAGCGTGCTGGTCGAAGCCGATCAGATCGTCTTGCATCTTGAGGACAATAAAATCAGTCGTATTGAGTGCACTGGCAAGCCCGCCAGTTATAAGCAAAAACCTACAATTGAAGGTGCAACTATGATTGCCCGCGCTGACCATATTGACTACATGCCCGCCACCAACAAGCTTGCTCTAAAACAGAATGCGATGCTGTCCCGGAATGGCACTATTATCAAGGGCGACTCAATTGACTACGATATCAACAAAGAGACCTGGAAAGCCAAAGGCGATAATCAGGGCCAACAGAAGCGTATTCAATTAGTGATCCCAGCCTCTGCCCTGCAGAGTGATTCCACTGCCCCGGAGACCAAGCCCTGATGGCTACTTTACAAGCGAGCAATTTGGCCAAGGCCTACGGCAAACGTCCGGTGGTCAAAGATGTTTCCATTAGCGTCAAGCAGGGTGAAATTGTCGGCCTATTGGGGCCCAATGGAGCCGGTAAGACCACCTGTTTTTATATGATTATTGGTCTTGTGGCACAGGATAAGGGTGCGATCACCATTGATGGCGATGATATAACCTCCCTGCCCATGCACGGCCGAGCGCGTCGCGGACTGGGCTACCTGCCCCAGGAACCCTCGGTATTTCGCAAACTCAGCGTTGAAGACAATATTTTAGCGATTTTAGAAACCCGTAAAGAGCTCAACCGCAAGCAACGTGTTCAGCGAGCCGAAGAATTGATGCGCGAGTTTCACGTTTCTCATTTGGCGAAAAGCCAAGGCATGAGCCTGTCCGGCGGTGAGCGACGACGGGTTGAAATTGCCCGCGCATTGGCGGCGGATCCACAGTTTATTCTGCTCGACGAGCCCTTTGCTGGAGTCGATCCGATCTCGGTTACCGATATCAAACAGATTATTCGCCACCTTCGGGACAGCGGTATTGGGGTTCTGATTACCGATCATAATGTCCGTGAAACTTTGGATATCTGCGAGCATGCCTACATTATTGGCGAGGGCCATGTGATCGCCGAAGGAACAACTAGCGATATACTCAACAATACCCAGGTGCGCAAAACTTACCTTGGTGAAAACTTCACGCTTTAGTATTAGCCCTTTTATAATCACTGGCTTCTTTCTCATAACATTTCTTTCAAGAGTTTAATAAAACCTCGAAAGAAGTGCCTGACTGACCCTATCAAATGCTGAAAAGAACACCAAAATCAACCTCTAAGGCAAATAGTCCATTGCAAGCAGCATAGAATTGGCACTAAACTTGCAGACCTTTATACAAAAACAAATTATTCCTTATGCGCCAAGGCCTTCAGCTTAAGATCAGCCAACAACTGACGATGACCCCTCAGTTGCAACAGGCTATTCGTCTTTTACAGCTGTCGACGCTGGACTTACGCCAGGAGATGATCGAGCAACTCTACAGCAACCCACTGCTGGAAATGGACGAGGATATTCCTGAGTCACCGGGACAGGATGCCGATCCCACCACCAGCGAGAGCAATCAGGTCGCAGAAGCTGAGCGCAATAGCGAGCAAAACCCCGAATACGAATGGAACGATGAGATACCCAAGGATGTGCCGGTAGACGCTAATTGGGACGATGTATATAGCCCGCCAACAACGGCTGCTAGTAGTAGTGGTGGCGAAGTCAATCTAGAGCAGGTCTTTCAGGTTACAGAATCCTTTCAGGGACATCTCGAGTGGCAACTTAATCTAACGCCCTTTTCCGATCGCGACAGAGAAATCGCCTCAGCGTTTATCGACTCCATCGACAGCTCCGGTTTTATCGCGGCCGAACTCAGCGATATTACTGCACATATTCACTACGACGATATTGAAGACCAACTTCATGAAGATGAGCTGGTGGCCGTATTACATAGACTGCAGCAATTTGATCCTCCAGGTGTATTTGCTCGAAGCATCAGTGAGTGCCTAACAATTCAGCTCAATCAGTTATCTCCAGAGACCCAATACTTACAATCGGCCAAGCATCTGGTGGATGGTTTTTTACAAGATATCGCCTCCGTGGACAGCGCCCGTCTGGCGAAAAAAACCGGATTGGAGATAAACGAACTCCAGGGTGCCCTGCAACTTGTGCGCGGTTTAAATCCCCGGCCCGGCGAGTCCCTCAGTAGCAATGACGTTGAATATATAGTCCCGGACGCCTACGTAGAAAAAATAAAAGGTCGCTGGAGAGTGAAACTCAATGACAGCAATATGCCTCGCCTGCGTATCAATGACTCCTACTCATCCTTGATCAAGCGTTCAGACAGTAGTGACCAAAATCAATTTTTAAAAGATAATCTTGCCGAAGCAAGATGGTTTCTGCGCAGTATTGAGAGTCGCAATGAAACATTGATGCGCGTAGCAATGACCATCGTCGAACTGCAGCGAGGTTTTCTTGACCATGGCCCGGTCGCCATGAAGCCCATGGTTTTATCCGATATTGCCAGCAAGTTAGAACTCCACGAGTCGACGATTTCTCGGGTCACCACAAGCAAATATTTAGCCACACCTCAGGGTATATTCGAGCTTAAATATTTCTTTTCTAGTCATGTGAGTACTGCTGGCGGTGGGGAGTGTTCATCGACAGCAGTTTGCGCTATTCTTAAAGAGCTGATCGGGGCAGAACAACCGGAAAAGCCACTCAGCGATAGCAAATTGACTTCCATGCTAGAACAACAAGGCATCCAAGTCGCACGTAGAACAGTGGCCAAATATCGAGAGAGTCTGGGTATCCCCTCCTCTAGTCAGCGTAAAAGATTTTAATCATGTGAAACGAAGGAGTACTGAATGCAACTAACCATTAGCGGACATCATCTGGAAATCACCGAGGCAATAAGAGAATACGTCAACAACAAGTTTGCCAAACTCGAACGACACTACGAACAAATCACTAGCACCTCAGTTATCCTGACCGTTGAAAAACTATCTCAAAACGCAGAAGCGACAGTCCATGTCAGCGGAGCAGAATTATTTGCCAATTCTCAGCACGAAGACCTATACGCTGCGATTGACTCACTGACTGACAAGCTTGATCGTCAACTGATTAAATACAAAGAGAAGCACCGAGGCCGTTAAACCCGTCCATGAAAATCAAGAACATACTCACTCAACAATTGACCCAGTGCGGCATTCCTGGCGGCAGTAAAAAACGCGTACTGGAGAACCTTTCGACCTTTGTTACCGAGCAGCTTGGTGGCGATGGCGATCAGGCTGAAAACTTGTTTCACAACTTGGTCGCCCGTGAGCGTCTTGGCAGCACTGGCATTGGTGAAGGTGTCGCCATTCCCCATTGCCGTGTGGCCGGGTTTAATCGTATACACGGCTGCCTGATCAAACTAGAGCAAGCTATCGACTTCGGCTCTCTGGACGATCAACCGGTAGATTTGATCTTTGCTCTCATTGTTCCCGAAGAGCAAAACGAAGAGCACCTTGCTACCTTGGCGAGAGTTGCCGCGATTATGCAGGATGACAGTTCGCGAATGTCTCTACGCCAGTGCAGCAGCAGTGAAGAGCTCTACACCACCGCATTGCAACTCGAGCGCGCAGCCTAAGCATGCGCCTAGTTATTATCAGCGGTCACTCCGGGTCCGGCAAAACCTCAGCTCTCAATATTCTTGAGGATGTGGGCTTTACCTGTATTGATAACCTACCTGCCACATTGCTTGAGTATTTGATTGGCCAGCTCAATGAGAACAGCAACCATAAGACCTTGAATGTCGCCGTGGGTATAGATGCGCGCAATCTCGTGGGCGATCTGAATAAAATCCCTGCTATCCTAAAGTCGATTGAACGAGATGGTGTAGATGTGGATGTGATGTTCCTCTACGCACACCGCTCGGACTTACTGCGCCGTTACAGTGAAACCCGGCGGCGCCATCCACTGAGCACCGACACTGTCGGCCTCAAAGAAGCCATTGAACTGGAAAAGGCTATTCTCAGTCCAATCAGCGATATTGCCGACCGTTCAGTGGATACCTCAAGCCTGACACTGCACCAATTGCGCGACCTGATTAAAAACACCATTGTGCCAAAGCAGCCCGAACATATGTCGATTCTGTTTGAGTCATTCGGCTTTAAAAACCGTGTCCCCTCAGACTCGGATTTTGTTTTCGATGTGCGCTGCCTACCCAACCCATACTGGAAGGCCCAACTAAAAAGTCAAACTGGCGAAGATTCAGGGGTCATCGAGTTTCTCGAGAGCCAGGTTGAAGTAGCCTCTATGTTGGCTGATATTATTGGTTTTCTAACTCGCTGGATTCCCCAATTTCAGGGCAATAATCGTAGCTATTTAACTATTTCAATCGGCTGTACTGGCGGACAACATAGATCTGTCTATCTGGCGAATAGATTGCACGAGCACTTCTCTTCAGTGCATCCATTTGTTCAGGTAACCCACAAAGAGCTTTCATCTTGATTCAGTGCCAGCTCGACATTATCAACAAACTCGGCCTTCACGCCAGAGCAGCAACCAAGCTGGCAAGTACCGCCGGGCGCTTTGGCTGTACTATCCGCACCGGCAAACAAGAACCATTAGTCGATGCAAAGAGCGTTATGTCGCTAATGCTAATGGCTGCCAGCAAAGGTACCAGCCTGATCTTTGAATTCGATGGTGAAGATGAGCATGAGGCACAGGCTGCCATTAGCGAACTACTGGCTAACTACTTTGGTGAAGGTGAGTAATCTGTCCCGCTCTTAATGACTGTTTACGCTGGCTTATCAGTTAAAACTACCGATATCTCGGTTAGCTGGTTAGAATAGCCGCGCTGAAGTGTCTCAGCCCAGCCAAGGGAGCGACGTATGAACAATAACGATAACAGCCTTTTGGCCAAGCTTGGCAGCGCCATTGACTCCGGCACCTTGAATCCGGTGCGACATATCCTCAATAATCTCTCGCCGCCAGATATCGCACACCAACTAGAAACTGCACCGCCGCACCTGCGCAATATCCTCTGGGAGATCGTTGATCCCGAGATATCGGGTGAAGTGCTTCAAGAACTCTCCGACGATATTCAGCTCGAGTTCCTCAACCAGATGGATGGCGCAGAGGTTGCCTCGATCACCGAAGGTCTCGATGTCGATGATATAGTTGATATTCTGCAGCAGCTGCCAGACCGGGTTATTCCAGAAGTCCTCAAAGCCATGTCTGTGCAGGATAGACTGAGGGTAGAGTCAGTACTGACTTACAGTGAAGACACAGCCGGTGGACTGATGGACACCGAAGTGATCACGGTGCGCCCGGATATTACCGTGGATGTAGTGCTGCGTTACCTACGCCGCTTCGAAGAGCTTCCAGATATCACTGACAACCTGTTTGTGGTTAGTCGCAATGACACCTTTCTAGGTACATTGCCCCTGAGTAAAATGCTTACCTCAAGCCCTAATACCTCAGTTCGCGAAGTCATGAACACCGAAGTTGAGGCGATTCATGTGAACCTTACTGACTCCGATGTAGCGCAGCTGTTCCAGCGCCAAGATCTGGTCTCAGCGCCAGTGGTTGACGATCAACACCACCTGGTTGGACGAATCACCATTGATGATGTGGTTGATGTGATTGTTGAAGACGCCGATCACAGCCTCTTGGCCATGGCGGGTCTCAGCGACACCGAGGATACGTTTTCCTCCATCAGCCGAACCGCACCACGTCGCGCCCTGTGGCTGGGACTCAATTTACTTACCGCGATTCTTGCCTCCTCGGCGATCAGCCTGTTTGAAGCCACCTTGGAAAAGGTCGTTGCCCTGGCTATTTTGATGCCGATCGTTGCCAGCATGGGCGGCGTTGCCGGCAGTCAAACGTTAACCGTGGTTATTCGCGGTATGGCATTGGGACAAATCGAGCGAGACAACTTCAAATGGTTACTAAGTAAAGAATTCACCGTTGGCGCACTCAACGGCATGCTTTGGGCGATAGTCATGGGCGCCATAGTGTCAGTGTGGTTTGACGACTGGACTATAGCACTGGTGATTGCTGCTGCTATGGCCATTAACTTAGTCGCAGCAGCAGTCGCAGGTACTCTGCTACCAATCATGTTGCGCTCTTTAAAAATTGATCCGGCCCTTGCTGGCTCGGTTATTTTGACGACAGTTACCGATATAGTCGGTTTTGTCTCCTTTCTTGGACTTGCTACGGTGTTTTACAGCTAATGACCGATTCTGATATTCAAAAAAATAGTGATAATGACAACAGCGAAGAAGATCTGGTTAGCAAATCGCAACTTAAACGCGACAGCCATGCTCTGCAAGATATGGGCAGCAAGCTTGTTGAAATGCCTCAAGGACAACTGGCCAAGTTCAATCTTCCAGACAATTTAAAGGATGCGATAACCGAAGCGCGGCGCTTAAAGAATCGCGAGGGCAAGCGCCGCCAAATGCAGTACATTGGCAAACTTATGCGCACCGCAGATATCAGCTTTATCCAAGAGACACTGGATCGAATGGACCACCAGTCGCAAACCTATAGACAGCATTTTATGCAGCTTGAAACATTGCGCGACCGGTTAATCAGCCAGGGGAATCCGGTAATCGAAGAGCTGATGGAGAAATATCCCACCGCCGATCGACAACAGCTGCGTAATCTTCAGCGCCAAGCCGCAAGAGAGGTCGAATTGAAAAAGGCACCCACAGCGAGTAAGAAAATCTTCGCTTATCTGCGCCAACTCAGCGAATAGACCAGGCGTTACAGAGCCAGCTTACGATGTTGGGCAACCGGCATTTTGGCACGTATCTCATCCAGTCGATCTAAATTAATCTCGGCAATCGCTACCCCAGCCTCATCATCAACTCGGGCCAATACGTTTCCCCAAGGATCAACAATCGCACTACCGCCCCAGAGACCGCGGCGTGGATGGTCGCGATCAACCATATTGGCACCAATCACAAATAGTTGATTTTCCACCGCCCGCGCCCGCAATAAAAGCTCCCAGTGGTCGCGACCTGTGGCTGCCGTAAAGGCGGCTGGCACTGCGACAACCTGAGCATCGGCGTCAGCCAACTGACGAAACAGCTCCGCAAAACGTAGGTCATAGCAGACGCTCATACCCAGCCGACAGGGGTCAGTCTCTGCAACTACTACAGTCGCAGCACTGCGATAATCGTCTGACTCACGGTATGTCGCCTGCTGTAAAATCCCCTCTTTGGATGTCGGCACATCAACATCAAACAAATGAATTTTATCGTAGTGCTGGACTAAATCGCCCTGGGGATCAAATAACCATGAACGGGCAAAAGGCCTTGATAAATTGGCATCACTCACAGGCACGGTGCCACCGACCAACCAAAGACTGTGGCGTTGAGCCTGCTTGGCGAGGAATTCATAGGCCGGCCCCGTAGACTGCTCTGCCAGACCCACCTCAGTAAGATCTTTTCGGCCAAGATAGGCAAAGTTTTCCGGTAATACCACCAGTCTACTGCCAGCTTCTGCCGCCTGCTCAATCAGTGCGCCTGCCGCCGCTAGATTCTGCTGCAAGGATTGTTGCGGCCGCAACTGAACAGCTGCGGCGATAAAGGACCTATTATTGCTCATTCTCAAGAACTCGCTTTGCTTCCGCGTCCGCTTTAGATCGCCCGGCATCCTTACTCCCTAAATCGGCGGCAAAAATACGATCCACTGCGACCTCTACATCATCCCAGGGGCCGGATAGTGTGTAGCTAATGCTCGATAGACGATCAACTTGTTTTTCCACTAGTTTGCTGGTCACGTAGACTCCAGCGGCTGCCGGAAGCCCGCCTAATAGCGCCACTACCCAGGGAAGATTAGTTGCCACAGGCAATGTTGCAACTAAACGGGCCTCTACCGCTTCATTGAGCAGATTAAACTCGCCGTCCATACTCATTCGTCCAGACGGCATATCCATTCTAAGAGGCTGCTTAAAGCGCGCTAACCCCTGATCAAATTCCAAGGTACCGCTGAGTTTGTTATAACTGAGATTCTGCCCAGTGACATCGGAGAAATCCAATTTCAAACGCCGCAGCCAGTTGGCGAAATTTACCAGACTAACCATTTTTAACGCCGCGCCCGCGCCCCCAGTAGAGCGATAAAAGCTGCCCTCTTTTAACTCGACCTGAAACTCGCCAGTGAGATTATCACGGGACACATTCCATGGCTGATCTTGCCAAGCAAGATCAAATACGAAACGTCCAGATTCGCTGTCAACAACCTTGGGGACATTCAGACCCAAACCGAGAAATTCTTCAATATTGCCAATACCTACAGGGCCCACCAAACGACTGGTATAGTCAGTACCGTCGAAACCCCAGAAAAATTCAGTTGCCGGCTGACTATCAAAAAGTCCCGGCTGCAGACCCAATAGGTTGCCTCTAATTTGACTAAAGGCTGCTCCCGACACCTCCGGACGCAACTTAAACCCAATCGAGCCCCATTCTTCATCCGCAATCTGCAATCGATCCACAGATAAATCAACAGCGATAAACTGCCTTGGATCAATAGCAGTCTCGTTTACGCCTTTTTCCAACAATACGCCGGGAACCGTCAGCCGCGTTAAATTCAATACGGGAACTTGGTTTGCATCCGCCGTCGACATCAGCAAGTGGCCATCGGCCAAGTCAGTGACGAAATTCATGTCCAAGATGCCATCGCGGAGAGAAGCGATACCTTGAATATCCTTTAACTGCAAACTAGCAAGATCCATCTGATCTAAACGTAAATCAAAAATAGGTTCCCAGCTGACTTTTTCCGTAGACCCAGATCGCTGAAAAAGACCGATTAATGGCTGCCATAGCTTGAAGTCAGCCGTTGGCAAATGCCCTGATACCCGCACAATACCCGTTTGCGGTTCTTCTTGATCACGGTCATAACTTATATGGGCGCCACTCAGGCCAGACTTATTAAAACGCAGATCGAAATCCAGATCGGCGCCCTTCCCCAAGCTCTCAGATCGCCCGCCAAGTGTCGCCTTTAGGCGCTCAAATTCCGGGGTAAATGAAAGTGTCATACTGAGATTTTGAGATTCCGTCGCAGTTTTCATCAGTGGCTGGGGCAGGTCCAATCGGACTCCCTGAAGCTGACTGTTTATCTGTAGGGTGATAGGTTCTGCTGCGACCTGCTGATCCTCGGCACCTGGAATGGTGATCAGACCGTCAACAGCAACGACCCCCTGAACCACCTCTGGCCAAGGGAAATCCACCAACTGACTTAAACTCTCTGGTAGAAGTGTGCCGGTCACAGCAATTTTCTGATCGTCGCCACTCTTATATAGCTCTGCTAAAATTGGTCTCCGCCAAAAGTTAGCACTTACTTCATTACCATAAAGGCCCTCGCCAAGAGAGAAATTAAGTTGACCATTAATCTCCTCGACACTAATTGGCCCCCCCGGAATACCCAGGGAACCATTATCCAAGATTGCAGTGACATTGTACTGAGGCTCAAGAACCTCAGTAACGACTGTCGGCTGAGCTGGAGGCAATCCGGGCAAGGGAATCAATAAATCCAACTGGCTGACCATTTTGCCACCGTAGTCCCAACCTGTTAATGCACCTAGGCGACTCTGTAGTGGCGACTCTGTCAACAGAGTCATGGCGGCACTAAGATCCCCTTCAACCTCCGCGGCAACCGTTATAGCCGGAGCTCGATTAGGACCGAATCTGTCGTAGACAACCTTGGCATTGCTGATAGCAGTATCGCCAAGAGCGCCAGAATAGACTTCAACCTCAGTGAAAATATCGTCCACCAGCACCAGCGTTTTAGCATCGCGAAGACCTGTCCACTTGGGATCATAATCAATATCCGCACCACTCATTTTGACCATTAACTGAGTCGTTTTAGCTAACGGCTCGAACCGCGGCGGCTGAGCGCGAATAAGCAACCCAAACTCATCAACATGGCCATCCAAAAGCGACTCCTCTAACCATTTTCGCAGCTGTCCTGGCATGCGGTAAGGCAGATATTTGTTGCGCATTTTGGGATCTAGATCGCGGCCACCAATCAACAGGCTAACTGAGGGCGGATTGTCCTTTGCTGGAATCGGCTGTTCGATAGAAAAAAGTATTGAAGCGACGCCTGCATCTAACTCAGCACGCATAACATCGCTGCGCAACCTCAGTTGCTTGTCAGCCTCATCCCAAGAAAAGTTAATCGTTCCCTGCGCTTTTTCGATACTCTGATAATCTTTATAAACCGTAGGAAAGAGTGCCTCAAAGCCATTGGTGTCGGCCACAGACAACAATCCATGGCTACCATAGACCTCTAAATAGCCATCCAGCCCCTTTACCCCTGGCGCTTTTTTCCATGCAGCAACGCCCAAGCCCTGAAGATTGGCCGAGGCGTAATAGCCAATTTCGTTGTGCCCCAGAGTCAGGGCATCAACCATCCCCTGAGGTTTTAACCTGTCAACAATATCGAGGATTCTTTGGTCTGCAATACGGGTGGTATAGAGCAACTCTGTCATCAGCGTCAGATCAAGATGATTCACCGACAGATCAAAATCGTGCCACTGAGAACCAAGGCGCTGATTAAACACTAGATTGAGTGGTTCGATGGATGTATCTGACCAACTGAAACTGAACCCTTGTAACCGCGCACCCCAATCAGAGCCTGGGGTATACCAGCCCGTGACCTCGGTTTTTATCTCGGTAACCGGTGGCACATCCGCCAGCCAGTTTAGGGGCACTTCACCCACAGCAAGATCACCCTCGAAATCTACCGAGCCTCCTGGATGGAGGGCAACCCAGATTTCACCCTGAGCGTTGGCTTTAAAATCGGGAAGATTAGCGAACAACTCAGGCATTAATGAGCGAACCAGATCAGCCAGCGGCTCAGAGAGGTTAAAGTCATCAAAGCGGAAATAACCCTCGGCAGATAAACTTTCTATATCCGCTAGGTCACCCTGACCTTCTATTAATAGATAAGCTGGACTCGTACTCATATCCGCCTGCTCACCTGGAGACAGGACATCATCTAAAAGGCTCACACTGAGCTCAGCACGGTGGAAATCTTGATAGTTCTCCATAGCCACATTGCGTGCACTAAGCACCATGTTCTTCCCAGAGTAAAACTCCAGTGTCGTTTGCACGTCATCAAAACGAATTAAGCGGCTATAGGTAAGAGGGTCAAGAATCAAACTTAAATCAGTATTTCCTCCATTGTTAAAACCTTTGAGGCTCCACCGGCCAGCTTCACTTTCAACTAAAGTAAACGCTAACTTAGCGACAACAAGCTCGCGCCAGATCGGAGAGCCATGCAGCAGGCTATTAAATAGATCTAGATCGGCTCGGGCGCCCTCTAAGCTAAGCATGGGACTTTCACTAGCAGCAGAAATGGATAGCCGATCGACTTCAATAATCGGTACTAGACGAGGCCATTCACCGCGCATCTCACCGAGGTCTACCTGCAAGCCGATCTGTTCCGCAAGGAACTGCTCAACAGGCTCGCGGACACTGTCTACATAGGCAATTGTCTGGCGACCGATCACCACTAGAATAACGGTGCCTATAATCAGCAGAGCGAGCGTCAGCCATAGCCAACGCATCGACGTCTTTAGTGCTGTACCCAAACTCGCCATAGTCACTGTTCTTTCAATAGCCACTGTTCTTTAAACCGGAATAATATCAAACTGTTCAAGAGCATAGAGGCTCTCGACTCTAAACTGAATGGTACAGTTAATAAACAATTCTAAATCTGCCACCTGACTGGAATCTTCATCAGTTAGCCTTTCAATTACCGGGGCCGATGCCAATACTCGCAGATTGTCACATTCGTAGGCCCGCGCTACGCGCAAAATATCGCGTAAAATTTCATAGCTCATAGACTCGGCAGATTTGACATAGCCTCGACCAAAACAGGTGGGACATTCTTCGCAGAGTATCTGCCCAAGACTTTGACTGGTGCGCTTGCGAGTAGTCTGCACTAATCCGAGTTCGGTCACACCAGAAATTGTTGTTCTGACCGGATCTCGCGCCAAAGCCTTTTCCAGTGCCCGCAACACCTGACGGCGATGCTCAGCGCCGTGCATATCAATAAAGTCGATAATAATAATGCCACCGAGATTGCGCATCCGCATCTGCCGAGCAATCACTGCTGCCGCTTCAAGATTGGTTTTATAGATCGTTTCTTCAAGATTGCGATGACCAACAAATGCGCCTGTATTAACATCTATGGTCGACATGGCCTCGGTCTGATCAAAGACTACATGGCCGCCAGACTTGAGCATTACCTTGCGCTGCAGTGCCTTGGCAATTTCCTCCTCGATACCATGCATATAAAACAGTGGCCGCTCACCAGGATAGTGCTCCAGCAAGCGCACCATATCCGGATTAAATTTATTGCCAAAGTGCGTCAGCTTATCGAAGACCTCACGGGAATCAACGCAAATTTTCTCCACCTCGGTGCCGACCATATCGCGTAATACACGCTTATAGAGAGGTAGGTCTTCATAGAGGCAACTAGGGGCTTTAGCGTTAACTTTACGCTGCAGAATATCCTGCCACAGGCGTCGTAAAAATCGCACGGTATTACGCAGCTCTGCTTCCTCAGCTCCATCGGCCGCGGTGCGCAGAATATAACCACCGGAGAGAGGGTTTTTGACACCCTCTTCCGCAGAGACTTCATCGACAATGGTGCTGAGCATAAGCTTTAAACGCTCACGCTCACTCTCAGACTCGATACGCTGAGAGACGCCAAGATGCTTCCCTTCAACCATATACACCAAATAGTGTGACGCCACAGACAGCTGCGCCGACAAGCGCGCACCTTTGGTACCCACGGGATCTTTAATCACTTGGACGGCTATCTGCTGACCATCATGCAAGAGTTTGCGAATATCTGGCTCACCGGTATCAGTGGCGTTGAGTTTAGTTTTTCGCGGCAGCAGATCATCTATATGTAAGAAGGCCGTGCGCGCCTCACCTATATCGACAAATGCGGCCTGCATACCTGGCAGCACTCGCACTACCTTACCTTTATAAATATTACCTACCAGACCACGCTTGTTGTTGCGCTCAACACAAACTTCTTGAGGCACGCCATTCTCGACTAGAGCCACTCGAGTTTCCATGGGCGTAATATTGACTAGCAGTTCCTGGCTCATCGTTTTTCCATTTTGTACTGCGTGAATGCTCTTAAATCTAAGCTCTTAAATCTAAGCTCTTAAATCTAAGATAAGGGCTCCGACGTCCATACAGGTATACCAAATTCGCCGAGAATCTCGGCGGTTTCGCGTAACGGCAGGCCGACCACACCACTGTAACTGCCCTCCAAGTGATCAACGAACACTGCGCCACGCCCCTGAATAGCATAGCCGCCCGCTTTGCCTTGGGGTTCACCGGTTTGCCAATAAGTCTGACACTCGGATTGACTAATTGTGCGAAAACGAACCAGAGTTTTTGTTAGGCGACTGGAAGAGCGTGGCCCCTGGGAGACCGCAACCGCGGTCATGACTGTATGAACTTTACCAGATAGTGCCATTAGCATTGCAGCTGCATCTACCTGATCTCTGGGCTTACCGAAAATCTGTCCGTCGCAGACCACAATAGTGTCCGCACCAAGACTGGGCAGCTTTGTATCCTTATCCTGACGACTGTATCCAGCTCGCGCTTTCTCCAGCGCCAGTCGTGAAACGTAGTCTGCGGGTGATTCATCATCCTGCCTGGTTTCATCTATATCAGCCACCAAAATAGAAAAACGCACCGCAATCTGACGCAGCAGTTCACTGCGGCGCGGTGATGCAGAGGCAAGAATGAGATCAGCATTAGACTTGGACATGGATAGAGCTCAATCTCTCCTTGGCTGCATGCGGGCAACCAAACGATCAATAAATGGCCACGCCAGCATCGATAAGAGAATTTTCATCGGTAGATACTCAATCCCAGAAGGACGACCGTAAAATATAAATAGGCTCGCCTCGAACATGGCGACCAGAGAAATAATCAGCGCCACCAGTAGCGTGCGCTGCAGCATCGAGAGGTATTTAGCCCAGCGACTGACCAGTGCGAGAGCGAATGCACAGAGCGCAAAGACAATTACCGAATGACCTGGGGACATACGCAGCAGAATATCCGCCAGCAGCCCAACCGAAGCGGCAAAAAAAATCCCTACGCCATCAGGCCAACGCATGACCCATGCCATAACCGTCAGTAAAAGAAAGTTCGGCTTCCAAACAATCCAATCACCACTCAGAGGCATCAAACTGAGTACCACTGCAAGAATAAGCGTCAGGCAAACCGCGATGCCACGATTGTCAGATTCCATTATTCAACCGCATCCGCGGCGTTGTCACGAGAGTTATAAAGAAGCAATAGGTGACGGCTGCGATCGATTTCAGCAGAGGGATCAATATCGATTTTTAGAAAATTATCACCGGGCACGCTAACAATACTCAGTACTGTTCCAACTGGATAGCCTGCAGGATAGAGCCCCCCCAAACCTGAACTGACCAATTTGTCACCCTCGCGAATATCTGCAGTGGGCGAGACGAACTTAAGATTTAAACGGTTGTAGTCAGCGCGACCCTCAGCAATAGAGCGCAAGCCATTGCGTAACACCTGCACTGGCAATGCATGATTGCTGTCGGTAATTAATAGCGCCGTGCTATGGCGTTTGTGTACCTCAATAATTTGCCCCATCAAACCTTCCGCATCGAGCAGCGGCTGCCCGACAAAGACACCATCTGCGGTGCCGCGATCAATGGTTAAAGTATGGCTTAGTGGGTTTGCGGAGACGCCGATCACCTCAGTAACCAGGACACTATCCTGAACCAACTCAGTGGCATTGAGTAGGCGGCGCAAACGCATATTTTCTGCAGCCAGATCAGACATGCGCTGCAACTGACCGTGATAGATAAGGCTCTCTTTACTGAGCCGCAGATTGTCGCTCTCGATTTCCGAGCGCGGCGTCAGACTGCTGGCACTCCACTCTTGAACGCGCAGTGGGATATTGGCAATCCAGTAGAGTGGGCGAACAAGATTATCGGCAGCACTGTACGCTGGCTTTAGCCAGGGGGTGAAATTGTCCACGAGCATCAACAGGACGGCGACAAGGCTAACCGTGAGAAACTTTCTCAGGAGGGTAGATGATCGATTGAATACGTTTTTCATACACCCTCTCCTGAGTATTCTTGAGTAGCTAGGAGACTAAGGCGCCAGCGGCGACTCACAAATTTAAAAAGTTAACGAATTTATCTTGCTGCTATCCATCATATCCAGTGCCACACCACCGCCACGCGCAACACAGGTCAGTGGATCTTCAGCAAGAATAACCGGCAGGCCGGTCTCAGCTGTCAGCAGACGATCGAGATCGCGCAACATCGAACCACCACCAGTCAAGACAATACCGGTCTCAGCAATATCCGATGCCAGCTCTGGCGGCGACTGCTCGAGCACACGCTTTACCGCCTGAACAATGCCGGCCAACGGCTCTTGCAGAGACTCAAGAATTTCATCGCTATTTAAGGTAAAGCTCTTAGGAACACCTTCGGCAAGATTGCGACCGCGGACATCAATCTCACGAACCTCTTTGCTCAGGTAGGCGCCACCGATTTCCATCTTGATGCGCTCAGCAGTACTGTCACCAATAACGCTGCCGTAATTGCGACGCACAAAATTAACGATGGACTCATCAAAGCGATCGCCACCAATCCGCACAGAATCAGAAAACACCACACCATTAAGAGACAGAATGGCAATCTCAGTGGTACCACCACCTATATCCACAACCATTGAACCAACCGCTTCTTCAACCGGCATGCCGGCACCGATCGCCGCAGCCATCGGTTCTTCAATCAAATAGACTTCGCGAGCACCGGCACTGTAGGCAGACTCTTTAATCGCACGCTTCTCCACTTCCGTTGCCATACAGGGCACACAGATAAGAACGCGAGGACTAGGGGGAACAAAGCTTGAGGCATGAACCTTTTTGATAAAGTGCTGGAGCATTTTTTCAGTGACCTGAAAATCGGCGATAACGCCGTCTTTCAGTGGCCGAATCGCAGTGATATTTCCTGGCGTACGACCCAACATACGCTTGGCATCAACACCAACAGCTTCGATAATTTTTTGTCCGAGATGTTGCCGGATGGCAACAACCGAAGGTTCGTTGAGAACTATACCTTCCTCACGAACATAGATCAGGGTATTTGCAGTTCCAAGGTCGATTGACAGATCGCTGGAGAAAAAGCCGCGGAGTTTTTTGAACATCTAGTTATATTTCCTTTAAAATTGGTCGCTCGGACCAAGCCTCTAAGCCAACAGCAACCCGCTGCAAAATAATCGCTAAATTTAACAGTGGCAGAGTGCTAGAGCAAGCGCTGACTGAGTCATTCGGCGTATTTTTATAGGATTCTAGTCAATCCTGCCTAAAGTTGCTGTGATTCATAAAAAACTCGCTTAAAAGCCTGACAAATAAGCCTTTAATCAATCCCGCCCCCTTAACCTGACAAGACCATTTATGGTACCTTACGGCCTTTCTAATAGTCGCAGCAGACCTACTAGAAGCCGCTACTGACAGACGGAATATTTTAATGAGTATCGAACGACAAGAAATCGAAAAACTGGCGACGTTATCGCGCATCGCCATCGGCGAAGACACTATAACTGAAGTGTCTCAGCGACTGAGCAGTGTTCTCGAACTGGTAGATCAGCTACAAGCGGTTAATACCGATGGTGTCGAGGCCATGTCGCATCCCATGAAAGCCACTCAGCGACTGCGTGAAGATGAGGTCAGCGAGATCAATCAGCGCGAAGCCTTTCAGGCAATCGCACCAGATACAGAAGAAGGGCTGTTTCTCGTGCCCAAAGTCATAGAATAAACAGGTCCCCCATGCATAACCTCACTATCGCCGAGCTTGTCAAAGGGCTGCAGGAAAAAGCGTTTTCCAGTGTTGAGCTAACTCAGCACTTTTTGGCGCGCATCGCTAAGTTAGATGCCAACTATAATGCCGTTATTACGGTGACCGCAGATCAGGCTCTTAAAGCCGCGGCCGCCGCCGACAAGCGGCTCGCAGCGGGCGATGCACCAGCCCTCTGTGGCGTCCCCATACTGCACAAAGATATTTTCTGTACCGACGGCGTGCGCACCAGCTGTGGCTCAAAAATGTTGGATAATTTTATCCCTCCCTACAATGCCACCGTGGTCGAAAACTTCGAACAGGCTGGCGCAGTGGTGCTAGGTAAAACCAATATGGATGAGTTCGCTATGGGCTCCTCCAATGAAACAAGCTTCTATGGACCAGTGAAAAACCCCTGGGCCAGCGACTCAGTTCCCGGCGGTTCCTCAGGCGGCTCGGCAGCAGCAGTTGCAGCTCGATTAGCTCCGGGCGCAACCGCTACCGATACTGGCGGATCGATCCGTCAGCCCGCGGCTCTCTGCGGTATTACGGGGTTAAAGCCGACCTATGGTCGGGTCTCACGCTGGGGCATGATTGCCTTTGCTTCAAGTCTTGACCAAGGCGGCCCTATGGCCCGCACTGCCGAAGACTGCGCCATATTGCTCAACTGCATGGCCAGCTATGACGACAAAGATTCCACCTGTATTGATCGTGAAGTGCCAGACTATAGCGCCACCTTGAACGACGGCATCAAAGGCTTAAAAATTGGTGTACCGCTAGAATATTTCTCCGAGGGTCTAGACCCCGAAACTGAAAAAGCAGTGCGCACCGCCCTGGCAGAGTTTGAAGCCCAAGGCGCCGAACTGGTTGAAATCAGCCTGCCCAATACTGGCCTTTCAGTGCCCGCTTACTATGTGATCGCTCCCGCTGAAGCCTCAGCCAACCTGACGCGTTTCGACGGTGTGCGATATGGCTATCGCTGTGAAAACCCCAGCGACCTCAATGATTTGTACACCCGCACCAGAGCCGAAGGCTTTGGCGACGAAGTGAAGCGCCGTATCCTTATTGGCACTTACTGCCTGTCGGCTGGGTACTACGACGCTTACTATGGCAAAGCCCAGCAAGTACGCCAGCTGATCCAGCAAGATTTTGAAAAAGCCTTTCAGCAGGTCGACGTGATTATGGGTCCCACCACGCCATCACCGGCCTTTAAATTTGGCTCCAAAGGCGACGACCCAGTGGCCATGTATCTGGAAGATATTTACACCATCGCCACCAACCTTGCCGGCCTGCCGGGTATGTCAGTGCCCTGTGGCATGGTTGACGAAAAACCGGTTGGCCTGCAAATTATCGGCAACTACTTTGATGAGGCGCGCATGCTAAACACGGCCCACCAGTTCCAGCAGGCCACTGATTGGCATACTTTAACGCCAGAGGGGATTGCCTAATGAGTTATTCAGGTTGGGAAACCGTTATCGGCCTCGAAGTGCATGTGCAACTGGCCACCAAAACCAAAATTTTTTCGGGCGCCAGTACCGCATTCGGTGCCGAAGCCAACACCCAGGCCTGCGCCATTGACCTAGCCATGCCCGGCACCTTGCCCGTATTGAACAAACAGGCCGTGCATTACGCGGTGATGTTTGGCTTGGCGATTGATGCGGAAATTGGCAAAGAGTCAGCTTTTGAGCGGAAGAATTATTTCTACCCAGACTCGCCCAAAGGCTATCAGACTACTCAGCTGGAAAAACCCATAGTGGGGCGCGGCAATGTTGAAATTAAACTGGCCGACGGCAGCACCAAAAATGTGCGCATTCACCACGCCCACCTGGAAGAAGATGCCGGCAAGTCTCTCCATGAGGGCGACTTTCGCCACGGTGTATCGGGCATAGATCTAAATCGCGCCGGCACCCCGCTGATTGAAATTGTATCCGAACCCGATATGAGTAATGCCGAAGAAGCCATCGCCTTTGCCAAAAGGCTTCACAGTATTGTTACCTCCATCGGCATCTGTGACGGCGAGATGTCTCAGGGCAGTATGCGTTTTGATGTCAACGTCTCAGTGCGCCCCAAAGGCACTTCTGAGCTGGGCACCCGAACCGAAACCAAAAATCTCAACTCCTATAAATTTATGGAAGAGGCGATTACTAAAGAGGTCGAGCGTCAGATCGATTTAATTGAAGATGGCGGCACGGTTATGCAGGAAACCCGCCTCTATAACGGCGACACCAAAGTCGCCCGCTCCATGCGCAGCAAAGAGGAAGCTAACGATTATCGCTACTTCCCCTGTCCCGACCTGTTACCTGTAATAGTTAGTGATGAAACCATCGAAGAACTGCGCCGCAATCTGCCGGAGCTGCCAGATGCCAGACAGGCGCGCTTTATTGAACAATATGGTTTGTCCGACTATGACGCAGCCGTTATTGGCAGCGATGCCGCTATGGCAGCCTATTTCGAAATTGCCGCAGCAAAATCTGCTAACGCCAAACTGGCCGCCAACTGGACCATGGGTGAACTGGCTGCACGCTTAAACAGTCAAGACCTTAGCATTAGCAAGAGCCCAGTCACCGCGGAGCAATTGGGTGGACTGGTAATGCGCATTGCCGACAATAGTATCAGCGGCAAAATGGCCAAAGAGGTGTTTGAAGCTATATGGGCAGGCGAAGGCAGTGCTGATCAAATTATCGACGCCCGTGGGCTTAAACAAGTCTCCGATACTGGTGCTCTGGAGAAAATGGTTGTCGAGGTGTTAGCCACCAATCAGGCCATGGTCGATGATTACATTAATAGCGACGAAACCAAGCGCAAGAAAAAGCTTGGCGGCTTTATGGGTAAAATTATGCAGGCCTCTAAAGGCCAGGCTAATCCTCAACAAGTGAATCAAATACTCGCACAAAAGCTTAACGAACTACTTTAAAGAAACAGGAATCAGCATGTCACTGAAGAAAGATAAAGAGAAAGTCCTAGGCGAAGTTTTTGATGATGAGCGTGTGAAAAGCTTTCTAGAATACGAAGCACCAGAAGGAGTGAGCACTGACTTTCACCTTTTAGAAAAAACCTATCGCGGTATGAATATAGATAATTTTGTAACCTTTTTAGGATTTTTCAAAGAAGCTGGTCATGACCTTGATGCCACCAACCCCGATGGTAAGACTATGGTCGAAATCGCCGCTGAGCATGGGCATGGTGTGGCGTATGTTGACGCACTGAAGGCGGCGGGAGCCAAGTAAGCATTACCGGTTTAAATATCTGAGAAATCTGCGATGAGATCCCTCGTCGCTACGCTCTGTCGGGATGACAGGGTGCGTGAATTGGGATTGCTGGAATTTTAGAAAAGAGCTGCGAAAACCCCACCTGTCATCTCGAACCAATATGAAAAATCTCAAAACCTGTAAACAGGCTCCCCATCGCTACAACCTGCCCGGATAAAAAAGATGAAGTTTAGAGGACAACAAACAGCTAATCAGAGCCGGACATTAACACCACGTTCGGCCATATAACGCTTAGCCTCGGGTACCGTATGCTCACCAAAGTGAAAAATACTCGCTGCTAACACTGCATCCGCCTTGCCTTCAACAATACCATCCACCAAGTGCTGTAGATTGCCCACACCACCCGAAGCAATCACCGGAACATTCACCGCATCGCTAATCCGAGACGTCAAATCCAGATCAAAACCATTTTTTGTACCATCGCGATCCATGCTGGTCAGTAGAATTTCGCCTGCACCATAGGCAGTCATTTTTTCCGCCCACTCAATCGCGTTAATCCCAGTAGGCTTGCGTCCACCGTGAGTAAATATTTCCCAGCGAGACTGGTCTCCGTGCTCAACCTGTTTCGCATCGATAGCCACCACTATGCACTGGGAGCCAAAGCGCTGAGCCGCTTCGCGGACAAATTCGGGATTATGAATCGCCGCAGAGTTAATCGCGACTTTGTCAGCGCCGGCATTTAATAGGTTGCGAATATCCTGTAACTCACGGACACCGCCGCCAACCGTTAAGGGGATAAACACCTGCCCCGCCATTCGCTCCACCGTGTGCAATGTCGTATCACGGGCTTCATGACTGGCAGTAATATCGAGAAAAGTAATTTCATCGGCGCCCTGCTCGTTATAGCGGCGGGCAACTTCCACTGGATCGCCGGCATCGCGTATATCGACAAACTGCACGCCCTTAACCACACGGCCCTTGTCTACATCCAAACAGGGGATAATGCGTTTTGCTAAACTCATTTTTCGTCCTTAAACATATGGCCTAATTTGCCCGCTTTGGTAGACAGATACTGGACGTTATGAGGATTGCTGTCGGCCTGAATCGGCTCGCGCTCAACCACATTAATACCCAACGCTTTTAGTGCGTCGATTTTACGTGGATTATTGGTCATCAGTCTGACCTCGGTGGCACCCAGATGGTCGAGCATCGATGCGCAGATTGAATAATCACGCATATCGGCGCCAAAACCGAGGCGCTCATTGGCTTCAACAGTGTCAGCACCCTGATCCTGAAGATTGTAGGCACGGATTTTATTCACCAGACCAATACCACGTCCTTCCTGTCGCAGATAAAGAATCGCACCGCGACCTTTTTCAGAGATACGCTTCATCGCCTCCTGTAACTGCTCGCCACAATCACAGCGCATACTACCCAGAGCATCGCCAGTCAGACACTCAGAGTGAATTCGAATCAACAGGGGTTCGTCGCTGGCACAGTCGCCCATACTGATGGCGATATGCTCTTTGCCTTTAAAGGGGTCTTCAAAACCATGGATATCAAAAGTGCCCCAACGGGTGGGCAACTTTGAGGATTCGATAAAGCGAAGCGCCACAGTTTTCTCCAAGATAGATTTCAGCCGCGTATTGTAGCGGCAAAGCCCGCTTTGTGCAGACTTTTCAAATAGCTTGGAGAGCGAAACTAATCTGCAGCTAAGGCTGGCTCAGAGAACCTTTTTGAATCCCGCAAATCATAGATCACCCGATACAGACAGGGAATTAGGATCAATGTAATAGTGGTGGCGAAAACAATACCGAAACTGAGGGACAGGGCCATAGGAATCACAAACTGTGCCTGAGTGCTGGTTTCAAATAACATAGGTAATAGACCGTCAAAGGTGGTCATGGTAGTCAGTAAAATCGCCCTAAAACGTTGCCTGCCAGCGCCTAACAGCGAGTCATCAATACTCAAGTTATCGGCACGCCCGCGATTCACAAACTCCACCAGGATCAAACTGTCATTGACCACCACTCCGGCTAGAGCCACCAAACCAAAGATCGATAACATGCTGATGGAGACACCAAAAATAATATGTCCGACTACAGCACCAATAAAGCCAAAGGGAATCACTGTCATAATGACTAGAGGCTGCACATAGGACTTTAACGGCACTGCCAGCAAGCCATAAATCAGAAACAGCGAGGCCACAAAACCCAAAACCATACATTTCATTAGGGTTTGCTCTTCCTGACTGGCACCCCCTAAACCGAACTTAACCCCGGAATAGCGCGCCAGTAATTCGGGGATAAACGCAGTTGTTAGGTCGGCAATCACAGCGCCACTTTGCGCCTGACTCGCATCAACATCAGCGGTAATGGTTACGGTGCGTTCTCGATCTATTCGGGATATGGCGGTAAGACCCAAGCCTAGGCGGATATCCGCCACTTCACCAATCGCGATAACCTGCCCACTGGCCGTGCGGATATGCATATTCTCCAGAGTGGCAATAGAACTCCGCTCTTCTATGGGATAGCGCACCATCACTTTTAGGGTGTTGGCACCGCGCTGCAGGCGCTGCACTTCTTCACCATAAAATGCCTGACGCACTTGGCGAGCTATATCCCCGAGACTAATACCCAGCTGATTGGCGTTGGACTTTAGTCCAATCAGAATTTCGCGGCTACCGGCACCCTGAGAGTTATAGATATCAAAAACGCCGTTGTACTCGCCCAACTTATCAGCCAAGGCGGCTCCTGCCAGGGTCAGCTGCTCTGGGTCTGACCCTGACAGGGTTAGGTTAATTTTTGCACCACCGCCGGCATTAGTGCCCGCATAATAGCGCTGTTTGCGGACATTAGGCAGATTGCCAACTTTTTCCATCGCTAACTACTCCCCCTGCGCCGTTTGGGACTGGCTCTTTGTCGCTAATGGCTTTTGCACCGCTAAAGGCTTTTTCACCGCTAGCGGCATCGTCTAAACGCGGTTCCTGATCAGGGCTAACTTTCATTCCTTCGATGGGCACGCCCATGGCGCTAATAATTAGCTGGTCGCCGTTTTCTAGACCACTGCTAACATAATAAAAATGATCATCGCCAAAAATTGGCTCAACCGTTTGAAACCGCAACCGCTGCTCGGCATCCACCAATGCGACTTTGCTTCCCTCCAATAGGGCATGACGAGGAATGGCGAAGGCATTATCAATGGTTTTTCCGCCGATGATCGCCGTAACGAAGGTGCCCATAAATAAAGGAAATCTAGCTACCTGACTATCGGACTCAAGTCTTAGGTAAGGGTCATCAATTTTCGCTACCACATAGAAGGCGCGATTCTGCTCACTAATAACACCCTCGGAACGGACCAACTTGGCTTGCCACTGCTTGATATTGCCGTATATGGATCCCCTGAGAATAACCTTAAGATGACTACTTTTATCAGCGCTTGAAAAACTATTCATCATCGACAGATCGCGCTTGGTCAATGGCAAACGTACCTCTGCAAAATCAATCGCAAAGGTCTCACCCAAGGGGGCTCCCACGGCAACATATTGCCCAATATCCACTGCTTTGGCAGCGACCATACCGGTATAAGGGGCGCGAATACTGGCGCGTGATAATTTTAGCTTGGCCTGCTTAACCTCAGCTTCGGCCTGAAGCACATTAGCGCGAGCTTCTTCGAGATAGGGTTTTCGCAGCGCCAACAATGGCGCCTCTTCGGTCGGGCGACCAGTCATGCCCCACTCCTTTTCCGCCTGCACGGCACGGGCCTGCTCAAAAGTTAGCTGAGCATTCATACTAATCAGATTGGCATTGGTTTGCTCCAGGGCCACTTCGTAGTCAGTGGGATCCAGCTCAAGCAATAAATCGCCTTTGTTAAAGGTGCCGCCAACCACAAAATTGCGAGAAACCTTTAATACGCGGCCGGAGACTTCGGAAATTAATGCGGTGCGTGTGCGAGCAGCAACTGTGCCCTGAGATTCAATGGAGAGAACCGCTTGAGCTCTATGCAATATCACTGTCTTCACAGCCACGGCCGTGTCTGGGGCTTCAGCTTTTACTGGGGCGGGCTTGAAAAGATTCATGGCAATTGAGATAACAACAGCAGCGCCAACAATTGCTATTGGCAATAACGTCCTATTCACGGGGGCTTGTCCTTAAGTTCTTCGGCCTCCCACTCCTACTTGATAATAAACCAACTGGAAGGCGTCCTATTGAAGCAAAAGTATAGACAAGATTATTTTGCAGCGCTTATAGAATCAGGCCAAAGTAGCCAAGAAAATAAATGACTACTGCGGCTGCCAGACCGGCAATCACATCGTCAATCATAATACCGAAGCCACCGGAGACCTTTTTGTCCAGCCAGCTGATTGGCCAAGGCTTTAGAATATCAAAAACGCGGAATAGCACAAAACCCAGAACCACCGACTGCCAAGTGATGGGCAGCGCCGCCATAGCAATCCAAAAGCCGACAAATTCATCCCAGACAATGCCGCCATGATCGTGGACACCCATTTGATCTGCGGCTCGGCCACAAATTGCAATACCCACCACTGCTGCTATCGACACCACAATCAAGTAACTGGTTAAGGGCAGCTGCGCCAGTAACCACCAGAGTGGAATTGCCGCCAAGGTACCCATGGTTCCCGGCGCTTTAGGTGATAGACCACTGCCAAAACCAAACGCCAGTAGAAGAGTTGGTGAACGCAGTAATTGAGCAAATGTCGGATTAACGGCCAAAATGGTTGTACCCCGGTTTTTCGATAGTGAGCGGCAGATTATTCTTATCAACCACTGAGACTCGATTGATTGAGTCCCTAGCGGCTTCAATAAAGCCAATACGACTGGCATCCAATTCGCCTTTTTCAATCCAGCCCTCGACAGTTGGCAACTGCCCAGTAGCAACAGTAAAACACAGCTGGTAGTCGTCGCCACCACTGAGAGCCCACTGCAGGGCATCCAATGCTGAGAGCTGCTGCACATCTGCAGCGATCGGCAATTGCTCAGCCTTAATCACAGCACTGACGTCGCTGGCTTTGCAAATATGCCCTAAATCAGCCAATAGACCATCGGAAATATCGATACAGGCGCTGGCGATGGAGCGCAATTTTAAGCCCGCTTGGATCTGTGGCTGAGGACTGTAAAATCGTTGAAGTAAGCGATCACTGTCAATACAGTTACTGTTTTTATTGGACGCTATTTTTAGCCCCGCTGCACCATCACCTAGAGTGCCGGTTACAAAGACGCTATCGCCAATACTGGCCCCGCCACGAGTAAGGGCTTTATCCACTGGAACCTCACCGACTAATGTCAGAGTGAGGGTCAAGGGCCCACTAGTAGTATCACCACCCACTAATGCAAGGTTGTACTGATTGGCGATATGACCCAGACCAACACTAAATTCAGCTAGCCATTCGGCCTTGGCTTTGTCTCGAGGCAGAGTTAGAGCGAGAGTAAACCATCTCGGCTCCGCACCCATCGCGGCCATATCGCTAAGATTGACGCAGAGGGCACGGGTGGCAATCTGTCTTGGGGTAGCGGATTCGGGAAAGTGAATACTGGAAACTAAAGTGTCGCTGGCCATAACCAACTGCTGCCCGGGACGCACATTGAGCAGTGCGGCGTCATCACCAATACCCAGCGCCACACCGGATTGGCCGGTGAGGTCGGTGAAATAGCGAGCGATGAGCTCGAATTCGCTGGGTTGATGATATGGGTCAGACAGGTTAAGTCCTCTCTAAGGCTCTTTATCGGCTGCGGCGCTATTACAGTCCGCGGGCCGCTGCGCTTTAAGCGCGCTTATTAGCCGCCACTTCAATACTGCGCTTGGCGATAGCGACGCGATCGAGAATACCGTTAATATATTTAAACGCGTCGGTGGGGCCAAAGGTTTTCGCCAGATTAACGCCCTCATTAATCACGACCTTGTAGGGCACATCAATGCGGTGGAGCATCTCGTAGGTTGATAAGCGCAGTATGGCTTGTGAAACTGGGTCAAGCTGGTCCTGATCACGGTCCAAATAGGGTTCGTAGGCCGCATCAATCTCAGTCATATGCTTGGGTACACCAAACAGTATTTCATGAAATAATTCAGTGTCCACCGTGGCCATATTGTTATCCACATGGAACTCGGCTTCGATATCAATCAGATCAGTCTTGCCCATATCCCAGGAATACAGTGCCTGCACGAGAAGCCGGCGAGCTTTTTGGCGCATTTTTGGTTTCGACATCTATTCGGCGCCTTGGATTTGCTTAAATACAGTCAATAATTCGAGGATAGTCAGAGCGGCTTCTTCGCCTTTGTTCTCGTGGTTGTCCCCGGAGCGATCCAAGGACTGCTGAAGATTGTCAGTGGTCAACAGACCAAAGGCAACCGGCAGATTTTCATTCAACGACACTTCACCTATGCCTCTGGTAGTCTCGGAACAAACATAATCAAAGTGCGGCGTATCACCGCGAATGACACAGCCAAGGGCAACGACGGCATCATAGCGTCCGCTGCGCGCAGCACGCTGACTGGCCAATGGCAGCTCAAAGGCACCGGGCACACGAAACACATCTACGGCATCACCCACGATATCGTGACGGGCAAAGGCACGCAGGGCACCCTCGACTAGGCCATCGGTGATCTCGGCATTCCAGCGCGCAGCTATAACCGCGATGCGCACCTTACCGGTGTTAAAACGTCCCTCTTCGGGTCTATATTCGCTCATGCTCTGTTCCTGTGATTATTCGTAGTCAACATGCTCAACGACTTCGAGATCAAAGCCGGAGATGCCGGTAAATTTAAACGGTGCACTCATCAGACGCATCTTTTGAATACCAAGGTCGCGCAAAATCTGCGATCCAGTGCCGACCTGTTGATAGACCACTTCGCTGGCTTGCTGACTGCGAGCCTGACCTGGATTGAGGATCTGCTCGATACTGCGATCGATGTCCTCGGAGGATTCAGGATAATAGAGCAATACCACCACACCGCGACCTTCAGCGGCTACACGCTCAAGGGCTTTGTGGAAAGACCAGCTTTTAAAGGTGCTGGAATCTTCAATAGCCAGTAGATCACGAGCAGATCGGTTGGTGTGTACACGGACTAACACCGGCTCTTCACCAATGACATCGCCCATCACCAAGGCGAAATGCTTCTCACCATGAACATCATCATGGTAGGTTTTTAGGGTGAAATCGCCGAAGCTAGTGCTTACTGCGCGCTCACTGATGCAGGTAGTTGTTTTCTCGGTAACCAAACGATGGTGAATCAAATCAGCGATAGTACCGATTTTCAGATCATGTTTCTGGGCAAATACTTCGAGATCATCGCGACGTGCCATGGTGCCGTCTTCATTCATAATTTCAACGATCACTGCAGCAGGTTCAAAACCCGCCATTTTCGCCATATCACAACCGGCTTCAGTGTGACCTGCGCGACTGAGAACACCGCCAGGCTGGGCCTTTAGCGGGAAGATATGTCCCGGCTGAACTATATCTTCGGGACGCGCACTGCTGGCAACCGCAGCTTGCACTGTACGGGCGCGATCAGCAGCCGAAATACCGGTAGTTACACCCTCTGCAGCTTCAATCGACAGCGTAAACGGGGTGCCATGACTCGCATTGTTCTGGCTCGAGTTAACCATCATCGCCAACTCTAACTGTTTGCAGCGATCTTCATGCAGCGTCAGGCAGATAAGTCCGCGCGCATGGGTAGCCATAAAATTAATATCCTGGGCACGCACCATTGGCGCAGCCATAACCAGATCACCTTCATTCTCGCGATCTTCATCATCCATCAAAATAACCATCTTGCCCTGACGGATATCTTCAATCAGTTCTTCTATTGTATTGAGTACCATTGTTATTTTCTTCCAATCTTGACCGTTTATTACGATTAGCTTTAAGGTTTTAAAATTCGTTAGTTAGAGCTGTCTGCAGCCTTGTCGCCGAGCAACAGGCGCTCAAGGTAACGGGCAACTAGATCAACCTCAAGGTTTACTTTAGTACCGACCTGATAATCGCCCATAATTGTATGAACCATAGTGTGCGGCACTATATTTAATTCGAATTCAGCGCCTTCAACATGATTGACTGTCAGGCTGGTGCCATCGACAGTAATCGAGCCTTTATGGGCGACGTATTTAGCCAGTTCGCGAGGCGCGCGAATACGAAAGCGCCAAGAGCGTGCATCTTCGTGGAGTGACACTACTTCGCCAATACCATCCACATGTCCAGAGACAATATGACCGCCGAAACGATCTGTGGCCTGCATGGCTTTTTCCAGATTGATCCGGCTGCCGGATTTTAAATCACCGGTAGTGGTCAGGGTCAAAGTCTCAACTGACACATCGGCGACAAAACCATTTTCGGTTAACTCTACCGCGGTCAGGCAGGTGCCGTTGCAGGCAATGCTGTCGCCGAGCTGGACATCGGCCATACTCAGGTTGCCGGCATTGATATGGAGTCGAGCGTCGCCGCCACGGGGCTCGAGGTTGGTGAGCTCCCCAAGGGCGCTGATAATTCCTGTAAACATAGTGTTAGCCTGTGTTGATTAATTCTGTAGTAATGCGTTGTTTGCTGACATCTGCCAAGGGCTAATTTTGAGATCCCTCAGCGCTTCGCTCTGTCGGGATGACAATGTATTAGGTCATCCTGAGCGCAGCCTAAGGATCTCTTCGGTGTGCCACCCTAGGCTCTGAAACCGGCAAGAGATCTTTCTATGCGCTGCGCGCGCTCAGGATGACTTTAGGGCCATTATCATGGTCCTAAACTCAGTAGTCCTTATCCGGCCTCAAAGTAATACGGATATCTTCACCAATCTGGCGCATATCTTTTACTGCCAGCGCTAAATGGGCATCAATAGTCTGAATCGGAAGCTCAAACATCGGCCGCGCATCGCTGCCAAATAACTTCGGCGCCCAGTAGCAGACCAACTCATCGAGAAGCCCCTCCGCAACAAAGCCTCCCGCTAAACCTGCGCCCGCTTCCACCATAACGCTGTTGCACTCACGGCGAGCCAATTCGAGCAATAACTCATGCAGATCAACATGACCATCGCGAGCCGGCAAAAACACAACCGCAGCACCAGCCGCTTCCAGCGGCAACGCCCTTTCGCGCTGCTCCGGTCCATCCATAGTCGCAATCAGGGTATCGCCGGGCTGCGCAAACATCCGCGCCTCGGGACTCATCTGTAATTTGCTATCGACCACCACGCGCAGGGGCTGGCGCAGGCTATCTGTAACGCCAAGATCGTCATTAGTGATGCGTACTGTCAGCGAGGGATCATCCATCAACTGAGTGCCAATGCCAGTAATAATCGCACAATTAGCGGCGCGTAAGCGCTGTACATCTTTGCGCGATGCCGGTGTGGTGATCCACTGACTCTGACCACTGGCCATGGCAGTGCGACCATCGAGGCTAGCGGCCATCTTGACCACAACCCAGGGTAACCCCTGCTCATGGCGTTTGATAAAACCTTTATTTAACTCTCGCGCCTGATCTTCATAGAGACCACAGGCGACTTCAATGCCAGCATCTTGGAGCAACTTAATGCCCTCACCGGCAACCTTGGGATTGGGGTCCTCGCAGGCAATCACTACACGGCTGATACCCGCATCGATCAGCACCTCAACGCAGGGCCCAGTCTTGCCACTGTGGCTGCAGGGTTCCAGCGTGACATAAGCCGTTGCGCCTTTGGCACTTGCGGCAGCATTCAGTGCCTCAACTTCTGCATGATTACCCCCTGCTGGACGGGTGTGACCTTCACCAACAATTGCACCATCAACAACCAGTACACAGCCAACGCTCGGGTTGGGGCTGGTCGTAAAACGCCCTTTGGCGGCCAATTCGAGGGCCCGAGACATATATTCGCGATCGTCCACAGAGTAGGCCATTAGTCTTCTGCCGCCGTGGGCTTTAATGCATTTAAGCGATTGAGTTCATCTTGGAATTCACTCAGATCTTGGAAGCTGCGGTAAACCGAGGCAAAGCGGACATAGGCCACTTCGTCGAGCTCACGCAATTTACTCATTACCGCTTCACCAACCATCCGCGAGGGCACTTCGCGCTCACCGGTGACCTGTAAAAAATGACGAATTTGGGTCAGGGCAACTTCAATTTGCTCAATGGATACCGGACGTTTTTCCAGAGCGCGCTGCAGACCGGCGCGCAGCTTGTTTTCATCGAAAGGCTCGCGGGTGCCATCGGTTTTAATCACTCGCGGCATCACTAATTCGGCCATCTCGTAAGTGGTAAAACGCTCACTGCAACTGAGACATTCACGACGTCGACGAACCTGACCGCCGTCGGCGACAAGACGAGAATCTACAACTTTGGTGTCATCAGCTTTGCAAAAGGGACAATACATGGCTTTAGATCAAAAAAAAGGGGCGCCATTCTAACACAAGATAAGGCTCTGAAGCCTATTGTGGATTATCCATAACCGCTATTCCTACATCCGCGCCAGAGTGGATATAACTGACACCCTTATTGCCTAGGATGCAGCGGTGTCGAGGGCCTGCAAGAGAGCCATTTTGCGTCTCATAACCGGCGTCTCCCGGATAGAGTAATACGCCAACCTCTCCGTCGCGAGCAAATCGCGGAGTGACCCAGTACGCGTCAAACTGGCGCAAGCTCTCCAGAGCCTCTTCGGCACTGACAAACTGATCAACTAGCTTAATACTCATATAAGTCGGCGGCATCATATCCAGCTCACCTGCATCATGCATCGCCAGCGCCTGAGATGGATTTAGCCACTGAAAATCGTGAATCTCGCCATCATCGATCACTACCGTTGAATCAGCCTCTGACACCACTGCGGCAAAAAACCAGGTGGCAAAGCGACGCGTTAATTTCTCCGGAGTGGTCCAGTGAGAAAAGTGCACCAGGTGCTCAGCCTCTAACACAAGGCCACACTCTTCCGCAGATTCCCTCACTGCAGCAACTCGCGCCGTGAGTGATTCATCTTCGATACCAGCGCCCGCGCAATCAGCCGCATCTACTGCACCGCCGGGAAACACCCAGGCACCGCCGGCAAAGGCTAGCTTGGCATTGCGCCGCAAAAGTAGTATTTCAATGCCAGTTTGAGCTTGGCGTAAAATCATTACGGTTGCGGCATTGCGTAAAATATCTGCTGCTGTGTCGCTCAAGATGATGTCTCTATTTTTTTATTATTAGTGGCTACAGTTAAAAACAAAAAAGCCCTGTAGTAAACAGGGCTTTTTCGATTTGCTTGCACAAGTTGCCTCACTGAGACTACGTGTAAAACGACTAACCATAGACAGGGAATCGGGCACAGATTTCCAGGACCTTGGCTTTAACATCAGCAATCACCTGCTCAGAAGTACCGTTCTCAAGGCTATCGAGAATATCGCACATCCACTCAGTCAACTGCACAGTCTCTTCGATACCAAAACCGCGAGTCGTAATAGCCGGTGTACCCACGCGTAAGCCAGAGGTCACAAACGGTGAACGGGGGTCATTGGGTACCGCATTTTTGTTGACCGTAATAAAGGCTTCGCCCATAGCGCGGTCAGCGTCTGTACCTGTGTACTCTTTGCCGATCAGGCTAACCAGCATCAGGTGGTTTTCAGTGCCGTTGGAAACAATATTGAATCCACGCTTGATAAAGCTCGCCGCCATAGCTTTGGCGTTAGCCACAACCTGCTTTTGATAATCGACAAATTCTTGGCTGGCTGCTTCTTTAAAGGCAATCGCCTTGGCCGCAATCACGTGACACAGAGGGCCACCCTGTCCGCCAGGGAAAACCGCAGAGTTACATTTTTTAGCCACGTCTTCATCATTAGTAATAATGATTCCGCCGCGGGGACCACGCAGTGTTTTGTGCGTAGTTGAGGTCACAACGTGAGCGTGTGGCACTGGGTTAGGATAAACACCCGCAGCAATCAAACCGGAGACGTGAGCCATATCAACCATCAGATAGGCACCGACCTTGTCGGCGATTTCACGGAAACGCGCCCAGTCCATGATGCCAGAGTAGGCAGAGAAACCAGCGATAATCATTGCCGGTTTGTGCTCGATCGCCAGCGCTTCAACCTGATCGTAATCGATCAGACCAGTCTCGGCGTTGAGGCCATATTGAATGGGGTTGTAAAGCTTGCCAGAAAAGTTTGGCTTGGCGCCGTGAGTAAGGTGACCACCGTCGGCCAGGCTCATACCCAAAATAGTATCGCCGCCTTTGATCAGCGCCAAAAATACTGCGCTGTTAGCCTGAGAACCCGAATGGGGCTGCACATTGGCAAACTTTGCGCCGTAGAGGCTTTTCAGGCGATCAATCGCCAACTGTTCAGTGATATCGACATACTCGCAACCACCGTAGTAACGCTTACCAGGATAACCTTCTGCATATTTATTGGTCATCTGACCACCCTGAGCTGCCATAACCGCTGGGCTGGTGTAATTCTCCGAGGCAATCAACTCAATATGCTGCTCTTGACGCTGATCTTCCTGCTGCATGGCATGCCATACCTCGGCATCAAAATTCTCAATAGTCTGGTTTTTATCGAACATGGTTAGGACATTCCCATAGCTAGTGGCAGTTACATGTAGAAGATCTAAATGTAGCAAGGTTAAAAAGGGGGGGAAGTTTAACTGAAAGCCGATGCGGCTAACAGTCAAAAGTTTCCCTGAAATCTATTTTTCGAGCAGTGCAATCGCCTCGACGTGGGCAGTGTGCGGGAACATATCCATTACGCCAGCCGCGATCATTTTATAGCCGGCCTCGACTAGCACTTTTAAGTCGCGAACCATGGTCGAAGGGTGGCATGAAATATACACAACCTGCTTCGCCTTGGTTTTTACAACCCAAGGCATGACTCCGGCAGCGCCGCTTCGTGGCGGGTCTAGCAGCACCAGATCAACTTTGCCTTTAATTTTGCGCATGCCGGTCCAGTTACTCAGATCAGAAACCACAAATTCAGCATTGCTAACATTGTTGCGCTGGGCGTTCTCTTGAGCTTTTCCCACTAACTCGGAGAGCCCCTCGATACCGATTACGCGGTCAAACTGGGCCGCCAGAGGCAGTGAAAAATTCCCTGAACCGCAGAACAGATCAACCGCAACTGACGCCCGCTCAGAATTAGGTGTACGCACTAGGTCTAATACCTGATCAATCATCTGACGATTAATCTCGCTATTGACCTGAACAAATTGACCTGGCTCTACCTGCAGCTCAATGCGGTCATTTAATACAACATGTAACGCTTGATCACCGCCATCAATGCGCTTAAAAGCCGTCTGCTTTTCGGTCTTCCACCAGAGCTGGGCATCAGTAAAGGTGAGCTCAGCAAGCATGGCTTCACGTTCGCTGGCGGATGGCACACGACTGGCCTCGATGGCGATAGCCACGGCATTGTCGGCACTCAGCAACTCAATCTCAGATAGACGAATGCCGGAAGGAAAATTAACCATCCAGCCGGGCAGCGCCGCAACGATCTCCGGCAGAGGCTCCGCCAATACATGGCATTCAGTAATCGGCTCAATACGGCGACTACCGGCATTGCGAAAGCCAACGATAATCTGGCCATCTTTGGCCCGCTGCACGGCGAGTCGCGCACGGCGACGATAGCCCCATTGGGGCGCACTGAGTGCTGGCAGTATGATTTCTGGCGACAGATCAACGCGCTGCAAACTGTCTAACAGCTGCTGCTGTTTAAAGGCGATCTGGGCACCGTGATCGAGATGCTGCAGAGTGCAGCCACCACAGCGCGGAAAATGTTTGCACAGGGGCTCAACGCGACTTGGCGAAGCGGCGACAATATTGATCACATGAGCTTCGTCGTAATTGCGCTTTTGATTATGACGACGAAATTCAACGGTTTCACCGGGCAGTGCACCATCGATAAAGCACGCCTTACCATCGGGGCGACCGACACCGCGGCCGTCATGAATCAAATCAACAATTTCGCAAATCAAAGGAGCTTCGTTGGCCATAGCGGCATCTTGTGTGGTCAAATTTAAGGGCGCTATAGTAGCAGATTGAGGTAATCGCTTTTGATTGTTTTACATAGGTCGGAATTGAGCTGATAATCCGTTTGGACAGGACAGATAATCAAAGGGAGATTCTGATGAATATGCGTAATACAGAGCAACAATGGGGCTGGCCCAGCAAGTTTTTGCACTGGCTGACAGCTGCGTTGATCTTGGTTCAAATACCTCTCGGTTTTTATGCCGATGACTTAGCTAACTCGCCACTTAAGCTTGAGCTATTTGGCTGGCATAAGTCCCTTGGTATTTTAGTTTTGATGCTGGCGATTATGCGATTGCTATGGCGCATGGCAGGCTCTATTCCCACCCTGCCGGATGCCAGTTTTATCCAGCGACGGCTGGCCAATCTAGGTCACAGTTTGCTCTATGGGCTTATGCTGGTGCTGCCCCTCAGCGGCTGGCTGATGTCGTCAGCAGCCAACCGACCAATCAATTGGTTTTGGATTATGGAACTACCGGCTCTGACAGGCCCGAATAAGGCGCTAAAAGAAATTGCCGAAGAAGTACATGAGATCTCAGTGATACTTTTGCTTGTCGTGCTGGCCGTGCATATAGGTGCAGCCTTATGGCATCAATTCAAACGCCGCGATAGCATTCTAAGACGCATGTGGTTTTAAGCTAATGAAAATTTTCCTTAAATCCATACTGCTAACTCTCCCACTACTTTGCCTGCCCAGCACCGCCGAACAGTGGCGGTCTGTGACAACGGACAGCCAACTCAACTATGAAGTCACTTTTCAAGGGCTGCCGATTGCAGGCCAATTTAAACGCTTCTCCGTGATCTACAGTCCAGCGGCAAAGCTTCTGGTTAAAGTGGATGTCGGCAGCGCCGATATGAGCGACGATGAACTCAACAGTGAAATTGCCAACGCCGACTGGTTTGATACTGGCCGTTTTAGCGAAGCCACTTTTAGCAGTGAAAGCCTGAATGCACAGAGCAACGCGAGCCAAGACTTTATCGCCGCAGGCAACTTAAATTTGAAAGGTGTTTCCGAGCCAGTAGATGTGCCATTTCTCTGGCGACAAGATGCTGAAAATCCAGGTAGGGCTATTATGAGCGGCCAGTTAACCCTTCAACGCAGCGACTTTTCTATCGGTATTGGCGACTGGTCCAGCGGCGAGCAGATTGGCATCGATGTCAGTGTTAGCTTTATTGTTCATATGCAGCGACAGACTGATGAGCTAACCCATTAATACGCCTATTTTCACAGCACTTTTGACTATGGCTTTATTGGCCGGCTGTTCCGCACCCAGGGAAGAGTCCAGCACCGCACAACAGCGACCGGCCAACTTTCCAGCCGCCATCTATGCCAAGCCCAATTTACAGCGCAGCCTCTACCAACTGGATAGCGCCAGCTCTATGGTCCAGATCAAAGTCCTGCGCGGCGGTGCCATGGCCAAATTTGGTCACGACCATATAGTGGCCAGCCGGGATATTCAGGGCTACCTGCTACTCGGCGATAACAACGCTTGCCGAGCAGATTTCTATGCAGATATAAATAATCTGATTGTTGACGATCCAGTTTTGCGCGACAGAGCGAACCTGCTCACCACCCCCTCAGAAAAAGATATCGCCGGCACAAAAACCAACATGCTGATTAGCCTGCAAGCCGAGAAATTTCCTTTTGTACAACTGCAGAGTCTAGATTGTTCTGGGGCGCTGGACGGACAGCCAGTTACGACTAGTATTAGCCTGCATGGGGTTATTCAAGAGCAGCAGTTAACGATGACAGTGGCTCGACCCAACACCAATAGCGTTGTAATTAGCGGCAGCTTCGCGATTTTGCAGACCGACTTCGGCATAGAACCGTTCTCGGTGTTTAATGGTTTACTTAGGGTAAAAGACAGGCTGGAAATTAGCTATCAACTGGTCGCCCGCAGACAGTAACTCAATCCGGCGAATCCGACACAGGGCAAAAACCCTGAGCAGGCACATCCAGTGCATTATTGAATTTACTCGAGAGATTCTGAAAAGCAATCAATCCAGTCAGCTCGACAATCCCCTCATCATCGTAAAATCCACGCAATCTGGTCATTAGCTCAGCACTAACAACCCCATGGGTGTAGGTCACAGCCTCTGTATATTCAAGAACCACCTGTTCCTCCTCACTGAACAGATCCTGATTGCGCCAATCACTGAGAGCGAGCATTTTGTCCATAGAACCAGTGCGCTGGGCCAGAGTGGCTGAATTGATATCAACACAGAAGTGGCAGTCATTAACCTGAGATACCCGCACCGTCACCAATGAGCGCAGCACCGGGCTCAAGGGTGAGTGCTTTCGATCCAGCACGCCGTACATAATCGCCACACTGGCGAACAGTTTTGGCGACCGACCCCAGAGCCGACCGGGGTCGAGCACGGCGCCATATTTGCGCTTTTGATTCCAAAAAAATGGGCGAATATACCAAGGGTATTGATTGAGGGGTTTAACCTGAACGTGCATCGCTTCACCTATTAGCTGAAATCAAATCGACAACGGAGAAGCAGTGTATCAATTCCCAAGCACCGGCCTACCAAGGGATCGATTTATTATCCCAATCCAAATAGGAGAGCTGCCCATCAATCTCGGCCTCATTCATAATTCCACAGAGTCGCTCGGCGACAAACTCTGGCGTAAATAACTTATCCGATGGCACTGAGGCCTGGAAGGGTTTCGACAACGCCGTGTCGGTAGTCCCTGGGTGGAAGGAAATGATCTTAACGTTTTTTACCCGCCGGCCATATTCGATAGACAGGGTGCGCAACATCATATTGAGTGCCGCCTTGGAGCTGCGGTAGGCATACCAACCGCCAAGATGGTTGTCACCAATACTGCCCACTCTGGCGCTCAACGCCGCCACAACACAGCGCTGCTTACTTTTTAGCAGGCGATGCAATAATTTTAACCAGAGCACGGGCACCACGGTGTTGGCTTGAAACACGCTTTGCAGTGCCTCAGCGGAAATATCTTCGAGGCGTTTCTCTGGCCACAATGTTTCGCTGTGCAAAATGCCATGACAGATAACCACTCGAGTGATGCGTCCAGCAAAAGATTGCAACTGCTCTACGACAGCAGCCATGGCTGGCTCAGTGTACTCAGTTTCAATCCAGATTGGTTTAACTGTGCCAGCAGAGACATTCTCGGGTGCAGCGCTTCGACTTATCGCAATCACCGTACCAATCTCTGGGTCCGCCATTAACTCACCAATAATCGCCTGGGCAAGTCCGCCACTGGCACCCAGCACCAATGCTGCAGTATCTTCGCTCACACCTCACCTCGCTTGATCTCACAGACCTCGCAGCGTTCGCTGCCGGTTAATAATTTCGAAATCCGCGAGCGATGCTTGGCAAAAAATAGATAGACCTGATGCGACACCTGCTTGACCACAGGCCAGCGTAATATGGCAACCCAATGACGCTTACCCACCAGAGCCCAGGCTTCATAGGTCACATCCAACGCGTAAATTATTTCACCACTGGCTAGCTGACCATGGAGAATCTGATCCGCACGCACCGGATCAATATAAGGGAACCTCTCAGCAAAACCCTGCGCATGAATATCCTGTAGGGCAATCTTCTGGCCTACATCTCGACGACTCAGGTGGCGCATCTCAGAGACGCACAGGGGGCAGCCGCCGTCATAAAAGATAGTCAGTTCTGTAGTAGATGATTCAGTCATATTGTGAACTCCGCGAGCATCAGCGCGGCAACCAGCCCGTGCAAAAATACCACTGTAAGTGTAATTCGTAAGCGCATTGACCAGTAGCTAGTGCCAATAATATCGGCGGCGGTCAACCGCTCGACCCAGAGCAAACTCAGAAAACCTGCCATCAGCAAGCAGACCGCAAAGACGGTCATAATTGGCGCAACATAGATTAACAACAAACAGGCCCAGGCACAGAGGGCAATTAGATTGCTAAACAGAATCGCTGTTGTCGCCAGTCTATTTGCCTCTTCAAGGCGGCTTCGTTCCCAGAGCGCTCCGCTTAAAAAACTCAGAATCACCGCACTGTAGGCGATAAAGACATAGGGTGCATAGAGTCCCAAGACCGACGCACTCTGCAACCCCGGCCCATTAAAATGGGCATGGGCCATAAGCCCAGTAAGTAGTAAAAAGGGTAGTGAGCCAAGATCACCTAGCAGTGAACTAAGGTTGTATTTTGACGCGGCTTTTACGCTTGAGGGCGCTTCGGCATTTGATGGCTGATCAGACATTAAAGGTCGCTTTTACAATTGTGAGAGTTAGTTTTGGTTCTTCGTTTGGGTACCTGCATTGGTACGCGCGGCCAGGTGTTTCAGATGATCCTGATAATTGGTTGTATAAGTCTAAATATCCCCTCTCAGCGTACTTAGAAGCCCACCTCACTCACTTTAGCGCCCCTGGCGTCGAGACAGTTTAGTATGCAGAAAGTTGGTCTTTTTTGGTTCAATCATGATCTACGCATGGACGATAATGCGGCTCTAGTGCTTGCCGCCGCTGAGGTGGACAAACTTATTTGCCTCTACTGTGCCGATACCACTAATACTGGGCCAGGATGGCAGCAGCCCGCTAAACTGTCGCCCCGGCGGCGAGAGTTCTTATTTGAATCGCTGCAGGATCTGGAGACTCAGCTCAGCCAATATGGGCAGAAGCTGGTGGTGCGCATACAGCCCCCTCTAGAAGCCATTGCCCAGCTAATTACGGTGCACAATGTTTCGCACCTCTATAGTGCAAACCATGTCGGCAGCTATGAGAACCGTATCTGGAATACGCTGCGCAAACGTTATCCCATGCTTGAGTTTAACCAGAGTCATACCCACACATTATTTGCCCCCTCACAGCTGCCCTTCACGATAGATAAGCTGCCCGCAAGCTTTTCTAAATTTCGTCGCCTGATAGAAAAGATGGATCTGGACAGCGTTATTAGCGCGCCTCTGGATGCACCAGAGAAATTGCCTCCGCCGGCCTCAGTGGCAGATATCGCGTGGCAACCATTGTGGCGCGACCACTATTCCTCGAACCTAGATGGCGACGACTCACCAGCATTGTTTAAGGGCGGTGCTAGTGCCGGCGAGGAACACCTCAAAGGCTACTTCGCCAAAGATCTCGCCAGCAGTTATAAGCAGACCCGAAATGGTCTCGACGGCATGGATTACTCCACTAAGTTTTCACCTTGGCTGGCCAATGGCACGCTCTCACCAAGGCGGATTGTCCAGCAATTACAGGAATACGAAGCCCGTGCAGGGGCCAATGATTCAACCTACTGGATCTTTTTTGAACTTCTCTGGCGTGAGTATTTCCAGTGGTACGGACATCGGCATCAGCAACAGTTATACGCCTTTACTGGCATTGCTCAATCAGCACCCACTACCAGCTTTTATCCCGAGCGCTTTAAAAAATGGTGCGCCGGCAACACTCCCTACGCCATTATTAATGCCTGCATGAAACAGTTGAATACCACCGGTTATCTATCCAACCGCGGTCGCCAGTTGGTGGCCAGCTGTTTTGTCCATGAGTTGGGCTTGGACTGGCGTCACGGCGCTGCCTATATGGAACAGCAATTGGTCGACTACGATGTCGCGTCCAACTGGGGTAACTGGCAGTATCTGGCGGGAGTGGGAGCCGACCCCCGCGGTCACCGCCGTTTTGATTTGAAAAAACAGGCGCAGATCTATGATCCAAAAAACCAATTTGTGCAGCGCTGGGCGGGAAAGCAAACGCTGCAACCTTTAGATTCAGTGGATGCTGCAGACTGGCCAATCTAGAATTCTGATACGGCAATAGTAAAAACAATTCATTTATAGATAAAAAATTAAAAAAGAAGCAGCTGCAATTATGAAAAAATATCATAGCCTACGACTTATTCTCGGCGACCAACTCAATGCCAGCCACTCTTGGTATAGAGAGCAAGATGACGGCGTACTCTATTTAATTGCCGAACTGCATCAGGAAGCATCCTACGTGCGCCATCATGTCCAAAAAGTCTGTGCGTTTTTTGCCGCAATCGAAAGCTTTGCCAACGCTCTGAGCGCAGCGGGACACCAAGTAAAGCATCTAAAACTGGACGACACTGCGGAGTTCGCCGATCTCAATACATTGATTGCTGCCATCTGTGCAGAACAGGGTATTGAACAATTTGAATATCAACAGCCCGATGAATATCGTCTCGCCGAACAACTTCAGAATTTAGATCTAGGTATTCCCGTCACCTGCTGGGAGAGTGAACATTTTTTACTCACCCATGATGAGCTAGCCAGCTACATCAAGGTCGGCAAACACAATCGCATGGAATCCTTTTATCGCAAGCTGCGCAAACGCTTTGATATATTAATGGACGGTGCTGAGCCCCTTGGCGAGCGCTGGAATTTCGATGGCGAAAACCGCAATAAATTAAAAGCTGCAGATATCCAAATGGTTCCCCAACCGCTGATGTTTGCCAACCCAGTGGGCAGCTATTTAGAACGCATTAAAAAGCACAAAATAGATACGCTGGGAAGCGGCACGGAGGAGCTGTTATGGCCGGTTAATCGTCAACAGTCATTGCAGCTCTTGGATTTTTTCTGTGAATACTGCCTGCCAAACTTTGGCCGTTTTCAAGATGCTATGACCCAGCATGGTGAATCTCGCTGGAGCCTCTATCACTCACGTATCTCCTTTGCCCTAAACTGCAAAATCCTCCATCCCATGCAGGTAATTGATGCGGCGCTTAAGCGCTTTTCCGAGACCGACAGCGGTGTGGATCTGGCGCAAGTGGAAGGGTTTGTCCGTCAAATACTCGGCTGGCGTGAATATGTTCGCGCCGTCTATTGGGTCAATATGCCCGATTATGCGAAGGGCAATAGTTTCGGCGCCGAGCGCGATCTGCCCGACTATTTTTGGACTGGTGAGACCAAAATGGCCTGCATGAAACAGGCGATAGATCAGTCTTTGGAGTACGCCTATGCACATCATATTCAGCGTCTAATGGTCACTGGTAATTTTGCCATGCTAGCGGGTATAGACCCAGACCAAGTGGATCAGTGGTATCTGGGCATCTATATAGATGCGATCGAATGGGTTGAGATGCCCAATACGCGAGGCATGAGTCAATTCGCCGATGGCGGCTTAATCGCCACCAAACCCTATGCCGCCAGTGGCAGCTATATCAATAAAATGAGCGACTACTGCAAAGACTGTCATTACAGTGTCAAAGAGCGATTTACTGAAGATGCCTGTCCCTTTAATAGTCTTTATTGGCACTTTATGCAGCGTCATAGCGAGCGCTTTTCAAGAAACCCGCGTACCGCTATGGCCTATCGCACTTGGAATAAAATGGACTCTGAGGTCAGGCAGGCCCTTCTAGCAAGAGCCGACTTCTATCTGGAAAATTTAAATGATCTTTAACGAATTTCCACTCTGGGTGACACCGTAATCACAATATAGCTTCCGCGCGTACCGGCACCATCAATCTGCACCGTGGCGACACGGGACGCCTTCTGAAAGCTTAGCACTGATACCTTCGACTGCACCGTAGTAATACTGGTCCAATCGTACTGCGGCATACTTGACTGGTAGTACTCGAACGCCGCATTGCTATCCAGCGAGGAGCGCAGTACTGCTCGCCCTAACCAGTAGTCTCCAGAATTAATCAGCAGTGACTTTTCCACATCAATTGCATCATTCGCAGCAATCGGAATATCAGAAAATGAGTTGGCAACAACGGCTTCACCAGCACCGCCGTCTTCGCCGTCAGATTGCATAGTGCTCACCGGCGCGCTGCAACCCGTCAAAATACATAAACCCACAACCGACGCTAAATAGAAAAATCTTGTCATTTTTACTGGACCTTTGTTGATTATCTGCATCATGAGAAAAAGGCATCTCAGGAAGGTTTTACGCCTGAACCGAGAAGTCTTCGTACTACTGCCGAGAGATTTCCACCAGACTCTCTATAATGATTTGGTAATTTTCGAAAAATTCTTTCGAAGTGCCATCGTCATAGGTCACTGGGGTTTTTATCGCATTATTGAGTTCGATTATGCCCAAGGCATCAAGTACCTCTGCAGCCTTGCGACGGAAATCCACAGAGCCTAGCCAGTTAACATAACTCAGCTTTCCCCAGTCTTGAACCGAGCCACCAGTGGGGTGATATTTGGTAATCCGCGTAAAGACAATGTCATTTTCTCTGTCGACGAAAATATACTGGCCGAATTTCCCACTGGCATTAAAAATCACCGCTTCCTCATCATGACGTGAAATCCACCAGTGTAATGAATAACCGCGGTCCTGCTGTATGGTCGAGCTTTCTAAACCAGTCCAGACCTCCGAAAAGGTTTGATTTACATAGTCTTCAGAAATAATTTGTTCGCCATTCCAATTACCACTGCGAGCAAACAACAAACCAAAGCGGGAATACTGGCGGGCCGTGGTATCCACACAGCAATAGGTTAATGGATTGCCGGCACTGTCGCGCCACAATGTGGCATCAGTCAAACCTATTTTATCGAATACCCGTTCTTTTAAGAGTACATCGGCTTTCTGGCCGGTGGCATTTTCGAGAATTTCGGCCAAAAGCATTGAGTTAACATTATTGTATTCAAATTTTTCTTGAGCCGGCTTTTCAAAACCCACAGCTCGAGCATAGGCCAGGTGATCGCTGGCAAAAAACATTTTTTCATGCTCGTGATCCGGCATTTCTAGACCACTGGTCATATCCAACAAATCACGAATACTAATCTCAGCACGCTGGTCATCAAAATAGTCGAGATACACTGCCACCTTGTCGTCAAGGCTGGCAATTTCGCCACGATCAATAGATATACCGATAAGTGAGGCATAAAAGCTTTTCGCCATTGACCAAGATGTTCCATAGGAACTTTTATCAAAGCCCGCGGCGTAACGTTCACCGACAAGAAAGCCATCTTTAATCAATACCACCGCCTGAGTAGCGGAATCGGCAAAAGACAAATCGAATAAATGATTGATTTTTTCCTCCGTAATACCCAAGTCTGAGGGGCTTTTAACGCGCCACTGCTGCTGCGGATACTCAGCTGAGGAATCGATCGGCACTATTCTGCCGGGCTCACCATGGTGCTCCGCGAAAGCGATTATCGGGAAAAGTAACAGAGCAAAAAATGTGTTTATATAAGAAGTCATTCGAAGCATTGGATTCTCTTTTTTTTTTATGAGTCGATTATAGGCCCAAACTTAGGTTTCGGCGTATTTCTTATTGAGAACCAGAAATTTGCACTTTTTTAGAAATAGCGATACATTCGCTATCGCAAATTATTCTTTTCATAGAAAAAGTAAGTTCGCACATGGGGCACAGCTTGTTCTCCGCATAATAAGAAAGCATGCTACGCCCATAATAAAAATAATATCTAACTGTAGGGGTTACACATGACAAACAACTTATCCGCTAGCGATCCCGTTGGCATTTCATTTTGGCTAATATCTATGGCGTTGGTTGCTGCCACGGCATTCTTCTTCGTTGAACGCGACCGTGTCGCGGGCAAGTGGAAGACGTCTCTGACAGTCTCTGGTTTGGTTACTCTGATCGCTGCAGTGCACTATTTCTATATGCGCGATGTATGGGTAGCAACCGGAACTTCTCCAACCGTCTTCCGTTATATTGACTGGTTACTCACTGTGCCATTGTTGATGATCGAGTTTTACTTGATTCTATCTGCAGTGACTAAAGTACCAGCTGGTGTTTTCTGGCGCTTACTGATCGGTACTATCGCTATGCTTGGCTTCGGCTATGCTGGTGAAGCGGGTTGGATGGATGCGAAGATGGCGTTTATCCCATCAATGGCAGCTTGGTTCTACATCATCTGGGAAATCTTCAGAGGTGAAGCAAGCCAGATCAATGCTGGTCTAGCCAATGCTAACGTCCAAAAAGCCTATAAGACTATGACTCTGTTGGTCACTGTCGGTTGGTCAATCTACCCATTGGGTTACTTCTTCGGCTACTTTATGGGCAGCCAAGATCCAGTTATGCTGAACGTTATCTATAACGTAGCTGACTTCTGGAACAAGATTGCCTTCGGTGTCGTTATCTGGGCAGCAGCAGTAGCTGATTCAGAGTAATCTGAAACAGTAGTGAATGTGAAAGGGCCAGCTCTGCTGGCTCTTTCTCTCTCTGCCGCATTCTTTCTCCAACGGCAGATACAGCACAAAAGCAACAAACTAAAGTTACATGATAAGTAACGGCATATAAAAATTATAAGGGTACGCACAATGTCCCCAGCAAAGTTTAAAAATATTTCGACAAACCAGTCACTCGGATTAAACGGGTTAGCAGAATTAGAGCTTCTCTATAAGCGTGAAATGCCAGATGCACAGAGCACACTTGCACCAGCCGCTCGCTACCACTTTAAAAATCCAGGCAAATCTTTTCGTGCGCAACTTGCGCTGACCAGTGGCGTATCACTGGGTCTAAATACACAAGATAATCTTCATTGGGCTGCGGCTTGCGAGCTGCTGCACAATGCCTCGCTGATACACGATGATATCAGTGATGCCAGCACTCATAGACGCGGTCAAGAGAGCATTCATCAGCATTTTGGTGCTGATATGGCACTCTGCCTCGGCGACTGGATGGTGGCTAAAGCCTTTGAGCTCGGTGCCAGAAATGCCCTTTATGGAGGCAAGCTGGTGACCTTGTTAGCTCAGGCGATGCAAGAGACTTGCAGCGGTCAAATTTCTGATATTACCCAGCGAGAGTGCGCCAATTTAGACGACTGGCAACGCATTGCCAAAGGTAAAACCGCGCCACTCCTAATTGCACCCATCAAAGGTGCCGCCATTGCCGCAGGCTTAAATGCTGAGCAAAATGAAAAGCTCAATGCAGAACTGCAATCCCTTGAAAAACTGGTCGGATACTGTGGCCTTGCCTATCAGGGTCGCAACGATATCGACGATATTATTCCTTCGAGCAGGCGCTCCAGTGATCTCGACGGTCGCAAACCCAACTTAGTGGTCAGTTTATTCGCTCAACAGGGGCCCAGTGCTGATGAGTTTAACCTCTGGTACCAGTCCGATGATCTGAGTAAACTGAGTCAATGGCAGAAACGTATTGCTTCAAGTGACGTCATCTTGCAGGCTAATCAATCGGTTGATTACTGGTTGCTTCAAGCGGAACTGCTTGTGTTGTCAGTGCCTCCAGAATTGCAGTCAGTCACCGCTGGGCTGGTCGCCTCGGTTAAAAAAATGACCACTAATACTCATATTATCAAACACCAAGGGCACATCGCTTGACACAAACCGCACAGCAGGACGCTCAAAGAGCAGTAGTCATAGGAGCAGGATTTGCCGGAATAGCCACAGCATTGAGATTGCGCAAAATCGGCTACGAAGTCACCTTATTAGAACGTTTACAAAGCCTTGGCGGTCGCGCCCAGGTTTTTGAGCGAGGCGGTTACCGACACGATGCCGGCCCAACCGTTATCACCGCACCTTTTTTGTTTGACGAACTCTATGAATTATTCGATGAAAAACTCGAAGATTATCTTGAGTTTGTCCCCCTAGATCCCTTTTACCGCTTTCACTTTGCCGACGGCAGCCAGTTCGATTACCGTGCCTCGATTGAAGATACCCTCACTGAAATCCGCCGTTTTAACCCAGATGACGCCGATGGCTATCTAAAGCTGCTGGAAAAATCAAAGCGGGTCTACGATGTAGGTTTTAAAGAGCTGGTGCACCGCCCTTTTACTCGGGTCTGGGATATGGTCAAACAGATTCCCGCACTGCTGATGCTGAAGTGCTATCGCAGCGTGTCGCAAATGGTTAACAGCCACCTCAAGCATCCGCTTATTCGTCAGGCGTTTTCCATTCACCCCCTATTAGTCGGTGGCAATCCCTTTAAAACCACGGCAATTTACACATTGATTCACTATCTCGAGCGGCGCTGGGGTGTGTTCTTTTGTATGGGCGGTACCGGCAAACTAGTGGAAGAATTAGGCAAGTTGATGGAGCGCCAAGGCATCAAGCTCCAAATGGGTGCCGATGTTGATGAGATTATCCTCGACGGCAAACGCGCCACCGGCGTGCGTATGAATTCAGGGGAAACCTTAAACGCTGACATTGTTGTGTTTGGCGGCGATCCCGAGACCTGCTACAAACATCTGCTGCCGGCGAAAAAAACCTTCAGCCTGCCGACCATCAAAAAACAGTATTCCATGGGCCTCTATGTGCTCTATTTCGGTACTCGTAAACTCTATCCCGATGTGGCGCACCACAGCATTTGGATGGGACCACGATTTAAGGAATTGCTCACCGAGATCTTCGATCACAAAACCATGAGTGAAGACTATTCACTCTATGTACATAGACCCACGGCCACGGACACAAGCTTTGCGCCAGAGGGCTGTGAATCTTTTTACGTGCTCTGCCCAGTGCCGAATTTGCTCGGCGATGTTAACTGGGAAACTGAAGGACCAAAGCTGCGCGACCGAATTGTGCAGTCTCTGGAAGAAACCATATTGCCAGAGCTGTCCTCAGTGATCGAAGAAGTGTTTTGGATGACCCCAGAAGATTTCGCCAAGGATTATCGCTCTATGCATGGCGCCGGCTTCTCCATAGAACCACGCCTCACACAGTCCGCCTGGTTTCGTTTTCATAACCGCGACCGCGCTATCTCCAACCTTTACTTTGTCGGCGCCGGCACTCACCCGGGCGCCGGACTGCCGGGCGTGGTCAGCTCAGCCAAAGTGGTTGAAGAGCTCTTGACCGGGGTCGAGGTGGGTTCCGGCGGATAATCCATGCAAAACTCTCAGGCCAAGCAGGTTCTCGCCCGAAACGGTAAATCGTTCTATTGGGCCAGCCTGTTTCTCGGCTCGGAGTTGGCAGATCGCGCCGCACGTCTCTATCAATTTTGCCGCTTTGTCGATGATCTAGCCGATGGCGACCTGCCCGACAGGCTCGACTCTCTGGAAGATATTCGCGCCGGATTAATCGACCCTCAACACCCTGCAATTGCAACCATTCCCGAGCTCGAGGCTTTTATCGCTCTGGCGGGAGAAGCCAACATTCCCCTTAAAGCCGCCGGTGAACTACTCGACGGTATGCTCAGGGACCAACATCCCACTGCACTTGAAACCGAGGCCGAACTGCTGCGCTACTGCCATGCCGTAGCTGGCACCGTCGGGCTGATGATGTGCCGGGTACTCAATTGCCAACACCCCCGTGCCGATAGCTTTGCCATTGATTTGGGCATTGCCATGCAGCTCACCAATATTGCGCGTGATGTGCTCGAAGATGCCAAGATGGATCGTCGCTATCTGCCTGCCAATTGGTTTGATGCGCCACTTAGTCCAGAGACTATTGCTATGGCGGCCAATAACTGTCACCTGCCAGTAGCCGCTGGCATCAATCAGCTGTTAGAGTTGGCGGATCGCTATTACGCCAGCGCCCTGATTGGCATTCACCTATTGCCCTGGCGCAGCAGATTCTCAATTATTGTCGCGTTGCGAGTTTACGGTCAGATTGGCCACCAGCTTAAACGCGGCGGACTGCAGTGGTGGCGTGGCCGCACTGTGGTGAACAAGATTACCAAAGCGCGCCTAAGTATCACTAGCGTGATTGACCTCTTGTCCGGTCTGAGCCCGAACAGAGTGCCGGAGCATCAGGCCAATCTGCACAAAGATTTAAAGGGATTAGCCGGTGTCGACTGAGTTTGATATCGCCATTATTGGCGGCGGCAATGCTGGGCTAACCCTGGCAGCGCAGCTTGCAGCTCAGGATAACCCACCGAGCACAGTAGTGATTGAACCTCAGACCGTACAACAGCGTGACTGTAGCTGGGGACTCTGGGCTCTGGATCAACAAACTGAGCAATTAGCCCATTCCACTAAAGGTCGCTGGCGTCGCTGGCAACTGGTCGATGAAACTCGCCGAGTGGTCCATAGCAGTAATCAATACAGTTACCTCAGCCTTAGCTCAGCAGATTATCTACTCGACCGTGCCGCACAGTTACGCGAGCCTGTAAGCTTAATTGAAGATTCGGTTAAAGCTCTGCACCCACAGCAGTCCGAAACCATTATCGAAACCGAGCAGGGTCGCTATAGCGCCAAGACCGTCTATGACAGTCGCCCGCCTGAAATCGGCTACAGCACCTTGCGGCAACACTTTCTCGGCTGGGAGATCACGACCAAAGAGCCCATCAAAGACCCTGATATGGCCACCCTGATGGACTTCCGCGTCGATCAGTCACGGGGATTACACTTTATTTATGCCCTACCCTTCTCGGACCATCACCTGCTGATCGAATCAACATTGATTTCAGGCCGAATGGAAACCCAAGACTGGTATCGTGATGCCATCAAAGGTTGGTTGCGAGACAATAATATTGAAATCGGAGAATTTCTCTGTGAGGAAATGGGTGTGATTCCCATGGATACAATCGAGACCGATCCGGATATTGCGGCATCTCCAATATCATCAGAATCCTCAGAATCTTTGGGGCCACAGCCACTAATCGCCACGATTGGCGCAGCGAGCGGCGCGGTGCGGCGTTCTTCAGGTTACGCCTTTCAGCATATTCAGCAGCAGATAAGCCAACTGGCTGCAGGCATTGCTCAGGGCAACATGGCCGTTCCCACCCCTATTTCCAGCCGCCTCACCGCGATGGATAGTATTTTTAATGGCGTGCTACTGAGCCGTCCCGATCTCGCCGTGTCGTTGTATATGGATATGGCCAAGGCCTTAAATGGCGATGAATTTGCGCGCTTTATGCTCGGCCAGGCCACAACAGGTGATTGGCTGAGGGTGATAGCCGCCATGCCTAAGTTGCCGTTTTTAAAAGAGACGGTAAAACAAAGTGCCAAACAGGTTTCAAAGCAATTACTGGGGCAGCATAAAAGTGCCTGACTTAGCTCTCTTATCCAATGCATCGCTTATAGCGATTGCGGCGATTCTAATAATCGGCGTGCCCCACGGCGGTCTCGATGGCGCAGTAGCACGACGCGTCGGCTGGCCCAGCGGCACACTGCCATGGATGCTGTTTCATATTTTGTATTTGCTGTTGGCTGCCAGCGTTGCCGGCCTCTGGTGGTTGTATCCGCTGCCCAGCCTAATATTTTTTCTGGTCATCTCAGCGCTGCACTTTGGCAGCAGCGATATTCGGCATATAAGCCCGCCCTCGTCAAAAGACGCTTGGGTGCCGCTGATTGCTCACGGCGGCCTAGTGGTGATCGCTATACCGGTTTTGCAAAGTAGCTCGGTAGAGCCGCTGTTTGCAGCCTTGGTAGGGACCGAAAGCAGCCTCTGGCTAGTCAAGCAAATTAATCAGTTGCGACTGCCCTGGGCTGCCTGCCTATTCGCCTATGTTATCTACAGCATTTACCAACCGCGCTGGCGCAAGTCACTGCTCAGCCTGTCAGTATTGATTGCACTGGCTTATCTGCTGCCGCCTCTAGTCAGCTTTGCACTGTATTTTTGTCTCTGGCACAGTCGCAGCCATATGCAGCGTATCTGGCGCAATATTGCCCAGGCAGATCGCCGCCGCAGCGCCAATGAAACGCTAATTTATAGCCTGCTGGCCTACGCTGCCGCAGGAGTTTATTTTGTCTTGCAGACCGACACCGCCTCGGCATCCGTAACAGCTATAACTCCGGCGCTTTTACAGTTGACCTTTATTGGCCTCGCCGCACTCACAGTGCCCCATATGGTGCTGGTTGATTTTATTCACGGGCAACAACAAGAAGACCAGCAACATGACTGAGATAAGCCAACGCAAAGCTGACCATATTAATTTGGCGCTGCAAGCCGAGCACCAAGGGGCTTTAAGTGCCGGCTTTGATCGAATTCAATTCGAACACAATGCACTGCCAGAACTACTAGTGAGCGAAGTGGACTGTTCGGCGATATTTCTCAACCAATACTGTTCGGCTCCACTGATTATTGGCGCCATGACCGGCGGCTGTGAGCACGGCGAATCTATCAACCGTCATCTCGCGGAAGCTGCCGAGCAAGCGCAGATTCCTATGGCAGTGGGATCGCAGCGCGCCGCATTGCAAGATGGACTTGCCCAAGATGTGCGCCGCTGGGCACCCAAGGCGATACTGTTGGGCAATCTTGGCGGCACTCAACTGCAGCAACATGGCGTCGAATTAGCCCAGCGCGCGGTGGACAGCATCGAAGCCAATGCCATGATTATCCATCTCAATCCTCTACAAGAGCTAGTGCAACCTGACGGCGATCGCGATTGGCGTGGTGTGCTCGCCGCCATCGAAGAATGCTGCGCCACCCTGAGTGTGCCAGTGATTATCAAAGAAGTGGGCTCAGGTATTGGTCCAAGCTCTGCTCAGCGCCTAATTGATGTGGGTGTCAGCTGGATTGAAATCGCCGGTCGCGGCGGCACCAGCTGGGCCAGCATCGAAAGTGCGCGCATCCAACAAACGCGCGAACAGCAGATCGCCGCGCCTTTTATCGACTGGGGCATGGACACTGCGCAACTGATTCCCCAGGTGCGCAGCCAATCCAGTCAGCTTGGCCTGATTGCCTCTGGTGGACTTCGAGATGGACTGGATATAGCTCGCAGCCTGCGACTCGGTGCCAATATGAGCGCCATGGCACAGCCGTTTTTGCAGCCCGCGCTGGAATCCACAGACGCGGTAATTGAAAAGATTGAAATCTTTCGTGAACAACTGCGCTGGGCGATGTTTTTAACCGGCAGTGCCAATCTCAAAAGATTGCAATCAGCTCCCCTGCTGTCAATCTAAAAAATCCATAGGGTGGGAATCAAAACAGCGCTAGCTGCAGATTTCACAACCGTTTAAACTAGCTACTGCTATATATATCTAGCCGCTCAATAGGCCACTGTTGGGCGGTTTTGTTTTTTGCTGCTTGCCAATACTTTTAATACATAGCGTTATCAATAGTGTGATTAATAGCGTTATTAATATTGTCATCAAAAGCACCGCCAGGAGAATTACCCCTTGAGCCAAATTCAAAGCGAGATCGTTGCCGGCGTCGGCCTTATCACCCTAGACCGCCCCGAAGCCTTAAATGCCCTGTCACTGCAGATGGTTATCGACCTCACCGCAGTGTTCACAGACTTTCGCGACGATGCCAGCGTAGACGTCGTCGCCATCCGCGGCAGCAACAAACGCGGCGTATTTGGCGCCTTCTGTGCCGGTGGTGATATCCGCTTTTTTCACGATGCCGCCATCGCCGAAGACCCTGCCCTAGAAGCGTTTTTCACGGCGGAATACAGTCTTAATAATTTACTCTACAGCTACCCAAAACCCTACGTCGCCTTTATGGACGGCGTGATTATGGGAGGCGGCATGGGCCTGGCACAGGGCGCCGACCTGCGAATCGTTAGCGAGCGCACCAAGATGGCCATGCCAGAGACCAATATCGGCCTCTTCCCCGATGTCGGCGGCGGTTTTTTCCTAAGCCGCTGTCCCGGTCACCTAGGTGAATACCTTGCCCTAACAGGACAGATGCTAGTCGGCGGCGACGCCCTTGCAGCAGATCTTGCCGACGGCCTAGTCGCCAGCGACTCCATGCCCGATCTCTGGGACAGCCTCACCGCCAACACCGAGCTCAGCGCCATAGAGCGCTTCGAGCAACTCTCTGATCTCGTCAGCCTACCCTCACCGGTCACCGCACCCGCATGGCAAGACCCACAGATCGACAGCATTTTTGCACTACCCACAGTAATGGACATGATCAACGCCCTAGAACAAGCGGACGGCGAATGGGCATCAAAGACATTGGCCTGCCTGCGTCAACGGTCACCGCTTATGTTGCATGTGAGCCTCGAACAGATCCGTCGCGGCCGCCAACTCACCATGGCCGACGACCTGCGCATGGAGCGCAATATAGTCCACCACTGCTTCCACACAGAGCATTTGGGCCGCAGCGGCACCAGCAGTGAAACCGTAGAGGGTATCCGCGCACTGGCCGTCGACAAAGACCATGCGCCAATCTGGAAGCCAGCCCGTATAGAAGATATTACCCGCGATATGGTCGAGCCGTTTTTCAGCAGCCCCTGGTCAGAGGAGCAGCATCCGCTCAAAGATCTAGACTAATTAGTAGGCACCAATAGGATCAGTTATGCACTTTCAACTCCACGAAGAACAGATCACCTGCCCCTTCTGTTGGGAGAGCATCACGGTCCTCGTGGACCCCTCAGAGTCACAACTCTACACCGAAGACTGCTCCGTCTGCTGCCGCCCCATACTGATTCAAACCGAGGTCCAAGGCGACTATGTCAGTGTCCAAGTGACTCAGGAAGACGACGGCTTCTAACAGCCAATCACAGTCCACCAATCACCACAGACTTAGGCTACACTGGCGCGCTCACCCATTAGGTAAAAGGTCAGGTCCACATGGCACTCAGCGCACGCATCTGCAAAGCAGAACTTAATGTCATCGATATGGACCGCCACTACTACCAACAGCACAGCCTCACCTTAGCGCAACATCCCTCCGAAACAGACGAACGCCTAATGGTTCGTCTTCTAGTTTTCGCCCTCCAAGCCAGCGAAAGCCTAACCTTCACCAAAGGCCTTAGCACCGACGACGAACCGGACCTCTGGCAAAAAAGCCTGAGCGACGATATCGAACTCTGGATTGAACTGGGCCTGCCCAGTGAAAAACGCCTTAAGAAAGCCAGTGGACGATCGCAGCAAGTGATTGTTTACACCTATGGCAGCGGCTCCGCCGAGATGTGGTGGAAGCAGATGGAAGCTCCTCTTGCACGGTTTAAGAATATTAGTGTTTTTCATATAGACACAGAGACTACTGAAGCTCTATCCAAGCTTGTGCAGCGGAATATGGATGTGCAGATTAGCTTGCAGGATGGGGAGGTGACTTGGGATTCGGGTGAAAAGAATTTGAGTTTTACGCCGGAGAAGTTGCGCTAGCACGGAAACCGACCAACGGTATTGATGCCCGTCGAGTAGGAACCTATAGTTCCTTGTTAAATATCGCGTACAAGAATGTACACCCCATGTGAACCAAGGAATACTGATGGATACTCTGTAATAGTTATTCTCAGGGCATCAGTATCTTTTTGATTTATTTTAGCTTGGTAGAGCAGTTTTGCACCTCGCCAGATTCAATAACGCCTAAAAGACGATTTGTTACGCATGGCAATAACCGTTTTATTAGGCTTTAAACCCAAAAATGATCTATCAATTAAACGTCCGATAATAATGAGGTCAGCGGGCGACCTCACAAACAGACTCTTTGGTTGCATTCAACCAGTACAAAATTTGGCAACCGATCACTGACGGAGGTATCTTGATATAAACAAAACACTATTGGTAATTCTGGCAATCCTACTACCACCAGGAGCGGTATTTCTTAACAACGGTGCAGGTAAGGATCTTCTTATAAATATCGTGCTCTGCCTTTTTTTCTATGTGCCGGGCATATTGCATGCTCTATGGCTAGTCCTGAAATAGTTGCAACACCTATGCAAGTCAGGGCTTGGGACGGCTATCAGCCGTTCCAAGTCTAAACGCTTTACCGCCTTCTTGGCCGGCTATCTTCCATTAAGTCATCCAATGTAGATTGCGCCTTTTTAACGTCAGCCAAGTCTTTAACCTCAATCATTTCGCATTCATCTCGAACCATTTCCGCAATATTGCTTGGATAGTGCCTGCAGTCTTCAGGTCTGCTTTGGTAGATAGAGCAGGTATATTTTTCTTTACCCTGACCGGGTTCAATCTCAAGAAAAGGGCAGCGAGTCAGCTGTACGCCAGTATCTGGAGAAAACCAAATTTCATTATCTTTTACGTATTGGTAAATATGCGGCTCAAACAGCTCCCACATATCGATTTCGGCCGCGGTTGCCGAGAGCGCGCCGTCGCCGTATTTGATGCAGCACTTTCCACATTGGTTACAGTCTTTCATGTTTGTAGCGGGTTCACGCTTGATGACAGTGGCAAAGTGTATCACCCTCCATAGAAGCTATATCGCCTAAATAGAGTATTGCTTTGCATCTATTGGGCTACAACAGATAAGCTAGCCCTCAGCCCATTGACTAAAATCACTGCAAAGATCTGCCTCTCCTTTAAGGAGCAAGACTCATTAACCAACACAAGGATAGATATTGTGAAAATAAAAACCTATTTACCCCTGCTGTGCGCCGTTGCACTGCTCGCCGCCTGTGACAATGATCCAGTATCGGAAACCGCGATTATCGCAGAGGCCGGATATAGCGATGTTGCCAGCGCGACATTAGAAGTAGGCCTGCCAGCCCCCGATTTTTCTCTGCAATCTCTGAATGACGATTGGGTAAAGCTGTCTCAGCTGCGCGGAAACAAGGTTCTAATGATTTTCTATCGCGGCCACTGGTGCCCATTCTGTGTTGGGCATCTGCAAGATATTCAAATCATGCTGCCAGAGCTTGAGAAACGCGGCTATCAAGTGCTGGCGATTAGCCCAGACGATGCCACCGGCATGCAGAAAATGGCCGAGCGCATGGACCGCCCCTATCAGTTCCTCTCTGACGCCGATCTTGCAGTGACCGATTTATATGGCATACGCAAAGACGAAGAACTGCCGCATCCCGCTATGATATTACTCGACGACCAGGGCATAGTGCAGTGGTTCTATATAGGTGAAGACTACAAGACGCGACCCAGTGCGACGCAGTTGCAGCAAGTGTTGGATCGACTGGATTCCCAATAAAACGAAACTCATTAGAAAGCCTCGGCAATGGGGCTTTATAAAACCCCTAACAACCAGTCAATTCTAAAGTCTGCAAAATGACCCAAATCAACTGGGAAATCATTTCAGTCTCACTGGAGATGAACCGCTTGATCAGGGTAATTGGGCGCTCTATAGTCGCCAGAAATAGTTAAGTAATATTCTTAAGCAAAGGAACTGCAAGGGAAAAGCGACAGCTGCAATTACAGGCTTCGCCCAACACCCAGAGCACCAATCACTGGATAAGGAGATCTAAAGTGAACCCAAGCACTCAGCAGCAAACCGCCAAACCCATGCCCCCCATAGCAACCTTTCTAGTCGCCTGCGGCGGAGGTGTTGTCGGTTATGACTACGCCACATGGATGGACGTATCACCCCTAGTGGGCGCAGCAATCGGTCTCGTTATCAGCGCCATTATGGTGAATATCTTAAATCACATCATGCGAGACCCGGAGCGAAAAATCCGCGAGGGTTGCATCGGTCTCGGCGGTTTCGCTGGCGTCATCTTTGGCTTGAGCGTTGCCACCGACAATAATGCTGAGGGACTAGGCTTCTTTATTACAACAGCAATCTTTGGCGGTATAGGCGCAGGCCTGGGCAGCATGGCTGCGTCACTACTCGCTTATGCCGCATTCCTATTACTCTTAATCAGTCAGGGGCCAATAGGCTTTGCTATTCGCTCCGTGATACTCAATTCAAACTAGGCTATAAATAAGTTTAACTGGGCTCGTATCAAGTTGTTGTAGTGGCAGGAATTGCATTGAGAAGGAATTAAAAGTCGCATTAAAAGTCGCATTAAAAACGTCGAACAGAAATAACCTCAAGCCAGTCTTGAAATCGCTTGAATAAATGGACACTTTTATTAAGGGAGTAATAACATGACAGCAAAACCCACCCCAGAGGGCTATCACACCGCCACGGCCTACCTCAGTATCTCAGGCGCTAAAGACGCCATCGAATTTTATAAACTCGCATTTGGCGCAACCGAAGTACTGCGCCTTAGCACCCCCACCGGCGACATAGCCCATGCAGAGATCAAAATCGGTGATTCTCATATAATGCTGTCAGAAGCCTGTTCAGAGAGCCCCATGCCAAGCCCCGAAACCCTGGGGGGATCAACAGTCGCTGTGCATCTCTATGTCGATGATGTAGATGCAATATTTGCTCAAGCCATTGATGCCGGAGCCTTAGATATCAATTCGGTAGAAGACCAATTCTATGGCGATCGCACCGGCACATTACAGGACCCATTTGGCCATATTTGGTTTGTCGGCACACACAAAGAAGACCTGAGTATGGAAGAAATCGAAAAGCGGGCTAAGGCGCTATTTGCTTAAGTCCTGCAACCTGGTCTGTCAACAATAGGATCAAGTTCCAATGCGCCCTAGTTGGGCGCTAAATACATGAGTCAAAACACAGGAATATTATTATGTTTACCGTCTCACAGCTTACCGAGTTACTCGGATGGGCCTCAATTTTAAATATCGGCATGTTAATTTTCGCCAGCATCGCCTTGGTGACAATGAAATCGACGATCACCTCAATGCATAGCAAGATGTTTGCTATTCCAGAGCAAGAGCTTGCCCTGATCTACTTTAAATATTTAGCCAATTACAAAATGTTGTCTCTGATATTTATTGTTGCGCCCTACATAGCACTCAAAATCATCGGCTACTAAGACGCTGTGCTAGGGATCTTCGAGAACAACTGTTGGGATCACACTGCGGTTACGCGAAGTTGCAGTTAAAGGTGGAGTTGTAGCTGCAGTCGTAGGTGAAGCGGCGGGGCCTTGCTGTATACTGCGGCCTGACTTAAGGTTTGCTTTTAAACGCCGCGCCCCCGAAAATGCGCCCATCCGTGCCCTCGGCACCGAACAAGCTGTTCAAATACCAGAGAATCTCTAAATGTCGATACATTGGTACCCCGGCCATATGCGCAAGGCCAGCAACGAGATGATCGAATCATTACCATTGGTCAATCTGGTGATTGAGGTGCTCGACGCAAGAATTCCCTTTAGCAGCTCAAACCCGTTTATTCAGGACTTGGTCACCGAGAAGCCGTCGATCAAGATCCTTAACAAGTGCGATCTTGCCGACCCTGAAATCACTCAGGTCTGGCAGGACTACTATGAACAGCAGGACAACACCAAGACTATGGCGTTGGATCTGCAGCACTTTGATCCGAGCAAGCAGGTTATTGATCTGATCAATAAGCTCTGCCCCCAGAAAGAGGGTCGCAATACCTTGGTGATGGTTACCGGCATTCCCAATGTCGGCAAGTCATCGCTGATCAATAGCCTTGCCGGGCGCCATATTGCCAAGACCGGCAATGAACCTGCAGTGACCAAAGGCCAGCAAAAAATCAATCTGCGCAATGGCATTATGCTGTTGGATACCCCGGGAATTCTGTGGCCGAAAATCGAGAATCCCAATGGCAGTTATAGATTGGCGACTACAGGGGCGATTAAAAATACCGCAGTAAGCTATGAGGATGTGGCATTTTTTGCCGCTGACTTCCTGCTGGAAAAATACCCTGAATTGCTGCAAAAACGCTTTAAGTTTGAGACTCTGCCTCACAGTGAGATTGAGCTGTTGGAGATTATTGGCGCTCAGCGCGGCTGCCTACGTGGCGGCGGACAGGTAGATCTGGAGCGGGTTTCAACAATCTTTGTCAATGAACTGCGCGCTGGCACTCTGGGTAATATAACCTTCGAAACACCAGCGGTTATTGATCTCGAAATGAAACAGGTCGAAGTGTTGAGAGCCGAGAAAGAAGAGCGCGAGAAACTGCGCCTGGAAAAGGTTGCCGCGCGCCGCCGCAAGGCCAAAGCTAACCGCCGCTAGGCGGTTAATGCCTAGACGTACTGCCCCGCTGCATAGCCTGAAGCCCAGGCCCACTGAAAGTTATACCCTCCCAAATGGCCGGTCACATCCACCACTTCACCGACAAAATACAGCCCGGGCTGGGTTTTACATTCCATGGTTTTTGACGATAGCTGATCGGTATCCACGCCGCAGAGGGTGACTTCGGCGGTGCGATAACCCTCGGTTCCAGAAGGTTTTAGTTGCCAATCGGCAAGCTGTTGAGCCACGGCCAATAGCTGAGCATCGGGAATTTCTGCCATGGCGGTTTCCGCATACTTGGGCCAGTGCAATGTCTGCAATGCCAATACCAAACCTTTCGAGAGATGCTGAGATAATAGATTGCGCAGCAAACTCTTGGCACTGGTTTTCTTATAGCCGAGGAGTAACTCCGCAGCATTGTTATCTGGGAGTAAATTCACCCCAATAGCCTGCCCCGGCTTCCAATAGCTGGATAACTGTAGGGCTGCAGGACCGCTGATACCACGGTGAGTAAAGAGCATATTCTCGCGAAAGCTGATGCCATTGGCCGACATATCCACATCCACTGCCAACCCAGACAGGGTCTCTGAAATCTGTTTGATGCCATCACTAAAGGTAAAGGGCACTAAGCCCGCGGTGCGCGGCAGCAGGCTTAAACCAAACTGCTCGGCGATCTCATAACCAAAGCCGCTGGCACCCATGGTGGGGATCGAAAGGCCGCCTGTGGCGATAACCAGTGACCTGCACTGGTACTGACCCGCAGAGGTTTGCAGGCCATATCTCTGGTTCTCTTCACCCGCTTTATCAACAGCCTTTACAGACTTGATCTCACATTTGGTTTTAATTACCACACCGGCTCGCTGGCATTCATCGAGGAGCATGGTGAGAATATCTTTTGCCGACTCATCGCAAAACAACTCGCCATGTTTGCGCTCGTGGTAGGCGATACCATGGCTCTCCACCAGCTCGATAAACTGCCATTGGTTGTAGCGATTGAGCGCGGAGATACAGAAGTGCGGGTTATTACAGAGATAATTTTCTGGCGTAATGTCGAGGTTAGTAAAGTTGCAGCGACCGCCCCCAGACATCAGGATTTTTTTGCCCACTTTATTACTGCTGTCGAGAACTACAACAGACTGGCCCCGCTGGGCAGCGGTAAAGGCACAAAACAGTCCGGCAGCACCGCCACCAATAATAATCACATCAGGATTTTTCATTTTTGTTCGTCAGCCGTTAGGGCCGCCCAGCGTGCTGCGACGGTCTCGCGACCCATGCCTTCTAACAGGGCAATATTGCGCTCGGGAATCTGCTGCGGCATATCGACATTGTCCAGTGCAGCGGTGACCATCTCTTCACGCAAAAAATGAATCAGCGGATAGGGAGAGCGATTGCTAAAGTGGCTGGCGCTGTCTTTATCTTCGCCATCAAACAGGTACTGGGGATGAAAACTGGCCAGCTGAATCATATGGTCAAGCCCCAGCTCTTCCAACATAGCTTCGGCGTCACCGAGGAACTCTAGGTAGTCTTCAAATCGCTGCAATATGTTGGGCATCACTAACAGGCTAGTGGCGATTTCACCCTCACTGCTCTGCTGAACCAAGTCCAGCTCAGAGAGAAATGCATGGTGCAGTTGTTCAAGATTATTAGCCTCACAAACATGGATACGCAGTGCCGGATCAGCGATCAACGGCCGCGCAAATGGACACAGATTAAGCTCGACAATAAAGCTCTGCAGCCAGGTGCGGATATGTTGTTCGACTAGACTAAATGCAACCACAGACATATTTCTTAAGCGCGTTTAAAAGCGTCCTCTTGTACTGGCAGTGAGCAGCCAGAAAAAACGCGATTATAGGCTTATTTTAGTGCAAAAGATGCTTTGTGTTTTTTAACTTTAGGAGTACTGTGGCGCCAATTGCAATCGCATCTTAATTGGACAAATTCGCCCATGCCATTACGGACTATGATCAACCTTTGGCCGCTGTTTATCGGACTCGCTCTGATCGGCCTCGCCGTGGGCGTACAAAACAGTCTGCTGGGTATTCGCGCGGAAATTGAAGGCTTTGATGACTACCTAATCGCCCTGCTGATGTCCTGTTATTTTGCCGGTTTTATGATCGGTTCGCGCCTCACACCAGCACTGATCGAGCGAGTCGGACACATTCGCATATTTGCGGCCCTTTCAGCGGTGGCCTCTGTGACCATTTTGATTCATGCGCTCTATGTTGATCCATGGGCCTGGGCACTGATGCGTCTACTCACCGGATTTGCCTTTTCGACTATTTATGTAGTCGCCGAGAGCTGGCTCAATCAAGCTTCGAGCAACACCAACCGCGGACAGATACTGGCGATTTACACTGCCATTCTGTTGTCCGGTATTTGCGCCGGGCAGTTTATGCTTAACCTGGCCAGCCCCGCAGGCTTCGAGCTATTTATCTTAATCTCAGTGATGGTGAGTGTTGCCGCTGTGCCGATCCTGCTCTCAGTGATTGCAACGCCGCCGCCGGAGGAAACCGAGCGCGTTAGCATCGGCCACCTCTGGCATCGCACTCCCATGGGTGTGACCGGTATTATTCTCTCCCAGTGGGTCTCGAGCATTCTGTTTGGCATGGGGGCGGTATACGCCACCAAACTCGGCTTTAGTATTGCTGAAGTAGCCAACTTTATGGCTGCGATGATGGCCGGTGGCATGCTCTTCCCCTGGCCTCTGGGCAAACTGTCCGACGCTATGGATCGACGCTGGGTTATAGGTTACTCCTGCTTGGCAGCTGTGGTGGTGGCGATCATTATTAGCTTTGAAACCCAGGCTTCGGGAAGACTCTACTTTCTGACGTTTCTGTTTGGGGGCTTCTCACTATCGCTGTACTCCTTGGTCGTCGCACTGACCAATGATCACCTGCGCCCAAGAGAGATTATTCCCGCCAGTGGCACAGTGATTTTGATCGCTGGTCTGACCTCAGTTACTGGCCCTATAACCGCGGTATTCTGGCTTGAGATCTTTGGTTTGCAGTCGTTTTTTATTCTGCTCGCCTCCTGTCTGTTGCTGCTTGGCGGCATCAGTATTTGGCGCGTGCTAACAATCCCCGCCCTACCTCTAGAGTACAAGGTTCAGAGTACATTGCAGGCGGCCACCGTGCCGGTGGGTACTGTGTTGCATGTTGAGGAAGAGATTCCCAGCGTTGATGCGGCGGCGGCTTAGCTTCTTGCTCGGCCGCTCCACCGCTTCACCGCAAGATCTAGCGTCGCAATTGAATCGCTGCGCGCGCCCTATACCTGCTTCTAAAAACCGCGCACAATAAGCCAAACTGATCGACGGCCAGACCAACAACGTAAACCCTTAACAAGAATAAAAACAATAATAGGGGACCCAAAATGTCACTGACTCCAAAATTCCTAAGCGCCGCATTAATAACCGGCCTTGCACTGCTGACCACCAGCTGTGCGGAAAAATTCCCCGCCGCCGACTATCAAAATCTCGGCGACAAATACAATGTAGTAATTGAGCGGGATATCCGCGGCGTGCCCCATGTTATTGGCGAACGCGATGTAGATGCCGCTTTTGGCTTTGCCTATGCTCAGGCTGAGGACAACTGGGAGCTGGTTTACGACACCATCGATTTCTATCGCGGCACCGCAGCCAAGACCAAGGGGCCGGATTCGGCGATCACTGATTTTTTGGTCAAGTGGCTGGGTATCTGGGATGACATAGATGCGCATTACAGCAGCGGACTATCACCAGAGATTCGCGCCTATATCGAGGCCTATGCCGATGGCTTAAATTACTATGCTGCCCTGAACCCCGAACGAGCCGTGGCCGATCTGCCAGTGACCGGTAAAGATATTATTGCCGGCTATATGTTTCGTCATATCCTGTTTTACGGTTTTGATGGGGTATTAAAGGAAGTCTTAAGCAGCGAACGTCAACAACCCATCAGCACCGCTAACGGGGTTATCTATAACGGCCTGCCGGTAGGATCCAATGCCACGGCTATATCCCCACTCAATAGTACAGATGGCGCAACTCGCTTAGCCATCAACTCCCATCAGCCCACCACCGGCCCTGTAGCCTGGTATGAAGCCCATATTCAAAGTGGTGAAGGTTTGAATGCCATGGGCGGCCTGTTTCCTGGCAGCGCCACCATAGGTGTCGGTTTTAATGAAAATATTGCCTGGGGCGCAACGGTCAACAAACCGGATCTGGTGGATGTCTATGTGCTGGATATAGATCCTGAAGACCCACTGCGCTATCGCATAGATGGTGAATGGCGGGACCTCGAGGTCACCGAGCTGAGCGTAGACGTAAAGTTATGGGGTTTCCTGCCTTGGACCACCTCCGAGCTTGGCCTGCGCTCAATCCACGGCCCGGTATTGCAGACTGATCATGGCACCTATGCGATTCGCTATGCCGGCATGGGCAAGATGCGCCAAGTGGAACAGTGGCTGGCCATGAACAAAGCGCAAAACCTAGAGCAATGGCGCGATGCACTGCGTATTCACAGCTTTGCGAGCTTTAATTTTGTCTACGCCGACCGCGACAGCAATATTATGTTTGTGCACAACTCGCTTACCCCTGTGCGGGTGGGTGGTTACGATTGGTCGCAGTATTTACCTGGCGATGACAGCAGTCTGATCTGGCAGGACTATATGGCGTTCGACAAACTGCCTCAGGTGATTAACCCAGAGTCCGGTTTTATTCACAGCGCCAATCAGTCTCCATTCTTTGTCACCGCTACAGGCAGTAACCCGAAAATTGCTGACTATCGGCCGGAAGATGGCTTCCCAACACGCATGACAAATCGTGCCGTGCGTGGCTTGGAAATGTTTGCCGAGCTCAGCCCAATCTCTGAAGACGAGTTCTCACAGATTAAGCATGACAAAAAATACAGCCCCAATTCCCGAGCAGTGAGATTTTTACAGGGCGCTATTAACCTGCCCTTAGCTGACTCTGCACAGCAATCCTACATAGATGCCCAGGCAGTTATTCGCGACTGGGATCTCTCTACCGATATCGAAAACCGCGGCGCGGCTATATCCACCTGTGTAATTGGAGTCGAATGGCTGGCCGAACAAAAAGGCGAGCCGACACCGGATGTGGCCGACGCGTTCTATTCCTGTGCCGACAGGCTAATGGCCGCCACGGGCCGCATAGATCCACTCTGGGGTGATGTTAACCGCCATGTGCGCGGCGACCTAAACCTGCCAGTAGGCGGTGGTCCCGATACCTTGAGGGCCATTTACGCTCTGGGTATGGAGGAAGATGGCTATCAGACTAATATAGCCGGCGATGGCCTCTACTACTTTGTCTCTTGGGACGCTCAAGGGGTGCAAAAGATTCGTGGCGTGCATCAGTTTGGCGCGGCCACCTTGGACACTCAGTCTCCTCACTATGCCGATCAGGCCAAAGACTACACAGCCGAAATTTTGCACGACCCACTATTTGATTCTGAGTCGCGCAAAGATAAACTACTGCGGCGCTATCGACCTGGCGAGTAAGCCTGTAGAGTACGCTCGTAAAATAAGCCTGTAGAGAAAGCCCGTAGCTTAGGACCGGAGAGTAAGACCTGGAGAGTAAGACCGGAGACCAAGCGCAACAAGCAAACCTGAGTAATAAACTCAGCAATCGATTAACGGCCCCAAAGCTAAAAGCTTGGGGCCAAATTACGCATAATAAGAAGAATTCTATGACCGATATTTTCCAGCCACTCACACTGGCCTCTGGCGCAACCTTAAAAAACCGTTTTATTTTAGCGCCACTCACCAACTCCCAGAGCCATATCGACGGGACCCTATCTGACGATGAATATCACTGGCTGACTCAGCGCGCTGTCGGCGGTTTCTCACTGACTATGACCTGTGCTGCGCACGTTCAGGCTGCTGGGCAAGGTTTTCCCGGGCAGTTGGGTATTTTCTCTGACCACCATCTCGAGGGTCTCAGTCGTCTTGCTGAGGGCATCAAGGAACACGATAGTGTTTCTTTGGTGCAACTGCATCACGCCGGTATGCGCTCACCCACTGACTTGATTGGCGAGCCACCGCTGTGCCCATCGGATAATGAAGAATATGGCGCTCGCGCCATGACCACCGAAGAAGTCGAGCAGCTTGGCGAAGATTTTATTACCGCCGCCGAGCGCGCTGAAAAAGCCGGCTTTGAAGGCGTCGAGATTCATGGTGCCCACGGTTATATTCTGGCGCAGTTCTTAAGTGGCAGCATCAATCAACGCCAAGATCAGTATGGTGGTAGCGTGGAAAATCGCGGTCGACTTATTCGCGATATTATCGATGGCATACGCGCCCGCTGCAGCAGTGATTTTATTCTCGGCCTGCGCCTCTCGCCTGAGCGCTTTGATGTGGAACTCGGCGACATCATCGACTTCACAAGAACCGTACTCAGCGAAGGTAAGATCGACTTTCTCGATATGTCACTCTGGGATGTCTTTAAAGAACCCGTAGAGGAAGCGTTTAAGGGCCGCACACTGCTGTCTTATTTCACTGAGCTAGAGCGCGGCAATGTGGCTCTGGGTATCGCCGGCAAACTTCGCACACCCGAAGAAATCCGCCAGGCGATGGCTGCCGACATCGACTTTGTTCTGCTCGGCCGCGCCGCGATTTTGCACCATGACTACCCAAAAAAGATGCAAGCTGATGGGGATTTTCAGCCGGTAAGCAACCCCGTCTCAGCAGAGCACTTGCGCAGCGAAGGGCTAAGTGAAACCTTTGTCAATTACATGAGAAGCTGGAAGGGTTTTGTCGCTGAGTGACAGAATAAAAAGTAATTCAATGCAACTAAATTGGCTCGATGACGAGACCCCAACACCCGAGACTCTTTCGGGTGGATTCCCGGAAAAAATGGTCTTGCTCGATCTTGAGACCACAGGCGGAAAAGCCACTCACCATCGTATTATTGAAATTGGCCTGCTAGTTATCGAGCAAGGCAAAGTACTTGAGCGCTGGCAGTCCTTTGTCGATCCAGAAACAGTGCTGCCGCCGTTTATTCAAAAGCTGACCGGTATAGCACCCAGCATGTTGCGCGGCGCACCGCTGTTCTCTGAAGTTGCCGAAACACTGCTGACTTATCTCAATGACCGTACTCTGGTGGCACACAATGCGCGCTTTGACTACGGCTTTTTAAAAAATGAATTTCAGCGCATCGGCATAAGTTATAACGCCAAGCCCCTGTGTTCGGTAAAATTTAGCCGCAGCCTCTATCCGCAGTTTAAACGCCACGGTCTCGACCAAATTATTAAGCGCTTTCAGTTGCCGATTGAAAACCGTCACCGGGCTCTGGACGACGCCGAGATGATCCAGCGGTTTTTCCTTAAATCCTCAGCATTGTTTTCCGATGAAGAGATTGGTGCCACCTGTGCCAGCCTGCTAAAAAATCCAGCCCTGCCGCCTCTGTTAAAAGCCAGCGATATCAAAAAATTACCTGCCTCAGCTGGGGTCTATTATTTTTATGATGCCAATGGTGCGCTGCTCTATGTTGGCAAAAGTATTCATATTCGCAACCGTGTAATGAGCCATTTTTCTCAGGATCACAGCAACCCCAAAGACCTGCAGATTAATAACAAACTTGCGCATATAGATTTTGAAAAAACACCCAGTGACCTAGGCGCACAAATTCGTGAGAGCAACCAGATTAAGGCGCTGTATCCACTCTATAACCGCCGGCTGCGAAAAACTAAAAAACTCTATCAATATCGCTGCGACGAGGACCGCAATGGCTATCAACGCATTGCTATAGAAGCGGTTGAACTGGACAGTGACAGTGCCGATGAACGCTTTGGTTTATTTCGTTCACCGCGGCAGGCATCAAAGCAAATTGAAAAACTTGCCGATCATTATTTTCTCTGCCATAAATTGCTTGGCTTGGAATCATCCACTGCAACCACCAGTGTTGCCACCAATCAAAAACCCTGTTTCCGCGCGCAACTTAAAAAGTGCTTTGGTGCCTGTCATGGCGCCGAGAGCCCAGAGAACTATAACGAGCGTGTCAGCGCCGCGCTAAAAACCTATCAGCTTAAAATGTGGCCCTACCCAGGTCCAATTTTGATTGAAGAACGGGATATGCAGGAGCCGGAACATGTGGCTTTTCATGTGGTTCACAACTGGCGTTATATTGCCAAGCTGACGCTGATCGAAGATCTCTATGATCATGGCTATCAGTTAGCTGATGCTCGGCAAAGTATAGGCGCAGGTATGAGTGCCGATTTGACTGCAGGCCCAAACGAGAGCGACCAGCGGTCAGCCACTCCCAGCGATGATCGCTTTGATCTGGATATCTATTTTATTTTGGTCCGCTTTCTTGTGGATGCCGAAAAAATGAAGATGAACAACCTCAAGGTCTGGCCGCTCACCGCCTGCTGAGGATTACTTAGCGGTTAATTTTTTCTGCAGTGCCATGGTCTGCTGAGTCGCCCCGAGAACAGATAAGGAAGGATTCGCCGAACCTGTGCGACCGATTGCGTCAATCTGACTGTAAAACCAGTACTGAGTGGCAAAGCCTGCCAGCGCCCGCAGAGGTTTCCAGCGCTGTAAAAAGCCCAGCCATGATGGAAACAGCGATAGAGCATTCTCATAGCGTGGCAACTCCGCTAAACCGTTAATAAGCTGGTTGGGTGCATCGGTCATTACACACATGGGACGTCCCAGACCGATCAGATCTGCACCACCGCTATCCAGGGCCTGCTGCATGGCCAGACTCTGACGAAAGCCGCCCGTGACCATTAGCGGTACCGAAATATGCTTGCGCATGGCTAGGGCAAAGTCGACAAAATACGCCTCGCGTACCATGGTAGATTCCGCCACCTCCTGCTTTTCTTCCGCTTCCATACCTTCCAGCCCTAATAGCTTAGGTTGCTCATAGGTGCCGCCGGATATTTCAATAAGATCAACGCCGGCTTGCTCGAGCCAGGCAACAACCTGCAGGCTCTCTTCAAAACCAAAGCCGCCCTTCTGGAAATCGGCACTGTTGAGTTTCACCGCTACGGGGAAATCAGGACCTACAGCCGCACGAACCGCAGCCACGGAATCTAATAGTGCCCGAGCGCGATTGGCAAGACTGCCGCCATAATCGTCAGTGCGCTGGTTGCTCCGTGGACTGAGAAACTGGGAGAGTAAGTAACCGTGAGCAGCATGGAGCTGAACACCGGTAAATCCAGCATCTTTTACCGCCACCGCGCAGACAGTAAAACGGCGCACAATATCTTCAATCTCAGGAATCGTTAAAGCCACCGGCTCGCCAAACTGCCCCCCGGGCAAACCCAGCTTCACTGCAGAAGGAGCCTTTGGATTAGGATTAATAATTTTTTGTGTCTGCCGACCTGCATGACTAATTTGCGCCCAAAAGTGGTTGCCATTGCGCGTTGCCGCAGTGGCCCAGCGCGACAGTGCCGCGTGCATTTCAGCATTGGGTGGGCTGTCGATCACCACATTACCCGGACGTTCTAAATGGTCACGATCAATCTGAATATTGCCTGACAGCAACATGCCTGAGCCGCCATCACTCCAAATGCCATAGAGTGTTTCTAGCGCTATTCCGGGTATACCGTCGGCGCTGGCTAGCCCCTCTGTCATAGCGGCCTTGGCAAAGCGATTTGGGATTGTTGCGCCACAGGGAAGGGATAGACTGTCGGTAAAATTTAGACTCATGGCGATTCGGCTCTTTTTATTATTGGGAAATCAGACTGCTCGATTAAGCATTTTTTGATTTTATATTTATCCTTTAATACTAACGTGAAAGTGGCTGTCTGAGTAGTCACTTATTGCCCTATTTAATTTACTGACAGTGCTATAGTCTCCGGCTTGTTTTCACGAAGCACTCAGCGATTTATTTTAACTAAGGCAGACAATGAATTTCTCCTATTACGAAGAGCTCGCCAAGACCACTAACACTGTGACAGTTGATAATACCTGGTCTCAGGGACGCAGCGTCTTTGGCGGCCTAGCGGCGGCCATGGTACTGACCTATATAGAAACCCAGACCGGCTTAAAAGATTGTGATCTGCGCACTGTTAATGTGCATTTTTGCGGCGCGGCCGTCGAGGGCGAAGCCTGCGAGCTAAAGTACAAAGTGCTCTCTGAAGGACGATCGGTAATCCAAATTGAAGGCCAGTTGCTGCAAGACGGCGCGATTAAAACGCAAATTATCGCCTGCTTTAGTCGCGCACGACTGTCTGGAGTTAACCTGACCCCAGCGCCGCTGGTGTTTACCAATAGCCCCGAAGACGGCATCAAACTGCCCTTTATTAAAGGCGTAGCGCCTGGCTTTATTGAATATTTAGATACCCGCTTTACCAGCACAGCTAAACCCTATAGCGGCAGCAGCGAGGCCGTTATAAGTGGTTGGATACGCTTTAATGAAGCGCCAGAGGTATTTTCCGACAGTGCCATATTGGCTCTGATTGATGCCTGGCCGCCAGCTGTGATGCCAATGTTACACCAGCCTGCGCCAACCAGTTCGATCACCTGGAATGTTGAATTTATTCAGCCCAGAGAAACACTGGCCGCAGATGATTTTCTCTATTACCACTGTGACGTGATACAGGCCGATCATGGCTATGCCCACACTGAAGCAAAAGTCTATCACCCCAATGGCCAGCTGTTGGCGCTGAGTCGGCAGCTAGTGGCCGTTTATGATAAGCCTAAAAAATAAAATAATAAGCGTAAGAGAGGAACCGATCATGAGCAGACATATTCTCGATAGTGCAAAAATCCATCCGGCGATACAGGAGACTGTTGCAAGCAAAAATCTCGATATAGTTCTAGAGGTTCAGCAGGCGATTGCCAGCAATAAAATTGTTGTGGTCGGCATGGCTCAAAATCCAGCCCCAAAAAGAGCGCGCAAAACGCTCGATGCCTTGGGTGCCGAACACGCCTATTTGGAATACGGCAGTTACTTTTCCCTGTGGTACAGACGCAACGCTCTAAAGATGTGGACCGGCTGGCCATCTTTTCCAATGATCTTTGTAGACGGTGTTTTAATCGGCGGCAACAGTGACTTAAATGCGCTGATTGAGAGTGGTGAGTTTGCCAAGATGACCGGCAAATAGTGATGGGTTAATGTTTAGCGCCTGCGTATCAAACCAGACCGGATAAGTCCTTATCCGGTCTAGTGTCTAACCTACAACTACTTAACCGTTATTTCAATGACGTCAGACATGACCGGCGGGTTGTGGGGAATATGCGCATAGTTACCCAGCAACAGCTGCAGACGGTGGGTTCCCGGTGCTAGGTTTAACGTTGTTTCAGTCTGCCCCTTGCCAAAGTGCCGAATACTGTCCGAAGCGGGCAATGGCATGGTCATATCGGGCATTTGCTCAACATTGATCAGCAGATGGTGATGACCCGAGTTAGGCGTATCCGTGCCTGCGGGAGCTACTGACATACCTTCGATTCCGAAAACCACACTGACCTCGCCGGTTTTAAATACCTGACCGTCGGTGGGCTGAATAAATGAAACTTGGGCCACTGCTGCAGACGCGGCATGCATGCTGCCATGATCATGATGATGGTGCTCATGCGCACCTTTCTCGCCGGGTAGATGTCCGCCAGCAACAGCCGTGAGCGAGAAAAGGGCCGTGAGCGAGAAAAAGGCCGTGAGCGAAAAAAGAGCCGTGAGCGAAGAAAGCGCACGCGTGACCAACGATAGCGCCGGCGATAAACCTAAAACCTTGAACATAATGTATCCCTCAAACGTAAATTTAATGGCTGTTATTGGTAGCGCCATTTCAGTTTTCGACTATGGCATAATAGCGCCCTAAGAAAAACATCTTATCCACTTAAAGAGATAAGAGTAATAATAAAATCAGGCCGTAGTATGGCATTTTTGTTATCAACACTACCTCGTCAAAATCTGATTAAACAGGTTTACCGCCTGCTATTACTCAGTGCTTTGGGATTCTGCAGCACTGCTAGCTCAGTGGAGCCAGCAACCACAACGCTCTCCTCAGACTGCCCCGCTAGTTTTTTGCTCAGCGACAACAATCAATGCCTGCTGCGCAATCTCTATCAACTCTACAACTCCTTGGGTGACCATGGCATAGGTGGACTCAAAACCGCTCTGCCGGCCCATCGCGATGGCTTTAGCCCCGAACAAATTGATCTGGGTCGATTACTGTTTTTTGACCCAGTGCTGTCGGCAGATCAGTCCGTCTCCTGCGCAAGTTGCCACAACCCCAGTCAAGGATTTAGCGATGGGCTCGGGCGTAGCGTGGGTATCCATGGCCAGCTGGGCAGCCGCTCTGCTCCAAGCCTGTGGAACAGTGCTTTTTTAAAAGACTTCTTTTGGGATGCCCGCTCCCAAAGTTTAGAAGAACAGGCATTGAGTCCGCTTTTCTCACCTCAGGAAATGGGTAATAACCCCAGCCAACTGCTCAGCAGTCTTCGAGCAGTGGAGGCCTATCCAAAACTCTTTAAACAGGCCTTCCCTGACACCAAGGACCTAAGTCTTGATCAGATTGCCACAGCTCTGGCGGCCTTTCAGAGCTCATTGATCTCGCTTAACAGCCGCTATGATCAATATGCCCATGGTTATGGCGAAGCACTTAATGCCCAGGAGATCGAGGGACTCAATATCTTCCGCTCCTTTGTGGCCCGCTGTTCCCAATGTCATATGCCACCGCTGTTTACCAATCAGCAGATCGCCGTGATTGGCTCCCCGGAACCTGAGGATATGCCTCGGGATATAGGCGCAGAAAAAACCTTTGATTCGGTTAAATTAAAAGGCGGATTTAAAGTGCCGAGCCTGCGAAATATTGCCGAGACTGCACCCTATATGCACTCAGGGCGCTTTCAAACACTTCGCGAAGTCGCCGAGTTTTACAGCGGTGGACGCGGCCATGCAGTGCCTGAAGGGGAAGACCTGCTGCTGCACTGGCATATCTCCGAACCGGATTTAAATGCCGATGAGCTCGATCGTTTGGTCGACTTTATGCGCACCCTTAGCGACAGCAGCATGTTGCCAACCGTTCCCCACACAGTGCCGTCGGGACTGACAACTATTAGCGGCAAAGCGGCTAGAGACAACAATAGTCAAAAATCGAGCAGTGAAAAAACATAAGCGAGAGCAATTATGAAAAAAGCTAAAACACTGGGTATTATCATTGCGTTGGTAGCCTTTGTCGGCGGCTGGCAATTGGCGACAAACCTCAACAGTTCGCCGCAGATTACGAGCAGCGTCGGTGGCGCCAGCTATGGCGGTGGTGATCAAGCCGACAGCGTTAACACTGCCCTGCCAGAGCGAACGGTCAATGGTCAAATCCTTACCGTCAATCCCGGCGACTCGATACAGGCCGCGGTAGAAGCCGCCCAGCCCGGCGATACGATTCAGGTAATGCCCGGCATTTATTCAGAAACTGTCTATATAGACAAAGACGATATTCATCTGGTGGGTGTGATCAAGGCGGGTGAGCGAGCCACGTTAGATGGCCTTGGCAAACTCAATGATGCGATTCTCTATTCGGGGAATAATATTCTTATCGCCAATTTTAAAATTACTCGCTACAAAGGCAATGGCATTATGAGTCAGGCCGGTAACAATTTTGAGATTCGCAATAATATAATTATCGATACCGGCATCTACGGAATTTTCCCCCAGCTCGGTGTCAATGGCCTGATTGAACACAATATTGTTTCAGGTATTGCCGACGCAGCGATCTATGTGGGCATGAGTGACAATATCCATGTTGCCCACAACCAAGTGTTCGACAGCGTTGCCGGCATCGAAATCGAAAACAGTCGCCACGCCGTAGTCGAGAACAATTACACCTACAACAACAGCGGCGGCATTCTCGCGTTTATCACGCCGGGCCTGCCGATCAAAACCACCTACGATGTCATTATTCGCAATAACTTTATCCTCGATAACAACATTCCCAATTTTGCCGCGCCCGGCTCTACCGTAGCAGGCATTCCCTCTGGTACGGGCATTCTGGTAATGGCGGCAGATGATGTGATTATCGAAGGCAATATTATCGTCGACCACAAAGTCGCGGGCATATTGATCAACGATCACGGCAATGCCCCAGGCCTAACTCTGGACCCAGATGTGGACCCCAATGCCGACCGAGTGATGATTCTCGACAATGTGATGCACAACAATGGCTATGACACTATCGACGAAGTTCGCGCCTTTGCTCTCACTGAACTGCATACAGGCGATATAGATATTTTTCAGATCGGGCCCAGTCAAGATAGCTGCATAATCAACCGTCATCGCTACCACCATGTAGGGCTCGGTGACTTTGCTGAGTGCGATTTTAGCAACACCGATAGCATCCATAACTACCTGATTCCAGGCGCTGCCAAGCCAAGGATTATCGCGTCAGCCGAGCGCGGTGAAATCGCCTATATGGGCATCTGTGCGGGCTGTCATGCTTATGATGATGTGTTGATCGGTCCTTCGACACGCGATATTCAGGCGATGTATGCGAATAATCCACAGGGCATTGTTAGCTATATCAATGCGCCGTTTAAGGTTCGTCCAGAGTATCCTGAGATGCCGGCACAAAATTATCTGGATGCAGAGACCCAATTGGCGGTGGCAGACTATCTGCTCAATATCCAACTAGAACCGAGCCAGCCCTAGAACTACCCTGTCAGGGCAGATAGGTCTGCAAGTACGTGAGCATATTCTCGCCCATTACCTTGCGGATCTGCTGTTCGCTGAGATTGGCATCCAACAGCGCCTGAGTGATCGCGGCTAACTCACTGCCGTCCAAAGAGGTGGTCACCGAACCATCAAAATCAGAACCCAGGGCAATATGGTCTTCGCCCACTAGTCCAATACCATAGACGATCGCCGCAGCCACGGTGGCGGGGCTATTGCCACAGATCGCCCCTTCCCAATAACCCACCGCGATTAATCCGCCAGCAGCGGCAATCTGCTGCATCAGGCCGTCGCTGATATTGCGCGGCGACTGACAGTGTCCCTGAAAGCCGGTGTGGCTGACCAGGAGAGGCTTATTACTCATCGCCAGTGTATCGATCACCACCTGTTCCGAAGAGTGCGAGACATCCAGCATAATCTCTAGGGCCAACATCTGAGTCACGGCATCGCGACCAAACTGGGTTAACCCTTCTCCGCTAGTGCCATGCAGTGAACCACCGAGTTTGTTATCAAAAAAATGTTGCAGGCTCATCATGCGAAAGCCGCGATCAAACAGCCGTTGAATATTATTCAGATCGCCATCCAGTGCGTGAGAGCCCTCGGTGCCGAGCAACCCGCCGATCAGTTTCGGACTGCTCTGTCGGCGTTGCAGATAGTCGGCAAGTTCATCTCGCGATCGAATCAACATAAGGTTTTCAGGATCGCGATCAGCCAGTTCATGGAGTTTATCGGCTTGGAATAGTGCGCGCTCCGCAAGGCTGGTCCAAGTTGCCACTGGCCAGCGCTGTGTCATGGCCAACAGGGTAATATTGTCGCTGGCGTCACTACTGTTGCGCTTATAGTTTTGCCCGCTGGGAGATTTGGTTACCGTGGTGAACATTTGCAGCGCCATATTGCCCTGCTGCATGCGCGGAAAATCCAGATGGCCATAGTCATACTGTTCCGTCAGGTCGCGCATCCACAACAGACTGTCTGCATGCCAATCACCAACCAGCAGACTGCTGTGTAGCGCCGCAGCTCGCTCAGAAATCTCATAGGGTTGGTGGGCAACGACTACATTTGCTCCATCATCTACTATTGCTGGGGCAACAATCAGAAATGTCGCAATGCCGAAAAACAAAAAACCAATGAACAGGCTAAAAAATTTTTTCATATTGTCGAACTCAGTTTATAAGCTGTCGTAGCCCTGCAGCTTATTGATTCTTATAACAGCCTGCACTTCGTCAACATAGACCTGACGAAGCTCCGAATAATAAAGTAGCGTCTGTGCCAACTGATGGCCACTAGCACTGCTATCCGCTGTGTTCAGATCCGCACGAAGCGCACGCAGATCCGCATAGGCGCGGTGAGTATTGAGGTTGTGTAGATAGGCTTCGACTGCAGCGGCAACGGAATCAAACTTAGCCACTTCATGCTTACTGTCTGCCGAGCGGCGCAGAGGCACGAGGCCACAACCCTTTTGATAGCACCACTGACCAAATAAATTATTGCCCTGACGGGCAAAGCGCGACGTCCCCCAAGCTGACTCTATGGCAGCCTGAGCCAGCACTAATGAGGGTGGCAATGGGGCAACGCGGAGTAATAGCTGATCAATGATTTGCTGATGGTCGCCAACGTCTGCGTCTCCCGTATCCACAGCGTAACGATCAGCTAGCTGCAGCAACTTGCGCTGCTGAAAGAATGACAGCTGATCTGCACCGGCGGCCATTTTCTCAAGCTCGACACGCTGTTTGATAACCGATTGATTAGCTGCAGCTACCAGGGGCAGCATATAATCAAAAAACGCGGTTTTCTTCTGTTTTACATCACTGTAGCCCCCAAATTCTGGCAGCGGATTGCGGTCCGCTCCCATACTGTAGAGACTCACCACAGCGACTAGCATCACAGCAAAAAACACCTTACTGCGAAGCAAACTCATCATTTTTTAAGATCTGCGAGTAATTTGCGCGCCGCCAAAAAGAAGAATGCCGCTGAGATCAAATTAACAAATGAGACTATGCCCAAGGCATAACGCAGTGACTCAGAGCCATAGGTAGGCGCAAGTAAATCACTCAGCATTCCCACAACCAGCGGCCCTAAACCCAAGCCAATTAAGTTAAGGATAAAGAACAGAATGGCCGAGGCCATAGCGCGCATGCTTGGGCTAACCAGGGTGTGGGAGATCGCAATAGTGGGCCCCAGATAGAAGGCACCCAGCATAGTGGCAAAAAACAGAAAGCCCAGGGCCAATCTCGGATCGCCAATAAATACCGCGGTAAACATCAAAGGTACACTGCAGGCGGCGGGAATCCCCGAGACCCATAGATACCAGCGCTTGTCATTAGCGCCGAAGCGATCAGCTAATACACCGCCCATATAGGTTCCCAACGCGCCGCCAATACCAGTAATCAGCGCCAGACTAGTGCCTACTTCTAAGCTGCTAAAACCGTGAGAGCGAATTAAAAACGAAGGTGTAAAGTTACCAATGCCATAGCTGCTAAAGGCATTGAGCCCAGCGGCGATGGCAAATAGCTTGAATGAACCAAAGCCTTTTAGGGTACGCAGAGTTTCGCCAAAGGTTGCTGGCGTCTCTAGGGCGCGTCCCTCGAGACCACCGCGTACCGGCTCACGAATGGTGAAACGCACTAATAGGGCCACCAGAAAGCCCGGCACGCCGACCACGAAAAACGCTGTGCGCCAACCAAACTCACTGTTGATCCAGCCACCAATCAAAAAGCCTAACAGAATACCGAGATAGACACCGGTGGAGTAAAACGACAGCGCACTGCCCCGCTGCTCAACCGGATAATAATCCGAAATCATCGAATGAGATGGCGGGCTGCCGCCAGCTTCACCGACACCGACGCCGATTCGGGCCATTAACAACTGCCAGAAGTTCTGAGTGAAACCAGACAGAGCGGTCATACCACTCCATACGGCGACTGCGAGGGAGACAATATTTCGACGGTTACCCAAATCGGCCCAGCGGGCAATGGGAATACCCACACTGACATAAAAGATCGCAAAGGCAAAACCGGTGAGCAGGCCGAGCTGAGAATCAGACAGATCCATATCCACTTTGATCGACTCTTGCAGAATCACCAAGATTTGTCGATCAATAAAATTCAGTGCATAGACAAGAGTTAGCAGAACCAACACATAGCGGCGGTAGCCATTGGAGACAGGCGCGGCTGCATTGTCAGCTCCAGAAGCCTTTGCAGCTCCCCCTTCAGGTATAGATGGATCGGTCATTGAGTACCTCGATTATTATTATTTTTATTGAGCTTTTAATAGCCCTTTTTGGGTTATAGATTTAATGTAACAGCTTAGCAAACAAACTGAAATATGTAGACGCCCAATGCTGATAAATAGGCGATTAGGCGATCACGGCCACACCCCAATAGTTATAACCGGCGAACTTTGGTGTGCTCGGCAGATACATCTGGTCTAAGGTTTTAAACCTAAAACCGGCGCTGACAATCAGCTCGGGAATATCGCGATTGAGGTGGCAACCACCGGCCATCTTGCCCCAGAAAGGATCGATGCGGCCCTGCCATTTGGCGACGCCTGCATCTGGTGCCAGCCCGTGTTCGCAGAAGATCAGCTTGCCGCCGGGTTTTAATACACGGCGTATTTCAAGATTGGCAGATGCAGCATCGGGAATCGTACAGAGTGTGTAAGTGATTACTACGCTATCAAAATAATCATCGGGAAAGGGCATGGCTTCAGCACCACCAAGAATGATTTCTACCTTCAAACCATTCTCCGCGGCGGTCTTACTAACCACTTTTTCGGCCATCGCATTGAGCTCTGGCGAGGGGTCTAAGCCTATGACTTTCTCGACCTTGCCGGCATCGTAAAAGGGAATATTCAGCCCCGAGCCAATACCCACTTCAAGAACTAGACCCTCAGCTAGAGGCACGACTTTGCCGCGCTGGTAGAGAATAGGCTTGGAGCCACAGGCGCAGTTGAGAAAAGAGGGCAGAATATATTTGTCGTAAAAACTCATAGGAATCAGCCTGTCATTTTTTATTTTTATTTAGGTCGGCAGCGGGCACTCAATTCAAATCTGCGGCGGACGCTTTAAGCGCTTCCATAGGAACAATTTCCAGGGCCATACTGTTGCTGCGGCGCAAGAATACTTTCGGTGCACAACCGCTTTCGTAGGCTTCCAACCAGCGCGAGGCACAGAGACACCAAGATTGCCCAGCGACTAATCCGGGAAACTCGAACTCCGGACGCGGGGTCGACAGGTCATTGCCTCTGGATTTGGAGAATTCTAAGAACTCATCGGTGATTTCCGCGCAAACCGTGTGAGAGCCGCGGTCATATTTGTCGGTGCGGCAGAATCCATCGCGAAAGTAGCCGGTGATAGGGTTGCTGCAGCACTCTTCGATGGGTTCTCCAAAGACATTGGTCTGACTCATATTTTTTAACTCGCAGATTTTGGTTGTTGTAGCTTTTAATGTAAAACAGCGCTTCAGCTTACCGCGTTTGACCAAATTCCCCTACAGACACAGCATTATTTATCACGGTATAAAAAAATTGCCTAATATAGTTAGCATACTTACAATAAGGTTCCTCTTAAAATTCGTCAATAGATTCCTATGAGCAATACCGATATAGCCAACAACGATACCCTGGGTTTTATCATCCACGATGTTGCCCGCATGATGCGCTGGAATTTTGAGCGCCGTGCCCATGAATACAATTTGACCCGCTCTCAGTGGTCAGTTCTGGTTCTTCTTTCCTGGGAAAATGGTGCTCAGCAAAAGCGTCTAGCAGATATTATTGGTGTTACCGCAATTACTATGACGGGACTGGTGGACCGCCTCGAGCGCAATGACTGGGTTGAGCGTCGTCAAGACCCTCAGGATCGTCGCGCCAAAAGAGTGTTTCTGACCGACAAGGTTGAACCCCTGATAGAAAAAATTAAGTTGGTGGGAATAGAGGTTCGCGAATCTGCGCTCAAGGGAATTTCCGCCAGCGAACGGCAGCAACTAACCGACCTGCTGTCACGTATGCGCGCCAATCTCTGCGCACAAGACGCAGATACAAAATAATAAAATCCTTGAGCCATGATGCTCGAGTCACGGCCAAAAAATAATAACTAAAACAGGAATACACGCCTTGTCTGACAACCTTAAACGCCGCGCAACCCTTCTCGCGGGACCCCTGGCTATAGCCGCAGTCGCTGCGTACTTTTACATAGTTGGTGGTCGCTATATGGAAACCGACAATGCCTATTTAAAGGCTGGCATGCTGTCTATCGCCAGTGAGATATCCGGTAAAGTAGTGGAAGTTTCCGTTGCCGACAATGGTCGCGTTGAGGCTGGGCAACTGCTATTCCGGGTCGATGACCAACCCTATCAAATTGCCCTGGCAAGGGCTGAGGCGAATCTGATCAAGGTGGGCGGCGATGTTGAGAGTTTAAAAGCCGACTATTTAAATAAGCTGGCTGATCTTGAGCAAAGCAAAACTCAGCATGATTTTTATCTCCGCGAGTTTAATCGCCTAAACAGTTTGCTGGCGCGAAAAACCGTCTCTGCAGCTGAGGTGGATCAAGCCGAATATCTCTATCTCGATTCTATTAATGAGATGCAGGTGACTACCCAAGCGCTGCAGGTGGTGAAGGCACGACTGATTGATATTGACCTACCGCTGCAGCAACACCCTAGCTATCTATTAGCGCTAGCCGAGCGCGACAAAGCCAGATTGGATCTCAGCCATGTTCGCATTGTTGCCCCCTCCTCTGGTGTGGTGGCCAATTTCTCAATCCACAAGGGCGAATATATTATCGCTGGAGCACCGCTGTTTAGCCTGGTGGATGACAGCTATATTTGGGTCGAGGCAAACTTTAAAGAAACCGACCTAACCCATCTTCAGGTGGGCCAACCGGCGACCATCGAAGTGGATGCCTACCCGGATCAGCAGTGGCAGGGTCACGTCAGCAGTATTACTCCGGGCACGGGCTCGGAATTTTCACTACTACCGGCACAGAACAGTACCGGCAATTGGGTCAAGGTAGTGCAGCGTATCACCGTCAATTTGGCCATCGACACAGCCTCTGATTCAATAGCCTCTGGATCAATAGCCTCTGGCTCCTCAACGCCCAGCTCATCAATATCGGGCATTGCGCTCACCGCGGGTATGAGCGCACTGGTAAAGGTTGATACAGGCCATAGTCGTCAGCTGCCCTGGGCCAACTAATGAGCTGCAACTCTTTTAGCGCTCTTAATTCCCCTGCCCTCCCTAACCTAACAAGCATAGAGGTGTTCAATGTCAGTTCAAGTTGAACTGACACCACGAGCCAAATCCGCGGTGACTCTGGCAGTGATGCTGGCTTCCATTATGCAAATGCTCGACACCACCATTGCCAATGTCGCTCTGCCCCATATGCAGGGCAGTTTGTCAGCAACTCAGGACCAGCTGGCTTGGGTATTAACCTCTTATATAGTCGCGTCGGCGATTATGACCCTGCCTATAGGTTGGCTGTCTGGGCGATATGGGCGAAAAAACGTTTTCTTGATTTCCATCGCCGGCTTTACGCTGACCTCTCTGCTCTGCGGTGCAGCCACCTCTCTCAACGAGATGATTGGCTTTCGTATTTTGCAGGGACTGTTCGGCGCGGCACTGGTGCCGCTTTCTCAAACCATTATGCTCGATATCAATGCCAAGGAAGACCACGTCAAGGCCATGGCCATGTGGACTGTGAGCATTATGATTGGGCCTATTCTAGGGCCCACTCTGGGAGGCTTTCTCACTGAGTATTATTCTTGGCGCTGGGTGTTCTATATCAATCTGCCGTTTGGCGTAGTGGTGTTATTTATTATTCTGACTCTAATGCCAGAGACTGAGCGTGAAGAGCGACCCTTTGACGGCTTGGGATTCTTTGCTCTGGCTTTAGTTATCGCCGGTATTCAGTTGATTCTCGATCGCGGCCATCATCTCGACTGGCTCGATTCCATAGAAATACAGTTCTATTGCGCAGTAGTGCTATCGGCACTCTGGGTCTATGTAGTGCATACCAAAACTGCCAAAAACCCCTTTTTAACACCGGCAATTCTTCGCGACCGCAATTTTACCGGCGCCCTAATTTTTATGTTTTTTATGGGGCTGATTCTGCTCGCCACCATGGCACTGCTGCCCAACTATCTGCAGAGGATTATGGGTTATCCGGTATTGGATGTAGGTACCATACTGGCACCTCGCGGGATTGGCACCATGCTGTCGATGTTCCTGCTAGGCAAGTTTGCCGATCGTTTCGACCCTCGGGCACTAGTAGTCGTTGGCCTATTGTTGACCGCCTACTCCCTGTGGCTAATGACTCATTTCGACACCTTTGTGCCAGCACATAGAATTGTTAGCACCGGCTTTCTGCAGGGCTTGGGTCTCGGGTTTGTGTTTATGCCACTCAGCACGCTCGCCTATCTCACGCTGGAGCCGCAATATCGTACAGAGGCCGCAGGACTATTTAGCCTAGTGCGCAATTTCGGCAGCAGTATTGGCGTCTCAGCGGCCTTTGTACTGTTTTCCCGCGATCTGCAAACTCAGCACGCCTATCTTACCGAGAATATCACCCCCTATATCACCAGCATGGGGCTGCAGCAGTTTCCGCAGGCTCTGCATAACGAGGCAATTTCAGGGCTGATGCTTTTGGATATGGAAATCAATCGACAGGCGTCGACTATTGCCTATCTAAATGACTTTAAAATAATGATGTGGGTGGTGCTAGCGATGCTGCCAATGGCAGTGATACTGCGGGGCCCAGACAAACAGCTAGGCGCCCCAGTAACCGATCCAACTTAAATAACCTACATGGAAGCAGCGCTTAAAGCCCCGCAGCCATCTCTCGCGCCGCTTTCAACTTGGCCCTAAAGCTTTCATTTCGTGCGGCACCTGCCACTGGTTGGCTGGAAAACCAGGCCATCACTGTATCGGCTTTGCGGTTAATATAAATCACCTGCCCATGAATACCCACAGCCGCAAACTCGCCAATACTCTCATCCAGAATCCACCACATATTGTGGTAAGCGGACCAGGTTTCTTCCTGATAATTGCTGTTGGCGGCCATATTGGCCTTGAGCTGATCACTGACATCCAGGGTCGCTTCGACCCATTTTCTGGGAATAATCTGCTGGCCATTAAACTTGCCCGAGTCGCGAATCATCATGCCAAAGCGTGCAGCGTCTCTTAATGTGCTGTTCATGCCGCCGGTGACGGCCGGCATATAGGCTCTATCTACAGCTATAGTGGCATCGTGTTCGGCACCAAGCTTGGCCCAGATATTCTGCTGAATAAAGTCTTGAAATGGCTGTCCGCTGAGCCGAGCAATCAACCAGCCAAGCACATCGGCATTGCTCGAGTTGTAATCAAAGTTATCGCCGGGTTCGCGCTTGGGATCCGCTTTGATAAAGCGACTTAGAAAATCATGCACCCCGTAGATCTCACTATTATTTGGCTGCACATCCCGGGCGCCGGGAAGCCAACCCATATTGAGGGCCGGCACATAATAGAGGGCAAAATCTGAGGTGATATCGGTGTAGGTTTCCTTGAAATCTAAGGAGGTGGCGTGATCCAACAGCTGCTGGATGGTGACGCGCTCAAAACCACTGCCTTTGAGCTCCGGAATATAGTCCGCGGGTGATTTATCCAACGATACTTTACCTTGCTCCACAAGCAGACCAAAGGCGCTGCTGGCGAGAGATTTACTCATGGAGAACCAGATATGCTGAGCATGGACATTAAAGCTGTGGAAATAGCGTTCATGGAGCAATTGGCCGCCTTTAATTATCGCGACACCATCGCCATAGTTGCTCTCGAATATCTGGTCAAAGGACTGCTGCTGCCCCGTTGCGGTGGTGAAGAGTTTATCGCCGAGCTGGGATTGGGATGGACCCGGCAAGTCAGCAATATTGCCCTGACGAGGGATCACTACAGTATTGAGTGGCGCACCGATATTTTGAAAGGCCCATTGATTCAGCGGGTAGTCACGGAAATTGTGCATGGTGACCTGTGAGTTGCGCGCCGGGGGCACCCCCTGCATAGGCTGCTCTGACACAAGGGGCACCTGAGGTATTGGTGGGGGCTTAGACGCTGGGGTCTGATTAGCTATCGCGAGATACGATGTGAAACCCAGTGATACCAGGGTAAATATGGATACCACAGCCTTAATGCGCATGGCCTGCTCCTCTTTATAGTTTTTATTATTGGGGGCTTTTTATTATCCTTCTGATTCTGTTGAGGATATCAAACATAGGGCCACGCAGCTATAACGCGTTTCCGAAAAAACGCGCTAGAGCTTTGGGTCAGACAGCAGTTGGGTTTTAGTTTTCCTGGAACACTCGAACGTAGTCAACCAACATACGCTGTGGGAAAGTAGTGTTCGAATTGGGCGAACCGGGCCATCTGCCACCCACTGCAACATTGAAGATCAGGAAGAATTCTTTCTGAAAGGCGGACAGCTCGGCACTGCTATTAATCGCCATTGTGTGGTACTGAACATCATCGATATACCAAGTCAGTCGGCTAGATGTCCAAACTAGACTGAATACATGAAACGCATTGGCCAAGGTTTCACCGCCGCTCAATGTTTTGGTATCGCCAAAAGACGCGGGTGCATAAGGCTGTTTGGTAACACCATCAGCCTGATAGGTGCCACCGCTATTCCAGTGCGCAGTACCCACTGTGCGATTCTCTAAACCGCTGCCACCGACCATTTCCATAATGTCAATTTCGCCGCTGTAGGGCCAGCCAATCGAGGTAATGTTTTCGCCTAACATCCACAGAGCAGGCCACATACCCTTGCCTTTTGGCATGGCTGCACGAATATCTACTCGACCATATTTAAAGTTAAATTTGCCCTGGGTCTTAATTCTCGAGGAGGTATAACTGCGATTACCGAAGTTCTCCTCTTTAGCTTCAATAATTAATAGACCCTCTTGAAGGGAGGCATTTTCTCTGCGGTAGTACTGCTCTTCGTCATTGCCCCAGCCGTTATCACCAGTGCCAATATCATAGTTCCATTCCGTTGTGTTCAATGTGCTGCCCGAGAACTCATCGGACCACAACAGACTATAACCGGAGTAACTAGTCGGCGTGGTGTAGCCAGTAAAGTTGGGATTTACCCAGTTATCATTGATTGGACCAGTGCCGGGATCCGTAGTGGGGCCACCTGGCGCAGCTTCCCAGCGCACATTGTCGAGCTGGAAGACGCTATTGGTGTAAGCGGAGGCCCAGATAACAATACCTGTGTCGATGGTTGCTAGGTTGAGATCCTGACCGACCAAGTCATTCACTGGCACAGTTAGGGTCTGCCAATCAGCACTATCTATGGAGTTAAGACCATAGTTGCCAGAAGAGCAGGGGTAGATGCAGTCTACTTTCATTGAAAGAGCGCTATCACCACTGACTATTTTTACGTCAAAGATTATATTGCCACCGGCATAGGCAGCGGCATTGTAGGGAACCGAGGTCTTGGCATAGACCGCAGCAACTTTTCCGGCAGAGGAGTGGCTGACTTGCAGCACAGTGCCGCGATCGAGATCGGTAACCAAGTCCCAGCTGATATTGGGGCAAGCGGCGCCACCATCATCACTACATTCGGCATAATCTTTCTCCTGGTCATAGCCATTTAGACCGAGATCCCAGGTCGAACCTACAACACCCTGATCAAATACAACCAGCGTATCCACAGTGGCGACTGCAGTCACTGTTACAACTCGAGTCTCCGTGGCAGTGTTGCCAGCCGCATCGGTTGCGCTATAGGTCAGGGTATATTCGCCAGCGCTACTGCTGATCACAGATCCCGTAGTGGAGACAGTGACAGCACCATCCACATCATCGGTGGCAGTTGCGCCAGCATCGGAGTAGGCAGTCCCCTGCTCAATCGTTAAGGCCTGAGCACCTGATATGGAGATCACCGGCGCAGTTGTATCCGCTGGTGTTGGATTTGGCGTTGGGGCTGGTGTGGAACCACTCCCGCCTCCACCGCCACAGGCGGCAAGGATGACTGATGTCAGACCAATAAGAATGGGCTGCTTAAATATCTTCAACAGGTTAATCGTAGCGTTCAATGGTTAGTTACCCAAAAAATTCATTGTTTTTATTAGTATCAATGGTCGCCTTTTAAATTACGTGCTGCTAGCAGAATACTGCAGAGTAACTAAACAATAGGACTAATCGACTCAGATAAGGTTTATCGCACCATTTAGCGGCTATTTCGCTGTGGCCACAGAACGCAGTAGTCGACCCATGGTGGTTTTACCCAAATCATCGGCCAGCGCATTATTTTCCCACGCAGTGTGGCCACCAATCATCACCAGATTGACCACATCATCCGAGCGGTTAACCAACTGCTCGTGGCTAAACTCTTCGCGATAAATACGCTCAACTTTGCTCTCGCCATCGTATTCGGCGAGCTTTTTCGGGTCGATCAGAATCAGATCGGCCACGTCACCCAGATCAATGGTGCCGCCCTCGACACCAAAGACGTCAGCGGGATCTTTGGTCAGGCGCTTAACCATATAGCTGACATCGGCTTCGCCACCCTGAGCCGCCAATTGCAAACTGCGCAGATTCACATCATAGAAAGCCATATTGGTCAGGTGCGCGCCACTGTCGTTAAAGCCGGGCAATAGGTTGGGGTGCATAAGCAATTCGCGCACGGTTTTTATATCGCGGTTGGCGGTGACCGTGCTCCAGCTCAGATCATTGTCAAAGCTTCTCAGCATCTGCAGCATAAAGTCGCCTTCATCGGCGATCCAGAGAAAATCGGCTTCGAGCAAATCGCGCTCCTGCTGACTGATGGTCTCTTTTAACTGGCCTGATTTAAACGCCAAGATACGCTCAAACAGGGCCTGAAAAGTCATGCCCTGCCAGCTTTGCTGGGGGCAACGAACTATATCCATATCCGCCAAGGTGCGGTTAAAAGCGTAGTCTTCAAGATTTACTTTGCGTTTTAGGCGCGCCAGACTCCAGCCCTGCTTGCCCTCCATCCACATCGCTTTAAACGCTTTGACATAGTCCGGATCATTGAGAATACCCAATCGCTCAGCACGGTCTTCAAGATCGGTTTCATTGAGGCGGCGCAGTTCAGGAATTTCTTCCGCCAGAGGGGTTACCGCGCCATCAGACCAAACCTTAAACGGCGCACCCAATGCCTGCATATAAAAGTCGCCTCGAATAAGACGCGAGTTAAGTATGCTGGACAAGCGTTTGGCCAAGCCGGAGATACGCCAGTTATTGGCGATGTCCAGTGCCGCCACAACAGTGGTTTTTAACGGCTTGCCATAGAGCCGACCACTGGTCAGCAGGAAGGTTTTCAAGGTGCCAATAACACTGTCTTTGGGTGGTGTGGCCTGCCAAACAGCACCGACTTCACGCACAACCTGGGTCAGCTGTTTAATCTCACCATACTTGGCAAACTGGGTGGGGATGGTTTTATCGCAGTGAGGCTGTGCAGCGAGATAGTGAAACGGCAGTGCGTCAGTAGAAAAACCCACATAGCCCTGCTGCAGAGCGTCGCGCAGTGTGCCTTTCATGGTTTCAATTTCAGCATGAGTGGGGTCGCGGCTAACACTGGCATCAAAACCCATAGTATCGATACGCAACATTGAGTGAGGGAATAACACCGCCACATTGGGACCTAACTTAAGCGTATCCAGATGATCCAAATAGTCCTTTGGATTATCCCAAGTACAGTTATCAGCACAGCTACGTAAAACGGATTTAGGGATATTCTCGACCCGGGCATAGCAGCTAACGATGGGGTCGTTGGTGCCGTCACGCTGATTACCAAAGGCCAATCCCAAACTGCAGTTAGCGATCACTACCGAGGTAGTACCATGGCGTGTTGACTCGGGAAGGCCTGGGGCCACTTCAAGTTCCAAATCATAATGGGTGTGAATATCAAATAAACCCGGCATCAACCACAGGCCTTTGCCATCGATCACTTTCCCAGCGCCAGCCTGATCAAGACTTTGGCCCCGGGCAACAATGCGCCCTCCGGCAATGGCCACATCTTCAATCACAGCGGCCTCGCCATTGTTAAATACTTTGGCATTAGTGATTAGCGTATCGAAAACCGGAGGAGTAGCATTTACTTGAGGTGCATCTTCTTGAAAAGCGTCAACTTGAAAAGCGTCGACTTGAGAGTCTTTTGATTGGTTCATATTGATATCTCTTAAATAATCTTCAGGCACTAATGGCCGATCAAGGCGCCATCTGGCGCTTAGTGTGTTTAATACCGTGATTGAGCCAGCCGGACTCATTGAGGTTGCCCGACGCCTTGCGCAGAGCCGTGAGTATTTGCAGACGCATCGCCTGCACCGCAGGATTATTCGGCTCGGCATCCAGTGCCGCTTCGATTAACAGCAGTGCTTTCACCGCATCGCCGCGATGTAATGTTTCTTCCGCCAGCGCCACGACTTTCTCGGCACCCCCGGCAAGTTGGACTAAGTCGGCATAAATAGATTGCGGCGACTGGGCATACATATTCACCGGGTCACCGTCGAACCATCCCATATAGCCTTCATAGATACCGCGCACCGACCAGGAGACCCAGCCGTAGGCTTCACCCACATCCAGTTCGGCGGGCAGCTTAATCTCGCGCATCAGGCTGAACACGTCGCGGCCCTGATTCATGCCTAGAACAGTTTGATCATGGACATATTGGATGGCGTCGCGGTAGCGAATCATCTCTCTGCGAATATTGTCGTTGCCCATAATCGGCTCGCCATGACTGGGCAGCAGAATTTCCGGCTGCAGTGCCAAGACGCGGTTAATCGACTCTATATAGTCCAGCGCCCAGCGCGGCTTAGTGCCGCGCAAGGTATAAATATTGGGGAATGAGCGGTAAAACAGATCACCGACAAAAGCGGCTTTATATTCCGGCATCCACACGGTCAGGGCATCATAGGTTTCCGCAGGGGTGTGGAGAATTTCAAACTGCTCGCCGCCAAGGGTAAAGTCGAGACGCCGATCAAATAAGGTGTTGGGCAACATATTGACGCCAGCGCTCTGACTGGTTGTCGACGCCGGGGATGTGACCAAATCAAAACCAAACTGCGCGCTGTTGCGCTGCATAAACAGTTTGCCCAAGCGCTTTTGATAGTTGAGAAATTCAACCATATTCTGCTGGGCAATCACCTGGGTCTTGGGCTCTCGCCACAGGGCCACGCCACCGGTGTGATCGCCGTGACCATGGGTAATAATAATCGAGTGCACTGCTTCGTCACTTACCGCGGTCAATAGCTGCTTATGCTTTGGCGCCATAGCCGGCAGTGAGGTATCAATAATGACATTGCCTTCGTTGGTCACCACCATAAAGGTATTACCAAAGCCGGTAGCCTTGTAGATCACGTCATTGATTTTTTGTGCGGCAAGCTGATCACTGCCCTGCTGCAAATGCAGGCTGGGATCCACGCGGCCGCTTTTTAGGGCCTCGGGTTCATAGCTATCGGCAGAGGATGGCAAGGATAGAGGAATAGACATTGCAGCCGCAAGCAATATCAGAGTCATTCTGCCTTTCAAATTAGAATCTATCATTAAACTCACCCCCCCCACACCAAATTTCTAACTTTGACGTCTAATCGCGTCTTTTTGCGTGTTTTTTTGCGTTTTTTAAAGACTTTTTCACAGAACTTAGCGACTATTGCTGCAATTCCCACTGAGCAATCAGTTCACTGGTATCCTCTTGCCAAGGATGAAAGTCCTGATCAAAGAACGCCTTATAAGGCGCCCAAGTGCCGCGCAAAATGCCCTGCTTGCCAAACAAAAAACGTACCCCTGAGAGCCAGATTTTTGGGCTCCACAGCATGCCATCGCATTTCAATATATGGCGCACGCCGTGAAGAATATCCCAGGTCAGAAACAATGTGCTGCGACGCATCGCTGCGCGGCGCATCTTCTCAGTGCCGCCGATGGCCCGATAGACATCAAAGGCCACCGCTTTATGCTCCATCTCTTCCACCGAATGCCACTGCCAAAGGTCTCGCATAGCGGGCTCGGCATCGGCAAAAATACCCGCATCACCCAATGCCTTTTCCGCCAGCACAGCGGTTAAGTGCTCCACCGCCGCAGTGCCAGCAAGCTGCTCCCGCGCCGGTACATTCTTTCTTACCCAAGCCATACGCCGACGCAGCGGACCTTCGAGTTTTTCCAGGTCATAGCCGCGCAGTTCACAGAGTTTTTCGTTGTAGCGCCGGTGCTCGCGCAGGTGCACCGCCTCTTGACTGAAAAATTGGCGCATCTCTTCCTGTAGCTTGGGATCAGTGATGCGATCACGGTAATGGCGCACCGAGTTAATAAAGAACTGTTCGCCAAGGGGAAAGGTGATCGACATGGCATTAAACCAAGCCGTGGCAAAGACATCATTGCGCATCCAGTCGCGCTTTAGTGCAGCCGCTAAATCATGCTGCCGGTTGCGCGGCTGAATAACGACCTCTGCCGGTGTATGCGACTGTTTATGTGACTGTTTATGTGACTGTATTTCAGTCATGGCAAAGCCCTAAATTCGCTCAACAATAATTGCTGGCGCCATACCGCCGCCGGCACACATGGTGATCAGGCCGCGTTTCAGTTGGCGTCGCTCTAGTTCGTCGACCATAGTGCCGATCAACATTGCGCCGGTTGCGCCAATCGGGTGGCCCAGAGCCATGGCTCCGCCGTTAACATTGACTGTGTCACGATCCAGCTCGAGATCACGAATAAACTTTTCAGCAACCACAGCAAAGGCTTCGTTGATTTCCCAGAGGTCAATATCGGCTTTCTCTAGTCCCGCCTTGGCCAACACGCGCTTGGCCGCCGGCACAGGTGCATTGAGCATCAGCGAGGGGCAGTCACCCATATTGCAGAAAGCCACAACCCTGGCCCTGGGTGTCCAGCCCTGCTTGGTAGCGTATTCTGGTGAGGCGAGCAGCAATGCTGCAGCACCATCTACTACACCGGAGGAATTGCCGGCATGATGCACATGCTTAATGTCTACCTCTGGATATTTAACTGCCATCAATTTCGCGTAAGTTGCACCCTCTTCATCGAGAGGCATCTGGGCCAATTTCTCAAATGAAGGATTCAACTGACTGAGGCTTTCACGCGTGGTGCTCGGACGTGGGAATTCGTCTTTATCCAATGCCAGAGTGCCATCGTCGTGATACACAGGCACCAAGCTCTTATCGAAATAGCCGTTGGCGATGGCGTGGGCCGCGCGCTCCTGGCTGACTGCCGCCAGGCTATCTAAGTCCTCTCGGGAAATACCTTCGATCGTCGCAATGGTATCAGCACAGATACCCTGATGGGACTGACCGTACATATCGCGCAAATGCTCATTCCCAGAATCCACAAAAGGTGAGATATCGCCACTGAGCAGACCGTAACCGGACATCATTTCACAGCCACCCGCTACCACCAGATCTTCCATGCCTGACATAATCGACGCCGCTGCCATATTTACCGTGGTAATACCGGAACCGCAAAAACGGTCCAATGTCACACCGCTGGACGTTATGTCATAGCCTGCATCCAGAGCCGACATGCGGCCCATATCATTGCCATTTTGACCGCGCTGCACATTGCAGCCCCAAATCACATCAGCGACGTCGGCTGTGTTGACATTATTGCGCTCGGCCAGTGCTTTGAGCACAGTAGAACCCAGTCGCTGAGGATGAATAGTAGTAAGGGCACCACGGCCTGGTTTGCCAATACCACGAGGAGTGCGACAGGCGTCAATAATCCATGCTTCGGTCATCTGATATACCTTTTTTATAATCTGTTATAAAAGCTGTTATTGAGAACATCAAAGTCAGCTGTTTTTGCTTCGATTTTATTATGTAATGACTTTAGATTATTCCCCATCTGAACAGCATGCAAGCTTTGTTGTGACCCACTGGACAGCAGTCAAAGCCCGCGGCTCAAAAGCAATCACTAACACCAACCGCTAGCGCCAATACCGTTGCAGTCGAAAACCCTATTGGCAGAACTACTGTCATAATATTTTTCCTGCGTTATACTCACCAAAAATAACCACTAAACTGTGCGGAGAAACTGATGAAAATCCTAAGAACCCCTGACCACTGTTTTGATAATATTCCCGACTATCCCTTCGAACCACACTACACCACAATCAAGACCCATGACGGCAGCGATCTTAGAATCCACCATATAGATGAAGGACCAAAAGATGGCCCGGTTATTTTATGTATGCACGGCCAGCCCGTGTGGAGCTATCTCTACGCACGCATGATTCCCCATTTAGTCAAAGCCGGGATTCGTGTGATTGCGCCAGACCTGCCCGGTTATGGCAAATCCGATAAGCCAGCGGCGCGAGAAGATTACAGCTATCAGCGCCAGGTGGATTGGATGAATCAATGGTTAGTAGAAAATGATTTTACCAACCTAACTTTTTTCGGTCAGGACTGGGGCGGCTTAATCGGTCTGCGCATGGTTGCGGACAACGGTGACCGATTTGCTCGAGTGGCGATTGGCAATACAGGCTTACCCTATAATCCCGATGTGCCTCCAGAGGTTGTCGAGGAGATTATCGCCTTTAGAAATTCGAAAAAAAGATTGACCCTATTTTCGATGATGAAAGAACTGAAGAAAATGAATGGCCTAGGGGGCAAGCGTCACGATGGTGCCAGACTATTTGCCTACTGGCAAAAGTATACTTGGCAGACGCCAGATGTTCCCGCAGGCATTATTTCCTCATCCCAGATGGAGACGCGCTCTCCATTAGCTGTGGCACTGGAACTCTTTATCGGTGCCATTGGCTTGAGAAAAATCTCACCATTTCGCACTCAACTATCGACCATCTATGAAGCACCTTTCCCCAGCCCAAAGTATAAAATGGCAGTGCGCGCCATGCCCACTCAGGTGCCTATAATGCCCGACCGATCACTGGAAGCGCAGAAAAAAGCCTGGGAATTTTTCGAACAATTTGAAAAACCCTTTTTATGTGTCGGCGCCGGCAATGACCCTATCACCAATGGTTTTGAAAAACCCTGGCTGGCAAAAGTACCAGGTACCAAAGGACAGCCCCATGCAACTATTGGTGGCGGCCATTTCTTTCAGTGGGCTAAGGCAGAAAAACTGTCTGGGATTTTGGCTGATTTTATTTTTAAAAATAGTGCAGACTAACAGTGGTCTAAAGCATTTTTTTTGTAGGAGACAGTCAGTATGAACCAGACAAATGAAGATACTTCTCAGACGACTCATAGCGAGCCAGAGCAGTGGCATGAACGTGGCGAACTTGTGGAATTACTGGGTTACTCGCTATTTGTTATTGATGAAAGCCCCGATCAAAATGCAATCGATAGTGCGCTTGAACTGCCGACTATTATATTGCTTCACGGCTTTCCCACATCCAGCTGGGACTGGCAGCCCATTTGGCACCTCCTGGCAAAAGACTTCCGACTGATCGCGGTGGATATGCTCGGTTTTGGCTTTTCTGACAAACCCAGCAAGCACAAATATTCTATTCATGGTCAGGCTGATCTGATTGAAGCATTGGTGAAAGCCAAACAGTTGCAACAGTTCCATGTGCTAACCCATGACTATGGGGATACGGTTGGCCAGGAACTTTTATCTCGTCAGCTTGAGGGCAGCGGTGCCGGTGAATGGCTCTCCTGCTGTTTTTTAAATGGCGGTCTATTTCCCGAAACCCACCGCGCGCTGTTAACCCAAAAACTTCTATTGAGCCCTATAGGCAGCCTACTTAATAGATTCACGGGTTATGCAAAATTTTGTCGCAACTTTAGTTCAGTATTTGGCGCTCAGAGCAAACCCTCGGAAGAACAACTAGAAAATTTTTGGTGGCTGATTAATCATAATGACGGCAAACATATTTTCCATAATCTGATTACCTATATCCGCGATCGCCTAGAGCATCGAGAGCGCTGGGTTTCGGCCATGCAACAATCGACTATTCCCCTGGGATTAATTAATGGCTCGGTGGATCCGGTCTCAGGCAAACATATGGTGGCGCGCTATCAAGAGCTTAACTGTCGCCTGGACTATCTCGCAGAGCTACCTGAAATAGGCCACTACCCCCAGGTGGAGGCGCCGGCAGAGGTAATGGTCCATTACCAAAATTTTTTACAGACCCTGCCAAAGGTCTAACCTAAAAAACCAAGATCTCATTTAGGAACCCAAGAATTGACTTAAAAGACCAATACCTAAATTGTTGCAACCACTTAACCCTATAAAAAAACCCCGCAACCAAGTTGCGGGGTTTTTCGATTTAACGCCTTACTGTTCTGCCAATCCTTATTGCGCAGTAACACCACCAGCAGGCTGTGCGCTCCAAACTCGAGGATTGTCGCAGTCCGAAATACCATCATAGAGCGAGTTCCAAACCTGGAATCCACCGGCCATCATCATATCGTGAGCCTGGCCTCTATCAGCTAGGCTTTCAGCAACGTAAACACCGTAGAAATCGGACTTATCTGCGCGCTGGGCGCCGACACCAGGAATCCATCTGTAGATACCACCGGGCATGGCGTTCTTATCCATCCAAGCGTTCCACTTTTTATCCGCAGCGGCCAACTCAGCAAAACCTGCACCCGACTTAAACTGACAGGCTGAAACCTGCAGGTAACCCGCTTGCCCGAGCTTGTCATAGGGTCGAACTTCCATGCTGGTCAGCAGGGCATGGCTGTCACACTTAGAGGCGGCATCAAACTTCTGCTGCCACTCGCCACCCTTAGCGGACCAATCATCCATAACCTTGCCCATAGCCTGTTGGTTCTCAGCGACACCCAGCCACAGTGAATCATAGGGGAAATCTGCACCATTGATTAATACTGGAGAGAGGATGTAGGCGTTGTAGGATTCAGTAAAATTACTGTCTACCCACTTGTCCCAACCCGCAGCGACCTTTTTCAAATCACCCATATCTTTGCCATCGGCAAAGCTACAAAAATACAATTCTAACGCGCTGGTTCGCGGTGCTCCGTGATGGTCAGCAAGTACTGCTGTTGTCATAACCATGCCCAATACTGCGGCCGTAACTGTTGTTATTATAGTTTTCATCTTTATGCCTCGTATTATCTATTTATGAATAATCACCGTAGCACAGGTTTGCTCTTAGTGTTAATTTGTAAGAAAAATGGCCAGGCATCGTTAATAAGGGAAATCAATAAGGCTTGCTGTGCAGCCCAGAGCTGCGAAGAGTGATGATAACTATCGTGCCCATGGCGGCCATGGCGGCACTGAATTTGATATTGAGGGCTGGCTTTAAAACAACGGTATAATACAAACTCTCAAAACAGGTTAACAAAAAAGAGTCGAAATCCTTTGCTGCATCTAGCCCTACATTTTTTAGTTCCCGCACTGCTTGTTGGCGTGCTGTTTCGTAACCAACAGCTCGGCGATAAAGTGCTCGGCGATAAGGTGCTCGGGGATAAAGTGCTCGGGGATAAAGTGCTCAGCCATAAGGTGCTCAGCCATAAAGTGCTCGGCGCTAGGTGGCAAGTCGCCTACTTGATTCTTATTGCTACCATGGTAGTGGATATTGACCACCTGCTGGCCAACCCGATCTACGACCCCAACCGCTGCAGCATTGGCTTTCACCCACTCCATCAGCCAGGGTTTATTGGGCTTTATTTATTACTCTGCTTTATTCCCAAGACCCGACTAATCGGTTTGGGCCTGACAATCCATATGCTGTTGGATAGCATCGACTGCCAAGTGACCAATGGCATTTGGATAAACTGACCGAGTCTCTGATTACAGAAAGGTAAATTTAGCCAAGAAAATCGCCCCTAAAAACCAAGCACCCAAGGTAATATCCGAACGCTTACCGGCAAAAAACTTAACCGCCACATAGGTGATAAAACCCAGAGCTATACCATTGGCGATGGAGAATGATAAGGGAATCATGACGATGGTTACCAGTGCCGGCAACACCTCACTCATATCCGACCAATCCAGAGCTTCCATACCGCAGAGCATCAGAATCGCCACATAGATCAGCGCACCTGCCGTAGCATAGGCCGGCACTACGGCCGCCAGAGGCGAAAAGAAGATCGCCAACAAAAATAAGCTGCCCACTACCACTGCGGTAAGACCGGTGCGACCACCGGCTTCAACACCAGCGGAGCTCTCTACATAGCTTGTCACCGGTGCACAGCCAAAAAAAGCACCCACTGCACTGGCGCTACTATCCGCTTTAAGGGCGCGATCAATATTCTGCACATTGCCCTGGCTATCGATTAAACCACTGCGACTGGCGACGCCCAGCAATGTGCCGGCGGTATCAAATAGATTCACAAACAAAAAGGCGATAATCACACTGATCATGGCCACATCCAATGCACCCACTATATCTAGCTGCATAAAGGTTGGAGCCAGACTGGGAGGCGCAGCCACTAAGCCGTCAATTTGTACCAGCCCCATAAAGGCGGCAATGGTGGTGATACCCAGAATGCCGATAATAATCGCACCCGGAATTTTGCGAATAGAGAGAATCGCAATCACTAGAAAGCTCATGGCAGCCAGTAGGGTTTCTATTTTTGTCAGGTCACCCAGGGAAAGGTAGGTGGCACCATTAGCAACAATAATACCGCCGCTTTTAAGACCGATAAAACCAACAAAAAGGCCCACACCTGCGCCCATGGCGATACGCATATTCAGAGGAATACTGTCCATCATCCAGCGACGCAGGCGAGTGACACTCATAATCACAAAGAGTACACCGGCAATAAATACCGCACCCAGTGCGACCTGCCAGCTGTAACCCATCTCGCCTACCACGGTGTAGGTGAAAAATGCATTGAGGCCCATGCCCGGCGCCAGACCCACAGGCCAGTTGGCATAGAGCCCCATAATGTAGCAGGCCAGTGCCGCAGCCAAGCAGGTTCCGACAAAGGCGGCACCATGATCCATACCTGTCATTGCCATCATCTGGGGATTAACAAAAATGATGTAGACCATGGTGATAAAGGTGGTGACACCGGCAATCAATTCCGTGCCTGCTGTGGTGCCTTTAGCGCGAAGTTGAAATAGTCGATCTAGCAATTCGTTCATTGGTTTTTTCCCATCTTATTGTCGAGGTGCTTGGATGAAATCTGGCGCAATCATAAAGCAACCCATAGCGGCATAGCCAGCATCGCAAATAACCGTCATGCCAGCGCTATTTTTAGACAGTCTGGCAAGCTAATTGCACTGTATATATAGATCTATTAGAAATACCCAGAAAATAATTAATTGACACCATTTTGATCGAAAATGGTGCAAAATGCGTGCTCAAATTTTTTCTGTGCACCACAGTGCAGCATCGACCTTAATTTTTCCAATGATTTAATCCCAGGAGTCAGAATGAAATATCCGCGTATCCCACTTAAAACACTGTCTTTGGCCGTCTCAGCAGCACTCTCAGTAGCATTCTGTGGCAATGCTATGGCCCAAGATTCAAACCTAATGTTTGAAGAGGTGCTGGTCACCGCTGAAAAACGTAGCGAGAGCCTCCAGGATCTGTCCCAAGCAATCACTGTTTTAGGTGGCGCGGATTTAGATAACCGTCAAATCGCTTCTTTCGTCGACCTTAGCGCTATTGCGCCAGGCGTTAATATTGCTAAAAACGAAGGGTTTAAAACCGTTATCACTATTCGTGGTGTCGGCAACGAAGCCAACCAAAATGCGATTGCCAACCCGTCTGTCTCATATCACTTAGATGGCATCTATGTGGCATCGCCCTTTGCCCTGCAAACGGATTTTCTCGACCTAGAGCGCATTGAAGTTCTGCGCGGCCCCCAGGGCACATTGTTCGGCCAAAACTCCACTGGCGGTGCAATCAATATTATTACTACTGCACCCTCTATAGATAGCAGCTTCGGCAAAGCCGATCTGACTCTGGGTGATTATGGCCTGGTCAAAGCGCGTGCAGCTTACAACCTGCCACTAAGCGACACACTGGCTGTGCGTGCATCGGTTATCTCCAATAAGCGCGATGGCTTTACTGACAACCTGACTCTGGGTCAGGATCTCGATGATGCTAACAGTATGTCTGCTCGTGTTCGTGTGCTCTATGAGCCCAGCGATGACTTCCGCGCTAACTTTACTGCGCAATACTTTGATGAAGATCGCAACGGTGCTGCACAGAAAGGCCTGCTCGATCCAACGCCAGACGCGCGTGAGCTGCGTCAGGATTCTCGCGCCGACTACGAGCTCTCCTCTGAGCTCTACAGCGCAGTGCTGGAATGGGATTTTGACGCCTTTACCCTGAAGTCATTGACTAGCTACCAGAACGACGACGTGCTGATCAATCGCGACAACGATCGCAATGACCTTGCAGTTCTAGCCCCATTCGCTCAGCTGCCAAGCGTCTATACTCCAGAAACGAACAAACAAACCACCATCACTCAGGAAATCAACCTAGTCTCAGTGGACCCACTGTTTGGCAAATTGGATTGGGTAGCAGGTCTGTTCTATCTGGATACAGAAGTAGAGATCAGTATTCTTGAGCTGCTCGATTTTAACTTTAACGGCACTTTTGACCCCTTCACTCTCGACCAAGTCTTTTCCTATGACGACAGCGCTGAGATCGGTTTTATCTCTGACTCCAAGCCCGAGCGCGACTCAACATCTGTTTATGGTCAGGGTACCTGGCACTTTACTGAAGAGTGGCGCGCTGTGTTTGGCATGCGCTACACCGAAGATGAAGTCTACAGTGAAGTGACTAACTTCTATGGCCGCTCAGGCACAGATATTATTGAGATGAGCAGTGAGAAAGTCACTGGACGCTTGGTTGTCGAGCATGATTTTAATGAAAGCACTATGGCCTATGGTTCATACACTCGGGGCTTTAAGCCCGGCGGTTCAAACCTGACTTACGGCCTTGAATCAGACGTTGCGCCAGTTGTAGTGCTGCCAACCTTTGACGAAGAGATTGTAGATGCCTATGAGATTGGCCTGAAAACTGATCTGGCGGATGGCCGTGTTCGCATGAACACTGCAGCCTTCTACTATAACTACGAAGGGCTGCAGTATCAGGCAACTGATCCTGAAGTCTTCCAGGGCGGCGTTGGCAATATTCCAAAATCAGAAATCTTTGGTGCCGAGCTTGAGCTCTCAGCTCTCTTGTCTGAGTCACTGATTCTCGATGTGCGCCTAGCATGGCTGGAGACTGAAATCACTGGTGATCACCTGGCTCTGGATAACGTTCAATCGGAAGCTGCGGGCAACGCTTTAATCGGTCAAGGCTTTAACCTTTTCAGTGATGAAATTCAGATAGCCCGCTCCGCTGCAGTGCAAAATGTTAACGGTAATGAACTCGCCAAAACGCCGAAATTTACCGGCAATGTGGCCCTTAACTGGAACACCGAAATCGCCTCTTGGGGTGAACTGAACAGCAGCCTGCAGTACACCTACAGAGGTGACTTTAAGCACCGTATCTTCAATAACGATGCTACCGATGTAGTGCCTAGCTACAAGGTGATTGATCTAGTTGTTGGTCTGCGTCCAGAAGGCAAAGACTGGAAGGTTGAGCTGATTGGTAAAAACCTGACTGACGAGGCGGGTATCAATGCTCGCTTTACTGATGTCTTTGGCGTTGGCGCAACGGGCGACGAGCTGATTGGCCCACGTCAGGTTATGGCGCGTTTCTCTATGGACTTCTAAGTCCAAGTAAACCGGTTACAGGCGGTAAGAAAAACCCAGACTATTTATTAGTCTGGGTTTTTTTATCCGCGGGATAATGAGCCAACAGCTGATTATGCTAATATTGCAGGCTAACTGATAAATCAAATTTGGATCCACCTCTAATGTCAAAACGCTATATTCAAGCCCAACAACTTCTGGAAGATTCCTACCAACTGGCCTGGCAAGTTTTTGAGAGCGGCTATAGACCCAACTATATAGTGGGCGTTTGGCGCGGTGGCGCACCAGTGGGTATAGCAGTGCAGGAATTTCTCGATGTGCTTGGAATAGAGTCGGACCATATTGCCATTCGCACCTCCTCATACAGCCGTGAGGGCGAGCGCAGCAAAACTGTTCATGTTCATGGACTGAGTTATATTATTCGCCAGCTTGAAGCTGAGGACTCACTGCTAATAGTTGATGATGTCCATGACACCGGACTATCGATTCAGCAGGCAATCGCCGATCTAAAACGCGCCTGTAAAAAGAACACGCCACAGATTCGTATAGCCACGCCCTACTACAAACCCAAGAACAACAAGACCGACGGCCCACCGGATTACTATATTCATGAAACTGAAGAATGGTTGGTGTTCCCCCATGAGCTACATGGTTTAAGTGCCGATGAAATTCGTCAGCACAAGCCTGAGCTGTCAGCCTTGATCGATAAGATGGCGCCTTTAATCAAAGGTTAATCCTAAAGATATAGCCCTCTCTCCAACCTCTGATTGACCACACTCCATGAGTGGCACCGTTATTGCAACGTCTTAGATCTGTGTAATAACTTGGGTCAGTTAGACAATGAGCAATATCTGTGGGGAAGCTATTCCTGAACAAAAGCCTCGTAGCGGCTGGCTGGCCGAACTCGAACTAGACTATGCCGTTCGCCGAGATAAAACCTGTCTGGTGCGCAAAAAACAGCGTGGCCCTCTCACTCTCCAACGCCCTTTTTATCCCGAGGGCGATATCTGTCACAGCTATATTCTGCACCCTCCCGGAGGCGTGGTAGGTGGCGACACCCTTGAGATAAAACTCCAAGCGGCAGAACATTCTCACTGCTTGATCACTACTCCCGGCGCCACCAAATTCTACAAATCCAAGAGCGATTTGGTCAGTCAGCAGACACAAAAAATCCGCGTCGCTGCAGATGCGGTGGTGGAGTGGCTGCCGCAACAAAATATTTTCTTTTCCGGTGCCCAGTCAGTTTTAAAAACCGAAATTGATATTGCACCAAGAGGGCGTTTTATCGGTTGGGAAGTGCACTGTTTTGGACGCCCGGCCAATAGTGAAGTCTTCGATCGAGGCTCTGTCACCAGCAGCACTGAGATTCGATTAGACGGCGAGCTGCGTTTAGTGGAACAGCTCTGTACTCAGGACAGCGCACTGATCATGTCACCCAGTGGCCTGCGCGGAATGCCCATGCAGGGCAGCTTAATTGCCGCCCCCTGCAGCCAGGCAGAACGGGATCATTTGGAACATATATTGCATCGCTATCAACACTTGGATTCGATCGGCCTCACTCTGGTTGACGACATTCTGGTACTCAGGGTATTGGGCACTCAAATCGAGCCGATACTGGATATTTTCACTCAGATATGGACCCAGCTGCGCAGCCAATGGTTAGACAAATCATCCTGCTCGCCACGTATCTGGGCCACCTAAATTAAGAACTGACCATGGAATTGACCCCTCGAGAAAAAGATAAATTAATGTTGTTTACCGCCGCACTGCTGGCCGAACGGCGCAAGGCACGCGGTTTAAAACTCAACTACCCGGAAGCCATCGCCTTTATCAGTGGCGCTATTCTCGAAGGCGCTCGCGATGGCCGCACTGTGGCGGAATTGATGGACTTTGGCCGCACCTTACTCTGCGCTGACGAAGTGATGGACGGCGTACCCGACATGATTCATGACGTGCAGGTGGAAGCCACCTTCCCCGACGGCACCAAACTTGTCACCGTTCACAACCCGATTGTCTAGGAGCCAACTATGATCCCCGGAGAATTTAAAACAGCCCCTGGCGATATCGAGCTCAATACCGGGCGCAATCTGGTCACTATCTCAGTAGCCAATATTGGCGATCGACCGATTCAAATCGGCTCTCATTATCATTTCTATGAGGTCAATGATGCGTTGATTTTTGAGCGTGAAACCACCCTCGGATACCGACTCAATATTGCCTCTGGCACTGCAGTGCGCTTTGAGCCGGGGCAGGAGCGCACCATTGAATTAGTCGAGTACGGCGGCTCTGGGCATATCTATGGATTCCAGGGCAAGGTCATGGGTCAGCTAGAGGATGGCGTGCAAGCGAGCACGACTGATCGTCTTGCGGCACAAAACAAAAGTACGAGGCAGGAGTAAACCATGCCAAGATCTATTTCAAGACAGGCCTATGCCGAAATGTTCGGCCCTACCACCGGCGACAAGGTTCGTCTGGCGGATACCGAACTCTGGCTAGAGGTGGAAAAAGACTTCACTCTCTATGGCGATGAAGTGAAGTTTGGCGGCGGCAAAGTGATTCGCGATGGCATGGGCCAGAGCCAGCGACCCAGCGCAGAGACCGTTGATCTAGTGATTACCAATGCCTTGATTATCGACCACTGGGGCATAGTCAAAGCCGATGTCGGGATCAAGAATGGGCGCATTGCGACCATCGGTAAAGCCGGCAATCCCGACACCCAGAGTGGCGTCGATATTATTATTGGCGCAGGCACCGAAGTGCTCGCCGGTGAGGGTCATATTCTCACCGCCGGTGGTGTCGACTCTCATATCCATTTTATTTGTCCCCAGCAAATTGACGAGGCACTGATGTCCGGTGTCACCACAATGCTTGGCGGCGGCACTGGCCCAGCAACGGGCACCAATGCCACAACCTGTACTCCGGGGCCGTGGAATATTCACCGGATGCTCGAAGCTGCAGATACTGCGCCAATGAATATTGGCCTCATGGGCAAAGGTAATGCCAGCCAGCCGGAGCCTATTCGAGAGCAGGTTGCCGCTGGAGTGATGGGCTTAAAACTCCATGAAGATTGGGGCACTACACCGGCCTCAATTAATGAATGTTTAAACGTTGCCGAAGAAACCGATGTGCAGGTGGCGATTCACACCGACACCCTCAATGAATCCGGTTTTGTCGAAGCCACTCTGGCCGCCATTAATGGTCGCACTATCCACACCTATCATACCGAAGGTGCCGGCGGCGGTCATGCCCCAGATATTATTAAAGCCTGTGGTGAGCTGAATATTCTGCCCTCCTCGACCAATCCAACCAGACCCTACACCATCAATACGGTAGATGAGCATTTGGATATGCTGATGGTCTGCCACCATTTGGATCCCAATATCGCCGAAGATGTGGCCTTTGCCGAATCGCGCATTCGCCGAGAGACCATTGCCGCGGAAGATATACTCCATGATCTGGGCGCTTTCTCGATGATTGCGTCGGATTCCCAAGCTATGGGACGTGTGGGTGAGGTGATTATTAGAACCTGGCAGACTGCGCACAAGATGAAAGTCCAGCGCGGTCCATTGGCCCAAGACAGCAGCGCCAATGACAATAATCGTATTAAACGCTATATCGCCAAATACACCATTAACCCGGCCATTGCCCATGGTATTGGCCATGAAGTGGGCTCTATAGAAACCGGAAAATTGGCAGATTTGGTACTTTGGAAACCAGCTTTTTTTGGCACCAAACCAGCCATTATTATTAAAGGCGGCATGATCGCGGCAGCACCTATGGGTGACCCCAATGCCTCGATTCCAACTCCCCAACCAGTGCATTACAGATCCATGTTTGGCGCTCTGGGTCGAGCCAGTAATAACACCTCCATGCTATTTCTTCCCAATGCCGCCGTGAGTGCTGGTATCCCGGAGCAACTGGGTTTACGCAGTTTAATTGGCACAGTCAAAAACTGTCGCAATGTCACCAAAGCTGACATGCTGCTGAATAGCTATCAGCCAAAAATAGAAGTGGACTCACAGACCTATGAGGTGCGTGCCGACGGCCAGTTACTGGTCTGCGAACCGGCCACAGAGCTGCCTATGGCGCAGCGTTATTTTCTATTTTAACGGCAGGCATTTTAATGATTCGTATTACTCAAATTTTACAAAAAAGCAGTTTGAAAATATCAGCCGCTCACGACACCACACTGAGCCTGCCAATTAGAGAACGCACCAAGAGTCGTATCAAAGTGACTCTGGATGATGGTCGCGAGGCCGGGCTATTTTTACCTCGCGGTGAAATTCTTCGCGGCGGTGATTTGGTTCAGAGTGAAGAGGGTCTAGTGGTAGAGATTAATGCCGCGCCCGAAACCGTCTCGACTGTCACCAGCGACTGCTCTCACGCCCTGGCGCGAGCGAGCTATCATCTGGGCAATCGCCATGTACCACTGCAGATTGAACCAGATTTTCTGCGCTACCAACACGACCATGTGCTGGATGAAATGGTTGTTGGTCTAGGTCTCTCTGTGGCAGTGGAAGAAGCCCCTTTTGAACCCGAGGCCGGTGCCTATAAAAATGCTTCAGCCAGTAACGGTCATAGCCATGGCCATGATCACTAATTTTTACCTGCTTATCATTACAAGCTAGTTACTAAAAGTTAATTATTACAAGCTCATTATTACGAGCTAAGAAACCCCCATTTATTATTTTAAGGAAACTCAAATGACCCGATTATTTAACCGCCTAACCCTTGGCACTGCATTGGTATTCGGACAGTCTGCGGCTCAAGCGCACAATCCTGATGGCACTGTGGCTTCAGTTTTTCACCTGATTTCAGCGCCGGATCATCTGGGTGTAGTGGTCTTTGCCGTGCTGTTGGTGTGCAGCCTCGGGTCGCGCTTGCTGGAACGCAAGCGAGCTCGCGCAGTTAAAATTAATACTGAAGACTAGTACTGCTTAAGGTGGCTAATACCGTTCCAGTTAAAGTGCCAAATACAGCACTCAATAACTCACTCTCTGAACTGCGCCTTTTTCAGCTGATTAGCCCCTCACTGCCGGTGGGAGGGTTCACCTATTCCCAGGGTTTAGAGTGGGCTATCGAAGCTCAGTGGGTGACTGATAAACCGAGCTTAGAAAACTGGCTGCAAAGCATTCTCGAAGCCAGTGTTGCGACCCTTGAGTTACCGGTTTTGATCCGCCTATTAGAGGCCTTCAATCATGCTGACGATGCCAGTGTTATGCACTGGAGCCAGTGGTTAGTGGCCTGCCGCGAAACCATGGAGCTGCGCAAAGAAGAGCGCCAGCGCGGTGCTGCACTAGCACGTCTGCTACCCAGCCTCGAGGTTCAAATTCCAGCTCATCTGGCGACCACAGTGGCCAGCTGTCAACTCACCGGTATTGCCTTGGCTGCCAGCCAGTGGGGTATAGATTGTCAGCAACTATGCCGCGGGTACTGCTGGAGCTGGCTGGAAAATAATGTGGTGGCTGGGGTGAAGCTGATCCCTCTGGGCCAAACTCATGGCCAGCAGATTATGCTCAATATGGCGAAAACCATTCCCGCTGCAGTGACTCAGGCTATGACCACCGAGGACAACGATATTCGCAGTTCAACACCGGCGATGGCGATTGCCAGCAGCCGCCATGAAACTCAATACACTCGACTATTTCGATCTTAAATAGGACTTATCCATGACTGACTTATCTAAAATTTCCTCGACAGCTCCCCTGCGTATTGGCGTCGGCGGCCCCGTAGGTTCAGGCAAAACCGCGCTGCTTGAAGCGCTGTGTAAAACCATGCGTGATACTTACAATCTGGCAGTGGTAACCAATGATATCTACACCCAGGAAGATGCAATTATTTTGACTCGAGCCGAAGCCTTGGCTGCGGACCGGATTATTGGCGTTGAGACCGGCGGCTGCCCTCACACGGCTATTCGTGAAGATGCGTCCATGAACCTTGCGGCGGTGGAAGAGATGAGCCAGCGTCATGCAGGTTTGGATTTAATCTTTATTGAAAGTGGCGGCGATAATTTGAGCGCCACCTTTAGTCCTGAGTTGGCAGATCTAACCATCTATGTGATCGATGTTGCCGCGGGCGAAAAAATTCCTCGCAAAGGCGGCCCCGGAATTACCAAAGCGGATTTGCTGGTGATTAATAAAATTGATCTGGCGCCCTATGTGGGAGCCAATCTGGAGATTATGGATAGCGATACCAAGCGTATGCGTCCAACCAGCCCCTATGTCTTTACCAACTTGCACAAGCATACCGGTCTTGATGTGATTATCGACTTTATTGTCGATCGCGGCATGTTAGCGGCTTAGTTAACCTGTTGAAATTTAACTGAGTGGTCTGTCAGCGCAGGATATCTGCGTTACAAAAAATGAGTTGCCCTGTGTTAAGGACAACTCATTTTTTTGTTTCTAGCAACGCTTCACCTAGTGGCTACTTTATCTAGTGGCTACTCTATCCAGTGGCTATTCTATCTAGTGGCTAATCATCCAAGGTCGCATGGAGGGAAACATTTTATTGCCGTCTGCGGTATAGAAAAGATTCGATTTCTTTCCTGAACTGCAACCGCAATCCGATGCATGTTTCTTGTCATGGGTGCGCCGATCCAGTGTCGAAATAATCGGCTCATGCTGCGCCTTTTCATTGCGCTCCATAGCCTGCTTAGTCTCTTTCATCATCGACACTATATGGGGCGGCAGGGCTAATATTCGCGGCGAGACCACCCCACATTGGGGGCAGTCAACTGGCGCTTCCATATTGGCAATGGTGCTGAGTTCGGAGAACACACCGTGCTGTTGGCACTTGTAATCATATAAAGGCATTGTTTAAAGCTCCTTAATAAAGCGGCTTGATAAAAAGCGATTTAATCCAAATCCGCCGCTTTCGGAATATCATTGGCGGCGCCGTCAACCGCAATGGTCGGGCCATTGGCATTGGGGTGCATATCGAAGTCAAAGATATCCGTTGGCAACCAGAGGGTCGCACAGGCATTGGGAATATCTACCACGCCACTGATATGACCCTGCACCGGCGCACAACCAAGAATCGCATAGGCCTGGGCTTTGGTATAACCAAACTTGGTCATATAGTTAATCGCATTTAAGCAGGCCTGACGGTAAGCAACATGCACATCCAAATAGTGCTGACCACCGCTCTCATCAACCGAGATACCTTCAAAGATTAGGTAGTCATCATATTTTGGAACCATTGGGCTGGGCTTAAAGATTGGGTTCTTAACGCCGTACTGAACCATGCCGTCTTTGATCAGATTGACACGCATATGAATCCAACCGGCCATTTCGATAGCGCCACAGAAGGTAATTTCGCCGTCACCCTGACTAAAGTGCAAATCACCTACAGAGAGGCCAGCACCGTCTTGATACACCGGAAAGTAAACCGTTGATCCACGGGTCAAATCTTTAATATCACAGTTACCACCGTGCTCACGGGGCGGCACTGTACGTGCACCCTCTGCAGCAGCGGCATCGCGCTCGGCACCTTGCATCTGACCCATATGAGCTACTCGGGCTTCGGGCAGACAGGCCAGCTCTGGAATGCGCTCAGGATCTGTATCAACCAGGCCCTGCTCACGCTCATTCCAGGTATCGAGCAATTCTCTGTTAGGCAGACAACCAATGAGTCCCGGGTGCAGACAGCCGGCAAATTCAACGCCGGGTATATGGCGAGATTTAGTGAACATGCCATTGAAATCCCAGATTGATTTCTGTGCTTCAGGAAAGTGTTCGGTTAAAAATCCGCCGCCGTTTTGCTTGCTAAAGAAACCGTTAAAACCCCACTGGGATTCTTCAAAGGTGCCGATATCAAGAATTTCTACCTGAAGCAAATCACCTGGCTCAGCGCCCTCCACTTCAATGGGGCCGGAGAGAAAGTGCACCTGACCCAAATCTACATCGCGCACATCTTCTGCGGAATCATTGTTTTTAATTTGACCACCGGTCCAGTCATAGCACTCGACTTTAAAATCGTCACCGGGCTTTACTTTGGCAACCATTGGAATATCGGGATGCCAGCGGTTGTGGACCTTGTCGTTGGTGTAGGGGCTTTCGTTTAGATTAATTTTAATAATGGTTTCGGCCATAATTTTATTCCTTTTTTGATTTTGTTTGCTTTTATAACAATAAGTTTTTAAAAGTAATGGTTAAAAAATATTAAACAGATAAATAGGCTGCGATCTTTTTCTGATCCGCAGTGGCACTGGGTTCCTGGTGAACTATATTGCCCTTTTCGATCACCATAACGCGGTCCGATACATCCAGAGCAAAACTCAAAACCTGCTCTGACACTAAAATTGATAGTCCACGCTCATCTCGAATACGTCTTAATGTGTGCACCATCTCGCGAATAATCGAAGGCTGAATGCCCTCGGTAGGCTCATCTAAAATCAGCAGTTTTGGGCGACTGGCCAGAGCGCGGGCAATAGCTAGCTGTTGCTGCTGACCGCCGGACAGATTACCGCCTCGACGCTTACCCATTTCCTTGAGAACCGGAAATAGATCGTACAAATCTTCAGGGATTTTTTTCTCACCGGTGGTAGTCAGTCCGGTAATAATATTTTCGGTAACCGTCATGGTTGAAAAAATCATTCGCCCCTGGGGCACAAAGCCAATACCACTGGCAACCCGCTGATGACTTTCCATGGGACCAATCTCTTCGCCACCCAGCGTGATTGAGCCAGACTGGTGTGGCACCATACCGATTAGGGACTTGAGCAAGGTGGTTTTACCCATACCATTGCGTCCTACCAAGGCGACAATCTCACCTTCGCCAATCTCTAAATTCATATCGTTGATCACACGGCTCTGGCCGTAAGCAACGTTGTAGTCCTGTAATTTCAACATGCTATAAATTCCTTAATGGCCGAGATAGACTTCGATGACTTTGGGATCTTTTTGAACATGGTCCATACTGCCCTCAGACAACACTTTGCCCTGATGCAATACGGTTACCCGGTCGGCGATATCGGCGACAAAATTCATATCGTGCTCAATCACAATCACCGAGCGATCTTTGGTAATTTTCAATAAAAGTTCCGCAGTCTTTTTGCGTTCCGCAACCGACATACCGGCGACCGGTTCATCCAGCATCAATAGACTTGGCTGCTGAATCAGCAACATGCCAATCTCCAACCATTGCTTCTGACCATGACTGAGAAGATCCGCCTGCATGCCCAAGTGCTCCTGAAGGAAAACCATTTCGGCCGTCTCTTCAATGGCCTTTAGCACTTCAGCGTCACGCTGAAAGCCCAGGGCACCAAATACTGAACGACCGCGGGGGAAGGACAGTTCGAAATTTTCAAACACGGTGAGATCTTCGTAGACTGAAGGGTTTTGGAATTTACGGCCGACACCAGCATGAACAATTTCATGCTCGGTCATTTTGCTCAGATCTTTACCGCGGAACTTGATCGAACCCTCTGTGGACTTGGTGCGCCCACAGATCAAATCCAATACCGTGGTTTTGCCGGCGCCGTTGGGGCCAATAATCACGCGGATCTCGCCTTCTTCGACATAAAAGGACAGGTCATCAACCGCCTTAAAACCATCAAAGGACACTGTTAATCCTTCAACCGATAAAACAAAGTCTTTATTAGACATGGCTTATTTAGCTCCTAGGGTTGATTCGGATTCCGGTTCGGAAAGCGGTTCGGATAATGTCTCCACCGGCTTGTCTTTGTTAATAAACCTGACTGCCGCGTGATAGAAACGATTAACCGGTGCTGATATATAAGTGTTGTAGAGTCCCATCAAACCATTGGGGAAGATCGACACTACAGCGATAAACATACCGCCCAGCGCGAACAGCCAGAGTTCCGGTATGGCTTCCGACAAGGTCGTCTTGGCAAAGTTAACCGCCAGAGCACCGTAGACAGCGCCAAGTAATGACAGTCGGCCGCCCACAGCACAGAAGATCACCATTTCGATGGAGGGTACAATTCCCACAAAGCTCGGTGACATAAAGCCAACCTGTAGGGTAAATAGCGCACCCCCGATGGCAGAGAGCATGGCGGCAAAGGTGAAGATAAAGATCTTAAAGTTGTCGACGTTGTAGCCGGAGAAACGCACCCGCTCTTCGGTATCGCGCACCGCCACCAGCAGTCGTCCGAGCTTTGAGCGCAGGACAAACTGACAGAGAAACAAGCAGATAAAGACAAAGGTGACACAGACAAAGTAGAGAATCACTTTGGCTTCATCGGTGCGAATATCCCAGCCCAGCAGAGTACGCAGATCGGTAATACCGTTAATACCACCGGTCATGCCCTGACTACCCACAATTAAGATAGTGAGAATCGCGGCAACTGCCTGAGTAATAATGGCGAAGTAAACACCACCGACGCGACGCTTAAACATTGCCAGACCAATCAAGAAAGCAAACAGGCCGGGCACTAGTATCACAGCGATAAGGGATAGGCCTAAGCTGTTGAACGGTTCCCAGAACCAGGGCAGCTCAGTGAGCTGGTTCCAATCCATAAAGTCTGGAATGCCTGGGGTGGACTGGATCGCGGTGTTCTCAACGCTGGAGGCTTCAAGCTTGAGGAACATAGCCATACAGTAGCCGCCAATACCAAAGAACACGCCCTGACCGAGACTTAAAATACCGCCGTAACCCCAGCAGAGCACCAGACCCATAGCAACGAAAGAGTAGCTCAGATACTTGCCAATCAAGTTGAGTCGGAAGTCATCTACCGACAGCGGCAAGACAACAAATAACAGTATCGCCAGAACAATAAAGCCACCCAGTTCGGCTGGGGATAAAAATTTCTGCTTTGAATAATTAGACATTTCTTATATCTCCTAGCGACGAATCTTGAGAGTGAATAGACCCTGAGGGCGGAGCATTAAGATGACCACGATCATGCCCAGGGTAAGCACCTTGGCGATCGAGCCACTCATAAAGAATTCAAGAATTGTCTGTGCCTGCGAGATAGTGAAGGCAGAGGCGATAGTACCCATAAGGTTCGCCGCACCACCAAATACCACAACCATAAAGGTGTCGACTATATAGAGCTGACCGGAGGTGGGACCTGTGGAACCAATCATGGTGAAGGCGCTGCCAGCGATGCCGGCAATACCGCAACCCAGAGCAAAGGTCATACGATCTACTATCGAGGTGTTAATACCTACCGCAGCTGCCATGGGGCGGTTTTGAACAACCGCGCGCACTTTGGCACCCCACTGGGAGCGCTGCATAATAAAGTAAACAGACAGGGTAATCAGGAGGGTCAAGACCATCACAATAATGCCATTGATGGGAATCTCTACCATGTCGGTTACCGGGATCGAACCCATCATCCAGTCTGGAAGTGAGACACCTTTTTCACGGGCGCCAAATACAGAGCGATAGGTTTGCTGCAGAATTAAGCTTAGGCCCCAGGTCGCTAACAGCGTATCCAGAGGTCGTTTATAAAGCCGGCGGATTAAGGCCCATTCCACAAAGGCGCCGAGACTGGCCGCCGCTATAAACGCGAGAACAATGGCAACAAAGAAATAGATGCTCGAGAGTCCAGGCAGATAGGTTTCAAAAAATAATGAGGTGAGATAGGTGACATACGCACCAAGGATCATAAATTCGCCGTGGGCCATATTAATAACGCCCATTTGGCCGAATATAATCGCCAAACCCAGTGCCATAAGCACTAGTACCGAGAACAAGATAAGTCCTGCGAATCCCTGCATGGCAAAAATTGCCATTAGTTCAGAACCTGTATATCCGTCAAACATGATCAATTCCTTGGTTAAAAAAATTTATACAAAAAGGATACTGGCGCCCGAGGGCGCCAGTGGTTTAACGCTTATTGATAACCTTTAGGGAATGGGTTTGGCTCGATAAGTTCTTCTGACTCAAAGACCACATCAAACTGACCATCTTCACGTGCTAGACCGATACGCGCCTTGGACCACAGGTGCTGGTTTTCGTGAACTTTTACATAGCCTTCTGGGGCTGTAGTCACTTCGATACCTGGCAGAACTTCTTTAAGCTTGTCGATATCGAAAGAACCGGCTTTCTCAACCGCATACTTCCAGATCCAAGGACCTAAGTAAGCTGCTTGAGTAACGTCACCGATAACACTGTCTTCGCCCCACATTTCTTTAAAGGCTTTAACGAAGGATTCGTTGTTGCCGTTAGTCAGGCTCTGGAAGTACTTCATAGAAGAGTAAGCACCGACCAAGTTCTCACCACCGATACCCAAGACTTCGTCTTCAGTAACAGAGATAGTCAGCATAAGCGGCTTCTCTTTTCTCCAATCGATACCAGCAGCTTTAACCTGCTTGTAGAAAGCAACGTTAGATCCACCTACAACAGCGGCGAAAATAATATCAGGCTTCTTTAGTTTTACTTTGTTGATCACCGAGTTGAACTGGGTGTGACCCAGTGGGTAGTACTCTTCACCAACAACCTTAAGACCCAATTTAGCGATATGCTTACGGGCGATTTTCATCGAGGTACGAGGCCAGATATAGTCAGAGCCCAGAAGGTAGAAAGTCTTCACGCCTTTAGTTTTTACAACCCAATCGATACTCGCAATAATCTGCTGAGTGGCTTCTTGACCGGTGTAAACAACGTTTGGAGACTGCTCAAGTCCTTCATAGAAAGTCGGGTAGAACAGCATACCGTTGTATTGTTCGAAAACAGGCAGTGCTGCTTTACGGCTAGCTGATGTCCAGCAGCCCATTACCGCGGCAACTTTATCTTTTACCAAAAGCTTGCGTGATTTCTCAGCAAAGGTGGGCCAATCACTGGCGCCATCTTCCTGGATATATTCGATTTGACGACCCAACACACCACCAGATTCATTGATCTGCTTGATGGCCAGCTTCTCAGCCTGAGTAGAACCCGTCTCACTGATCGCCATGGTGCCGGTGATCGAGTGAAGGATACCTACAGTGACTGTGTCATCGGTAACCGCGAGACCGGTGGTGTTTACTACGGATGTTGCAAATTCTTCAGGTGCTGCTTGGGTGAGGCCTGCTTGGGCCACTGCAAAGGCTGCAGCGGATACCAGCAGGGCACGACGCCAAGTTGGGATGTTACTAGTAGTGGAGCTTTTCATGGGGAGACCTCAGTAAGTTAAACTCGCTGAGATTATTGGGCGCGGCGGTAAATCGCACAATTCGCCTTATAGCCCAAGGTATACGTTATTTAGCGCATATGACTTTGGAGGATTGTCTGGGAGGATAAAAGGCTGCTTAAAAAGAAACTATTTTGGTCCGGGTAAGGAGCTCTACAAGCTGATGAACTAGCGCGGAGTGCCCTATTGGCAGACTAATTGCATTGTTTAGAACATCATTTCTTTTTTCTCTTCGTCACAGGTGCTCCAATGACTGCTAGATCAAAGCAAGGCGTCTATGGCGCGCGCCGCAAGTACAACCAGTGGGTTGGCGATCAAACCCTGGAAGATTACGCGCTGAGATTCACCAGCGTCAGTGCACGAAAATGGAGCGCTTTAAAAGTCGCAAGCACCGCTTTGGGTGCGATTACCTTTTTGGCTCTCGAAGCGATTGGTGGCTCGATCACCCTGAGCTATGGTTTTCACAACGCCGTGGTCTCGATCTTGCTGGTAAGTGCGGTTCTATTACTACTCTCAATGCCGATTAGTTATTACAGCAGTAAATACGGTCTCGATATAGACCTGCTGACTCGCGGTGCAGGATTCGGCTACTTAGGCTCAACCATCACCTCGCTGATCTACGCCTCGTTTACCTTTATCTTTCTAGCCCTTGAAGCCAGTATTATGGCCCTGGCTTTAGAGCTTATCTTTGGCCTGCCTCTGCACTGGGGTTATCTGGTCAGCACCCTGGTGGTGATTCCCGTAGTCACCTACGGCATTCGCATGATCACCCGATTCCAAGCCTGGACACAGCCATTTTGGGTGCTGCTGCAACTGCTGCCGATCGCCTATATCCTCATCAACAATATTGGCAGCCTAGACAACTGGGTGCAGTTTCAAGGGCAAGCGCAAAGTGCTCCAGAGCTGGACTGGCTGATGATTGGCGCGGCCTCAACACTGCTGTTTTCACTGGTGGCACAGATAGGTGAACAGGCGGATTACGCGCGCTTTATTCCACCGCAACAGGTAGCCGGTAAAAAATCCTGGTGGCTGGCAACCATTTTAGCGGGGCCCGGCTGGATTATTATTGGCGCCTTTAAGCTATTGCTCGGTTCGTTTTTATTGGTGCTGGCGATCAACTACGGTATTAGTCCGGAACAGGCTGCCGAGCCGACCCAGATGTATCTGGTGGCTTTCAGTTATGTCAGCCAGTCGCCCTCAACGATACTCGCCCTGACAGCCGCCTTTGTTGTGCTCTCTCAGTTAAAAATTAATGTCACCAATGTCTATGCTGGCTCGATCGCCTGGTCAAACTTTTTCGCCCGTCTTACCCATGCTCATCCGGGGCGCGTGGTCTGGGTCGTATTTAATGTAGTAGTGGCGATTATCCTGATGGAAATAGGTATTTATAGCGCCCTCGAAAAAACGCTGGGTATATTCGGCATTATCGCTCTCTCCTGGATTGGTTCCATGGTCGCGGATCTGGTGATCAATAAACCACTGGGGCTGAGCCCACCGCATATAGAATTTAAACGTGCCCATCTCTACGATATCAATCCGGTTGGCGTGGGTGCCATGCTCATATCCATGACTTTGGGCATTGTTGCTTACAACGGTGTATTCGGTGCTGGCGCTCAAGCCTTCTCGTCGTTTATTACTCTGGGCCTGACGTTCTTAATCTCACCGCTAATTGCCTGGGCAACCAGGGGGCGCTATTACATTGTTCGACCTGCCCCTGTGGATACGGAGCAATCTAGCTCTCAATCTAGTTCTCAATCTAGCTCGCTATTTAGCCCTCTATCTAGTGCTCAATGTGGTGTCTGTGAAAATACCTTTGAAAAGCCGGATATGACCTACTGCCCGCTCTACCAGCTGCCGATCTGCTCCCTGTGCTGTTCACTGGATGCTCACTGCAAAGACGCCTGTCGAACCAAGGGATTAATTTCGAATCAATTTTTAACCTTTGTGCAGCTATTTTTTAAATCCGTCAGGCTGCGGCATATTCAATCCAGAGCGTTTAAATTCACGCTGCTATTTAGCGCTAATATGGGGATTTTTCTATCACTGATTATGGTGGCTTCGGTAAAAACTATGAGTCTTTATCCAGACCAAGCGGCCATTATTGAAACGTTTTCTTGGACTATGTCAGCAATTTCGATAATCGTCTTGATGATCGCTACCTGGTCCTATTTATTGAGCATGGAAGGACGCCAACTGGCGCAAGATGAGTCACAGCGACAGACCCAATTGCTGATCAATGAAATAAAGGCGCACGAAAGAACTGATCTGGAGCTGCAGCAATCGAAAGAAAAAGCCGATGCCGCGAATATCGCCAAGAGCCGTTATCTAGAGAGAATTAGCCACGAGCTGCGCACACCGTTAAATTCCGTTATGGGCTATGCCCAGCTGTTAGAGGGTGCCGATGATATTCCCCTACCGCGACGGGAGTCGATCAAAGTGATGCGCAGCAGCAGTGAACATCTAACTGATCTGATCGAAGGGCTGGTGGATATCTCAAAAATTGAGGCGGGGCGACTCGACCTGCACCGTAACAAAGTCGATATGCTGGCGATGATTGAACAGCTGATGTATATGTTTCAAATACAGGCTCAGAGCAAAAATATAAGCCTTAACTTTAGCCATCAAGAGAGACTTCCTGAAACGGTTTTTGCCGACGGTAAACGACTGCGTCAGGTGATGATTAATCTGATTTCTAACGCCATAAAATTTACCCCCGAAGGCAGTGTTTCCGTGGACCTTAAATATCGCAATCAGGTGGCCTATTTTAGCGTCACTGATACGGGTGTGGGCATTGAGGATGAGGATATCTCGCGCATCTCTGAGGCCTTTGTGCGCATTGCCAACCCTATGCATCAGGTCGCTGGCAGTGGTTTGGGACTGGCTATTACTCAGGCACTGGTACATCGCATGGGTGGTGATTTAAGTATTGAAAGTCGCTTTGGCGAGGGGTCGACCTTTACCGTGTCACTGATGCTGCCGAGCAGCCGCGAGGTTACCCATCAGCCTATTGTCGCCGACCGGGTGATCGGCTATCACGGCGAGACGCTCAGCCTTATGGTGGTTGATGACGATGCCGTACAACGCCGTCTATTGATCGATACGCTAACGCCCCTGGGCTTTAACGTGATTGCCGCCGCCGACGGAGCCTCCTGTTTGCAGATGTTGGAGCAATGCACACCCAAGCTATTTATGCTGGATATCTCGATGCCCAATATGACCGGTTGGGAGCTCGCTGCAGAACTGCGCCAGCGTGGACTGAATGTGCCTATAGTGATGATTTCGGCGGAGGCTGACGAAGGTCTTGGATTAGGTGGCGGCCGTCATGAGGAGGATGCGCCGCTGCACAGTGACTATCTGGTGAAGCCCATCAATATGCCTTCGCTGCTAACCACATTGGCTGACCAGCTTAATATTACTCTGCAACTGGCCGGTGACAGCACGCCCGAGGACGCGACTAGCGAATTAAAAAGCGGTTTAAAAAATGATCCTTTAATTATTAAAGAACTACTCTATTTTATTGATATTGGCTATGTCGATGGGTTTAAAAATGCCCTGCTAAAAGCTGAAAAAGGGGACCGTCTAAATCCTCAGCTATGTGCCGATTTACATCGCAACCTAGCCCAACTAGACCTGACAAAAATCCACTCTCAACTGATGACGATTAATAATGAAAGTTAATTCTAAATGTAGTGGCGTCGTACTGATCGTAGACGACAACCCAGAAACCATCAGCATGCTCAATACCACTCTCTCCGAGGTTGGACTGACGGTGCTGGTCGCACTGTCTGGACAGCAGGCACTGACTATTGCCAAGCGTATCAAACCGGAAATTATTTTGATGGATGCGATGATGCCAGAAATGGATGGCTTTGAAGCCTGTCGCCGCATCAAGAGCGATGCTCTGATCGCACATATTCCCGTTATCTTTATGACCGGACTCCATGCCAGTGAAGATATAGTCCGAGGTTTCGATGCCGGCGGTATCGACTATGTTACCAAACCCATAGATGTTCAGGGGTTAGTGGCACGCATCGGCGCTCAACTTACCAACTCGCGCATTGCCAATGGCGCTCGCCAGGCTCTCGACACATTGGGACAATACTCTTTGTCGGTTGATCTAAATGGCAAGATTCTCTGGTCGACTCCCAACACTCACAACCTTATGAATAGCAGTGGTGCCACACCAGATTGGATTGCCGACACACTGCCAGGACAGCTGCAACCCTGGCTGGCTGAAGGGGCCAAACAACCACTTCGTCTAGAGGATTTAGCTCAACCGCTGTTAGTTACGGCGCAGGAATCTGAGGATGCTGATGAGAGATTATTGGTACTCGAACTGGCCAATAAACCCAACGATGAGGAGCTGCTTAGAGAGAAGTTTGGGCTCACCGCTCGAGAAGCCGAAGTACTAACTTGGATTTCCAAAGGTAAAACCAATCATGAAATTGCGATTATTTTGGATTTCAGTCCGCGTACTGCGAATAAACATTTGGAACAAATATTTCGCAAATTGAATGTTGAAAACCGTACTACTGCTGCAGCGGTTTCTCTCAGATACCTGAGTCAAATAAAATAAGGGAACTGCTTTATAAGTCATTGTGCGTAGTCCCCTAGTGTTTAACACGCATATCAAAAAACCCCATTGTCTTTAATATAAACCTATCACTTTGTTGCGCAAATTTTTGCTCTGAGAGTGTTGTATCAAGTGAGCTTGCCGAATTTGGGGGCATGCCTTGTTTAAGGTCTAAATTTAACTTTGAGGTTTATAACCATATGAAAATGTTCAAAAAAACCCTGATTGCTGCAGCAGCGGCATCAACTCTATCTTTTGCTGTTGCACCTGCAGCTGTTGCTGAAGTATCTGCTTCTGCATCGATTTCGTCTTCTTACCTGTGGCGTGGATATGACTTAGGTCAAGGCGACGCAGCACTGGCTGCCGACATCGTTTACAGCGCAAATGGTTTCACCGCTGGCATGTGGGTTTCTTCTGGCGACGTGAACATGGGTACTGAGTATGATTTCTTTGCCGGTTACGGCGGATCAGTTGGCGAGTTTAACTACAGCTTCAGCTACTTTACTTATATGTACCCATCGGCAGATACCAACAATGAAGCCGGTGAATTACAAGAATACGTTTACTCTGTTGGCTATGGCCCAGTAGCGCTGACTGTCTATGACGACATCGACAGTAACTATTCCTACACCACCCTCGGCTATGATGTTGGTGCCTTCTCTCTAATGTATGGTGCTCACGATAACGGCGCTAACAACCAAGAAAACTTCGACGTGACTTACAGCTACAACGACTCTCTGTCTTTCACCTACAGCACCCCATTTGGGTCTGATGTTGAAGAAGCAGAGCCAACGTTTGTTGCTTCCTACTCTTTGCCATTTTAGTAAATGGTTCTGGTTAGTTTAGCGGTCTCAGTGTCCTCCCAAGTTCTGAGACCAAAGAACTGCCTTAAAGAGAGCCCACTTTTGATGCTTTGTTTTATCTGCCATTGCAACTCATGGTAGCGGTGTCACCAACAGTCTCTGTGTCCTCCCAAGTTCAGAGACCGTTGGCGTCGCCAAGAATATGGAAAGGCCCTTTCAACTGTTTTTATAGTGCAGTTTGAAGGGCTTTTTTATTGCCTGCTAATAAACCCGATAACTGCTCAAGCTCGTCTTATCCTTCTGCCGCTTTACCGTCCACAGATCTGGACTTTACCCGCACTGTTACTCAACCCTTCAAAAGTAGGTACTATGGAGGTCATTGATATTAAAAAAACAAAAACCAGATAACAATAATAGGCCTAGATAGTTACCGGCCAGCAAAATATGGGGGCAGAGATGGTTCAGTGGTACCTGGAATACGAGTATTGGGTTACCGTAGTGCAGCTAGTACTGGCAATGCTGGGGATGGGCGCCGGACTGCGCGTGGCTGACTTTCAGAAAGTGGTGCTACAGCCAAAAGCAGTGAATATTGGCTTGCTCATGCAGCTTGTGATCGTGCCATTGGTTGCCTTTGGTTTTATTGTCTTTACCCACTTACCCGCGGGAATGATTATTGGTATCGCGATTATTGCGGCCATACCCGGCGGTACTTCCTCCAATATTTTCACCTTTATGGCGCGTGGCAATGTGCCTCTATCAATTAGCATCACAGCGTTGACCTCGGTGGCCTGCCTGGTGACCACACCTTTGATCCTAGATTTTCTGATCGCAGAATATATGCCCGACAGTTTTACCATGCCAACCCTGAGGATCGCTATCGAAATTGGCCTATGCCTGCTGCTGCCACTGCTTTTGGGGATGGTTGTTCTGCGGCGCTTTCCCGACTATGCAGGGCGATTTTCAACGATTTGCGTACGCGGCTCACTGTTGGGAATTGCCCTGATTGCAGCCGGCTCAATCGGCGCTGGGCGGCTCAATATAGGCGATACGCCAACCGCTGATCTAGTCACACTGCTAGGGTTTATCATCGGCCTGACGGTTATTGGCGTCGGGTTAACCAAAGCCTTTGGGTTAGCACAACAAGACAACACCGCTATCGAAATGGAAGTGGTGGTGCGCAATATCAATCTTGGCCTGTTACTCAAGGTGTCACTTTTCCCACTGGTCGTAGGCGAGGTTAATGCTTTGGCTGATATGGTGTTACTGTCACTTTTACTCTATGGCGCGTGGCAGCTAATTATGGGGTTTGCGCTTATTTTTTGGCGCCGAAACAGTACTAGGGGAACGTCTCAAACCGTGACATCAGCTTAGGAGGAAAAGAAAAAGGAAAGGAATAAAGAGAGAGATAAAAAGAGAGAGAGACAAAGAGCTCAATGCAAAAATAATAATTCTTATAGGGGTCTTAATATGAAACGTTTTGCCGTACCTTCTAGACTAGCAGCACTAGCAGCACTACTGACCTCTAATGTACTTTTAGCGAACAGTCTCGTTGAAGGTGCCACAGGCTCACCGCTTAATCCTATGGCTATATTCTAAAACTGCTCAGTGCTTTTTTATTCAGTTGCTCAGGGCTTGCCCACCGCTGCCCTGATCAACTGCTGCATCGCCAGAGCCGCCGCCGAGAGTGCTTGCTGAGGACGGGTAACTATACCCACCTGGTGGGTTATCACAGGGGCGCTAATAGCGCGACATTGTAAGCCCATCTCTTCCATCTGTGCCCGACTAGTACTGGGTACCACACTCAAACCCAGGCCTTCATTGACCATGCGCCCAATACTGACCAGCTGATGCGATTCAAAGGCCGGAGTTAGCAGTAAACCTTTTTCCTGCAATGCCTGATCGATCAGCTTGCGCGTGCCCGCGGGTCGCTGGAGGCTCAAATGGGGATAGGCTAAAAGGTCGATCCACTTCAATGTCTGTTTCTCTAGAAGTGGATGCTTGAACGGTAAAATAGCCACAAAGCGATCTTGATATAAGGGTTGAAAATGAAGATCTGGCGCATCTTCAGGTGCAAAAGTGATACCCAACTCAGAGCGTTCTTCTCTGACCATCTGGACCACATTCTCAGCAATTACATCGTGCACCGTAATATGAATATTCGGATATTGGCTATGGAATTCCGCCAGAATCTTGGGCAGGAAATTGGTCGTGTAAGTGGGCATCGCCGCTATATCAAGCTTGCCGCGCCCCAGAGCAAAGTGATTGCGTACATCCTGCATCGACTGCTCCCATTCCGATAACAGACGCCGGGCCACGGGATAAAAGGCTTTGCCTTCAGGGGTCAAGGTCACCGAGCGTGTTGTGCGCGCCAACAGCTTGCCGCCGAGAGATTGCTCAAGATTTTTCATTGCCACACTGAGCGCCGGCTGAGACAGATACAGCTGAATCGCCGCCTCAGCAAAACTGCCGGTGCGCGCAACCGTTGTGAACACTACGATTTGATTTATGGGTATAGACATTAATAGCCTAAGATTATTAATTAGTTAAAATTTACAATTTGTTAAATATAAGGGCATCTTGCATTCTTAGCAAATCTTATACATTGGTTAGGCAATCAGCAGGAGTTTACCGTGGCCGGTTTTGACAAAGTGGTAACCAGTTATGCAGAGGCCCTCGAGGGCTTAGAAGATAATATGACCATTATCGCGGGAGGCTTTGGCCTCTGCGGTATTCCAGAAAACCTGATCAAAGAGATCAAGCGCCGAGGGACCAAGGGTCTGACCATTGCCTCTAATAATGCCGGCGTCGACGGCAAGGGTCTTGGCATACTGCTGGAGGACCGGCAGATTAAAAAAATGATCGCCTCCTATGTGGGTGAAAACGCCCTCTTCGAAGCCCAGATGATGAGTGGTGAGCTAGAAGTTGAGCTGACACCTCAAGGCACCTTGGCGGAAAAAATGCGCGCCGGTGGCGCCGGCATCCCAGCCTTCTTTACCGCTACAGGTTATGGCACGCCAGTGGGCGAGGGCAAAGAGGTGCGGGTATTTAACGGCCGCGAGTATATTCTCGAGGAGGCACTGTTCGGTGACTTCTCCATTGCCAAGGCTTGGAAAGCCGATCGCTACGGTAATCTGATGTTCCGCAAGACCGCGCGCAACTTTAATCCTATGGCGATTACCGCGGGGAAAATTGCGGTGGTAGAGGTGGAAGAAATTGTCGAAGTGGGCCAGCTGGACCCAGATGAAATTCATCTGCCGGGCATATATGTCAACCGCCTGATCCAGGGGACTTTTGAGAAAACCATTGAACAGCTCACTGTGCGCAGCGCATAAGGAAAATTTGCTATGGCTTTAAGTCGCGAACAGCTAGCTCAACGGGTAGCTCAAGAATTTCATGACGGCTTCTACGTTAATCTGGGTATAGGTATTCCCACATTGGCGGCCAACTATATTCCCGAGGATATGCAGGTGATGCTGCAATCGGAAAACGGACTGTTGGGCATGGGGCCCTTCCCCCTCGAAGAAGAGGTGGATGCAGATCTGATTAATGCGGGCAAACAGACGGTGACTATGGTCACTGGAGCCTCGTTATTTTCCTCGGCAGAATCCTTTGCCATGATTCGTGGCGGCCATGTGGATCTCACAGTACTCGGCGCTTTTGAAGTGGACTGTCAGGGCAATATTGCCTCTTATATGATTCCGGGAAAACTGATTAAAGGGATGGGCGGTGCTATGGATTTGGTGGCTGGCGCAGATAATATTATTGTCACCATGACCCATGCATCCAAATCTGGGGCGTCGAAACTGCTGGCCGAATGCACCCTACCCCTCACCGGAAAAGGCTGTATTAAACGCGTACTGACGGATCTGGCTTTAATGGATATAGTCGAGGGTAAGTTTGTTTTGCGAGAGCGCGCCCGCGGAGTGAGCGTCGAAGAGATCGCCAAGCTGACTGCTGGCGAACTGGTTATTCCGGATAATGTTCCTGAGATGCGCTTTTAGCGATCAGCTGCCTATAAGTATTCTGAGAAATAGTGGGTCACACGCTGCTCAATATACTGCGGATCTGACTGCCAGGCTCGGGCATGGGTTTCACAGGGCGACTGCCAATATTCTTTAGGTTGTTTTGCGGCGGCGTAATTTCTCTCACCATGAGAGAGGCCAACTAGCTTATCCCCCGAGCAATGAATAATAAATACCGGTCTCGGGGCTATATCTGCCAGCATATCCTCTGGATTTAGCACGGCCATATCCATGCCCGTACGCTGTTCTAAAATCCAAGTGGTCAGAGGCAGCAGAGGAAAACTTGGCAGCCCCACATACTGCTGGATAATCTCAGCGTAGAGATCTTCCAAGTTGGCCCAACCCGCCTCAAAGACGCCTGCATCGATGCGAGGGTCGGCCTGCATTGCCATAATCGAGGTTGCGGCTCCCATAGAGGTGCCGAAGATACCGATACTGTAAATAGCTTTTTGCCGGTACAGATAGTCCACAGCAGCCACCACATCCTCGCGTTCAAAATAACCCATAGTGGAAAAGGTCTGGGCATTGGCACCACTGTTGCGCAGATCAAAAACCAGTATATTAAAACCCGCCCCATGTACTGCTTTAAACCAACGCATTCCCTCGTGCCGATCGGCGCCGTGACCATGGACAAAAATAACGGTTTTATCCGAAGCTTGCGCCGGTATATACCAGCCACTTAGGTCGGTGCCATCCGCCGACTTAAACGCAATATCATCAAAGGCAAGGTCAAGCTGGGAGGGATCACCACAGTATATAAAGTGCTCTTCACTACAGGTGTATTTGGGGTGCATAACGTTGGTTGAGAGCGTCCAGGCAAATGTAAAAAGCCCGGCGATCCCTAGACCGATAAAACTGGCAGCAGCAGTAATCATTATTTTTTTTATTTTTGTCATATTGCCACTAGCCTACTTTTAACCGGGCCTCTGCCCTGCCAGCACTATTTTTTAGCGCTCACTCTGATTAACTTACCCTTTGCACCATCGGTCGCCAGTATTAGACTGCCGTCTGGAGCAGCGGCAATATCGCGGATTCGGCCAAACTCAGTAAACAAAATCTGCTCATTAATAGCCCGTTTATCCTGCATCTCAATGCGCCGAATATCCCCTGGCACTAGGGCGGAGATAAACAGATTGCCCTGCCACTGGGGAAACATTTCACCGCGGTAAAGCGACATCCCAGAGGGTGCAATGGACGGGTCCCAATACTTCAATGGTTGTTCCATTCCCGGCTGTTCAGTGAAGGGGGAGATAACCGCACCGCTGTAGTCGACACCATAGGTAATCGCCGGCCAACCATAATTTTTACCCGGCAACACCAGATTGAGTTCGTCGCCACCCTGTGGACCGTGTTCGTGTGCATAGACAGTGCCGTCATCGGCTATCACCAGTCCCTGCGGATTTCTGTGCCCGTAAGACCATATTTCTGGCAGCGCGTTGGGCCTGCCGATAAAGGGGTTGTCCTTCGGGATACTGCCATCGCTGTTAATGCGCAATATCTTGCCGAAATGGTTATCTAATGCCTGGGCCTGCTCACGATAATTAAAGCCATCCCCAGAGGTAATCAAAAGTGTCCCATCAGCTAAAAATGCCAGTCGAGCACCGTAGTGGGCCGCGGTTTTGCGCGGTGGGTCTGACCTAAAAATGGTTTTCTGATCAACAAGCTCATTGCCCTCAAGCCGCGCCTGAATAACATAGAGCTGATTGAGCTTTGGCTGATCTTTATCTGGTGCTGAAAATGACAGATAAATACGATTATTATCGGCAAAACTGGGATCTAGAATTACTTCAGATAATCCGGCCTGCCCAGCAAATAAAACCGTCGGCACGCCGGCGACGGGTTCGGGGTTTAGGCGACCGTTGGACACCCGACGTAAATTTCCCGACAGCTCAGTGACCAGCATTTCACTCGGGGAAATAAAGGTAATGCCCCAGGGGTGATCCAGGCCCTCTGCAAGGGTTTCGATTTCAAAATCATCGTTGTTACCAAGGGCCATCCCACTGCAAACCAATAGACTTAGACAGACCCCTCTCAGATTAATTAAGCGCATTAGAATCTCCTTTCTGCAGGTGGTTCCCAAAATAGTACCCAGCAAGCGCGCCGGCAAGAACAAGATAAACCCTGCCAGTTATTGTGCGAGCGCCAGCAATCAAGTCTAAATTGTAAAAGGCCAATGGCATCAGTGCGACGATGGCAAAAAGGGCGGTGCCCCCCGCCATTGCATAGAGGGTGGTTTTTTTGATCGCCGTTCGGGTGGAAATAAACCGCGCCGTGATAAAGGCGAGTAATAGAACTATAGAGATTAACGCGACGGCGGGGAATGCTCCCTTAGAATTCATGCCAATTAAGTCGGTCGCCATAGTCGATAGAACAAGGTTAAAATCCACAGGCATATTGATACTGTGCAACCAAATCAGGTTGGTTGCCGTGGTGTGGGTTACCAATAAAAATGTGGCGATTACCAAAGATATCAAAAACGCCGGTATCTGTTTAATTATCATGCTCTTCTCCCTATTCACCTATTCACCTATTCACCTATTCACCCACTCACTCACTCACCTACTCACCTGCCTACCCGGCAAGACTTAGATAGAGTTGATAGTCTAGACTTTATTGAGTCATTGGAAGAGAAAAATAAAGGGTTAGCCGCCAACATTAACTGCCAGAAAATGAGTAGTTAAACTTTATCTGGAAAGTTCGCGGCTCCATATAAGTTGCAATCAGGCCTGCCGAGGTGAGCACATTACCTGAATCCACCTTGATATTTTTGTCTGCCAGATTGTGAATATAGGCGGCAACTGTCCAATTTTTTGAGTTGGGTTGATAGGCTAAACTTAAGTCGAACAGTTTATAGGACTGCTGAACCCCAAGACTCTCACCGCCATTGGGTAGGCTATCAAAAATGCCCGGCGCCAATTTATCGCGATTATAAATATCGAGGAAATAACTATCTGATGCCTTTAACACTACACGAGGAGTTAGCACGCCTCGATCAAAAATAAAATTGTGGCTGTAGGAAAGCGTTAGTTTCCAGTCCGGCACTCTCGGGGGACTATTGCCAGACAGAACAACAGGATCCTCTGGCGACAGGGATTGATCAGAGACATAGGGATTAAAGAGATCACCAAACAGAGTGTCAGGGATTTCAAATTGATCAAAATGTGCATGGGTGAAGGCCGCAGTTAATTGCAGCTGGTCAACATCTGTCATCACCCAATCCAGCTCTAGTTCCAAACCTTGAATAGTTGCCGCAGAGGCATTGCGCACCACGGTGCTGCCACCGGTGTCGGCGATGCCATCAAAATTGATATCTAGGCGGTCTTCATTGGAAAACTGAAGATCTCTGTAATCGGCATGAAACAATGCCCCGTTAAGCCGCAAACTGTCATCCAAATATTGCGCTTTAAAGCCCAACTCAAAATTGGTCACGGTCTCCGGTGCAACATGGTTGCCGGCATCCTGAATATGCCCAGATTTAAAGCCGTTGGAAAGACTGGCAAAATACATCAGATCATCGGAGGGCCGGTAGTCATAACGAATCAGTCCACTGACATTTTCCCAGGATATATTTAAGTCATTGACCTGACGAATCCAGCAGGGCTGATCACCAATACCCTCACTGGTGCCATTGTCATGGAAAGTGCCTGCATTAATTGCCTGCTGGGTCGCTGTATCTGCATAGATATCCTCTGGAGACGGCGCGCCGGGGCCAATAGAATCTGCCCCCACATAGGAACCTAGCGCAGAGGTTACCCGGCAATTTATCGCCCGGCCATCACGATCTGACTTGCTGTCTTTAGTGTATCTTGCACCCACTGTTAGACTGCTGAGTTCATCGAGGTCATAGGTGACCTGAGAGAACAAGCCCATTGACTCGACCTGGCGATCCGGCTGGATGGCGAAGGACACGGCGGCGCCATCAAAGTCATTAATCCAGCTTGTGGCGCCATTGGCAAAGCGTCCGCCACCGGCGTTCTGCTGATCTACGGCAAATACAATCTCGTTCTTCTCACGGGAAAAGAAGGCACCCAGCAACCATCTCAGGCGCTCAGTGTCATCATTCATTAACTGCAATTCATGGGACGAAAACGTAAAGTCGGAACTGTGGGTGCGCTGCTGTTCAAAACTGCTGCTTCTGCCATTATCCGCATCGACAATTTGCTGGCGACGCATTTGCGACTGCCCGTAGAGATAGCGCAGAGAATAGTTGTCGGTTTTATAGTCGAGCTCTGTACGCAGCGCAGTATTGGTTAAGTCGAGAAAAGACGGACTGTCGGACACCACCGCTCGAATACCCTTGGCCACCAGATCTGGGGCGAGCTGGGCAAGGCCCGTGCCCTGATCTCGGTATCGTTCAAGGCTAGTTACGGCTCTAAATTCCTCGGTTGGCTGCCACAGAGCAGAAACTCTCCAGCTGTGCTTATCGGCCATTTCTGGCCCATCCTGACCATAGTCAACAGCCTGATCAAAAGCACTTAGCTCAGTGCTGTTTGTCGGATACCCAGAGCCAAGTCCGAGATAATTATCCACTAGCTCAGTGTAGGCATCATGGCGCAGTGAGGCACCGGCAAAACGCACACTAAGAGTATCGCTGACCGGCAGATTTAATGCACCGTGATATTCGCGACGATCGTAGTTACCGTAGCCAAGGGATATGTTGCCCTCCAGCACATCCAGCAGCGGTTGCTGGTTATAGACATTAATACTCCCAGAGGGTGAATTGCGACCCCGCAAGGTACCCTGAGGACCACGCAGAACCTCAATGCGATCAACATCATAGAGCAGCGCCACCGCTGCCTGAGACCTGGGAGAATAGATACCGTCCACATGAATGGAGACTGGCCCATCGGCGATTTCAGTAATATTGGTGCTGCCCACGCCACGCAGTTGCACCAGTGTCGCTGCCTGAGGTGCCGTATTAGTCATCTCTAAACCAGGCACCATATAGGACAGGGCTCGCAGATCCGTGGCACCAGCAAAGTCCAACCTGACTTGATCAAATGCGGACACCGCTATGGGCGTTTTCTGCAAGTCCGTGGCACGGCCCGTGGCAGTGATAAAAATTTCTTGCAGAAAGGGCTCTTCATCAAGCGTCTCGGGGACCTGGGGCTTAACAAAGATTGATACCGCGGTATCATTGATCATCTCATAGCTTAATCCAGTACCCTCGAGCAACCTATCCAAGGCCTCTGCCTTGGTGAAATCACCTTTGAGTACCGCTACTCGGTGGTCACGCAAGATTGCAGTGACACCAATAATATTGATATCTGCCTGCTTAGAAAACGCGACTAGCCCGGACTCTAGGGGCTGTGGCGAGATATTGAAGGCTAGGGTAGGCGCTTTAGTCTGGGAATTCTGGACCGACTGAGCAGTTAGGCTCAGGTCGCTGGTTTCAGCTAAAGCCTGAGGTATAAATCCAAAATCGAGAGCGAAAGAGGTCGCGGCTAGTACTACAGCCGTTGGCAAACCCCTCCCCCTCATCTTATTCGATTTTTTCATTATCAAATCAATGGCGCGGTAGCCCACGCTCTATTTTTTGGAATTTTTGTACAGGGTTCTTCCTGCGCAACTCGTCGATCACTCTAACAAACAAAGCTTATACGAATGCGCATATTTAGCAATATATAGTCCTCCTCATCTAGAGCCCACTGCAATTGTCAGCAGCACCTTAGCCTGCGTCCTTGGCGGACCAAAGTGCTTCCATTTCCTCAAGTGTCTTACCCTTGGTCTCGGGAACCAGCTTCCAGACAAATATCATCGCAACTACACAGAACGAGGCAAAGATAAAGTATGGCAGCGCGCCGTTAAAGCCTTCCTGATTCAAGGTACTTTGGTTTACCAGAGGGAAGCTATTGGCTACCAGAGCATTGAATAGCCACTGCGCCGCAACAGCGATCGACATAGCGACACTGCGTACATTATTCGGAAACATTTCCGACAACATTACCCACACAACTGGGCCCATAGACATGGCAAATGAGGCGATAAAGACCAGTACCGCGATCAGGGAAACAACACCCATCTGCTGAGTGTAAATTGTCAGACCGAGCACAGTTAAACCGGCACACATACCTATACTACCGGCAATAAACAGTGGCTTGCGGCCCCAGCTATCGACTTTGTAAATAGCGACAAAGGTAAAGATCAGATTGACCGCCCCCAGCCATAGCTGCTGCTTAAGCGCATCTTCTGGGCCATAACCTAGGGCGTTACTAAATATTTCCGCACCGTAATAGAGAATCGCATTGATACCAGTGACCTGCTGGAATATCGACAACATAACACCGAGAAATAGAGCAAAACCAATACCTTTACCAAACAACATGGCCAGGTTTGGGGCTGGACTATGGGTCAGAGACGCCTCTATATCAGCAAACTCAGACGCCGCCTCTTGCTCGCTTGAGGTTATCTGAGCCAGCACAGTTTTAGCCTCTTCAGTGCGGCCCTGTGAGATCAACCAGCGGGGGCTGTGCGGCACAGTAAATAACAGCCCCAAGAAAGCCAGTGCCGGCAATAGCTCAGACCAGAGCATAATGCGCCAGCCCTGATTGACATTGTGCTCATGAAGCTGCGCAAGCACTTCTGGGGTCATATTCTGCGTGTCGCCACCGCCGATAAAATAGGTCGCCAAAAACACTACAAAAAAACCAATAACCACGGCCAACTGATAGTAGGAAACCATACGACCACGGTATTTAGGTGGCGCCATTTCAGCAATGTACATAGGTGCCGCCAGTGAGGCCATGCCCACGGCAAGACCACCAATAATTCGGTAAATCGCCAGCTCATTGAGGGTTGCTGCCATACCAGAACCCCAGGCCGAAACAGCAAAGAGAGAAGCCGCAAGGATCAACGTGTACTTTCTGCTGATGCGCTTAGTGAGATACCCACCTGCCAGTGCACCCACTAGACAACCATAGAGCGCACTGCTGACTGCCCAACCCTGCTCGGCGGCAGAAAGGTTAAAATATTTGGTGAAATAAAGCTGACTGCCCGCTATCACACCGGTGTCATATCCGAACAATAAACCGCCTAATGCAGCGACAATGGTGATTTGTAAAATACTGAGTTTTTTAGTACTGGAGCTTGCGGCGATAGACATGATTCCCTCTACGTTTTTTATTATTGCTGATTATTATTTTAGTGCCTGATGGCAGTTACTTCTTTGTCGTTTTTTAATAGTAAGTTCGAAAGTGATAAATTCGAAAGTGGCAAGTTTGAAAGCGGTAAGCTCGAAGGCGGTAAAGTCGAAAGCGGTACAAGACCTGTCCAATTCGGTCGACATCACAGTGTAAATTGACAGGCGACCGGAATTCGCAGGCTACCGCGATCGCCTATTTCTTGAGCAAGATGAGTTTTTCGGAGATAACCTGCACTTTCAGCGGCAGCGTTTGCGCCAACATTTCCGGCAGCTGGCCCACTTGATCTGTACGCAATGTCATAGTGACCTTTACCTCGTCAAGATCGTCCGACTGCAATATTATTTTGCCGTCAAAGTAGCGGCCGGCGTCGGCAACTATATCCGCCAATGAGATATCTCTGTAGATTAAGCGGCCCAAACGCCAAGCGCCGAGGTCGGAACTGGATACTGCTGTCACTGACTCAAAAGCTCGGTCATTTGATTTAACCACTTTCTGCCCCGCAGTCAGGACTACATCAGGAAGCGATACAGTCTGGCTAGCAGCCTGTTCGAAAACTTTCACTATGCCTTCTAAAACAGCCACATTGACCGCATCGCGTATTTTTTGAACATTGAATTGAGTGCCCACCACTTCGATCAACACATCATTCACTGCAACAGAAAATGGCTTTTGTCGATCTTTGGCTATATCAAAAAAAGCTTCGCCATTGAGCAACTCCACCGTTCGATCAGACTCCGAGATATGGGTTCTAATCGCCGACTTGGCACCCAGAGTGATCTCTGAATTATCCGCCAATACAATGGTTTTTATTTCGCCGTGCTGAGTACTGTAATAAACCGTCACCGGCTCTTTGGCGATTGGCAACATAAGCGCTCCGACCGCTATGCAAACAACAGCAAGCGCCATGGCATAGGTTGGCACAGAAAAAATATTTTTGAGATTTATCAGCGGCGCCATAAGTAGCTGTTGCAGCCGCGCAGCTATGGATTCAGATTCCACCGATTGGCGAAGCGCTCGACCCTCAGCAGTGTCGGCCACATCACCCAGGTCCTGCCACAAAAGCTCCATTTGCTTAAAGGCTTTGTCATGATCAGAATGCTCGGCCAACCAGGCTTGCAGAGCCTCGCGGTCACTGGCGGACACATCACCAGACTGCATAAGAGTAAACCACTCCGCCGCCTGCTGATTAACCTGATCTGAAAACTGCATATATATTTCACTCATTGTGTATTCTTACCCGCTTGGGCTTGTAGCGCTTTTTGACACTCCAAAAGTGCTTTTGTTACATGCTTACGTACAACTGTTTCTGACAGACCCACTGTTCGAGAAATTTCAGCATAACTCAGCCCATCAAAACGACTCATCACCATCAACCTCCGGCGTTTTTTGGGCATACCCCAAAGCGCTTTAACGACAATTCTCAGCTGCCGCTTGCCATCATGAATACGGTCTGGACTTAACTCCTCAACCATTTTCGCATCGGCATCAACAACCGCCTGAACATGTCTCTGGCGCACGCCACTGTGCCTTACTTGGTCAATGGCGATGTTATAACTGGTTTTATATAGCAGGGCCCTTGGATTTTTGATCTGCTCAAAATCCATTTCAATTACCCGCGCAAAGGCCGCCTGAACTATATCCTGAGCCTCATCATTAGTAACATTAACTTTATTGATGACATAACGACACAGTTCAGCACGATGGCGACTATAGACCTCATGAATCTCGCTTTTTTGATTATTCGGCGTCATAGACTATTTCAATTAACAAAAAATATTTACGCATAAAATAGGATAATCCATGAGCTTCTATATACGATGAATAATAGCTACTTTACTAAGACGTTCTAGCCTAGCAAATCCGCTCTCTAAACGACCATATTGTTTCAAGGCTTTTTTCCAGAGCTTTTGTTAAGAGCCTTTTGTTAAGAGCCTTGCTTTATAATCTCGCTCACAAGGCCCAAACAATCTACACAGCCTTACAGGGAACAGCTAGCGTCCCCTTGATTACTAACGATATTAATCGAGCTCAACTGCACTTGCAGTGGTCCAGAGACTTTCAAAATGATAGGTGAGCTCATATTTTCCATATCGGCCCCTTTTTCGGCAAAGCAATTTAGCTTTAGACGGGAGGTCTGCCATCCCTGATTAAGCTTGCTCGCTAGCGCTTCTGTAATATCCATAGCACCAGAACAGTCATTACCGCAGCCAACACCAAGAGTCGTTTTAGCGACTGACTCCCCGAGCACTTTATAGTGAATTTCTATCGCCATATCACCATTAGATTCACGTGAAATATCAATAGCCTCACCTTCAATAGACAGCGTGGCCGCATCCGAAAAGGCGAATAAACGGGAATCTTCTTGAGCCATATAATCAACCGCTGCCATTGTTAGCACACCTGAAGCACTGACGGCCTTTGACTGAGTTACCTGCAGGGTACCGGCAGAGTCACGCATGACCAAACGCCAAGGTGAAACAGCTTCGCCTGCATTTAAAAAATTCAGACTTTGGTTCTTAGCACTGTCGCCCAGCTGCGCATCTTCTGAAAGCGTTTCAAGCTCACCAGTATCCGAATATTTCAAACCGAAACCATAGGCAAAGAGAGGGTTATAGTCTTGGTCACCAACATTAACCGCGGTTTGGATACCCGTTCTAGGCCAGGAAAAAGACAGCCGGCCATGAAAATCATATTGAATTTCATTGCCGACGCTGCGCAACAAAACGTCAGCAATACCAGCACCCTCACTGCCAGGTAACCAAGCGGCAACAAAAGCATCTGCAGCATTTATTTCAGGATTAACCCACATTGCTCGCCCAGAGAGGAAAACCGCTACAGTGGGAATACCCTGAGAATTAAATTTATTGAGCAATTCCAAAGCCGCTTCAGATTGAAAGTCTACATGTGGGCGATCGCCCTGAAACTCTGCATAGGGATCTTCGCCAAACACCACCACAGCCACGTCAGGTTTGGTGTTGTACTCACCCTCTATGCTTAAAGTTGCTTGACCACCAGCCGCTTTAACTTGCTCTTCAATACCCTCAAAAATCGACATTGCGTTGGGGAAATGTTCTCTAGTGTTGCCATTACCCTGCCAAGATAGCGTCCAACCGCCGGTCTGTTTGCCAATATTGTGGGCACCATCACCGGCAACCAAGATATTCGCGGCTGGCGAAAGCGGCAGTAATTGATTTGCATTTTTCAGTAGAACCAGCGACTGACGTACCGCTTGTCGGGCGATTTTTCGATGCTCTGGGGCGGCGAGTAACTCATAGCGACCCGCATATTTGCGCTTTGAAGGCAATCCCGCCTCGAACAATCCGGCACGTATTTTTACCCTCAGAATACGACTTACCGCTTGATCTAAACGCGCCATCTTAATCTCGCCCGTTTTTACTTGAGCCAAGGTATTGGCATAGAGCTCTTGCCAGCTATCAGGCGCCATAAACATGTCTACGCCATTATTAAAAGACGCCGCGCAGGACTCATTGGTACAGCCCTCGACCTGTCCGTGGCCGTTCCAGTCGCCAACGACAAATCCAGAAAATCCCATTTGATCTACAAGTACATCGCTCAACAGTTCTTTATAACCATGCAGTTTTCGGCCATGCCAGCTATTAAAAGAGGCCATCACCGATTGCACACCACGATTTATCGCCACCGGATAACCGGCGCCCTGAATATCTCGCAAGTCTTCTTCACTGGAGATATTGTCGCCCTGATCGCGGCCATCGACAGTGCCGCCGTCACCAATAAAGTGTTTGGCTGTTGCGATCAGATGATCGTCATCGAGGAAAGTGTTGTCGCTGAGTTTGCCCTGAAGGCCCTCTACCAAATGACCTGCGTATTCTCTAACGATGGCCGGATCCTCGGAGAAACTTTCATAGGTTCGCCCCCAGCGATCGTCACGGACAACAGCAATAGTTGGCGCAAAGGTCCAATCTAAACCGGTAACAAGAATCTCTTTGGCAGTAACAGTACCGATTTGATGCATCAACTCTGGATTATTGGCTGCACCTAGACCGATATTGTGGGGAAAGAGTGTCGCGCCGACTATATTATTGTGCCCGTGCACAGCATCTGTTCCCCAGAGTGCGGGAATACCGATTCGACCATCTCGCTTGTCGGTGGAGGCCAACCAAAATTCATCGGCGAGGGCTACCCAAGCCGCTGGGGTTGTTCGATTGTCATCCCCTGGTGCGGAGTTACCACCATTGAGTATGGATCCCAAATGGTATTCACGCACTTGATCTGGCGTGACCGATGCAATATCCGCCTGAATAGTCTGACCGACCTTTTCCTCTAGACTCATATTGTTGACTAGAGCGTTAACTCGCTGCTCTAAATTTTCATCTTGGGCAAAGGGTGAGGCCTGTTTGGGCCAGATCTCTGGATGAATTTTTGCCACGGCAGAAGCCGTTTTGTCCACAGCAGGGCCAGAATCACATCCAACTAATACAGACAATACTAAGCCCGCCATGAAATAAGGTGTGCCACTCATCAAGAAACTCCGATTATAAATTTTAAAGTATTAACTATTTTTGTTTAGCATTTACAGGTCGATAAGATAATCGCCATTTGCTGCATTTGCAGAATGCCTAAAAGACATTTTTAATCTTTCTAGATCCAGTAAATCCGCGGCCGAATCTTACCATTTTGCGGCTACGTTTTTGGCAAAATAATAACCTATGTGCATCTATCGAAAATTCATTTATGCTGCACTATTAGTCCAAAGTGAACAGCAAGCTAAGCCTTTAAGTTAGCCTGCTGCTGCCTCCAAAAACATGGCCCTGTTTTAGCGAAGAAGTGGCGCCAAGGAATCAAAAAAATGTCTGTTGATGAAAAATCACTTTATGCACCCTGCGATACTATGCAATACGAATGCGTGAAATTTGGCGCCGACCAACAGGAACTAGTACGGGTCGATTCCTATATTCAAGGCGCTGACGCACTTAAGCAGGACGCCATTAGACGAAATTCTTTCGCCGTTGCAGACAGTTTTTATCCCGGCGTCAGAATGGCCATATCTGATGCGTATATTGTCGGGCTAGTACGAAATTTTCAGGGCCTTATCCGCGATTTTTTTAATCTTGATCTGCGCAAGATAAAATCAGCCGCATCAAAATATTCGATAGTTACTTCCAAACCTGAAGATCTTAAGCTCATGCAGCGCATGCCTCATTTTGATGCGCCTTCAAGAGACAGTTTGGCGGTGATACATTATCTCTGCGATGCAGCAGATTCCGGCACTGCGTTTTATCATCACGGTGAAACCGGTTATGACTATATAGACAGAAGTCGGCTTGGAAATTATGAGGCTAGCATTGTAAACCGGCTTCAAGACCCTGCACGTCAACCTTCAGGCTATATCTGCGGTTCTACTAAGGACTATTCACAGATTACATCCTATGGAGCAGCTTATAACCGATTGCTGATGTACCGCGGATCAAGCCTGCACTCGGGAATTATTGGGCCGAATTATAACTTTGACCCCAGCCCTGAGACCGGACGCCTAACGGTTACCAGTTTTATCGAATTCTCCTGACGCTTGGACTAGGCCTTAACCGCTGAGTAAATTCCCTAGAAATTCTCTAGGAAGTTCTGCGCACCAGATTAAGCAGATCACGGTTGGTCGGCTGGCTCGCCATTAGCGCCTCAGTCTTGCCGCGATTATCACGCATCAATCTGTCCGCCAATAGCGCATCCTTATCCCAATCCCGATAGCGACTACTGTTGATCTGGGTAGCGAAGCCCATTCCATAAAGTATGTACTGGACACTAGCAGCGGAAAATAGCTCCGCGCGATTATTGCCGTCCGAGACCCAGGGAACCTGAGAACGCCACAATTCCAAGGAGTCTTGAAGACTGTCTGGTATCGACTGGGGCCGAACATGATCGCGCCAATAATCTGAATCCGTGCGTTCAGTCAGCACATAATGCAGCTTCAAAAAATCAATTATATCGACCCAGTATTTGCTGATAATCTCATTAAAACGCTTAGCGACAACCGTCATTGCCCCGCGGTCTTGGGGTAGGTTATTGCTGACAAACTCCGCGGACTTTTCAATTAATACCAGTGCACTGGCCTCTAGGGGCTCAACAAATCCCGCTGAGACGCCCACTGCAACACAATTCTTGTGCCAGAAATGCTCTCTATGGCCCGGCTGAAAGGTGATCTTTCGAGGGCTGTGCTGCTTTTTCGCCAGAGCGGGGTCTGCGGCAAGGTAGCGCTGCAACTCGTCTTCCGCTTTTTCCACGGAGATATGTTGACTGGAGAATACGTGGCCGATACCGCGCCGCGTTGGCAGTGCAATGTCCCAAACCCAGCCACTGGATTGGGCGGTGGACTTGGTGCAGGAAGCGATAGGGGTATCTTCGTCAGCATGGTCAGCCTGCACCGCAAGAGCGGTGTCATTAAATAAACAGTCGCGCTGAGAGACAAAGGGCACCTGATAGTGCTGGCCAATTAATAGAGCGGAAAAGCCCGTGCAGTCAACAAATAGATCGCCAGATATTTTGTCGCCTGCAGTTAATAACAGCGCTGAGATATCACCATTTTCATCCGACAATATCTGGTCAACATGGCCCAATTGATAGTCCACTCCGAGCTTGTCTACACAGTGGCGCTTTAATAATTCAACAAATTTTCCGGCGTTGAGATGGTAGCCATAGTTAAGCCCAAAAGCATATTCGGGCGTGCGCGCTGTTTTCGGCGCAAGCCCTAAATCACAGACCTTACCCTGAGGAGACACGGCATCGGCAAAGGTGCTATCCACAGCTTTATCCAACCAGTGGGCAGCCAAATTGACAGAACCGTAACCTGCCGGGGGAACAAAAGGATGGTAGTAAGATTCCCCTTCACCCCGCTGCCAGTTGATAAACTGAGAACCCTGTTTGAAGCCCACATCGCAGGCGCGCAAGAAATCCCCTTCCGATATCCCTATGCGACGCAGAGTGTCGCGCATGGTTGGCCAGGTTCCTTCGCCCACACCCAGATTGGCAACATCCGGCGATTCAAGGAGTATCACTTTAGTACCTTGCCCTGCCTCACCAAGAGGATTATGGCGGGCGGCAATAATGCCGGCTGTCAACCAACCAGCACTGCCACCACCTACGATCACTACCGTTTTAGTCATTATTGCCTCAATATTTTTAGCGGATCAGTCTGCCTTGGGCGCAGCACAGTAATGGTCAATAAATTGCTGATGGGTTGGAAGCTTGGCCACCTTCTCATCAATCGAGGTCTTTAATTTGGCCAGTGATTGCTGAAGACCTTCACTACCTGTGAGCTTGCCTGCGCTGTGGAAACCGCTGGGCGTTAAGCCCTGCCCCATCATCACCTGAACCCAGGAATCAACGCGGAACAAGGCGACATCATCGGGCCAAACATAGCCGTTGTTCTTAAAGATATCGAGGCGGTGAGCAAGGGTATCCGGTATATCCATTGTGCGATACGCATTCCAAAAGTCAGTGTCGGTGCGATTGGTTTGCTTGTAGTGCAGAATCACAAAGTCTCTTACGGTTTCTATCTCGGTAGTCGATTCCTGATTAAATCGATCGGCCAATGCTGTGCTGGAATCGCCGAAGGGAAAGAGACGAATTAAACGAATAATGGCGGTCATCACCAGATGGATACTGGTGGACTCCAATGGCTCAATAAACCCACTGGCCAATCCCAATGCAACACAGTTTTTATGCCAGGATTTCTGACGCCGCCCGGTGCGATACTTAATATGTCGAGGCTCGGTAATCATCTTCCCTGAAATATTATTTAGCAAGGTTTGCTTGGCTTCGTCGTCAGACATAAAACGGCTGCTGTAAACAATGCCATTTCCGACCCTACTTTGCAGCGGGATGCGCCACTGCCAGCCAGAGGGATGCGCTGTTGCACGGGTATAGGGCACTGGTTCATCAATCGATTCCGTCTGCACCGCAATAGCTCGGTCTGAGAATAACCAGTGACTCCAATCGTCGAATTCTACGCCGAGTGATTCACCCAGCAGCAGAGAACGGAACCCGGTGCAGTCGATAAATAGATCGCCTTCGATAAGCTCGCCACTCTTCAATAGCAGGGCTTTTATCTCGCCGGACTGGGGATCTTTCTGAACGTCCTCAATCAATCCCTCAACACGACGCACACCCGCTTTTTCACTTTTTTTGCGCAGGTATTTTGCGTAGCGCGTGGCGTCGAGATGAAAGGCAAAATTTAATCTTGTGTCGCCGATTGCGGTGGCGAACTTACCTGCTTTAGCCGCTTTTAGTTCGAGACAGTAATCCTCGAGACTGCCGCCGAAACCTTGGGCCTGTGCTTCCATCCAGAATTCGTGAAACTCTGCCATCCAAGAGCGCTGACCGATTTCACCAAAGGAGTGAATATAGCTGTCGCCAATATTGCCCCAGTTATCAAACTCAATACCCAACTTAAACGTAGCCTGGGTTTCACGCATAAATTCCTGCTCATCTATGCCCATCAGTCGATGGAAATTACGCATAGGTGGAATCGTCGCTTCGCCTACCCCTACGGTGCCAATTTCATCAGACTCGATCAGGGTAATATCCAGCAAACTCGCCAACCGGGATGAAAGACCGCAAGCTGCCATCCAGCCGGCTGTTCCACCTCCAGCAATAACCACTTTCATCATTCTTTTATCTCCCCCAACATTATTTTATTTTTCGCGCAGCCCAACCTAACAATCCAATCCAATCCAAGGCAACTTAGGGCGGCTAGCGATTTAGCTTATTTTTTACTAAGGCTCGAAGGCGTCGAACCATATTGTCATCAAGATCCGCCAATGCACCCTGCGCAGATGGCGGCAGATACTCTCTCGGTGTTTCCGGCGAGCCAAACACGTAGTATTCAAACACTTCCCGCCAAGCCTGCTTTTCGGCTTCGGGGCGATCTCTCAAACCCAGCATGGCGTGCATTACTATGTCCATAGGGTTGCCCATATAGGCTGGGGCAGTCAGCCACCAAAAATTAATCATAATATTAAACGGCGACAAGGCCTCTACCTGATGCCACCACATACTTGGGTAGTAAACGGCATCGCCAGGTTCCAAATCCACTACCACTGCCGCATCCAACGCCTGACGAACTCGCGGGAAACGCTCAAAGTCAGGATTTTTCAGATCCACCATGGTGATAACCTGTCCGCCGGGAGTCGGCTCCAGGGGACCAGGGTACAGATTATGGATCTGCTCTGGGGGAAATAGCGTGAAGCGGCGCTTACCCAGTACACAGCAAGCTAAATTACTGGGTACGTCATAGTGCGCGGCAGCAATCGACTCTGTGCCTACCCAGACCTTGGATAAAGGCTTGTTATGAGTAAAAAGTGGATGATCAAAGGCGAGGTCATTGTGGTCGCGCAACCCGGGAAAGCAATTATCCAGGGTCAGAGAATTCATATACAGATAAGGGTGATTAGGGTTGTTTTGGTTGTCGCGAATTTGGCTGAATATATCACTCAGTTCGCGGTGCTGGCTGGCGTAGTTAAAGCCGCTACAATCGTCGTTATAAAAAAACCGCGCCTTGCTTTCAGGCGGCGCAACATACACACCAACGGGATTGCCACTGTTGTGACTCTGCAAAACGTCCATTGCCGTTTCTGGCGACACATTCCCTGCCTTAACCAGCCCCCAGTCAGACACCAAGCCGCGCAATATAATCGGCTGATTGGACTGGAACAGCTCATCAAAAGGAATCTGGTCGGGCCTTACACCCTCAATAACCCGAACTTTATTATCTGGAGAACGCATAATTAAAGTAGTTTTTCTGCGGGGTTGCTAAACAATCGCCGAGCTCTGGTTTTTCAACTCGATCAGCTTATTAAAGTTACCCAGGGATACCAACGCAAAGTACGCCAGGCTCAATACGCCCATACGGTTTAGCTTTTCTAAACTTTCACCGTCCAACTGCGCCAATTTATCTTTGTTAATAGTGTAATAATCAGGCAAGTTTACATTGGCAATACTGCTCAGGGAGATTTCTATATTGACCGGTTCAAACAACTCCATGGCATCGAGTGTTGAAAAGAATCTCTTGTCGAGATCAGCGCCCTGATGAATTACCTGAAGGGTTTGCATGATTTTTTCTAAGTAAGGCGTATCGCCTCCGTAGGCAAGAAATAAAGGCTGTCCGCTGTCGGTGCCAACTCTTGGGCTATCCATATCTATATGAATAACGGGTTCCTTAACCGCTTTGCCATCAACTTCACGGTCTTGAAAGCCGATAAGAAATGGGCCGCGGCCCAATACAGCTGGGACATAATTACCTGTCCAACCATCATCGCCTAAAAACAGATTTTCGTCCTTGGCGAGACCTAAAATAGCGTGAGCCTGAAAGGCTTCTGTTTTAGGGTCTTTATAAAATAGTATTGGGTATTCCTTTTGCAGGTCACCAAATTCTGTGGAAAAGGCTAAAATGCGATTCACATTATCGCCATATTCAGCTCTGTGGCTGGAGTCAACTTTCAAGTCTTTATGTTCGACGTTGTTTAAAAGTACTGTTTTACTCATGTAATCATCCAGTCATTTATTGCTTTTGAGATTTATCGCTACTGGCATTTAAGCCTAGGCTACCAGTGTAATAATAAAATAAGGCCTCCGCTAGTAACTACGCGGAGGCCTTATCGGAACTACTGTATAAATATTTGCTTAGTACTACTTTTTCCCATTACTACTCTTCGCAAAAGTGTTCAAACTAATCTGCCCTCCCTGGTAACAAGAGCTACCAGAGAGAACATTTTAGTCATCTTAGAACGTGTATCTTGCAGAGAATACGTAGCGTGGATCAAGCTCTTGAACAAAGAATGTAGCGTTCTTGTTGCGACCGTACTTGCGCTGGCCTTCGCCAGTTAGGTTGATCGCATCTAGTGCCACAGTAACGCCAGAGTCGAACTCATAGCTTACATTCAGATCCAACTGCTCAACAGAGTCAGTGTACTCAGGGTTACGAGTACTACCTACTGAACGGTTAACTTGGCTCAGGAAGCTATCACGCCAGTTGTAGGCCAAACGAGCAGACAGACCGTCTTTCTCGTAAATACCCACAAGGTTCAACGTGTCGCTTAAGCCAGGCAGAGCAAATTGGTCTTCACTTGGATCAGATCCATTTTCGTAACCAATATCGCCTTCTACAGTCGTGTAGTTAAACTGATAACCAAAGCCTGTCTCACCAAAGAAGTGCTGAGATGCTAGCTCGAAACCATAGATTTCAGCAGTCTTTGAGTTGGTTGGACTCTTAACAGCAAATGCTATCAGTGGGTCTGTGCCAACAGGGGTTACGTCGTATTCGCTGAAGATAGCTTCATGGAATGCCTGAGTAGAAGACGCTGCTCCCTCGGCTGCCTGATATGCTGCAGCACCAGATGTTTCGGTGAAGTCAGACATATTTTGCAAAATTGCAGTCATAGAGAAAAGTGCATCTTCGCTTTCGGCAACACCGATAGAAGACAACTCACTGATTGCTTGAGCCAAGAAAGTGCTGTTTGAAGCTGTTGCATCTCTCAAACCGAACAGAGACTCATCAGCCTGCTGAACACCCACAAAGTTGGATACGTTCTTCTGGAAGAAGCCAACAGAGAAGTAATTCGCTTCGCCATAGTAGTATTCAACAGAGAAATCGAAGTTGTTCGACTCCAGTGGATCCAGACGCGCATTGCCCTGACTAGCTGAAGGCTGATCACCTAAGTGAGTGATACGGCTAGGTGCTTCTACCGAGGTAGCAGTGTACATATCACTGTATCCAGGACGAGCAAGCGTCTTGCTAAACGACGCACGAGCTTTCAAATTGTCGGTAACATCGATAGAGATATCTAAGCTCGGTAACAACACGCTGTAGCTGTAGTCTTCGCTTAGGCTGTCGACAGAATCGCCCAGAGTGAATGTAAAGTCATTGTTAGACTCCCAGATAAAGGCACTGGGAACTGCCTGCTGTGAAGTAGACGTCACATCAGTTTCTTCCCAACGCAGACCTGAGACTACGTTGATTGGCATGCCGCCAACTTCGCCGTCCATTTTGATCTGACTGTAGATAGAGATAGTGTCTTCTTCAACACGGTTATCAGCAGTGCTATTGATCGGCATGTTGTTGGGATCTAGACCGTAGATAGGTGCCATAGCGTTGAGCAATGTCAGTGGGTCACCTGTCCATGAAACTGAGCCCAGAGCAATCGGTGCAGTCTCGCCAGCAGGCTGAGAAACACCAGCAACGCCAGAACCCTGATAATCGAACTCACCAAGAGAGCTAACCTGCTCGATAAGACCTTCTGGGATATCACCAGGAGCATCAACACCCCAACCACCTAGCGCATTAGAGCCAGATTGACGAGTTTGACGCATCTCTGAACTCATAAAGCCAACACCAAAATCAACTTCGATGTTGTCAGAAGCAACAAAGCTACCGTCAAAATTGAACTGCTCGAGTTCAGCTACTTGGTCAGACTTTGCAAACTGAGTCACCTGAGAACCAACGTCGGCCAGATCAAAGATGCCGTTGTTGTTGCCCTTAACAGAATCATCAACAGAGACGATACCCTGTGGAATTTCTTGACCGAAATCAACAGCCTGCCAACCGGCATTACCGCCTGCAACGTTCATACGCAGTACGTTGTTGCCCTGAGGACCATTGCCGCCACTCTTAGCTTCTGAAGACGCAGCATCAAAGCGCAAGTTAAGCTTGTCGCTGACATTCCAATCCAAGTTCAAACCAATAGACTCTAAAGTATCTTTAGTGCCCATATCGAGATTCTGGAAGAAGAAATCCTTACCACCGGATACATCTTCGGCAAAAATAACGGGAGCGGCTACAACTGGATCGCCGTCATATTCAACATAATCAACCGTACCGTTAAACCAAACGCCGTCGACCAGAGAAGTAGAATCCTGAATATTCTCGGCATAGGCAGCATCAGCGGTAAAGGTCATTGAGTCATTGGGAGCAAACTGAACAGTTAACAAACCATTAGTACGCTCACGCTTGTCTTCGTTGAAACCCAAACCTAGGTTAGTAGGACGATAAACCAGCTGACCATCGTTAGGTGTGTTGATGATAGTAGCGCCTTCAACAATACCCAGGTTCGACAGGTTTGATGGATCAGTGCTGTCCCATGTACGCAGGCCGAATTCTTCAACACTTGCATGGCGGCTGCCAGAGTCACGCTCTTGGAAGCTACCGAATACAGAAACACCAAAGGTAGAGTCGTCATTAGACCAGCTGTACAAGCCGCTTACTTCTGGAGTCACGTCGTCGCCGCTAGTGTCTTTAACTGCCTTAACACCAACACTGGCTTGAGTTCCGCCAGACTCTAAAGGTCTGATAGTTTCAACGTTAATGGTTGCGCCTACGCCACCGGTTGCAACAGATGCACGGCCGGTTTTATAGACCTGAAGGCCACGAACGCCTTCGGATGCTAGGTTAGAGAAGTCAAAAGAACGGCTGCTTCCGGAAGCACCCTGATCCAATGGGTTACCCGTAATAGTGCCAACGTTCGCTGAGGGCATTTGACGACCATTGAGCGTTACCAGGTTGAAGCCGCCGCCAAAACCACGGACTGTTACTTCAGAACCTTCACCGTTTACACGGTTGATAGATACACCTGAGATACGCTGCAGTGACTCTGCCAAGTTGGTATCTGGAAATTTACCCATATCTTCCGCAGAAATTGCGTCGACAACGCCAGACGCATCGCGCTTGGTGTCCATGGCTCTCTCAAGACTACCGCGAATGCCGGTAACAACAACCTCATCGATCGAGCTTCCTTCAGCTATAACCTGTCCTGCTACCAGCGTTCCCGCGGCGGCAAGTATGGCTACAGAAAGTTTTGACTTTCTAAACATATTTGTTCCCCATTAGTAAAAATTATTTAATTTATTAAGCGCGAATTTAAGGCGCTGGTATAAGACGGGACAATGAGTTGCATCCGCTCCCCCTAAAACAAATAATTTTTGACTTAATCAGGTCGCCGGTAAGATGCGGTAGAATCGCAGTTAGAATGGAAGTCCAAAATGCGGCGCAGACTCTTTTGATTCGCTCAAAATAGTACTAAGGTGAAAAGCATGCTGATATATAAGGGGGCTTTTAAAACAACCTGTCGCTAAAGCAAGACAAAAGCACTGGATCAGCAATGCCAAATCTGTTATCTAAAAGGCTGTAAATGGAAGCGTTAGGGTTCAACACAGTATTATTCAATTTTCACGACGTTATTTTGCTAATGACGGCGATGCAATGCCTGTTTTGCTTTTTACTACTGTGCCTCACTAACCATAGAAACACCGCAAGCATTTGGTTCTTAGCCCTATTTTTACTGGCTCATGCGCTGATACCGATCAATGAACTAATGATGTGGGGGGCGGATTTTAAAGTCATCGCCAGAGAGAAACTTCCAAGTCTGCATTTTTTCCCCGCAATTGCCTATTATCTGGATGGTGCGCTGTTATTTCTCTGCTTTAAATCATTGGTATTTCGAGACTTCAAACTAGCCAAAGTTGACCTATTGCATCTGTCCCCCCTAGTCGCTTACGCAGTGTTTATTGGCACAGCATTTTATGCCCGCCCCACTGAAGTGCGCCTGGATATGATCGCATCGGAAACCTTTGTTTACAGCGCCAACTATGTCTATATGGAGTTCTTTAGCAAACTTATAAGGGTGTGTTATGTCATCGCATGCTTTGTCTTGATAAGCCGCTACAGCAGCCTATTGCGCAATACCAACTCGAATATGGAGAAAATCCATGTCTCTTGGCTAAGAGCACTGGTGATCGGCTTTTTAGTGGTTATGCTATCAGAGGCTGTGCTATTGGCGGTCAAAATAGCCAATAACGTTACCGGCCTTGTGCTGGCACCGAACCAGTTCGCCACTATCGGATTAACCGGCTACTACCTCACTTTTATTTTGGTCAATCTGCTGGTCTTCACTGCCGTTCGCTATTTTGGTGTTTTTGAGCAGGTCAACGAAACAACTGCGCCAAAGAAGCCTGCTGAAGAGACATTTATGCAGCCGGAAATGGCCGCTAGAGTGGATCGCGCGATAAGCGAGACCAAGATCTATATGGAGCCCGACATCACATTGGACCGCCTGGCTGAGGCGCTTAATATAATGCCCAGAGATCTATCCATGCTGATTAATCGCCACTTTGGCATTAACTACTATGAATTCATTAATCGTTATCGCATAGAGGAGGCCAAGCGTATGCTGGCTGAATCCAAAGGAGCTAGTATTACCGATATCTATCTCGCTGTGGGCTTCAACAGCAAATCGGTGTTCTACACATTCTTTAAAAAGCTCGAGGGTATGACGCCCACAGCATACCGCGTCTCACAAAAGGCCGCTTTATAGGCAAAAAAAAGCCCAGGCCAAACGGCCTGGGCTAGCGTTAGTAAAGAGCTTAATTTGACTTAAAAGTACTTAAGCCAAATCGCAGACGACACAACAAACCTTCGTTCTAGAACTTTCTAGTAAAGCTTTCTAATAAACTAGGGTCTGCATAGCTCGGGGGGGAATAGTTAACTTAGTCTGCCCTTCACCAACGAAGAAATTGTAATTAACCGGCTTGTCGGTATGGTTCATCACGATGGTTGCCATCTGGTTGTCTGTGTTGACAAAAGAGGTGGCCAATAAAAAGCTGCGGCTACTGCTGGTACTGACGCGTTGAGCCTCTGGGCGCACAAACTTAGAGAAGTGGCCAATATAGTAGTAGGTTGGCGTATAGATCAGCTCGCCCGTGCGCGTGTCGCCATGGATAGGTGCGAAGCAAAAGTTCTCAACATGGTTGGGACCACCAGTGTGATCAAGCAATATATTCCAGTCCGTCCAACCCACAGTGCCACGATTAAAGTCATTAATCATGGAGTGACCATAGCGCTCGGCATTGGGCCAATGCTGGTAGCGATCTTCTCTGAAGTTTTCGTTGGTACCCTCGGTAAAGAGCAAGTTCTTGGTCGGGTAAGACTCGTGAACCAACGCAAGATTGTCGTGCATGGTCTCACCACCGGCCCAGGTTTCGTACCAGTGAAAACCTATGCCCCAAGCGTATTTAGCCGCTTCTGGATCCTCAAAAATAACATTGGCGCGACGGGTAATCAGGTCACGATTGTGATCCCAGACAACGATCTTCTTGTCCCCAAGGCCTTCTCGCTCAAGAACTGGGCCCAGGTGATTTTTAAGAAAATCGCGCTCTTCTTCCGCGGTGTAGATCATCGACTCCCAACGCTGCACGGCCATCGGCTCGTTTTGGATGGTCACCCCCCAGACTGGCATACCTTCAGCTTCATAGGCTTTGATAAATTTGGCAAAATACATCGCCCAAGTCTCGTGGTACTCAGGTAACAACTTGCCACCACGGAGCATATTGTTATTGCTCTTCATAAAGGCAGGGGCGCTCCAAGGACTCGCATAGAAGGTTATCTCACCGCCCGCAGCCTCAGTTGCGCGTTTAATCAAAGGAATACGAAACTCTCGATCATGGTCGATATTGAAGGTCGACAGTGATTTGTCACCCTCTTTAATATAGGTATGGCTACCACTGCCAAAATCTGAACTGTGAATAGAGGTGCGCACCAGCGTATAACCAATACCCTCTTCCTTATCAAAATACGCCTTGAGCAGCTCTTCTTGCTTATCGGCTGGCAACTTGGCAAACACCTCAGAACTGGCATCGGTAATCGCACCGCCAAAGCCAAGCACTTTCTGATAGCGCTTGTTCGGGTTTACAAATACTGAGACTTCATTTTCAAAGGGCTGAACGCCAGGCTCAAAGGTCAGCTTGTCGGTAAGACTTAGACGCTTATCCGTATCCTTGGCAGTTGTGTAGACCATCACTTCAGTTGCACTGTTAACCATAGAATCCACTCCTGGAGCCTGATCAGTGGGAGCCGATGTCTGTGGCCCACAGGCAAGCAGCGCCGGCAAAACAAGGACTATTGGAATAAAGTTTTTCATTGATAAAAATACCCGATGTTAGATTATGTCATTTTTTAGTTATTAGCATCCAGAACACAGACTGGGGATCAACTCAGTGCGGCGCTCGTTGGATATTAATGATTATGCGATGGAGAGTGTTCGAGTTAACTAAAAAGCGTCGATCCGAACTTAAAAACTGCGTTTTGCGCAAGGATTTGGCGGGATAGTCAGCCGGGGAACAAGGTAGGGTTTTAAAAGCTGGGTATTAGATACAACTAAAAAAGGCCACCCTTTCAGGTGGCCTTATCCAAATACTCAATCGGATTTAAAAAGGTTGCGTTTAGATATTCCAGCGGGATAGGTTCTGTGTTTTCATTCTGTTCATAAACAGGCCGTAGCGGCTCTGCTCTTCCTTCCATTCTTCCAACCACTGCGCACCGGTGCGTTCTGCATCGACAAATACGGCGTTGGTCACCATCATCGGGATAATCACGGATAAATGCACGACCAGGCTAGTTACAGTGCTGTAGCCTAACCATCCGAGGTGATAGGAAGCGATAAAACCAAAGGAAACGCTCCAAATGCTAAACAGTACTAGCATAAAGTAGGCCTGAAGCCTGGCATCTGGAATGTACTTCAAAGGGTTGACCCTTACGTCCATGATTCGTCGCCATACGTAAACCAAAAACATTGCGGATCGTCTAAATAGAGTGGGTTTGTTCATAGTAATGTTCCTCTTTTCATTGCCTGTTTAAGCCGCTTAGTTTTTAACCCAGTAACACTTGGGTCTATGGACTCGATAAAACTAAGTTCAGACATAATTATTATTTTTGAGAATTTCCCTACCGCCTAAGGTGTATATTTTGGGTCGGTATAAGTCCCTACGGTGGCTTTTCTCAAATAGTTCACTAATGAATAAAAATTTGGCAGCCAGAAGTAACCCTTATTAAGCCTTTAATCTATTAAAAAGATTTTATCCGAGGGCCTTTTATATTAGTTATTTCTAATGTAGAATTAACTAATATAAATATTTGAGAGCATCAAGAGAATGATTGAAAGAACTCATCAGTTGGACTCTCCAGCCCAAGCCCCAGAGTTACAAGGGTTGCAGGGATTACAAGAGCTACAAAAACACAGCGCAGAAGCAGCAGGCTTACTAAAACAGCTAGGCAATCAAAATCGTCTAATGATTCTCTGCTCTCTGATCAATGGTGAACTCTCGGTAACCGAGCTCAATCAGATAACCAGTCTCAGCCAATCTGCATTGTCACAACATTTAGCCTCTTTACGGAAAGCCGAATTAGTCCAAACTCGACGGGAAGCGCAAACCATTTTTTACCGCCTGCGCGGTGACGAAGCGATACAGGTCATCACTGTACTAAAGTCTATTTACTGCCCAACACTTTAGTGAGAGCGCACTTTAACTAAAAAACGTTAGCTAAATAAACGGAGCTAGGCCATGAACAGCCCAGATATCAGAGCAGTAAGCAGTATTTCTGCCAGCGAATTCAAACAGCAAAAACAGTCTCCCGACAGCCAGTTGCGGGTGATTGATGTACGCACCCATGCCGAAATAGAGAGTGAATCACTGGCGGGCTGCGCCCATTTTCCACTACAAGATTTAAACAGTGCAGCTCTGCAAAGTTACCTACAGCAGCACAGCCATGACTCAAGCCAGCCAGTGTATTTGCTCTGCGCCAGCGGCCAGCGCGCAGCCCGAGCGGCGGAGCAAGTTCAGGGAGATTTAGATAATCAACTGGTGATTGTAGAGGGTGGTTTGAACGCCCTAAAACAGCTGGGTATTGAGGTAACCAAAGGCAGCGGCACTATGATCTCTCTTGAGCGTCAGGTGCGTATCGCCGCTGGATCATTAGTAGTGTTGGGCATAGTCCTTGGCACTGCTATTAATCCAGGCTTTTATGGCCTGTCTGCTTTTGTTGGCGCAGGACTCGTATTTGCGGGAGTCACTGACAGTTGCGGCATGGGGATGATCCTCGCGCGCATGCCTTGGAATAACTAAAATGTCAGTTGTGATCGGTCTGGTTATTGGTCTTGTGCTGGGGCTTACCGGCGCTGGCGGATCAATCTTTGCTGTGCCGCTGCTGATGCTGCTACTCGGCCTGCCGATTAACGATGCTATAGGTATAGCCCTGGGTGCCGTTGCTGTGAGCGCGCTAATAGGAACGCTGGGTAACTGGCGAGCACAGTATATTTTGTGGGTTCCAGCCATCTCTCTGGGTTTAGGTGGCGCAGTGGTGGCCCCTATCGGCAAATATATTGGCTCCCAATTACCACCAATCCTTCTTCTGCTTGGCTTCTGTGCCCTGGCATTTATTATTGCTGGCATTATGTGGCGGCAAACGGTAACGACTCCTGAGCTAGCCAATGTGGTGCGCTCCGGGCACGGGACTGAGAATGATCTTATAACGCCGATCTGCCGCTTTAGTCCAGAGAACCCATCCGATACCAGCCCCAAGTGCATTGCCGCGCTAATTGGCTGCGGACTCGTGGTGGGATTGTTAAGTGGGCTATTTGGTGTCGGCGGCGGTTTCTTGATTGTGCCGGCGTTACTGTTTATTACGCAGGTATCTATGCGCCAAGCGGTAGCCACTTCACTGCTCATTATCTGCGTGATCGGTGGCACCGGATTTACTAGCTTTGTGGCAGGCAATAGCTCTCTGGACTGGCTGCTTTTAGCACAGGTCTGTTTTGGCGGTTTACTGGGTATGTTAGGCGGGCGCTTGATCGCAGACAAAATTGCCGGCCCGCAGTTACAGAAGATTTTTGCTCTGGCCCTGATTGTAATCGCAGTTATAACCCTGGCCAATAAACTGATCAATGGAGTGATTTAACGATGATTTTTAGACAGCTATTTGACTCTGAGTCATCCACCTATAGCTATCTGCTTGGGGATGAAGAAACTCGACAGGCAGTACTAATCGACTCAGTACTGGGCAGCACAGATCAAACCCTAATGCTGCTTGAACAGCTCAATCTAACACTATGCATCGCCCTAGATACCCATACCCATGCCGACCATATTACCGGCCTTGGCGCACTGCGTGATCGCACCGGCTGCACCACTATGATGGGTGAACAGGCCTTGGCTAGCTGTCTGACGGCGAATTTTAAAGATGGCGATCAGATAGCCGTGGGCAATATTAAACTCGAGGTCATTTATAGCCCTGGACATACGGACGACTCCTACAGCTTTTATCTGCCTAGCGAGACAGGTGGCATGTTATTTAGCGGTGACACTTTATTAATTCGCGGTACAGGTCGCACCGACTTTCAGAATGGTGACGCTCGGCAACAGTACAACAGTCTGTTTAATCGGTTATTACAACTGCCAGACAGCTGCACCCTCTATCCAGGCCACGACTATAAGGGTTGGACACTGAGTACTATTGGTGAAGAGAAGCGTAACAATCCTAGATTGCAGATAGCCAATCAAGCTGACTATGTAGCCTTAATGGACAGCCTGGATTTGCCGACCCCTAAGCTAATGGATATTTCAGTTCCGGCTAATCAAGCCTGTGGTGATACGCAGTAAGGGTTTTAGTCGAAAAACCGCACTGCCCTAGCTGCTTGCGGTTTTCCCAGAACTAAGCGAAACGGTAAGTCCACAGATATCCCAACGGGTTGCGGCAAATATATCTGGCTACGATTAGTCCCGGCTGAAGTAAATATTTTTCAGTTGAACCTGTTTATTCTCAGCACGATTCTGACTCAGCAAAGACAGAATGCCTGTCACATCTTTGAGGTCGGTACCGGCATTTAATTCGTCTATCGAAAGCTTATAGCTGGTCCATTCATCAGTCACTTGGCGCGCTGCGCCCGGCCCAAATGCGGCAAAGCTATTGACCTGATCACCATCCAGATAGCGCCCGGTTTGGAAACCGAGATTAAAGCCAATATCTGAATCGCCTCTCAATTCAAAATGCAGATACCCAGATTTAAAGTTCTCTAGGTTCTCGCCTACCTCGGCCTGAAACTCGAGGCTGGTGCCCCACCAGTCGCTGGCACGAGTTGCTATGCTAACCACGCCCTGCTGAGACATCTCAATACTGACTGTGCCCTCCCAGGGGATCAGCTTCAGAATAGCACTGGGGTAAGTCGTATTATTGCTGCCGGTAGGTTGGATAGACTCATGCACTACAACGTAGCGACCTGCAGTCACCGCTTCCCCGGGAACAGCAGCGGGGTTTATAGTGGTGATTTTACGAATCGCCATAAGGCTCTTGAAGGGGGGACTAAGCACCTCACTGAGTAATTTGGCCTCGTCTCCGCCATAGCTTTTTACCAGCGGCTTTCCATTGCGGGTCAAGCCGTCAAAACCTCCCTCATCAAACAGATCCCAGAACGCATATTTCACTTCATTATTCAGATTGATAAATCCAAAGTGGTTTTCAGAACCTCCGGCATCTCCTGAATCTTTCCACTGTTCGTCAAAAGCTTCAAAGTAGAATAACGACATACCGGCCCCGTCAGTCCAGTCGCGCATATAGTTGTAGAACAGCTTTTCTTTGTATTCATCCGCTGCCATTGAACCCTTGGCACCATAGGCTGCAGAGTCGTTGGACGCCCAGCCGGTCTCACCGATATGGATGGGCTTATCGAGACCTAGACTTTCAACATAGTCCGCCACGCCCTGATATTGTGAAGCTGCGTACTCTACTGCTCGCGCCATGGCTGCGGCTGTCATCTCTTGCTTGGACAGCTGTTCTTCATCTGCCAGTACGCCCCAAAAATCCTGATTATAAAAAGAGTCATGGAAGGGATAGGTGTGCACAGAAACGAAATCGACAGCTTTAATCAGTGCGGCCAAATCATCGGTTTGGTAAAACGTGGCGCCACCGCCCCAGGATTCATAGTTATCTGAACTGGTGATCCAGATATCGGGATTTAAACCACCAGAGGCCTTTAGGCCCTGCAAATAGTTCACCCACTTAAGAACCGTGTTGGGGTAGACAAAGTACTTTACCGCCCACTGCACCATGGATTCATTGCCCACGGCAATCGCCTTAACAATGTCGGGGTATTCGTTGGCCATCGCGACCGCAGTGTCTATCTCGCGGGTATTGTTGTCGATATTACCTCTGGTGTGATCGGTGAGGGTATCGCCATCCCAGGCATTTTTTTCTTCATCCCAAACGCCAGATCTCCAGGCATTGTGCGCCTCGATCCAGGTGCCGATCATCAGGTACATTTCAAAATCTGGATCCTGATTTTTTAGGGCACGAATAGCCTCGAGCAAGCTCGCCACCTGTGGATACTGTGAGGTGTTGTAGGTTCGCAAAACCTTGACACCCATGGCAGAGAGTATTTTTAAATCTTCAGTTAGCTGCTCGTGAGTTGGCGCAAGATCGCGGGTCTTGCCACGATAGCCGCCATAAGAAATCGCTGGATAATCGGGATTGCCCAATATCTCCGCGGCTGTCGGGCCATGGAGATTAGTCTCCACAACATCGTTATCTGCAGGCCCACAGGCAACCAATAAACTCAGAGTGAAACACAGCGCAATGGCTTTGGAAAAAGTAGTCACGGATTAAGATTCCTATAGAAAGCAGGTATTTTTTCTAATTTTTGTTTTTCATCAAGTATACGAGTCGATATTTGTTTTTCAAAGCGACTCGGTGAGCCCCACCCTTTATTAGCGACGAACAGTGGTTTTTTCCACGATGAATGGACTGCCTGACTCTTACTGAGTTGAAGTAAACTTAAGAGTTATTTTCGCGCACAGAGAACCAAGAAATGAAACCAAGCAAAGTAGAATTAAAAAAACAGTCTCAACATTATCAACTCAGTGTCGATGGCAAGCCTTTCTACATAAAAGGTGCCGGACTTGAGTTAGGCAGCATAAAAAGTCTCGCCGACTACGGCGGCAATGCCTTCAGAACCTGGCGCGTGGAAAATGGCGAAAAATCAGGATTGAAAATTCTCGATGAGGCTCACAAGCATGGACTAATGGTCTGCATGGGTCTGGATGTGGCGCGAGAGAGACATGGCTTTGATTACAGTGACAAGAAAGCCGTGGCGGAGCAGCTGGCTGCTATGGAACGGGATGTACTTGCGCTCAAGGACCACCCTGCACTTTTGATGTGGGGCATAGGCAACGAACTAAACCTGCGCCATATCAACCCGAAGGTTTGGAATGCCGTAAATGATATGTCCAAAATGATCCACAGACTGGACCCCAATCACCCCACCACCACTATGCTGGCAGGCGCCGAACCGGACGTGATTAAACTGGTGGTATCTCGCTGCCCAGATTTGGATCTACTGTCATTCCAACTCTATGGCGAAATTGATCAACTGCCGGACTTTCTTTCTCAGAGTGGTTTTACCGGAGCCTACACAGTCTCGGAATGGGGCGCCACCGGCCACTGGGAATCACCCTGCACGGATTGGGACAGACCATTTGAAGCCAATAGCTCGGTTAAAGCTGACTGTTATCAACAGCGTTATATTGACTTTATCGCTGCAGATCGCCAGCAATGCCTGGGATCGTTTGTGTTTCTGTGGGGACAGAAACAGGAGCGCACCCCCAGTTGGTACGGGGTATTTTTGGAGCAGGGGCAATATACAGAATCGGCCCAGGTCATGGGCACATTGTGGACCGACAGAGCCCCTGAGAAGCCAGTGGCAAAGTTAGTATCTCTGGAGATTGACGGCCTCGAGGCACCAGCGAGCATTTTCTTAACAGAACAAAAACATTACTCCGCCAGGGTAGCTGTTGATTATCAACAGACAGAAACCCTCAGCTATCACTGGGAATTGCTTAAAGAAGTCGACAAGAAATTGGAGAGCGATGGCGGCGATTTTGAACCAAGACCCGAGACTGTTTGGCAGCAATCGGGAAACAGCAGTCTGGATACCGTTGAATTTCCGGCACCGGCACCAGGTGAATACCGATTGTTTGTTTTGGTTCTGGATAGCCATGGTGGCGCGGCTACCGCAAATTTGCCCGTCTTGGTCGAAACTGCCACGACTTAATAGGGGGCCTCTCCTATACTTGAAGCCGTAAAGAAATAGCCTTACTACATAATAATAACAGCGATAAAAACTATGTCTCAAGATACGTTAGCTCAGCCTCTGAGCTCCGATAGCAGCGCTCACCAGCGCATTCCACTAGACCAAAAAATCGCCTGGGGCATTGGCATGCTAGCCAACCAAATGTTCCCTGCGGCACTGGGTATCTTTATGGTACTGCTGGTCCAAAGTCTGGGTATGAGCCCTCTTTTATGGTCGCTGATCTTCCTTATCCCCAAGCTAATTGATGCTATCACCGATCCGCTGATGGGCTATATCTCAGACCATACTGTCTCTCGATGGGGCAAGCGCAGACCCTATGTCTTTATAGGTGCCATTATCTCGGGATTCTCCTTTGTGATGATGTGGCAGCTGTCTGCAGAAAATACCGAGATGTATAACTTTTACTATTTCCTTACCTGGTGCAGTATTTTCTGGATTGGTATGACAATCTTCAGCGTGCCATACGTGGCCATGGGCTATGAAATGAGCTCAGACTTTCACGAGCGCACCAGGCTGATGGCAATTGCTCAGTGGATCGGCCAGTGGGCTTGGGTGATAGCGCCCTGGTTCTGGATTATTCTCTACGACCCCAGCTGGTTCGAGTCCGCCACTGAAGGTGCCAGAACGCTTTCTATTTGGGTAGCGGGTGTCTGTATGAGTCTGGCTTTGGTGCCGGCAATTTTTTGTACCTTTACTAACACGGCTGAAGATGACAACCAATCAGTAGCTAACGAAGGCACAATGATGGACAGTGTCCGGGACTTCGGTAGCGGTATTATGACCACACTGCGCAATAAGCCTTTCCGAAAAATCTGTCTCGCCACCTTCTTGGTCTTTAATGCCTTTCAGGTTATCGCAGCATTCTCTTGGTTTATTATTGTTTACTACATGAATGCGGGCGACCCAGTTGCCGCTGGCGTCTGGCCTACATTGTTTGGGTCTGTAGGCGCTCTGTTCACTTGCTTCCTAGTGATTCCGGTAATCAACTGGTGTGCACAGACCTATGGCAAGCTCAATACCTTTATGGTCTCTCAAGCCGTTTCTCTGCTGGGTTATATCTTTCTCTGGTGGGGCTTCTCGCCAGAAAATCCCTGGATGATGTTTATCCCTCTGCCGCTGTTCTCCTTCGGTATTGGTGGCCTGTTTACCATCATGATGTCTATGACTGCTGATATCTGTGATATGGATGAACTGGAGACAGGCGAGCGCCGTGAAGGTACCTTTGGCGCTATCTACTGGTGGATGGTGAAGTTTGGTGCAGCGGTTGCCGGTGCTGGCTCAGGCTTGATACTCAGCGTTATTGGCTTTGACCAAACCGTTGCTATACAGAGCGACGAGACCCTGTCTATGTTGCGTCTTAGCTATGTTTTGATTCCCTGTATTGGCACCAGTATCGCTATCTTTGTAATGCGCAACTATGACTTGGACGAGCAAAAAGCCAATGAGATTCGCGCTCAACTGGATGCTCGCGCCGCTGCCAAATAAAGCATACTACCGCTGAAAAAAGCTGAGTAATCTCAGCGCATAAAAAAAGCCGCCTGATCAGGCGGCTTTTTTGTTTCTGGCAACAACGCAGTGGGCTTTGCCTTGACTATTATTACTCCAGCCCAGGCTGCAACGCCACCTGGATACTGCTTATAGTCCCTTTCTTGTCGAAAATAGCCATGGACAGATCAGCGTCTATACTGTTGCCCGAGATGCTCTCACTGCGACCATCGGCAAAGCTCAGTTCAATAGACGTCTGTTCTGCCAAGCTGTAGACCACAGGCACCTGACAGTACGTAAAGCCAAGCTGGCCAGTCTCTAGGGGCAGAGATTTCTGTTCGCCCTTTATATCAAAGTAAACAAGGGTATCTGAACCTAACAGGAACTCAGATTTTCTAAGAATAAACGGGTTAAACGTGACCGAACCATTCACCACCTGAACACCCAATTCCTGCAAACGGGCGATTACCTCTTCTTTCACCTGACCGGTCATACCAGGCTGTTTAGCACCTGCAAAGCCCGGGGTATGAGAGTATGGATCTGTGGGGAAAGCACCATAGTTATCTGGCGTTTTGTTAAAGCCAATCCCGGAACGGATATCAAAGTAGTGATCAGCCAGTCGACCCATAGTCACTGCATCGCTGTTTTGTTCAAGACCTTTCTGGAAGCTTTCCAACGCGGCTAACAGCAACTTGGACACCATGTGCCAGTAGATTGAACCCAGCCCTTCATAGGCATACATGCCGCCAGAGCGACCGGTAAACTGACGGTGGTTAAATACAGATTCAAAAATCTCCGCCACCAAAGCCTCGTCCTGAGCAACCAAATCAGCATAGCCATTATCAGCCAGAGTCTGCATAGCAGATTGAGCGCTCATCACATTGTTAAAGGTACCGTTAAAGTGATAACCACCCTCAGAATTAGACTCAATCAGACTGCTATCACCCGCGGATACCAGCGCCTGCAGCAGAGCTGAACGCTGCACGTCTGCCGCTGGAATAATATTTTTATCCATAAACCTTGTTAGCTCGCGGTCTGGATAGAGCAAATAGGAATTCTGGCGCGCGGTGTAAAGGTCTGACTGGCGCAGTACATCGAGTACTGCCAGCGACTCTTCTGGGCTCAGACAACCAGAGCTTAATACCGCAACCTGTCCTTCGAGCATCTCGTACAGATAGGTAATTTCAACCCCATCGTCGGTTGCTGTCATCAGGTTGTAGGCGTGATAGAGACCATCTTCGCGACGGTTGGCGCGAATGCTGTGATCGATAAACTCCAGAGAGGTCTCACAGAAAGCGATCAAGTCCGCAGTCTTGACAGCCACACGCTCGCCGACGAAACCATCAGCGTAAATACCCGCGCGGAAAGTGTCAGCGGCGCGACCTAAACGGCCAAGCATTAAGCCGCGATCTTTATCGCTGATTTTTCCTTCCAGTAGATGACGGTTATCGACAAAAGTGCTGTTGATGCTGTTCAGCAACTCAACCAGTTCTGTGGAAATGTCTACCTGATCGAACTCGACTTCGGAGAACAAATTCAGAAGGTACTGCTGATAGCGTCTGGTGTAATAAAGAGTGACCATGGATACGCCATAACCAACCAGAGCATTGTTCGCATCATTCCATTCCGGTCGCTGGGTGTTCATCCAGATGCCCGCTTCAGGAATAAAGTTCGACAGCTTAGATAGCACTGTCGCCAGCAGCTTTTCGGTCAGATTAACAGTGTAGACAGAATCATTTTTATCCCAGATCAGTCGACCATCTGCACCCACGGCTTCAACGCGTTGACCGATTAATGCGTCCATTTTCTCATCAAAATCAATGGTGTTATGGGGGTCTTTTAGCAGCGCCTCAAAACCTTTAATGCGGTAGGGAACATTGGCATAGCAGAACAGGTCTGCACTGAGAAATTTCTTCAGCGTGCCCGGATGATAATCGCTGGACAGCTCCAAAAACTTAAGCAAATAAATAATCTGGTGATCGCCCCAGTAACCAATACTGGCCCAGGGATCGTGAGGCTCAGGTTTTTCCCAGTCGATACCGGCCTTGGTGATTCGATAGGGATTGTAGCCATCAGCAGTAGACGCGTTGACGAACTTGCTGATCATCGATTCAACATAGTTGGGAATCGAGATACTTAGCGCTTCCCAGTTCTGGAAGATATCTCGCCAGTTGCCTTCAAAGTTCAGCAACTGAGAGCCATCATCTTTTTTCACCTGAATCGCAAATTTGTTCCAGGGGCGCGAGGGATCGCCATGGCGGCGGCTAAAGGAAAGTGGCAGATACTCCATGCACAGGCGCTGCAAGCTGGCATTATTGGTTTGCTCAGCAGCGGCAATCAGGTCGCTGTAGTGGAAGCTATCTTCCAGACCTTCAAAAAAGGCAGCGGACTTCTGATATTCAACCCGGTTAAAGCCTTCTACAAAGCTAATTAAATCCGCTTTATCGACAGCATAGTTATCGACAAACAAACCACCGCGCATCACGTTAAACAGTACATTGGCAAAGTGGTGGTTGGCGCTCAGTCGGTCTTCGGTAACTTGCAAGCCGTCGGAGGTTCCTACGATGCGTGCCAAGTTAAGGGATCCTAGAGCTATATCATCCTCTATATCCTGAGCAATAGTGGCGCCGCTATTGATATAGGCATTTAGCTCACGAACATCTGCCGGGCCCTGGTTAACATCGGCAACAATGCTCCAGCTCTGCTCAGCATCGGATGCAAGAGTTAAAGAACCATTGACGAAGTAAGCACCGCGTCGACCGCGAACATCAGATTCCTGATCTACACCCAGGCCTTTTCGAAAAGCATCCAGCTGTATAGATGACACCAACTTGGTGGCTTCTGACATGCCCACAGACCAAGCTACAGACGCCGAAAGGGCCTCACTGGGCTCAGCGCGGTCAACCAGAATCGAGCTCATACTATAAAGACCCAGACCTGTATCTGCCTGAAGTTCATTCTTTTTGTAGGCATCGACCAGGCAACTCAGCGAGTTCTGCACATCGGATTCGACGCCAAAGGGAATCAGGTTCTCTATACCGTCAAGAATATCGACACTGACGGAATCGGTATTGTTATTGACCAGAGTGGCTGTCTTTACAAAGCCAAACCGATCAGAGGTACGCCAAGCGTAACTGTAGGTCAGACCCAGATCATGGTTGACCTCTTCAAAGATCAGCTTGTCGCCATAGACATTCTTATAGAGATTTCTAGTGATGTTATAGACACCAGCATACTGCTCGGACAGTGGTTCCCACAATGAGGTCTTATCATCTGAGGTCACAAGCGCAATGGTTCTGCTGCCGGTAAACGGCGAAGAATCACTGATCTTGTCATCGGTGTAGTAGGGGAACAGCGCGCTTTGGGAATCTACTCGTCCCGCTGAAAGACCACCGCGAGTGGAGATAAACATCCAGTGATTTGAATCACTCACTACACTGATGAAAAAGTCTTTCATCTGATCATAGTTAGCGATCTTATAAAACTCTTCGCCCTTGATAGTGACGTATTCTCCAGAAACGCTTTGTTGCTCGTCCTGAACTAGCTGATTTCCGATATGGATAGATTTATGAGTCATGGTTTCCCTAAACATTATATTTTTAACGTCACCGAGAAACGCCTCGATGTCCGTAATTTTGTATGGTTTTAAACGTCCAGCCCAATGCCTAAAGGGGCTGGCGAGACGTTTTAAGCGGCGGGTATCCTAATGTCAGACCTTTTTTTACGCAATACTGCATTTATCACAATGAGTTAATATGGCGTCTCATCGGGATAAGATGGACTTGAGCTTCGTTGAAACTTGGTCAGGGCTCAGGTAGCATTTTATCTATCGAATTCCAATAATAATAATAATCAACTTGAGAGGTCTAAAACCCCCCATGTCCAAAAGAGAAGATAAAGTATTATCCCTCTCCGGGATCGACCCATCCGCCGTAAGCAAGCAGCAACTCAAAGATCACTTTCATAGCTATCTGGATAGCGGCATGCACGGCATTGGCTTTAGCGCCTATGAAGAGGGTCAGGAACCTGGCGATGATATTAGCCGTGAGCAGGTGGAGCGGCGCATGGCAATACTTAAGCCCAGTGTTAAATGGGTACGGTCTTTTTCATGCTGTCAGGGCAATGACCTAATTCCTTTAATAGCTAAAGAAATGGGACTAAAAACTCTGGTCGGTGCCTGGCTGGGCGATGATCTAGAGAAAAATGAATTAGAAATTACCGGTCTGATCAAACTCGCCAAACAGGGTCTGGTTGATATTGCCGCGGTGGGCAATGAGGTGATGTACCGCAAAGACCTCAGCGAAGAGCAACTGCTCGGCTATATTGCACGGGTTAAGGAAGCACTGCCCGATATACCTGTGGGCTATGTGGATGCCTATTATGAATTTGAAGATCGTCCGGCCATTACAGAAATTTGCGATGTAATTCTGGCCAATTGTTACCCCTTTTGGGAAGGCTGTGCCATTGAATACTCTCTGCTCTATATGAAGGATATGTACCGCAGAACAGTGGCCGTGGCAGAGGGTAAAAAAGTTATCATCACCGAAACTGGCTGGCCCAATCAAGGCGAGAAATTCTACGGAGCGCAGCCTTCAGAAGAAAATGCGGTCCGCTATTTTCTGAATACTCAACATTGGGGAAAGACAGAAAATATTGATATTTTTTACTTTTCGTCGTTTGATGAGTCGTGGAAAGTGGGTGCAGAAGGCGATGTAGGTGCTTTTTGGGGCCTTTGGGATAAAGATGAACAATTAAAATACTCAGAGCTATCATGACAACTAAACCGTTACCCTACCGCAAAGCTATCTGCTATTCCGGCTACCGAGATGGACAGAGCCCCGAGTCTGGAGAGATCCCTTCTTATGAGCAGGTCAAACAAGATCTGCTGATCTTACAAGAGCAATGGCAGTCACTGCGCCTGTATGCCAGCGACTCACACTCGGAAACAGTTCTCGCGGTCATTAAGAACGAAAACATGCCATTTGATGTCATGCTCGGCGCTTACATCACTGCCGAGGTCGACAATCCTGAATGCCCCTGGGGTGGTGTTTATCCGCCGGAGCAATTGCTCGCTAACAAGCAGGAAAATAAAACTCAAATAACACGCCTGATAGAACTGACAAATGCCTATGCAGGTATTGTTAGCTCGGTATCCATTGGCAATGAAGCCGCAGTCAGCTGGACCGATCATATGGTCACCACTGACAGTCTAGTGCGCTACGCAAGACTTCTTAAAGAAGGTGTTTCACAGCCTGTAACCTTCTGTGAAAACTATGTTCCCTGGCTCGACAAGCTACGGCCTCTCGCCGAAGAGTTGGATGTTATTTCTATTCACACCTACCCGGTTTGGGAATATAAAAGTATTGAAGAAGGTCTGGCCTACACCATAGAAAACTACAATGCCGTTGCCAAGGCCTACCCTGAAAAGCAGGTAGTGATTACCGAGGCTGGCTGGGCCACTAAAACCAATGGTTTCGGCATAGACAGTCATAATGTTAATCAAGAATTCCAGCAACGCTATTATGAAGAACTGATGGACTGGGCTGAAAAGGAGCAGGTACTGGTGTACTACTTCGAAGCCTTTGATGAAAACTGGAAGGGTTCCAGCGACCCTCTAGAACCAGAGAAGCACTGGGGTCTTTACAGGGCCGATCGAACACCCAAGCTTGCATTGATGGCTTCGGCATAAAGCCCCTTCCGGGGCTTTTTTTTGAGGGAGGCCAAGGGAATTATTCTTAGCATATAAGCTAATAAGTAATAGAGGCACAATGCCCTTAAAGCCCGCTTTTTACTGCCTGTGATACACTAATTCGGTAGCCGAATGATGAATCACTCTCTAGCTCTGAAAAGATAAAAGCAAAACTTATTTAAGACCCGTGTTTACCCAATCAATAATCATATTTTTCTTTGACTCGCTTGCGAAATACACTGCGGCTTCCTTTAATATATCCCGCTCCTCCGTGACTCTTCGAAGCTGAGCCTTAAGCTGTCGCAGCTCATCTTGTTGGCCGGTGATTGTTTGGTGCTGGGAACCGGTATCACCGTATTTCTTGATCCAGTCATGCATGCTCTTGGGCGTCACCCCGAGTCGCTTGGCGACCTCGCCGATCTTGTAACCCCGGTCCGTAACCTGCTTTACTGCCTCGATCTTGAACTCTTCTGGATAGCGTATACTACTCATATTAAATACCTTATGTTTGCGTGAATTGTAACGCTATCAGGTATCTACGATACTAGGGGCTTGCCAATATTCCTCTATTTATAACCTTCAGCCGTGAAAGCGTAACCTATTGATATCTATATAAGTTTTATTTTACATTATTTCTTATTGTGACAGTGTCACACTACATGTCTTCCTTGGCTATCGCGCCTAGTGCTACAAGTATAAAGCCGTTCGTAATCCCCCTAAAATCAACAAAAAATTTTTTCAATCAATGGGGGGATTACAATGTGGAGTAAGGAATTAATTACGGCATATCTTTACCATCTCTTTTACTGACTTTTAAACGGGCTGGCGCCTCGCGTAACTAGTAGCGCCACCATCATCAACATAGCGGCAGAAGCTGCATAGACCAAAAGCACATTTTTTAATCCGCCCAAAGGTTGATCAAGCATAACAACCACCAAGGGCGCGATAAATTGGCCCAGAAAGAACATACCAGTCCACAGTCCCGTCCCACGGCCCCTGACGCTCGGAGATAAGATACTCATAGTCCAAGCTAAGGTGCATGGGAGTAACATACCGGCACCCAAGCTAGTAACGATTGCGAATACTGTCGTGATTGACAGCGCAGATGACAGACCCATGCCGCCATAGCCAAGCGCAAACAACGCCATTCCAATGGCGAGAGGTTTTGGACCAGGTGATAGCACCTTTAACTTCGTAAAAGTAACTGCTCCAATCATCACACCAAAATTAAACGCCGCTCCAATAGCACCAATTATGGCGGGACTCGCGTCTTGGACAAGTAACAAAATATCACCCAACTTTACTATAGTGGTGTAAAAGAATATCCCGACACCCAGAGTGATGAAGAGCAGAGGCAACAACGATCTCCAAGGGAGCACTCCTTGTGAATCGCTATTTTTCTCAATCACCGCAGGCTCAAAGAGTTTCCACAACACCAATAAGGCGATAGGTATTGCCATTAAGTAGAGAAGAAAAGGTCCGCGTGAGCCCAGGGTTTCGCCTAATGCACCGCCGATCGCAATAAGGACAATTGCGCTCAGACTGACGACGCCAATTTGTATGCCAATCCACTTTTCTCGGGCAGCTCCTTTGAAATAATCACCGACAAGCGCCGTGGCAACCGTCATGATGACGGCTTCAAAAACACCAAGACCAAAGCGCGCGCCAATAATCTGTTTTAAATCCGTCAAAAAGAACGGGATCGTCCCAATTACGGCATATCCAAGTAACGAGAAAAATAACAACATTTTTCGGCCAATACGGTCTGAGAGCCAGCCCGCCAGCGGCGAAAAAAGAGCGACACATAGCGCAGGTATAGTGAGCGCGATAGGAACAAGTGCCTCACTTCCGGAGACACCAGCGAACTCGCGCCCCAAAAGTGGCATCACCGGCACCAGAGAGATAATCGCCATAGCAGGCATAATCGCGGCTAAAACGAGAATAATTCCATGAATGTTGCGAGCTTCAGATACAATTTTCGTTGACATATCAATCCTCATCTTATTATTGGTAGAGTGCAAATCTGCAAAAAAATGCAGCGGAAAGTTGTAATCATATTTGAGATATTATTACTTAATAGTATTTAATTATTTTTCACAAATTCGTCAAAAGTGTCAGCAACAGCTTGAGACATCCCCGATTTTACCTGGGCCTGTTTTACGGTTTTGGCGACCTCACGCATTTCCTCAGCCCGACGCTGACCATGTGTGGATACACGCTCAAACCAATAATCGACACGACCTTCACGCCATCCCATCTCAGGGAAACTGTCATCTAAGGACGCCTTTATTTCGTTTTCTACATCGTAAAAATGAGCGGTTTGAAAACACTCAAGGGTGAGAGCCTCCATGCCTTTTATCATTACTGATCGGCACATTTTTATCGCCGCCGCTCGCCCAACTTCAGGGCCAACATATCGACTGTTTAGGCCTAGGAAATTGAGTGCATGGCTGAGCGCCTGCCCCTCGGGGTGAGATAAAAAAAGCGGTACGGACCCTTTAAGAGGATAGACTGGCGCCATAATCGCAACGTCAACAAGATTGCAACAGGCTTGAATATTTGCCTGTTTTGTTTGCGGCGCTACAGAGTTCATCTCCAAAAAATATTGCTCTGGACGTAAATGCATACCAGCCTCGCTTGCCGCTGTGGGTGCTTGATCTGCGGTAACAAGAGAGAACACAAATACAGAATCACGCAAGGCGTCAGCAAGATGGGCCTGGAACTGAACACCAGACTGCTCTGCTTGGGCTTTTATTTCAGCATCTTGTTTTATATCGTAGACATGGACATCAGCATGACTCTGCAAATGCTCTGCGAACATCTTCCCCGCTTCACCAAAGCCGATTATCGCAACCTTCACGGAAAGACCTCTCCATCCATGATTTTTCGGGCTGTACGTAAAAGAGCTGTAAGCACAACAGTGCCGTCATCCCACTCCAGCTCAACCGTCAGCATCCCTGTGGGGTGTTCAACGTCTACCTGACAAGGATTGGTTTTTTCAAAAATGGCGATACCCGCCGCTACACTGTTGGGTAACATGCAGCCTGCCGCTGACGAGGCCGCCCCCAGCACACCAACGGATAGGTGGACGCGATGAGGAATAAAGGTACGCGTCGAAATAATGCCCCCGTTTATCGGCGGCGCTATCAGGCACATCTTAGGGATAGTCTTGTCTGTAACATCGTCTAAGTTCATCATCTGACCCGCGTGAACGCGTATTGCTTCCAGACGTATTTTCAGTGCCTCATTGGCTTCTAGGACCTCGGGGGCTTCATAGCCGCTCAACCCCAGATCTTTCGCACGTATCAGAACGCTTGGCATACCATTATCAATTAGGGTGCATTCGACATCATCAATCATATCGATCGCATTACCTGTGGGTAGCAACGCGCCGCATTGCGCTCCGGCGGTTCCATAATAGCGCTGTAAAATAGGCGCGTGGGGCCCGGGCACCCCATCAATCTTGGCGTCACCCTCATAGGTCACTTTGCCATCGGGGGTTTGGACAACCAACTCTGCGTAGGCATCGGAATTAACCATATGAACACGCACGACTGTTTGCTTCGTTGCTGCCGCAACGAGGCCACGCTCTATGGCAAATGGACCAACGGCGGCGAGCATATTTCCACAATTTTGTGCGGCTGAAATCGCACCAGTTTCGGGCGTTACCTGCAAGAATAAATAGTCTACGTCCACTTCAGGCCGCTCAGAGGACGATACGATGGCGACTTTGCTGGTAAGCGGATGGGCGCCACCTAGACCGTCGATTTGACGGGCATCAGGTGAACCCATCATCCTTAGAAGAGCTTGGTTTCGAGCGCCTTCCTCGGAGGGCAAATCCTGGGCAATAAAAAATGGTCCTTTGGATGTGCCACCGCGCATTAGCATGCAAGGGATGCCGATCGTGCTACTGGTTGTTGTATTGGTCATTCTATTGTTCATAGTTACTAGTCCGACCAATACAAAGACATAGGATTATCGACCAACAATTTGCGCTGTAACTCGACGGTCGGTGCGATACGTGGGATTTGATCCACAAGTTGGCCATCATCTGCAATGTGCGTTTTCATATTGGGATGTGGCCAGTCAGTGCCCCACAGCACACGATCGGGAAAGCGCTCGACCAGTGTTCGAGCAAATGGCGTCACATCATCGTAGGGTGGTCCAGTGACCGACAAGCGTTCGGGACAGGATACTTTGACCCAAAAATTTGAATTGTCATCCAACAATTTCACGAAACGTAGGAATTGCCCATGGGTTGAGCCCAAGCTAATATCCGGACATCCCATGTGGTCAATAACGACAAGTGTCGGTATTTTCTCGAGAAAGGGCGCAATGTCGTCAAGTTCCTCAGCTTCGAAATAAACCACCACATGCCAACCCATACTGGCAGCCCGCTCGGCAATTTTGAGATACTCAGATTTTGGCGTTGGATCCACGAGGCGTTTCAAAAAGTTAAATCGCACTCCCCTCACCCCGGCAGCGTGAAGTTCTTGTAGCTCCTTATCCGTTATCGCCGGATCAACAATGGCTACACCTCTGGCCTTGCCGTTTGACTGATTCAGGCAATCGACCATAGCAGCGTTATCCTTACCGTGACAGCTAGCTTGGACTAAGACGTTTTTGTCAAATCCAAGATGATCACGAAGTGCAAATAACTTGGCAGCAGGTGCATCATGGGGGGTATATTTCCGAATCGGGGAATAGGGAAATTTATCCGACGAACCAAAGACATGGCAGTGAGCGTCTACCGCGCCGGGAGGTGGACTAAAATCTGGTTTTTTAGGGTTCGGATGCACATCGAATGCACCTGGCGTCGGTGGCTGAGCTTGCAGATTAGACATTGATATATTTCAACCCTTTTTCTTTGAGTCGCTCACGCATTCCATAAACATCTAAACCGAGCTCGCCAGCGGCAAATTTAGCTCGATTGCGTGCTTCTTTATCCTCTCGAGCGCGCGCATTGATCAGTACGTCTGGCGCCGTTTCCCGCGGTACCACACAGACACCATCATCATCTGCGACAATTACATCACCAGGCTTGATTGCCTGTCCTGCGCAGATGATTGGTATGTTTATTGAACCGAGACTCTCTTTGACTGTGCCTGTGCCTTGGACATATTTTGACCATACCGGGAAGTCCATTTCCTGCAATTCGGCTAGATCACGCACACCACCTTCAATGATAAGCCCGCGCACGCCGCGATATTTCAACGCTGTAGCAAACAGATCGCCAAAATATCCCGCATCAGACTCCGAAGTCGGCGAAATAACCAAAATATCGCCTTCTTGGCACTGCTCAACCACCACGTGAATCATCCAGTTATCAGCGGGCGGAATAGAGACTGTCACCGCATGACCTGCGATGCGAGCGCCCGGGTAAATAGGCCGCATATAAGGCTTCAAACAGCCGGTTCTACCCTGCGCTTCTGAAACTGTAGAGACCCCACAAACACCTAGACCGTTGACAACCTCTAGATCGACACGGTCAATATTTTGCACAACAACATGTTCAGCCATTAAGAAAATCCTAGAAGTGTCAAAAGCTTCAGTATTATTTCCTGAAGGCGACAATTCCACATTGAAGTCAGCTGAACGTATAAGAAAATACGAATTTAATTAGCTAACAGACTCCAGAATCTCAATAAAACTCTCATGGGAGCTAGTGGGTCGCCAGTCCTGTCTGTATGTTACGCCAATCTTGCGATTCATTAACGGAGGAAGGGAGCACAGAACCGATAACCATCCGGCCTCCAGTTCGACGGCCACCTGGTCTGGTGACAAAATAGTTAAGCAATCGGTTTTCAGTAGAATTTGACGGTTGACGATTACCGACCCGCACTCCACAGAAATACGCGGCACCGGGAGACCTTCCGCAGTGAACAATGCCTCCCATTTCTCGCGCAGAGGGGAGTTAGAATGGGGCACGCACCATGGAAATTCAGCCAGTTCTCTGACTGTCGCCTGCGCCGCTTCGAGTCTGTCAAATAACGGGTGCCCCGTCCTGGCGACAACAACCGGTGCGTCTTCAAAGAGCGGAGTATGGACTAGACCTGGGTCAGAGCCATGTTCCCTCAGGGCTCCGATCATAAAGTCCAGCTGACCACTCAATAGCGGCTCTATAAGCTCGGTGAATGAACCCTCAGAAATACGTATATCAACGTTGGGATGGGATGCTTGAAATTCAACCACAGCTGCAGGTAACACTCGAGCGCGGCACAGGGGCATAGCGCCGATCACAATTGACCCAGAAGCTATACCTTTGAGCGCCATGAGATCATTGATCATATAACGCAATTCAGCCCCCGCAAGACTAAATCGACGAGCTTGGGTCTGTCCAAAATCGGTCAAGGCAAGCCCGCGGCCTTTGCGGCGTGTCAGATCCTGTTTAAGGAAAATTTCGAGATCGCGAATAGCGCGGTGTAACGAGGCCGAAGAGAGCCCGGTGCTATTGGATGCCTCGGCGAAATTTCCACACTGCGCTAGAGCGAGAAAGGCTTTTATCTGTGTATGAGTAACGTTTTTACGGCCAATATAGTTAAGCGTCTCAACAATCCGTGGGTAGATAAGCTTTGCCGCGTCAGTTGGAACCAAGCCTCCGCTCTGGCGATCGAATAGAGCAAAGTCCAATTGATCTTCGAGTTTTGCAATAGCCTGCGTGACAGCGGGCTGTGAAAGATTAACTGCCCGTGCAGCTGCGGTTGACGTTCCCATCTCTACTGTCTTCAGGAATGCCCGCAAATGCCTGATGTTAAATCGCCATATATCCATTTCTTAATATTAGCATTTTCTTATATAAGAAATACACTACTAATGCGCCCTGCATTGATAATTTGGTTACACTGTTTGAAAACAATTTTAGACATCTCACCATGAATCTGATCATCGACTGTCACGGACATCAAACACTTGTTCCTCAAGCACACCTTGATTTCAGAGCAGCTCAGCTCGCGCGCCTTGAAGACCCTTCAAAGCCGCGCCCTAGCCTGCCTGTCTATCCAGACTCGGAGCTCTATGAGATCATCGCCAACAATCAGTACAAATTACAGCAAGAACGTGGTGCGGATATTACAATCTTCTCACCGCGCGCTTCAGCTATGGAACCCCACATTGGCGATACTGAAACCTCTATCGACTGGGCCCAAGCCTGCAACAATATGATTAAACGAACAGTCGACCTTTTCCCCGATAATTTTGTTGGTGTCTGCCAGCTCCCCCAGCAAGTAAAAAACGATAAACCCGCCGGCCTCGAGGACGCGATTGAAGAGCTTGAACGCTGTGTACTCGAACTCGGATTTATCGGCTGCAATCTCAACCCTGACCCGTCTGGAGGACACTTTTCAGCGCCACCTTTAACCGACCGCTACTGGTATCCACTCTACGAAAAAATGGTCGAGCTCCGAGTACCGGCCATGATCCATGTGTCCGGCTCATGTAATGCGTGCCTCCATGCCACAGGTTCTTACTACATGGCCGCCGACACCAATGCCTTTATGAACCTAATTACAGGGGATTTGTTTGCCGACTTTCCTGAGCTGAATTTTGTGATACCCCACGGTGGAGGAGCCGTGCCATATCATTGGGGCCGATACCGCGGGCTAGCAGATATGTTGGGTAAGCCAACCCTCGACAAACATCTGATGCAAAATGTCTACTTTGATACCTGCGTTTACCATCAACCGGGCATTGATCTGCTATGTGAAGTCATAGATCCAAAAAACATCCTATTTGCCTCTGAGATGATCGGCGCTGTCCGCTGCATTGATCCAGAGACAGGCTTCTATTTCGATGACACCAAACGGTATCTGGAAAATCTCGATCTTACAGCTGATGCTCGGCACGATATTTTCGAAGGTAACGCTCGCCGTATTTATCCGCGGCTTGACGAACTACTGAAAGGACGGGGCTTATGACTTTTATAAGAAATCGCTGGTATATCGCAGCCTGGGACGGTGAGGTTGCCAACGCTCCTCTCTCCAGAAAGATCTGCGGTGAGACTATTGTTCTCTACCGAAAACTTAATGGCAGTGTTGTGGCCTTGCGCGACGCCTGCCCCCATCGACTGCTTCCTCTCTCCCTTGGCACTCGAGAGGGGGACAACCTCCGTTGTAAGTATCACGGCATGCTGATCGGACCTGATGGCAGTCCAGAGGAAATGCCTTTGACAAATCAGCGGGTCAACAAACAAATCTCTACTCAAAGCTATAATGTGGTGGAAAAGTACCGCTATATCTGGGTCTGGATCGGAGAGCAAGATAAGGCTGATCCAGAGACGGTTCCCGATTTCTGGCCCTGTGATAGCGAAGGCTGGGTCTTCGACGGTGGCTATATGCATGTGCAGTGCGATTATCGTCTCTTTATCGATAATCTTATGGATCTAACCCATGAGACATACGTCCATGCTGGGTCTATTGGTCAGAAGGAGTTAATGGAAAGTCCGTTAGAAACCTCTGTAAATGGGAATAAAGTGACTCTTTCGAGATGGATACCTAATATATCGCCGCCACCCTTTTGGCGCGACGCGCTGCAAAAGGACACTCCAGTTGATCGCTGGCAAATCTGCGAATTCATCGAACCCTGTTCGGTCAATATAGACGTTGGTGTTTCGCCCATTGAGAATCTTGACTCGCTTGAGGACCATAATTCCGGCGTACGAGGATTTGTTATCGATTCTATGACACCGGAAACTGAAGAGAGCTGTCACTACTTCTGGGGCATGGCACGTAATTTCAGAATTGACGACCAAGGCCTGACACAGCGTATCCGAGCCGGACAAGCGGCAATTTTTCACGAAGATATAGAGATACTTGAGCGTCAACAGCAATCAATTGCCGATAATCCTGATATGGCCCTGAGGGTTCTTTCCATTGATTCCGGCGGCGCTCATGCCAGACGCAGTATTTCTAAATTGATGGAAATCGAAAATGGAAAGAAATAACCAAGACTACAAAGCGGCTTTTGGTGATATTCCTGGGACACTTGTCTTCACAGCAGAGAGAGCGAGGAAAGGTTACTGGCTCAATCAGTTTTGTATGTCGCTTATGAAGCCCGAAAATCGCAAAAGATGGCTCGCTAACGAACAGGACTACTTGCGCGATTGGAAAATCACGGCCGAACAAAAAGCCGCGCTTCTGGCCCGCGACTACAACCAACTCCTCGCCTTGGGCGGCAATATTTATTACCTCGCAAAAGTATTTTCAACCGACGGCCTCTCTTTTGTTCAAGCCGTGTCAACCATGACAGGTATGACGGTTGAGGATTATCAAGCCATGATGGCAGCCGGTGGCCGGTCGCCAGATGGCGTTCGATCGATAAAAGAGGGCAAATAGCATGGCTAAAATAACGGCGGGTGTCGCCACAAGTCACGTTCCACTGATTGGCGTCGGCATTGACCAAGGCAAATGTGACGAACCCTATTTTAAGCCTATTTTTGCAGGCTACGATTGGACAAAAGAGTGGATTGCAAAGCCAGAGAACAAACCAGATGTTGTGATTCTTGTGTATAACGATCACGCCTCGGCTTTTGGGCAAGAGATTATTCCAACATTCGCCATTGGCTGCGCGGAAGAGTTCACCTCCGCCGACGAAGGTTGGGGGCCTAGACCCGTGCCAAAGATCAAGAATCATTCCGATTTGGCGTGGCATATTGCTGAAAATCTTATTCTGGATGAGTTCGACATGACCATCATTAACGAGATGGATGTGGATCATGGTCTCACAGTGCCGCTTTCGGCCATATTCGGTCAACCTGATTCTTGGCCGGCGTTGATTGTTCCCATCATGATCAATGTAGTGACCTACCCTATTGCCTCCGGCGATCGGTGTTTCCGTCTGGGACAATCCATTAAACGCGCAGTTGAGCGCTTCCCCAGCGATCTCAACGTGCAAATTTGGGGCACTGGTGGAATGAGTCACCAACTCCAGGGTCCCCGGGCAGGATTGATCAATCAAAAATGGGATCAGACGTTTCTGGATGATCTAACTGCAGACCCTGAACGCTTGCGTCAAATACCGCATATCGAATACCTGCGTGAGGCAGGCTCAGAGGGGATCGAGCTAGTCATGTGGCTGGTTATGTTAGGCGCACTGACAAACCCTAAAGAATTACATCGTCATTATCACGTGCCCGCGTCAAATACGGCACTCGGACACATTGTGCTGGAGAATGGAAAATGAAAATAGTTGTTGCTGGAGAAGGTGCTTTCGGTCGAAAGCATTTGGAAGCCCTGAGAAACATTGAAAATATAGAAGTGGTATCACTGGCCGGTGGCGTTGAGTCCGCTACAGGTGATGTTGCAAAAGATTTCGGTATCCCCCATTGGTCACTGGACCTCGGTGAGTGCCTAAGCCAACCGGGTGTGGAAGCGGCGATTTTAGTGACTCCCACCCCGATGCATGCGGCTCAGGCTATGCAAGTTTTGGACGCGGGGAAACACGTTTTTGTTGAAATACCCATGGCAGATAATATTGAGGACTCAAGGGCTCTTACAGAAAAAGTAAAAGCGACTGGGTTAACCGCAATGGTCGGACATGTCCGTCGCTTTAATCCTCCACACCAGTGGGTGAACAACAGAGTGGAGAGCGGAGAACTCAATATCCAACAAATGGATATTCAAACCTTCTTTTTCCGTCGCAGCAATGTCAATGCGCTGGGCGAGCCCCGCAGCTGGACCGACCATTTACTGTGGCACCATGCCGCTCACTCAATCGATCTGTTCAGGTATCAAACAGGTGAAGACATCGCCGATGTATATGCGGTGGCAGGTCCAGTTAACCCAGACTTGGGAATCTATATGGACATGGGAGTGGTGATGCGAACTACCGGTGGAAAAATTTGTAACCTGTCTCTTTCCTTCAATAATGATGGGCCACTTGGAACCGAGTTTCGCTATATTTGTGACAACGGGACTTATACGGCCTATTACGATGACATGAAAACTGGGAGAGGCGAAATTGTCGACGTGTCCGGTATCGATATATCCACTAATGGAATCGAACTGATGCAGCGAGAATTCTTCTCAGCCATTAAAGAAGGCCGAGAGCCCAACGGATCAGTTGGCCAAATTTTTTCTACCATGGAAGTGCTGGAAAAAATCCAACAAATGGTCGAGAAGTGATTTCGGGGAAATCATTAAATAATGAAAACAGACGTTATTATTGGAGCAGGGCCTTCTGACTTGACGTTGAACCCATGCCCGCCTATGCGGGCATAGACTGCGTTATTGTTTAACGTCGATCACTTTTCTGATCTATCCAAGCGTCAAAATTTGGCTCAACCTTACTAAAATCTCACTCACTCTTTTGCTACGGGGGCCCCGGCACAAATACACCATTCTGTTTAGCATATGCACCCCAAGCAGCTACAAGACGCTCTAAGACCTGACTATTTTCTGCGCTGACATCGTTACTCTCAGCTATATCATCTGAAAGATTGTAGAGCTTCCAAGAAGATGGCGAAGAACGGTCACCAGTATCTTTGCCATACACCGCTTTCCAATCTCCAACTCGTATACCGCGTTTCAGGTGGAGCTCCCAGGCAATTGCGTCAGTGTCAGAGCGCACAGACTCCAACGATCCGTCTAATATCGGCTTCCATGACTTCGCAGAAGGCATAGAGATGACACCAGCGGCTGTTACTGGGGCTTCAGATACGTCACTGTAAGCTGTATGTGTAATGTCCAGTACTGTTGGCATAACATCACGAACAGACAGCGCACTTGAGATAATTCTTTGGCCTTTTATAGCAGGGCCCGAGATAAAGGCAGGCACTCTCACACCACCCTCTTCTGTATCTCCCTTCGACCTTCGAAAAGGTGCCATTGCCGCTTGCGCCCACTGACTACCATAGGTAATAAAGCTCTCCCCGGTCCCCATCTTCGACAGGTCTAAATTGCCTGCATTAATCGCTGCAAGAACCGCGGCTTTGTGCTGCGGAGGCGTTGAGTTAGAGGTTCTACCTATAAGTGGCCTAGCTCCGATACCCTCGGCCCCATTATCCGACATGAAAATAATAACGGTGTTGTCATACTCTCCAGAGACACGCAATTGATCTAACACTCTACCCACGTTCTGATCCAGCGAGTCCACCATGGCAGCGTAGATTTCCATATTGCGAGATTCGACCTTACGCTGCTGCTCTGAAAGCTTCTGCCAGTCGTCAAGTACAACAAGACTCGATATTGGAACGGCGCTATCGATTAATCCCAAACGCTTCATACGCTCGAAACGAGCGGAGCGTAAAGCCTCTGGACCCGCATTGTAGCGGTCCTTATATTTTTCGATCAGTTCCGCTGGCGCCTGCAATGGCCAGTGCGGTGCGGTAAAGGCCAAATAGGCAAAGAATGGCTGATCTGGCTTATCTGACTTATCTGACTTATCTTCGAGATTAAGATAATCGATTAAGCGCTCGGCATAGACATCGCTTGAATAGGAACCCACGGGAAATTCGGCTGGCCGACCATTCTCGGTATAAGTCGCTGGCTGAAGGGCTGGACCACCATTTTGGCCGGCACCGAAATGATCGGCACCTCCCTGCATTAAGGCGAAGGCACGATCAAAACCGTGCTCTGTTGGTTGCTGGTTAGGCTGACTACCCAAATGCCATTTTCCACTCATTAACGTCCTATAGCCGGCATTGGAAAGCACTTCGGCAATGGTTGTGGTTTCTGGTTTGAGATAACCCTCGTAACCTGGTTTGCCCTTTAGAATCGAAAATGTTTGCAGAGCTTCAGCCATAGCGCCCATGCCAGCAGGATGGTTATCTTGGCCTGTCAGTAGCATGGACCGAGTCGGGGAACAGCTTGGAGTTGCATAGAAATTTGTAAGTCGTACCCCAGATGTTGCTAGGGCGTCAAGATTGGGCGTTTCAATTTCGCCACCAAAAGCCCCAAGATCAGAGAATCCAAGATCATCGGCAACGATAAGAAGAATATTTGGCTTATCAACTTTTACCAACTCATCTGAGATACTCTCAGTCGATCCTAAAGCACTAATTACTCCAGAATACGCCAGAGAAATAACAAGGCAGATAACGTTTGGTATGAGTTTCATATTAACTCGCTCTTCTGATAACGACTGGAGGGGCAGAAAAAATTCGGTTTACGTTAACCTCGTAGAAATAATAAACCCTGCTCAAAACTCGAAGGTCATGAGCAAGATCTATTAATACTTACGTTTCCTAACTACTAAAAGCTAGCCATAAACCTAACACCGTAAGTGCGCGGCGGGGAGAAAATAGCATAAGCCAATCCGCGGTTTGAGACATTGGTATTGATACTAAATCGCTCGTCAGTCGCATTTCTCACGAAGGCCGAAACAGACCAATCTTCATCACCTGAGTAGAGCGTTGCATCAAGGTTCAACGTCGTATACGAATCCGACTTAGTATCTTCGAGTAGCAGGAAGTTGGTTTGCTGCTCTGATCTATGGGAAACCATTGCTGTCAGAGACACCTGATGATTTGCCAAGTCGATGACGTGATTTACATTTAAATCCGCACCAATTTCAGGAGAATACAGCATGTCGCTTCCCGAGCAATCATAGCTCTCGACATCATCACTAACACCATTAGATGAACAGCCAAATCGACCCTTGCCCGGATCTGAAATCAGCGCCAGTTTGTCATAAGAGGCTTCCAGATACTGCACATTTAAGCCGAATGTTGTACTACCTGTCGCCGCCCAAATAACATCAATATCCAGACCTTGAATGGTTGCATCGGCATTCGCGATTGGGAAAGCTGAAGCACCCTCTAGGGTAGTAAAGTACGTTACCTGCTGGCCATCATATTTCCATAGGAACAGCTCGGCGTTGACTTGCAAAGTGTTATCCATAAAGCGGTTCTTAGAACCTATCGTGATCGCATCGATAAACTCTGAATCATAGGTTGACGCCGGCCCAACTGCAAGATCGACACCACCAGCGCGGTAGCCTGTTTCAAAGGTCGCGAATAGAAGGTTGCTTTCAGCCCAATCCCATTCGGCGCCGAGTCTATAGGTCGTCTCGCTGTAGCTAAGATCGGCCGCTAACTCGCCATCACCCACATTCACAATTGCACCAAGAATCGGCTCTGGATTACGTCCCGGAGTGGGAGGAACGCCGCCTGGTAAATTAAAGTTGTAGACTGGAGGGCGACCCCTACCCGGAATATCTGCTACAGAATCTGCAGCGATCAACCCTTCATCGACAAAATATTGAATAAACGCATCGCGATCACTGGTCACCGGTTGCGCAGGCATTGCGCCAGAGGCACAGCCATTGGCAAAGCTATTGAATGGTGGTGGCCCAGGGGTCAAGAAGTTACCCGTAAACGGCGCACCGCCACAGAAGGTGACAAATGTATCACTGATACCGTCAACAAATTTACTGTCTTCTGTGTAGCGAACACCAGCGTTCAAACGAAAGGTTTCGGAAAGGTCAAATGTGCCCTGCGCAAAGACCGCCCAACTATCGCCGCCGTTGTCATAATTCTGTATCGGAGATGCGTAGTTTTGAGCGAATACGGTACTGGTACTAATTTCTTCTTCGATATGAAAGGCACCAAGTATACCGTTTAAAGGACCATCCAAGTCAGTCGCAAAGCGGAGCTCAAACGACGTCTGATTATTTTCTTCGGCAGTTTTTGCGGGAGCAAATCCTGGGCCAGAAAACTGGTAATCCTGCTCTGATTCGCGGTATGCAGGGATAAACGTTAGCGTACCAACATCAGTCTGATAATTAATTTCAGCTGAGAAACCCGTCCAGCTGATATCTTGATACAGGTCCTCCCCATCTATAGGCTGAAAAGGCGCAAATGAAGGAGTGTGTAATATGCCCGATCGAATGGCGTTGGCGCCTGCATCTGTAGGACCACTATCAATCGGCAGACCTGTTGGTGTGAATTCAGAAAGTGATCCAGTATCGTTGCTGTAGGTTCCATACAAATCACCACCGGCACCCTTGCCACTCACTTCAGAATGATCTACAGCTAGTCGGATAGAAAGTTTGTCGCTGGCATTAAATAACAGCTGTCCGCGTAAACCAAACGAGTCCTGATCATTGGTTCCATCATCTGAGAAGCCATCGCGCTCCAGCTTATTGCCAGAAATACGAATCGCAACATCGTCTGAAACAGCAATATTGGCTGCGCCCTGCAGGCCTAATTTAGAGTAGTTACCAACTTCGGCTTGCATGTATCCTGAATTCTCACCCAGAACCGGCTTATTTGGAATGTAATTAACAACACCACCAGTGGCGTTACGGCCGTAGAGAGTACCCTGAGGGCCCTTAAGTAATTCGACACGCTCAAGGTCAAATAAAGCCTGGCCTGCAGCACCACTCGAGCGACCTAGATAGACACCATCAACGTTCTGAGCGATAGCCGAGTCGGTCAATGGATTGACCGTTAGAGCACCAACACCCCGAACAAAGAAGCTTGCCAATGGACCGCCACCTGCGCTGATCCCCAAGGCGGGAGAGAGTAAGCCAAGATCAGTTGCGGACTCGATTCCCGACTGAGTGAGCGTATCCGTATCAAAGCTTTGTACCGCTAGTGCGGCATCCTGAAGCGACTGCGCTCGGCGCTGAGCTGTTACAATAACTTCCTCAATCCCCGCATTCTCGTTAGCTTTGGGCTCAGCGGCGGACTGCGCAGATGCAGTCGAAACAGCGAGCGCCAAACTAAGAATGGTCGCGCTTGTTGTACATAGTGCTACCTTATTCATGCTTAACTCCTGGGTTTTATTATTTATAATTTGTACTTGTTTTATTGTTCCTCAACGATAGTTGTTACGCTGCCATTGGTAAAATTTATTATTTTTATCATATTGCATACAAAATTATTATGGATTAGTCTGGTAACTTAAATAATCTAAGTAGAGATAACAATAATGCGCTTTAAAGGTTTAGATCTAAATTTGCTCTTGGCACTTGATGTTTTGCTGGACGAGAAAAGCGTCTCGCGATCCGCCGAGAGACTGCATTTAAGCCAGCCCGCTATGAGCGCGGCTCTCAGACGGCTGCGTGAATACTTTAACGATCCCATCCTCAAGCAGCACGGCAAGCGAATGGTCTCGACACCTCACGCACTTATTATTCACCAAGAATTAAAAGTCGTGCTTGCCAGCGTGGAAGCGTTGATCTCCAAAACCGCATTTTTTGACCCTGCAACCACATCGCGTAAATTTACTATCACTGCATCTGACTATCTGGCCCAGGTCATTTTTGTCCCCCTAATTAGGCATTTGCGAAACGTAGCGCCTAATATACAGCTGGAAATCGTGCCCCCTGCGGATTCAACTCATGAGTTGTTGTCACAGGGCAGCATCGATTTGGTGATACTACCCGAACAAATGATCTCTGATGAATTTCCTTCAGAGCTTCTCTTCGAAGATCGGTTCGTGATCGTAGGCTGCCAATCAAACCCCGCTTTCCAACAGGCGATGACAGAGGAAGCTTTCTATACTTCAGGACATGTAGTCGTAAAGCTTGGCAGCCGCCGCCCTATTTCAGTGTCCGACCAGCAACTCGAATCACGCAAGAAATCGAGAGATACAGACATTTTGGTCGGCTCATTCCTTCTGGCCCCTGAAATGGTCGTCGGAACAGATAGATTGACAGTAATGCATGAACGTTTGGCTAATATTTTCGCCACGCGAGTTCCCATAGTCACAGCGCCATTGCCATTTAGCTTCCCCTCCATAAAAGAACACGTGCAAGTCCATAGCGCCCGCTCTAACGACCCAGGCATTCAATATATTCTGCAGAAAATCAAAGAAATAGCTATCACCAAAACAAATCCAAACATATAAAAACAATCAACTTTTATAATCTTACGGTTTGACTCAATATTAGCTCCATTAAAACGCTTGCGTCTTTTCCGCAAGACTTAGGGGAGAGCCAAATGGTGGTTAAACTTTACAGGTCAATGTTTTTAGGCACAGTGTTAAATGACTGATCTATGCCTACACTTTGCCCCAGGCGCCTGCTCTAGAGTCCCATTGATTGCTCTGGAGACCATTGGTGTTCCCTTTTACACTCAGATAATGCGGTTTATGAAGGGGGAGCATAAGTCTTCGCAGTTCAAGAACCTTAACCCAAGCGGCAAGATCCCAGTTTTGGTGGTTAATGGAACGCCGATCCCCCAAAACGTTGCAATTTTAATCTGGCTTTCGAAAACCTATCCGCAGGCGAATCTCTTACCTGAGTCAAATTCAAGTTTGATCCAGGCGCAAGTATTGAGTGCTCTTGTAAGATTTAGCGCTGACCTGCATCCCCTTGTTACTCGAATTAGGATGCCGCACTTTTTTTGCGATCTTGAGGGCGCTCCTCAGCGCGTTGTTGACATGGCAACGATGAGTATGTCTGAGCAACTGGAATCGATAGAAGCTGACTTGCTGAGCCAGCCTTGGATGCTCGGCGACCACTGGTCGGTAATCGATGCCTACTTGCATTGGGTTTGGTTTCGCATCACTGGGGCTGGATTTGATCCCGCGCCGTTTCCAGCTATTACAGCTCACTATTCACGAACCCTCGAAATGCCAGCTGTGCAGCGCGCAATTTCGAGGGAAAATGATGCGGAGGCACTCCTTCAATCAGAAGGGTTAATGCCCCGCTTTTAACAGTAAGAAAATTTAGGCCGCCGAATACATGGCAGCACAATCTTAGAAAATCTTGGAGAAATAACAGATGGCTCGCGTCAATGAAATACGATACGTAGGTTACGGTGTCACAAATATCGAAGCAGAAAAAAAATTCTACACAGATGCCTGGCAACTCATTGAGGTGCCCAGCGATGATGGCATGATATATCTGGCTGCACCCGGCAGTTCAGCAGCATATTCCGTCAGACTAAGACCGAGCGCTGAACCGAGAATTGATGTTATCAGCTGGAGTGCGGCTGATCGCTCTGAGGTTGACGCTTTGGCTCAGCAAGTTGAGCAAGCTGGCGGCAAGATTATCAGTCAACCCCATGAGATGAGTGAACTTGGCGGTGGCTATGGTTTCCGCTTCTTTGACCCAATCGGATTCACCATCGAGGTGTGTACCGGTTTTGAAACCCGCATAGCGGACACGATACAGCCTGGCGAACCTCGTCCTGAACAAATAAGTCACGTCGTGCTGCATGCTCCAAACCCTCAAGAATACGTTGAGTTTTACGAAAAAGCTCTGGGCTTCCGCGTATCCGACTGGCTGGGAGATTTTATGTGCTTTTTGCGCTGCAATGAATGGCATCACCGTCTTGCCATTTTGCCGGGGCCACCGGCATTTAATCACGTGGCTTATGATGTTCCCGATATTGATTCAGTGATGAAAAGCATCGCACGAGTGCGCAGCCACGAAAGTGATATCTTGTGGGGACCCGGGCGCCACACAGCCGGAAACAACGTTTTCTCATACTTCGCTACTCCTGGAGGCTATGTCGTTGAATATACATCCGAACTAGAAAGAGTCGACGACGACAACTGGGTTGCAACTGTCCACAAGCCGAGCAAAGAAATCATGGATCAATGGGGTATTGGTGTGGGCGGTCCCGCGACTATGCCGAAGTCAGTAACAAATAATGGGCTGTTCACAGCTCCGGAGGCCTAGATCATGGCTTTATGTGAGTTGTTCCCAAATTATATCTGGAATCTTTCCGTTTCAATCGCTGTTGCCAGTGGCGCAGAGCTTGGCGAAATCGTGGATATGTGCGAGCCGATTAAACGTGCCGCTGATGAAGGCGCTGATGCCGGAACACCGGCATTTATGAAGGAGTGGGCGAAAAAGGCTGATACTCTGTCTGAGCTCGCCAATGAAGACTTAGAACGCGGTAGAAATTTATCCGCAGCTGAAAAATTTCGCCGAGCCAGTCTGTACTACACCACGGCAGAGAGAATGCAGGGTGCAGGGCAGCCAGGTAAAGCAGCGACCTTTGCCAAAGCCCAGTCAGCCTTTAAACAATATGTCGAACTCAGCGGTGAAAATTGCACACGTGTCGAAATCCCCTACAAGGGAGCGGTTATACCAGCGCTCTTTACCCGCGCAGAAGGCGTTGATGGCCCCGCGCCCTGCGTTCTTTTTACCAATGGTCTCGATAGCAGCAAAGAACTTCTTTTTTGGTCTTGGCTTCCCCATGCACTGGCTAAAAGAGGTATATCCACGCTCTGTGTAGATCAACCAGGAACCGGAGAGACTCTGCGCCTGCATAACCTCCCTGCGACACCCTATGCGGAGGAGTGGGCAACGCCCTGTTACGAATACCTAGCTGGGCGCGATGACGTCGATGGGGAGCGTGTCGGAGTATCCGGTATCTCTCTAGGCGGTCATTTCGCAGCGAGAGCTGCGGCCTACGAGCCGCGCTTTGCTTCAGCTGCCGTTTGGGGCGCCAATCACAACTGGCATGAAGTGCAAATTGGTCGCCTCGATAGCGAAGGTGAAAACCCAGTTCCGCACTATTGGAAACATGTCTATTGGGTCTTTGGCGCAACAGACAAAGAAGATTTTTTCAAAAAGATTGAGGGTATGGATATGAACGGTCATATGGACCGAATCAAAATGCCATTCCTAATTACCCACGGTGCCAGTGATCGCCAGATCAATGTGAAATATGCCCACCAGGCATTTGAGCAAATGACCAATTCCATCAAGCCAGAACTAAAAATCTTCACTGCTAGAGAAGGCGGTGTCGAGCACGTTGGAGCGGACAATATGTCCTATGGCAGGGATTATATCGCTGACTGGTTCGCCGATACCCTAGGGGACCAGAGACGTTAATAACAAACCGAGAGCTGCGGCAAAATCAGCCGGAACCTTGCGCGACTGTGGATTGCTTTCGTCAAATGGTCTTGCAGGAAAAATTCAGGAAAGAGGACAATATAATGGAAAACACTATCCCCCGACGCATTGTCACGGGACATAATTCTGAGGGACAAGCGATCATCCAAGAGGATGGTCCGGCGCCTCGCGTGCAGCGTATCGGTGGCGAGACGGGTCCAATGTTTTATGAACTTTGGAATACCACAGCCAGCCCCGCGCTAATTGATCATGCAAGCGGAGAGCCTTATGAGGAAGGAATCCAACTGGTACCGCCAGAAAATGGCACCCGCATCCGCATACTCGATATTCCGCCAGATGATGAAAGCTTCGCTGACCTGTCTCCTGAAGAGCGTATCGCGCACTTTGCAGAAATAGGCGCCGGTAATGCTGTGGCTGATGGTGGTACAAGTGAACGTCATGCTCATATGCATAAGACCGAAACCATTGATTACGGAATTGTGCTGGATGGCGAAATCGTTTTGATTATGGATGAGGGTGAAACTCTTTGTAAAACCGGCGATATCATCATTCAGCGAGGCACTAATCACGGATGGGCAAATCGGTCAGATAGGAATTGCCGCATCGTCTTTGTTCTGGTTGACGGTAAATTCAGCCCAGAACTTGCATCTTCTCAGGACAGCGCACAATGAAACTTGCCACATTAAAGTCTAATAGTCGCGATGGTACGTTGGTGGTTGTATCCGATGATAATCAACGCTGTATAAGCGCTGAAAGTATTGCACCCAATCTCTTATCAGCCATAGAAAACTGGAATCATGTTGAACAGGACCTAAGACAGCTGTCGAAGGCACTCAATGGGAGCGACGGAGACGCTGGGCAGCCCTTTGATTCAATGACTGCCACCGCCCCTCTGCCTCGCACTTGGCAATGGCTGGATGGGTCTGCTTTTCCGCAGCATGGAAAGTTAATGGAAAAAGCCTATAACCTCCCGCCTATCGATGCACAAAAGCCATTGATGTATCAGGGGTTATCCGACTGCTTTTTTGGTCCATCTGATGACATTCCTTTTCCTTCTGAGGATGGCGGTATCGATTTTGAAGGCGAATTTGGCGTGATTGTCGACGCGGTTCCTATGGGCGTATCCCCAGAGCATGCCATGCAGCACATAAAGCTCATAGTGCAACTCAATGATTGGAGTTTGCGTACGATTGCCGTCGCCGAAATGAAAACTGGCTTTGGCTGGGTACAGGGCAAACCTGCTTGCAGCATGGCAGGTGTAGCTATAACACCAGAAGAGCTGGGCCAGGTATGGCGCGAAGGACAAATTCATTTACCGCTTCGAGTCGACCTCAATGGCGAGCGATTTGGGGAAACGGTTGGCAATGAAATGGAATATGGCTTTCATGAATTGGTAGCTCATGCCGCTGCGACACGCGACCTGCCCGCCGGAACTGTTATAGGTTCTGGGACTGTTTCAAATGAAGACTACAAGGCAGTGGGGTCATCCTGTATTTCTGAACGTCGTGCAATTGATTTGATTGAGCTTGGAGAGATACAAACACCCTTCATGTCGTTTGGTGATCGGGTTCGGATGGAGACGAGAGGGCTCGATGATAAGCCACTCTTTGGGCCAATGGACCAATGTGTAACAAAACAAGGGAAAAATAAATGAACAAAAATACTCTTTCATTCCGAGGCTCCGACCATCCTTGGAAAGTACTAATTATAGGCGCCGGAATTGGTGGATTATCCGCAGGGATAGCACTCAGAAAAAAAGGCTATGATGTTGAGATAATTGAAAAAGACCCAGAGTGGACAGTGTACGGTGTCGGTATTATTCAACAAAACAATGTAATCCGGGCCATGTATGAGCTCGGGGTGATTGATGACTATATTGATGCCGGCTATGGTTTTGATCATGTCAAAATCTTTGCGCCAAATGGAATGGAGGTTGCAAAAATACCTTTACCACCCCTTGTTGAAGGCTATCCAGCAAATGTCGGTATTGCACGCCCTGCTCTTCAACGAGTTCTCGCTGAAAGCACTAAGAAATCCGGAGCCGACATCCGTCTTGGCCTGACAGCAGAAACAATTAATGACAGCGTTGACTTTGTTGAGGTTACTTTCAGTGATGGCAGTCAAGGAAAATATGATCTGGTCATTGGTGCCGATGGGATTTATTCTCAAACTCGCCAAGCTATTTTCCCAGAAGCCCCCGCCCCTGAATTTACCGGCCAATCGGTTTGGCGGTATAACTTCAACCGACCTAAAGATATGGAAGGCCTCCACGTGTATAACGGTCGAGTCGGCGTGGGCCTGGTCCCAATGTCGGAAGAACAGATATATATGTATGTGACAACGCCAGAGCCAGAGAATCCTCATTTTAAAAAGTCGACGCTTGTAGATGAAATGAAGGCGCGATTGAATATGGCCTGCCCTACTTTGCACCACTTTGCAGATGAGATTACAGACAATCAAGGCGTCGTCTATCGTCCACTAGAGTGGCTGATGCTCGAGGGCGATTGGCACAGTGGCCGCATCGGATTACTAGGCGATGCTGTGCATTCTACAACGCCGCACTTAGGGCAAGGTGCCGGATTGGCCATCGAAGATGCGCTTGTACTAGCCGACGAGCTGACAAAAGCATCAAGCCCTGAAGAAGCCTTTAAGAATTATAGAGATCGTCGCTTCGAACGCTGTGATTACATCGTTAAGAGCAGCCTTGGCATTTGCTTAGGACAACTTGGCAAAGGGCCTCTGATTGATAACAGTCAAGCGACCGCTGACAGTATCGCGGTTGTGGCGAAGCCGATCTAGCTGAGGCATATTCCCTTGGTCGAAGAGAGCTTACAGCCGTATTTAACACAAATGGTAAACCTAATATCAGCGGCAGGCATACCTTCGTCTTCGATATTGAAAAGTATTCCCTAGGAGGAAATCAAGTGGCAAGCTCCAATGATGTCATGGTAACAAGTGCGCCCACTCGTTCAGAGTTTGCTCTGGACATGTGGTACGTAGCCGCATTGAGTGCAGAAGTTAGCGATAAACCCTTAGCGCGCACCTTGCTAAACGAACCGGTAGTCTTGTTTAGAACACAAGACGGTCAAATCGGGGCACTTGAAGATCGCTGCTGTCACAGAGCACTACCTCTGTCTTTGGGGACCGTTGATGAATCTGGGTTGCGTTGCGGATATCACGGTCTGCTGTTTAATTGCGCAGGGGCCTGCATCGAAATTCCAGGACAAGAAAAGATTCCATCAAAAGCAAAAGTAACTGCTTATCACGCAATAGAAAAAGGCCCGCTGATCTGGATATGGTTTGGTTCTGAACTGGACTCAGAGCCTAGTTGCGAGCCACCAGAGTATTCTGTTCACACTGATAAGCGCTACTTGTTTGACGGTGATGTTTACCACTATGAAGCGCCGTATCAGTTAATACATGACAATCTTTTAGACCTCAGTCACCTTGGCTATGTCCACGCTAATACTATAGGCGGAAATGCGAAAATCCATATGAACGCTGAAATGAAAGTGGAAAGCGAAGGTGATTCGGTGCGAGTGACTCGCTACATGCCCAACTCGACACCGCCGCCAACTTATACCGCAGCCTATCCGTTTGCAGGACAGGTGGATCGTTGGCAAGAGATTGTATTTTATCCGTCACATCTTGAAATCTGGACCGGTGCAGTCGATGTTAATACTGAATCTCTAGATGATCCCAATCGTGGTGGTTTTCACCTAAGAGGCTTCCATGGTGTGACTCCTCAAACTGCGGAAACAAGTTTTTACATATGGACTCAGGCAAGCAATCCAACGAATAATCCCGCTGAAACAATGCAGCTGGTTATCGAACAAACTGCTGAAACATTTGACGAAGACAAAGTCGTTATTGAAGCTCAATACGCCAATATGCAACGTTTCGGCCAGAAAGCCATGCTTGATATTCATGTTGACGTTGGTGCCAATAGAGCACGCAGAATTATCAAACGCCTGATAAGTGCCAAGTAATAGTGTGTTTTTCAGCCGCTCGTCCAGTGTTGGGAAAGTGAGACTACCTCTGGCTGACCAACCTCGGGGCTTTGGATCGCTCAGCTCGGCCTAGGATAGTAAAATACTGCCTACTCTATCTGCATGATATTTAATCTCACAGCTTCAAGGACAAACAGGACCCCTCAACCATGATTAAAGCCAAAGTTGTTAGCAAGGAAATCCTTGCCAAAGATATTGTTCAGCTGCGTTTGACACCGAACCATTGGGAGGATTGGCAGCCGGGAGCCCACCTTGATATAACCTTGCCTAATGGAATGGAGCGTCAGTATTCGCTAGTGCCTTGCGATAACGGACAATATGCAATTGCGGTGCTTAAAGAATCGGATTCGCGGGGCGGTTCACTATGTATTCACGACGATGTGCAGGTGGGCACAGAGCTCCAATTGTCGGCTCCCAAGAGTAAGTTCTCACTGCAGCAGGATGGTAGAGCTATCCTGATGTCTGCAGGAATAGGCATAACACCGCTGATGAGTATCGCCGATGCCCTTCATGCAGCCAATATCCCCTTAGACTTTAGGTACGCCTTCCGGGCGCCTGATCAAGCTGCTTATCTAAACTGGCTAGCGACACGCCCCTGGGCTGACGCCTGCCAACAACACATATCCAGTGAGGGAACGCGACTAGATATAGCAAAAACACTCCAAGACCTGCAGCCCGACGCACATGTATACGCCTGCGGCCCTAGCGCATTTCTCGAGCCAATCGAGGCAGCCATGTCTGCGCAAAATTGCCTAGATCGACTTCATGTAGAGTACTTTTCAAATAAAGAACTTGAACTCAGCGGTAGTGATTTTATAGTGCACCTCGCACAAAGCGGCGGTGAGGTTAAGGTAGGTGAACAGGAAACAATTTTAACGGCGCTTCAACGAGAGGGATACGATCCCATGTACTCTTGTGAAGACGGAGTGTGCGGGTCCTGTATTTTACCGCTTGTTGAGGGAGAGGCCGAACACCGAGACAAATTCCTGACTGATGAGGAACAAGCCAGTCAGAGTGAGCTAGCCATTTGTTGCTCGAGAGCAAAAAACAACTCAATCACTATAGATTTTTAACGGCAGCAAATTAAATAGTATCAAAGATATGAGTGTTGGCTCGAGGTCTCGGTCCTCTCTAGACGCAAAAAAATCCCGCCGCATCTGTGATGGCTCAGTCAATAACAGATCCCTGTCATCCCGACAGAATGATCATCATCACTCAAGCATTCGCGCTGGGCTGCCTTTTTCGAGCTATAACTGATGAGTATTCGCGTGATACGACCGCACTCATCGTCTGAGTAGGTACTGCGGCAAAGTGAATCAGTATCAACACCTCTTCGCCGAGAGAGCCCACCTTCCACCCTTTTATTAATCTGAAACCTTGCTTTCGAATTTAGCTTTGGAACCTTGTCTCAAAATGCGGGCGCATGGGATTCGATGCTCGCGAAGCACGGTTCAAGACCCTCACCCATCACACCGTGAAGCTATAACGGGAGAATCTAATGAAACATTCAAGACGAAAATCCTTGGTTCGTAACCCACGGTTCGCGATTGATACATCAGAGATCGTGTTGCTCGGTGCGTTGCTCGTGCTCACGGTTCTCAAGTGCGTCGCCTTCAACGGGTTTATGTAGTGTGTAGCAGGTTTGAACAATGTGTAGCAGGTAAATCTCAAAAGCTGCTACACATTATTTCCTTTTAATATCATACGCTTACACCAATGTGTAGCAGATGTAGCATGTGTAGCAGGTATTTCTAAGTTCGCTCAGACGTTTTTTTTAAATCACGTTTTATTTTTTAAATTGAACTTCAACTCAAATTTACCTGCTACACATGCTACACAGCTTGAAACCCCCATGTTTCCTCACTTCTTGCCTATTTTTACCTGCTACACATGCTGCTACACACCTGCTACACAGCCCTTGTTCCTGCTACACATTTCATTTTCCCATTCATTATGACCCCGAACCACGATTCATGAACCATATTTCACTGATTCGTTCCTCAATCGCGAGTCTAAGGGTTTGAGCTCCGTCTGAGTGACTGAAGAAAGCTCTGAATATCATCCTCAAACCAACCCACGCTCCTTTCGCCGAGACTAACCCTCGATGGGAATCGTCCTTCTTTCTCAAATCGGTAAATCGTGGTCTTTGAAAGACCCGTTACTGCCTTTACTTCACTTAACCGCATTATTCTTAAAGCCATATCATTGTCCTGTTACTGCGGAGCTTCTTGCTCCGTAATTGAAAGTGCGCCAGCAGATAAGTCTGTGGTGCGTGATTGGCTAACTCGTTTAGACCACCAGTCCATCATATCCCTGCGCCGATCAGCATACTCAGCGCGGTTATATGCGGCTCTTACAGTGTTTTTGTCAGTATGTGCTAATGCTGACTCAACAATGTCTGGTGCAAAGCCGTGTTCATTTAAAATTGTACTTGCCAAAGATCTCATCCCATGTGAGACCAACTGCCCCTCGTAGCCCATTCGCTTTAAAGCCATATTAGCTGTTTGAGAATTCATACTTTCCAGAGGTTTTACCTCGGAGGGGAAGATAAACTGACTAAGACTGCTTAGCACTCGCATTTCATCGAGGATCTCTATCATCTCAGAAGACAGCGGTACTATATGCTGGCGCTTCTTTTTCATCCGTGACGCAGGGATGGTCCAAAGCTTTGCATCAAGATCAATTTCAGCCCATTCGGCGGCCGCAGCTTCGCTTGGCCTTACCATGGTATGTAGTTGCCACAGCACCAAATTACGGGTCGTATAACGAATGGAGGCGCCATAGATTCGTCTCACTAGGTCATCTAGCTGACTTGGCAGTAAGGTAGGTAAATGCTTTTTAGCCGGTGCTATGAAGGCGTCTTTAATACCTGAAAGAGGATTGGCGCCAAGAATGATTCCAGTATTCACGGCAAATACCATGATCTCATTCAGGCGCTGGCATAACCGTTTGACTGTCTCATAGCTACCCTTGGCTTCTATCGGTTTTAGCATACTAATAACCGAGGGGGCAGTAATCGAGTTAATTGGTTTCTGTCCCATGTAAGGAAATATATGCAAGGCTAGTGAGCGCCAGATATCATCCGCATGATCACTGCTAACCTTGCTCTTCTTCACACACAGCCAATCTGCAGCCACTTTTTGCAACGTGTTCGCAGCTGCTACTTTTTCCGCAGCCAGATATTCTTTACGATGAAATTTCGGGTCGATACCCTGGGCTAGTAAATCTCGGTATTCAGAACGGATTACTCTTGCGGAGGATAATGGCACTGTGGGGTAGATACCCAGACTAATGTTAGCGCGGACCTTAGTGATCGGACGTTGGTAATTAAATATCCAATACTTTTCACCACCTGGTCGAACACGCAACGCGAGACCGAGGCCATCAGCTAAATTGTATTCTTTAGCCTTGCCTCGTGCGTTGTTTATTTCTGTATTAGTCAGTGGCTTAGTAACTTTGGGCATGTAACAAAAGGACCGCGCTTTCCTCTTTTTTGTTACATTAATTGTTACATAAATCGTGGGTTTTTACAATATCTGGTGGATCTTTCTGCGCCTTGAAAAGGCTATAAAATATATTTAAATCAATACTTTATGGTACTTTAAAGCCCCTTGCGGGGCTATTGTTTGGTGGAGGCGGCGGGAATTGAACCCGCGTCCGCCAGCCCGCTGCCTACGGCTCTACATGCTTAGTTCAGTCTTTAATTTTAGTACGCTGTAACCCGACTGACAGGGCGCACAGCGCACGATTTCGGTAAGTTTTTAGTGAATCCGCCCCGAACAAGCTTCATCACGATCTTATGAGATATGACGCCTGAGCGTTATCTCTCCCGAAGGATTTCAAACTCTGGACGCATAAGCACGTCTCCAGTCAGACGGCACTACACTGGGGTTTAAGCAGCTAGTGCGTAGTTGTCGTCGTTGGCAACTATAAGTTTGCGACTTTGGATTAACGAGATTGGTCACCATCTCGGCATGCACCGGAGGTTTTGTAGCCGTCGTCGAATCCAAAACGCCCCCTGTGAATGGCAATTCTAGCATAGTCATGGGCTGGGCATAGGCGATTAAATGCGCTGCCAATGAATATTTTATTTAGATCGAATTTAGGCGCTGAATCACCTAGAATCCGAGTCAAAAGCAAAGCACTTAAAAAGTGTTTAAAAATAGAAAAAAGGGATAGCAAATGCAAAGAGGTCAATTCTCTTCTCGCTTGGCGTTTATCTTGGCTGCCTCAGGCTCGGCGGTTGGACTGGGCAATATCTGGGGCTTTCCCACTAACGCTGCCGAAAATGGCGGCGCTGCCTTTGTACTAATGTATATGATTCTGGCGTTCCTGCTGGCTTATCCAGCGATGATGGCCGAGTTGATTATTGGCCGTCACACTCAGTCGAATATGGTCAATGCCCTGCAGTCGATCTCATCTACACCAGCCGCTAAACGCGCCGGTTGGGCGGTGGGTATGGGCGGCATGATAACGGCGAGTCTGATTCTGTGCTTTTACAGTCTTGTGGCTGGGTGGATGCTGGCATTTATGCTTGAGCCTCTTACTACTCTTATAGGGCTGCCGCAGTTGGGTAACTGGCTGACTGAGTTTAGCCTGGCACGCAATGTGGGTTTTGCCGCGCTGTTTATTGGTTTGACAGCGCTGGTGATCAGTGCCGGTGTGGAGCAGGGTATTGAAAAGTGGTCACAGCGCTTAATGCCTTCCCTTCTTGCACTCCTTATCGGGCTTATTCTCTATGTGCTGATGCAACCTGGTGCTATACAGGGCTTGGAGCATTATCTGGTGCCGGACTTTTCGCAGATGAGCGACCCGAAGTTAATTGTCAGCGCTATGGGCCAGGCGTTCTTTTCCATGAGTCTGGGGGTTGGCACTATGCTGATCTACGGCTCTTATATTCGCAGTGACGAGAACCTGCCCTTGGTCGGTGCGCTGGTTACTTTGACCGATACGGGAATTGCCTTTTTGGCGGGCCTACTGGTGTTGCCGGCGATGTTTGTGGCGCAGCATTTGGGTGTGACGATTTATGCCGAGAGCGGCAGCCTGATCGCTGGGCCAGATCTGATCTTTCAGGTTCTGCCTGCCCTATTTGACGGTATGGGCGCGGCGGGTGTGTTTGTGGGTCTGGCCTTTTTTGTGCTGATGTCGATTGCAGCAGTGACCTCGTCTATCTCGATGCTTGAGGTGCCGGTATCCTATGCTGTGGAAGCCCAGCAGATCAGCCGCACTAAGGCGACTTGGTTAGTGGCACTGATTATCTTTGCCATTAGCTCCACCATTGCAATGAATTTCGACAGCCTGTTTGGCTTTGTGATTACGCTAACCACTGAACGAGCGCAGCCGTTGCTGAGTATGTTTATCTGTATCTTTGCTGGATGGATTTTCTATCGCAATAGCATTTTGTCAGAGATTCAGAAGGGCAATCCAGATGTGGAGCAGAGTCTGTTTTGGAAAATCTGGCCGGTTTACGTAAAGCTATTTTGCCCAGTGTTGATACTGCTGACCTTTGCCCAGGGCTTTATCGGCTAATTGACCCTGATTCCTCACGCTGGAGCAGCTATAGAGGGTTTTAAAATTGACCGCGATGGCCTTGTTGGTTAGGGTGAGGCTATTGGGTTTAAGACCAGCGCTTGCGCTTTTTTAAGCGCTCTTTTAAATCTTTTTTTACATTCTATTCATAATGGATTAAAACCGTGACCAAAGAAAAACAAGCCGTGGATTTTGAGAAACAACTGGCCAACCTTGAGGCGCTGGTGGAATCACTGGAAAGTGGTGAGCTAAGTTTGGAGGAGTCATTAAAATCCTTTGAGTCAGGCATCAAGGTCGCCCGCGAATGCCAGCAGGCGTTAAAAGCCGCCGAGCAGAAGGTGGAGCTCTTAACGCGCCAAGGCGATGAGCTTGTTAGCCAGCCTTTCGAATCCAGCGACAACTAGTCGCCTTTATGTCATCTATCAAAGATATCATTAGTCACTACAGCGCTCAGGTTGATGCCCAGCTGGAAGCTATGTTGCCAGCGGCAACTGGTCCGGCTGAGCCGCTTTTTGCGGCGATGCGCTACTCGGTATTTAACGGCGGCAAGCGTCTCCGTCCGGCGCTGTGTTTTGCAGCGGCCGATGCGGTGGCAGGCAGTGATGCAAATACCGCCAAGGTGGCTGCGGCACTGGAAATGATACATGCCTATTCGCTGATCCACGATGATCTGCCGGCAATGGACGATGACGATCTGCGCCGCGGCAAGCCCACTTGCCATATCCAATTTGATGAGGCCACCGCCATTCTTGCCGGCGATGGCCTGCAGTCTCTGGCCTTTCAACAACTCTGTGAACTCTCTGAGCTGGATCCCACTATTGTGGTTGAGCTGGTCTCAACACTCTCACGATTGGGTGGCTGCAGCGGTATGGTCGCAGGTCAAGCAATTGATCTGGCAGCGACCGGTTCGGTGCTGGAGTTGGATGCTCTGAAGGTTATGCATGCGCACAAGACCGGCGCACTGATCGAAGCCAGTGTATTGATGGGCGCTCTGGCCACAGGTCAGGCCAGTCAAGAACAGCTCGGCGCGCTCAAAGACTTTGCCAGAGCCATAGGTCTGGCGTTTCAGATTCAGGACGATATTCTCGATGTGGAGAGTTCCACTGAACAGTTAGGCAAGCAACAGGGATCTGATGCTACCAATCTGAAGTCGACCTACACCTCAATCTTAGGACTTGAGCGGGCGCGCAGTGAGGCGGCGAAACTCTTTGATCAGAGCATGGAAATATTAGAAAACTTTGGCGAAAAAGCTGATCCGCTGCGAGCGATTGCCGCGTTTATTGTTAAGCGCAATCACTAGCTAGGCGAGCTTAACTCAGCCCAGCTATTAAATGATAAATAGCACACCAAAGCGGAACCGGCTGAGCATTTGCTGTAATATCTACAGCCTCAACCAAAACACGATTAATTACCTAATAGTTAACGATATAACAGCATGGCAAAGACCTTTAACGAAATCCCACACACTCGACCGCAGACCCCACTGTTAGACACTGTCAGTGCGCCTGCTGATCTGCGCCACCTAGATGGAGCGCAGCTGGAGACGTTGGCGGATGAGTTGCGCGCGTTTATTCTCTATTGCGTGGGCAAGACCGGAGGCCACTTTGGCGCCGGACTAGGGGTTACTGAGCTTACGATTGCCCTGCACCATGTTTTTAATACCCCAGGCGATCGCCTAGTTTGGGATGTGGGTCACCAGACCTACCCTCATAAAATACTGACTGGCCGCCGTGAGCAGATGCTCAGTATGCGTCAAAAGGATGGTCTATCGGGCTTTCCAAAACGCAGTGAGAGTGACTTTGACACCTTTGGTGTCGGCCACTCGAGCACCTCCATTAGTGCGGCACTGGGTATGGCTATGGCCTCATCTCAGCTCGGTGAAGAGCGCCGCGCTGTGGCGATTATGGGCGATGGCGCCATGACTGCGGGCATGGCTTTTGAAGCTCTAAACCACGCCTCTCATGTAGACAAAAATCTGCTGGTGGTGCTCAATGACAATCAGATGTCGATCTCGCGCAATGTTGGCGGCCTGTCGACCTATTTTTCGAAACTCTGGTCGAGCCGGATTTATACGCAGTTTCGCGAAGGCGGCAAAAAAGTCCTCAGCGGCATGCCTCATGCAACTAACTTTGTCCGCCGCACTGAAGAATATATGAAGAGCATGGTCTCCCCGGCAACGATTTTTGAAGAGCTGGGCTTTTACTATGTAGGTCCTATAGACGGCCATGATCTGCCGCTATTAGTCGAGACGCTACGCAAGCTCAAGGAAATTAAAGGCGCGGTGCTGCTGCACATTATTACGCACAAGGGCAAAGGCTTTGCCCCTGCAGAGAATGATCCGGTTGGCTATCATGCGCTGAATAAAATTGAACCCAAGCAGTCTGTCAAAGCGGCGGAAATCACTTCTGTGGCAGCGACTACACCTCAGTCAAAACCACAATCAAAACCTCAGCCAAAACCTCAGCCAAAACCTCAGCCAAAACCAAAGTATCAAAAAGTTTTTGGTGATTGGCTCTGTGATATGGCCGAGCAAGACAGTCGCCTGGTGGGTATTACGCCAGCCATGTGCGACGGCTCCGGAATGAACGAATTTGCCGAGCGCTTTCCCGAGCGCTTTGAAGATGTGGCGATTGCCGAGCAGCATGCAGTGACCCTGGCAGCCGGAATGGCCTGCGAGGGATCAAAGCCTGTGGTAGCGATCTACTCGACCTTTTTACAGCGCGCCTACGACCAGCTGATTCACGATGTCGCCATACAAAATCTCGATGTGCTATTTGCCCTCGACCGCGCCGGCTTGGTTGGCGAAGATGGCGCCACTCATGCTGGCGCTTACGATATTAGCTATCTGCGCTGCATTCCCAATATGGTGATTATGGCGCCCTCCGATGAAAACGAAACTCGGCAGCTGCTGTACACCGGTTATATGCACGCAGGTCCTGCGGCGGTGCGCTATCCCCGCGGTACTGGCCCAGGCGCAGTGATTGAACAACAGATGACGGCGCTTCCCTTAGGCAAAGGTCTGATGGCCCGAAAAGGCGCAGGGGTGGCAATTCTAAACTTTGGTACCTTGTTGACAACTGGACTTGAAGTGGCCGAGACACTGAATGCATCGGTGGCGGATATGCGCTTTGTGAAACCGATTGATGAACAGCTCATCCGCGATCTGGCCGGGACTCATCAGCTGTTGGTAACCCTTGAAGAAAACAGCACTGCTGGCGGCGCCGGCTCTGCTGTCAGTGAGTTTCTCGCTGAGCAGGGCATTGTAATGCCAGTTCTGCATCTGGGCCTGCCTGATATTTTTGTCGATCACGGCAACCACTCGCAACAACTTGAAAGTATTGGTCTCGATGCGGCAGCAATACTCGCGGCTATCGAAAAGCGTCTGACGCTGTTAGCTCTCCCCGTTCAGGCAACAAAATAATAATAATTCGGAGTTCTGAATATGAAACTTTACGATTACGCCGCGGCACCCAATCCTCGCAGAGTGAGAATATTTCTCGCTGAAAAAAATATTGAAATTGAAACGGTTCAGATAGATCTGCGAAAGTTCGAGCAGAAATCCGAGGCCTTTCTAAAAATCAGCCCTCTCGGCGAAGTACCTCTTTTACAGCTCGATGACGGCACCTGCATCAGTCAAGTGCATGCTATCTGTCGCTATATAGAAGAAGCTTACCCTGAAAATCCATTGCTCGGGCGCACGCCATTAGAGAAAGCGCTGGTTGAATCGTCCAACCATCAGCTCAATATGAATGGCATAGCCGCAGTGACCGAGGGCTTCAGAAACTCCAGCCCAGTATTTGAAGGTCGAGCTATCGCCGGGCCTAATGCCTATGAACAAATCCCTGCGCTGGCTGAACGCGGACTATTGCGCATCGATCATTTATTCCGTGATTTAGATGCGCATTTTGCCAACAGCCAATTTATTATTGGCGACTATTTCTCAGTCGCGGACATCACCGCATTTACCACTATGGACTTTGCCCGCTGGGTTAAAAAGACCATTCCAGAAGACTGCGTAAACTTGCAGCGCTGGTACGATCAAGTGAATGCTCGGCCCAGTGCCAAAGCTTAAGTTAAAGAGCTTAAGTTAAAGAGCTCAGATTAAAAATCTCAAACCCAAGACGCTAAAAAAAAGCCAAAAAAAAGGCCTTAATTAAAAGGCCTTTTTTACGTATCCGCTATTACAAATCTGCGCTTATCAGCGTAAACCCATTCGCTGTAGCCGTGACCTGCTTGCCATCACTAAAGCTCACTACCCTCTCCTGCGCCGTGAAGTTATACACCACATAGGTTCTAACACCATCATTATCAAAGGCCAGTGCCGATGGGTAATCAGAGGTCAAGGCGCCGGTGCCTGTCTTTAACTGCCCCAATGCATTAAAAGTATGCAGCCAATGATAAGTGTGAGCCTTGGTTTCACCCGCTTCAGGGGTATAGCTACCAGCACTGTTGTAGTCAGCAATTGCCGCATCTGCATCCACCATAGCCCAGAGGTTCCACCACAGGTCGCGCCACTGATCATTGAGTAGGCCCGAAGGCTTGCCATTGGAGGACTCGCTCAATCCCAGGGCGACATAGTCTTTCATATAGTCCGCATGCAAGCCGACATGCAATATTAGTGGACTGGATGGAAGACCCTGAATGCCTAAAATATGCGCAAATGCACCGCTGAACCAAGTAGAGAAAACCGCACCGTCGCCCCAGATAATTGAGGTGGTGATCCGGTTGTATCCGCTAGGGAAGTTATCTGCATCAGCACTGACATTGTTGTAGCCGTCAATATTATTCCAATACTCCCAATATGCGGCACCGGTTGACGCATGGAGATACATGCCCCGCTCAGTTAACTCCGTATTTCCGGTGGTCAATCCATAGAGAATAATTGCACCATATGCAGTGGCTGCCTCGGAGGTGGACTCATTGTTGTTTCCGCGGGTGAAATTAACCTGACCATCAGCCCAGGAGAAGCCATTGGCGGGATCAAAATTGCGCATGTGAGGAAACAATGCATCGTCTGTATCCGCTGCGTAATCACGAATTAGAAGCTCGATCATTGGCCCATATTGGTCATCACCACACCAGGCTAGATCGACGCGGCAGATCTCGGCAGCCGCACGGACAAAATAGCCATAGTGAAAATGGTGATCGGCTAAACGCTGATGTGAGCCAAAGGATTCATCAAACCCGAGCAACGTATTCCAGTCATCATCGTAGACAAAGTATTTTTTTGTGTTTAGCGTGCCATCTGTCTCTGCGGTAAACCAATCTGCAAGTTCCGCCTTCAACCAGTTGACCAACTGATCAGCTTCACTTTGCATATCAAGAGAACGGGCAATCGCGGCAAGCTCAGCGACCTTGCCATAATTTTTCCCGGTCCAGTAAGTATCGGTTTCTTCAACACCTCCGCCAGATAAATTCCACGCACCAGAGCCCTTGCTGACAAATTCAGTAACCAGTCCTTTAAGGGTTGTCTGGTCAAGGCTATCGCCAACAACTGGGAATGTAGGCAACACACCAACATAGGGTATCTGGTAGCTAAACGTATTAACCTCAGCAAACTTCACCATGCCTCGAGCACTTCGAACCTTATAGCTAGTCGTGGCTTGCGATGTATTTTTCCAGTGCAATGGATGCATACCAGCAATTGTATCTACAGCATTGCCCTGATCATCTAAGTAACTGTGGGTGACGGTTACTTCATTGGTTGCAGCATTTACTTGGTAGTCAATGTCGACCTCGGCCACAGGATTGCGGGCCTTGCTGGCAAAAAGATCAACCATAGCGTTTGGCGCTGTACCTGCCTGTAGATGCGGAAGGTAAACTAAGGTCATTTCATCAGTACTATTATTTATCTCGACCTTGCCCATCGTTGTAGGGTCTTCGGGATTCTCTGAAGTGTCCGTAAAAGTCGTTGCGCCTTCACCAACAATCAAATAGTTGTTGGAATTTGAGGCCACACTAGTCCAGATACCCATTACGTTCTCGCCGGTAATAAATGTGCCCTTTTCACCGCCATCCTGCCGAAATGTACGGACTTCTAAATTACCGCTGTAGGCCTTGAAGTAAACATAGGGGGAGCCATGCACAAAGGTGGCTTCCATTACATCTGTATCACCACTTTTCCACAAAACCGTAACAGAACCGGCACTGTGATCCTTGGCAAAGGCCTCTAAATTGGCGTAATCGGAATTGCCAATCGCTAAACCATCGAAGACTTCAGCAGCATGATCTGGAATTGGATAGTAAAAGTTGTTCGCTCCATCAATTCTCATTCCGGATGGAATACCCGCAACGCGAACACCTTTGTTGGTAATGCGAGCGGTAATAGGATCCGGAGTGATATAGGCCGCATCAGCTGCATCACCTACGGTCATTTCGCCAAGAAATGAGACAGAACCCCACCATTTATGTGTTTGCGTGGGCTTTTCAGCAGCGGGACCCGCCAACTGAGGGTACAGCTTAGTTATGTTGCCGGTTGGGATTCCACTGCCCTGATCACAACCCTTTATTTGAACATCTGACTGCGTCGATATAACACCGGCATTTTCAACCCAATAACCGTAATCGTTTTTACAGCGATGGCTAGCGGTATAGAGGGTATCAGCTATGCTACCAGCACCGTAAGACACCACTGTGTAGTCTGTGGGTCCTTGAGACCCGCCACCGTCATCTGTAGGTGGTGTAGCGCCATCGGAAATACCACTAAAGCGCACATTATCAATTTGATAAACTAAGCTAGGACCGTTACCAGCCTTAGGGAAAAATACCATTGGCGCAGTGATATCTGAGAGGTTAATCGCACCACTGGCAGTCAGTGATGACACTGGAAAATTAATAGTCTGCCAGTCGCCGCTGGCAACGATACCGGGAATTGGTAGTTCACCAGAATTTGAAATAGCAGGAGCCACACCACTCTCAATCTTAAGGAAGAATCCTCCGGCCAGAGCATTCGCAGCATTAATCAGTTTAATATCAAATGAGAAGTTACCGTCAGCATAGTCACTGAGGTCAATAGCAGCAGTCGGGCCCACTACCAGACCGGCATGACCGGCATCGGCTGTGTAACTGACCTGAAGCACGTCGCCGCGATCGGCATCAGTAACCACTTTCCAGTCAACGCTGTCGCAGTTTGTTCCTGAGCAGCTGGCATCAGCCTGGCCATAATTTAGCTTACTATCAAAGAATGATAACTCCGCGTCACCACCCCAGATTGCTTCAACCACGCCATCATTGAGGATAAAAGTATCGTCAGTTGTAGGTTCTGGCTCAGCGCCAGTGACGGTAACTGTTCGCGTTATGCTTGCACTGTTACCGGCTGCATCCACTGCGGTATAGGTGAGAGTATAAGCACCCACACTACTGCCAACAGTGCCGCTAATTACTACATTTACTGAACCGTCTATCGCATCTACTGCCGTGGCATTGGCTTCAGTGTAAGCTGTGCCCTGTTCAATACTTAGGCTGGCTTCGCCATTCAAGGTGATAACGGGTTTAGTTGTATCGGGTTCTGGTTCGACTGCAGTGACGGTAACAGTTCGAGTTATGCTTGCACTGTTTCCGGCTGCATCCACTGCGGTATAGGTGAGAGTATAAGTACCCGGACTAGTATCAACGGTGCCGCTGATCACTACATCCACCGGACCATCTACCGCATCATCCGCCGTGGCATTGGCTTCAGTGTAAGGCGTGCCCTGCTCAATGCTCAGGCTAGCGTCACCGTTTAGGGTGATAATTGGCTTAGTTGTATCTGGCGTTGGATTTGGTGTTGGTGTTGGTGTTGGAGCTGGTGTAGAACCACCCCCACCTCCGCCGCCACAGGCTTGCAGTGTGAGAGACGCTAGAAAGATAGTTAGCGATAGTACTTTGGCTGAATTAAACACGGAGAACCCTCGAATATTTGTAGATACGCTTAAGCGCTTTCTTATATGAGGTTGGACTGTGACACAAATCAGCGCGTCAAATTCTCAATTTGCGCCAATACAAGCTATTTTTGCGACAGTGGGGGCTAGAAAGGAGCTGATAAAAATGTTGATGAAAAGGAAAAGAGAAGTGATTGGCTAAACTAGCCGCCCAGGAATATCATTCAGAAGTCGAAACTTCTGCTGTAGCAATAGATAAAGAACTAAATAAAAGGCTTTAGAAACTCCAATCCGATGTTTGAAGGTCGAGCTATTGCCGGGCCGAATGCCTATGATCAAATTCCTTGCTTAGCTGAACGCGGAATGTTGCGTGCCGATCATTTATTCCGTGATTTGGACGCCCAGTTTGCCAACAGCGAATTAATTTTTGGCGACTATTTCTCGATTGCCGACATCACCGCATTTACGACCATAGGCTTTCCCCGCTGGATCAAAAAGTAAATTCCAGAAGACTGTGTAAACCTGCAGCGCTGGTTCGACAAGATTAATGCTCGCCCGAGCGCCAAGGCCTAAGAGCACTATTTGGTCATATTGACTACATAGTTCGAAACAGTAACAGTAAAAAAGGCTCCGATTAAGGAGCCTTTTTGCGTTTGATGATTTTTATTCATGAGTTAGATATTTTAAAAGCTCCACTTCACATCAAGTGCCACCATGGTTCCCGGCTGCTCTTCGTGAGTGACTACTGCATTTTGGGTAATCTCAATTTTTTCATCAAGCAAGTTTTTAAGTTTAAACTTCACCGTAAACTGTTCTGTAGGATAGAAAAAATAAGTCGCATCCAATGAGTTAAACGGCTGTTCATAGGCATCCGGTGAACCGTTGCGCCCGGCAAAATAAAGTCGTTCACCAAATACGTTATAGATCAGCATGGCACTGTGTTTGCCATCTTCAGAGTCGTAACCCAACTGAAAGTTAAGCGCATAATCAGAGGCACCTGCCATTGGTCGAGTAGCATTAGTTGGCGCATCGGCAAACTCTCCCGCTGTTAATTCAGAGTCGAGTACCGTCATATTACCGGCGACAAACAGTGACTCAAAATCACTGCTTATAAAGCCTAAGCCCTTTAACCATTCAAGTTCTAAACCATAAACTGTCGAGCTTTCAGCATTGACAATTTCTGTCGCCAGGGCTTCTTCAAATGCGGCAGCTTCAAAGAACTCAACTGGGTTCTGGATATCCTTGTAGAACAGCGACGCAGTAAAGTTGTCGCCATCGGAGAAGAACCACTCAGCACGCAGATCATAATTGGTTACCGTAGCGGGTATCACATTAGCATTGCCACTGACACGAGCACCGGTGATCGGATCCAAATAACTCGAGGGTGTAATTTCACGCAGATCTGGACGCACCAAAGTTTCACTGTAGCCAAAGCGCAACTGAAAATCTTCAGCCCAGAAATCTGGCTTTATGTAAGTGACAGAAACAGAGGGATAAAAATCATCTTCTTTAAACACAGAATTCATTAGAGTAGTTTCATTACAGCTGATCTGGCAACCTTCAAATTTCAACGGATTCCAGGGGATACCCACTTGGTTGTAGTCTTCCCAACGGGCTCCAAGCATCAATCTCCAGGTCTCGTCATAGAGCAGGTCAATGGTGCCGTAGGCCGAGGTGTTAGTCAGGGCTGCCAAGTAGCTTTCGCCATTGCTGCCGATCACAGCAACATTAAAACCGTTGTCTGCATCGACAATATTGGCATCACTGAAAATCTCCGACACTGTCCCGATTGCGCTTTGGGCAACGGCGGTGTCATCTGTTCCCAAGCCGAACTGCAACTGCTCATAGCTGCGGGTTTTCTGTGAGTAGCGATAGCCGCCAGTCAAAGTCAGATCGCCAAAGGACATCATCAGTGGCAACTTGAAATCATAACCATAGCTCTCGACATCATCATTGAGATCGGTGAAACGAAAATCAGCTGCCGAGGCCGAAGCTTGGAGGTTCTGCGCGCTCACCTCTGCGCTATCCGAATCAACTGCGGTCTTGAAAAGAATATTGGTTTGATTGGGAATATCTGTGCGCGACATTGCGTCAGAGTAGAACCAATCGAAGGTCAATTCATCCAGCCAGTCGAACTTTTCGAAGCCAATTAAATCCCTGGTGATACCGCCAAAACGATGAAAGCCACGGATTTGATTGACCGTCAAATTACGCTCTTCAAAGCGGGTTTTATACTGACGAAAACCCTGGCCATCACTGAGGGGAAAGCTGGAGGTATGGCTATCGGTAATCGAGGCTTTATCGTCAGTATTGCGTAAAAATATACTAGTGGTCTCGATGCGGTGATCGTCATACCAGCGCCAGCCGAAGCTCGCATTACCGGTCATATTAACGCTGTAAGTCGACTCTTTTTTAGCAGCAAAAATATCTTCTGGGTCGCCATATGACCGATCGATCGAATCTTTATTGGCCCACTCACTGCCGTAGACTCCGCCAAGCATAAAGCCCACTTCCATACCGTTATCTAAATAAAAATTATTACCAATATTGCTTTCGATGCTGCCACTTAAATCGTCTGACTGCTCGCTGATATCGACATTGCGATTTAGGTGCAGGGCTAAGTTTCGATTGATCGCTTCAGCATCGGCTAAAGTTTTAGTGCCGTCACCAAGGTTAATGCGGTTGAGAATATCGATAGGGCTCAGTGAACCGCCATACATATTGACCGCAGAGATTAGTTCGCCTGACAGGCTGCGTGTGCCATCGTCTGTTCCCAGACTGTCATCGCTACCCCCGCGGTATGAAAGCACATCGCCGCGAGAATCAATATTTTGTTTGTAGCCCACTTCTACAGTGAACATAAACTGGTCTGGAATGCTGCGTGTACGAATATCAATTAGACCGCCACTAAAGGCTGCTGGCATTTCTGCGGAGTAACTTTTTTTCACTGCGATGGATTTCAAAATTGACGTTGGGAAAATATCCAGGGGAATCACATTTCGGGTTAAGTCCGGTGATGGAATCACCGCACCATTTAATAATGAGTTGGAATAGCGTTCACCGAGTCCACGAATAAATACAAATTTGTCATCCACCAGAGTGACGCCAGGCACTCGTCGCAGCGCCGATGCGACAGTCGAGTCGCCAATACGGCCAATGGTTTCGGCATCAATAATGTCGGCGACCACATCGCTTTCAAGGCGTTCGACGATGACATCATCAGCGGCGCTTTTCAGTTTGGCAAAAGTGATTACTTCTTCGAGCACTGGCTCATCGGCAATACTTTTCATTTGCGCAAATACCGATCCGCTCATGCCCAAGAGGCTGGCGGCGATGATCTGTGCGCTGAGTAGTTTAATTTTATATGTCATGTCTGAACCTATAGCATGTGCGATTGATAGAGTTAGAGATTGAAAGCATTAGAGATTAAAAGCACTAGGGATTGAAAACCTTGGGTACCAAAAGTCTCTAAACTGAAAACTAGCTGAAGCTGAAAAGGGCACCGCATCTCGGCACCCTTGGATAAACAGCCTAGTTATTTTTAAGCTCTCACTCGAACCATAATGGCTGAGCGCGGCTGCCTTCATGTAACCCATAAGTCCAGCCAGCAGTCCAATCGTTGTCAGCTGAAACTGCACCGATAATGGATGAATCAACCGGTGTCGGAATACTCTCTGTACCCACAACCATATCGGCTACTGGAACTGAGTAGAAGCCATTGAGAATAACCAGATCAGCATTGCTAGCAGCGGTTGGGTCGTCGCCAGCTTCAGCTGTTTGGTAGAGCAAGTTGCCCGAGGTCGTTAACCAGTCAGCAGTCGAGGTGCCATTTGGCAGACTGTTGCCTTTAGTCAGATCCTGGCAGGCAAGAATTGAAGAGGCGACGACTAGATTTCCGTCCTGTGCTGCTTGCTGACCTTCATTGTCGAGGCGGAAGCACCAGTTGTGGTCTGTATCGCCGAGCAATTCGTCAGCACCATAGGATGCAGTGACAATAGCGTTTTGAATGGTTGGGAAATGGGCTTCACGAATACGCAGGCCCTGGCCTTCTTCATGGGTACCAGACTGGTTGGCCGAGATAATGCACGTAAGGTTTTTAATTGTTGCCTGAGAATTCAAACCACGAGCAATAAAATCATCGATACTTGTTTGATCTTTGCTCGAGTAGCTTCCGATACCATCAGATTCAACGCAGCGGTTACCATCAGTCTCTGACTGAATAACCAGGGCATTAGTAATGGTTCCACGATAGCCTTCATCTATATCTATAGCATCATCACGCACATACATAGCCACGTAGTTAGTGATATCAACTGCACCACCAAAGAACTCAATGCCGTCGTCGTAGACGCTGTAGACTTCAAGATTTTCAATTAGCGTACCGTTACCGACCGCATTAAACGCTATTCCATTGAGCTCGTTGCCTGGCGCTACTTCAGCACCGGTGTGCTTGACGATCAGATACTTTAGTACCCCAGAGTTATCGGCATTGTTATCACCGCCATAGTGGCTCTCGCCAACATCTGCTTTACCTTCGGATGCAACATGACAATCGCTTGTGGCGACAGCTGGGTAAGTGCCAGTGTAAGCACATTTATTGGTCACACCGAAGCCGTTAATAACCAGACCGCCCCACTCGCCAACATCTTCTGCGCCTACAGTGCCGAAGACAGCGTCAGTTTGTGAGGTAAGCGTAATTGGGGCTGTGGCAGTTCCGTTAGCGCGCATCTGTGAACCGCGGTTAACCACCATAAAGTCGTCAGCACTACGGAAGGCCAAGGTTGTGCCCGCCGCAATTGTTAATACCGGGCCATCGCCGCCTTCAGAGAGTCCAGCAGTTGCCAGATCAGCATCTGATGAGTAGTTTTGACCTACAACCAGGCTGCCTTCAAATACGTGTACGCCGGTGCCGATATTAGGTACGGCTAAGTCAAAGGTCAGTGGGTTATCTATATCCACAAAACCCTTTGAGTAGATACAGTTAGTGCCGTCGAATGAGCCCTGAGAGACAGTGCCGGCCAGAGTGTAAGAGGCGCAGCTAACATCTGCGTTGGTGCTACCTTCGTTGGTAACATTGGTGACTGTGTCGCCAATGGATGTCGAGTTAGCCGGCGCGATATTGATATCACCGCCGCCACAACCAGTTAGAGCTAGTGCAACCGCACTGGAAAGAATTAGTTTGTTTATAGACATTGGAAACTCCCGAAAAATTTTGTATTAAGATTTAGATCGGGAGAAAATTTAACAGTGCTTGATGACGTTTAAATGAATATTAAATGACAGTTTAATGACAGCAGACTCTTTCTCTAGATGAAGGATCTGAATGAAGAGCCCGGATGAAGGGCCTGAATAAAAAGCTTAGACAAAGAGATTAAAAAAACAGCAGGAAAAAATAAAAAAAGCGGAAGTCAAAACTTCCGCTAAAGAACTCATTAAAATGCGAGTGACAGCGCCCTACTTCTGATGGCGGATATCTTTACCTTTTACAACAAAGACAATCTGCTCACAGAGATTTTTAGCGTGATCGCCAATCCGCTCTAGAGAGCGAACTACCCAAAGAACATTCATCACTCGACTAATGCTACGAGGATCTTCCATCATATAAGTCGCCAATTCACGCAGGGCGGTCTTGTACTCCTGATCGATCTGCTTATCTTCTTCAATAGTGCGCATAGCCGCATCCACATCAAAGCGCGCAAAGGCATCGAGAGCATTGCTGAGCATGCTGATAACCGACTGGCCAAGATGGCGGACTTCGGTGTAACCCTTTGACGAGCCGCTCTCATTGGCAAGAATAAGTGCATGGTTGGCAATCTTTTTCGCTTCGTCGCCGATCCGCTCGAGATCATTGACCGCTTTAGTGACCATCATTACCAGGCGCAGGTCGCTGGCCGCGGGCTGGCGGCGGGCAATAATAAGAATACAGGCCTCGTCTATATCAACTTCCATATTATCGACTAGCTGTTCTTCTTTAATCACTTCTTCGGCGAGCTTACTGTCGGCTTCGCCAATCGCGCGAATCGCATTTTGCAGCTGCTGCTCAACCTTGCCACCCATTTCCATCAGGCGAGTGCGAATCTCTTCGAGCTCTTCATCGAACTGCTTCATGTAATGGTTTTCGAACGTCATCTTGTCCATTGTCTTCTCCGCTTAGCCTCTTTGGCTACCTAACTAATATGGCTTTTAGCCGATTAAATTCGGCCCGCTCAATCACTTAAACACTTAATCACTTAACCAAAGCGACCGGTGATGTAGGCTTCTGTGAGCTCATGCTCTGGCATGGTAAAGACCTGCTCTGTGGGATTCACTTCAATCAAGCGGCCTAAGTGAAAGTAAGCCGTGCGATGTGAAACCCGAGCTGCCTGCTGCATGGAGTGCGTCACAATGGCAATGGTAAAGTTTTGGCTCAGCTCTTCGATCAGTTCCTCAATTTTTGCCGTGGCAATAGGATCCAGTGCTGAGCAAGGCTCATCCATCAAAATCACTTCGGGACTCACAGCAATGGCTCTAGCAATACAGAGTCGCTGTTGCTGACCGCCGGATAAACCGGTGCCCGACTGATGCAACCGCTCTTTTACTTCTTCCCACAGACTGGCTTTGCGCAGGCTGTTTTCAACGATCTCGTCGAGGTCAACTCTAGTATCGGCCAAACCGTGAATCTTGGGGCCGTAGGCGACATTGTCATAGATCGACTTTGGAAAGGGGTTAGGCTTTTGAAAAACCATTCCTACTCGGGCGCGCAACTCCACAACATCCAGCTTGGGGGCATAGAGGTTTTCACCATCCATGCAAATTTCACCTTCGACTCGGCAGCTTTCAACCGTATCGTTCATACGATTAAGCGAGCGCAAAAAAGTCGACTTGCCGCAGCCCGATGGACCAATCATTGCAATCACTTCATTCTTGGCAATATCGACACTGACATTGTGAATCGCCTGCTTGTCATCGTAAAAGACGTTGACGTTGCGCATGGTCATCTTTGGCGCATCGGTAAAACAGCTGCCCACGGTGACCTGATTATCCGCCACTTCAAGATTCTGTTTTACTTCGGCCTTGGCGCCCATTGCAGGGTCAGTTGCATTCATAGTTTTTCCTTTCTACCAGCGACGTTCGAGGCGCTTGCGCACCCACACGGCGGATGTATTCATAACAATTAAAAAGCTCAGCAGCACCATAATGGCAGCGGAGGTTTTTTCGATAAAGGCGCGCTCTGGACTGTCAGCCCAAAGAAAGATCTGCACTGGCAGAACCGTTGCCGGATCATTAAAGCCAGCGGGAATATCGACAATAAAGGCGACCATGCCGATCATTAGCAGTGGCGCCGATTCACCCAGCGCCTGAGCCATACCGATAATCGCACCGGTTAACATGCCGGGTAAGGCCAGGGGCAGCACATGGTGCATAACCATCTGATATTTTGATGCGCCCATACCCAGAGCCGCTTCGCGTATCGACGGCGGCACTGATTTAATCGCCGCGCGGCTGGTAATAATAATCGTTGGTAAAGTCATCAGGGTCAGCACCAGACCACCGACTATGGGAACCGATCGCGGCACATGGAAAAAGTTAATAAAGATCGCCAGACCCAGCAGACCAAAAATAATTGATGGCACCGCGGCTAGATTGTTAATGTTCACTTCGATGAAATCAGTCCAACCATTTTTCGGCGCGAACTCTTCAAGATAGATTGCCGCTGCTACACCAACAGGGAAAGACAGCATCAGAGTCAGTAATAAAGTAAATAGAGATCCCATGACAGCACCGCGAATACCCGCCTGTTCTGGCTCTCGCGAGTCACCCCGGGTAAATAGGTTACTGTTAAATTGCAGCCGAATCTTGCCCTGATCGTGGAGTTCGCCAATCCACTTCACCTGCTTGTCAGAGAGTCGCGCGGCATAGGGTTCGCCATCGAGCCAGGACTTGTAGTAGGTGTCTATATCGTCATCGGCCAGTACCCAGACGGTTTCACGAGTACCCAATAACAATGGGTTAGCGAGCAGCCGGTCTTTTAGATCAAAGCCGGATCCGTTACTCACTAGGCCATAGAGTTTGCGCTTATCACTGCGCCCGGCTACATCCGGAAACTGCTGACGCAGCGCCTGCTTGGGAACCGCCTGCCAGTTGCCCAAAATAAGCTGCTCTGGGTCAGTCAGGTTATCCACGCCAATCAAATCCTGATCGTATCCCACTTCCAATTGCAGATAAGCAATGCGGAAGGCGCCGTGACCTTTGCTGACAATATCGGTAAACAATACGGTGACAGCGGCCAGACCAATAAAGATGGCGAGACGGCCATACCAGCGGAAAAGCCGCTCTGAACGATTGCGTCGGCTGAGGGACTTTCTGATTTTTTCTAGATTGTTTACAGGCGTATTTACTGGCTTATTCATATTGCTCTCGATATTTCTTAACAATCTGTAGGGCAAAGATATTTAGCATTAAGGTGACCACAAACAGCATCAAACCCAGGGCAAAGGCGGCCAATGTCTTGGGGCTATCAAATTCCTGATCGCCGGTTAGCAGGGTGACGATCTGCACTGTGACTGTAGTCACTGAGTCCAGAGGGTTGGCAGTCAGCTTGGCAGCCATACCGGCGGCCATCACTACAATCATGGTTTCACCAATAGCGCGAGATACGGCGAGCATAATGCCGCCGACAATACCCGGCAGTGCGGCGGGAATAATCACATTGCGCACGGTTTCAGATTTGGTTGCGCCCATCGCCAGCGAACCATCACGCATGGACTGGGGCACGGCAGTAATTACGTCGTCGGCCAGGGAAGAGATAAAGGGAATAATCATCACCCCCATCACACCGCCAGCGGCCAGCGCACTTTCAGAGGAGACAGAAAGGCCAAAGCTAGCACCAAGGTCACGTAAAAATGGGGCCACAGTGAGAGCGGCAAAGAAACCGTAAACCACGGTTGGAATACCTGCGAGTACTTCCAGCGCCGGCTTGGCAAAACCGCGCACCGACTGGCTGGCGTATTCGGCAAGATAGATTGCCGACATCAGGCCAACCGGTACAGCTATACACATGGCCACGGCTGAGATCAAAAGAGTACCGACAAATAGTGGCACCGCACCAAAGCTGCCGGAGGAACCCACCTGGTCTTCACGGATCGCCGTTTGCGGGCTCCAATCAAGGCCGAAAACAAAGTCATCTATGGGCACGGATCTAAAGAATTGAATAGATTCAAACAGTACTGAAAGAACAATCCCCAGAGTGGTAAAAATGGCCACACAGGCACAGGCCAGGAGCAGTTTCTCCATAACCTTTTCAACCCGGGGGCGAGCCCGAAAACTTGAGGAAATACGCGACCAACTCCAGCCAAATCCAATCAGCGACAGGGTCATCATCAGCGCGGTTAAAGACCAGCGCGATATCACTTCAAGTCGGAGCATTAGGTCGGCGGCAGCAACCAGTTCGGGATCTGCACTTTTGCGCGGCAATACGCCCTGAGCAAGATTGGTGATCTTATTCATCAGCAAACTTTCGCCGCTGCTCTCTACCACCATGCCTCCGGCTGCCAGAGACTTAAGTACAATACTGTTAATCAATGGACCATCAAAGATCATCCACAGGCCGAGCAGCAGCAGTGACGGCAATGCGCACCAGAGAGCCACATGGGCGCCATAATAAGATGGCAGCGAATGAATATGGCGGATTCCGCCCAGGGGTTTGGCTAGGGCCAATGAACGGCCACGACCCAGGTAAAAGGCAAAGAGACCTAACCCGAGTATCAATATAAGAATATTTGTCGCTTGCATATTACTGGCACAATCTCGTCAGATAAAAAAACAGCCCAGCCTAATTGGCCGGGCCGTACTGTGACAACTTCTGGGACTTATTTCAATCCTTCTTTGCCAGTCATAGGCACCAGACCTCGGGTGTTTTCGGCCATTGCTCGGCGTTCTTTGATAGGCAATGGAATCATGCCTTTCTCCGCAAGATAACCCTCTTCACCCCAAGCTTTTTCACTAGTGAACTCGTTCAGATAACCTTGTATACCAGGCACAACACCGACGTGGGCTTTCTTCACATAGAAGTACAATGGACGTGAAATTGGGTAAGACTTGTCGGCAATAGACTCGAAGGTTGGCTCTACAGACTCAATAAGTGACCCCTGAACTTTGTCAGCGTTCTGATCGAGGAAGCTAAAGCCGAACACGCCCAGCGCGGCTGGGTTAGCCTCAAGCTTTTGCACGATCAGATTGTCATTTTCACCGGCTTCAATATAGACGCCATCTTCACGAATCGTATGACACACTTCTTTAAAGGCATGTTTATCGGTTTTCTTTAGCGCGTTAATCCAATCGATTTTCTTACAGCCGCCTTCCAGACCCAACTCGGCAAATGCATCGCGAGTGCCAGAAGTAGGCGGGGGACCCATAACTTCTATAGCGGTGGCAGGTAGTGCCGGATTAACATCCTTCCAGGTTTTGTATGGATTCTCGATCAACTCGCCATCAACAGCGCCCGGTACCTTGGCAGCCAGTGCCAAAAAGATATCCTTGCGCGTCAGCTTCATAGGCGCAACCTTTATCGAGTTAGCAATAACAATGCCGTCATAGCCAATATGGACTTCGATAACGTCTTTTACGCCATTGGTCTGGCACTTTTTAAACTCAGAGGCTTTCATACGACGCGAAGAGTTAGTGATATCTGGGTAGTTAGTACCAACACCAGAACAAAACAATTTCATACCACCACCAGAACCTGTGGACTCAATCTTTGGAGTAGGCTTACCACTGGATCGGCCGTAGCGCTCAGCGACCACGGTAGAAAAAGGATAGACAGTAGAAGAACCTACAACTTCGATGCTGTCTCGAGCTAGGGCAGAAGATGCTGCTGCCACTGATGCTGCTGCCAATAATATGGCGAAAAGATTAGTACGCTTGTTCATATTTCTCTCCACAATAGAGCACAGGCTGTGCTGCTAGTTAATCAATTTTTGCTTGCCCGGCTAGACTATTGAGTTTATGTGACAGAAATATGACAAAAGTGCCTAAGAGGCGATTTATGAAGTTTTTATGTCTATTTTATGACTGTCACAATAATGTCATATTTTAGACATAGAGTTGTCACCCTGCTGTCACAAAGCAGCTGAATGGTTAGCTTCTTAACTGAGTAGTAATTTAATTTTTTGGGGATTTTGTATGAACAAGGTACTTCTTTCTGCCGCAGTGGCCTCTACCTTAAGCTTGGCCTCCTATGGCTTCGCCGACGGCCCAATCGACAGCACGATATACGGTAAAGTGAATATCTCGGTAGTGAATACCGACAATGGTTCGACTGACCAATGGAAACTCAACAGCAATGCATCGCGCCTCGGTGTTAAAGGTAAGACTGAGATTGCCGACGGACTTTATGCTGTATACAAAGCAGAGTTCGAGATTGCGGTAGATGATGGTGATGCAAAAAATGGTCAGACCTTTACCCAGCGCAACATTATGGCTGGCATCAGAGGTGGCTTTGGTACTGTATGGGCAGGTAAGCACGACACACCGACCAAGCTGGCACAGAATAAAATTGATCTGTTCAATGACCTAGAAGGTGATATCAAGCATACCTTTGAAGGCGAGAACCGTGTTTCTAATATCATTGCCTACACCTCTCCCAATATCAATGGCTTCGCCACTACTGTTGCCATGATACCGGGCGAAGGCGCAGATGTTGACGGCGATGGCAATGACGACACTGGCCTGACCGACGGCATTTCTTACTCTGTTAGCTACAGCAAAGACAATCTCTATGTAGCTGTTGCCGGCGACCAAGATGTGGATAGCCAAGATCTTTTGCGCATTGTTGCTCAGTACAAACTCGATGCTCTAAAGCTTGGGGTTATGTACCAGCAGAACGAAGACAACCTGGGCACCAAGGATGAGTCTGGATACTTTGTTAGCGCTGCCTACAAGCTCAACAAGAAAACCACGTTGAAAGCTCAGTACGGTTCAATCGAAGATGATGCAGACGGCGATAAAGAAGACTCACTTTCACTGGGTGCTGATTACAAGCTGGCCAAAGGCACGAAGCTCTATGTGTTTTACACTGACAACACTGACTCTTCAGTGGGTGAAGCCGACAGTGAAGCCACTGCCTATGGATTGGGTATGGAACATAAGTTCTAAGTACCACTGGGAAAGCTAAAAGCCAGATTAAAAGGTGGATCTCTTCGGGGATTCACCTTTTTTTACAGTTAACGAAAGCTAACTAAAGCAACCAACTCGGGCTAAAATGCCTGTTCGATTAATTTACTCACTGAGACTATCGAAATGAGCATCACTATAAGCACTGCCAAACTTATCTGCGCAACCAGCTTACTGCTGTGTGCCAATGTATTTGGCGCCTGCGACTTTGATACAGATGACGCCGACTCACCGAATTTTATGGACCGAATTATTGACTGCGAGAAACAGTCAAAAGCTAAGCAAAGCACCAAAAAATCGGTCAGTGCTGCAACCACAGAGCTCTACGGTGATGGCACTGTTAACCCTATCTCTGGCATGGCCGAGCGACCGGTCGCCGCGCCGGGCTCAATGAATCACAGCTCAGGGAAATCCTTTGCCGCTCGACAGAGCTATTCCCTGCGACCCAACGCAAAGTTTGAGGAGTCGGTGACTATTGCCATCCAGCGCCTGCATATTGAGATGGCCCATTACTGTGCCAAGGGGTGGGCGGTAGAATCACAGTGGACTGAAGCTGACGGACGGCGGGAAGGGGATTACTATTTGCACTACAGCTTCCGCTGCGCGGATTAGACTGCTTGTAATAAATAGCTTGTAACAAATAGGCCCGCTGCGCGAGCTAAACTTAAGATTTAAAACCCTGGTATAGGGCCCCCCCACTACCTTTATCGGCATCCCTTGACCTTCCACCAACTGGAAGGTCTATAGTTCTCTACACTTGATATAAGCGTGGAGCAGAAATATGAAAATTGGAGAGCTTGCCAACCTTAGCGATGTGCCAGTCAAATCCATTCGCTACTACGAAGCCGAGGGTATTCTGGCCTCGCCACAGCGATTGGAAAATGGGTACCGCGACTACTCAAAAACAGCAGTAGCCGAACTCATATTTCTCCGTCAGTCCCGTCAGTTTGGTTTTACCCTCCACGAGTGCCGCCAGCTACTTCAACTCTGGCGCGACCCTAACCGCCGCAGTGCGGAAGTGCATCAACTGGTTATTCAGCGCCAACGGCAAGTGGAGGAGCAAATCAAGGACCTCACCTCTATGCATGGGCTACTGAGCAATCTACTCAGTCACTGCGCCGCTGATGAGTCGCCTGATTGCGCCATTATTGATTCTCTGGCGGAGAAAAATCATGAGTGATTGCTGCCCATCAGATAGTCCAGCTGCCAAGTCTCGCCCCGACTACCTTCTCTGGTGCTCGGGTATAACAGTAGTAATAGGTTACTTACTTTTTTGGCTGCTGCCTGAGAGGGTGGATATGCCTCTTTGGCTGGCCACTATGAGCGAGGGGATTTTCGAGTTGGTGAACAAAATGTGGCTGGGGCTGGTGGCAGCAGTGGTGTTTGTCGGCCTGCTCGAGCGCATCCCTCGGGAACTGGTGATGTCGGCTCTGGGCCAGGGCGGCACCGTCAAAGGCATTCTCCGTGCCACCTTGGCTGGCGTTGCCCTGGACCTCTGTAGCCATGGCATTCTGATGATCGGTGCCAAGCTCTATGAGCGCGGTGCCAGCATCGGCCAACTAATGGCCTTCCTGATCGCCAGCCCTTGGAATTCTCTGTCACTCACTATCATTATGATTAGCTTGATCGGCTGGCAGTGGACGCTACTGTTTATTGCTCTGTCTATGGTGATCGGCATAGTCACCGGAATCTTTTTTGATGGCTTAGTCGTCAGAGGTAAATTACCGCCAAATCCCCATAAGATTGAAACCCCAACAGTCAACATGCTGTCACTGTGGCCCGGAATTGTCAGATTAATCAAAACCGCGGAATACACGCCACGCGCTTTCGGCAGTCTGTTGATCGACGGCATCCGCGACTCACGCATGGTCTTTCGCTGGTTGCTGTTTGGCATTGTTCTCGCGGTACTGATTCGCGCCATGGTGCCATTGGACTTATACCAGGATTATTTTGGCCCAACAGTGGCCGGCCTGATGCTCACGCTGCTTGCGGCCACCATTATTGAAGTCTGCTCTGAAGGCTCAACCCCGATTGCCGCAGATCTGCTGACCCGGGCCGCTGCGCCGGGCAATAGTTTTACCTTTCTGATGGCCGGTGTAGCCACGGATTACACCGAAATTATGGTACTGCGAGATGTGACCAAATCTTGGAAAATCGCCCTTTTCCTGCCTTTGATTACTCTACCTCAGGTGCTTCTAATTGGCTGGATTTTGAATATGGCGAGTTTAGGATAAGCGTAGGAGTAATTTAACGCTTTGGACTGACTAGCTTTTTGGGAGGCCTAGATTCATGGAACAAGGGGAAAACGACAGACAAATTCTGCACCCTGCCCGAGGCGGCTATTGATTGTCAGCCTACCATCACAGCGCCCTAGGGCATGTTTGACGATCGCCAAGCCTAGACCGGTGCCACCAGTATCCGAGTTACGGCTGCTGTCGCCGCGATAGAAACGCTCAGTGAGGCGGGGAATTTCCATCGGATCTATACCTTTGCCACTGTCCTTGACCGAGACATTGATATAGCTGTTATAGCGGGTGACTTTTATTGCTATATCAGCACCCTCCGGATTGTGCCGCACGGCGTTAAAAACAATATTACCCAGCACACTGCGAAGATCAGTGGCATCCGTATTAATACTACAGTCTTCTTCGCAGTCCAAAGAAAGTAAGTGCTTACCCTCACTGAGCAGTTCCGCCTCAATGACAATGCTTTGTAGCAGCTGGTGGAGATTAACCGTCTCAACCGCTGGCGCATGGTCATCGGACTCTAAACGGGAAATAAGAATCAAATCGTTAGCCAAGGCTTCCATCCTCACCACTTGATCGGACATCTGGGTGAAAGCTTTGTCGACCATCTGACTATTGCCGGGCATATCCTGCAGGGTTTCGAGATACCCGCGCATTACCGTGAGCGGAGTGCGCAATTCGTGGGAGACATTGCCAACAAATTCTTTGCGCAACTGCTCTAAGTTAGTGACACGAGTGATGTCGGTGACCACCAAGACAATTTCATCGGCGCCAAAAAATGAAGCAGAGACTTGGAGTATGGGATCTGAGGGATTAATCGAAGAGAGCTTTAATGAACCGTCGAATTCTTTTTGACTGATATAGCTGACGAACTCGGGCTCGCGAATCAGATTGGTGACGGCGGTGCCGCGATCATTGGAGCGCAGTGCCAGCAGGCCCGCAGCTGAACTATTCCACCAGTCGATGGTCAGGTCACTGCGCAGAACCACAATGCCCTCTTCCAGAGCCCCGGTTAAGCGGGTGATGCGATTAATAGTGCGGCGCATTCGCTCTTGGGTGCGACGGTGACGGCGACGCTGACGATTAAGGGTGTCACTGATTTCGCCCCAGACACCGTCTGTGTCCGGCGGAAAGCCACGCATACCTTTGTCGATCCAGCTAAACAGCTGAGAGATAATACTGAAGGTCCAAAAACTGTAGGCGACTAGGCCAGCAACAAGGGTTTCAAAAGGAGCGCCAAGGCCAAAACCAAAAATCACCGAAAATAGGCTGATAAGCACTACACGCCATATTTCTCTGTTCATTCCTGGTCGCAATGAATCTGTACCCTTTATTAATCGCTCGTTTCAATAATGGTGTGTTAAGCGTTACTCACTTGAGCTGAGAATCTGTAACCAGCGCCGCGGACAGTCTGCACATAGTTTTCATGGCCTGCAACTGAAATCGCCTTGCGTAACCGGCGAATATGCACATCTACAGTGCGCTCATCGAGATAGACATTGCCCCCCCAAACATAATCGAGAATCTGTCCCCGAGAATAGACGCGCTCTTGGTGAGTGAGGAAGAATTGCAGCAGGCGGTACTCGGTGGGACCTAAATTAATCGGCTCTCCGGCGATACTGACGCGGTGGCCGAGGGGATCGAAAATCAGTTCGCCAATGGATATTGGCTCCTTTAGCGCTTCACGGCCAATACGGCGCAATACGGCATTGACCCGGGAAATCAGCTCTCGCGGTGAAAATGGCTTGGGAATATAGTCATCTGCCCCGGAATCCAGACCAGCAATTTTGCTATCTTCCTCGGCCTTGGCGGTGAGCATAATGATGGGTGTTTTTGCCGTCAGTTCATCGCGCTTTAAACGGCGCAGTAGCTCTAAACCGGTGGTCCCCGGCATCATCCAATCGAGCAGCACTAAGTCCGGCTGATTGTCGATTATGCTCGCGTGAGCCTGCTGTGCGTTATCCGCTTGTAAAACATTGAAGCCAGCAGCCTCCAATGCGATAGATAGCATATCTCGAATCGCCGCCTCATCATCGACGATGAGAATTCTATGCTTGGGCATTATTTCAACCTTATCATTCATTTTGAACGTCTCATTTAATGGCCCCAACATGACACAAATATGACAGAGACAAAGTGTATCCCGATCTTTTGGATTTACAACCTAGATTTGCCGAGCATTCGAGAGTCGATATTTAAAATTCGTTCGCGCATAATGGCGTCTTTTTCTAAGCTACCAGGATTCGACCATGACCATTACAGAAAACAGCGCAGTAAGCTTTCACTACCGATTAACCGATAACCAGGGCCAGGAAATTGATAGCTCTGCAGGACAGGATCCGTTGGCCTATCTGCACGGCGCTGGCAATATTATTCCAGGTCTAGAAAAAGCCCTGACAGGTAAGTCAGTTGGCGACCAAATGGTTGTCGAAGTCTCTGCTGAAGAAGGTTATGGACCGGTTCAAAAAGAATTGATTCAAGAAGTACCGCGCAGCTCTTTTCAGGGCGTTGATAGCATTGAAGTGGGCATGCAGTTTGAAGCTCAGACCGGTCAGGGCGGAGCTGTTCCCGTAACAGTAACTCTGGTGACTGACGAAACTGTTACTGTCGACGGCAACCATCCGCTGGCGGGCAAAGATCTCAACTTTGATGTCACTATTGCCGATGTTCGCGAAGCGACAGCCGAAGAACTCGAGCATGGCCATATTCACGGCCCCGGTGGACACAACCACTAAGAGCGTTTAATAAAAAACGCTTTTAGTAAAAAGCTTTGAGTAAAAAGCTTCCCAAAAAAAAGGCCACTGGTTAAAGGTGGCCTGAATGGGAGGAGATGATAAAACTAGCACCGCACAACTTAATAACGGAGCTGTGTGGTTTGGTGGGATTGGATCAATCAAACATCGGAGAGATTTCGCTCACCGCAACACAGGCGGCAAGTGCACAGCCTATTCCCGTGCTGGTCCAAAAATCTGAGCCGTAGGCAAATATACCAATTGAAACACCGAGAAGAGCGCCAAAAGTAATCATTAATAAGCTAGTAAAATTGTAATCATTCATTCATAAATCCTCTTTATAATCTAACCGGTTCCTTCCGGATCTGTGGGTGTCGGTTCATTGTTTTTGCTTTTCGCTTTGCTTCTGTTCCGTTACTAGGAGGTGCATTTGAAACGCTTTTGCGGTTGATTACTCACGAATGGTTGGCAGATTTAATGATGCCCTGTTCTCAATTGAGTAGCTGATGCAAAATACAGTGCGCTGTGTCGACAAAATACAGCTGGTCTGAAGCCTGATTGATGTTTGCGCGCACAACTTTAAAGAGAGATATATAAGTCCATGACTATAAAAATTGCTATTAACGGATTTGGCCGAATTGGCCGCTTGGCACTTCGCGCCGCATGGCATCGCGATGATTACCAGATCGTGCAGATCAACGAAATAGCCGGTGATGCGTCGGCAGCCGCCCATTTGCTGAAATATGATTCGGTGCATGGCACTTGGGATAAAGCCGTCTCTAGTGAAGAATCTGGCGCTGATGCGAACCTCTGTATTGACGGCCAAACGGTGCGCTATACCCAGAACACAAACATCGCTGACACGGACTGGTCGGCCGTGGACATGGTTATCGAATGCACTGGTACCTTTAAGTCTCAGCAAGCGCTGGCACCCTATTTCGACAAGGGCGTTAAAAAAGTGGTGGTCTCGGCACCCGTAAAAGATGGTACGCTAAACCTGGTGATGGGTGTCAATGACCACCTCTACACCAATCAAGCCATAGTCACCGCCGCGTCCTGCACCACTAATTGCCTGGCGCCAGTGGTCGATGTACTGCAAAAGACCTTTGGTATTAAGCATGCCGCAATCACCACCATCCACGACATCACCAATACTCAAAGTATTCTCGATCAATATCACAGCGATCTGCGTCGCTCCAGAGCTAGCGGGTTATCGCTGATACCTACCAGCACCGGCTCAGCAACCGCAATCACTGAAATTTTTCCTGAACTTAAGGGGCGCATTAATGGCTTGGCAGTCAGAGTGCCATTGGCCAATGGCTCATTAACTGACTGTGTTTTTGAGCTAAACCGTGACGTAAACGTTGATCAGGTTAACCACGCACTTCGCGATGCCGCCGAGGGACGCTTAAAAGGCATTCTTGGGTTCTCAGAATTACCATTGGTCTCGGCGGACTATACCAACGATAAGCGTTCGGGAATTGTTGATGGTTTGTCCACCATGGTGATCAACAACTCTCAGGTTAAAGTACTTGTCTGGTATGACAATGAAATCGGTTACGTTAATCGCATGATGGAGTTAGCGGCCAAAGTCGCGGCGTCAATTGAACACTAGAATAATTAATCAACGCCGATAACCCACTTTGAGAATCTGATAAGCAACGATGAATTTTGAGCTTAAAGCGCCTGCCACCCAATATGGTTTAGTGACCCTGAGTTACTGGGCCTTTACACTCAGTGACGGCGCTCTGCGCATGCTGGTGGTGCTGTTTTTTCATCAGCTCGGTTACAGCCCAATCGAAATAGCTGGTCTACTGGTGCTTTACGAATTGTGCGGAGTGATTACTAACTTATATGGCGGCTGGCTGGCAACCACTATCGGCTTAACCATTACGATGCAGGCAGGCCTGGCACTGCAGATTGTCGCTCTGAGCATGCTGATGGTAGACAGTTCGATACTTAATGTGGTCTATGTGATGATCGCCCAAGCACTTTCCGGGATTGGCAAAGATCTGAATAAGATGGGCGCCAAAGCGAGCATTAAATCTCTGGTGCCAGCTGACGCTCAAGGGCGGCTCTATCGCTGGATCGCCCTGCTAACCGGATCGAAAAATGCCTTAAAAGGCGTCGGTTTTTTTCTCGGTGGCTGGCTGTTAGCCACTGTCGGCTTTCAAAGCGCTGTGGCAACAATGGCCACTGCTTTAAGCGGCGTTTTAATACTCAGCATTCTAATGCTAGACCGCAGTATGGGTATCGCCAAAAAGCCCCAGCCACTCAAACATCTGTTTTCCAAAAGCAGCGCAGTCAATCGACTCAGTGCGGCGCGATTTTTTCTCTTTGGCTCTCGGGACATTTGGTTTGTTGTGGCACTGCCGGTGTTTTTGCAGAGCCAACTGCAGTGGAGCTATGTGCAAGTGGGCAGCATGATGGCTGCCTGGGTAATGGCTTACGGTGTGGTGCAAACACTGGCCCCCAAAGTTACCAACACTGGCAACAAGGAAACGAATATTACTCACCCCTCGGGGAGTACAGCATTTAAGTGGGCTGTACTACTCTGCCTAATACCGGCCGCAATTGGAGCCACCCTCTATGCCGCAGGGAGTGACCCCAGCCTACTGGCCGTCGTGCTGGTGACGGGACTGATGATTTTTGGCGCATTCTTTGCCATCAACTCGTCGATTCATTCCTACCTGATTGTCGCCTATGCACGGGATGACGGCACTTCGCTGGATGTAGGCTTTTATTATATGTGCAATGCTGCTGGCAGATTAGTCGGCACACTGCTGTCTGGGCTGGTCTACCAACAGTTTGGCCTGACAGCCTGCCTGTTGCTCTCATCCCTAATGTTGGTCGCCACCGCCGCTATTTCGAAAAAGCTGCCGGCTTAATTGGCCGACAAACTTTTACCGCTGACGCATGTCTGCTAGGGTGTGCGTGTTTTTAACCTACGAAAAGAATTCAATATGACTAATCAAAGCAACAACACCATGGACCCCAACGGCCTATTTCGCGAAGAGAGCTTTACCGATCAAAAGATTGGCTTTATCCGCAAAATGATTCCAGTGAAAGCTGATGGCAGCGATGACCCAGACCGCGCAATAACATTTTTCGGTTCGACACAGGTGATGACCCAGATGGGTGCCATACCGCTTAACTTTACGTTGGATGGTGAAACCATCGGCGAAGCCGCGAGTGATTTTGCCGGCAAGGCACAGATCGCAGTTGAAGAAGCTAACCAAAAAATGGAACAAATGCGTCGCGAAGAGGCATCAAAAATCGTGGTGCCTGGCCAGGGTGGTTCCGAAGGCGGCATTATTACTTAAGCAAAAGTTTGGCCTGAATCGGTTGAAAGTGATCGGCGGCATCAATCAGTGATGCTGCCGTGAGCGCCGCGACACCGAAGACACTGGTCGATACCGCATAACGCTGGCTCACTCGAGCGAGTAGCAGATCAAAATCCCCGTCACCTGATAACAATACGATCTCTTCAGGCGGATTAGTCGTTGCGGCACAGTCCATTATGTCGATAGCGATTCCCACATCCCAATCTCCCTTGGCCGAACCATCGCTACGCTGAATAAACGGCTTTAGCTTAACCTCGAATCCAATATCCCGAAGCACTTGTTGAAAGCCCCGCTGCCCGGCGTCATTGCGCTCGATGGCATAGGCTGTAGCCTGAACAATCTCGCCCTGCTCACCGAGCTGGCGCCAGAGCTCACGGTAATTAAAGTAACAGCCAAACTGCTCTTTTACCGTGTAATAAATATTTTGCACATCAACAAATACAGCGATTTTTTTCACGATAGACTCTTTTGGCGATTTTTAGCGACAATTTAACGTCATTTCAAGGGATTTTATAGTAACAGCTCATTACCAATTCGACAGCTGGCCCCAGAGGCAATGCAGCGACTGACACTGATCACGCGATCTTGATGCCAGCTGCGACGGCTTATTTTAATACAGGGACTGAGTGTGGACAGTCCCAAGGCACCGGCAATCATGACATCGGCGATTATTGCCTGCAGTTGATGCTCAACTCGGCTGGGTGCAATTACCCAGTTGATATACGCTTGGGGACTGACCTTCTGATAGTTTTGCTTGAGATAAACTGGCACCAGCTCGGGGCTGACAAAGCTCTCTTCCCACTGCGCCGGAACTGAGGCGATTGAGTGCACAATCACCGAGTGATAGATCAGCTCGCCCTCGGCCAACCCCAGCAGTGCGGCAATATCTCGTCCTGCTGGCATCGTCTCCAGAGTGACAATACGATTACTGTACTCTGAGTTGCTAAAACTAAACTGCTGATTGAAGTCCGGTAATTCCACAGATGAAATGGGCGATGGCGGCTGTATCACAAAGGTCCCAGCTCCCACTGAACGCGCCAGTAGGCCTTCATCTGCCAACTCCTGGACAGCTCTGCGCGCGGTCATACGGCTGACTGAAAATTCCTCCGATAAATGAGTTTCTGAAGGAATACGGTCACCGATCCGCCACAGGCCAGATTCCAGCTGCGTTTTAATATGGCTTTTGATTTGCGCATATCGAGGGAGTACGTCGCTAGTTTGACTCATAAAATATCGCCTAAATATGTATATACGCATTAATTGTATAGACAATTAAAATTTGAATATTTTCATGTAACGTTTGACTATTTGTCGAGCAATATAGGGTATTGAAGGGAACATAACCACAATAATTTATTCTAAAAAGATAAAATTATCTGTATAGACCAATTAAAGAGAAGATAAACTCTAAGCGTTGATCAAATCAAGCTTATGCTTACGGGAAAGCTTTTTGATTTGCGCCTCGCGAATACTGGCGCTGCTGCGGTCGTGACCACCCTCAACAAACACCACGTCTTCTGGACGGCGACCACGAAAGTATTTGGCGCCAGCACGGCCATTTAGATGTTCATTAAAGCGTCGCTCGACATCAGTGGTAATCCCCGTATAAATCGACTGATCGGTGGCCCGAATAAGATAGACAAACCACTCGCTCATGCGCTGGCTGCAATATCGGCGACGAGGAAACCATGACAGAATTGGCAGCGATACTGGGCTCGGCGTTTAAGGATTTTTTTATGCCGCAGACTGGTTAACTGATGAGTTCTGCAGCCGCATTTATAAGCGAATTTAGCGTACTGCCTCACGGGAATGCCCGTTAGATCATAACTACCGGTCGCCTTGGGCTCGGCACCCAGATCGACCATCACGCGCTTCCATTCAACACCGTGGGGTTTGACCCGCCGCAGCCCGTAGAGACAATCGACCACATAATGGGCAACCTCATGGATTACCGTATCATTGAGGCTATCTTCGAAATATTTTGCAAACAGCCAGGGGTTGTAGCGAATACGTCGACTGCGACCCTTTACCTGATACATCCCTGCGCACTTACCTTTGAGGTCAAAATCCACGGTGATAGTATCGAAACAGCGTCCATAGAGCTGCGATGCTTTTTCAATACAGCGCCAAGTTGCCGCCTCAACTTGGCGCATTTGAAATTCGGAGATTGGTTCGATCATGAGGCTCAGTATACGTGGAGCGAGCCTGTTACAATACGCAAAATTTTTAAGCACAGCGTATAAATGAATATTGATTTCCACTGCCATACCACCGCATCCGACGGCACGCTTGATCCAGCTGCGCTAATTAATCTCGCCCGCGAGCGGGAGATTGATATGCTCTCGATTACCGACCACGACACTCTGGCGGCCTATAGCACATTGGGAGATATCGAGCCCGGGCTGCGGATTATTCCCGGCATTGAACTATCCAGCCAGTGGAATCGTCGTGGGGTACATATAGTTGGCCTCAATGTAGAACTCCACAGCAACTCGATTGTCGAGGCGGTGACAAAGCAGTCGAAGGCTCGCGAGGGCCGGGGAGAAATAATTGCCGAGAGACTTTCCCGTCTCGGATTCGCCGACTGCTTAGAGGGGGCAAAGTCATTTTCCAATGGCCCACAAGTAGGACGACCACACTTTGCCCAACATCTGGTGGCCATTGGCGCAGTGAGCAATATCCAACAGGCGTTTAAACGCTATCTGGGCGCAGGAAAAGTCGGTGACGTTAAAGATCAGTGGGCGGACCTCAAGACGGTGATTGATTGGATTCGCGACGCCGGCGGGGTAGCAGTGCTGGCCCACCCAACCAAGTACAAATTGACCCGCTCTAAATTAATTGAATTGATCACCGCTTTTAAGGCTGCAGGGGGGGAGGCGATGGAAGTTATTTCCGGCAGTCAGGTGCCTTCTGTGACTCGTGATATGGCCCGACTTTGCCGCGACAGCGGACTGGAAGCTTCCTGCGGATCGGACTTTCATAGTCTCAACCAACCCTGGGCCTCACTGGGTCATGTGGCGCCACTGCCGGAAGACTGCACGCCAATCTGGAACCGCTGGCAGTGACAGGGTTGCTTTCGATTTATAAGCCAAATTAACCACTGGGCTGCAGTGTTAGCTCAAGCTGAAATTCCTGTGTATACTGCGCGCCGCAGAGGCGTTTGAACAGAACACTCAAGACTTCGACCAGTTACATCGAGTCGCCTAAAAAATAATTTTACCAACGGAAAATACGACGTGAATATTTTTATATTTGTCAGTGAACAGTGGCTACTAATTTCATTGTTATTCGCATTAATCGGTTTCTTTTTGTTCACCGAGCAGCGCAAAAGCGGTAAGACCCTGGGCACAGCTGAATTGGTTCGCTTAATGAATAGCGATCAAGCGGTAGTGGTCGATGTGCGCACCACTTCTGAGTTTGAAAGTGGCCATATCCACGGCTCGCGCAATATTCCCCACACCAAACTCGCCAGCCGTATTGGTGAGCTGGAAAAATCTCGCGGCAAAACGATTGTTGTGGTCGATAAAATTGGTCAGCACTCAGGCGGCGCTGGCAAACTTCTCACTAAAGATAATTACGATGCTCGACGCCTTAGCGGCGGCATCAGTGAGTGGCAGGGCGCAAGCCTTCCACTGGTATCAGGTAAGTAATTCGACGCCTGGTCTATCTCGCCGCCATTCGATGGCGCTACTCAAGGAACTTACATGTCTCACGTTGTACTATATGGCACACGCTTTTGCCCTTTTTGCACTGCCGCGCGGCGGTTGCTCACTGCCAAAGAAATAGATTACCAAGATATATCGGTCGACAATAATCCTGAACTACGCGGCAAGCTGATCACCAAGAGTGGACGCAATACAGTGCCACAGATTTGGTTTGGCAATCAGCATATTGGTGGCTTTGACGAGCTCAGAGACTTAGAGCGTCAGGGCACTTTTAACGCGACCCTCAAGGCTGGGGTTGAAAGCGGCGAAACAGTCTCCATATAAGTCCGTAACAACACATAATAATTTGATTAAAGGGTTCAACCATGACTGACGAAACGACTACTGCCCCAGAAGCAGCCAGCGAAGAAAACGCACCAGCTCCTAAGTTTGCCGTGCAGCGTATCTACGTAAAAGACCTCTCATTTGAGACTCCCCAGGGCGCAGCCGCTTTCCAGAAGCAGTGGACGCCAAAGGTAAACCAGGATCTGAGTACCAAGACCAATAAGGTTGCAGACGGCGTTTATGAGGTTGCTCTGCGTATTACAGTGACGGTCAAAGATGAAGAAGAAACAATTTATCTGATTGAAGTAGACCAAGCAGGTCTTTTTACAATCGACGGTTTGGAAGGTGGCCAGCTGGCCCAAGTGCTCAATGTGACCTGCCCAAGCATGCTGCTACCCTATGCTCGTGAGACAATCGACAGCACATTGACCAAGGGTTCGTTTCCTCCGCTGATGATTCCACCGATTAATTTTGAAGCGCTATTCGCCTCTGCAGTTCAGCAGGCAGCCGCACAGCAAGAAGCCGCCGCTGAGGCACCAGAGAGCAGCACTCACTGATCAGTCGATAATCGCTGAACAGCAAAAACCCCGCCTTGTTTAAGAGCGGGGTTTTTTATGGCCTGGTTTTTTGCATCCGGATTTTAATACACTACAGCGCCTGATTTTCCATCTGATATTCCTGCAATTTGCGGGTCAATGTATTGCGCCCCCAACCCAACAATTCAGCGGCATCCTTTTTACGGCCACTGGTATAAGCCAGGGCGGTTTCAATCATGGTACGCTCAAAATCTGGCACTGCCTCAGACAGAATATCTCGACGCCCAGACTTGAGCTCACGCTCACTCCAGCGTCGCAACATCTGCTGCCAGTCACCCTGCACACGCAGCTCGCTACCAGCTTCTTCCGCCTTAAGTTCTGGGGGCAAATCCGTCAGCAATACCTCGCGCCCCGCCGCCATCACGGTTAGCCAGCGGCAAATATTCTCTAGCTGGCGAACATTGCCGGGCCAGTCCATAGCGCAGAAAAAATCTTCCGCTTCCTGAGACAGCAGTTTGGGCTCCATCTCTAGCTCTTTGGCGGCGCGATGGAAAAAGTGCATCATTAACTGGGGGATATCTTCGCGACGATCCGAGAGTTTAGGCAGATGCACGCGAATCACATTTATACGATGATAGAGATCTTCGCGAAAGCGATTGCTCTCCACCAGCGCTTCTAGATTTTGATGGGTTGCAGCAATAATTCGCACATCTACTTTAATAGAGGTGTGGCCGCCGACTCTATAGAATTCACCGTCGGCTAAAACGCGTAACAGGCGAGTCTGTGCCTCTGGTGGCATATCGCCAATTTCATCGAGAAATAATGTGCCACCATTGGCCTGCTCAAAGCGTCCTTCACGACGTTGAGCCGCACCGGTAAAGGCGCCTTTTTCATGGCCAAAAAGCTCTGATTCAATCAGATCATTGGGAATAGCGGCCATATTCAAAGCGATAAATTTCGAGTTCCGTCGGGGGCTATGTTTATGCAACGCATGGGCCACAAGCTCCTTACCAGTCCCCGATTCGCCATTAATCAAAACGGTGATATTGGAGTTAGAAAGACGACCAATGGCGCGGAACACTTCTTGCATGGCCGGTGCTTCACCAATAATTTCCTGAGACGGTGGTGATTCTAGAGGTAAGTCTTGGGGGTTTTGCTCACGGGCAAAAGTCACACCCCGACGGGCTACATCGACCAACTCATCGAGATCAAAAGGTTTTGGCAAATATTCAAAGGCACCGCCCTGATAGGCGGCCACGGCACTGTCGAGATCTGAATGAGCAGTGGTAATAATCACCGGGATATCAGGTCGCGTGGAATGGATCTTCTTTAGTAGTTCAAGGCCGTCGATTCCGGGCATACGAATATCGGAAATAATAATTTCTGGTAGTGATGACTGCAGAGCAACCAACAGGTCATCGCCATTTTCAAAGCTGCGCACTTCAATGCCTTCGCGAGAAATTGCTTTCTCCATTACCCAGCGCAGTGAGCGGTCGTCTTCGGCTATCCAAATTTCTGATGTGCTTTTCATGCTAAACCTTTATCGGTAAATAGATCGAGAACCGGGTAATGCCTGGCTCTGATTCGCATTCAATAATGCCCTGGTGAACATTGATCGCAGACTGTGCAATGGTTAAACCCAATCCAGTGCCCTCGCTGCGACCACTGATCATGGGAAAGAAAATTCGCTCTTTAATATCTTCAGAAATACCTGGCCCGGTATCCATAATATCTAGGCGACACAACACCTTGTGATGTTGGCCGGCAATAGTGAAGTTGCGTTGGATACGCGTTTTTAATGTTAATCGTCGCTGGGGCAGATCCGACTCAAGCATTGCCTGCATAGCATTGCGCGCTACATTCAACACGGCCTGAATTAGCTGTTCACGGTCACCTGACAGATCTGGGATACTCGGATCATAGTCCCGCGCGACAATCAGTCCTCCCTGCACCTCCACTTCGATCAATGTGGCGACATGCTCGGCGACCTCATGAATATTGATCGAAGCAAATTTAGGCAGCTGACTCGGGCCCAACAGCCGATCGACAAGGTTTCTAAGACGATCGGTTTCGGTGGTAATAATCTGGCAGAGCTCAGAGGTCTCGCTATCGATCTCACTACTAGAGATTTCCTGGGCCAGCAATTGCGCCGCACCGCGAATACCACCTAGGGGGTTTTTAATCTCGTGTGCCAAACCGCGAATTAGGCTTCTTGACGTATCGTGAACCGAGAGCAACGCCTCCTCACGGTTAATCCTCAAAATACGATCCACCGGCTGCATTTCCATCAACACCCATTGATCAGAACCAATACTTATGGGTGTCACGGTGTAATCCACCTGAGAGGACTCGACGCCGAGACCACTAAGAAATTCATGACGAAGGGTCAGTGCACGACCAAATTCAAGCGCTTCACGCAAAGTCTGCCTTGCAGTCTCATCATCATCAAAGAGTTCGCTTGCCTCGGCACCACGCAGGCGCGCGCTGCCCGCTTGAAGCAATGCTTCCGCGGCAGGATTGATGTAATCAATCAGCAGACTCTGATCAACCAACAACACCGCAGTGTTGAGGTTATCCAGTAGCAATCTATGTAGCTGGTCTGATGTCATAGGTTCCTAGTCAATCGAATATCAGTTAATACGGGTTTTCGCAGCAGGCATTAATGAATGCTTGGGAGACTAATCAGCCTTTACGTTTCTTTTGCTTTTCGAGCCTTTAGGGTTTGTCTTGCAATAAGCACGCCAAAAGCCCGTCGAGATAGCCCTCGGAAAGCAACCAATACACGGGGGCTTGGGACGATGGGCCGAACCAGTATAGCCGAGCCTAAAGACTAACGCACCGTTTTGGTGCGGAGGAGCTTAATTGCGCTTAAAATGACGCTGCACTTGCACGGTGACGGGCGTTGCGACGGCCAATATAGCCCCGCGAGAAGAGAGTACACGAGCGGAAATACGATGTGATCCCCGCTCCAACCCGGTAATAGAGAGAGACAGTGATGGAATGGCGCTGCCGTAGGCTGAGCCATCGACGTAAAACTGCACTAAGTGATCAGCTTCTAGCCCGGGGGTTAGTGCTAGCTGAGCTAAGAGATTTGGCTCATCGAAGTGCACCAACGTCCCATCCAAGGGCGAGGCCAAGGCTATAAATGAGTAGCCAGTGAAGGTCGTAACTGGATCGGCGTCTGATGATACCGGGGACCTCGCAGCAGCAGGGGCGGGATCTGCTGGGCTAGAGATCGGATTGATCGGAGGTAAGATCACTTCACTTGCAGCAGTTTCAGCAGGTGGCGTATCCGTGTAGATGATATTGCCCTGCTTATCGATGGTCTTATACACAGCGGCGGCTACCGTTGGTGCGACTACCGAAGAGATCGCAAGAGTGACGACAATTGCTGCGCAAAAGGAGGAAAGAGATAAAGGGCATAGAAGGGATAGAGAGGACTTCATTGATCTGGCCTGTCAGTCTGTTAATAAAGCGGGACTGGTACAGAGTCCAGATTGCGCTATTTAAAGACTAGACCTATTTTGAACAAAGAAAAAGCCCGCCATTGAAACAATGACGGGCTTTTCAGGTGTTGCTATGTTTCAGCTCTTACTCGCTGCTACTAGCTAGCAGAGCAAAAACGTAACCAGCTATTTATACGCTGTAGTACATATCAAACTCAACCGGGTGAGTGGTGTGCTCAACGCGGTAGACTTCTTCCATCTTCAGCTCAATGTATGCATCGATCATGTCGTCGGTGAATACACCACCAGCAGTCAAGTACTCACGGTCAGCATTCAACTCGTCGAGTGCTTCACGCAGGCTGCCAGCAACCTGAGGAATAGCTGCAGCTTCTTCAGCAGGCAGATCATAGAGATCTTTGTCCGCTGCATCGCCAGGGTGGATCTTGTTCTTGATGCCGTCCAGACCAGCCATCAGCATAGAAGCAAACATCAGGTATGGGTTAGCAGTTGGATCACCAAAGCGCACTTCTACACGCTTGCCACGTGGGCTAGCAACGTATGGGATACGGATCGCAGCAGAACGGTTACGCGCTGAGTAAGCCAGCATTACCGGTGCTTCAAAACCTGGAATCAAACGCTTGTAAGAGTTAGTCGAAGCGTTGGCAAAGGCGTTGAGTGACTTGGCGTGCTTGATGATGCCACCGATGTAGTACAGAGCCATTTCGCTCAGTCCAGCATAGGCATCGCCAGCAAACTGGTTCACGCCGTCTTTAGCGAAAGACATGTGACAGTGCATACCAGAACCGTTGTCGCCAACGATTGGCTTAGGCATAAAGGTTGCTGTCTTGCCGTAGGCGTGCGCAACGTTGTGTACACAGTACTTGAGGATCTGAACCTGGTCAGCTTTCGCAACCAATGTGTCAAAGCGAACACCAATCTCACACTGACCAGCAGTGCCTACTTCGTGGTGATGCACTTCGATATCAAGTCCCATCTGCTCCATGGCATTACACATAGCAGCACGCAGATCGTGCAGGCTATCAACTGGTGGTACGGGGAAGTAACCACCTTTAACGCCAGGGCGGTGACCCATGTTGCCATCAGTAAAATCGCTACCTGAAGCCCAAGCGGCTTCATCGGAGTTGATTTTGTAGAAAGCGCCGCTCATGTCGACACCCCATTTGATGTCGTCAAAAACGAAGAATTCAGGCTCTGGTCCAAAGAATGCGGTATCGCCAAGGCCAGTAGACTGAAGATATTGCTCAGCGCGTTCAGCGATGGAGCGTGGATCACGTTCGTAGCCCTGCATAGTTGAAGGCTCAACAATGCCACAGCGAATGATAACAGTAGGCTCATCAGTGAAAGGATCGAGAACAGCAGTGCTGTCGTCTGGCATCAAAATCATGTCTGATTCGTTGATACCCTTCCATCCAGCGATAGATGATCCGTCAAACATTTTTCCTTCAACGAAAAAATCATCACCGACTTCACCTGTAGGTATAGAAACATGCTGCTCTTTACCTTTGGTATCAGTAAAGCGCATGTCGACCCAACGAGCGCCACTTTCTTTAATAAGATTCAAAGTCTTCTCAGACATGTATTCCTCCAATATGGAATGTGCGTTTTAAATTGTGCTTTCTAATTTGAAGCCTTACAAAACTGCCTGAGCAATTCTTTTTAGACTTTTACGGATTAAGAAACTGCAATAGTCGTGCCAATAGGCATGCCCCCACACAGATCCAGCGATGCTTGACGAAGCCAGCGCCAAATCTGCCATACCGGCCAATGGCAGGCGGCCAACAACTCACGTCACCCAACCGAAAGGCACCATAATGGTGCATTCAAAAAGCAAGATGCACCATTAGCGTGCTTAAGATCAGGATTTTATTTAGGCTTATTGTTGAACCGCAGCAGTATAATGCTTTTGAGCGGTTTTTCTGCCATTCTTTCTAGTCTAATTAGACTTTCTATGCGATCTATTCTATCTAGTGTGCTTATATCAACATCCATTCAGGAATCCAGGCAATGGCGATAATTGAAACAATCTCACAGCCACAGGCGCAAGACATTATCCTCGACGTGCGTCATCCGGATGAAACTGAGCGACGCCCGCTAATCTGGCCAACCAATAAGATCATCCGCATGCCATTCTTCCAAATCAAAAAACAGCTCGACGAGCTAGATAGACATCAGTCCTACCTGCTGTACTGTGAAAAAGGGATTATGAGCCGCCTCCATGCTGACGCATTGCGAAAAAACGGCTTTGAAAAGATCGCAGTCTTTACCCCCTAACCCTTTCAAGCGACAGATCCAAAACAAGAAATAAACAATCAGAACAACAGTATATGCGGTCTATTTCACATTATTTAAGTTGATTAGTCGCCATTGTCACTGAGAAGCGACTATATTTAGAGCTTAGCCTGAGTTTTGTCCAACCGAAATCAGCCGCAGGATGCAGCCGATGATGAGCACTGAAAATTTGCTCGGGGAATTCAAGGAAGCAGAGCAGCCCAATCCCCGCTCACTCAACAGCTCGATACAGATCGAGCTGGAAAGGCATGCTTCAAAAAACATCAGTTCGGGCCTTAGAATTTCAATGGCTGGCGCCATCTTACTGGTTGTTTTGGCAAGCAATCAAAACCCAATAATCTGGAACTGGGCCTGGCTCACCACAGCTGTCCTAGCAAGCCTTACCGTTTGGCTGTGGTCCGTGAAAATACGCCGCGACACCAAGGCTAGCACCAGTCAAACACAAACCCTCATCACCACCTCATCACTGATTTTTGCCGCACTTTACGGTGCCGCAGCAGTGACCTTTATCACCCCCGACTCTTTAGAAAAATCGGTCTTTGCATCTTTAATGCTTATTGCCCTGACCTACGCCTGGCCATTGACTTACGCGCTAAAGGCTATCTTCCGCCATCTTTTTTTGAGTCTGATTTTTGCACCATTATTTATTGCGTTGTTTAGCTACCAACCTCAGATAAACCCGGGATTTTTAATCCTAGTCCCACTGGCCTATTTTATCTTCAATCGCAATCAGCTTAGCCAGCGCCGGGCCTTTAGCTGGGCGACCGGCAATATGATCAAAGCCGACGAGCACTCAGATGTCGTTATTGCCACTAGTCAAAAAATCACCAGCCTGATCGAGCAGACGCCCCTTGGATTTATTGAATGGAATCAAGAGCGCGAAATAATTGGCTGGAATCCAGCGGCCACCACCATATTTGGTTATGCCAAAGACGAGGTACTGGGTCGCACCACAGAATTTTTATATGACAAAAAGAAGAGTTTTTTACTTCAGCAGGTGGAAAACGATCTTTTCCTATTTGGTAAAGACTTCACTGGCACCGCAGAAAATGTCACTCGCGACGGCACCATGATTATCTGCGAATGGAATGATACGCCACTGTTTGATGAGGCGATGAATGTGGTGGGTGCTGCATCCTTTGTTGAAGATGTGACTGACCGAGTAAATCTCGAGACACGCATTAAGCAACAGGCCTATTTCGACCCATTGACCGGTCTGCCCAACCGCCCTCGCTTAATGGAAGAATTAAACCGCGTTGTTGCACTCGCCCAGCGCAGCCAAGCTTACTGCTCTCTACTCTTTATCGATTTAGATCATTTCAAAGAGATTAACGACACTCGAGGTCATCACTACGGTGATTTGGCTCTGGCCCTATTTGCTCAACGCCTGCGCAAGGTGATTCGTACCGAAGAGGCTGTTGCGCGCCTCGGCGGTGACGAATTCGTTGTGCTGCTGGAAAACCTCGGCACTGAAGAAGAGCCCTCGCGCCTGCAGATTGACCAAGTCGCAGAAAAAATAATTGATGCCGCCCGCGAGCCCCTAGTGATCAAGGATGAGAAATTCCGTATCAGCTGCAGTATCGGCATAGTACTGTTCAACGATGGCAGCTCCGATGGTGAGGCTATTTTGCAGCAAGCGGACAAAGCGCTTTACACCATCAAGCGGGAGGGCACATCAAACTACTATTTTCACAATCAGAAACTGCCCTCTGAGATGCAAACTCAGGCAATGCTATTGGAGCAACTGCGGGACAAAACCAACAACCAATCGTTTTTACCCTATTACCAGCCGATTCTCGACACTAAGACAAACCTGATTTGCGGCCTGCAGATATTTTTGCGCTGGAAAAATCCAGACAATGAATTGATTGCTGCCAATGAAATTATTGCGCTGCTCGAGTCAGGCTCAATGATCGTGGATATCTCTCTAACATTGCTTGAACAGATATTTAATCAGGTAGACCTCTGGCGCACTCAGGACTTATGGCGCGAAGATCAGCAGATCTACTACACCCTCAGCTTGCGTGAACTGGAGCACCCGTCGTTTACCCTGAGCATTAAAGCTCTGCTGACTAAATATGCCATTAAGGCAGATACACTGGTATTCACCATTCATACGGAAACCCTGCCAAAAATACATAACCCTCTAACCCTACAACTGAACAGCCTCAAAGCTCTGGGCATTCAGTTTGTGGTAGACAATGTCGGCTACCAAACCCTGCCCATTCAGAAGCTGCGGGAATTCGATGTGAGCACGATTCGCATCTCCCACAAGTTAATGGCCGAATGTCCCTATATGGAAAGTTCTTGGAATTTGGTTAAAGGACTGGTGGAGCTGACCAAATCCGTAGGCTTAAATTGCATCGCGCCCTGCGTTGAAGAGGCCGAAATACATCATCTTTTACTCGATACAGGTTGTCAGTTATTACAGGGAAATCTGATCGCACCCCCCTCGCCAGCCACCGCAATCACTCGAATGTTGATCGAACGCAACAGCCTCAGCAGAGAAGAATCTACCGCCTAGTGAAAAGATCCGTAGCAGTTTCTGTCAATTAGCCTATAATCGCGCCTTTTTGCGCCTACTGGTACCTCTCATGTCCATTGAAAACCTGCGGAACATTGCAATCATTGCCCACGTTGACCACGGTAAGACAACACTGGTCGATAAACTTCTCAGCCAATCTGGCACCCTCGATCGTAAAGATGTGGGTTCCGAACGCCTTATGGACTCCAACGATCAGGAGAAAGAGCGCGGAATTACGATTCTGGCAAAGAATACTGCGATCAACTGGAATGATTACCGCATCAATATTGTAGACACCCCAGGTCACGCCGACTTCGGCGGTGAAGTAGAGCGCGTACTGTCCATGGTCGACTCAGTATTGCTTTTGGTTGATGCCGTAGACGGCCCCATGCCACAGACACGCTTTGTAACGTCCAAAGCATTCGAGCAGGGTTTGCGTCCAATCGTTGTTATCAACAAAGTTGACCGTCCAGGCGCTCGACCTGACTGGGTTATGGATCAGGTCTTTGACCTGTTCGACAATCTTGGTGCTACCGATGAGCAATTGGACTTCCCGGTTATTTATGCCTCAGCACTCAACGGCATAGCCGGTCTCGATGTCGACGATATGGCCGACGATATGACGCCGCTCTATGAAATGATCGTCAATGACGTACCAGCGCCAAAAGTAGACGTCGATGGCCCTTTCCAAATGCAGGTATCAGCACTGGCCTATGACAGCTATGTTGGCGTTATCGGTGTTGGCCGAATTACTCGCGGCAAGCTCAAGCCAGGACAGCAGGTTATTGTTAAGTCTGCCGACGGCAAAGAGCGTAAAGGTAAGGTTCTCAACGTTAAAGGGTATCTTGGACTCGAGCAGATCGAGACCCAATTGGCCGGCGCTGGCGATATCGTCTGCATCAACGGCATTGACGGCCTGAGTATTTCAGACACTCTCTGTGATCCAGAGAATATTGAAGCCTTGCCAGCACTGAGTGTTGATGAACCCACTGTAAGCATGACCTTTATTGTTAACGATTCTCCGTTTGCCGGACTCGAAGGCAAGTATGTAACAACGCGAAATATTAAAGACCGTCTCGAGCAAGAGTTGATTCACAACGTTGCACTGCGCGTAGCGCCTGGCGATACGCCGGACAAGTTTATTGTCTCTGGTCGCGGTGAGTTGCACCTGTCGGTATTGATTGAAACCATGCGTCGCGAAGGCTTCGAGATGGGCGTTTCCCGTCCAGAAGTGGTAAAAAAGATTGTCGACGGCAAGGTTTACGAGCCCTTTGAGCAGGTTGTAATCGATGTTGAAGAGCAGCACCAGGGTTCGGTAATGGAAGAACTCGGCATGCGTAAAGCCGAGCTGACCAACATGGAACCTGACGGCAAAGGTCGCGTAAGACTAGAGTTTTCTATGCCGTCTCGCGGACTGATTGGTTTCCGTGGCGCCTTCCTGACTCTGACTTCAGGCTCAGGCATTATGACCAGCATTTTTGACAAGTACGCTCCAGCAAAAGAGGGCGAAGCCCACTCGCGCAAAAACGGCGCACTGATCAGTATGGTTAAAGGAAAAACTGCTGCTTACGCACTGTTTAACATTCAGGCCCGCGGTCGTCTATTCTTAGGTCATGCGATCGATGTGTACGAAGGTCAAGTAGTAGGTATTCACTCTCGCAACAATGATTTGGTGGTCAACCCGATTAAAGGCAAGCAGCTGACTAATGTTCGCGCCTCGGGAACAGACGAAGCACTGACCCTAGTGCCGCCGATCAAGCACACGCTAGAGCAGGCTCTTGAGTTTATTGAAGACGATGAGCTGGTGGAAGTCACTCCTGTGAGCATTCGTCTGCGCAAGAAGCGACTGACTGAGAATGAACGCAAGCGTGCGCCTAAGTAATCAGTAACACGTAACAAACGCTAAGTAATCTGTTTAAAAAGGTGGGCCACTGGTTTCGGTGGCCCGTCTGTTTACGCTTTAGAATTAGGCATTAAGCGCCAGATTTTAGCGCGACATTTACTACCAATGGATGGTGGGAAGCTTATGACGGAACTCGACAGCACAGATTCTATACCTAGGGGATTTCTCTCCTTCTCCCTGGTCAGCCAGGAAATTATCTCAGTACTCTTTGCCTTCTACTCCTACTACCAAGGAGACATGGATCTAGCCACGTTTTATCTCGCTATGGCGGCACTCCTCCTAGTCGGTCTCGGTATTCACTCGATCTTTGATCGACCCCGGACAGCGCGCCTACTGCTCGCCACAGTAATGATAGGCAGCTACTTTTACCTGCTCTCCGGTGCATCAGACGGCTCTGCACTGCTCTGGTGCCTGACTATTATTCCGGTGTTGGTGGGCTGCTTCGGTTATCGCAGCAGTGTCTTTATACTCGGCGCCGTCCTCATCGGGTCGGCCTGGCTTTTTTACGGGCCATCGCTATTTATTCTGATGCCAGCATACAGCGACGTAACCCTGGTACGCTTCTTGTCCTCGTTTGCGGTGCTGTCGGTATTTGCTATTGCCATGGACAATTCACATTCCCGCAGCCTCAATCGCTACAAAGATCTGTCCCGTCGCGTCGATCAAATTGCCCATCAGGACCAGCTCACCAAACTCCCCAACCGCCACGATATGGAGCAGCGATTGGAGAAAAAATATCAGCAGTACCGTCTGGTAAATCAGCCGTTCTCGATACTGCTTGCAGATCTCGACAACTTTAAATTTATCAATGATCGCTACGGCCATGATGTGGGCGACGAGGTGCTGCATGCTATTGGCGTCTTACTCAGCGAACCGCTGCGAGGTGAAGATGTGGTGGCACGTTGGGGTGGCAATGAATTTATGGTGTTGCTGCCTACCGCCAATTCAGAAGCCGCAGTCAATATCGCCGAGCGGTTGCGAGCCCAGGCAGGGAAACTGGCCAAGGAAGCTCAGGGCGACCAGCTGCGGATATCGCTCAGTGTAGGTGTCGCCTCAATCGATAAATGTACTGGTATTGACGACCTGATATCCACCGCAGAAAACGGGCTCTATCAGGCAAAACATATGGGCCGCGATATGGTGATTGTGGGCTAAATTGACTGCATCGCTTTAGTCCTGACCGCAACGAAAGCAGTCCCTGGTGTGATCATTGACCACCCCCACCGCCTGCAAAAAGGCATAACAGATTGTTGTGCCAAAAAATTTAAAGCCACGCTTTTTCATCTCTTTACTGATTTTGTCGGACAGCTCAGTGGATGCCGGAATCTGTGCCAGCGACGACCAGTGGTTGACGATGGGCAGGTTGTCTACAAAGCCCCAGATATAATTGCTAAAACTGCCATGCTCATTTTGCAAATCAATAAAGTGTCGCGCATTAGAGATGGTGCTAGCAACCTTGAGACGGTTGCGGACAATGCCCGGGTTTTTAAGTAGTCGCTCTACATCAGCGTCATCAAATGCCGCCACCTTGCGCACATCAAAGTTGGCAAAAGCCTGACGGTAACTCTCGCGTTTGCGCAAAATCGTTATCCAGGAGAGGCCAGCTTGGGCGCCTTCAAGCACCACAAACTCAAATAGCATTTGGTCATCGCGGCAGGGCACGCCCCACTCGCGGTCGTGGTACTGCTGATAGAGCGGATCATCCCCGCACCAAGCACAACGTTTATTCTCGGTCATTATTTGCCCTCAACTAATTCGCCTCGCCGGTGGTTTATCCGCTCTATAATCGACTATGCTAAGCACCACGCGAAACGAAACTACTGACCAGGTTATACTAGTTCAATGATCAAACGTTTTCCGGATATTCGGCCTTACAAAACTCAATTTATAGCAGTTACAGCACCTCATCAACTCTATGTAGAAGAGTCGGGTAATCCCGAAGGGATTCCAGTGCTATTTATCCATGGAGGGCCTGGCGGCGGCACCGCAGTGACCGATCGCTGTTTTTTTGATCCAGAAAAATACCGCATTATTTTATTTGATCAACGGGGGGCTGGTCGCTCTACGCCCCATGCATTATTGGACAATAATAATACTGCAGCCTTGATCGAGGATATTGAAACCATTCGCGCAGCACTGGATATTGAGCGCTGGGTGGTCTTCGGCGGCTCTTGGGGCTCCACTCTCGGGTTGCTCTATGCACAGCAGTACCCGCAACTGATCTTGGGATTAATTCTGCGCGGTATCTTTTTATGTCGCGACGAAGATATTAACTGGTTCTATCAAGACGGTGCCGGCCGTATCTTCCCCGAGTACTGGCAGCAATACAGCCAAGTGATACCAGAGAGCGAGCGCGGCGATATGGTCGCAGCCTTTTATCGTCGCCTCACCGGAGACAATGACTTTGAGCGCATGGCCGCGGCTAAAGCCTGGTCCATCTGGGAGGGACGCTGCGCCACTCTCTCTATTAACAATGAGGTAGTCGAGCGTTTTGCCAACCCCCATATGGCCATTGCCATGGCGCGGATTGAAGCCCACTACTTTATAAACAAAGCCTTCATAGCGCCAAATCAAATTATCGACAATGCTCATCTACTCAAGGATATTCCAGGCACCATTGTTCACGGTCGCTACGATATGGTCTGCCCGGTCAATCAAGCCATTGCCCTCAGTGAAGCCTGGCCAAGCGCCACGCTGGATATTATTGGCGATGCTGGCCACTCCTCCTCCGAGCGCGGCACCACCGATGCACTAGTGCGCGCGACCAACAGGCTCGCCTACCATCTCGAAACAAAGACTTAAGGTTTCCCTATGATTGGATTAATTCAGCGCGTCAGTCACGCCAGTGTTCGCGTCGACAAGCAGATCTGTGGCGAAATCGATCAGGGTATTTTGTTGCTGCTGGCAGTGGAGCCTGAGGATCACGAGAGTCAGGTCGAACGCCTACTCGAGAAGGTACTGAATTACCGAGTGTTTGCAGATGCTGACGGCAAGATGAATCTATCACTACGGGATATTCAAGGCGGGCTATTGGTCGTTTCGCAATTTACTCTGGCGGCAAATACTAAAAAAGGTCTGCGGCCAAGCTTCACCTCAGCGGCCGCGCCGGCACAGGCCGAGGCGCTCTACAATCAGTTTGCCACTCGCGCCAAAGCGGTTCACGCTAAGACTCAATGCGGCATCTTTGGCGCTGATATGCAGGTCTCACTGTGCAATGACGGGCCGGTAACCTTCTGGCTACAGGTGTGACCTGGAGTCAGTACCTCTATCAACTGGCTTTAAGCGCCGCCACAAGACGCAGATGAAATCCTTCAAACCCCCCATTGCTCATCACCACCACATGAGATTTCTCCGCGCGTTGATGAATCGACTCTAGGGTCTTTGCTAATAATTGATCAATCTCTTCGCAAACTAGGGCGGGGACTACACAGGCCGATGCTACCGCCTGCAGATCCCAGTTAATCGCCGGCCCTTTGTACCAAAGCGCACAATCCGCCGCCGCTACAGCATCACTCAGAGCCGCCTTGTGCATGCCTAACTTCATGGTCGCCGAGCGCGGCTCAACAATTGCGATCACCTGCTCATTACCCACTTTTGCCCGCAGCCCTTGGACGGTGCTGATAATCGCAGTGGGATGATGGGCAAAATCATCATAGACAGTGACTCGTTCATCCTCATAGATCACCTCCATACGCCTTTTGACGCCGACGAACTGACTCAGCGCCTCGCAGGCTTTATCGAGACTAACACCCACTGTGGAGGCCGCCATCACCGCTGCAATGGCATTGAGCACATTGTGTCGGCCACTGTGTTGCCAGCTAATGAGTGCCGACTGATTATTCTGATCAATAATTTCAAACTCTGACCCATCCGCGGCCAATAGTTTATAGCCCCAACCTTTAGAGCCCCAGCCTTTAGAGCCCAGTTCGGCTTCGGCAAAAGTCTGTATATGACTCCAGCAGCCCTGATCAACTACCTGCTGTAAGTTATGGTCATCAACGGGGTAAATAAGATGCCCTGTGCTGGGCAGGGTGCGCACTAAATGGTGGAACTGGCGTTGAATTGCAGCCAAATCATCAAAGATATCGCCGTGATCAAACTCCAGATTATTCATTATCAGCGTGTTGCTATGGTAGTGGACAAACTTCGAGCGCTTATCGAAAAAGGCACTGTCATACTCATCCGCCTCAACAACAAAATAGCCACCGCTCCCCGCGCTCAAGCGTGCCGAGAGACCAAAATCCAGAGGTACACCGCCGATCAAAAATCCCGGTTCCAAACCGGCATATTCAAGAATCACAGCAACCATACTGCTAGTAGTAGTCTTGCCATGAGTGCCGGAAACCGAGATGACATTCTGGTCACGAAGAATATTCTCCCCCAGCCACTGGGGTCCAGAGGTATAGACAAGGCCATTGTCGAGCATATATTCAACACAAGGATTACCCCGGGACATGGCGTTGCCAACAATAATCAGATCCGGTGCTGGCTGAAGCTGCTGGGGATCAAAGCCCTCGATCAACTCGATGCCGGCCAGTTCTAGCTGGGTACTCATGGGGGGATAAACATTGGTGTCGCTGCCGGATACCTGATGGCCAAGCTGCTTGGCCAACTGTGCTAGGCTACCCATAAAGGTGCCGCAGATACCGAGAATATGAATATGCATGAGTTTCCCTTTGTCACTCGCCGATTGTTAGCCCAACAGAGCGATTATGGCATCAGGCCAAAAAAACTCCTAAAATTACGCGCCTTAGTCTAAGAATAAACGTATTGACCATTGAAAATAACCTCTATTTGAGGAGTAAAACGCTTGCCGACTAATCTTTATTCAACTCTGGCGCTCGGGCTTTTAGTCACGATTTCAGCCACGCTTTCCGGATGTGGTGGCGGTGGCGGCGGGCAGAAACCCGCGAACACAGGGATCAATATTCCCCCAGTTACAAGTAATCGGGACAATAGCAAACCGCCTTGGGATAACTTTGCGGATCAGATTCAAGACCCGAGCAATCTAACCGAACTCGCCGCTCAGTTTGAAACCGATGAATACGACGCCATGGGTGCCCTGACAATGATCAACGCATCCAGTGCCTATGCTCGCGGCGCCACCGGTGCAGGGGTAACCGTTGGCGTGATCGATTCAGGTGTCTTTGAAGAACATATTGAATTTGCTCAGGGCAGCGGTGACAAAGTCGAGTATGCAGGCAGTTACTACAGCATTGGCAACCCAAGAAGTGATGACGCCATTAGTCACGGTACCCTAGTCGCCGGTATTATCGCCGCCAACAAAGATGGAGCCGATGTCAGCAGCGACTTCAATATGCACGGCGTAGCCTTTGATGCCAGTATCTTGGGCTATGAGATACCTCTGGGTTCCGGGAGCGGTCCCTATGATCCTCTGGAAGTCGATCAAATCAATTTCTCCGATGATAACTACTTCGCCAACCGCTTCAATACCATGGCCGATCAGGTGGATATTATTAATCTGAGCTTTGGCTTCTCAGGCGTCGTCACTTCTTATACGGCGACTCAGGTGCAATCGGCATTTGGTCTTACCATTGATGCCCTAGCACAGCAAAATAAATCTCTCGGCGAGCGCTCAATCTTCGTCTTTTCTGCAGGCAATGCCTGGAACGACACAGATGAACAGGGCAATACCGTGGATGCCAATTCCCCTGAACTTATGCCGGGGCTTCCCTATCTGTTTCCAGAGCTAAAAGACCATATGTTGGCCGTGGCCGCTGTCGACGACAATGGCGAAATTGCCTTTTACTCTAACCGCTGCGGTGTCGCCGCAGACTACTGCCTAGTCGCACCTGGCGGCGGTGACGGCAATGGTAACGGCAATGTCGAAAACCTTGAACGTATCTGGGGGCCAACAAAGCCAGACCCTGAAGCCGAAGTGGGCGGTTACTATTATGGCGGCGCTATAGGCACCTCCTTTGCTGCACCAGTAGTCAGTGGCTCTCTGGCACTGCTAAAACAGATGTTCCCCACCGTTGGTAATCACGAACTCACCGCACGCCTGCTTACCACTGCCGATAAAACCGGCATCTATAGCGACAGCAGTATCTATGGCCAGGGACTGCTGGATTTGGATGCCGCTACTCGACCTGTGGGCGCACTAGCGGTTGTCAGTGGCAACAATTTGGATAGCGGCCTGAGTGATATAAGCGCAAGTACCATCAGTGTGTCTGGCGGAGGTCTTGGCAACAGCCTTGTGAGTGCCTTGCAAGGCCATAATATGGCGCTCTTTGATCAGCAAGGTTTCCCCTTTTTACGCGATGCCAGCCAGCTAGTTCAGCAGTCTCAACCCATATCGACAGCCAGCCGTTTGCAGCATCGGGAGCAGCAGCTCAATAGCGGAGTACGCCTACAACTGGGCAAAAGTAACAGCTTAATTGATCGTCAGGGCGCGCGGTTACAGCCGGATTATTTGGCACTACAATTTAACGCTTCACCACACACCCTAAAAAATGACCAAAACAGCATCGACCGCTTTATGGGCCTCAATGCCAACCCGGGATGGTTTTTTGGTGTCTATGCCAATGCCTTTGTCACCCCAGATCAGACTAGTGACGACAGCAGCTTTGCCGCGCCCTGGCTGAGCTTTGCCCGCAATGGCTGGAGCAGCGGCGGCGCTGTGGATATGGGGTTGGGTAAATTGCGCATAAGCATGTTTGAGGGCTCTCAATTTACGGGTTCTGCAGCTGACGACTTTCTCAATGGCCGCAATGAACTCAGCAGCCATGGCAGCTTATTGGAATATGCGCTCTGGTCGCCGGCTTTTAGCCTCAATTTACAACGCGGATTTATCACTGAAGATGACAGCCTTCTGGGTGCCACAGTTGGCCAAAATCTGGGCCAACTCAAAAACAGCGGCACCGACTTTTTTGGTCTCAATGGCCATGTGCAGCTCAATGACAACTGGCAGGGAATCTTCGCGGTTTATCTAGGTACTACTAAGACGGGTCTAGAAGAGAGCACGGGACTCTTTAATCTCGACAAATCCATTAGCAGTAACTCTTGGTCTCTGGGCCTAAACAGTTCACCGGACTGGCAGACAGATGATCGCCTGAGCATTAGCCTGCACCAACCCCTCCGAGTGCAGAGTGGTCAGGGCAGTCTGCAACTGGCAACTGGCCGCAGTGTCGATCGCCAGGTCAACTACGAAACCATCAACTTCGACCTGCAGCCACAGGGCCGGGAACAACAGCTTGAGCTGCTCTATCAGTTTAAATTGGGGAATATCAACGCTGCGACCCGTGTGGAATATACCTATCAGCCCTATCACAATCCGGACAATGCTAATTATGGCCTGATCGAATTTTCACTATTTAGAGCCTTCACTCACTAGTTGCCGCTTCCTGACAGCCAGGTAAAGCTTTACCATAGCGCCTCCACAAGGAACTACAGGGAAGAGAGAGTTACATGGCCAAAAGAAATGCGTTTTATGCACAATCTGGAGGCGTCACATCAGTGATTAACGCCTCAGCCGCCGGCGTTATTGAAGCCTGCCGCGCCAACAAAGACAATATAGGCACGCTCTATGCCGGTCAGAATGGCATCCTCGGTGCACTCCACGAAAATCTAATCGACACCAGTAAGGAAACCCCCACCGCCGTGGCTTCATTGAAGCATACCCCAGGTGGTGCTTTCGGCTCCTGCCGCTACAAAATGCGCGATCACAATGAAGACAGCTCAGAGTACGAGCGCCTGGTTGAGGTCTTTAAAGCACACAATATTGGTTACTTCTTTTACAACGGCGGCGGTGACTCAGCGGATACCTGTCTCAAGGTTTCGCAGATTGCAGAGCGCATGAACTACCCAATTCAAGCTATTCATATTCCGAAAACCATCGATAACGATCTACCTCATACCGACTGCTCGCCGGGATTTGGCTCAGTAGCCAAATATGTTGCCGTCTCAACCAAAGAGGCGAGTTTGGATATCGCCTCAATGTGCGCATCCTCGACAAAGATATTTATTCTCGAAGTGATGGGGCGCCACGCGGGCTGGATTGCTGCATCAGGCGGCTTGGCTGCAGAGCAGGCGGGGGATCCGCCGCATATTATTATTTTCCCGGAAATCCCCTTTTCACGGGACCAGTTTATTGCCAAAGTCGACGCCACAGTAAAAGATAAAGGCTACTGTGTAGTGGTGGCATCTGAGGGCGCTAAATATGCCGACGGCGCGCTTGTCTCCGGTTCGCTGCACAAAGATGCCTTTGGTCACCAACAGCTCGGTGGTGTCGCCCAGACCCTCGCCAGCATGGTTAAAAACAGCCTCGGCCACAAATATCACTATGCCCTAGCCGATTATCTGCAGCGCTCGGCACGCCATATAGCCTCGAAAACCGATGTTGATCAGGCCTACGCGGTTGGCCGCGGCGCGGTGGAAAAAGCCCTCGAGGGCAAACGCGGCATTATGGTCACTATTGAACGCGGCACAGGCAAAAAATTCAGCTGGTCACTGGGGGAAGCTCCGCTCAGTAAAATCGCCAATGTAGAAAAGAAAATGCCGCGCGCGTTTATTACCAAAGATGGCTTTGGCATCACCGCAAAAGCCCGAGAGTATTTTCAACCGTTGATTATGGGCGAGGATTACCCTCCCTATAAAAACGGTGTGCCGCAGTATGCGAATCTGAAAAATATTCTGGTTGAGAAGAAACTCAAAGAAGGCTTTGAAGGCTAGAGTTTGAAGGCTGGAGTTTGAGAGCTCGGATTTAAGAGCTCGGATTGAAACGTCAAAGCCTACAAAACTGCGCGCAGCAGTGGTTCACCCTGCAAAAATGCGCGCAGATTCTCGACCGTCTGATCTACCAGCCTCTGCCTTGACTGGCGTGCCACCCAGGCACAGTGAGGAGTCACTGATAAGTTTGGAATTCGGTTATCGAGAAGCGGATTACCCTCCCGCGGCGGCTCATTAGTCAGTACGTCAACTCCCGCGCCAGCAATCTCACCTTTCAACAACGCCTGCTTTAATGCCACCTCATTAACCACGCCGCCCCGAGCAGTATTGATCAAAATTGCCGAGGGCTTCATTAGGGCCAATTCAGCGTCATCGATCAAATTGACAGTTTCATCAGTGAGCGGACAGTGCAGGCTGACAATATCGGCGCGGCCTAAAAATGCTTTAAGCTCGACACGCTGCTGATCTGCATATTCTCGTCCCGGCAGTGCCGCATAAATTACCTCAAGCCCAAAAGCCTCAGCCACTTTGGCCACAGCACAGCCCAATTCACCGGCGCCGACTATACCCAGGACTTTGCCCTGCAACTCTTCCACGGGAAAATCCAACAGACAAAACAACGAACTCTGCTGCCAAGTGCCATCCACTGCCGCGCGCTGACAATCTGTGAGCTTGGTGGTTAACGCGAGAATCAGCGCCCATACATGCTGCACCACTGAGCCAGTGCCATATTTCACAGCATTACAAACCGCTACCTGATATTGCGCAGCCGCCTGCAGATCCACTGCATTGGTGCCGGTGGCCATTATCGAAATCATTTTCAAGCGGCTTGCCTGAGATAGACTGAGGGCAGTTATTGGCGCCTTATTGGTCAATACAATATCAGCATCGGCTATACGCTCAGACACCTCATCGGGAGAGGTATCAGGATAAATCGCCCAGTCGACGGGCAGGGCGAGGAGGGCACCAAGGTCGAGATCTGTTGGGCCGAGACTGTCGCAATCGAGAAGCACTGCTTTCATATTCTGTTCGCTATTTTTAGACTGATTTGGCTTAGAGTGCTGTGAATAGCCTTTATTCTAGCGCCGACATGGTTAAAGATCACCCGTCAATGCTTCGCCTCTAAGCCCCTAAGCCCCCCAAAACTTACACATCTCCACATAGAGAAACGAAGCCGTCCAGGTAATCAGCACCAAACCGGTTAAGGACTCAATGCCAGTGAGGTAGCGAATATCACCCAGTGGGGCAACATCACCAAAGCCAAGGGTAGTGAAAGTGGTAAAGGAAAAATAGACACAATCCATTAGGCTGCCAGAAAAAGCACCGCTCAATTCACCCCAACCAGCACTGTGGTGCATCACATAATAGGCCGCCGCAAACAGCCAGATCTCAATCACATGGGCAACCAATGCGCCCAGCACACCGAGCACAATGCGAAAGCGATGGCGCACGGTTAATTTCGGCATCAGGTTGGTCAGCTGAAATAGAATTTCGTAGTGAATCGCCACCGCAATGGCGACTATGGCACTGACGACTAAGAGTATTGCGATCATTTAGTTTTATCCCCACCAGTAAATCCATTGCAGCAACTGTTTAGACCTAGCTTAACTCTAGACCAGAGAAGCGAGTTTCATTATTGACGCGCCTCGGGGCTTGACGGCCTCAGGCATCAATCACCACGCGTTAAATCTCCCCTGCACGCTATGATATTAGCCGCCAACATCGCATAATACGCGGCATCTGCTGACCACAGCTCTAGGACTCAAAAAATCATGTCTGCAACCTTGCTTAATGTCTATCAAAATACCGTTCTTCGCCACCCGCTGGGCGCTATTTTTGCCGTGCTGGCTCTGACCCTGGCCATGGCCTTTGGACTGCCCAACTTTAAGCTCGATGCCTCGGCAGATTCTCTGACTCTTGAACATGATGACGATCTAAATTATTTCCGCGAAGTGGTGCAGCGCTATGGCAGTGACAACTTTTTGATTGTGACTTTTTCGCCAAAACAGGGCGATCTATTTGATGACCAAAACCTCCAGCTTCTATCATCTCTGCGCGATGAACTGTCTGCTATTAAGGGCGTTGAGAGCATGTTATCGCTACTCGATGTGCCGTTGCTCTACAGCCCCAAAATCGGTGTTGCCGATCTAAAGAACGAACTCAACACCCTGCTCTCACCCGGCGTTGATCGTCAGCTCGCGCGTGAGGAATTTCTCAATAGTCCGATCTACAAAAACCTGATTCTCAGTGCCGATGGCCAAACCACCGGCATGCTCGCTACCCTGGAGCTAGACCAGAAATATCTCGATTTAGTGAGCGCTCGCGATGCCCTGCGTTTTATCAAATCGAAACAGGATCTCAGCGTCGAACAACAGATCGAGCTCGACCGCGTCAGCCAAGAGTTTCTCGACTACCGCACAGCAAAGGCTGCCCAGTCTCACCAGCTAGTCGCTGATGTGCGCGACCTGATGAATGGATACCGTGACCGCGCAACGATTTTTCTAGGTGGTCCCGACATGATTACCGCGGATATGGTCGATTTTATTAGAAGCGATCTGGCGACCTTTGGCATTGGTATTTTGATCTTTGTTATTGTCACCTTGGCAGTGATCTTCCGTCAGCTGCGCTGGGTAGTACTGCCACTTAGCACCTGTGCGCTCTGCCTGATCATTATTCTCGGGTTTCTCAGCTGGATCGACTGGCGCCTGACGGTTATCTCATCCAATTTTGTCGCGCTGTTATTGATTATTACTCTAGCCCTGACCATGCACCTGATTGTGCGCTACCGCGAACTGCATCGCAGCCAGCCGGATGCCAGCCAAGAGCAACTGGTAACTGCCACAGTCACTTCAATGGCCAAGCCCTGCCTCTATACCGTGCTCACCACCATGGTTGCCTTCCTGTCTTTGGTAGTCAGTAATATTCGACCGGTGATCGACTTTGGCTGGATGATGACCATGGGCATTTCACTGGCTCTGGTGATCGCGTTTATTATTATCCCCGCCGGCATGATGTTGCTGGGCAAAGGCAAAAATACCGGGGTAACCGATAACTCGGCCTCGGTTACCGCCATATTTTCCAACTTTACCGAGCGTCATGGCAGCTGGGTTATTCTGATTGCTCTGGGCCTCGGTGCGCTTTCCGTGGTCGGCATTAGCCGCCTCGAAGTGGAAAATCGCTTTATCGATTATTTCCGCAGCAACACCGAAATCTATCAGGGCATGGAAATTATCGACGCCTCGCTGGGCGGTACTACGCCTATGGATATTATTCTGCAGGCACCGACCTTTGCTGAGCCTGAGCAGAGCAATGCCTTTGATTCGGAATACAGTGACAATGAATATGGCGATGACGAATACAGCGACGACGCCTTTGGCGATGATGCCTTCGCTAGCGTAGAAGCGGAAACTGACGATTACGGCGATGATCCGTTTGGCGACGATGCTTTCGGTGACGATGCTTTCGGCACAGATACCAACAGCAGCGACAGCAATCAACTCAAAGACACCTACTGGTTTACCTCAACCGGTCTAGCGGATCTGGCCAAGTTGCAGGCCTTTATAGAATCACTCCCAGAAGTGGGTAAAGTCAGCTCATTGGTGCAGATTTACGATGTCGCCAGTGACCTTAGCGGCCACAAGCTGAATGATTTTGAAATCGCCTTTATGCGCAAAAGCTTTGGCCCTGAAATCTATAACCAGATGGTCGCGCCCTATCTTATCGAAGATATAGACGAAGCCCGCATTCAGTTGCGCGCCATGGAAACCGATGGCCTCCTGCGCCGCGCCGATCTGCTGGAAAAGATCCGCGACTACGCTGTCAATGAAGTGGGTATAGCACCTGAAGATATTCGCTTTACCGGCTTATTAGTGCTCTACAACAATATGTTACAGAGTCTCTACAAGTCCCAAATATTGACGCTTGGCGCGGTCTTTGTGGGCATTATGCTAATGTTTTTAGTGCTGTTCCGCTCGGCAAAAATCTCCGTGATCGCCATAGTGCCAAACTTTTTGGCCGCGGGAATTGTCCTTGGCGGTATGGGTCTGACCGGTATTCCACTGGATATGATGACCATCACCATCGCCGCCATTACCGTGGGCATTGGCGTCGACCATGCAATTCATTACATCACCCGATTCCAGCGTGAATTCAGTATCGATGGCGACTATGTTGCCGCCATGCATCGAGCCCATGCAAGCATCGGTCTGGCGCTGTTTTACACAGCGATTACCATTATTGTCGGATTTTCGATTCTTGCCCTGTCGAACTTTATTCCCTCGATCTACTTTGGCCTGTTAACCGGTCTGGCAATGACCGCGGCGCTGCTTGGCTCAATGACACTGCTGCCAAAACTGATACTCATTGCCAAACCGCTGGGTGCCGGACGCACTTCTTAAAAACGGACGATTAAAAAACCCTATGCCACTTGTCACACTGCAAGACATCTATCTCAGCTATGGTCAGCCACCACTTATTGACCATATCAATCTGGTTATCGAACCCGGCGAGCGAGTCTGCCTGATCGGCCGCAATGGCGCCGGCAAGTCGACCCTGCTAAAAATTCTTACCGGCCAGGTGATTGCCGACGAAGGCGTGCTAAAACGTGCCGCCGGCGTCAAAATTGCTCAACTGGAACAGTCGGTTCCCCATGACGCCACTGGCTCCGTGTTCGACGTGATCGCCGAAGGTCTCGGAGAGGAGGGCAAGCTCGCCGCCCGCTACCACCATCTGATACTGCAGTTGGGTAATGATCCCAGCGACAAAGTAATGAACGAATTGGAAGATGTTCAGAGTGAATTAGAGCGAGTCGATGGCTGGGATATCAATCAGCGCGTCGAGTCCATTGTCACCACCATGGAACTGGATCCCGACGTGGATATCTCTAGTCTATCCGGGGGTTATAAGCGTCGCGTACTGCTGGCCCGGGCACTGGTTTGCAAGCCCGATCTCCTGCTCCTCGACGAGCCGACCAACCACCTGGATATAGACGCCATCCAGTGGGTGGAACAGTTTCTGCTGAAATGGGAGGGCGCACTGTTATTTATCAGTCACGACCGGCGCTTTATGGACAATCTAGCCACCCGCTTTATCGAGATTGATCGCGGTAAACTGGCAGAATTTAACTGCAACTACGCCACCTATATTCAGCGCAAGAAAGACATGCTGGAAACCGAAGACCGGCACAATGCCCTGTTTGATAAACGCCTATCTCAAGAAGAAGTCTGGATCCGTCAAGGGATCAAGGCGCGCCGCACCCGCAACGAAGGCCGTGTCCGTGCACTGGAAGCCTTGCGCGTTGAGCACGCGGCCCGTCGCAAGCAGGTGGGCACCGCCAAAATGGATATTCAGCAAGCGGATAAATCCGGCAAGATTGTTGCGGAGGCTGAAGATATCAGCTTTGCCTTTGACGATGGAAATGCCGTGGTTAAATCCTTCTCCACGCTGATTCAGCGCGGTGATAAAGTCGGGCTGATCGGGCGAAATGGTGTTGGTAAAACCACCTTATTGAAGCTCTTATTAGGTCAATTGGAGCCTCAGCAAGGTAATATCAAAACCGGCACCAATCTGAATATCGCTTACTTTGATCAGTATCGCGCCGCCCTAGACGAGTCCAAAACAGTACAAGACAATGTCTCTGGCGGAAAGGATATGCTCGAAGTTGGCGGCAAATCGCGACACGTTATCAGCTATTTGCAGGATTTTCTCTTTAGCCCCGACCGCTGCCGACAGCCGGTAAGTGCCCTCTCCGGTGGAGAGCGCAACCGCTTGCTATTAGCCAAACTGTTCACCCGACCCTCCAATATTTTGGTCCTCGATGAACCGACTAACGATCTCGATATAGATACCCTGGATCTTCTGGAAGAGCTGCTGATCGACTATAAAGGCACGGTACTGCTAGTGAGTCACGATCGCTCCTTCTTAAACAATGTAGTCACCAGCACCCTAGTTTTTGAAGGCAATGCGGTTATCAAACAATATATCGGTGGCTACGATGATTGGCTGCGCCAACGTAAAGCCGAGCAGGCAGCCACTACTACCAAGCCAGCTGCAACAGCAACCAAAGCATCGAGCAAAACCGATGCCAAGGTCAAAAAGCGTTCCTACAAAGTCCAACGCGAACTAGACCAGCTGCCCGCAGAGATTGAACGTTTAGAAACAGAAATAGGTGCACTCTCCGAGCAGATGAATCAGCCGGATTTTTATCAGGCCGAGCGCTCAGTGACTGCAGCCATTGAAAAGAACCTAGCCACAGTGCAAGAACAGCTCAATCACTGTTACCAGCGCTGGGAAGAACTAGAAACCGATTAAAGAACACAGTAATAGGCCGCTAATTACCCCGCGAACATAGCGAAATACCGCGGGGAGCTTTAAAATCAATCAAAACCTTAAAAGACATTATCCATGACTGAACAGCACAAACCCCTAGTACTCCTGATTCTCGATGGCTTCGGCTACAGCGATATCAAAACCCACAATGCCATTAGCAATGCCGACGCACCGGTTTGGCAAGCACTGTGGCAGGAACGGCCAAAGACCCTGATCCACACCTCAGGCATGGCAGTGGGCCTTCCAGAGGGTCAGATGGGCAACTCCGAAGTAGGGCACATGACGTTGGGTGCTGGACGAGTGGTCTACCAAAACTTCACTCGCATAAATAAAGCGATTAGCGACGGTGACTTCTTCACCAATCCGGTTTACTGCGACGCCATCGACAAAGCTCAGAGTACAGGCAATGCCGTGCATATTATGGGCTTACTCTCACCCGGCGGCGTTCACAGCCATGAAGACCATATCAACGCCATGTTAGAAATGGCCGCCCAGCGCGGAGCTGAAAATATCTACCTCCACGCCTTTCTAGACGGCCGCGACTGCCCACCGCGCAGCGCCCAGCCCTCCCTTGAGAAAACTCAGGCACTGATAGAAAAACTCGGCGTCGGTAAAATCGCCTCAATCTGTGGGCGCTTTTTTGCCCTCGACCGCGACAATCGCTGGGACAGAGTTGAGGAAGCCTATAACCTAGTAACCTCAGGCCGTGCAGACTTCAGCGCCACAGACGCAGTCTCAGCACTAAACGATGCCTATGCCCGTGACGAGAACGACGAATTTGTCCATGCCACGACCATCTGTGGCGAAGGCGAAGCGCCAGTCACCCTAGAAGATGGCGATGCCGTGATCTTTATGAACTTCCGTCCCGATCGCGCCCGCGAAATTGCTCACGCTCTAACCACCAAAGATTTTGATGGTTTCGAACGTGCCGCCACACCCCAGTTATCGACTTTTGTTCAGACCACCGAGTACCAAGATAATATCGACGCCCCCTGCGCCTACCCACCGATCCCACTGGTTAACTCCATGGGCGACTACCTGGCACAGCAGGGCAAGCGCCAACTGCGAATTGCCGAGACAGAGAAATATGCTCACGTAACTTTCTTCTTCAGCGGGGGTCGCGAATCACTCTATGAGCACGAAGAACGCATACTCGTGCCCTCACCGAATATCGCCACCTACGACGATCAACCAGAAATGAGCGCACCTGAAGTCACTGAAAAACTGGTTGAAGCGATTGGCTCCGGCAAGTTCGACACCATTATCTGTAACTACGCCAACTGTGATCAGGTCGGCCATACAGGTAACTACGAGGCATCAATCAAAGCGGTTGAAGCCATAGATCACAGCCTTGCCCAGGTTATCGCCGCCGCAGAAAAAGTCGGCGGCGAAATCTTGATTACCGCAGACCACGGCAATGTGGAAGAAATGTACGATGACGCCAACCAGCAGCCTCATACCCAGCACACTACATTGCCCGTGCCACTAGTCTATGTTGGTGAGCGTTCGCTTAGCCTGGATAACAATGGTTCTCTTGCCGATATAGCGCCGACCATGCTGGCACTGATGGATCTGCCGCAGCCAGCTGAGATGACGGGTCGCTCGTTAGTCATTAAATCCTAAATGAAGAGCATGGAATGAAACGCGCCTCGGCAATCATTAGCACAGCCCTCAGCTGTGCTCTGTTGCTGTTGCCTCTTCAGGCAACCGCTGCCGGGGACGACAAGGCCAAATTGGCCGACCTAAAAAGTGCCATCAGCACATTAGAAAAACAGCTTAACAAACGCGATAAAGACAAAAACACCTTAATCGCCGACCTTAAAAAGAATGAGATCGCCGCCTCTGCTAGCAGCAAAAAGATTCGCCAGCTAAACAGTAAAATTAATACTCGCGGCGCCAAGCTCGCCGAACTCGATAAGCAACAGCGCCGGCTAAAAGTTGATATCAACAGACAAAATGCCGCTGTCGGCGAACAGCTTGCCACCGCCTACAAGATGGGTGCCCAAGAACCGATCAAGCTTCTGTTAAATCAAGAAGACCCCCAGCAGCTGGCCCGCCTCTTCAAGTACTACAACTATGTGCTCGATGCGCGCAATGAAAAAATTGCCCAATATATGGGCGACATAGAAAAGCTGTCGACAGTGCAAACTGACGTCATAGAAGAGAAACGTTTGTTGGACAGTGCCAAAGCAGAGTTGGAGAAAGATCGACAGCAACTGCTCACCAATAATAAGCGTCGCCAAACTACCCTCAAAAAACTCAATGCCTCCTTGCAGAGCGATAAATCCAAATTGGATAAACTGCTCAAGCAACGCACTGCACTCGAAGAACTCTTAAAAAATGTCCGCGGTGTAGTCAAGAAAATGGCCCTCAAAGCCCCACCCGGAGGCCAGAGCTTCGCCTCACAAAAAGGCGCATTACGCTGGCCCCTTAAAGGCAAAGTCGCACACAGCTTTGGCAGCAAACGCAGCGGATCACTGCGCTGGGATGGCTGGCTGATCGGCGCCAAAATCGGCGAGCCAGTTGCCGCCGTGCATGATGGCCAAGTGATCTTTTCCAACTATATGCGCGGATTTGGGCTATTAATTATTCTTAATCACGGCGATGGCTATATGAGTCTCTACGCCCATAATGAAGAGCTGCTTAAAGACACCGGGGACTTGGTATTAAGTAACGAAACCATCGCCCGAGCTGGCGACACCGGAGGGCTAGATAAGCCCGCCCTGTACTTTGAAATACGCAAGAAAGGCCAGCCCGCCGACCCGAAGAAATGGCTCGGCAAACGCTAAATACCGCCAACGCTTAATTAAATCTCAACCAAGCCGTAACTAAGCCGCGCCAAAGGGTTCCAACTGTTAGAACAGAATAAGAAGCAATAATGGCCCAAGTCGCAATTAGGACAGATAACCTATGTATATAAAGTATTTCTTCACCGCCCTGGCCGTAGCGCTAATCGCGACAGCTCCCATCGCAGCGGCGGATGTCGAAGCAGAAGCACGAACAGAGCAGACCATCCAAGAGAAGCGCCTGCCGCTTCGCGAACTGCGCCTGTTCACCCAAGTATTTGAACAGATCCGTCGCGGCTATGTAGAAGAAGTCGCCGACACCGAACTTCTGGAAAACGCCATTGCCGGCCTACTTCTAGAACTCGACCCCCACTCCGTCTATTTAAACCAAACCGACTATGAAGAACTCCAGGAAAGCGCCACCGGCGAATACGGCGGCCTAGGCCTGCAGGTAGGCTCCGAGCGCGGCATGATCAAAGTCATAGCCCCCATCGACGACAGCCCAGCAGCCAAAGCCGGTATCGAAGCAGGAGACTTTATCGTCGAAGTAGATGGCACCCCAGTGCGTGGTATGGCAGTACAAAAAGCCATAGACAAACTGCGCGGCGAAAAAGGCACCAGCATTACGCTAACCGTCTTCCGCGAAGGAGAAGATGGCCCCTTAGAGATCACCGTGATCCGTGACACTATCCAAGTTAGCTCAGTACGCAGCCGCATTATCGAACCTGGTTATGGCTATGTCCGCGTCTCGCAATTTCAAGTCAGCTCCGGCGACGACTTTAAAGCTGCACTGATCTCACTCAAGACAAAAGAACCTGCCCTAAAAGGCCTGATCATCGATCTGCGCAACAATCCCGGCGGACTGGTACCAGCTTCAGTTGAAATCGCCGACGCCGTCCTCGACGGCGGTACCGTGGTCTATACCGAAGGGCGCCTACCCAGCGCCAATATCAGCTTTGACGCCGAAGGTGGCGACCTATTGGAAGGCACACCCATAGTCGTCCTGATAAATGGCGGCAGCGCCTCCGCCTCAGAAATCGTTGCCGGTGCGCTGCAAGATCATCAGCGCGCAGCGATTATTGGCACCCAGAGCTTTGGTAAAGGCTCAGTGCAAACGGTTATTCCATTGGGCGATGGTCGGGCAGTAAAACTGACTACTGCAAGGTATTTCACCCCCAATGGTCGCTCTATTCAGGCTGAGGGGATTGTGCCGGATATTATTGTTGAGCCTGCGGAGATACGCCTCTACAAAAAGCGTAAGCGAGTGCGGGAAGCTGATCTTGAAGGGCACTTGGAACAGGCTGATGGTGAGAAGAAAAAAGCAAAAGATCGCGACGAAGATATCACCGACGACAATCAGCTTTATGAAGCGTTGAATATTTTAAAAGGGTTTCAGTTGCTGGACAAAAGGGTTTCAAACGAACCTGAAACCCAGGAGAAGATCTAGGTGATGATAGATTTGCGCTTATTTGAAAGCAAACCAATCAGGCCAAAGCAGACTCCACAAAAAGCACCCACTGCACCGTAATAAAACCCTGCGTCAACGGAACTAACCTGTTCCGATATTAGAGACAGTGTTATTCCGATATAGGCGCAGACAAGCCCTAAAGTAACACCAGCAAAACCAAACATACGCCCTCGCTTGCTAGCCGCCAAATTTTCTATCGCATCAACCTGAATATCCAAATCACTGGGTTTGATATTGAAAACTCCGGCTAAGGCTTTCTTAGATTCTAAGGAACAACTGCCATCATTCTCGATTCGTTGAATAGTTCGTAGACTAAGGCCTGACGCTGATGCGCAGATGATCCTGCGACCAAGCGCGCTGATTGAGAAGCTTCCTGACGCGTTTTTTATCTACCATGATATCCATTTCTATAATCCTATCTCTAGTGGTTAAAGGTAGCTTATCGTCTACCTAAATCCAGCTAGAGGGTTAGGACATTAGTGCGTCAATCATGTGACGGCTGGGCGCCAAGTTTAATAGATGCGCTTGAGTAATCGCCACGGTCTTAGTATTTAACTAAGTCAAATTCGTAACTGAGCCTACACAATTAGAAACAATTAGGGTCAGACTCGAATTTAAAACAAAAATATAGAATGAATAATTCTGTAGATTTTGATCATTTACTCTTTTTAGTTTAAGAGCAGAGGCACAACCGCACCTCCGCACTTTCAAAAAGCCTTAGATAAGTATTTATTGCTGATGCAAATGCACATCCCGCTGAGGAAAAGGAATCGAAATCCCATTGGCATCCAGAGCTTTCTTAGCCGCTTCAGTGAGATCAAAATACACCGGCCAGTAATTGGCACTTTTAACCCAGGGACGGCAGACAAAGTTAACGCTGCTATCGGCCAGCTCAACCACGGCGATAACCGACTCTGGATTTTCGAGTACGCGCTTATCAGCGGCGAGAACCCCTTCGAGCACCTTGCGGGCAGCGTCTATATCATCCTGATAGCCAATACCAAATACCAGATCCACACGACGGGTGTCGTTGGCGGAATAGTTAACTATGTTGTCCCCAATAATTCGACCATTGGGAACTATGACTTTTTTATTGTCTGGAGTGAACAGGGCGGTGGTGAAGATTTGGATGCTTTGAATCACGCCTGAGGTGCCGGCGGTTTCCACAAAGTCGCCGACTTTAAAGGGGCGAAAAATCAGTAGCAGGACACCGGCGGCGAAATTGGATAGGGATCCCTGCAGGGCCAGACCTACGGCTAGGCCGGCGGCACCGACTATGGCAACAAAGGAGGCGGTTTGAAGACCGAGCTGGCCGAGGGCGGCAATACAGACAAAGATCAGCAGGGCGTAATACACTAAGCTGCCGGCGAAGTGTCGGATTGCCGGATCTACGGCGTTTTTCTCCATTATTTTTTCAAGTACTACTGAGAGTCGTTTGACCACCCATTTACCGACAACAAAGATCACCAGTGCAATGAGTACTTTGACGCCATATTGAACGGCTAACGCCTGCATTAACGCTACTTTATCTTCCATAATGATATTCTCCCTGCCCACTTAAGGGCTATCTAGGGTGCCCTAAGGCACCGTTCCATTTTCTATTATCTTGCTGTTATTTAGGCTCTACCTCCAGCTTGTCGACCTTTTGAAAGCCCCTCGGCAGCTTGTGTCCACGTCGTCCACGTTCGCCGCTGTAGTGCTCAAGGTCTTTAGCCTTCATTACAAGGTAGCGCTTGCCTGAGTGAACCACAAGTGAATCGCCTTCAGAAATTACGCCATAGTCGATAACAAACTCCTCTCGGGCCTGCAGTCGCGAGCCGGGGATATTGATGATTTTGTTGCCTTTACCCCGCGCCAGTTCTGGCAGCTCGGCAATCGGGAAGACTAATAGGCGGCCTTCATTGCTGACGGCGGCGATTAATGCATTGGCATCATTAACCATTTTGGGCGACAGAATTTTGGCGCCCTTGGGCAACGAGACCACCGCTTTACCGGCGCGGTTCTTGGTATAGAGATCACCAATCTTACCGATAAAGCCATAGCCGGCATCAGTGCCCAAGAGTACTTTCTGGTCATCGGCGCCCATAATCACGTCGGTAAATAATGCACCTGAGGCAACATTGAGTCGTCCGGTGGCGGGTTCGCCCTGTCCGCGTGCCGAGGGCAATGTGTGTCCGCCCAGGGCATAAAAACGGCCCACTGAATCTTGTAGGAAGACATTTTGATTACTGCGACCACAGGCGGCGGAGAGAAACTTATCGCCGGATTTGTAGCTTAGCGTTGTTGGGTCTATATCGTGACCCTTAGCGCCGCGGATCCAACCTTTGTCAGAGAGCACAACGGTAATGGGCTCGGCGGTGAGCAGGTCTTTTTCATTAAATGCTGAGGCTTCGCCACGTGCAACCAGTGGCGAACGGCGCTCGTCACCAAATTCTTCGGCGGCGGCTTTAAGTTCTTTTTTGACCAGAGTTTTTAAGCGCGTCTCTGAACCCAAAATCAATTCCAGCTCGGCTTTCTCTTTGGCTAGCTCATCCTGCTCAGCGCGAATCTTAAACTCTTCAAGGCGAGCTAACTGACGCAACTTGGTGTCGAGTATATATTCCGCCTGAATATCCGAGAGGCCAAAGCGCGCGATCAAGGCAGGCTTAGGTTCGTCTTCGGTGCGGATTAAATGAATCACTTCATCAATATTTAAAAAGGCGATCAATAAACCGTCTAAGAGGTGCAAGCGCTTGTCGACTTTTTCTAAACGATAGCTGAGACGACGACGGGTGACGTCGGTGCGAAACAGCAGCCAGTCTTTGATAATCTGGCGCAGGTTCATCACGCCGGGTTTGCCATTGATACCAATAATATTGAGGTTAACTCTATAGCTGCGCTCAAGGTCACAGGTGGCAAACAGGTGGTCCATTAGCGCGTCTACATCAACGCGATTGGAGCGCGGTGTAATCACTAGTCGGGTCGGATTTTCATGGTCCGATTCGTCGCGCAGATCTTCCACCATGGGCAGTTTTTTGTTGCGCATCTGGGCGGCGATCTGTTCGAGGATCTTTGAGCCTGATGCCTGAAATGGCAGTGCGGTAACGATAATATCGCCATCTTCTCGGTGCCAGATGGCGCGCATTTTGATCGAGCCGCGGCCAGTCTCATAGACATTTTGAATATCTTTTTGCGAAGTAATAATTTCGGCATCGGTGGGATAGTCCGGCGCTTTAATAAACTCCATTAGCTCAGCAACATCGGCTTTCGGGTTGTCCAGCATATGTAAACAGGCACTCACCACTTCATTTAAGTTGTGCGGGGGAATATCGGTGGCCATGCCGACGGCTATGCCAGTGGTGCCATTGAGCAGCACATTGGGCACGCGTGCCGGGAGAATTTCCGGCTCGTCCATAGTGGCATCAAAGTTGGGTCGCCAGTTGGCGGTGCCCTGTCCCAATTCTGAGAGCAGTGCGTCGGCATATTTGGAGAGCTTGGATTCGGTATATCGCATCGCAGCAAATGACTTTGGATCATCTGCAGAACCCCAGTTTCCCTGACCGTCGACCAACGGATAGCGGTAGGAGAATGGCTGAGCCATTAGCACCATGGCTTCATAGGCGGCACTGTCACCGTGAGGGTGAAACTTACCGATTACATCTCCGACCGTTCGCGCCGACTTTTTGTATTTGGCGCTGGCTTTGAGGCCGAGCTCGCTCATGGCGTAGATAATGCGTCGCTGAACCGGCTTTAGGCCATCGCCAATATGGGGCAGCGCCCGGTCGAGAATGACGTACATCGAGTAGTCCAGATAGGCCTGCTCAACATATTCGCTCATGGGTCGGCGTTCCAACCCTTCGCTATTAAAATTGACGATATAGTTCATCGTTTTTCCTATTTATAAAAAATACTTAATTTATAAGAGCAGTTATAGATCCGCTATGCCAGCCAGATTGCCTTTACTTTCCAACCAGCTGCGACGATCTGGCGCGCGCTTTTTGGCGAGCAACATATCCATCGTTGAGTCGGTATTGTCGTCGGTATCCACGGTGAGCTGAACCAGACGGCGGGTGTCTGGATTCATGGTGGTTTCGCGCAACTGCAATGGGTTCATTTCACCCAATCCTTTAAAGCGCTGAACATTGACCTTGCCGCGCTTGTTCTCCGCTTCAATGCGGTCGAGGATGCCTTCTTTTTCCGACTCATCGAGGGCGTAAAAGACTTCTTTGCCGACATCTATTCGGAACAGTGGCGGCATGGCGACATAGACATGTCCGGCAGTGACTAGCGGTCGGAAGTGACGGACAAAAAGAGCACAGATCAGGGTCGCAATATGCAGTCCATCGGAGTCGGCATCGGCGAGGATACAGACTTTGTGATAGCGCAGTTTCTCGAGATTTTCTAAGCCCGGATCTATTCCTAGGGCGACTGAGATATCGTGCACTTCTTGAGAGCCGAGGATCTCTTGTGAGTCCACTTCCCAGGTATTTAGGATCTTACCGCGCAGAGGCATAATCGCTTGGTTTTCGCGATTGCGTGCCTGTTTGGCCGAACCGCCAGCCGAGTCACCCTCGACAAAGAATATTTCACAGCGCTCTGGCTCGGCGCTGGAGCAGTCGGCCAGTTTGCCCGGCAGTGCTGGACCCTGAGTAATCTTTTTACGGACGACTTTTTTGCTGGCGCGCATACGACTCTGGGCGCTAAAGATACAGAGCTCGGCGAGCTTCTCGGCTTCTTCGGTGTGCTGGTTGAGCCACAGGCTAAAGGAGTCTTTTACCACGCCGGAGACAAAGGCCGCGGCCTGTCGCGATGAGAGGCGATCTTTGGTCTGACCGGAAAACTGGGGATCTTCGAGTTTGGATGAGAGCACAAAACTACAGCGATCCCAGATATCGTCCGGGGTCAGCTTGACGCCTCGGGGCAACAGATTTCTGAATTCACAGAACTCACGCATGGCGTCCAACAGGCCGGTGCGCAGACCATTGACATGGGTGCCGCCCTGAGGGGTAGGAATCAGATTGACGTAGCTCTCTTGAACCAGATCTCCGCCATCGGGCATCCATTGCACGGCCCAGTCAGCGGCTTCATTGGCTGAAGCATAGGTGCCGATAAACGGCGTGGCGGGCAATATATCCCAACCCTGCAGCGATCCAGACAGATAGTCTTGCAGACCATCCTGATAGTGCCACTCTTCGCTCTCGTCGGTATTTTCATCGTAAAAGCTAACGGTTAAACCACTGCAGAGTACCGCTTTGGCACGCAAGACATGACGCAGACGCAGCAGCGAAAATTTAACCGAGTCAAAGTAAATTGAGTTGGGCCAGAAGCGCAAAATAGTACCAGTGTTGCGCTGACCGCAGCTGTCGATAACTTGCAGGTCTGAGGTTTTGTCACCATTGGCAAAAGTAATTTGGTGAACATTGCCACCGCGCTTTACGGTGAGCTCAAGTTTGTCTGAAAGGGCGTTGACCACCGACACACCAACACCGTGCAGACCACCAGAGAACTGGTAGTTTTTGTTCGAGAACTTGCCACCGGAGTGCAGCGTCGAAAGAATTACTTCAACGCCGGGTATACCTTGCTCCGGATGAATATCCACTGGCATGCCGCGGCCATCATCACAGACTGAAAGTGAACCATCCTTATGCAGGGTCACATCAATGCGACTGGCGTGTCCCGCGAGGGCTTCATCGACGCTGTTATCGATTACCTCTTGGGCAAGATGATTGGGGCGGGCGGTGTCGGTGTACATACCCGGCCGTTTGCGTACTGGGTCTAGTCCGGTGAGGACTTCAATATCTTCTGCGTTATATGTGCTCATACGCCCTACAGGTCAGATTGTAATTATGGGTTGCTCGGAACCGTCGATAGCAAAAATTGATAGATGGTTTCCAAGTGTCGATGATAATCAATAAAGCTGTGATCACCACCGGATTCGAGAATTATTTTGCAGCCTTGATAGCGCTGCTCGGCATCACGATAATCAAGCACTTCATCACCGCTTTGCAATAGCACTAGGTAATTATTTTTGTTTTTTATCGCGCTGGGGTCCCAGCGCTGATATTCATCGATATGATGCGGCTCGAAGAGCCAGGTTTCGCCACTGTGATAGTTGCTGTTTTCACCGAGCCATTTATCCAAACCGCGAGCTGGGCTTACCGCCGGATTGATCAACACCGCGGCGACGTCAAATTCGACATAACGCTCCGCCAAACAGCTGGCATAAAAGCCGCCCATCGAGCTGCCAATAACAAATACTGGCTCGGGCAGACGCGCCTCGACTATCTCGCATAACAGCGCCATGGCCTGATCAGCGTAAGGTGGCAGAGAGGGACAAATAAACTCTATTCCAGGGGCATTTTGCCCGAACCACTGCTGAGTCTGCTGTGCCTTCGCAGACTCTGGCGAACTGTTAAACCCATGTAAATAAAGCAGCGTTGGCATTGACGGCAATCTATTTTTTGGAAGCGAACATTATAGCCAAAGCGATGGCTTTAGGGTCGATTGATTGCGCGGGAAAGGGGAAAGACAGGCCAACAGCTGGCATTCGGATAAGTGACTAATAACCCGCGCAGCTGCGATCGCACTGCTGGGCAAAATCCTTGAGAAATTCAACGCCTGTATCAAGGCTGCCGTCGTCATGGAGATCTAGCCAGCGATAGCCGGGAGGTTTGTCGGCGAGCCCGAAGTCATGGCTATGTTGCTCGAACTGAACGCAGCTTGAAGGGGTCGAATAAACCGGGAGATCACCCCAGAGGCTATCGTGGTGCTGATGGACGTGACCAGTGACCACGGCCTTGACCTGGCCATGGGCCACAAGCAAATCGTAGAGACGATGATGATTATCGATCTGTTGCTGGTCGAGCCAAGCGGAGTTAACCCGCACCGGGGAGTGATGCACTGCGACTAAGACAAATTTGCCGGCTAGGTGCTTTAGGCCCTGTTCGGCGAATTGAAGCTCTGCCTCAGAGAAGTGCCCGCCGGGCTGACCTGCTTTGGAACTATCTAATAACAATATGCCCCAAGCACCAGCTTCATAAATACGCACTCGCGGGAAGGCGGTCAGATTAGCTTCCATGGTTTCGAGATGATCGTGATTGCCAGGCAACCAAAGTGCCTGGCGGTGTTTTTCTGTGAGGACTTTATTCAGCAGTTGGTAGGCGCCGGCCTGATAATCACTTGCCAGATCACCGGTAAGCAGCAGTAAGCTGTCGGCGCGACCCTGATCTTCCGAGGCTTGTAGTGCAGCGTTAAAACTCTCGAAGGTGGTGACACCGCCGAGGGTTTCCTGCTCATCTGCACCCAGGTGCAAATCAGTGATTTGGGTAATATGCACTGTGCTCATCAAAAAAAATCTCTCTCGCTGCCTTGCTGTCAGTTTAGAGTTTATTAAAGGGTCACTCTTGTAGGGGATACTCTTTTAAAGGGATACTCTTTTAAAGAGATACTTTTACCTTGCTCATACCATGACTCAAACCATGAGCTAACAGATCACTTAAAAACATGTTCCACTGCCATTTTTCGTCCGACGCCTGCATCGACGATTTTTCGGCCAGCTCCCAGGGAATCGTTCTGTCGTTACACCACTCGACCACTTCAGCCATTTTCGCATCGTGATAGATACGCACTTTAATCTGAATCTCTGGCAGCCACTCCGGCCTCGCACTCTCGGCCGCGATACTCAGGAGGCAGGTATAGGGCGTAATCTCATCGATGCAAATTTGCATGCCACTCTTCGACTCATGGGTGAAGTCGACTCTAATGCTTTGGCCGAGCTTTGATGGCCCCGGCATCAGCTTCAGCAGACGCACATAGTTAAGCTCGCACTCGCCGTGCAGGCGCTGCAGATTGTGTCGTTGACGTCGGCGTTCAGATACTGACAAAGTCGTTACTCTCTGGTCGTGATGCAGTTAACTTTTTCACTTTAGTGACGGTTATTCGGCTGATATTCAAGACTCAGGTCTCAACCGCTGGTGATTTAATTGTAGCCAAAACAATGCCACCGACATGGCAGCACTATTGAGCAGGCCCTGAGAAAACGCGCTCATGATCTCATCGTATGACCAGACCTGCAGCAGAATATCCTCGTTCTCGCCCTCGAGGCCAAATATGCCGCCGCGATCACTCAGATCCACAAGACCACAGAAGAGATGCATTTTCTCATCGGTGCCCCCAGCGCTGACCAAATAATCGCAGATCGGTAGCAGTTTTTCTACTTCGACACCGCTCTCCTCCTGCAGCTCTCTGACCGCCACCTGTTCGGGACTCTCCCCCGGCCCGATCATGCCGGCGATCACTTCATACTGCCAGGGTCCGCGCGTTTCGTTTAGCGCGCCAGGTCGAAACTGTTCGATTAAGCCGACCTGGTGATTACGGGGATCGTAGAGTAATACGCCAACTGCATCGCCACGCTGAAATAGCTCGCGGCGCAGTGGTTTGCTCCAGCCTCCGCCAAACAATCGGTGCTCGACTGTTATTCGGGTCATTTTAAAAAAGCCCTGAAATACCGTCTCGGTAGATTTCAGCCGATAATCCGAGGGGCCAAAACGGTGTTTTTTATCCATTTTTTGGGAATCACTTTTTAGCTAGATAATCTTTTACGGATGATCTTAAACTATTTGATCATTTAAAACGTCTAACCCTGAGATTAGTAAGACGGGTTAGGTTTGTATGACGCGCTAAATTGTTGCCTAATCAGCAAAGACAGGATATGCGTTGGGAGTAAACCTGCTAAACTAAAACCCGTCCAAATGGAGGTCATATGCACATTGTTAAGAAACATTTTTTGATTGCTGCTGTTGCTGTTTTCGCCCCACAGCTCGCTCTCTCTGACTCGCTTGTTGATATCTATGAAAGTGCGTTGGAAAACGATCCCGTTTTAAGAGCTGCTCGGGCTACTTTCAACGCTGATCTCGAAGGTAAAAATATCAGTCGTGCAGCACTACTGCCGCAACTGGCAATCTCCGGGGAGTACAAAGAGTCTGAAACCAACGACAGCTCGCCACTATTTGGCAGCGGTGGGACCATTGATAGTGATGGCAACTCCTACGGGGCTTCTATCAGCCAAGCTATTTTCGATATGCCCTCTTGGTATCGCTTTCAGGGCAGCAAGTCTCTGAGTGAAAGTGCTCGGGCGCAGTTTGCCGCGGATCAGCAAAGTCTTATTATTCGCGTTAGCGATGCCTACTTTAATGTGTTGCGCGCCTACGACAATATGCAAACTCGCAATGCTGAAGAGCGCGCTATTCAGCGTCAGCTGGAGCAGACCCGCGAACGTTTTGAAGTGGGGCTGCTGCCAGTTACTGATGTTCACGAAGCTCAGGCAGTCTACGATGACGCAGTGGTAAATAGCCTCGAAGCTCAGGGGGCACTAAATATTGCGTTTGAACAGCTGCAAGTGCTGACCGGAGAAGAGCACAATGTTCTTGCCGGACTGGCAGCAAAATTTGTTGCCACTAATCCGCAGCCTCTCAGTAACAGCGAGTGGGTCGACTTTGCAATTGGTAATAATTACCCGCTCAAGGTCGCTAAGCTGGGCAAAGACGCCGCTTACAACAATGCTAAAGCTGCAGCTGCAGCGCGCCTTCCAAAGGTCACAGGCAGCGCTACGTACTTCGATTCAGATTCAGACGGCACTCGCTATAACGACCCCTTTGATAGTCAGCAGGATGGCAATACCTTCGCTATCTCAGTAAGCATGCCAATCTGGCTCGGCGGTTCTCTGGATGCTCAGCGCCGTCAGGCCAAGCAACGCTCTATCGCCTTTGATGAAGGCTATATAGCGACCAAGCGCAATACGATTCAGGCAGCTCGCTCTCTGCATCAGTTGGTCTTGACCAATACTGCACGAGTCAAAGCGCGCGCTCAGTCGATCACCTCGGCGGACAGTGCTCTGCAGGCAACTCAGGCGGGTTATGAAGTCGGCACAAGGAATATTGTTGATGTTTTAGTGGCTCAGCGCACTGTTTTTCAGGCGCGCCGCAATTTTGCCAATGCTCGCTATGACTATATTTTATCGATGATGGGTTTGAAGGAAGTCGCCGGCCAGCTATCTCCGGATGATGTCTATGAACTCAATGCTTGGCTTGATCCGCAGCTGGTGATTAACAAGTCTGCTAATCAGTAGCTGAACAGCCTGAGCTAACAAAAGGCCTGAGGTGGTAAACGCCTCAGGCCTTTTTTATTGACTAAAACTAACTATCGGCTCGGGCTGTTTGCCGGCTCACGCTGTCTACTGGCTCAAGCTGTTATCAATCACCGCCAGCAATCTCTCCAACGCCCCGCGGTTTGCCTCAGCAACCTGCTGAGCACTCAGCCCCATCTGCTGGGCCTGCTCTGGGTTTTTCATTAACACTATCACCGACTCTGCCAGTGCCGCCGCATCCTCGACCAAGGACAGGCCTCCCGCCTCAGCTAACAAACGTGAGACCTCAGCAAAATTAAACACTGACAGCCCACTTAAAGTCGGCTTGCCCCAGGCTGCCGGCTCGATCATATTATGGCCGCCATTGGACACCAGACTGCCACCGACAAAAGCGATATCGCAGGCGCCGAAGAATGTCATCAGCTCGCCCATAGTATCGCCAAGTAATATATCTGCGTTGTCTGTCGAGTCGTTATTGCTGCGCCGCGCTAGGCTGTAGCCTGCATCAAGACAGAGATCCCCTACCTGGTTAAACCGTTCCGGATGCCGTGGCACCAATACCAATAGCGCATTGTTTACAGACTGTTTGATCAGACTAAAAGCTTGAAGAATAATTTCGTCTTCACCGCGATGAGTACTGGCAGCAAGCAGGACAGGCCGCTGATTAGTGCCGTCCCACTGTTGCCTCAACGCCTCTGCACTCAGCCTAATCTGGGCATTCAATTCGAGATCAAATTTAATATTGCCGGTTATATGGAGCTTTTCAACGGGCAGTCCAAGGGCTATAAAACGCCCACCGTCATCTCCATGCTGGGCTGCAACTGCACTGAGTTGAGCGACCATCGGACCGCTGAGTTTGGATACTCGAGCATAGCCGCGAGCAGACTTTTCTGAGAGCCTGCCATTGGCTAAAATCACTGGAATCTGACGCTTGTAACAGGCCGCAACCGTGTTCGGCCAGAGCTCGGTCTCCATAATAATTAGCATCTTCGGCTGCACTCGCTTAAGAAAACGCGCCACTGCGTCAGGTGTATCATAGGGTGCATAGCTGTGATCCACAGAGTCGCCAAAAGCGGCTGTTATGCGCTCAGACCCTGTGGGGGTCATGCAGGTGATAAGCAAACGGCGCTCTGGATATTTTTCCTGCAGGGCTTTTACCAAAGGTACTGCGGCGAGGGTTTCCCCAACTGAAACAGCATGCAGCCAAATGGTCTCTTTGCTCGACTCAGATGGCGTAAAAAAACCAAAGCGCTGACCCCAGCGTTTGCGGTAGTTTGGTGCAGCAAGTCCACGAATAACTAATCGCAAAATAATAAGCGGTGTTATCAGATAAAAGACGACAGAGTAAATAAATCTAAACATAACTTTCCAATGTTTTAGACAGCTCAATATTTATCTGAGTCGCCTTTGGCTCTTGGCGCAAAATATTTACTTAGGCGCCATCCAATATAATTTTTTTCAGCCACTCCAGAATATAAGCCTGCTCTTGAGAAGCGGCCATATCAAGACTCTGCACACATATAAAATAATGTTCCTGTCCATTCTCAGCATTATTAAATAGCAGGGAGAGCTTGTTCTTATTATAGGCATTAGCTTTAATATTTAAAGTCTTACAACGGTTGTCAACTTTCGCAAGATTTTTTGCTAAAGCGAAGTGCGCAAAAAGAGAAACAGACCATAGCTGTTGAGCATGTCTAAATTTGTGGCAAATAGTCTGTCTAAATATTTCCAAATTATTTTGGAAAAGTGATTTTAAATTTTTCCGATTTAAAATATGCGGGCAGTGAGGTAAATCTAGATAGAGACTGTCACTGTTAATAAGGGCGGCAGAATTTTCTTGAAGCTGCCGAAAGCTAACTCGAGACATTTCGTCCCGGCCTAATAATTTAGTCTTAAGCCGATGCCACCAAAGCCCAGTTTTCCGTTTTTTCATCTGCCCTCTGAGAACATATTGATCGTCGGCGCGGAACGTCTCGATTGGCGTTGGCCGAATAAACATTACATCATCGTTTAGATAGATAAAATCTTCACTTAACTCGGGGATATTCCACAACATAGCTTCGATGGCAAGACTATTGAATAACGGGAGCGCGAACTCATAACCCTTGAACAGCTCTTTATGATCGACTATTCGTATTCGCTTACGCAAACTGGGATCTGTAATAGAGGCATAGAATTGCGGTTGCTGAGAGTCAGTCACTATATAAATGTTATCGATCCAGGGAGCAAATCGAATAATCGACATGACACAAAATTCAATCTCACCACAGTTGGCAAAACGTGTTGCTGCGGCTGAATGAGGCGTCTTTTTGTCAGCGCCCAGAAAGGGAGCCATCTTTGCTTGATGAGCAGGGTCAGAACCATCAACCCAGGTAATGACCGCATCCATTTAGAAAAAAATACCTAACATTGCGGCCAAGGGTTTCAACATAGTTACCGCCAATGGTCGGTAATCCAAGTGGCCGGCTTAAAGCGTCGATACCATTTTCCACTCACCCCCGCGATCGCCTCATGGGGGTCGGGCTTGCCGTGAAATACGATCACTCGAGCATTTTCTGGCACTTGGGTTTCACGTGCAATCAAAAACCAAAATGGCTTCAGGCAGTGGCGCTTAAAACTTCTACACCATTCATCGGGCCAGTAGACCAATGCATTTTTAGCCATCAGCGCGGCGGACAAATATTCCTGTTCATTGCGGTGAGTTTTTTTGATTTGCTGAAATGATTTCTCGAATTCGCTAAGTATTTCTGGATGGGCGCCAACCTCAAAACGGTACACCGATGAATTGCCGGTGCCGTCTTTTTTAATCCAGTCTTTAATAATCATTACTTCGCCGGGATAATCAAAAAGATCATCCAAGCTGCCGGTAATAATTAAGTCGAGATCGAGACACAGCACTTTGCCTTTGAGGTCATAGAGTGTCTCAGCAAATACCGCCAGCTTGTTCCATCCGCGCTCAGGACCCGCGAGGTCGACCGACAGTTCGGGAAGCGGAAAAACTTCGACATTTTCATGGGTGCCAACGCCATCTTCTGTGAGACAGATAAAGCGGAAGGGGCGCGACATATTGCGCGCGACCATGGAGTAGAGCTTGTTGACGTAGTCAGCTGGGTACTTGGTACCCCACTTCATACACAGCACATTGACGATTTCTTTTTCCATAAGGCCTAAAAATTCTCTATTTAAGATTTACTCAGCTACCGGCGCTAACCAGTTCTGATACTTATTATTTTTACCGCGCACTAAATCAAAATAGGCGGCCTGCAAAACAGTTGCGATGGGTCCGCGCTTGCCATCTCCAATAATGCGGCTATCGTATTCACGAATAGGCACGATCTCGGCAGCAGTGCCGGTGAAGAACGCTTCATCGCAGATATAGACTTCATCGCGAGTAATGCGTTTTTCACGCACTTCAATGCCATGATCTGCCGCCAACTTAAACACTGTATCGCGGGTAATTCCGTCGAGGCAGGACGTCAGGTCTGGCGTGTAAATAACACCATTGCGAACGATAAAGAAGTTTTCTGCACTGCCCTCGGCAACATAGCCTTCGGGGTCGAGCATAATGGCTTCATCACAGCCAGAGTCCAGCGCTTCGCGCAGGGCCAACATCGAGTTGATATAGTTACCACTGGCCTTGGCTTTAACCATGGTGATATTGACATGGTGCCTAGTGTAAGAAGAGGTGCGAACTTTTAGACCGGCCTCTAGGGTTTCTGGAGACATATAGGAAGGCCAGTCCCAGCCGGCAATGCCGACATGAACCTTGAGCCCTTCGGCGCGCAAGCCCATTCCTTCGGATCCTAAAAACACTAGCGGGCGAATATAAGCCGCATCTAAGTTATTTAAGCGGACCACGTCACGGTGAGCCTGGCAAATTTCTTCCTGAGAGAAAGGAATCTCCATATGGATGATCTTCGCCGAGTTAAACAGACGCTTAATATGGTCTTCAAGGCGGAAAATACAGGTTCCCGAATGCTCTGTTTCATAGGCGCGAATGCCTTCAAAAACGGCGTTGCCATAGTGCAGAGACGAGGTTAGGAAATGCGTCTGTGCATCTCGCCAATCAACCATCTTGCCATCCATCCAAATAAAACCATCACGATCCGAAAACGACATCAATCTTTTCCTCACTTTAACTATCTATTTTTTAAATAATTGCTTCCATTGGGTCTCTACCAACTCCCGGCACTGAAGTAACTCTGAGCTAGATACCTCTGCCAACTGATTTTGCAGCTGTAGACGGTGTCCTGCTGAGCGGTATCTTTTGTAAGCATCGATTAGCAAGCTGGATTGCTGCTCAGATATCAATCCGCTCTGAGCCAGTGACTCGAGTATTCGGATGCTATCACTCCAGCGGCTTATTTCGGGATGATTGTGCGACCAAGCCAAGACCGCAAATTGAACCATAAATTCAATATCGACGATACCTCCAGCGCCTTGCTTAAGGGAGTATTTACCCTCTTTTGACGGTCTGCCGAGATGTTTGCGCATTTTTTCCCGCATTTGCTCTACTTCAGCGCGTAAAACCTCCTTGTCTCGCGGCTGCATAAGAACCGCCCGACGCAGGCGGTTGAAGTCATCTGCAAGAGCCTTTTCTCCAGCCACCACACGGGCCCGAACCAGTGCCTGCTGCTCCCAAGTCCAAGCACTCTCACGCTGATATTTCTCAAAAGCTGTAAGTGATGAGACCAGCATTCCAGAGTTGCCCGAGGGTCGCAGGCGCATATCAATTTCATAGGCGGCACCAGAGGGCGTAACGGTAGACAGAATATGGATAATGCGCTGACCCAGACGAGCATAGAATGTGCTGCTATCAATACTTCGCGGTCCGCCAACGGTTTGCCCGGCTGTGCCTCGGTGAAGAAAGACCAAGTCGAGATCTGATTTATAGCCTAATTCGATACCCCCTAACTTGCCATAACCCAGCACAATAAAACCCGGAGTCTGAAAACTGCTGCCAGAAGGCTGACCGTACTGTTGGCTGAGCTGTTGCCAAGCAATGGTCATGCTGTGCTCAACAACTACCTCGGCGATCCAGGTCAAAAAGTCGCTAACTTGCATCAGGGGTATCACTTCAGTGATTTCGCAAGCTGCCACCCGCAGACTGTTAGAGCGCACAAAATAGCGAATCACGTCCATCTGCTGTTCCAGATCATCGTCGGCCACGCGCAGCATTTGCTGGCGTAGCTGATCTTGAAGTAAGTCTTTACTCTGAGCCGTGAACAGGCTTTCGCTGTCTAAAAGTTCATCGAGTAGGGCGGGATAAGCAGTGAGCTGTTCGGCAATCCAGCTACTGCTCTGACATAGCAACACCAGCTGCTGCAGTGCGGTGGGATTTTCTGCCAGCAGTACCAAGTAGGCACTGCGCCGCAAGACCGCTTGAATAAGACCCACCACTCGGCTGAGCGTGAGGCTGTTGTTATCTACTACAGCACAGGCGGTGACTATATTGGGCATAAGTTTATCGAGGCGACTGCGCGGCTCCAGATCCAAACCTAATACCGCTTTACTCTGATAGATGCCATAGAGCTGCTCCGCGACTGCCTGAGGTTCTCCATAGCCAGCGGCCAGAAGATGCTCAAGCAGTTCGGCGAGTTCAGGTGTCTGACGCCAAAACGATTCGTAATCTAGGTCTTTTCCGTCAGCGTCTTTGTCATCGGCTTGCGTGTCGGGATCGGCAAACATATCCCCAAACACGGACATTACATAGTCACGATGACCTTGCAACTGCTGCTGAAAATCCGCCCAGCTGTCACAGCCAACAATTAAGGCGACTCTCTGCTGGCTCAGCTCATCTTCCGGTAACTGCTGGGTCTGTTTATCCGCTATGCCCTGCAGCGCATGTTCTGTATTGCGCAAAAAGCTATAGGCATTCCAGAGACTATCGCGATCACTGCTATCAATAATCTGATCTGCGCCAAGCTGCTGTAGGGCTTGATACAGAGAAGGAATTTGCAGCGCGCTATTGCGGCCACCGCGAACCAACTGAAAGGCCTGGGTAATAAATTCTATTTCGCGAATGCCGCCGGGACCCAGCTTGATATCGGTTTGCATACCTTTGCGCTTTAACTCGCGATTAATCGAGCGTTTTAGATCGCGCAGGGCATCGATGGCGCCAAAATCGAGATATTTGCGATAGACGAAGGGACGTAAAATCTCGTCGAGTTGTTGAATATCCCGCGACTCTCCGGCCACAGCTCGCGCCTTAACCATCGCAAAGCGCTCCCACTCGCGCCCCTGAGTTAAGTAATATTCTTCCAGCGCATCAAAACTCATCACCAGAGCGCCGCTCTGACCGTAGGGCCGCAGGCGCATATCAACGCGGAAAACAAAGCCGTCGGCGGTCTGTCGATCCAGTGCAGCAATGAGCTTTTGTCCGAGGCGGGTAAAAAATTCTTGATGTGAGACTGTTTTGCCTCGCGGCGAAGTAGCGCTTCGACGGGTCTCGCCTTTTTCTGGGTAGGCAAAAATAAGATCTATATCAGATGATAGGTTGAGCTCTTCGGCACCCATTTTGCCCATCGCCAGAACCAACATTTTCTGCCCGAGAGCCCCTTGATCACTGCCATTAAAGGGCGTACCCAGCTCCTCGCAGGTTATCGGATACAGTCTATCCAGAGAGGCCGTAATGGCAGCCTCAGCCATCCAGGTCAGCTCTCTGGTGGTTTCGGGCATGGACGCCTGACGACTAAAGTCGCGCCAGATTATTCGCAACTGTTCACGGCGACGGAATTGCCGCAGAGCCCTGGCGAGTTGATCCTCATTAACAGCGTCTTTTAAGTGTAAAAGACGCTGACTTATGGCCTGTTGAAAGTCTTCTCGCGAGTAGCTGCGCTGCAGATCGCCGCTATCGACAAGCTGCTGAAACATCTCGGGATAGGTTTCACTCTGTTCGCCGACAAAATCACTGGTACCCCAGAGCAACTTCAAATGCTCTGCAAATAGCGGGTAATTCGGGAATTCAGCAAGTCGCTTTGCGAGCCAATCGGGGTCCGAGTGGGCGGCCTGAAAACCTTCAAGGCGACGCTGATAGCTGTCGCTGATCAGCTGCGGGAACGTTTTCGGCATAGAGAGATCTTCTCAATTAGTTAGCGGCCAAGCTCAGGGGTAACACGCAACACCTCCTCCATGGATGTGATACCGGCGACTACTTTTTCAGCTCCGGCCATACGCAGTGTTTTCATGCCCTGAGAAATCGCCGCATGGCGAATTTCTTGGATATCAGACTCATTACTTATATAGGTGAGCAGAGCATTCGTCAACGGCATAATTTCATAGATCCCTTCGCGACCCAGATAGCCGGTGTTGCGACACTCGAGACAACCGGCCGGTTGATAGACTTTAGCCGGCAGTGGCAGAGCCAATGAGCCCACTAGCTCCTGCCAGGCTTCGGCATCGCAGGGCACTTCACTGCGGCAATCAGGACAGAGGGTGCGTACCAAACGCTGAGCCATCACGCCATTGAGTGTCGCTTTGATCAGGTGAGCGGGGAGCTTGAGATCGAGCAAGCGGCTGATGGCCGTCGGTGCGTCATTGGTATGCAGAGTCGAGAGTACCAAGTGTCCGGTGAGCGCTGCCTGCACTGCCATCTCGGCAGTGGCACGGTCGCGAATCTCGCCAACCATAATAATATCGGGGTCCTGGCGCATCAGCGTACGGATGCCGGCGGCAAAATCAAAATCAATCGCTGGCTGAATCTGACTTTGGTTAAAGGCATCCACCACCATTTCGATGGGGTCTTCAACTGTACTGACATTTACCGAATCCGTGGCCAGCTGTTTGAGAGTGGAATAGAGGCTGGTGGTTTTACCTGAACCTGTGGGGCCGGTAACCAAGACAATACCGTGGGCACGTTTAATCATCGACTGCCAACGATCATAGTCCTCGGCCTCCAAACCCAGCTGCGAAAAGCTGCGCAACAGTGCGTCGGGATCAAAAATTCGCATCACCAACTTCTCGCCAAAGGCGGTGGGCATGGTAGACAGTCGCAGCTCTACTTCTCGAGCATTAGGGGCCTTGGTTTTTATGCGGCCATCTTGAGGTCGGCGCTTTTCCGCCACATCCATACGCCCGAGGATTTTCAGTCGGCTGATCATGGCGGTCATTACATTATCAGGTAGTTCATAGACCAGATGCAGCACACCATCGATACGAAAGCGTACCTTGCCCTTGCCACGGCGGGGCTCGAGGTGAATGTCACTGGCGCGCTGTTCGAAAGCATACTGCAGCAGCCAGTCGACAATATTCACTATATGCTGATCCTGAGCATCGGCATCTTTGAGCTTGCCCACTTCCAACAATTGCTCAAAATTGGCAATACCGGTACCCTTAGTTGCAGAGGAGCCAGCGCCAAAAACGGATTTCGCTAGCGAGTAAAATTCTAGAGTATATTTTTTTATCTCAGCAGGATTGGCAACCACGGTTTGAATGGTTCGACGGGAAGTCTGCTCAAGACTCTCAAGCCAACTGCGGTCGAAGGGCTGCATGGTGGCAATTACCAGCTCATCAGGGCTCACTTTAAGACAGAGAATGCCGTAGCGCTGAGCATAGGCGAATGACATGATTGAGGTGATTGCGGGAACATTAATTTTTAACGGGTCTATATGGGCCAGCTGCAAACAAGATTTTTTAGCCAGCCATTCCGTGAGTAGCTCCAGTGTCAGAGGCTTTTTATCAGGACCACAGGCAAGCTGTTTGGCGGCAACAATTTCCAGGGGGTGCAGCAGCGCCTCGTTATGATTGCGCCGAGCGCTGGCGATCTCCGCGGCATCCGGCTGGGCGAGTAAACCATCACTGATCAGATCTTTTAAAACACTACCCAGAATCAAAGTAGCACCCAAATCGGTTTTAGTGCCCCGCGCCGGCGTCTTATTCATAATCAACTCCTCCTAGTAATCGAGATCTAATAGAGAGCTAATAGAAAGCTATCCATTAGGTGCCCTGTCCCTGCTCTGCATAAATTTTAGTCGCTAATCCCTCTAGGGGTAGCGCAATTTAGTCAATCCGCTAAACTCAACAGAACCAACCGGATAAGAAGCCAATCATGGAACTGACCGATTTACTCTCGCGCATTATTCGCAGCAACTCGATTAGTAGTATTAATCCGGCTATAGATCAGGGCAATCGCGAGGTGATTGACCTGCTGGCCAATACTCTTGCAGAGCTCGGCTTTACTATTGAGATCATGGATTTGGGTAATAACAAAGCCAATCTGATCGCCACATATGGCAGTGGTCCCGGTGGTTTGGTACTGGCCGGCCACACCGATACTGTGCCCTGTGACGAATCACTCTGGGAGAGCAGCCCTTTTGAACTCACCGAGCGGGACAACCGCTGGTACGGTCTCGGCAGTTGCGATATGAAAGGCTTTTTCCCCCTCGCTATCGAAGCGTTTAAATCGCTACAGGTTAAAGATCTCAAACAACCATTAATTATTCTCGCCACCGCCGATGAAGAATCATCCATGGGCGGGGCCAAAGCTCTGGTCGACGCTGGCGCCCCTGTAGCGCGAAGTGCAGTAATCGGCGAACCAACCAATATGCGTCCGGTGAAAATGCATAAGGGCATTATGATTGAGAAGTTGACGGTGACCGGACGATCCGGACACTCCAGCAACCCGGAACTGGGCAATAATGCGATGGAGTCTATGCAGCGTATTCTTGGCCAGTTGATGGCCATGCGCGATCGTATGAAAGAACAAAAGCACGTGGGATTTTTAATCGATCATCCGACCTTAAATCTTGGCTGTATTCAGGGCGGCGACAATGCCAACCGTATTTGCGGGCACTGTTTTCTGGCCTTTGAGATTCGCCCATTACCCGGTATGGACCTGAATCAGCTGCAGGCAGATCTGGAACGTCAGATTGCCGCTACCGCTGAGAGGGACAATATGGGCTGGTCTCTAGAGAAACTTATAGTCCCACCTTTTAACAGCGGCGACCAATCAGAGCTCGTCGCGCTCTGTGAAAAGCTTACCGGTCATGCCGCTGAATCCGTTGCTTTTGCTACCGAGGCGCCCTATCTACAACAGCTTGGAATGGACGTAGTTGTGCTCGGCCCTGGGGACATCGATGTGGCCCATCAACCGAATGAGTTCTTGCCCCTAGATCGCGTTCAACCAACAATTAATTTTTTATCTCAACTTATTGGCCGCTGTTGCTTATAATCGCCCGATGACTACTCAAAACTACGTACAATTTTTTCGTGAGACTTCGCCCTATATCCATGCGCACAGGGGTAAAACCTTTGTTATTGCAGTCAGTGGTGAGGCGGTGCTGGACAGCAATTTTGACAGCATTGTTCACGATATAGCGCTGATGCAAAGTCTCGGGGTCAATGTGGTGCTGGTCCACGGTGCCCGTCCTCAGATTGACCAGCGTCTGCAACTGGCCGGTTTGCTAACCGATTTTCGCCAGCAGGTGCGCATCACTGACGGCGATGCCATGCAGTGTGTCAAAGAGGCGGTGGGCTCTACACGCTTCCAAATTGAAGCCGCGCTGTCTATGGGCTTGCCTAATTCACCCATGCACGGTGCTCGCGTGCGTGTGATCGGTGGCAACTTTATCACTGCCAAACCTGTAGGGGTTCGCGATGGCATCGATTTTCAGCGTGCCGGAGAAATTCGCCGTATCGATAGCAGCGCTATTCAAAACCAACTCGACGCTGGTGCCTTAGTGCTCATGTCTTCGATTGGGTTCTCACCGACCGGTGAAGCGTTTAATCTCAGTTACCAGGATGTAGCGACTCAAACAGCTATAGCGCTAAATGCCGAGAAACTTATTTTGGTCAGCCAAGCGGCGGGCATAAACGACGGCGATAACAATCTACTGCGCAATCTTTCCTTACCTGAGGTGAGCGATCTTAAGGCAACACTGAAAAACTCTGGTGGCGAAGACTCTGTGATCTACGGCTTACTCTCCGCCGCCTACCAAGCCTGTCGCAATAATGTCGACCGCGTGCATCTGGTCGGCTGCAGCGAAGACGGAACATTGCTCAGTGAGCTATTTACTCGCGAGGGCAGCGGCACACTAATAATGCAGAATCATTCTGAAGTGATTCGAGCAGCCACCATAGATGACGTTGGCGGTATTCTTGATCTAATCTCGCCACTGGAACAGCAGGGAATTTTGGTTAAACGTTCTCGTGAATTACTCGAGACAGAAATTTCACGATTTACGGTAGTGGTGCATCCTGAGGGCACTCTGCTCGGCTGCGCTGCACTCTATCCGATAGCAGATAGTCATGCCGGCGAGCTCGCTTGTGTTGCGACACATCCAGAATTTCACAATCAGGGCATCGCTTCACGTCTGCTTAAGTGCATTGAAAAAGATGCCACAGACAATGGGCTTGCAGTGCTATTTGTACTCACTACCCAAACCGCTCACTGGTTTAGAGAGCAAGGTTTTTCCGAGGCAGAAGTCAGTGCACTGCCAGCAGAGAAACAGTCTCTCTACAATTATCAGCGTCAATCGCGCATCTTTAGCAAAAAGCTTTAATTCCAAGCTGCGCCGCTTCGTGTTGACTGAGCAGGTTTGACGGAACAGTATTGACTGAATAGTGTTGACTGAATAGTGTTGACTGAATAGTGTTGACTGAATAGTGTTGACTGGGCAGCGTTTCTGCTATTCTTACCGCCTTTATTTTTCCGTTAATGAGAGTTTACATGCCTAAGTACAGATCACATACCACCACCCAGGGCCGCAATATGGCCGGCGCTCGTGCACTTTGGCGCGCAACAGGCATGAAGGACGACGATTTTAATAAGCCGATGATCGCCATCGCCAACTCCTACACGCAGTTTGTTCCCGGTCATGTGCACCTTAAAGATATGGGTGAACTGGTTGCGGCAGAGATTTCTAAGGCCGGTGGTATTGCCCGGGAGTTCCACACTATTGCGGTAGATGATGGTATTGCCATGGGCCACGACGGCATGCTCTATTCATTGCCCTCGCGAGATGTGATCGCCGACTCGGTTGAATATATGGTCAATGCCCACTGCGCCGATGCGCTGGTGTGTATCTCCAACTGTGACAAAATTACGCCGGGCATGTTTATGGCCGCTATGCGCCTCAACATTCCGGTGGTGTTTGTTTCAGGCGGCCCCATGGAAGCGGGCAAAACCAAGCTCTCGGATCAAAAGCTTGATCTAGTTGATGCCATGGTGATTGCGGTTGATGACAGCGCCAGTGATGAAGAAGTTGCTGAGTATGAGCGTTCTGCTTGCCCGACCTGCGGCTCTTGCTCTGGTATGTTTACCGCCAACTCCATGAATTGTTTGATGGAAGCATTGGGCCTAGCGCTGCCGGGCAACGGTACCGTGCTGGCGACCCACTCTGATCGCAAAGAATTATTCCAAGAGGCTGGCCGCACTATCGTTAAGTTGGCCAAGGCGCATTACGACAACGATGATTACTCTGTGCTGCCTCGTTCCATTGCTAATTTCGAAGCTTTTGAAAATGCTATGACCCTGGATATTTGCATGGGTGGGTCAACTAACACCATCCTGCATCTTATGGCCGCGGCTCAAGAAGGTTTTGTCGATTTTGATCTGGGGGATATCGACCGTCTGTCACGCAAGGTCCCTCAGCTATGTAAAGTAGCCCCAAGCACACCGGAGTATCATGTTGAAGATGTGCATCGTGCCGGCGGTATTTTAGGCATTCTGGCTGAGCTGAATCGTGCTGGCTTAATCCATGACAACTTACCAACTGTGCATTCGGCGACATTAAAAGAAGCCTTGGAAAAGTGGGATATTGTCAGCGGCCATGTCAGTGAGGAAGTAAAGACTTTCTATAAAGCAGGTCCCGCAGGTATTCCAACACAAACCGCCTTTAGTCAGAGCACTCGCTGGCCATCTCTAGATGCAGACCGCGCCAACGGTTGTGTTCGTGATATAGACCATGCCTTTAGCCTTGACGGTGGTCTGGCAATTCTGACCGGTAATCTTTCGCCTGACGGCTGCGTGGTTAAGACCTCTGGAGTCGATGAGTCGATTCATGTATTCGAAGGCCCCGCATTTATTACCGAAAGCCAAGATGAAGCTGTCGAAAAAATCTTGAATGACGAGGTCAAAGCGGGCGATGTTGTGATTGTGCGCTATGAAGGCCCCCGCGGTGGACCCGGCATGCAAGAGATGCTCTACCCAACCACTTATATCAAATCGAAGAATCTCGGTGCCGCTTGCGCATTGATTACCGACGGCCGTTTTTCCGGCGGTACCTCTGGGCTATCTATTGGCCATGTATCACCAGAAGCCGCTGCTGGCGGTAATATAGGCCTGGTGCGTCAAGGCGATATAATTCGCATTGATATCCCCAATCGCTCTATTGATATCCTGGTTTCGGATGCCGAGTTAGCGGCACGTCGAGTAGAGCAGGATAAGCTGGGTTGGAAGCCTGTAGAAGAGCGCCCACGAAAGGTTACGGCATCTTTGAAGGCCTATGCTAAGCTGGCGACGAGCGCCGATAAGGGCGCGGTTAGAGATCTCTCTCAGCTCTAAGTCACTAAAGCCTTATAAACTGGGATTGTGTTAGTCCTAGCCATAAAAAAACCCGGTACTCTAGAGCACCGGTTTTTTTATAACGTTCAACTGGCTGGTTGCCAGTTAGCCTAGATCAACTAACCGTTTTTAGCACAGCCTGGAACCGTAGCACCAACATCACGCAGTTTCTGTAATCGACTGCCTTCAGCTTCCGCATACTTGATCCACTGCTTAGGGTAGCGCTTGCCCTTCTTATCTTTGGCAACTTTTAGTGACTTCTTAAATGCACCTACTGCATCTTCGTAACAGTTCAAGTTGATCAGAGCGTTACCCATTACCAAGAAATTGGAATCGGGTTTCTTCACATCACCTTTCTTGTTCGCACGAGACGCTGCTTTATAGGCTGAGGCATCGCGACCTAGATCGAGATAAATACCCGCAAGACGAGCTTGAAGATTTCCGGTATCGGATTTCTTAGAAGCATCTTCTAGAGCCTTTACAGCATTGTTGAGATCTTTAGCCTGATACCATGCAGTACCTAAGATTTCGAGATTCTTTGCCGAACGCTTGATAACGCCGTCCTTCATGCCTTTCTCGATAATCACTGCAGCACGATAGGGAACATCAGCACCGAGATACATATAGGCCATGCTCAGAACCTGACTTTCTTTGTCGAGCTGGCCATTTAGATAAACCACTTCCGTTGCGACCAAGCGATCCATTTCACGCTCGCGCTCGCCGTACATGCCGCCAAGCTGACGCCAGTAAGTCCACTTTGGATAGTGCTTAACCAGCTTCTCAAGAATACTGATCACTCTCTTGTAATCATTCTTCTCGTAATAGAGAACACGCTGCAGACCCCACCAACCCTCTTTCGGCAGAATGGCTTTGGCTTCAACGTCGGCAATGGCTTCGTTTACAAAGCGTAGGGAATCCTTTTTGCGTTCCAATTGATAGTAAATCTGAGCTAGCAACATCTTCGCATCAGCACCAACAATCAACGACTCTGCCATCCAAGCTTCAAGCTGTAGTGCGGCGTTCTTGTAATCCTCTTGCACTGTGTAGAGCTGCGCTAGGGTGTAGCGAGTATCCAGTCGTAACTCCGGCGGCGTACCAGCGCCGTTTACCACTTGCTTGTAAGAGCGAATAGCGCTGTTGAAATCATCCAGGGAGTAGTAAACATAAGCGGAGAACTTCCACACCTGAACCTGCTCATAGTCACTGGTACAGGTCTTGGTATTGCTTTCAATTGCCTTGAGCATTTCCAGTGAACCAGCCCAATTTTCGAGCTCTAGTTCGGGCTGGATTTTCTCTAAAGCCTTGGAGCACTTGGCGCCTACGGACTGGCGCTTTCGTGTTTTAACATTTTTGTATTTTGGCTCTTCTTTTTCTTCCGCAGCATTTACTGCGCCAGAAAAGCTTGTGCCTGGGGCAACTACCGCCAGGAACAACGGCAGTAAAAAAGCAATGCCGAATACAGCTAGAAATTTTTTGCTTCTAGACATCATTGACTCCTTATTTTGCCATCTGGAAAGTAAATTTATACAGCACACCAGGCACTTCTTGGCCGACGCCATCAACAACCCGAGGGTTGTACTTCAACTTAGAAGCAGCTTTTAAAGCAGCTCGACCGAAGCCCCAACCCTCTGGGAATTCTTCGACCATGATCGGATCGCGAGTACCACCGGTTGTGGTGATAATGACTTCGATCACTGCGTAGCCCTCTTTGCCGCGGGTTTGAGCGCGACGCGGATACTGTGGCTGGGGTACATAGACAGGAATGTAGTCAGAGTCTCGTGCAAATCCACCGGCACCACCAATTTTTAGGTTGGCGTTGGCTGCCGGGGCGGCCATGCTGATTGCATTGTCGGGAACTTCAAACTCTACAGTGTCTTCTGGGATATCCGGTGGAGGAGTCTCCGGATCTTCAGGCTTTTCAACTTCGGTCTGTTTCGCATTTTCGGTCAACTGTCTATCGACATGGAGGAAGTCGGCAATTTTAATCGACTCTTTTTCATCCAAATCTTTGTTGCCCGAATCGATCAATTTATACATCAAAATGATCAACGCGAAGGTAACCAGAACACCAAGTGCAGCAGAAATACCAATTCTGATAAAGGCCATACTTATCAACTCAGTCTTGTTCTACCGAAATTGCCACCGGACGGATACCAATGTCAGATGCGACATCGGCTACCTTGGCGACTACTTCAATATTCGATTCATTGTCGGCTTGGATAACCATGCCGCCCTTTGGGTTTTCGTTATACAGTCTCTGTAAATTGATTTTTAAAGCGGTTGTTTCAACGCGCTTTTTATCAATCCAAATTTCATTGTTGTCGCTGATCGCAACCAAAATACCCACTTTTTTATAGCTTTGGGCAGTGTCGGCGTCAACTTTGTTGACCTCAACACCGGGGAGTTTGATAAACGATGCTGTCACAATGAAAAAGATCAGCATAATAAAAACCACATCCAGCATTGGGGTGAGGTCAATCGCCTCGCCCTGTGGCTGTGATCCTGTTTGTCTATTGCGCATAGTTTTCTCTCACGGGAACCTTGTCGTCGACAGGCTCCGTTTAGTGATCCATGGTTAGATGATCTTCCAGCAAATGTTTCTCACGCTCTGCAGCACGTTCGACATATGTTATGCCGAATACACCAGAGAGGGCAGCAACCATGCCCGACATAGTCGGAACCGTCGCCTGAGAAACACCACCTGCCATCGCCTTGGCGTCACCGCCACCAGTAAATGCCATTACGTCAAATACCACGATCATTCCGGTTACCGTGCCCAGCAATCCAAACAGCGGGGCTAGGGCAACCAGAGTTTTGATCATCATAATATTCTCATCGATCTTGACGCTTACTTCAGAAATCAGCTTTTCCCTGATCTGACGTGCGCGCTTGGATTTGCGCTCAGAGCGCTCTTCCCAAGCATCAAGTGCGTATTGAACATCTTGACTGACAACGGATTTGAGATACCACATGCGCTCGAACAGGAGAGTCCACATCACGAACAGCAGGACGACGATGGCCCAGAGAACCATGCCGCCTGAATCCATGAACTTTCCAACTTCTGCCATAGTATCAACAAAGAACATTTCAGCGACCCTCTACTGAACCAGCAACAATTCCTGCACTCTGCTCTTCAAGAATATGCAGAACACGCTGTGCTTTGCCATTCACCAAGGTGTGCATCAATACAGTTGGGATGGCTACTACCAGACCCAGTACTGTTGTAATCAGTGCCTGAGAAATACCGCCGGCCATTGCCTTCGGATCGCCAGCACCAAACAGAGTAATCATCTGGAAGGTAATAATCATACCGGTAACTGTACCCAGCAGACCGAGCAGCGGTGCAACCATAGCGATGATCTTGAGCAAGCTCAGACCAGACTCAATGGCAGGACGCTCTTTCAGTACTGCTTCGTGGAGTTTCAGCTCTAGAGACTCTGGATCCAGCCCTGGGTTGGCCTGTGCTACAGCAAGAACGCGACCCAATGGGTTTGCCAGATCAGCAGTGCCAGGAGAGCGAAGCTGTGCAGATACCTTAGAGGAAACACCTTGTAAGAAGATGAAGCGCCAGATAGCCAGCAGAATTGCAACGCAGAATACACCTGTAATCACGTAGCCAACGATGCCACCGAAGTGCCAGCGCTCAACCAGTGTTGGCGTATTAATCAGTGCACGCAACAAGCCGCCACCCAATGGTCCTGTGGGATCCAGGCCCGCTTTGGTGAAACCGCTAACCGCATTCTGAAGATCTGCAGCGCTGCCCTGGTGACCAGAAGGCTGACGAGCCAGCTCTGATACCAGACCGCTCTCTGGGCTGTACTCTAAGTACATGCCGTTAGCCATCAGGTTGTAAGTACCAACACGGACAACTTCCATTTCTTCTTGTGAACCGTCGGCGCGCAGTACTGTGCGGTTGAATTTAACCACACGACCACTCTCGTTCATTTCACGCTGCTGCTCGAACCACAACTTCTCAATGTCCATGATAGAAGGCAGGCGAGTGTCGCTGCTCATCTTCTCAATCAACTCATCGAGAAATTCGGTACGGCCAGGGATCTGAGCACTAACGACAGACTGAGTCAGGTTGGCACGGATATCACCGGCGGCTCCAGTCAGGTGTCCGAATAGCTCTTTTAGTGAGCCGAGACGTTTGTCGCGCTGCTCGCGCAGACCAATAAGCTTCAGGTCGTTGTCACGGATAGTCTGTTCCAGACGATCAGAGCGACGCTCTTCAGCAGTCTTGGTGTTCTTAGCTTGAGTCAGCTGTGCGTCCTGCTTGCGCTGGTCGCGTTTAAATTCAGCTTCACGGTCTCGATATTCTTGAGATTCAGAAATCTTTGAACTCTGAATCATGTTCAGCAGCTCATCGAGTGATTTAGCTTCCTGTGCCAGCGCTGGCATGCTTACTGCAGCAGCAGCTATGAAAGCGGCACAAACTTTAATGAATTTCAGTTTCATTGTGCAGTCTCCGGAGCGTTAATTGGCATTTCCATAACATCCTGCGGTGCTAATTTCTTAGCGATGCGAATGCCCTGGTCTACAGGACGTCTGTAGTCAGAACCCAAAGTTTCCCAAGAACCAGTGGTTTTATTCCAAGCACCTGTCTGAGATTTGTCTTTAGTTTGATACATCAGTGCAATACGACCAACACGCAGCATATCGACTTCAACCTCAGAGCCATCGGCGTTGATATCAACGAGATCGCGGTAGGTTTCCAGAGAGAGGCTGTACTCAGACTCGATATCGTAAATTTCGAGGATCTGGCGGAATTTTTCAGCTGAAGAGAACTTGGCGCTGTCGAGATTGTCGAAAAGTTCTTCGACGGCTGCAGCACGCATTTCAGTCTTAAAGGGGACGTCCAGCTCAACAAAGGTACGTAGTGCTTTCAGCATGCTTTCCATTAGAGGCGAAATTCCTCGCTCAATAACAGTAGCGTTTTCGATCGACTCAACAAGTTCAGCCATCATTTGCTTCTGGCTTTCAATCTGACGTTCGAGCTGTGAGTTATAAACACGCAGGCTTTCGATCTGTTTGTTTACTTGCTTAAACTCTTGCAGTAGACCGTCGGTCTGGTCGGCGATGCGATCAACTTTAGTCTGTGCTGTTTTGGCTGCCTGAACCTTAACGGCTCCGGCTTTCAGCACTTCACTTACCTCTGTAGCCTGAACTGCAACTGCAGTTAAGCCACCGGCAAGTACGGCGCATAAGGCCAGTGCTTTTAGTGGTTGCTTTTTCATAGTTCCCTCAACTTGGGTCTATCGGATTGGTGATCTTTATATTGTCAGAATCTGGAAATAACACAGCTCCAGCAACTAACAATTTTTATTGGTGCGTCTTTTTAACAGTCTGTTCTTAAAGAATCAATTGGTGGACACAAATTGAGCTCGGCGAACTTGATAAGCATTATCTTTGTTACCTAATGTAACAACTAATTAGACTTTCGCTCGAGCACCAAATATCGATAAGGATGGGTGTCGGTTTTCTCTGGTAATTGCTCACTGACTTGATGCCACTGCTCTAAATTATAGGTCGGGAAAAATGCATCGCCCTCAACTTCAGCCTGCACTTCGGTGAGATAAAGCCGGTCCGCAACTGGCAGAGTCAAACGGTATATCTGCTCTCCGCCAATCACCATAATCTCATCCACCCCTGCCTCAGCGCAGGCCAACTCGGCTAGCGCCATGGCCTGGAGCAAGGTCTGGGCGATCTGGACACCCTCGGCATGCCACTCGGGATCGCGAGTAATCACTATGCTGGTGCGCCCGGGCAAGGGTCGGCCGATGGAATCAAAGGTCTTGCGACCCATAATCAAAGGCTTGCCCATGGTCACTGACTTAAAGTACTTAAGGTCTCCCGGCAGATGCCAAGGTAGCTGATTGTTTTGACCAATTACACCATTGCGGCTTACAGCCACGATTAAGGATACTTTCATATTATTTCCTCAGGCGCGGCTAGACCGCTACAGGTGCAGAAATAGGCCCATGACTCTGATAGTCGAGTAACTCAAAGTCCTCAAAAACAAAATCGAATAGGTTGTCGACCGCTGGGTTAATCGCCAGTGTTGGCAGCGGATAGGTCTCTCGGGAAAGCAGCTCCTCCACCTGATCCATATGGTTACTGTAGAGATGAGCATCACCAAAAGTGTGCACGAAATCTCCAGGCTCGAGTCCGGTGACCTGAGCGATCATAAGGGTCAAGATGGCATAGGAGGCAATATTAAACGGCACACCGAGAAACACATCAGCACTGCGCTGATACAGCTGACAGGAGAGACGTCCCTCAGTGACATAAAATTGGAACAGGCTGTGGCAGGGCGGCAGACCCGACTTGACCATCACCGGAATATCTTTTGGGTTCCACGCTGAGACAATTAGACGCCGGGAATCAGGATTGGATTTAATATCCTCAACCACCTGTGCAAGCTGATCTACACCTTCGAAATTGCGCCACTGATGGCCATAGACAGGACCCAGGTCGCCGTACTGCTGAGCAAATTCATCGTCATCTTTAATCCGCTGAATAAACTCCTTCATTTTTGCCTTCCACTCCGGCGAATACATTGGAAAGTCGGCCTCTTGGTCAGTCTCGCGCAGCCAGCTCTGATAGGGCCAGTCATTCCAGATGCCAACGCCATTTTCAACCAAGTAGCGAATATTGGTATCGCCGCGAATAAACCACAGCAATTCATGGAGTATCGATTTGAGATGAACTTTTTTAGTTGTCACCAAGGGAAAGCCCTGGCTCAGATCAAAGCGCATCTGGTGGCCGAAAATACTCTGAGTACCGGTGGCGGTGCGATCTTCTTTTTTTACACCGTGATCACGAATATGTTTAATTAAGTCTAAATATTGCTTCATTGCTGTGCCTTTTAATTTTCGCCTTACGCTCTAGGCCTTGCGGCTGACAAGTGCGCGCAGGGATTTGCGCATTAACCAGAGACCGAAAATAATCATCGGGATACAGAGTGTCTGGCCGCGAGTCATCCAACCGAGCAATTCAGCCGCACCGGAGTCAAGGGCAAACTGAGGATCGGGCTGACGGACAAACTCAACAGCAAATCGGAAGGCGCCGTAGAGAATTAAAAATAGGCCCGAGACTTCGCCATACAAGCGTGGCTTTCTGGCGTACCAGTTGATAATCAAGAACAGTACCGCGCCCTCAAGCATGGCCTCATATAGTTGCGAAGGATGGCGCGCCAACTGCTCTGGGTCGGCGGGGAACAGCATGCCCCAGGACATTTCTGTGGGGCGGCCCCAGAGTTCTTGACCGATAAAATTCCCCAGACGGCCAAAAAACAGACCCGCAGGCACCAGCGGTACAACAAAGTCAGCAAGGCTGAGAAAGGCGAGTTTATGCTTGCGAGCATAGAGCAGCAGGGCCAGGGCAACACCTAACAAGCCACCATGAAAGGACATACCGCCCTCCCAGATACGGAAAATCATACCGGGATCGGCGAGCCATTTGTCGGCGCTGTAAAACAGCATATAGCCAAAACGGCCGCCGAGAATAACCCCCCAGGCGCCAAAGACGATTAGGTCTTCAACTTGGGTTTTAACAATCGGCGACCAGGGGCGCTGACTGTTGCGGCTTGCCAATAACCAGGCACAGGTAAAAGCCAGCAGGTACATAATGCCGTACCAGTGGACCTGTAGCGGCCCAATAACAGTGTCCGCCAATTCAAACGGCCCCAGTGACAATGCAACCGGGTCGATCTGTGGATAATTTAGCATTGTGTTTCTCAAGAATTAATTCTTCGCTGATGATAACTTTTTATCTATGCAGCTGCCACGCGACGAACGAAATAGACAGAAAATATACGCTTGAAAATAAAATTCTAAAATAAAACATGAAAAGTTACACTGCCGGCCATGTGCCTACTTGCGATCGCTTTTAACCATCATCCAGATACCTCTCTCGCGGTCTGTTCCAATCGCGACGAATTCTATCAGCGCCCGACCCTGCCCATGCATTGGTGGCAGGATATGCCGGTGCTAGCGGGTCGCGATGAGCAGCAGGGAGGAACCTGGATGGGGCTCTCACGCAATGGGCGTTTTGCCGCAGTGACCAATTTTAGGGACTTTTCCAAGCCGGGATTTCATGAAGCGCGACCCAAATCCCGCGGTAATTTGGTAACCGATTTTCTCTGCTCCCAGGCCTCAGCAAAGGACTGGGCAGACTCGGTGTTAGAGGATTTTGATGTCTATGGCGGATTTAATCTGCTGATTTACGATGGCGAGCAACTGCTTTATCTAAATAACTTTAATCACCAGGTGCGCAGTCTTGAGCCAGGCATTTATGCTCTGAGCAACCACCTTCTCGACAGTCCCTGGCCAAAGGTTGACTACGCTCGGCGACAGCTCAAGGAAACATTAAGTAAGCGGGGCAGCAACCAACAGTTAGCCGAAGATCTACTAGGCCTGCTGGAGCAAAATCAAACTTACCCTGACCACTTACTTCCCAGCACCGGAGTGCCGGCGGACTGGGAACGACGCCTGTCGTCAGCCTTTATTGTGGCCGAGGACTATGGCACCAGAGCAGCAACCTCGATTGTGCTATCGAGCTCAGGCAGCAGTATTGCCGAACAGACTTATATAAAAGGTGTTGCAGAACGGCACGAGATATTTACTTTTTAAGGGTATCTGCCTGCTTAGGGCTATTTGATCTGCTTAAGGCTATTTGATTTGCTTAAGGCTACTTGAACTGCCTGAAAAACCCGCCTTCTCATCGAGCTCGGCAGGTCGATAGAGTTTCGACAGTTCGGGTCGACTTAGAGCATCCGAGAGCAGTTGCGATACAGAGCTCGCATCAGACATGCGCAGGGCGCGCTTGGCTAACCTACGGGCCTCGGTTTTCGAGACCTGACTGAGCATCGATTTCACTTTCAGCAAGCTGTTGGCACTCATGGATAAATGGTCGTAACCCAACCCCATTAACATTACGACGGAGAGGGGATCACCGGCCATCTCACCACAGACACTGATCTGACAGTTCACTGCGTCAGCCTGCTCAATAATACTCTTTAGCGCACGCAGTACAGCTGGGTGCAACGAGTGATAGAGATCGGCAACCCTCGGATTATTGCGATCCACAGCAAGTAGGTACTGGGTTAAATCATTGGTGCCTACAGAGAGAAAGTCTACTCGCCGACCAATTTCTTTGACTTGATAGACCGCTGCCGGCACTTCGATCATCGCGCCGATGGCCGGCTTTTCCAGCTGATAACCCTCTTCCTGTATAAGCTCGCGGTAAGCTCGATCGATCAATTCCATAGCGCTATCAAGCTCTGGCACACTACTGATCATGGGCAGCATGATACGCAGATTATTGAGCCCTTCACTGGCGCGCAACATGGCGCGAACCTGAATCAGAAAAATCTCTGGGTGATCGAGAGAAATACGGATACCACGCCACCCGAGGAAAGGGTTTTCCTCCTCGATGGGGAAGTAGGGCAGCGCTTTATCACCGCCGATATCCAGGGTTCGCATAGTCACGGGGTTAGGGGCAAAGGCTTGCAGTTGCTCGCGGTAGATTTCAGTTTGTTCGTCTTCCGTGGGAAAGCTCGAACGTGTAAAAAAGGGAATTTCGGTGCGATAGAGGCCCACACCCTCAGCGCTACTTTTTAGCGCCAGGGCAATATCTTGACGCAGACCCGTATTGATCCACAGGGCCATAGAGAAACCATCTGGTGTAACACAGGGAATATCTCGGAGACTTTCAAGATCTTTGGCCAGCAGCGTTTCCTGACGCTGTCGGTGCAGATAGGCACGGCGCATACTGCGCGTAGCACGGCTGATCACATCGCCGCTAAAGCCATCAATAATTAACTCATGGCCTTCCATCTCGGTCCAAGGCAAATCCACCGCACCCATTACCGTGGGCACACCGAGAGCGCGGCCGACAATCGCCATATGGGAGTTGCTCGAACCTTTCACCGAGACTATACCCACCAAGCGGTCTACCGGAATATCCGCTAGCGCCGAGGCCGACAAATCTTCACCGACTAAAATAATCCGTCGCGGCAGTGGCTGAATATTTTTTTCATTGCGCTGCAAGTAACCCAAGACACGGCGACCCAAATCATTGACGTCGGCGGCGCGCTCACGGAGATAGGGATCTTCCATTTTGCGGAAGGTGCGAACATGCTTGAGGATCACCGAGCTCCAGGCACTCTGCGCCGCCTGACCGTCAACGATGGCCGCGATCACCTCACCCCCAAGGGAATGGTCATCGAGCATGCGAATATAGATATCAAATAGTGCGATCTCTTCCGAGCTGAGCTTGCCTTCAAGCCCCTTGCTGAGATTGCGCATATCGTCTTTGGCCGATTCCAGCGCAGTGCGGAAGATCTCTATCTCTGCGGGAATGTCGGCGGCAAAACGCTCTGGAACAGACTGGAGATCGGCGCTTGGCGCGGCCAATACAACCCGACCAATACCCACACCTGGGGAGCTGGGGATACCGCAGAATATCGCCTCACGAAGCCTATCTCCGCCCGCCGAAGCCAATTGACGCAGCGCACCGGTGGCTTCTGCATGCGCAATGGCACCAGACAGCTGAGCACAGACAGTCACCACAAAGGCTTCTTCTTCAGTCTCAAAGCGTCTCTGGGTTTCCTGCTGCAACACTAGGATACCGAGCACCTTGCGGTGATGAATTATTGGCACACCCAAAAAGGAGTGGAAGGGGCTCTCGCCGGTTTCTTCAAAATAGGCGAAGCTGGGATGCTTATCGGCATCCTCTAAATTAAGTGGTTCTTCTCTGGCGGCAACCAGACCCACCAGGCCTTCGCGCATGGCCAGGCGCACTTGGCCAATAGACTCTTGGCGCAGACCTTCGGTAGCCATAAGGACATAGCGCTGATCGGATTCGTCGAATAGATAAACCGAGCAAACTCCGGCCTGCATGGCCGAGCGCACTTCTTTGACAATAATCGTCAGCACCTCGCCAAGACTGCGGGCACTGTTAACTTCTTGCACTATATTGCGCAGCGACGCCAACATAGTTACAGGCTCTTAGACGAGGGTGAATGTTGCAAGCGGGCATTGACGGAGGAGAATTCCTGCAATGCATTGCGATAAATAGTGCGCTTAAACGAAATAACTGAATTGACCGGATACCAATAATTAACCCATTGCCAATCATCGAATTCAGGACTTCCGCTGGTATCAAAGCGCACGTTCGCGGGATCGCAGGTCATCTGCAGATAAAACCATCGCTGCTTTTGGCCGATACACAGAGGCTTGGAATGTTTACGCTGCATCTGTTCGGGAATGTTGTAACGCAGCCAGCGCTTGGAGCGCTGAAGAATTTTCACATCATCGGATTTGAGGCCGACCTCTTCATAGAGCTCACGATAGAGCGCATCCTCCACAGACTCGCCGTGATCTATGCCGCCCTGGGGAAACTGCCAAGCCTGCTGGCCTACCCGTTTTGCCCAGAATAGGCGACCGTTGCCATCACCTATAACAATCGCGACGTTGGAGCGATAACCATCCTTATCAACCAATTCAAATACACCCTTTTTTACAAGCATTGACGCCGCAGCATTGTTCCATAGTCTGCCGGTCTCGGCAATTTTCTCTTGAGACAACCCTGCGCTATGGTTATCCTCTCGGGCTGCAACCCAATTGGACTCCAAGTTATGGCACTGGCTATTTTCGACCTCGACAACACATTGATCTCTGGTGACAGCGATCACAGCTGGGGCGAATTTTTAGTCTCTGAGAAAGTTGTTGATGCTCAGCAGTTTAAGAAATCTAATGATCAATTCTACGCTGATTACGTCGCCGGTAGCTTGGATATTTTTGCCTATCTAGAATTTTCTCTGCAGCCGCTGACTAAAATGTCCATGACGGCGCTCGCGGAACTGCATAAACGCTTTATGCAGCAGGTTATTGCACCTATGCATTTGGCAAAGGCTCAGACCCTCTTGCAAAAGCACCGAGACGCCGGAGATCGGCTATTGATTATCACCTCCACCAATCGCTTTATTGTTGAGCCGATCTGCCACAGCCTAGGCGTGACTGAGATTTTGGCTACGGATGCACAAATCATCGACGGCCGTTATAGCGGTAAGGTTGAAGGCGTGCCCACTTATAAAGAGGGCAAGGTGGTGCGACTCAATGAATGGCTTAAAGAGCAAAGCGAGACACTTGAAGGCAGTTGGTTTTACAGTGATTCAATCAACGATCTGCCTCTGCTGTTAGAAGTTGATCACGCGGTGGCTGTAGACCCCTGCCCAGCACTACATGAAGCCGCTAGAGAAAAACACTGGCAGATTATCTCCCTGCGAGACTGAAGGTAGTTAGGCCAGGCACAAAAAAACCCCGGCCTGTCTAGAGTCGGGGTTTTTAAAGCGAGAAAAGCTAGCGCTTTAGAAAGACAGCTCGCTAAATACTAGCGCCTGCTTCGGTACTTCTACTCTTCTACTCTTCTACTCTTCTACTCTTCTACTCTTCTACTCTTCTACTCTTCTACGGAGGCCGCGTAAGCATCGGCGTCCATTAGATCACCCATGCTCGCTGCATCTGAAGGCATCACACGGAATAACCAGCCATCACCATAGGGAGAGCTATTTACTGCCTCTGGCTCATCTTCAAGAGCTGGGTTGATTTCTGTTACATCGCCTGTGACCGGGGAGTAAATATCCGAGGCTGCCTTAACCGACTCGATCACGGCAACTTCAGCACCGGCATCAACATGGGCGCCCACTTCGGGCAGCTCTATGTAGACCACATCGCCCAGCGCATCCTGAGCATGGTCGGTAATTCCGACCACAACACTTCCGTCGCTTTCTAATCTGGTCCACTCATGACTGCTGGCGTACTTTAATTCTGCTGGGAATTCGCTCATTAGATTCTCTCCTAAACCACTTCTATAAGATTAATAAAATTAAGACCAAGTTTACGCCTATGACTTTAAGATCGGCATTTTACTGATGAACAGGTCGAAAGATAAAGATATTTTCACAACTAATGACCAAGAGATCTAAATGTGTAAAATACCGACCCTTAAAAAGGACCTCGGACCAGCACTCATCTCTATTACAGGAGTTATTTATGCAGCACATGTCTTCAACCATCAAATCATTTCTTGGCCTACTTCTAGTCTCATTCTCTGCAGTTAGCCTTGCCGATCAACTGACACTAACCAATGGCGATGTTATCAACGGGAAAATCCAGGAAAAAACCGAGGATCAGGTGCTTTGGCTGTCAGACAACTTTGGCCTGTTAGCCATAGACAAAGCGCGGATTGCGACACTGAATGGCGCGTCCCTAGATGCTCCCACTGCAGTTATATTTACCACTACTTACAAGGGCGATCTGTCTTTTACTGGTGGCTATTCCAGCGGCAATATCAAGCGTAAAGACTGGGATCTCGATGGCGACGTCGAGTGGCGCCACGGTGATTTTCGTCATAGCTCTGAGATCAACTTTGAAAGCCATAGCCTCGACGGTTCGAGACCCGCAGAACAATACGACCTTGGCTACGGCGTCGATTGGTTTTTTCAAGATAAGTGGTTCTGGAGTAATGCCCTGTCTTGGGGAGCCAATGATGACCGCTCAATTGATCAGTTCTATTCCATAGGTAGCGCCATAGGTCGTCAGTTTTGGGATTCGGAAATTACGTCACTATCGGCAGAGACCGGTTTGCGGTGGATCAGTGAAGACCTGAAAGATCAAACCTCCGATCGGCGACTCACCTGGAGTTGGGCGGCAGACTATCGGCGTATGCTCGGCAATAATATGGAGATTTTTCACCGCCATGGACTGCTAATAGCGCTGACCGATATGAGTGATTATGAACTCAACGCCGACATTGGCTTAAAGGTACCGGTGGTGGCTAATTTGTTTACCGAGCTCAAGCTGGAATGGACCTACGACAATCAACCGGCGCTGGGAACTCGCTCCTCTGATAGCCAGCTAACTGTCGGCGTTAATTACAGCTGGTAGCTGAAAGTAGAAGACCGATTCCTAACTCATCAATTGAATTGGCGGTTCCTGCAGCGCGGCAAATTGCTCGCGCAACTGCAGAATATGCTCACTCCAGTAACGCGGTGTATTAAACCAGGTGAAGGCCCGGGGGAAAGCCGGGTCTGACCAGCGCCTTGCGATCCAGGCGCTGTGATGCATGATGCGCAATGTGCGCATCACTTCAATCAGCTTTAGCTCACGCACATCAAAGTCATAGAACTCACGGTAGCCCTCGACCAACTCCGCCATTTGCAGAGTTTGCTCCTGACGATCGCCGGACAACAACATCCACAAATCCTGAATCGCGGGGGCCATACGCGTATCGTCAAAGTCGACAAAATGGGGGTTGTCATCACGCCAGAGAATATTGCCAGAGTGGCAGTCGCCGTGAACACGGATATGATTAATCTCGCCGTAGTCATCCAGAATCGCCTCGACTTTTTTCATAATATCCAAGGCCAGCGAATCATAGGCGGGACGCAGTTCCTTGGGCATAAACTGCTCACTGATTAATTTATAGGAGTCCCAGCCAAAGGATTTGCTGTCTAATTTGGGCCGATATTTGAACGGCCGCATGGCACCAATGCCGTGTATCCGCCCCATCAGACGTCCGAGAATAAATAAATTGTCGAGGTTATCCAGCTCAGGTGCGCGACCGCCTTTACGCTGAAAAAGTGCAAAGCTAAATCCGCCAAACTCGCTCAAGCTATTGCCCTCAGCGTCACGCCAGGGCGGCACAACAGGCAGTTCCTGGTCCACCAACTGAAAGCAAAATTCGTGTTCTTCAAGAATCTGCTCACGACGCCAGCGATCAGGGCGATAGAATTTGGCGATCATCGGAGTCTCATCTTCGATGCCCACTTGATAGACACGATTTTCATAGCTATTCAGCGCCAGCAGACGTCCGTCACTGACAAAACCCGCGCTCTCAACAGCGTCGATCAATAGATCGGGGCTAAGACTATCAAAGGGGTGGCTTTTCGATTCCGACATTGGGGCAACCATTAACTAAGTTGCGCGGAGTTTACACTGATGAGCTCAGTCCGGAGAGACTTTTGAACGCAGAGACTTCTGTTTGCCGTGCAGAGTCTTTTTATCCATGCGCCGACGCTGAGAACCTTTGGTCGGCTTAGTAGGCCGGCGGACCTTTGGCGTATAGCTCACTTCAACTAACAACTGTACTAAACGGTCTAATGCTTCCTGACGATTTTTTTCCTGACTGCGCGTAGTTTGCGCCTTGATCACAAGCACGCCGCCTTTCGAAATGCGCTGATCGCGAAGCTTTAACAGTCGCTGCTTAAATAACGCCGGCAACGATGACCGCTTTATATCAAAACGCAGATGAATAGCCGAGGAGACCTTATTGACGTTTTGCCCGCCAGGCCCCTGCGAGCGCACCGCCGACAGCTCAATTTCGCTATCGGGAATCGATACGCCAGCAGTGATAGTCAACATAGTTAGGCTGTGGCCTCAATAAATTCAAAGCGGGCAACAGTTTTGCCCTCAATCTCAAGTGTTTCCATAAACATCGCTAGCGGACGAACCCAGAGGCTATGGTCACCATAGAGCGTTTTGTAGACCGCCATCATCTCCTCTGTCTCGCTGTGTTGGGCAACGCCCATCACTTCGTACAGATTACCTTTATAGTGCTTGTAAATTCCTGGTGCCAATTTCATATTAATGTCTTTCTATTATAGTGGTGGAGAGGTCAATTTTATTCGATAAACTCAACTGCAGCTCATCGCCCAGTGCCAAAGGTCCAACCCCGGCGGGGGTGCCCGTGAGTACAATATCACCCGGTTGCAGAGTGAAAAACTGACTTATATAGGCCAGCAGAGGCAACACTGGTGTGAGCATATCGGAACTATTGCCATCCTGCTTTAACTCACCATTTTGACGCAACTGAATCCGCTGATTCTGCAATTCTAAAACCGGCACTTTAATAAAGGTAGATGTGGGACAGGCGCCATCAAATGACTTGGCTTTTTCCCAAGGCAGACTTTTCTGTTTCAGCTCAGACTGTAAATCACGCAGGGTTAAATCAAGCGCAATGCCAATGCCGACAATGGCTTCGGCTGCCTGCTGCTCAGTACAGTTGGCTAGACGCTGGCCAATTAAAAGGGTCATCTCGGTTTCAAAGTGACAGGCGCCCCAGGCGGTGGGAATTGCCACAGGTCCATCTAGGCTAGTCAGGGCTGTGCTCGGCTTAATAAACAGCACCGGTTCTGAGGGAACGGGATTATTGAGCTCTCTTGCATGTTCGGCATAGTTTCTGCCGACACAGACAACCTTACCCAGAGGCAATGACGCGGACACGCCATCGACTATATGAATGTAATCTGACATTGAGTTTCCTTAAAAAATAGGAGGGCAAAATAAGAAGCCAAAATAAGAGTGCGGGCAAACAGTAGAAGCCAATCAGAAGATAATTGGCCTGTTGTCATTAAGCAGCAGCGCACCTTTAACCACTCGATAAATCGCCCACAGTGTGAGAACCCCCCAGACTAACCAGCCCAGCAGTAACAGCCAAGATATTAGACCCACAACCCACCATAGCAAGCCATACCAAAAGGTATTCAGCTGCCAGCGAAAATGGGTTTCCAACCAGGTGCCTTGAACGCTGTCACGCTTAATATAGTTGACCATCATCGCCGCAATCCAGGTTAATCCGCCCGTAATAAAACCAAAGCCCTGCAAAATATAGACGAGGAACGCGAGATTTTTACGCTCTGCTAACAAGGGGTCGAGAAACTCCGAGTCGGTAACATCGTCATTGGTGATCATGGGATTTACTCTTTTCGCTCAGAGGGCTTACGTTGGAAGCCGTTAACTAGGTGGCTCAGTCAAACAACTTGCCTGGATTCATAATATAGTTTGGGTCGAAAGCTCGCTTAATACTACGCATCATATCCATTTCGACTGCGGATCGGGAGTAGTGTAGATAATCTTTCTTTAGCAACCCGACTCCGTGTTCGGCGGAAACGCTGCCTTCGTACTTTGCCAATAGCTGTCCAATCTCTTCACTGACATTAACACATTTACTGTGGAACTGATCCACTGAAAAAGCCTCTGGCTTAAGGATGTTAAGGTGCAAATTGCCATCACCTATATGTCCGTACCAAATAACCTCAAAATCCGGATACTGCTCCATTACCAGCTGATCAACGTCTTCCAGAAAATCTGCCATGCGCGAGATGCGCACAGAGATATCATTTTTATAGGGCTGCCATTGCCAGAGTGTCCCGGAAATATCCTCGCGCAACTTCCACAGATTTTTCGCCTGAGACTGACTTTGACTGATCACCCCATCTACCACCCAGCCTACATCCACACAGTGTTCAAACAGCGCCATCGCCTTATCCAAAATGTCTGGACTACTGTGCTCGAACTCGAGCAGTGCATAAAAAGCCGTCTCTGTCTTAAACGGCTCGGTGTGGCCGCGGTGGGAAATAACCTTGTCGAGCGCCTGCTGAGAGAAAAACTCAAAGGCACTGAGATCCAGGTCGCGGCTAAAGCAGGTCAACACATCAACAATCTCTGCAAAATTCTCAACCCCCATTACCATCACTGATGATTCCAGCGGCGCTCGCGCCAGCTGAATAGTCGCTTCACAGATCAGTCCAAGGGTTCCTTCAGAGCCAATAAATAGATGACGCAGATCGTAACCCGTATTATTTTTTGCGAGGCCTTTGTTGAGTTCGATAATGTCGCCAGCACCATTTACCACCTTGAGGCCTGCCACCCAATTGCGTGTCATGCCGTACTTGACCACTTTGATACCGCCGGCGTTGGTGGCTATATTGCCGCCAATCTGACTAGACCCCGAGGCGGCAAAATCTACCGGATAAAATAGCCCCTGCTCCTCGGCAAACTGCTGTAAGTGCCCAGTAATCATGCCTGCACCTACAGTTACGCTGCGATCCATCGGATTAAAGTCGATAACCTGATTGATTCGATCAAGCGCCACTACCAGCTCGCCATCCTTTGCCACAGCACCGCCACTGAGACCTGTCCTGCCACCCGAGGGCACAATAGCCAAATTGCACTGATTGGCAAGGCGCACAATAGACTGAACCTCTTCCACTGTCCCTGGCAGAACCACCGCACAGGGCGCCGCTTGCCACAACGTTGTGCGATCGACGCCAAAGCGCTGCAAATCATCTGCTTCGAACAGTAAACGCGACTCGCCAACAATGTCGATTAGTTGCTCAATAACCCGCTGGGGTAACATCTTGATTAATCCTCTTGGTCGTTTTAAGCGAAAGATAGGAACAAGCGATAATGATTTAGCACTTAACTGCATTCAGAATAATAGCATCGGGTTTTCCATTTAAACTCTTTTAGGGCCCTAAAAGAGTATTTTTTGCCCGAGCAAAGCTGTCTATAAAGTAACTCGACGACGACAAAAAACCACTAGTCGCACCATTTAGGCTCTTAACCTTGCCCTAAATCATGAAAATTGATTAAAAAATGATCAAAATAGTGGTTTTTTTGATTAAACATCGCGCAAATATTAGCCAAATCAAGAAAAACCCAATACACTGCGCGGTCTGAATTGACGGTTGCACACTTTAGTGTCTGTTGAAACAGTAATGCCTTTATACGATGACTGTTGCGTAAAGCAAAATCAGTTCTACTATATAAGGTGTAGGCTAGCCCCGTTACGAGGCTGGATATTTAAATTGCCTTAAACGGTACACAATTTTTTATAAGTGAGGTTAGTTATGTCGGATAGAGTTTCTGGCACTGTTAAGTGGTTCAACGACAGTAAAGGTTTTGGTTTCATCGAGCAAGAAGGCGGCGGTGACGTATTTGTTCACCACAGCGCAATCCAAGCTGATGGCTTCAAATCTCTGAAAGAAGGCCAAGCAGTAACTATGGAAGTTACTCAAGGTCAGAAAGGCGCTCAAGCTGAGAACGTAGTTGCCGACTAATTTCTGATTATGCCTTAAGGCAAATCAGTAAATTATGAAAAACCCGATAAGAAATTATCGGGTTTTTTTATGTCTAGAAGAAAGTAAAGGGCAACCGAGACTTACCAGCGTAAGGTGCTCGAATCAGCAGACTCAGTTAAGCGCACCTAAGCGAGGAAGCGCAAATTGAGAGCAGGTAAGCGCATGGAGCGAGAAAGCGCAAAAAGAGAGCAAGCGAGAGAGCGCAAATGAAAAGCACCAGACAAAAAAAATCCCACCAACCGGCAGGATTTTTCGACAAGCTCGAGGCCAATTACTTAATTTTGGCTTCTTTATAGATCACATGCTTGCGGATAGTGGGATCGTACTTCTTGATCTCCATTTTCTCAGGCATATTACGCTTGTTTTTATCTGTAGTGTAAAAGTGTCCAGTGCCAGCACTAGATACCAAACGAATCTTTTCTCTCGCTGATTTAGCCATCAGTAGTCTCCTTAGACCTTCTCGCCACGAGCCAGAAGCTCAGACAAAACAGTTTCAATACCTTTTTTGTCAATGATACGCATACCTTTAGTAGATACACGCAGCTTAACAAAGCGTTTTTCAGCTTCAACCCAAAAACGGTGGGAATGAAGGTTTGGCTCAAAGCGACGACGTGTTCTGTTTTTCGCGTGAGATACATTGTTTCCAGCCATTGGGCGCTTGCCTGTGACTTGACATACTCTGGACATTTCTACTGCCTCTGATTGCAATTGTGGTGACCGAATCGTAATCCGCTCATCACGTGAATTCTGAATATCTAACCCTAGTTGCAGGACCCTCCCGCAAAGGGGCGCAATTTATACCAGAAAGGCCTATCTGAATCAAACGAAATTGCCGGATTAGTAGCTATTGAGGGATTTAATTGGCCTAAGCTCATAATTTGCCACGCTGAGCCAAAGAGACGACCTCACCACGACCAATAATCAGATGATCGAGCAAACGGATCTCAACCAAATTGAGCGCCTGTTTTAGACGCCGAGTAATATCAATATCGGCCTGACTGGGCTCAGCCAATCCCGACGGATGATTGTGCGCAACAATCACTGCGGCGGCATTTTTGCGCAGCGCACGAGCGACCACTTCACGCGGATGCACACTGGCCGCATCCACGGTTCCCTGAAACAGCTCATGGGTGTCAATCAGCTGGTGCTTACTGTCTAGCAATAGCATCACAAACACTTCTCGCTTGTAATCACGCATCTGCACCGACAGATAATCGCCGACCTTTTCCGGACTGGTAAACACCGGCTGACCTTCGAGCTGCTCCTGCAAGTAACGGCGGGTCAATTCCACCGACGCCTTAAGCTGCACAAACTTGGCCGTGCCCACGCCTTTAGCTTTGCAAAAGGTAGTGTGGTCAGAGCTGATTAGTGCCCCGAGACCGCCAAACTCCTTAATCAGATCTCGCGCCAGATCAATCGCGGTGATTCCCGGCAGTCCGGTGCGCAGAAAAATTGCTAGTAACTCCGCATCAGAAAGTGCCGACGCCCCCCGAAGAATTAACTTCTCTCGCGGCCTTTCATTCATCGGCCAGTGGCTTATAGCCATAGTAAGTCCTTATTTTTTTGCTACAGAAATCCTCTTCTTAATGGTATCTTACAGCCTTTATAAGAGCTGTCCGGACGATTAATGAGTACCCTTTCAAACAAACGAATAATAGTCGGCGTCAGCGGCGGCATTGCCGCTTACAAGAGTGCCGAAGTTGTCAGGCGACTGCAGGATGCCGGCGCAGAGGTCCGTGTGGTGATGACACCAGGTGCCGAAGAATTTATTCGTCCACTGACATTGCAAGCACTCTCAGGTCATCCAGTGCATGCGGACCTACTCGATCCAGAAGCCGAAGCCGGCATGGGCCATATTGAATTAGCGCGCTGGGCCGATCTGGTGTTGATCGCACCAGCGACAGCCGACTTTATTGCCACCATGGTCCACGGCCGCGCCAACAGTTTGTTAAATGCTATCTATCTGGCGACACCGGCAATAGTCGCAGTGGCGCCAGCCATGAATCAAGGCATGTGGTCGCACCCGGCCACCACAGCCAATATGGAACAACTCAGCCAGCGCCAGGTGAAGATTTTTGGCCCCGACAGTGGCATTCAAGCCTGCGGCGATATTGGCCCAGGGCGCATGCAGCAACCTGATATGTTGGTCGAGCAGGTTGCCGCCTGTTTCGCCTCACTGCAGTTGAGTGGCAAAAAGCTCGTGATTACCGCCGGACCCACTCGCGAAGCCATTGATCCGGTGCGCTATATCAGCAACCACAGCTCGGGGAAAATGGGCTATGCCTTAGCCGAGGCTGCCATTGAAGCTGGCGCAGAGGTCACCCTAATCTCAGGGCCAGTGACTCTCGAGCCACCCGAGCGCTGCACACTTATCCCAGTGGTGTCTGCCGCGGATATGCACAAGGCCACCATGAGTGCCTGCGCAGATGCCAATATTTTGATTGCTGCAGCGGCAGTGGCAGATTACCGACCTGTAACGGTGGCCACCCAAAAAATCAAAAAACATGCGGACGCGGTAACGCTTGAAATGGAAAAAAATATCGATATTGTCAGCGCCGCAGCCAGTGACTATAAGCACCTTTTTGTCGTGGGTTTTGCCGCCGAGACTCAGGATGTAGAGAACTATGCGCGAGGCAAACTAAAGCGCAAAGGTTTAGACGCCATAGTCGCCAACGATGTGTCCCGCAGCGATGTCGGTTTTAACAGTGATAATAATGAAGCTTGGTGGATCAGTGCAGACACCAGCAAGACCTTTAGTATAAGGAGCAAAACGCAACTGGCTCGCGACATTGTCGCCGCTATAACTGAGCAGCTCGGTTAGCGAGAGCCTCGCCAACACAGCAAGCCCGTTGCCACTTAACATGGATCTAGTAAAAGAAAGACAGCATATTCGCTCGGCCGATATTCCGGAGCTGGTGTTTCGCGACTATGATATTCGCGGCCTAGCCGACAGCGAAATAAACAGTCACTTCGCGAGACGCCTTGGCCAAGCCTTAGGCGCCTTGATAGGCGAAACCGCTGAACATTCGGTCTATGTAGGTCGCGATGCGCGCCTGAGCTCAACAGGTTTGGCTGCGGCACTTAAAGAAGGTCTAATGGCCTGCGGCTGCAATGTTATCGACCTCGGCGAAGTCACTACACCAGCACTGAATTTTGCCGTGCATCATGGAGGCCAAAGCGGCAACGGCATTATGGTCACCGCAAGCCATAATCCAGCAACCTATAATGGCTTCAAAATCATTCTTCAGCATCAGGTTATCTCTGGAGAGATGCTGCAGCAATTGATCCCCACAATGCGCGACGGAAAGCCCCATTCCAACCAGCAAGCTAGGAACTCGGGAAGTCTGGTCGAAACCGACATAGTTAGTCAGTATGTAGATCATATTGTAAATATCAGCAATCTAAGCAGAACCTTTAAGCTGGTTATCGATGGCGCCAATAGCGTGCCGGGGCCCATTGCAACGCAACTATTTGACCGCCTCGGCTGTTTGGCCTTCCCACTCTATTGCGACATAGACGGCTCATTCCCAAATCACTCGCCGAACCCAGCAGATGAAAAAAATCTTGTGGATCTACAGCGTCATGTGACCGAGCAGCAAGCGGAATTGGGTCTAGCATTTGATGGCGACGGCGATCGTGTGGTGGTTATCACGGGCCGCGGCAGAATAGTCTGGCCCGATCAGCTAATGATGATCTTTGCTCGAGATGTACTGGCCCAGCATCCTGGCGCAGATATCGTCTTCGACGTAAAAAGCAGCAGTCGTCTGGCGGATATTATTCGCCACCACGGCGGCAATCCGGTGATGTGCAAGACTGGCCATGCCCATGTGAGAAAGCAGGTGCACGACAATAATTCGCCTCTGGGTGGAGAGTTTAGCGGCCATATTTTCTTTAATGATCGCTGGCGAGGCTTTGATGACGGACTCTACGCAGCAGTGCGCTTGCTGGAGATTCTCTGTGAGCGGCAACAAACCCTAGATCAGGTTATCGACGAACTGGAGACGAGCGTTTCCACCGCCGAGATTTTGCTGCCAGTAAGAGAAGATGAAAAATTTGAGCTGATGAGAACCCTCTCGGCCGGCTGTCAATTCCCTCAAGCCCATATCATCTGTCTCGATGGATTACGTGTAGAATACCCCACTGCTTGGGGGCTTATTAGAGCGTCAAATACCTCAGCAAACCTGACCCTTAGATTTGAAGCCGACGACGAACAGGCCATGGCCGAGATCAAGACGGCCTTTCGCAGAGAACTGTCGCCCTTTATCAACAACATAAAAGAATATATTTAATATGTCATTAAGTCGCACAGAAGCCAAGACAACAGCAGAAGTGATCGCTCGCACACTTCCCTATATCCAACGTTTTTCGGGTAAGACCGTGGTCGTTAAATACGGCGGCAATGCCATGGGTGATGACAAACTGCAGTTGAGCTTTGCCCGAGATATAGTGCTGATGAAAGCAGTGGGTATCAATCCGGTGGTGGTCCATGGCGGCGGCCCACAGATCGGCGAACTGCTCGAGCGCCTGTCAATCGAATCAAAATTTATTGATGGTATGCGAGTTACCGACAGCAAGACCATGGATGTGGTCGAGATGGTTCTAGGTGCCACCGTCAATAAAGAAATCGTCAATATGATCAGTGCCGCAGGTGGCCGAGCCTTTGGCGTCACCGGTAAAGATGGCCAACTGATTAAGGCCAAAAAGCTGGTGGTCTCACATAAGACCCCCGATATGTCTGCGCCGGAAATTATCGATATAGGACAGGTGGGCGAAGTCGCCTCAATTGATACCAGCGTGATCAATATGCTGGTCGATGGCGGATATATCCCCGTAATAGCCCCCATCGGTGTTGGCGAAGACGGCTCTTCTTACAATATCAATGCTGACCTAGTAGCCGGTAAAATGGCCGAAGTGCTCGGCGCTGAAAAACTTATCTTGCTGACCAATGTCGCCGGCCTAAAAGACAAGAGCGGCGAAATTCTCACTGGACTGACCACCAATCGCGTCAATGACCTTATTGCCGACGAAACTATTTATGGCGGCATGTTGCCAAAAATTCGCTGCGCTCTAGACGCAGTTAAAGCCGGCGTAAATAGCGCTCATATTATCGACGGTAGAGTGGAACATGCCGTTATGCTAGAAATCTTTACCGACGAAGGCGTCGGCACCCTAATAACAAACTGTGACAACAGTGAAGAGGAAAGCGCCTAATGGCTAAAAAACCCGGTACCCGCGCCCAAGAAATTCTCCAGGCTCTAGCCCGCATGCTTGAACATTCAGGTGGCGGACGTATTACCACAGCGGCACTGGCCGCCGAAGTGGGCGTTTCTGAAGCGGCTCTTTATAGACACTTCCCCAGTAAAACCCGAATGTATGAAGGGCTGATCGACTTTATTGATGAAACTATTTTTGCCAGAGTGCGCGGTATTGTTAACGACGAGCCAGACCCAATCAATCAGTGCTACCGCATTCTAAGCTTGGTGCTGGCGTTCTCAGAAAAGAATCCGGGTATCACGCGGATCCTTAATGGCGATGCACTCACTGGCGAGACTGAGCGCCTACATGATCGCGTGGCACAGTTTTTCGACCGTTTGGAATCACAGCTTAAACAGATACTCCGTGAAGCGGAAATTCGCGATGGCCTAAAACTGCAGGTGCCAGTGGCCACTGCAGCTAATTTGATGCTGTGCAGTGCCGACGGAAAAATCAGTCAATTTGTGCGCAGTCAGTTTAAGACACCACCCACTCAGAACTGGCAGGAACAGTGGCAGCTATTAACTGCTGCCATGTTTGAATAATCCTATAGACAATCTGTTAGAGCGAGCTGTTGTTATCGACTCGCTCTAACAGTGTTTTTAGCTAGACGCCATACTGCTCTCTGTACCCTTCAATAGCAGCGATCAAAGCATCATTCTCAGATCTGCCTTTCAGGTAGTCAGTAATATCACCAATATCGACAATGCCGACCACTGGGATGGAGAAATCTCGCTCCACTTCCTGAATTGCTGACAGCTCAGATTTACCCTTTTCTTTGCGGTCCAAACCAATCACTACACCAGCTGCTGTGGCACCAGCACTCTCGACAATTTGCATCACTTCGCGAATCGCGGTGCCAGCGGTGATTACATCATCAATAATCAACACACGACCTTCAAGTGGTGCGCCGACCATAGTGCCACCTTCACCATGATTCTTTGCCTCTTTGCGGTTAAAGCAGTAAGGCACATCGCGATCATAGTGGTCGGCGAGGGCAATTGAGGTTGCTGCTGCCAGCGTAATACCTTTATAGGCTGGACCGAATAGCACATCGAATTCAATCCCCGACTCGATAATGGCCGCGGCATAGCTGCGTCCCAATTCGGCCAGGGCGCGGCCTGTGTAAAATTGGCCGGCATTAAAAAAGTACGGCGAGACACGGCCTGACTTGAGGGTGAATTCGCCAAACTTGAGTGCGCCACTGCGCAGACCGTTGTCGATAAACAGAGTTTTGTAATTTTGTTCAGTTGTCATAATATTTTTCACTGCGGTTATTTTTAGTCGTCTAGCGTTATTGAGCTAGGGCCATCTTCTGCACCCGCACCAAATCGGCGATGCCCTGTTTGGCCAGCCCTAACATGGCACTCAACTCTTCTTCACTAAAGGGTGCTGCCTCGGCAGTTCCCTGAACTTCAATAAAGCCGCCTTCGCTGTTCATCACGACATTCATATCAGTTTCGGCTTTGGAGTCTTCGGGGTAATCCAAATCCAGTACTGGCGTACCCTTGTAGATACCCACAGAGACTGAGGCAATCATGCACAACAAAGGATCATCGAGAATCGCTTTTTTGCGTTGCAGATGACGGATTGCATCGACCATGGCAACACAGGCGCCCGTAATTGAAGCAGTGCGTGTGCCGCCATCGGCTTGAATAACGTCACAGTCGATATTGATGGTGTGCTCGCCAAGTTTTTTCATATCAACCGCGGCTCTGAGGGAGCGGCCAATCAAACGCTGAATTTCCTGGGTGCGTCCGCCTTGCTTACCACGGGCCGCTTCGCGATCCATTCTTGAACCAGTCGAGCGGGGTAACATGCCGTATTCCGCGGTTACCCAGCCTTCGCCTTTGCCACGCAAAAATCTTGGTACTCCCGGGGTCACACTGGCGGTGCAGATGACTTTGGTTTTGCCAAATTCAATCAGCACAGAGCCCTCTGCATGGCAGGTGAAATCGCGGGTTATTTTTACTGGTCGGAGTTGCTCGGGGCGTCGGCCACTGGGTCGAGTCATAGTTTTTCCCTAGTTCGAATACTTGTGAAATAAAAGTGGCGCAAATTGTAGCAAATCTACCAACCAGTTGACCGCCTTTGTTACCATGACGCATCGTAATTTTTCTACTGGAGATACCATGGCCCGGAGTATGACCGCATTTGCCCGCTGCAGCACAGAGTTCAGCTGGGGTTCAGTTACCTGTGAACTGCGCTCAGTGAATCATCGCTTTCTTGAAACGGGATTTCGCCTGCCTGACAGCCTGCGGCCCATAGAGATGCCGCTGCGAGAAATCGCCCGCAAGAAGCTGAGCCGCGGCAAGGTCGACTGCTCTCTGCAGCTGGCATTTAATAATGCCGATGCCAGCCTCGAAGCTGATCTGGACTTGGCCAAGCGCATGATTGCTATGGCCGAGACCATCGGCGCTGAAATGCAGTCGCCAGCACCTATTTCTCCGCTGGAAATTATGCGCTGGCCCGGCATTCTTCAGGAGCAAACTGTGGAGGCGGAAGCCTTGCATAAGGCTGCCACCGAAACCTACAAAGCTACCATTGATCAGCTGCTTGAGGGACGCAAACGTGAGGGCGACAAGCTGGCGGAGATGATTGAACAGCGACTGGTGGGCATTGAGCAGCAGCTGGTTATTGTGCGAGATCACCTGCCTTCGATCCTCAGTGATCAGCGCAAGCGTCTTGAACAAAAGCTCAGCGACCTCAAGGAGCAGTTTGACGCAGATCGCCTTGAACAAGAGATGGTGATTATCGCCAACCGCACCGATGTGGACGAGGAGCTAGATCGCCTAGAAGCCCATATTAGCGAGATACGCCGAGTATTAAGCGGCAAAGATTCCATCGGTCGACGTCTGGATTTTTTGATGCAAGAACTCAATCGCGAGGCCAACACGCTGGGCTCCAAATCCATCGCCGGCGTCACCACTCAGGCTTCGGTGGAGTTGAAGGTACTTATCGAGCAGATGCGTGAGCAGATTCAAAATATTGAGTAACCGGCACTCAGCTGCCATTTCTAGGGGTCCGGCAGCAACGTGTGTGTCTGTTGCCCTGTTTTTTTGGCTGGCGCTTTGTAGCAGCCAGAGCCTGGCTTTCGGTGCCGATGGTCACCGTATTATTGTCAGCATTGCAGAAAAGCATCTGAGTAAGAAAACCGCTGCTGAGCTGACTCAGATTAGTGGCGGCACAGCGCTGACCGAGCTGGCACTCTGGCCTGATCAGATTCGCGGCCAGCAAAAATGGTCGCATACCAAGTCTTGGCACTATATCAATATCAAAGACCATGAGCGCTTTTCCGGTCTTCGCCGCAGCCCTAAGGGCGATGTGCTCAGTGCACTGAAAGAATCCTATAAACAGCTCAAAGATCCCAAAACCGAAAGCCAGCAACGCCGGGAAGCACTGGCATTTTTTGTGCATTTGGCGGGCGATATCCATCAACCACTGCATGTTGGCCGCTATAGCGATCTCGGCGGCAACCGAGTATCGATTAAGTGGTTAGGCAGCAATAAACGCCGCAATCTGCACTGGGTCTGGGACACCGGCCTAATTAAAGACGAGCAATTAGGCGTCGATCAGTACAGTGCTCTAATAAATAAAACTACCGCGCAGCAGCGGTACAACTGGCAGTCGGATAGTTTTTTAGACTGGGCTATGGAATCGAAAGTATTGCGCGCACAGGTCTATGAGTTTGGTCAGCCCGTGCAAAAGGGCCCAGTTACCATTGATCAACAATATATTAATCGTACTAAACCACTGCTTAAGAAGCGGCTGCTGATGGCTGGTGTTCGCCTCGCGGGTTGCTTGAATCGACTCTTCGATAGCACATATTTCACCCCCATAACGGCAGATAAAAATGTCTGTGAAACAGGCGGGCATCTGGAATAATTTTCTCGCTGCTGTAAACTCCTCAACATCTGACAGATCTCTTAGGCAACGGAACCGAATCGCATATGGCCACAGGTATTCTCTTTATTATCTCCGCCCCTTCCGGTGCCGGTAAAACTAGCTTGGTAGCAGAACTGCTCAATAATATGAGCAATATCAAAGCGTCGATTTCTCACACCACCAGAGCCTGCCGTCCCGGTGAAGTGGATGCGGTGAACTACCACTTTACCTCGCGAGAACGCTTTGTTGAGATGATCGAGCAAAGTGCCTTTTTGGAGCACGCCGAGGTATTTGGTAATTTTTATGGCACCTCGCAGCAGTGGGTCGCCGACACCTTGGCCAGTGGCGAAGATGTAATTCTCGAAATCGATTGGCAGGGTGCCGCTCAGGTGCGCAAACTGTTCCCCGACAGCACCAGCATCTTTATCCTGCCGCCCTCTAAACAAGCCCTTCGCGAGCGATTGCACAAGCGCGCTCAGGATGATGCAGAGGTGATTGAGAAACGTATTGCCGCAGCTACTGAAGAGATGAGCCACTATGTCGAGGCTGACTTTATGGTGGTCAATGACGACTTTGATACGGCTTTGCATCAGATGATGTCGATTGTCAGTGCGCAACACTGCCGCTTGCCGGTTTCTGGTCAGGAAGATTTAGTCTCCGACCTTTTAGGTTAAAGCTGCCCACAGCGAAATGTCCTGGCACCGCTCAAGAAAAAGTTATTCTCCCGAGTTTATTGTCGTAGCGCCCCGCTTTAGGTAAACTGGGCGACTCGGCAGCATTGGGCTGCAATAAAGATCAAATTATTTACCCCGGCGGAATAAAAATGGCTCGCATTACTGTAGAAGATTGTTTGGATCATGTTGATAATCGTTTTGAACTGGTCATGGTTGGCTCCAAACGTGCACGTCAAATTGCCACTGGCGGACGTCCTGCCCTGGTTCCTGAAGAGAATGATAAGCCAACTGTTATTGCGCTGCGCGAAATCGAAGCCGGTTTAGTTACCGCTGATATTCTCACTGAGAAGCCTCAAGACTACGAAATTGTCGATGCATCCGAAGAACCAGAACTGGATGATGATGCGGCAGTTATGGCGGCTATTGAAGCGGCACTGGCTCCTGAAGGCGCTGCGACTGCAGAAGAAGCTGTGGAGCCTGACTTGGCTGCCGCACTCGAAGCTGCTATGGCAGCTGAAGCACCTGCTTCGGCTGACGCACCAGAGGCTCCGGCGGCACCAGAAGAACCTGCTGCCTAAATAGAGCACAAGCCTAATCAGGGAGAGAGTCACTTGGCACTGCGATTACTGCTAGACAAACTCTCTTACTACCTCGAAGTTAAAGAAGTCCGCCGTGTCGAGCGGGCTTATGTCTTTGCTGAAAAATGCCACGAGGGGCAGCTGCGCCAAAGCGGCGACCCCTATATTACGCACCCCCTCGCTGTAGCTCACATTCTTGCTGATATGCATATGGATCATGAAAGCCTTATGGCGGCCATGCTCCACGATGTGATTGAAGATACCGGTGTAACTAAAGGTCAGATCAGCCGGCGTTTTGGCCGTCCGGTCGCTGACTTAGTCGACGGTGTCAGTAAGCTAACCGGTATCGAGTTCCAGTCCAAAGCCGAACAGCAAGCCGAAAGCTTTCAAAAAATGACCTTAGCCATGTCTCGAGATATTCGTGTGGTCTTGGTTAAGCTCGCTGACCGTCTACACAACATGCGCACCCTCGGTGTGCTGTCTCCAGCTAAGCGACGCCGGATTGCTCGAGAGACTCTCGATATATACGCCCCCATCGCCCAGCGCCTCGGCATCAATGATATTCGTCTCGAACTGGAAAATCTTGGCTTTGCGGCCATGTATCCACTGCGGCACCGGCGTCTGCGCGAAGCCATGAAAGCAGCGAAAAAGAATCGCAAAGAAGTGGTCGGTGAAATTCATCAGTCCATGGAAGTGCGTCTCGAGCAAGAGCAGGTGGAAGCCACAGTCAAAAGTCGTGAGAAGCATCTCTGGAGTATCTATCGCAAGATGCGCGAGAAGAAACGCTCGTTTCGCGACATTATGGATGTTTTTGCCTTTCGCCTGATTGTCACCAGTGTTGACGACTGCTATCGCACGCTCGGCATAATGCACAATATGTTCAAGCCGGTACCCGGCGAGTTCAAAGACTATATTGCGATCCCTAAGGCCAATGGTTACCAGTCACTGCATACAGTGCTGGTGGGTATGCATGGCGTGGTGATCGAAGTACAGATTCGCACGGTCGAAATGGAAGCTATGGCCAGTTACGGCATCGCTGCTCACTGGGAGTATAAGGCCGGCCGCAACTCCGTCGATGTCAATCAGCGACGCGCGGCGCGCTGGATTCAAGGGCTGCTAGAGATGCAGCAGCAAGCCGGCGACTCACTGGAATTTCTTGAGCATGTAAAAGCCGACCTGTTCCCCGATGAAGTCTATATTTTTTCGCCTAATGGTAAAATTATCGAACTACCCAGTGGCGCCACACCGATCGATTTTGCCTATTCCGTTCACACTGGGTTAGGTAATAGCTGTATTGCCTGTCGTGTCGACGGTCAGCTAACGCCGTTATCTGAGCAATTGGAAAGTGGACAGCGCGTTGAAATTATTAGCGCCGACGAAGCTCAGCCCAATCCCAACTGGCTAAACTTCGTTGTCACTGCAAAAGCCCGTAGTGCCATTCGCCATTATCTTAAGAATCAGCAGCACGATGAATCTGTAGAGCTCGGCAAACGCTTGCTCGACCAAGCCCTTAGCCGTCTCGGCACGCATTACAAGGAATTGAAAAAGTCGCAGATCAAACGGCTCTTAAAAGATACTGGCGCATCGACATTTGAATATATTCTGCAACAGATTGGTCTCGGCAACCGGGTACCCTTTGCGGTAGCCAATGTGCTGGTACCGGCGAGTAAGCGCAAACCGGTCGAGGAGAATAAAAGGTCGACTCTGCCGATCATGATCGATGCCTCAGATGGACTGCTATTACAGTATGCGCGCTGTTGTCACCCGATTCCCGGCGACCCTATTCTTGGTCATATCTCTCCGGGTAAAGGGCTAGTAATTCATATCGAGAGCTGTCGCAATCTGCTCGAGATTCGCAATAATCCAGAGAAGTGTATGGCGCTGAGCTGGTCGAGCAAGCCGCGCGGAGAGTTCCCGGTTGAGCTAAAAGTTGAGATCACACCAGAGCGTGGTTTTATTGCCGCACTGGCCTCTCGCATGACCGATGCCGACGCCACCATCGAACAGATCAGCGTCGATGAAAAAGATCCCTTTACCAGCATAGTAGACGTGGTACTGACCGTTCGCGATCGCATCCATCTGGCCGATATTTTGAGACGCGCGCGGGGACTAAAACAGGTTCGCCGCATTTACAGAGTTAAAAACTGACAGCTACTCATAGAGCTATCTAGATAACCTTCGGAGACGATCGTGACCAATAAAGCCGTAATTCACACAGACAAAGCACCCGCCGCTATAGGCACCTATTCCCAAGCCGTAAAGGTCAATAACACGGTGTACCTATCCGGGCAGATTCCTCTGATCCCTGACACCATGGAATTAATCGAAGGCGATATCAGCGTGCAAATCCGCCAGGTGTTCGACAATCTAAGTGAAGTCTGCGCCGCCTCGGGTGGTGATCTGAGCAATATTGTTAAGCTCAATATCTTCCTTACGGATCTAAGCAACTTCGCTGTGGTCAATCAGGTAATGGGCGAGTATTTCCAGCAGCCCTATCCGGCCCGAGCCGCTATTGGGGTCAGCGAATTGCCCAAAGGTGCCCAAGTTGAGATGGATGGTATTCTGGTTATTTAAGGCGGGCGTCGATCAACGATTGATAGCCCTCTTTATAACTGGGGTACAAAAATTCATAGCCACTGTCTAACAGCCGCTGATTGCTGCAGCGGCGAATGGCTTTTTGCTCAACAATCTCATCTTCTAGCTCGGCCTCTAATTGCTGCGCCAGCCAAATTCGTAAATCATGCTGTGTAACCGGCGCGCAGTCAGTCGCTATATAGAGACTCTCTAATTCTTTGCCCGCATCAAAAGCACGAACCAAGTGTGCCAATACACCGGCACAGTCCTCACTGTAAATACGATTGCTCCACTGCTCGGGCTGCGCCGGACGCCCTTTGCCAGCGATGATCTGGTCGAGCATACGGGTGCGTCCAGGCCCATAGATACCGGAAAATCTAACGATAACGGTGGGGCAAGGTAAGTCGGTGATCTGCTGCTCCGCTTCGAGCAATAACTTTCCGGAAAAACTGAGCGCCGTGGTCGGCGACTGCTCATCGACCCAGTCGCCATCGCAATTACCATAGACACTGGTACTGGAGACCCAGATCACCAATTTGGGAACCGATGTGGCCAAAGCCATTGCACTGGCCAGTGTTTTAGCGCTGTCCACATAGGCCCGCTGATAGGCCTCGGGGTTAAAGCCATCTGGGGTTAAGGTGGCGACAACTACATCAAAATCCTGATCTAAAACCTCCACCAAACGATCTAGATCGGCCATGCTGCCGGCTAGGGGAGAGATATAATCCGGCAGGGTCTTTGGATTGCGCTTTAAACCGGAACAGTCAAAATCACTGGCCAAGCGCGCTGCGCTGCGAGTGCCGATATCACCACAGCCGGCAAATAATATTTTCAAACTATATTTCCTATAAGATGTGTTTTGGCTATCATCAGTTTCAATTCAAGGGCGGCTAGGTTGAAGCCTCAAACTGTGTCAGCTGCAAAGCTTGGGCAATGCCACCTAATACGCTAAAGTCATTCAATCGACGCTCAGTATAGCGGTTGTAAAACGCTAAGGTGAATTGAGTATTAGCCTTTTCCAGCACTCTGATGTTGACAGCAACCTTGCCGGTATTACACTCCATTAATGACTTCCCTTCCACTACATAGTATCGGCGTCGAAAAGCTTCGCGGAGTCGGTCCACTGCTGTCGGCCAAACTGCAAAAGCTCGGACTCTATACGATTCAAGATCTGCTTTTTCACCTGCCACTGCGCTATATAGACCGCACTAAAATTACGGCCATCGGCGGCGTACAACCGCTCACCGAAGTCGTGATTGAGGGCGAGGTCCGCGGCAGCGATGTGGTCTTTGGCCGCCGTCGCAGTCTGGTCTGTCGTGTACAGGATCACAGTGGTCTGATCACACTGCGTTTTTTCCACTTTAATCAGGCGCAGCAGCAGGGTCTGCAACCTGGTACCAAAGTGCGCTGCTTTGGCGAGGTGCGCAGAGGTAAATCTGGGCTGGAGATGTATCACCCAGAATATCAACTTTTGAATCAGAGTCAGCCTCCGGCCTTGGCCGAGACCCTGACACCTATTTATCCAGCCACCGAGGGCGTCACTCAACAGCGTATTCGCGATCTCTGTGGGCAGGCGTTAAAACTGCTCGAGCAGCAGGGTATTGAAGACTGGATGCCTGCGGCTCTCAATAATGGCAGCTCAAATTACTGTTTGGTCGACGCCCTGCATCTGCTGCACAATCCGCCGCCGGGCACGGCGCTAAATCTACTCGCCGAGGGTGAGCATCCTGCGCAACAGCGCCTGGCCAGCGAAGAATTAGTTGCCCACCATTTAAGCCTGCTGCGGCTGCGACAAAAAATTCAGCACCAGGCGGCACCGGCACTGCTGCCAAACCAGTCCGCAACCGAGCGCTTTTTGGCCCAACTACCTTTTACCCTCACTGGTGCCCAGCAGCGTGTTACCAATGAAATTAGTGCCGATATCAGTCAACCCATCCCCATGCTAAGGCTGATTCAGGGAGATGTGGGCTCAGGTAAAACCGTGGTCGCGGCACTGGGTGCAGTGCAGGCTGTGGCCAATGGTATGCAAGCGGCCCTGATGGCTCCTACCGAGATTCTCGCCGAGCAGCACAGAGTCAACTTTGAATCCTGGCTGGCACCCCTGGGCATTCGTATTGCCTGGTTAACAGGCAAGTTTAAAGGCAAGGGGCGAGAAGTGCAGCTAGCGGCAATTGCCGATGGCAGTGCGCAAATTGTTATTGGCACCCATGCGTTGTTTCAAGAGGCGGTGGCATTTCATAACTTAGGCCTGACCATTATTGACGAGCAACATCGCTTTGGCGTTCATCAGCGTTTGGCGCTGCGTAAAAAAGGCGCAGTGATCGACGCTCAGATTGATGAAGAGGGTTATGGGGAGGCTTCTACACCTCACCAATTAATTATGACCGCCACGCCAATTCCACGGACATTGGCCATGAGCGCCTATGCCGATCTCGACTGTTCAGTAATTGATGAACTGCCGCCGGGACGCAAACCCATAGAAACAGTGGTGCTCAACGACCTGCGGCGCAATGATGTTATCGAACGGGTGCGCGCTTCCTGTCAAGATGGTCGCCAGGCCTATTGGGTCTGTACCCTGATTGAAGAATCGGATGTACTAGAAGCTCAGGCGGCAGAGGCCACAGCTCAGGAGTTGCAGCTGCTGCTATCAGAACTCTCTATTGGGCTGATTCATGGTCGCCTCAAACCAAAAGAAAAAGTCCAGATAATGCAGGCCTTTAAAGCCGGTGAGATCAATCTGCTAGTGGCTACCACAGTGATTGAAATCGGTGTGGATGTACCCAATGCCAGTCTCATGATTATCGAAAATTCCGAACGCTTGGGCCTATCTCAGCTGCACCAGCTGCGCGGTAGGGTCGGCCGTGGCACTCAGAGCAGCCACTGCGTGCTGCTCTACAGTGCCCCACTGTCGGGCAATGGCGCGGCGCGACTGAAAATTATGCGTGAGACTAACGACGGTTTTAAGATCGCCGAAAAAGATCTTGAGATCCGCGGGCCAGGGGAAGTACTGGGCACTCGCCAAACGGGAGACATGCAGTTTCGGATCGCGGATTTACAGCGCGATGCCCACCTATTGCCAGAGGTGAAACGCATGGCGATTATGTTGCTGCAGGATTATACCGATAACGTAGATCCACTTATTGGACGCTGGCTCGGCCACAGCGAACAATACGGGCAAGCTTGAGCAAAGCAGTATAGAATTGCGCCTATAAAATCTTCACAAAGGAAGCGGTAATGACTTTAAGTAATTCTATTTCCAATATCTTCGGTGTCTCACCAATTAAGCCTATCCAAAATCATATGGCTGAAGTGATCAGCTGCGTCACCAAATTGGAAGAGTTTTTAAATGCCACCTTTGATGATGACTGGGTTAAGGCCGCCGAGGTGTTTGACCTGATCTCAGCCGACGAGCAAAGCGCCGACGAGCTCAAGAAAGAATTTCGAATGCATATGCCGAAGAGCCTGTTTATGCCAGTTTCCAGAGGCGATCTGCTGAGCATCATCACCCAACAAGACAATATTGCCAATCTTACCAAAGATATTTGCGGCATTATTCTCGGCCGTCAGATGGCTATCCCAAAAGCCCTGCACGCGGACTTTATCGGTTTCGTTGGCTCATCTACCGTGACCTGTGAAAAAGCCCATGGCGCGATCAATGAACTCGATGAGCTGTTGGAAACCGGTTTTGCTGGTGCGGAGGTGAAGTTTGTTCAAAAGCTGATTCGTGAATTGGCTGCTCAGGAGCAAAAAGTGGATAAAAAAGAGCTTAAGCTACGCAAAAAATTATTCAATCTGGAGGCTGATCTGCCTCCGGTCAATGTGATCTTTATGTACAACATTATTGACCAAATCGGAGCATTAGCTGACACTGCCGAAATGATTGGCAACCAGGTTGAATTGCTGCTCGCAAAGTAACCCCCATAAAAATGGTCACTTATAAAAATAGTTACTACATAAAAGATAACAAACTCGGGAATCGATGCGATGGAATTTTTTACTGAATATGGAACCATCCTTATTCTGCTGGCAGCCTGCTGCGGCTTCTTTATGGCTTGGGGCGTAGGCGCCAACGATGTGGCTAATGCCATGGGTACCTCGGTGGGCTCCAAGGCCCTAACCATCAAGCAGGCGATTTTGATCGCCATGGTATTTGAATTTGCCGGCGCCTATCTGGCCGGCGGCGAAGTGACCTCCACCATCCGCAAGGGCATAGTCGACTCGGCGATCTTTAAAGATCGGCCAGAGGATCTAGTCTTTGGTATGTTATCGGCTCTGCTAGCAGCCGGAAGCTGGCTGGCTATAGCCAGCTTCAAAGGCTGGCCGGTGTCGACAACCCATTCGATTGTTGGCGCCATTGTTGGTTTTGCCGCGGTGGGTGTCTCTCCCGATGCAGTCAACTGGGGCAAGGTTGGCACTATCGTAATGAGCTGGCTGGTGTCGCCGATCATGGCTGGCACTCTATCCTTTGCTCTGTTCCGCAGTGTTCAGCATCTAATCCTGCTGCAGGATGACCCCTTTACCAAAGCCAAACGCTATATCCCCATCTACATGTTTTTCGTCGGCTTTTTAATCGCCATGGTGACCTTACTGAAAGGTCTGAAACATGTGTTTAAAGATAACGGCATGTCTCTGACATTCCTCGACAGTGCTCTAATTGCCTCAGTGGTTGGCGTGTTGGTTGCCATTCTCGGCAGCTATTTGCTGTCCAAGGTAAAGCGCGACCTGAGCCTTGAAGCCGATAACCGCTTTGCCAATGTTGAGCGCGTATTCGCCGTATTGATGATCTTCACCGCCTGCAGCATGGCCTTTGCTCACGGTTCCAACGATGTGGCCAACGCGGTGGGGCCCTTGGCAGCAGTGGTCAGCATTGTTGGCTCCGGTGGCGATATTGCCGCCAAAACCTCCATGCCACCCTGGATTTTGTTACTCGGTGGTGGCGGTATAGTTGTTGGTCTTGCAACCTATGGTTACAAAGTTATGGGTACCATCGGCCGCAAAATCACCGAACTCACTCCTAGTCGTGGCTTTGCAGCCGAATTGGGCGCAGCGGCCACAGTGGTTATTGCATCGGGTACAGGTCTGCCGATCTCAACCACACACACCTTGGTGGGTGCGGTTCTAGGTGTGGGTCTGGCCCGAGGCATAGGCGCAATTGATCTGCGAATGGTGGGGTCTATATTCCTCTCTTGGCTGGTCACTCTGCCAGCCGGCGCCGGACTCTCGATTATGTTTTTCTTTGTGTTTAAAGCGGCCTTCGGCCAGTAGCAGAGCAATAATCCCATCCCGAAATAGCACGCTCGCTATCTCGGGCATCTCTTTTTTGTGGTCGCCCCAAGATAAAGCCTGACAGCCATTTCAGCGCACCAACTTGCTTCAGCCATAGCTCGAAGAAATCTCTAAATCTCTCTAAGACACTGATTTTATTAGGTTGGCATAGTTTTTGTATTGCTTCTAGCAACATGTCTTTGATGACATTGTAATTTTGCTGGGCAACGAAGCCCGTGCGCAGCTCATATGCTGCGCACGGGCTTTTTTTATTTCTGAGATTTATTTTTATAGGATTTTTTATGAACCACAAACGCTTACTTTCCTCTCTGACATTGGCCGTTATCGGCATGCAACCACTAGGCGCAGCCGTTGCAGCAGAAGCCTCTAGTGTGAGCGATATGTTTACTGGCGGCAGTGCATCCACCGCCTTTCGTTACCGCTACGAATCTGTAGACCAGGATGGCATCGATAAGCAGGCCAATGCCTCAACATTAAAATCACGACTAACCTGGACCTCAGCAACCTACAAAGACTTTAAGACGGTTTTGGAGTTCGATAATGTCACAGTGATAGGTGGCGAGAATTACAAGACTCCTACCAATGGTAAAGCGGGCTACCCCATAGTTGCAGATCCCAAGGGCACCGATGTAAATCAAGCCTATATCCATCATCAGAGCTCAGATTTAAGCGCGACCTTGGGCCGACAACGAATTCTTCACGGCGGGCAACGTTTTGTTGGCGGTGTGGGCTGGAGGCAGAACGAACAGACATTCGATGCCTTGAGACTAACTCTGCCAGATGTTAACTCGGTGAAAATCGACTACAGCTATATCTGGAATGTTAATCGTATCTTCGGCCCGGTCGACAGTGCTGGCCAGGCCAAACAATGGGGTTCTGATTCCCATAGTTTGCTGGCGTCTTTTACACCGGCTAAAGGTCATTCGGTAACCGCATTTGCCTACCTATTAGATTTTGACAATAGTGCGTCAAATTCCACCAGCACCTATGGTTTTGATTACACCGGTACGCTCGGTAAAGCTAAGGTCGCAGCCACTGCTGCCAAGCAGTCAGACTACGGCGATAACAGTGCATCCTTTGACACAGACTACATGATGGCCGAGGTCACGGTTCCAGTAAAAACCTACAAGGTGGCCCTGGGATACGAACTACTGGGTGCTGACAACGGCATCGGATTTAAAACGCCACTGGCAACACTGCACAAGTTTCAGGGTTGGGCGGATAAGTTTCTCGGCACCCCGGGAACTGGACTCGAAGATGTCTACTTAAAGGTCGCAGGTAAAGTAGGCGGCATTCCTATAGCGATTTTCTACCACCAGTTTAGTGCTGACAAAAGCGGCGCTGATCTGGGCTCAGAAGTGGATATTGTGGGTACCTATAAGATCAATAAACAGACCTCTGTACAGGCTAAATATGCCAGTTATTCCGCCGATAGCCATGCTAGCGATACCGACAAACTGTGGCTAACCCTGAATGTGAAATTTTAATCAGTAACAGCAGTACCTAAAGTAGCGACACTGGGGGCGTCGAGATTATCGGCGCCCCTCTTTAGCATTGAACAATAGAGTGTATATGTCAGCAGCGACGCAAAACAATATAGTGCGAGTGATGTTGGTGGATGACGTCCCCCAACGTTCAGTTCGTGTCGCCGAAAAACTCACTGGCGACGGCTTTGATGTTATCGCCAGATTACCGTCAGCCGCCGGCTTACTATTCCAGATTGAGCAGCAAAAGCCCGACGTTATTCTTATCGATCTTCAGTCTCCAGGTCGCGATATGCTCGAAAGCCTGTCAGTGATCAATATCCATAATCCGACCCCCGTGGTGATGTTTTCCGAAGAGGAAGATCCCAGCTATATTGAAGAGGCCGTGGACGCCGGGGTCACCGCTTATATGGTCGGTGGGGTGGAGGCCGAACGCGTGAAACCGGTAATCGATGTTGCCATGGCTCAGTTTAAATCCTTTCAAGCCCTGCGCCAGGCACTCGACAGCACCCGCACCCAACTAGAGAGCCTGTCAGTGATAGACCGGGCGAAAAGCTTACTTATGCAACAGCACAGTGTCAGTGAAGACAAGGCTCACAAGCTGCTGCGCACGCTATCCATGGACACCAACCAAAGTCTGCCCCAAGCAGCTGAGTCTGTGATAAAAATCCTCAGCCAAAACAAAAAAAATAGTGGCAATCATGATAATTAAACTGAACAAACAGCTACCAGCACCAGAGCAGGAAGAACTCAATATAGGCTATATGCGCCTTAGCGATAGCGCGCCGATCATCGTCGCCCAGGCCCTCGGACTCTATGAAGAGTATGGCCTTAAAGTCAGCCTCCAGCGCGAAGTCTCCTGGGCCAATATCCGCGACAAGACGATTGCTGGGACACTGGATGCCAGTCAGATGTTGGCACCCATGCCGCTGATTACCACATTGGGTGCGGCAGGGATTCGCGCACCCATAATTACCGGATTGATGTTATCCCTCAATGGCAATGCTATTACTGTCTCCTCGGCACTGTGGAACAAGATGAGACTGGTTGCCGACCCCAGCCAAGCGGCACATGATGCCTTGGCCACGGCCACGGCACTGAAGACACTGATGGACCAAAATCCCGGCAATCCCCTGACCTTTGCCACCGTACACTCCTTTTCCAGTCATACATTACTGCTGCGCAAATGGTTGCGCGCCGGCGGTATAGATCCAGACCGCGACGTGCGGATTATAGTGCTGCCACCAGAACAAATGGTGGACAGCTTAGCCCAAGGCGTTATTGACGGTTTCTGTGTTGGCGCACCCTGGAACAGTATTGCCGTGGAATATGGCGCTGGAATTATGGCTACCACCGGTTTCGAAATATGGAATAACGCCCCAGAAAAAGTGCTCGGTGTTTTGGAGTCCTGGCACAGTCGCAACCCATCCACCCATCTGCGCCTGCGCCTGGCACTAATGGCGGCCTGTGAATGGCTAGGGAATATGGACAATCGCAGAGAGGCTGTGGCGATACTCTCGCGTCCTGAGTATCTGGATTTACCCGCCGATTATTTACGTCCATCACTGACCGGGCAAATTGTGCAAAAGCGCGAGGACAACCCTCTAAGCCAGTCCAACTTCCATGTCTTTTCCAGCTATAGCGCGGGCTTCCCCTGGCGCTCCCAAGCCGAGTATATACTCGAACAATTCGCACCACTGTTAGGCAAAGCCCTAGACAAAGACAAGCTTGCGGCACTGGCACAGCAGTGCTTTAGAACAGACCTTTACCGCGAAGCGGCATCCAGATCTGGACTCGATTATCCAGATCAGGATTACAAACTCGAGGGGGTCCACGAAAAGCCATGGATGCTCAATGAACGTATTGAACTGGGCAGCGACCTGATGCTGGGTATCGATGCGCCATTACAGACCAACTAGTCTGGGGCCGCAACTAAAACGCACCGCAAAGGTGCGTCAGAAAATTGGCCGCCGCCGCGTATCATATGCTTAGCCAGTGCCAGCCCATTGAAACTGTCTCAACTAAGCCCCAGCTAACGGCGGCTTCTCCTTCAACAACCAGTTTTTCTCCCTGAATTTAACTAACTGGCACAGATATTGAATATGTTTTTGGTAGTGAAAGAACACAAGCAGTAAACAATCTCAGATCCCATCTCCGATGTGGTTCTCAGGGTAACGATGCCCGCCTGTTGAAGTTAGCACGCCCGAAAAGGCGTGAAGACCTAGATAGGCGGGCTTTTTTTTGGGTCATTTTTTATACAGAGGTAAAGGTACTATGCAGTCCCCCATGCAGTCCCCTAAGAAACATAAGTTCACAGATCGACTTTTCAGCAGACTAAAAATAGGCCTAACACTGGCTTTATTGGTTAATGGCAGTGCGGCCATGGCAGAACTCGGCGAGCCGGAAAAAGACGAGCTGCGCTTTGGTTTTATCAAGCTCACGGATATGGCCCCCATCGCAGTAGCCTATGAGAATGGCTACTTCGAAGACGAGGGGCTCTACGTCACCATCGAAGCCCAAGCCAATTGGAAAGTGCTCCTCGACGGCGTTATTGACGGCAAATTAGACGGCGCCCATATGCTCGCCGGCCAGCCCCTGGCTGCAACCATTGGCTACGGTACCAAAGCCCATATAGTGACGCCTTTCAGTATGGATCTAAACGGGAATGCGATCACTGTCTCCAACGATATCTGGGAGCAGATGAAGGAGTACGTACCGATTAACGATGGCAAGCCAGTGCACCCCATCAAAGCTGATTATATGAAACCGGTAGTAGATAAGTTCACTGCCGAAGGCAAGCAATTCAAAATGGGTATGGTGTTCCCAGTCTCTACCCACAACTATGAGCTGCGCTATTGGCTGGCTGCAGGTGACATTCACCCAGGCTATTACGCCCCACATAAAGGCGACTCCAGCGGCACCTTAAATGCACAGGCGCTACTGTCGGTAACCCCACCACCACAGATGCCATCTACCCTTGAGGCCGGTACTATTCACGGCTACTGCGTCGGTGAGCCATGGAATCAACAGGCAGTCTTTAAAGGCATTGGTGTGCCAGTGATCACCGACTATGAAATCTGGAAGAATAACCCAGAGAAAGTCTTTGGTATGACCAAGGAGTTTACAGAGAAGTACCCCAATACCACTGCCCGTGTTGTTAAGGCTCTTATTCGCGCTGCTAAATGGCTAGATGAAAATGACAATGCCAACCGTCCGGCAGCGGTCAAGATTCTCGCCCAGAGCAACTATGTTGGCGCTGATTACGATGTGATTGCCAACAGCATGACCGGCACCTTCGAATATGAAAAGGGCGACAAGCGTTCAGTGCCTGACTTCAACGTGTTCTTCCGCTACTTCGCCACCTACCCATTCTACTCAGATGCCGTCTGGTACCTGACCCAGATGCGTCGCTGGGGACAGATTTCCGAGCCCAAGTCAGACCAGTGGTACTTCGATGTTGCCGCCAGTGTCTACCGCCCAGATATCTACAAAACTGCGGCGCAAGAGCTGATTGAAGAAGGCCTTATGACAGACGCAGACTTCCCAGCCTTCGCCAGTGAAACGGGCTACCGCGCACCGCAGAAAGAGTTTATTGACGAAGTCGTCTATGACGGTACTCAACCCAATGCCTACCTGAAGAAATTTTCCATTGGCTTAAAAGATGAGGTTCTTTGATAGCGCCAAACAAAGGCAACAGTGGCGGGCCCCAGGGCCCGCTTTTTACCCAACTCAAAGCAATACCGTTTCAATAAATAAAGTTTAAATAAGGCACCAACATGAACGCACCAAAGATCAGATCCGATATTAGTCAGCGCCTCCAGCAGCTTAGCCTGGCCAGCCTGTTGAAAGGCTTGCGGCGGACAGTGAAAAATTTGGTTCTGCCTCTCACTGGTATTGTGATCTTTCTGTTTATCTGGCAGATCGCCGCCAGTAGTATCGTCACCTCACTGGGTCAGTTCCCAGGACCCTCTGATGTTTGGCAGCAATCCAAAACACTGGTTGCCGAACACCGTCAGGAGCGTCAAAAGGCTGACGCTTTTTATACTCGCCAGGAAGTGCGCAATGCTAAGAAGCTGGCGAAAAATCCTCAGGCCGATGTAAAAGTCCGCCCCTACACCGGCAAAGCCACCTATTTTGATCAGATCTTTACCAGTCTCTATACGGTGATGTTTGGCTTTCTGGTGGCCACCTTTATTGCTATCCCTCTTGGGATCTTATGCGGTCTCAGCGAAAACGCTTACCGCGCCATCAACCCTATTATTCAAACCTTTAAACCCGTCTCGCCATTGGCCTGGCTGCCACTAGTGACCATGGTGGTCTCGGCCCTCTATGTCAGCGATGACCCAATGTTTGAAAAAGCTTTTCTCACCTCCGGATTTACCGTAGCCCTCTGCTGCCTCTGGCCCACAGTGGTGAATACCATAGTCGGCGTCGCCAGTATTAATCGCGATCTTATCGATGTCAGTCGCGTACTGCGCCTGTCGTCCCCCGTGTATATCAAAACCATTGTTATTCCCTCGGCGACTCCGCTGATTTTTACTGGCCTACGCCTGTCTCTGGCCACCGGCTGGATGGTGCTAATCGCCGCAGAAATGCTTGCCCAGAACCCGGGGCTAGGAAAATTTATCTGGGATGAATTTCAAAATGGATCATCCAGCTCTCTGGGTCGAATTATGGTGGCTGTGATCACCATTGGCATTATCGGCTTTATTTTGGATCAGCTAATGCTGGCGCTACAAAAACGCATGAGCTGGGATAAGCAGGCGGTTTTACGCTAATACACCGGTCGCAAAAAAACGGATTAATCCCCAATTGAAGGACAGAAACATGAACAAGAACTACCTAGAACTAAGCCAGGTAGGCATCGAATTTCCCACTGACGGCGAACCCTTTCGAGCGCTGCAGAACATCAACTTGTCGATTCAAAAAGGCGAGTTTATTTCCCTGATCGGCCACTCAGGCTGTGGTAAATCCACAGTGCTAAATATTATTGCCGGCCTCTATCGGGCATCTGAAGGCGGCGTAATTCTTGAGGGCCGCGAGGTCAATGAACCTGGCCCAGACCGCGCTGTGGTGTTTCAAAATCACGCCTTGTTACCCTGGCTGACGGTCTATGAAAACGTCGAACTGGCGGTGAAGTCAGTGTTTAAGAAAACCAAGAGCAAAGCCGAAATGCGTGACTGGATTGCGCACAACCTCAGCCTGGTGCACATGGATCACGCTCTCCACAAGCGCCCGGGAGAGATCTCCGGCGGTATGAAGCAGCGCGTGGGTATAGCCCGCTGCCTGGCTATGCAACCCAAAGTACTGTTGATGGACGAGCCCTTCGGTGCTCTAGATGCCCTGACTCGCGCCCATCTCCAGGACTCATTGATGGAGATCCAAAACCGCCTCGGTAATACCGTGGTGATGATTACCCACGATGTAGATGAAGCCGTGCTGCTCTCGGATCGCATTGTAATGATGACCAATGGCCCAGCAGCAAGCATTGGCGAGATTCTCGAGATTGATCTAGCGCGGCCGCGAGACCGCTTAGCACTGGCTGAAGATCCCGCATTTAACGCCTGCCGGCAGCAAGTACTTCGCTTTCTCTATGAGAAACACAGAAACCCCGCGGCCCAAGCTGCAGAGGTACCAGCCAGTGAAACGCCGCCGACAGAACCACAGGTAGCGCCAGCGTCAGTACCAAAAGCTAAGCCAACTAGCTCCGCAGCAGCCTGAGTCTGAGAGCTATAGAGCAGCCCATTATTAACTAAGGAAAAGAGTCATGTTAAAAGTAGTAGTAGTCGGAAATGGCATGGTCGGTCATCACTATGTAGAGCAGCTGGTGGCAAGCGACGTCGAGGCCCAGATTACCGTGATTGGCGGTGAAACGCGCCCCGCCTATGACCGTGTTCATCTGTCGGAATTCTTTGCCGGACGCAGTCCTGAAGATCTCGCCCTAACCACCAGAGATCACTACCGCGAGCTCGGTGTCGAGGCCCATTTTGGCGATATGGTCGCCAGCATTGATCGCGACACTAAAACCCTGACCACCGAGAGCGGCAAGCAGTTTGCCTATGACAAACTGGTTTTGGCCACTGGCTCCTATCCCTTTGTACCACCGGTTAAAGGCAATGATCTTGAACCTTGTACGGTGTACCGCACCATTGACGACCTGGGCACTATTCAGGCTCAGGCCACAGGCGGCAAGATCGGGGTAGTGGTGGGCGGCGGCTTACTGGGCCTAGAGTGCGCCAACGCGGTTAAAAACCTCGGCCTCGAAACCCATGTTGTGGAGTTCGCTCCCGGCCTCATGGGCGTGCAGCTCGATGGCGGCGGCAGCGCCATGCTGCGGCGCAAGATCGAAGCCCTAGGGGTCACAGTCCACACAAGCAAAGCCACTAAGGTGATTGAACCCGATGCTGAGGGCGAGGCCCGTCTGCGAATGCAGTTTGCCGATGGCAGTTCCCTGGCCACCGATATGATTGTCTTCTCTGCCGGTATTCGTCCCTATGATCAGCTGGCCAAAGACTGCGGTTTAACTGTCGGCGAGCGCGGTGGTATTGAGATTGACTACCACTGCAAAACCAGCGATTCGGATATTTTTGCTATTGGTGAGTGCGCCCTATTTGGCGGCCGAATCTATGGCCTAGTGGCACCAGGTTACCGCATGGCCGAGGCCGCGGTGAGTCAGCTAACCAATGAAGTGGTGCCCTTTCAGGGCGCGGATATGAGCACAAAGTTGAAACTGCTTGGGGTCGATGTTGGCTCCATTGGCGACGCCCATGGCAAAGAAGCTGGGTCCGTGGCCTACACCTTTAGCGACGAGCGCATTGATGTCTATAAGCGCCTGATTGTCAGCGCCGATGGCAAAAAGCTATTGGGCGCGGTATTGGTCGGCGACTGTTCCGACTACGATACCTTGCTCCAGTACTTCCTCAATGGTATAGCCTTACCCGCCGACCCCCAAACGCTAATCCTGCCTTACAATGCGGGCGCCGCACCAGCACTGGGAGCCGCCGCACTGCCGGCCACCGCCACCATCTGCTCCTGCCACAATGTCAGTAAAGGCGACATAGTTAACGCAATGGACGCCGGTTTCTGCTCCCTCGCTGAAGTCAAAAGCGAGACCGCCGCTAGCAGCGGCTGTGGTGGCTGCGCGGCACTGCTGAAGAGCGTTGTCGATGATGAACTCGCCTCCCGCGGTCTCGAAGTCAATAAAGCCATGTGCGAGCACTTCAACCTGACCCGCCAAGAAATGTTTCATATAGTTAAGGTGGAGTCGATCAAAAGCTTTGAAGAGCTAATTAGTAAACACGGCAGCGGACGCGGCTGTGATATCTGTAAACCCACCGCCGGTTCCATTCTCGCGTCCCTGTGGAATGACTATGTGCTGGAAGAAAAGCATGTGGGCCTGCAGGACACTAACGATACCTTTCTCGCCAATATGCAAAAAAACGGCACCTACTCAGTGGTGCCGCGTATAGCCGGCGGTGAAATCACCCCAGATAAATTGATTACCATCGGTCAGGTCGCCAAGAAATATAACCTTTACACCAAGATTACCGGCGGACAGCGCATCGACCTGTTTGGTGCCCGAGTGCAGCATCTGCCTGGCATCTGGGAAGAGCTTATCGCCGCTGGCTTTGAAACCGGTCATGCCTACGGCAAAGCCCTGCGCACAGTAAAGTCATGTGTTGGTAGCACCTGGTGTCGTTACGGTGTGCAAGACAGTGTCGCCATGGCCCTGTATATAGAGAACCGTTATAAAGGCCTGCGCTCCCCACACAAACTCAAATCTGCAGTCTCCGGCTGCACCCGTGAATGTGCCGAGGCCCAGTCGAAAGACTTTGGTGTGATCGCCACGGAAAATGGCTGGAACCTATTTGTCGGTGGCAATGGCGGTATGAAACCGCGACACGCAGATCTTTTTGCCACGGATCTCGACGACGAAACCCTGATCAAATATATCGACCGCTTCCTGATGTTTTATGTGCGCACTGCCGACCGCCTTCAGCGCACCTCGGTATGGATGGGCACCCTTGAAGGCGGGCTCGACTATCTCAAGCAAGTGGTAATCGAAGACTCACTGGGAATCGCCGGCGAACTGGAAGAGCAGATGGAAAGCATTGTCGGCAGCTATCAGTGCGAGTGGAAAACCACCGTTGAAGACCCGGAGAAACTCAAACGCTTCCGCCAGTTTGTCAACTCCAAAGCCGAAGATCGGGAGATTATCTTTGTCGAAGAGCGGGGCCAGCCGCGACCGGCCACCGATGCCGAACGCAAACAACTTTTAGCCGAATCCGCTTAGGAGAAACCATAGTGAGCACTGACGTACTAGTAGCAGAATCACAGCCTATCAATCTCTGTATGCAAGGAGATTTGATTCCCAACTCCGGTATCTGTGCGGAATTGGATGGGGAGCAAATTGCCCTGTTTTATCTACCCAATGAAAGCCCGCAACTCTATGCGCTGGGCAACTGGGACCCCATTGGTAAAGCCAATATCTTGTCCCGGGGAATGGTGGGGGATCTCGACGGACGACTGGTGGTGGCCTCACCTATGTATAAGCAGCACTTTGATCTGCTCACCGGGGAATGCTTGGAAGAGGCCGAGATCTCGGTGCCAGTATTCCCGGTTAGTCTGTTCGGCGACCACGTTATGTTGTGCCTGTAATCTATGAGCCACGCCACTGAAACCAGAGACTCATGCACCGTTAAAACCACCTGCCCCTACTGCGGTGTAGGCTGTGGTGTGAGTGCTGAAATCAAAAATGATCAGCTAATTGCCGTCTCAGGTGATACCGAGCATCCAGCCAATCTGGGTAAGCTCTGCGTCAAAGGCGCAGCATTGGATCAGACCATGGGTAACCATGGTCGGCTGCTGCAGCCCAGTATTGAGGGTCATCCGGTAAGTTGGGATAGGGCCATTGAGGAGGTGGCCTGCAGGCTCAATCAGGTCCGCGAGAAATATGGTCCCGAGGCCATCGCCTTTTATCTCTCAGGGCAGCTGCTCACAGAAGACTACTATGTGGCCAACAAACTGGCTAAAGGCTTCATCGGCACTGGCCACGTGGATACCAACTCACGCCTGTGCATGTCCTCGGCAGTGGCCGGCTATAAGCGCGCCTTTGGTGCCGATGCCGTGCCCTGTAACTATGAAGACCTCGAGCACTGCGAACTGCTAGTGCTAACCGGCTCCAATGCCGCCTGGACCCATCCGGTGCTTTATCGGCGAATAGCCGCGGCCAAGCAAAAAAATCCTGCCATGCGCGTGGTGGTGATAGATCCACGGCGCACTGCAAGCTGTGATCTGGCTGATCTGCATCTGGCAGTAGCCCCTGGGGCCGATGCCTTTATCTTTAATGGTTTACTCGCCTTTTTAGACAGAGCCGACCAGCTCGACAGACACTATATCGAGCAGCACACCGAGGGCTTTGCGGCTGCACTAGAGACAGCAAGCGCCATCAGTCAGGCTGAGCTCGAACAGCAGACTGGGATCAGCAGGGAAGAGTTGGCTACTTTTTATCAGTGGTTTGTCGAGACCGAAAAGAGCATTACATTCTATTCAATGGGTATTAATCAGTCCGCAACTGGCACGGATAAATGCAATGCCATTATCAACTGTCACCTTGCCACAGGGCGCATTGGCAAGCTCGGTGCTGGGCCCTTTTCGATTACCGGTCAGCCCAATGCCATGGGGGGGCGCGAGGTGGGCGGCCTAGCTAATATGCTCGCTGCCCACATGGATTACACCACCGAGAATGTCGCCACTGTATCGGCATTTTGGAATAGCGATAAGGTCAGCAAGAAAGCCGGATTAAAAGCGGTTGATCTGTTTGATGCCGTGGCAGATGGCAGTATTAAAGCGATCTGGATTATGGGCACCAATCCGGTAGTGAGTATGCCCAATGCAGACCGAGTCAAAGCGGCACTAGAGCACTGTGAAACAGTGATTGTCTCAGACTGTATTGCCGAAACCGACACCACCGCCACGGCCAATATCCTTCTGCCCGCCGCTGGCTGGGGTGAGAAATCTGGCACTGTCACTAACTCCGAGCGGCGTATCTCGCGCCAGCGAGCACTGGTTAGCGCCGCGGGAGAAGCTCGGGCCGACTGGTGGATACTGGCGCAGGTGGCCAAGGCCATGGGCTTTAGCGACGGCTTTAACTATCAGTCACCGCGGGATGTGTTTGTCGAACATGCGCAACTCAGTGACTACCAAAATCAAGGGCAACGCCTGTTTAATATTGGCGCCCTCAGCCAGCTATCCGAAACCCACTATGACTCTCTACAGCCTATTCAATGGCCCGTGACTACCAATCGTCCCCAGGGCACGACGCGGCTATTTGAAGACGGGCAATTTGTCACGCCAAGCGGTCGTGCGCGATTTATTGCCATCACTCCGCGTTTGCCTGCGAAACGCAAGTCCCAGAGGCGATACCCATTAGCCCTCAACAGTGGACGTATTCGCGACCAGTGGCACACCATGACCCGCACCGGACGCGCCGCATCCTTGCTCGACCATACGGACCAGCCCTTTGTCGCCATGCACCCAGACACTGCTGCTGCGGCAGATTTGCAAAACGGCGATTTGGCAGAAGTTTCAACCCCCCAAGGCGTAATTCAGGTGATCAGCCTGATAGATCTGGGGGTAAAACCTGAGCAACTATTTGTCCCCATTCACTGGAGCAATCAGAACGCGCACAGCGCACGAGTCGCGACACTCTTTGAAGCGATCATCGACCCTGTCTCTGGCCAACCAGAATCTAAGTTCAGTCGCGCCGCACTAAAGAAAATTGAAAGCCCCTGTTGGGCAACACTGGTAAGTCGCACTGCGCTGGATTGCTCAGAATTTATTAACTGGACCTCCGCAGCACTGCCTCGACAGCTGGGCTTTATCTATCAAGTGGCGGTCAGCGCCGAATTTAACTGGCAGCACTATGCGAGCAAAGTAACCGGTGCCACAGCCTATGCGCAGTTCTCGGATGCTGCCAATTTTGACCAGCGGCTTATCGGATACAGCGATCAACAGATGGAAATAGCACTTTTTAGCCATCGTCAAAAACCCTCACTGCCGAACAAAGCCTGGATGCAAGATCTACTAAATAACCGCGCCCCAGAGAATTATTGGCGACTGCTATCGGGACCGGATCTGTCGCTAGCGGATAGTGGCGGCAAGCTTATCTGCTCCTGCTTTAAAGTCAGCGAAGAACATATTATCTCCGCCATTGAAACCGGTGCCGACTCAACTGAGCAGCTCGGCAAACAACTTCAATGCGGCACCAACTGCGGTTCCTGCATTCCTGAACTGAGCAGTCTAATCAAGCAGGTTCAAACCTCCAGTCAGTTTTTAGCCAAACAAATCGGATAACCCCCATGACCAATATTGTTAATTTATTTGCCTCGCCAGAAAGCCCTAAACAAGAGAGCCCTAAAGCCCACAGCATCGGTGAAGTATTCCTTGTTGGTGCCGGGCCCGGCGATCCAGAACTCATCACGGTCAAAGCCATGAGACTGCTTCAGGAAGCCGATGCTATTGTCTACGATCGGCTGGCCAATCCATTGTTACTAGATTACGCCCGCAAACACTGCGACCTTATCTATGTGGGCAAAAAGAAAGATCAGCACAGCCTGCCACAGGACCAAATCTGCGCACTATTAGCGGCTCTAGCCGGCTGCGGTAAAAAAGTTGTCCGACTCAAAGGCGGCGACCCCTTTATCTTTGGCCGCGGCGGCGAAGAAGTGGACCACCTGGCCGAGCAGGGCATTGCCTGCACCATAGTCCCAGGTATCACCGCCGCCATTGGCTGTGCTGCCACCACACGGATTCCCTTGACCCATCGCGACCACGCCCATGCCGTGACCTTTATTACCGGTCACCGACAGCATGGCAAAATGTATATCAACTGGGATCTGGCGCTGCAAAAAGACAGTACCGTGGTGTTCTATATGGGCCTATCTAATCTAAAGGAAATTACCTCAGAGCTAATCGCCCGAGGCTGCCCAGAGGACAAACCCTTTGCCGTAGTGGCACAGGGCACTGCTGAAACTCAGCAGGTATTGGTGGGAACTGTAAGCGATATAGCGGAGAAACTGGCCGCGCATCCTCTGCCATCCCCAGCGCTGTTAATGATGGGGGATGTTATCAATGCCAATGGTTATGCTCAGCATTTGGCTGATCTCACCAGCGCTGCACAACCATTTTCAGAGGAGCGATTGGAGGTGATCTAACTCCCTAGCTCACTGCGCGGAGAGACATGCATAGGCTTTTTTGTTTTTGGGGCTTATTTAACATGATTGGCGGCAACCATCTAACCACTGTGAGCTAGGTGTTTAAGCGTCAGTTTCCTCTGTAAGCCCCTACTATTGCTACAGCGGACTAACAGTGTATTTCACCTGAATAAAATCGTTTGGGAACGCTAAGACTTCAGGCTTTTCTAAACTCACATGACGATTAAGGTTACCAAAAAGCGGAACCCCGTCGCCTAAAAGCACAGGGACCTGTGTAATGGTCATCTCATTGATCAGCCCAAGCTCAATAAATGATGTAATAGTTTCGCCGCCATCAATATAGGCGTGTTTATAGCCCCTAGCGTCTAAATCCTTAACTAATTCTGCAATATCGCCAGAGTACATTTCAGTTTCACTGTGGAAGCTTGTTGGCGGTATCTTCACTGTGCGGCTCAAAACGATAATGTTCATATCACCGTAAGGCCATTGCTCAGGCGTTAGATTCATACTCCCTATTGAGTCCATAGACTTGCGCCCCATGATCATGCAATCTACCGACTCAATAAAAGAGTGCCATCCCATATCTTCAGAGCCCAGATCAGCCTCTAAATTACCCGTAGTATGAAGCCAGTCAATTGCGCCGTCCGGCTTTGCAATATAACCATCGGCACTGGTTGCTATATAGACGGAACATTTCATATTTCACTTCCAGCTTTCAGTTTCAGTTTTTACTTTGCAAAAACACACAAAAGGGATAGCAAGTGGGCCAAAAAATACTCCCATCCATCCCCAAAAACGCCTATTACCGCCACGGTCTTTTGCGATCGTATAACAGACGAAAATTGAAATAATATTCACCATGACCAATACATAGGCTGCGGGCACTATTACAGCTCCTCGCTAAAGTGATAACTGCCGATGGTAAAACCTTGCTCAAAGTAAAACTTATGCGCTCTGCCGCGATGGGTGCCTGAATCCAGGTGGAAAAGCTTACATCCCTTGGCCTTTGCTTCATCGCGCAACCACTCAATCATGCGCTGACCATAGCCTGAAGATCTATTTGCATCGGCAGTCACTAGATCATCAACATAGAGGTGTTTGCCCATCCAGAGATTGCTATAAATACGATAGCCCGCTGCAGCGACAACTTTATTCCCTGCAGCGATATAAATTAGATGAAAACCTTCAGACTCCATACACCGCACCTTAGACAAAAACGCGTCTTGATCTAAATTCGGCCTCAGTTCGGCCATTACGTCAAAACAAGCTTCAATCTCATCATCTGTCTCCGCACGCTGCGGCATATGGGGTCTCCGGATTAGTTATTTTTAATAAACATAGCAAATAAAACTGACAGGGGTTTCAATGCCCATTTATATTTCTCACAAAGCGTTTCAACAGCGCCGAAAAACCCTGGTTTCTCTGGGTGCTTAATGAGTTCTGCAACCTGAGATTGCAACGCTTGGTACTCGGCGAAATCAATATTGTTATGGGCTGCAATATTGCTAATCGATTGCTCAAACGTGTCTAAATCTGCAGCCTGAAAAATCGTCGACTGAGTTGTTTCTAGATGCCCATGATCGCCCTGATTAATGTTACCAATATTGGCATGCCCGCCAGAGACGGTAACTTTTAGATCCGAATTACTCATACCTTTGCTCCCTTAGCGACACCACTAATTTTGTTCATGGCTCCCTTGACTACATTACCCATATTTACTTTTCTACCTGAGATATTAATATTCATTACCTGCATTTTTTGAACTTTTAATTCGCTAGTATCTATGCCATTTTTATCTAGCTCCGTGATCATTTCATCAAACACTACCTCATGGAGGCAGCGCACCTGAGTCGCTACATCCATATCATTGTAGGCACTAGAATAAATTGTCCTAACGCGACTGATAAGATCAGTTTCGCGCTTAAAGTAGGGACGAATCCAAAATAAAATAGTAAATAGCGAGTAGGCAATCAGATTGAATTTGGCATTTCTATCCAGGTAGCCGCCAGCTAGGACACGCCACTGGATACTGCGCATCGAGCCATAGCTGGATTGATTGAGAATCAGCGTTATTCCCGTGCCTCTGGAGGTTGGGGCAGACTCCGCCTTGATAAAACGTCTCTGCTCACAATTCTTTAGATCAGGATCTGTGTCAATAACCGATAGGGTGTTCACGGAGGTTATAGGGGTTTTAGTTTTTATTGCGCCTTCGATGGCACTGCTTATATCTTTTTCGATGCTATAGGCGTGATTAAAGATATGTTGAAAGCTACCAAATACATGACCAAAATGGCGAAATGGGAACTTTTTATTGAAACTATTGGCGGTGGATTTTGCTTCATTGATATCTTTTTCTAAGAGCATTGACGTGACAAAACCCGCTATAGCCAACAGAAGTAAGGACAAACCAAATGTAAAAATTGCTAGATAAAGGTGCATTATAACGGCGATTGCAACAGTTCTTTTTTTGATCCGATTATTGATATTTTGGGAATTTATTAAATCCATTTTTTTGTGCTCCTTGTTTGGGATAGTCCTCGGTATTCCCGTTAGTCGTAATTAGAGTGGCTTAACTATAATAGAAATATGATGTAGCGTTTTTTAAATTGAGTAATTTTGAAAAAACCTTGACCAGGTTTCGTTTTCCCCGGTTAAAAAATTTTATCTTGGGGCAAATAAATTGCGGAATACTGAGACAGTCCTATTAAAAGCGTTCTCCTTATTCTTTCCGCACACTGACACAAACCAATCAGTTAGGGATTGAAGAAACGGTGTTATATAACTGAGACTGGTTAGCCGATTACTTGCGGAGGAAAGGATCTAGGATTTTTTGTATGCGCCAGAGGCCCAAGGGTTAGGCGCACTGGGCGACTTGGGCTCAGTCTTAGTTTTAGTTTTAGATTCAGGTTTAGCCTTAAGCTGCTTGGATTGGACCTTGGCAAATTTGGCGACATAGAGCTTCTCAACCTGCTCGCGGGCCCAGAGGGTTCTGCGCAAAAACTTGAGGCTAGATTTTATCGAAGGGTCACTTTTGAAACAGTTGATTTTGACTCTCTCCGCCAGATACGGAAAACCATAGCTATCAACTAGCTGAGTCACCACTGCCTCGAGCGTAAGCCCGTGCAGTGGATTATTCGGTTGCTGGTTGGTGCGAGAATCTTTTGTCACAGTAATAGGCTACTCAGTAATAAGCCGCACAGTAATAAGGTTTTAACCCTAGGCAAAGTATGAACAGACATAGTTAGTAATCTGCTGCACTCGAACCGAAAACGTCGCTGCGGCGGGGACATCAAATGCGCTGCCGCCAGTATAAGCCTGCCATTCTGTCGCGCCCGGCAACAGAACATCCAACTGACCCGAGGTAATTTCCATCAACTCGCGGACCTCGGTACCAAATTCATATTCACCGGGTAACATCACTCCGAGGGTTTTCTGAGTACCGTCGGCAAGCACTATGGCCCGGCTGGTCACCTGACCGTCGAAATAAACATTGGCTTCTAGATTGACGCTTACATTGGCAAATTCTGACATAACAAACCCTATGGATAAAAGAAGACACTTGGATAAAAACAGATAGGCTGCAATGCAGCTTTGGAAGGGATTATACCGATAGATGAACCTGAATAACTATCCCCAAGATAACAACCAACTAAAGCCTGATAACCTAGTCGTGGCAAACGCCCAGCTGTTTTGTCGAGAGACAAAAAAGAGCGCCGAAGCGCTCTTTTTGATTTACCAAGTTGCTCTAATACCTACCCATTAATTTGGGCGTTTAACTCGCCGCTCTGATAACGCTCAGTCATAGCATCCAAGCTCAACACCTTGATCTTAGAGGCATTGCCGGCAGTACCAAAGGCTTCATAGCGTGCCACGGCAATATCTTTCATTGCGGTAGTGGTTTCTTTCAGGAAGGCGCGGGGATCAAACGCCGATGGATTTTCTGCCAAGAAGCGACGCACAGCTCCGGTGGAGGCAAGGCGCAGATCGGTATCTATATTAATTTTGCGCACACCGTGTTTAATGCCTTCACAGATCTGTTCAACGGGAACACCATAGGTTTCAGGAATTTCTCCGCCGTACTGATTGATAACTTGCAGCCATTCTTGAGGTACCGAGGATGAACCGTGCATCACCAGATGAGTTCCGGGGATACGGCGATTGATTTCCTTGATTCGGTCTATAGCGAGAATATCACCTGTGGGCGGACGGCTAAATTTGTACGCACCATGTGAGGTACCACAGGCAATGGCTAGAGCATCGACGCCGGCTTTTGAAACAAAGTCGGCGGCTTCTTCTGGATCGGTGAGCATCTGCTCGAGAGTCAGCTTACCCTCGGCCCCTGAGCCGTCTTCCTCACCCGCCTCACCGGTTTCCAGCGAACCGAGGCAACCCAGCTCGCCCTCTACCGAAACGCCGCAGGCATGAGCCATATCGACGGTACGTCGAGTAACGTCAACGTTGTATTCATAGCTGGAAGGCGTCTTGCCATCGTCTTCTAGGGAGCCGTCCATCATTACCGAACTAAAGCCTTGCTGAATTGAGCGCTGACAGATCGCCGGGCTGGTGCCGTGATCTTGGTGCATACAAACTGGGATGTGCGGCCACTCTTCGATGGCGGCGAGAATCAAATGCCGCAGGAACGGTGCGCCAGCATATTTGCGTGCGCCAGCAGAGGCCTGAACAATCACTGGGCTGTTAGTTTGATCAGCGGCGAGCATAATCGCGCGCATCTGTTCAAGGTTGTTTACATTAAATGCGGGCACGCCATAGCCCTGCTCGGCCGCGTGGTCTAACATCTGTCTTAACGAGATTAGTGCCATAGTTCTGTTCCTCTATAAATACTTTATAAATACTTTATAAATTCTTTATCGCGCTGTTTTTGATCTCTTTAATAGCTTTCTTTTAAAAGCTCTTTTTATTTATCTATTTATTATCCTCTCTAATATTTTCACTATTGCTCTCGTGGCTACTGCTTTTTTCGATGCGCTGAAGTATACGCTTTAGTCTTTGGCGCGCTGCTGAAGAATAGTTACCGCCGGTAGTTCTTTGCCCTCGACATATTCTAGAAATGCGCCACCCCCAGTTGAAATATAGGAGACTTGATCGGCAATATCATATTTATCCACTGCAGCTAGTGTATCTCCACCCCCAGCAATCGAAAATGCTGAGCTTTTAGCAATGGCTAACGACAGAGTTTTAGTACCCTCGCCAAATTGGTCAAACTCAAATACACCCACTGGGCCGTTCCAAATAATGGTTCCCATTAACTGCAGTAGCTCTGCAAGCTTAGCCGAGGAATCTGGGCCTATATCGAAAATCATATCGTCTTCTTCAACATCATCTACCGACTTAATTGTCGCTTCGGTGGTTTCAGAGAAGGCTTTGCCAACCACCACATCGGTGGGCAGGGGAATATTGACTTTTTTCATCAGCGCCTGAGCAGCGGGAATAAGGTCTAGCTCAAAGAGAGATTTACCAACCGGCTTGCCAGCTGCAGCCAAAAATGTATTGGCTATACCGCCGCCAACAATTAGCTGATCTACTCTATCTGAAAGGGTCTCGAGGACCATCAATTTGGTCGATACCTTCGAGCCGCCAACAATTGCAGCAACCGGTGGTGTCGGGGCTGCCAGAGCTTTTTCCAGCGCATTCAATTCATTTTCTAGCAATGGTCCAGCGCAGGCGACTGGCGCATATTTGGATACACCGTGGGTTGAGGCCTGAGCACGGTGAGCTGTACCAAAGGCGTCCATAACAAATATATCGCAGAGCTTGGCGTAGGCTTTGGCCAGAGTATCGTCGTTCTTTTTCTCGCCGGGATTAAAGCGCACATTTTCAAGAATAACGATCTCGCCATCATTCATCTCAATGCCGTTAGTCCAGCTCTGTTCAAGCCTAACCGGCTGGCCGAGCAAACCGCTAAGGTGCTTGGCCACGGGCTCCATACTAAAATCGGGGTTATATTCACCTTCAGTAGGACGACCTAAGTGTGACATCAGAATCACTTTGGCGCCGGCTTGGATCGCTTGTTGAATGGTGGGTAGTGCGGCTTGGATGCGCGCATCGCTGGTAACCTGACCCTCTTTGATAGGTACATTGAGGTCTTCGCGAATCAGTACTCGTTTGCTGGCTAGATCCAGTTCGGTCATTAACTTGACGGTCATATCAGTCCTTAGGTATTAAATTATATTCAGGGTCTCAGGTGTTTATCTCCGCTGAACACCAGTGCAGCAGAGTATCAATCATTCTGTTGGCATAGCCCCATTCGTTATCGAACCAAATCAACACTTTGACGAGTTTCTCCTGACTCACGCGAGTCTGGCTGGCATCTACAATGCCGCTGCGCGGGTCGTGATTAAAATCACAGGAGGCCAAAGGCTCTTCGGTGTAACCGAGTACGCCATGGAGCGCACCAAGGGAAGCCTGTTCAAGGGCGCGATTAATTTTATCTGTATCTACTTTGCTGTTGAGCATCACAGAGAGGTCAATCGCCGAAACATTGACCGTGGGCACGCGCATAGCTTGCGCCTGAAAGCGTCCAGTAAGTTCTGGTAACAAGCGATCTATGCCCAGGGCTAACCCGGTGTCGACTGGAATAATCGACTGCATAGCAGCGCGGGTTTTGCGTAAATCGGTGTTGTGATAGGCGTCGATTACCGGCTGGTCGTTCATTGCCGAGTGAATGGTTGTTATCACACCCCCCTCGACACCAAACTGATCATGCAGCACTTTAATCACTGGCACCACACAGTTAGTGGAGCAGGAGGCACTGGAGATAATGGTTTCTTTGCCGCTAAGAAGGTGCTGGTTTATGCCGTAGACAATGGTGGCATCGACCGTTGATTCCGCTGGTTGAGAAAACAACACGCGCTTGGCGCCACTGGCAATGTGTTGCTCGGCGGTTTCACGATCGGAAAAAGTACCGCTACATTCGAGCACCACATCGACATTGAGCTCAGCCCAGGGCAGCTGGTCTATACTGGGCTGGTGGATAATAACGATATCGTTACCATTCACCGTCAATAGATTTTCAGTGGCAGTGACAGTACCTGGGAAGCGACCGTGAGTGGAGTCATAGCGCGTCAGGTGGGCAATGGTTTTGCTATCTGCGAGTTCGTTTATCGCGACAACTTGTACGCTATTGCGCGACTCTGATTCATAGAGCGCACGCAATACCGAACGGCCGATACGGCCATAGCCATTAATGGCTATGCGTAACACTAGCCAATAGCCTCTACAATATTGTTCACCACATTTTCGACGGTGAAACCAAACTCTTTCATCAGTTCGCCGCCGGGGGCAGACTCACCGAAACTGGTCATGCCGACAACGCGACCGTCAAGGCCGACAAACTTGTACCAGTAATCTGCATGCAAGGCTTCCACTGCAACACGCGCTCTAACCGCTGCGGGCAGCACTGCTTCACGATAATCGGCGTCCTGAGCGGAGAAGATTTCAGCACAGGGCATAGAGACAACACGCACCTGAGTGCCCTGCTCGGCTAGCTGTTCAGCGGCAACCATGGCCAGCTCAACTTCTGATCCTGTAGCAATCACAATCGCCTGAGGCGCGTCGCAATCACGAAGGATATAGCCGCCGCGCGCAATATCAGCAACCTGCTGTGTGCTGCGAGGCATAGGAGCCAGACCTTGGCGACTAAACACCAGGGCGCTGGGTCCGTCGCCGCGAACTATGGCACTTTTCCAGCACACCGCAGATTCCACGGTGTCACAGGGACGCCAGGTGTGAAGGTTAGGTGTGGAACGAAGGGCGCTGAGTTGCTCAACTGGCTGGTGAGTAGGGCCATCTTCACCAAGACCGATTGAGTCGTGGGTATAGACAAAAATACTCTGTAGTCCCATCAGAGCTGACATGCGCACCGCGTTGCGGGCATATTCCATAAACATCAGGAAGGTGGCACCGTAATTAACAAAACCGCCGTGAAGGGCAATACCGTTCATCATTGCGCTCATACCAAATTCACGCACGCCGTAATAGATATAGTTGCCATCAGCATTGTCGCCGCTGATGTCCTTTGAACCAGACCAGATAGTCAAGTTAGAACCGGCCAGATCCGCAGACCCGCCAAGCAGTTCTGGCAACATTGGGCCGTAGGTATTGAGACAGTTCTGTGAGGCTTTGCGCGAGGCAACCTTTTCCATCTTGTCCTGGCACTGTTGAATATAGGCATCAGCCTGAGCATTGAAGTCTTCTGGCAGATCACCGCGCGTACGACGCTCAAACTCTGCAGCTAGTTCTGGGAACTCAGCGCGATATTCTTCAAGCTGACTGGCCCAAGTAGTCTGTGCAGCGGTACCTTTAGCAACGCCGTTCCAACCAGCATAGTGCTCGTCGGGAATCTCGAAAGGACCATGAGTCCAACCCAGAGCTTCGCGAGTCAGCGCCACTTCGTCCACACCCAGTGCAGCGCCGTGACAATCTTCTTTGCCCTGCTTGTTGGGCGAACCAAAACCAATAATGGTTTTGCAGCAAATCAATGTTGGTTTGCCAGTCTCAGCATGGGCTTCTTCAATAGCCGCTTTAATCGCATCGCTATCGTGACCGTCAACATTGGGAATAACGTGCCAGCCGTATGATTCAAATCGTGCTGGTGTGTCATCGCTAAACCAACCTTCAACTTCACCGTCGATAGAGATGCCGTTGTCATCATAAAACGCGGTTAGCTTGCCGAGCTTTAAGGTGCCGGCCAGTGAACAAACTTCGTGGGAGATACCTTCCATCAAACAGCCATCACCAAGAAAAGTGTAGGTTTGGTGGTCGACAATATCGTGGCCTGGACGGTTAAACTGCGCGGCGAGAACTTTCTCTGCCAGGGCCATACCTGCGGCATTACTGATGCCTTGGCCAAGAGGACCAGTGGTGGTTTCAACACCGGGAGCATAACCGTATTCCGGGTGACCCGGAGTCTTGGAGTGCAGCTGGCGGAAATTTTTGATCTCTTCAATCGGCAAATCGTAGCCGGAAAGGTGCAGCAATGAGTAGAGCAGCATCGAGCCATGGCCATTGGAAAGCACAAAGCGGTCTCGGTTGACCCAAGTTGGATCGGCTGGGTTATGGCTCAGATGGTCATTCCAGAGAACTTCAGCAATATCTGCCATGCCCATTGGGGCACCTGGATGGCCACTATTGGCCTGTTGAACAGCATCCATACTGAGGGCGCGAACGGCATTTGCAAGCTCTCTACGTGAGGCCATAAATCATCACTCCTGGTAGTCAAAATTTAGGCGCGCATTGTCTCCTACCAGAGGTTACCAGTAAACCGATATTCACTATGGCTACTGTTTACTGCGAACTTATTTTTCGCAGGGAAATAACTAATTTGTTCACCCTCACCTTATATAAAAATATTTTGATATATAAAAATCACTATGTTAAAGTCGCGTCCATGGATAACCTCAGTCACTTTGACAGCCAGCCCAGATCAACTACCGATACCGGCGCTATTACCGCGCTCTGCAAAGCGGCGGGCGATCCGTTGCGCATGCAGGTTTTGAAGGTACTGCAACAAAATGCCTATGGCGTGCTAGAACTCTGCCAAGTGTTTGATATCCGCCAGTCGGCAATGAGCCATCATCTTAAGATTCTCGCCAATGCCGGACTGGTGGCAACTCGTCGCGAGGGCACGACAATTTTTTATCGCCGCAACGAGAGCCATCCGGATACAGATCTGCAGGCACTGCAACATGTGCTGTTTCAAACGATCGACGATGCTGCATTAGATCCCGCCCTGCGCACCCGACTGGAATCGATTAACACCGAGCGCTCTGCTGCTTCGGTCGCGTTCTTTAATCAGAATGCAGCACGTTTTGAAGAAAATCAGGATTTGATAGCCAGCTGGTCAGACTATGGTGAGAGCGTTGAAAGCTTTCTCGATAACAGTATTGCCGCTCGGGAATCAGCCTTGGAAATCGGTCCCGGCTACGGCCAATTTCTGGGCAAATTATCGGCCACCTTTAAGCAGGTTACGGCGCTGGATAACTCGGCAGAGATGCTTGAGCAGTGCCGTACCAGAGCCACCAGTCAGGGCCTGCAAAATATCGACTTTAAGCTTGGCGATACCAATCTAGCAATCAGTGAAGGGCTGCACAGTGACTGTATATCTCTGAATATGGTGCTGCACCACAACCCAACACCGGGAGATATTGTCAGTGCCTGTGCGCAGCTGCTAAACAGTGGCGGCGTGCTTTTAATCACTGACCTCTGTGCCCACGATCAGGATTGGGTACAAAAAGCCTGTGGCGATCTGTGGCTCGGCCTCGAACCTCAGGAGCTGACTCGCTGGGCACTGAGTGCCGGCTTAGTAGAGGGCAATAGCCTCTATCTGGCGCAGCGCAATGGCTTTCGAATTCAACTGCGGCAGTTTGTTAAACCCCTGTCCGACAATCCTTAATTTTAAGACAGATTACAACGGAAAAGTTTATGTCTAATTATTCTATTTTCACCTCAGAATCAGTCTCTGAGGGCCACCCAGATAAAATGGCCGATCAGATTTCTGACGCGGTTTTGGATGCCATTTTAAAAGATGACCCCCACTCTCGTGTCGCCGTCGAGACTCTGGTCAAAACCGGCATGACAATTATTGCGGGTGAAGTGCGCACTGATACCTATGTGGATCTGGAGCAGATTGTTCGCGATGTGATTACTGGTATAGGTTATGACAGTTCCGAGGTTGGCTTTGATGGCAACTCCTGTGCCGTGCTCAATGCCATCGGCAAGCAGTCCAGCGATATAGCCCAGGGCGTCGATGAAGCCCAGGATAAAGATATTGGCGCCGGCGACCAGGGCCTGATGTTTGGTTATGCGAGTAATGAAACCTCTGTGTTGATGCCCGCACCGATTTACTACGCTCACCGTCTGGTGGAGCGCCAAGCCCAGCTGCGCAAGAATGGCGTATTGCCCTGGTTGCGTCCTGATGCAAAAAGCCAGGTCACTCTGAGATATGAGAACGGCAAGCCGGTGGCGATTGATGCAGTAGTTCTGTCTACACAGCACGCGCCGAATATAGCTCTGCCGGATCTTCAGGACGCGGTGCGCGAAGAAATCATCAAGCATGTGCTGCCAGAAGAATGGCTGCATGCGGGTACTCAATATCATATTAACCCTACCGGCCAGTTTATTATTGGCGGGCCTATGGGCGACTGTGGACTTACCGGACGCAAAATTATTGTCGACACTTACGGCGGCATGGCCCACCACGGTGGTGGCGCATTCTCCGGAAAGGATCCCACCAAGGTGGATCGTTCTGCCGCCTATGCCGGACGCTATGTAGCAAAAAATATTGTCGCTGCCGGCCTAGCTGATCGCTGCGAAATTCAAGTCTCTTACGCCATTGGTGTCTCGGAGCCTACATCCATTAGCGTTAATACTTTTGGCACCGGCAAGCTCCGTGATGAAGAGATTGTCGCTCTTGTGCGCGACAACTTTGATCTGCGCCCTCGGGGACTTATCGAAATGCTCGACCTGCGCCGACCGATCTATCAACAGACAGCTTCTTACGGCCACTTTGGCCGTGAGTTAGAAAACTTTACTTGGGAAAAAACCGACAAAGTAGCGGCGCTTCAGAAAGCTCTCTAACTAGAAAGCTCTTTAGATAAAAAGCTCTTTAACGTTTAACACCCACATACAAGCATTGATCAACAGGAAACAATTTATGTCCGAAGCCAAATTTAGCGATTATAAAATCGCCGATATCTCCCTCGCCGATTGGGGCAAAAAAGAGATTTCAATCGCCGAGTCAGAGATGCCGGCACTGATGGCGCTGCGTGAGAAATATCACGCCGAGCAACCTCTGGCCGGAGCACGAATTCTCGGCTGTATTCATATGACTATTCAAACCGCCGTGTTAATCGAAACGCTTGAAGCATTGGGTGCACAAGTGCGCTGGACATCATGCAATATTTTTTCCACTCAGGATCATGCCGCTGCCGCAGTTGCTGCAAATGGGACGCCAGTCTTTGCTTGGAAGGGTGAGACAGAAGAAGAGTATGAATGGTGCCTGGAACAGCAAGTTCTGAAAGACGGCGTGCCTTGGAATGCCAATATGATTCTCGACGATGGCGGTGACTTAACCGGTTTATTGCACCAGAAATACCCAGAGGTTTTAGACGCAGTTCACGGTGTTACCGAAGAGACCACCACCGGTGTGCACCGTCTCTATGAAATGCTTAAGAGTGGCGAGTTAAAGATTCCTGCAATCAATGTAAATGACTCCGTGACTAAGTCGAAGTGCGATAACAAATACGGCTGTCGCCACAGCCTCAACGACGCCATCAAGCGCGGTACCGATCACCTGCTGTCAGGCAAAAAAGCGGTAGTCGTAGGTTACGGCGATGTAGGCAAGGGTTCTGCACAGTCACTGCGCCAAGAAGGCATGATCGTTAAGGTCACTGAAGCGGATCCAATCTGTGCCATGCAGGCTTGCCTAGATGGTTTTGAGGTTGTATCAACGTACAACGAAGGCGATGTCACTAAGGGCGTCAATGCTGATCTGCTGGGTAATACCGATCTGTTAGTCACCAGCACCGGCAACTTCAATGTCTGTGGTTCAGATATTCTGGCGGCGCTTAAGAGCGGCTGTGTGGTCTGTAATATCGGTCACTTCGACAACGAAATCGATACCGCATTTATGCGTAAAACCTGGGAGTGGGATGAGATTAAACCTCAGGTGCACAAGGTCTATCGTGACCGCGCCAGCAATGATCACTTGCTGCTGCTAGCCGAAGGCCGTCTGGTCAATCTGGGTAATGCTACAGGCCACCCAAGTCGGATTATGGATGGGTCTTTTGCCAACCAGGTATTGGCACAGATCGATCTGTACAAAAAGCAGTTTGCCGCTCAGGACGAGGCCACTAAAGCACAGATGCTGCGCGTAGAAGTACTGCCCAAACATCTTGACGAAGAAGTGGCCGGTCATATGGTGCGCGGTTTTGGTGGCGTAGTCACCAAACTGACTCAGACCCAGGCTGACTATATTAATGTACCGGTCGACGGTCCATTTAAAGGCGATAGCTACAAGTACTAATCTGCAATTTCGATTGCCATAGAGGAACAGCTTGATGAACACAGATACACCAGATCTCAGCTTTGAATTTTTCCCGCCGAAAACTGAGCAGGGGAAAACTAAGTTGGCGACAACCCGACAGGAGTTGGGCAAATTCAATCCGGAGTTTTTCTCAGTAACCTATGGCGCTGGCGGCTCAACCCGCGCGACTACTGCAGATCAGGTTGCCGCGATTCAGGCTGATGGTTTTGACGTGGCGCCGCATATTTCCTTTGGCGGCAACTCTGAGACTGAAGTCTTGGAGCTACTGAACAGCTACAAGGCTGCTGGGGTTAGACATTTGGTCGCTCTGCGCGGCGACCTGCCCTCGGGCATGGGTGGGGCCGCACAGTTGGTGCATGCCAATCAGTTGGTGGAATTTATTCGCCAGCATACCGGCGATCACTTTAATATTAATGTCGCCGCCTACCCTGAGATTCACCCAGAAGCTGAAAGTTACAGCAAAGATGTTTTCTGGCTCGGTGAAAAATTTAAGGCCGGCGCAGATCGCGCAATTACGCAATATTTTTACAGTGCCGATGCCTACCTTAAGTTTGTCGATGAGTGCGCCAAAGGCGGAATCAATCAGCCGATTATTCCTGGGATTATGCCGCTGACCAATTACGCCAATCTAATTCGCTTCTCCGATAGCTGCGGTGCCGATATTCCCCGCTGGTTGCGCTGGCAGTTAAAAGAGCGCAGCGACAATATGGATGATCTGGTTAGCTATGGCATTGATATTGTCAGCGAACTGAGCCAGAAGCTGCTTGACGGTGGCGCACCAGGCCTACATTTTTACACCATGAATCAATGGCAGGTTACTGGTACTCTGTGTCGCAACCTTGGCTTTGCGGAAAACACCTAAATAGTTCCAATGCGTATCCCTCGAATATTTACTGATCAGCCCCTCAGCAGTGGTGCCAATTTAGCGCTGTCGGGCAGCGCCGCACGACATCTGTCGTCGGCATTGCGTATGTCTGCTGGTCAGGAAATCACCCTTTTTAATGGTCTAGGCGGAGAGTTCTCCGCGACTTTAACCCGCGCAACAAAGTCTCAGGTAGACGTCAGTATTGGCGACTTTCGCGACATCGATCGCGAATCACCGCTGAATTTACATCTGGCGATTGCCGTATCCCGCGGTGAACGCATGGATTGGATTGTGCAAAAAGCCACTGAGCTCGGCGTCTCTGAAATCACTCCGCTATTTAGCGAGCGCACAGAAGTGAAGCTCAATGGTGAACGACTAGAGAAAAAATTGCGCCACTGGCAGCAGGTTTCTATCAGCGCCTGTGAACAGTGTCAGCGCAATCTGGTGCCGAGCATTAATCCCGCCCTGACATTGGATCAATGGCTGAGTCAGGACACTGGCAATGCAGAACAGCTTAAGCTGGTGCTGCATCATCGCAGCGATAAATCCCTGGCACAGCATCAACCGCCAAAAAGTGCCTGCCTTCTGGTGGGACCTGAGGGCGGGCTTAGCGACAATGAGATTAGTCGCGCCATGGACAATGGCTTTGCCGCTCTAACCTTGGGCCCCAGAGTAATGCGAACCGAAACTGCGCCGCTGGCAGCGATCAGTATTATGCAGTCAGTTTGGGGAGATATGGGCTGAAGCCTTTTAGCTTCAAGGTCCTGCTTCTGGGACTGAGTGTCCTGTTGCTACAGACTGTTGCTCAGGGCGCTATATTTGGTGATGGAAACCCGGACAATGGTATTGAAGATCAACGTCTGATGCCGCTTCAGGGGCAGTACAATCAAGAACAGCGAGTCGCTCTATCTGCCGTTGGGACGGTTATCTGCGACGGTGGCCTGAGGGGCACCGCAACGCATATTAAAAGCCCTTTGGTGCATCCAACCCAGGCGATTATAGTGACCGCCGCGCATATCTTATTTGACGCTAAATCCGGCAAAAAATACGCTTCTTGCAGCTATCTCCCGAAAAATAAGCGGTTTAGTGCTATTCCATTCGCCATGGTGTCGGCCCATAACTTCGACCCGCTCAGTGAAAATAAGATTGCTCAATCGGAGAGCGATATTGTGTTTGTGGCGCTATCTAGGTCACTGCAACAGCCAGCCTTGAAATTAAATATCGGCCAATCTATCGGCTCTGGAAGATTGTCTTTGCTAGGTTATAACAGCAGCCAGAATCAAATCACCGAGTCAGTCGGCTGCGAGCAGTACAGCTCGATTCAATTTGCCAGTGAAAAATTGCTCTTGCATGACTGTGATGCGAGAAGCGGTGCCTCTGGGGGACCGCTTTTGTTAGAGTATAAGAATCACCAGACAACTCAATTAATTGCCATACATGGCGGTACTCTGCTGGTGAATAAAACTGGTGCACCAAGCCTCCACCTGAGCTCCCAAACCAACAGCGCCAATCGCGACGGCGCTGTGGCGGATCCTGAGCGCTGGATCAATCAGGCACGCAGAGTTGATCAGTCTGTGCTGCTGCGACTGCAGCAGTTTGCTGCATATCTTGCCAAGGGTTCTCTAGGTCAAAGATAACATCCTGAGCAAACCCGGGAATATGCACACCTTTGGCACTAATAGTGACCCCGGCCTCATCAATTAATGGCTCACCAAAGCGATAGATGACGTCCAGCTGGGCGGCATCGGCACGAGTGGCATACTGCGCCGCTGTAGCACGGGTTATATCCCGCTGAGTCAAATAGGCATTGAATCGATCGGCGTAGCGCACAGCCAACATCTCCTCAACCTTTTCCGGTGACAACAGCACAGCTGTCGCATTGTTGCCGCCAAAGCCTTTTGAATTGATAAAGGCGACATCCATCTTGCCAGCACTGACATCTATATCTTGCAGCGGGAAACGCAGACGCTCTTGGGCTACATCCGGCGCTATTTCGGTGATCGTTTTAATCCCCGGAATCATGTGATATTTAAAGGTTCCCAGCGCAGATACAAGCTGATCACCACTGGCGGTGGACAGGGAGTGGCCAACATAGGATTTCGCCGCTGTTACCGGCCAATCGTAAATATCAAAGGCAGTGGCAACCTGCTCAATCAAATGTGATTCGGTGGTTCGGTTAGCCGGGGTGCTGGATCCGTGAGCGTGGACAAAGCTGTGCTTTTTAACACTGTCTTCTCCGACAATATTGATCGCTGCTGCGACCGCTTTGGAGAAGGAAATATAGTTGCCCACTCCAGGGGCTGAAATAGATTTCTTCACACCGTCAGCATTGATAAACACCTCTGGCACAGCGCCGTGAATATCGGCACCCAGCTCAATAGCCAGGGCATCATCCATCAGCACAATATACTGGGTCGCTTCCGACAGAGTAAAGCCACAGTTATGGCCAAAGGGACGGCTGGCTCGACGCCAATCTGGGGTGTCTGTGCAATCTAATTTGCACAGATTTTCATCGCTGCCGAGGGCACTCATATTGGCAAAGCCCTCGGAGATCTCTGGGGTGACACCGGCTTCGGCATTACCCAAAATAGCCACGCGCCGGCGACCGCTGCGAATATCTCGCACCGCGGCTTGCAGCACATAGAGGAAGCTGGCGCAGGCGCCGGTAATGGCTTCAGTGTGACCGACACTACCCAGTACATAGGCATTAACAAAGTCCGCTGGCATAGAGTTTAAACCCAGAGGAACCTGCTTGGCGGTGGTACGACTGCCGCGTAAACGGGCTTGTAACAGACCACCAAAACCCTCTTCAGTCATCTGACTTAATACGCTAGAGGAGTAAACACCTACTTCGTCTGGAGAGACTGAGGCAGCAACTTTATCCCAAGGAATTCCCATTGAATGCACAGCATCGCTGGCGCCGATTAAAGCCATCTGCAGACTGCGTGGATGGAAGCGGCTGTTGTAATGATCTGAGGGATTAAACCCGCTGGGCAATTGTCCCGCCGCCTTGGCAATAAGCTCGTAGGGGGACTCGACAAGATATTGGCTGGAACCGGTTGCTGTCACCTCAACACTGCCATCTTCCAGATCGCGAATCTGCCAGCTCTGGGGTGGCACCTTGGGAAGATCACGCTTGAGCATGGTGAACTGAACAGTCTGTTCAGGCGCATCGGTCAGGGAAATCTTTTTATGACCTGGGATATTGGCCGGATCAAATAACTCAATTTTGCGAATCAATGTGCCATCGAGCACCTGCTGACGAAAACGACTATCTACATCAAGTGGGCTCAACAGCACGCCATCCTGATCACGATAGTGTTCCCCTTCTTTAGTCACTTGAGCCATTAGACAGGCAAGGCTGACGATAGTCTTAAGCTGTTCTTCAGCTGGCAGTGACTCGAGAATCATACGGCGAAATGCTTGGTGGGAGGAGCTGCGTCCAGCAGCGCTGTAGCCGCCGAAGCCGACAATAAGCGGAAGAGAGTTGGGCATAAGAACGTCCTTGAAGTGAGGCTGTAGATAGGCTTTAAGTGTAGGCAGAGCCACCTAGATATGCTTTTGCTAATCAGCCAAACAATATTGCTATTTAGCCATATAGCCGTTATATGGTATATTGCGGTCATTATGACCTTTAATCTGACGCTTTTACTCTGTGACAATATGCTCGTTTCCAGCACCACGCTGGCGGCTGAGATTTTCCAATTTGCCGAGGCCATGGCCCGCGCCAGCAGAGGCCCTCACACCAAACTCAGGGTTCGCTGGGTGAGTATCGACGGTAAGCCGGTGCAGACATCGGCCGGTTTTCAGCTAACACCAACCCACGCTATAAACGACCGTTTTACCAGCGATCTTATTCATATCCCGGCGCTGTGGCGCAATCCACGCCCGGCAGTGGCCAATAATCAGGCTTATATACCTTGGCTGCAGGAACAGCATCAACTCAACAGTAGCTTTACTGCGGTGGGTACAGGGGTATGTTTTTTGGCCGAGGCAGGACTGCTCGACGACAAGCCGGCGACGACTCACTGGCACTACTTCGACCAGCTGCAGCGCAGTTACCCAAAGGTAAAATTGGCGCGCCAACACTTCACCACTCAGTCGGGCAATGTTTATTGTGCGGCCAGTATCAATGCCATGGCTGAGTTGATTATGCATCAGGTAGAGCGGATCTTTGGGCGGGTGATTGCGCATCAGGCACAGCGCAATTTTTTCCATGAAATTCGCAATTTGACCGAGCCACTCAGTCTAGGCGACCAACACAAGACCCATACTGATGAGGCCATTGTGCAAGCGCAGATGTGGATTCAGGATAATCTCAGCAAACAGCTGGCGGTGCCAGAGTTAGCGGCGCAATTTGGCATGAGTACAAGGAGCTTTAATCGGCGCTTTGTCGCCGCCTTGGCAATGACGCCTGGGGATTATCTAACGGACGTGCGAATGACCTTTGCCTGTGATCTGTTAAAGAATACGGATTTGACGATTTTGGGGATTGCGGGCTATAGCGGTTACAACGATGCCAGTTGGTTTTCGTCGCGCTTTAAACACTGGTCTGGCAATAGTCCGAAGGAGTATCGCAATACAGTGCGGGGGAAACTATTTTCCACTGGGGTGACTTGAGCGCCACCCCGGCAGAAATAATACTTAGCTGATTAGTACTGACTAATCCGTGCTAACTAATCCGGGCTTAGATAACCCGTACGTGAACAACACCTTCGACCGCTTCGATCTGGGCCTTGAGGCTGTCATTGAGGTCACCCTCGATATCGATAATATTGTAGGCAATCTCATCGCGGCTCTTGTTTACCATATCCACAACATTGATCTCGCCGTCAGCTAAAACAGACAATACGCTACCGAGAACCTTGGGCACGTTTTTATTGGTGAAGGTGATGCGTGTTCCACCGTTGCGTGACATTCTAATTTTCGGGTAGTTAACCGAATTGAGGATGTTACCGTTCTCAAGGAAGTCCATAAGTTGGTTGGCAGCCATTACTGCACAGTTCTCTTCAGCTTCTTCTGTGCTGGCACCAATATGCGGCATCAGCAAAACATCTTTGCGGCCGAGCAACTCAGGTGCTGGGAAGTCAGTGATATAACCGGCTATCACGCCAGCATCCAACGCGGCGACCATATCGGCACTGCTAACAATTTCTTCGCGGGCGAAGTTAAGGATCTTAGCGTTGCTTCTCATGCCCGACAGAGTCTTGCTGTTAATCAAATGCTTGGTCGCAGGAATCGCAGGAACATGCAGGGTAATAAAGTCTGAGCAAGCCAGCAGCGCTTCGAGATTTTCCATGCGCTCAACACTGCTCGACAGCTGCCAGGCAGCCTCAACCGAAATAGCCGGATCGTAGCCCACTACATTCATACCCAGTTCTAGGGCCAGATTGCCAATCATCGAACCAATGGCTCCAAGACCCACTACACCCAGAGTTTTGCCCTGAATTTCGCCACCGGCAAAATTCTTTTTCTCTTTTTCCAGCAACTTGCCCATCTCGCCCGAATCGGTCATTTCGGTGAGGCCCTGAACATAGTTCATGCCGCCGTAAATATCTCGCGATCCCATCAGTAGCGCTGCGACAATCAGTTCTTTTACTGCGTTGGCATTGGCTCCTGGGGTATTGAATACAACAACGCCCTTCTCGGTGTAATCAGCGACAGGAATATTATTCGTACCAGCACCGGCGCGGGCAATGGCAACCACGGACTCTGGCAGCACTTCGGTGTGTAGCTTCTGGCTGCGCAACAAAATACCATCTGCATCAGTACTTTCACTGGACACCTGGTAGCTGTCGGTAGGAAAGCGGCTCAGGCCTTTGGATGAAATGGCATTGTAGGTACGAATTTTATACATAGTTTTAATAGTCTCGGTTTTTGTCTTTTAGTCAGTGGCAATTTTTACAGGCTAAGTGTTTACAAGCTAAGTGTTTACGCGCTTACTTCGCTATAGGCCCAATCGAGCCATGGCAGCAACGCGTCAAGGTCAGATGCCTCAACCGTAGCGCCACACCAAATACGCAGTCCCGCCGGTGCATCGCGGTAAGCCCCTATATCGAAGGCAACAGCCTCTGAGGCTAACAATTTAACAATCTGCTTAACCTGATCGGCTTCAAGATCAAGGGTCAAGCAAACACTGGTATTCGAAATCTGTTCCGCTTCCTGAGCCAAGAAATGCGCCCAGGGGCGACTCTCGACAAAGCCATTGATCACATCGAGATTAGCATTGGACTTGGCTATAGCCGCTGGCAGGCCACCGATCGAGCGCACCCAGTCGAGGGCGTCTAGATAGTCGGCAACACATAGCATCGATGGTGTATTGATCGTCTCGCCGCGGAAAATACCTTCGATCAGCTTGCCACCTTTGGTCAGGCGGAAGATCTTTGGCAGAGGCCAGGCTGGGGTATAGCTTTCCAGACGCTCAACCGCACGGGGGCTGAGTATCAACATGCCGTGGCCACCTTCGCCACCCAGCACTTTTTGCCAGCTGTAGGTGACTACATCAAGCTTTTCCCAAGGCATCTCCATAGCGAACACTGCAGAGGTCGCATCGCAGATAGTCAAACCCGTGCGCTCATCGCTGATCCAGTCGGCATTGGGCAGCTTGACACCAGCAGTAGTCCCGTTCCAGGTAAATACGGTGTCATTATCCGGGTTGGCTTGGGTCATATCTGGCAGCTGACCGTAGTCGGCGGTGTAGCTATTGAGGTTATCTAATTTGAGCTGCTTTGTGGCATCTGTGAGCCAGCCGCTACCAAAGGATTCCCAGGCAAATACATCTACTGGGCGGGCACCGAGTACAGACCACATAATCATCTCAAAGGCGCCGGTATCTGAAGCTGGCACTACGCCAACTCTGTAGCCTTCTGGCAACCCAAGAATCTCTGCTGTATCAGTGCAGGCACGACCGAGCGCGAGCTTGCCGACGCTGGAACGGTGTGAACGGCCAAGAGTATCTATATCAAGATTGTTGAGATCATAACCCGGGCGCTTTGAGCAGGGGCCAGATGAAAAATTTGGATTGGCAGGCTTATTAAGTGGCTTCATGGAATACGATGACTTCTTCTGATTATCAAAGTTAGTGAAAAGGGTAGATTTTCATCTGCGAATTGTAGTTTCAGTGTGGAGCCCTATAAAGGACTTTTGCTCATTATGATTATTGATCTGAACTATTAAGGCCAGATCAATAATCTAGGGCCAGAGTTGCAGGTGCGCTTAGTTTGCAGAGGCGCGTTCCTTGGCGATCAAGTAGTTAGCAACCTTGATCATGCCCTCAAAGCCTCCAGACATTCTGGAACTGACTCTGTATTTGCCATTAACCACCATTTCTGGTGTTCCCTGAGTGCGGTAACCGCGCATCCGAGCTTTAGCTTGGTTAACCATGCTGCTCATGCCAAAGGAGTTGAAGACCTGAGAAAATTTCTCGGCACTGACACCAGCGGCAACAAAAAATTTCACTAAATCCTGCTCCGAACGAACAGCTTCACGCTTCACGTGGATCGCTTCAAAAATCGCCATATGCACCTTATCGAGAACCTTGAGCATGCTGGCGCTATAGTAAGCGCGAGCATAGAGCTCCATGCTTGGTTGCCAAACTGCTGGAGTGCGCTGCACATCAACATCAGCTGCCAACGTCTCAAACCAAGGCTCGAGCACCGCTTCAAAGTTAAAGCAGTGGCCGCAGGTATAGGCAAATACTTCATTGACTTCAATCTTGGACGAATTCGCTGTTCTTACTGCTTGCGGTAGCACTTCATAGTCAACACCAGCTTTAAATGCGCTGTCTTCAGCGGCACAGCCCAGTGAAACCGGGATCAAAAACAGTAGAAACAGATAACTGGAAACACGTCGCAACATAAGAAACTCCTGTAAAACTATTTAGCTATTTAGTGACTTTCCCAAACCAATAAAGACTGCGATGACGCAATTACTCAGGGAGCGCAGCCTTCTGTAAAACTCAGTTAAGTCCAGAGATATAGTTGGCTACTGCTTTAATCTCTTTATTGCTCAGTCGTTCAGCAACGCCCTGCATAATTTTGGCATTGGCACCGCTGGCACGTTCTCCGCTTTGGTACTTAAGCAATTGGCTCTCGATGTAACCGGCGTGCTGACCACCCAACGCAGGATAACCTGCAGGGCCGTTGCCCGTTCCAGCTGGTGAGTGACAGCCAGTGCAAGAGGGCACACCAGTCTTAAGATTGCCGGCACGGTAAAGATTTTCACCCAGCTCTAGGGCTTCGGCAGGGTCGCTGTAGCCGATCAGGGAAATTTCTTGAGCGCCCGCAATAGTGCGCTGCTGGCTGTCATAAAAAGCAGCCATATCTTGCAGGTCTTGATCTGAGTTAGCGTCGAGCAAACCGGTCATTTCGACAATCACGCGCTCACCAGATTTGATGCCCTGCAGTTGACGGTGGAGATATTTCTCACCCAAGCCGGCCAGCTTAGGGAAGGCAGCAACCATGCTATTGCCATCATTTGCATGACAGCCAGCGCACATTGCTACCTTGTTTTTTCCTGCTGCAGCATCGCCAGCTGCCAGAACCTGAGTAGCTGCGAATGTAGCTACCAGACAAATAATCGTTAAAAAGCTTTTTTTCATGGTTAATCAACTCGTGCAATCGGCTAGAATAGGTTGCGTTCGCGCAACTACTTTTATCTGTACCCTAGCCATGTCGGCTAAAGCCGGCGCATTATATACCAATATGCGTCAACTCTTACAGCGAGATAATGACCCTATATTCATGGATTCAAATCATATCGATTATCAGCGCGTTACATTTCTAACCAGCGCACCCTCAATCAAGCAATGTCCCGAAGACAGTGGCTGTGAAGTCGCCTTTGCCGGGCGTTCAAATGCCGGTAAATCCAGTGCCATTAATACGCTTACACGTATCCGTGGACTGGCCCGAACCAGTAAAACCCCTGGACGCACACAGCTGATTAACTTCTTCGATCTAGGCAATGACAAGCGCTTGGTGGATCTGCCCGGATATGGCTACGCCAAGGTGCCCATTGAAATGAAGCGCGAGTGGGACAGAGACCTAGCCGAATACCTGCAGCTGCGACAAAGCCTTGCTGGTTTGGTATTGCTTATGGATATTCGTCATCCATTGCAAGAGTTCGATCTGCAGATGCTCAACTGGGCAGCGCAGGCTGGATTGCCGGTGCATATCTTGCTGACCAAGTCTGACAAACTCAAACGCGGTCCCGGACAGAATGCTCTGTTAATGGTTGAGCGGCATCTGCGTGATATGGACCCTGGCTGCACCTTACTGAGTGTTCAGACTTTTTCTTCCTTAAAGAAGCAGGGACTACCAGAATTGGAGTCAGTCTTGGCCCATTGGCTCAACTCAGACTTTGTTGATCCCGCTACAGTCTAGGTAATTCAGCGGTCTCTGCAGGACTACACTCGCATCTCTTTAAGCGCCCCCCTTGTAAAATAAGCAAGGCAAAAAAAACCCCGGCTCAAAGTTGAACCGGGGTCTGCGTTGCTTTGCTTGGGAGTTCCAGCGTTGCAGTTGCTTAGATTGGGGGAGAGTAAGCAATCATGTCTTGCCCTAATTAAGACAGGCTGAAATGAAATAGTTCACAAATTATCAAAATAAGTTAAAAATAATTTTTTATCTAACCGCTAGCCTCTCTTTTACCCGCCCTTTTGAGCATCTGACCCATCAAAAAGGATTAGTGCGCCTCATCCCAGTTGTCGCCAACACCTATATCAACCACCAACGGGACCAGCAGCTCGGCGGCGCTCTCCATAAGGTCATTAAGGCCTTTTTGAACTTCTTCCATCTCTGACTCTGGCACTTCCAGTACTAATTCATCGTGCACCTGCATAATAATCTTACTGGTTAAGTCACTGGTTTCGAGCCAGTTATGCACATTGATCATCGCCAGTTTAATAATATCGGCAGCGGTGCCCTGCATCGGCGCATTAATTGCCGTGCGCTCAGCAGCCTGACGACGCATACCATTGCTGGCATTAATTTCCGGCAAATACAGTCGACGACCAAAAACCGTCTCGACGAAGCCCTGTTCCGCAGCACTGTGGCGAATATTATTCATATAGTTTTGCACCCCCGGATAGCGGGTGAAGTAGAGCTCGATATATTCCGCTGCTTGTTTGCGGTTAATACCCAGCTGACGCGCCAGGCCGAAGGCTGACATGCCGTAAATAAGACCGAAGTTAATCGCCTTGGCGCTGCGGCGCTGATCGATGGTGACCTCTTCGTTCTCGACACCAAAGACTTCCGCGGCAGTGGCCCGGTGAATATCTTGGCCGGCACTAAAGGCGGCCAATAAACTGGGGTCCTCTGAGAGGTGCGCCATAATACGCAATTCGATCTGGGAGTAATCCGCCGCCACTAGCTTGCAGCCAGGAGCTGCAACAAAGGCCTGCCGCACACGGCGACCCTCGGCGCTGCGGATGGGAATATTTTGCAAATTGGGATCCGACGAGGAGAGTCGCCCGGTGGCAGTTCCCGACTGATGATATGAAGTATGAATGCGCCCGGTGACCGAGTTGATCATAGTCGGCAACTTGTCGGTGTAGGTGGATTTTAATTTCGCCAGACCGCGATGCTCTAACAGCACCTTGGGCAGCGGATAATCCAACGCCAATTCTTGTAGCACTTCTTCCTTGGTGGAAGGCGCCCCTTTGGCGGTTTTCTTCAGTACCGGAATTTGCAGTTTTTCAAACAGTATTTCGCCAAGCTGTTTTGGCGAGGCGAGATTAAATTGCTGGCCAGCCAATTCCCAGGCTTCCGTTTCCAGCTCGCCCAGTCGCGCCGAGAGCTCCTGGCTCTGCTGAAATAATAATGTGTCATCTACCAGGGCGCCGGTACGCTCAATGCGCGATAAGACTGGCACCAGTGGCAACTCTATTTCTTCGAAGACTTTGGTAAGTGTCGGTTCGGCAGCCACTCGCGGCCACAGGGTTTGATGCAGACGCAGGGTAATGTCTGCATCTTCTGCCGCATAGGGTCCGGCCTGATCAAGGGCAACCTGATTAAAGGTCAACTGAGCGGCACCTTTACCGGCCACATCGGCAAATTTAATCGTCTCTTCGCCGAGATAGTTGAGCGCTAAGCTATCCATATCGTGGCGACTGGCCACTGAGTCGAGAACATAGGATTCAAGCATGGTATCGAAGGTAATGCCCCGCAGGCTGATGCCATGCTGAGCTAATACGCTCATATCGTATTTAAGATTTTGGCCCACTTTGGGGAATGCCGGATCTTCCAAGTAGGGTTTGAGCTTCTCAAGCGCAAACTCGGGCTGAAGCTGCTCTGGCGCGCCCATATAGTCGTGGGCAAAAGGAATGTAACAGGCTTCCCCTGGCGCTGTGGACAATGAAATCCCAACGAGCTTTGCGCGCATATAGTCGAGACTGGTGGTCTCTGTGTCGACGGCGACTAGGTCGGCAGACTTTATTTTTTCGATCCAAGTTGCCAGATCCTGTTCGGTTAGAACGATCTGATAATCTTTTACGACAGCAGGCTTATCTGCAGGCGCGGCCACTAAACCATCTTGCTCAACCGGCGACTTGGATGCAGCCGCTGCCTTGGTATTTGAATTGGTTTGGGAATTGGTCTGACCTTCGTCAATCCAGGTTTTAAACTCCATGTGCTTAAACAGACTCAGCAATGCTGCCTTGTCCGGCTCAGCATTCTTCAATTCAGATAGGTGTACGGGCATTTCAACATCAGTTTTAATCGTCGCAAGCTGATAGGAGAGATAAGCCAGCTCTTTGTTGTCCAGCAACTTGGGCAACATGGTTTTAGCGCCGCGAAAGGCCAGTCCAGCGACATCATCTAAATTTGCATAAATATCATCCAAACTCCCTAAGCCTTGAAGCAGACCAAGGGCCGTCTTTTCACCTACACCGGGCACGCCGGGAATATTGTCCGACTTGTCACCCAGAAGCGCCAGATAATCAATAATCAGCTCCGGGGGAATACCAAATTTCTCGATCACCCCTGCCCTGTCCATGGTGCTATTGTTCATGGTATTAATAAGTGTGATATGTTCGTTTACCAGCTGAGCTATATCTTTGTCACCGGTAGAAATAACCACCGGCTGTTTCGCAGCAGTCGCCTGCACAGCCAGGGTGCCAATCACATCGTCGGCCTCTACCCCGTCAATAATCAACATGGGCATGCCCATGGCTTCGATAATCTGGTGGATTGGCGCGATCTGCTCACGCAGGTCATCCGGCATCGGTGGTCGATTGGCTTTGTATTCAGTGTAGATTTCATCGCGAAAGGTTTTGCCCTTGGCATCGAAGACCACTACATGAGTGCTATCTGGATAGTCTTTCTGCAGACGCCTCATCATATTGATCACGCCTTTTACAGCACCGGTTGGCTTGCCTTTGCTGTTGGTCAGGGGTGGTAGGGCGTGATAGGCGCGATAGAGGTAGGAAGAGCCATCGACTAAAATCAGCGGGGTAGTAGTGTCCATATTTTCCACGAGAGTTGTTTATGGGATAGTGGTACTAAATAAAATAGCGGTACTAATTAGACAGCGATACTAAACAAATAGCGCTATTAATTTAATAGCTCTAATAAAGAAGCCGTCAGGATACAGGATTTTCCCCAGCCTGTTGATACTTCATAGATTGGGGAGGCTGCTTACTCACCTGTCAAAACAGCTCTTTACCTGTGACGCCAAGGTTTGCATAAAACTAGCATAAGCGTTGCCGTCCAGAGCTTGATATAGCCCCTGAATATCGATCAAGGCAACCGGCAGCGATAACTCATCGGCGATTATTTTAGCGTCTCGATCGGCGTATTGGGGTTCGACAAAAACACAGCTGGCGGCAGAGGCCTTAGCCTCCTGACGCAGACGATACTGACTTCTAACACCTTGACTAGCGCCGCTGGCGTCGCGAATCGAAAACCCAGGCTGGAGTTTAAAAGTGCCGGTGAAATGCCCTAGGGCATCGTGATGAACTAGGAACTGTTTATCACGGAGCGGCGCCAGTTCAGCCGTTAAGCTAGCAATTTGTTCGGCGCTAATAATCTCTTTTAGCGGAAGATTTAGGCGTCGTTGGATTTCAGCCGCAATCAGATTGGCATTTTGTGGGTTTAGCCAGATATGAGGATCTTCACTTAAGTGGTTATGATTATGGCTTAAGTGACTGTGGTCGCCTGAGTCATCGGCCTCTTGCAGGTTTCCGGCGACTTGCGGATTTACGACATCGTTTGGCGCAGTCATTGGCAGCTCTATAGTCGTAATAAGCTTGTCACTGGGCACTGAGGCCATGGGTTTAGCCACACGAGATTCAAATATCTCGCCGATCCAGATTATTAAGTCTGCCTGATCAATTTTCTTCAGGGCTGAGACCGGCAGAGATAATGCGTGGGCTGACTGGACTGCCGACTGAAGATATTCGACTCGAGCCTGATCGCCAACAGCAGACTGGGCAATAATGGCCAGCGGTTTGATGGTGGTGATGATCAGAGGCCTGTCCATTTGAGCAGTAGCCAAGACTGTTTGAGCGGCGAATAGGCTCAACAGAGAAACCATCTTCAATAAACTGTTATGATGTATCATTTACGAAAAACTACCGTTTTAGTTGTTAACTCGAGCGCCCACAGGTAAAGTTTCTAGGGCCAAAATAACGTTATATTATAACATTGCATTTAATTTTATAATCACTATCTAGCTAGGTATAAACGTCCCGTGCTGACCAATTCTCGACTAGTTCATCAGCCCCATGACCACAGCCGTTGCATCAGCGCTGCGCTGAGCCGTGCCGAGGAACTCTGCGCCGCCAACAAGGCGCGGCTGACACCTACACGAAAAGCCGTACTGGAACTCCTCTGGCAGGACCATAAACCTCTAGGGGCTTACCAGCTGCAGGATCAACTGGCTGCACTCACGGGAAAATCCATAGCCCCGCCGACTATTTACCGTGCCATTGAGTTTCTTCTGGGGCTCGGGCTGATCCACCGCATCGCGTCACTCAATGCCTATATCGGCTGCCCCTTTCCCGGCAGTGACCACAGCAATCTATTTATGATCTGCACTGAATGTGGCAGTGCGGCCGAAGTGTCCCACAACAGCCTAAATGACCTGTTGCAAAAGACCTCTGATAAAACGAATTTTACCATACAGAGCCAGACCTTGGAGCTTTTAGGACTCTGTCCTAACTGCAGTCAGTCGACAGCCCAAAAACAACCTGTATCCACAGAGAATGCCTAAGATGACAGAACCCCTTATTCGACTCGAACAGATCAGCAAATCCTTTGGTTCGCGCCCGGTACTAGAAAATATATCCATGCAGTTAATGCGCGGTGAGATTACCACATTGATTGGCCCAAACGGCGCCGGTAAATCTACTCTGGTCAGAATTATTCTCGGTCTTTTGAAACCCGACAGCGGTTCAGTGCAACCGTCTTCTGAACTGCAAATTGGCTATATGCCACAAAAGATCACGATAGATCCAACGCTGCCAATCTCTACTTGTCGATTTTTGCAGCTGGCCAATACATCCCATAGTGCCTGCCATGAGGCACTGGAGAGGGTCGGTATAGGTCACCTGGCAAAGGCGCCGGTTCAAACACTGTCAGGGGGCGAAATGCAGCGCGCCCTGCTAGCTCGCGCGATCGTTCGCAACCCCAACTTTCTGGTTTTAGATGAGCCAGTTCAGGGGGTTGATGTCACCGGGCAAAACGCGCTTTACTCAATGATTGCCGATCTCAGCAAATCGCTTAACTGCGGCGTGTTGATGGTCTCCCATGATCTGCATTTGGTGATGTCGGCGACAGATCATGTGATCTGCCTCAATCAGCATATTTGCTGTCAGGGTAATCCTGAGCAGGTTACGCAAGATCAAGCCTATATAGATATCTTCGGTCAGACGACGGCGATCTACGCCCATCAGCACGATCATCAACACAGCATTCACGGTGAGGTGCTCGATAAACAGGGCAAGCATCAACATGGGGAGGGCTGCAACCATGCCTGATTTTCTACTCTATGCCTTGCTAGCAGGCTTGGGCGTTGCCCTAGTTGCTGGACCTCTGGGCTGCTTTGTAGTCTGGCGACGTATGGCCTATTTTGGCGATACTCTGGCACATTCCGCCTTACTCGGGGTTTCCATCGGCGTGCTGCTGGGCATTAATATCAGCATCACCGTAACGGCTATTCCCATGCTAATTGCTCTGGGTCTGGTCTATCTAGAACAGCGCGGCATTTTATCTCTGGATACATTGCTTGGTATTCTCTCGCATTCGGCTTTAGCAACCGGCCTAGTGCTGATTTCGCTGTTGCCGGATGTAAGGATCGACCTGATGTCGCTGCTGTTTGGCGATCTGCTCGCGGTAACGAAAAATGATCTCTGGGTTGTCTATGCTGTGGCGGGCACAGTTATCGCGCTGCTGTTATGGCTCTGGAAGCCGCTGATCAATATTACCGTGCACGAGGAACTGGCCAGTGTTGAGGGCGTTAAAACCTCGGTGGTACGCACCGCTCTGATGCTGATAACCGCCCTGGTTATTGCCATTGCGATGAAAATTGTCGGGGTACTGTTGATTACAGCGCTGTTGATCATTCCCGCCGCCACTGCGCGACGCGTTAGCAGCACGCCGGAGCAAATGGCGGTGATGGCGAGCTTGATTGCCATGCTGACAGTGATGATGGGGTTGGCTATGTCTTACTATAGCGACACCCAAGCAGGCCCCTCAGTTGTGGTCTGCGCAGCACTGCTGTTTACTCTTTCTCTGGTATTTCGCCAGCGCGGTTAACGCCCAAAACTGTCTTTGATCGAACGCCAGGTTTGACGCATGGCCACTTCACCATGAGGCGCTTTAAAGAACCCATGGTAGTGGCCCTTGGGGTTGATCAGAACTACTTGCGTACTGTGGTCGACAGTGTAGTTGTCCTCACCTAAATCAACCTTGGTGTAGGCGATAGTCAGCTGAGTGCTAAGCTGCAAAATAGAGTAGGGGCTTCCAGTCACACCAACAAAGTCTTCATTGAAGTAGGGGACATAGAGAGCCATTTTTTCGACGGTGTCGCGCTCGGGATCCAGAGAAACCATCACAATCTGTAGATTTTCTTTTTCGCTGTCACCCAGATCTTCGTACATGGCGTTGAGGGTAGCCAGGGTGGTGGGGCAGATATCAGGGCAGTTGGTAAAACCAAAAAACACTATGCTCCAAACGCCTTTAAAGTTTTCTAGGGTAAAGGCATCGCCATTGTGATCGATCAGGTCAAAGTCGCTAAATATCCGCGGCGTGCTCAGCTCAATCGCGCCATTAACCCGCAGATCTTCAGCGGACATGGGCACTGGCTGACGCATCTTCCAGGCAAAACCAAAAATCACTAAAACGATAAAGCAGAGGATTACCAAGACGGTCAGCTTGATGCCAGTTTGTTGCTTCATGATACTGTTCTCCAACGAATAAGAGCCTGTGGCTAAATTTAAAATACCGCCACTTAATTAAATAATCGGTGTGGTCTCTATAAGGTAGTGATCGAGCAGCATAATCACAAACAGCACCATCAAATAAGTAATCGAAAACTTAAAGGTCTTCATGCCTGAGTCATCATCCTGCCCAAACAACATGACCAGTGCCCAGTATAAGAAGCCGGCACCCAAGACCAGAGCGCCAACCAAATACAACAGACCGAACATGCCAGTCAAAAACGGCAGCACGGTAATCACAATCAATAGCAATGTGTAGAGCACGATATTGATCTTGGTATATTGCTCGCCGTGGGTCACTGGCAGCATGGGAATCTCAGCCTTGGCATAATCGTCTTTGCGGTGGATCGCCAACGCCCAAAAGTGCGGCGGTGTCCAAGCGAAGATAATCAGTACCAACAGCAGGGCGTTGTAGTGCACTTCGCCGGTCACTGCAGTCCAACCCAGCAGCGGGGGCGCTGCGCCAGCCAAACCGCCGATAACAATATTTTGCGGCGTCGCGCGCTTTAAATACATGGTGTAGACAAAGGCATAACCAATTGATGAAGCCAGCGTCAGCCAAGCAGTAATCTGGTTAATAAACACCAGCAAAATGACCATGCCAGCTAAACCCGTCAGAGCTGCAAACATGATCGCTTGGCTTGGTTGAATGCGTCCGCGGGCGATAGGGCGGTTATGAGTGCGGGCCATGGTGTCATCAATCTTGCGATCGACGATGTGATTGACCGCAGCGGCTGAGCCGGCACAGAGAGCAATGCCTAGATTTCCCAGAATCAACACATCCAGAGAGACAAGTCCGTCGGTGGCTAACAACATGCCAATCAGGGAGGTCAGAATCATCAGCGCAACCACGTTGGGCTTGCACAACTCTAGGTAGTCGCGCCAGCTTACGCCGGTTGTTTCTAATTCAGTTTGTTGCATATGATCCAACTCCGAAGATCTGTGTGTTATTTAGCGATCTGGTGAATATTTTAATAAGTGCTTCATGTCTTCCAGTAAGCCCATGACGTCGTCGTCTTGCGTGAAGTAGAGGATAACCTCTGCATCAGGCGTTACCACAAAGTAACGGGTGTCGGCCATGTCCCAGTCTGCTGAGGTGTTTTTCAACATTTGCTTAAACTCACTCAAGCCATCGGTGCGGATAGTTAAATGAGGATGCGCAAGACTCAGATCGTCAAATTCCTGCTGCTGCAACTGCTCGGTATCGGCGAGGTAAACACGCTCAGCGCGACGCACTAGCTTACCCATCAGTATATGGACCGAACGCGTATCTAATATCACTTGGTTACAGCCAGCATCACAGCTTTCGCCGCCAGCAATAACAATCTTCCATTTTTCCGCTTTATCGGGATTAGTCGGGAATATGCTACCGGCATCAACCGCGGGTTTAACCAGATTACCCTGATTGGTAGTGCCCAGTAACTCCATCAGCTGCTGACGCTGCTCCTCCGATTGCGGCTGCATCAATGTGCCAGCGAGCATTACACCGCCAACCATAATCAACATAATCCAGATTTGAATCTGCATACCTCTATTGCGAGGTCCTTGGGTTCCCTGCGCGTCACTCATAAAGCGTCACTCTCTGTTTTTGCGATCTTAAATTTAAGCCATGCCGCCAGATTTGAATTGGCATTAATAGTCAGCAGAAGCAGGACTATCGCCATAACAAACCACTGTACTGCATAGGCTGTATGTTTTTCTGGCTGCACCGACACTGTCGGCCAACCGGTCGTTAATGCACCAACGGAATCACTATCCAATCGCAATTGGTAAGTAAAAAAATCATTGGCAAAGACTTCTGTGGCACGCTCAGTAGAGATCCACCCTATGCGCGCCGGCCAGCTCTCAACTGTGCGAACGCCGTCATCTAGCTGAAGCCCGCCCTTTAACACACGATAGAGGGTTCCCCGCAACTTAACCTGACCCAGTACCGGTGCTATTTCCGGGAGCTGGTTGCGGTCTAGGGATGCCTGCACCCAGCCGCGGTTAACCAAAACCTTTAACTTGCTGGTGGCTAGGGTCAGCACTTCAAAAATCTCATAGCCGGGCCTGCCATTGCGGACGCGATTATCCAGCAAAACACGCCGCGATGCATCTAGTTCACCGACAAATTGAACCTGTCTATACTGCAGATTTAGGCCCACATCTAACTGCTCAAATCCCACCGGCTGCGACTCTTGGTTGGCCTTAAACTCGGCCAATATTTCACGCTTCTCTTGAGCGCGATCTAATTGCCAGTAGCCCAAACTTATTAACAGCGGGGTCATCAACAAGACGAACAGCAATAACTTGGCATTTGGCTGCCAAGAAAATGTTTTCGCGTTAAGATGCGGGTCGCTGTTCATTTATGTTTAAATTCCACCTTCTACTATCACAATTGTGAGACCACTATGCTCAAGACTTTTATGCTTGTCCTGCTTATTGCCCTGATCGCCAGCCTGTTTGGCGGCTTAAATTTCTTGGTCAAGGATCTGGGAGGCGACAATAAAAAACGCCTGCTCTATGCCCTGGGGCTGCGTGTCAGCCTGGCGGTGATGTTGATTGGCACCATTATATACGGTGCCTACACAGGACAGATCAAAAGTCAGGCGCCATGGGACCAACAACTTCACCCAGAGAATGTCGCGCCAACTGCTCCTAGAGCGCCAAAGCAGTAAATTCCTTAATCTCTTAAAAACCTCAAGGCCGATATCTGGCCGACAAACAAAAACGGCCAGGCAAATTGCCTAGCCGTTTTTTTACGTTCCGCAAACGTCTATCTAGTCGAATACATAAACTACAAAGAACAGCAGAATCCAAACTACGTCAACAAAGTGCCAGTACCAAGAAGCAGCTTCAAAGCCGAACTGATCTTCATTGCTAAAGTGACCTTTGAGTGATCTAAACCAAGCAATGGCCAGCATTGCAGTACCCAGAGTGACGTGCGCGCCGTGGAAACCAGTAAGCATGAAGAAGGTTGTGCCGTAGATGCCCGAGTCTAATGTCAGGCCCATATGCTGGTAAGCATGAATATATTCTTCTGCCTGAAGTACCAAGAAGATCAGACCGAGTAATACGGTGAAACCCAACCATCCAACAAACTGCTTGCGGTTGTTGTTCTTAAGGCCAGTGTGGGCGATGTGTACAGTGACACTAGAGGTAACCAGAATAACGGTGTTCCACAGTGGCAACCACCCCAACATCTTAGACCAGCCGGGGAAGCTCATGGCTTCGTCGGGACCGATAAAGGTCGCATTGGCACCGTTTGCCGCCTCATCAGGCGTAACCATTGGCGGCCAATCAGCTTCATAACCAGGCCATAGTAAGGCATTGTTCGCTACAGCAGCATCGGTTGGCGTGTCGTCAAATATGCCGATCGCAGCGTCCCCACCCAACCAGGAGTTAACGATGACTCGCAGGTAAAAAAGTGCACCAAAGAAAGCGGCAAAGAACATTACCTCTGAGAAAATAAACCACAGCATACCTAGCACATAAGACCGCTTGAGCTGGTCATTGGCCAAGCCACGCATATTTTCATCAATCACTATGCTCCACCACTTGAACATAACAAGCGCCATAATGATAAGGCCAGCAGTGAAAACCATGTTGCCGCCGCCGATAACCCAAGAGGCAGCGCCGTAAGCCATTAGTCCCATGCCCGTGGCAGTGATAATCGGTAGCTTACTCTGCTCCGGTACGTAATAACTGCTTTCTGTTGACATCTTTTATCTCCGTGTTGTTATTCCCAATCGCTTGGAAATTACTGTAACTGTGCTATTGGGTTTGCCATACGATCGGTGATATCAAAAATCGTATAAGAGAGCGTCACACTATTAACGCCTTCCGGCAAATCCGGATCAATAATAAATATAAGCTTTAAGTCTGCCTGTTCGCCAGCTGCCAGTGGTTGATTCTCAAAACAGAAACACTCTGTCTTGTGGAAATAATCCGCCACATTATTCGGCACCAAACTGGGTATCGCCTGAGAAACCATATCTTCATCGGTAATGTTGTGGGCAAAGTAGGTGATCTCTGTGGGCTCACCTGGATGCACTACAACACTGTCTTTAGTCGGCTTAAAAACCCAGGGCATAGACGCATTGTTTGAGGCCACGAACCTAACTCTGACCTCGCGCGATGTATCTACCCTGACATCAACTGCAGTGTATTCATCACCTGTCTTGCCACCGAGTCCGGTAATCTCACAAAACAGGTCATACATCGGCGGTAACACAAAGATTGCAAAAGCAAACATACCCGCCGCACCAAACAGCGACTTGACCACAACTCGCCGGTTAGAAGCGTCAGTTGACATAATCTAGGCCCCCCTACTTAAACTCGGGGGGCTTTGCGAAGGTGTGATAAGGCGCTGGAGATGGAACAGTCCACTCCAGTCCTTCGGCACCTTCCCAGGTCTTTTCTTCAGTGGTTGGCTTGCCGTTGCGAATCGTCGCGATCACGTTGTACAACAACATTAACTGAGCGCCACCGTAGATAAAGGCACCGATACTAGAAACCATGTTCCAGTCAGCAAACTGCAGACCGTAGTCGGCATAACGGCGTGGCATTCCTGCCAGACCTAAGAAGTGCTGGGGCATAAAGGCAATGTTGAAACCGATAAAGGCAACCCAGAACTGCACCTGACCCATAGTCTCGTTGTACATCTTTCCACACCACTTTGGCAGCCAGTAGTAGATAGCAGCTGTGCCACTAAATACTGCACCAGCAACCATTACGTAGTGGAAGTGAGCAACAACAAAGTAGGTGTCGTGGTACTGCATATCAGCAGCCGCAATCGAGAGCATCAAGCCAGTGAAGCCACCAAAGGTAAACAGAATCACAAAAGCGATACTAAATAGCATTGGCGTTTCAAAGGTCAACGAACCCTTGTACATGGTTGTGATCCAGTTAAATACCTTCACACCTGTTGGCACAGCAATCAGCATAGTGGCGTACATAAAGTACAGCTCGCCGGCGATTGGCATACCCACAGTGAACATGTGGTGAGCCCAAACTACGAAGGACAAAAATGCGATCGCTGCCGTGGCATAAACCATCGACGAATAACCAAACAGCGGCTTGCGGCTGAAGGTTGGGATAATCTGTGATACAACACCAAAGGCTGGCAAGATAATGATGTAAACCTCTGGGTGACCAAAGAACCAGAACACGTGCTGGAACAATACTGGGTCGCCGCCACCAGCAGCATCAAAGAAGCTAGTACCGAAGTTAATGTCCATCAACATCATGGTTACTGCGCCGGCCAGAACTGGCATTACAGCAACTAACAAGAATGCTGTGATTACCCAGGTCCAAACAAATAGCGGCATCTTCATGTAAGTCATGCCAGGCGCGCGCATGTTCATTACAGTAGCAATAATATTAATCGAGCCCATGATTGATGAGGCACCCATAATATGGATTGCAAAGATAAAGAAGTTCACCGAGTCTGGTGCATAAGTAGTCGACAGTGGCGCATAGAAAGTCCAACCGAAGTTAGGACCGCCGCCTTCCATAAACAACGTTGAAGTCAGGATCGCAAACGCGAAGGGCAGGATCCAAAAACTTAAGTTGTTCATACGCGGCAGAGCCATATCTGGCGCCCCGATCATCAGGGGAATCATCCAGTTAGCTAGGCCAACAAAGGCCGGCATAATCGCGCCGAACACCATGACTAAGCCGTGCATGGTGGTCATCTGGTTGAAAAATTCAGGTCTAATTAACTGCATGCCTGGCTGGAACAGCTCTGCGCGAATAATCATCGCGAAAGCGCCACCCAGCAAAAACATTGCAAAGCTAAACCAAAGGTACAGCGTACCAATATCTTTATGGTTGGTCGTAAATACCCAGCGAGCTATATAAGCGCGCCAGCCATCTGCCAAAGTTGCGGGACCGTGTGCCATTTATCTAATCTCCCTTATTTGCTTTGCTTGTAGTTGAGAACATCAATTGGCTGAGTTACATCGCCAACATCGTTGCCCCAAGCATTTCGCTGATAGTGAATAACCGCAGCTATATTGACTTCGGAAAGCTGGTCAGCAAAAGACTGCATAGCTGAACCGGGAACACCGTCGATCAATACTGCAATGTGACCTATTTGAGGTCCCAGGGCGATTGGACTGCCTTTAATTGCTGGGAAGACACCGGGAATACCGCCGCCATCAGCCTGGTGACAACCTGCACAACTCTGCAGGTATACCTCTTCGCCTTTCGCCATCAATTCTTCAGGCGCCCACTCTTTACCTATGGTAGAAGCATACTCAACTGCCTCAGCTTTCTTGTTGGCCAACCATTCGTTGTATTCAGCTTCTTCTTTCACTTCTACAACTACTGGCATAAAGGCATGGCCCTGTCCGCACAGTTCGGTACATTCACCAACATAGGTGCCAGGCTTGTCCGTCTTGGCCCAACCGGCGGTGAACAGTCCTGGGACCGCATCGCGCTTAACACCAAAATCGGGAACCCACCAGGAGTGAATTACGTCGTTGCCAGTTACCAGAAAGCGGATCTTTTTGCCTACCGGAAGAACCAGAGCTTCGGTAACTTCACGAAGATAGTGCTCACCCTTAGGCTCGCGACCATAGACTTCGTCGTCAGAGGTGCGCAGCTCACTCATGAACTTAACGCCTTCGCCGAGATATTCGTACTGCCACTTCCACTGGTAACCGGTAATCTTAATTTCGATATCTGGGTTATCTGTGTCGTAGACTTTCAATAGTGCTGTAGTTGCGGGGAAAGCCATAACAATCAAAATGATTGTCGGGACGATCGTCCAAAGCAACTCAACACCTAAATGTTCATGAAAGTTTTCTGCTACGGCGCCGCGGGATTTGCGGTGCGCATACATCACGTAGAACATAAAACCAAAAACACCGACACCGATAACGGTACAGACCCAGATCATGATCATGTGAATATCATAGGCTGCTTGACTGACTTCGGTGACACCTTGGGGCATATTGAGTTGGCTAGCTGAACTTTCAGCAAATGCACTGCCCGCTATGGGCAATAAAACAACAAGGCTCAATAGACTCAAGAAAAGTGCTTGCGCTCTTTTCAACATCGCTTGTTTCTCCGTGGTAATTAGGACTTTTTAAGCTCGCGCTTTCCGGAAAGTTCCCACCCCTTAAAATTAGGCGGGTGAAAAGCCGCGGCAGTATAGCAAAACAAATTTCTGATCACTACTGTAATAGAAGCTGAATTGCGTCTTGCAAATGTGGTCACCCAAGTCATCAACGAGCAATATGTAGGCAAACTTTGTGGCATAGACCACAATATCTGCTAGATTTACACCATAGTGATTAAGAGTCATCGGCCTCATGGCCACGACCGCTAGTGGATATAAACCCTATGAATGGGCTTTTCTCCGAATTCCATATCAACCAGAGAGTGACCCATGCCTCCACTTTCAAATCAGAGCAGCGAATTTCTAATTGCCTTCTTAAATGAGCGGGTAAATCATTTGCACGATTCTATACGGCTGAGAGAGAGCGATGGGACTGCTGCTCTGGCATCTTTTATCAAAAAATATATAAATTTAGTGCCGGACCTGATCACCGCCTTTGAAGACTTTATTGCCTGCGCTGGCGTCAATGGCGAAATTGCTCGTCAATTGACCACAGCCAAAGAGTTCCTCGATGTACCTATGGACATTATGTCTGCGGAAGAGGGGCTGGAAGCGAATATGTATCAGGCCTACCTTGCGCACCGGTTACTTGAGGAGCTCAATGATACGCTCAGCGTGCAATTTAACTGCCCGGTGATCCCAGTCAATATGACCAGGTCAAACTTGATTGTGCACCATATTATCGGCGAGCCCTTCGCCAACCAGATCGATAGTGCCATTCAGCTGCTGAACGACAAACTGCTGGCTTCGATTAAAAAGAATCAGGGCCTGAGGGCTAGGTTACAGGAGTATACCAGTGCGCTAGGCAAGGACCCTTCAGACCGCTTCCCCTGCCTGACTGAATCATCCAATATCCGCCTGCTGTTCAAAAGCCAAAATTCCCGAGTTCGCCTAAACTAACGGCTGCTCCCTTCAGAAAAGACTAGCCCTGTGGGTCCATTAGTTTGACCGCAGAAATCTTATTAGCTTCAGCTGCCGCGTCTGCATTGACTCTTGTTTCAAGTTCACGGGGAGCCGAATAGACGCGCATTTCATCGAGGAATCCGCAGCTGATACATTCGCGATAATCGACGCCATCAGTAGAAAAAGCCTGAATCTTGTCCAATAAACTGCACTTGGGACAGGTCACGCCTGCAATAAATTGTTTTTTTGTTGAAAAAGCCATTTAAATATCACCACAATAGGATCCTTCATTATATCGGGCGTAACAGCATATGGATCACTCTTTTCGAAAACACCTGCGTTCACACAGAGGTCATTCTCCCGTTCTTGGTCAACGGGTCTATGTGGATCCAGCGGCCACGGTAATTGGCGATGTGCAACTTGGAGATGATGCTTCAGTCTGGCCAGGTGCGGTTATACGCGGCGATATGCATTCGATCAGAATCGGCGCTCGCTCCAATGTGCAAGACAACGCGGTGCTACACATTACCCACGCCAGCGAATTTAATCCCGGCGGCTGGCCCTTAACCATCGGCGACGATGTGGTGATAGGACACCGCGCTGTGCTCCATGGCTGCACCATTGGCAACCGGATCTTGATTGGCAATGGCGCCATTGTGAATGATGGTGCGGTAGTTGAAGATGAAGTGATTATTGGTGCCGGCTGCATGGTGCCGCCGGGCAAGACACTGGCCAGTGGCTTTGTCTATGTGGGCAATCCTTGCAAACCCATGCGCGCTCTATCGGAAAGTGAAAAGAATTTTTTCACCTACAGTCCCGCTAACTACGTTAAATTAAAGGACGAGTATCTAGCGGAACAGTTACAGGAAGAGCAGCCCTAAAACAGCTCTCGCTGGGCCTGAATAATCGTAGCGGTCTTGGGCCTGACCTGACGCCAGAGATAAAAAGACTCTGCGGCTTGCTCAACCAGCATACCTAGGCCGTCTGCTGTCTTGGCACCTTGACGCTTGCCCCACTGCATAAACGGTGTTGGCTGCGCGGCGTAGAGCATATCGTAGCAGGCGCCCTCCGGTGCGAGCAGATCATCGGGCAGCGGTGGCAAACTACCAGTGAGTCCAACGCTGGTGCCATTAATAACCAGATCAAACTCCTGTCCTGGCAGCATATCGAAGCCACAGGCGAGAATATAACCCTGCTCCGCAAAACCCTTGGACAGCTGCAGAGCCTTGTCCAATGTGCGGTTAGCAATCACCACATGCTGAGGTTGCTGTGCCATCAAAGGTTCCAGTATTCCTCGCACCGCACCACCAGCACCCAGCACTAAAACGCGCTTAGCACGGATCTGCCAGCCGAGATTTTGCAACATATCATTGACTAGGCCGACACCATCTGTGGTATCTCCAAGCACTGTGCCGTCATCTTGAAGACTCAGGGTATTCACTGCACCAGCATGCCTAGCTCGTGGCGTTAAACGCGCAGCATAGGAGTAAGCTTCCTGCTTAAAGGGCACGGTAACATTAAGACCCTTGCCGCCAGTAGCAAAAAACTCGTCCGCGGCGGCATCAAAGCCATCGGCCTCAACCAACTGCTTGGTATAACTTAACGCCTGATCGGTCTCGGCAGCAAAGGCAGAATGAATTTGCGGCGAGCGACTGTGGCCAATCGGATTGCCAAAAACGGCGTATTTATCAACCATGTCAGACCCAGTCTCGTTGAATAAGGTATTTAGTGTAGAGCTCTGCCTCGGCACTACCTGGCTCTGGCGTCCAATCGTATTCCCAGCGCACCAGCGGTGGCATCGACATCAAGATTGATTCGGTGCGGCCACCGGTCTGCAGACCGAATAATGTACCGCGATCCCAAACCAGATTAAATTCCACATAGCGGCCGCGGCGATACAGTTGAAACTGGCGCTCAGCCTCGCCGAAAGCGATATTATGGCGGCGCTCTAAAATAGGGATGTAGGCGGAACTAAAGCTATCGCCAACACCGCGCATAAAGGCAAAGCTCTGCTCAAAACCCAACTCATTGAAGTCATCGAAAAACAGACCGCCAATACCCCGCGGTTCACTGCGGTGTTTTAAATAAAAGTAGTCATCGCACCAGTTTTTAAAGCGCGAATAATAGTCTTTAGAAAACCTGTCGCAGGCGGACTTGGCTGTTTGATGCCAGTGACTGCAGTCTTCTTCATTGCCGTAATAGGGTGTCAGATCATAGCCACCGCCAAACCACCAAACCGGTTCCGCACCGTCTTTTTCAGCAATAAAAAAGCGCACATTGGCATGAGAAGTTGGGGCATAAGGGTTTTGTGGGTGAATAACCAGAGACACCCCCATGGCTTCAAACCGACGGCCGGCTAATTCTGGACGATGCTGAGTGGCTGAGGCGGGCATTTCGGTACCGAAGACATGGGAAAAGTTAACCCCACCTTTTTCGATTATCGCGTCATCCACCAATACGCGACTGCGACCACCACCACCTTCTTCACGAACCCAGCGATCTTCCTTCCACTCGCCAGAGTCAACGGCCCCGAGTTGCGCACAGATGCTATCCTGCAATCCGAGTAAGTATTCTTTGACCGCCTGTTTGTCTATCACCTGACCCTCAACCTTCACGAACAATCTCTCCACTTAGCAAATGCCTAATTTCACTGGGCTTAACCGCGCCGCCTACAGTGCCGGGGGTCTGAACTGCAACAGCCTGACCAAAATAGGCCTGCACTTGCTCCGCGCTAATCGCGGCAGGCTGACCCTGAGGGTTGGCTGAAGTCGATACCAACGGCCCACCAAATAATTGGCACAGAGCAGCGGCCAACGGGTGATCAGTAACGCGCAACGCCAGAGTATCATGCCCACCGCTAATCCACTCCGGTGCAGAGCCATTGTTAGGGACCAACCAAGTAGTGGGTTTTTGTTGCGGTGTTTGAAAACGCAGAAGCGCGTCAGGTTCAAGGCCTTTAAGAAAAGAAGAAAATTGCTCAGTACTGGCGGCAATTAGAATTAGCCCCTTACTGACACTGCGCCCTTTGAGGCGCAGTAATTCTTCAACTGCCACCAGCGACCCAGGGTCGCAACCCAATCCCCACACAGATTCGGTGGGGTAGGCGACTACCGCCTGCTGCTGCAGTAATCGCGCCGCGGCGCAGACCTGAGGGTCGCTTATCCAAGCAGTCACGGAGTCATTATCCGTTGTTCAGTCTTTCCTGCAGAGCCGCATCTTTGGCAATGATCAGTGCCGCATTGTCGGCGCGCTCTTTAACCAGCTTTGCATGCATAGACGCATCGGCAACACCAATTATTTGAGCGGCAAGGTAGGCCGCATTTTTAGCGCCGGCTTTACCGATAGCAACTGTAGCAACAGGAATGCCACCGGGCATCTGTACAGTTGAAAGCAGCGCATCCAAGCCATCCAGCGAACCATTGATGGGCACACCAATAACAGGCTTCAAGGTAGTTGCTGAAACAGCACCGGCCAAGTGGGCTGCCATGCCAGCAGCGCAGATAAAGGCCGCGCATCCGCGAGCGTCTGCATCGGTAACATAGCTATGAGTTGCGGCGGGTGTGCGGTGTGCAGAGGTCACCTTAACTTCAAAGGGGATATCGAATTTTTTCAGAATTTCAAAGCTGGCTTCCATCACCGGTAAATCCGAGTCAGAGCCCATAAGAATTGCAACAAAAGCGGTGGTCATGTTTGACACTCCAATAAAGAAAGCGGGCAGGCTACCGGAAGTTTGAATGCGGCGCAATAGTTGACCTAGCGCAGTATTCGACCACTTTATCAACTGGGTTCATTTCAGCCGTTGATAGAGGCCATTTTGGCTTTCAATAAGGCCTTTTATCTACAGCGCCACTAGTAACCGAGAAAGCTCGGAGACGGAAAAGAAACCATCGCTTATTAAGCTGTCCATATCGGTGGGTTCATAGCCAAGGTGCGATAGAAGCTGCACCTCGTCAGCCTCGAGATTTAGCGCTCCATGAGTCACAGAAAATGGCGCTTGAGGAGGTTCAGTTGCAGACAAAACGTCTTGAGCCAATCCAGACAGTGAACCTTTTAGCTGTTCGACAATCTCTTGGGCCTTTTCTACAAGCTGAGCTCCCTGCTTAATTAAATGGTGGCAACCGCGACTCTGAGGGTTGTGAATAGAGCCGGGAATCGCAAACACCTCACGATCCTGCTCCAAAGCATAGCGGGCAGTAATTAATGAGCCACTTCTCAGAGCTGCCTCTACCACCAACACGCCCAAACTAAGGCCGCTGATAATTCGGTTTCTGCTTGGGAAGTTGGTCGCCAGCGGCTTGGTAGTGGGCTCAAACTCTGTAATCAAAGTGCCGCCCTGATCAATAATTTGCTCGGCCAACTTAAGGTGCGCGCGGGGATAGACCGCCTCTATGCCGGTGGCCATAACGGCAATGGTTTTACCCCCAGCATCCAGTGCGCCTAAATGAGCAGCCCCATCCACACCATGGGCCAAACCACTGGTGATAACAAACCCTCCAGCAGCTAAATGCTCACTCCATGCCCGAGCATTATCTGCACCGCCACGAGTCATACGGCGGCTGCCAACTATTGCGAGCTGGGGAAGGTGGAGATTGTCTATACTGCCTCGCAAATAGAGTAGGCGCGGTGCGCCGCCAATCTGCCTCAACTGATCGGGGTAGTCGGGGCTAGTGATGGGAATCATTCGAGCACCACAGTCTTCCGTGCGCAGCACAATAGTCTCCACAGCCTCTCGCCAGCTTGCTTGCTCATATTGATTGCGAAGATTTTCGAGAAAAGGATGCAGTGATTTAGGCAGGCCTTCTAAAGATTGTTCAAAGATCGCGCAATAAGTCTGCGCCGACTCGAGGAGCTGGCGCTGAAACTTGGGAGTAAATTTATTTAGGTGCTGCGAAACCAGCGCGTAATGACATTCCCTGTCCATGGGATTTTCCTTGGCGTCGTTTATTGGCTGGCGCTGTTTAGGGATTGCGTAACAAATCACCCAGATCAATTTGTCTGTCTGCTTCCATCACTAGGGCAAAGCTCATTTTCTCGTAGGTATCAAAGACCATTAACAGACCAATGCGTTCATCCGGCAAGCGCACCCGCTGACTGGCTACGCGATCTTTAACCAATTCGCCGCGCTTGAAGATTGCCAGGGTATCACCGGACTGCAAACCATCGCGATCGCCACGATTAATCGCTACAACATCCAGCGCACCGGCATTGCGCACACCCTCTTCAACGTTAATTACCGAACCGTTGATCGCAGTTGCTGGCGCACGAGGATAGAAGGTCGATTCCAGCGTCCGCTCTTCGGCGACTAGCAGCCGATCTTTAATCCGAATCTCGCCTTCAGCGCGACTCACACTCAACGTAGCAACATCCTTTTCCAGCGCTTTGATTCTAGCCGCACCTATATCTATGGCCCTGATTCCCAGCAGCTCACCTGTCTGCGGATCTATATAGGGTTCACCACGGCGGTAGATCCCATAATTCAAACGGTTGGCAGTAAAGTCACCGCGAGCGTAAAAATCATCGCTTATACCCACCAAAATACGTCGCTCAGCGCCGCCGAGAACATAGGGCGCTCCGCTTAATGCAGCATCGTCTGTCACCCGGGTTTTTGAGAGAAAAGTGCTGATCACATTACTGGCAGGGCGGTGATGGCATCCCCGTGATCAAGGCTTCGAATTTCCGGGGACAGCTTGACCTCACCACTGCGGACGATCTTTAGCTGAGGCACGCCATTGATATAGACCAAGCTGATAATATCGCCAGGATAGATTAGATGAGGGTTGTCGATTTGCTGGTTGGCATGCCAGATTTCTGGCCACATCCAGGGGTCCTGTAAAAACACGGCGGAGATATCCCAAAGCGTATCGCCGCGAACCACAGTGTAACTATCAGGCACGTCCTTATTGATCAAAACTGTTTGATTGGAAAAGCTTGGGATACTAACCAGACTAATGAAGAGCACTGCCGTCAGCAGCGCTGTGCTGAATCCAAATTTTTTCATGTTTGTGAGTCCTTTCTCCGGGCAGGGTTAGTGTATAATTTCAGCGATTTCTGAAGGTGCCGAAAGGTACTAGATAGAAATTTGATGGAAAGCGCCGCCGGATTAGCTTAATGGTAGCAGCGCTTTTAACTTTATTTTTAGAATTTCATCACATTCACTATGGCCATATTAAAGATACTCGAATTCCCAGATCCCCGACTGCGCACGGTTGCCAAGCCGGTTGCCGAAGTCGATGAGACCATAAAACGTCTGATCGCGGATATGTTTGACACTATGAAGGACGCCCAAGGCATTGGCCTCGCAGCAACGCAAATCGATGTTCACCTGCGGGTGATTGTGATGAATTTAGGGGAAGACGATATAGGCCCAAGAGTCTTTATCAATCCTGAAATTGAACCTCTCGATGAGAGCGTTGACCCCTATGAAGAGGGCTGTCTCTCGGTGCCCGGATTTTATGAAAAGGTTGATCGCCCCGCCCATGTAGTGATTCGCGCGCTGGATGGCGAGGGCAAGGCCTTTAAAGAGGAGGCCCGCGGCCTGCTTGCGGTCTGTATTCAGCATGAAATTGACCATCTGGAAGGCAAATTATTTGTCGATTACCTGTCGCCCTTTAAACGCCAGCGCATTCGCAAGAAGCTGGAAAAAATCCATCGCCAGAATGCATAGGACGTCTGCCACTTGAGAGTTCTCTTTGCAGGAACGCCAGACTTCGCCGCGGCACACCTACAGGCCTTGATCGACGCTCCAGATATTTCCGTTATTGGCGTTTATAGCCAACCGGATCGGTCCGCTGGTCGAGGCAAAAAACTCACGGCTAGCCCGGTGAAAAAACTCGCCGTCGAGTATCAGCTGCCGGTCTTTCAGCCGCAATCCCTAAAAGAACCAGAACAGCAACGCATACTGAGCGAACTGCAGGCCGATATCATGGTGGTGGTCGCCTATGGTCTTATTTTGCCCCAAGCTGTATTGGATGCGCCGCGACTTGGTTGTATCAATGTGCACGCATCTATTTTGCCACGCTGGCGTGGCGCCGCACCTATTCAGCGCGCCATTGAAGCGGGAGACTCGGGAACCGGCGTCACCATTATGCAGATGGATGCCGGACTAGATACTGGCGCCATGCTGAGTGTCTCGCGCTGCGAAATCGATAGCAGTGAGACCAGTGCCAGCCTACATCAAAAATTAGAACAGCTTGGCGCACCAGCGCTGCTGCATACTTTAGCCGCACTGAGCAATGGTCTTGCGGTGGCTGTGGAGCAAGATGACCAGCTGAGTTGCTACGCGGCAAAGATTACTAAACAGGAGGCTCTGGTAGATTGGAGCCAACCCGCCCAACTCTTGGATCGTCAGATACGCGCCTTTAACCCTTTCCCAGCGGCTTACACCACTTTGGGCGAGTTGCGCATCAAAATTTGGCAGGCTGAGCCGACCAAGGCAACAGGTCTTACGCCAGGTCAGATTATCTCAACAGATAATGCTGGCCTGCTAGTGAGTTGCGGAGAACAATCGCTACTTTTAACCGAAATACAGCTGCCTGGAAAATCGCGCATGGCCGTCTCTGAAGTACTCAAATCCCGCGGCGAATTATTTGCCCCCAGCACGCAGCTAGGCTCTTGATGAATACCCGCGTCGCTGTGGCCGAAGTAATAGCTCAGGTCCTGCGCGGCAAATCACTCTCGGCACTGCTTCCCGAATATGCCAGTAAAGTGGTCGAGAAAGATGTCGGCCTGTTTAAACAACTCTGCTTCGGCACCCTGCGCTGGTATCCGGCGATTGAGCTGTTACTTCAAGAATTGATGCAAAAGCCTATGCGCGAAAAAGAGTTCGAGATTCAGGGTCTACTGGCCTGCGGACTCTACCAACTGATGCATACTCGTATCGCCGATCACGCGGCGATTAATGAAACGGTTACTGCGGTGACCAAGCTCAAACGTCCCTGGGCCAAAGGACTGGTCAATGCGGTATTGCGCAACTTTTTACGTCAACGCACTGAGCTGGAAACCAAGTTGGCTAAAAATCCTGTTTTCGTTCGCGCTCATCCTCAGTGGTTGCTCAACGACCTATTCACTTCATGGGGGTCCGCCGTAGCGATCGACGTTCTCGCAGCCAACAATGAACAGGCGCCAATGACCCTGCGGGTCAATCAGCTGCAGGGCTCACGAGATGAATATTTACAGCAATTGAGTGCAGCCGATATAAGGGCTCAGACGACTCAGTTTAGCGAGCAGGGTATACAACTGCAGTCAGCGATCGATGTTGCCACTCTGCCAGGCTGGGATAGCGGCGCAGTAAGTGTTCAGGATGAAGCCGCTCAGCTGACGGCCGCCTTACTGGAGCTCGAACCCGACCAGCAAGTTCTCGATGCCTGCTGTGCTCCCGGCGGCAAGACCTGCCATATTCTCGAAACCCAACCCCAGCTCAGTAAGCTGGTTGCGGTCGAGCTGGAAAGTCGACGTATGCCAAGGGTTGAGGAGAATCTGCGGCGCCTTGGACTCAAGGCCGACCTGGTTGTAAACGACGCCAGTGCAACCGCAGACTGGTGGGACGGCAAACCATTCCAGCGGATTCTGCTGGACGCACCCTGTTCAGCCAGCGGCGTAATTCGCCGCCACCCAGATATCAAACTGCTGCGCAAGACGACGGATATTGTTAAGCTAGCCGAATTACAGCTGCAGCTGCTGCACAGCCTTTGGCAGACACTCGATGAGGGCGGCATTCTCTTATATGCAACCTGCTCGGTTCTGCCTCAGGAAAATGATCAAGTGATTGAGACATTTTTAGCTGAAACCTCTTTAGCTACAACATCTGCGGCCGAGCTATATAGCATAGAGGCGGAATGGGGAACCAAGACTGCATTTGGACGACAGTTATTTCCTAAGATCGATGGCAATGACGGGTTTTATTACTCGAGGTTGCGTAAAACAAGTCAGAAATAAGCGGATAACAAGCCGGAAAAATAATGAAAATAGTAATTGTTGGCGCAGGGCAGGTTGGCGGTACTCTGGCAGAAAATCTAGCCCGCGAGTACAACGATATAACCGTTGTCGATATCAACGAAGTTACGCTGCGAGCGCTTCAGGATCGTCTTGATATTCGCACTGTAATCGGCACTGGGTCTCATCCAGATGTACTGGTCAATGCGGGAATCGAAGAAGCCGATATGCTGGTTGCAGTAACCAGCAGCGATGAAATCAACATTATTGCCTGTCAGGTAGCCTATTCACTTTTTCATACACCAACCAAAATAGCCCGCATTCGCGCGCGCAACTACACCAATCCGAAGTACAAAGATAAGCTCTTCAATGACAAGCATATGCCCGTGGATGTAATGATCACCCCCGAGATGGTGGTGAAGGATTATATCCAGAAACTAATTGAGCAACCCGGGGCGCTGCAGGTGCTGGATTTTGCTGATGGGGCAATTCAATTGGTCGGTCTGCGCGCCGTCAAAGACAGCCCACTAGTAGGACAACAGCTGCGCTTCTTAAAAGAGCATATGCCCGATGCCGATGCCCGTGTGGCAGCGGTATTTGGCAAGGACGGTGCGATTTTCCCTACTGGCGAAACCGTTATTGAAGATGGCGATGAGGTCTTCTTTGTCGCGGCGAAAAAAAATATTCGCAAAGTGATGAGTGAGCTGCGTCGATTGGAGAAGCCCTATCATCGTCTGATGATTGCCGGCGGCGGCAATATTGGTTTCAGCTTGGCCAAGGCCTTGGAAAAAGATTACAACATCAAGATCATCGAATACTCTACTGAGCGCGCCCGACACCTTTCGGAAAAGCTCAATAAGAGTGTGGTACTCAATGGCTCGGCAACTGATCAAGAGTTATTGCTCGATGAGAATATCGACAAGACCGATGTCTTTTTGGCCCTGACTAATGATGACGAAGTGAATATCATGGCCTCGCTGCTGGCGAAAAAGCTCGGCGCACGCAAGGTCATGACGCTGATTAACAACCCGGTTTATGCCGACCTGATGCAGGGTGGCGTGATTGATATCGCTATTTCGCCGCAGCAGGCAACCACCAGCTCACTGCTCTCTCACGTGCGTCAAGGTGATATGGTCTGCGTGCACTCACTGCGCCGCGGTGCCGCTGAAGCCCTAGAAATAATTGTTCATGGTGACGAGAAAAGCTCCAAAGTCGTGGGCCGCGCTATAGGTGATATTAAGTCGCCTCCGGGTGCTACCCTGGCCGCCTTGGTACGCAATGGTGAGGTGCTGATCGCCCACCACGACACAGTAATCCAGACTGGTGACCATGTGATTGTCTTTGTGGTTGATAAAGCGAACACCAAAGCGATCGAAAAACTGTTCGCGGTGAGCCTCTCATTTTTTTAAGGCCTAGTGACTAATGCATCTCAATATAATAGCTAGAGTACTTGGGTTGCTGCTGATGATCTTCAGCCTGACCATGTTGCCTCCGATTTTGGTGGCGGTTTTATATGGAGAAAACACATCGTCTACCTTTGCCATCGCCTTTGGTATTACGCTGGCGGTAGGGCTGGCATTTTGGCTGCCGTCAAAACAGGTGAATGCGGATATGCGCACCCGTGATGGCTTCTTAATTACCGTTTGTTTCTGGCTGGTTTTAAGTACTTTTGGTGCCTTGCCATTGATGTTGGCCGAGGCGCCCAACCTAAGTTTTATCAATGCCCTGTTTGAGTCAGTTTCTGGGCTAACCACCACTGGCGCAACGGTTATCTCTGGTTTAGACGACCTGCCAAAATCGATCCTCTACTATCGGCAGCAACTACAGTGGCTCGGCGGTATAGGTATAGTTGTGATCGCGGTGGCCATTCTGCCAATGCTCGGTGTCGGCGGCATGCAGCTCTATCGCACCGAGACGCCAGGGCCAATGAAAGACTCTAAACTGACGCCGCGAATACGCGAGACCGCGAATGTATTGTTTAAGATTTATCTGGGTCTGACTGCAGTCTGCGCGCTGGCTTATTGGATGGCGGGCATGTCTGGCTTCGACGCGATTAGCCACAGCTTTTCCACGGTTTCCATTGGCGGTTTCTCGACTCACGATGCCAGTATCGGCTTTTTTGATAGCTCGGCCATTATGGCCATCTGCGCCTTCTTTATGGTTATTTCGGGAATCAACTTCGCCCTGCATTTCCATGTCTGGCACGATCGTAAAATCTCTCACTACTGGTCAGATCCTGAAGCGCGCATGTATATCTATCTACTGCTCGGCGGCGTGTCGATCACTTGTCTGTACCTCTATTACAGCGGCACCTACGGTTGGAGCGAGAGTCTCCGCCAGGGTGGCTTTCACCTCATCTCGATTATGACGACCACCGGCTTCACCACCGACAACTTCAGCGCCTGGCCGACATTCTTACCGTTCTTCTTAATCTTCTTATCGTTTTTTGGCGCCTGCGCAGGATCTACTGGCGGCGGGATAAAAATAGGACGAATGCTGATTTTAGGTCAGCAGTGTATCCGTGAGATTTATCGCTTGGTACACCCCAATGCGCTACTGCCGATAAAAATTCATAATCGCAGAATTCCCAGCCGCGTCGCCGATGCTATCTGGGCGTTCTTTGGTGCCTATCTGGCGATCTTTTATTTAATGGTGCTGTTGCTACTGGCGTCGGGACTGGACTATGTCACCGCTTGGTCAGCCACCGCGGCATCACTGAATAACCTTGGCCCCGGCTTGGGAGAGGTAGCAATAAACTTTGCTGATCTCAATAGCTTTGCCAAGTGGGTACTCTGCTGGGGAATGCTGCTCGGACGATTGGAAATCTTTACGCTGCTAGTGCTGTTTACGCCAACCTTCTGGCGCAACTAAGGTACTGATAACCTCTAGTTGCACCTCGGGCTAAGCTTGCTCTAGGTTAAATTTCCCTTCCATTTGAGTTGCTGTTCAATCGCTTCAATCATCATTCCGGCAACATCTTTCTCAGTAGCAGTTTCAATACCTTCAAGGCCTGGAGAAGAATTAACCTCGAGCAATAATGGCCCACCTTTGGAGCGAATAATATCGACACCGGCAACCGCCAGGCCCATGGCTTTCGCCGCTTTAATAGCCAAACGACGCTCTTCACTGGTTGCGCGCACAACCGACGCGCTGCCGCCCTGATGGAGATTGGCCCGGAATTCACCCGGCGCAGCCTCGCGCTGGATCACTGCCTTTACTTTGCCATTGATAACAAACAACCGCAGATCTTTACCCCCGGCCTCTTTGATAAACTCTTGCACCAAAAGGTTGGCCTTAACCGCTTTAAAGGCGTTGATAACACTTTCTGCAGCTTTCTTGGTCTCAGCCAACACGACACCGCGACCTTGAGTTCCCTCGAGTAATTTTACAATCAGTGGCGCACCCCCAACCATTTCAATCAACTCATTGGTATCAATAGGTGAGTTGGCAAAACCGGTCACCGGTATATCCAAACCACTTTTTATCAGCAACTGCAGCGAGAATAACTTGTCTCGTGATTGGCTGATTGCCAGCGAATGATTCAGGGCATAAACGCCCATGCTTTCAAACTGACGTGTCAGTGCACAGCCATAAAATGTAGCGCTGGGACGAATACGCGGAATGACTGCGTCAAGGTCGGTAATAATATGGCCGCCGCGATAATGCACTTCTGGATTTTCGTCATCCAGCTTCATGTAACAGTCTTTAACGCCCAGAAAGATCATTTCATGCCCGCGCTCGGTACCGGCTTCCATAATCCGTTGATTGCTATAGAGCTCTGGATTGCTGGCTAACAACGCAATTTTTAGCCCCGTTTTCGCCTTGCGCTGCATGCCATACATATCGACTAGTTCGCTTTCGCTGAAGCGCCCAAGGCTCATGCTCATAGAGGGGTCGACCAAGATCCGGTTAGCCATAGCTTCGCGGCCAAGCAGCATTCGATAACCCATGCTGTCCCGATTGGTCAGGGTTAATTCAATCTCCCAGGTATTTTCACCCATACGCATCGGCACTTTGATGACATAGCGCTTTTCGCTGGCACCGCTTGTGTTCTTGACCATGCGGCGATCGACAATAGGCGCTTCACAGTGCAGCGAAACCGCACGGCTGCGCTGCAGTGGATGCACATGAAAGGAAACCCAGGGAATACCGCCGCGCTTAAACGACTTAATATTAAAAGCGTGAAGAGCCGAGGTTCGTGCGCCGGAATCGACACGTACCTTGACCGCGGGAATGCCAAGCTGAGGAAGGTGACACCATTCCTCACTACCAATAATTATCTTATCCATCACTTAATTGCTCAGGTTGATTTTCCGCGCATTGTAATAGGCTTCTTCAGAAATGGCATGATAAGATTTTGACTGTTTAGCAAATTCTTTCATCGATTTTGCGATGCGCTGGGACAGAGGATTCTCAGCCGCCATCTCTTCAACCACATCGGCAGCTATTGAGCGCAATTCGACGAGCACCTCGTCGGGTAACTTTCTTAACTGGACGCCGTGGGTTTCAACTAACTCGACCAGTGCGGCATTATTTCTCGCGGTATATTCGTCGAGCATATTTTGGTTAGCAGCTCGGGCAGCGGACTCAACAATAGCCTGTAGATCAGCAGGCAGAGATTCCAGAGCCTGCTTATTGATGATTAATTCTAGAGTCGGGCCTGGCTCTTGCCAGCCAGGGTAATAGTAGTACTTGGCAATCTGATGAAAACCAAATGCCAGATCGTTGTAGGGGCCAACCCACTCGGCGGCATCAATTTCACCGGTTTGCATAGAGGTATAGATTTCGCCACCAGAGCGCTGCACTGACATACCACCGGCGCGGGTAAAGACTTCGCCACCAAGACCGGGAATACGCATCTTTAAGCCTTTGATATCGGCCATCGAATTGATTTCGCGGTTAAACCAGCCGGCCATCTGCACGCCAGTATTACCGCCGGCATAGGGAACTAAATTAAATGGCTCATAGAGCTCACGCCAAAGCTCTAGACCACCGCCATAATGCAGCCAAGCATTCATTTCCTGAGCATTGAGGCCAAAGGGTACTGCGGTGAAAAAGGCACTGGCGGGAACCTTACCCTGCCAGTAATAGGCGGCGCCATGGCCAACCTCGGCAGTGCCCTGTGAGACCGCGTCAAAGACTTCAAAGGCGGGGACTAGCTGTCCGGCACCAAAGACTTTAATCTTTAGGCGACCGTTGCTCATGCGCTCAACATTTTCCGCAAAGTGCTCCGGAGCTAAGCCGAGACCGGGAAAGTTTTTTGGCCATGTGGTGACCAGCTTCCAGTTAAATGTCTGAGCGGGCTCTACCTCTGCACTGATATTGGAATTGGTGCTTTCGCCACCACAGCCAACAAGTACGAGGCACAACAGTGCAGTCCAGGTTATACGCATTTTGATCCCCTTTTTATTGTGCCGGCCATCATTAGCGCACTCTATTATTTAGAGCGCCGCCAGATTGGCCGAGGCTAAAATCAAGATTTTGGTGCCCACGTCAGCAAAGCGCACATGCACTCTGGCACGGGGTCCATTACCTTCAAAATTTAAAATAACACCCTCACCATAAACCTGGTGATTAACCCCCTGACCCAGAGAGAACCCCGTGTCATCGCCCGAGTCACTTTGCATCAATCCCCCAGAGCCTTTCGAAGCATAGCTAGTTGGCCGGCTGATGGTGTTTTGCAGCCGGACCTCTTCGATCACTTCTTTGGGAATATCGCGCACAAATCGCGACACAGAGTTAAAGGACTCGGTACCGTAAATTGAGCGGCTTTCGGCAAAGGTCAAATAGAGTTTTTGCATGGCGCGGGTTATGCCTACATAGGCAAGGCGACGCTCCTCTTCGAGACGCCCAGGCTCATCCAATGACATTTTATGCGGGAATAAATTTTCTTCTACGCCGGCGATAAACACCAGGGGGAATTCTAGTCCCTTGGCACTGTGTAAGGTCATTAGTTGCACTGCGTCTTGATCTTCATCTGCCTGACGGTCACCGGAATCCAACGCCACCTGGTCGAGAAACTGCGGCAGTATTGGCAGGTCTTTATCTTCGGCTTCGAAGTTGCGACAGGCGCCAACCAATTCTTCAAGGTTTTCAACCCGCGCCTGACCGCGCTCGCCCTTCTCACGCTTGTGCATCTCGATAAGGCCGCTGCGCTGGATCGCGTTTTCAGCCTGTTCATAGAGCTCCAGCTCATCCAGCTGTCCGCTCATTTCATTGATCAGTTCTAAAAATACGGCGACCGCATTGATCGCTCTACCGGGCATACGCTTTTCGGTAACAATCTTTTCCGATGCGCGCCACATGGAAATTTGCTCTTCTCGCGCCAGTGCGCGGATCGTCTCAACCGTTCGATCACCAATTCCGCGGGGCGGCACATTGACCACTCGTTCAAAAGCGACATCATCGTGACAGTTCATCATCAATCGTAAATAGGAGAGGGCGTTCTTAATTTCCAGACGCTCATAAAAGCGCTGACCGCCATAGATACGGTAGGGAATATCGGCCTGCAACAGTGCGGCCTCAAGAACCCGAGACTGAGCATTAGACCTGTAGAGAATCGCCGAGTCTTCCCGAAGATTTCCCTGATTGACCCATGACTGTAAACGATCAGCTATATAGCGCGCCTCATCGTGCTCATTAAATGCCGCATAGAGCGCAATGGGCTCTCCTTCGCCAGAGTCGGTCCAGAGGCTTTTTCCCAAACGCTCAGCATTCTTTGAGATAACAGCATTGGCAGCATTGAGAATATTCGAGGTGGAGCGATAATTTTGCTCCAGCTTAACCGTGTGAGTGTCGCTAAAGTGGCCCTCATAATGGAGAATATTCTCCACCTTGGCACCGCGCCAACCATAAATCGATTGATCGTCATCACCGACAGCGGTTACACCACTGACCTTGCCGGCGAGTATGCGTAACCAAGCGTATTGCACCGCATTGGTATCCTGAAACTCGTCGACCAATATATGTTGAAAGCGCTGCTGATAGTGGTCTAGCACGGCTGGATGCTCTTTCCACAGCTCCAGCGCGCGCAACAAGAGTTCGGCAAAATCGATCACGCCGAGACGATTACAGACTTCTTCATATTCCCGATAGATGCGCAGCATAGTCGCCATATGGGGATCGCCAGTTTCCTGAATATGAGCGGCGCGCAACCCTTCATCTTTTTGGCCATTGATCCACCATTGGGCCTGCTTTGGCGGCCAGCGCTGCTCATCCAGATCCATACTGCGCATTACGCGCTTTACCAGTCGCAGCTGGTCGTCGGAATCGAGGATTTGAAAATTTTCTGGCAGTTTCACATCTTTCCAATGCGCCTTTAACAGGCGATGGGCCAAACCGTGAAAAGTACCCACCCACATGCCACGCAGCGACATCCCCATCAACTCATCGATGCGCTCGCGCATCTCGCGGGCTGCCTTGTTGGTAAAGGTCACTGCCAGGATGGAATAGGGCGAAAGATTATCCACCTGAAGCTTCCAAGCAATGCGGTGCACTAATACGCGAGTCTTGCCACTACCTGCGCCGGCCAGTACCAAGAGGTGCTGTTTGTCGCTGGTAACTGCTTCTTCTTGCGCTGCGTTTAATTTGTCGAGTATCGAGGTAACGTCCATAGCGCAGTATTCTACCAACATGTCTCCTGTAGTTGTTGCCCATTATTGCCTTTGCGGAGAGTTTATTTTTACCCGTAGCAATCACAGGACCAAACATTTTTTACTACAAAACTGGCATTATCGGGACTTTTCTTGTAAATTTTTTACATAAATCCATTTAGCTTCCTACTAACCTTTTACTAGCGACCCAATTGGCTCCTTTATGAAACCCGCACAGCTCACCCAAACCATCAGTGACACTCTGGTCGAACTCCGCAAATCGGAGCGCAAAGTCGCCGAATTCGTTCTTAAAGAACCCCTCGGCGTGATTCGTATGCGGATTGTTGATCTAGCGCAACAGGCCGGTGTCAGTGAGCCAACCGTAGTACGTTTCTGCCGTGCTGTGGGCTGTCATGGGTTTCAGGACTTTAAGTTGGCACTGGCACAACAGCTGGCCTCTAGCCCAAGCTATGGGCAAATTGCCGTTACCGACACAGATTCAGCGCGGGAATATACCCACAAAGTATTCGACTCCACCGTCGACACGCTATTAAAGGTTCGCGATAGTTTGGCACTGGAAAATCTGGAAGCTGCCGTAACCGCTATCTGTGCAGCACAACGGGTAGAGTTTTACGGCTTTGGCGCCTCTGCGGCAGTTGCCTTTGATGCACAGCATAAATTCTTTAGGCTACAGATTACGTCGGCCGCTTACTCAGATCCCCACCTACAAAATATGTCTGCCACCTCTCTGCAGCCCGGGGACGTAGTGATTGCCATATCACAGTCCGGACGAACTCAGGCACTACTTGATTCTATGGAGTTAGTGAGACAGGCTGGCGGAATCGTTATCGGCTTAGCGCCAAGTGGTACGCCTATTGCGCGCAGGGCCAGTATCGCAATTGAAATTGATGCCAAGGAAGATATTCAGATTTATACACCACTGTCGTCGCGTATAGCGCACCTAGCAGTTATCGATGTGTTAGCCATCGGCGTGGCGCAAAAGAAAGGGCCCCAACTGCAGGCTCACTTACAACAGCTGCAATCGGGGCTTTCGTCTCTGCGCAGTAATTAGCCATCAACTGTTAATCACGTTGGCGTAACAACCCCACCTCGACAGCTGGAAATTTATTTAAGGTGCTGAATAAGCAAGGTGGGAACATTGTGTGTATGAGATTTTACTGTGGCTACAAGGGTGTTTTCTTTCATTCCCTTTTTAATTGGCGTGACATCAACGCCCTCGCTCAATAGCCGTTTATGCGCCTGCTCTATGCTTTCAACATCCCAGGTCAATCCCCATAACTTGTCTTGGGGGTCTTGGGGATGCTGGTCATCTGATTTTTCGACGACTTCTATGGTTGTCTTATTAAGTCTGAAAAAGAGTATTCTGGCTTTCCAGCGCTCGACAATCTTATCCAGAGATAGCCTGATATTAAACAAATCTCTATAGATCTTTATAAAGCCATCGGCATCGTTGGTCTGGATCACTAGATGATCTAACCGACTTATGGATGCAGGTGTATAAAGTTTAGGCCCGATAAGCTCTCCCTTGGTGTGCTGAATAACAAAGGCAAATAGACCTCGAGTAAGCTCTGACGGTAAAAAAAGATTTTTCCATTTTCTAATTTTTTTGTCTTTAAAATTACTGCCTTCTCCATCGGAGGGATCTGGAAAATGAAACCCTTTTTCCCTTAAAGCGCCTGCAACATCCTCCACATCTTCTGCTCCAAATACTGTGCCTATTAGGCCCTCGCCAGTGTTATCAAGATGATGTTGAACTAATGCTGCGCCTGGTCCAGTGCCGGTAGCTGCCAATAATTCAAAATAGGTATTTTTAAATTTAAACAAACAGTTACTGGTGCCGAACTCTTTATGCTCACCTTTCCAAGCCGATTTAAAGCCAAATAATTTAGAGTAATTTTCTTCAGCTTCGTCCAAATTTCTAACAGCGACAATAAGATGATCAACAGCGTTAAACATAGTTAGCCTTTTTAAATTTTTTGTAATATGTATTCTTAGCTAAATAATATTTCATAAAATAGTCGCCCTGGCATTAGAGTAAAAACTCCTGCTACTAAAAGAGCGCCCACGTAGACGCCAATCATAGAATACATATGTGCTTTTTTATATTTTTGTAATTTTGTTTTCTGGAATTTTCTGATACTCCATATTGAGTAGATCAGAGAACCTATTGTCCAGGGAATCAAGAGATGTATCAGCGAGTATTCACCGGGGTTAATCGCCTGAATAAAGAGTGCGGTAAAAGATACTATTAATAAAAATAGGGTCCAAATGCGCCCAGTCAATTTATGCTTTTGGGTACCCTTTTTTGTCAGCAAGATATACAGCCCGACTGGAACTGCAATCAAGGCAAAGAACGCATGGATATAAATAGGTGACATAACTTCCCGTCCTTACAACCTAAACCACTACAAGTTATTCCACTGTAACAGACTTCGCTAAATTTCGTGGCTGATCAACATCAGTACCTTTCAAAAGAGCGACATGGTAGGAGAGCATCTGCAATGGCAGCGTATAAATAATCGCTTCAAGGCTCTTTGGCACATGGGGCATATCGATCACTGTTGTCCCTGGTTCGCTAACAAAGCCACTGGCAATATCGGCGAAAACAAAAAGTTGACCGCCGCGTGCTCGTACTTCGTGGAGATTCGATTTTAATTTCTCCAACAACTGATTATTCGGCGCTACAGTAACCACTGGCATATCTTCATCCACCAGAGCCAGAGGTCCGTGCTTTAGCTCGCCAGACGGGTAGGCTTCCGCATGGATATAGGAGATCTCTTTTAGCTTAAGCGCTCCTTCAAGAGCAATCGGGTACTGCTCGCCACGGCCCAAAAACAATGCATGGTGTTTATTGGCAAAAGATTCCGAGACCGCTTCAATAACGGAGTCTAATTGCAAAATCTGGTTACAGAGATGTGGCAATTGGTGGAGACTGCCAACTAATTCTTTTTCAGTTTCTGCGTCCAGGCCATTATGTTTAGCCAATGATAATGCCAGTAGCTGAAGTGCTACTAGCTGGGTGGTAAATGCTTTGGTTGATGCGACGCCAATCTCAGGGCCGGCTAGAGTCATCAGTGAAATATCGGATTCACGAACCAGAGAGCTATTGGCCACATTACAGATAGCCAAGAATCCAAGGTAACCATTTTCTTTACCTTTGCGCAGTGCTGAGAGGGTATCCGCTGTTTCGCCAGATTGTGAAATGGTGACAAACAGGGTTCCCGCTGGGACCGGTACTTTTCGGTAGCGATATTCACTGGCTACTTCGACCTGACAGGGTATATTGGCATATTCTTCGATCCAGTATTTAGCCACGAGACCAGAGTGAAAGCTGGTGCCGCAGGCAATAATATGGATATTTTTTGTTTCGGAAAATAGACCATCAGCCTTGTAGCCAAAGATAGCTTCGCGGATATGGTCTGCCGCTAAGCGCCCGTTAATCGTATTCCCCAAGACAGTTGGCTGCTCAAAAATTTCTTTTTGCATAAAGTGGCGGTATTGACCCTTCTCTGCAACTTGATCAGCTTCATCCAACTCATTGATTAAGCGCTCAACTCTAGCGCCAGACTGATCAAATATCGTGAACTCGGCGCTATTGAGCTCGACCAAATCACCTTCTTCGAGGAAGATAAAACGATCGGTGACTTGACGCAGTGCCATTTGATCTGAGGCGATAAAATGTTCATCTATGCCAACGCCAATCACGAGCGGGCTGCCACTGCGCGCAGCGATAATCGTATCAGGCTGACTTTCGGCTATAACACCCAAGGCATAGGCACCCTCAAGACGAGAGAGGGTTTGCTCAACAGCTCTGCGTAGGCTGTCAGTGTTCTGAAGATAATAGTGCACCAAATGGGCGACGACTTCAGTGTCCGTCGCAGACAGAATCGAGTAACCAGCAGCAATCATTTCGGCGCGTAGCTCGTCATGATTTTCAATAATGCCATTGTGAACGACTGAGATACCGCCAGAGTTGTGTGGATGAGAATTTATGCTGCTAGGCTCACCATGGGTGGCCCAGCGGGTATGTGATATGCCGGTAAAGCCGCTGACCGGATTGCTCTCTGCGACTTTTACAAGCTCGGCGACCTTACCGATATTTTTCCTGGTTTGCAGCGTACCCTCGGCATCGATAATCGAAAGCCCCGCGGAGTCATAGCCACGATATTCCAAGCGTAGCAGCCCTTCGATAAGTATTTTATACACATTGCGCTGAGTGGCAGCGCCAACAATTCCACACATAGTCTAACTTCCTAGTTGTTTTTGGTGGGACGTTTCCAGCCCGGTATGTTGCGTTGTTTGGCTCGGCCTACAGCAAGGTGGCTTTCAGGTACTTCAGAACTGATGGTTGAGCCCGCGGCAACAAAGCCGTTCTCACCTATAGTGACAGGTGCAATCAACGTACTATTAGAACCCACGAAGCTATTGTCGCCAATTTCAGTTTTGTGCTTGTTCACGCCGTCATAGTTGCAGGTAATGGTGCCGGCGCCCACATTGACGTTTTCACCGAGCTCAGCGTCACCCACATAACTGAGATGATTAATCTTGCTGCCGTTGCCAACTATAGCCTTTTTGGTTTCAACAAAATTTCCGACCTTGGTGTTGGACCCCAGCTGGGTGCCAGGTCTAATACGGGCGAAAGGGCCTAAGACAGCGTGATCACCGATCGTTGATTGCTCAATAACTGTATTGGCCTTTATCTCAACACCGTCACCAATTTGACTGTTAATGATCTGGCAGTTGGGGCCTATACGAACGTTCGAGCCGATGGACACAGTGCCTTCAAAGAGGCAATTCACATCAATAAAATTATCGCTGCCAGCATTGAGTATGCCGCGCTGATCGAAGCGTGCAGGATCTGCGAGGCTGGTGCCTGAAGCCATTAACTGATCAGCTAACTGCCGCTGATAGACACGCTCAAGTGCCGCTAACTGCTGACGGCTATTGATACCTTCCACTTCACTGGCTGATGCAGGGTGTACACTGCGAACGCTGTATCCAGCGCTGCGCGCGATCGCGATTAAATCTGTAAGATAGTATTCGCCCTGAGCATTCTGGTTTCCGATCTGTGGCAACCAGGCGCTAAGTAGCTCGGTAGTCAACGCCATCACCCCGGTGTTAACTTCAGGGATCTGCAATTGCACCGGCTTTGCATCTTTCTGCTCTACAATGGCCTCAATCTGGCCAGCGCTATCGCGAATAATACGGCCATAACCGGACGGGTCTGCCAGCTCGATAGTCAACAGCGCTATATGCTCGTCATCCACGGCATCGAGCATCTTAGAAATTGTGGCCGGTGTAATCAGGGGAACATCACCGTAGAGAATAATGACCTTGGCTTGTGCTCGAAGATTGTCCAACACACACTTAACGGCATGGCCAGTGCCAAGCTGTTCACTCTGTTCGACCAGGGTAAACGCGGAGTCTGGGTAAGTGGCCCGAACTTTTTCGGCACCATGGCCAGCGACCACGATCTTATGCGCATCGGCGATTTCTGAGGCAGCGTCCAACACGTGAGTCAGCATTGGCTTGCCGGCAAGCGTATGGAGTACTTTTGGCAATTGGGAGCGCATGCGCGTGCCTTTGCCTGCAGCGAGAATAACAATATCCGTTTTTGTCATAATTTATTCACTTTTGCATTTTTTTGGATAATATTCTAGTAGGCCAACGGTAGTGATAAAAGCTGGCTAACACAACCCCTAGAGTCAAACAGGCTGTCATATCAAGCTTAATTAAAGAGACAAAAAAGGGCGGCCGTAGCCACCCTTTTTTAACTGCTTCTGCTGATCAACCACCAAGCTTTTTGCGCAGCGTTTGCACTGTTCTTAACTGAGCCGTAGCTTCAGCTAACATTGCGGCAGCTTTAGAGTACTCGATTTCACCAGACTGATTGGCAATGGCACTCTCTGCTTCTTTAACCGCTTCTGCTGCTGCAGCTTCATCAATATCGTTGGCTCTCACCGCAGTGTCCGCCAGGATAGAGATATTATTCGGCTGCACTTCCAGATAGCCGCCTGAGAGATAGTAAACTTCCTCTTCACCATTCTGCTTAACCAGACGTACTGGACCGGGCTTCAAATCACTCAGCAGTGGCGCATGACCGGCTGTTACACCCAGTTCACCCAGTGAGCCGGTGGCAACGACCATCTCGACCAACCCAGAGAACAGGGATTCATCCGCACTTACGATGTCACAATGCACTGTTATTGCCATGTCTTTGTTGCCTTTGCTTGCTGCAATTTAAAAGTTTAGCGTTTAAAAAACGAGTCAGTTATAGCTTTTTAGCTTTTTCTACTGCCTCATCGATAGAGCCAACCATATAGAACGCCTGCTCAGGAAGATCATCATACTGTCCGTCCAAAATACCCTGGAAGCCAGCAATAGTGTCTTTAAGAGAAACGTACTTACCTGGAGAGCCGGTAAAGATTTCAGCTACATGGAATGGCTGTGACAAGAAACGCTCGATCTTACGCGCTCGGGCTACGGCCATTTTGTCTTCTTCAGACAGCTCGTCCATACCCAGGATCGCAATAATATCTTTCAACTCTTTGTAGCGCTGCAGCACTGACTGTACACCACGAGCAACCGCATAGTGCTCGGTGCCAATAATCAATGGATCGAGCTGACGTGAGGTTGAATCCAGTGGATCTACCGCTGGGTAAATACCTTTAGAAGCAATATCACGGCTCAGTACAACGGTGGAGTCAAGGTGAGCAAATGTAGTAGCAGGAGAGGGATCGGTCAAATCATCCGCCGGTACGTATACCGCCTGAACCGATGTAATAGAACCGGTCTTAGTCGAGGTGATACGCTCCTGAAGAACACCCATCTCTTCTGCCAAAGTAGGCTGGTAGCCTACAGCTGAAGGCATACGGCCCAACAGTGCTGATACTTCAGTACCTGCCAATGTGTAACGGTAGATATTATCAACGAACAACAGTACGTCTTTACCTTCGTCACGGAATTTCTCTGCCATGGTCAAACCAGTCAGAGCAACACGCAGACGGTTTCCTGGAGGCTCATTCATCTGACCGTAGACCATCGCTACTTTAGATTCACTTGGAGTCTCGATGTTTACAACACCGGATTCCTGCATCTCGTAGTAAAAGTCATTACCTTCACGAGTACGCTCACCAACACCAGCAAATACAGACAGACCACTGTGCTCTGTTGCAATGTTGTTGATTAGCTCCATCATATTTACGGTTTTACCAACACCAGCACCACCGAACAATCCAACCTTACCGCCTTTAGCGAAAGGACAAACCAAGTCGATTACCTTGATACCAGTCTCGAGCAAATCGTCAGAAGCCGCCAGCTCGTCATAGGCTGGTGGCTTGCGGTGAATCGCCATGCGCTCTTTTTCACCGATAGGGCCTTTCTCATCGATTGGGTTACCCAGAACATCCATGATGCGTCCGAGCGTTTCAACACCAACTGGTACTGAAATTGGCGCTTTGGTATTAACCACGCCCAACCCACGGCTAACGCCTTCAGATGCACCCATAGCAATAGTACGGACAACACCGTCACCCAACTGCTGCTGAACTTCGAGGGTCAAACCCTTGCCGTCGACGACTAGTGCGTCATATACGCTGGGCACCTGATCACGTGCAAATTCCACATCGATCACAGCACCAATAATTTGTACGATTCTTCCGCTACTCATGTCCGGTTCCTCTTTACTAAATCTTTAAAATTCGTTTCGCTTTAGACAGCTGCTGCGCCACTCACAATCTCTGACAGCTCTTGGGTAATCGCTGCCTGACGGGCTTTGTTATAAAGCAGTTGCAATTCGTCAATCATTTCACCGGCATTTTCGGTGGCATTTTTCATCGCGAGCATACGTGCGGCCTGCTCACAGGCTTTATTCTCTACCACACCTTGATAAACCTGAGATTCGATATAGCGAATCAATAGGCCATCGAGTAATTCCTTGGCATCGGGCTCGTAAATATAGTCCCAGTGATGCTTAAGGCGGGTGTCATCGTTTGCTGCAAGGGGTAGAAGCTGCTCAACACTAGGCGACTGAGTCATGGTGTTTACAAATTCGTTGCTCACCACAAACAATCGATCTATACGGCCTTCGTCGTAGGCATCTAACATAACCTTTACGCCGCCGATCAGGTCAGCAGCATTGGGCTCATCACCAACATCTTTAACCGCAGCAACCACGTTGCCACCAACAGAACTGAAAAATCCTGCAGCTTTATTGCCAACAACACAGATATCGACTTCAACGCCTTGGTCTGTCCAACCTTTCATGGACTTAAGAGCCGCTTTGAATAAATTAATATTCAAGCCGCCGCAGAGACCACGGTCGGTAGAAATCACTACGTAGGCGACACGCTTTACGTCACGCTCTTCCAAATACTGATGCTTGTATTCGGAGACTGCGTTAGCAATATGTCCAACCACATCACGGATGCGCTGGGCGTAGGGCTTGCCTAACGCCATGCGATCCTGAGCTCGCCGCATCTTGCTCGCCGCGACCATTTCCATGGCGCTAGTGATCTTCTGCGTGCTACCAATACTAGCAATTTTGGTTTTAACTTCTTTTCCGATTGCCATGCTTTATGCCTGTCCGATTACTCTGACTTACCAGGTTTGTGTTGCAATGAACTTGTCGAGAGCCGCTTTAAAGCCAGCTGCTATGTCGTCGTTGTAATCGCCCGATGCGTTAATTTGAGCCATCAGATCAGCGTGCTCAGCTTTCATGTAAGAAAGTAGAGCGGCTTCAAAATCACCGATTTTATTGACTTCAACTGCCTGCAAGAATCCATTGTCAGCCGCGTAGACCATCACACCCATTTCGGCGATGCTCTGTGGCGAATACTGCTTCTGCTTCATCAACTCAGTAACGCGCTCTCCGTGATCCAACTGCGCTTTGGTGGCGTCATCGAGATCAGAGGCAAACTGAGAGAATGCTGCCAGCTCACGATACTGTGCCAGAGCAGTACGAATACCACCGGACAGTTTCTTGATAATTTTAGTCTGTGCCGCACCACCTACTCGAGATACCGAAATACCTGCGTTCATCGCGGGACGAACACCAGCATTAAACATATCCGCTTCGAGGAAGATCTGACCATCGGTAATAGAAATTACGTTAGTCGGTACAAACGCAGAAACGTCACCAGCCTGAGTTTCAATAACTGGCAGAGCGGTCAAAGAACCGGTCTGGCCTTTAACGTCTCCGTTGGTAAACTTCTCAACGTAGTCGGCGTTAACGCGAGCGGCGCGTTCCAGTAGTCTGGAGTGCAGATAGAATACGTCACCAGGGTAGGCTTCACGGCCCGGAGGACGCTTAAGCAGCAGGGAAATCTGACGATAAGCCCAAGCTTGCTTGGTTAAGTCATCATAGATAACCAGGGCATCTTGTCCGCGATCGCGGTAGTACTCACCCATTGAACAACCGGCAAACGGTGCTAAGAATTGCATGGCAGCAGGATCAGAGGCAGTAGCAGCAACAACAATGGTGTGTTCCATTGCGCCGTGCTCTTCAAGCTTGCGCACAACTGCAGCAACCGATGCGGCTTTTTGACCAACAGCTACATAGATACACTTAATACCTGAGCCTTTCTGGTTGATAATGGCATCAACTGCAATGGCCGTTTTACCAATCTGGCGATCGCCAATAATCAACTCACGCTGACCACGTCCAATTGGCACCATGGCATCAATTGCTTTCAGACCAATTTGCACTGGCTGATCAACTGATTGACGCTCAATAACGCCTGGCGCTACTTTTTCGATGGCATCGGTAATGGCCGCATTAACCGGACCCTTACCATCAATAGGATTACCCAGGGCGTCGACTACGCGACCTTCCAATTCTGGACCTACTGGTACTTCCAATACACGACCTGTGCATCGGGCTTTTTGTCCTTCGGCAAGTGACTGATAGTCACCCAATACCACGGCGCCGACAGAGTCACGCTCGAGGTTAAGTGCCATACCGTAGACACCGCCATCGAATTCGATCATTTCTCCATACATCACGTCGTCTAAACCGTGAATGCGAATGATGCCGTCCGAAACGGAAACAATGGTGCCCTCATTTTGGGCTTCTGAAGAAACATTAAGATTGTCGATACGACTCTTAATAATTTCGCTGATTTCTGATGGATTCAGTTGCTGCATGCTTAGGCCTCAAATCCTTAGGAGTGCAATGACTCGGCGAGTTTGGCCAATCGGCCACGAATGGAACCGTCAATAACGGTATCCCCGGCACGTATAACCGCACCACCCAGCAGATTCTTGTCTAAACGAACCTGCATGTTTACTTTACGTTCTAGTTTGGTGCTCAGCGCGTCACTAAGCTTCTGCTGTTGTTCAGCATCGAGCTCATGGGCGGCGGTCACTTCAACATCAACCGCTTTTTCACGGTTGGCTTTTAAAACATCAAATTGCTGCGAGATATCCGGTAACAGCTGCAGCCGACGATTTTCGGAAAGAATCGTTAAAAAGTTCTTACCTTGATCGTTCAGAGCATCGCCACAGATCTCAATCAAAGCCTGCGCCTGCTGCTCTGCCGTAACACTTGGCGAAGCCAGTAAGCGCACAACATTCGATTGCTGAGCAACCGATCCGGCAATCGCTAAGCTTTGTGACCAGCCCTGCAGATCACCCGCAGTAACAGCGAATTCAAAAGCTGCTTTCGCATAGGGCCGGGCTAAAGTGCTTAATTCTGCCATGATTAACCTCGGTTACAGTTGCTCTGCTAAGTTATCAACCAATGCGCGATTGGCCTTGTCGTCGATAGACGCTTCAAGCACTTCCTCAGCACCAGCCAGAGCCAAGCCCGCAACAGTAGTGCGCAGCTCTTCTTTGGCACGATTGATCTCTTGCTCAATCTCAGCTTCGGCGGCCACTTTCAGGCGGTCGCCCTCGGTGCGTGCCTGAACCTTGGCTTCATCAACAATCTGATTCGCGCGCTTGTTTGCCTGATCAACGATGCCAGCAGCTTCCTGCTTGGCTTCTTTCATCTGATCCGTGGCTTTGTTCTGCGCCAGTTCCAGATCACGCAGTGCACGATCAGCCGCATCAAGACCATCGGCGATTTTCTTCTGTCGCTCTTCCATTGACTCAATAATGACCGGCCAGACAAACTTCATGCAGAACCACACGAAGAAAGCAAAGGTCACCATTTGGCCAAAAAGCGTTAGATTAATATTCACGCCATTACCTCGTTAAACAATGGATTAAATTTCGCTAACCGGTTTGTTACGCGCCAACACCTGGAGCAACAACAAAGATCAAGTACATCGCGATACCAACACCAATAATAGGCACAGCATCAATCAGACCAGCGAGCAGGAACATTTTACCTTGCAACATTGGGCCGAGCTCTGGCTGACGAGCTGTAGCTTCGATCAACTTTCCGCCCAACAAACCCATACCAACGGCCGCTCCTAACGCGCCCAAACCGAGCATAATTGCCGCAGCAATGATTACTAGTTCCATCGTAGACTCCTGAATTCAGTCATTAAAAAATTAACAGTAAAATTAGTGGTCTTCATGCGCCATGCTTAAGTAGACGACAGTGAGAACCATGAAAATAAATGCTTGCAGGGTAATGACCAGAATATGGAATACCGCCCAGCCCCATTGCATTAACCCTCCACCCAGAGCGAACACACCGCCACCTATGGCCATAAACGCCATACTTAACAGTACTGTTTTACCCGTAGATACCTTCCCTTTGAGATTCAACCAGCATACGCCAGCGACCAATACAAAGATCACTAACCAAAATAATGCGCTGGTTTCTTCGCCAAAGAGTTGTGCATGCAGACCGCCAGATACGAGACCAGCGCCTGCGCCTGCCGCAAACATAGTTGCGATCAGGATAAAGATCATTTCGCCGGCGTACATATTGCCGAACAATCGAAGACCCAGTGAAAAAGGTTTTGCCAGCAGGCCAACCGTTTCCATAAAAAGGTTAATCGGAATAAATGCCCAGTGATTAAAGGGGTGCATGGTCAGCTCTTTAACAAAGCCGGTGCCCTTAATCTTAAAGGAGTAGTAAACCATAAGGATAAACACGGCCAGTGCCATTCCCAGGGTTACGTTAGGATCTGTCGAGGGAACAATCTTCTGGAAGTGGACACCCGTCATGGCGAGCAATGACGGAACCAGATCAACAGGCAGTAGATCCATCAGGTTCATCAGGAATATCCAGACAAAGATAGTCAGCGCCAGCGGTGCAACCATTTTATTGCTACCGTGGAAGCTGTCTTTTACCTGGCCGTCGATAAACTCGACAATCATTTCTACAAAGTTTAACCATCCAGCGGGAACGCCAGTGTGGGCTTTTTTTGCTGCGCGTAAAAACATCCAGCAAAAAAGTGAACCCAGACCGATTGACCAGGCCATTGAATCCACATGAATTGCCCAGAAACCCATCTCTACGGCTTCTTGCGAACTGTGTGCAAAACCCCAGCCCGTGTCGGGGTGATTCCCGTAGACCAAGTTCTGAAGGTGATGCTGAATATACTCAGTCGTGCTTGCGGGGTTTTCGCCTGCCATCTGTGTCTCTCAACTGGTTGTTGCTCGATATTTGAATCGAGCGTTACTTTTAGTTACTTACTTGTGTGCCTAGCGCTTTAAGATTGCAAAAACCGAAAGCCACTGCACCAAAATCATTATTACAAAACTGCTAAACAGCGCGCCGACATTAAGCGGCCTAACCAACAAAAAGGCCGCGGTAAACAGTACCGCCGATAAAACAACCTTGCCCGTCTCTCCCCAGTACATCGCACTGACAATTGACTGCACTCGTCTAGCGCCGGCAAATCTAAAGGCCTGTCGGGTAAACCAAGCTTGCGGAATAATCTGAATTAAGCCGCCAAGCAGGACCGAATAGGCTATCACTTGATTCAACCCCAACAATGCTGCTGAAGCAGGTAGCAAAAGAGCTAACTGATAAAGCGCAACTTTCGCTACGGCTGGTGATGAAATGGTCGTCATTGTATCTCTTCGACACCCTTTCTTACTGATCTTCTTGCTGCTCTTGTGGGCAAGCCGAATTGGCCCGCCCTCAAAGGCTGCGCATTATAGGTATAGTGCTGGTGATATTCAATACGGTATCGAGCCTATATGGTCGAAATTCGCCAGCCACATAGTCCCAGCCGCTAACTTACTTAAGGTGATCGAGAATCCCATCGAGTTCATCGACACTGCTGTACTTAAAGATAAGCTTGCCGGCGCCTTTGGCGCTGTGCTGAATCATCACCGGAACACCGATTTTTTCAGAGATATCGTTCTCCAAACGTTTAATATCTGGGCTGCTCTGATCTTCGGTTACGGGGCGGCTGATGTCGCTCGACTGAAGCTTTTTTACCAACGCCTCAGTTTGGCGTACGGTCATACTGGTTCCAGCGACCGTTCGCGCCGCATTGACTTGCACCGAGCCATCGAGAGCCAACAAACATTTGGCGTGCCCCAACTCTAGGTCACCGCGCTCAAGGAGTTTTTGAACCTCCAACTCAAGGCTGGTAAGGCGCATAAGGTTGGTCACCGCAGAGCGTGACTTGCCCACAGCATCGGCAACCTGCTGCTGGGTCAGTTGGAATTCCTGTTGTAACCGCTGCAGCGCTAAACTCTCCTCCATGGCATTTAAATCTTCACGCTGAATATTTTCAATTAGCGCCATGGCGATTGCGGCTTCATCGGAGACTTCGCGAACAATCACTGGAACCGTATCTAGACCAGCCTGTTGCGCGGCACGCCAGCGACGTTCTCCGGCAATAATTTCATATCGGTCGTCAGCCAACTGGCGAACCACCAAGGGCTGCATAACCCCCTGAGCGCGAATGGAGCTTGCCAGCTCTTCAAGCGCATCGGCATTAATATCTCGGCGTGGCTGATATTTTCCACGCTGTAACAGCTCTACGGGTAACTGCCGCAACTGGCCATCAGCAGCATTTGAGGCGGGAGCGTCGAAGGCATCAAAGCTCGTGTCATCAGCCATGCCGAGCAGTGCATCCAGTCCTTTTCCTAAACTCTGTCTTTTTGGGGCCATCGATTTATTGTCCTGCTTGTTCGGGTTGCTGCTGCTCAGGTTCCGCTTTGGCTTGGCGCAGAATTTCTCCGGCAAGAGCCAAATAGGCGAGCGAGCCTTTTGAGTTTCGATCATAGGCCAATGCTGGCAACCCGTGGCTTGGCGCTTCGGCCAGGCGAATATTTCTCGGGATACTTACCCGATAGACGCGACTACCAAAGTATTTGCGCAACTGAGCAGAGACCGCGTTGGTCAAGCTATTGCGCGGGTCATACATGGTACGCAGGATCCCTTCTATCCGAAGAGTGGGGTTAATCAACTTGGCGATCTGTTTGATCGTATTATTGAGCGCTGACAGTCCCTCAAGGGCATAGTATTCACATTGCATAGGAATAATGACACCGTCGCTGGCAACCATTGCATTCACGGTTAGCATATTTAGCGACGGTGGACAGTCGATAATGATGTAGTCGTAGGTTCCGGCGACCCGCTTCAGCGCATGGCGCAGTCGCGTCTCGCGACCAATTTCTTGCATCAACTCAACCTCAGCGGCGACCAGGTCATCATTGGATGGCAGCAAGTGAATCTTAGCTTTAGGGCAGGGCACAATCGCATCTTCGATAGCGACTTTTTCTGTAAGCACATGATACACACTGGTTTTGCATTGGTGCTTGTTAATGCCAACACCCATAGTGCTATTGCCTTGGGGGTCCAAATCAACCAACAGAACGCGCTGCTTGTAGGCAGCCAGCGACGCGGCCAAGTTAACGCTAGTAGTGGTTTTACCCACTCCGCCTTTCTGGTTTGCGATTGATATTATTCTTGGCACAGGACTAACCTTTAAGCTGTTTTATCGTGGCACTTTTATTCTGTGCTAGGGGTTGTTGAGTCGCGACTGATCACTATTAGGTGACGCTCTCCATCAACTCCTGGCACCTGCAATGTGTGTGAAGCATCGACCTTATAGTCTTTGCCAACCTCACTCAACTCCGATTGCGGAAATTTGCCTTTCATTGCCAAAAACACCGCTTCGGGCCCGAGCAAGTGAGAACATTTATCAACCATACCCGCAACAGAGGTAAAGGCTCGGCTTAACACTGCATCGTAAGCCACCTGGGGTTGATGCTCTTCGACCCGAGCATTTATTTCTCTGAGATTATTAAGGCCTAGATCACAGCGCGCTTGGAATAAAAATCGCGTCTTCTTACCATTGCTGTCAAGTAGCGTAAAATCTCGGTCTGGGCACATAATGGCCAGAGGTATACCAGGCAAACCTGCACCGGTTCCAACATCAATCAATCGTTTTCCAACCACATGGGGCAACACTGCAAGACTGTCCAGCAGGTGAAGCCTAATCATCTGCCCCGGATCGCGAATGGCTGTCAGGTTGTACGCTTTATTCCAAGTGATTAGCAGCTGGAGGTAGGCGAGCAGCTTGTCGCGCTGTTCAGCACTGTATTCGACTCCGATTTCCTGCATACCTGCTTCGAGAATAGGAGCCAAGTGAGGCTCAACGGGTAATTTAAGCGGCATGTTTTTTCAACTGCACAATCAACAATGAGATAGCGGCTGGGGTAACACCGGGAATTCTACCTGCTCTGGCTAATGTTTCTGGCGTTGCTTCGGAGAGCTTTTGTTTCACCTCGTTAGACAAACCCTTGACCGATTGATAATTAAAATTGACTGGGATGCGAGTATTCTCATGGCGGCGCAATCGGTTTACCTCATCTTGTTGACGGATAATGTAACCTGAATACTTAGCGTCAATTTCCACCTGCTCAGCGATTTTGTGTTCAACTTGGTGCTCAGGATAGAGAGAGCCAATAATTTTGTAATCAATCTCTGGGCGCTTGAGTAATTCAAACAATGAGTATTCATGGGAGAGCTTATTTTCAATGTGCGCTGAGAGCTTTTCCGCAGTATCACTGGTTGGCTGAATCCAGGTGCTTTTTAAGCGTTGGCGCTCAAGCTCAATGGCTTCGCGTTTATCACTAAATTGCTTCCAACGATCATCATCAACTAAACCTAGCTCGCGGCCTTTTTCGGTAAGGCGCATATCGGCGTTATCTTCCCGCAGTAATAGGCGGTATTCCGCCCGGCTGGTGAACATTCGATAAGGCTCTGTGGTACCCATGGTAATTAGATCGTCCACCAGAACACCAATATAGGCTTCATCTCGACGTGGGCACCAGCTCTCGCGCCCCTGGACCTGCAGTGCTGCATTGGTTCCCGCCAGCAAGCCCTGCGCTGCAGCTTCTTCATAGCCGGTTGTGCCATTTATTTGACCAGCAAAAAACAGACCCTTAACGGATTTGGTTTCCAGCGAGTACTTGAGGTCTTGGGGGTTAAAGTAATCGTATTCAATAGCATAGCCAGGACGGGTAATGTGGGCATTCTCAAAACCCACAATGGAGCGCACTAGAGATAATTGCACATCAAAGGGAAGGCTTGTGGAGATCCCGTTGGGGTAGAGCTCGTAAGTATTTAAACCTTCGGGCTCAATAAAAATCTGGTGTTGGTTTTTATCGGCAAATCGCACCACCTTATCTTCAATAGAAGGGCAGTATCTGGGACCAACCCCGTCAATCACGCCAGTGTAGAGCGGCGATCTATCCATACCGCCTTTGATAATATCATGAGTCTGACTGTTGGTGTAGGTTATCCAACAGCAGGTTTGTTTGGGGTGTTGGGTAACAGAGCCGAGGTATGACATAACCGGCTCTGGTTGGTCGCCCCACTGTTCAGGTAGCTGACTGAAGTCAACGCTGCGCGCATCAATTCGCGGCGGTGTACCAGTCTTTAGTCGCTCCACTCGGAAGGGAAGTGATCTCAAGCGTTGAGATAAATTTAACGCGGGCGGATCGCCAGCGCGGCCAGCAGAATAGTTCTCCATCCCTATGTGGATTTTCCCAGCAAGAAATGTCCCTGCAGTTACCACTACCGTCTTAGCTTTAAAGGTTAAACCCATTTGGGTTACGACCCCAGTAACTGAATCACCCTCAAGAATAAGGTCATCGACCGCCTGTTGAAATAGGGTTAGATTTTGCTGGTTTTGCAGTATTTCTAGGATCGCCGCTTTGTACAGAACACGGTCAGCCTGAGCACGAGTGGCTCTAACGGCTGGGCCTTTGCGAGAGTTAAGTACTCGAAATTGGATGCCGCCAAGATCCGTTGCTTTAGCCATTGCACCGCCCAGTGCATCGATCTCTTTGACTAGATGGGTTTTACCAATACCACCTATAGCAGGGTTGCAAGACATCTGCCCTAGGGTTTCAATGTTGTGGGTAAGCAATAGGGTCTTACTGCCCATCCGAGCTGCGGCAAGACAAGCTTCAGTACCGGCATGGCCACCGCCAACAACAATGACATCAAAACTATCAGGGTAAATCATAAAGTGTAATCAGGTAAAAATTCATGGTCGGCCATTATACGTCTCTGTGATCAATCTTTAATCACTTTATTTATCGGTTATTGTTTTTGGTTTAGTTACTTTGTTTATTAACTTATTAAGTAATTATTTATATATATAGTATGTAGAGATTATTGTTACTGTTATTAGCTAGGTAGTGTTTTGGGGATAAGGGGATAAAACCGTTTAAAAACAGCTTGTTGAAGCTCTAAATCGATGTATTACACTGTGAGTGAAAAATGATTTGAGCTGTATTGTGGGTGTTTACTGATGTATAGAATTCCCGGGTTTTTTTTATGTGCGATTAAGGGCAGTTTATTGTGAATAGATATAAATTTTATCCACCTGCTAATAACAGGTTTGGGGTTTATGTTCAGTAAATGACCTATTAAGGCTTTTTAACCCGGGTTGTTGTGTATTAGCTGGGGATATCCTGTGTGACTTTTGAGGTTTATTCAAATGACAGTTGTTTGTGCCTTATAGAAGGTAATAAGAAAGGCAATTGCTGGGTTTTTTCAATTAAGCATTGAATCGACGTGTGAATTTCATTAAACTCCCGCGCCCTGACCAGCTACTACCTAGGGCAACAGCAGGTAGAACAGTTTGGCATTAGTGAAATTTAGCTATTTTTCGGATAAGACGTTATGAAAAGAACATTTCAACCCAGCGTAATCAAGCGTAAGCGCACCCATGGTTTTAGAGCTCGTATGGCAACTGTTGGCGGCCGTGCCGTTTTAAACCGTCGTCGCGCTAAAGGCCGTAAGCGTTTAGCTGCTTAAGTGCTGTCAGGGCTACTTATGCCCGGAGCTGCCTTCGGTAAAAATCGTCGCTTACTCAAATCCTCCGACTATACGGAGGTTTTTGACAATAATAGCGTTCGGGTGGCTCACCCTAATCTCCTTATACTGTCTCAACCCAATGGCACGGAAACGTCGCGATTGGGTCTAGTTATTGGTAAAAAAAATGTCCCCACCGCTGTTGCGCGAAACAAAATAAAGCGCGTTGTCCGTGAGACTTTTCGTCTAACTGAGCTCCCTGTGGCTGTCGATCTGGTTTTTCTCGCACGAAAAGACCTGGGTAAACTCTCTTCAGCTGAATTGGCCGCCCTAATTCGGCAATCTTGGGGTAGACTGACCGCGCGCCTTAATAAAGAGATTAATCGCGATGCGTAGGTTGGCTGTTGGGCTAATAGTGAGGCTGATAAAAGCGTATCAATACGCCATTAGTCCTCTGTTGGGGTCAAACTGCCGTTTTTACCCTAGTTGCTCCCACTATGCCGAAGAGGCTTTTCGTCGCTTTGGGGTTGTAAAAGGGGGTTATCTTACGCTGCTGAGAATAGTAAAATGCCAGCCTTTCCATTCAGGGGGTTACGATCCGGTGCTACCGGTAGAACATTCTGATAAACCGGACACAACAGTCTCCGTAAACAATAACCATATAGAGTCATAAATCGAATGGATTGGAAGAAAAGTCTAAATATCGCTGCAATTGGTTTCGTTGCTTGGCTGCTCATTATCGAATGGAGTAATTTCCAAGATGATGTCGCGAGCCAAATTCCTCAGCAAGAATCAGAATTAACCATTCCACAGCCATCACAGCTACCTACCTTAGAAACACAGCAGGTTAACCAGTTCTCGGACGAGCTGCCATTGCTTATTGATACCCCTGCGGCTGTGGTTGAGACGCGAGTTGATGCGCGACTAGTCACCGTCACTACTGATGCTGTTGAAGTTACTATCGATACCTTAGGTGGTGACATAGTGCAGGTGAAGCTACTCAAACATCTCACCAAGATGTCTGAAGATGGTGGCGAACCCTTTACCCTGCTGACGCGATCTTCTAAAAATGAGTATATTGCCCAGAGTGGATTGATTGGTAAGAATGGGACAGATACCAGAGAAGGCCGTGGTGCCTATTCTACATCTGCAAGCCAATTTAGCTTGGAGCCAAATCAGTCGGCACTAAACGTTGACCTTACGTTGAACCAAAATGGCGTGAGATTGGTTAAGCGATTTTCCTTTAGTCGGTCCGGTTATGTTATCGGCGTTAGCTATCTGATTAACAACAGTGGTTATGAGCCATGGGAAGCGACCTTCTATGGTCAGATTAAGCGCGACTCCCATGAGCCACTAGTTGAATCCAGCGGTGGTATTCAGCCTTATCTAGGTGCTGCATTAAGAGAAGCGGATAAAAATTTCGCCAAACACGATTTCTCTGATATTCAAGATGAGACAGTTAAAAGCAGTATTGAAGGTGGCTGGGTAGCCATGGTTCAACATTATTTTGTCAGCGCCTGGATTCCACCAGGGGATCAGAAGAACAACTTCAGCCTGCGTAAGCTCTCCGGTCAAGATGTTTATCTAATGGGTTTTACCGGTGAGAAAATTAATGTTGCATCAGGATCCTACGGCGAATACATGGCGCAATTTTATGTTGGTCCCAAAGATCAGGCTAAGTTAGAAGAGCTGGCTGAATATCTGGATTTAACCGTGGATTATGGTTTCCTTTGGATGTTAGCGAAGCCAATATTTGCGGCGATGAAGTTTATTCATGAGGTGGTTGGCAACTGGGGTTGGTCAATTATTTTGCTAACCATCGGAATTAAAATTCTTCTTTACCCATTGTCAGCAGCAAGCTTGCGCTCTATGGCCAAAATGCGCAGCCTGCAGCCGAAGATGGAGCGTCTGAAAGAAACCTATGGCGATGATCGTCAGAAAATGTCTCAGGAATTAATGGGGCTCTACAAAAAAGAGAAAGTTAATCCGGCCGGCGGTTGTTTCCCAATGTTGCTGCAGATGCCGGTGTTTTTAGCGCTTTACTGGGTTCTCTTGGAGAGTGTTGAGATTCGCCACTCGCCTTGGATTTTCTGGATTGATGATCTGTCGGCAAAGGATCCCTACTTTATACTGCCATTGGTAATGGGTGCCAGTATGTTATTGATGCAGAAGCTGCAGCCAATGCCAACTGATCCCACTCAGGCTATGGTGATGAAAATTATGCCCATTGCCTTCACCTTCTTTTTTATGATCTTCCCGTCGGGACTGGTTCTCTATTGGACGGTGAATAACCTTTTGTCCATGTTCCAGCAGTGGTACGTGAATCGACAATTGGCCAGTGCCTCTGCGGTTAAAAAGTAGAGCGATGGGGTTCTAGCTGGAGAATAGCTAAGTTGTAAAATCTAAGGCCCTTGCGAGGGCCTTTTTTATCGAAGTGCTTTTTTAAGAGTCTTTTGCTCGGTATCGTTGATTAAGTGCTTTTTGGTGGGGTGTATTTGTGCAAAACAGTTTAGACAGCATTGTTGCTATAGCTACGGCGCCAGGGCGCGGTGGCGTGGGTATTGTGCGCGTATCTGGGCCTGATATTAGTGCATTCACTTCAGCCATAACAGGCAAAACGCTTTTGCCGCGGCAGGCGACCTTTTCACATTTTAATGGCGTAAATGGTGAGGTTATAGATGAAGGTGTGGCTATCTATTTCCCTGCGCCTGCGTCCTTTACCGGAGAACATGTTTTAGAGTTGCAGGGTCATGGCGGTCCAGTAATTTTGGATGCGTTAGTACAGCGCTGTGTTCAACTGGGTGCTAGACCTGCCAGGCCTGGTGAGTTTAGCGAGCGAGCATTTCTTAATGACAAGCTGGATCTGGCTCAGGCCGAGGCGATTGCCGATCTTATTGATGCTACGTCTATTCAAGCGGCACGTTGTGCAGTTCGTTCCCTTCAGGGGGATTTCTCACGTCTGGTCAATGGTCTTGTTGAGCGCCTGATAAATATCCGACTCTATGTTGAGGCAGCAATTGATTTTCCTGAAGAAGAGATCGATTTTCTCGCCGATGAGCGCCTTTCCCTAAATCTTCAGAAGTTGAGAGAAGCGCTAACGAACACGTTGAGTCAGGCACAGCAGGGCTCCTTGCTCCGTGACGGCATGACCGTTGTATTAGCAGGAAAGCCTAATGCTGGTAAGTCGAGTCTGTTAAATGCTCTCGCAGGTCGGGATGCCGCCATTGTCACGCCCAAGGCAGGCACCACACGCGATGTCCTTCGAGAAACTATTACCTTAGATGGTATGCCGCTGCATATTGTGGATACCGCACGTTTACGTGACAGTGACGATGAGATTGAGTTAGAGGGTATCAGGCGGGCTTGGTTAGAGATTGAGCAGGCTGATCAGCTGCTGTTTCTGGTTGACGCTAACGAAAGTGATAATCCGGATCTCGCCGCTATCTGGCCTGAGTACTTCGCGCGTTATGGCGGTGCGAAACAGCCGATTACGGTAGTGTTAAATAAGATTGATGAGTCTGGTCATCAACCGGGAAGGCAGGTTGGTGATGCCAATAATTTTGCTATCTCAGCGAAACATAAAACTGGCATAGACCAACTGGTTGCGTTTTTGCAGTCGAGTATGGGTTTTGACGAGCGCAGTGAAGGCGTGTTTTCTGCTCGTCGCCGTCATCTTGCTGCCCTGGAAAAGGCCCTTGAGCTAGTGGTGGTCGGGCAGAGGCAGTTGAGCGGTAGTGGTGCTGGTGAACTGCTGGCTGAAGATCTGCGTTTGGCGCAAGCTCACCTTTCTGAAATCACTGGTGTGTTTTCTTCTGATGATCTGTTGGGCCATATCTTTTCGTCCTTTTGTATTGGAAAGTGACTTGTTTCTTTTCTTGAGTCACCTTCCAGGATTTTGTTTGTCGATAAACCTCCAATAGCTTCTTGTAAGCCGTCTTACGCACTGGTTTTGGACTGGTTATATACAGGTTGTCCACAGATGTTGATCAAATAACAACCAGTTCTCGCTTTTTTCTCTGTGAATAAAAATAAGTTTGATATTCGATAACTAACTGAAAAATATATGGTTTATTTTTTTTTGAAAAATTTATCATTTTTTTACAGTGTGGATAAATTAAAACTAGGTGTATAGACTCCGTCTGTCAAAAAAATAAAGTGATGCGGGTCTTTTCTTGGTGTTGGGATTGCCCATAAAAATAAAAAAATTTGTATTCGTTGACGGCTTGCCGCAATTGAATGGGTTAGTAAGTGATTGCAGTGCGCCGGTTACTTTGAGGCTCTGCTGTCAATTTACTTCGTAGAATTTGGGGTTCAAATTGAATCAAGAAGCAAAATTAGTTGGCTTGAACCCGATTACAGGGCATGCGGCTTTGAATTTAACGGGTGGTGAACAGTTGATCGACGAAAGTGCGCTCGAAGGAGTTTGGGCGGATTGTACCAAGCAGTTAAGTGATGAGTTACCGGCTCAGCAGTTTAATACCTGGATTAGGCCTCTGCGGGCACAGTTGTTCGATGCTTATGTAGATGTAGATTTAAATGGTGCAGGTGTACCTCAGCGGGTGCAGTTGGTTGCGCCTAATCGGTTTATTGAGGATTGGGTTCAAAATAAGTTTCTCACTCGCATTGAGCAGTTATTTGTCCAGTTCGGTGCTGGGCAATGTACTGTGGCCGTGGTGTCTCAATCAGAAAAAGCGCCAGTCTTTAAGGCTAGTGCTGCTCCCAAGGGCAATACTGCCCGTCCCGTCCTGAATTCGGTTGAGTCCGTTGCCGAGCAGCAATCATCCTCTGGTTTCGCACCTCAGGAAACGCCGGTTATTCAGCGCATTCAGGCCCCAGCGATTATAACCTCTGCCGCTGAACACAGTCTTAAGAGTAATCTTAATAGTGCTTTTACCTTTGATAGTTTTGTTGAGGGTAAGTCTAATCAGTTGGCGTTAGCAGCTGCGCAGCAAGTGGCGGAAAATCCCGGTGGCTCCTATAACCCGCTATTTATTTATGGTGGGGTAGGCTTGGGTAAGACTCACCTTATGCATGCTGTGGGTAATGCCCTGCGTATGCGCAAGCCCGATGCAAAAATTGTCTACCTTCACTCGGAGCGCTTTGTTGCGGATATGGTTAAGGCGCTACAACTCAAAGCCATTGATGAATTTAAGCAGTTTTACCGTTCGGTGGATGCATTGCTGATTGATGATATTCAGTTTTTCGCTGGTAAGGAGCGTAGTCAGGAAGAGTTCTTTCATACTTACAACGCCCTGCTAGAGCGCGGTCAGCAGATGATCCTGACCTGCGACCGCTACCCAAAAGAAATCAATGGTGTTGAGGAGCGTCTCAAGTCTCGCTTTGGTTGGGGATTAACCGTTGCCGTGGAGCCCCCTGAGCTTGAGACTCGGGTCGCGATCTTGATTAACAAGGCTGAGCAAGCCGGAATTGAGCTGTCCCGCGATGCTGCATTCTTTATTGCTCAGCGTATTCGCTCCAATGTCCGAGAGCTAGAAGGGGCGTTAAAAAGGGTAATGGCTCATGCGCAATTTAGTGGTCGAGTAATCGATATAGATTTAATTCGAGAATCATTGAAAGACTTGTTGGCGCTGCAGGATAAGCTAGTTACCATAGACAATATCCAGAGAGTAGTGGCGGATTACTACAAATTAAAAATGTCCGATCTGCTGTCTAAGCGACGCAGCCGCTCGGTGGCCCGACCGCGGCAGATAGCCATGGCTCTGGCCAAAGATTTGACTAACTACAGCCTGCCGGAAATTGGCGAGTCGTTTGGTGGTCGAGACCATACTACGGTGCTCCATGCCTGTCGTAAGGTAAAAGAGTTAGAGGCTACGGATAGGGATGTAGAGCGGGATTTGAAAAATCTCTACCGCACTTTATCGAATTAATAGTCCTGTAGAGTTGGGTTTGTATCCTTGGAATGTGTAAAGTTAAGCCTTGTAGGAAGAATGAGTAACTAAACTTACACAAAAACACCCGACAGATTTTAATAGACATTATAAATAGCGCTGGAGATTAATCCTTACCATGAAATTTAGCCTTTCCCGTGAAGCTTTACTCAATCCCTTACAGTTAGTTGTTGGTGTTGTAGAGAGGCGCCAGACGCTGCCTATCCTGTCTAATGTTCTACTGACATTGGATGGCTCCCGCTTAGCTGTAACCGGCACTGATCTGGAAGTTGAAATTATTGGCCATGCTGACGTGGTTAGTGCCGACGAGGCAGGAGAGGTCACTGTTTCGGCTCGCAAGTTCTTGGATATTTGCCGATCGCTGCCCGAGGGCGCCAATATTAAGTTTTCCAGTAGTGATGGCAAGGCTCAGGTGGTGAGTGGCCGCAGTCGTTTTACTCTGGCAACCCTGCCGGCCAACGAATTCCCTTCGGTGGACAATGGCGAGAATAATATTCAGTTTGATATAGCTGGTGTCATTTTAAAGAATCTTATCGACGCCACGTCTTTTGCTATGGCTCAGCAAGATGTGCGCTATTACCTCAATGGTATGTTGTGGGAAGTAAGTGCCAACAAACTCCGTGCGGTAGCTACAGACGGTCATCGCATGGCGCTCTGTGATGCTGAGTGCAATATTGAGATCGGCGAGTTGACCAAAGCAATATTGCCGCGCAAAGGTGTTATTGAGCTTTCTCGCTTGGTGGCTGATGAGGGTGTTGTGCGTGTTGCCATGGGTTCAAACCATATTCGTGTAGATGGTAGCGATTATTGCTTCACTTCCAAGCTGGTTGATGGAGCTTACCCGGACTATGACCGGGTATTGCCCAAAGGTGGTGACAAATTGGTCGAAGGCAATCGTGCCGAGCTCAAGCAGGCCTTTGGTCGTACAGCTATTCTCTCTAACGAGAAGTACCGTGGGGTACGCATTATGCTGTCCAATGGCGCCATCAAAATGGTCGCCAACAATCCAGAGCAGGAAGAGGCTGAAGAAGAAGTCGGTGTTGACTATGCTGGAGATGAGTTGGAGATTGGCTTCAATGTTAGTTATCTGCTCGACGTACTCAATGTCTTAAAAGGTGACGGGGTTCGGCTGACTCTATCTGATTCCAGTAGTAGTGCCCTAGTGGAAGATGCCGCTGACGGATCTGCTGTCTACGTTGTGATGCCTATGCGACTGTAGAGAGGTATTGGTTTACTTCTCTATAGTGGCCGGCGCAGCTAACTAATGTTTCTATCAAAACTGGATATATTTCAGGTGCGCAACCTGCAAGCTGTCCAGTTGTCCTGCCATCCCCAGGCCAATATTATCTTCGGGGCCAATGGCAGCGGCAAAACCAGTCTTCTGGAATCTATCTATTTACTCGGCCGTGGCCGCTCTTTCCGTCATCGTGATCTCCGGGTCGTGGTCAACAGTAACGCCGCTGAGCTAATTGTATCTGCGCGGCTTAATCGAGATGTTAGCGGTTCCAGCCATCAGCTTGGCATTAAGCGCACATCAAAAGGGCAGTTTGAAGCGCGTATAGACGGTCAGGCCCTACAGTCGGCGGTACAGCTGGTTTCCGAGTTACCCCTACAGTTAATTGATGCCCATAGCTTTATGCTTCTCGAGGGTGGACCGTTGCAGCGCAGGCAGTTTTTGGATTGGGGTGTGTTCCACGTGGAACATACTTATACCGAGGTCTGGAGGCGTTTTCAAAAAACGCTAAAACAGCGCAATCAACTGCTTCGCCATGGTAGAATGGGCGAGGATATGTTGAGCACCTGGACAGCTGAACTCATCCCGTTGTGCGAGCAGATTACTGAGTTCAGGCAGGCTTACTTATCGCAGCTTAGCAAGCAGATCCAAATAGCCCTAAGCGCCTTTGATGGTCTAGGTGAGATAAGCTTGGAGTACTACTGTGGTTGGGATGATAGTCGATCACTACAGGATGTATATGTTCAGGACCAGGCTCGAGATATAGCCACGAAAACGACAAATCATGGTGCGCACAGAGCGGATATAAGAATAAAGGTAGATGGCCAGCCAGCGGCTGATCATCTGTCGAGAGGGCAGATCAAACTCCTTGTTTATGCGCTTAAGTTAGCTCAGGCAGGTCATTATAGGGAAAAGTTGGGTGAGTCCTGCCTCTTCCTTTTGGATGACTTGCCCGCTGAACTTGATTATCAGCATAGAGGGCAGGTGATTGCTTATCTAAATGATCTTGGCTGCCAGTACTTTATCACTGGTGTGGATAAACAAGATTTTGAGTGTTTGCTGGAAAAGATGCCCCACAAGATGTTCCACATGGAACATGGGGAGGCTTCGACTGATGAAACAACAGGAATAGAGAGTTTATGACTGACGAACAGAATTACGATTCTTCGAGTATTAAAGTACTAAAAGGCTTAGACGCCGTGCGCAAGCGTCCGGGTATGTACATTGGCGATACTGACGATGGTACTGGTTTACATCATATGGTGTTTGAGGTGGTGGATAACTCCATTGATGAAGCCTTGGCTGGTCATTGTTCCGAGATTAAAATTGTTATTCATCAGGATGAATCCATCACTGTCTCTGATAACGGGCGTGGTATTCCCACAGAGATGCACGATGAGGGCGTATCTGCAGCAGAGGTCATTATGACTGTGCTTCACGCTGGCGGTAAATTTGACGACAACTCCTACAAGGTTTCTGGTGGTCTCCACGGTGTAGGTGTTTCAGTTGTGAATGCGCTTTCAGTGGCACTGCGCTTAACGATTCGCCGCAACGGCAAGGTTCATGAGCAGCATTACTCTCATGGCGAGCCTCAGGGGCCGCTGACGATTGTTGGCGATACAGATGTTTCCGGCACAGAGGTACACTTCGTGCCCTCAGCGGATACGTTCTCCAATATTAAATTTCACTTCGATGTTTTGGCCAAGCGTCTGCGGGAGTTGTCTTTCCTGAATTCTGGCGTTCGCATTGTCTTAGCTGACGAGCGCAATGGTAAGGAGGAGGTTTATGCCTATGAAGGTGGCTTGAGAGCCTTTGTTGAGTTCCTTAATACCAATAAAACCACTGTTAACAAGGTTATGCATTTTAGTACTCAGCGTGATGATGGCACCAGTGTTGAGGTCGCACTCCAGTGGAACGATGGGTTTCAGGAAAATATACATTGCTACACCAATAATATTCCCCAGCGCGATGGCGGCACACACTTGGCCGGTTTCCGCTCAGCCCTGACTCGAGGCCTCAACACCTATATTGAGAAAGAGGGCATCAACGGCAAAGCAAAGGTTGCTACTACTGGAGACGACGCCCGTGAAGGTCTAACGGCAATTGTCTCGGTGAAAGTGCCAGATCCAAAATTTTCTTCACAGACGAAAGACAAGCTGGTGAGCTCAGAGGTTAAAACGGCTGTTGAGCAGGAGATGGGCGAGAAATTTACTGAGTTTTTACTTGAATTCCCCCAGGACGCCCGTGCCGTCGTAAATAAAATGATTGACGCAGCCCGCGCTCGAGAGGCTGCTCGAAAAGCTCGAGAGATGACTAGACGAAAGGGTGCGCTGGATATTGCTGGCCTACCGGGTAAGCTAGCCGACTGTCAGGAAAAAGACCCCGCCTTATCTGAACTCTACTTGGTGGAGGGAGATTCTGCTGGTGGGTCTGCTAAGCAGGGCCGAGATCGCCGTACTCAGGCAATTCTTCCCCTTAAAGGCAAGATCCTCAATGTCGAGAAGGCCCGTTTCGATAAGATGCTTTCCAGTGCCGAAGTGGGCACTCTGATTACCGCTCTGGGCTGTGGTATTGGTGCCGAAGAGTTTAATGTCACTAAGCTGCGTTACCACACCGTGGTTATCATGACCGATGCGGATGTGGATGGATCGCATATTCGTACTTTGCTATTAACCTTCTTCTTCCGCCAAATGCGCGAGTTGGTAGAGCAGGGCCATATCTTTATCGCCCAACCGCCACTGTATAAAGTCAATCGTGGAAAGAGCGAGAAGTACGTAAAAGATGATGATGCATTGCTGGAGTACTTAACCGCTAAAGCGCTTGAAAATGCTGCTCTGTATGTCAACGCTACAGCGCCTGGGATCAAGGGAACAGCGCTTGAAGAGTTGGTAGGCAAGTACCGTCATGTTCTTGGTCTTGTTGACCGCATGTCGCTGGTTTACCCAAAAGAAATCCTCGAGGCACTTGTCTATACGAAAAAGATTTCTGCAGAACTTCTGGAAAATGCTGGCGATCTTGCTGTCTGGTGTGCCGATCTTCAGGAAAAGCTCGAAAATTCTGATAGCGGAACGCATCGCTATAAAGTCTTGGTGGACGAAGATAAAGAACACAATATTTTCCAGCCAATGGTTGAGATCACTGCTCATGGAATTCCCAACTATCATCTACTCAGTCGTGAATTGTTCGCTGCCAATGAGTACCGTGCTATCTCCGGTCTTGGCGACGTGTTGCAGGGACTGATAGAAGAAGGTGCCTATGTGCAGCGAGGTGAGCGTAACGCCCAGGTTGAGAGCTTTACCGAAGCCTTGGATTGGCTGATGGCTGAATCGCGCAGAGGTATCAGCACCCAGCGCTACAAAGGACTGGGTGAAATGAACCCAGGCCAGCTGTGGGACACGACCATGGACCCCGATGTTCGACGCATGTTGCGAGTGACTATCGAAGACGCCATTGCGGCGGATCAGATGTTTACTACCCTGATGGGCGATCAGGTTGAGCCCCGTCGCGACTTTATTGAAACCAATGCTCTGTCGGTGGTCAATCTGGACGTTTAACCTATATTCAGCTTTTAACGGGTTCCAATGGGCCAAGCGGCGTAAAGCAAGGCCAGATAAAACCATAACGTAAAAACGCCGCCTAGTTTCCCTAGGCGGCGTTTTTATTGGTCGGTTTCATCAGTAATACAGGCTATCTTATAAGGTTTTGTCTACTAATCCGGTAGCTCATTACAGCGCATCGGCTATCCACTGGCGAGCCTGCTCGGTTAGTTCGCGGGGATTGTCCTGGTCTGTATCTATAGGTGGACCGATAACCAGGTTGATTGTTCCTGGTGTTTTTAGCCAACTGGCCGCGGGCCAGCAATGCCCTGCGTCATGACGAACCGGAAGCAGTTGGACGCCTGTGCTCTTTGCCAGAGCCGCACCACTGGTCATAAACGCCCCCAAATCCGCACCGCGAACTCTTGTGCCCTCAGGGAAAATAACCACATTAATTCCCTTGGCCAAGCGCTGTTTACCCTGTTTCAATACTTGCCGAATAGCCCCAGCTGGATTGGATCGTTTGATCGCAATGGCCCGCATAAAATAAAGCCCCCAACCAAAAAACGGGATCCACAGAAGCTCACGTTTGAGGATTACGCTGGCGGGAACAAACAAGTACTGCAGAAAGAAGGTTTCCCAAGTACTTTGATGATTGCTGAGCACTACGCAGGCACTGGTTGGAATATTGTCGAGTCCACGAACATTTATTTTTACCCCGCAGGTGAGGCGCAGCCATAGCATAAGAACTCTATTGCCAGAGGTAACGCAGAGTTGGCGGTAGCGAAACGGTAAGAACCCCACTAGGCAGAGGGCTAGCAGCATCAGCAGAATCAATGCCACCAAGCCAACATAGAACACAAAGGCTCTTGTTCCCTGCCAGATTTTCATCATTCCATTGATACTGCTCATTAACGCTCCCCGCCTATGTATTCAACTGCTGCAAGCTATATTACCCGGATAGAATCTTACTTAGTGACCACAAGATGTGAGATATCGGCAACATTTAAAAACAGCTGTCGCAAGCTGTGGAGCAAGGCTAGTCGATTTGCGCGAACCTCAGGGTTGTCTGCCATCACAAGTACGCCGTCAAAGAAGGTATCAACTGGCTCCCTCAGCGTTGCTAGCGCCGCGAGCACGCCCATATAGTTGCGTTCTTCCACCAGTGGCGCTATCAGCAGGCGTAAGCGTTCTATCTCTGCCGCTAGTTGAATCTCTGCCGGGTCTTCAAATAAAGTTGAATCAACCTTAGCTTCAACCTTGGTCTCGCCTTGTTTAGCTAAAATATTTAGCACCCGCTTATTAGCCGAGGCTAGGGCCACCGCTTCAACTGCCCGGGAAAACTCATCTACAGCCTTGACTCGGGCATTGATATCCAAGGGGTTGGAAAGCTCCATGGCTGCTACGGAAGCAAATACCTCAGGAGTAATATTTTCATCCCGATACCAAGACTTTAGGCGCTCAGTAACGTAAGTGAGCACTTGCTCAAGATTACCATCTAAGACTTCAGTTAGAGCTAACTGCTGTGCGGCTGCGGCTATTGCGACTTTTAAATCTATGTCTATGTTGCGCTCAATAATGATCCTCAGTATGCCCAGACTGGCTCGTCTCAGGGCAAACGGGTCTCGAGAACCGGAGGGCTGCTGACCAATGCTGAAGATACCCACCAGAGTATCCAAGCGGTCGGCTAGTGCCAGTGCCGCACCAGTAGCACTGGCTGGAATCGCATCGCCGGCAAAGCGTGGCAGATACTGTTCCAATAAGGCGTCTGCAACCGCTGGGTCTTCGCCGTCATTGAGTGCGTAGTAGCGCCCCATAACCCCCTGCAGATCGTCAAATTCACCGACCATTTCACTGACTAAGTCAGATTTACTCAGCTCTCCCGCGCGTCCAGCAGCGGTCACATCAGCTCCCACAAAGGGTGCCAATATTTTCGCCAGCTCGCTGACCCGTGCCGTTTTGTCGTAGACAGTACCGAGCTTTGACTGGAAAACAATCTTGCGCAGAGTTTCACGCCTTGCGTCGAGTGTGGTTTTTAAGTCTGTATTATAGAAAAACGCCGCATCGGCAAGCCGCGGACGTATTACGCGTTCATTGCCATTGATAACCTGTTGTGGATCAGCGCTGGCGATATTGGCAACAGTGATAAATAGTGGCAGCAGCTTATTGTTGGCATCGACCACATGAAAATATTTTTGATGTTGCGCCATTGATGACACTAAAGCCTCGGCGGGAACTTCTAAAAAGTGCTCCTCAAAGCGACCCATTAGGGGCACTGGCCACTCATTCAGTGACGTGACTTCCTCGAGGAGACTCTCGTCGATCACAGCTTGGCCATTAGCCGTCTTTGCTGCCGCCATCACACCCTGACGAATCAACTCCCGACGCTCAGCAAAATCCACCATAACAAAGGCATCGAGCAGTGTGTCCCGATAACTGGCAGGGGATGTAATTTGAATATCGCCAGTGCTGTGAAAACGATGGCCGCGACTATGGTTGCCACTGGTCACGCCGAGAATATCGATTGCCACTGTCTCATTGCCAAATAGCACTACAGCCCACTGCACAGGCCGGACAAATTCCTGGCGGCTGCGACCCCAGCGCATTGGCTTGGGAATCGGCAGAGCGGCCAGTGATTGATTGATAACCTCACCCAATAGGGCTTCGGTATTGCTACCGGAAATACTCTGGCGAACACAGAGCTTGTCCTGCTGCCCGTCGTTTTCCACTAGCTCAGCCAAGACTGCGACTTCGAGACCATTCTTTCTCGCAAAGGCTTCGGCAGCTTTGGTTGGCTGGCCATCCGCATCAAAGGCTACTTTAAGCGGCGGGCCCCAGCTGACAATATCCTGATCGGGAGTCTGTTCATCCAGATCCTTGATCAACACCGCCAGGCGACGTGGCGCAGCAAAGGCTGTCATCTGATTGAAGCCTAGTTGCTGTTCTTTTAAACGCTGGGTAATGCCGCTGGCAACGGTCTCAGACAGCTGGCGCAACACTTTAGGAGGCAGCTCTTCAGTGCCAATTTCAACTAGAAAATCTTTACTCACTTGGATGCCTCCGCTTTCTTTTTCGCGCGTTCTTGCTTAGCCAGTTCCTGCGCCTTTTCTGAAGCGACTCGTGCTATGACTTCTTCGGCAAGATCTTTATCGGCGAGAGGGAAGCCGAGCGCTAACCGTGAATCAAAATAACCCTGAGTAACTGCACGAGACAATGTACGTACACGCAAAATATAGCGCTGACGCTCAGTCACAGAAATCGCATGGCGAGCATCGAGCAGGTTAAAGACGTGAGACGCCTTCATAACCATCTCATAGGCAGGCAGGGGCAGGCCAGCCTCGGTCAGTCTTACGCTGTCTTTTTCATATTGGTCAAACTGAGTAAACAGAGCATCGACATCCGCATGTTCAAAATTAAATGTCGACATCTCAACTTCGTTTTGGTGGAAAACATCACCGTAAGTCACTTTACCTTGCGGCCCATGAGCCCAGACCAAATCATAGATGCTATCGACCCCTTGAAGATACATAGCGATACGCTCAAGACCGTAGGCAATCTCGCCGGTGACCGGATAGCATTCAAGTCCGCCGGCTTGCTGAAAATAGGTAAACTGGGTAATTTCCATACCATTTAGCCATACCTCCCAGCCGATTCCCCAAGCACCCAGCGTCGGGGATTCCCAGTTGTCTTCAACAAAGCGCACATCGTGAATCTGGGTATCTATTCCAAGAGAGCGCAAGGACCCCAGATAGAGCTCTTGAAATTCTGGTGGAGAGGGCTTCATGGCTACTTGAAACTGATAGTAATGTTGCAGTCGGTTGGGATTTTCGCCATAGCGACCGTCAGTTGGGCGACGGCAGCCTTGAACATAGGCGCTATTCCAATTCTCCGGGCCTATGGCGCGCAGAAATGTTGCCGGATGAAAGGTACCAGCACCCACTTCCATATCCAGTGGTTGAAGCACCACACAACCCTGGTCAGCCCAGTATTGTTGCAGTCTGATGATTAGCTCCTGAAAAGTTTCAGGGGGCGTGCCGACATTGCTCAAGGTAGTTACCTGCGGATCTGAAGAACAGTTAAAGGGTTGTTTTTATGGCAAAACCGCAATTATAGAGCGGCAGCTCAATAAAGAAAGGGCCTAAGCGCGCTAAAGCCTCAATTAAAGTGCCCGAATTCCAATCAGTTATGGATATAATACTCAGCATTAATCAGGCGATAGGAATAACCTGCGCAACCAGCAGCAATTAATTTTAGAGAGGGACAGTTTTAATGGTACATGTACGACATGGAGAAAAGGTTCGCAAAGCAGTGTTTCCGGTAGCTGGTATGGGCACACGTTTCCTGCCAGCAACCAAAGCCAACCCGAAAGAGATGTTACCGGTTGTCGACAAACCATTGATTCAATATGCGGTTGAGGAAGCAATAGAAGCTGGTATTACCGAGATGATTTTTATCACCGGGCGCAATAAGCGCAGTATTGCCGATCACTTCGATAAAGCCTACGAGCTCGAGCATGAGCTGGAAAAGAACAACAAAACTAAGCTGCTGGATATAGCGCAAAACATCGTGCCCAAAGGTGTCAGCTGCACCTATATTCGCCAGAATGAAGCACTGGGCCTGGGTCATGCTGTATTGACCGCCGCTCATCTAATTGGCGACGAGCCCTTTGCGGTAATTCTTGCCGACGACCTTATTCACGGCGAACAAGGTGCTGTTAAACAGATGGTCCAGCAATACGAGTTTTACAAAAGCTCTGTGATCGCAGTTCAAAAAGTCCCGGGACCAGAGATTTCCGCCTATGGGGTAATTAGCGGCAAGCGTCAGGCTGATCGCGTTCACTTGCTGGACAAAATTGTTGAAAAGCCAAAATTTGAAGATGCGCCCTCGGATATGGGTGTTACCGGTCGCTATATTTTTACCCCTCAAATCTTCAAGCATCTGGGTAACTTAAAGCCCGGTGCCGGTGGCGAGTTTCAGCTTACCGACGCAATTCAGACACTGCTCACAGAAGAGCAGGTGTTGGCTTATGAATATGCAGGTACACGCTATGATTGTGGCAGCAAGATGGGCCTGCTCAAAGCCAATATAGAACTGGGGCTATTGCACGGCGAAATCGGCGAAGACCTGCGCGCTTATTTGCGCGATGAGCTTCTGCCTAAGCTTTAGTAGAGCGGCTGTTGAAAGGCTCACAACCAGCACGACTATCGGCCCGAGGTTAAGCGACAGTATTGAAAAATTCTATTCTGGTATTGCTGTTGCGAAGCTTCGCTTTTCTGCCACTCAGCCTCAGCCGCGCCCTCGGGCGCAGCGTCGGTCGAATAATCTATGCCTGCAAGCTGACACCGGTGCATATTGCCCGGATCAATCTGCGACTCTGTTATCCACAACTCTCTGAGACGGCCATTGAAGAACTCTGTAAGCAACGTATGCTGCAGTTGGGTCAGGCCTTTTTCGAAACGCCCAGAGTCTGGAGTAGTTCAACCGCCTGGCTGAAAACCAAGATACTCTCAGTCGAAGGCATGGACCTGCTGCAGCAATCTCTGGCAGATGACCCGGGCACACTGTTAATCATCCCCCATCATGGCAATTGGGAAGTCATTGGACTCTGGCTGTCTCCACAAACCAAGATGACGTCACTCTATGAGCCGCCGAAAATCGCCCCCCTTGGCGACTGGATAAAATCCTCCCGAGAAAAATCTGGCGCAAAATTAGTGCCCACAGATGTGCGTGGTGTCGCCGGTCTGGTCAAAGCCCTAAAACGTGGCGAGACCACAGCGATCTTGCCCGATCAGCAACCGGGTCCAAACAGCGGTATAGTCGCGCCCTTTATGGGGGTGCCAGTGCCGACCATGACTTTGGTGACCAACTTACTTAATCGCTCTGGCAGCCGCGCCTTGCTTGCCACTGCTCTGCGTGAGCCCGGAGGTTGGAGGCTGCATTTTTTGCCGGTTAGTCAGGGGCTCTACAGTGAGGACCAGTTTACTGCGGTGAGCGCATTAAACGATGATGTTGCAAAGATCGTGGCGCTGGCGCCAGAACAGTACCAGTGGGAGTACAAGCGCTTTCGCGTGCAACCCGATGGCCGAAAGATCTATGCCAAAGACCCATAAAGCTTTCCATCATACTCCCCACAAAACTGGCGATTACGCGGCTTTGGCGCATTTCTCTGATCGGGCTACTTGGCGCCAGTCTACTGTTGCTCGTACGCATTCTGTGCCAGCCTTTTGGCGCGATTGGTTACTGCATCCAGGATCCTTAACTCAGCGTCTGCTCGACGCCAGTGATGGTCAGTTTAAGGTTGGGGTGCTGAGTCAGTCACTGCTGCGCCCCAGTCTTTCCGAGCGTCGAGCACTGTCATTGCCAGATCATCGTTTGGCGCTAGTGCGGGAGGTAATATTGATTGGCCGTGGAGTGCCCTGGGTATTTGCCCGCAGTGTTATTCCCCTGCAGACCCTGACTGGTCGTTTGCGCAAATTACGGCGTCTCGATAGCAGACCGCTGGGCGCACTATTATTTAGCGACTCAACCATGACCCGTGAACCATTAGAGTGGGCCTGTATAGAGCCCAATGGTCAGCCCTTGGCGGCAGAGCTTGAGGCTATGGATAAGCCAGTCTGGGGGCGTCGCTCGGTGTTTAAACTCTCAGCCAAGCCAATGCTCGTCTGCGAGGTTTTTTTACCTAGCTTTTCATTACAAGATGTTGCCAACAATCTCACTAGGAGTTGAGCGCCATGACTAATCCAGCAACGGCTCATCCTTGGCTGCGCCTGACGCGCCTGGATAAACCCATAGGCACCTATCTGTTGTTGTGGCCGACACTCTGGGCGCTGTGGTTTGCTAGCGGCGGCCAGCCACGCATAGAAAACCTACTGATTTTTGTTCTCGGCGTTGTGGTGATGCGCGCAGCCGGCTGTGTGATTAATGATTACGCTGACCGCCACGTGGACGGTGAGGTCGAGCGCACGCGTTATCGACCCTTACCCTCCGGGGAAATTCGTGCCGGGACCGCCTTGGCACTGTTTTTCGTCCTGCTAGGCGTGGCTCTAATACTGGTACTAATGACTAACCAGTTGACCATAATGCTAGCTTTTGGCGGCGCTGCCGCGACCACGCTCTATCCCTTTTTGAAGCGCATTACCCATTGGCCCCAGCTTGGTCTGGGCATAGCCTGGGCCTGGTCTACGCCCATGGCCTTTGCCGCTCACAACAGCCAGTTGCCGCCGCAGCTCTGGGTCGTCTTTGTCGCGATAGTTTTGTGGACTATCGCCTTTGATACCTACTACGCGATGGTCGATCGGGAAGATGACCTGCGCATTGGCATCAAATCGACGGCCATATTATTTGGTCGCTATGACTTGCTGATAGTTGGTTTGCTACAGTTTGCGGTGGTATTGCTGATGGCGACAGCGGGCATTTTATTTGATCGTGGGCTGATTTACTTTGTCGGACTGGCGGTAGCGGCGGGGTACTTTGTTAATCAGCATCTGGTGAGTCGTGGACGCAATCGCGATGCATGCTTTAAAGCGTTTTTGAACAATCACCGTGTCGGCATGATTATTTTTATTGGATTGGCTTCGGACTATCTGTTAAATCCGTAGCCGACGGACTGGTTACCAAGGCCTCTTACCTAAGTTGATTTTTGCCAAAGCCCCTTAACTAAGTTGATTTCTGCCAAATCAACAGCCGATTATTGGCGGGCATAGCATGGTCGTCGAGCAATATTAGGTCGCCGTTCAAGGCCAGCTGATTGATCTCATGAAATTCTCTAATCCCTCGATGGGCAACTCGCTCACGCAATCTTAGATCAAAAAAGCGGTTGCTCTCGGACGTGTGCTCACCAGCGTATTTCATTGGGCCATAGAGGCTAAAAATGCCATTAGCTGGCAGGTTGGAGGAGACCTTCTCGAACATCGCCTGAACCTCGTGCCAGGCCATAATATGGGCAGTATTTGCGGTGTAGACGGCATCAGCTGAGACATCAGGCCACTGTGCTTCGGCCACATTTAGAGTTATAGGCGCGCGCAGATTAGCCGCTGGATAATCGTCAAGCCACTGCAAAATACCTTGGTGATTTTCAATGAGGTCGCTGGTCTGCCAAATCAGGTGCGGCAACTGTGGCGCGAACCAAACAGCGTGTTGGCCGGTGCCAGAACCGATTTCCAAGAGATGGGTTTTGTCCTGCAGCAGCGGTGCCAGCAGATCAAAAATAGGCTCCTTATTGTTCTCACAGGCCTGAGAAAAAGGTTTGTCCTTAAAATTCACTACTACTCCAGATACGGTTACTGCTGTTGTTAGATAGCCCAGTGTTAAGACAGTCCGAGAAAATTAACCGCGCAAAAATACCGGCGCATCCAGTTCACTAAGGGCCGCATTGTATACATAGCCATCACTGTCGAACTGGTTGATCTGTTCGATCTCGGTAATGCGGTTCTGGATAATATAGCGACTCATTAGGCCGCGGGCCTTTTTCGCATAGAAGCTAATTATTTTGTACTTGTCATCTTTCTTATCCATAAATACCGGCGTCACTATTCGTGCACTGATGTCCTTCTTGTGCACAGACTTAAAGTACTCGTTAGAAGCCAGATTCACCAGCACAGAAGATTCGACTCGGTTGAGTTCGGCAGTGATAATATCGCCCCAGAATTGATACAGATCCTTGCCGCGCTGGCTGGCAAATTTGGTGCCCATTTCCAAGCGGTAGGCTTGCATCAAGTCAAGAGGGCGCAGCACGCCATAGAGTCCCGAGAGAATGCGCAGGTGATCCTGAGCCCAGTGCAAATCCTCAGCGCTCATACTGTCAGCATCCAAGCCCTGATAGACATCACCTTTAAAGGCCAATACAGCAGCCCGAGCATTATCTGCATTAAAGGGTGTCTGCCACTCCTGAAAGCGTTCATAATTGAGGGCTCCGAGCTTGTCACTCAGATGCATCAAGCTGGAAACATCCTGGGGGGCCAGAGCTTTTAAGCCGATAGAAAGTTCCTCTGCATGATCTAGCAACGCCGGTTGCGAGAGCAAAGGTGCTTCAATAGAACTTGAATAGTCGAGTTTTTTCGCTGGAGAAATAACAACTAACATAAGTAAAATGCACCGTTTAATGGAAACTAATGTGAAAAAGTGCTGTTATTATAGCAACTTGCGTGAAGTGCGCGAGGCTCTATTTTTGGCGCTATTCTTACCTCATGGACAGAGATGTAAAATGTAATTTCAAGGGAGACAGGGAATGAAAGATTGGTTAAAAGTAGCTCTTGTAGCTACGGCAGCTATGGTAACTTTTGCTATCAGTGGATGTTCAGTTAATCCAGTAACCGGCAAGAACCAGCTATCCATTATTTCGCCACAGCAGGAAATAGCCATCGGCGAGAAAAACTACAGCCCTTCACGGCAGTCACAGGGTGGCGATTACTATCTTGATCCAGCGCTACAAAGCTATATAAGTGGGGTCGGAAAAAAACTAGCCGCCGTCAGTGACCGCCCCAACTTACCCTACGAATTCGTTGTGCTCAACAACAGAGTGCCCAATGCCTGGGCCTTACCTGGCGGCAAAATTGCCATAAACACTGGCCTGCTAGTGTTGCTCGATGACGAGGCACAGCTCGCCGCGGTATTAGGCCATGAAATTGTTCACGCCGCCGCCCGTCACGGCGCCACACAAATGACCAGCGGAACCCTAGCCAATATAGGTTTGATTGCCGTCGGCGCTGCAGTGCAGGGTCAGCCTGGGGAGCAGCTCTATGGTATGGCCTCGCAGATGGGCACTGCCGCTTGGATGGCCAAATACGGACGCGACGATGAGCTGGAGTCGGACTACTACGGCATGAGTTATATGGCTAAAGCGGGCTACGACGTTCAGGGCGCTGTTGAATTGCAGGAAACCTTTGTGGAACTGAGCAAGTCGCGACAGACAGATTTTCTCAGCGGCCTGTTTGCCAGTCATCCACCCTCTGTGCAACGGGTCGAAGCGAATAAATTGCGTGTCGCCGACTTTGCATCCGGCCAGCGCTATCGACAGCAATATCAAACGGCTATTGCTCAGCTAATCAAAGATGAGCCGGCTTATGCGGCAGAAAAACTCGCGATCAAGGCTCTGGCCGATGACGAACCTAGCCTAGCGATCAAACATCTGGATAGGGCGGTTGCGTTGCAACCGGCAGAGGCGCAGTTCTGGCTATTGCGCGGCCAAGCTTGGACTATGTTGGACAAGCCAAGCAATGCGGAAAAATCTTACAGTACGGCAATAGGCAAAAACAAAGTAGTTTACAGCCCCTACTTGGCCCGGGGCATTTTGCGTTATGAGCGGGGGGATAAAGTCGCCGCTAAAGCTGATCTAAAACAGAGCTATAAGTTGTTGCCCACAGCTAAAGCCAGTTACTACCTCGGTGAGTTGGCCCTGATTAACAAAGAGTACCAGCAGGCCAATGGCTATTTTCAGCAGGCTGCCCAAGATCGCGGTGAGCTGGGTAACCAGAGTCGAGAAAAAATTCAGCAGGTGAATTTAGAGCTTCGACCCCAGAGCTTCTTAGCATTTAGTCAGGCAGTAAGTAATAAAGGAGCGCTATTGATCAGCGTCGTGAATACCAGCCCAAGGGCCATGCGCAGTATTGTCTTGCAGATATCAGGTCCGGCGGATCAGAGCGGTTACACTGCAGCCAAGACAATTAACATCACTAAAGACCTTCAGTCTGGGCAGCAAGTGACGATTAACACCGGCCTGAGTTATTTTTTACCTAACCAGCAAGCGGCGCGTTATCGCATCGCGGCACAGAGTGCAAAGCTGGTAGAATAGCGGCGATAAAAATTCCCAGAGGATTTGCTTATTATGCAGGAGACAAAGCCCAAACCGCCCTGCGCGGTGTGCAAATTAGTACGCATGTACCTGCTAGTTGCAGTGCCTATAATTTTGATTATGTGGATAAGGCCGGAAGTCAGCCGTCTTAAAGGATATGATCTAACCAATATTTTTTCTACGCTGATTGGCGTGATGCTGGTCTGCACCATTCTGTGGAAGGCCTATCATGAATTTTGGAAACCAAAAATTGATGCCGCCAGAAAAAACAAGAACTGATTGCTGGGGGTGTCGGCACTTCCAGATAACCCATCAACCGAAAATGCCTTATGGCTGTCAGGCAATGGGTTTTAAGTCAAAAATGTTACCCTGCTTGGCGGTTGTTCAAATAGATGGTGCAAGCTGCCTAAGCTTTCAGCCCAAGCCGGTAGTTAAAAAATAAATCTGCTGACCTTATCTCTCGCAGTCCTTCACTGCGCCCTGTATTTCCCCCTAGTCCTCTCGCACCAACATAAACGGCTGGGCGACATTGCGCGCTTGTCGGCATGACAGGCGACCGCTGTAGGTATTTACCGCGCAGCGAAAAATGTCCTGATGCAGTCCCTGACTTGAAGTCCAGTGATTCTCTACGGCAATATCCGGGAAAACATTGTGATTAATGGCGGGCGCTACACAGGCTTCTTCGGTGACAGACTGCATTTCATTGTCTGTGGGAAGGCGCCAAACAACGCCAGATTTTTCTGAGAATTCCGTTGCGTAGTCCATGGCTTCCTGCCAGTTGAGATAGAGAATATCGCCTTTACAGCGGAAGTTTGAATAGCGCTGCCCAGCGGAACAGCGGTACCAGGTAACACCGCTTACACTGTCCTTGGCAAAGCCCTCCTTATTGACAATAAAGCGGCCTTTATCGCCTCGGGGAATACTTTCGCCACAGGTTTCTTGGCTGCGATAATCGCCACAACTGCTCAGGACTGACAGCATGATCAGGGCGGTTAGCAGCGAAAAACCTCTGCGGCCATAAATACTTGCTGATGTCGAAATCACAATATGGTCTCCATTTAAGGGGTGATAAGTTAGTATTTCCGTCCTAACTCTTTTTTATTACCGGTACTGATTTTTGGTTTCAAAAGCAATTAAACTACTATATCAGCATATACTACTATGTCTAAACGCCACAGTTTGGACACTCTTCCCGTTCTCTTCTAATCGGCAGATAGAGAAATAATTCCACTTAAGAAAAATCACTGCCTCTGACTATTATCAGTGCTCAATATTTTCTTAGAGCTGTCGATATACAGAGATAGATCAGGAATAAATCGTCTCTTGGATAAGACGTAATTAATCTGAAAACTATTAGCAGATATAAATGCAGTCTGATCTATAGGTCAGGCAATTAAAATTTTTGAAATTGGTAAGGAATGTTCATGGATCTCGCAACGATTATTGGCCTACTCGGCGCCTTCGGTTTGATTTTTATGGCTATCGACGACATGGCCGCTTTTATCGATACGCCATCGATGCTAATCGTGGTCGGCGGTTCGATCATGGTTGTTATGTTTCGCTCTTCTCTGGGAGAATTTCTCGGAGCAATAGCTGTCATGGGCAAGACCTTCAAAAACAAAATCGATGAGCCTGGCGCATTGATCGAGCAAATTGTTGAGCTCGCCACCATCGCCCGCAAAGACGGCATGATTGCCCTCGAAGGCCAGGAAATAGACAATCCATTTATGTCCAAAGCGGTATCCATGTTGGTTGATGGCACCGATCCGGCAATTATCAAAAGTTCACTTGACCGAGAGTTGATCAGCACCAAGCAGCGTCATGCTCGAGGAGCGAAAATCTTCTCGGCTTGGGGAGAAATTGCTCCGGCTATGGGCATGATCGGTACCCTCATTGGTCTGGTGCAGATGTTGGGTAATATGGGCGATCCAAAATCCATCGGACCAGCCATGGCGGTCGCCTTGTTAACCACTATGTACGGCGCCATTCTGGCCAACGTAATCTGTCTGCCGATCGCCATGAAGCTGGAAAATCAAGCCGATCTAGAGGCTGCCAACAACGAACTGATTATCGAAGGCATACTGTTTATCCAGGACGGCGGCAATCCCCGTGTATTGAGTGACTTTCTGGGCTCCTTCCTAGGTCCCAAGGAACGCTCTAAACTAGCGGCAGCTTAAGTAATCCCATGGCAGACGATCAAGAGATAGATCAAGTCCCAGAGGCGGGCGATGGCGCACAAGAGGCAGGCGCATCACCGCCGGAGGAGTGCCCGCCCTGTAAGAGTGGCGCACCCTCATGGATGGCGACGTTCGCCGATATGGCGACCTTACTCATGGCTTTCTTTGTTCTTTTGCTCTCATTCGCCGAAGTCAACGTGCCGAAATTCAAACAGGTCGCTGGTTCCATTGCCTCCGCTTTTGGTGTCGCACGAATAGTGCCAAAAATTTCTATTCCCGCAGCGACTAGCTTGGTGACGCAGGAGTACACGCCATCTCGTGCAGAGGCAACTGTGATTGACCAAAAGCGCCAGCGCTCAGAAGATATTACGCAGGAATTCGTCGTCAAAAAAACTGAGACCGAGGATGCTGATTTTAAAACTCAAGAAGAATTCCGCAGTGTCACCGAAGCGCTTGCAGAGCAAATAGAGCAGGGTCAGGTACAGGTTACCATCGAAGACAATAAAGTGGTGGTCGAGCTCCGCGCCGAAAGTGCCAGTGGCGGTCAGGACTATGACAATGAGGCTTCAGGGGGTGGTGGGCCGATCAGTCAAACGACTATTGAGGTCGCATCTAAAGTGGTTGAGCTGCAGTCAAAGATTTCCACTGAAATCCAAGTTCGCAAGCAGCAGCTCGCATCTGGAGAGCAGAGCGGTGGCTTGGAATCGGACAGCGATAGCAATCAGTCATCCGGTGGCAGTGCCGATCAACGCAGGCAGGATATTGATGATAAGTACCAGCAGATACGTCTTTCTCTCGCCGCCGATATTAACAATGGCCTCGCTGAAGTTGAGCGCGATGGTGATAAAATTATTGTGCGTCTCGCCAGCCAGGGCTCCTTTGTCTCAGGTAGCTCGAACCTGCAGCCTGGTTTTACTGGGCTGCTAACGCGGGTTGGCAACTCTCTCTCCGTTACTAGCGGCAAAGTTCGCGTCGAAGGCCATACTGACAATATCCCGGTGGCCTTTAGCGAGCGCTTTAATTCCAATTGGGATTTATCCGCGGCACGATCGGCGTCAGTAGCAGACTTTTTTGCCGACAATTCAGAGCTTGATCAGAGCGCCATAACCGTTGCCGGTTTTGCCGATACAAGACCCATAGACTCCAATAACACTGCTGCGGGACGTGCTCGCAACCGTCGTATTGAGGTGATTGTTGATGGTTCCTAATCAATCTGGTCACTTCCTTCCATTCAATCTGTTCCCCTTAATGATTCTGGGGGGCTGCTGATATGGCTGATGAGCTAGAAGAGATTAAGCCAGCCGATGGCGCAGCCGAAGTCGCTCCGGCACCTGAAGCAGCACCGGTTGACATTGAAGCCAGTCTACCGAAACCGCCATCGTTGCCAGAGGAGCCTGAGGAAGAGGAGGATTGCCCACCCTGTAAAAGCGGCGCGCCCGCTTGGATGGCAACCTTTGCCGATATGGCGACTCTACTGATGGCATTCTTTGTCTTGATTCTCTCCTTTGCCCATATGAATGTGCCCAAATACAAAGAAGTCAGTGGTTCCATGAACCAAAAGTTTGGTGTGCAAAAAATAGTCCCGGTTGTCGAGCAGCCCACAGCAGAAAATGTCATTGCCAAGCAGTACAAGACAGCCAAGGTCGATCCAACCCTGCTCGATGTGATTCAGGAACAGACAACAGCCGAGCGCCAGCCTGAGGATGTAGAACTCAAAGATAAGCTCAAAAAGAATAAATCGTCTACCAATTCTGATGCTGAAGTGCTGAAAAAATCTCTGGCCAAAGAAATCGCCGAGGGCAAAGTTAAAGTCACCATCAAAGATAAGAAACTGGTAGTTGAAGTGGTTTCTGAGGCAAAAAGCGGCAAGCAGGGCGAAGACCGCAAGTCTAAGTCTGGCGCCAAACTTCTGCAGAGTGACCTGGAGGTCTATGCCAAAGTGGCCTCGGCCCAGGCTCAGGTAGCCTCACAGGTCCAGGTGATCGATGCCTCGCCGGAATCTCTCGATGGTGATCTCAGCGGTCGTGGCAGTCAAGCTGGCGAACAGGCGATTGCCGATCAGTATGAGAAAATTCGCGCACGGCTGTCCAACGAAATTGCCGAGGGCTTGGCCGAAGTCGACCGCGATGGCGACAAAATTGTTGTTCGTCTTGCCGAGCGCGGCTCCTTTCGCAGCGGTTACGCAGATCTGCAACCATCCTTCAAACCGTTGCTGGATAAAGTGGGTGAATCCATAACTGATGGCTCAAGCCTGATTACTATTGAGGGGCATACCGACAATATCCCCATGGCCTTCAGCGAGCGTTTTCGCTCCAACTGGGATCTCTCTGCGGCACGCTCAGCAGCCGTGGCAGATTATCTGCTTAATAGCTCAGAGATTGACGATGGTCGTGTTTCGGTAACTGGACTGGCGGACACCAAACCTCTGGTGCCCAATGACTCACCTGAGGGACGTTCGAAAAACCGCCGTATAGAAGTGATTATCGACGGTAGCTGAAGTCTGTGGCTTATGGATTTTAGCGCTGAGCTAACCGTAAATAGGCATCAGTTAATGACCGCGTTTCTCTTCGATCAGAGCGAAGATAGCGCGGGCATGTTCTTCGGTAATTTTAAACTTCTCTCGCAACTCCTCAATGTGGCACTGCTCATCATCAGTAACCACACCATCGCTCAACGCTGAAGTGATTTCAGCTTCAAAGATAGCTTCTCTACGCGCCATTTGATTGGAAAATGCAGAGGCGACAATACCGGTTAGCAGTGCCACAGTGCAGACACCTAACAGTGCGGTAAAGGCACCAATAGTCTGTCCCAGTGGAGTGATTGGATAGACGTCACCATAGCCAACTGTTGTCAGTGTGATCAGTGCCCACCACATGGTCTGTGGAATTGAGGCAAATTTTTCTGGCTGAGCATCGTACTCGGCGAGATACATCAGAGAGCTGGATAAAAACAGTGCAATACCCATGAGATAGAGCGCAGCAAAAAATGAACGGCGCTCTTGATAGATAGCTGAAAATAAATCTTCCAGGGCTGAAGAATAATGTGAAATTTTCAGCAGGCGTACTAGGCGAAGTACTCGCAGCCAACGCAGATCCACACCCCCCATTATTAACGGTAGTACGCTGGGGAGAATTGCGAGTAGATCAATAATGCCAGTAAAGCTGAAGATATAATTAAACCGCCTCCCACTTGCAGTACTGGCACGATTATCATTATCTGCGGCGACGGACCAAATACGCAGGCTGTATTCGATTAAAAATATACTTACCGAAATAGCTTCAAAAATAAATAAGGCAGTTCGATAGCGGGCATTAAAACTCTCAACAGACTCCAGACACACGGCAACTAAATTAAGCACAATCAGGATCGACAGGAACATATCACAGCCGCGACTAACTCTGTCACCGTCGCTACTTTTGTTGAGGATGTCCATCATTCTCTGCTGGCTGAAGATCATTTCTAGATACCGTTTTTTATGTGTAGCGCGTTACACGCTTTGCAGACAGAGTAATTCTGCCCCTAGATAATTAATTTTTTATCAAAATCGTTTATGCCATGCGGGCGAGAGTTCTGTCAAGCGTCAAGAGACCGCTAAACGAGGGGGAGTTTTGCAAACTGGAATTAGATAAGGAGGAAGGGAAGTGTAAAAGGTAGGGATAAGAAAAAAGGTGGCGCCAAAGATTTCAGTACCACCTTTTTAGTTATTCAAAACGCTAGGGTCTGTAGCTATGATGCTTTGGCAACATGCTCCTGCTTGAGTAGCGACGGCAATAGCTTCCACGCACCGCGAATTTCATTGGCCAGACCCCTCACTTCTCGAATTGCATTTATGTCATTGTGCGCGTTAGCAAAGGTCATACGGCGCCCCATGTATTCATAGAGTTCGCTGAGATTGCGCGCTAAATCATTACCCTTTTCAAAGTCTAGAGAGTCCTGGAGGCCATAAATAATGCCCGTGGCACGATTTATAGAAATAGTCTTTTCGGGAATGTTTTTACGCTCAATTTCACCCTCAGCACAAGACAGTGCATCGATTAAACCATCAAACAACATTTGAATCAGTTGAATGCCATCGGCATAGTCAACCGCTGAACTGACCTGGGTATTTTGGTACGCGTTAACAGCTCTTCTATTGCTCGCCATACTAATAACTCCTAAACACTATTTTGAAAAAGATATTATTAGAATCGGAATCTGCGCCGGATTCTTTAGTCAAAATTTTTTTTTAAATTGATTTTTATACGGAGCTAATCAGAGGCCTGCTATGGGCAATCGCTATAACTGCTTTTAATACAGCTAACAGCCCGCAACTCTGCTTCTATAATCTGTTCGTCCTCGAGTTTGAGTTTAGCTATGTAGGCTATATCAACGGTTCCTGCCTGACCATTTAGCCGCGCTACCTCACTCCAAACTAATGCTTCAAATGACTTTGGCTCCCCGAGTTCACCGGCCTGCAACATAAATGCATACATAAACTGTGCATTGCCATAGGCTTTTAAAGCGGCCTTCTTAAACCAGTATTGTGCCAGCTCATAATTCAGTTCAACTCCTTTTCCCTCATGATAGGCAAGACCGAGCATATACTCAGAGTCTACTAATTCTTGCAACGCAGAACGCTTAAACCACTTTGTCGCGGTGCGCTGATTCTCAGCTACCCCGTAGCCATGATAGTAGAGCATACCCATATTATGCTGCGCTTCTGCAAGCCCCTGATCAGCAGCTTTTCGATACCACTCCATCGCCGTTGAGTAATTTTGTGAAACACCGTAACCCTGTTCATAGAGATGGCCGACGTTGTTTTGCGCCTCAGCGGCACCCTCGAGGGCCAGTCCAAGCCAGGCCCGCATAGCCGTCGCGTAATGTGCCCGATCAAGCGCGCTAAGCCCTGCTTCAAAAGGGCCTGCCTGGACAGAGCCGCTGATCAGTGCAAAAAATAAAATGCCAAGTTGTAGCTGCTTCATAGTGATCCTATTGATACATCAGTTTTGCTTAAGGGTTTTGCTAAATGGCTCTACTAGAGGGCTCGGTTAAAGGCTCAAGCTCGCTCAAGACCGCGAGCTCGATTCTGCACATCGATCACTGCTTGGAACAGTTCGCCCTCAGCCAAGCTACCATGAAGCTGGCCAGTTTCTGCATTGACAACAGGTAGACTCTCACCGACAAACTGGCTGACTGTAACCATCGCCTCGGCAAGACTGTTGTGAGAATACAAGGTTAACGGCCGTGTATCGACAAAGTCGTTGATATTACTATCGGCAGCTTCTATCACTTCATAAATAGAAACTTTGCCAAGGAACTGACCGTCACTTTTTATAATGTAGGCTTCGGTATGGCCGCGTTTGCGCATTTCTTCGCGCAGCTCAGAGCCGGTAACTGAAGGTTCAGCGCGCACATAGCCCTGACTGACAAAGGGGCCGACAACTTGTTGATTTAGAGCGATTGCCTCACGTCCTTTAAGTAGGTCGATTCCGCGGTCGAGCAGCTGCCGATCAAAAAAGGAATTTCCAAACAGGCGATTAGTCAGTAAGTTACAGACCATTACTGCGATCATTGCGGCCACCGCATACTCATAAGATTGTGTTAGCTCAAGAATAATCAGTACCGCAGAAACCGGCGCACCGATCACTGCCGAGCTCACTGCGGCCATACCGGCAACACTAATAATGCTTGCGATATCGCCAAAACCAAACAGGATTAATAGCTCCCCGGCCACGGCGCCCGCAGCGACACCGATAAATAGCGAGGGAGAGAAAACGCCACCGAACAATCCGAAACCAATACACAGCGCCGTCATCAGCAGTTTAGCCACCAGCACCGTGAGCAACAGTGACAGAGCGAACTCACCGGCGATCATCTCATTAATACTGGAAATGCCGAGGCCGAGAATCTGTGGAATCCACACCCCGACTAAACCGCAAATGGTCGCCGCAATAAACGGCAACAGTAATGGTGAGGTATTCATCTTGGCCGCAGTTTGCGCCGAGTAGCGCAATGCCGCCATAAAGCAGATTGCCACCAGGGCAAAGGCCGGCGCCAGCATCACTAATACAGGCACTACCTCTGCCAGTGGCGGCAGTGTAGCGCTAATGTCAAAGGTAGTGGTATGCGGGAACCATTGATTTCCCAGAGCACTGGCAGATATTGAAGCAACAGTTATGGGAGCAATAGCCCTTACAGAGAAGTGCCTAAGGACTGCCTCGTGGGCAAAAACAACGCCAGCTATTGGCGCGTTAAAGCCTGCAGAAATAGCTGCGGCAACACCGCAGCCAAGATAGATTTCATGGGAGAGGCGGCTGGAAATAAAGCGCTTAACCCAGATGCCCATGGTTGCGCCAAAGTGCACAATAGGGCCGTACTGGCCCACCGACCCGCCGCCACTGGCGGAGGCAAAAGCAGCCAGAGTCGAGGCCATGCCGGTTTTAATATCTAAGGGTTCATTGACCTGATGAGCTGCATACATAGAGTCGGCGGGGCCAGCCCAGCGGCTAATGCCGAGGCTGGTTTTTAAAAATACCACGACTGCTGCTGCGGCCCACAAAAACACTAGGCTAGAAAACGAGACTGTATCTCCGCCAATCGGCAGAGACAATATGTCGCTGGCTTCCCGCTGTTGCCCAAACCACTGTACGCCTATGACAAATAGATTAGAGACCACTGCCAGAACAGCGCCAATCAGACCGCCAACCAAAACAATAATAGCTACTTCAACCAAAGCGTCGCGCACTTTTTTCATAAACCTAGTACTCCCTCAAAAAGCCTTCAGCCTACGTTCGATCCATAGCTTATCCAGTAGTAACGTCTCGGTCAAAGGTTCCATCTGTGGTCTCAAGTTAAACTTACAATTTGGCTTACAACTCTATAATCTACATATGAATAGATAGTTTTAACTCTATATATGTAAGTTATTCCGTTACACTAACAATTATAGTCAAATAAATTTAACCGAAAACTGCTACTCGGTTTTAGTATGGAATTGTTATAAACTCCAGACAAAGGGTGCTAGCCATCGGGTCAGTTAAGGATAATTAACTGTCACTTTTTACTGATTGAACTCACACGAGAAGTTATTTTTGACTAGTTCGCAAAAAATAATCGGCCAGAGCGAAGCCATCCAAGAGTTGCGGACGCTCATCGAGATGGTCGGGCCCACTGAGTCTACTGTGCTGATCTTAGGGGATAGTGGTACCGGGAAAGAACTGGTCGCCCGTGCATTGCATGAATCCTCTAGCCGTGCCAACGGTCCTTTTATTCCAGTTAACTGTGGAGCAATTCCGCGCGACCTTCTTGAAAGTGAATTATTCGGGCATCGTAAAGGCGCGTTTACTGGAGCTATATCGGACCGCAAAGGACGCTTTGAGTTGGCTCATAAAGGCACCTTATTTCTCGATGAGATTGGTGATATGCCGGTTGACCTTCAGGTTAAACTGTTGCGCGTTTTACAAGAGCGGCAGGTTGAATCGGTTGGGTCTCTGTCGTCGACGCTAATAGATGTGCGTGTGTTAGCCGCGACCCATAAAAATATCAGCAGCCTGATAGCAAAGTCACTGTTCCGTGAAGATCTCTACTATCGCCTTAATGTGTTGCCAATTGAGATTAAAGCCCTCAGCGAGCGCACTGATGATGTGCCAGTGTTGTTTGACCACTTTGCCAAACAGCACGCAATTGGTGGTCGCGAGGCTATCAGTTTGAATCCTGTCTCTATGCAGTTATTTTCAGAGTACAGCTGGCCTGGTAATGTTAGAGAGTTAGCCAATCTTGTGGACCGCTACTCCTCTCTCTACCCAGGTCAGGAAGTTGATTTGCAAAGGGTTATTCCGAGTATGGTACCGCCAGGTATGCGAGCGCTGCCCGCCTGGCCGCAAGAGGGCACTGAGCGTATATTGCTGTCGAGTCTTGCCGCTGACGCAACCCCAAGCCAAAAAAACCTAACGCCTGAGCCGGACAGTGCTGATATTGTTAGTGCTATCAGCGGCGTTTCAGAGGCAGACAGCTTGGCCCAAGTTAATGATGCGCAGCTTGACCAGGACGTGAAGCAGACCATTTTGCTGGCGCAGGGTGGAGGAGCTTTCCCCGAGGAAGGCTTTCATCTAAAACAGCATCTGCTTGATATAGAGAGCAATCTTATTCGTCTAGCCTTAAAAAATGCTTCGGGTAATGTGTCTAAAACAGCGCGCATGCTCAACCTACAGCGCACAACCCTGATTGAAAAAATCAACAAACACGGTCTTGCTGGTAACTCCTAAAGCGCTTTGCGGCTCAGTTTAGATTGCAGGCATCCTTGGTTTTTTGCCTGTTATCCTCATGCATATCTCAAATCACGCGTGTTTTAAATAAACTCTCTCGTTAAACTGCCCGCGAACAAAAAAGCTTTTCAGGCAACAGCCATCCAATCAATAGCGCGGTTCAACGTATTCCTCAAAAGGCTAAATAGCCTTTAATCGCAGTATGCGTGGCAATTCATTGCCGCCTTTTTGCCGCAGCCCATATAACCGGTGTCAAATTGCCGACTGCTTGCCAGCGGCAAAAAACTGACGGTTTCTTGCCACTCTTCCCTTAAGCTACTGTATTTAAACATAAATAATTTTTGGCACAAAAATTGCTCATTTAACATCAATGGATCTATCCAGATATATAAAACGGGCCTATTGGGCAAGGGTAAGTAATAGTGACTGAGCACAAAATGATTAATGTTCTTTGGTTCGATACAAATCGGCCTCTATCGCCGACTGAGGTCGTCAATTATGCGGGTGAGGGTTTAGCGATAACCCAGGTTGACGGCGCAGAGCCAGACAACGCAGCGCTGCTTGCCGCGCAGTTGCTTGTGGTGTCACTGGATCAGTCCACTCAAGAGCTTAAGCAATTACAGGCGCGCCTGGCCGCTGCGAGCAGTACTGCGCCGATTGTTGCGCGAGTCGATCGCAGTAACTTTGAGTTGGGTATCCGCGCCATGCGCGAAGGCGCGCTCAGCGTTATTTCGTCCGGTCCCTTTGACGCAGCTGAATGGGCCGAAGTGCTAGAGCTTGCTCAGTGCGAGCCAGTAAAAAACAATTCCCAACCGGCTTTTGTCTTCGCCGATCCAGTGAGCCGCAACCTGCTCGCCCTAGCTGAGCGAGTTGCTCAGGTGGATGTAACCGTATTGGTCACCGGCCCAACCGGCGCGGGCAAAGAAGTGTTGGCACGCATTCTTCACGATGCCTCGGCACGACATCAGGGGCCTTTTGTGGCCCTAAACTGCGCCGCGATGCCGGAAAACCTTATTGAAGATATGTTGTTCGGCCATGAAAAAGGATCCTTTACCGGAGCCTCTAAGGTCCAGCCTGGTCTATTTGAGCAGGCCGAGGGCGGCACCTTGTTCCTCGATGAAATTGGCGAAATGTCGTTTCACCTGCAGGCCAAGTTACTGCGAATTTTGCAGGAGCGCTCAGTGGTCAGACTCGGAGGTCAAAAAGCCATTGATCTCAATGTCAGGGTTATTGCGGCGACTAATCGCGATCTCAAGGCGGCGATTGCGCAACAGGCCTTTAGAGAAGATCTATATTTTCGTTTGACCGCCTTTAAGTTGACGATTCCCTCACTTAATGAGCGGCCGAAAGATATTCTGCCTCTGGCAGAGTTGTTTCTAAATCAGCAGAGCGGCGCTGCTCAAGTATCACGCTTAACGCGTGCGGCCCAGCGCAGTCTAGAGAGCTATCGCTGGCCCGGCAATGTACGTGAATTACAAAATGTTTTGGTCCGTGGAATGGTCTTGGCTAATGGTGCCCCGATTGACGTTCAGCATTTGCTCTTCGATGACATTCAGCTGGCAGATAGCTATGACAGCCGTCCAAACCCGGCTCAGGGAAATCCCTTTGCTCGGCATTCTCATTCTGCTCACTCTCACTCTATGCACTCTCACTCTGGGCCTGCTCAAGCATCTGCTGACAGCCAGCCTTTTTGGTCGACACCCCAGGCCAGTTCGGAGAGCTTAAATGGCACCGTCAAGCACAGTGAATGGCAGGCCATTATGAATGCGCTGAATGGTTCTCGGAGCCGCGAGCACGCAGCAGAGCAGCTGGGAATTAGTCCAAGAACGCTGCGTCACAAATTACAACGACTGCGTGAGCAGGGTATCAATGTTACCCGTGCTTATGCACGTTAGAGGAGTCAGACATGGTCAGTCCAGTTAATGCAGGAAACGTTGAGTCTTTATTGAGTCAGATTCGAGAGTACCAAGCCCAAGCCGCCCAGGGAGTTAATCTTTCTCCTGGTGAGCGCGTCGATGGTCAGGTAGTTAACCGCAACAGTTTTGCCGATGCAGTGAAAGGCGCGCTGAACGAAGTAAATAGCGCTCAAGGGCTCGCAAAAGCCTCCCGAGCTGCCTATGAGCGAGGGGAGGATATTCCTCTTACCGATGTGGTTATGAATATGCAGAAGTCGTCACTGGCTTTTGAGGCGACCTTGCAGATACGCAATAAAGTACTCAAGGCCTATGAAGACATTATGAATATGCCCGTTTAAAGCAAGTTTAAAGAGATATAAGCAATGGCAACCACATCAGTAAATACAACACAGAATATGGCCCCCGCGGTTGGCGGTGCGCCAGGTGCAGTGTCGCAGTCGGCTCAGGCTCAGGTACCTGCCGCTCAGGGAGCGGCCACTACTAGTATCAGCCCGTCGAACCTCAGTCAGATTATGCAGCAACCGGCTGTGCGCAAGGCTATGCCGGCGATTATTGCTTTCTTAAGCGTGGCGGTGTTTCTGATTGCCTACTCTTGGATGCAAGACCCAGTTTACAGAACGGTCTATCCGGGATTGTCTGAGTCAGATCGACAGGCGGCTTTTGAAGCGCTCGCCGGCGCTGACTTTAAGGCCCGCATCGACAGCAGTACCGGTGAGTTGAAAGTGCCCGATAGTCGCTACCATGAAGCGCGGATCTTCCTTGCCGCAAGAGGCTTGCCCCAAGAGGGTACCACCGGTGGCATTAGCGGCCTCAGCGATGAAGCGTCGATGACCTCGAGTCAGTTTATGGAGCAGGTTCGCTATGTCTCAGCCATGGAGCAGGAACTTGCTCGCAGCATTACCCAAATTAATACCATCCGTTCTGCCCGAGTGCACTTAGCCTCACCAAAGCAGAGCGTTTTTGTACGCAATAGAACGCCGGCGAAAGCCTCGGTTGTGGTCTCGCCCTATCCCGGCAGGCTGGTCTCCCGCTCTCAGGTTGAAGCCATTACCCATATGGTTTCCTCAAGCGTTCCCTATCTGGCTGCCGAAGACGTAGTGGTTGTGGATCAGCGAGGCAAGCTGCTCACCGACGCCAATAACTTTGCTTCCATGCAGCTTAACTCTGCTCAAATGGAGCACAAGCAGCGTCTAGAAGAGACCTACCGCAATCGTATTGACGCACTATTGATGCCCGTGGTGGGCATGGGCAATGTGCGCGCTGAAGTTGATATTCAAGTTGATTACACCGAAGAAGAGTCCACCTATGAAGAGTATGACGGCAATAATAATGGCCCCAAGGCCCGCTCTGAAGTTCTCTCTTTAGACCAGGATGCAGTGAGTTCTGCCGAGGGCATACCGGGTGCTACCACCAACACTGTTCCATTGAATGCGACCGCTATTCTCAACGGCCAGCTGGACGGTAGTGCAGAAGACGGTGGTTTGCGTACCTCCAGTAGTACTACCACCAGAAACTATGAAATGGACCGCACCGTCCGCCACGTTAAACGTCAGGGCGGCAGCGTTGAGCGCATCTCGGTTGCGGTAGTGATTAATGAGCCTGTGGCTCAGGAAGGCGGTGTCAACGAGGCCGGAGAGTCCAAGGGTTTCTCTGAACTGGAGCTGGAACGCTTTTCTGATCTGGTAAAAGGTGTGGTTGGCTTCGATGGCGAGCGCGGTGACGTAGTAACCATTGTCTCGGCGACATTTGAAACCCCAGTACCTTTTAAATCCGACATTGCCTGGTACGAAAATGGCCAAGTAATCAGCGGCATTAAAACCCTTGGCGCCGCAATTATGTTCCTCTTTATACTTTTGAGTGTAGTGCGGCCCGTAATCAAAGCTTATCTGCCTGCAGTGGATGAAAATCTTATAGACGAAACTCAGGTAAGTTCCAAAGATGGCGAGCTCAATGATGAAGAGATGCGCTTGATCGAAATGCGTGATGGCGAGTCCCTAGAAGATATTAAAGCCAAGCTGAAGCCAAAAAAATCAACCATATCGGCAGAGATGCTTGATACGGCAAACACTTACGATGACAAAGTAGCGCTAGTGCGTCTGCTGGTTGCGGAAGATTCCGGCCGCGTGGCCAACGTCTTAAAGAAAATGATTCGCCCACTTTAGTCCTGCGAGGAGAGTTAAAATGCCAGATCCCCAAGTAAAAGATGCGCCAGGGACAGACGCTATACCTATGTCAGATGCGCTCCGCGACGAGATGAGCCGCATGACCAGCACTGATCGTTCAGCCGTGATAATGCTTTTGTTGGGGGAGCAGCAGGCGGCGGATATTATTCGCTATCTCAATCCTCGCGAAGTTCAGGCTTTAGGCTCAGCGATGATCGGCGTTGCCGATCTCTCTCAAGAAGCGGTCAATATTGTACTCGACGACTTTGTTGTGACGATTAAGCAGCAAACTAGTCTTGGCCTCGGCACTGGCGACTACGTCGAAAAAGTCTTTAATCGTGCCCTTGGTGAAGATAAAGCAGCGACCGTACTGGGCCGCATTATGCCTGGCCAGTCGAGCAAAGGGCTGGAGATTCTGCGGTGGATGGACGCCCGCTCAATTGGCGATATGATTGGCGAAGAGCACCCTCAGGTTGTAGCCATTATTCTCTCGGTACTGGAATACGATGTTGCTGCCGACGTGCTGAACTTTCTGCCAGCAGAGAATCGCGCAGAGATTATGCAGCGTGTTGCCAGCCTTGAAACCGTGCAGCCATCCGCTATGGACGAACTCGAAGGCATCATGAAGCAGCAGTTTAGCTCCAGCTCCTCGGCCAAGTCCTCAAGCTTCGGGGGTGTTAGCACCGCAGCTAAGATTATGAACTTCACCAAAGTGAACTTGGAAACTGCAATTATGAACGGCGTGTCTAGCCTCGATGAAGAGCTAGCTCTGAAGATTCAGGACAGCATGTTCACCTTCGAAAATCTTGGTGGCGTCGATAATCGCGCCATTCAGGTACTGATGCGCAATGTTGAATCTGATCTCTTGATGACCGCTCTTAAAGGTGCAGGCGAAGAGGTTAGAGACAAATTCCTCGACAATATGTCCCAGCGTGCGCGGGTTATGTTCCTCGACGATATGGAAGCCAAGGGACCCATCCGCATCACCGATGTGGAAGAAGCCCAAAAGACGATTATGCGTCTGGCACGTGTGCTATCGGATAAAGGCGAGCTAGTACTGGCTGGCCGAGGTGATGACTTTGTCTGATTTAGAGTCCTCAGCAGATAAGGAGCCCTCAGCCAACACTGATTCGTCCGTCAGCTGGCGTCTAAATGAATTAATAAACGCCGGACGCAAAGCCAAGGCCTTTGCCATGGCAGAGTGGTCTCAGCCCAATCTAGCTGACAGCAAACCCAACCCCGGTTTTGAGCTGTGGGCACCAAAGGTCCTCGATAACCAAATTGACGAGGACGTTGAAGGCGCACCGGAAAAAGAGGTTGATGAGAGTCAATCCGCCGAAGACGTCAATACCGAAGAGGTTGTCAGCGAGGAGCCTCCAGAAGAGTTAGCTGTTCAGCCGCCGGCCGAGTCATTTGACCAGCGGGCATTGGATCAGGCTCGTCGTCACAGTTTCGACAAGGGCTACAAGCAGGGTATGGACGAGGCCGAGGCCAAATGGGCCGGCGCGCGAGATGAATTTATGGCCTTTACCGAGGCTCTGCGCATCGCTCACATTGGAAAAAACGATTTTTACCAGCCCCTAAAAAAACTTGCTTTGCATCTTGCCGAGCAGCTGGTTCGGGGTGAACTCAACCAGTCCACAGCAGTTATTGAGCGACTCCTTGAAGAGGCAATCAAAGATATTGAGCAGCAGGGTGAGGGGCCTATAACGGTTAATCTAAATGCCTCAGACCACCAGCAGTTTACCGCTCATCTCAGCACCGACCTCGATCACCTTAGCCTCCGGATTGATTCGAGCCTGAGCCCGGGCAGTGTCAGAATAACCATGGATGACAGTGCCGTTGAAGATTTAATTGAAACACGATTGTCGGCTCTCAGCGAAAAATTGCTCGGCCTGCCAGAGCATCGTTCAGCACCCAGATCAGTGGCTAAAGCCTATGCAGCTGAGCGCCCAGACCTAACTGAAACATCAGCCACTATTATCGAAGGCAATGCTGAAGAGCTAAATCCCAGTGGCGACACAGTAGAGAGTGACATCCCCGATGCATGATTTTGCTGCGGATATCGACAGCCAGATTGCCCAATTAAAGGCCCCAGAAACAATCGCCAGTGGCAAGTTGGTTCGGGTGGTTGGTTTAACCCTTGAGGCCAAAGGAATTATCGCCCCTCTAGGTGCACACTGTCGGGTCGAAAATATCGATATGGGCACCGTGGTTGATGCCGAAGTGGTCGGTTTCAACGACGACACGCTCTATCTGATGCCCTTTTCCGAGCCTGTAGGAATAGGTCCTGGCGCCCGAGTTTGGGTAGTCTCGCGACATGCCAAAGCCTCATTGGGCGAAGCCATGTTAGGGCGTGTTATTGATGGACTCGGGCAGCCTCTCGATGAAGGCGGGCCAATCGCTTACAGCGAACAGCTCGGACTGGAGGGGTTGGCGATCAATCCTATGGAGAGGGGGCCAATTAGCAAAATTCTCGATACCGGCATCAAAGCGATCAACACCTGTTTGACTCTTGGCCAAGGCCAGCGAATTGGGCTGGTGGCCGGCTCGGGTGTGGGCAAAAGTGTCTTACTCGGCATGTTGACCCGCAACACTGAAGCCGATGTCGTGGTGATTGGCTTGATCGGTGAGCGTGGTCGCGAAGTTCAAGAATTTATTCAGCACACTCTCGGCGAAGAGGGACTGGCTAAATCCGTTGTGGTTGCAGCGCCAGCCAATATCTCGCCAGTACTGCGACTCAAGGCGACCTATTTAACGCATTTAATCGCCGAATACTTTCGCGACCGTGGCAAAAACGTCTTGATGCTCTGCGATAGTCTGACTCGAGTTGCTCATGCCCAACGTGAAATTGGCTTGGCGATTGGTGAGCCACCTACGGCAAAAGGCTATCCGCCCTCGGTGTTTGCCATGTTGCCGCGTTTGATTGAACGCACCGGTGTCGGTCGCAAAGGTCATGGTTCAATCACTGCTATCTATACGGTTCTCGCCGAAGGCGATGACCGAGCCGACCCAATTGTAGATATAGCAAGAGCCTCGCTGGATGGTCAGGTGCTGCTATCAAGGTCCCTGGCTGATGCGGCTCACTATCCGGCAATTGATTTATCCGGTTCGATTTCAAGAGTTATGCCCAACCTGGTTGCCCCTGATGTATTCAAGGCGGCCAATCGTTTTCGCCGTCTGTGGACTCTCTATCAGCAAAATGAAGACCTGATCCAGGTCGGTGCCTATGAAGCCGGTACCAACCCAGATCTAGATGAAGCCATTCGTCTGCGTCTCGGCATGGAGGCAATATTGCGCCAGGGCAGTGACGAATCTGTGCCTTTGGCGCAGAGTCAGGCCATCGTGATGCAGCTAACAGCCCAGGTGAAACAATGAAAACAGTCTGGACAGCATTGCTCGCAAAAGCAGAGCGAACTCTTCGTGATGCGCTACTCCGGCTTGCTGAAATTAACCGCCGCCGTGAAAATTCTCTAATCCAAGAGGAGAAGGTTAGCGCTTTGTTGCTTGACTATAACCAGCAGCTGCAAGCTTTACAGCAGCGCGACCACAGCGCCACCGAAGTGAATAATTATCGCCATTTTATTGTTCAACTCCAGGAGCTCAAAACTCGTGCAAAACAGGAACAAAATCGCATCGATATCGAACTTCAGCTAGCTCGACAGATATTAGTGAGTGCTGAGCGCGAACGAATGAAAGTCGATCAGCTAGCTACCCGTGCCGAAGAGAAAGAGCAGCGCGAGAGCCACTCTCGCGAGACCCGTAGCCTTGATGCTCAAGCCATACAGCAGCATAATTTCCGGGCCCGGATATCCTAATTGCACCTTAGCCAAACGCCGCGCCATTCAGCGGCACTTGGTGCACCCCGATGCGCTGACCAAATAGTCTCAATCGCGTCATTGGCATGTGTCTTGCAAATACCCCTAGTAACTAGGATATGGCAAAGGACTTATTGCACACATGCTCGAATCAAAAAACATTCTACTGGACATAGGCAGAGCTCCAACATCAGCATCGGCGGCACCTGCAGGGTCTGGTCAGGACGCTGCAGAAAAAAATACGGAGCAGTTTTCAGCACTGCTCGGTGATGCAGCGGCAAGCCTAAAAGCGGCCAAAAGTGGCAATTCAATGCCGCTTTTGGAAACGCCGCAAAAACAACCCGGCGAGATTGATCCTGCCGCGATGCTCTCTAGCCGCACGCTCAAGGGTGGAATGTCTCTGATTGTCGGTGGTAGCGAGCCGACTGATGCGGGTTTAATCGCCTTCGCTCGAGCTCAGGGGATGGACCCAGCGTCACTTGGACTATTGACTAGCGGCACTGATCAACTGGCGAGCAGCGCTGTGCTTGTGCAGGGAGCCTTGATTGATCCGGCGATCTCAGAGAGTACTAAGCTTCATAGCTTGGCTGAAAATACTGAGGTCTTAAATGTCCCCGTTTCAGCAGGCCAGTCCCAGCAATCCATCCCGGCAGGCAATAAGCTTGCGGAAAATACGCCACAGGTAGGATTGCCCAAGGGCGATACGTTACCTGTTACAGCTAAACCAGAGATTCATCTGGCTATACCAAGCGACAAATTTCTAACTGACCAACAGCGCATGCAACGAGCTCAGAGCAGCCAGGTTGTCAATCCTCAGCCTGTTAATCCTCAAGTTGCTAATGCCCAAGTTGGCAAGCTTAAGATTCCAACTGACCAGCAGCGCCTGCAGCCAGCCCAGTCTACTCAGACTGCAGTTAGCCCCAGCCTGCCATCGGGAGAGCAAGCGCTTAAGGCTGCAGTCCGCACTCAGTCGACTAATCCTAAAGTTGTTAATACCCAAGTTAGCAGTCCTCAGGCTAACAGTCCTCAGGCTAACAGTCCTCAGGCTAACAGTCCTCAGGCTAACAGTCCTCAGGCTAACAGTCCTCAGGCTAACAGTCCTCAGGCTAACAGTCCTCAGGCTAACAGTCCTCAGGCTAACAGTCCTCAGGCTAACAGTCCTCAGGCTAACAGTCCTCAGGCTAACAGTCCTCAGGCTAACAGTCCTCAGGCTAACAGTCCTCAGGCTAACAGTCCTCAGGCTAACAGTCCTCAGGCTAACAGTCCTCAGGCTAACAGTCCCCAGGCTAACAATCTACAACCAATCAACACTCAAGCTATGGCCCAAAACTTGGCCCAGCAAGCGTCCATGACTGCGGCTGAGGCTCCGGTGTCGGTGACCATAGGTGAGTTAAATACACTTGATATAGAGACTAAAATCCCACTAGCAAGTGTTAAGCTTAGCGCTACTTCTGCAGCCGTCGAGCCTCAGGCCCAGACTGTGCAGCTAGAGGCTGGCAAGGTAACTATTGAGCCAAAGATGGCCGAGGCGTTTTTAAAGCAACATCGAGACCGACAGAACTTGCCAGCGACAAAAATGGAGGCGATTAATCTTGGTGAGATGAAGCTGTCAATCGCTACTGCTCCTCAAGCCATTACCACCGGGCCCCTAGTTAGCGCTGCAGTGACTCCAGTGCCGCTGTTTGCCGAGGGGCAGGTAGCCAATTCGACAGCGCAGGTCGGTTTAAATGCTGGCCTTTCCAGCGAAGCACCGGCAGAGGATGCTATGCAAGACGCGCTGCGCCGACAGGATAGTTATATGCAGTTGTCGCGTCACTTAGCTGATGTGCTAGGCAAGCGCCTCACGGCTCAGATTCAGCGTGGTTCGTGGCATGTGGAGATGGATCTGCACCCGAAAAGTCTAGGGCGGATTGAAGTGCAACTAGAGATGAAAAATGGTGAGCTTGAAGCGCGATTTATCGCCGCTAACGCCACCACTAGAGACCTACTCAACGAGGGAATGCCGCGTTTGCGTGAGGCATTACAGGAACATGGCACGGAAACTGCTTCTATGGATTTAGGCTCGGCAAATCAAGGCGCTTCTGACGGAAAGTCGACAGCGTCTGAAGAGCGTTCTGAGGGGTCCAGTGACAGGCTGTCCGCAGAGGTGGCTAGCGATGGCCTCGCAGTAGGCGAGAGAACTTCAACTGACGGCCTAGATGTACACGTTTAAACACCGCCCTATGAATGGGTGGATAAGAGGAATAGCGAATGAGTGAAGAGAACTTAGAAGAAGAAAAAGCCAAGAGCCCGATATTAAAAATTATTTTGATCGTTGTCGGGATTCTACTGTTGGTTGCCATAACGGTTGGTGGAACTCTGTTCGCCACTGGCTTTTTTGATGCCAACGAAGGCTTGGCTGCGGAAGAAGCTATCGCGGCCCTCGAGGCTGAGGCTGCGGCGCAAGCTGAAGCAGCCGCGGCAGCTGGCCCGGACAAGGTTAAGCAGGACTCACCAGAGTTAACGCGATTTGAACCGTCGTATTTTGTCTTGCCAAAGGTGCTGGTCGCTAATATATCCAACTCCAGAAAGGTCATGCAGGCAACAGTTGCAATCATGACCCACTACGATGAGCGAGTAATTGATAATGTCGATAAGCATGATTTTCCTCTGCGCTTCGCGATGCTCAAGGTCATGCGTAACATTACTGAAGCAGAAGTTGCCGATAAAGACTTTCAGGACAATCTAGCAGCTGCACTGAAAACCGAAATGAATGCAGTGCTGGAAGGCTTAGAAGATTTCGGCGGTATTGAAGCCGTTTATTTTACTGAGTTCGTTGTTCAGTAAGTGAATGACTAAAAGCCGACACTTACTTTCCAGATTTTGAGGGCCACAATGGCTGACATTAATAATTTATTATCCCCGGAGGAGCTCGATGCTCTCACCGCTGGACTCCAAGACGGCTCAATAGAGGCCGACACTGGGCTCAATAGTGAGGTTAAGGCAATGCGCCATGACCTCACTAATGAAGACTCTTCTCTCGGGGTTAATATTGGCGCCGTTGATATGATTAATGAGCGCTTCATCAGACAGTTTCGACTGGGCCTACTTGAGGTACTGCGCACCACGCCGAAAGTTGGTATGGGCGATGTAAAAATAATGAAATTTGGTGAGTATTTAAGAGACTTGTCCGCACCACTGTCAGTAAATACCATTAGGTTAAACCCACTACGCGGCTATTCCATGGCTGTGATTGAGCCTTCAATTGTATTTGCTGCGCTAGATAATTTCTTTGGTGGATTTGGTCGCGGTTTTGACAAGCTGCCGCCAGGACGACTTTTCACACCCACAGAAACGAGCATTATTAAAATTATGCTTGATGTGCTTTTTGGTTCTTTAAAAGAAGCTTGGGCGCCGATTCTTGCGATCAACTGTGAGCATGTTAATTCTGAAATAAATCCACAGTTTGCTCAGATTGCAGACGAAAATGATCTGGTTGTAGTCAGTCGTTTCGGCGCGGATCTAGGGCGCAATATTTCGGGAAACATTGATTTAGTCTACCCCTACAATTCACTTAAGCCGATTCGTGATTTACTCCGAAGCCGGGTGCAAACTGGTGATGGCGATGACATTTCTGATAAAGAGTGGAGCGCCGAACTGCAATCTGCAGCTGTGGATGCCGAATTAGAAGTCACCGTAGAGCTCGGGGAGATAGAAACGACTCTAAGCAAGTTTGAGGCTATGAGTGAAGGTGATATCGTCTATTTTAGCAAGAGCGAGCACGCGCGCGTGTATGTCAATTCAGTGCCAGTCTTCGATGCCGATGTTGGTGCCAATGGTTCCCAAATGGCTGCACGAATTATCAAACCGCTGGCACCATTAAAATAAATTTAATCCCTATTTTACAAAATATTGAATAAATATTTCGTTACATATTTGTTACAGGAAAGAGAGAAATAACATGGCCGAAAATAATCCAGATGTTTTAGCTGACGATGTATTATCGACAGACTTGGACGACTTGAAAAATAAAATTAATGCAGATGTTCTGCAAAACATTCCCGTCACTATCTCTGTTGAAGTGGGTCGCACCTCATTAAAAATTCGCGATCTGATGCGGCTCACTCAGGGCAGTGTTGTTGAGCTCGATCGCATCGCAGGTGAGCCTCTGGATCTGTTGGTCAATAATACGTTGGTCGCCCAGGGTGAAGTGGTCTTGGTCAACGAGCGCTATGGTGTGCGACTGACCAGTGTCATTCCCACGGCCGATCGCGTTAAGAACCTATAGAGTTAATTACCCATGGGTGAGATTGGCTGGAATGATTGGTTGTCGATGATGTCATCCTTGGCGGTGGTTTTAGTGCTGCTCGCCGCGACCCTATTTGGTCTTAAAAAAATGGGTCTCAGCAGTACCAAAGACGCCACTAAGAAGCTCAATGTAAGTGAAGTGCACAACTTGGGTCCGCGGCAAAAGCTGATTGTTGTAACGATTAACAATGAGCAAGTACTACTCGGTGTTACTCCCCAGGCGATTAACCGGCTTGGCAGCTGGCCCGAGCAACAAACTGCAGATGATCTAGACCAATCAAGTGAAATTGATCAGATAGAGCCCGAGTTTGAAAGTGCATCGGACAGTCCAGGTAAGTTTCAGCAGTTAATGAAACAAGTTGCCGAGCGCACCACTGAGCGGAACAAAAATTAATATGACGGTCAAAAAAACGCTACTCAGTAAATTCTTTATTGCGGCGGTTGCCCTGGTGGCAGCTGCAGTTGCATTGCCCGCCACTGCCCAAGTGGGCCTCCCAGTAGTCAATATGATTGACGACGGCTCCGGTGGTACCAAGTACAGTTTAACGTTGCAGCTGTTGGCCCTGATGTCAGTGCTGACGCTGTTGCCGTCGTTGCTATTAATGATGACCTCATTTGTGCGCATTATTATTGTCTTTTCACTTCTGCGTCAGGCCCTGGGCACGGCTCAGACGCCGCCCAATCAGGTGCTGGTGGGTCTGGCATTATTTCTCACGTTATTTATTATGTCGCCGGTATTAACCTCTGTGTACGACGACGCCATTACCCCTTACTTTGAAGAGCAGATCAGTTTTGAGACCGCCGTGGCGGCAGCCGAAGCGCCGGTCAGAACCTTTATGCTCAACCAGACGAGAGAGTCCGATATAGGCATGTTTTTAGAGATTGCCGATAACACCGAAGTCATTGAGCCCGCTGATGTGCCATTTTTGACCCTGGTGCCAGCTTTTATTACCTCGGAATTAAAAAGTGCTTTTTCTATTGGTTTTCTTATCTATATCCCATTCGTGATTATTGATTTAGTCGTGGCCAGCGTTCTCATGTCCATGGGTATGATGATGCTCTCGCCAATGATGATTTCGATGCCGTTCAAATTAATGCTGTTTGTATTAGTCGATGGTTGGACCCTAATTATGGGGTCATTGACCGCGAGCTTTGCACTCAGCTAGGAGAGTCCAATGGATCCTGCACTGGTTATTGATTTAGGTCGTGAAGCGCTATGGGTTGCCGTCATGGTTGCCTCGCCTCTGCTTGGAGTTGCCCTGGGCGTAGGTCTTATAGTGGGTATTTTTCAGGCCGCAACCTCAATTCAAGAAATGACCCTGAGCTTTATTCCCAAGCTCGGTATTATGGTGCTTGCGCTGTTGATCTTCGGTAGCTGGCAAATTGGTGTGATGGTGGATTACATTCAGCGCATCTATGAGCGGATCCCCGCGCTGTTTACCTGATGGATATACTGGTCGCTGAAGTAGTGCAGCGGTTTTACACGCTGCTCTGGCCAATGATCAGAGTCTCTGCATTTCTGCTCGCCTCACCATTCTTCTCCCTGCGTGCAGTCAATGTCCGTGTCCGTGTATTGTTAGCTGCTCTGTTAACGCTGATGATCTACCCGCTAGTCGATTGGCCTATCATTGATCCTTATTCCGCGGCCGGTCTACGTGAAATATTCAATCAGATCTTAATTGGCACTGTCATGGGTATGCTGTTACAAATCGTCAATGCCTCGCTGGTAATAGGCGGCCAAGCGGTGTCCAGTGCCATGGGCCTTGGCATGGCGAATATGATTGATCCCAATATGGGTAACGTACCGGTTATTTCACAATTTTTTATTATCTGCTCAACCTTAATTTTTATGGGAATAGGCGGCCATGTTTTAGTGATTAGTCTTATTTTAGAGAGTTTTAAGACTCTGCCAGTTGGCCAAATGCTTGCCCCGGACATGCTAATGGCAGTGTTACTACAGTGGAGTTCGATGATATTTCTCGGCGGTCTGCTGCTGGCGCTGCCAATTATGGTGAGCCTGCTCTTTGTTAATATTGGCGTAGGTGTTATCACCAGAGCCGCCCCCGCCCTGAATATTTTTGCGGTGGGCTTTCCTGCCATGATAATGGTCGGCATGGTACTGCTGGCAACGTCCATGACCAGTATTGGCTATCGTATACAGTGGCTGTGGCGGGAGTCTTTTAATGTTGTTGGTCAGGCTTTGGGAGTTACCTAATGTCAGATAAAGATAGCAGCGAAGAGCGGGAAGAAGAACCCACCGCAAAACGGCTTGAGAAGGGCCGTGAAGATGGTCAAGTAGCGCGCTCTCAGGAACTTGGCGTCGCCGCAATGATGATTGGTGTGGCATTCTTTTTATATCTTTTTGGCAGCTATATTATCGCCGATCTGACCAAGGTATTTGCATCTGGATTCACCTTTGATCGCAAAGCGGTATTTGACACTTCGTTGTTAGTACCAGCCTTCGGTATCCAGGCGGTCAACAGCTTTATAGTGGTGGTGCCAATTTTTGTTCTGGCGGTGATCATTGCAATTGCCTCGGCGGGTATTATGGGCGGCTATATTTTTTCACTTAAGTCGCTGGCGCCCAAAGCCAGCAAAATCAATCCCATGGCAGGCTTAAAACGCATGTTTGGTATGAAGGCAGTAGTTGACCTGAGTAAAGCCCTAAGCAAGTTCGCTCTGATTGCTCTAGTGCTCTATCTAGTGGTCAGTGCCAACTTTCCAATGTTGACCAAACTAGGTTTTATGGATTTGGAGCCCGCTATGGCAGAGGCGGGACGCATAATCGCTTTTGGTACGGTGCTTGTGACGCTGACTCTGATTGTCGCCGCCGCTATCGATATTCCCTATCAGCTGCATACGTTTAACAAGCAGATGAAAATGACTAAGCAGGAAGTCAAGGAAGAGATGAAAGATACCGAGGGTCGCCCTGAGGTGAAAGCACAGATCCGTCGTAAGCAGCGCGAAATTGCCACGGGCATGATGATGTCGGCCATCGCGGATGCCGATGTAGTGATTGTTAACCCAGAACATTTTGCTGTTGCCCTGAGTTATGACCCCTCGAAAAATGGTGCGCCGATCATGGTTGCCAAAGGCGCCGATCTACTCGCTAAGGCGATTCGTGAGCGGGCTAAAGAGGAAGGAATACCACTGTTTTCATCTCCGGTTTTGGCACGATCAATTTTCTATACTACCGAGATTAATCAGTCCGTGCCAGAATCCCTGTACTATGCAGTGGCACAGGTGATAGCCTATATATTCAACTTAAATAGCTTTGAGCGCGGTGCGCAAACGGCGAAAAAACCGAATCCTAAAGTGCCTGATGATATGCGCTATAACGCTGACGGCAGCCTAGAAAAGTAAGCGCGTTTAAAGGATTAATAAAATTAGAAAGACTGTTAAATAAAAAGCCTTTTAAAATAAAAAGTTATTTAAGCAGAAAAAATATCTAAGTAGAAAAATTATGACAGAGAATAAAAAAGAACCTACTTTTGAACTACAGAGCTGGTTTGATGGCGGTGATATTTTCTTACGACCCAAAGACAAAAAGCGCCTTGCTGAAGCGGTAGGCGCAATTGTTGAAAACGACCTTGGCGTCGCCATTATCGGATCCAACGACGTTATTCTCGATCACTACTGCCGAATGCTCGTCGCGCGTATGCGCGAAGTTGAGCGTTTTCAGCTGGATGTCTTTCTCCCGGTTAGCACCGACAGTTTGCTAACTCGGTTTAATAAAATGCTCGCGGAGATCAGTCTCGAACAGGCAGCTAAGCCTCCGGTAGAGGGGCAGGCTGTGCGCTTGCTAGTGATCAATGAGGCCCGAGTTGTCAATGAAGATCAGTGGGCTTTGCTGATACGTCTGTTGGCTGATTTCCCTGGAGTCAATGCGCGCCTGGTGCTGGTGATTAATAAGTCTGGCTGGCCTGCCCACGAAAAGCTTCTTCATAGTCTCGGGAAAAAAATGCATCGCTGGGTAGTTAATCTCCCGGCGACTGATGAAGCGCGCCTGTTGATGGACGCCGCCGAAGACGCTGGCTATCAAGCTGAGACCGATGCTCTTTTAATTGATGTTGGCTTGGGTACGCTGGTGGCCAGTCGGAAGAAAAGCGATGTTGAGCCGCAGGAGCAAGATCCAGATTTGCCCGAGTTACCAGAATTGGATGTTGATGTGCTGCTTGGCAGTCCTGATGTTGATGAGCTTGAAGCCGATGAGCCCGAGTCGAAAGAGGGATCTTTTTGGCGCACTACGATGATTGTCTCCATTAGTCTTGCGCTCTCGTCATTGGCTATCCTGTGGCTCTATGAAGGTCAGCTATCCGGTTCGCCGGCATCTCAAGATATTTATGGCAGCCAGTCTAGTGATCCAGCTAAAAGCTATCCAGCCAAAAGCTATAAGGTTGAGTCAATTGCAGTCCCCACAGAGATGGAAACTGAAACCAAACGGCTAAAGGCAAAAGAGGATTTGGCGCTATCCACCGAGACGCAAACTCCGGTAAGTGCAGAGTCGTTTGTTGCGCTGCCAATTACTCGAGAGGCGATTACTCGAGAGCCAGGTACTCAAGAGCCAGGTACTCAAGAGATACAGGCCGATCAACTCTCTGCTGTCCAAGCCGTGCCTGAAGAGCTTTTAGACGAGCAGCCTGTAATCGAACAGCTCGTAGTCGAAGAACCAAGCGCTCAAAACCCTGCGCCGCTGAGTGTCGAAGCGCAACCATTAGTCCCAGAGCCCCAGCCTAAACCCGTGGTGATTACGGCCTTAGCGAGGGCGATAGAGGAAGTGGCTTCGGCGCCGCCTAGTGCTTATTTTGTGCAACATACAGTACTGAGCACTGAGCTTGCCGCTCAGAATTATGTCGCGCGTTATGAGGCGTTGAATAAAGCCTTGATTGTCCCGGTGCGCTTGGGTCAAAGCACGTCCTACTCGATTCTCTCTGGGCCCTTTAACTCACGCTCAACAGCGGCGCTGTTCACTCAGACTAAAACTATCCCCGATGATTATTGGATCCGCAATGTGGTACAACTACAGGCTGTTTTAAGGCGCTAGAAATGACAGATCTTCCAACGGACGAACTATTTCCCCAAGAGGGCCCGGTGAGGCCGGTGGCAGTTGAGCCGAAAGAAAATTCAGCTACTCCGTCTCTACCAGAAGTGGCATCAGTTGAAACGGTTGCGGTTAAGGGTTCGGGTAACAGCAGCGAGAATTTGGCCCTCACAGCGGCGTCTACTGCGCCTCCGAAGGCCTCCTTTGCTGGCCGTATCGCTAAAGTAAAGCGTCAAACTGTCGACATTAGAACGCAGCTAGACAAGATAAAATTTACTGATCAATAAGACATATTGGATCTGTTATGAGCGACAAAAAAGAGCAAGATGCTGTAGCCAGCGAGTCGGATAAAGATGTGGCCACTGATACTCAAACAGTTGACTCAGCTAGCCCTGAGCACGACATCCCTGAGCAAGATATCCCTGAGCAAGATATCCCTGAGCAAGATATCCCTGAGCAAGATATCCCTGAGCAAGATATCCCTGAGTCTGAAAGCTCTGAGTCTGAAAGCTCTGAGTCTGAAAGCTCTGAGTCTGAAAGCTCTGAGTCTGAAAGCTCTGAGTTGGAAAGCTCACAGACAGACAGCTCTGAATCTGATAGCTCAGTGGTGTCCAGTGCCCCAAAAGAGGATGCAAGTGGCAGTTTAGAGCAGCTGCTGCCTAGCGTACTTGAGATCGCCGAAGCCACCAACAATGCTGCGGATGTCAGTCGACAATCATCTGCTGCGTTAAAAAAAGGTGTAGCTCAAGTTAAGTCCCAGGCTGATATTCTAATGTTAGCCAGCGAAAAAAGCGCACAGCTTGCCTCGCGGATTTTAATCGGCACTGTTGTGGCTTTATTTGTATCCGTATTGCTCTACAGTTTTACTGCTGTGCAACTGGCTAACCGAGTCACTCAGGTCGATCTAATGTTAGTTGCGGTGAGCAAGCGCATTGTCCAAATGAACAGTGCTCTCACAACGTTTGAGCAGCTGCGCGGCTCGATTGAGGATCTGTCGGCCACTCAGGGCCAATTTAGTAATCGACAGATGCTGCTGATTGAGGCTGTGTCACGGGCCGAGGTATCGACTCGCTCAATGGCCGCCGAGGTACCAAGCTTAGCAGCGCAGCAAGTGGGCGAAAAAACAGACCAGATTGTTACCCAGGTTAGTAGTTTGAGCGCAGACCTTGAGGGACAGGCACAGATAGTATCGGCGTTGACAGAATCTGTCAGCGCACTGGGCAAGCAGATGAAGTCATTGCAAGGGCAGGTTGGCAACGTCAAACAGCTGAATGACGATGTCGAGGCTCTTATCACACTGGAGCGAGAGAACTATCTAGAGGTGTTACAGCGACAAGTTGCTTTAGAAGAAGTGCGTCAAAAGGAGGCTATGTCAGAAGAGCCAGAGCCAGAGCCAGCTCCATCAGTGGTCACCTATTCAATTAGGAAGTAGCAGCACTAAAACGGTTTTTTTGTATTCCCGCTCTACTGTGCTTTTGCGGCAGGGCTCAGACTTGATCAGTTACTTGGGGCTCTTGAGTAAGCAGCTCTCAAACAGGGAGCTCTTAACCAGAGAGCTCTGAGGGGTTTTCAGAATCGTCAGAATCTAGGGCGTCTTCGTCTAGCTCAATGAGGCTTCCTACACCAGGCAGGGGCGCGGCCGTGGCGAAAAGCCTTTCTGAAAAGGGCTGTTTAATGGTTAGGCTAGTTCGTGAAAATAGAGTGTCTGCGGCGTCGTCCAAATTAGACCTTAAACGATTGATGGAGATTTCATCGGCATTCACCGATTCATAGCCTGCCTTATAAATAGTGGACACATGCTGTGCGGGAATCCATGAGGCAATGCTGTGGCGCAGAGTGGATATCTCAAGTGGGTTATTGGGAGTTTCTGGATTATTACCTCTAGTGGCGTCTCTTTTACCCAGTTTAAACAGTGTCTCAATATGGTTTTTTAAAACGACTTCAAAAACTCGCTTTAAAGCAACCACATCTGCCTCTTCAATTCCTTCCGGAACCGTTCCTGACATTGCATCCCAGAGTTTTTTTCCCGATAGCCCAAAAAAACCATTGTCGTTTTTTGGCTTGTCTACTTCGACCGGTTCACTGCTGTCATGAAACGACATTATTTCTAGGCGTTTAACGCGGTCACCCAGATAGATCATCAAAACGATTAGAATGACGCTGCCGAAAAGAACGGCCAGAAGCAGAAGACTTGTCATGGCTAATACCTACCCTTTACAGATTAGAGTCTGGCGACTTAGCTTCAGTCTTAGCCGACTCATCTTCTTCAGTATCAGAAAGCGATTCTTCGAGTTCGTCACGGAGAAATTGCACTGCTACAAAAGGTTCTTCGATCCCAATGTCGTAACTCACTCTATCAGCCACTTCTTGAGCCAATTTTAGTGCTTCATTGAGGCTGATGGAAACCGCCTGATACAGGCTTCCCAGAGCATACATTTCCTTAGAAAATTCCGCCGGAACGTAGGTATAGACGGTTTCAGTCTTTGATTGGACAGTTTGAAACGGTTGTGGGTCAGGCATTGCAGGTCGCTCCCTGCCATCAGATAGAGCGGCTAAACACGCCTCTTGAAAAGCTTCTGACTGTTCTGCACCTTCGATAAAAACTTTATCTAAATGGGCCTTGCTACGGCCAGCGATACGAGCCTTAAAAATACGTGCTTCCCGAGTCAAGTTACTCATGCCTGCAGCTTTTATATAAGAAGCCTTAGCATTTTCCATAGCTTTTTTGACGGCTCTTTTTTTAAGTATTGATAGCGCCATTTGCACTTACTCGGTAACGTGGTTATGCATTTTCACCCGCAGAGTTTTTACGCAGGCCGATAAAATTTGACTCACTCTCGACTCGCTTACATCAAGCACTGCGCCAATCTCTTTTAAATTCATTTCTTCTACATAATAAAGGGATACGATGGTTCTGTCACGTTCAGGCAGTTCACCGATCGACGCAGCAAGTGCATCCATAAATTGCTCTTCTACAAGCTCCTTTTCAGGGTTGCTGCTATTGCCGGTGGGTAAGTCTACAGACTCTGATGTCTGCGCCTCCAGTGACACGGTCTGAAAACGATGTGCGTGGGTGCGCTCCTTTTGAAAAGTATCTGCATCTTTGCCCATAAAGTCGGCAAGCTCTGCCTGACTTGGTGCGCGACCTAGTTCGCCAGTTAATGCTGCGCTCGCCTCATTGTGATCACGAATGCTGACAATCGCCGAGCGTGGCAGATAGGACATTTTGCGCACTTGATCGAGAATTGCGCCACGAATACGGTTCTTGGCAAACACTTCGAAATCTACGCCTTTAGTGCTATCAAAGGACTTGTCCGCTTCAATAAGCCCAATCATGCCAACCTGAATAAGCTCATCGAGCTCCATGAAGTTTGGCAGGCGGCCTTTAAGATGCAGCGCGACTCGCTTAACTAGGCCAATATAGTCGACTAGTGAAGTACTCTGCTGGTCGGCGTTCTGGATTTCTTCATAGATTCTGGCGTCAGACATGGTTACGGAGCCTTAGATGCCAGTTGTGCTGCGACGCGCTCGATAAAGAATTGAATATTTCCATTTAGTGGAACATTCTTCTCTAATTTCATAACTTTCTCCGCCAACGCACCAAAATCATGTGCGGCTACGGATTTGGGCGAAAAGTCAACTAAGGGCTTTGAGGCTTTCATTGCCTTAGGCAACATTTTGTCAGCACTGATGGAATGTAAGTATCTAATCTGGCCGGCGAGATAGTTCTGCACTACGGTGTTGATGCTCGTGAACAGTCTTTCCCCTTCGCGCTGTGAGTCAACGCCATTCGGCACCAAATGAATTCGATCTAGGTTATAGTCCTGCATCATAACTTTAATCGTGCTGTAGGCATCCGCAATTGAGTAAGGTTCATTCTTAACCACTACAAAGCGGTGCTGACAGGCGCTCATGAACGCCATCACTGCATCGGAGAGCCCGGCGGCAACGTCGACAATTAGGTAGTCGAGTTCGTCTTCAAGCTCCGAGAAGGCCTGAATGATACTAGCGGTTTCCCTGTGGCCAAGAGCAGCCATATGCTGAATACCACTGGCTCCAGGTACTAATTTCACGCCGGAGGGGCCCTCAACAATTATTTCCCTAAGGGCTTTCTCGCCGGATAGCACGTGGCTAAAGTTAAACGGTGTGCGGATACCCAGCGCAAGCTGAGCATTTGCTAATCCCAAGTCGGCGTCAAATATCATCACTTTTTTACCGAGCGATGCTAGCTTGACTGCGAGGTTGACGGAAATTGTGGTCTTGCCAACTCCGCCTTTGCCGCTAGCCACGCCGATAATTTGTGTGCCAAATTTACTCATAGTCTACTTTAACTCTTTAAACACAACTTTTAAACACAACTTTTAAACACAACTTTTAAACATAGATATGAGTCTAACTAGAGCGCTCTATCTGTTTTAACTCGTCACAAAAGTAATCACTTTAGGAGACTTTAAGCCTCTGTAATCTCGATGGTCAATTATATCTAGTCAGCTTTAACCCATTGGCAGACGCGAAAGAGCCTGCTCAGCAAGCTTAAATCCATCTAGGGATATAGCCTGGTCAGAAATATTGGGATCTACAGCCGCCACTGAGATTGGTGTGGAATGCTGTAACAACAAGTAAATAATAGCCCAAGGGTGAACGTCGCTATCGAAGCGCGAGAGCATTACTGAATCCCACCTCACGTCATCACCTTTGAATTGACGTTTTGCTGACGCCTCTGACGCATCTGCTGCTAGCAGCAAGTGTTTCTTTGCTTGTGGTAGCGCCTCACTGAGGGAATTAATATGAGATTCAATATTTACTCCGGAGGTGTCGATAAGGATTAACTTTCGCGAACTAAGATCACCTATTAGCTGCAAAAGTACTTCAATTGAAGTGGCGCGAAAAGTATCCACGCCAGCTTGAGTACCAATTAGCTGTGCCTGCGCCCAGGCGCCAATGCGTAAATCATCAAAACTAATTAAAGCGACAGTATTTTCTCCGTACTGATGGGCCATCTGTTTCGCTAGCCGGCCTGCCATCATAGTTTTGCCCGCGCCGGAGTTGCCGGCAATAATATGCACGCCCTCAAGGTTATTGAGTAAATCTGTGTGTTCGATTTCATCGCCTATGGCTGAGGTTAGCTGAGCGATCGCATCGCTCACTGAGTCGCTCTGGTTAATCACTTCGATAACTGATTCGCGCATACCCAGCGGCATACCGGTTTCGTTAAACGACTCTACTAGTGGACCCATCTCATCATTAACCGCAAGTCGGCCGCTCCAGGAATCTTTGTGCTGAGACAGTTTGAATTCATCGCGCATGGTATTGAGTTCTTGTTTTACCAGATCAACAATTTCACGAGCTTTTAAATACTCTCTGTCGGCAGCTTCTTTATAGTTTTCACCATTGAGTGCATTGCTTACCCGGTCCAGGGGAATGTCGACTAAGGGATCGACCGGGGGCATTTTTACAGCCGGCATAGAGTCACGAAGGGGCTCAAAGTCACAACCGAGAGCAAGGTCGTTAAGCGCATCTGTGTGAGATATTTCAGTTTCATCCGGTCTGGCTGTGCCTTCAATATGAGCGTCGATTAGCTCGCCAAACTTTGCTGCACTATGTGCTTCGATTGCCGCCTCGGGAGTTTTTTTCAGGGCAGCTTTAACCTCTGAAACCAGGTCGAGAGCAACAATAATTTCGGTTTTGCCCTTCACTCTATTATTGGCAACAATCATCGCGTCTTCGCCGAAGAGGTTAAATACCTGCTCCATCGCGCTGCGTGTATTGCTGGCCAAGATTCGCTGTAGTTCCATGATTCAATTACCCTGTATTAAGTCTGTTCGTCGACGCTAACTGTAGCTACGACTTTTACTGATTGATCTTCCGGAATCTCGCTGTAGGAGAGAACCGTGAGGTCCGCGAGTCGATGACGGATTATTTTTGACAGCCAGGGACGAATTCCTGGCGACACCACCAGCACTGCTGGCAGCCCTTGATTTTCTACTTCCTGAGTATTTTCGGCGAGAGCCTTAAACAAACCCTCAGCCAGCTTAGGCTCAATAATCAAACCCTGATTAGCGCTGCTCTGCTGCAAAATGTTATGCAGCATTTGCTCGAGAGAAGGCTCTAGAGTAATCACCGGAAGGCTGTCATTAATTTCTACCAGTCCCTGAACGATCATACGTCCAAGTCGTGGCCGTACAGCCGCTGTTAATTCATCGGCATCCTGAGTGCGTGCGCTCTCTGTTGAAATCACTTCAATAATGGTGCGCATATCGCGCACTGAAACCGACTCGTCGAGAATGTTCTGCAAGACCTTGGTAATGGTCGCCAGAGGTAGTTTCCCCGGCACCAAATCTTCTACCAACTTCGGTGCCCGAGCTGCGACTTTGTCGAGCAGCTGTTGTGTCTCATCATGACTGAGCAGCTCTGAGGAGTTGCCGCGCAAAAGGGTATTGAGATGTGTCGCTATGGCCGTCGCCGAGTCGACAACTGTGTATCCGAGCGTTCGGGCATAGTCGCGCTGACTCGGGTCGATCCATATGGCGTCTAAACCAAAGGCTGGCTCTTTAGTGGCTGTGCCTTCGAGCACTCCGTGAACTTGGCCGGGATTAATCGCCATTTCACGGCCGACTTTAATTTCGCCTTTGCCGCGGACTACGCCGTTCATAACAATATGGTAGACATCTGGCGCCAGATCTAAGTTATCGCGAATGCGTATCGGCTGAATAAGAAATCCTAATTCCGCAGAAAGTTTTTTACGCACACCTTTAACCCGCGTTAGCAATTGGCCACCGGCATTGGTATTAACCAAAGGAATCAGCCCGTAACCTATATCTAGGCCCACAAGGTCAACCTGGTCAACGTCATCCCAGCCCAGCTCTTGTTCATTGGCCTTAGCGGTTTCAGTGGTGGCTGCCTCCAAAATGACGCTCTGTTCCTGCTTATTGGCGTTCTGTGAGAGTATGTAGGCCAACACCGCAGCGCCGGTACCTAGGCTTAAAAACATAAAGTGGGGCATGCCAGGAACCAGACCAAGCAGTATCAAAATACCTGCGGCAACAAAAAAGGCCATAGGATTATTGAGCTGGCTTTTGGCTTGCTCAGACATGGATTCAGAGGTGGTTACCCGGGTCACAATAATGGCTGTTGCCAGAGACAGTAGCAGCGACGGGATCTGTGCAACCAGGCCATCACCAATGGTCAGTAGCACATAGATACGACCGGCTTCAGAGAAGCTCAGGTCGTGCTGACCAATGCCGATAATCAGACCGCCAACAATATTGATAATCAAAATCAAAAGACCGGCAATCGCATCACCGCGGACAAATTTGGAAGCACCGTCCATAGAGCCAAAAAAGTCTGATTCTTGGGAGATCTCTTCGCGACGGAGCTTGGCAGTTTCTTGATCAATAACTCCGGCATTTAAGTCGGCATCAATGGCCATCTGCTTGCCGGGCATAGCGTCGAGGGTAAAGCGGGCTATAACCTCAGAAACTCGGCCTGCACCTTTAGTGACAACGATAAAGTTAATGATCATCAAAATTGAAAAGATAATAAAACCGACCAAATAATTGCCACCGATTACAAACTCACCAAAGGCTTGAATAACCTTGCCCGCTGAGTCTGGCCCTTCGTGGCCTTTTACTAACACCAGTCGCGTGGACGCCACATTGAGGCCTAGGCGCAACATGGTGGCGAGCAGCAAAATAGAGGGAAAAGATGAAAAGTCGAGAGGCTTCTGGCTATTGATGGCGACCATAATGATCACCAGGCCAATAATAATGTTAAAGGTAAAAAGGAAATCCAACAAAAATGCCGGCAACGGCAGGATCAACATCGAAATAATCAACAGTACCAGCGCTGGAACCCCCAGCGTGGACAGTTCGATTCTCGACATATCCTGTCGTATGGTTGACAGTATTGCAGAAGCCATTTAATAAAACCTATTTAAAATCAAAAAGTTAGCTTTTCGCCTAGTAGTGGTTTTGTTACCTATATCTAGAGATAGCAATAACTGTGCCAGACTGCCCCGCAGAGTTAAGTGATTTGCCCGGGTGCGTGATGACTGAGACTATTTAATCTATCAGTTGGCTAAAGGCTGGTGCACAACTGCCGATGTTTAAAACATGAAAGTTTGAGTAGCCAAGTCTTGACGACAGGGTTGGCGACCATTAACTCATTTGATCCTGGCGGGATGCACCATGAATCGATCTATATTTAAACGTTTGAAAATCACTTTTCTAAGTGCTGTTGTTATGCTTTCGGCCAGCTGTGCCATGACTACAGAGGAATACAATGCCGCAGTGGTTGAGACCTTGGTCAATGCTCAGGGCAATATTGTTGCTACTGGATATGCGGTTATCAGTGTTCAGCCCCACGACAATCCGGCGCAGCAGCGACTGTTGTCTATTAGAGCCTCAAAGCTCGATGCCTATCGGTCGTTGATGGAGCAGGTTTATGGTCAGTATCTTGATGTCAACACTACAGTGGGACAGCTTGTGCTCGAGAGCGACACCTTTCGCGCTCGAGTTCAGGGGGTTATCTACGGAGCTTATCTGGTGAGTATTACGCCAGTTGGAGACGATACCTACGAAGTTACTATGTCACTCGACCGAGGCATCGTCAGTGATTTGCGCACTCTATATCTAGAGCAGATGACCAGCCATTCCGGCGCTTAATCTTGACTTGCCCCGGCAGCTGACAATGAAACTACACTGCTTAACATTCCCGCATTGGAGCAGACTAATGCTGTCTCTGGTGGTGCTATGCACTGCTCAGGTCACTCTAGCATCGGACGCTGACCAGCGACTTGAGGCGCTAAAACATGCCCTGATCGATCTCAGTATTGACTCCGAAGTAAAGTTAGTCAGCAGCGCTTACCTTGACCAGCAGGGTGTTTTGCATGAGGCCTCGGTTGTTACTAGTGAGTCTCGAGTGCGTGGCATACGTGTGCTGTCGTACTTGGAAGAGGCTGGCTTAGGCGTAGCAGATATCGAGGCAACAGTGGAGGTCAGTGACTGTCCGGTGGCGCGATCTGGTTTGCAGCGCGAGGTATTGATTAGCATTGCTCAGAGCATCAATGATCCCCGTTTTGGCAACCACTATTTAAGCGAGCTGGGTGAGCTTTCCCAGCAGGTATTGACTGCAGCACTGTCGCGCTCCTCAGGTTGGTCGGTGGCGCCAACGCAAAAATTTGTCAGTAGCTATCATAAAAGGATGGCCGCAACTGGTGGCAGTCAGCGGCCCTTTGAAATTCAACTTGCGCTGCAGCCAGTGCATCTAGAATTTAGCGGCGGTCGGCGCAATATAGAGCGCTATGTCGGTGCGCAAGGCAGTAAAGCGCTTTACTGGAGCCGGTCGCAGATTCCGGGGCTCGCGAGCAGAGCGCCCTGGCCCAAACAAGCGCTGGAAATCGAGTTGCGACTTATAGACCCTGTTCGCGGCGATGTTGTGGTAGCCGAAATGGTCCAGATTGATTACCCAAGTTTGCCTCGTGGTTATGATAAGACGGACCTGCCGATAAAGTTTATTGATCAGCTGACGGCCATTTCGCAGCGCTTTGTTGGGCAGATAAACGAGACTCTGGAATGCCGTCGCCAGTACTACCACGTCAGCAATAACTCGGCTGTGGGTGGCGATTCAGATACTAGCGCCGAGATTCGCATAAATGCAGGCAGTATTGCCGGAGTTCAGGTTGGCGATCAGTTTTTACTCAGCCCGACACCACAGATCAGCGGTGAAGGCGCTAGTCTCGATGATATTGGCCGGCTGGTCCTTGCGGAGGTGCAGGACGTGGGCTTGCATGGGTCGATTTTGAAAGTAACTGCTGGTGAGGCGATGCACAGTCAGTTGAGTGACAACTTTAACCACTATGTGGCAATTTATTTTTAAGTTCGTTAATAAGAAAAAGGAAAGTCCAATGCGCATTTTCTGGCAGAAAAAATTAAGCCGCTCGCTACCGAAAAGCCGACTCAGCGCAAAAGCGAAAGCGCTAGCCGCGGTGGTTATGTCTCTCTGTATGCTGAGTAACCACAGCTATGCTGCGCCAGAAAATGCTGAGCGCGCCTTTGCTCGCCTCATGAAAGATGTGCAGAGCCTGGAGCCACATTTGGCGAAAACCAAATCTCAGGGGCAAGCTAAAGATGGCTATTACACAACGCGTCCTGGTGATACGGTCGATATGATTTTGTTGCGTATATTGCCCAAGATGCCAGTAAAAAAAGCGATTTTGCGTCAGGCATTAGTAAAGGCCAACCCCCATGCTTTTAAGCGCAGTAATCCTAACTGGATGTATGCTGGCAAGCGACTTAGGTTGCCCGGAGCAAAGGATATTCACAATGTCGTCTTCACTGAGCGGGCTGATACTCAGGCTTCTCAGCGCGATGAAAAATTGAGTTGGGTCAAATATCCTTAGATACAAGGGCAGCAACAGATAATCATTAATGGCAGGTTGAAACAGTGCTAGGTCCAGAGCAGCTTAATTTAAGTTCCCGTCCGACACCGATATTTTTGGAGGGCTCAGCGTCTATTGCGCTGACCCAGCCTGGGGCCAAAGATCTCGGTCTCAAAGACGGTCAAATTATTCAAGCTGTGATCGCTGCCAGGGGCGCTCTGCTCAAGTTAATTGTCAATAACAAAGAACTAGATTGGCCAGGCAGCAGCCGTTTCAAGCCTGGCGATAAGCTCGACTTTCGTGTTGAGACAAGTATTTTTGGCCGCTCTCTGGTACTGATTGGCCGCAGCTCAAACAGTGTTAACAGTCCAAGCTCGCCACCCCCGCCCCCATCCCCGCGATTACTCAGTCTTATGCATCGTCCTGGTCAGCCTTCAATTCTAGCTGGCCTGCTTAAGCTCGGCGGTTTTGAGGCCCTCGGTGCGCAAATTAGCGGCAGTGAGCAGTTGGGGGCCAATCTATTGCCCTCTATGGCAAAGTTGTCGCCGCAGATGGTCAAGCGTGGATTGGCCAGTTCCGGACTTTTTGGCGAACAGCAGCTCGCCGCAGGTGTCGCTCCTCAGGGCCTCGACATCAAGCAATTACTGCGCAGTTTATTGCGCAGTGTACCGCTGAAAAGTGTCCTCAGAGCTGATTTGGAGGGAGCTATTGATGAGGTCGAGAGCCGTCAGCTGGAAAGCCTCCAGGCCCAGCAATCGAAGGAGCTGAGCTACAGTTTTGTGCTGCCCTTTATGGATGCCAATGCGGTTGAGGTAGAGCTCTACCGTGGAGCTCTAAACCTTTCCGATGAAGGTGTTGATTGGGTGATCAATCTGCACACCAAATCTCCCGGCCTCGGCGAGCTGTGGTTAAAAACTACGCTCAATTCGGCGGCCAATATTGAAATGGTGATGTGGGCGCCAAGAGCTGATGTGGCGGAACGAGCCCGAGAAGCCGCTAGTGAGTTGGAGTATGAACTGCAGCGCTTTGGCTTAAATCTGGAAAAGCTGGATGTGCTCAATGCACCGCGCCCTTCGCTCAGTGAAGGGCTGTGTGGCAGTGGCCAAGTTGTGGATGTGAGCACATGACCTATAAGCCGTCGCGCCGAGCAGTGGCTCTGGAATACGGTAATCGTGCAGCGCCAGTGATGACTGCCAAAGGTCAGGGCGAAGTGGCGGAGCTGATTATTGAAGAGGCTAAAAAACAAGGCATTCAAATTGCCGAAGATCCACAGCTCGTGGCGCTGTTGGGGCAGCTGGAGCTCAATGAAGAGATACCTGAGAGTCTCTATGTGGCTGTATCGGTTATTCTGTCTTGGGTGTATTGGTTAAAAGGTATGGAGCCGGGGGATGAGCAGGGCATTGTCAAAGATGAAGTTTAAGCTAAGGTCGGCAGGCAGTGATTAAGGCATAAGTTTGCTGGGATATAAAACAACGCTTTACTTGGTTTAGGCGTCGCCCATTGCAGCTCCACCTCGGCTGGGTCGTATCTTGCCCAGTCGATCATAAATCTCAACACTGTTGAGGGGGTCTGGCGACTGAATAGTCTGGAGAGCGCCACGAATGGTTTCGAGCTTATGGCTAATTAATATTTCGTTGCGTCGGTGTAAATCTCGGCATTCGTTCATTAACGCTACCACTTGATCCCAAATCGCCACTGACGAGGCGGCCTTATCTTGGTCTTCGGTGTGGCTTTTGACCTTTTCCATTAATTCGTCGGCGGCTAAAAAGTTAAGAATTTCCAACTTTTGTGCCTGCAGCACTTCAAAGGCTGTTAGATCTTGCTTTTTAAGGGCATCAAACTCACTGTCGAGAACAAGTTTCAATGCCTGTGCTTTGTGCATGGCTTGGGTTAGATGGTCGATATCGGAATTGGTCATGATGCAAGCATACTGCCAAGCACGTTAATACGAAAGGAGATTTGTAATAACCTAGACCAAAAACAGTTAACAGTCATTTAAGGTTAGACCTAAGGGTGAATAGCTAAACCTTGGTGCCAATCTCGATATAAAGCCTAGTTCCCGCCTAGCATACTCTCGATGGCTACAAAGCTTTCAGCTATGCGTCGTGGATCTAGGGGGTAGCTTCCCTCTGCCAGAGCCGTCTTTATTTCCTCGACCTTAGCAGCATCAAAATCCCCTGCAGCCATTGCGCTCTTAGCTGTATTGCTGAGAATGACTTCATCATTCCCCGTCGCACCTTTGGTCGCATTTGCATGATCAGCTGCAGAGTTAGCTGTTAACTTGCTGTCTTTGACTCTATCGCCAGTGTTGCTCACCTCAATAGTGCTATGACTAATTTTTGAAATACCGTCTGCCATTTGATGTTCCTTCTGAGCATTTGCGCTCTAAATATTTTAATCTCACACCGTACATCGGCAGTAGATAAATTTTCTTTAGACATATTTTCAATAAAAATAATAACCGCCAAAACGGTTACCGGACTGTTGCCGTTTGCCTATTGAATATTAACAGCTTGGCATTAAAGCCTGGGAGTTGCTGCTTGCTTCAAAAGTGAAGGTTCAAACACCGTTTTTTTTATGCTGTTCTAAAACCCAATTCAGTTATTTCGCTGCGGTACCTAGGCTGCGAGCGCGGCCGACGCCTGCAGCGATGGCTTGAATTTCTTCTCCGGAATCCGGATTCAACAGTAGCACTCGCTGATCCATGCGTGCATCTTCCAGTGCCTGCATTGCCACAGTGATTTCAAGGGCTCCAACTCGCAGCACCAATTGCACATTATCGCCTTTGCGAATGATATTCACTGGCGTTAAGTCTGAGAGTCGCAACAGACTGCCGGCCGGCAAATTGCGGATCGCCTGCATCCTCTCGGCGCTGCTGTAATCCTGCAGGCTATCCTGAGGCAGATTGCCATAATAGTCTTGCATGGCAATGTTAGCGCGAGTCACCGCCTGGCCACGTGCAATGCCAAACTGGGTGACCAAAACCTGATGTTTCTCTTTTATGTCATAGCTCGAGAGAATTTTATCTACCGTCAGGTTACGCGCAGCTCGCGCGCCATTGATTTGATCAAGGGAAAGTATTTGGCTACCTGGAACATTAGACGAGGGCAGCATCACCACTTTAATGTCATTACCGCTAATAGTTCCTCCGGCCACCACAGAGCGGGTCAATTTATACGCTTCAATACTGGTCGAGAGCTGCCGCTGCATCACCAGGTCACCGGCTCTTACCTCAGTGCTCAAACTATAGCTCCCTATGTCGCGAACATCGGTGGCTAGGCCGGCGATGGAGCTAGACAGGCTCACCAGTTCGACATCGTCGTTGTTCAGCTGATGGCCAGCCTTAAAGCTAGAGGTGTAGCGCAGCGCATTTTCAGGCTGATAAATGGTAATACCTAAAAATATCTGCCACCCGCTTTCGGGGCAGGTGGCGCGCAGACTTCTCTGGCTGGTAGCAAATGGATAATTAAAGGCAAACTCGGTTGCGCAGAACGGCACCATCAGGCGCCTATCTGATGGCGCCACTTCAACCATAGATTGCTGCAGTTGGCGGCTGTCCGCCACCCAGCGTTGAGCCTGAGAGACCAGTATGTGCTTACTGTCGACACCGTGCTCTGTGGCGGCTGATTGACTCTCCTGCGCGGCCGCGCTCAGTGCAAAAAACATTGCGAGGCTGCCGATAAGCGGGGAAAAGAGTTTTATAAAAGGACGGATCATGGCGAGAGTATGCGTGTTGATCGGGGGTGACGCAATACCGACATAGCGGCAATTGCCGGCGGCAAAGGCCTGCCGGAAAAGCGGCAAAGGGAAAAGGGTCCCTCATTGGATGGCATTCTAAGTTATTGATTTAAATATATTTAATAATAAAAATGCGGCAATACCCCATTGCTTGGCACTGCTTTTGCATTATCTTCAGGGAAGGGTTCTTTTAGCGGCGCTGTATCACACGGCACTCAAATAGTTAATCGACCCAAAGGTAAAAAACTTTAGTGAGTTGATGATGAAAATGTTTGACGCGGCATTTGGTATACACGAAAAGGCACTGGACCTGCGCGCCAAGCGCATGGAAGTGCTGTCGCAGAATATCGCCAATGCTGATACGCCGGGCTTTAAAGCCCGAGACATCGATTTTAAAAATGTGCTCAACAATGTTCAGCAGGCGGGGTCTATACGGACAACTCATGCAGCTCATGTTTCTCAGGCGTCGAGTGCTGGTGCCGACATGGTCTACACAGTTCCGTTCGGCACATCGGTTGATGGCAACACCGTCGATATCTCTGTTGAGCATGCAAAATATGGTAAAGCTGCGGCCGAGTATCAGGCCACGCTACGTTTTATTGAAGGCAATATTGCCGGCGTGCGCAAAGCACTGCGAGGAGATTAGTAGATATGTCTATTTCAAATATATTTGGTATTGCAGCATCGGCGATGAATGCTCAGATGGTGCGCATGAACTCCACTGCATCGAATATGGCGAATGCCGGAACCGTAAGCAGTTCGGCTGAAGATGCCTTTAAGGCGAAGCGTCCTGTATTTCAGGCTCTGCTTCAGGAGCACCAGCTAGATCAGGGTTCTCAGTTTCTCGGCGGCGTAAAAGTGCTTGATATGGTGGATGACACTGCGCCCAATAAAAAGATGCATGATCCGGGCAATCCACTGGCTGACAAAGACGGCTTCGTCTTCAGCTCAAATGTTAATGAAGTCACTGAGATGGTTGAAATGATGGGTGCAGCACGAAGCTATCAGAACAACGTGGAAGTGGTTAATACGGCGCGTGAGTTGATGATGCGCACCTTAGACATCACTAAGGCTTAGGATAAATAATCATGGTCAGTACAGTCACCGACACAACATTCTTAACCAGTGATCAGTATCTTGAAAAAGAAAATGCGGTCGCCTATGGCGAAGACGAGCTTGGGCAAGACGCGTTTCTGACGCTGTTTACCGCCCAGCTGCAAAATCAGAACCCGCTGGACCCCATGGACAACGAAGCCTTTGTCTCTCAGCTCGCTGAGTTCTCCTCTCTCGAGGGTATTAAAGGCATGCAGGGCTCGCTCGACAATATGGTTAATGGAATGCGTCAAGACCAGATGGTCGCAGGCGCCAATCTCGTGGGCAAAAAAGTCCAGGTTGCCGGAGGTAACTTCACTGGTGGTAATGGCGAAATCACCAAGGGATCCATCGATCTAGATTATGGTGCTCAGTCGGTCATCCTAAGTGTTTACGATCCAGCTTCAGGTGACCTTATTTATCGCGATACTCAGGGCGCCCGTTTGCCCGGACGCGCAGAGATGAACTGGAATGGCCGCGATCGCCAGGGTGAAATCGTCCCTGAAGGTAGCTATTTGATGTCGGCCAGTGCCGTGATCAATGGAAAATTAGAAACTGTGCCGGTTACCACTATGGCGGATGTCCGCAGTGTTAGTTGGGATCCTAGTGCGCAGGAAATCACTCTTGAAGTCGGCGATAACGTGTTTGTTGCGCTTGCCGATATCGAACGAATTGCAATTTAATAAAAGAATTAGAACGGTCTTTGGAGAATAACGTATGTCATTTTATACCTCATTAACAGGATTAAACGCCGCCACTACACAGCTGGCTGTGACCTCAAACAACATTGCTAACTCCGGCACTGGCGGCTTTAAGCGCTCAGATACGGATTTCGGCGATATTTTTGCCACCTCTCCTCTAGAGAAAGCATCAAGTGTTGTAGGTCGTGGTGTATCGCTGAAAGAAGTAAGTCAGGAATTCAGTCAGGGCAATATTGAATTCTCGGCCAACTCTCTGGATCTGGCGATTACCGGTGACGGTTTCTTCCCGCTTGAGTCATCTGATGGCACCAAGATCTACACGCGTAATGGCGCCTTTATGCTCAATGAGCAGAACCAGATGGTTAACAGTGCCGGTCAGGCCCTGCAGTCACTGCCGGTGGATTCGACCAACAAGGCTGACTTTGGTGTTGACCCTAGCGCACTGACTATTCCGCGGGCCACAGTATCAGAGTTTTTGCCTACTACTGAGGTGGAGTTGGGTTTGAATCTGCCGTCTGAAGTTACGCCAATCACCGCAACCTTTAATCCGGATAAGCCAGACACTTATCACAAGACCACATCCTTGACGGTTTATGGCACATCGGGATCGGCCAATCTGGCAACGATCTACTATGTTAAAACTGCCAATGCCACAGCAGAGACTCCCTTTAACAAATGGCAGACTTACGTTTATGTCGACGATCAAGAGGTGGATACGGCACTGATTCAGTCTTCAGACACCACTGGCGACCAGTACTTTATTAACAAGTACGGCGAACTGAAAACTCGCTCGGAGCTGCTCGAGTTACAGAGTACCAGCGCTGACAGTGAGAAGTATCTGATCACCCAGGGAACGCTGTACAAGAAGTACTCTTACGATGTGCTTTCTGAGCCCACGAAGTCCATTCCGGCCACCGCCAGTCTGACTATTGCCGAGGGCTCTACTTACTCTGATGCGCTGAACCTGACCAATAATAGTGATGGTGTTGATTTCAGTGCTATGCCACGGGCCGAACTTGAAAATATGTTCACGCTGTCGATCGATGGTTCAAGTGCGGTTAATGTTGGTCTTGAACACTTGTCTGGCTACGGCAGCCCACTGTCTGGCGCCGAGATTGCCTTTGAATTGACCAATGTGATTAACGAACGTTTTGGCGATGGCAAAAACTTTGATTTTTCCAGTGCTGCAAATCAAACCCTGAAAATGTATCGCGGATCGGATAACTCAACGTCGATTGAGCTTGATATTCCAACAATTTTAGCGACCCACACTACTCTTTCCACTGCCACTGATGCGAATTGGGACGGTCAGGTGGCATCAGAGCCTTTAGCTCATGCGATCAACGCCGCTCTGGCTGCGAGCGGTGATTTCTCCGATGTTGAAGTCTCCTATAGCTCGGCTAATCAGGGTTTTCGCTTTATTCAAAATGGCAGTGTTACCGACCCGCTATACATTAATGGCGGTGCCACTGCTAACGATGTATTCGGCGTACCTGCCGACCGCACGTTTGATGCCGAGGACCTGGCGACTATGGGTACCATGCTGCTGCCCTTAGATTCTGATGAGGCAGATGTGCTATTGCGCGGGGTTTTACCCAATGGTGAGAACCTTAGGGCTACTCGCGATCAGCGGTCTGGCATGAGCGTTAGTTATGCTGAAGGCGCCTTTACGGTTTCCTCAGGTACCACAGGTGATACCTCAAGCTTGGCCCTCAGCGGTCCGACTGAATTGGCACAAGCGCTTTTGGGTATCAATGTGCTAGGTAATATTGTCCAGCCTGAGACCTCGCAGATTTATAACGTGCCTGCTGTACGTGGTCAGGCATCAACACCGGCGATTGTTACTGGCAACCCAATGGGCATAGACCCGCGCAAGTCGTTTTCGGTGAACTCTGATAACAGCTCCATGACAGTGATTATCGATTCAATCTCAGCGCAAATCGAGTTGACTGAGGGCCTCTACTCAATTGGTACCTTTACCGAGCATCTGCAAGAAACAATTAATCTGATGGCCGACTCCCTGGGACGAACAGTTTCAGGTATTACTGTTGACTATCAGGACGCAACTGAAACACTGAGGATCACTGGATCAACCACCACTGATAACTCGTTTATTCAGGTCGCCGGTCACGCCGATTGGGGCTTAGAAAATATCGACCCAGGATTCGGTGAGGCCTCAACCTTTATCGAGCTGTTCCCAGATACCTCTGGTACCAGTACTGTCTATGTCACCCAAACCAAAGATGGCGACTGGACTGAGACCACCGATGGCGGTGAATTTGATTCAAACGACGTGCCTTATTGGACGCCGATCTTCCTTGATAAAGGTGAGCTGACCTTTGATACCAGTGGTTCCTTGGTCTCGCCTGTCGCTGGTGTGAAGTTGGAGAGCGCCGGTATTACCGGTGGCGATATCACCCTTAACTATGACAACAGTACTCAGTTCAACAGCCCATTTTCGGTGTTGAGTCAGTCTCAAAACGGTGCGCCAGAAGGTGATTTGGTCGGTGTAAACATCGGTGACGATGGCTTGGTTGTAGCCAGCTACTCAAACGGCTCACAGAAATCTCTGGGTAAAATTATTCTTGCGAACTTTGCTACGCCTAAGGGCCTGCGTCAGGTCGGTGACACCAGTTACTACGCCACATCGGTTTCTGGTGACGCGAATTTGGGTGAGCCAGGAGCCGCTGGCTTCGGCACCATTCGTGCTGGTGCGCGAGAGCGCTCCAACGTGGATTTGACCGCTGAATTGGTCGATTTGATTACCGCTCAGCGAAATTTCCAGGCCAACGCCAAAGCGATTGAGACCAGCTCATCATTAACCCAGACCATTATTCAAATCCGCGGTTAAGTGCTTCATTAGGCGAGTGGTAAGAGGAATCTGAAATGGATAAATTAACTTATACAGCACTGTCGGCAATGCAGAGTCAATCTGTTGCGCGAGCGGCCATCACCAACGAATTGGCGAATGTCTCGACAGTTGGCTTTAAGAAGAGCTTTCAGATTGCCTCGTCGGCAGTAAAGATTGATGGCCCGGGACTTGAAACGCGCTTTCAGCCAGGTTTGCAGATCACCGATGTGATTAATCTGACTCCTGGAACGCCCATGAGTACCGGCCGGCCCCTAGATATTTCCATGAATGATCAGACAGTACTGGGTATTCAAACTGAGAGCGGTGATATTGCCTATACCCGCCGCGGCGATCTAAAAGTCAGCCCCAGCGGTGTGCTTGAGAATGCTATAGGTGACTTGATAATGGGCGAAGGCGGTCCGATTTCAGTACCAGTCGGCAACCTTATCACCATCAGTCCAGATGGTACTGTGTTTGCGCAGTTGCCTACTGAGCCAGAAGCTGCGGCAGTTGCTGTTGGACAGTTAATGTTGCGGGATGCCAGTCAGACTCAATTGGTACGTCGCCAGGACGGCTTGTTTGAACCTCGCGATGAGGCCCTTAAGGGGCAGGATTTTAACAGCGGACCTCTAGCAGTATCAGTACTGCCGGGAATGCTCGAGGGCAGCAACGTCAACCCCGTGGGCACCATGATCAAAATGCTAGATTTCAGCCGTCAGTTTGAAATGCAGCTGAAGTTAGTTAAAGAGACTCAGTCGATCGACGAGGCTGGCTCAACAATGATGAGACTTCCTTAATAGGTTAAGGACTTCCCTAATTCCATAAGGGCTTTATTAATCCCTTAAGGCGTAATTGAAAAGGTTATAAAAGATGGATGCTTCACTCTGGATTGCTAAAACTGGCCTGACTGCTCAGCAGACGCGCATGTCAGTTATTTCAAACAACTTGGCTAACGTTAACACCACCGGTTTTAAGAAAGACCGAGCGGTATTTGAAGACCTGCTTTATCAAAACATCGTTCCAGCTGGTGGTCAGGTTGACGCCGAATCGGAGACCCCGACTGGACTGATGCTGGGTACAGGTACCCGGGTTGTAGCCACGGAAAAGCTCCATGCACAGGGCAATATTATTACCACCGAAAATGCCTTGGATCTGGCGATTTCTGGCGATGGTTATTTCTCGGTTCAGCAGGCTGACGGCACTATAGCCTATAGCCGCGACGGTTCATTTAAGCTCTCTGCCGAAGGCAATTTAGTCACCGCTGGTGGTCAAACGCTTCTGCCGGCGATTACCGTGCCCCAGAACGCTGCGAGTTTAACCATTGGTCGCGATGGCGTAGTAACTGTTGAGCTGTCGAACGGGGGTGGCTCCAGTCAGATTGGTCAGCTTCAGCTATCACGCTTTGTGAATAATTCTGGCTTGCAGCCCATCGGCCGCAATCTGATGCAGCAGACTAACGCCAGTGGCGATCCACTGGTTGTGCTGCCTGGCGCTGATGGCGCCGGTATGTTGATGCAGGGCGCCCTCGAGGCATCCAACGTCAATGTGGTCGAAGAGATGGTTAATATGATCGAGACTCAGCGCGCCTACGAGGTCAACTCCAAGGCAATCTCTGCAGCAGATGGCATGTTGCGCTTCCTGAACAATAATCTTTAAGGCGCAATGATGAACCTTCTGCGGGCTCTGGCAATTAGTACAACAGCGACATTGATGGGCGCCTGTGCAACAGCGCCAAATCTGATGCCGACAGCCGAATTTGCCCCGGTACAGCCTGCACCTGCAGCGCCAAAAACTCAGGCCACCGGCGCCATTTTCAACAACGGCATGGGCCTTTTTGGCGACCTGCGCAGCTACCAGGGTGGCGATCTTAAAGTCGGTGATCTGGTGACAGTACTGCTTAGCGAAACTACTCAGGCATCCCGCAGCAGTGATATTTCTACCAGTCGAGCATCGACTAATGACGTTGTCACCGAAGCCCAGAAAGACTCGGTGCTAGATAAGATTGGTCGCGGTACCGGCTTCTTTAGCGATTTTAAATTGGATGGCGGCACAGTCACCAGTGACGGGACCGGCACTGCCGATCAAGCCGCTTCATTGACCGGTTCCATTTCAGCCATGGTGGTTGAAGTGCTAAGTAACGGCAATCTGGTGATTCTCGGTGAAAAGCAGTTGGCTCTCACGGAAGGCAGCGAGTTTATTCGCGTTAAAGGCATTATTCGCCCAGCGGATATTCAGCCAGACAACACAGTGCTGTCACGTCGCATTGCCAATGCACAAATTTCATACCGTGGTACAGGTGATCTAGCCAAGGCGTCAAAGCCGGGCTGGGGCACAGGACTTATTTTTAAATTCTGGCCGTTTTAAGCGGTTGCAGGTGATAGCCCCATGATTAAGAACACTATATTAAAGCTAAAATGTTTGATTCTGTTGGGCGCCCTGATGGCTACCGCTGTTAGCGCTGACCGCATCAAAGATCTCACTGATGTTGCCGGTGTGCGCTCTAACCAGCTGGTCGGCTTTGGACTGGTTGTGGGTTTGCAGGGCACTGGTGATGGCAAAGATTTACCGCTATCTGCCCAGAGTCTCAAAACCCTGTTGTCCGGCTTGGGTGTTAGTGTTGATGGCCCAGTCAGTGACTTCGATCTGGGTGATGCTATGGCCTCTCTGGCATCACAGAATGCACAGAAAGAAATGAAATTAGAAAACGTTGCCGCGGTAATGGTTACTGCTGAAATGCCTGCCTTTGCCAAACCCGGTCAGCGTATTGATATTAATGTGTCGGCTATTGGCGTTGCCGAAAGCTTGCGCGGCGGCAGCCTGGTAATGACTCAGTTGCGCGGTGTCGATGGCAATACCTATGCTCTGGCACAGGGCGCTATGACCGTCACTGGTATCTCCGAAGATGCGGCAGGTAGCAGCGTCACCATTGGTGTCCCCACTTCTGGTCGTATCCCCAATGGAGGCATGGTTGAGCGCTTAGTAGAAACGCCTTTTGATAGCTCGGAATATATTGTTCTAAATGTAAAAGACAACGACTTTTCTACTTCTAATGCGATTACCCAAGTGATTAACACCACCTTTGGTGCCGGCGTTGCCAGTGCCTTGGATGCAGTGTCTATCGCAGTGATGGCACCGTCAGATTCCTCTCAGCGCGTTGCCTTTATGAGCATGATTGAAAACCTCGATGTGACTCCTGGCGAACCACCGGCACGCGTCGTGATTAACTCGCGCACCGGCACTGCCGTGATAAATCGCAATGTTCGTGTTAATGCAGTTGCTGTGACTCATGGCACGATTTCGGTGCGGATTACCGCAACAAATGAAATCAGCCAGCCTGGCCCGTTTAGTGATGGTGTGACCGCCGGCGTGACCAATGCGGACATAGATGTGGAAGAGCCAAACAACCAAATGTTTCTATTTCAGCCCGGTGTGGATCTGCGTGAAATCGTCGATGCGGTCAACCAGGTTGGCGCGACACCTTCTTCATTGATTGCGATCCTGGAAGCGTTAAAAAGCTCCGGCAGTTTGCGCGCCGAACTGGTGGTGATCTAAATGAGCGATATTAGCCTCTCAGCCAAGAGCCATCTGGATTTTGCCGGTCTTGGAAACCTTAAAGTGCGCGCTAAACGGGATGATGCTGGCGCTGCTCAGGAAGTGGGTCAGCAATTTGAAGCCATGTTTATCCAGATGATTTTCAAGTCCATGCGCGAGGCCAATGCGCCATTGAAAAGCGACCTCATGGGCTCTTCAAGTCAAGACACATTTGAACAGATGTACCATGAAGAGCTGGCTCAAGTTATGGCTCAAAAGGGTACCTTTGGTATGGGCAAGTGGCTTAGCGACCAGGTGCAAGGCACCTCTCCCAGCACCCCTCCTAGCGCTTCACCTGGAGCCTTGCCGAGCAGGGCTATAGCAGCCTATGAGCAGATGCCATCGAATGCTCTGCCGCTGCAAAATGGGTCAGAAGTAAAGCCAATGGCAATTGACCGCGGTGACGTTAAAACGTCATTGCCACTGTCTGGGCGACGTTGAGTTCCAGCAGCTATTAACAGAATAAAGTACTTAATAATAAGTACTCAGAAAATTTAAGGAGGGGACTATGGCAGATATTCTATCGATCGGAGCAGGCGCAACTCAGTTGTATCGCCAGGCCCTTTCAACAGTCAGTAACAATATTGCCAACCTCAACACCGAAGGCTATTCACGTCAGGTTTCTGAAACTTCAGAGAATGCCCCAAGCCAGCAGGGAACAGTATTTGTTGGTTCCGGCGCACGCCTTGACAATATTGCACGTGCCTATGACGAATTTGCCGAATCGAGCTTGCGTGATAGCGGCAGCCAGCTATCCAACCAGCAGCCGTTGATCGATTATGCCAATCGGGTAGTCGACATTATGGGTTCTGAAGCCTCTGGCCTCAGCAGCGCAATGGACAAGTTTTTTGCCGCTGCCAGTGCCGTGAGTGCCGACCCTGCGTCAATTAATCTACGCAGCAGTTTTCTCCGTGATGCCGAGGGTATGGCCTCAAGGTTCCGAGAATTATCCGACCAGTTGGGTGCCGTCGAACTGGAGACTCGAGAGAGTATCGAGTCACAGGTCAACCAATTAAATAACCTGTCTGAAAAGTTGGCGTTTGTAAACAAACAGCTTAACAAAAAGCTTACCCTCAGCAGTCAGCCACCGATGATGCTCGATCAGCGCGATCAACTGCTGCGTGAGATGTCAGCGATCACCAAGATCCATGTAACGGAGGTCACTTCAGGCCAGGTAACAGTCCGCCTGGCGAGCAGCGCCGGCAGCGTGATTACCGATGACAAGTTGCACTATGAACTTGGTGTAAGTTTTGACGATAACGATCCTGGTCGAGTTGATCTGATAATCGAACCCTACGGCGATAGTCGAGTTGCCAGTACCGTGACTAATGGCGAACTCGGCGGGCTGATGAATTTTCGTTCCCAGACGCTAGCACCGGCAATGGACAGCTTCGATTTTTTGGCCCAGACATTGGTTGCAGAGATTAATCAAATTCACAGTGCCGGTCTCGATGGTCGTGGCGAAGCAGGCGGCGACCTATTCGCTATCGATTTGGACTTTACGGTCTCCGCTCCTGCTGGCAACGCCAATGCCGCTATTGCCATAGAAGTGACTAGTGGGGAAGAGTTCGACAATGCCCCTTTCGAGATCACCTGGAGTAGCGAGCAAAATAGCTGGCTGATCGAAAATCAGAGCAGTGGCGCAGTAACCGTTGCAGAACAGGGATTTGCCAGTTTTAGCTACGCAGGACTGTCTATCACAGTGGGCGATCAACCCGTAGACGGCGAAACCTACCGAATTGACGCAAAGGAGCGCCCAGCTGGCGGCATGCGTCTTTTAGTTACCGACCCACTGGGTGTGGCAGCAGCAGATACTATGCGCGCTATGTCCGATGCAGCCAATATTGGCGAAGCTCGAGTTAGTCTGGAGTACTCGGCAACTCCGGCTTTTGATAGCTTTGAATATGGCAGCAGCATCCTCAGTCTCGGCAATAATCCAAGCAGTGCAGCCGGTGAAACGGTAAGCGGAAGCTATTTAACCCCCGCATTTGTGATTCCCAAAGGGATCGACAGTGCGGCGCTGATGTTGGAAGTCGACTCTGGCAGCGACCTGAGCTTTCAGGTCATGACCAGTGACGGAGTCCATATACTCGGGCAGAGCATTGACAGTAGCACTCAGGCCATTTTAATGTCGAGTGACTCGGGTTTCCGTGATGACAGCAGTTACAGCGATTCCTATCTCAATGCGACGGGCTCCGAGGCCTATCTGGGGCTTGACTTAACCTATGGGTTTTTGGCTCGCGATGTAGAGCGTAATGAATGGTTGGTCGACGATAACGGCATTAGTTCTGAGTCGACTAATACTTCCCTTAGTGCCACGGCGACATCCGCTGATGTGTCATTGCAGAGCAATGACTCCTCTGTAACTGTCGATCTGATCAGCGCCAATGCCCTAGTGCTAAACGATTACTCCATGGCTGCTCTGGAGCTGGAAGCCGGCGCAGTCAGTTCCGCTGTCCTGATGGCTACCTGGATCAATGCTGCCACAGACTCCACTGGTGTTACCGCCACAGCAACTAACCTAATAACCATTGAAGAAGACAGTATCGATTTCACTCAGCAGGTTAATATTAATGGCGTACTGATTGGCAATGGTACGCCTTTGACCTCGGTGCGTGAGCTTGCCAATGCCATCAATGAACAAACCGACAGCACTAATGTGATGGCCAATATCACCTATGATGGAAAATTAGAGATAACCAATGCCCGCGGCTATGACGGGGAAAATATTACCCTCTCTAACCCGGACAGTACTTCCAGTGACAATGCGCTGGGACAGTCCAATAAGATATTTGTCGGCCAGCTGCAGCTCGAAGCAGACGAAGAGATTCGCTTCACCTTTGGTGATGATGGACTACCCAAAGATCTCGCCGTGCTGGGTTTGCGCACCGGCATTTATGTTGAGGGTACAGTCACACAAGACCTAGCAGTTTTTGTTACAGGCACTGACAGCGGGCGCGTCGCAGCGGGCTTTTCCACCACCGACAGCGATGAAGTCGCTGCGAGTGCGGCGGCACCATTCATTATTGAATTTACATCCGCCACCGAATATACCATCACTGATACAGCAACTGGCACCCTGGTTGCCACACGCAGCTACTCAGAGGGCCAGGATATAGCCCACAAAGGGTTTACCCTCGCGCTCGAAGGCAGTCCTGTGGCGGGTGATCTATTCGTTGTCGACAGCAATAAAGATGGCATTGGCGACAATGGCAATATGCTCAATCTTGTCGCCCTGCAAGACAAAGAGTTAATGGCTGATGGCAGCACATTAGGTGAAGCCTACATCAATTTGGTTAACGGCGTGGGCAGTAAAGCCGCCCTGGCAATGATGTCAAAAGAGGCGCTACAAGTTGTCTACGATCAGGCCGTTGCGGCGAAAGATCAGGTGTCTGGAGTCAGTCTAGATCAAGAAGCTGGCGAGCTTATTCGGTTCCAGCAAGCCTATCAGGCCTCGGCGCAGATTATCCAGGTCGCCTCCAAGCTGTTTGATTCAATATTAAGTATTCGTTAAGGAATTGACTCATGAAAGTCTCCACCAGCCAGATTTTTGAACGCGCCATGACGCAGATGTCAAATCAGCAGGCCAAAGTCGCCGATCTGCAGTCGAAGTTGGCGACGGGCCAGCAAATTGCGAGGCCTAGTGATGATCCGGAAAAAGCGGGTGTGATCCAGCGTTTAAGCAGTGCCTTAAATCGGCAAGAAGGGTTTGAAAGCAATTTAATGGCCTTCAAAAGTCGCTTGGGTGCAGAAGAGGGTGCCTTGAAAAGTGCGGAAAATATTTTGCAGCGTATGCGTGAGCTAGCGGTGCAGGCACAAAGTGATACGTTTTCATCTGCTGACAGACAAATTATTGCCGCCGAAGTCAGTGCGCTGCGTGACCAGATGCTGTCTCTGGCCAACACTGCTGACGCCTCAGGTAACTATATTTTTGCAGGTGCGATGGTCAGCTCAGCACCTTTTGGTGAAAATGAAAATGGTGATACCGTATACCAAGGTGACGACAGCCGGATGATGCTTGATGTATCGGCTCAGCGTCAGTTGTCGTTGAATAAACCCGGCAATGAAATTTTTTCCAGTGTCATTCGCGAAAATAGTGATGGCAGCTCTGAAAGGGTCGAGTTTTTTACTATCATCGACGACTTTACTGCTGCTTTAGAAAGCAATGACACGACGCAAATGGCGTTTAGTCTCAGTGAGATTAGTGATTTAACAGAAACCATGGCCCTCTCCCTTGCTGATGTAGGTGGCCGCGTTAATACTGCTGACTCTCAGCTCGAAGCACTAGCTGAAACCAATCTTCGCTATAAAACCTTGCTTTCACAAGCTCAAGATCTCGATTACACCACCGCAATCACTGAGTTGACTTCAGAGATAATGTCATTAGAGGCCGGTCAGAGCAGTTTTATTAAAATCGCACAGTTAAGTTTGTTTGACTACATCCGATAACTTAACTGTAACCAAGCAAAGGCACCAGCCATAGGGCTTGCCAGTCAAAACTACAAATAGACACTAAATATGGCTGAAACTGTAACTGCAACCGCTACCAAGACCACTACCGCTGTTTCAACTCAGGTGATGACTGCATTGGATGCAGGCTCGGGTGTTGATGTGGTCTCCCTCGCGAGAAACCTAACGGATGCGGAAAAAGTTCCAAAGCAAGCACTTATCCAAACGGCAATCGATAATGCCGAGGCACAGGTTTCCGGATACGGATTGATCTCGTCTCAACTGAGCCTACTGCAGACCGCCTTTGAAAGTCTCAATGATTCTTCAGAGGTAGCCAATAGCTATGGTGCAACGACGGACACCGCACTAGGGTTCACTGCATTTGATGGCACTGAAGTGGACGGCAGTTACGCCATCTCAGTTGAAAAACTGGCCCTTGAGCAAATCATGATTTCAGATGAATACAATGCATCTGATTACGCTATTGGCACTGACTCATTTGATATTTCCATTACCGTTGGCAGTTCAAGCACCACGACCACAGCAATTACGGTCTCAAGTTTAACCCCTGCGGGAGTTGTGAGCGCAATCAATACTGCAGACACGGGGGTTACGGCGTCGTTAGTGGATACCGGCACCGGTGGCACAAATTATCGTATTATCTTGACTGGCAAAACCGGTAGTGAAGGTGTCTTTACGATCTCGTCAAATCCCGATCTCGGGTTTGGTGATACCGGCAACACACTGCAAGCTGCTCAGGATGCCGAGATTGAATTTGATGGACTAACTATCACTCGAGACAGCAATGAATTCTCCGACGTTGTTACTGGTGCGACCCTAACCCTTTATGAAACTACTACGTCCGCGGCAACTGTGGCCATTTACAGTGACACATCAGCACTGCAAACCAAACTTGAAAATATCGTCACAGTGTACAATGACTTTCGCGACCTGATGGACGAACTCACCACTTCAACAATTGATGAAGACATTGAACACAGCGGCGATTTACAGCGGGATTTTGCTAGCGCACGGTATATCACCAATCAAATAAGAGATGCGCTGCGTGAGGACTCTTCAACAGCATCTGGCGAGATTTCGGCCTTCAGAGATATTGGTGTCACTATTAACAGTAAGGGCGACTTAACTTTTGACGAAGCCACATTTGATGAAGCCGTCGAAGATAACTACAACGATGTCGTAATGATGCTGACTGCCAATACTAACGATCAAACGCTCTACGGCTCGAGCAGTGTAGGAATGGCGCAGGATGTTGCATCAGTTATCGAGGCGCTCCTCGCTAGTGACGGAATAGTCGCCACCCGCGAATCAAATGCCGAAGATTTAGGCGAAGAATACGAAGAAGAATTAGCGACATTAGAAACCAGGATGGAACTACTCTACGACCGTTATATTAGCCAATTTACCGCGATGGAAGTTCTCACTGAAAAGCTCAATGGCATAAAAGATTACCTGACAGGGCAGCTGGAAACGCTCTCTAAAGCCTATGATAAATAAAGGCTGGTGTGGATCATTACAGTAATATATTTACTAGGTGAGGATACTAGTAGCTGAGCTAGAGCTTGCAAGCTCTGCGACTTATAACTTGCTAGTTGAGATCCTGCTATTGTCTTATGCCAATCTTCCATAAGGTACGCTTTACAAACTTGCCGTTTGGGCTCTCAATAAACATTTTTTCACCTACTGTTATCTCCAGTTATAAAAAATATCCGAAGAGATGCTTGGTAACTAGCGTCACTTTTTTAAGGAATTTGTAGTCTTTGAAGAAATTTCCTTTTGCATGCCACTTATTTATAGCGAGAACTCTGTTTAATGCTGTTTAGATTCCGCCTGAGTTGCGGGCTGAATGGTTGGCAGGGATTAATCGTCAACGAAAGCCAGATTCTTCTTTGTGCAAATTTCATTCTGTCTTAATCAGATCAAAGCCTTCTGGATGATAAGCACTCCAGAGATTCAAAGTGCATGACTTCACTAGAAAACTTTTCTGATAGCAATTGGAGCGAATTTACTTGCCACAGAATCCTTATGGGCCTGTGAAAAATTATCTTTGCAAACACAGAGCGGTCCTTTTGAAGCAAGTCGCCCATTTCGAGGCCTAGGCCTTGGGCTTGTGCTGGTCTATTTTAAATCGTATCTGCAAGCCCAGCTGGTTCTGCCAATAACAAAATTTAGACCCTAAATTACCTAGGCAATAAAAAACCCCGGTCATAATAACCGAGGTTTTTTAAAGGACTTGGGAATAAAAATATCTAACCCATTCCTGCGTTACCTTCCCTTACTTGAGCAGGGCAAGGACCGACTGAGCCTGCTGATTGGCCTGAGACAGCATAGCGGTACCAGCTTGCTGAATAATCTGAGTGCGGGCTAATTCAGTAGTCTCTGCTGCATAATCAGCGTCCTGAATGCGGCTGCGCGATGCAGAGGTGTTCTGTGAAACATTCGCCAGATTATCAACGGTGTATTCCAGACGGTTTATTGCGGCACCAAATGTGGCACGCTGAGAGGCTACTCCTGCGATTGCCTTATCCAAAGTGGTAACGATATTGGCCGTTGTTGAAGTAATGGTTGCGTTAGCGCTCAAGGCACCTGAAAGATTAGATGACATTGGTTTGCTATCTGCCACCGCATCTACCTTTGCTACTGCGGCTACACCGACTGTTTTAAGGCTTGTGCTCACTGTTCCCGGTGTCGAGCCAGTACCATTGAATGTCACAGTCATCGGGTCAGCAAAAGCCGCTCCCACCACTTGTGTAATTTCAACCGTATTGTTAGATGCCGCTGCAGTGAAGCCATCTAAGGCATCGCCAATATCTTTCGCTATTGTGGTGACAGTTACTTTGCCGGTATCAAGCGTTTTCAGTGTGATTTCGGTTCCGCCGATATTAAATGTATCGCCTACATTGTAGTTAACCCCATCGCTAACCGCAGCTTTCAAATCAATTACTTGCACGCCTTTAACTGCCGAAACTGCTGCTCTTTCAGCTGTTGCAGTTGAGCCTGCAGTCAAATTAAAGTCAGAGAAATCTACAGCTAGGGTCTGTGCATCGTTGGCGCCAATTTGAAAATTGAAACTACCTGCTGTTCCGCTAGTGCCATCCAGAATAGACATGCCGTTCCACTCAGTAGCGTTTACGATGCGGTCTATTTCGTCAGCAAGTGCGGCAAATTCGATATCAAGATTCGCTATGTCAGACGTTGTGTTTGTACCGTTTGCCGCTTGTACAGACACTTCACGCATGCGCTGTAACATGTTGTCGATCTCGATTGCCGCTCCATCAGCGGTTTGAATCATTGAAATCGCGTCGTTGGCATTGCGTTGCGCTTGATCTAAACCTCTTACCTGAGAGGTCAATTTTGACGAAATGGCTAATCCTGCAGCATCGTCAGCTGCTGAATTGATTCTTGAGCCTGTGGAGAGTCTCTCCATCGTTTGGCCCATTGCTCGTTCGTTTCGTGCTAACGCATTAGCAGTTACTGTTGCCGCTGTATTTGTATTAATGACACTCATAGTCAGTCCTCTAAATTTCGTAATTTACATTTTTTGTTAAGTTAGGAGATTGAAGTGTTGCCATCAACAATCCGCGTCCCCTTTACTATCGGCAGCTAATAAAATTTCTTTAAAGAACTGAAAGCACTTTAATGAATCTTTGCTTGATTGGAGAGTAGCGGGAGCAGGCACGGCCATGGTTCCTTTGGCGCCGGCTGCAATTTGACTAAGTAGACTGGCATTCGAAGAAACGTTCGAAGCGATGTTTTGTTAACAACCGCCTGGTTGTCAAAAATTGTTCTATCCCTGTGGTTATAACGTTAGTGCCCAGCCCTGATAAAAGACCATTACTTGAATCTGAATGTCAGACTCTGCAGCGGCGCCTCTGGCCTATTTAAAATACAGAATTACCACAGTTTGCGATATTCCTGACCGAGTGCTGGATGACATCGACGATACATACTTTATCTGCATTGTTTTTTGTAGGGCGAAATGGTGATTTAGCTCAGCTTATGGCTGTTAGGTGAAAGAGATGTAAAAAAGTTTGCTAACCACTATGGCGCGAAAAATTTACATGCATTGATACTGGCGCGGTTTAACAAGGAGCAGCAGCTGACCCGGCCGCCTGTATCGAAGAGATGCTTAATATCATTCGGGTTTTAACAAACGATACCGCCGTTATTGCCTTGGCCCTTCGATTGGCGTTAGCAAAATTTTTGTATTAGAGATGACTTTTCTAGCGTTTTGTATGTTTGTGTCTGCCCTGTGCAGATAAATAAGTGTTCGCTGGGGAGGCTTTTATTAGATTCTATCTGAGGGTAGAGCTTGATAGGTTAACCGGATTACCAAGAGTATGACCGCCCACTGCTTTGCGATCCAAAATAGAAGAGGCTTTATATGGAACGCCCCTCTGGATCAGCTGGCATTAAAAAGTTTCGTCGAATAGCACTCCCTTGAGAGACTCCAAATTACGAGCGATCTGAAGAACCGCTTCTCCTGGAAGCGTTCGAACAACTTCACCGGTCTCCTCATTAGTGACCTGAACCACAACTCTGTTGGATGCAGAATCAACAGAGAAGGCCAGTGAGGTTGGAATTTTTTTCATCGTCAAATTGAGCGTTTCAACAGCTGACTTGATGTCATCAACCGTTTTCGTCATCTGATCAGCTACGTCACCTCGACGTGCAGTAGCTTCGCTACTGAGTTCTTTTAAGGATAATGTCGGCGTAGTCTTCAATTCCGCCGGGGCGGCTTTCACGATGCGTGGCTCACCTTGGCCGCTACTAGGGCTCTGCGGCTGGGGGGCTCTTAGGTTGACTTCTACACCTGACATAACATTCACCATAATTACTTTGTTCCAGTAACCGGTTGGGCGACCTATTGTCGTCCAGAATTAGTTGGCACTGGAATATCTTTGGGAGGGTTCTCACCCCATCGTAATTTTAAATCGGCAGCTTGTGAAATTTCTTTAATTATCTTTTTAACCATTTATTTCGTAACTACTACTATTCACTGTGTGGCAAGCTTCCCTATGTCATCGAAACTATCCTTGGTGCTTTCGACCCCTGATGAAGCCCGCTATACTCGCGGACGCGATTTAATTTGGAAATTTTATCATGGTGGATCAAGTGCTATTAATCATCCGCAGTATTGACCGCTTTACCGATATTACTGGCCGCGCAATCTCGTGGCTCTGTCTGGTCATGGTTGTTATGACCGTAGTGGTTGTGGTGCTGCGCTACTATTTTCAGAGCGGATCCATCGCTCTGCAAGAGTCGATCACCTATTTGCATGGGCTGGTGTTTATGCTCGGTATTGCCTTTACGCTGCAGCGCGGTGGTCATGTGCGGGTGGATATTTTTTATCGCGGTTTTTCCCCTCGGCGCAAGGCGCTGGTGGATCTGCTTGGCGGTCTGGTGTTTTTACTGCCGGTGAGTCTGCTGATCTTTATCTTTTCCTGGGACTATGTCGCCGCCAGCTGGGCGATTGGCGAGACCTCGGAGGAGCGCAGTGGCATTCAGGGTATTTACCTATTAAAGACGCTGCTGCTATTGATGCCTGCCACCCTAATGCTGCAAGGCCTAGCTGAAATTCTTAGAAGTGCCCTAGTGTTGATGGGCAAGCAGCCTATTGCGGAACAACAAATTGAATTACATCACATAGAGCCGCTAATCTGATGGTTGAATTTATTCCTCTGCTCATGTTTTTGGTGGTCTGCCTAGTATTGATGGCGGGCTATCCTGTGGCGCTGTCCCTATCCGGCACTGCGTTGATATTTGCCTTGGTGGGTTTTGCCACCGGCACCTTTGATATGGCCTTTTTACACGCACTGCCCAATCGCTTATTTGGCACCATAAAAAACACCACGCTGATTGCGGTGCCGCTGTTTGTCTTTATGGGGGTCATGCTGGAGAAATCCCGTCTGGCGGAAGATCTGCTGGAAAGCATGGCGGATCTGCTTAAAGGTTTTCGCAGTGGACTGGGTCTTTCTGTGGTCTTGGTGGGGGCGCTGCTGGCGGCGAGCACCGGTATTGTTGGGGCCACCGTGGTGACCATGGGGCTGATGTCATTGCCGACTATGCTTAAGCGCGGCTATTCATCGTCTCAGGCCACCGGCATTATCTGCGCCACAGGTACCCTGGGGCAGATTATTCCGCCGTCGATTGCCCTGGTATTACTCGGCGATATTCTCTCCAGTGCCTATCAGCAGGCGCAGTTAAGCATGGGTATATTCACCCCCAAGGTGGTGTCTATAGGTGATCTATTTGTCGGTGCCATTATTCCCGGTTTGATTTTGGTCGTGCTCTATTGCCTCTATGTGATTCTGTTTATTAAACCGGCAGTGCCGGATGAGGACGATGAAGCATCGCCTCAACAGGGTCTATCCCGCGCCATGCTCAATTTATTGCCGCCGATTCTGTTGATTATGGCTGTACTGGGTTCGATTCTCTCCGGCGCGGCAACCCCCACTGAAGCGGCGGGTGTGGGTGCCTTTGGTGCCACATTGTTGGCGCTGTTTAAACGTCAGCTGTCTTTTGGGCGGCTGCGGGAAGTGGCTCAGAGCACCACTGAAGTGACCTCCATGGTGTTTCTGATTTTGATTGGCGCTGCGGTATTTTCGTTGGTGTTTCGCGGTTTTGGTGGCGAAGAGCTGGTTGAGCATTTTTTGACCGGGCTGCCCGGTGGACTGGTGGGTGCGACTGTTTTGGTGATGTTGGTGATCTTTTTGCTGGGCTTTGTGCTCGACTTTATTGAGATCACCTTTGTGGTGGTGCCGATTGTCGGGCCTGTTCTGCTGGCCATGGGTTTAGACCCTGTGTGGTTGGGCATTATGATTGCCATCAATCTGCAGACCTCCTTCTTAACCCCACCTTTTGGCTTTGCTCTGTTCTATCTGCGCGGTGTTGCGCCGGCGTCGGTGGAGACCAAAGATATGTATCGCGGCGTTATCCCTTTTATTGGTATTCAGCTACTCTTAATGCTGATGTTATCCCTGTGGCCAGCGCTGGCCACTTGGTTACCAGGGTTGATTTATAATTAGTTAAACCGTCAGAGGACGAAAGATTTATGGAGACTCAGTCGCCAGCACCATCCGGCAAGTTAATCTCTCAGACCATTGCCATGCCCCGAGAAACCAATGCCAATGGTGATATTTTTGGTGGCTGGCTACTCAGTCAAATGGATTTGGCTGGCGCTATATTGGCCGGCCGAATTGGCAAAGGGCGGGTAGCCACTGTGGCTATTAGTAGTATGTCATTTCTCAATCCCGTACCTGTTGGCGCGGTGGTGGGTTGCTATGCCCAGACCCTCTCCGTGGGCACCAGCTCGATTCGCATTTTGATTGAAGCCTGGATTGATAATGATGCCGAAGGGGAGCAGAGCAAAGTCACCGAAGGTGAGTTTGTCTTTGTTGCCATCGATGATAATGGCAATACTAGAGAAGTGCCCACAGCGTAAATAGATAGGTGCCCACAGCGGGGTAAAGCGCCTGGGGCTAAAAAGAGCCAACAGCTTGTTGAGAGCCCGACAACTAAAGCTTTAAAGCCGCAAAAATTTCCTCGCGCAACCCTGACGCCTCATTGACCAGATGGTGTCCCGCTTGCTGAATTATATGCAATCCCATATTGGGGAATTTACTCTGCAGCACATTGATATTGTGCTGCCAGTCCACCGTGCTGTCCTGGTCTCCCTGAATCACATTGATCGCAAATGGATTCTCTGGGTACTGACCAATCTCCACTACCCATTCCGCCATGGCGCTCACCCAAGCCGCCGGTAACCGATGAGGCTGAAACGGATCCATATGGCGCACAAAGTGAAGGAACTCTTTATCCTGAGAATTTTCCCGAAACACTCTATTCATGGTCGGTCGAAAGGGCCGGGTCAATTTAAATAGCCAGCGATCAATCTTCCACTTTCTTGGTTGAACCAAGGGCGCGAGTAAATTCAAGCTGACGAAGCGGTGGTCGCGACCGTCGTCTTGGTCAAAAAGCTGCTTAAGTAAAATCGCGCCACCGGTACTCTGTCCAATACCGTGGAGTGGGGCTGGACAGAGATCGGCGCTGGCCTCGAGCACCAGATTGAGTTGTTCAACATACTGATCGAAGCTGTCTATAGAGGCGGGCTCGCCACTGGAGAGGCCGTGGCCAATCAAATCAAAGCAGACAACGGTAAGCTGACGCTCCAGTAACTGCTTAATCAGGTGGCCATAGAGTCCGGTGTGGTCCAGATAGCCATGCACTATGACTACGCTGCCTTTTGATTGAGGTGGCTTCCAAAGCATTAGGTGAGTTTGTTGCCCGCCCTTGGTGAGTTTGCCTGCGAGTAATTGCAATTGATCGCAGGGCTCGGGTAACTTGAAGAAGTCGAGGTAGATTTTTAGTGCCGGATTTAACTGGAGGTCCGCTTGAGCTTCTGGGCCAAACTCGGGCAGCACCTGAGCAAGGCTTTTTATCTGCTGCTGGGCACGATCTAAATCTGTCTGCTCCATGGACTTGCTCTCAGGTTGGTACCGGCTGTTTAGTAAATCTTGATTGGGCATCTTGGCACAGTCGCAATAAATTATAAAATAGCTAAGGTTGCTGCCCAGTTGATTTCAACTGTAAAAGCATCAGCCACAAAAAAGCCCCACAGTTTCCTGTAGGGCTTTTTTTACTGCGATTGCTGACCTATTCGTCGGTGGACAACGATACGTCATAGACGCCTGCTTCACGAGCCTGGTCGGAGATCAGTGCAAACATCTCAGTTTTAGACTTCGGGTGGGCGCTTACAATCACCTTGGCTTCTGGCTTCTCTGCGTGCATGCGCTCTACGTTTGCCCGAACTGCGCGCACATCGATGCGGCGTCCTTCAAAGGTGAGTTCATTGCTCTCGGAAACCCGAAACACGATATTGAGGTTTTCGGTTTCTGGTGGCGGCTCGTCAGAAGTCGGTGGGCGATTGACATCAAGCCCAGACTCATTGACAAACGAGGCTGTCACAATAAAAAAGATAAGCATGATAAACACAACGTCGAGCATCGGCGTCATATCGATTGCTGACTCATCCTCTTCCTTACGTCTTCTTCCTAATGCCATTTAATGTGAACCTTCAAAGATTTCTGATATTAATGGAGACGCGCATTCTACTGATTTTTGACAGAATTGCTAGCGCCACTACCCCTGCGTGTCAAAGCGGTTTAACCTACTGCGTACACGCGCCTTAAGTTTGCCAGAAATAAGGCAATTAAGGAAAACATCATTACGCTCATTGATAAAAAAATAGGAATATATGCCTGAATTACCGGAAGTAGAGACTACCCTTCGTGGGGTAGCTCCGCATATTGTAGATCAAGTTATTGACCAACTCAGAGTTTATAACGGTTCATTGCGTTGGCCCGTGACTCAGGGCATCTCAGAACTTACTCAGGGTCAGCTGGTGGTGGCAATTACTCGTCGAGCCAAGTATCTGTTGGTAGAGCTTGAGCGCGGCACCATGATGATTCATTTGGGGATGAGCGGTAGCCTGCGCTTAGTGGATAGGTCCGAGCCGCGACGCAAGCACGACCATATAGAAATGCTGATGGCCAATGGTGCCTGCCTGCGCTATCACGATCCGCGTCGTTTTGGTGCCTGGCTCTGGTCGGACAGTGGCTACCCTCAACTGGACCATTTAGGTCCCGAACCTCTCACCGATGACTTTACTGGCAAGCGCCTGTTTGAACTATCTCGCAAGCGTAAAATGGCGATAAAGCCCTTCATAATGGACAATCGTACGGTGGTTGGCGTGGGTAATATCTATGCTTCTGAGGCATTGTTTCGCGGCGGCATCCGACCTGATCGAGCTGCGGGTCGTGTCTCTCTGCAGCGCTACGAAGAGCTGGCGGGGCATATTAAAGAGGTCTTAGCCAGCGCGATTACTCAGGGCGGCACTACGCTTCGGGATTTTGTTAACGGTAATGGCGAACCAGGATATTTTCAACAGACACTGATGGTCTATGGTCGCGGCGGTGAGCCCTGTGTTCACTGTGACAAACCGCTTAAGGATATTCGCCTGGGCCAGCGCAGCTCGGTTTTCTGTCCGGCCTGTCAGCGCTGAGCTTGCAGCCCTAAGACTTATTAAATTTTTGACTCAGGGCGTCCACCACATTGGCTGGCGCAAACTTCGATACATCGCCGTCAAGGGAGGAGATCTCCCGCACCAGTGATGAGGAGATATAAGATAGATGCTCTGCCGGTGTCAAAAAGACACTTTCAATATTCGGTGACAGGGCACGGTTCATATTGGCCAGCTGGAATTCATATTCGAAATCTGACACTGCGCGCAATCCACGCATAATCGCGTCGGCTTTGCAGTCCTGGACAAAGTTGACCAGCAAATAATCAAATCCAAGAATTTCAATATTGGGCACATGGGCAAGGGCGTCTGTGGCTAATTGAATGCGTTCGTCGACGCTGAACAGTGGTCCCTTACGCTGACTGGTGGCGATACCGATAATAATTTTGTCGAACATCCGCGAGGCTCTTTCGACTAAATCGATGTGGCCATTGGTAATTGGGTCAAAGGTGCCGGGGTAGACTATTGTCGTCATGCGCTGTTTCCGCCATGTTGGGTTGCGCGCATATTACTCAAATATAGCCGCCGGCTCAAATGCGTGAGTAAAGCAGATAGTTTACTCCGCCAGCAGCTTTGCTTCTTTCGATGCGCCAGTTGGGTGGCGGCGCGAAACTATTGTGCCGCGCCGAGAGTTCGCAGTAGATCAGGCTGTCTGCTGTCAGCCATTGATTATTTTCCAGCAGGGCGCAGACATCGGTGAGAACATTGAGATCAAAGGGTGGGTCGACAAAGACGATATCGAAGGGCTTGTCTGGGCTGCTGCCCAAAAAGGCAAGCGTATCCGCGCGACGAAGGGTTAGTTCCGCGGCATCGAGAAGGGTTTTGTTTTCATTGAGAGTCGCCAGTGCTTTGGCATTCTTTTCAAGCGCTAGACAGCCTGCCGCACCGCGAGAAAGCGCCTCGAAACAGAGTGCGCCAGAGCCGCTAAAGAGATCCAGACAGTTGGCTCCGGCAATGTTCGGCGCCAGCCAATTAAATAGCGTCTCACGAATCCGATCACCGGTGGGACGCAGACCGTCTACACTGGGAAATGTCAGCACTCGGCTGCGCCATTTGCCGGCAATAATGCGAACCCGTTGTCTGGCAGTCAAAAGCCACTCCTTTTGGTGAGTTTTAATCACCCTAAATCAATTGAGATGGTAGGATACACCAGAATATAACCACAGTTAGAAATGAACCTACATGGACGCTAATTCAACCAATACCCCAGAGCCAGAAAAGAAGAAACGCAGCTTTCTCGATCGCTTTAAGCGTGACAAAGCCGAGCCTTCCACTTCTGCTACTGCCGATGCTCCCGAATCTCACCCGGCAGATGCGTCGGCTGCTCCGGTTTCGGGCGGCTTGTTCAGCAAGATGCAGCGTGCATTGTCACGCACCAGCCGAGGCCTCGGCGATCTCTTTCTCGGCGCCAAAGTTATAGATGATGACCTTTTTGAGGAGCTGGAAACGCTGCTGCTGATGGCCGATGTGGGTATCGATGCCACTTCGCAAATTATTGCCCAGCTCACTGAACGCTCTAATCGAGCCATGCTAAAAGATGGCGCTGCGCTGCAGGCAGCGCTGCGAGATATTTTAATCGCTCGACTTACCCCCTGCGAACAGACTCTACATACCGAGAATGCCGAGGGCCCCTTTGTGATGTTGGTGGTCGGCGTCAACGGTGTCGGCAAGACCACCACTATTGGCAAGATGGCGCGACAGCTGCAACAGCAGGGTCAGTCAGTGATGTTAGCTGCAGGCGATACCTTCAGAGCGGCTGCCGTTGAGCAGCTGCAAGTTTGGGGTGAGCGCAATCAGATTCCGGTGGTCGCCCAGCACACGGGTGCTGACAGTGCCTCGGTCGTCTTCGATGCAGTGGAGTCTGCGAGAGCCAAAAATATCGATGTGATTATTGCCGACACTGCCGGTCGTCTGCACAACAAAAGTAATTTAATGGAAGAGCTTAAAAAGGTGCGCCGAGTAGCTGCCAAGCTAGATGCTACTGCGCCCCATGAAGTGTTATTGGTCCTAGATGCCGGAACCGGTCAGAACGCCGTTGCCCAGATGACTGAATTTCATGCCACAGCGGGGGTCACTGGTATTGTGTTGACCAAGCTCGATGGTACGGCCAAAGGCGGCGTTATATTTGCCTTGGCGGAGAAGTTCTCTGTGCCGATTCGCTACATAGGTGTGGGTGAGGGGGTGGATGATCTGCAGCCCTTTGTCGCGGAACAGTTTGTCTCGGCGCTGTTGGGGCAGGGTGACTAATATGTCGATGATCCGTTTTGATAATCTGTGCAAGCGCTACGAGAGTGGTTACGAAGCGCTGCGCGGCGTGAGTTTCGAAATGGATGCAGGCGAAATGGCCTTTCTTACGGGCCACTCTGGGGCCGGCAAAAGCACTCTGTTAAAACTATTGATGCTGATTGAACGGCCGACCTCGGGTAGCTTGTTGATCAATGGCAAAAACATCAACCGTTTGCCTCATTCCAAGATTCCTTTCTATCGCCGCCAAGTCGGCGTGGTGTTCCAAAATCACCAGCTGCTATTTGATCGCTCGGTATTTGAAAATGTTGCGCTGCCATTGCAAGTGGCGGGCTATTCTCAGGCCGACACTGGACGCCGTGTGCGCGCTGCCCTGGACACAGTTGGGCTGCTCGACAGAGAAAAACATAACCCGATCGCCCTATCTGGGGGTGAGCAGCAGCGGGTGGGTATAGCGCGTGCCGTAGTGCACAAGCCAAAGATTCTTCTCGCGGACGAACCCACAGGTAATTTGGATCCGCAGCTGTCGGCTGAAATTATGGCGCTGTTTAAGCGCTTTCAGGATGTTGGTGTCACTGTGTTGGTGGCCAGTCACGACATCAATCTGATCAATCGCATGGATATGCGCATTATGCGACTTAATCAGGGCCAGATGGAGCAGGATGGAGTCAGTTATGGCGGCTACTAACAGTAGGGCTCGTGACGGTGGCCAGCGCGGTGCTCGCGGTCAGGCGCTGAGTCGTATCGACAAGTGGCAGAGCTATAGGCAGCACCATCAAACCACCCTGAAAAGTAGCGCGCTAAAAATACTTCGTGAACCACTGCAGTCACTATTGACTATATTGGTGATTGCCATTGCCCTGACATTGCCGTCGGCACTCTATTTAAGTGTGGAAAATATACGCCAGCTCAGCGGTGGTGTGGATGCTTCTGCGCAAATTAGCGTGTTTGTTAAAAAGGGTGCGCGAGAATCTGCTTTAGAGAGTCTGACTGCAAAGCTAGAGGGGCTCTCAGGGGTTGCTTCGGTGACCTATATTTCGGCACAAGCTGCTCGGGATGAATTCGAGGCGCTTTCGGGGTTTGGTTCGGCGCTGCAGTATTTGGATGAAAATCCACTGCCGGATTCTTTTTTGGTACGGCCGCTGTTGATCGGCGACGCCACCCGTTTAGTGACTGAAATCCGCGAGTTGAAATTGGTGGATGATGTGCAGTTGGATCTGGAATGGTTACAGCGACTCGATGCCCTTTTGGATATGGGTCGAAAGTTGGTGCTCGCTCTGGGCGTTGCCCTGGGGCTCGGCGTCATATTAGTCGTGGGGAATACCATTCGCCTGGCGATTCAGAGTCGCCGGGATGAAATCACCGTGGTCAAGATGGTCGGCGGCACCGATGCCTATGTGCGCAGGCCGTTTTTGTACAGCGGATTATTGTTTGGCCTGTTCGGCGCTGTGGTGGCTGCAATTATTTTGACCGGATTGGGCTTTTGGTTGGCCGGCCCCGTAAATACGTTAGCGCTGTTATATCAAAGTCAGTTTAGTATTACTGGGCTGGGCTTTGGTGGATTTGTCGCCCTGCTGTTGATTGGCGGCAGCGTTGGTTTAATTGGTGCCTGGCTTGCGGTAGGGCAACATTTGCGCAACATACAACCGCGCTGAAAAACTGCTTGATAGCGTCTAGACTACTCAGTAATGGTTACTGTTAAAGGCTAGGAACGAGCAATTAAAAAGTGCTAGAATATTCGACCCACGAGCAAAAAGAGTCTGTTATGAGTAAAGCCCTTCAAACTATGGAGTGGATGGCACCCGGCGGCAACCTGAATGCGTACATTCAGGGAACTGCGACCGTGCCCATTCTGACCATTGATGAAGAGCGTGCTTTGGGTGAGTCGCTGTATTATCAAGAAGATCTCGACGCAGCCCGTCGAATGGTAATGGCCCACCTGCGCTTTGTTGTTCATATAGCGCGCTCTTACAACGGCTATGGCCTGCCATTGGCCGATCTGATTCAAGAGGGCAATGTCGGCCTGATGAAAGCGGTACGACGCTTTAATCCTGAAAAAGGTGTGCGTCTGGTGTCCTTTGCAGTGCACTGGATCAAAGCCGAGATTCACGAATTTATTTTGCGCAACTGGCGCATCGTTAAAATTGCTACCACCAAGGCTCAACGCAAGTTGTTCTTCAATCTGCGGAGCGCTAAGAAGCAACTTCAGTGGCTATCTGCCGACGAAGCCAAGGCAGTTGCTGATGACTTGGGTGTTCAGGTTAAAGACGTGATGGAAATGGAAATGCGTCTTACCTCTCGTGATCCCGCCTTTGATGCGCCGGCTGGCGAAGACGATGAAAGCAGCAGTTTCCAAGCACCGGTCTACTTTCTTGAAGACAAGAGCATGGACCCGGCGCAGCTAGCTGAAAACGATGATTGGGAAGTAGACAACAATACCCGCCTAATCGCTGCGGTAAGTGATCTCGATGATCGCAGTCGCGACATTCTTCAGCGCCGCTGGTTAAACGATGCCAAGGCAACCCTTCACGAACTGGCCGCTGAATACGGTGTCTCTGCTGAGCGTATTCGCCAGCTCGAGAAAAACGCAATGAAGAAAGTTCGCGGATTGATGGAAGCTTAATTTCACCTTATAAGAGACCAAAAGCCGCTTAGAGCGGCTTTTTTATTGTTATGAACAAACTCCTCTGGATTCGACTGACTGCGCTAAGCGGTGCGCTGGCTGTGATGTTGGGTGCCTTTGCCGCGCATGGTTTGAAGGGCTCTTTAACTGTGCAGATGCTAGAGACCTACCAAACCGGTGTGCTCTATCATTTTATCCATACCCTGGCATTGCTGGCGGTGATTTTCCTACCCCTAAATGAGCGCTCTCTGCACTGGGCAGCGCGCTGTTTTATGCTGGGTATAGTGCTGTTTTCCGGTTCTCTATATCTGATTGCCATCTCTGGAATAAGTATCCTTGGAATTATCACACCCGTGGGCGGCAGTGCATTTATTGCCGGTTGGTTATTACTTTTTACTGCACGCAGCGCCGAGGATTAATGGACATTAATAGCGACGACGTACAAGACGATACTACGCCTTTCTTTGAAGAGAGTGGCTCGGAAGACGGCCCTCAGGAAGACGTCGGTTCAGCAGCGCGTAGCTCTGACTTCAGGCCCGAGTATCGCAAGAAAGCGATTCGCAGCTATGTACTGCGCGCCGGGCGCATGACCGAAGGGCAGCGCAATGCGTTCAGCAGAGGTTGGTCTTTTTATGGTTTAAAGCTTGATGATGGCCCCATCGATGCCGAGATTATTTTTGGCCGCAAGGCGCCCCTAATTATTGAAATTGGTTTTGGCATGGGCGACTCTCTATTGCAGATGGCCAGTGCTGCGCCGGATCAAGACTTTATTGGTATTGAGGTACATCCTCCTGGTGTAGGCCGCTTGATCGCCAGTGCCGAAGAGCAGAAAATCACCAACCTGCGGGTCTATCTGGCCGACGCCACCGATGTGCTCAATGAATGTATTCCGGCACAGAGCCTCCAGCGTTTGCAGCTCTATTTCCCAGATCCCTGGCACAAGAAAAAGCACAACAAGCGTCGTATTGTGCAGCCGCAATTTGTTCAGTTGATTCGCGATAAACTCGAGGTTGGTGGCGTACTGCATATGGCGACGGATTGGCAGCATTATGCCGAGCAGATGCTCGAGGTTTTAGAGGTGGCACCGGGCTTTAAAAACACCGTTGCTGAACAACAGTATTCTCCACGCCCAGACTACCGGCCGCTGACCAAATTTGAGAAGCGTGGCGAGCGCCTTGGGCATGGCGTTTGGGACCTGTTGTACCAAAAAATAGACTAGTTCAGCTAGGTCGATGTGGACTTGGAAATCAACTAGACTTGAGTCTCAACATTATTTCAGCTGTATGTTTTAGATCACATCCATGATTAATCAAAGGAAAGTAAAGGAAATCAATATGAAAAAAATATTACCCATCGCACTGCTGTTTGTTATCGCGGCCTGTGACTCTCAGACGTCAGATACCTCTACTCAAGCCGCAACAACTGCCAGCTTGGACAGCCATAGTCAGCGCATCAGCTATTTGATGGGCCTGGATAACGGTAAAAATATTCGCGGTATTGGTATGGAGATTGATGCTGAAGCCTTTAATCAGGGCTTTGTCGACGGTCTTGATGAGAAGTCGCCTCTGTTAACCGAAGAGCAGATCGCCGAGACTATCCAGCGCTTTGAAACTGAGATGACCGCTAAGCGCGATGAGATGGAAAAGGCTCAGCAGCAAGCCACAGCTATGCAATCTGAAGGCAACATTAAAGAGGGGGCTGATTTTCTAGCGGCTAATGGCGCTAAAGAAGGTGTAATCACAACCGCGAGTGGCCTGCAGTACAAGGTTCTCACTGCCGGCACTGGTACTATTCCTACTGCCGACAGCACGGTTGAAGTTCATTATTCCGGTCGCCTGTTAGATGGCACTGAATTCGACAGCTCGGTCAAGCGCGGTGTACCTGCGCAGTTTGGCGTCACGCAGGTAATTCCTGGTTGGACTGAAGCACTGCAGTTGATGCCTCAAGGCTCCAAGTGGGAACTCTATATTCCTGCAGCCTTGGCTTATGGTCCCGGCGGTGCTGGCCCAATAGGTCCAAACTCAGTATTGGTGTTTGAAGTGGAGCTGTTGAACGCGAATATTGATGGTTGAGGCTAGGCTGTCTTAACGAGCAGGTAATAACGAGTCACAGCGGAAACAAAAAAGCCCCGATTTATCGGGGCTTTTTATTATCGTCTAAATCCACAATCGGCTTATGCTGTCGTTTAGCTGGCCTTTTGCAGTTGTTCAAGATGGTCGTTGTGCAGCACTTCTATCATCTTGTCCTCAGATTCAAAGCGCTGTTCAAGCACCTCTCCTATAAACGATAAATCTGCGGCCAGGGTATCTAGATCATCTGTTTCAAGATATTTGTCGTTAAAGTCCAAGACGGCTTCGGTAGAGGGCTGTATCTTTTCTACAAGATCCGCACCTGTTTTAAGACCTTCGCTGTCGCTGAACGCTTCGGCTTCCTTAGCCAACTGCTCATAGACTTCAAAGTGACCGACGGAGACATAGTCAACCATCACTTCGCAGAAGCTCTTCAGTTTGTCACCATGAGCTCGATTGGCACTATCGAAGTCGTGGATATCAATTAGGTCACAGTACTTGACCAGCAGCTCGCGGCGTTCTTCTAGCCAGCGATCGACGATGTCGCTGACACCGCCCCAGTGTTGTTTTAAACGTTGTAGATCTTTTAACATGCCTTGGTAACCTCATCACTCCCTAATGGACTGACAGTTTACTTTGTTTTAGGTCGAAGAATAAATACTCAACTGATAAAAAGACCCATTGAGGCCGGCAGCATAATCGCCGTCAAGATTCCATTAATACCCATGCCCAATGTGGCAAATGCGCCGCAGCTAGGGCTGCTCTCAAACGCCTTGGCGGTGCCAATTGCATGAGCTGTAACCCCCAGAATTAACCCCTGCCAGCGCTCGTCCTCTAACTGTGTAAGACGAAAAATAGTCTTTGCCATAACAATGCCGGCCAATCCGGTGATCATGGTTGCCACTGCTAGCAGGCTGGTAAGCCCGCCAATTTTCTCGACTATGCTCAGGGCAATAGGTGAGGTCACAGATTTGGCCGCTAACGAGAGCAGTACAACATCGCTTAAGCCAAACAATTTAACCAGCAGCAGGGCGCTGAGTGTGGCGAATAGACCGCCGAGCAACAGGGCGACTGTGAGTGGTTTAAACATTGCGGGAAGCTGACGCAATTGCTGAGAGAGAGGGATTGCTAGGGCGACAGTCGCCGGGCCTAACAGCCAGTTTAAAATGCCATTGCCTGCATAATAGGTCGCGAAATCTAGGTCGATGCTGTGCATGGTGAAATAGATCAGCGGCGTTGCGATCATTAACGGATGCAGTAATGAGGCTCTGCCTGAGCGGTTATAAGTCCACCATGCAATCCAGAAGCCGGCTAGGGTTAATAAAAGTGGCCAGGACGTGGCACTGATAAGTTGCCACTGTTGCAGAATAATCTCCCTCATATCACTTATCTCGCCCACGGAGCCTATTGATAAGCAGCGCCATAAACCACTGGGCTAACAATGTTGAAATAATCAGCACGATTAGAATTTGTGGCAGTTGCTCAAATATTTCAGGCCCGAGAAAAAAAGCCCCGGTGGTGATTGGCACAAATAGCAGAGCAATAAAGCGAATTAGTTGGCCGCTGGTTGCCTCCAGCCAGGGCAGAAGAGATTTATTGAAACTTAAAACGATCAGCAGAAGGATCATACCCAATAGCTGACCGGGAATATTAAGTTCTAGGGATTGAACGCCCCATTGCCCGAGCCACTGTAAAAGGACCAGAATAAGCAGGCCAGCTGCGAGCTTCATCATTTACGCAGCAGCTGAAATAGCCCCACTATAGCGAGTGCGATAAAGCTCACTAGTACCCAGCCGGGCATGCTGATACCCAGTAACTGCCACTGCACTTCGGCGCAGTTGCCATCACCTCGGAGTAACATACTGATGGCCTCAGAGGCTGAGAAGGCATCAAATAGATAGTCAACCGGCGGGCCGCAAGCGGGCACCTGATCTTCTGGAAGCCCCTGAAGCCATAGCTGTTTGATGGAAAAGAAGCTGCCGCCAAACGCTGTCAATGTGGCTAGGCCGGCATAGATTCTTTGGCCTGTTACTGCTGGGTTGTGCAATCCAGAAACTAGAAAAATCACGCCAACCGCGATAACAAATACTCGCTGAGTAATGCACAGATAGCAGGGCTCCAGCCCCAGATAATGTTGAAAATAGAAGATGGCAATAGCGATTAGACCACCACAGATTGCCGCGGCACTGAGGCTGATAGTTTGATTGTTTGGTAGATTCAAACCTTGCTCCTTTAAATCAGTCTTTTAGGGACCAATCAATTACTGATAATAGTCTGCAATAAAGTCATCGAATGTAAGGCTATCCGACGCTTCAATGTGCTTTTGCTTAAGTTGTGATTCCTCAGCAAGACGACGATATTTTTCTGCCGTCTCCGGGGTCAGTAGCTTACCCCGAAAATATTCTCTGTGTTCCTGTGCTTTGCGCATTGCCATGCCATAGTAAGTCTCATTATTGGCCGTCATTTCAGCTATGAGCTGGGCGGCGGGGGTCAGGCTATTGTCTTGCAAGCGCGTTTTCATTAACCCAGCAGTGGCGCTGTATTGGTCAGTACGGTTGGCTTGATCTAGCATTTCGGCCACTGGCTGTATTTCGCTCATCAACGACAGGCCCCAGTCCACCAAATTGCGCTGCTTGTCGCCATCTAATAGTTCCAGCTCAGGGCTGCGGCCCCGAGCCACAGTGCGGCGCTGATTTTCAGTAATTTGACGATACTCATCATTATTGGTGCGTGGGCTATCTTTGAGCAGGCAGAAGAGTAAAAAGGTATCCAAAAACTGACTGGTTGGCTTATCTATACCATTGGGCAGCAGTGGATTTAGGTCGACACAGCGCACTTCAATATATTCAACTCCATGATTTTCTAGAGCCTCCAGAGGAGTTTCCCCTGCAGCTGCGGTGCGCTTGGGGCGGATTGGGCTGTAAAACTCATTTTCAATCTGCAGTAGATTGGTAGTCAGCTGCTGATAGTTGCCTTTGACGTCTTTCAGTCCAATCTCTTCATAGGGCTGGTAGGGGGTTTCCAGAGCGCCTTTCAGAGTTCTACTGTATTGCTCTATATCGTTGTAACAGACCACCAGTGAGCTCTGGGCATCACTTTGATAGCCAAGATTACCCATACGCAGGGATGTAGCATAGGGCAGGTGCAAGCTGTGACTGTCATTGCCGAGAGGCACAAGATCATGCTCGCGGCCGCGGACAAAGCTCGCACACACAGCCGGAGCCGCACCCAGTAAATAGAGCAGCAGCCAAAAGTAGCGTCGGAAATTGCGGATCAGGGCAAAGTAGCCCTCGGTTTTAAAATCTTGCAGTGACTGCTGATTGTTCTCAAGGGCCTGCAGCTGCAGCCAGAGCTCGTCTGGCACTGAGAAGTTGTAGTGGATTCCGGCAATGGTCTGCATCAGGCGGCCATAGCGATGGCCGAGACCAAGGCGATAGACGGTTTTCATTTTGCCGCTGTTAGAGCTGCCATATTGACCAACAGGAATACTGCTATCGTCACCTAACTGACAGGGCATGCTGCTGACCCAGAGCAATTCGTCCTCTATATGCTGATAGGTATAGCTGTGGATTTCTTCGAGCTCATTGAGTACGTCATCTATAGAGGCCGATGGCGCAGTAATGAATTCCAGCAGTGCTTCGGAGTAGTCCGTCGTAATTGACGGATGAGTTAAGGCGCTGCCCAGTGCCTGAGGGTGTGGCGTGCTGGCCATACGACCAGAGGGCTCTACCCTGAGGCTCTCTTTTTCTATGCCCCGGGCAATGTTTTGTAGTATCCCGATAGTGCTTGGCTGCGCAAGCGCTGCAAGGCGAGTTTCAATTGACACGCATGAGCTCCTGTTTAGGCCGCGCTAACTTGATTGGTGTTGGCTGGAGCCTCGGCAGGCATAGCTGCGATGTCCAGCAAAAGTACTGGACGGCCTTTTTTATCAGCTTCGCACTGAATAATCTCGGCGCGCAAATGGATATCTTTAGCGTTCAATTCGATCAGCTGATTGAGGGCGACATCGCGGTGTTGCGCAGTAAAAAGTAGGCTGGCATTAGTGCCGTCAACCCATTCAAGATCTTTACCTAAAATGCTTCCATCATGACTTTTTATTATGAAAATTTTCATGCCAAATCCGTGACAGTTAGAATAATTTGCGCCACAGTGTAACGTATGTAGCCAAAAGAAAAAAAGGACAAACTATGAATAAAACGGCACTTATTCCCATCGCCGAGGGGAGTGAAGAAATTGAGTTGGTAACCATTGTTGACGTGCTCCGCAGAGCAGGCGTTGAGGTTACTGTAGCCAGCGCTAACAGTGGCGAGAAACTGCAAATTTGTGCATCCAGAGGAACCCATATTGTCGCCGATGCAATGTTAGATGACTGCGCGAATAAGCATTACGATTTGATTGCCGTGCCCGGGGGACTGCCTGGCTCTGAACATCTTGCAAAACACGCCGTGTTGGATGTCTTGCTGCGCGATCAGGCAGCTCAGGACAAGCTATTTGCTGGAATCTGTGCGGCGCCAGCACTGGTGCTGGCCACTAAAGGATTACTGCTGGATAAGGCTGTCACCTGTCACCCGAGTTTTCAGAAGTCTCTCGAAGCCAAAGAGGTAGATGGCGCCGCTCGCGTAGTTGTGGATGGCAATTGCATTACCAGTCAGGGTCCGGGCACTGCGTTGGACTTTGCTCTTGAGCTGGTGGAACAGCTCTGTGGCATAGTGAAGCGGGAAGAAGTGGGAGCACCTATGGTACTGACAACCACTCCTACCGCGTACTACTAGAGTCTAGACTCCAGGTTCTAAATTCTAAATTCTAGATTTTTACTGCCAAAAGCCCTGATACTCTAGGCGTCGCTTTGGCTATTTGAAACTTGGGTTGGCAGGAGCATTCTCTTTTCCCAGTGCGCATTTAAGTTTGCCCCCGAGAGATAGAGGCAGGGCACAAACACCAGCGTCACAACGGTCGCAAACAGCACGCCAAATGCCAGTGAGGCAACCATCGGAATCAGGAAGCGCGCCTGCATACTCGTTTCTAGGAGTATTGGCGCCAGTCCAATAAAGGTGGTTAGAGACGTCAGAATAATCGGCCGAAAACGTTCCTGGCCTGCTCGCATCAGAGCCTCTTTAATTGCCAGACCTTCGGCCCGAAGCTGGTTGATGCGATCGATTAATACCAAATTGTCATTGACCACCACACCTGAGGCGGCGAGGACCCCAAGAAACGACAGCACGCTAAAATTGAGCCCCATTATAAAGTGCCCAAACACCGCGCCCATCATGCCGAAAGGCACGGCAGAAAGAACACCCAAAGGTTTTAAATAGGATTTAAATTCTACTGCCATAAGAATATAAATCATTCCCAGAGCAAGCATAAATAGCTTGGCTGCCGAAGCAAAGAACGCATCTTGTTCGGCCAGCTGTTCGTCTTTGTTTAGCACTACCTCAGGATAGCGCTGCTGTAATTCAGGGCCGATCTCGGCAAAGAGAATCTGCGCCATTTCATCGACAGTCAGCTTGTTTGCCGTAGGCTGTGCAGAAACCTTGACGCTGCGCTGGCGATCCTGCCGGTTAATCCGCGTATAACCAGGAACATAAGAGGTTTCGGCCACCGAATAAAACGGCACTTCTGCGCCATTGGGTGTGCGAATACGCATGCTATCCAAGGTATCCACCTGAGCGCGATCCTGCTTAGGGTAGCGCACCATTACCTTGACATCATCGCGGCCCCTGGGCACACGCTGAGCTTCTTCCCCGTAAAAGCCCTGGCGCACCTGACGAGCGACATCGCTTAGTCCGATGCCAAAATTATTGCCAAAGGGAAGCAGGCTGATATCAATGTCGGAGCGTCCGGAATGAATATCATCACGGATATTTCGTGCACCGGGAATATCTCGCATGCGCTGCTTAAGGAACTGTGCCGCTGCCGTGAGCTGGTCGAGATTATTGGAAGTCAACACGCCAGTGATGCGCTCGCCATTGCCGCGACCTATACCGGACGCATCCACATTAAAGGTTTTGGCCTGGGGTATCTCGCCAATTAGTTGCTGCCAGCGCTCACCCACTAGTGTTGGACTTACCTTACCGCTCATATCCGGCTGCAGCTCCAGCATCAACCGGACAGTGTCGCCGTACATAAATGACAGCTGATTGGCTACCAGAGTATCTGTATCGATTTGCGCTCTAATCACCGGGTCATCGGCCAATAACTGAGCCGCGCGCTCGGCTCTTTGAGTAATTTCAATCTTGCCTTCGACAGAGTAGCCGTCGGGCATCTCAATGCGCATAGAGATAAAGTCTGAGGGCACATCCGGCATAAAGCGCTGTTTGATATAGCCGGCGCTGATCAACGTGATTGAGAGTGTAAAGGCCAGGCAAAATCCGATTAATGTTAGGGCGCGCCAGTTAAGAGCCCGCTCTAAAAAGGGCATATAAATATTCTGGGAAGCATTGACCAGGCCATCGGCAAAGCGTTTTCTAACATTGCGAATGGCCATGCCGACCTGGGTGGTGGCCGGTTTTTCAGGTTGCATCTTGGCCAGATGGGAGGGCAGTATCCAGAATGACTCAATCAGCGAAAAGGACAGTGCAACCAGAGTGACCGCCGGGATTGCCCAGAGAAATTTGGGCCACATACCGGGCAAAAACAGCATCGGCAAAAACACAATCATGGTGCTGACCACCGCCAGCAACACCGGTTTAGAGACTGCTTGGGCCCCTAGCCGAGCTGCAGTATCGCCGTCATAACCAAGCTGTTGGTGGCGATATATGCTCTCACCGACAATAATCGCATCATCGACAATAATCCCGAGAATCAGCAGGAACGCAAACATCGACAGCATATTGAGTGTCAGCCCAATACTTGGCAGTATCCACAGCGCACCCATATAGGCGATCGCTATACCAACGGCCACCCAAAAGGCCAGCTGCGGACGCAGAAACAACATCAATACGATAAACACCAATATCAATCCGCCGAAGGCATTTTTCGACAGCAGTGTCAGGCGGCTGGAAAACATATTCGAGTAGTCGCGCCAGGTCTGTAGCTGCAAGCCTGGCGGTAAAAAGCTTGAACCGCCATTAACATAGTCTTTTACCGCCGAGGTGGTCGCCACCACATCTGGGTTTCTGCCTACTCGAACGCCAAGGAAAATGGCATTTTCACCATTGAACCTAGTGCGCAGATTACGCTCTTCAAAGCCGTCAATAACAGTGGCTATATCTTCAATTTTGATTTCAGTTCCATCGGCGCGACTGGAGACCAGGATCTGATTAAAGTCTTCTTCGTAATAAGCCTGGCCGCGTGTTTGAATCTGGAGGTCACCGCTCGCAGCGCGGATAGTGCCGGCGGGCAGATTTAGTGAAGACCGACGCACTGCACTGACCACATCATTAAATGAAATACCATAACGACGCATATTCATCTCAGACAGTTCGATATCGATCTGTGGCTCTCGCACCCCTGATAGCTCGACAAGATCGACACTGGGCAGGGCCGCCAAATCATTGCGAATACGCTGACCATATTCTCGCAGTACCGCCTCGCTACCCTCACCAAAAAGGGCCACGCGAATCACTTCGTTACGTATTTCCTGCTCGCGGATAACTGCGCGCTCGACATCGCTGGGAAAGGTGATAATTGCATCTACCCGGGCCTTGATATCGTTAATCATCTTGGTCATATCGTAACCGTCGGCGACTTCGACTGTTACCTGACCGTTGCTCTGGCGCGCCTGGCTGCGAATATGTTTGATGCCCTCAAGGCTGTAGATCGCCTCTTCAATGCGCACCACAATCTGCTCTTCCACTTCCCGTGGCCCAGCGCCGGGATAGGGCATTGAGATAGTGATCATATTAAGGTTTGAAGAGGGAAAGACCTCTTTGCCCATGCCAAGGCCGCCCATAATGCCGGCGGTCAAGATCAGTAGCATCAATAGATTTGCGGCGATCGGGTTGCGCACAAACCAAGCTATGGAGGCATTCATAGGAGATCAGCGCTATTTGATAAAGGGCTTTTGAGTTGGGTGCTGTTGAGGTTCGCTGAGCCGGTGTCCACACGCATGCCAGGAACCGGCAATGCAATGCGAGTACCGACTATACGTGTGCCGGATTCGATGCTGTTGGTTATTAGCGAGTCCGCCGTCGACTGCACCACAGAGAGGGTTTTAAAGCTCACTTCATCATTTTCGTTCAGAACTAATACTTCATTGCCGCGATAGACGATATTCTTCGGTAGCTGTTGGGCATTGGTCATCGGCCGTCCAGCAATCTCGGCCTCGACAAACAGACCGATGCTGAGGGGCGGCCGATCACTATTGGGATCTGTCTTGAAGGGGTTTTGCACCTCTGCCACGGCATAGGTCATGCGGCTCTGAATATCGATAGAGGCCTCGGTGCGAACAATTTTTCCCTGCCATTTATAGGTCTTGCCGCCGACTTGGCGCCGCAGTACCACCTCGGGATAGTTTGCACTCTGGGTATTTTCAAAATTCACCGGCAGATCAATTAGCGCAGTCTGTCGATCATTCAGGGGCAGTCGGACTTCCACTACGTCGGTGCTGTATATTTTAGCAATCCGGGTTCCCGGGGTGATGAATTGACCAAGATCGACAAAGGTTTGTCTGATGCGCCCTTGAAAGGGGATTGCGATGGATGTGCGGCTGAGATCGAGATTGGCCTTGTCCAGGTCAGCGCGAGCAGACTCTAGGGCTGCTTGGGCAGACGCCAATTGCGGCGCGCGTAAAAACAGCTCATTGGCGGTGGTGTCTCCAAGGTCGCGCCACTCGCGCTTGGCCTGTCGCGAGCGGCCTTTTTCCAGAGCCACCTGCTCTTTGGCTTTGGCCAGCTGTGCCTTGGCTCGGATAACGGCAAATTTATAGTCGCTGGATTCTAGCTGGATTAATGTATCCCCCTGACGAAAAAAGCTGCCGTTGGCATAGCGTTGATTAACGTCAATTACCTTGCCCGATACCTGAGACACCAGATCAATTTCCCGTCTTGGGGCAACAGTGCCCTGAGAGGCAATAGTCGGGCGCAGGGTTTGAGGGGCGGTATCAATTACCTCAACCAGCAGCAGTGGCGGCGGTAGGCGTTTAACTTTTTCAGGTTTGGGTTTGAGGGTTGCAACCGCGACAATAAATAAGATTCCGACCACCAGCACTGCAATGGTGATTTTCCCTTGGCGGTTAAACAATGGCATGGATAAAACCTTTAAGTGTTTGCAAGCGATAAACGTTCAGTAACGCTGCTGAAACAGATTAGTTGACGCTGGCGGCTCAGAGGCGGCAATCGCATAGTTATTGTTATACGCGCGGACCAATTAGCTAGATGCTAGCTATTGTGTTGTGGGCTGCTGTACTCATCGCGATCTGAGACTTCATTAAAAATATCTTCATTGAGCAGTCCCTCACTTTTCGCGACCACTGTGGTAACCATGCCATCGCCGGTAACGTTTACCACAGTGCGCATCATGTCGAGCAGGCGGTCGACGCCGATAATTAAGCCAATACCTTCGACCGGTAATCCCACCTGCTGCAGGACCATGGAGAGCATGATTAAACCGACACCGGGCACACCTGCGGTGCCAACCGAGGCCAGGGTTGCGGTGGCAATGACCGCTAGATACTCGCTCAGACCTAGGTCTAACCCATAGGCTTGAGCGATAAACACTGTGGCTACGCCCTGCATGATTGCAGTGCCATCCATATTGATAGTGGCGCCCAGAGGGACAGTAAATGAGGCGATGGAATTATCCACGCCGACGCGTTTCTCCACCACATTCATGGTGATGGGCATGGTCGCATTACTCGATGAGGTGCTAAAGGCAAATAGCATAGCCGGGCGCATATTCTTGATTAAGGTCAGCGGATTGAGGCGCGTAAAAAAGCTGAAGATACTGGTATAGACGGCGCCGGCATGGATTATCAGCACCAGTGTAACGGTCATAAAATAAAGCGCCAGATTGAAAATTGCGGTGAAGCCCTCCTGAGTAAACAGTTTCGCCAACAGGCAAAAAACACCAAAGGGGGCCAGGTGCATCAGAATGGTGACCATGCGCATAATCACCTCATTAAAGGTCTGAAAGCCCGCTAGAGTTGATTTGCCAGCCGCACCTGCCTGAGTGATGGCGACGCCGACCAAAATAGCGAAGACAATAATTTGCAGCATATTGCCGTCGGACATAGCCTGAATTGGGTTGGTGGGGAATATACCAATCAATACATCTTTAAAGGACGGCGGAGTAGCCGCTACATAGGTTGCAGTCGCCGTGGTATCTATGCCGATACCGGGATTAATAATATTCGCCAGCGTCAGGGCAATAGTGATCGCCACTGCAGTGGTAAATAGATAGAGGGCCAAAGTCTTAAACGCGATGCGTCCCATTTTGACGTTCTCGCCCATGGCTGCGGAACCACAGACCAGTGAGACAAATACTAATGGCACTACTAGCAGCTTCAGGGAGGCAATAAAAATACGCCCGACTACATCAAAAATATATTCCACCACCCAGGCGGTTAACGGGCCTGAACCGCTGCCATCGCTGATCACATTAAGGGTCAGACCAACGACAATGCCGAGTGCCATGCCGAGAAGTATCTTTGATGAGAGTTGCATTGTTGTATCCCTACCTTGTTTGATTGCTCTCGCAGAGGACTGCGGTGAGCTTATTGATTACAGGCTGTCTATTACCCGCTATCGATTATTCGTTATCCAAGCCAAAAAGCGAAGCTTGAATTCGGGCACTCGCCATACCAATAGCGCCAAGAATAACAAATTAGCTCCCGACATCAGGGCAAAAAATTGTGGAATCGTCATCTGCACAATACTCAGGCAGACAATACCAATTAATGCGCCGGCCACCATAAATAGAGCATTAAACACATTATTAGCCGCAATTACCCGTGCCCGCTTATGGCTCTCGGTGCGCGATTGCACCATGGCATACAGCGGCACAATAAACATACCGCCAAACATACCAATGGCTGTCAGGTCGACAAATATTCTGACACCGCCGCTGAGGCTTAAAAACTGCAGAGGCATCACTGCGCTTATTGCGTTGTTCGCTAGCTGATAGCTGGTTGAGGCAAAAAACAGATCTGCACTAAACAGGGTTAGGCCTATGGCGCCAAAGGGAATCAATCCCGGCTCAACCTGGCGGCCTGATATTTTAGCGCAGAGCAGCGAGCCAATCGCCACGCCCACAATAAAGGCACCCAAAAGTATCGAGATTAAAGTGGCGTGACCCTGGAGCACGGTCACGGCAAAATTGGGCACCTGGGTTAAAAAGCTGCCGCCAAATAACCAAAACCAAGAGATGCCCATGGTGCAGTAGAACACTGTCATATTTTCACGTGCTAGGCGTATATTGCCCGCGGCGTCGGCAATCGGGTTGAGGCTGATGCGAATATCGCTGCTGTCTGCCGGTGCGTCGGGGATTGCGCAGCTTGCCCGCCAGCCGATAAGAGCCAGCATAACCGCGGCCGCACCAACTAACAGCGCGCCGCCATCGTAGCTCACCAGCCAGGCGCCCATTAAGGTACCGATCAAAATTGAAGTAAAGGTACCCATGCCGACCTGGGCATTGCCCGCCATCAGTTCTTCAGCGGCCAGGTGCTGGGGAATTATCGAATACTTAATCGGCCCAAAAAATGCCGATTGCACGCCGAGCAAAAACAGTACGCCAAGCATCAAGGTGATATCACTACTGAATAGGGCATAACTGCCGGTCAGCATAATAAGAATTTCGGCAAATTTAATCCGCCGGATCAGCCAGGCCTTGTCGTATTTGTCCGCCAGCTGACCAGCAGTGGTTGAGAATAAAAAAAACGGCAGGATAAACAGGCCAGCGGCTAGATTGGTAAGGAAGTTGGTATTGCTGTCGGAGGCGGAGATGCCGCTGCTAACAATGATGACCAGCAGCGCATTTTTAAACAGATTGTCATTCAGTGCGCCGAGAAACTGGGTGATAAAAAAAGGCACAAAGCGCCGCTGACGAAACATATAGAACTGGCCCAATTGTTTATTCACACTGATACCCTGTTTATTATTATGGTCTTGAGGGGTGACTCTTCTGGGCAGCATACTACATTAGTCATCGCGAGACAGGTGCGCCAGAGATGCGGCGTTCTGCTCCCAGTTTTGACCGTCGAATATATCTACCTCAATAGACTCAATATGAGAGCGCTCGATGCAGCGCAGATTGACGCTAAAGCCATCCGGATTAGAGCGTGGCGTATAAAAAGGTTTTATGCCGCAGTGCTTGCAAAAGGTGTGTTGGGCAGCGCCGGTGTTAAAGGTATAGGTAGTCATCGCGCTTGTACCGCAGATCAGTCGAAACCGGGATGCCGGTACAATCATTTGATCGCCACCGCTCTGGTAGCAAATTGAGCAGTTACAGGCATGAGCATAGAGCTGGCTGGGCGCATCGATTTCAAATTTAACCGCCCCGCAGTGGCAGCCACCTCGGTGAGTCTTAAGTTCTGACATGGTATTTACCCCAGTTTCCGGTTCGAGTTCTCCGAGTATACCGATAATGTGAGCGCGGCCGTTATTCTGGTTGGGGGGGTGGAGCAAACGAATGTCAGTGGCGGCGCTTAAAAAAACGGGCTTTCCCCTCTGTGACCTAACAGCCAAATTTTCGCGTATATAGAGTAGGTACTTAGCAAATGATGTGTTAATGTGCCCGTTGGCTCGGATTTCTATGGGCCTAATAAAAGTAAAAATAACGATACACAATTCAAATATCTCGGGGGAGATTTATGAAAAATACATCCATCTTGAAGTTAACTACTCTGTCAGCGGCAATTATCGCTAGCAGCGCAGTGCTGCCATCAGTCGCTTTCGCAGAAGGCGCTATGGTTGAAGAAATCGTAACTACTGGTACTCGTGCCAAAGCCCGTTCAGCTACTGATACCGTAGCAGCTGTTGATGTAATTACCAGCGCTGAACTGACTAACCAAGGCGACATGGACGTAGCTAACTTGCTGCGTAACTCAGTACCTTCTTTCTCAGTCAACGATCAGCCGATCAGTGATGCAGCAACTCTGGTACGTCCATTCCAGCTTCGCGGCATGGCTCCAGATCACTCTCTAATTCTGGTCAACAACAAGCGTCGCCACAGAGCCAACGTTATCGTTTGGTCTGCTGGTGGTATCTCAGACGGTTCTCACGGTGCTGATGTTTCCACTATTCCTGGTATGGCCCTTAAAAACGTTGAAGTGCTGCGTGATGGTGCAGCAGCTATGTATGGTTCTGATGCTCTTGCTGGCGTAATCAACTTCAAGCTGAAAGATGCTAGTGAAGGTGGTTCTGTTCAACTCCGTATGGGTCAATACGCTGAAGGCGATGGCGACATGGCTTACTTCGCGGGCAACATGGGCATGGAGCTTGGCGCCAATGGTTTTGCCAACGTAACTTTAGAGTATGGTTCTTCTGATGAGACTGTTCGTTCAGAGCAGCGCAACGATGCTGCTGGCCTAATCGCCGCAGGCTTCCCAGTTGCTGATCCGGCTCAGAAGTGGGGTCGTCCCTTTGTTGATAACGATCTCAAATTATTCGTTAACTTCGGCAGCCAGCTGACTGATAGCGTTGAGCTATACGGTTATGCAAACTACGCCAGCAAAGATGTCGACGGTGGATTTTACTTCCGTAACCCGACAAACCGCGGTGGTGTTTATGCAAAAGATGGCAACTTATTAGTCGGTGATACCACTGGGGATATGTCAGGCAACTGTAGCCAGTATGCTGTTGATGCTTCAGACCCAACTAGCTCTGCTCTTGCAGCAGCAATTACTGGTTTGAAAGCTGATGATAACTGCTTTAACTTCAACGAGACCATTCCAGGCGGCTTCACGCCACGCTTTGGCGGCACCGTAACAGACGTCACCTTTATGATGGGTTTGAAAGGTGAGCTGGAAAATGGTTTATCTTGGGATGTGAGTGCATACCGCGGTGAGAACGAAGGCGATTTCTACATTAACAATACAGTCAATGCAAGCCTTGGTGAAAATACTCCGCGCAACTTTGATCCAGGTTTGTACCGTCAAACTGATGTGAACTTCAATGCTGACTTTAAATACTCCTTGAGTGACACAGTCAGTCTTGCATTTGGCGCTGAGCACCGTACTGAAGAATTCACTATTGGCGCTGGTCAAAAAGAATCATACATCGACGGTGGTTTAGGTGTTCAGGGCTTCAGTACTTCAACTAATGGTTTCCCAGGCTTCTCTCCTGATATCTCTGGTGACTTTGATCGTTCAAACGATGCTGTTTACGTAGATGGCGAGTGGGACGTTTCTGAAGATCTTCTGTTAGCCGCTGCAGTGCGTTTCGAAGACTTTGACGGCTTTGGTAGTACTACCAACTACAGGTTGGGTGCTAACTACAAGATAGACGAAAACTTCGGTATTCGCGCTACGTTGAGCACAGGCTTTAAAGCGCCTACTTCAGGTCAGCTGAATGCGTCTAATATCTCAACGTTGATTGATAATGGCGTTCTGGTAAACAAAGGTGTTATTCCAGCAACTAACCCTGTTGCCGCATTTGCCGGTGCTACAGAGTTGAAACCAGAAGAGTCTGAGAACTTCACTGTCGGTTTCTTTGGTAGTGTGGGTGAAGTTGATATCACCTTCGATTACTTCAATATTGACGTAACGGATCGTCTGACTCTGTCCAAAGACTTCAGCCTGACAACAGCAGATATTGCTTCTCTGGCAGCAGCTGGCGTTTCTGGCGCTGATGATATTGCTGTATTCCGTTTCTTCACCAATGACTTTGAGACAAAGACCAGCGGTTTTGATCTGGTATTGTCTACTAGCACTGATTGGATGGGCGGCTCCACTGACTGGAATCTAGCAGTAAACCATACTACAACTGAAGTGACTTCCCGTGGTGAATATATCGATGATGACCGTGAGCGTTCGATTGAAGAAGTGTCACCTGACACTCGCTACAATATTTCTGCGAACCACATGATGGATGGCTGGCGAGCCCTTGCTCGAGTTTCTTACTTTGGTGATTGGTACGATCCAAACCAAGGCATGTCTTATGACGGCGAACACGTAGTTGATGTTGAGTTATCATATGACCTGAACGAGAGTTCTTCGGTTATGATAGCTGGTCAAAACATCTTTGACGAAGCCGGCTCTAAGAAGCATAACGGTGCCGCTGGCGCTGGTAACACGTACAGTGAATTCGCTCCTATGGGCTTCAGTGGTGCGTTCTGGTATGCCAAGTACAGCTACAATTTCTAAGCAACTCTTTAAGGGTTAATTAGAAAAGCAGTAAAAAGCAAGACAAAAAAGGGTGCCAATTGGCACCCTTTTTTTATTTTTTTGAATTAGGAAAACATATCATTTCAAATTAAAGTAACTCAAAAGACAGTACTGTTGTGCTGCGATTTCCAAAATCCCGGCGATCAAAATCAACAAAGGAAGCCAGCTCTTTAAACCCTGCTTTTCTCATCATTCCCGCCGAACCAATATTTTCTGAATGACGATCAACTAACAGTATCTCCGCGTCGAAATCACGCGCGCGCCGAATCACGTCCCTCAGCAAACTTGTGCCAATGCCGCGCCCGTTGTGATCCTTATGGACGACTACCTCGGCAATATAGATGGCCGGCCTAGTCTGGCTAAATTTCAAATAGTGATTCGGCAGCGCTTGGGGGTGATAAAAAATTGCCAATCCCAGAGGCTGCTTTTCGCTGTAGGCAATCAAAGCTGACGCCTCTCCTGCGGCGATTAGCGCAAACTCTCTATCGACACCATCCTCAGGTAAGTGATTCCAAGTATTAGCCCCATGATGAAAAAGAAAAGCTTTTAATTCATCCAGTTCATTTAAATTTGCCAGGCGGTAATTTTTCATATTTTAAATTTCTTCCTATATAGGTCCCTAAGAATCGGACTAATTCCAGCAGCACCAAGACAATAGTCAGTCTCCGACATTATTATTTTTGATAATGCTGCAGCAACTACAGCACAAGTGCCAAGATTCCACTAAATGACAATTAAGCCATGGGGCGTTAAGCGTCTAGGCGACTCGTTCCTGGCGACATTCATAGGAACCCATTTCAAATTCTCGACAGATCAGGGGGCGGTTTTCATAAATGGAACACATAAAGGTATCGCGATCGATCGCTGAACACCAGCCGTCATCTAAACGCAGCATAGTCTCTGCGCCCCATTGATCCACTGAAATATGTTCAGCTGGCACACCGGTATCTGTAATGATCATCACTTCTAAGCGACAGCAGCTAGCCTGACAGGTAGAGCAGCTGACGTCGGAATCCAATAGGTTTGTAACACTAATAGTCATTTGATTTACCCATAGATAGGCTGCGGATTCTACTCAGTTCACTCTGTTTGAAATGGATTTCGGTACGGCTAATCTTATACCCTTTACACTGCTTATTTCTGCCAACTCAAGTATCTTCAATACTTCCACGGCCTCTTCAGGGTTGACTGGGTTACCCGCTCCTAACGCTAGTGCGGCGCTAATCTCAGCATAATATTGTTGGTAGCAACCCTGCTCGGTTTCAATCAGCTCAGTCGAAGATTCTGTATAGAAACGCCCATAATTGTCGGCATCTTCCGCGCCATAGCAGGGGTCATTTGGGGTAACGCCAGACGTTAACTGCTGTTCTTGAGGATCAAGTCCGTATTTCACAAAACTTCCGTCTGTTCCTTCAAGGCGAAACCGCAAGTTGGGAGCCGCCGAAAATGAGCTGGCATGAAGCACCACTTCAAGATCGTTGTAGTGCAGAAGAACATGAAAATAATCCGTGGTTTTCGAACCCTTTCGCAGGGTCAGGCATCTTGCGGTAAGGGCTTCTGGCAGACCAAATAGGCTAATGGCTTGGTCAACTAAGTGAGAACCCAGATCGAACCAAACTCCGGATCCTTGGCCCGGCTGTTCCCGCCATCGCTGTCGCACTCTGGGGCGAAACCGATCAAAGTGCGATTCAAAAAAACGCACATCGCCAACTAGGTTATTGTCGAGTAACTTTTTGATCGTAAGAAAGTCGCCATCCCAACGCCGATTTTGGAATACAGATAGAAACAGAGAGCGCTCCCGAGCAATCGTCGTTAGCTCCTGGGCCTCTATGCTTGTGGTTACCATGGGCTTTTCCACAACAACATTTATCCCGCATTCTAAGCATTGTTTAGCAATCGGGTAATGAGCATCGTTGGGAGCGGTAATGACTACTAAATCTACCGCTGCACTGGCAATCAGCTTCTCTGCGGTATCAAAAACTAAAACCTGTGGATAGTGTCTTTCCAGCAGGTCTTTCTGAGAGCTACTTATTGCAGCTAATTCAAAGGAATCCGAGGCATTGATTAGGGGGATATGAAATGTTTGAGCCGAATAACCGTACCCTATTACCGCCACCTTAATCATGTCATTTTATCTCTAGGTTTATTTCTTTCTGTAACGCTTTTCCATGCCGTCAAGAAAATTCCGCAGTACCTGATCAAGGCACTCTCGATAATTTTTATGATCCGGACGACGAAATAGGGCACTTAACTCATGTTTGCTCATAATGAATTCATTGAGCTTAAGTATCTCAAGTAAATCATCTGCCTGTAAGCTCAGGGCGATTTTTAACTTACGCAGTACACTATTATTGTTAAGAAAGTGTTCAGGCTCAGGCGTACCCTTTTCGGTGGGGCCTCTATTTTTAATAATCAGGCCATTGAGAAAACGGGCAAGATTTATGTCCTCACAGAGCACGAAATCAGGCTCTCCTTCCCGCGCCAACCAAGTGGCCAGTTCAGCTTTGCTGCCTTCATAACCGCCGAGTTTAAAGATGGCAATCATCAGCGGGTCACTGTAATCAAAAATGTAGCGTACGCGGCGCAAGATATCGTTATTGTTGATAACTACTCTCCCTCTGCTGCGGGAATTTCTTCGCCGCCCATGGCTTTGGCATTGATCTCCACATAGAGAATCGTAATTCCCTTGGCAACAAACTCATCGATTTTCTTGTTTAGTGAAGGCAGATGCACTTCAATAGCAGTCTCTTCAGACTTACCAAATTTGCAATCAAAGCCCCAATACTTAGCGCCAGAGGGAAGACTCTTAGCGCGTTCTTTTTTCAGAAATTTACGTATATCGTGCTTTACCGAATCGACGACACGAGGCACTTTGATTTTAGGGTGTTCTAACTTAAAGGTCTTTTTCATGAGGATCCTACTGGGGTGGACAGCCGCGGTATGCGGGATAGTTTCTTATGGCGGGGAGTGTAGTGGTATTAGGTGAATTCCGCTATGAATTAAAGTTAATCCGGTGCTTTGTTATTAGTACTAATTCTAGGTCACCCTGAGCCTCAGGGTACATTTTGGAATTTTAAAATGTATCCTGAGACTTAAAGGCAATTAACAAAGTAGGGATTAACAGTCCAAAATACAAACTGCTTTGAGCAATACACTGTTGGAAGTTACTTAAGTTCAATGCCCAACTCCTCCCAGATGACATCAACTCGCTGCTTCACCGCCTCATCCATCACTATGGTTTCACCCCATTCACGGTCGGTTTCGCCGTGCATTTTATTGGTCGCGTCCATTCCCATTTTTGAGCCCAGTCCGGAGACCGGAGAGGCGAAGTCGAGATAGTCGATAGGGGTATTCTCTACCATCATGGTGTCTCGGACTGGATCCATTCTGGTTGTCATGGCCCAGACAACATCTTCCCAGTTGCGCACGTCGATATCGTCATCGGTGACAATTACAAACTTGGTGTACATAAACTGTCGCAGGAATGACCAGACGCCCATCATTACGCGTTTGGCGTGCCCTGGGTACTGCTTCTTCATGCTGACAATGGCCATACGGTAGGAGCAGCCTTCGGGTGGCAAATAGAAGTCGACAATCTCTGGAAATTGCTTTTGCAGGATCGGGACAAATACTTCATTCAGTGCGACACCGAGTACAGCTGGCTCATCTGGCGGACGGCCGGTGTAGGTGCTGTGATAGATCGGGTCTTTGCGGTGGGTGATGCGATCGATGGTGAAGACTGGGAAGCTTTCCACTTCGTTGTAATAACCGGTGTGATCGCCAAAGGGGCCTTCTTCGGCTTCTTCCCCTGGGTGCAAAAATCCTTCGAGAATATATTCTGCTGTAGCTGGAACTTGCAGATCATTGCCTAGGCACTTGGCAACCTGAGTCTTCTCGCCGCGCAATAAGCCTGCAAAGGCATACTCCGATAAGGTGTCTGGTACTGGGGTGACGGCGCCCAATGTGGTGGCAGGATCTGCGCCTAGGGCTATGGCGACTGGATAGGGTTTACCCGGGAAGCGTTTTTGAAATTCACGGTAGTCTAGGGCGCCACCACGGTGGGCGAGCCAGCGCATAATCAATTTGTTTTTGCCGATCTTCTGCATGCGGTAGATGCCGAGATTTTGGCGTTCTTTTTCTGGGCCGCGGGTAACAGCCAGTGCCCAGGTGACCAATGGTGCTTTGTCTCCGGGCCAGCAGGTTTGAATAGGCAGTTTATCGAGATCCACATCGTCCCCTTCAATCACGACTTCCTGACAAGCTGGATTTTTGATCTGCTTTACAGGCATATTTAATACCTGTTTGAAGTCGTGACGCTTTTCCCAGAGATCGCGAAGACCTTTTGGGGGTTCGGGTTCTTTAAGGAAGGCCAGCAGGGTGCCCACATCGCGGAGGGCGCTGACGCTCTCCTGCCCCATGCCCATGGCAACTCGGTCTGGTGTACCAAACAGATTGCAGAGAACCGGGGTGTCGTAGCCTTTGGGGTTTTCAAACAGGAGTGCGGGACCTTTGGCGCGCAGTGTGCGGTCGCTGATTTCGGTCATTTCTAGATTGGGGTCGACTTCTTGCTTGATGCGAACCAGCTCTCCCCGCTGTTCGAGGAAAGCTATAAATTCACGCAAGTCTGAATATTTCAGCGGGCTTTTAAATGTCATGGTGCTTGGGCCTAGGTCAGTGCAACAGGCCTATGATACGCAAGCTGCACTTGTTTTGGCGCACTATTTATTTACGTCGCATTGCACCAAAGAATTCGGCGTTATTTTTAAAGCCTTTGAGTTTATCGGTCATAAATTCGATTGCGGCAACGTCTTCCATGTCGTGGAGTAGCTTGCGCAAAATCCATACACGTTGCAGCTCGTCTTCGTCCATTAAAAGATCTTCGCGACGGGTGCCTGAGCGACGGATATTGATCGACGGATAGACGCGCTTTTCAGCGATCTTACGATCGAGAATCAGCTCCATGTTACCGGTGCCTTTAAATTCTTCGTAGATCACTTCGTCCATTTTCGAGCCGGTATCGACCAGTGCAGTAGCGATAATACTCAGGCTGCCGCCATGTTCGATATTTCGTGCGGCTCCGAAGAAACGCTTGGGCTTTTCCAGAGCGTGGGCATCGACACCACCCGTTAGTACTTTACCGGAGGAAGGGATTACAGTGTTGTAGGCGCGAGCTAAACGAGTGATCGAGTCGAGCAGAATTACGACATCTTTTTTGTGCTCTACCAGACGCTTGGCACGTTCTATTACCATTTCGGCAACTTGCACATGGCGTGTTGGTGGCTCATCAAAGGTTGAGGCAATTACTTCGCCGCGCACGGTGCGTTGCATTTCCGTCACTTCTTCCGGACGCTCATCGATAAGTAACACGATAATGATACATTCGGGATTATTGCGGATAATCGACTGAGCGATATTCTGCATCATGATGGTTTTACCGGCTTTCGGCGGTGCTACGATCAAGCCTCGCTGCCCCTTACCAATCGGAGAGACCAAATCAATAATACGACCGGTCAAATCTTCCGAAGAGCCATTGCCCGCTTCTAGGGTCAGGCGCTGGTCGGGAAAAAGCGGTGTGAGGTTTTCAAAGAGAATTTTGTGTCGTGCATTTTCTGGAGCGTCGAGGTTGATCTCGTCAACCTTGAGCATGGCAAAATAGCGTTCCCCATCTTTGGGAGGGCGTATCTTGCCAGCAATACCATCGCCAGTGCGCAGGTTAAAGCGTCTTATCTGGCTGGGTGAAACATAGATGTCGTCTGGACCGGCGAGGTAGGAGGCACCTGCTGAGCGCAGGAAACCGAAGCCATCGGGGAGTATTTCTAATACACCGTCGCCGTAAATATCATCGCCGCCTTTAGCGTGTTTCTTAAGTAGGGCAAAGATAATGTCTTGTTTTCTTGAACGAGCTAAGTTGTCGAGGCCGGCAGCGGCTGTCATCTTTAGAAGTTCGTCAATGGGTTTTTGTTTTAGTTCTGATAGATTCATAGGAGGGATATTTTAGGGTTGCTATAGTGTTTGATAGAGGGGTTAGCTTCGCAGCGGTTTTGTTACGTAAAAAGTTGGGTCAGGCTTACCGTTTGATTTGCGCTATGTCATTTGAACAAGTAGGACATTGGCTATGCTTAAAATTAGCACCGAAAGTCTTTAAAAAGGGAGCCTACGTGGAATAAGAATGCTTCGAATAGCGGAAGTATAGCGCGCATTGGTCAAAGCGCAAGGAAATTTTGCGGCCCCGAAACCAGGGCCGCAAAGGGATTACAAAATGCTGTCGACAAATTCGACCAGTTGGGCTTTGGATAGAGCGCCTACTTTTGTTGCTTCTACTGTGCCATTTTTAAACACCAGCAGTGTTGGAATGCCGCGAACATTAAATTTTGCCGCTGTCTCTGGACTAGCATCTACATCTACTTTGCAGATCTTTACGCGTCCTGCATATTCAGTGGAGAGTTCGTCGAGCAGTGGGGCGATCATTTTGCAGGGACCACACCAGGCCGCCCAAAAATCTACCAGTGCTGGAATATCTGACTGTAATACATCGCTTTCAAAGCTAGAATCTGTTGTGTGAACGATAGCGTCGCTCATAGTGGGTCTCCACATTAATTTAAGGTTATTGCCTTAGGCAGTGTCTGACGTCATGTTACCATTCACGGCATCAAGGTCTCAATGCAAAAACGAGTCAGAGTGCAGATCTTTTTGTGCCGCCGGCTTGGGTATAAAGCGGTCGCCGAATAATCAATGAAAATGGCAGCTTGTCTGAGGTCAAGATCATTTAGTTTAGGCTCAGAGGGCTTGGAATATTGCTTTCAGACATTTGTTAAGAGGGTGTGAGCGGTGCTTAAAAAAATACTATTAGTAGTAATTATCGGCGCTTTGGTCTCGGCCTATATCACCTTTGGGGGCCAGCGTTATCTCTCGGTAGATTTCTTTGGTGATCTCTATGCACAGCAGCCGCTGCTAACCGCGGCGGTTTATTTTGCTATCTATGTGATTGCCACAGCGGTGTCGATTCCCGGCGCTGCGCTGCTGACCATTATTGGTGGCATAGTGTTTGGTTTGTGGACCGGCACCTTATTGGTTTCTTTCGCCAGTTCGATTGGTGCTACTTTGGCGTTTTTGGCGTCACGTTTTCTGCTGCGCGATTGGGTGCAGGCAAAATTTTCCAGCCATTTGCACACCATTAATCAGGGTGTAGAGAAACAGGGCGGTTATTACCTCTTTGGTCTGCGCCTGATCCCGCTGTTTCCGTTTTGGATGATCAACTTGGTGATGGGATTAACGCCGCTAAAAGCATCGACCTTCTATTGGGTCAGCCAGCTGGGCATGTTGGCGGGCACGCTGGTCTATGTAAATGCCGGCGCGTCTCTCGGCAGCATTGATGAATTTTCTGCGACGGGGATTATGACACCGGCGGTAATTTCGTCCTTTGCTCTATTAGCTATATTCCCCTTAATAGTGCGGGCGGCGGTTAAGGCTGTGGAGCGGCGCAAGCTTTACAGTGGTTTTAAAAAGCCGCGCACGTTTGACACCAATCTGATTGTTATCGGTGCCGGCAGTGGCGGGCTAGTGAGCGCCTATATAGGCGCCACCCTGAAGGCTCGAGTGACATTGATTGAGCGGGATAAGATGGGCGGCGATTGTTTAAACACTGGCTGCGTGCCGAGCAAGGCGCTGATCCGCGCAGCAAAATCCATGGCTGAAATGAAAAAGGCGGCGCAGCTGGGTATAGATGTTCCTGCTCCCCAAGTTGACTTTGCTCGGGTGATGGGTCGAGTTCAGGATGTGATCAAGACCATTGAGCCTCACGATTCGGTACAGCGTTTTACGGGGCTGGGTGTCGACTGCCTCTATGGCAATGCCAGACTAATTTCACCCTGGCTGGTGGATGTGGATGGGCAGCAAATAAGTGCTGAAAAGATTATTCTGGCCACTGGTGCGCGGCCCACCATACCGTCAATTCCTGGGCTGGACCAGGTTGAGCCACTGACGTCGGAGACCCTTTGGCAGCTGCAGGAGTTGCCTGAGCGATTGCTAATTGTCGGGGGCGGTGCCATTGGCTGTGAATTGGCTCAGGCGTTTCAGCGGCTTGGTTCTCAGGTCACCTTGGTTGAAATGCAGTCTCAGTTACTGCCGCGAGATGACCAGCAGGTTGCTTCCTTTATGCAAGACTGTCTTGAGTCTGAGAGTGTGCGAGTACTGACTAACTACGGTGCAGAAAAGTTTCAATCTCAGGGTGATCGGCGCATCGTGGAGCTAGCGTCTAGTGCTGAGCCAACTGCAGAGCCAACTAAAGGGCAAACTACAGAGCCGCTGCAGATTGAATTTGATCAAGTGCTGGTGGCAATCGGTCGCACGGCCAATACAGAGAGTCTTGGCCTTGAGGCATTAGGTATCCCATTAAATACCAATGGCACATTGACGACCGATGATTATCTGCGTACCTGCTATCCGAATATCTTGGCCTGTGGCGATCTGGTTGGACCTTATCAGTTGACTCATGCCGCTAGTCATCAGGCTTGGTTTGCCACAGTTAACGGATTGCTTGGACGGTTTAAAAAATTCCGCGTCGATTACCGAATTATGCCTCAGGTGGTTTTTACCGATCCGCAAATTGGCAGGGTGGGTCTCAATCAGCGGGATGCTGCAGCCCAGGGTATCGAAGTCGAGGTCACCCAGTACGACCTATCTGATTTGGATCGCGCGATTGCCGACAATGATGCCCAGGGGTTTATTCAGGTGTTGACGGTTCCGGGTAAAGACCGGATTCTCGGTGCGACTATTATTGGGCCTCAGGCGGGTGAGTTGATCAATGAATTTGTGCTGGCGATGAAACATAACCTGGGTCTGAATAAACTGCTGGGAACCATTCGCAGTTATCCAACCCTGAGCGAGGGCAATCGATTTGTGGCTGGAGAGTGGAAACGCAAGCATGTGCCACAGGGGTTGTTGGCGATTTTACAGCGTTATTTAAGCTGGAATATTAAGCCTTAGGGATTTAAACCGGGCCTTCTAATCCAAGGCCTTCTAATCCAAGACCTTCTAATCCAAGACCTTCTAATCAAGGCCCTTAGTTTGAGGCTTTTAGTTCAAGCCTTTTAACTCAGGCTGTGTTCATCACTACTGGCATAGTGGGGCATGGTTTCTTGAGCGGCCACAGACTGGGGGTCAATATGAATAATAATCTCTGAGCCGGGGAAGGCTGAGAGTATGCTGGCCTCAACTTCATCGGATATTTTATGCGCTGCCAGCAGGCTGAGATCATCGTCCAGCTCGAGGTGGAGCTGAATAAAGGTCATGGTGCCAGAGTGACGGGAGCGCAGGTCGTGAAGTCCGCGGGTGCTGGGATGGGCTAAAACCAAGGCTTTAATGCTGTCGCGATCTTCATCTGGCAGCTCGCGATCCATCAGGTGGTCGTAGGAGGTAATAATAATTTCCCGCGCACTGTAGAGAATATACAGTCCTATAACGGCGGCAAAAATACCATCAAATCCGGGCCAGCCTTGACTCACCAATATCAGAGCAACAATCACGCTGCCATTGACTAGCAGATCAGTTCGATAGTGCAGGGCATCGGCTTTAATCGCAGTGGAATTGGTCTTGCGAATCACATGTTGTTGAAAACTCAGCAAACCTAGCGTAGCAACAATCGAAATCACCATCACAACTATGCCTAGCTGAACTGACTCAACCGCTACCGGATTGATAATCCGCTCGGCCGCTTCGAAGAGTAAGAACCCTGCAGATCCGGCAATAAATAATGACTGACTTAAGCCGGCCAATGCCTCGGCTTTGCCGTGACCAAAGCGATGTTCTTTGTCCGCTGGCGTCAGGGCATGGCGCACTGCGATCAGATTGATTATTGAGGCCAGGGCATCGAGCATGGAGTCGATAAGGGTGGCGAGAAGACTGACAGAACCGGAGGCACCCCAGGCTGCGAGCTTTAGGGCAATCAATACCAGCGCTACCGAGGTCGAGGCATAGGTCGCCAGGCGCAACAGGCGTGCGGTCTCTTGGGGAGGTAACTGATTGATGGTTGAGGATGGCTCGCTCATGACTAAATCTATAACCCTAGTATTTGATGTTGCACAGTTTAACAAATTAAACCGGTCAGTCCCTAGGAAAACCCCTGCAGCGTACTATTCAGAAATTGATAGCCCAGCGCGGTTGTCTGGTAGCGACGACTATCCACTTCCATTAGTCCCTGAGACTGCAATTTGGCTACTTGCTTGGCAATACTTGAAGCGGCTAGACCAGTGCGCGATGTAAAAAATCCCGCATTGAGGCCATCCCGCAGACGCAGCCCATTCATCATAAACTCCACCGCTAGCTCGTCCCTAGCAATGGGTTTTTGCTGTGCCAAAGTCAGCGGATCTCGGGCTAAATAGTTATCTGGCTGGCGGGTTTTATTGGTGCGTAAAATAGAGTTTTCAGTGGCCAGCGTCACTTTGCCATGGGCGCCTGCTCCGATACCTAGATAGTCGCCGAACTGCCAGTAGTTCATATTGTGCTGGGATCGTCTTCCCGGCTGGGCAAAGGCGGAGACCTCATATTGCTTGTAGCCGCCGTTGTCGAGCAGCTCCATGCCAGCCTGCTGTATATCCACCAGCGCATCTTCCTCTGGCAGTTGTGGGGGCCTTGAGTAGAACTCAGTGTTGGGTTCTATCGTTAGCTGGTACCAAGAGATATGTAGCGCACCGCTGTCACTGGCTAGCTCGAGATCTCGGCGTGCCTGATCAACCGTCTGACCTGAGAGGCCATGCATCAGATCGAGATTAAAATTACTAAAGCCCGCCCGGCGTGCGGTTTCAATCGCCGACAGGGCCTGAGCGCCGTCGTGTATTCGGCCTAGTCGCAACAGGTGTTGGTCGTTAAAGCTCTGAATACCAATCGATAGACGATTGACTCCGGCACTCCGAAAGCCGCTAAACTTTTCTTGCTCTGCGGTACCTGGATTAGCCTCAAGGGTGATCTCTATATCTGGCTCAAAGCCGATAATACGTTCCGCGGCCTTGAGAATTTGGCCAATACCCGCAGCTGAGAACAGACTGGGAGTGCCACCACCAAAAAAGATTGAGCAGAGCTTTCTACCCTGGGCCCATTTCTTATCCTGTTGTAAGTCGGCAATCAGCGCTTTGATATAGGCCTGTTCGGGGATCTCGCTGCCGGCAGTGTGAGAGTTAAAATCACAGTAGGGGCATTTGCGCACACACCAGGGTATGTGCACGTAAAGTGAGAGGGGTGGTAGCTCGAGTACGGTATCGATGGGAATGCCTGTTTACTCTAAAGAGGTCTAATTAGGCTGCGTATTGGGCGCAGGACTGTTGGCTAACTTTACCAGTAACTCTTGGATAGCTTTGCCGCGATGACTGATGCGGTTTTTTTCCTGCTTATCGATCTCTGCAGCATGGCAGTTTAGGTCCTCTACATAAAAGAGCGGATCATAACCAAAGCCACCGTCGCCTTTTGCTTCAAGCGCTATATACCCCTCCCAGCTGCCTTGGCAGATAATCGGTGTCGGGTCTGTGGCGTGACGCATATAGACGATAACACATTGATAACGTGCGCTGCGCTGCTCTAACGGAGCGTCACCCAGCACATCTAAGAGCTTTTTATTGTTACTGGCATTATCGGCGTCTGGGCCGGCGAAGCGTGCAGAGTAGATGCCCGGTGCGCCATTGAGTAGATCCACTTCCAGTCCCGAGTCATCGGCGATTGCTGGCATGCCTGACATCAAGGCAGCGTTGCGGGCTTTGAGAATGGCATTTTCCACAAAGCAAAGTCCAGTTTCTTCCACATCCTCTATGCTCATTTCCTGTTGGGGAACGATCTGCATATCGAGTTCGGCCAGCATATCGTTAAGTTCTTTAATTTTTCCGGCATTGCTGCTGGCCAATACAATTTTCAAGCGATGATCCTCAGCTTATGGGGGCTGTTATTTTAGTCGTGATACATTTTTTTCTGAAATTTAAAGTCATAGGCAGGCTTCTTTGGATCGGAACGCACCGAGATTTTAAAGGTTAAAAAGTCTTCATTTTCAAATTCAAAAGGTGCCAGATAATAGACTGCACCCTGTTCTCGCACTTCAACAAATTCAAGCGTCTGACTCATCTGAAAAATATTGTAAACATTACCGGTTATCACAGCGGGTTTGCCGGTTCCAGAGTCAACCACTACTGCGATATTGACTAGCCCTTTGTCCTTGCCGCGAACAATTTGATTGGCCACTGCTACATCCGGCTCGATAAAGGTGCTGTTAAAAGCGCTAAAAAAAATTTTATTGTCGCCAACCTGCTTAAAAATTTTGTCATTGGCCGCAGCGGCCGCCGGTAGCGCGAGGGATACAACGGAGAGTAGTAGGAATAAGTATTTCATTGGCTTTGTCCTCCATGTTGGGCCAAGAGACCCGAATATTATTTGCTGAGATGATAAACCGCGGTTTCGGCAAATAGATTGGGCCACAGGTTTTTGAGCTGCCGATCGAGCAAATGTTCACCGACAAACTGTTTACGTAGAATTTTTATATTTCGTTCACGGCACAGGGCTTCGAAATCACTGTAAGTAAAAAAGTGAATATTGGGGGTGTCATACCATTGATAGGTCAGCTGTTTGGTTACTGGCATGCGACCGCGCAACATAAGGTAAGCGCGGGCCTTCCAGTGGCCAAAATTGGGGAAAGTGATTACGCATTGGTTGCCAATTCGCAACATTTCATCGAGTACCAAGTGCGGAAAGCGCATCGCCTGTAGGGCCTGAGTCATAATCACTGTGTCGAAACTGTCGTCGGCAAAATTGGCCATGCCTTTGTTGATATCCTGCTCCACAACATTGACGCCTTTTGCCACGCACTGGTTGATTGAGTCAGGGTCAATCTCAAGGCCATAGCCACGGATATCCAAGTCCCTCTGAAGTTGTGCCAGTAATCTGCCGTCGCCACAACCTAGGTCGAGAACTCGAGATTTTGGCTTCACCCAAGAGTGAATGGAATCATTTATTTGGCGGGTACTTTCGGCCTGATTCATGCTGCGCCCTCCAATTTATCGGCGACTCTACTCAGATAGTTGCCCAGTACTTGCTCGTAGCGCGGGTTGGGCAGTAGAAATGCGTCATGGCCCTGGTCCGAATCAATTTCAGCGAAGGAGACATTTTTCCCGGCGGCGATTAGGGCGTCGGTAATCTCCCGGGAGCGCTGGGGAGAAAAACGCCAGTCACTGCTGAAGGAAACCACCAAAAAGTCACAATTGGCATGGCTAAAGGCCTGCACTGGATCATTCTGATACTCCCGTGAGAGATCAAAGTAATCGAGCATTTTGGTGATCAAAATATAGGCATTGGCATCGAAGTCACCGGAAAACTTCTCGCCTTGATAGTTGAGGTAGCTCTCAATCTGAAATTCGATAGGTGCGGCCTCGCCCTGAGTAAAGGTTCCGGAACGCAGCTCGCGACCAAATTTTTGGCCCATCAATTCATCGGACAGGTAAGTGACATGTCCAATCATGCGCGCCAGAGCCAGACCACGGCGTGGGGCTGTATTGTTGTCTAGATAGTCGCCAGCATAGAAATCGGGATCCGACTGGATTGCTCTGCGGGCCAGCTCATTAAAGGCGATATTCTGCGCCGTTAGTTTCATGGATGAGGCAATCACTATGCTATTGGCTAGCTTGTCTGGATGCTCAAGAGCCCAGCGCATCGCCTGCATGCCGCCGAGGCTGCCGCCGATAACCGCCGCCCACTGTTGAATCTCGAGATGCTCCATCAGCAATCGCTGTGATTCCACCCAATCTCGAGCACGCAGGACCGGGAAATCTGCTCCCCAGGGTTTGCCACTTTGAGGATTGATTGTGGTGGGGCCGGTGCTGCCAAAGCAGCTACCGATATTATTCAGTGAAACAATAAAAAAGCGATCGGTGTCCATGGCTTTGCCCGGGCCTATATAGGCATCCCACCAGCCAGGCTTTTCGCCCTCGGCATAAACGCCTGCGGCGTGATGGCTTCCGCTCAGGGCATGACAGATCAATAGGGCATTACTCTTGTCGGCATTGAGGGTGCCGTAGGTCTCAACCATCAGCTCATGGCTGGGCAGTACGACGCCGCAGGCCAGAGTGAGGGGCGTTTCGATAAGAATTTTTTCCGCCGTTACCACGCCGACAGAATTTGCGCTTATGCCTGGTGTCATTGATGCACTCTTTTGGGTTTTGCTCTTGCTTGTATTGTTGGTTGTGTTCTGAGTTTGGCTCTTAGTTAACGATATTGACTCTCAGACAGTCCCTAGTTTAACCCAACTTTCGATGTAGCCTTTAATAAACAGCTGCAAACGCTATTTTTAATCTCTGCATTGTCGGATAGACTAACCATTCAAAACAGCCCGGATAAAAAAAGCATGATTTATAAGAAATTGGGAAACACTGATATAGAAGTCTCGGTAGTTGGTTTGGGGACTATGACCTACGGCGAACAAAACACCTCAGACGAGGCTTGTGAGCAGATGGATTACGCGATGGCACGAGGCGTTAATCTGTTCGATGTTGCCGAGATGTATCCGGTGCCGCCAAAGCCAGAGACCGCCGGCCGAACTGAAGGTTATGTCGGCGAATGGCTTCGACAGACAGGCAAGCGCAATGAAGTGGTTCTGGCGACCAAGGTTGCCGGCCCCTCCAGTGCCCTTGGTGTAACCCATATTCGAGATGGTTCAAGACTCAACGCCGATCATATTCGCCGCGCTGTTGAAGGCTCTCTGGAGCGTCTGCAGACCGATCATATTGATCTCTACCAGGTCCACTGGCCGGAGCGCTCAACCAACTACTTCGGTCAACGCGGCTATACGCACAATCCGAGCCTCGATGGCATCGCCATTGAAGAGACCTTTGTGGCTCTGTCACAGTTGGTGGACGAGGGATTAATTGGGCATATAGGTGTTTCTAACGAGACCCCTTGGGGTGTAATGGAGTATTTGCGCCTGGCTCGTGAGCTGGATCTGCCGCGGATTGCTACTATTCAGAACCCTTACAGCATACTGGGTCGATCATTTGAAAATGGTCTCGCTGAGATGAGTATTCGTGAAGAGGTGGGGCTGCTAGCTTACTCACCCCTGGCCTTTGGCGTGCTCAGTGGCAAGTACATGCATGGCGCTATGCCGGACGGTTCGCGCATTAAGCTGTTCCCGCGTTTTGCACGCTACAGTAGCGCCAATTCGCAGGCTGCCACAGAGGGTTATTATGATGTGGCCAAAAAGCATGGCTTGAGTCTGGTTGAGCTGTCGCTGGCATTTGTCTGTGCACAGCAGTTTGTCACCAGCTGCTTGATCGGCGCGACCACTATGGAGCAACTCAAGCAAAATATTGATGCCTGCCAAGTGGCGCTGTCTGATGAAGTTAAAGCGGATCTGAATGCAGTTTATCAGCAGTATCCAGATCCGGCTGTTTAACCGAGCTCTCTTAGACGAGCCTTTTTAACCCACTAAAGATTGCACTGAACCGCCAAGGATTGGCAGCAGTTTATTGCGAATAATCATTAAGCTGAGAATCGCCACCATCGGTGAGATATCCATCATGCCGATGGGCGGGATTAAGCGTCGAAAAGGGCGCAGGTAAGGTTCGGTAATCTGTCCGACCAATTGCACCGATGGATGGCTAGTGGTGCCCACCCAGCTGGATATAGCAAGAATAAAAATGCCCCAGAAATACACCTCGATTAACGCGTAGAGCAGGTCAAAGGCGGCTACTGGAATATACATAACAATATCCAATAGCCCGACGCCGGTGGCCAGACCCATAATCAAATAGAACGACCACTTAACCAGAATTGCCGCCGCCAGAACGGCCAAGTTGAGGGTGCCCACGGTCGGCAACAGTTTGCTTAAAGGATTTATGATTGGTGCCGTCAGCTTAAACATGGTCTGAGAGATCGGATTGTAAAAGTCCGCTTGAACCAGTTGAAGCAGAAGTCGAATCAGCAGTACAAAACTGCAGATCTGCACTGCTAGGCTAAGAATGTAAATCGGCGTTCCGCCAAGTGCGTTCATAAAAAATCCTTAGGGTAATTAGCTGTTATAAACATGATTCTCAAATCTGTCTAGTTAGAAAACTCTTGCGCCATTTCTCCGGCACGATTGTGTGCGGCCCGCATAGCTTGACGAATAGTCTCCTCTATATCGAGCGCTTCGAACTGTGCAATCGCTGCACGGGTGGTGCCGCCAGGTGATGAGACCTGCAGGCGCAGTTCCTCGGTGTTATGTTCGCTGTTACTGGCCATCTCTGCGGCCCCCAGTGCGGTCTGAATAGTCAATTCTCGGGCTACTTGCTCAGATAGTCCCAGCTCTTGACCCACTCGCTGCATGGTTTCCATAAACAGAAAAAAGTAGGCCGGCCCGCTCCCAGATACCGCGGTAACCGCATCGATCTGTGCTTCGTTATCTACCCAGCAAGAGATACCCACGGCGTTAAAGATGGATTCAATAGAGACTTTTTGCTCATTGCTGACTAGGGCATTGGCAAATAGGCCGGCAGCACCACAGCGCACCATTGAGGGTGTATTTGGCATCACTCTAACAATAGCGCGACTCGCGCCGAGCCAATCTTGAAAGTTGCACAGCTGGATACCCGCGGCAACCGAGACTACCACGGCGCCTGGATTGATTGAGCTAGCCAAATCTTTGACTACGGCACCCATAACCTGAGGTTTGACTGCCATTACTACTATGTCAGCACCGGCCACTGCGGCGTGATTATCAGAGGTTGCAGCAATACCATAGGCCTGCTGGAGTCGCTGACATTTTTCGGTGCCGCGATTGCCGACACAAATTTGCTCTGGCTGAAAGCCATTGGCTAACATGCCGCCAATAATACTCGAGGCCATATTGCCGCCGCCAATAAATGCGATCTTACTCATTGCTATTGTTCCCTTTTTCCAAATATATCAGTACCCACGCGAACCATTGTGGATCCCTGTGAAATTGCCGCCTCCAGATCTCCAGACATGCCCATAGAGAGGGTATCCAGTTTCTCGGAATTGTCCAGTGACTGATTGATTTGCTGGCACAATTCAGCGAGCTTATTAAAGGCGGCCTGCTGTTCTTGGACGCTGTTTGTTGCACGGGGAATAGCCATCAGCCCGCGCAGTCTCAAATTGGGTAGCTTGGCTATCTGCAGCGCAATAGGCAGCAGAGCATCGACGAGAAAGCCGGACTTGCTCGGCTCATTGTCTATATTCACCTGAAGGCAGATATTGAGTGGTCCCAGGGATTCTGGTCGCTGATCACTGAGTCGCTGGGCGATCTTTAAACGGTCGACGCTGTGCACCCAAGAGAAATTCTCAGCGGCGTTGCGCGTTTTATTGGATTGCAGAGGGCCAATAAAATGCCAGCACAGGTTTTCGCCCTCTAACTCGGCGATTTTCTCCAGAGCTTCCTGGAGATAATTCTCGGCAAAATGGCTCAGGCCGGCGTCCATAGCTTGGCGAATATATTCGGCACTACGGGTTTTACTCACCGCTAATAAAAGAATGTCGTTGGGATCGCGCCCGCACTCAGCTGCACTCTGGTCTATACGTTTGCTGACACCGGCAATGTTATTTTCAATCTTTGGCATATACTTATCAGGTTGTTGAGAGTTTAAAAACAGTTTGACGGACCATTTAATACCGCAAGGACTAAGCGAGAAAAGCATGGATATAACGGAGTTATTGGCCTTCAGTGCCAAAGAGGGCGCCTCAGATTTACATATTTCCGCAGGGCTGCCCCCGATTATTAGAATAGATGGCGATGTTCGGCGGATTAACCTGCCGCCTATGGAACACCGGCAAGTCCATAGTTTGATCTACGAAATAATGAATGACAAGCAGAGAAGGGATTATGAAGAGTTTCTGGAAACAGATTTCTCTTTTGATGTGCCGGGAATTGCTCGCTTTCGTGTCAATGTGTTCTACCAAAACCGCGGTGCGGCGGCGGTATTTCGCACTATTCCCTCAAATGTACTGACGCTTGAACAGCTTGGTATGGGGGATATCTTTAAAAAGCTCGCCCTGATGCCTAGGGGGGTTAGTGCTGGTTACGGGCCCCACGGGCTCGGGCAAGTCGACCACCTTGGCGGCGATGGTGGACTATGTAAACGACAATCGCTACGACCATATTTTGACCATCGAAGACCCCATAGAATTCGTTCACCAAAGTAAGAAATGCCTGGTTAATCAGCGCGAAGTCCATCGCGATACCCATGGTTTCACAGAGGCCTTGCGCGAAGATCCGGATGTTATTTTGGTGGGCGAGCTACGTGACTTGGAAACTATTAGGCTGGCACTGACTGCCGCTGAAACCGGTCATTTGGTCTTTGGTACGCTGCACACCACCTCGGCGGCAAAGACTATCGACCGGGTGGTGGATGCCTTTCCCGGCGGCGAAAAGCCGATGATTCGATCAATGCTCTCGGAATCCCTGCAGGCAGTTATCTCTCAGACCCTATTGAAAAAAATCGGCGGCGGCCGTGTGGCGGCCCATGAAATCATGATTGGCACACCGGCGATCCGCAATCTGATTCGCGAGGACAAAGTGGCGCAGATGTATTCCTCGATTCAAACCGGCGGTGCCCTGGGCATGCAGACTCTGGATCAGTGCTTACAAAATCTCGTGGGGCAGCGTTTGATCAGTGCTGAAGCAGCCCGTGAAAAAGCCAAAATGCCAGAGAGTTTTTAGGGAGAAAAATCATGTCAGTTCAGAGCTTTGAAAACCTGGTTAACTATAGGGCAAGAAAAAGGCCTCAGATCTGTTTATCACCGTTGGTCTGCCGCCCTGCCTTAAACTCAATGGCTCAGTGATGCCGGTGAGTAAAACTAAACTCTCCCAAGGGGATTGTGAAGAGTTCGTTCTCAGCACTATGAATGCTGAGCAAAGAGATGAGTTTAAGCGGCATAAAGAGCTTAATTTCGCCGTGGTCAGCGAGCATGCCGGCCGCTTTCGAGCCAGTGCTTTTTACCAGCGCGGTGAGATTGGAATGGTATTGCGGCGTATTGAAACGGAAATCCCCTCCCCAGACTCACTGCTGTTGCCGCCGATTTTAAAAGAGCTGGTAATGAACAAACGCGGCATTGTTATTTTTGTCGGGGCCACCGGCACCGGTAAATCCACGTCTTTGGCTGCACTAATTGGCCACCGCAATAAAAACAGTCGCGGCCATATAGTCTCCATTGAAGATCCTATTGAATTTGTCCATGAGCATCAGGGTTGCATCATCACCCAGCGCGAAGTAGGGGTAGATACAGAGTCCTTTGATGTGGCACTGAAAAACACATTGCGCCAAGCCCCCGATGTTATTTTGATCGGCGAGATTCGCACTCCAGAAACCATGCAGTACGCCATCACATTTGCCGAGACGGGCCATTTGGTATTGGCCACTCTGCATGCTAACAATGCCAATCAGGCCCTAGACCGCATCAGTCACTTTTTTCCAGCAGATCGCCACGATCAGATGTGGATGGATCTGTCTCTGAATATGCGTGGCATAGTTGCTCAGCAGTTGGTGCCGACTCTGGAGGGTAAAGGCCGCCGCGCGGCAATTGAAATTTTGCTTAATACGCCATTGGTAGCCGATGTTATTCGCAAGGGAGAGGTGCATAAACTAAAAGAGATTATGGGCAATTCTACTGAGCACGGAATGCAAACCTTTGATCAGGCGCTCTATGAACTATATGTTGAAGAACAGATTAGCTATGAAAATGCCATTGCCCATGCGGATTCAAAAAATGACCTACGCCTGATGATTAAGATGCCGTCAGAAAATTATGTTGAGCAGCTGGGTGCCAGTGCGGATGATCTGTCGATTGAGGAAGACAGTTCGAACAAATTGCGCTGGTAAGGTTTTACAAACTCTGCTCAGGGCGCGCTGCCTATTGAGGGCGTGTCGAGCCAGCTCTGAAGAATTAGCGATGCTGCTATATGGTCGATTTTTGTCAGATCTTGTGTACCCTGATCTCGACCTAAAGATTTAGCCTCGCGACTGGTGAGGCGTTCATCGACCATTTCCACGTCCACCGCAAAACGGCCCTGAAGACGACGGGCAAATTTACGCGCTCGATTGCTGAGATCACTTTCACTGTCGTCCATATTTAACGGCAGTCCAACCACCACAAGATCCGGCTTCCACTCTGTTAACAGCTTTTCCACTTGCTCCCAGTTGGGAATGCCGTCGACGGCTTTGAGGATGGTTAAGCCTGTGGCCGACAAGGTCAGAGTCTGGCCGCTGGCGACGCCGATCTGTTTCAGGCCAAAGTCAAAGCCGAGCAGTCGTTTGTGCTTAGTGGCTTCAGGCATGACCAGCCTGATGCGAAAGCATACGCAGATCTAAACCAATGCTCAGGGCTGCGGCTGAAGCGCGCTTAGCACAGTCGGTTTTAAAGATAATCTCGGCTTCTGCAGGGATGGTCAACCAACTGTTTTCCCCTAGTTCACGCTCCAGTTGTCCAGCTTCCCAGCTTGAGTAACCGAGCGTCACCAGAGAGTCTTTGGGACCTTTGCCCAGAGCCATATCGGAAAGTATATCTCGGGATGCGGTGAGACAAACCTGATCGGAAATCATCAGTGTCGACTCCCACTGCTGCTCGCAATTGGCATGTAAGATAAAACCACGATCTCGCTGCACTGGGCCGCCATCAAATAGCAGCGGTCGTCCGCACTCGTCTTGATATTCGAGCTTTAGTTGATCAAATATAGCCTTCACCGGAATATCCATCTGCTGATTGATAATCAGGCCCATGGCACCATCTGAATTGTGCTCGCAAATATACACCACAGAATCCGAGAAGGTCGGATCCTCGAGGCCAGGCATGGCCAGCAAGAAGTGATCTTTTAAGCTATTTATTTTTTTCGGTTTCAAAGTCGTCATGGGAAGCAATATGGAGTTTTATGGTCTCAAACTCAAGCTCGGAGGCAGATTAGTTTGTTGTTAGTACATTATTGGACTGATATTGCCAGGTGCGAATAATATGAATCTCGTCGCGGTTTCGCAGCTCTTTGGGAAAGGGCTTAAATGGCGAGGCCAATTGAACCGAGCGCACGGCAGCTTGATCCAGTAGCCGCGACCCCGAGCCTTTTGACACTTCAATACGCCTGATACGCCCATCAGCCAGTATCACGACAATCAGTTGCACCTGCCCAAAAATACCCTGAGAGCGCGCTTCTCTTGGGTAGTTTAGGTTGCCAATTTGTTCTACTTTTTCCTCGAAGTAAACCATATAGGCAGCGGCATCTGCCGACTTGGCCGATACCGAGGTCATGCGCAGTACGCGGGGAATATTGTTGTAAGCCTGCTTTAACCGGGCAAGTTCTGCCTGCATGGCATCTCTATCGGGTTGCTCTTGGTCCGCTTTCGGGGTCTCTTTGGAGTCGCTGACTTGAGTATCGCTGTTGTGGGTTAACAGAGCCTGCTCCGCAGAGTCTATGCGGAGCTGCTCAACTGACGGTTGCTGCCATGGGTTTTGCGGCTGCAAAACTGTTTGTTGGTCATCAGCTCCCAGCTGATTAGTCTGAGCAATAAAGTCTGCTTGATCCGGTGCTTTTTCAGCGGGCTGCTGAGCCAGGGTGACATCTAAGGATGGGCTCGGGGGAGAACCTGCTGGCATGGCAAAGCTCAAGCCGATTAGCAGCAGGCCATGGATCACCAGAGCCAGCGAGAAAGTTTTACGCAGGCGTTGCTCGCTGGTGTTCCAATGTCCATCGGTCAGGCTTTCCATTACAGGCTTTCCACTACAGGCTTTCCACTACAAGCTTTCCACTACAAGCTTTCTGCTACAGGCGCTATCGCTGGTCCAGTCTTGCGCGCACCGCATCTATAAGGCGTTTGCCAATTTGAGTGTTCTCTGCATTATCAATCTCGCGAATGCAGGTTGGGCTGGTGACATTAATCTCTGTGAGATAGTCACCAATCACATCGAGACCGACAAAAATCAGTCCGCGCTCTTTTAATGTCGGCGCAACCTGTTGAGCAATCCAAAGATCTCGCTCACTCAGTGGTTGCACAACGCCACGACCACCAGCGGCAAGATTGCCGCGAAAATCACTGCCCGTGGGTATGCGCGCCAGACAGAAGGGAATAATTTCACCGCCCACTACCAGTATGCGCTTATCACCCTGCGTGATTTGGGGCATAAATTTCTGCGCCATAATCGTCTCAGTACCTTGTTTAGTCACGGTTTCGAGGATTACATTAAGATTCTGATCGCCCTCTTTGACACGGAAAATCGAGGTGCCGCCCATTCCATCAAGTGGTTTGTAGACCACATCCTGATGCTCAGTTAAAAAGCCTTTTAGTCGTTCTTGGTCGCGGCTGACTAATAGCGGCGGTGTGCACTGGGGAAACTCTGTGGCAAACACTTTCTCGTTGCAGTCGCGCAGACTCTGGGGCTTGTTAACCACCAGTGAACCGCGTCGTTCGGCCGCTTCAAGGATATAGGTGGAGTAGATAAATTCGCTATCGAATGGCGGGTCTTTGCGCATCACTAAGACATCCATCTCTTCCAGTGCAGCGTCTCTGCTGTCCCCTAGTTCAAACCATTTATTGGCGTCATTGAAAACCTTTAGAGGACGCAGCTGGGCTTTGGGTCCAGTGTTATCTATATAGAGGTCAGACTGCTCCATATAGAAGAGCTCGAACCCCTGAGCCTGAGCCGCCAGTAAGATTGCTAGAGTTGAATCTTTGTAAAAAGAAATCGATTGGATGGGGTCCATAATGACGCCGAGGGAAGTGCCCATAAAATGACAGCCTTAGGTTGATATTTGCGCTATAACTAAGTGTGGCAACTGATATGGCCGCTGCCCTGAAAAATTCTGTGACCTATAAATCAATTATTTTACAAAATTTAGAGGCTTGTGGATTATATATTACAAGTGTGTTTAAAATTCCATAACTTAAGTGATGTTGGCAGTACTTAGGGCGTTAAGTGGTTTTACAATGGTGAAAATATGGATGTTCAGGGCCTTAAAGTGCTCGTCATAGATGACAGCAATACAATAAGACGCACCGCAGAAACATTGTTGGCAAAACCCTACGCAGATTTCGGCAGCAGTACGCGAATTGTGGTGCTAAATAGTCTGGTAGAAGGGCATGAGCATCGCTATTACGCAATTATTTGTAAAGGATTTCCCCATACCGTGAGAGTTGAAGAAGACAGTGTCCTATCGGCTCAGGACGAGGTCGAAATTGCCACCTGCATCAGCCTAAGCTTTGATCTCGATGGGCAGCATTTGGACTTGCCGAATTTCGAAGAAATTGAAACCCACCTGCGCAGCATTCCTCACAATCAGTAATTAATTCCCCGGATAAAATCTCTGCTCTGTATCCTCGCAGGGCGGGTGACTTGCCGTCCACAGATTTATAGTATTAAGCGGCCTGCCTCAATGGTAGTCTTAACGCTGGCACTCGCAATAATAATTAAAATCATAATAAAAAAGATACCTTGAGGAACAGAACATGAATGGCTTAATGATGGACTCCCAGCTGACTATAACGTCGATAATGAAGCACGCTGACCGCATCAACGGAAAGAGCGAAATTGTTTCAGTGACCGGCGATAACCCGTTGCATAAATATACCTATAAAGATGCCTTTCGACGTGTGCGCCAGATGGCTAATGCTCTTCAAAGGGTGGGCTTTCAGTCAGGGGACAGAATTGCCACTTTGGCCTGGAATGACTATCGTCACTTTGAGCTCTACTACTCAATCTCGTGTTCGGGGCAGGTGTGTCACACAGTGAACCCAAGGCTGTTTCCTGAGCAGATCGAATATATTATTAATCATGCCGAAGACAAGTTTGTCTTTACTGATCCCATGTTTGTGCCTCTGCTGGAGCAGCTGCAAGATAGGCTTGCTACGGTTCAGGGCTTCGTCGTCATGACTGATGCGGCAAATATGCCCGAGACCAGTCTAAAAAATGCCCACTGTTATGAGACCTTTATTGCAGATGAGTCAGAGAGCTTTGACTGGCCAGAGTTGGAAGAGAACAGCGCCAGCTCTATGTGCTACACCTCTGGTACCACCGGCAACCCTAAGGGCGTTCTCTATAGCCACCGCAGTACAGTTTTACACTCCATTGTTGGCTCAACGCCAGAAGTGATGAACCTCGCCGCGGAAGATGTGGTGATGCCGATAGTGCCAATGTTTCATGTCAATGCCTGGGGAACGGCCTACAACGGCCCAATGGTTGGTGCCAAGCTGGTGTTCCCAGGGCCGAAAATGGCCGATGGTGACACATTGACCAAGTTGATCAATTCAGAGAAAGTGAACTATTCCCTCGGCGTGCCTACTGTATGGCTGGCTTTGGTGGGATACCTCAATGACACAGGGAAAACCATAGAATCACTTAATTCTGTCGTCTGTGGCGGCTCTGCATGCCCGCTGTCGCTGATGCAGGAAATGGAAAAGCACGGCGTTGTCGTGCATATGGGCTGGGGTATGACTGAAATGAGTCCTCTTGGATCCTACAATAGACCTCAGGAATGGATGCAGGATGGCACCCAGCAAGAGCAGGATACTTGGCGTGTTCGCGCCGGCCGCGTAGTCTTTGGTGTCGAAATGAAAATTGTCGATGGTGATAATAATGAGTTGCCCTGGGATGGTGTCGCTTCCGGTGCTTTGCTGGTGAAGGGCCCCTGGGTCTGCAGTGGCTACTACCGTCTCGACGATAAGCCTGCGGTAGACGAAGAGGGGTGGTTCAATACCGGCGATATGGCCGCTATAGACGAGCAGGGTTATGTGACTATCACTGACCGTATCAAAGACGTGATTAAATCTGGTGGCGAGTGGATTAGCTCCATCGATGTGGAGAATGCCGCTATGTCACATCCAGATGTGCAAGAGGCCGCCGTTATTGGTGTCTCGCATCCGAAGTGGACTGAGCGCCCGCTGTTGATTGTGATTCCTGTTGAAGGGTCGACTCCTGACAAAGATGCCATCCTGGCTTCCCTTGATGGCAAGATCGCCAAGTGGTGGACACCTGAGGACTGTGTTTTTGTCGAGGAGATTCCTCATACCGCAACCGGAAAAATCAGTAAGAAAGATCTGCGCGACCAGTTTAAGGAGTATGCCTACTCTTGAGTGTCAACCGATTAGTAGAGTCTGGCGTTATAGGCTTTTCTGGAGAGAGGCTCTCATAAAGAGAGTCGCACAAAGAGAGTCTCATAAAGAAGTTCCAATAAAGCGGCTCTACTAATTTAATCAAGAGGATAGTGTATGCGTAACGTACTGATTTTTACTCTACTGGCGGTGTTCTCGCTAGTTACCTTGGCCGAGCACCACAAAGGTGATCATGATGGTAAGGCCCGCCACCATAAAGGCATGCTTAAACAGGTTGATCAAGATGGTGATGGTGTCGTGTCTACACAGGAGCATGAACAAGCTCTAGAGAAAATGGCTGATAAACGCCGCGAACGTTTCTCAAAAATGGACAGCAATGGGGATGGCTCTCTAACCAAAGAGGAGATCCGTGCGGCCAAGCAGGAACGCCGCGAAATAATGAAAGAAAAGCGTCAGCAACAAGAAAACTAATCAGCAATAAGTTGTCACTCGAGAAAAGACCAGCTGGAAACAGTTGGTCTTTTTTCTTTGCCGCGTTTTTTTTGCCGCTCTTTTTATTTATCTGGCCCCTTTCGCAGGCAAATTATTTGCACCCCATAAGGAAGTCCCGCATAGTTACGCCTGAATTAACTCCTGGTGTTATATGACTGACTTTTTGATTGCCCCATCCATCCTTTCTGCCAATTTTGCCCGCCTTGGCGAAGAGGTTGATGCCGTTCTTGAAGCCGGCGCAGATGTTGTCCACTTCGATGTTATGGACAACCATTATGTGCCTAATCTAACGATCGGTCCGATGGTCTGCAAAGCGCTGCGTGATCATGGTGTCACTGCACCTATTGACGTTCATTTGATGGTCCAACCGGTGGATGATTTGATCCGCATGTTTGCCGATGCAGGTGCAACCTACATAACCTTTCATCCGGAGGCATCCAACCATGTTGATCGGTCTTTACAGTTGGTTCGCGATCTCGGATGCAAGGCAGGTCTGGTATTAAATCCAGCAACCAGCCTGGAAACTGTGCGCTGGGTGATGGATCGAATGGATATGCTTTTGCTGATGTCGGTTAACCCAGGTTTTGGTGGCCAGAAATTTATTCCCGCCACACTGGATAAACTTGCCGAGGCGCGCAAGCTGATTGACAGCAGTGGTCATGATATTCGTCTTGAGATCGATGGTGGCGTCACCGTCAATAATATCCGCGAAATTGCTGCGGCAGGTGCTGATACCTTTGTCGCTGGTTCAGCAATATACGGCGCCGATGACTATACTGACGTCATCGCCAAGATGCGCAGCGAGTTAGCCAAGGCATAAGTTAAAGATCGACAGAGTTTAATCGGCCTAAAGCGTACAAAGAGTTGGGTTAATTGATTACAATGCCCACAACTAATGCAGAGATGGTTTGTGAAAGATTCAAGTTCTAAACAGTTTGACAGCAATTGTCACACGTGGCGTTGGCGCAACTAGAGCAGCCGAGGCGCACTGACGCCTGCACAACCACATTCTGTTAAAGAACAAGGATCCGATTATGACCGCCGAACAATTTGCTGAGTTAGCCCGCCAAGAATACAACCGTATCCCCGTTACCCGGGAAGTGCTGGCTGATCTAGAAACCCCCCTTAGTGTTTATTTAAAGCTGGCTTTTGGGCCAAACTCCTACCTATTTGAATCAGTGCAGGGCGGCGAAAAATGGGGCCGTTACTCGCTGATTGGTCTGCATACCTCAACAGTTCTTAAGATATTCGGAACGCGGCTCGAAATTATTCGTGACGGCAAGCCGATGGTTAACCGCTCAACCTCTGACCCTCTGGGCGAAGTCGAGCGATTCCGAAAATTATTTAGCATGCCCGATCTGCCTAATCTGCCGCGCTTCACTGGCGGTCTGGTGGGGTATTTTGGCTATGACACTGTGCGTTTTGTCGAACCAAAATTAGCTCAGACTGCGCCATCGGATGAGCTGGGAACGCCTGATATATTGCTTATGGCTTCGGATGAGGTGGCGATTTTCGACAACCTCTCAGGCACCATCATGTTAGTGGTTCATGTGGATGCTAAAGACCCAGATGCCCTAGCTAGCGCGGAAGCTCGCCTTGATGAACTTGAGGCCAAGCTTGAGCAGTCGACACCGCAACTGCCGCCGATGAACATGGCTGGCGATGGTCTATCTGAAGACGATTTTGTCTCGAGCTTTGGTGCGCAGGATTTCAAAGCGGCAGTCAATAAAGTCAAAGACTATGTCATGGCCGGCGATGTTATGCAGGTGGTGCCGTCTCAGCGTCTGTCGGCACCCTTCGATGCGGAACCGATTAATCTTTACCGCGCACTGCGCCGCCTTAACCCATCACCCTATATGTACTTCCTCGATCTTGATGGTTTCCATATTGTCGGCTCGTCCCCAGAGGTTCTCGCCCGTCTTGAGGACGGAGAGGTGACCGTTAGGCCAATTGCTGGCACTCGCAAGCGCGGTGCAACAGCCCAAGAAGATCAGGCCATGGAAGATGAGATGCTTGCCGATCCTAAAGAAATTGCTGAGCATTTAATGTTGATTGATTTGGGTCGCAATGATGTTGGGCGCATCAGTAAAACTGGCACTGTCGAAGTCACCGAAAAAATGGTCGTTGAGCGCTACTCTCATGTTATGCATATCACCTCTAATGTGGTCGGCCAAGTCACCGATGATATGGGTGCCCTGGAAGTTCTGAAGGCAACCTTACCTGCCGGTACCCTGAGCGGTGCACCGAAAATTCGCGCCATGGAAATTATCGATGAACTGGAGCCAGTGAAGCGTAATATCTACGGCGGCGCTGTGGGTTATATAGGGTGGAATGGCAATATGGACACTGCTATCGCGATTCGCACTGCGGTGATTAAAGACAAGATCCTACACGTTCAAGCTGGAGCTGGTGTAGTTGCCGATTCGGTTCCCGAGCTGGAGTGGAAAGAAACCAACAATAAAGCCCGAGCCCTTATGAGCGCAGCAGCCATGGTCTGTAACAAAGCGTCTGGAGAGTCAAAATGATTTTAATGATCGATAATTATGACTCATTCACCTACAACATTGTCCAGTACCTTGCCGAGCTAAAAGCCGATGTTCAGGTCTATCGCAATGATGAAATTAGCATTGCTGACATAGAGCGTATGGCACCGGAAAAGATTGTTATCTCGCCCGGCCCCTGCACGCCTAATGAGGCAGGTATCTCAGTAGAAACGATTACGCACTTTGCCGGCCGCCTGCCAATTTTGGGCGTTTGCTTGGGGCATCAGAGTATTGCTCAGGCCTTTGGCGGCAAGATTGTCCGCGCCAAACAGGTTATGCACGGCAAAACGTCGCCTATGCACCATAGTAATAATGGCGTTTTTAATGGGCTGACTAATCCTTTTGAGGCCACACGTTATCACTCTTTAGTGATCGAGCAGAGCAGTCTTCCCAGCTGCCTTGAAATCACAGCTTGGACCGAAAATGAAGATGGCAGCCTCGATGAAATCATGGGGGTGCGGCACAAGACACTACCCATCGAAGGCGTGCAATTTCATCCGGAATCAATCCTCACCCAGCATGGTCACGACCTGCTAAATAATTTTCTCGAGAGTTAAGCATGGATATCAAACAGGCATTGGAAAATGTTGTGCTGGGGCAAAATCTTAGCGCCTCAGAGATGCGCGATGTGATGCGCCAGATCATGACGGGCAATGCCACTGAAGCTCAGATCGGTGCATTTCTTGTGGCTCTGCGTATGAAGGGTGAGAGCATCGATGAGATTGCTGGTGCCGTTGAAGTTATGCGCGAGTTGGCCACTGGCGTTAAAGTGTCCGGTGACTGTCTTGTGGATATAGTCGGCACTGGCGGCGATGAATCAAACCTATTTAATGTCTCCACTGCCTCCACCTTTGTGGTTGCCGCGGCCGGTGGTTCTGTGGCGAAACATGGCAATCGCTCAGTCAGTAGCAAAAGCGGTGCCGCTGATGTCCTCGAAGCCGCCGGAGTGAACTTAAATCTTAGCCCCAATCAAGTGGCGTTGTGCGTGGAAGAGTTAGGTGTCGGTTTTATGTTTGCCCCGGCCCATCATAGCGCCATGAAGCATGCTATTGGCCCCCGCCGCGAACTTGGCCTGCGCACTATTTTTAATATTCTCGGCCCCATGACTAATCCGGCTGGCGTTACCAGACAGCTGATAGGCGTTTATGATCAGGCCCTGTGCAAACCCATGGCCGAGGTGCTCGGGCGCCTTGGTGCTGAGCATATTATGGTAGTGCACTCTGCCGATGGTTTGGATGAAATAAGCATAGCTACAGAAACCGCAGTGGCTGAGTTTAAAGACGGGGCTGTCAGGGAATACAGCATAGCTCCAGAAGACTTTATGTTGCAGCGTCAGAGCCTCGAGGGTTTGACCGTCGATAACGCCGAGCAATCCCTAGAGCTGATCAAAGATGCGCTGGGTAAGCAGTCAAGCGCCAATGGTGGAAAAGCTGCTGATCTGATCGCCCTAAATGCCGGTGCTGCACTTTATGTGGCTGGTTGTGCCGACAGTATCAACGAGGGCATTGCCATGGCGCAGGACGCCATAGGCGCAGGATTAGCTCGGGCTAAACTAACTGATCTGGCGACCTTTACTCAGGTCCAACAAGACGCTTAAAAACAACGAGAAATTACAATGAGCTCAGATACACCCACCATCTTGAAAAAAATTCTCGCCCGCAAGCATGAAGAAATTGCTGAGCGCAGTGCCCTGGTTTCTATTGCGCAGCTAATTGAAAAAGCCCAGTCTGCCGAAAAGCCTAGAGGCTTTGCCGCAGCACTGGCAGCCAAGCTTGCTGCTGGTCAATCTGCAGTCATTGCAGAGATTAAGAAAGCCTCTCCGAGTAAAGGGGTCATCCGTGAGGATTTTGATCCAGCCGCCATTGCCGAAAGTTATGAGCAGGGTGGTGCAGCCTGCTTGTCAGTTTTGACCGATGTGGATTTTTTTCAGGGCGCAGATGAGTATTTGCAGATGGCACGGTCGTGTACGCAGCTACCGGTTATTCGTAAAGATTTTATTATCGATGATTATCAGGTCTATGAAGCTCGCGCTATGAGTGCAGATTGTATTCTATTAATCGTTTCGGCATTGACCGAAGAGCAGTTGACTCATCTCCATGAGTTGGCGCAATCGCTGGGTATGGATGTGCTGATTGAAGTGCATGATGGAGTGGAGCTAGATATAGCACTTAAGCTCAACAACCCAATGGTTGGCATCAACAACCGAAACCTGCACAGTTTTGAAGTCTCTCTAGAGAACACTTATCAGTTACTCGAAAAAATCCCCGCTGGCAAAATTGTTATCACCGAGAGCGGCATACACAGCGCCGAAGATGTTGCCGCTATGCGAGGCAACAATGTTAATAGTTTCTTGGTTGGCGAAGCGTTTATGCGCAGCGAAGATCCGGGTCAGCGACTTGCGGAGATGTTTGCTTAGCGAGTGCCAAACACCACCATAGTTTTACCGGATACAGAAACCAGCCCCTGAGTCTCAAGCTCTTTAAGCACACGGCCAACCATCTCTCTAGAGCAGCCGACTATGCGTCCAATCTCCTGGCGCGTAATCTTGATTTGCATGCCATCCGGGTGGGTCATTGCATCCGGTTCTTTACACAGGTCCAGTAGAGTTCTCGCCACTCGGCCAGTAACATCCAAAAACGCCAGGTCTCTGACTTTTCGCGTGGTATCTCTGAGTCTTTGAGCAACCTGTTTGCTGATGGCAAATAGAAACGCGGGGTGTTTATTACTCAGCTCAATAAATTTCCCGTAGCTGATTTCGCCTACTTCACATTCGGTTTTAGTGCGGATCCAGGCGCTGCGATGCTCCTGATCAAAGAGTCCCATCTCGCCGAAAAAATCTCCTGGGTTGAGATAGGCGAGAATAATCTCTTTGCCATCACTATCGTCTTCAATCATCACTGTGACCGAACCCTTGATAATGTAGTAGAGAGTATCCCCTTGATCACCGGCGTAGATAATGGTGCTTTTAGCCGGGTAGCGACGTCTGTGGCAGTGGGATAAGAATTCTTCCACATTTTCAATATGTGGTGTCAGAGGTGCAGGCGCCAATTTGTTTCTCCATTTACACGTTTAGCAACATGCCGCTTTATAGACTGTTTATCTGCGACTCCTGAATTTAATAGTAGTCAAAAAAAAGTTGTCACGAGTAAAATTTACAACGACCCTATGGTAATCTTTGCGCTTCTGAGAGTGAGGCAGTTTATGAAGGCAACAATTAAGTGGGTAGACGGCGTAATGTTTCTTGGCGAGTCTGGCAGTGGCCACAGTGTGGTGATGGATGGTGCCGAGAGTCAGGGTGGTCGCAATATGGGTGTTCGTCCCATGGAGATGCTGTTATTAGGTTTGGGAGGCTGTGCGTCCTTTGATGTGATGAGCATGCTGACCAAGAGTCGTCAGCAAGTAACCGATTGTCGCACTGAGATTGAAGCCGAGCGAGTCGATGCTGTGCCAGCGGTGTTTAGCAAGATCCATCTGCGGTTTGTAGTTTCGGGTAGAAAGCTTAAAGAGACACAGGTTAAACGAGCGGTGGAGTTGTCAGCTGAGAAATATTGCTCGGCCTCTATTATGCTCAATGCTGCTGGTGTTGAGATGAGCCATAGCTATGAGGTAATTGACGCCTAATTTGGCTAAATCCGAGACAAAAAAAAGGAGCCTAAAGGTAGGCTCCTAAAAAATCCTGAGAAAGTCTCAAAGGAAGGGGTAGGGGTAAAACTGTGAGAGACCTGCTAAACAGCACGTCTCCAAAACTCTGTACTACTTCATTACGCGTATAGTAGAAATCTGAGGCCCATACTGCAAATGCATTGTTTGCATTGTAGTCATACCATTATGTAATGACTTAAAAAATTTGAGCTGTGGTCCAGAGCGTTGCTGGCTTCTGTCGAAATTAGAGAAAGTTTTAGAAAGGCTTTTTTTCAAGATAAAAAAAAGGGGCCCAAGAAGGGCCCCTATAAAAGAATCCTATAGCAAGGATTAAGAGGGGTTTGGTACGAAGCCGCTGATTTAGTGGGTCAGCGACTTATCGGAAGCTTTGAGTTTTGGTGCTTTAACGTTCGCGAAGTCATCTTTCGCAATTGCAGCACCCGCTAATCCAGTGAATCCGATTAGTATATATACGAGTGTCATGGTCTATCTCCGTGAGTGTTTGTGGGCACGCCGCCCTATGAGTGACAATATACCCAGACCTATGTCATAATCCAAATGCATTGTTAGCATTATTTATATACCAAATTGTAATGACATTGAGAATAACCCATGAATTTGCAAAAACTGTCCCGCCTCGACCTTAATTTACTGGTTGCACTTCAAGCTTTATTGGAGGAGAAAAGCGTTACCCGCGCGGCACAGCGGCTGTTTATTACACAGCCAGCCATGAGTCGAGTGTTGCAGCGACTGCGTCAGCAGCTGGATGATCCGCTGTTTACGCGCACTGGAAATATCTTAATCCCCACTCCCAAGGCTCAAGAATTACAACTTAGGTTGCCCATGCTACTCGATGGCATCCTTGATATGGTCACTGATGGTGAATTTGACCCGGCCACCTATGTTGGCGAGATAACCATTGCCATCCCTGAGTTTATTGCTATCTCCCTAGCATCCCAGTTGACTGCGCTGTTAAACAAGTATGCTCCGGGGGTTATTCTGTCGATCTCAAGTGAGACAGATTCCGTGGCGGGAGAGTTATCAGATGGTGTACTGGATTTTGCTATTGATATTAAGCGAGAGATCACCGCTGAAGTGACAGCTCGTCATTTGTCTATTTTTAGTCCGTCGATCTGGATGCGAGAGGGTCATCCCCTGGCGAAAAAAAATCGCGTGACGTTGGACGAAATTCTTCAATATCCCTATGTGCAGTACTACCTGCTAATCGCGAAACGTGTAAGTGCTCGCACAGATGCCCGTTTTGACAGAGCTTTGCGAAAGCAGGGGCGCAGCCGTTCTAAGGCAATGGTGACGAATCAGCTGATGACCGCGATTGAAACCATCTGCGCATCGGACTGTTTAATGGTATCGGCCAAGTTTGGTTCTGGTATGGAACGAGAGCTCTATCGGATTGTCACTAAAACCTATCCGGATGATCTTCCCCACGAGGGAACGGTTCCTCTGGTGCTCTTGCAGCACAAGCGCACATTGGGATCACCGATTCATCAGTGGTTGTCGGAGAAGATTGTCGAACTGGCTCGGGATATGGAAAATCCTCATGAGCCGCAGTCAATGTTGTTTGATTAGAGGCTGTTTGATTAAAGGCTCTTTGATTAGAGCCTATAACTACTCGCAGTCATGGCACCTGAGACCAACGTCATCAGTTTTTTGACCGGTTTTGGGAAGGGGTAGCCACCGGCATCTAGAGCATTTTCGGCATGATGTTTTTCGTCTATCAGCATCTGCTCAATCACCGCACGACTCTTGTGATCGTCTTCAGGCAGCTTATCTAAATGTTCTTGAAGATGATTGCATACCTGCTCTTCGGTGGCGGCCACAAACCCAAGACTGAGCTTGTCGCTGATCAATCCTGCAGCTGCACCAATACCAAATGAGGCGGCATACCAAACTGGATTTAAACGACTAGTGCTGCCATCCAATTGGTTGATTCGCTCTTCGCACCAGGCCAGATGGTCAATCTCTTCGGCTGCGGCCTCTTCCATTTGTTGACCCACTTCGGGCAGTTTCGCTGTGAGTGCCTGGCCTTGATAGAGCGCTTGAGCGCAGACTTCACCGGCGTGATTAACACGCATCAAACCCACAGCATGCTTGCGTTCCTGTTCCGATAACTTGCCCTCCGCTGTGCCAGCGGCTGGCGAGCTGCGCTGTGGCGTCGGTGCACTGCCCGCAAGAGTGCGCAGTGCTTGATCTGCTTGAACTATAAACTGATCAAATACAGAGAGTGTTGGCTTTGACTGGGACATAATCGGTCTCAAAAGAAATTTGGTATCATTACTAACGCTGAATTTAATGGAACTGTAGTGGCTTTAACTGAACTTGTCTAATGTTACGTCCTGATCGGCTGATCAGTTTTCTTGATAAACATAAATGGCAGATAGAACAGCGCAAAGAACACCATGGCGACCATTTCGGCGACAAGGATATAGAGGGGCCAGGGTCCAAATAAGTCGAGAATTGAAGCATTGCCTGGTTTGCTGACCAGATAAAAGTAATTCGCATTCATCGCTAGGTTAAGGCCATAGAGAGCAACTGAATAGACATTAACCCAGGCAAAGGTAATCACCACGCCTTTAAATCGCGGATACATTTGGAAGGCAAAAATATTATGCACAACCAGTACCACTAGGCCGCCGTGGACAATCCAGTATTTAAAGAATTCATTGCTGGGAAAGCCGACATACAGGTCGGGCGTCAGCATAGCCTGCAATGTGCCCGCCATAACCAAATAATAGATCACTTCAAGGCGACGTTGATTTGGGCGCCAAAATAGTAGCGGCGCTAACACGGAGAAAAGATTGCACAGAGAAATAGGAAGATCGATCAAGAGGTTAAAACGATCAAAGTAGATTTTGATGGCGCTAAAAATAACCACTGTGATCACTAGGACAATAGACACTGCTCTGCTGAAGAGAAGATTTTGCCGCTCATCAAAATGACGGATACACCAGACCGTCGCCAGCATACAGAGTGCAAATGCAGTTAGCGCCCCAATATGCTGACCACCAAATGAATGGAACTCGATCTCGACGCTGAGAAACTGCTGCCACAGAGTCACTGCGATGCTAGCTCTTTTGCTCGCGCTCGATTGCGCGCCAGGCAATATCTGAGCGTTTGTACAAACCAGTGAACTCTATCCCTGCGGCCACCTCATAGGCTGCTTGCTGCGCCTTGGCAACAGTTTTGCCCAGAGCTGTTGCGCAGAGTACTCGGCCGCCATTGGTAACCACCTGGCCGTCTTTGATCGCGGTACCGGCGTGGAATACTTTGGCCGTCTCAGAGCTCTCAGTCTCAAGACCGGTTATGGCGTCGCCTTTGGTATAGCTACCGGGATAGCCGCCGGCTGCCAACACTATGCCTACTGCAGGGCGAGGATCCCAGTTGGCTTGTTCTTTATGGAGCCCGCCATCGAGGGCGGCGAGGCAGTGGCCGACTAAGTCGGACTTTAGGCGCATTAAAATAGGCTGTGTCTCTGGGTCGCCAAAGCGGCAGTTATATTCAATAACTTTGGGTGTGCCGTCGGCCATAATCATCAGTCCGGCATAGAGGAAGCCGGTGTAATCATTGCCTTCCTCGGCCATCCCTTTAACTGTCGGATAAATGACTTCGTCCATCACCCGCTGATAGATCACGTCGTCTACAACCGGTGCTGGAGAATAGGCACCCATGCCGCCTGTATTAGGGCCGGTGTCGCCATCACTGGCGCGCTTATGATCCTGACTTGTGGCCATGGGCAGAACATTTTTGCCATCCACCATAACGATAAAGCTGGCTTCTTCGCCGTCGAGAAACTCTTCGATAACCACTCGATGTCCCGCCTCGCCAAACGCATTTCCCGCGAGCATATCTTGCACCGCATCTTCCGCCTCGGCCAATGTCATGGCCACAATCACCCCTTTGCCGGCAGCTAAGCCATCGGCTTTAATCACAATTGGCGCTCCTACTTTGTGCAGGTAGGCAGTGGCTTCAGCTATATCGGTGAAGTTTTGGTAAAAGCCTGTGGGGATATTTTGGCGCAATAAAAAATCTTTGGTAAAGGCTTTGGACCCTTCAAGTTGGGCAGCACCCTTTGATGGACCAAATATTGGCAGCTCACGCTGATTAAAAAAGTCGACAATACCGTCGACCAATGGCTGCTCAGGACCCACTATGGTCAGGCCAACATTATTGCTGGCAGCGAAATCCGCCAGTGCGCCGAAATCATCAATACCTAGGGCAATATTTTCTACCTTGGCTTCTCTGGCGCTGCCGGCATTGCCCGGTGCGACAAATACAGTTTCTACGTCGGTGCTCTGAGCGGCTTTCCATGCTAGAGCGTGTTCGCGACCACCTGAGCCAATAACCAATACATTCATTTGTCTAAATCCAAAGTCAAAAAATAATGGCGCAGATTGTAGCAGAGTAAACCGCTAAATATGCTGTAATGGGGGCCTGAGTTTATTCTCGCTTAGAGGATCTACTCAGTGCTTAGCAGCCGTAATTAAAATAAAAATAAAGGACTTTGCTATCGCCTCTCCAATCGACTCTCCAATCGCGGCAACGACTGCATCCCCAGATACAGAGTCAGCTTCGCGGCCCATAATCTACTGGTTTCGCCAGGATCTGCGCCTTGCTGACAATCCCGCGCTATCTGCAGCCTGTGAGTCCGGCGCGGTTATTCCCGTGTATATTTTTGATCAGAGCAATACTCAAGACTGGACGCTCGGCGGTGCCAGCCGCTGGTGGCTGCATCATGCACTGCAGTCTCTGGATAAAAGTCTGGACGGTAAGCTGAATATTTTCAGTGGCGATGCGCTGGCAATTCTCTCAGAGCTCAGCGCTTCAATGTCCGCTAAAGCCGTTTATTGGAATCGCTGTTACGAGCCACAGAGTATTGAACGGGACGCCAATATAAAGACCCGCCTTAAAGAGGCGGGGCTGGATGTTCAGAGCTTTAACGGTTCACTGCTGTGGGAACCCTGGCAGGTACTAAAAAAAGATGGCACTCCCTACAAAGTCTTCACGCCCTACTATCGCAGAGGTTGCTTGCAAAAAGTCGCGCCTAGACAACCACTGCCTGTACCTAAAACGTTGGATCTGGTTAAGGCCGATAACAGTTTGACCGTCGAAGACCTGTCCCTATTGCCAGCTATAGATTGGGATAAAAAATTGCACGGGGACTGGGATATCAGTGAGGACGGTGCCAAAGATCGTTTAGATGATTTTGTCTTTAACGGTATTCAAGATTATCGTGAGGGCCGCAATTTCCCCAATAAAAAGAATGTCTCACGTCTGTCACCTTATTTTCACTTCGGTCAAATGTCGGTCAATACCGCTTGGTATGCGGCTAACGATGCGGCGGCGTTAATTGATAATGAAAGTAATCTGGATACCTTTTTGAGCGAACTGGGATGGCGTGAATTTTCTTATTATCTGCTCTACCATTTCCCAAAATTACCCACCGACAACTTACAGCAACGATTTAATGTTTTCCCTTGGGCGAAGAATACTGATGCCGAGCTTAAGGCCTGGCAAAAAGGTAAAACCGGTTATCCCCTAGTGGATGCGGGCATGCGTGAACTCTATGGCACCGGCTATATGCACAACCGTGTGCGCATGGTGGTGGGTTCATTTATGGTGAAAAACTTGCTGATTCACTGGCATAGCGGCGAGCGCTGGTTTTGGGACTGTCTGGTGGATGCGGATCTGGCGGCCAATAGCGCAAGCTGGCAGTGGATCGCCGGTTGCGGTGCTGATGCTGCGCCGTTCTTCCGGATCTTTAATCCGATCACTCAAAGTGAAAAGTTTGATAAGCAAGGTGACTATATTCGTCGCCATGTTCCTGAACTGGCGGAGATGCCAGCCAAGTATATTCATGCGCCCTGGTTGGCACCGGCGGACGTTCTTGCGGCGGCGGGAGTAGAAATCGGTACCGATTATCCAGCGCCAATTATCGATATCAAAGAGTCTCGAGAGAGAGCTCTGGCGGCCTTTAAAATGACTAAGAATGATGTGCTTTAAACATTAAAAAAATGTACCCAGTGCAGAAGCTTAAATTTATAAGCGACCGACTGAGTACATTGTTAACGCCGTCAGAAGATAAAATAACCAGCGTACTAGTGCCGAAAGTGACGCATGCCGGTAAAGACCATCGCCATGCCATGTTCATTGGCGGCTGCTACAACCTCGTCGTCACGCATAGAACCACCGGGCTGAATCACACAGCTGATACCAGCTGCCGCTGCATTATCAATTCCGTCGCGGAAGGGGAAGAATGCATCTGATGCCATCACGGCGCCCGCCACTTCAAGTCCTGCATGCTCAGCTTTAATGCCAGCAATACGCGCCGAATTAATGCGGCTCATCTGGCCCGCGCCAACACCTACAGTACGATTATCTTTGGCATAAATAATGGCGTTGGATTTGACCATCTTGGCCACTTTCCAAGCAAACATCATATCGGCCATTTCGTCATTGCTCGGTACTCGCTCACTGACCACTTTTAGATCTTTCTCAGCCACCATACCGTTATCGCGATCCTGAATTAACAGTCCGCCATTAACACGCTTGTAGTCAAAGTCCTGTGGTCGTTCAGAACCCCAGGTTCCGCACTCGAGCAGCCGAACATTCTTCTTCGCTGCGATGACGGCAACGGCTTCCTCTGATACCGACGGAGCAATTATCACTTCAACAAATTGCTTCTCGCAGATATCCGCAGCAGTGGCTGCATCCAGTTCACGGTTAAACGCGATAATGCCGCCAAAGGAGGATTCTGGGTCAGTGGCAAAGGCCAAATGGTAAGCAAGTTTAATATCCGTAGCCACGGCAACACCGCAGGGATTAGCGTGCTTGACGATAACGCAGGCCGGCTGGTCAAACTGTTTAACAGATTCCAAGGCAGCGTCTGTATCGGCAATATTGTTAAAGGATAACTCTTTACCCTGCAACTGTTTGGCCGTGGCAACACTGGCTTCAGCAGGGTTAGCTTCAACATAAAAAGCGGCTTTCTGGTGAGGGTTTTCACCGTAACGCATCTCTTGAGTCTTGTGATACTGAACGTTATAGGTATCAGAGAAATTGCGCGCCTGATTGTCGATATCACGAGCACCGAAGTAGTTGGCGATCATGCCGTCGTAAGCTGCTGTGTGTTCGAAGGCTTTAACCATCAGCTGATAGCGCGTACCGTAATCTAGATGACCATCGTTGGCAGACATTTCGTCGATGACTGCCTGATAGTCGCTAGCATTAACCACTATGGCCACATCTTTGTGATTCTTGGCTGCTGAACGAACCATGGTTGGGCCGCCGATATCAATATTCTCAATTGCGGTTGGCAGGGTGCAGTTGGGGTCGGCAACAGTTGCGGCGAAGGGGTATAGATTGACTACAACCATGTCGATTGGCTTAATGCCGTGCTCCATCATTACTTCATCATCAGTGCCGCGACGTCCCAGAATACCGCCGTGTACTTTTGGATGCAGAGTCTTGACGCGACCGTCCATCATCTCCGGAAAGCCGGTGTAATCCGATACTTCAGTTGCCGCAATATCGTTCTCTCGCAGCAGGCGAAAGGTGCCACCAGTAGAGAGTATTTCAACACCCTGTGCGGTGAGTGCACGGGCAAAGTCAACAATGCCGGTCTTGTCAGAAACGCTGATTAAGGCGCGTGAAACTTTTTTCAGGTCGCTCATAGAGTCCTCTAGGAAGATTACAGAAGGTCGTATTGTTTTAATTTTTTACGTAGGGTGCCGCGATTAAGGCCGAGTGTTTCCGCGGCCCTACTTTGATTTTGTCTGGTGTAAGCCATAACGGCTTTGAGTAGTGGTGGTTCGACTTCGGCCATCACTATGTCATATAGATCGTGCGTTGCCTGGCCGTCGAGATCGGAAAAATAGCGTTGCATGGCTTCGGTAACACTCTGTTGCAGAGACTGCTGTTTGCTGCGCGGATCTTTTGGCGTTGAGCCGGTGTCGGCTTCTGCATACTTCATGCCGCTAATTCCTGAAAAATAGTAGGCTGCTGGAAAAACTGCAGCAGCAGGTTCTGCTGCTCAAGATGATCTTCAATACGGTTAAAATGGCGGGCAAATTGTTTTCCACCGGGCAGTGCGCTGAAATACCAACCTATATGTTTGCGGGCAATTTTAACCCCAGCATGGGGGCCATAAAACGCGTGCAGTGCCTGTAAATGACGACAGACCACAAGTTCAATGTCTTCGATAGAGGGCTTTTCTGCGGCCTCGCCATGCTCTAGAAAATGATTAATCTGGTTAAAGATCCAGGGATTCCCCTGAGCGCCTCTGCCAATCATTACCGCGGCTGCACCAGTCTGTTCTAAAACTGCTAGGGCTTTTTCTGGTGTGGTGATATCGCCATTGGCGATAACTGGAATTGAGAGGGCTTCGACAACATTGGCTATGGTGTCGTACTCCACTTCTTTAACAAAGCGACAGGCGCGTGTGCGACCGTGAATCGCAAGAGCGGCAATGCCAGCATCTTCAGCTATTTTGGCAATACTCACGGCATTGCGATTTTGACGGTCCCAACCGGTGCGTATCTTTAATGTCACAGGTACATCGACACTGTCGACAACCGCTCGGAGAATATCTTGCACCAGATCTGGGTGCTGAAGCAGCGCTGATCCCGCGGCTTTTTTAAGGACTTTTTTTGCTGGGCAGCCCATATTGATATCAATAATTTCAGCGCCTTGCTGAACGTTAAAGCGCGCAGCTTCAGCCATCATCAACGGATCATAGCCCGCTATTTGAACCGATCGTGGTGCCGGTTCATCGGCAAATTGAATGCGCAGCTTAGATTTTCTACTCGACCAGGTACTGGGGTCTGCAGCGACCATTTCAGACACCACCATACCCGCGCCCATCTCACGACAGAGCTGACGAAAGGGTAGATCAGTTACACCTGCCATAGGTGCTAAAACTGTTTTTCGGTTGATCTGATAGGGGCCGATATTGAACACATTTGCCTCGGGAGGACGGGTCTGGAATAAAAGGTCGATAATGATACCCTGAGACAAGCTGATTAAAAAGTGATCAATTGAAAAACAGAGATTTATTATTCTTTTAGTTCAACGGAGTAATTAGTTGCCTTCGCGCCGGGGTCGACGAGACTGAAATTGATCCGCCTCTGTTTGCCCCTGGGGATCAGCTTAGGCTTTGCTGAAAGGCTCTGTGGGTCGCGGGATAAATAATGAGGCGCTAAAAAGATCCGTTCGGCAACAAGCTGATCGTCCATATCGGCAAAGCGCAGGGCAATTTTTGGGTAAGGTTGATCGAACAGCCCAAGGTTTTCGATAATCAGATCGACTGTTAGTACTCCATTTTGACTTGGCTGCTGGCTGGGGTCGGAGTAGACAGAAAATTGTCGCACTGCAAGTCTATCTACATCGCGAAACAGGTCTATTGTGCAACTGGTGAAATGACAGAAGTCGATCAATGGTTGGCGATAGGTTGCAGTCTGGCTCAGCTCGCGGCTGAAGAAATAGCTGTACTGTGCAGCCAACAGTGCTGTGCCGACTAAAATCACTATTAGCTTCGCGAAAATCCTGCTGGGCTTTTGGTCTTTTGTGACTACTTGCTGTTGATTGAATTCGCTATGGAGCAATTCGGTCATAACTGGCAGTTTGGCACTGTCTTCCGGTTGCTCACTGCTCTGTTGCTGCTCCGCATTCCTAAGATCACTGGCGCTAAAGACGGTCATGCACTTTCCGCAGCGCACTAAGCCTCGAGCCGCCTCTATCTGTTCTGGGGCTAGGTGGAATTTGGTGCTGCAGTTAGGGCAGTCAGTGGTCAGTTGTGACATGGCGTTTCCAGCAGGTGTTTTGCTGAGTCTAGCAGCATCAGAAATCTGTCGCTGCTTGGGCTGTTTACTAGCTCAGGGCTCTACATTAGCTCAGGGCTGTTTTACGCGCAGCCAGCTGAGCCCATTCGGTTTCAATGGCCGGATCATCAAAAGCAAAATTGCCAAGATAGGGTTGCGAGACGGCGGTGATCTGATGCTCGAGCAAGCCCGATAGACAGATCAATCCATTGCTCGCGGTCAACGCGGTAAGTTTGGGTGCCAGTTCAATTAATGGCGCAGCAAGAATATTCGCCAACATGGTTTGCCCAACGGTATCTGCTGGAAGTTCCTCAGGCAGATAGGTGCTAATTCGCTCGGCGGCGATATTGTTGCGCTCGGCATTGTCTCTTGTGGCCAGCAATGCTTGAGGATCATTGTCTACGGCAATCACTTTTTCAGCGCCCAATAGCAGCGCAGCAATCCCAAGAATGCCTGAGCCACAGCCATAATCGATCACCGTTTGCCCGGCCAAATCCTGCTTGTCGAGCCAGCGCAGGCAGAGGTGGGTCGTTGGGTGGCTGCCGGTGCCAAAGGCGAGGCCTGGATCAAGACTTAGGTTGATGCCGCTAGCGTCAGGGGGTTCAATCCAGCTGGGACAGATCCACAGGCGCTCGCCGCATTTCATCGGTGAAAAATATTTCTTCCACTCCTGAGACCAGTCCTTGTCTTCCAGTTGCTGCCAGCTTGACTGCAGTGGGCGAGAAATCAGTTGCTCAAGTTGCACGGTTGTCTGAGTGGTATCTGTGTCATTGGGGAACAGCGCTTTAATAGTGCAGTTATCCCAGAGTGGTGTTTCGCCAACACCGGGCTCCAGAATAGGCTGGTCGGCCGCGTCTTCCAGGGTGACTGAAACGGCGCCTAGTTCGAGCAGCGCGTCTTCAATTGCACTGCTGGCGTCACGGGTACTGCCTACAATCAGCTGGAGCCATTGCATAGGGTCGGCCTATTATTTGGGGTGCGAGTTGAACAAATGGCGCTGAGCAAAACGCCGGACTGCAGATTACAGTCCGAGTTTTTTCTCAAGATAATGGATGTTGACGCCACCTTTCTGGAACTCAGAATCGCGAACCAGATCCTGATGCAGTTCAATATTGGTTTTGATGCCGTCGATCATCATTTCGTCTAGTGCGTTGCGCATGCGCGAAAGCGCTGAATTCCGGTCACGACCGTAGGTAATAATCTTGCCGATCAAAGAGTCATAATTCGGTGGCACGCGATAGCCGTTGTAGATATGCGAATCGACACGCACACCGTTGCCGCCAGGGGCATGATAAGAGGTGATAGTGCCAGGCTGAGGCATAAAGGTGACAGGGTCTTCCGCGTTAATTCTGCACTCAAAAGAGTGACCGCGGAAAATAACATCTTTCTGAGTAAAGCTAAGTGGCCGGCCGCTGGCAATCGACAATTGCTCTTTAACAATATCGATGCCGGTAATCATTTCCGATACAGGATGTTCTACCTGAACCCGAGTATTCATCTCAATAAAGTAAAAACCGCCATCTTCATAGAGAAACTCAAAGGTACCGGCGCCGCGATAGCCGATTTCAATACAGGCTTGGGTGCAGCTTTCAAAAACCGCCTGACGAGCTTCTTCGGGAATTCCCGGAGCCGGAGCCTCTTCCAAAACCTTCTGATGACGTCGCTGCAACGAACAGTCACGATCACCCAGATGAATCGCATGTCCCTGACCGTCTGAGAGTACCTGCACTTCAACATGGCGAGGATTCTGCAGAAACTTCTCCATATAGACAGTGCCATCGCCAAATGCTGCCTCAGCTTCGGATTTAGTGATCGCAACGGAGTTAACCAGGGCTTCTTCATTTTCGACAATGCGCATACCGCGACCGCCGCCGCCTGAAGCTGCCTTGATGATTACCGGGTAGCCAATTTTTTTGCCCATGGCGCGAAGAGCCGCCGGGTCATCGTCCAATGGACCGTCAGAGCCGGGAACCGTGGGTACGCCGGCAGACTTCATCGCTTTAATCGCCGCAACCTTGTCACCCATAATGCGAATGCAGTCGGCGGTTGGTCCGATAAAGACAAAGCCGCTGTTCTCTACCTGCTCGGCAAAGTCAGCATTTTCGGCGAGAAAACCATAGCCTGGGTGGACCGCGGTGGCGCCGGTCACTTCCATGGCGCTAATAATAGCCGGAATGTTTAGGTAGCTCTGAGCCGAGGGATTGGGGCCTATGCATATCGACTGATCAGCCAGCATGACGTGTTTAAGATCGGCATCCACTTTTGAGTGAACGGCAACCGTCTTAATATTCAATTCTTTACAGGCGCGCAGAATACGCAGAGCAATCTCGCCGCGATTTGCGATCAGGACTTTTTCGAGCATAGTTTTTTCCCTGGCTACAGTTAAACGATGGTGAACAATGGCTGATCGAATTCGATAGGCTCGCCGTCTTCGGCAAGTATGGCACCAATGGTGCCCGCTCTATCTGCTTCGATCTGGTTCATCATTTTCATGGCTTCGAGAATACAGAGCACGTCACCGGCTTTCACTGTGCTGCCAACTGTGACAAAGGCTGCCGAATCTGGTGAAGGCGATGCGTAGTAAGTACCAACCATGGGTGATTTAACTACGTGCCCAGCGAGCTCGTCAGAAGCTGCGGCTGCAGGAGCGGCAGCGACAGGAGCTGCTACGGCTGCAGGTTGCGGGGCAGCTGGTACTGGCGCAGCATAGGCTTGCACAGGCGCGCCGCGGCTGATGCGTACCGACTCTTCACCTTCGGTAATTTCTAATTCATTGATGTTCGACTCTTCGAGCAGTTCGATGAGTTTTTTTACTTTACGAATATCCATGTAGTTTTCTCGTTTTAAGATTAATGATCAAGCTTGCCGAGTACTGCTTGCAGGGCCAGCTGGTAACTATTTGCACCGAAGCCGCATATAACGCCTTCAGCAATATCAGAAAAATAGGAGTGATGACGGAAGGCCTCTCGGGCGTGAACATTGGAGAGGTGGACTTCGATAAACGGAATTTCAACGCCGAGTAATGCATCGCGCAGAGCTACACTCGTGTGAGTGAAAGCGCCGGGATTGATGATAATAAAGTCGACGGCTTCGTTTCTAGCGTCGTGGATTCTTTGAATTAGCTCGAATTCGGCATTGCTTTGCAGGGCCGCAAGGCTATGTCCGGCTGCTGCTGCCTGACTGGTCAGTGCTGCATTAATTTGCTCAAGAGATTCGGCGCCATAAATTTCTGGCTCCCGAGAGCCGAGCAAATTTAAGTTTGGACCATGAAGAACCAGTAGTGAAGCCATTGGAACCCTCGGAAATAGGTTGGTTGCCAGTTTGAGAGGAGTCTGCCCGAAAATAAAAGTACTGTCCACGAAAAATTTAATAAATACCTTTTTCGCCGAAATTACCAGAAAATGCCGACGATATTCAGCATGTTGGCTGTTTTTTGCTCGAGTATTTTTACTGAAACGGCGACGATAGAGGTTTTTAGCGGGGTTTTCGAAGCTAAAACGGCTAAAAAACGCTAAAATCGTTTAAAGCCTTACAAGTTGAGCTTTAATGCAGCTAAAATCGCCGAAGTCAATTTATTGCTTGATTAAGGGCATCAATAATCATTGATTCAGTGAGTATTTGCGGAAGGATCACTGCCTTACCCTGGCCTCTGGGGTAGAGCAGGTAAAGTGGCACACCACTGCGATTGAATTGCCCAAGCAGTTCGGTGATTTGGGGATCGCTGTTGGTCCAGTCACCTTTGAGATAGTTGATACCATTATCGCGCATCAGTCCTATAACCTTCTCTGAGCTTAGCGCTACGCGCTCATTCACCAGGCAGGTAATACACCAGTCCGCGGTGAGATTGATAAACACCGGCTGATTGTCGTCGCGCAGCTCAGCGAGCAACTCTGGTGAATAGGTCAAAAACTCTGGCTCCACGTCTGATTCCGAGATAGCCGTTATAGGTACTGCAAGAGCGGCGGCAAATGTAATGGCGGCTATCAGTCTGGTCAGTGGTTTGCTATTGAGTTTCCAGACCCATAAACCCATCACTACTAGAATCAGGCCGATGATCACAGCCGCTGCGACGTCGATTGAGGTTTGACGTCCGGCAACCCAGAGCAACCAGACGGCTGTCATATAGATCGGGAAGGCGAGAAATTGTTTAAGCAGATCCATCCAGGGCCCTGGCTTCGGCAGTCGCTTGGTGAGCCCTGGGATCCAGGCCAATAAAATAAACGGCAGCGCCATGCCCAAGCCGAGACAGGCAAACACTAACACTGCAATGGATGCGGATTGGCTGATCGCAAATCCCAGAGCCGGACCCATAAAAGGTGCAGTGCAGGGGCTGGCAACTGTGGTGGCGAGTACACCGGTCATAAACGAAGAGCGCAAGCCTTCTTCGCTCTGGCTATTTTGGCCCACCGACATCAGGCTGCTACCGATCTCGAGATAGCCTGAGAGGCCAAGGCCCATAACAAAAAATAGATAGATCAAAAATATTACAAATAGGGGTGACTGCAATTGAAAGCCCCAGCCAATACTCTCGCCCGCGGCACGCAGGGAAAGCATAGCCACAGCAATCAGTACAAAACTGGAAACCACTCCGGCGGTATATACCAGTCCATGGATATGTCGGCTACGATCAGTCTTGTGGTTCATGGTGAAACTCAACACTTTGATCGATAGAATCGGAAATACGCAGGGCATCAAGTTGAGAATCATGCCGCCGGCCAGGGCAAAAAGCAGCACCAGGGAAAGTGGTAGGGCCGAGCTGTCGTTAATATTGCCTGACTGCTGTGCGGTGGCGGGGGGCTGACTGCTAATTTCAACAATGTCATTTACCAGGTCAATTTCCAGCCACTGTTTATAGGGTGGGTAGCAGAGTCCTGCATCGGCGCAACCCTGGGATTCAATTTTTAGGCTCAGTTGAGTTGCTTCAGTGGTGAAGGGCAGTGCAATGCTGGTTTGCTGATAGTAGACTTCAAGTTCTTTCTCGAAATAGTCATCCCACTTCACCAGACCGCTGCCAAATTGTGGCGCTGCCAGAGTAGCGCTGCTATCCATAGATCCAAATTTAAAACGATCACGGTATAAGTAGTAGCCGTCGCGGATGGTCCAATTGAACAGTAGGCGTTGGTCTTCTACAACGACGTTTAAATTGTAGGCTTGCTCAACCGGAACAAACTCTGGATTAGTGAGTTGGGTCGCCCAGCTGTTTTCATCAGCCTTAGATAGAAAGTCATTGCCTGATGCTGGTATCCAAGCGGAAATCAGAGCTAGGCTCAGTAGGAGGTTACGCATTATCTTCATAGCCTTTCCGCTCAGTTATTCATGACTGTATTTTCAAATGACTCTAGTATAATGCAGAGAGATACGCAGCTGCGCGCTAAACTGATTTCAATTCTTTAACTGGCGCGATTTAGGCTAGATCAATAATACCGGTTTGCGGTCAACTTTTTGATCACATGCTATAGTTTCGATAAGGAATCCTATGAATACTCGATTAGTCTATTGTTTTGTTTTTTGTCTCTCCATGCCATTGGGGCTGGCGGCAAGCGCCTCGGGCTTCTCGGTGGAAGACGCCTATATGCGTGTTATGCCTCCAGGGCGAACGGCAACCGCAGCCTATTTGTCGGTAACCAATAAGCATGACAAAGCCTGTTCAATTATCGGCGGCAGTTCAGCCATGGCGGCGAAGCTGGAGATCCATCAGCAGTTGATGAGCGACGGCATGATGAAAATGCGTCGGGTTACTGCGGTGACAGTTGCATCGGGTGAAACCCTTGTACTGCAACCTGGTGGATTTCATCTCATGTTACTCGGTGTAGAAACTGCATTGGTGGCGGGTGAAACCCATGATATGAGTTTACAGACCGAAGACTGCGGCGCTATTGAAATAACTGCTGAGGTGCGCAGCTTGTTTAAGAAAGCCGCTGCTGCGGAGAAGGCCCATGATCATTCGATGCACGATCACTCAGGTCATGACATGCACAATATGCATAAAGATGGTATGCACAAATGAGATTCTGGCGTCGCATTAAAACCGTTGGGCAAAGACCCTTTCTCGATGCCTCAGAAAAAATAACTGATGGCTACGTTGATAACCAGAGACCGGCTTACCTGCGTTATACATTGACTAGTTTGTTGGTTGTAGGGTTGTTGTTGCTCGGACTGGGTTGGTATTGGAGTAACGAGCCCGGCCTTTTTGATGTGCGTGGCGAGGCGGAGAAAGCGCTCGTTGGCAAGCCTCTGGTGGTAGGTGCGACCACTACCGCAACATTGATTCATACCATCGAAGTACTGCTGGAAAAGCCCGGTGGTTTTCTGAGCAATGACATGATGCCTCCCGGCGTTTGGTTGGATAACATCCCCAGCTGGGAGTTCGGAGTGCTGGTACAGATTCGCGACCTCAGCAAAGCTAATCGAGAAGCCTTCAGTCGCTCCCAATCCCAGTCAACTGAAGATCGAGATCTGGCTATCGCCGAGCCGCGACTGCACATAGATCACAGTCGTTGGGCTGTGCCATGGCCAGAATCAGAATACGCCGAGGGCCAGCAATATTTTCGTAGCTATCTCGAGCGACTCGCCGATACACAGGCCCCTGATGCACAATTTTTTGCCCGAGCTGATAACCTGCGCTACTGGCTGAGTACTGTTGAAACCCGACTTGGCAGCCTCTCCCAGCGACTCTCCGCCAGTGTTGGTCAACGGCGTATCAATACTGATCTCTCCGGTGACGCTGCAGGTCGCCAGTCGACGCAGACCGCGAAGGAAATCGTTGTTAAAACCGGATGGTTTGAGATTGATAACGTGTTCTACGAAGCGCGCGGCACTACCTGGGCTCTGCTGCACTTTTTAAAGGCTATGGAAGTGGACTTCGCCGATGTGCTGCAGCGTAAAAATGCGATTACCAGTTTGCAGCAGATTATCCGTGAGCTGGAAATGAGTCAGCAGCCAGTCAATGCGCCAATGATTGTTAATGGTGAAGGTTTTGGTCTACTCGCTAATCACTCTCTAGTGATGGCCTCTTATATCAGTCGTGCCAATGCGGCGATTATCGATCTTCGGGAGTTGCTCTCTCAGGGATAAGTTTGATGTGGCATAAAAGGTCGCAGTAAAGGCGCCTATAAAAGGTATAAAACGGATGAATGATATATTCCACGTAACAGGAGTTGGTGGAGCAGGGTCCGAGTTAAGTCGGGCTCTGATTGCGGCGCGCTTGCAGGGCGGCGTGATGGTTGTAGACCGCAATCTCAGAGTGGTAATGATTGATCGCAAGGCCGCGGACTTCTGTCAGGTCTCTTCAGGTCAGTCTCAAGGCAAGCGTTTCTACGCGCTATTTCCAGTGTTGTTGGGCAGTGACTTCTCTGGAGAGTTACATCAAATTATAAGTGCTTCCGGCACCAGTAGTTTTCAGCGGCCAGCGGACAATACACTGCTAGATCAATTTGCTGAGGCTTTTCCCCGAGACAGTTGTTCGCTGCTGGGGGTGTCTATGACCGCCTACGACGATGGTTCCAACAACTACTGCCTGATCCGCTTTAGTCTCCAGGCTGCGACAAAAAACGTCATTGACAGAAAACCCCTCTCAGACACTAGCGCTCTGAATAGTCTTGGCCTGAAGAATGGTGAAGAAAGTAGTACAAAAAGTAGTACAAAACCAAAAAGCGTCGAATTAATCGATCAACAACTCGAAGCATTTGTTGTGGATAAAAACTCTGCTTATATGATCGCTGATCAATTTGGTTTTATCTCTCAGATTAGCGCTGCCGCTGAGACGCTATTTGGCTACAGCAGTGAACTATTACTCGGCTGTTCAGTGCGAACTCTATTCCCCGGCCTCGATGAAATGCAAGGTCTGGATCTTGTTGAAAACATTAATACTCTTGCCGCTCAGCATAGTCAGGGTTATATCCTTGCTGCCACCTGCCATGGTGAAAGTCGCTATTTGGATATCAAACTATTTTATTCGGCGGCCGATCAGGACCAGCTAATTATTCTCTGCAATGATTGTACTCAGGTCAGTCAGCAGGCCGAGGAACTTATTAATCGCGGAGAGCTTTATGATCTTACTTCAAAACATATTGCAGACGCTGTAGTCCTTGTAGATGCCGAGGGTTTTGTATTAGAAATGAACCCGATTGCCGAACAGCTATTGGGCCTTAAACTGGATAAATCCAAGCCGGTACAAATTCATACTGTCATGCCTCTGGCGAACGAAGACACAGGTATTGCCGAAACGCCGGTTCAGGATGCCTTAAACAAGGCTCTTAATGTGGAGTCTAATCAGTCCCTATTATTAAAAGTTCGTGGCGCAGCACCGGTAAGTGTTTCGGTGTCGGCATTTCCATTGCGCGACGCCATGGGTCGTATTGTTAAGTGTCTGGTTATCTTTAGGCTTCTCAGTGAAGCGCGTCGGGTTTCCAGTCGCCTGCAATGGCAGTCAATGCATGATTCTCTCACCGGATTGCCGAACCGCGCATCACTCTCTAAGCACATTCAAAAAGCCGTTGAGATTGCTCGCCATGAAGGGGCAACCCATGCCCTTCTCTATATTGATCTGTATAACTTCTCAGTGATCAACGATACCAGCGGGCATACCGCCGGTGACGAGTTGCTAAAAGAATTTGCTCAGTTACTGATTAGACTGGCTGGCCCCAGCGATATAACCGCACGCATTGGCAATGACGAATTTGCCCTGCTGATACATAGGGTTAATTACGATAAATCGAGAATGCTGGCGGAGCGTATTCTGGCTGAGGTCAAAGAGTTGCGGGTTCCCTGGGAGGGCGAGGTATTAAAAATTGGCGCGAGTATTGGCGCCATACTGATCGATAACACAGCGCTCTCCGATATAGATTTGATGATTTCTGCAGGCTCTTCCTGCGCCACAGCTCGAGACAAGGGCCGAAATAAAATTCACTTTCAATCATTTAACGAAGAGGTTGCGCGACGGCGCAGTCTTGCCACCAGCATGCCCAAAATCGTCTCGGCCCTAGACGAAGATCGCTTTACATTATTTGCTCAGCCAATTGTGCCGTTACAGGGTAGCGCGACAACGGCGAAGTGTTATGAGGTGCTGGTGCGCATGCGCGAAAGTGACGGCACTATTTTACCACCTTCAGAGTTTATTCCCGGCGCTGAACATTTCTCGCTGATTGATGATCTGGATAAATGGGTATTTAGCCACTCGCTAAAATTTCTTCAGCGCCTGCAGGCTCAAGGTTCGGCGCTGCCATTGCTCTCGGTTAATCTCTCGGGCACCACGGTGGGAGATGAGAATGCGATTGACTATATTCTAAGAGGTTTTAGTGACACCGGAATCTCGCCAAAACAGTTTCAGTTTGAAATCACCGAGACTGCTGCGGTCAAACATCTTCAGGAGGCTAAGCGTTTGATCTCAACATTGCGCTCTGTGGGTGTGTCGATTGCACTGGATGATTTTGGCAGTGGGCTGTCGTCATTTGCCTATTTAAAGGAATTGCCGATCGATTGTTTGAAGATTGATTCAAGTTTTATTCACACCATGGAAAATAGCGATGTGGACTATTCCGTGGTCAGTACGATCAACCATCTGGGTCACATTATGGGTGTCACTACTGTGGCTGAGGGCGTAGAGAACGAAAATCAGCTGCGCTTGCTAAAGAAAATTGGTGTCGATTACCTGCAGGGTTTTCTCTTTCAGCATCCGCAGCCGCTGGACCAAATCAGGCGCTGATTACGCACCCAGAAATGACTTTAGTCCTTCCTTAAGACCGTCATATTCAGCGCTGTGTAACCGCGGACCATATTGGCCGACAACGGCGCTGGCCGCGCGATTGGCAAATACCGCTGCGGACAGGCAGGAGTAACCCTGAGTGATTCCGTAGAGGTAGGCCCCAGCAAACATATCACCTGCGCCATTGGTATCCACTGCGGTAATTGGCTGTGCCGGCGCGCGTAGATAATCGCTGCCATCAAATACCACTGCCCCTTCGCTGCCGAGCGTCACGGCGAATTGCGCTGCGCTGTTCTGCAACTGTTCTAAGGCCCGATCCAAATCGTCGGTTTGACACCAGCTCAGCGCTTCCTGTTCGTTGCAAAACAGCAGGTCAACACCATCGCCAACAATACTTTTTAGAGCGTCGCGAAAATACTCGACAATACCCGGATCCGACAAGCTCAGTGCGATTTTAGTGCCTGCCTGCCGGGCGATATCACAGGCCTCAAGAACAGCATTTAGTGAACTCTCTCCCGTGACTAAATAGCCCTCAATATAAAGGTATTCCGAATTCTTTATGGCACTGGCGTCAATATCGGTAGTGGCGAGTTCCGAACTGATGCCGAGAAAAGTATTCATGGTGCGATCGGCATCATCGGTGATCATCACCAGACATTTTCCGGTAATGCCCTGAGAAATCTGCGCATCTGCATTGTAGTCGACGCCGTTATCAATCAGATCCTGCATATAGAACTGACCATTTTCATCGTCTGCCACTTTGCAGGATAAAAAGCCTTTGCCGCCAAACTGGCTCAAAGAAATAACCGTGTTTGCTGCGGAACCACCACAGGCGCGCTTCGACATCACCAGATGATCACTGAGGTTATTCTGTAGAAAATGCTGACGCTCTTCATCCACTAGAGTCATCAAGCCTTTTTCAATTCCCAGGTCCTTGAGGTTTTTTTCGCTGACTTCAATTTCTGTATCGACCAAGGCATTACCAAGACCACAGACGTGATATTTTTTCATTGTTTTAATCGCCGCTGTCTATGCTTTTGGGTAGTGAGTGACAATACCCTGCTGGGTTGCCAAAAATAATACATCAGCTGCTTTAAGAGCAAAGAAGCCATTGGTAACCACACCGGTGATTTGATTAATTTTTTCTTCCAGAGCCTGAGCAGATGCAACAGGATAGAGGTGGTGCACATCGAGAATTTGATTGCCATTGTCGGTGATCACGTTCTCACGCCACACTGGGTCGCCGCCCAACTTGACCAATTCTCTGGCAACATGACTGCGGGCCATCGGAATAACTTCTACTGGCAGCGGGAACTGACCAAGAAAGTCGACCCACTTGCTTTCATCGGCGATGCAGACAAATTCATTGGCCACCGCAGTGACAATTTTCTCTCTGGTCAATGCGGCACCGCCACCTTTGATTAGCTCAAGGTGGGGGTTGGCTTCGTCGGCGCCATCGATATAAATGGTAATTTCTGCTGCTGCATTCAGTTCGATAACCTCTATTCCATGGCCGCGCAAGCGCTCAGCTGAAGCATCAGAGCTTGCCACTGCAGCTTGAAAGCTATTCTTATGTTCGGCGAGTAGGTCGATAAAGCAGTTGGCGGTTGACCCCGTACCAATTCCAACAATACTATCGGGGTTGATCTTACTTAATGTGTACTCTACTGCAGCGGCAGCTACCGCGAGTTTTAATTGATTCTGATCCACCTTATAACCTCGACCGTTATTTGTTTTTGTAAGGGCGCAATTATACGGTGATAAGCGCAATAAAACAGATTCATCGCTTTCAGGCTGGCGTAAATAGGCGTATCAACTTACCATTGATTCTTCAGACTCAATTTATGGACTTTCCATGCCACAGAAGTATGTGAAAAAAATTCTCGACGCGCGTATCTATGATCTGGTGATCGAAACGCCGATTGATCCTGCGCCACTGCTTTCGCAGCGCCTGAATAATAATGTGCTGCTAAAGCGCGAAGACCTGCAGCCGGTATTCTCGTTTAAGTTGCGCGGTGCTTATAACAAGTTGCGCCAGCTTACCGATCAGCAGCGCGCCACCGGTGTGATTGCAGCGTCGGCGGGAAATCATGCCCAGGGTCTGGCTCTGGCATCAAAAAAGATGGGGGTTAAAGCCACCATTGTGATGCCGAAAACGACTCCGCAAATTAAGGTGGATGCAGTGCGTGCTCGCGGCGCCAAAGTGGTTTTGGTGGGCGACAACTATGATGCCGCATCTGCTCATGCGCAAAAGCTGGTCGAAGAGAAAGGTTTGGTTTATATCCATCCATTTGACGATCCGGATGTCATTGCTGGGCAGGGCACCATTGGCATGGAGATTTTGCGTCAATTACCGGGCGATCTGGATGTGATTTTTATTGCTGTTGGCGGTGGCGGTCTCTGTGCCGGTGTGGCGGCCTATGTTAAATATGTGCGTCCGAATGTGAAAATTATTGCCGTCGAAGCCAACGACAGTGCCTGCCTTGATGCTGCGCTAAAGGCTGGCCGGCGAGTGCGCTTAAAGGAAGTGGGTATCTTTGCCGACGGCACTGCCGTTGCGCAAATTGGTAAAGAGACATTCCGTTTGCTGAAAGATTTGGTAGATGAAGTGATCACTGTAAGCACGGATGAAATTTGTGCGGCGATCAAAGATGTCTACAGTGATACTCGCGCAATTTGTGAGCCGTCTGGTGCTATGGGTTTGGCCGGTCTGAAAAAATATGTCGAGCGCGAGGCTGTGGAGGGACAGACATTGCTGTCCGTTCAGTGTGGCGCCAATATAGATTTTGATCGACTGCGCTATATTTCTGAGCGCACCGAAATTGGTGAAAAACGCGAAGCCGTATTGGCAGTGACCATCGATGAAAAGCCGGGCAGCTTTAAGTTGTTTTGCAAGGCTATGCACAAGCGCAATATCTCTGAATTTAATTATCGCTTTAGCGATGCCAATAAGGCGCATATCTTTGTTGGCGCTCAGGTGGTTGATGATGAGGATCGCCATCAGCTGGTGGCTGAGCTACGTAAGCAGGGCTATACGGTCGCCGATATGACCGACAATGAAGTGGCTAAATCTCATATTCGTCATATGGTCGGAGGGCGTTCACCTCAGGTGGGAGAAGAGCAGGTTTTTCGCTTTGAGTTTCCTGAGCGCCCCGGCGCGCTGTTGAACTTCCTTACTCAGCTGGGTGGCGGGTTTAATATTTCAATGTTTCATTACCGCAACCATGGCTCGGCTTTTGGTCGTGTGCTGGTGGGTATTCAGGCGTCTAAGAAAGATCTTAAGACGCTATCAGGTTTTCTCGATAATCTGGGTTACCACTATGTTAACGAAACTGAGAATGAGGCCTACCAGTTTTTTCTTGGCTCTTAAGCTTTTAACTCTTTCGATTCGGCCCTTAGATTTTTCTAGGGGCCGAATATCTAATCTCTTTACAGCAGATCAGCAATCTGACGAATCTGAATCGCTTCAATACCATCGCCCGCCAGGGTGTCTGAAATAACCACAACTCGATCTTCCGGCGAAAACTCATCGCGTTTAATCATAATCGCCGCGGCTGCAGCCAGAGTGGAATCGGAATCTTTACCAAAATCAATTTGATAGCTAAGTACGTTGCGATTCATTACTAACTGACGTCTTGTGGCGCCGCTGTTGGTAAAGGCGCAGATAATTGACTCTTGGGGGTGACAGTTAGTGACACGATTAGCCATGCGGCCACGTTTGGTGGGCACAATAATCGCCTTTGCCGAGATCGCCTCGGCAAGATTTACTGCCGCTTGAGCGATCTGTTGTTTATCGCCTTCGATAGCGAGGTTATCGGTAAACCTGAGACCGCGACTGCTTTCTGTGGAGCGAGCAATACGATCTAGAATTTCGACGCACTTAACCGGGTACTTGCCCACGGTGGTTTCGCCAGAGAGCATAATGGCATCCGCTTCTTCATAAACCGCATTGGCCACATCAGTCACTTCGGCACGGGTGGGATTGGGGTTTTCGATCATTGACTCAAGCATATGGGTTGCAACAATTGCCCGGGTACCCATTTCCGCGCAGGTGCGCAGAATACGCCGCTGAATCCGCGGCAACACTTCGAGGGGAACCTCAACGCCTAGATCCCCACGGGCCACCATAACGCCATCGGCGGCAGCGATAATCTCGACCATATTGGTTATCGCTTCCTGGTCTTCCAATTTAGCGATCACTTTAATCGTATCGGCTTTGTCGCCGAGCAGTTCCCGCAGTTCGTGAATATCTTCAGCCTGACGGACAAACGAGAGGGCAATAAAATCGACATCCAGAGACATGCCAAATTCAATGTCTCGACGATCTTTGTCAGTGATAGCCGGCAGATTGACGCGAATACCCGGCAGGTTCACATGACGTTTACTCTTCAGTAGGCCGCCATCGAGCACCTTGCACTGCATAACGCGCTCTTCTTTGCTCAGTACTTCTAAGTTAATCAGGCCATTGTCTACAGTGATAATGTCGCCAATACCCACATCGGTAATCAGATCTTCATAATTGATATGGATTGAAGAAGATTCCACATCTTCGGCACCGCGGGCGACGATCGAGATGGTATCACCATCGTTGAGATGCAGATCATTGGCTAGATCACCGGTGCGAATTTCGGGGCCCTGGGTGTCGAGCAGAACGGCAATAGGGTGATTGAGTTTGCGGTTGAGCACGCGAATCGCATCGATCACCTTGCGGTGAGACTCATGAGTGCCGTGAGACATATTGAGTCGCGCTACATTCATACCTGCGTTGGCCAGATTTTCTAACATTTCCAGCGAGTCTGTTGCCGGCCCAATGGTGCAAATTATTTTAGTCTTGCGCATATTATCTCTTGGTCAGTGGCTATTTTATGTAAGGGGATGTCCCAGCTCTGCGGCGACAGTCCTGAAACTTCTTGGCACTGATGGGCAAGGCCAATCAGTTTGACATTGTTTGGCTTGCCCGGTCTTGGAGCCAGAGTACGGTCATAAAAACCACCTCCCATACCCAGTCGATTGCCGGCGCGATCAAACGCCACTAAAGGCAAAAGAATTAAGTCGAGACTCCAGGGTGGCGTTATAGCTGTGGATCTGAATTGCGGTTCGAGTATGCCAAAGCGATTTTTATGCAGCGTGTCGCCGAGCTGATATTCGGCAAAGTGCAGGCTGTTGGCTTTAAGCGGGTCAATCAACGGAAGAAAGCAGGCCTTTTTAGCTCTAAAGGCGGCAGTGACGATCGCGCTGGGATCTATTTCACCATCGTTGGCCAGATAGATGCCGATACGTTTGGCGCGCTGAAAAAAGTCTTGGCGACAGAGTAGCTTGGCCAATTGTTCTGAGGCCGTACGTTGCTGGCTAGGGTTCAGTGCTCGTCGTTTTTCTCGAATATTACTTCGGATTTCGCTGGAATTCATTGGCAGATGGCCATGGTTAAAATAAACCCCAGAGTGCCGCTGTCAACGTGGCCTCGAACCGAAAAGTTCAAGGTGGCTGCCCTCGCAATATATCAGGCTTTCCGACGCACGGAAGTGCACAACAACATTGACGGAGAGAAACCGGGTAATAATTATCGGCTCAGGGACTTCTTGACTGGCGCACACCCCAGGAAGGGTCAGTATAGCAGAGCGAGCTAAAAAAGAACCCGCAAAACGGCAGGAAATTAAGCTGATGTTATCCGTTGAGGTCGGAGAGTGCAGAGCTGAGTTTACTGTTCATTGATTGCAAAAGGTGAGAACTTTCCTCACCGTCCTGAGCAGACTGTTCGCTGCGAATAAGGTCATGGGCAAGGTTTAACGCAGCCATTACTGCAATACGTTCTACGCCAATAATATGCGAGCCGCGGCGGATCTCTTCCATTTTTTCATCGAGCATTTTTGCCGACAGAATAAGTGCATCGCGCTCGTCCGGCTGGCAGTTGACCTGATAGTCTTTGTCAAGAATGCGGATAGTGAGGGATATAGGCGACATACTTACTCCGCGTTCAGATTTTTGAGACGGTTGATCATGGTCTCAATTTTTTGCCGAGCCATTTCATTCTGTTCTAAAAGCTTGCCGCGCTCACCGGCAAGGCTCGACTCTCTAGCGCGCAGAGACTGGTTCTCGCGTTTCAGTTGTAGGCAAAGCTCAATCAAGCTGTCCAGTTTTGCTTCTAACTCTTGGTAACCACTCATAATCAGAGTTCTTTTTAGTGAATGTCGAGGCGCTAATATCTAGGCACTGCAGCCGACTAACTATAGGCATTGTCACAGTTTTGGTCAATCACGTCATTAAGTCAATGTGGCGTGCAGTGAAATTATTAGAATGTTAGGATGCCAGCTACCTGAACGAGGCATACCGATGACATTTGAACAACTTGAAGATCTATTTTTTAAACTGCGAGTAAAGGCTGATCCCTCCGGATTCCATGGCTTTCTCTGCGGACGTCTGTGCTGCGGAAAAATTCCTTTAGACCAGTTGATCGAGACATCCACCGGTTGGTTGGGGCTAACTGAAGAACAGGCCGACGGCGCGTCCTATCCGCTGCGGGATTTTTATGAGGCCGCACTCACCAGTCTTGAAGATGTGTCTTTTTTGTTTCAGCCGGTGCTGCCCGATGACGAGCTGCCACTGCCGGAGCGTTTGGTTGCCGTAGGCCAGTGGTGTAGCAATTATCTGTCTGGTGTCGGCGATGGCATGACCGACGGTTTTGCGGTATCCGATGATGTTAAAGAAGCGCTGGAAGATATTTCAGCTATAGCTCAGGTCTCGGTGGACTTTGAGACTGACGATGATGGCGAACGCGACTATTCAGAGTTGGTCGAGTATATCCGAATCGCGGTGCAGCTTATTTTCTCGGAATTGCACCCAGAAGCGGAGGCCAATGCTGGTCCAACGGTACATTAAGCCCGTCTAAAGAGTATCTGTTTCAAATCCATTTCAAGCAAGCCATTGCATGCCCAAGGGAGCGCTATGATCACTGTTAAGGAGTACGCCACTCGGCGCAGCGATCTGATGTCGATGATGGCGCCAAACAGCATTGCGATTATTACCGGGGCGGTGGAAAAGATTCGCTCCCGAGACACACACTATCCTTTCAAACAGGCAACCAGCCTGAGCTACCTCTGCGGTTTTGCCGAACCTCAGGCGGCCTTGGTGTTAATTCCGGGCCGTGATCAGGGTCAGTGTCTGTTGTTCTGTCGCGAAAAAGACAAGCTGCGCGAGACCTGGGACGGCTATCGCGCCGGGCCCGAGGGTGCGGTGGCAGACTTTGGCTTAGATGACGCCTTCCCCATTGACGATCTAGATGAAATTTTGACCGGTATGCTTGAGGGCCGAGAGCGGGTCTACTATGCCATCGGCAAAGATGCCGACTTTGATCGTCATCTGATGAGGTTGATCAACCAGATTCGCGAGGGAAAAAGTCGCGGCTCCGTGCCTCCTGGTGAATTTATTGACCTAGATCATCTGGTCAATGAAATGCGGCTAGTCAAAACTGCCTCAGAACTTAAGTTGATGCGCAGAGCTGGCGAGATTTCGGCGCGGGCCCACTGTCGGGCAATGAAAGTTAGTCGTCCTGGAATCTATGAGTATCAGTTACAGGCTGAGATCGAACACGAGTTTATGGCCTCAGGTGCGTCGGCGCCGGCCTATACTAGTATTGTTGGCGGTGGCAAAAATGGCTGCATTCTGCACTACATAGAAAATCGGCAAAAAATAAGCGACGGTGATTTGGTGCTGATTGATGCCGGCTGTGAGTACGAAAATTACGCAGCCGATATCACGCGCACCTTCCCCGTGAACGGCAAATTTAGTCCACAGCAGGCGGCCATTTACGATATTGTTTTGCAGGCACAGCTCGAGGCCATTGCCAAAATCACTCCGGGGGCGACCTACAACGTTGCCAATGACGCCACCGTGGCGGTGATCACTGAAGGCCTGCGTAATCTGGGTATACTCGATGGCGAGGTCAATGAGCTGATCGAAATGGAAGCCTATAAAGATTTCTATATGCACAGTTCAGGACACTGGCTGGGTATGGATGTCCACGATGTGGGCGACTACAAAATAGATAATCAGTGGCGTGTCTATGAGCCAGGCATGGTTGTGACTGTGGAGCCCGGCATTTATATCTCGCCTGATAACCGCAATGTGGCGGAAAAATGGCGAGGGTTAGCGGTGCGCATAGAGGATGATATAGCCGTGACTAAAACTGGTTGCGAAGATTTAACCTCTGGTGTGCCAAAGGCACGCAGTGACATTGAGCTGCTGATGGTTGCACAGCCATCAGTATAAGCAGCCATGAGCAAGATAGAGCCATGAGCAAGAGAGAGTCATGATTAATTCAGATAAAAACAATGTCAAAAACTACGATCTAGTAATTGTAGGCGGTGGCATGGTGGGCATCAGTCTGGCGCTATTGTTAGCGCAACAGCAGTCTGACTGGAATGTCCTGCTACTTGAAGCTCAGGCCTATGACAACTCCGACAACCACAACAATCACCCAAGCTTTGACTCGCGCTCGACCGCTCTTTCCTGGAGCAGTCGCAAGATATTTCAAGCTGCTGGACTCTGGTCTGAATTGGAATCTCATACCAGCGCGATTAAAAATATTCACGTGAGTGATCGCGGTCATATAGGCCTAACCAGAATCAGTGCCGATGAGGCTGGCGTTGACGCCCTGGGGTATGTGATTGAAAATCGTTGGATTGGAAATGTGCTATTAAAGAAGTTCACTGCTACTGCGGTTGAAATAATGGCCCCAGAGCGTGTCGCGAAAATTACGCCGTTGAAGTCTGGCGTGCGTCTAAATCTTGAAAAAAGTGGCGAGGCGGTTGAAACTTCTCTGCTAGTGATAGCCGATGGTGCCAATTCCCAAACCGCCCAAAAGCTCGGTATTCACAGCGACAAAAAGCCTTATGGCCAGCAGGGGATTATCGCCAATATTGCACTGCAGGATGCTCATAATGGCGTCGCCTATGAGCGCTTTACCGATCAGGGCCCCATGGCCATGTTGCCACTGCCCGACTTTGATGGCAGTCCGCGCTGTGCTCTGGTCTGGACACAGCCGCCGGAGCGCGCTGCCGAATTAATGACCGCCACCGACAAAGATTTTTTGAAGGCGCTGCAAGAGAGCTTCGGCTATCGCATGGGTATGGTGGAAAAAGTTGGCGAACGTGTAGCCTATCCTTTGGCACTGACAACGGCTAGCGAGCAGGTGCGTCGCAATATTGTGGTGCTTGGCAATGCTGCCCACAGTTTACACCCAGTCGCCGGTCAGGGTTTTAATCTGTCGTTGCGCGATGTGGCAACTCTGGCGGATGTGCTGGGCAAGGCTAAATCGGCAGGCACAGATTTCTCCTCACTGGAGACTCTTGAACGCTATCAGCAACAGCAGTTAGCCGACCAGCAGAATACATTGATGTTTAGCGATAACTTGCCTAAATTATTTGCCCAGGCATCGTCGGTTGTGGCCCTGGGGCGAAACTCTGGATTGGTGATGATGGACTTGCTGCCGAGTTTGCGCAGTCGTTTTGCGAAATTTGGTATGGGCATGGCGAATAAGGAGGCGGGGCATGGCGCTTAAGAAAGCTAAATTACAGCAATCGCGTCTATACGATGTGATCGTGGTGGGCGCGGGAATGGTCGGCGCTGCATTTGCCTGTTTACTGGCGCGCTCAAATACCAACTTATCTATAGCCTTGTTAGAAGCTCGCGAAACGGCCGCCTTTGATCCGCAGCAGTTTGACCCTCGCGTTGCGGCGCTCACTGAAAAATCTCGCAGTCTCCTAAATAGTTGCGGAGCCTGGGACTCAATCGCCGCCCAGCGCATCAGTGCCTACGCTGCCATGCAGGTTTGGGATGCTGAGGGAACCGGCGAAATTCGTTTCGATTGTCAAGATGTGCAGCAGCCAAATCTTGGCCATATTGTTGAAAACTCTTTAGTGGTTGAATCGCTTTTAGCTGAGGTTGGCAAACTCGACAATATTGATTTTATCTGCCCGGTCAGCGTCGCTAAATATAACCAGTCTGACTCTCAGGTGAGTGTCGAATTAAGCAGTGGTGAAACCTTGGCTGCATCCCTGTTAGTGGCAGCGGACGGCGGCAATTCAAGTATCAGAGAGCAGTTTAAGTTTGCTACTCGTGAGTGGGATTATGGGCATAGTGCGATTGTCACTACAGTGCAAACAGAGTCAGTTCATCAGCAGACTGCGTGGCAGCGTTTTATGCCTACGGGTCCTCTAGCTTTGTTGCCTCTCGATAAGCAGGGTGATCACCATCGCTGCTCATTGGTTTGGTCTCAAGAGTCCGATGAAGCTGAACGCTTGATGGCTCTGAATGACGACGCGTTTTGTGCCGAATTAGGTTATGCCAGCGAGTACTGTTTGGGTGAGATCCTCGCCGTGGATAAGCGTTATGCCATTCCACTGCGCCAGCGCCATGCGAAAGATTATGTGGTTGAGCGGGTGGCTTTGCTGGGAGATGCGGCACATACCATTCACCCCCTTGCAGGGCAGGGTGTCAATCTGGGTTTTGCCGATGTTAAGGCGTTAGTGGAGGTGCTTTGTGCTGAGGCGGTGCGGGGTAATGATCTGGGTTCTCTGATGACATTGAACAAGTATCAGCGACTGCGTAAACCGGAAAATTTGGCGACTATGGCGGCAATGGAAGGCTTTAAGCGATTATTTGCTGCGGACAATGTGGCAGTGAGATTGCTGCGTAATATGGGTCTGAGCAAGGTGAATCAAATTCAGCCGTTGAAGAACGAGATTATTAAGCAGGTGATGGGGCTTTAAAGAGAGAGTGAGATCCCTCGTCGCTGCGCTCTGTCGGGATGACAGAGTAGGGAGAGTTCTGACGGGATGACAGCGTAGGGAGAGTTCTTACTGGATGACAGGGTAGGAAGAGCTCTGCCGAGATGACAGACTAGGGTCGTTCTCTCAACCCAAACTTGTTATCTCGAACGAATGTGAGAGATCTCACCTCCCCGTGGCACCCTAATCCTTAAATGAAACCATAATCAGCTTAAACGAATTACTTCTAGCCACTTCTCTAACTCTCGGAAAATAATCCTGAGCCTTTTTCTCCAGCGGAATAAAATTGTTCACAACAAACAGCGCACGTCCTCTCGGCGCTAATAACCGCTTGCTCGCATTCAGAAACTTCGCGGTTAACTCACTATCTATGTTGAAACCCTGATGGAAGGGAGGGTTGCAGATAATGGCATCAAAGCGCTCTTCGATCTGGCAGCCGGCATCACCGGCAAGCACAGTTCCATCTACTTCCAGTGCGTCGAAATTGACTTTGCAGGCTTTTAAAGCAGCGGCATTGTTGTCGGTTGCGGTTATCTTAGTAAGACCTTGTTGTGCGGCGGCGCAGGAGAGAAAGCCATAGCCACAGCCAAGATCGAGCAGCGACTGGGGTCGGTTAGCCTCTCCAAAGGACTGTATAAACTGAGGTAGTTGGTGAATTAATAGCGCGCTACCCTGGTCGATTTTATTCCAACCAAAAATTCCCGGCTTGCTCTGCAGAGGCAGATGTTCAGGACTGCCGATAGTGCGCAGGGCTAAGTAATTTTTGTCATCCAAGCGTTTGCCATCATCGCTATATTTTGTCAGGCGCGACAGGTAATAGTTGCCGGACTTGCGCGGTTGGCAGTTATCGCCAAATAGCTTATTGGCATGACTAGTATAGGTTTTTACGCCGTCAGTTTTTTCGCCACTGAGCATCAATGTGCCGTCGCGCTTTAACAAAACTGATGCCTGATTAATAACGTGGTGGCTGACCGCTCGTTCTTTGGATACACGAAACAATATGCTGTCGAAACTCGCGGTCTCAAGATCGTTGAAATCAAAGTCGCTAAATTGTGTCGACAGGCCAGCTTGAGTGGCGGCCTGGGCAATTTCGTAGCGATTGCTGCGAAGAATACGCTTGGCATTGCCGGATTGGGCAATAGTCATCCAAGGGGCGTCGTCCCAATTTTCATCGGCAATTATTAAGCAGCTGCCCTCTAGATCATGGAGTTGCTGGGCAAGTAGCGCTACGCTGGGATCGCTCATGCTGTAGGCGCCATTATACTGGCCACTTCGGCGTCAGTCAGCGCGCGATAATCACCGGGTTCGAGAGACTCGTCGAGAATTATGCCGCCGACCTGAGTGCGATGCAGTGCTTCAACATGATTGCCCAGTGCGGCAAACATGCGCTTAACCTGATGATATTTACCCTCGGCAATGCTCAGTAAAACCGTCTCGTCGTCAATCTGTTCCATAGTGGCCGGCAGGCAGGGGTGCTTTTCGCCCTTGAGCCAGACACCATTGGCCAGCTTTTCGGCATAGTCGGGAGTGATAGGAATACCTAGAGTCACCCTATAAATTTTTTGGCAATCGCTGCGCGGTGAGGTCAGGCGATGGTTCCACTGCCCGTCATCGGTAATCAGTAGTAGACCGGTGGTATCTATATCTAGACGTCCAGCGATTTGCAGTTCGTCGCTGCGATGTTCAAAGATCAAATCCAAGGCGGTGCTGTTGTTGCTGTCTTTGGTGGCCGAGACCACGCCCGCGGGTTTGTTCAGCATAAAGTAACGGTTTTCTGCGAAGGAGATCGCCGAACCCTCGATGCAGATGGTTTCATCACCGCTTACTTTTTGCGCCCCATTAATGGCTTTTTCATCGTCGATAGTGACGTCGCCATATTTGATATAGCGTTTAACTTCCACCCGCGACAGGTCTGTGGCATTGCTAATATATTTATCAAGTCTGAGCATTATTGGTTCTTAAGTAGCTGTGCCGCATATTTGGCAAAGTAGGTGAGAATGCCATCGGCACCGGCACGTTTAAATGCCAGTAAGGATTCAAGAATAACGTCATCACGCTGCAGCCAGCCATTATCAAAAGCCGCACAGTGCATCGCATATTCGCCGCTGACCTGATAGGCAAAGGTCGGGGCTTTTAATTCGTCTTTAACCCGGCGTACCACATCTAAGTACGGCATGCCCGGTTTGACCATAATCATATCGGCGCCTTCGTCTAGATCCAGGGCGCATTCATGTAGCGCTTCATCGCTGTTAGCGGGATCCATCTGATAGGTTTTTTTGTCGCCACCTTTGATATTACCCGCCGAACCCACTGCGTCACGAAAGGGGCCGTAGTAGCTGGAGGCAAACTTGGCGGCGTAGGCCATGATCAAAGTGTTCACAAAACCGTTCTCTTCGAGCTCTTCGCGAATCGCGGCTATGCGACCATCCATCATATCCGAGGGCGCGACTATATCGGCGCCAGCCTCGGCATGGGAAAGGGCTTGTTTGGCAAGGGCTTCAACGGTGATGTCATTGAGCACATAACCGGTTTGCTCATCAATAATGCCGTCTTGGCCATGGGTGGTAAATGGGTCCAGGGCGACATCGGTGATTACACCTAATCCGGGAGCGGCCTGCTTGATTGCTCTGACCGCACGTTGAGCTAAGCCTTCAGGATTGTAGGCTTCTTCTGCGAGCAGTGATTTTTTATCTTCCCCGGCCACTGGAAATAGCGCAATGGCTGGGATGCCCAAGGCAGCAACTTCGCGTGCCTCTTCTACCAGAAGATCAATGGACAGGCGCTCAACCCCGGGCATGGACTCCACTGCTTGGCGCTGGCCGGTACCTTCGACCACAAATACTGGCAGAATCAAGTCATTGGCACTGAGCGCTGACTCACGCACCAAGCGTCGTGAAAAGTCTGAGGCGCGGCTGCGTCGCATTCGCGTGTAAGGATAGGGGCCACGTTGGCTTGAAAAGCTCATTGCTACTCCAAGTAGAGTTTCAGTTATGTCTGCAGTGCGTTGTTTTGCGCATGATACGGAAAAACGCACATTGGCACATAACTATCTGGTGGCCGCTACTTTTTATTTGGCGCTTTAATGGATGCTGTCGTTAGCGCTCTAGAGAGTTTTGAACACCTTTTCCGCCGCATCCAGAGTGAATTGAATGTCGTCATCTGTATGGGCGGCAGACATAAAACCGGCCTCATAGGAGGCTGGAGCTAGATAGATTCCAGCTTCGAGCATGCCGTGAAAGAACTTACCAAAGCGTTCGGTATCGCACTTCATAACCTGCTGGTAATTGACTATCTTCTCTTCTTCAGAGAAGAAGACTCCCCACATGGTGCCCACATGATTGCTGGTGAGGGGGATGCCGGCGCTGGCGGCACGTTCTCTGAGGCCTTTTACCAAGTCACCTGTGCGTCTGACTAGCGGATCGAGAAAGCCGGGCTCGGAAACCAAGTTGAGGGTGGTCAGTCCTGCAGCCATGGCCACTGGATTACCGGACAGAGTCCCTGCCTGATAGACTGGGCCAAGAGGTGCAATCTGTTCCATTAGTTCGCGTTTGCCGCCGAAGGCGCCCACTGGCATACCGCCGCCAATAACTTTTCCTAAGCAGACTAGGTCAGGCATCACTTCATAGTAAGCACTCGCACCCTGAGGTCCAATACGGAATCCGGTCATTACTTCATCCATGATTAATACGGCCCCGGATGCGGTACAGCATTCCCGCAGTGCCTGTAAAAACCCAGGAATCGGTGGCACGCAATTCATATTGCCAACCACGGGTTCAACAATAATGCAGGCGATTTGATCGCCGATCTCTGCGAAGGTCTGTCTCACCTGCTCGATGTTGTTGTAGCTCAATGTGATGGTGTGATCGGCCAGAGATATGGGCACGCCGGGCGAGCTGGGTACGCCGAGAGTGAGTGCGCCGGAGCCAGCCTTGACCAATAAAGAGTCAGAGTGGCCGTGGTAGCAGCCTTCGAATTTAACAATCTTATCCCGTCCGGTAGCGCCTCTGGCAAGTCGAATCGCACTCATTGTGGCTTCGGTGCCGGAGTTGACCATGCGTACCATATCCATTCCCGGTACGCGCTCGCAGATTTTGTCGGCAAGCAGAATCTCCAGTTCGGTGGGTGTGCCAAAGGTCATGGCTTTTTCTAGCTGCTCGCGAATTGCATCCAGGACCTGAGGGTGGCCGTGGCCGAGAATCATTGGTCCCCAAGACATGATGTAGTCGATGTAGCGTTTGCCGTCGGCGTCAAACATATAGGCACCGGCTGCGCGATCAAAGAATATCGGCGTTCCGCCGACTGCGCGAAAGGCTCGAACCGGGGAGTTAACACCTCCGGGTATATGTTTCTGAGCTGCGTCGAAAAGTTCTTTTGAGCGAGGGCCAGCGTAGGTCATTGATGATTCCTGAATTGGTGATGCCTCTTAGGCAGCTTGCGAATTGTGGCCGCATTATCCTGAATATACTGCGACGATGCCATCCTGATAGCCGATGGAAATTGTGTTAAGTGCTGACGGTTTTGATACGACAGTGCTTTATTGACGGATGACCTCTTTTAATACCAGTTAGGCAAACGGCTTAACTATTACCAGAATCACGATCGCCACCAAAAACAGTACTGGCACCTCATTGAAAAGGCGAAAGTAAATGTGAGATTTTTCATTAACGCCATCGCGCAGTTTGCGCAGATGGGCGGCACAGGCGAAATGGTAGCCAATCAAAATTACCACTAACAAAGCTTTTAGCTGAAACCACAGTTGGCTTAAATAGTAATCAACCGACATGGATACCAGCCAGCCACCGAGTACCACTGTGGCGACCATCGATGGCGTAGCAATGCCGTTGTAGAGTTTGCGCTCCATAACAATAAAGCGCTCGATGCTAAGGCTGTCATCGGACATAACGTGATAGACAAATAGTCGAGGTAGATAAAACAGTGCGGCGAACCAGCAGATAACTGCAATCAGATGAAAGGCCAAGACCCACTCGTACACGTAACACCTCCGGAAAATACTGGCTGTACGGGATGTGATATCCGTTGTTAAAACGCACAGACGCTATAAGAATCGGGTATTATAGCCCGACACAGTATTTCTAGATAACGAAAAGAGAGGACCCGTGATTAAAGTTGGTATTGTTGGAGCAACAGGTTACACCGGAGCGGAGTTACTCCGGTTGTTGGCCGTGCACCCAGAAGCAGAAGTGACGGTGATCACTTCTCGCAGTGAGCAGGGCAAACCTGTCGCCGATCTCTATCCCAGTTTGCGCGGTATCGTAGAGCTGGCTTTTTCTCTGCCCGATGTGGATCAGCTTGCCCAGTGCGATGTGGTATTTTTTGCTACGCCCCACGGTGTCGCGCAGAGCATGGTTGCCAGCATACTCGAGCGCGGCGTTAAAGTTATCGACCTGTCAGCGGACTTCCGTATTCGAGATGTGCCCACTTGGGAGAGCTGGTATGGCCAAACTCACGGCGCCCCCGAATTAATTCCCCAGGCAGTCTATGGATTGCCGGAACTTAATCGTGAGGCTATAGCAAACGCCAGTCTAATCGCCTGCCCCGGCTGTTATCCCACCAGCGTACAGTTGGGCTTTTTGCCATTGATGGAAGCTGGCTGTATAGATCTCAATGATTTGATCGCCAACTCGGCATCCGGTGTCAGCGGTGCGGGTCGTCAGGCCAGTATCAGCGGATTGCACACCGAGGTCAGTGATAGCTTTAAAGCCTATGCAGCGTCAGGCCATCGCCATCTTCCTGAGATTGTGCAGGGTTTAAATGATATGGCGCTGTCTGCAAATGGATCAGAAGATGCATCGGTTAACCTCACTTTTGTACCTCATTTGCTGCCGATTAATCGTGGTATTCACAGTACCTTGTATGCCACGTTGACGGACTTAACCGTCGATGTGCAGGCCCTCTTTGAAGCTCGCTATGCGGGCGAGCCCTTTGTTGATGTAATGCCAGCTGGTAGTCATCCTCAGACCAACTCTGTACGCGGTTCTAATGTCTGTCGCATCGCAGTGCATCGTCCCAATGGCGGCGCTAAAGTAGTTGTGCTGGTAGTGGAAGATAACCTGACAAAAGGTGCATCAGGTCAGGGTATTCAATGTATGAATATTATCTGCGGTCTGGCTGAAAACGCTGGATTAGCTGCGCCAGCGCTGCTGCCCTGATGTCCGAAGTCAAATCAGTCGTTGTCTCCTACAAGCCGCGACTGATCTATCTAGCCGTTGTTGTCTGCTGTGCGCTGGTTGTGTTGGCTCTGTTTTTGGGAAAATTCTGGGGCGGACAGACATTTACTCAAGAGATGAGCGAGAAGCACAGACTGCAGATATTGGTTGAAGAACTCAGCGCTACTGTTGCTGAGCAGCAGGAAGAGCTGAGTCGAATTAGGCTGAGTTCCAAGGTTGATGTGGCCGCGCTGGAAAATAGTCGGCAGGAGATGATTTTACTTCAGCGCAGTATTTATAAGCGCGATGAAGAGCTAAAGCTGTACAGGGAATTGCTGCGCGATAAAGATCAGCCCGATGGCCTTTCCGTCGCCGATCTGCGTCTTACCTTGCTCGATGATGGCCGTATTGATTACCGCTGGGTGGTGCGACAAAAAACTGTCAAAATGAAAACCCTGCAGGTGCTGGCTGAACTGTATTTGTTAGGGATGGTGAATGGGGAGCCGGTTGAAATTTCGTTACAAGAACTGGACCCAGATATTGCCGAGTTTCCCCTGCGGTTGACGTTTAAATATTTTTCCATCAATCGCGGCCTGTTAGAGCTGCCGGAGAATTTTGAGCCGGAACAGTTACGGATAGTATTGCGCTACTCTTGGATGGAAAAAGCCCAGTTCGATAAGAAGTTTGAGTGGAAAATTGACGATTAAAAAATGTTTGGTGCAGAAAAAACAACAGTAGTGACGCCTCAGGATCAACCGCGCTGATTGCGGAGGGGGCTACACTTACTGGCGATGCAGCCTTCAGGGGCAACTTGGAAGTCGAAGGAAGCCTGATCGGCAGTATGGTCTCATCTGACGAGAGCGCGAAAATTCGCATCCTCAGCAATGGCTGAGTTATTGCCGTTATCGAGGTTGTTAACATAGTGATCAACGGCAACGCGCGTGCCAATCTCTATGCTAGCTAGTTAATTAAACTGGCAGTCAAGGCTGTGGTCCAAGGAAGTGTTAATTACAAGTTGATCGAAATTGAGAAAGGCGCTGAAGTTGTCGGCAATTTTGTTTATCATCAACAGCCCGGCAAAGTTACGCAGTTCCCAGCAGTCTCAAAAGAGCTCAGCAGTCAGTCGTAACTCAACAAAATAAATATGCAGTCGGACAATGACCTTGCCCGGCAATTTTGCAAAACGCTTACGCGTTGTGCGCACAGAAACTGGAGTACAGAGTAGTAATGTCAGGTATTGAAACATACATCCCAGCGCCGCTAAATATCACTGAACAGGCTGTGACCAAGGTTGATGCCCTAAAAGTGGAGGAGGGCAATGACGATTTGAAGTTACGTGTCTATGTCACCGGAGGTGGGTGTTCAGGTTTTCAGTATGGTTTCTCATTTGAAGATGTTATGGCTGAAGACGATACTGCTGTAACCCGGGATGGCGTTACAGTGCTGATTGATTCTTTGAGTTACCAGTATCTGGTTGGCTCGACTGTAGACTACGAAGTAGGCTTAATGGGATCGCGATTTTTGATCACCAACCCCAATGCTTCCACAACCTGTGGCTGCGGAGCATCTTTTTCCATCTAAGCTCGTTAGCCTTATCTCGACCGATCTAAAATTAGCGTTACAAACAAGGATTGTTGTTATGCGTTACTGTTGGTTTTTACTGATTTTTTTGCCGGGCTTTTTGCTCGCGCAGCCATTTCTGGAATTAGGTGTTGGTGTTAATCAAAGCGCTTATTCACCATCTGATTTAAATTCGGCTGTTCTTACTGTAGATACAGCGCCCGGTTATGTGGCGCGCATAGATCTAAACAAGCCAGGTCAGATTGCTGAGGCGCTGCGTCGCGCTGAGGCACACTTCCAGTCAAAAGACTACTTCGACTACTTGGATAACCATGCAGGTCCGATTGCGTTCGTAATCTTTGGGCCTGATGTGGCGATGTTCTTCAAGCAAAACTATGGAATGTACAAATCAACAGTTGATCTGGCTGCGCGGCTCTCTTCCCTTGGCGTGATAGATATTAGAGTCTGTCAGGTGAGCTCGAAAGCGGCTGGTCTCGATAGGGCTGATCTATTGCCGTTTGTTTCACCGGTGGATTTTGGACAAGCTGAGTTGAAGCGCTTGCTGGAAGAAGAGGATTACAGTTTTTTCTGAGTTGAGCGTTTTTATTCTCTTTCGATTAAGCGCTTAAGGTCTGTATAGCGCTCCGAGCACAGCTTCCCGGCTGGCACCGGTTACGCTGGGCAAATTGCCAGGCTGATTATTGATGTACTGATGTGCTAGCCAGCCAAAGGCGCAGGCTTCCACCCAGGTTGGATCCAAACCGAGTTTTTCAGTTGAGTGCAGAGCTCTAGGTCCTAGGGCGATTTGCAGTTGTGCCATAAGCTGATCATTAAATACCCCGCCGCCACAGATATAGACCTCATCCACAGGCTCGTTTAATTCATTGATAGCAGCGGCTAAAGATTGCGCGGTAAAACTCACCAGCGTCGCCTGAATGTCTTGAGGCTTTAAGTTGAAGTCACTGAGCTGTGTTTCGAGCCAAGCCAAATTAAACATCTCTCGCCCAGTGCTCTTTGGCGCCACTTGAGCGATAAAGGGGTGGCCCATTAATTGATTGAGCAGTTTTTGGCATACCTCTCCTGTTGCTCCCCAAGATCCTCGGTCATCAAAGCTCTGTCCTGTGTGCTTGGCGCACCAGGCGTCGAGTAGCAAATTGCCCGGGCCTGTATCAAAGCCATAGCAGCTGCGCTCCCTAGGTAGGGCGGTGATATTTGAGACGCCGCCAATATTGGCAATCACTCGATTGGTCTGAGCACATGAGAAAAGTGTTTTATGAAATGCCGGTACCAGTGGGGCACCATGGCCGCCGAGAGCCATATCCTTGCGTCGAAAGTCTGCAACCACATGGCAGTCAGTGCGCGCGGCAATAATATTGGCATCGCCGATTTGTTGAGTGAAAGCGATTGCACCAGAGTTAGGCGGTGAATGACGAACGGTCTGTCCATGGCTACCTATGGCCGCTACCTGTTCTGGGTGAATGCCCTCTGCTTGCATTAAAGCCAGCGCGGTTTGGGCAAAAAGCTCACCTAGCTGGTTATCGGTTTCGCAAAGTAACTGTACGCTGTCTTTACCAGGCTGGCAGAGGTCGAGAATCTGCTGTTTAACCCGTGCTGGAATAGGCTCTGCATATGTGCCTAAAAGTTTTAATTTTCCGCCTGAAAAAGTCATTGCTGCTGCATCGATACTATCGATGCTGGTGCCGGACATTAGTCCAAGATAGATTTCTGAAGTCGACATCAGTGGCGTCTAGTTGGCACTGGCGATACCTATTTGCGCGCTGGGCAGTGGCTCCAGCTGGACGAACTCAGATGAAGCGCCGGCTTGGGCAAGCTGCGTCAGCACTGGAGTAGTTGCCAGCTTAAATGCCGCTAACTCATTCGTAGAGATAGGGTTCGCTTGGGGTAGCTTCACCGTGCGTGGATTGCGGTGCACGCCATTCACTAAGAATTCGTAATGCAAGTGAGGCCCAGTTGCATACCCTGTTGAGCCAACTGTGCCTATAGTTTGGCGCTGCTTAACGGTCTGTCCTTTGCGTACTTTTTTCTTGTCCAGGTGCAGGTATTTTGTCACATAGGTTTGTCCGTGCTGGACGAAGACATAGTTACCATTTGCCTTGCTATAACCTGCTGCTAAGACCTTGCCATCGCCTGCTGAAAACACTGGCGTACCCCTTGGCGCTGCATAGTCGACCCCGCGATGGGCTTTGATCATTTTATGAATTGGGTGTTTGCGCTTAAGGTTAAAGCCAGAGCTTATGCGAAATATATCCAGAGGTGCACGTAAAAAAGCTTTGCGCATACTCAGGCCTTCCGGCGTGTAATAGCTCGAGCGGCCGCTACTGTCTTTATAGAGTACCGCTTCATATGTTTTGCCGCGGTTAGTAAAAGACGCGGCGACAATATCGCCAACAGCGAACTTCTCACCGTCCAAATATTTTTCTTGGAAAAGAATCGCAAATGAGTCGCCCTGACGAATATCAAAGACAAAATCGATATCCCAGGCAAAGATATTGGCTAACTCCATAATCAGTTTGTCTGGCAGATTAGCTTGCTGGGCGGATAAATAAAGTGAGTCTTCAATAATGCCTTCGCGGTAGCTAAGCAATGTGTCCGGCTCAAGTTCTATGAGCTCAGAGCTATAGCTGCCGCCCTCAAGGTTGTAGATGCGGCTTACCAGTCGGGACTGTATATAGTGCAGCTCTTGAAGCTCACCGGTTTTGTTTAAGCCAAAATGAAAGGACTCTCCCGGATACAAATTGCGCAGCAGCTTGCCATCTTTGGATGAGCTAACTTTATAGACATCTGCAGCGCTGAGCTTGGCACGATTAAAGAGTAGTGAGAGGCTATCTCCAGAACCTACCGTTTGTTCGACCCATCTAAGTTGTGGCTCAGGGGCTTCTATTGCGGGAATTGTCTCAGAGGCTGATTTAGCTGGCAGGACCAGTTGTTCCGAGACTTGGCGATTAGCCTCGGCCTCAGTGACCGGATAGGCGATCAGTATAAGTAGGCAGCAGCTGACCGCCGACGCCGCAATAAGGTGCCGTCGCGGGAAAACGTTGAGTATAAGATGCAAAAAACGTGTCGCCTTTTGCATTAGTAATACGATCATAGTCAGCCAGCATTGTACGATTCGCGCAAGTTTAGCCTAATCAATTGATAAGTTACAGCGAGCTACTTCCGCTTTTTTACCGCTAAAAACAGCTCAAATGCTGGCAGTTGCTTAGATTGCGGCGAGAACATCTTGTATTTGCTCTCTCAATCTGTAGAGTTGGCCTCCAAATTCGATACAGTGAAAAGCGTTGCAATGAAACAGAGTGGCAGTGAGATAATTAATCAATTACGCCAGCGTGGCCTAGTCGCGCAGGTCTCCGCAGATAATGAGCTAGAAGAGCATTTAGATCAGCCGCGAGCGCTGTATTGCGGTTTTGATCCCACAGCGGACAGTCTGCATTTAGGTCACTTAGTGCCACTTTTGGTGCTCAAGCGTTTTCAAGAGGCGGGTCATACTCCTATTGCCCTCGTTGGGGGTGCCACGGGCATGATTGGCGATCCAAGCTTTAAGGCCGCTGAGCGCAAGCTCAACACACCTGATGTCATTTCAAGTTGGGCCGATAAAATCAAAGGCCAGGTCAGTCAGTTTATTGACTTTGATTGCGGCGCAAACAGTGCAGTAGTGGCTAATAACCTCGACTGGACAGAAAAGATGTCGGCCCTAGAATTTCTTCGCGATGTCGGCAAACACTTTTCAGTAAATAATATGATTAATAAAGAGTCGGTAAAGCTGCGCCTCGATCGCGAGGGGTCGGGTATTTCGTTTACCGAATTCTCCTATGCTCTGTTACAGGGCATGGATTTCGCTGAATTAAATCGCCGCCATAACTGCACCCTGCAGGTGGGTGGCAGTGATCAGTGGGGCAACATAGTCGGGGGCATTGATTTAGCGCGTCGACAAAACAAATCCCAATGTTTTGCTCTCACTGTTCCTCTTATTACCAAATCTGATGGTACCAAGTTTGGCAAAACTGAAGCCGGTGCGGTTTGGCTCGATCCATCAAAGACCTCTCCTCTGGCGTTTTACCAGTTTTGGCTAAATGTCGCCGACGCTGATGTGTATAAATTTCTGCGCTATTTTACCTTTTTATCCCTTGAGGAAATCAGCGCGGTGGAAGAGGCTGATAATAAGGCTGAGGGTAAGCCTCAGGGTCAAGCGGTGTTGGCGCGGGAAGCGACACGCCTTGTGCATGGCGAAGACGGGCTCGCGGCAGCGCTGCGAATCACAGAAGCGCTATTTACCGGAGATCCCAATCAGTTGCCCGAGTCCGATTTTGAACAACTTTGCTTAGATGGTATGCCGTCATCTGAGCTGCCGGTTGCCGAATTGGCAGACAAGCCGCTCACCAGTTTGTTGATGGACTGTGGAATGGCAAAGGTCGGGCGCGAAGTAAAGGACGCTTTGGGGCGCCAGTCTGTGTTTATTAATGGTCGTGCTATAGGGGCTGAGCAGAATATGAAAGCGGCCGAATTGTTCGATTCGAGTAATGCGCTTTTTGGGCGCTTTTTCCTCGTCCGGTTAGGCAAGAAAAAATACCATCTTTTGCAGCGTATTTAGTGGCTTTTAGGCGAGTTGAGAAATTAAAAGAAATACTTGTTGACTGTATGCCAGCTGTCTGTAGAATGCGGCCTCCCAACAAGGGTGACTCGCCAAAACAGCGGTGAGAAAAAGTAGTTAAATAAGAGCGTCAAAATTATTTAAAATCTACTGTTGACAATGGGTCGGCCTTCTATAGAATGCGCCCCCCG
>CH672396.1:0-30290 GCA_000153445.1 gamma proteobacterium HTCC2207 | reverse complement strand
CCGCTCTGATGAGCGAATCGTTCTTTAAAAATTTAATCAAGCAATGCGTGTGGGTACTTGCTAGTTGATATTGGATTATTAAATATCAAAAGCAGGTAGCTCACTGACTCATTTATATGAGTCGTTAAGTGTATGGTTTTTGAAACCGAGATTTTGAATGGTAAAGCAGGTTTTGCGTAACCATTTCCTCTCCTTAATTGGTGAGGTTAAAGATTGAACTGAAGAGTTTGATCATGGCTCAGATTGAACGCTGGCGGCAGGCCTAACACATGCAAGTCGAGCGCGAAAGTCCTTCGGGGCAAGTAGAGCGGCGGACGGGTGAGTAATGCTTGGGAATCTACCTAGTAGTGGGGGATAACGTGTGGAAACGCACGCTAATACCGCGTACGTCCTACGGGAGAAAGCAGGGGATCTTCGGACCTTGTGCTATTGGATGAGCCCAAGTCGGATTAGCTAGTTGGTGGGGTAATGGCTCACCAAGGCGACGATCCGTAGCTGGTCTGAGAGGATGATCAGCCACACTGGGACTGAGACACGGCCCAGACTCCTACGGGAGGCAGCAGTGGGGAATATTGGACAATGGGCGAAAGCCTGATCCAGCCATGCCGCGTGTGTGAAGAAGGCTCTAGGGTTGTAAAGCACTTTCAGTAGGGAGGAACGGTTGTTGATTAATACTCACCAATTTTGACGTTACCTACAGAAGAAGCACCGGCAAACTCCGTGCCAGCAGCCGCGGTAATACGGAGGGTGCGAGCGTTAATCGGAATTACTGGGCGTAAAGCGCGCGTAGGTGGTTTGATAAGCTAGCTGTGAAAGCCCTGGGCTCAACCTGGGAACTGCAGTTAGAACTGTCTGGCTAGAGTACAGTAGAGGGTGGCGGAATTTCCTGTGTAGCGGTGAAATGCGTAGATATAGGAAGGAACATCAGTGGCGAAGGCGGCCACCTGGACTGATACTGACACTGAGGTGCGAAAGCGTGGGGAGCAAACAGGATTAGATACCCTGGTAGTCCACGCCGTAAACGATGTCTACTAGCCGTTGGGAGACTTGATCTCTTAGTGGCGCAGCTAACGCGATAAGTAGACCGCCTGGGGAGTACGGCCGCAAGGTTAAAACTCAAATGAATTGACGGGGGCCCGCACAAGCGGTGGAGCATGTGGTTTAATTCGACGCAACGCGAAGAACCTTACCAGGTCTTGACATCCTGAGAATCCTTTAGAGATAGAGGAGTGCCTTCGGGAATTCAGTGACAGGTGCTGCATGGCTGTCGTCAGCTCGTGTCGTGAGATGTTGGGTTAAGTCCCGTAACGAGCGCAACCCTTGTCCTTAGTTGCTAGCAGGTAATGCTGAGAACTCTAAGGAGACTGCCGGTGACAAACCGGAGGAAGGTGGGGACGACGTCAAGTCATCATGGCCCTTACGACCTGGGCTACACACGTGCTACAATGGCCAGTACAGAGGGCTGCAAGCCCGCGAGGGGGAGCTAATCTCACAAAGCTGGTCGTAGTCCGGATCGCAGTCTGCAACTCGACTGCGTGAAGTTGGAATCGCTAGTAATCGTGAATCAGAATGTCACGGTGAATACGTTCCCGGGCCTTGTACACACCGCCCGTCACACCATGGGAGTGGGTTGCAAAAGAAGTAGCTAGGCTAACCTTCGGGAGGCCGGTTACCACTTTGTGATTCATGACTGGGGTGAAGTCGTAACAAGGTAGCCCTAGGGGAACCTGGGGCTGGATCACCTCCTTAAACGAAAATCCTTTCGATTAGTAAGTGCTCACACGCATTGTTTGATTAAATAACTGGTTAGCAGTGAATTATGGTATGCCGATCGGGCTGCTACGACCCCGTCGGGAAAGAATTGGGTCTGTAGCTCAGTTGGTTAGAGCGCACCCCTGATAAGGGTGAGGTCGGTGGTTCAAATCCACCCAGACCCACCAATTTTTTTGTAAATTGGGGCTATAGCTCAGCTGGGAGAGCGCCTGCCTTGCACGCAGGAGGTCAGCGGTTCGATCCCGCTTAGCTCCACCATTTCACTGTTTCAGAGAAGTTAGCGATAAACGGTTTACGTTACTGTTTATCACTGGCTTTTTTTATGCCTGTTGCTCTTTAAAAAGATGGTTGTTAAATATTGTAAATTTTTTCAAGGCCAGTTTGTATTTTCTATACATCTGTCCGGCGAGAAATTGTTACTTAATACTATGAAAATAGTATGTCGCAACAATGAAAAATCTTGCACGCTTGTGCTATATGGTCAAGCGAGTAAGCGCATACGGTGAATGCCTTGGCAGTTGGAGGCGATGAAGGACGTAGGAGCCTGCGATAAGCTTCGGGGAGGTGGCAAACACCCTTTGATCCGAAGATTTCCGAATGGGGAAACCCACCCAACATAAGTTGGGTACCGTACACTGAATACATAGGTGTACGGAGCGAACCCGGAGAACTGAAACATCTAAGTACCCGGAGGAAAAGAAATCAACCGAGATTCCCTAAGTAGCGGCGAGCGAACGGGGAGCAGCCTGCAAGTGATAGCAGAAGTGTTAGTGGAACGGTCTGGAAAGTCCGGCAATAAAGGGTGATAGCCCCGTACACGAAAACTCATCTGTGGTACTAAGCTTGCGATAAGTAGGTCGGGACACGTGTTATCTTGACTGAATATGGGGGGACCATCCTCCAAGGCTAAATACTACCAACTGACCGATAGTGAACTAGTACCGTGAGGGAAAGGCGAAAAGAACCCCTGTGAGGGGAGTGAAATAGATCCTGAAACCGTATGCGTACAAGCAGTAGGAGCAGACTTGTTCTGTGACTGCGTACCTTTTGTATAATGGGTCAGCGACTTATTTTCAGTGGCAAGGTTAACCGTATAGGGGAGCCGTAGGGAAACCGAGTCTTAATAGGGCGTCATAGTCGCTGGGAATAGACCCGAAACCGGGCGATCTATCCATGGCCAGGTTGAAGGTGCCGTAACAGGCACTGGAGGACCGAACCCACTAATGTTGAAAAATTAGGGGATGAGCTGTGGATCGGAGTGAAAGGCTAATCAAGCCCGGAGATAGCTGGTTCTCCTCGAAAGCTATTTAGGTAGCGCCTCATGTATCACCACCGGGGGTAGAGCACTGTTTCGGCTAGGGGGTCATACCGACTTACCAACCCGATGCAAACTCCGAATACCGGTGAGTGCAATCATGGGAGACACACGGCGGGTGCTAACGTTCGTCGTGGAGAGGGAAACAACCCAGACCGCCAGCTAAGGTCCCAAATATCAGTTAAGTGGGAAACGATGTGGGAAGGCTCAGACAGCTAGGAGGTTGGCTTAGAAGCAGCCATCCTTTAAAGAAAGCGTAATAGCTCACTAGTCGAGTCGGCCTGCGCGGAAGATGTAACGGGGCTAAACTGATAACCGAAGCTGCGGATGCGTGTTTACACGCATGGTAGAGGAGCGTTCTGTAAGCCGTTGAAGGTGCATCGAGAGGTGTGCTGGAGGTATCAGAAGTGCGAATGCTGACGTGAGTAACGATAAAGCGGGTGAAAAACCCGCTCGCCGGAAGATCAAGGTTTCCTGTCCAACGCTAATCGGGACAGGGTTAGTCGGCACCTAAGGCGAGGCCGAAAGGCGTAGTCGATGGAAAACAGGTTAATATTCCTGTACCTCTTTATACTGCGATGGGGGGACGGAGAAGGCTAGGTGATCAGGGCGATGGTTGTCCCTGTTTAAGCTTGTAGGGAGATCTCTTAGGTAAATCCGGGAGATCACTATCCTGAGAAGCGATAACGAGCTCAATTGCGAGCGAAGTCATTGATGCCATGCTTCCAAGAAAAGCCTCTAAGCTTCAGGTATAAAGAGACCGTACTCCAAACCGACACAGGTGATCAGGTAGAGAATACCAAGGCGCTTGAGAGAACTATGGTGAAGGAACTAGGCAAAATGGTGCCGTAACTTCGGGAGAAGGCACGCCGATTTTGGTGATGGGATTTACTCCCTAAGCTGAGGTTGGCCGCAGAGACCAGGCCCCTGCGACTGTTTATCTAAAACACAGCACTCTGCAAACTCGTAAGAGGAAGTATAGGGTGTGACGCCTGCCCGGTGCCGGAAGGTTAATTGATGGGGTTAGCTTCGGCGAAGCTCTTGATCGAAGCCCCGGTAAACGGCGGCCGTAACTATAACGGTCCTAAGGTAGCGAAATTCCTTGTCGGGTAAGTTCCGACCTGCACGAATGGCGTAACGACGGGGGCGCTGTCTCCACCATAGACTCAGTGAAATCGAAATCGCGGTGAAGATGCCGTGTTCCCGCGGCTAGACGGAAAGACCCCGTGAACCTTTACTATAGCTTGGCACTGAACTTTGAACCTATCTGTGTAGGATAGGTGGGAGGCTTTGAAGCGTGATCGCTAGATTGCGTGGAGCCATCCTTGAAATACCACCCTGGTATGTTTGAGGTTCTAACTCTGACCCATTATCTGGGTCGAGGACAGTGTCTGGTGGGTAGTTTGACTGGGGCGGTCTCCTCCCAAAGAGTAACGGAGGAGCGCGATGGTACACTCAGCATGGTCGGAAATCATGCTATGAGCGCAAAGGTAGAAGTGTGCTTGACTGCGAGACTGACACGTCGAGCAGGTACGAAAGTAGGTCTTAGTGATCCGGTGGTTCTGTATGGAAGGGCCATCGCTCAACGGATAAAAGGTACTCCGGGGATAACAGGCTGATACCGCCCAAGAGTTCATATCGACGGCGGTGTTTGGCACCTCGATGTCGGCTCATCACATCCTGGGGCTGGAGCTGGTCCCAAGGGTATGGCTGTTCGCCATTTAAAGTGGTACGCGAGCTGGGTTCAGAACGTCGTGAGACAGTTCGGTCCCTATCTGCCGTGGGCGTTGGAAAATTGAGGAAAGCTGCTCCTAGTACGAGAGGACCGGAGTGGACGAACCCCTGGTGTTTGGGTTGTCATGCCAATGGCATTGCCCAGTAGCTACGTTCGGACGGGATAACCGCTGAAAGCATCTAAGCGGGAAGCCTCTTCCAAGATTAATTTTCCCTGGGACTTTAAGTTCCCTGAAGGGCCGTTCAAGACTAGGACGTTGATAGGTTGGGTGTGGAAGCGCTGTGAGGCGTTGAGCTAACCAATACTAATTGCCCGTGAGGCTTGACCATATAATGCAAGCGAGATCCGGACCGATGTTTAAATACATTCCGGCTACGAAAAAACCACTATTTAACAGCCATCGACCTAATTTGACTCTGAAGCTTCAAGCTTCGAGGTCATACCAGTTTGCCTGGTGACCATAGAGAACTAGAACCACCTGATCCCTTACCGAACTCAGTAGTGAAATGGTTCATCGCCGATGGTAGTGTGGGGTTTCCCCATGTGAGAGTAGGTCATCGCCAGGCTTCTAAACTAAAAACCCCCGTACGTTAATCCGTGCGGGGTTTTTTTTTGCGTTGAATTTAGTGATAGCAGGAGATCTCGCGTCGCTCCGCTCTGTCGGGGTAGCTAGTGAGGCTGATGGATATGGTGCTCAGCTGGCAATGGCCTAGGCAGGCGTGCGAGGTTTTTTACTTAGCATTTAGGGTGACGCCACTTTTGGTTTAAAAGTACTTTCGTCAGTGTGCGTTAGAGGGATAACATGGCAGCAGTAAGTTGTCCGAGCTACTAATCAAGTGTATCTTGTGACACCCCAGCAATGCTGTGCTCCATTTAATACGGATATGAGCCACAGTCTGTTTTTTTAGATAAGTGCTACACACATCTGATCATAGAAGATTGCAACATTATTGGAGTCACCTGCGTGTCTAGAGTCTTTTTGAAATACTGGAAGTCTTTGTTGGTCATTAACCTGCTTGTCTTAGGTCTAGTTATTGGTTTCGAATATCATCATCTGCACAATGAGAATGCACTATTTGAAAATATTCAGGGTCTCCTGCTAATTACTGCAGCAGCAGGGTATTTTTGGCTAGCGCGGTATAGCTCCGGCGATACTAGGCTAGCCAGCTTTGGTGCTAGCTTGCTCTGCTTTAGTTTTTTTACCCGTGAGGTTGACCTTGAGCTATTGCCGGTTATAGAACATGTGGGATTCCTGGTTCATGGGACTGGGCGTACGTTAATGTTACTAGCGCTATGGTCTTTATATGCAAGGTTGGTTTTTGCTCAAGGTGGTTTCAAGTCCCATATACAGTGTCTTAGAGGCGGTAAATATTTACATTGTTTTACCCTGTGTTTTATTTTTCTGATCGTTGGTGCCATTTTTGATCGAGGTCTTTTCTTGATTGAGTACTCACGTTTATTCGAAGAATTGGCGGAGACGAATGCGTACTTTGTGTTGGCAATGCCGGCTTTCTACGAGCTTTACTGCAGGTATACGAAGAGCTGGCAATTGACCGATCCCATGAATGCCAAGGCGGAGGAAACGCCGCAGTCGTAGCTACAGCTCTCGGGAGTGCGGCTGCTTTTGTTTTATCGGGGCCACGTAATCGAGTAAGCACCATAAACTCAGATCGCTTAATTTTTTGTCGAGCATACTAATGGATTACCTTCTTTATCTCGCTTTGGGTGCTGTCGCAGGACTTATTAGTGGCCTCTTTGGTCTCGGTGGCGGTGTTGTGATTGTCCCTATTCTGATTCTGGCGTTTGAGTTCCAAGGTATGGCGCCCGAAATATCGACGCATGTAGCTATTGGCACTTCGCTGGCAACCATTTTAGTCACTTCGCTCTCTTCAATTTATACCCATCATCAAAAGGCTGCGATACGCTGGGATTTGGTGAGGGTAATAACGCCAGGGATTTTGCTTGGTGCGCTTCTGGGCGGCTTAGTGGCCCTATCGCTGCGGGGTAGTTTATTGCAATTATTATTCGGTGCTTTTTTGGTGATAGTTGCGTTGCAGATGCTATTTTACAAACCTGCCACCAGTGAGGGATCTTCTCCAAAACCCCTGTTACTGGGTGTTGCAGGGACTGCTATCGGCGGTCTGTCGACGCTCTTTGGTATTGGCGGGGGCTCACTCACCACTCCGTTTCTAACCTTTAGTGGGATTAAAGTTCATCATGCAGTAGGCTCTGCTGCTGCATGTGGGTTTCCTATAGCGCTGGCCGCCACTGTTGTTTATGCCAGTGTAGCGATTCCCTCAGTTCATTTGCCAGCCGCTACTCTCGGCTATATATTCATTCCTGCTTGGTTGGGTATAGTTGTAACCAGCACGCCCTGCGCCAGACTTGGGGCGCTGTTAGCTCATCGAATTGATGCGACCTTATTGCAGAGACTGTTTGGTATCCTGCTGGTGCTTCTGGGCGGTCGCTTTATGTGGCTCAACCTTCCCCACTAACCTACCCCATAACCTAACGGGCGATTATCGTGTCTGACACCCAACGCAAAATTTTACATATCCTTAAGGATGGTGCGTTCCATTCTGGAGAAGCTCTAGGCGAAAAGCTGGGCTGCAGCCGGACTGCGGTATGGAAGCACCTGCAAAAGCTGGAAGCCCTTGGTTTGGTTGTCGAGACTACCAAAGGTACAGGCTACCGAATCGTTGGGGGCATTGACTTGCTCGACGAGGGGCTAATTACCGGGGCGTTGTCAGTTGAAGCCATACCTCACCTATCCGCTATAGATATTTTCCAGACGATAAACTCTACCAATACCTATGCTCGTGAGTTGGCTGAAAGTAGCTCGGCGTCTGGGGCAGTGATCCTTGCGGAGCAGCAGACTGCTGGCCGTGGACGTCGGGGAAAAAGTTGGGTCAGTCCATTCGCTGCCAATATTTATCTGTCCATAGTCTGGGATTTTGAACAGGGTGCTCAAGCACTTGAAGGTCTCAGTCTGGCAATTGGCGTGGCGGTGAAACGGGCCCTAACCGCCCATGGCGTTCAAGAAGTGAAGTTGAAGTGGCCAAATGATATCTATGTTGAGCAAAAGAAATTGGGCGGCATTCTACTGGAAATGATTGGCGATCCGGTGGGCCACTGCAATGTAATCGTCGGCGTTGGCCTCAATGTCTCTATGCCAGCACTGCAGGCAGCTGCAATTGACCAGGACTGGACTGATGTCACTACAGAGCTGCAGGCGCAACAGTCTCCCGCTGATGGCCCGAAATTATCAGTTAGAAATAAACTGGCTGCAGCACTTATCTCAGAAATACTCCCTTTGCTGGATACCTTCCAGACTCGGGGGTTTGCAGCCTATCGTGATGAATGGCAAGCGGCGGACGCTTTTTACGGTCAAGCTGCGGAAATTAGTACTCCCAAGCAGTCGATAGCCGGTGTAGTCCGCGGTGTTGAAACTAATGGTGCACTGCGTCTTGAGCTAGATAACGGGACCATTGAAAGCTTTATCGGCGGAGAGCTAAGTCTGAGGTTAGTGAGATGATCTTACAAATTGACGCGGGTAATTCGCGAATTAAATGGCGAGTCCTTGACGGTACAGCCGCTGTTTTTCAAGGTAATCAACCAACCGCATCGGTGTTGGCTGGAGAGCCTTTGCGACTGCCTGCTGTTGCTGGGCTCAGGCTGGCACAGCTTTCAAGTGTTGCTGGCGATACGGTGGTTGCCAATCTATCTAGGCAGTTGCGCGAACAGTATAGGATTGATTTACATGTCGCCAAGGTCAGTGCCCAGGTAGGCGCAGTGAGTTGTGGTTATTCAGTCCCCGAAAAGCTGGGTGTTGATCGCTGGATGGCGGTATTGGCGGTATTTCAAAAGACTGGCCGAGCCTCAGTTGTGGTGGATGCGGGAAGTGCCGTAACCATTGATCTGATTACTGAAGATGGCGTGCATCATGGAGGCTATATAGTGCCGGGTATCAAACTTCTACAGCAGTCACTATGGAAGGGAACCGACCAAGTAAAGGTCGATCAGCTGGCGTGTACCAATATGCTTGGTCCTGGAGTCTCGACTGATGAGGCAGTCACAAGGGGCTGTACTCTAATGTTGGTGGCGTTAATTGAGCGCTTGGCCGCAGAACACAGTGCCGATCTGATAATTACTGGCGGTGATGCTCTGCTATTGAAGCCGCAGCTGGCAACTCAAGTGGACTATTACGCGGACTTGGTCCTCGACGGCCTTTCTGTGGAGGGAGTCAGTTACGGGTTGGGAGCTGATTGATGAAGTCTCTAGTGGCCCTGATGCTGTTGATAAATCTGCTTGGCTATCTGATGATGACCAACGTACCTGAATCGTCGAGTAGCGCTAATCCGACTTTCACTTATCAAAAGTTTGACTCGAGCCAAGCGCTCCAATCAAAAAGTCTGGTTCTTTTAAGCGAGCTATCTGATCTCGATCGCGCCTTGTTAGCAGTGCCTTTTATTAACGCCCATGGCGCTAAAGATGACGTTCAGGTCCTCTGTGATGTTATTGGGCCTTTTACTGATAGTGAGTTGGCTGATGCTGCGCTCGCTATGTTATTGCCTGATTTCGCGTCTATTGAAGGGCTCATCCTCGAATCCTCGTCAGCTGAATTTTGGCTGTCTATACCAACCTCTGAAACCCTTGTTATCTCCCTGAACTCCCAGCCTCAATTTGAAACGAAAAAAAGATACCTAGAAGGCTGCATGGAGGTTGCTTCTGGGCTTAAGTTTCACTAGAATCGCGCTCCGTTATTGAGATGCTGGCGTAGCTCAGTTGGTAGAGCAGCTGACTTGTAATCAGCCGGTCGGGGGTTCGACTCCTCTCGCCAGCTCCATTTCTTTAGCTAAGGCATTAATATTGTTAACAATTTAATTCTGAGCTAAGAAAATTAACGGCCTTTTTTAAAGGTGCTTTGTCTTGTTCTTGGGTAAAACAGTCAGTTTTTAGCTGATGTTAACAAGAGCGCAGGGGCGGATGTCGGCAAGATGCCGAGATTAAATTACCTCCATGAAGGTAAAAAGAGTAAAAAATTAGCTATAAGGGCGGGATTCCCGAGCGGCCAAAGGGATCAGACTGTAAATCTGACGCGAAAGCTTCGGTGGTTCGAATCCACCTCCCGCCACCATAGTTGGATAAGGCACGTTTTGTGCTGAGTTAGAAAAGTAGTCAGTGTGTGGAGGTGGATTAGAGCCACCTTGGTACGACAAGTAGCTTTAGCTGCTTGAACGTCACGACAGTGACGGCCCGGAGGGTGAGGCTCGCAGAGCCGAATAATCCACCTCCCGCCACCATAGGTAATAGAGTGCTAATAGAGTGCTAATAGCGTGCTAATAGAGCTCTAATAAAGTTTTAAGCGAGTAAGCGTGTCCCGAAGCTGTAGTTTTGGGGTGACAGGGATCGGCGCGACTTGAAGGGTTTTTGTGTTCAAGCGGGCATAGTTTAATGGTAGAACCTCAGCCTTCCAAGCTGATGATGCGGGTTCGATTCCCGCTGCCCGCTCCAGATATTGGTAAAGGTTTGTGCTCATATAGCTCAGCGGTAGAGCACTTCCTTGGTAAGGAAGAGGTCACCGGTTCAAGTCCGGTTATGAGCTCCATATATTCGTGGAAATGCAGTTTTCGCGTGTGTAATAAGTAGTACGAGAAGTTGGTTTAAGCAGCTAGATTTAAGCAACTAGATTTAAAGTTCAGGGCATTAGCTAAGTTAGGTTAACCGCCCGCTAATGTTCCGATTAGGAGACACTGAGATGGCAAAAGAAAAATTTGAAAGAAATAAGCCGCACGTCAACGTAGGCACCATTGGTCACGTCGACCATGGTAAAACTACTTTGACCGCTGCGATGACCCGCGTCTGTGCAGAAGTTTGGGGCGGCGAAATGAAAGCCTTTGATCAGATTGATAACGCCCCAGAAGAGCGCGAGCGCGGCATCACAATCTCAACAGCGCACGTTGAGTATGATTCCCCGGATCGTCACTACGCACACGTAGACTGCCCAGGTCACGCCGATTATGTTAAAAACATGATCACCGGTGCTGCCCAGATGGACGGCGCAATCCTGGTATGTGGCGCAACTGACGGCCCAATGCCGCAGACACGCGAACACATTCTGCTGTCACGTCAGGTCGGTGTACCTTACGTATTAGTATTCCTCAACAAAGCTGACCTTCTTGCAGAAGATTGTGGCGGCTTTGGATCTGAAGAGTACCTGGAAATGTTAGAGCTGGTTGAGATGGAGCTGCGTGAGCTGCTTGATCTTTATGAGTTCCCAGGCGACGACACGCCAATCATTGTTGGTTCAGCGCTGATGGCGTTGGAAGGTCGCGATGACAACGAGCTGGGCACTACAGCCGTTAAGAAGCTGGTAGAAGCTCTGGATGCTTACATCCCTGAGCCAGTTCGCGCTGTTGATCAGCCGTTCCTGATGCCAATTGAAGATGTATTCTCTATTGCTGGTCGCGGTACTGTTGTAACCGGTCGTATTGAGCGTGGTGTTGTTAAGGTTGGTGAAGAGATCGAAATTATCGGTATCACTGACACAGCCAAGACTACCTGTACTGGTGTTGAGATGTTCCGCAAGCTGCTTGACGAAGGTCGTGCTGGCGAGAACTGTGGTGTTCTGTTGCGTGGTACTAAGCGTGAAGAAGTTCAGCGTGGTCAGGTACTGGCCAAGCCGGGTTCAGTTAAGCCGCACACCAAGTTCACTTCAGAGATCTATGTTCTGTCTAAAGATGAAGGTGGTCGTCATACGCCGTTCTTTAAAGGCTACCGTCCACAGTTCTACTTCCGTACTACGGATGTAACCGGTGCATGTGAATTGCCAGAGGGAACTGAAATGGTAATGCCAGGCGACAACGTGCAGATGGAAGTTACATTGATTCACCCGATTGCGATGGAAGAAGGTCTTCGTTTTGCAATTCGTGAAGGCGGCCGTACTGTTGGCGCTGGTGTTGTAGCTAAGATCATCGAGTAATAGTTGCACAGAGTCTGAAGCGCAAAGCCGAGGCATCTTGATGTCTCGGCTTAGCTGTCAGATAGGGAAAGCAATAAAAATCATTGTAGGCCAGTAGTTCAATTGGTAGAGCACCGGTCTCCAAAACCGGCTGTTGGGGGTTCGAGTCCCTCCTGGCCTGCCACTTAATAAGTCAGGGCGCGTTAATGAGTGTTGCAATAGAAGGTAAGCAGTTTCGATTGGACTGGCTGAAATGGCTAGTAGCGGCACTGATACTGGGTGGGGCGATTTATGCCAACATGTATTACGATGATCAATCGGTTCTGTACCGCGCGCTTGGCATGATTGTGGCAGTTGCAGTTGCGGGCTTTATTGCTGCGCAGACTGCAAAAGGCGCAGCGTTGATTTCGTTGGGCATTGGTGCACGCACTGAGTTGCGCAAAGTTGTGTGGCCGACTAAGCAAGAGCGTAATCAGACGACTCTGATCGTTGTTGCGGTTATTTTATTAATGTCACTGATTCTTTGGGGAATAGACTCCCTGTTGAGTTGGGGCGCTGCACAGATAATGGGTTAGGAGAAGAGCATGTCGATGCGTTGGTATGTGGTACATGCTTACTCAGGTTATGAGAAGAAGGTTTCTCTCGCATTGCAGGATCGCATTCAGCTGCATAACCTGCAGGACAAGTTTGGTGAGATATTAGTCCCTACTGAAGAAGTGGTAGAGATGCGTGGTGGCGAGAAGCGCACTAGTGAGCGAATGTTTTTTCCAGGCTATGTGCTTGTGCAGATGGAGCTCGACGATGAGTCTTGGCATCTGGTAAAAGAGACTCCGCGCGTTATGGGCTTTATTGGTGGCAAGGCTGATAAGCCTGCGCCAATTACGGATAAAGAAGCCGATTTGATTCTTCAGCGCGTACATGACTCTGAAGAAGCGCCGCGTCCGAAGACAATGTTTGAACCGGGTGAGCTGGTTCGCGTTACTTACGGGCCGTTTAATGACTTCAACGGAACGGTTGAAGAAGTTAACTACGAGAAAAGCCGGTTGCGTGTTGCTGTATCGATCTTTGGTCGCTCAACGCCGGTCGAGTTGGAATTTACTCAGGTAGAAAAAGCCTAGTAAGACTATTTATTGATAGGTTGGCAATTCCGCCATCCTATCGGGGAGCCTGCGAAGGGTAGCTGTTGCGATTTATGCAGTGGCAGCCTAGAGGCGCTAACCACCCGCTAGTGGAGAAGTAAAATGGCTAAGAAAGTTACGGCTTATATTAAGCTGCAAGTGCCTGCAGGTCAGGCCAATCCAAGTCCCCCAGTTGGTCCAGCATTGGGTCAGCACGGCGTCAACATCATGGAATTCTGTAAAGGTTTTAACGCACAGACTCAGGGTATCGAGCAGGGCGCTCCAGTGCCTGTTGTTATTACTGTTTACGCAGACAGAAGCTTCACCTTTGAAATGAAGACGCCACCAGCGTCATTCCTTTTGAAGAAAGCGGCTGGTATCAAAAGCGGCAGCGGCCGTCCCAACACCGATAAAGTTGGCAAGGTTACACGCGCGCAATTAGAAGAAATTGTTAAGACTAAAGAACCTGACCTGACTGCAGCGAGTTTAGATGCCGCAGTTCGCACCATTGCCGGCTCTGCCCGCTCAATGGGCCTCGAAACGGAGGGTGTGTAAATGCCTAAGCTATCTAAGCGCCGTCGCGCTATTAACGAGCAAATTGAAGCTGGCAAAGTTTACTCTGCTGACGAAGCGCTGAATCTGCTTAAGGTTCTGCCCGCGGTTAAGTTCAATCAAACTGTCGATGTTGCCATTAATTTGGGCATTGATCCGCGTAAGTCAGACCAAATTGTACGTGGTGCTACCACTCTTCCCAACGGTTCCGGCAAAGACGTTCGCGTCTGCGTATTCGCCCAGGGCGACGCTGCTGAAGCGGCTAAAGCTGCTGGCGCAGAACTGGTTGGTATGGATGAGCTGGCTGCAGAGATCAAAGGCGGCATGATGGACTTTGATGTAGTTATCGCCGCTCCCGACGCAATGCGCGTTGTTGGTCTGCTGGGTAAAGTATTGGGCCCACGTGGTTTGATGCCTAACCCTAAGTCTGGAACAGTAACCCCCGATGTGGCTACAGCAGTTAAGAACGCTAAAGCGGGTCAGGTACGCTTCCGTGCAGACAAGAACGGTATTATCCATGGCGGTATCGGTGTCGTTGGCTTTGAAGCTTCCGCACTGAAAGAGAACCTTGCAGCGCTGGTAGCTGATCTGATGAAAGCTAAGCCGGCTTCTGCAAAGGGCGTCTACGTCAAGAAGGTCACTGTATCTTCGACTATGGGTCCAGGATTATTGGTTGATCAAGGCTCTATCGAGGCTTAATTGACCGGCGGCTTTGGCCGCCAAACAGACTTTGGGGTTCGCATTGACCTTTATGGCTAGTGCGAGCCGTTAAAGACCGTAGGTTCCCGCAAGGGTTTAATGAATTTTAGCGGTGTTATGCGAATAGAATTTGCCTACGCAAACGGTGAACCCAGTACAGAATACTTGCACTGGAATTATTTCGCCGAGGTGGTCGAAGACTTTAGGTTTCGACCGAAACTCAGGTAAAAGCAGGAGATTTATCGTGGCATTGAATCTCGAAGGCAAAAAGGCAATTGTTGCTGAAGTAAGTGAAACAGCAGCGAACGCTTTGTCTCTAGTGATTGCCGACGCTCGTGGCGTTGATGTAACCGCTATGAATGCTCTGCGTGCTAAAGCTCGAGCTGAGAACGTGCAATTGCGCGTTGTCCGCAACACTTTGGCTAAGCGAGCATTCGCTGAAACTGACTACGCTTGCGTAGAAGATGTTTTAGTCGGTCCATCATTATTTGGTTTCTCTATGGAGGATCCAGGTGCTGCTGCGCGACTTTTTAAAGACTTTGCGAAAGATAACAAAGAATTTGAAGTCAAGGCGTTATCAGTTAGTGGACAGCTACTCGAAAGTGGGCAGATTGACATGCTTGCGAAACTTCCGACCCTCCATGAGGCACTCGGTATGTTGGCAGGCGTTACATTGGCTCCGATTACTAAGTTGGTTAGAACGTTTAACGAAGTACCAACTAAAGTAACTCGCGTTGTAGCTGCAGTTAAAACTCAAAAAGAGGAAGCGGCTTAATCGCTTCCAGTGTAAACCAAAAAATTTAGGAGGCCCGTAATGGCTTTATCACAAGAAGATATTTTGAATGCAATCGCTGAAATGAGCGTGATGGACGTTGTTGAGCTGGTAAGCGCAATGGAAGAGAAGTTCGGTGTATCAGCTCAGGCAGCTGTTGCTGTTGCTGCTGGTCCTGCTGCTGGTGGCGAAGCTGCTGCAGAAGAGAAGACTGACTTCGACGTAGTACTGGCCGCTGTTGGCGAAAAGAAAGTGAATGTTATTAAGGCTGTTCGCGCAATCACTGGTCTTGGTCTGAAAGAAGCTAAAGAATTGGTTGATGGTGCTCCATCTACAATCAAAGAAGCTGCTTCTAAAGACGACGCTGAAGAAGCTAAGAAGGCATTGGAAGAAGCTGGCGCAACTGTCGAACTTAAGTAAGTTGGTCGCGCAAGTTGCCTGATTTTTTTTCAGGCTGGGCTGAAGGGGATTTCCCTTCGGCCCTTTTCTGCTTGTAAGTATGGGAATTTATAAGCAGTAGTACCTTGAGCTTGAACTCAAGATTGGTAATTCCCTAATAAAGATATCCCGAGGAATACAGATGGCTTACTCTTTCACCGAGAAGAAACGTATCCGCAAGAACTTTGGCAAGCTGCCAAATGTAATGGACTTGCCTTACCTGCTGGCAATCCAGCTTGATTCCTATAAGAATTTTACCCAGACGGGTGTTGCGGTCGGTGACCGACAGAACACCGGTCTGCATGCTGCGCTGAACTCAATATTTCCGATCGTCGGATATTCGGGTCACGCTGCGCTGGAATACGTAGACTATGTGCTGGGCAAACCAGCATTTGATGTAGAGGAATGTAAACTCCGAGGTGTGACTTTCTCTGTACCTCTGAGAGTTAGAGTTCGTCTGGTCATCTACGACAAAGAATCAACCAACAAAGCGATCAAAGATATTCGCGAGCAAGAAGTCTATCTTGGTGAAATCCCGCTGATGACTGATAACGGTACGTTTATCATCAATGGAACCGAGCGCGTAATCGTCTCCCAGTTGCATAGATCTCCTGGCGTTATCTTTGATCACGATAAAGGTAAAACCCACTCTTCGGGCAAACTGCTCTACACAGCGCGCGTGATTCCTTACCGCGGCTCTTGGTTAGACTTTGAGTTTGACCCCAAAGATATTCTCTATGTCCGCATTGACCGTCGCCGTAAACTGCCGGCTACGATCCTGCTGCGTGCCTTGGGTTATAACTCTGAAGAAATTCTCGGTATGTTCTTCGATACCAGTATTTTCCATCAGAAAAAAGACGGCTATACGCTGGAGCTAGATCCAGAGCGACTGCGTGGTGAAATCACCGTCTTCGATATTAAAGATAAGAAAGGCGCGGTTGTTGTTGAGAAAGGCCGTCGTGTTACTGCACGCCATATTCGCGATCTTGAGAAGGGTAAAGTCACCTCTCTGGAAGTGCCTGCAGAATATCTGCTTGGCCGTGCTACAGCGAACGACATTGCCGATCCAAAAACCGGCGAATTGTTACTCGAATGTAACACCGAAATTACTGAAGAAATTTTAGAGCAGCTCGCAGAAGCGGGTGTTAAAGATATTGAAACTCTTTACACCAACGATCTGGATTGCGGTCCCTTTATTGCCGATACCCTGCGCATTGATCCGTCGCGCACGCAGTTGGAAGCACTGGTAGAAATCTACCGCATGATGCGTCCCGGCGAGCCGCCAACTAAAGAGTCAGCAGAGAATCTGTTCTACAACCTGTTCTTCAATCTTGAGCGCTATGACCTGTCGTCTGTTGGTCGTATGAAGTTCAACCGTCGTCTCGATCGCGTCGAAGAAGCCGGCTGTGGTGTGCTCTATGATGAGCGTTACTTCTCTATGCAGAAGACTGACGAAGCTCACGAACTGTTTGAAGAGTTTGGTGAAGGTTCTGATATTGCAGACGTCATGCAGACACTGATCAATATTCGTAACGGTAAGGGCGGTGTCGATGATATCGATCACCTGGGTAACCGCCGTATCCGCTCTGTAGGCGAAATGGCAGAGAACCAATTCCGTGTAGGTCTGGTCCGTGTTGAGCGCGCTGTTAAAGAGCGTTTGTCTATGGCCGAGTCTGAAGAGTTGATGCCACAGGATCTGGTTAACGCTAAGCCTGTTGCTGCAGCGATGAAAGAATTCTTTGGTTCAAGCCAGCTGTCCCAGTTTATGGATCAGAACAACCCGCTTTCTGAGATCACGCACAAGCGTCGTGTTTCGGCCTTGGGACCCGGTGGTCTAACTCGTGAACGCGCTGGCTTTGAAGTGCGTGACGTACACCCGACTCACTACGGTCGAGTATGTCCAATTGAGACGCCTGAAGGACCAAACATTGGTCTGATTAACTCATTGGCGACTTATGCACGAACTAATAGCTACGGCTTTATTGAAACGCCGTACCGTAAAGTGGTTAACAACAAGGTTACTGATCAGATCGAGTATCTGTCAGCGATCAATGAATCACAGTACGTTATCGCACAGGCCTCGGCCAAACTTAATGCTAAAGGTGAGTTTGTTGAAGACGTAGTTAACGTTCGTCACCAAAACGAATTTACCGTTAAGTTGCCAGGCGATATCGATTATATGGATGTGTCTCCGCGCCAGGTTGTGTCTGTTGCTGCCTCGCTGATTCCATTCCTCGAACACGATGATGCTAACCGCGCCTTGATGGGCTCGAACATGCAACGTCAGGCAGTTCCAACGTTGCTTGCAGAAGCTCCATTGGTAGGTACCGGTATCGAGCGTCCAGTGGCAAGTGACTCTGGTGTTTGTAAGGTTGCCAAGCGTGGCGGTGTTATTGAAAGCGTCGATGCTGGACGAATCGTTGTACGCGTCAGTGACGCAGAGACGGAGTCCGGTGATGCGGGTGTCGATATCTACAACTTGACCAAGTACACCAGATCAAACCAGAACACCTGTATCAATCAGCGTCCAATTGTCAATCAAGGCGATGTTGTTGCCCGAGGTGACGTTTTGGCTGATGGTCCATCAGTTGATCTGGGTGAGTTGGCACTGGGGCAAAATATGCGCATCGCATTTATGCCTTGGAACGGTTTCAACTTTGAGGATTCGATCCTAATCTCCGAGCGTGTGGTTAAAGAAGATCGATTCACCACTATCCACATCCAGGAACTGACCTGTGTTGCTCGCGACACTAAGCTCGGCTCCGAAGAGATCACTGCAGATATTCCAAATGTTGGTGAAGTTGCGCTGGCACGACTCGATGAGTCGGGCGTTGTGCACATCGGTGCCGAAGTGGCCGCAGGGGATATTCTGGTTGGCAAGGTAACGCCTAAAGGCGAAACTCAGCTGACTCCGGAAGAAAAGCTACTACGTGCAATCTTTGGTGAGAAAGCCTCTGATGTTAAGGACACGTCACTACGTGTACCAACAAGCATCAAAGGCACCGTGATCAATGTTCAGGTCTTCACTCGTGATGGCTTGGATAAAGATCAGCGCTCATTGGATATTGAACGCGCCGAGCTCGATCAGTATCGCAAGGATTTAAACGACGAGTACCGCATTGTTGAAAATGCCACTCTCGGACGTCTGTTCACTGCACTGGTTGGCGGCAAAGTGGTCAAAGCTGAAGGTCTTAAGAAAGGCGCTGAGCTGACTGCTGATGCTGTCGCTGAATACAGTTCAGATGACTGGTTTGCAATCCGTATGGATAACGCCGATCTCAACGACCAGATCGCTGCAGCGCAAACTCAGCTTGGTGAGCGTCGTGTCGATCTCGATGAGCGTTTTGAAGAGAAGCGTCGCAAGCTGCAGAGCGGCGATGATCTCGCTCCAGGCGTACTCAAGACCGTTAAGGTTTACCTCGCCGTTAAGCGTCGTATTCAGCCTGGTGACAAAATGGCTGGTCGTCACGGTAACAAAGGTGTTATCTCGGTTATTAAGCCAATCGAAGATATGCCTTACGATGAGAATGGTGAGCCAGTCGACATAGTGCTCAACCCTCTGGGTGTTCCATCGCGAATGAACGTTGGTCAGGTGCTTGAAACCCATATGGGTATGGCTGCTAAGGGTCTTGGCGTGAAAATTGACGCGATGATTAAAGCTCAGTCTAAAGCCGCTGAAATTCGTAAGTTCCTGCAGGAAATCTACGATGTTGGCGAGACTGTCTATGGCACTGACCTGAAAGAACTGTCCGATAAAGAAGTTCTCGAGTTGGCTGGCAACTTGCGTAAAGGTGTGCCGATTGCGACACCTGTATTTGATGGCGCAAACGAAGTCGAGCTAAAGAAACTGCTCGAGCTGGCTGACCTGCATGAGAGTGGTCAAACCACTCTTTATGATGGTCGCAGTGGCGATAAGTTTGATCGTCCAGTTACCGTTGGCTACATGTACATGCTGAAGTTGAATCACTTGGTTGACGACAAGATGCACGCTCGTTCAACCGGTTCTTACAGCTTGGTTACTCAGCAGCCGCTGGGTGGTAAAGCACAGTTTGGTGGTCAGCGATTCGGTGAGATGGAAGTGTGGGCGTTGGAGGCATATGGTGCCGCTTATACGCTGCAGGAAATGCTTACTGTTAAGTCCGATGATGTAGCAGGTCGTACCAAGATGTATAAAAACATCGTTGACGGCGATCACCGAATGGAGCCTGGCATGCCAGAGTCATTCAACGTGTTGGTTAAAGAGGTGCGCTCACTCGGCATCAACATGGAATTGGAAAACGAATAAGCGCTGTTTTGCTTACCTGATGGCCGGGGCGAAAAATCGCCTCGGCAAACCCAGTTACTGGAGGAAAAGCCTTGAAGGATTTAGTCAACCTACTCAAGCAGCAAGAACAAAATACTGAATTCGATAATATTCGAATCGGTCTCGCATCACCGGAAATGATCCGCTCATGGTCATTTGGTGAGGTTAAGAAGCCCGAGACAATTAACTATCGTACTTTCAAGCCTGAGCGCGAAGGTCTTTTCTGTGCCAAGATTTTTGGACCGGTAAAAGATTACGAATGTCTCTGTGGCAAGTACAAGCGCATGAAGCATCGCGGTATTGTGTGTGAGAAATGTGGCGTTGAAGTGACACTGACAAAAGTTCGTCGTGAGCGCATGGGCCACATCGAACTGGCCTGTCCAGTTGCTCACATCTGGTTCCTCAAGTCACTGCCTTCGCGCATTGGTTTGATGCTGGATATGACACTGCGTGAAATCGAACGCGTACTCTACTTTGAATCCTACGTGGTAACAGATCCAGGTCTGACTACATTGGAGAAAGGTCAGCTGTTGACCGATGACGAGTACTTCGAGTCTCTCGAAGAGTTCGGTGACGAATTCACTGCGACCATGGGCGCTGAAGCCATTCAGGCTCTGCTCAAAGAAATTATTCTCGAAGACGAAATTGCCGATATCCGTGAGGAAATCCCCAATACTAAGTCTGAGACCAAAATTAAGAAGTTCTCCAAGCGCCTCAAGCTGCTGGAAGCGTTCCATGGTTCTGGCAACAAGCCAGAGTGGATGGTTCTAGAAGCCCTGCCGGTTCTGCCGCCAGATCTTCGCCCGTTGGTACCGCTGGACGGCGGTCGCTTTGCGACTTCAGATCTGAACGATCTGTACCGTCGAGTGATCAACAGAAACAACCGTCTCAAGCGTCTTCTCGAGCTTAACGCTCCAGATATCATCGTGCGCAACGAAAAGCGTATGCTGCAAGAATCTGTAGATGCACTGCTAGACAATGGTCGTCGCGGTCGTGCCATCACTGGCTCGAATAAGCGTCCTCTGAAGTCACTTGCCGATATGATTAAAGGTAAGCAGGGTCGTTTCCGCCAGAACTTGCTCGGTAAGCGTGTTGATTACTCTGGACGTTCGGTGATCGTTGTTGGTCCCGCTCTGCGTCTGCATCAATGTGGTCTGCCCAAGCGTATGGCACTTGAACTGTTTAAGCCGTTTATCTTTAGCAAGCTAGAACTGCGTGGCCTGGCCACAACGATCAAAGCGGCTAAGAAAATGGTTGAGCGTGAAGAGCCAGTAGTTTGGGATATTCTCGAAGATGTTATTCGCGAGCATCCAGTGCTGCTCAACCGTGCACCGACTCTTCACCGTCTCGGTATTCAGGCATTCGAGCCAGTATTGATTGAAGGTAAAGCGATTCAATTGCACCCATTGGTTTGTGCGGCCTACAACGCCGATTTCGATGGCGATCAGATGGCAGTACACGTTCCACTGACAATCGAAGCGCAGATGGAATCTCGCGCTCTGATGATGTCGACAAACAATATTTTGTCGCCCGCATCCGGAGAGCCGATTATTGTTCCTTCTCAGGATGTGGTCTTAGGTCTGTACTACATGACTCGCCACAAGGTAAACGGTCGTGGCGAAGGCATGGTCTTTGCCGATGGCAGCGAAGTTTCTCGCGCCTACTACTCGGACAAAGTCGAGCTTCAGACACGTATTAAAGTACGTATCAATGAAGTGCTTGTGGATGAAGTCACAGGCGAGAAGACTGACGAAACCAAGATTATTGACACTACCGTTGGTCGTGCCCTGTTGTGGCAGATTGTGCCCAAGGGTCTGCCATTCGAACTGGTCAACAAGCCGATGGTTAAGAAAGCCATCTCATTGGTAATCAACGAGTGCTATCGTCGTGTTGGCCTAAAGGAAACGGTTATCTTTGCTGATCAGCTGATGTATACCGGTTTCAACTTCTCGACTCGCTCTGGCGCGTCAATCGGTGTTAACGACTTCGTTATTCCGGATGACAAGCACGAGATTATCGCTGCTGCTGATGAGCAGGTCCGTGAGATCGAAGGCCAGTTTGCCTCTGGTCTGGTGACTCAGGGTGAAAAATACAACAAGGTTATCGATATTTGGTCTCAGGCCAATGACCGTGTAGCCAAGTCGATGATGAAAGGTATTAGTACCGAGAGCGTGATTAATAAAAACGGTGAAGAGGAGCAGCAAGACTCCTTCAACTCCGTATTTATCATGGCCGACTCTGGCGCGCGTGGTAGCCCGGCGCAGATTCGCCAGCTAGCGGGTATGCGTGGTCTGATGGCGCGTCCAGATGGTTCGATCATCGAGACACCTATTACCGCTAACTTCCGTGAAGGTCTTAACGTACTCCAGTACTTTATCTCTACTCACGGAGCGCGTAAGGGTCTAGCCGATACAGCACTTAAGACAGCTAACTCCGGTTATCTGACACGTCGTCTGGTTGATGTTGCCCAGGACGTGGTAGTAACGGAAGTTGACTGTGGTACCACTGCAGGTCTGTTGATGACGCCGGTCATTGAGGGTGGCGATATTATCCAAACTCTGGGTGATCGTATTCTCGGCCGTGTCGTTGCCAAAGATGTTAACAAGCCGGGCAGCGATGAAATTGCTGTACCTGCCGGCACTATGATTGACGAAAACTGGGTGTTGCGCATTGAGCAGATGAGTATCGATGAGGTCACAGTGCGCTCACCGATTACCTGTGAAGTTGCTCATGGTATCTGTTCCGCCTGTTACGGTCGCGATCTGGCTCGTGGACATCGCGTTAACCAGGGCGAGGCAGTCGGTGTTATTGCTGCTCAGTCAATTGGTGAGCCGGGTACACAGCTGACCATGCGTACCTTCCATATTGGTGGCGCGGCATCTCGTGCCTCTGCAGTGGACAGCGTCAAAGTTAAGCAAAATGGTGTAGCCCGTCTTATCAATCTCAAGACTGTTGAGAATAAGTCCGGCAACCTGATTGCAGTGTCTCGCTCTGGTGAGCTGGCCATTGCCGATGAGAACGGCCGTGAGCGCGAGCGTTACAAGCTTCCTTACGGTGCTCTGATCAAGATTAAAGACGGTTCCAAAGTGGAAGCCGGTGCTGTGATCGCAACTTGGGATCCGCACACTCACCCAATCGTCAGTGAAGTAGCGGGTAAAGCGTCTTTCTCTGGAATGGAAGAGGGCTTAAGTGTTCGTCAGCAAACTGACGACATGACCGGTTTGACCAGTATTTCGATCATTAACCCGAACGAGCGCCCAGCGGCTGGTAAAGATCTGAAGCCAATGATCTCTCTGAGCGACAGCAAAGGTAAAGAGTTGCACTTCCCGAACTCAACCGTTCCTGCGCACTATCCTCTGCCTGCCAACGCCAGTATTAATATTGTCGACGGCAGTACCATTGATATCGGTGAAATCATCGCAAGAATCCCACAGGATTCTGGTGGTACTAAGGATATTACAGGTGGTCTGCCACGTGTTGCCGATCTGTTTGAAGCGCGTAAGCCGAAAGATCCCGCCATCTTGGCCGAGATCACCGGTACCGTTACTCTGGGTAAAGAAACTAAGGGCAAGTTGCGCTTGGTTATCACTCCAGACGATGGTCAGCCATTGCCAAACGGCAAGCTGCACTACGAAGAGCTGATCCCGAAGTGGCGTACTCTGAGTGTGTTTGAAGGTGAGCACGTCGAGAAGGGTGAAGTCATCTCTGATGGACCGCCAATTCCACACGATATCCTGCGTCTTAAGGGCATCAGTGAGCTGGCCAAGTACATTGTCAATGAGATTCAGGAAGTCTACCGTCTGCAGGGCGTGAAGATTAATGATAAGCACGTTGAAGTTATCATTCGTCAGATGTTGCGCAAAGTTGAAATCACCGATATGGCTGATTCCTCTACCATGATCCGCGGTGAGCAAGTCGAGTACCGACGTGTTCTGGCAGAGAATGAGCGCCTTCGTCAAGAAGGGCTGCAGCCGGTTAAGTTTGATCGCCAGCTGCTTGGTATTACCAAAGCCTCGTTGGCTACCGAAAGCTTTATCTCGGCAGCCTCGTTCCAGGAGACCACGCGAGTGCTCACCGAAGCTGCGGTTACCGGCAAAGCCGATCCGCTGCGCGGCCTGAAAGAGAACGTGGTAGTAGGTCGACTGATTCCTGCGGGAACCGGTTTGGCTTATCACGCTCAGCGACGCAAGACTCGCGAAGCTGAAGCGGCGCCTGAAGTTGCAATGACTGCAGCTGATGTCGAAGCGGCCTTGAGCGAAGCGTTAAATATCGAGATTTAACAAAAGAATAAGGGAATATTTCGGGCACCCAGGATAGTTTATCCCTCAGTGTGATGACCCAAGGGTCAGAGCACTGAGGCGGTAATGGGAATGCCCGCTTGACTCCCGGATGTGCGGTAATTAGAATGCCGCTCCCTTTTGGATCTGATTGTCGGGTTAGCGGCAGGATTCAAGGAATGTATGGCCTTCAATAAGAAGGTATTTTTTATTTTTGGAGAAAAATTGCATGGCAACGATCAACCAGTTGGTTCGTAAGCCGAGAAAACGCAAAGTCAGTAAAAGTGACGTACCAGCACTTCAGGCCTGTCCGCAGCGCCGTGGTGTATGTACCCGTGTTTACACAACAACTCCGAAGAAGCCAAACTCTGCATTGCGTAAAGTTTGTCGCGTTCGTTTAACCAGTGGTTTTGAAGTTACTTCATACATTGGCGGCGAAGGTCACAATCTGCAAGAGCACAGCGTTGTCTTGATTCGTGGTGGTCGTGTAAAAGATCTTCCAGGTGTTCGCTACCATACGGTACGTGGCACATTGGATACAGCGGGTGTAAATGGTCGTTCACAGCGTCGTTCAAAGTACGGTACTAAGCGCCCTAAAGGCTAGTATCAGAAAGACGACTTGCGTGTGAATCGGTAATACAACCAAGTAAGGCTAGGGCCTATCCCTAGAAAAAACCTGAAGAGAAGGGCAAAACGATGCCAAGAAGAAGAGTAGCGGCAAAGCGGGATATTCTGCCAGATCCTAAGTTTGGAAATATCACGCTAGCTAAGTTTATGAACATGGTTATGGTCAGCGGCAAGAAATCAGTTGCTGAGCGGATTGTTTACGGAGCGCTTGATCTAGTTGAGCAGCGTCTCAAGAAAGATCCAGTTGAAGTGTTCCAAGAAGCGTTAGACAACGTTGCACCTATGGTGGAAGTTAAATCCCGCCGTGTTGGTGGAGCAACCTACCAGGTCCCAGTCGAAGTTCGTCCCTCGCGACGCACTGCACTGGCGATGCGTTGGTTGGTAGAATACGCTCGTAACCGCGGTGAGAAGTCCATGCCGCAACGCCTTGCTGGTGAGCTGATCGATGCAGCCGCAAGTAAAGGTGGAGCAGTTAAGAAACGTGAAGACGTTCACCGTATGGCAGAAGCCAACAAGGCGTTCTCGCACTTCCGTTTCTAAAAGATTATTGTTATTTGTAATCTTACGCAAAAAGGGTGGCTGTTATGGCCGCCTTTTTTCGTTTTTAATGATCAAGTTTTCACAAGCCATTCGGTAATTAGCTCCTAGAGGATTATATTGTGTCTCGCGCAACCCCCATCAGTCGCTATCGCAACATCGGAATCTGCGCTCACGTAGATGCCGGCAAAACCACCACCACCGAGCGAGTGCTTTTCTATACCGGCCTTTCGCACAAAATCGGTGAGGTTCACGACGGCGCGGCAACCATGGATTGGATGGAACAAGAGCAGGAGCGTGGTATTACCATCACCTCTGCGGCGACCACCTGTTTTTGGAAAGGTATGAATGCACAGTTCCAAGATCATCGCATCAATATTATCGACACTCCGGGGCACGTTGACTTCACCATTGAAGTTGAGCGCTCTCTGCGTGTCCTTGACGGCGCTGTAATCGTACTTTGCGCCTCTTCAGGGGTACAGCCGCAAACTGAAACCGTATGGCGTCAGGCGAACAAATATGAAGTTCCGCGTCTGGTCTTCGTCAACAAAATGGACCGCGCTGGAGCCGACTATTTGACGGTCGTCAGCCAGCTTAAAGAGCGCCTGGGTGCCATTCCTGTGCCGCTGCAAATGACCATTGGTGCCGAAGAGGAATTTAAGGGCGTAGTGGATCTGGTTAAAATGAAAGCCGTCTACTGGAATGATGCTGATCAAGGCATGACATTTGAATATGCCGATATCCCCGAAGACATGCTCGACGAATGTCAGGAGATGCACGAGTTTATTGTTGAGTCTGCCGCCGAAGCCAATGAAGCGTTGATGGACAAATACTTAGACGACGAGCCCCTCACTGAAGAAGAGATTAAGCAGGGCCTGCGTGCGCGCACCCTGGCCAATGAAATTGTTCTGGTGCTTGGCGGTTCAGCCTTTAAGAACAAAGGCGTGCAGGGCGTGCTAGATGCAGTGGTGGAGTACTTGCCATCACCTACCGAAGTCAAAGCGATTGAAGGTGGGCTGGACAATGGCGAGCAAGGTGTAAGAGAAGCAAGCGATGATGCCCCTTTTGCTGCCTTGGCATTTAAGATTGCCACTGATCCCTTTGTTGGTACCTTGACCTTTATGCGCGTTTACTCCGGCAAGTTGGAGACTGGCACCGCGGTGTACAACTCAATCAAGAATAAGCGCGAGCGGATTGGGCGTATGGTGCAGATGCACGCGAACAGTCGCGAAGAAATAAAACAAGTATTGGCTGGCGATATTGCCGCCGCCATTGGTCTTAAAGATACCACTACCGGTGATACGCTGTGTGCCGAGAGCGACAAGATTATACTTGAGCGGATGGTCTTTCCGGAGCCGGTTATTTCCGTTGCAGTGGAACCGCGCACTCAGGCTGATCAGGACAAGATGGGCGTGGCCCTGGGCAAATTGGCTCAGGAAGATCCCTCGTTTAGGGTGAAAACTGACCAGGAGAGTGGTCAAACCATTATCTCCGGCATGGGTGAGTTGCATCTGGATATTCTGGTTGACCGCATGCGTCGGGAGTTTACTGTCGAGGCCAATATTGGTCAGCCTCAGGTGGCTTACCGAGAAACCATTACCAAGCACTGTGATATCGAAGGCAAGTTTATTCGTCAGTCCGGTGGCCGTGGTCAATATGGCCATGTGTGTCTGAAATTTGAGCCCGCTGAAGATCCCAGTGCTGAAGGACTGGAATTTGTTAATGAAATTGTCGGCGGAACGGTTCCCAAGGAATATATCCCGGCGATTGAAAAAGCATCTCAGAACAGATGCAGAACGGCGTACTGGCTGGCTATCCACTGTTGGGTGTCAAGGCCACACTCTATGACGGCTCCTATCATGATGTGGATTCATCAGAAGTGGCATTTAAGATCGCTGGCTCGCTGGCTACCAGAGACCTTAAAGACCAAGGTGGCGCTGTATTGCTAGAGCCAATGATGAAAGTTGAGGTGGTTACTCCTGAGGCAAATATGGGTGATGTGGTCGGTGACTTGAATCGCCGTCGCGGCATGATTCTGGGTATGTCGGATACCCCCATGGGCAAGGTGATTGACGCTGAAGTCCCGCTGGCAGAAATGTTTGGCTATGCCACCGATCTGCGTTCGGCCACTCAGGGCCGTGCTACGTTCACAATGGAATTTGATCGCTATGCTGAAGCGCCGAAGGCGGTGGCTGCGGCGATTATGACCAAGAATTTGGGCTAGAGGCTCTTTGTGCGCTGAGGGCTCTCTATCAGTTGAAGGCTCTTAATGTGCTGAGGGCTCTTAATGAGCTGAGGGCTCTGTATATAGTTGATGCTCTAAAGTCGAAACAATAAAAAACCCCGCTGGCTTGCACCAGCGGGGTTTTTTAGGTCTTAAAGAAAGTAAATTACTTAGCTTCTTTAAGTGCCTTAGCTTCAGCAATAACATCATTGGCGATGTTCTGTGGGCAAGGCATGTAGTGTGCGAATTCCATTGAGAACTGACCGCGGCCAGAAGTCATGGTACGCAGACTACCGATATAACCAAACATTTCAGACAGTGGAACGTCTGCCTTAATGCGAACACCGGTAACACCCGCTTCCTGATCCTTGATCATGCCACGGCGACGGTTCAAGTCACCAATAACATCACCAACATGATCTTCCGGCGTGTAAACGTCGACTTTCATGATTGGCTCAATGATCTGTGGGCCCGCTTTCGGCATAGATTGACGGAAAGCGCCTTTAGCAGCGATTTCAAAGGCAACTGCCGAGGAGTCAACTGCGTGGAAGCCACCATCGTAGAGCTCAACTTCAACATCGAGAACGGGATAGCCAGCCAATGGACCTTCGTCCATCATGCCTTTAAAGCCCTTCTCAATTGCTGGGAAGAATTCCTTAGGAACGTTACCACCAACAACTACTGAGCTGAAGGTAAAGCCTGAACCTGGCTCGCCGGGCTTGATGCGGTAATCAATTTTACCGAACTGACCAGAACCACCAGACTGCTTCTTGTGTGTGTAGCTGTCCTCAAGAGGCTGAGTGATTGTTTCGCGATAAGCAACCTGTGGCTGTCCAACGATCAAATCAACACCGTAAGTACGGTTAAGGATATCCACTTTAATATCCAAGTGTAATTCACCCATACCTTTAAGGATGGTCTCGCCAGAGTCTTCGTCGGTCTCAACGCGGAAAGAAGGATCTTCAGCAATCATCTTGCCGATCGCAACACCCATCTTTTCAGAGCCGCCCTTATCTTTAGGCTTAACAGCAATAGAGATAACCGGCTCTGGGAAGATCATCGCTTCCAGTGTAACTGGGTGCTTGGGATCACAGAGAGTGTGGCCGGTCTGAACATTCTTCATGCCGACGATGGCGATAATATCACCAGCCTGCGCGCGGCTGATCTCGTTGCGATCATCTGCGTGCATCTCAACCATGCGGCCGATACGCTCGGTCTTGCCGGTAAAGGAGTTAAGGATGGTGTCACCCTTGTTAATAACGCCGGAGTAGATGCGAACAAATGTCAGAGCGCCAAAGCGATCATCCATAATTTTAAAGGCCAATGCCTTCAGTGACTCATCGATAGAAACTATAGCGCGTTCGCCAGTGTCTTCACCTTCGTCATCAGTCAACGGCTGTGGCTCAACGTCGGTTGGACAAGGCAGATAGTCGACAACAGCATCGAGTACCATCTGCACGCCTTTGTTCTTAAATGCCGAACCACAGTAAGTGGGGAAGAAGTCCAGAGCGATAGTACCTTTACGGATGCAGCGCTTGATGTCGTCGATAGCCGGCTCTTCGCCTTCCATATAGGCCATTAAGAGATCATCGTCCTGCTCGAGAGCAGTTTCAATCATCATCTCGCGGTACTCTTCAACCAGATCGACCATATCGGCAGGAATATCGACAATTTCGAAATTCTCGGGAAGGCCAGAGTCATCCCATACATAAGCTTTACGCTCAAGTAGGTCTACCAAACCAATGAAATTCTCTTCAACACCGATTGGCAGGCACATAACCAATGGGTTGGCACCCAGAACATTTTTAACTTGGCCAACAACACGCAGGAAGTCAGCTCCCATGCGATCGAGTTTGTTAACAAAGATTACTCGAGCAACTTCGGACTCGTTGGCGTAGCGCCAGTTGGTCTCAGACTGAGGCTCAACGCCGCCAGACCCACAGAAAACACCAACGCCTCCGTCCAACACTTTCAGTGAGCGGTAAACTTCAACAGTGAAGTCAACGTGCCCTGGAGTATCGATAATATTAAAGCGGTGATCTCTCCAAAAACATGTGGTAGCAGCAGACTGAATAGTAATGCCGCGTTCCTGTTCCTGTTCCATAAAGTCAGTGGTGGCTGCGCCATCATGAACTTCACCGGTTTTGTGAATTTTACCTGTCAGCTTCAGGATTCGTTCAGTAGTAGTTGTCTTGCCTGCATCAACGTGGGCAAAGATACCAATATTTCTGTAGAGGGATAGATCAGTCATGAGAGTGCTCGATTAAAATGGCTTGTTATATAGGTCAAAAACGCGCGCGAGTATACAGGATATTGATTCAATTACAGAGAAAAATGCGCAATTAAAGTAGGTCATCAGTGTAAAACATCAAAGATTAGGCTTCTGTGGCTTGAAAATCCTCGAATATCTGCCAAAAAGACTAGCATATGCAAAAAAATCATCAAATTACGCTTCTCGGGCGTTGACTCTTGGAATTCGCAGTATAAGATGGCGTCCCTTACGCATAGCTCCGATTAGCGGGACTTATAAAGCGTCCAAAATTACGAAATTTAATGTTATATGCCTGCTGAGGAGACATTGAGATGGCAAAAGAAAAATTTGAAAGAAATAAGCCGCACGTCAACGTAGGCACCATTGGTCACGTCGACCATGGTAAAACTACTTTGACCGCTGCGATGACCCGCGTCTGTGCAGAAGTTTGGGGCGGCGAAATGAAAGCCTTTGATCAGATTGATAACGCCCCAGAGGAGCGCGAGCGCGGCATCACAATCTCAACAGCGCACGTTGAGTATGATTCCCCGGATCGTCACTACGCACACGTAGACTGCCCAGGTCACGCCGATTATGTTAAAAACATGATCACCGGTGCTGCCCAGATGGACGGCGCAATCCTGGTATGTGGCGCAACTGACGGCCCAATGCCGCAGACACGCGAACACATTCTGCTGTCACGTCAGG
>CH672397.1:230929-642843 GCA_000153445.1 gamma proteobacterium HTCC2207 | reverse complement strand
GCTTAAGACGCTGTTAATTAAGTTAAACCCAAAGGTTGTTGATTTGGTTAAAAGGCGCATCGGTGATGCGCCTTTTTTAATACAGAGCAAATCAAAATACTAAAAATTGTAATATTGAACTAATCGTATTATCACCATTAAAGGACGGGAAAATGTTAGACAGTTTTAGACACAATATGAAAGGCATCGCCTTCGGCATCGTTATTTTGATTGCCATTGTTTTCGCTTTTTCTGGTATTGGTTCTCTGTCCATGTCCGGTAGTGGGGCTGATACAGCAGTCATCGTCAATGGTGAAAAGGTCACAGAGCTGAGCGTCCTGCGCGCCATCAGCAGCGAGAAACGACGCATTCTCAACGAAAATGAAGGCCTGGATGCCTCATTGCTCGAAGACGAGCTAATCCGTCCACAGGTAGTGGAGCAACTAATTGGCCGCAGATTGCTTTCCCAAGCGGCAAAATCTGGTGGTATGGGCATATCATCTCGCACCACCAGCAAATTACTCCTCGGAACACCGGCCTTTTTGTCAGAAGATGGCCGTTTTGATCAAGATCTCTATCTTTATACTATTCGTGCTCAGGGTTATACCAGTGGTACCTTTTTAGAAATGCTGAGAGACGATTTATTGATCGAGCAGTATGTCCGAGGATTTGTAGCATCCGGCTTTGTCACTGCCAGCGAATTAGATTTAATCGCCAGCATTACTGAGCAGCAGCGCAGCTACTATTATCTAACCTTACCTCTGCAGCCAGCGGTTGATGCTGTGGACTTGAGCGATGAGCAGATTGCCACTTACTACGAGGACAACAATCAGCGCTATCAAGCTCCTGAGCAGGTGATTATTGATTATATCGAGCTCAATCCAGAGTTGTTTAGTGCAACTCAAAGTGTTGCTGAAGAGCAGATTCTCGCGCGTTACGAAGAGCAGCGAGACAGCCTTGAATCAACAACCTCTCGTCAAGCTGCACATATTCTTTTGGCGCAGCCGAGCGATGATGTTTTAGCTGAGATAAATGAAAAATTAGCCGCTGGTGAGGCCTTTGAAGCCTTGGCCAAAGAGTATTCTGAGGACGTCGGTTCCGCAGATTTTGGCGGCGACCTAGGATACACATCAGGTGATACCTTCCCAGAGTCCTTTGAGACGGCGCTAGAGGCACTTCAGGTAGGCGAGGTCTCTCCACCTGTGTCAACTGACAGTGGTATCCATTTGATCAAGCTGCTGGACATACAAGAGAAGATTGTCGATTTTGATAGTGAGCGCGCTCGAATTGAACAGGAGCTAGTTACTGAACTCACCGATGTCTGGTTGGTTGAAAAATTAGCCAACTTGAAGGAACTTAGCTACAACGCCGAGAATCTTGCTGAGATTGCCACTGACCTAGAGTTGACGGCTCAGATATCAGAGCCCTTTACTCGTGCCGGCGGGGCCGGTATCAGTGCCAATCCAGCGGTGTATAAGGCCGCCTTTAGTAGCCAAGTGCTCGAAGACAGCTATGCCAGTGACGTGTTGGAATTGGGCGATGATCGCTACGTGGTCTTGAAGCTGAATAAGTCTATTCCAGCACGTCAAAAAGCGCTAAGTGAAGTGCGGGGCGCGGTAGTGGCTTCATTGACTGATCAATTGGCGCGTGCCAACTTGGCAACCCGTGGTGCTGAATTGCTGGCTAGAGTCGATTCTGGTGAAGACATTGAAACCGTGGCCAAAGCTGAAGATTTAGAATGGCAAGTTGTTCTCGATGCCAAACGGAGTACCGGCGGCACTAATAATGAAATCAAACGCTTTGCGTTTCAGCTGCCTGCCACGGCAACTGAAGACTTGATTGAAAGCTTCTACGCCCGCAGCGGTGACTTTGTGGTGTTGGCGTTAACATCAGTGGAAGCTGGTGACAGCAGCAAGTTGAGTGAAGATCAAAAGGCGAGTCTCAGCTACGCCGGTGTTTCATCAACGGGTGGACGTGAACTGCAAGCAGTTCAGAAATCTCTTCGCGACAATGCCGATGTAGCGCTTTAAGGCAGGCAGTAACTTGCGTTCTGCGGGTGGGGCTCTGCCTTTCTCGCAGTATTCAAATAGTCCCAGCAGGGCGCCAAATAGCGGCGTTGCTGGCGATTCAGATCTTCAGTGCGTTGATAAACAACGTCAGGCGCTGACCTGGATGCAGCAGGGCGCTGCGGCCAATCTTATTCCAACGGGTAATATCGGAAACTGCGACATCAAAGCGATTTGCAATTAGTGACAGCGAGTCGCCTCGTCGTACCCTGTACGAGAGCTTGCGAACATGCTCCGACTCCACCTCAGCAGCCTTACTGCCAACAACCAATCGATCATTTAGCTGCAGAGTATTGCTGGACAGCTTGTTGGTTTCACGCAGACGTTTAATACTCGTATTAAATTTCTTGGCGATAGACCAGAGTGAATCGCCGCTGCGCACAGTGTAATAATTGGGTTCTTTAGCGCCAGGTTTTGAACTGGTCAAATAGCTTCCAGTACTGCCACTGTGAGGAATTAATAAAACCTGATTAATTTGCAAACGATCGGTTTTTAAGCTGTTGCGCTCACGCAACCAAGCTGTGGGTATATCAAAATGGGCAGCAATCTCAGAGAGAGTGTCACCACTGGCCACAGCATACTCAGTGTGAGGGACCCAGGTCTTGGGATCAGTAGTCGCAAGCATATCCCGCAGGGGCTGAGCTGTGCCCACAGGCAGTAAAAGGTTGTGAGTAGTCTGGGGTGGAGTCAGGGCACGGCGAAAGGCAGGATTGAGTCGCGTAAAGTCGGCCAGCTCTATACCGCTGAGTTCAACGACAGAGCCCAAATCAACCTGTGAGTTAATCTCGACTATTTCAAAGTAGGGTTGGTTGACTATTGCCGGCAGCTCGATGTTGTATTTTTCAGGGTCGCGAATCAACGTCGCCAGAGCCAGTAGCTGGGGAACATAATTGCGCGTTTCCCTGGGCAGCTTAATAGACCAAAAATCCGTACCTCTGTTGGCTTTGCGATTGTGTCTGATCGATTTACTGACATTGCCCTGACCTGAATTATAGGCCGCTAGGGCCAGCAGCCAATCACTGTCGAAACGTCGGTGGAGTCGCGTTAAATAGGTGATTGCCGCGTCTGTGGAATCGATAACATCGCGACGCCCGTCATACCAGCGATCTCGACGCAGTCCTAGAGAGGCTCCGGTTGAAGGAATAAATTGCCAGAGCCCAACTGCATGACTGTGAGAGTAAGCCAATGGGTCATAGGTACTCTCTACGATCGGCAGTAGTGCCAGCTCTAGAGGCATACCCGCCGCAGCTAGCTGCTCGGTAACATAGAAAATAAACGGTTCGGCACGGCCAAAAACAGTTTTTAAATAACTTGGGTTTCGCAGATACCAATCACGCTGTTTGGTTACGCTTGCTGGCATGCTCTCCGGTGTTAAGGCAAAGCCATCTCGTAGCCTCTGCCAAAGGTCAATTGGAAGTACTGCAGATAAGTCAGGAGCCTGAGCTATATTATAAGCCTCAGCGGGGTTGGGCACCTCAGATTGCTTAAGATGCTTAACCAGTACGCCTGTCTCAGTTAACTGTGCCTGGTCGTCTGTATTCTGGGCCGCCACGGCATTAGAGGTCTCCTCAATAAGCACCACAGCAGAGTCTTGCTTAGACAGCTGTGCACAGCTCACCGAAGCTAGTGCTATGTATAGGGGCAATACCAGACGTTTAGAGAGGGCTTTTGGAACTTCAGGCAGCAAGTTGCGTACTCTTAATTTTAATAAAGGTCGGAATTGTAACGATCAGTCGAAGGCGAAACAATCATCGGTTTCTCAGAGGCCCAAATCACAACTTATTAGTCGACAGCAAGAAATCATCCGCTGGCCTTTAGGCACCTCAGAGAACATAATATCCACCATGACAACGATCCCCTTTACACCGTGTTTTTAAAGCAACTTCGCCGCGCTGGCGAGAGCCTGCTTAACCGCTTCAAAGTGAACGATTTGGCCACGGCATCCGAGGGTATTCGGCGTTGGCTGGATACTGACTTTGGCCGCTATGTGCTCAGTCGCGAACGGCGAATTCTGCGTGAAAAATGTTCTAAGCTGCCGGGTTATAGAATGTTACGTCTGGGGCTTAGCGAAGATGCCGAGACTCTCGACTGCTTTGATCACATTCATCGTTTTAGTATGCACCCTTCGGAATTCAGTGGGGACCATGCAGCCATCTCAGACTATATGGAACTGCCGCTGATGTCGGAGACCATTGACGTGATGCTGCTGCATCACGCGCTGGAGTTTTCCACTTCGCCCAAGGCAGTATTGGCTGAAGCCGGCAGGGTGACCATGCCCGGCGGTCATTTGATTCTCTGCATGTTCAATCCCTATGGTCCCATGGGCCTGCTGAAATTTCCTATGCAGCTGTTCTCCAAGCACCGCCAATACCGTTTTCATAACCTGCGCACAGGGCGCGTTATTGACTGGCTATCACTGCTTAATTTCCATGTCGTACAAATTGAACACAGCGCCCATAATCTGCCGCTTAATTCTCCAGCCTTTAACGAGGATGAGAGTCGCTGGGAGCGAGCCTGTAAAAAGATACGTTTTCCGTTGGGCAACGTCTATATGATCCACGCGGTTAAACGAGTTCCACGAGGCACCAAGACAGCCTCGCCGCTTTGGAAGCGGGCGACCCACAATGGTTATCGCGCCTCAAGTGGCATTAAGCAGGCGCCCCATAGTAGCCATAGCCAGAGTAATGGCAATAGCCATCAAGTATCTATCATTGACCCAAGGCCCGATCATGAAAGCAGTTGAGTTATTTACCGATGGCGCCTGTCGCGGCAATCCGGGCCCTGGAGGCTGGGGTGTGTTGATGCGCTACGGAGATAAAGAAAAAACCCTCTGTGGAGGTGAGGCAGAAACGACCAATAATCGTATGGAGTTGACCGCAGTTATTGAAGGCATTGCCGCTCTCAGCGAGCCGTGCAAAGTATCGGTTACCTCGGACTCCACCTATGTGCTCAAAGGCATTCAGGAATGGATGCCGGCGTGGAAGAAGCGCAACTGGAAAACCGCGAGCAAAAAGCCGGTGAAGAATGTTGATCTGTGGCAGAAACTGGATGCCGTGATCAAGCACCATGATATTGATTGGCACTGGGTAAAAGGGCACAGTGGGCACGCTGAAAACGAAATTGCCGATCAGCTGGCCAATCGCGGTATCGACGAACTTTAATGACCCAATCATCACAAAATTATAAGTAGCAGAAACCATGAGACAGATTGTCCTCGATACAGAGACTACCGGATTAGAAACGTCACAGGATCACCGTATTATTGAGATCGGCTGTGTTGAGCTGGTCGGGCGCAAGCTTACCGGCAGACATTATCATCAGTACGTCAACCCGCAGCGTAAGGTGGATGTTGGCGCTATGGAAGTGCACGGCATAACGGATCAATTTCTCGAGGATAAGCCACTGTTTGAAACTGTCGCTCGGGAATTCCTAGAGTTCGTCGACGGTGCCGACCTAGTTATTCATAACGCCCCCTTTGATGTTGGTTTTATCAATCATGAAATTGCCAAGCTCAATGGTGCCTATCAGGCAATTGAGAGCGGCTGTCGTATCATTGATACTCTGGCCCTGGCGCGACAAAAGCACCCGGGGCAAAAGAACAACCTAGACGCCCTGTGTAAACGTTATGGCGTCGATAACTCTCAGCGAGATCTCCACGGCGCACTCTTGGATGCGGAGATTCTGGCTGACGTCTATCTGCTGATGACCGGTGGGCAGGTGAATCTCAATATCAGTGGTCAACAGGCCTCTGACGGCGGGCAAGATAATAGCCGCAGTGGCATCCGTCGTCTTGCGCAGGATCGTCAACCCCTGCGCGTCGTCACTGCCAGTCGAGAAGAGATAGAACGCCACCAACAAAAACTCGAAGCGATTAATAAAAGCAGTGGCAACTGTCTGTGGATGAGCAGCGGCGACTGATACCTATTCATGACAAACCAGCCAGCACCTGACCTACCCAGCGGTCAGCAAGACTTTCAGCGCCTTCAGTTACTGGTCGACGAGACTGCCAGTACTCGCGACTGCTTTCGACTTAGTCGCCAGCTACGAGACCTGTCTCAGCAGTATAAACGCGGTCTTGATATCAGTTCTGGATGGCAGCAATGGCACAGTGCATTGCTAAAAACCCAAGCATTGACCCACAGCCGTCGCCAGACTATTCCTGCTTTTAGCTATCCAGAACTACCGGTTAGCGCGCGAGCTGACGAAATTGCTGAGCTGCTAACCAAGCATCAGGTGATTGTGGTCGCTGGTGAAACCGGTTCGGGTAAAACCACCCAAATTCCAAAAATTTGTCTACAGGCTGGACGTGGCGTAAGAGGTTTAATCGGCCATACGCAGCCGCGCCGGATTGCTGCCCGCACCGTGGCCACCCGTATCGCCGAAGAGCTAAAGGTCAATATAGGCGAGGCAGTGGGCTATCAGGTGCGCTTCTCCGACCAGAGTGCACCCAACAGTCTGATCAAGCTGATGACCGACGGTATATTACTGGCAGAAATTCAGCGGGATCGCTTTCTCAGCGCCTACGACACAATAATCATTGACGAAGCCCATGAGCGGAGCCTGAATATTGATTTCTTGCTCGGCTACCTGAAAAATCTATTGCCCCAGCGGCCCGATCTAAAAATCATCATTACGTCAGCAACTATTGATGTCGACAAGTTCTCGAAGCATTTCAACGATGCGCCGGTGGTTGAAGTCTCAGGGCGCAGCTTTCCTGTGGACGTTATCTACAACCATCCAGATGATCTAGAGGCTGATCGCGATCAAATGATCGTCGACTGTCTTCAAGATATTCACCACAATCAAAAAGCTGGTGACGTATTGATCTTTCTCAGTGGTGAACGTGAAATTCGCGAAGTAAATTTGGCCATTAAGCGGGCTCAGTTACCCCACACGGAAGTCGTGCCTCTGTATGCTCGTCTCAGTCTTGCGGAACAGAGTAAAATATTTTCCCCACACCGCGGACGGCGCATTGTACTAAGTACCAATGTTGCGGAAACCTCTCTCACGGTCCCAGGCATTCGCTATGTGATAGACACCGGCAGGGCACGGGTCTCGCGCTATAGCTTCCGCACCAAGGTTCAGCGCCTGCCAATTGAGGCCATCTCGCAAGCTAGCGCTAACCAGCGCGCTGGGCGCTGCGGTCGAATTGCGGATGGCGTCTGTTACCGGCTCTATTCAGAGGAGGATTTTGAGGGCCGACCAGCCTTTACCGATCCGGAAATAGTGCGCACCAATCTGGCTGCAGTTATTTTACAAATGCTGCAGCTGCGCATCGGCGATATTCGCAATTTCCCCTTTGTCGACCCTCCAGATTCGCGCATGATAAGCGACGGGTTTAAGTTGCTGGAAGAATTGCAGGCGGTAACTGAAGACGGCAAGTTATCGAACTTAGGCAAGCGCTTGGTGAATATTCCACTGGATCCGCGCTTTGCCCGCATGCTGCTAGAGAGCGCCAAAAATGGCTGTCTTGCCGAAGTGATGATCATTACCACCGGCTTGAGCATTCAAGACCCACGGGAGCGTCCCGCCGACAAACAGCAAGCCGCTGATCAAAGCCATAAAAAATGGCAGGAACCGAACTCCGACTTTGTTTCGCTGCTCAATCTATGGCGTCACTTCGAAGAGCAGCGCCAGCAACTCTCGGGCAATCAATACAGCCGCTACTGCAAGCGCAATCACGTCTCCTATTTGCGCATGCGCGAATGGCGCGATCTCCATCATCAGGTGCATACCGCCTGTCGCGGGCTCAAACTAACTGCAAATACCGAGCCAGCAGAGCAGGACGCTATCCACCGTTCGATTCTCTCTGGGTTGCTCGGGCAGGTGGGTATTCTTCAGGATAAATGGGAATACCTCGGTACCCGCAATCGCAAATTTTTTATCTTTCCCGGTTCTGGTTTAAGCAAAAAGCCACCAAAGTGGTTGATGGCGGGCTCACTTATGGAGACCACCAAACAGTTTGCCCTAACCGTCGCTAAAATTGACTCCGATTGGCTTGAACCCCTTGCAGCGCATCTGGTGAAAAAGAGCTATAGCGAACCCTTTTACAATAAAAAATCTGGCCAGGTTATGGCCAAAGAGCGCCAGACATTATTCGGTCTCAGCATTGTTGAAAATAAAAATAGGGTCTATGGACAGGTCGCGCCTCAGGAAGCGCGCAACGTTTTTATTCAACAGGCTCTGGTAGAAGAGGGCTATCGTGGCAAGGGCGAATTTTACCGCCGAAATCACAAACTAGTCGCAGAGTTACAGGCCCTGGAAGATCGCTTTCGACGGCGGGATCTACTGGTCGAGCAGCAAGCCATCTTCGACTTTTATGATCAGTTGGTTCCAGAGGGTATCTATAATCTTACCGCCTTTGAAAAATGGCGCAAACAAGCCGAGGCCAAAACACCCAAGCTACTGCTATTAGACAAAGAGTATCTGTTGCTTCGCGGGCTGTCTCAGGACGAGCAGGCACAGTTCCCGGAGACTATTAGCTGTGATGGCATTCCCTACCAACTGCGCTACCACTTTCAGCCAGGCCATGCAGAAGACGGCGTCAGTGCTTTGGTGCCACTGGCGCTGTTGCATCAACTGCCAAGGTACTTTTTCGAATGGTTGGTGCCTGGTATGTTGCGGGACAAATGTATCGCGCTGATTAAAAGCTTGCCCAAACAGACACGTCGGCATTTCGTCCCGGTTCCCGATCATGTGGATGTCTTTCTGCGCAAAGCCAAGTCTCAGGATAGGCCTCTTACCGAAGTCCTTGCAGAGCATCTGCGAACGGTTAGCGGCGTGGTTATTGAGCCCGAACAGTGGCGTCAGGAGAGCCTCGACAACTGGTATCAAATGAACTTTGTACTGGAAGACGATCGAGGTGTCACTATCGCTATGGCACGCAGTCTCGAGCAATTACAGCGCGACTTTAAGCAGCAAATTAGTCAGGGTCTAGAGAAGGCTGCAGATCAAAGTACCTCCCGCCAGGGTATCACTGAATGGGACTTTGACGAATTACCCGAAGAAGTGGCACTGCAGCACGGCAAGATCAGTATCAAAGCTTGGCCAGCACTGCGCGACTGCGGCGACTCTGTATCTCTCGAAGTGATGGACAATCCCTTACAAGCGGAAAAGGTCAGCCGCCAAGGGCAGCTGCGATTGGCACTGCTGCGAGGTCGTGAACAAGTTAAATATCTAGAAAAGAATCTGCTGCGCGGCAAAGATTTGGCACTCAAAGCGGCCAATGTGGGTGCGCGTCAGCGCTTGATCGACGCACTGATCAGTGCCAGTTTTCAACAGGCTGTTTTCAGTGGGCACAGCGTGGTCAGAGATCAACAGCAGTTCGATCAGGCCTATGATCAGGGCATTAGCCAAGTCGTCGGGCTAGCCCAGAGCTACACTGAGTCTATTGAGACACTGTTGCCGCGATTGCATGATTTGCAAAAGCAGCTGCGCGGCCTAGGTCTGCCGGCTATTTATGCCGCTGAGGATATTCGCAATCAACTCGATTGGCTGTTCGCCTCAGAGACCCTGTGTACTGTCACCGATGAAATTATTAGTCAGTACCCACGCTATATAAACGCGATTCAGGTGCGGGTAGAAAAGCTAACGCAGCAGCAGAGCAAAGATCGTCAGCATATAGCTGAGATAAGTGATTTGTTAACCGACTGTCGGCAAGCCTTGATCGAAGATCAGCCGCTCTCAAGTGATCTTGAAGCCGCGTTACTCGACTACTGCTGGCTGGTTGAGGAATATCGTGTGTCGCTGTTCGCCCAGCAATTAAAGACCCGGGTTCCAGTTTCACTCAAGCGTTTGAATAAACGCTGGGTCGAAGTTGATGAGCAGCTAAGGCGCTTTCGTGTTCAGGCAGGCTAGGGACCGCTGTTTGACCAGTGGTTGTAAAAAAAGCCCCTTAAATAGTCACTCCGTAGTGAAACTTCTTTGCTACTGTTAGGTCAGAATAGCATCTCGATTCAGTCCTGGATTGGGAATAATGGAAAATGATATGGCAACACCGCCATCAAAAGGAGTAAGTCTAATGAATAAACCCAAAACCAATCCACTTGTCACGGCCATTGGCTCAGTTTTTGTCGCGGCCTCAGCACTCTCAGCTGTCGCGCTATCCTCATCAGCCCTCGCTGCGGAAAACCCGTTCCAGGCCGATCAACTTAGATCCGGCTACAATCTTGCTGCTGGCGCCGAAGGCAAATGTGGCGAAGGCAAGTGCGGTGAAGATAAAGCTAAATCTGAAGGAAAATGTGGCGAAGGCAAGTGCGGTGAAGATAAGGCCGCGTCAGAAGGTAAATGTGGTGAAGGCAAGGCCAGTGCCGAAGGCAAATGGGGTGAAGGCAAATGTGGCGGAGCAGCCTAGTGCAATTGTCGCCACAGCGGCTAGTTAGCGTCAACGATTCTCTAGTACGTCGAACGTTTATCTAATGGTACATCAGTATCCTGTTCAGGGGGCCGGTTTAGGCTTGAGGCGCTCGCTTTGCGGGCCTCTCTCCTCAGTGTCTCCTGAACAGGTGCAGTTTATGGAAGTGGCGCCAGAAAACTGGATCAATGTCGGCGGTCGCTATGGCGCAGCTCTGCGCAGTTACACTGAAAAATTTCCATTTGTTATGCACGGACTCTCGCTCTCTATAGGCTCGCCCTCTGGGCTCGACTGGGATCTTCTGCGTTCAATTAAAACCTTTATAGCCGAGCACTCCATACGCTGTTACAGCGAGCATCTGAGCTACTGCAGCGACAGTGGTCATCTCTACGATCTGATGCCAATCCCTTTTACAGAAGAAGCCATCGACTATGTTGCCGAGCGGATTATCCAAATTCAGGACTTTCTCGGTCAGCGCATCGCCATGGAAAACGTCTCCTATTACGCCGCACCGCAACAGGAAATGTCCGAGATTGAATTTCTCAATGCCGTATTAAACAAAGCCGACTGCAACTTATTACTCGACGTGAACAATATTTTCGTTAACAGTATTAACCACCGTTATGACCCCTATGATTTCTTAAAGGCACTGCCCGGTGAGCGCATTGCCTACGGCCATATTGCCGGCCACTTCGAAGAGGCCGAAGACCTTCGCGTCGACACCCATGGCGCCGATGTAATCGATCCCGTATGGCAGCTGTTAGATGCTGCCTATGCCCAGTTTGGTGTGTTTCCAACACTGCTGGAGAGAGACTTTAATATTCCTCCGGTTGATGAGCTACTGATGGAAGTTGACCAGATAAGGGGCTATCAGCGAAAGTACGATAAAATAGAGCAGGGCGATCCACAGTCACTTCGCAAGCCTACTCAGTTGGAAAAGGTATGAGAAAAGAACTTCAGGTTGCGTCTCAGCCTGCCTTTCAACGGGCTCAGTTTGAGCTCGCCGCACATATCAGAAACCCCCAAACCAATCCGGCGCCTAAAGGTATCGAAGATCGCCGTCTGGAAATCTATAGAAGCCTATTTTTTAATAATATCGAAGCTTTTATTGCCAATGGCTTCCCAATCCTTAAGTCCATCACTGACACAGAACGATGGACCTCAATGATCCGCGACTTTGTGCATCGCCATCAGAGCCACAGCCCCTACTTTTTAGATATAGGCGCTGAATTTTTGCACTACCTCGAGAGCGAGCGTATAGCTCAGCCAAGGGATCCGGTTTTTCTGTTGCAATTGGCGCACTATGAGTGGGTGGAGTTGGCTCTCGACGTGTCAGTTATCGACTTTCCCGAGGTTCGCCAGCAGGGCGATATACTTGAGAATCAGCCGGTGGTCTCGCCACTGGCCTGGGTGATGAGCTATCACTATCCCGTTCATCTAATTGGGCCTGACTTCCAGCCAACTGAGGCGTCGACCGATACAACTCAGATCATCGTTTACCGTGACCGTCAGATGCAGGTAGGTTTCATGGAGATCAACCAAATTACCCAGCGACTGCTGCAGATCCTAGATCAAAATAGGCTTACGGGCATGGCTGCCTTGCTTCAATTAGCCGATGAACTTGAGTATTCCAATCCGGATGCCATACTTGAGTTCGGGGCGAATCTTCTGACGCAACTGCGCAGCAAAGATATAATCTGTGGATTATATTAATTATTAATGTTGAGAGTGATTAGGCAGTGTACGTTAAGCAATTAGGGCAGTAAGATACCACTAGACACATTTGGATAATTTAAGAGTACATCATGACGCATCTATCCCGCTTTTTCCCCTCACAGTTGGGTGTGAAAGTATTCGCGACAGTCTCATTGGTAATGACATTGTTGAGTTCTGCGCTCTCTGCAGAGGAAGCGGATAGCTTAGAAAGTTTTAATCGCAATATGTTTTATGTCAACGAGCGCCTCGATCAGTATGCATTGAGACCTGTTGCCGTCGCCTATACCAATGTTATGCCGAACCCATTAGAGCGCGGCATTGGTAACTTCTTTAGCAATCTCAATGAAATTACCAATGTAGTCAATGATGTGTTGCAGGGAAAATTTAAGCAAGCGGGCCATGACGGCGGTCGCTTTCTGATTAACTCAACAATTGGTATGGCCGGCTTCTTTGATGTGGCCGAGCGAGCCGGTGTCAGCAAAAGCGACGGCGAAGATTTTGGCCAGACCTTGGCTGTCTGGGGAGTCGGGGAAGGCCCCTACCTAATGCTACCCCTGTTGGGCCCGTCCACTCTCAGAGACGCGCCGAGTAAGTTTATCGACAGTTTAATCAACCCGCTTTCCTATAGTGACGATGTCAGGGCGCGTAATTCTGCGCAAGCATTAGATCTTTTGACCACCAGAGTGAGCTTGCTAGCTGTAGATCAAATTGCCACTGGTGATCGGTACCTGTTCGTCAGAGATGTTTATTTGCAACGTAACCGCTTCCTGGTTAATGATGGCGCTGTTGAAGATGATTTTGGCGACTTCGATGATTTTGACGACTACTAAATAGATAGACAGATGGCTTACCCTACGTTTAACGTTGAGCCCTAAACTACCACATGCGAAAGCCGTATTAGCGATGAAAGCACCGTCAGATCTGATCTTTTTTCTTGGCGAAAAGCAGCCCAGCGTTGAGGACTCAAATCACAGTCTGCAATTGCTTATTGATCAGTCGACTGCGGTGCAAAATGTCGAGGCGATCCGCACTCGGTGTCAGGATCCGCTGTTACAACCGCTGCTAGTGGGCTCAGATCGGATTGCGATCGAAAGCGACAGTCAGCGCGAATACCTAAAGGCTCTAGCAGCTGAATTCTTAGTGATAGTTCTCCTCGGAGTCAATCAAAGCCATCAGGTTGCCGATTACTTTCGCCTCGGCGTGGCCGATGTGGTCTTTCCTCAGAGCAGCGACAAGGAGCTCGCCGCAATTCTTGAGCGAGTCGATACTCTTGCTGAATCCCGTGATCAGAAACGCCTTTATCGCAACGAGCTGGAAAAAACCAACCAAAATTTGCAAGAGAGTCTGCGGCTACTAAAGCAAGATCAACTCGCCGGCCTTGAAGTACAAAAAAGCTTGATGCCCGAGAGCCCGCTTAAATTCGGCGATTACGAAATTTCTCACTCCATAACACCCTCACTCTATTTAAGCGGCGACTTTGTTGGCTACAACTTTGTCCTCGGTCGCTATCTGCTATTTTATTTTGCCGATGTCTCGGGGCATGGCGCCTCATCGGCATTTGTTACCGTTCTGCTGCGCTTTATGATCGGCCGAGTGATCCGCAAGCATCAGGTGCAAAAAGACTACACGGCTCTGGCTCAGGCCCCTGAGGGACTAGTTGAGTCAATTAACAGTCAACTGTTGGCCACTGGTCTTGGCAAGCATTTGACCATTGTCGCCGGGTCATTAGATACCGAGACCAGAAAGCTGCGCTATGTAATTGGTGCCCAGCAACCGGCACCGATTTTAATCTGCGATGGTCAGGCGCGATTCCTGCCGGGTAAAGGTAAGCCCGCGGGTATTTTCGAAGAGGCGACCTGGGCCGTTGAGGAGATCGCTCTGCCTGAATCCTTTGCGCTGGTGCTGTTATCTGATGGTGTTTTCGACCTGCTCTCGGATAAGGAAATTATCGATAAAGAGGTCACCTTGTTGAGGTACCTCAGCACCAGCTCAGAGAGTTTGGATAAACTCAAAGACGCATTGTTTGTAGAGGGTATTGAAGCCCCCCAAGACGATATATCCGTTCTACTGTTGACTAGAGGAATCTAGCGTGAGCGTAGGAAAAATTTTAGTTTCTGACGAAGAGGGCAACTATCTCATCAAGTTTATTGGCGATGTTAGAGTCACTCTTTGCGGCTCGCTAAATCGCTATATGGACACTATTTTTGGCAGCCATGACGTTAAGAGATTAGTGGTCGATATGCTCGAGGCGGAGGGCTTGGACAGCACTACCCTGGGTTTGTTGGCTAAGCTCGGACTGCACTGCCGTAAACAATACGGTATTGATGTGCAGGTCTTCTGTCAGAACCCCAGTATCTTGCGCACCCTTGACTGCATGGGCTTTGACGAACTATTTGATATTATTCAGGAAGTTCCAGATATCAGTGCCAAGCTCCAGAGTATCGCCTCGGTGAATCCGGAAGTGGACGAGATCCGCAAGCAGGTTTTGGAGGCGCACAAGTTGTTGGTGCAGCTCAATCCTAAAAATAGCTCAGAATTTACTGACCTAATACGCACTTTAGAATCAGGCCACTAAGCACGATCGGTACCTATTTATCAGCTATCTCTAGCGGATAATTTACACTGGATAAACTCGCTGTGACGCAAATGTAGCAGGTCAGCAACGCGGCGAATAATGCTTTCTTCATGTTTATCTAAATGACCGTCGGCAAACGCCACACGCCACATCGCTGTCATCAACTTGAGCTTCTTCTCGTGATCGAAATGAGCGTTGATCTCCTTAGTAAACTGATAGAGCGACGTCGCATCAGAAACTTCATCGCGCGACAGCAGCACCAACTCATCAACCTGCTCAGAACTCAGCTCTAACATCTGCGCAAGCGTTGCGCTAATCGATTGGAGTTCATCCTCGGCCAGATTGCCATCAATAACCATTACCTCGATCAGCAGCGCCGCTGTTGCCAGCTGCTCGCCGCTGAGTGAGTTGTCGTCCGCATCAACTACATTTTTGGCAAAAAATGCCTTAATTTTAGCAATCATTAGTCTAAGTCTTTTAACCAGGTTTCAAGTTTCATCTGATCCGCAACAAATCCACGAATACCCTCGGCCATCTTTTCAGTAGCCATTGCATCCTGATTCAGCTCAAAGCGGAATCCGCTCTCACCACCAAGGCTGTAGTGAATCGTCGAGCCGGTGTCGGCCGGATCCAATCTGCGCTCCAGAGTACCGTAATCATCATCCAGTGCCTGCAGTAACTGCGGGCTAATAGTCAGGCGGTCACAGCCGGCCAGCTCGGTGATCTCTTCGGTATTTCTAAAGCTCGCACCCATAACCACCGTGTTGTAGCCGGTCTGCTTGTAGTAATTATAGATTCGCGTCACCGACTGTACGCCCGGATCATCAGCCGGCTCATACTCAGTGAGGCCAGTTGAGTTTTTATACCAGTCGAGAATACGGCCGACAAACGGCGAGATCAAAAAGGCGCCAGCATCTGCAGCAGCCACTGCCTGAGTAAAGTTAAACAATAGTGTCAGGTTGCAGTTAATCCCTTCTTTTTCCAGCTGTTCTGCAGCGCGAATACCTTCCCAGGTCGACGCCATTTTAATCAACACGCGCTCGCGACCAATGCCGGCCTGTTCATAGAGGTTGATCAGATGACGCGCTTTGGCGATAGACGCATTGGCATCAAAGGAAAGGCGCGCATCCACTTCGGTGGAAACACGACCGGGAATCTGTTCGAGAATTTTTTCACCAAAACCCACTGCCAGTCTGTCCATGCAATCTGCCAGCTGCTCATTGCTCGACTGACGGCCATTCATTGTTGTAGAGACAATTGAGTCAACCAGACCTCGGTAGGCAGGCATCTGGGCAGCTTTTAAGAGCAGTGATGGGTTAGTTGTGGCATCTTCAGGAGAATACTGAGCAATGGCATCAAAATCGCCAGTGTCGGCAACCACGGTGGTCATCTCTTTGAGTTGAGTGAGTTTACTCTTAGTGTTGCTCATGTATCTTATTCCCCTGTTGTCTTGGATAGTGCGGTGCTTAAAACCTCAATTGTCGCCGAGGGCTTATGGGCATTCTCGCTAATATGGCGTCTGAATTGACGGGCGCCTGGCATGCCATGAAATAAACCCAATATATGACGGGTCATGGCATTCAATTTGGTGCCCTTGCTGAGCTCATTATCCGCGTATTGTAAAAACTCTTCAGCGATTTGTCGCCGCGTTTTTACCCCGTGGCTGGCACCATAGATATCTTGATCTACACTAGCCAGTAAGTACGGATTGCTATAGACCTCACGCCCAACCATAACGCCATCGAGGTGTTGCAAGTGCTCTTTAGATTGCTCAAGAGTTGTGACACCACCGTTGATGATAATCTCCAATTGAGGGAAATCTTTTTTTAGCCGATAGACGCGATCATAGTTCAGTTCAGGAATCTCTCGATTCTGTTTTGGGCTGAGACCTTTGAGCCAAGCCTTGCGCGCATGAACCAAAAATACCTCGCAGCCGCTCTCGGTAACACGGCCGACAAAGTCGCGCAAAAACTCATAGGAATCATACTCATCTACGCCAATTCGATGCTTGACCGTTATCGGTAAGTCCACCGCCTCGCGCATTGCCGAAACACAGTTAGCCGTGATCTCTGCATCTTTCATCATCACTGCGCCAAACATACCGTTTTGCACGCGATCGCTAGGGCAGCCACAGTTTAGATTGATCTCGGCATAGTCATACTGAGCCGCCATTTTGCAGGCTGTCGCCAAATCTGCCGGACTGCTGCCACCCAGTTGCAGTGCTACTGGGTGTTCGAACGCATCCATTTGAAGATGATAGTCACTGTCGCCATGGATGATTGCACCGGTGGTTAGCATTTCCGTATAGAGCATTGTGTGCTGGCTGATCAGGCGCAAAAAATAGCGACAGTGACGATCAGTCCAGTCGAGCATGGGTGCGACACAGAATTTTCTATCAATCATTGATCATTGATCACTAAGTGAATGCCAGTAGAGCGTTCGGGCGGTTGTTTAGAGGCCGGCATTTTACACGGTTTTATACTTGGATGCGCTGTTCAAGGTGAGCGAAAGGTAAACAGTCGATGGCTTGTCTAGCTCGCTAGGGGGCACTAGGCTTTTTGTGAGGTAGATTACACAGTGTTTCAGTGCTTAGTATCTCTATAAAAGTATCTCTATAAAAGTATCTCTATAAAAGTATCTCTATAAAAGTATCTCTATAAAATTATCATATATGATATTAAAATAGATATTTATGCATTATATAGATCATATGTGATATTTATTTTTGCTGGGGTCTGCTTTTGTTGCTATAGTGTATTTGTAGCGCTAATTGCCCACTTAGTTGTACTCGGCCCTAAGTTTCTTGGGGTCACAACATATCAGAGTAGATCTCATGAAAATCGATTATTTAACGCCAGAGGATGCAGCCCTGGTCGAAATGGGCCGCAGGCTGGCTCGTGTGCGCAAGCAGCAGGGCTTTTCACAAATCCGTCTGGCTGAAGAGGCCGGTGTTGGTGTTGCCACTCTGTGCCGAATCGAATCCGGTCAGGACGGTCAAATGGCCTCATGGCTCAAGCTTCTAAAAGGGTTGCGCATGACCGCAGCCATTGATACGTTGCTGCCAGAAACTTTTGACTCACCTATGGCTGAAGTACTTTTCGGCGCGAAGAAAAACCAAAAGGCGCGAGTGGCTGAGCCGGGTATTCGCTGGGGCGATCAAATCGAATGACCACCGCAACGGTAAAACTCTGGGGAACCACTATAGGCTACGTGGCGATGGCGAGCGGAGAGCGCTTTTCCCGTTTCGAATATGACCCCGAGTTTGAGCGCTTTGGCATTGAGCCAGCGCCATTGATGATGCCGGTGCAGGGCAGGCGAATCTATCAGTTTCCCGATCTGCATCCGCGGTCTTTTCACGGTATGCCAGGATTGATTGCCGATAGCTTGCCCGACAAATATGGCCAACGGCTGATCGATGTATGGCTTGCACAAACTGGCCGCAATCCGTCGGACTTTAATGCAGTGGACCGTCTCTGCTATACAGGCACAAGAGGAATGGGTGCCTTGGAGTTTGAACCCTCTGCTGGACTAAATAAAAGCGAAGGCAAATTATTAGCAATAGAAGACCTCACTGAACTTGCCTCAATAGCCTTTGCCAGCAAACAAGCACTGGATACAAGGTTTACCAATGCGGAGGGCAGGGACGCATTGCTCGATGCTCTTCGAGTTGGCACCTCCGCGGGCGGTGCAAGAGCTAAAGCAGTTGTTGCGTTCAACCCCGATACTCAGCAAGTCCGCTCCGGCCAGCTGCATTTACCCGCCGGTTTTGAACATTGGCTAATTAAATTCGATGGGGTGAAATTCAGCGGTGACTGGGGCATAGCAGATCCATCGGGCTATGGTCTTCTGGAATACAGCTATTACCTCATGGCCAAAGAGTGCGGCATCAATATAATGGAGAGTCGTATCTTGTCAGAGAGCGGCCGCAACCACTTTATGACCCGTCGTTTTGATCGCGATAGTGATGGCAGCAAAAAGTTTGTTCAGACTTTCGCGGCGCTTACCCATTACGATTATTATGAAAGTGGTTATAACTCCTACGAACAGCTATTTATGGTTATGAAACGATTGGGTATTGCTAAAAAAGCTATCGAAGAGCAGTTCCGTCGCGTGGTATTTAATATCGTTGGCTGTAACCAAGATGATCACGTCAAAAACGTCGCCTTTATGATGGACAGAAATGGCACATGGGATATATCTCCAGCCTATGACCTGGTTCATGCCGAGGGCAGTCAATTTACGGGCAATCATCAGATGAGTATCAATGGTAAAACCAATGATTTTGATCGTGGAGATTTAAAGCATCTAGCCCGATATGCTGGTCTGCCGCGGGGCAGTGAAAAGCCGATTATTCAGCGCACGGTGGAGGCATTTACGCATTGGAAAAAGCTTGCGACTGATCTTAGTATTCCCGCTAAATTGCAGGAGCATGTTCTGCGCACATTGCGATTAGAAATATAACTCCCAGAACTGATACCGATTGCTACAGAGGCTGTATTGGTTTAGGTTGACTCTGGTAACGAACGAGCCGGTCCTCAAAAGAGCTCGATGTAAGAGCATAATCACTCTTCAATGGGTGACTCAGTGCTTTAACACCTAAATAAGGTGCCCCATGAAACTGATTAACGGTCAAAAAAATCTCAGCAAACTCAGTAATATAGGCCGAGGACTGAGCCGATTGCCGCTAAGTACTTTCCGGTTTGTCTACGATAGCTTTGATCTATTATTTGGCAGCGGTTCTCGATCTGATGTCACGACAGAAGACCGATCAATCGATGTGGGTGAGCGTGAACTGGGCATTAGAATTTATCGCCCCAGCAAAGCTGCTCCCAAGCTAACCATGGTCTACTTTCATGGCGGCGGTTATGTGATTGGTGGGTTTAAAAGTCATCATGGCTTTTGTAGTCTGTTAGCGGGTCAGGCCAATATAAACCTTATTTCGGTAGACTATCGACTAGCACCTGAGAGCCCATTTCCGGGTCCATTGCAGGATGGTTTGGATGCCTGGAACTGGGTGACAGATCATGCAACTGAGCTGGGTATTGCGCAGACCAAAATTGGTATGGGAGGGGATAGTGCTGGGGGTAATCTCACGGCGGTATTATCCATGCAGACCTTCGGCGATATGTTGGATGGGTCTTTAAAGTCAGCGCCGGCCTTCCAGTTTTTGCTCTACCCTTGGGTCGATATGAGCGGTGAGTCGGATTCGATTCAGCGTTTTGGTAAGGGGCTTATCTTAACTCAGGAAACCATGACCTTTTTCCACGGCGCTTACTTGCCCACAGACCTAGAGCCTCAGGCGATCAAAACCAGTCCCTTACTCTGTGAGGATATAAGCAAAACACCGGATACATTGATGGTGACCGCGGAATACGATGTGTTGAGAGATGAAGGCCTGGCCTTTGTCGAAAAGTTGCAGCAGGCGCAGGTGTCGGTAACTCATCTTCATTTGCCCGATTGCACTCATGGGTTTATATCAACGGGAAAATTTAGCCCAGCAACGCGAAAACGTTTAAATGAAGTCGCGGATATATTGACTCAATATGCTGAAGCTAGCTAGAAGCTTATAGACCGATCTGGCCCTTTCTTTGTCTTAGAATCCCATCAAGCCTTCGGATTTAATGAGTTTGGGTGAACGATGAGCCATGGTTTGATTAAGGATAATGGTCGACTCTATATCTTCCACCTGTTCTACCGTGGCCAGTTTGCCCTTTAAAAAGGATTCAAATGTCTGCAGATTTTTGGTCACTATACGCAGTGCATAATCATGCACGCCGGCCAGAACACAGCACTCCAATACTTCACTAAATTCTCCGATCGCCGCTTCAAATGAGGCCGCATTGCTGGAGGTGTTTTTGTTTAACTTAATAAACACAAAAGCCGAGACGCCAATACCGAGCATGCTGTGATTGAGTCGCGCAGTGTACTGTTCGATCAGGCCGCTCTGTTCCAGTTTACGCAGACGCCGAAGGCAAGGCGTTTGCGAGAGATTAACGAGGGCGGAGAGTTCGGCATTGCTGATCCGTGCATTGGCCTGCAGGGCTGTCAGTATCCTGAGATCGGTGGCGTCTAAATTGGTGCTATCTGCGCTTTGATGGTTTATGGGCATAATCAACTCAACAATGACTTTAAAAGAGATGAATTATACATATTCTGCTTATATAGGTGCGTTATTTGACCGAAAGCGTTAAGGGCCTTTTGTTACTATTTGCCGCTATTTCAGCATTCTAATAAATAGGCAGAACAACAAATGACCGATAAAGCCAAGGCACTTGATCTGTGGATCCGCAACGATTTTAGGCAGATCAATACGGCGCTCGAAGCGCTGCACTTTAGTCAGCCTGATCGACTGCCTGCGCCGGGTTTGGGTGAGGTTTTAAAGCGGCGTCTGGTGGAAGAGGGTACAGCCCTAATCAGTGACTTGCTCAATGAGGGCAATACCGATGAAGGCTTTGATAGTGGTTTTGATTTACTCGGCAATGTGGGCTTTTATATGGCCGCCTGCCGCCGTCATGAAATCACCGAACCCTCTCGAGAAACAGGGTCTCCTTTGCGGGAAGCTTCTGCATTGGCCATGCAATTAGGTGCCTCTCTGGGTGTGATTCCACGCTTTGCCTCCAGTCATTTGGAAACTCATAATCGGGCTATTAGTGGCGTCTACAAAACCTTTACTGACCTAGACGATGAGAAGCTATTTCTCGATTACAACACCCGCAGTGTTTTTGCCTTTATTCGCGCCTCGGAAGCATTGCGCCAGATATTGCCGCTGGGTGTTTCTCATCCAGTGACCTACGATCTTCTGCTAAGCGCCAAACAGTCTCTGGAACAGGTTTACGCATACAACCAAACGCTATTTGAAAAACTCGATGTTGATCGTTTCTTTTACTGCGTCAGACCCTATTACCGGCCCCATCGGGTAGGGCTTCACGAATACCGCGGCGCCAATGCCGGGGATTTTTCTGGGATCAATGTAATCGATCTTTTACTTGGTCTGTGCCGCGCTGATGACCCCTATTATTCTCAACTATTGGTCGATAAGTTTTTGTTTATGCGTCCGGACGATCAGCTGGTGTTGCGGGACTGTATGCGTCGCACCAGTTTGCTCGATAGCTTCTTGGCCACGGCGGATACGGATAAACAGCAGCCCTGGGTACAGAGAAATCTGCAGCTATTTTTGCAGGTGTGCCATGCCCATGGTCAGACCGCACTGCAGCATCATGAACAGCTAGTGAATAAGTTTATTGAACGGCCCGCGGACAAGGGATCGCTGTCCGAGACTAGTGGTATTACCGCCAGCGGGCCACCGCTGCCAGTGCTATTAAAAAGCTTGCGCAAACTCTGTGATATGCGCTGTGCGGCGGACGTCGGCGGCGAGTTTAAAACCCGTCATAAAGATATTGAGTACCTTAAAGGGTTGCTGCTATGAACCAGTTTGTTGCCCATGAGGGAATCTATATGCTCAGCCATTCTGTGGGTCTGCCACTGGTTGGTGCAGAACAGGCTGCGACTCGCGCCTTTTGGCAGCCATGGCAGCGTGGTGATGCAACTATATGGAATCACTGGCTGACTGAGGTCGCCGCCTTTCGGGAACAGCTGGCGCTGCTAATGAATACTGATATGGCGAATATCTGCCCTCAGAGCAGTCTCTCTAGTGCGGTATCGAAAATTGTTTATTCACTGCCAGTTCGTGAAGGGCGGTCGGTTATCTTGTTGAGCGAAGAGGACTTTCCGTCGATTGCTTTTGCGCTGCAAAAAACTGCCAGTCTGGGTTACCAGTTGAAGTTTATTCCGGCAGATACAGATACCTCGGACCTGGATCAGTGGGATCAGCAAATGACAGCTGATGTGGGCCTGGTGCTGGTTACCCATGTGCAGTCCAATAATGGACGTCAGTTACCGGTTCAACAGATCACCGATCTGGCACGTCAGAAAGGTATCCTATCTCTGGTAGATGTGGCCCAGTCGGTGGGGATTATTCCCATTGATCTTCAGCAGTGGCAGGCAGACTTTGTGGTGGGCTCTTCGGTTAAATGGATCGGCGGTGGCCCTGGGGCGGCGTTTCTCTGGGTTGATCCAGAGATTATTGACCAGTGCGAGCCGGACAATGTCGGCTGGTTTTCCCATGAAGATCCTTTTCAGTTTGATATTCACCATTTCTGCTACTCCCCGGACGCCTTAAGATTTTGGGGTGGCACACCGTCTGTTTATCCCTACGCAGTGGCGGCCAATAGTCTCGATCAAATTAATGCCGTGGGTGTGGATAAAATTCGGGCGAATAATATTCTTCTTAGCGAGATGCTTATTTACGCTATACCCACTTCTGCACTAATTTCACCGTATTTAGAAGACCAGCGAGGAGGTACTGTGATTGTGAATTTTGGGCAATCTCAGCAGCAGATTATTCGTCGTCTTAACGCATGCCAGGTGCACTTTGATAGTCGGGCTAAAGGTATTCGATTATCGCCCCATGGTTGTAATAGCGTTGAGCAAATCAAAAAAGTAATAAGCTGTTTTTAATTCATATTTTGCACTACGAAACGGCCAATAATAGGGTAACCTTTAGACATAAACTCTCGACCATAAGAAGAGCAACGTGATGAATCAAAACCTCCCTAAAAAGGCTTCTATAAACCGCCGCCAATTACTCAAAGGTATGAGTGCCAGCCTTGGGCTCCTTGCTCTTCGTGGCTTTGAAGTCCAGGCTGCAGCGCCAGCATATTTTACCCATGGTGTTGCCAGCGGTGATCCTCTAGCTGATCGCGTTATTTTGTGGACACGCCTGATCCCCGGTAGCGGTGAGCACGGGACTATAAACTGTCAGTGGCAGGTGGCCAAAGATCGCGCCTTTAAACAGATTGTTAGCACCGGTATGACGTCAACCAATTCTGAGCGGGACTATACCGTCAAGATTGATGCGGCAGGACTCAACCCCAACAGCGGATACTTTTACCGTTTTTTAAGCGACGGTCAGCTGGCCAGTCCTATTGGCAGGACCCGCACCTTACCGGAGGGAAATATAGATCAGATTCGCCTCGGAATTACCTCTTGCTCCAACTACCCTCAAGGCTATTTTAATGTCTACCGCCATATGGCTGAGACTGATATAGATCTGGTGCTGCATCTGGGTGACTATATCTATGAATATGCCGAAGGGGTCTACTCCAATAAAGTAGCTACTGGCCAGCTCGGTCGGAAGGTTGAGCCGACTAATGAGATTCTAAGTCTCGAAGACTATCGCATGCGCTACGGTCTCTATCGCACCGATAAAGATTTGCAGCTAGTTCACGGACGTCACCCTTTTATCTGTGTCTGGGATGATCACGAACTGGCGAACGATTCCTGGAAAGAGGGCGCCGAAAATCACAGTGCCGATGAGGGCGATTTTGGGGCGCGTATGCGCAGTGCCCGTCAGGCCTACCATGAGTGGATGCCGATTCGCACTGGCGCCCAAGGTGATCAGAGCGCCATTTTCCGCAGCTTTAAACTGGGTAATCTAGCGGATTTGATTATGTTAGATACGCGCCTCCACGGCCGTGATCAGCCCTTGGATTACGCTAAAGACTTACCTATGCACTCAGCCTTATTTCAGCTGTCAGCTTCAGGTGAGGGCAGCTTAATCAGTGAGGAAGCGTCTGCCGGCGTGCCTGCTGACCAGCTTAAACGTATCACCATGCCCTTTGATTTCACGTCTGGTACGCCGACTCCAGTCAATGATTATGCGACCATTAAAGACCTTACCGCTGAGACCTTACCTCAGGGTTGGTATTATCTGCCGGACAGTCAGAGCTTTAAACAGCAGGCTCTGGTTGAGCCCCACAGAACCATTCTCGGTGCCGATCAAGAGCAGTGGCTCGATAGCCAATTACAGGCCAGTTCCCAGCGTGGCGCTATTTGGCAGGTAATAGGCCAGCAGGTCCTAATGGGCAAGTTACGACTGCCAGTGCTAACCAATGAACAGCTTAAGATCGATCAGGCGGAGCCGTATATTCGTGAAATCATGGAGATGATGCAGGTACTGGCGCCAGATCAGATGCCATTTAATCTCGATGCCTGGGATGGCTATGCAGCGTGCCGCGATCGCGTGTTTAGTAGCTTTGCTGAGCACGGCACTAATCCAGTAGTGCTGGCGGGAGATACCCACAATGCCTGGGCGTTTAATCTCGCGGGTAGTAATGGCCAGGCCGTGGGCGTTGAAGTTGGCACTCCTGGAGTGAGCAGTCCTGGGCTAGAAACCTACCTGCCTACAGACCCCGGTGAGCTGGGTAAGGCAATACAGGATGTCAGTGGTGAGCTGTTTGCCGTGGACACTGCTCGGCGCGGTTGGTCAGAGATGACATTGACCCCTGAAGCCATGACCAATCAATGGCATTTTGTCAGCACAGTGTTGGATCGGAATTATAGCGTCGAGAGTTCCCCGATACAGTACTGCAAAGCCGGCAATAAGCACTTCTCATAAGCTCCTTTTATCGACAAAAACGGCTACAATCTCGCCATGGCATTTGACCCCCCAACATTTCTCAAATCATTGACCCAGCGGCCGGGCATCTATCAGATGTTCAATGGCGAGGGAGAGATACTCTATGTGGGTAAAGCTAAAAACCTCAAGAATCGGGTTAGCAGCTATTTCCGCAAGACCGGCCTGAGCCCAAAAACTGCGGCCTTAGTCAAACGTATCGAACAGATCGACGTAACCGTTACCGAGACGGAAACTGAAGCCCTGATTCTTGAGCATAATCTGATCAAACAGCGTCGTCCGCCATTTAATATTTTGATGCGCGACGATAAAAGCTACCCCTACATTTTACTCACCGACAAAGATAAATGGCCGCGCCTCGCTTTTCATCGTGGCGCGAAAAAAGCCAAGGGAACCTACTTTGGCCCGTTCCCCAGTGTCTACGCCGTTCGCGAAACCATGAGTTTCTTACAGAAGACCTTTAAGGTGCGCCAGTGCGAAGACAGCTTTTTCAGTAATCGCTCGCGGCCCTGTCTGCAGTACCAAATCAAACGCTGCACCGCCCCCTGTGTGGAATTTGTTAGCCCTGAAGACTATGCCGCGGATGTCAATGTCACGCGACTCTATCTCGATGGTAAGGGCGATAAAATCCTTAAACAGCTAGAGGGTGATATGGTCAAAGCCGCCGAGGCACTCGCCTTTGAGAAGGCCGCCGAGACTCGAGACCAGATTGCCGCACTGCGACAGATTCAGACTCAGCAGGTAATAGAGAAGGGCAAAGGCACCATTGATGTGGTGGCGGGCGCAATCAATAATGGCCAGGCCTGTGTACATATGCTCTATATTCGCCAGGGGCGAATTCTCGGCAGTCGCAGCTATTATCCAAAAGCACCGCTGGCGCAGAATGTCGGGGAACTCTTAGATGATTTTCTACCGCTGTTGTATTTGGCAGGCGGTGGGCGCCCTGATCTGCCGAAAGAAATTTTACTGAATGCTGAAATCGACAGTGCTGAGACACTTACTGAAGCCCTTGAACTTCAGGTTCAGCGCAAGCTTGAAATCCGTCACTCGGTGCGGGGTTTCCGTGCCAAGTGGATCGAGCTGGCAGAGCGCACCGCCGAACAGAATCTCGCCGGCAAACTGGCCTCGAAACAGAGCCAAGAAAAACGTATGGAATCGCTGCGGGAAACTCTCGAGCTGGAGAGCCTGCCCGAGCGCATCGAATGTTTTGATATCAGCCACAGCAGCGGTGAGGCGGTGGTCGCTTCCTGTGTGGTATTTGACGCCAGTGGCGCGGTAAAAAGCGACTATCGGCGCTTTAATATCGAAGGCATCACCGGTGGCGATGATTACGCCGCCATGGAACAAGCCATTCGCCGTCGCTACACAAGGCTGATGAAAGGTGAGGGCAAGCTGCCAGAGATTTTGCTGATTGACGGCGGCAAAGGGCAAATTGGTATAGCCAAAGAAGTACTTGCCGATCTCGGTGTAGTGGGAGTAATGATTTTGGGGGTTGCCAAGGGCACCACTCGCAAAGCCGGCTTTGAAACATTGATACTGGCCGATCAGAACAATCGTGTTATCGCTCGACCCCAGCAGGCTGCGCTGCACCTTATTCAGCAGATCCGCGATGAAGCTCATCGCTTTGCTATCACCGGACACAAGGCGCGCCGCGATAAAAAGCGCCGCACTTCGCCACTTGAGGGCATCCCCGGCGTAGGGCCAACTCGGCGTCGAGATCTGCTTAAACACTTTGGCGGTATCCGCGAAGTACAGAAAGCCAGTGTTGCAGATTTGATGAAAGTACCCAATATCAGCAAAAAGGTTGCTGATGAGATTTACAGCGCACTGTACAATGACTAACTTTTAGATTCGCCGCACCATCAAGACTATCAAGCCGCGAACCCATTACCGCCAAAAGAAGACAATTACATGTGGAATTTGCCCAATATCCTAACCCTGCTGCGCATTGGCTTAATACCGGTGTTCATCGCCATATACTACACCTCATGGGAGTGGCATAACCTGATTGCCGCCGCCGTGTTTGGTCTGGCCGCAGCGACTGATTGGGTAGACGGTTATATGGCTCGTAAGTACGACCAGGTAACGCCCTTTGGTGCTTTCTTGGATCCCGTTGCCGACAAACTGATTGTGGTTGCGGCTATGGTGATGCTGCTCGAAGTGCATTCCAGCCCCTTATTTTCAATTGCATCGATTATCATTATCGGCCGTGAAATCGTTATTTCCGCACTGCGGGAGTGGATGGCCGAGATGGGCTACAGCGGTACTGTTGCCGTCGCTATGATTGGCAAAGTGAAGACCTGGGTGCAGATGGTTGCCATCGCGGTATTGCTCGCCGCCAAACCAGAAAATGAACTGCTCACCAACCTCGGGTTTATCGCAATTTATATCGCTGCCGCGCTAACTCTCTGGTCAATGGTCCACTATCTGCGCGCTGCCTGGCCGCAATTGAGTGGCTCAACTCCAAGTAAGTGAGATCAGCGCGATAATCAGTTGATTTATTGCTGGTAATGCCTAGAATAGCGGCCTTCCGGAGCATCGCGATTTTCGTGCTCTTGAGTTAGAAAAGAAAGTGTTTAAGTAAGTATTAAAGAGAAAGTTTCAAGGCGCCGTAGCAAAGTGGTAATGCAGTGGACTGCAACTCCGCGATCGTCGGTTCGATTCCGACCGGCGCCTCCATTCTCCAGCCCCCCAAATCCCAAAAAATATTTCCCAGTAACCCCAGTTGCGTTTATAACCCCAAGTGCATCTGTTATCATCCGCGTTTTATATATAAAACTTATAATAAAAAAGAAGAGAGCATACCCATGGCAGAAATCACTCTAGTAGGCTGGTTCCATACAATTTTGGGCATACTGTCCATTGGTACCGTCATCTACACCATCGCCAAGTACAAAATTATCAAGTCGACAACTAGGTCTGGCCAGATCTACCTTATCGCCACTCTAATAACAGCTATTTCCGCACTGACCATTTTTCAAAATGGCGGCTTTAATATCGCCCATTTGCTGGCGATCGCCACATTGTTGGCTGTAGTTGTGGGTTGGCTTGCGGAGAAAAAGCGGATTGTCGGAGGTCTATCACCTTATTTGCAGGCCGCCAGTTATTCAGCCACCTTCCTTTTCCATATGATCCCAGCAATCACCGATGGTTTAAGACGCCTGCCAGTTAACGATCCCGTGGTAACTGATGTCGCAGATCCCTTGCTGCTAGGCTTCTATATGGCATTTGCGGCGACCTATGTGGTGGGAGTCATTGCTCAAGCAATTTGGTTACGCAGGTCCAGCGCCAACGCTTAAAACTAGCGGGTTAAAAAAGCCCCAAAAAGCGCGTTATTGTTTCCCATTTGAGATTTTGATCAGGTATACTTTCGCCCGCTTAGCCAGCGGCGATCGTATGTCTGATCGTTCATATAGGTCAGTTTTTACGCTTGGCCAATCCATCAATAGGCAAGATGGTTTAAAGCCCACCTATTAGTAGGCCGGGTGGCGAAATTGGTAGACGATGAGCAGGATGCTCGAGTGTCGCGTGAGGCAGGACGCCGGTAGCGACCGCAACACCAGTCTGAAAGACTGGCAGAACTATCAGTCGACAAAGATGGTTCAAAGCCCACCTAGTAATATGCCCGGGTGGCGAAATTGGTAGACGCAACGGACTTAAAATCCGTCGGTGGCAACACCGTGCCGGTTCAAGTCCGGCCCCGGGCACCATTCCCTTAACGATTCTCAACGTCATGCACTGCTTAATTTGAAGTGTCTTCCTCACAGCAGAAGTCTTAGCTGGTAAAGCGGGGATTACCCTTACAGCTCATCAAAATGTGAAGCTAACTCCCACACCAACCGCCCATAAAGCCACGTCTGCGCGATAGGATGAGCTCACAGGCAATCCCAGAGCCGCGTCAACATTGGGCGTATCTCTAGTGAGACTTTCCTCGAAGGAATAAGCGGCAAAAGTGTCAATGCGGGCCGAGGAGCTAATATTGTAGCCAATACCTAGGGACAGACTATCACTGCTGACAACTGGCGCTGATGCGGTTTGAACGATCTTTATAAGGTCGTTGCCGACGAACGGCAGGGGTATGCTGCCGAGTCCATGGAGCGAATTTATACTGTTATTGGGCTCTTCCCTGAACTGATCTGATTGATGACTGTAGCCAAGCCGAAAGCGCCAGTCGCCCAGCGTATATTGAGTGCCGAGCATAAATATCGTCTGATCCTCATAGATATCCTGATAGGTACTGGCGTCTCCCCATAAATTGCGCTGGATATCTATCTCAACCAACCATAAAGGACTCAAGTGCATAGCTGCTCCGAGCACATATTCAGCTGGCTGTTCCACCGTTAATGTCTGGAATCCCTCCGGTGCGACAGTGGTAAAGGTAACATCTTCAAACTCGTATTTAAGCTTACTTTTATAGAGAGCACTCAGAACAATAGTTTCTGAGACCTGTTGCGTTATTCCCAGTGAAAAGCGAGCTCCAGTGTCATGCACACTGGCCGTGGTTCCACCAAACTGCCCCGTAGGTATGTCTGGTCCTGATTCGCCAGTGGTGCCCAGTTGCAGCAGACCAAAGCCTACCGTCGCTGCCGCCCCAATGGATGTTGAAGGTGTAATCTGTTTTGCAATCGATAAGTTGGCATTAAACGAGAGCAATTCCGATGTAAATGGGAGTTCAGTTCCGGCAAGTGCCCCCACCCGGACCGGGTCGTCACGAAAATCTGCACCCAGTCCAGCATCCACCTGAACGCCGGCACCTATAACCCAGCCTTCTCCGATTTGGTTGGAAAACCCAAAGTCTGGAATAACATAATTATCGGCGATACTGTCAGACACATTGGTTCCGCCTGCGCCAGTTTGCGTATTCTCAAGTTCAATTTTTAATATGGATGCACCTAAACCAAATTGCGTACCCGAAAATTGAGTAAGCGTCGCGGGGTTGCCGAAAACAGCTGCTGAGACTTCTTGCGGCAAAGTAAATGCGGCCCCCGACATCCCACCGGAGGCGGGTTTCATGGATATAGCCATATTGGCACCCACGGGTAAGGCAAAGACCGTTTGATATGCCAAGGTTAATCCAAGCACAGTCAATACCGTAGATGCAGGTCGCCATATCTGTGAAGACGTTTGTGTCGCTTTAGGATCATTATTATTCATTTTATATTTATAGCGGCCAGTCTTATTTTAGCCTGCTGACTAAACTGGGGCCCGCATGTCCTATTTATTATTATTTTGTCGGTCTTTCGCCACCCGCGAAACCCTGAGGATGAAGTTACTACACTAAAGTTATATTGTCCAATTGATAGTATTTTAATGCGACACTAATTGGCTGCTCAACAACACTCGCTAATGACAGGAGCCCAACCTGGTTGGGCAGGGTGGGGGTAGACCTGCATGGCGCTGGTCTGGCAGGCTTTTTAAACCCTACTTTGAGCTGATAAAGCGAAAGTGGTTTATGCTTTTATTGGTTATACAGAACCCTCTATAATTGCGTCAAAGCCCCACTAAAATAACTATAAGTTTGCCCTATGCGCTTCTCCCGCCTTTGCAAAATGTCACTTCTGACTATTCTTATCAGCCTAGTCGGTTGCTCTCAATCGACCCCATCGGCTGACAAGGATCGACCGGTAATGTCTATTTCACGTGCTGAGTACAGTGAAAAGCTGCAGGGCTTTTGGTTGGGCCAAAATATCGCCAACTGGACTGGCCTGATTACTGAAATGGACAAAGTGGGTACGCCGGAGACCATGCCATTTTACACCGATGACGATTGGGGTAAGCCTGATCTAAAAGCGATGTGGGGAGAATATGTTCCCCATGCTAGCCATATAAAGTTTTATTTTCAGGAGCAGGGCCAACCTTGGGGCTCTGATGACGACACTGATATCGAATATATTTACTCGTTTTTGCATGATCAGCACCGAGTCAGCAAGCTTAGTGCAGAGCAAATACGCAATGGTTGGCTTAAGCATATTTACTCTGAGACCGATGCACCGCTGTTTCAAAAATTCCCTGACTCCAAACCGCAGAAAGAGAATTTTTTGTGGGTTTCTAATGAACGGGCTCGGATCTTAATGGAGCAGGGCATGAGCCCGCCGGAGACCAGCGACCCGGCTAACAATTCAAACTCTTTAATGATCGATGCACAGCTCACTACAGAGTTATTTGGTCTTTTAGCGCCAGCACGTGCCGATATTGCGGTGGATATTGCTCTTTTGCCAATTCGCACCACGGCTACTTTGGACGCTCAGTGGATCTCGCAGTTTTATGTGGCTATGCACGCATTAGCGTCCAGAGTGGATTCTTCAATCAGTCTAAAACGGCAGACACAGTGGCTGGCTGAACAGGCAAAAGGGCAGCTCCCCACCGATTCAAGCGCGGCAAAAATATATGAGTTTGTCAAAAATCAGTATTTAAATAACCCTGACAAAGATGACTGGGAAAGTACCAGAGATGCTGTGTATCAACGCTATCAGCTGTCTGCAATGGACGGCTATACCTATCATCAGCCCTTTGATGCGGGGATTAATTTTGCCGCCAGTTTAGTCAGTCTGTTTTACGGTGAAGGGGATATTAAGCGTACAGTGCAGATTGGTGCCTTGGCGGGTTGGGATTCGGACAATCCCACAGCCACCTGGGGTGGCTTGCTCGGCTTTATGCTTGGCAAGCAGGGGGTAGAGACAGCCTTTAACCAGACTAACCTTTCGAACACTTATTCAATTCATCGAACGCGACGGAATTTTCCCGATCAGAGTCCGAATCAATTGGGTGAGGATACCTTTGCCAATATGGCCGCTCGAGATTTGCGAACGATCGACAGAGTGGTGGTGGAGTTGATGCAGGGAACCGTGAATACAGAAACCAATCGATGGATCATTCCTCTTTAAATTTTCCTTTAAAAGAGTTTAAAAGGGATTCGATTGGTCTCTGCGCTCTAAAATGAACCGCTGCCGCAACTCAAATACTTAAGTCCATAAGGTTGTAGTTTTTAAGCGACTCTTTAACCTCTTGATTCCATACCGGCTTTTCAGGGTCATTGGCGATTGGCAAATAGGCGTAGGGCAGTTCATCGGGAAATCTCTGCTTGCGCGCGGCAATGGCTATACCAATCAATCTGGAACGGTGTTTGATAAAGGCTTCATCAAAGGTTGCGGCTTCGGCATGGAGGCCAGCACCACGCACATTCAGCACTGATGCCATTGGGTGGAAACCAAAGTTGACCGTCACCCTTTTTTCCAGGCCGGTATTGGCGAAGGATCCATGGAGTATTTGGCGGCTATTGATAACCACATCACCTGGGTTGCAAATAATCGGTATGGCTTCTGGCAGACGCTCGGTGCCTGCTTTGGAAACCAGATCGACAATATTCACTCTGCTGTTCTTGTGACTACCGGGGACAACCCAGACGCCGTTGACTGCGGTACTGCCGTAGACTTGGCCCATAAAGTTAAAGCCATGAATATTCTCGTCAAAGACCGGGCTGTCCCAGTGGGTGTCGCCATCCTGATGCCAGGAAACTGATGCGCCAAGCCCTGCGTCTTTGATAAACAAACCCTCGTGAAAGGGTACAAAGTCCTTGCCGTTAACTGCTTCGGCCATCTTTAAAAGGCCGGGATGGGCATAGGTCCGCAGGCAGGCATCTGAATATTGCAGTGAGCCACCCAGGTACAGGGGCGTTGCCTGTGGGGCACCTTCGCCGGGCTTTGGTTCAAATAATTTCACCTGATGACGGCCATTAAGCATCGCGGTACCACCCAGTGGATCTGAGAGTGGCTTTGCCCATTGCAATGCAAAACCTTCTCTATCAGAACCCAGTGCGGGTCTTCCTCTAGCGTCTAGAGTTGCACCCATCTCAGTGGGAAAGTTTTCGCGCATTTGCTCTAGGTCGTTTTTCAAATCATTGAGCTCGTCTTCACCTAGAGCATTCTCAAAAATGTAGAAGCCATATTTTGAATAGGTTTTCAGGATATCAGGGTGAATATCGCCGTTTTCGTCAAAGCGAATCGGACCACGGTTTGGTAGAGCTAGGGCTTTCTCTTGCCCCTGGATAAGGTATTGCTTCATTTGCTCGGCTTCGTCGCCATAGTAAGCGGCGCAGGCTTCGATAGATTGAGTAATGTCTTGGAACATGGGGATGCCACCTTGGAGATTTTGTTTTTATTGTTATTCCAATAAGTATATTTCATGTGATTCGTGACGCCAACCTTTTGGGCAGGGCATTGGCTGCAACAGCCTGCATTCTCTTCGCGGGGCTTTTCTGTCATGATGATCTGCCCGTTTCTCCGTGAGGTTGAACGATAGTCAGATAGTCAATAATAACGATTCCGGCGGCGTTGCCGCTCAGCTGGAACAGCTTCTAAGGGCCTCAGGCAATTAGTCGTTTTAGTTTTTGGGGAGTGAACTGATATGGTCGAAATACTTTCGGTAGCGATAGCGGTTACTCTGATGACGTCGGTTTTTATCTGCTTAAAGTGGCGTAATATACGCTGTGTGGGTGACACACCATTGTCCCTAATGGCCTTTTCCGCGATCTTATTCACCTCTGGCCTGGATGTGGGTCTGATTATGTTTCCCCTAGTCGAATTTCCTATTTACGCTGCAGAGGAAGCCTATAGCTTTACCAACCCACTGGCCATTGAGTTTGGTTTTTGGGGTTTTCTCGTATGGGCATTCTATTTTTTGACGACCTTTTATTTCTGCATTGTTGAGCCGAAGGTAGGGCTGTTTCAACTCGGGCCTATTCGCTGGATTAACAATCTTATTATTATTGCCACCTGTGCGTTTACGGCCTTTTTGTTTCTCAGTTACGCGCCCAGCTATATCAATGGTATAAGGCCACTGCAGCAGTACAGTTTGGTTGGCTTTATTATCTTGATGGCGGTTTGGTCCAGTACTGAGATTCGCTATCTGAAAATACTCAGTCTCGCTTCCAGTGCTCTATTTTTGCTACTTAATATTGTCATGCTATTGGCTTCTGGCGCTTCTATAAATGAGTATCTTGGCACTCTGGGGAATATAGCAGGCTACTTTGAAAACCTTCATCACTTTCTTAGCCCGGTCAGTGATTACCATGGCTGGTATCTATTCTGGTGGTTTGCATGGAGTATTATGATTGGCCAGTTTGTGGCCCGATTTGTCGGCGGTCTCAAGGTCTGGCAGCTAATGCTGGCACTGTTGGTTATTCCCTCCATTGCCATCGCTCTGTGGTTTACCACGCTCTATTATTATTTTGCCAATAGTATTTCGGTAAGTTGGGCGCTCAATGGCGCAATGGTTTTTGTTGGCGTGATCTTTGTAATTAACTCCTTGGATTCATTGATTAGGTTGTATACGGATAATTTAGCCGTCGGCGTGCAGCAGGTCGGTCGGGTAAAATATCTGATTGGCAATTGGTTATTAATCGCCTTATTGGTGCTGCTATATCAGTTAACGCCCTTTGAAATTGAGTGGGTGGGGATGGTTGTTATCGGATTGTATCTGGTGATCTATATATTGCTATTTAAGAGTCGTAGAGAATTGGGCAAGAGTTTTTCTGGCGAGAAAAAGGTTATTTAATTCAGTTTTAAGAGATTGGACATAATGCAAAACCAAAAAGATATTGATTATATTGTTGTGGGTGCTGGCTCTGCAGGCGCCATTGTCGCCTCACGTCTCAGTGAGGATCCCAACTGCGAAGTTCTTCTAGTTGAATACGGTGGCGGTGATGGCAGCGTGTTTGTGCGTATGCCCTCGGCGCTGGGTATTCCCATGAACAGCAAAAAATACAACTGGGGCTTTGAGACTGCTCCTGAACCCTATTTAGATAACCGTCGAATGAACTGTCCGCGGGGCAAAGTAATCGGTGGCACCTCGTCGATTAATGGCATGGTCTATGTACGCGGTAATGCGGCAGATTTTGATCAATGGGAAGAGCAGGGTGCCAGTGGCTGGAACTATCAAAACTGCCTGCCGTACTTTAAGAAATTCGAGCATCATCAGTGTCGCGACACGGACTACACGGGCAATGAGGGCCCTGTTGCGATCAGTGACGGCAACAATATGCGCAACCCACTGTATCGTGCGTTTATTGATGCAGGAGTCGAGGCGGGCTATGGGGAAACTCAGGACTACAATGGTTATCGACAGGAGGGCTTCGGGCAAAAGTTTATGAATGTGGATCGCGGTATCCGTGCCTCCACTGGCTACTCCTATTTAAAGGCTGCTAAAAAGCGCTCTAATCTAACCATTCTTAAGCATGCCCTGGTAACGCGAGTTGTCTTTGAGGGCAAAACAGCCACCGGTATTGAGTGCAAAATAGGTGCTAAAATCCAGATTTACAATGCCAAAAAGGAAGTGATTCTCAGCGCCGGTGCGATTGGCTCACCGCAGCTTCTCCAAGTGTCTGGAATAGGTCCACGCAAAACGCTAGAGGCGGCGGGCATTGATCTACGCCATGAGCTGCCTGGGGTAGGTGAAAATCTTCAGGATCATTTGGAGTTTAATTTTCAATATAGGTGCAAGCAGCCGATCAGTCTTAACTCAGAGTTGGGTCTGTTTAAAAAAGGTTTGATTGGCGTTCGTTGGCTATTGTTTAAAACTGGTCTAGGACGTACCAATCACTTCGAGGCCTGCGCGTTTATTCGCTCTCGAGCTGGGGTTAAATCCCCAGATATTCAATATCACTTTTTGCCTGGAGCCATCACCTATGATGGTTCGGTTGCGGTTAAAGGCCATGGATTTCAGGTTCACGTGGGGCACAATAAGCCGACCAGTCGAGGTTATGTACGAGCACGCTCTGGGGATCTGAGTGAGCATCCAGAGATACTGTTTAACTATTTAGAAACAGAAACCGATCGCCAAGGCTTTCGTGATTGCGTGCATCTAACCCGTGAGATTATGCAACAAGCCGCTATGGATGAGTTTCGCGGTGAGGTGATTCAACCGACTGATAAAGTTCAGACGGATGAGCAAATCGATGCCTTTGTTAGAGCCTCTGTGGACAGCGCCTATCATCCCTGTGGTACCTGCAAAATTGGCGTCGATGAAATGGCGGTGGTAGATTCAGAGCTGCGTGTGCAGGGCATTGAACGCTTGCGTGTTATCGACGCCTCTGTGTTTCCCACTATCCCCAATGGCAATCTTAATGCCCCGACCATGATGTTGGCCGAGCGTGGCGCGGATATGGTTAAGGGTGCAGCGCTTTTGTCTTCTTTGGAAGTGCCTGTGTACATAGATGAAAACTGGCAAACGCGACAGCGAGCGGGTATTGCTGGCAGCTGAGGGTATACTTAATTTGTAGGCTGATGCTGGTAGCGCTTTCTTAAAGACAAAAAAACCCCCCAAACAGAATGTTTGGGGGGTTTTTTGTTTATCGCTAGTGAATCAAAAGCGTTCTAATTAAAAGCTGTACTTAGCTTTCAGATAGAACACACGGCCCAGTGGGCTGTGCTGCTTTGGATCGTAGCTGAAGTTAGCTGCGTCAGAAACACGTGGTGGCTTCTCGTCAGTTAGGTTCTTTACACCAATACTCAGGCCCAGTGCATCTTCCATAACTCTGAAGCCGTACTGCGCATCAGCGGTAGTGTAGGAAGAGATACCCATAGGGTCCACTGGCTGGCTGTGCTGGTAGTCAGATATGTAGCTGATATTAAGCGACGCATCCTGTTCACCATTTGACCATGCAAGTACGACATTGGCTTTAGTTTCGGGCATTGAGCGAGCAAAGTTATTGTTGTTGAAGTAACCAGCAGCCTCGATTACCTCGCCGGTCGGCGCTGTAATGTCGTACTGAAGGAAATGCGCAACATTCACACCCAAGTTAAGGTTGTCACTCATTTTATACTGTACTTCAAGATCAATACCTTCTACATCAACACTTGAAGAGTTGAAGTAATCGACATAAACACCTGCAAGCGTTCCAGTGGCACTACGGACAATATCCGGACCGTTGATATCAGCTGCAAGCTTACCCTGAGAGTTCTCAACCGTAATCAGGTTGGTGTAATCCACTTTCCAGTAATCAAGCTTAATATCCAGCTTGTCTGTGGGCTGATATAACAAACCAACATTAAAGTTATCTGACTCTTCGGCTTCCAGGTCATCTGATCCCGATGAGGTTACTCGAACAAAGGCAACACCACCATTCGCAGAGCCATCTTCATTGAAATCCTGCAGACCGGCTAGGTTAACCACTTGAGCATTAATCTGAGACAGTGATGGCTCACGGAAGGCTGTAGAGGCTGAGGCACGCAGAGCTAACTGATCAGTTACCTGCCAGCGCAGTGCTATTTTGGGATCAATACTGTCACCCGTGTCAACATTCTCATAGCGAACGGCTGCAGTAAGTTCAACGTTTTCTGCCAAGTTTGTCTGTGCTTCGGCAAACATTGAATAGCTAGTGCGGCTTTCATCAATTTCCGATACACCGCCTAAGAAGATCAAGTCGATAGGGATCGGCGCACCGTCGGCATCAAATTGAATTTCATAGAGATCATCGGTCTCAGTTTTGTAACCTTCGCTACGCACCTGGAACCCCGCGGCAAAATCAACCGCCGCGCCTGAAGACAGGGTCATCAGCTCACCACTTACAACGCCATCTAAAACGGTAAGATCAGTAGTGCGCATGGTGTCCGTCATGTAGCTCATATCGGCGATCAGCGCGTCACTATTATTCGATGCGTCAAATGGATCGTAGTATTCATCATTGTTCGGGCCACCTGTACCAGCAAGGCCAGCTCTCAAACGCGAACTAATAGTGTCAGGTTGGCGGGCGCTGTATTCGTTGCTGCTGTGAGTGACTGCAGCATCCCAATCCATACCGTTTTCAAACTGCCCCTTAAAGCCCAGCGACGCGCGCAGAGTGTCGTTTTTACGCGTAGCGTTCGGTGATGGTGCGTCAAAAGCCAGTGGACGACCCAACCAAACTAAAGGTACTCCAAGAGGGTTGCTTGGGTGAGTTTCAGGTATTAATGGGAAGGTAAGATCTGGGTAGCTTGGCGACTGAGGGTTCTCAGTCACTTTGTTCATGCTGTAACCCAGCTCAGCTGTCATCTCAATGCCATTAGCCATTTGATGGGTCATGTTGCTGTATAGCTGCGTTCTCTCTTCAGCGGCGACAAGATTAAAGCGCGTGCCGTACTGGAAGAAACACATTGGGCCCGCTGGAGTAGGAACCACCGAACCGCCGGCTTTGTCGGCACAACCGGCCAGCGCAAAGCGTTGACCCGGGCCATAGGTGCCAGCATAGGGTCCGTCATCTACAGTCACACTTGCTGCTGGTGAAGAGGCTATATGAGGCATAGCAACAAAGCTTGCACCCAAAGAGCTGACAGCATTATCGACTAGCTCAGGACGCTCGGTAGCGGCTAGAGCGGTGCGGTCGAGTACATTGGCCGCAACAGTGAAACGGGTAGTATCGTTACCGCCACCCCAGAGAAAACCGACACTCTTATCTTCTTGATCGCCGCGATCCACAGAAGACAGGTTAGTGGTAATTTCAAAACCTTCGAAATCTTTGCGCAGAATAAAGTTCACTACGCCGGCAATAGCATCAGAACCATAGGTTGATGCAGCGCCTTCTTTTAAGACTTCAACGCGCTCGAGGGCGTTGACCGGAATGCTGCTGGTATCGACAAAAACGCTACCATCATTAGCCAGGCCACCAGAGATAGTCTGGCGACGACCATTAATCAGAACCAGTGTAGAGCTCAGGCCTAAGCCGCGAAGGTTGACGTTAGCTGTGCCCTGAGTAGAGCCAGCGGTAAAGGAGTCAGCTTGGTTCTCTGTTCCTGAGCTGATAGCCAATTTGGAAACAACATCGGCAACAGAGGTTGCACCAATTGATTCAATATAGTTTCTATCTAAAATTTGAACTGGCAGTGCTGAATCGCCAGGCGTTCCCTTAATGTATGAACCAGTAACCTGTACTTCTTCGATTGTAGTGTTATCTGCGGCTAATGCTGTATTGGCAGCTAAAATAGCTGTACCAGCAAGAATCGCGGCACTTAAATAACTGTGCTTAAACGTCATATGCTTCCCCTAGTTCCTTCATGAGTAATTGTTTTTTTTTACTGTCTAATTTTATTATTTACTTCTTATAGTTATGTGCTTTTAAAAACACCGCGTTAAGGTATCAACCGGCTGGGGCAAGGTCAAGAGTGTTTTGTTACTTATTAATTCCGGCGTGCTGGATATCATTTCATCTGATGAAACAGGCTATCTTTAGATTCCAGTATTATTTTGCAGTTTTAAAATTGGCAATGATCACTAGGCTTAGTGATACCTTAAAAGAGCGAGTCAGAGACTCTTTGCTAGGGTGTTAAAGACGGGAGGTTTATTGTGGTTTATGCAGTGAAAAATACCTTACTGTCTGACTGATACAAACCCAGGTCAAAACACCGCTGGCAAACAAATAGCCGAAACCCCAACTCAACCAGGCTGAGCTGATCAAGTTAGCTGAGTATCCTATCCAAAGCATGGCCGATAGGGCAAGCAAGCGCGCGTATTCGAGCGAACGCGCATACGCTTTACCATCCAGCACCGCGCCAATCACAATAAGTATTCCCACCTGCGCTAGAACCACCGCCCACATTAGCGTTGAAGAGATTGCTGCGCTTTGTCCTGCGCTCCAAAAATGTAATACCGTAAGCAGTAGATACTGCAAAATAATCGCGCCATTCACCCGATTGCTGTGCTGAGGATTGTATTTTTCAAACTGCTGTAGATCCGATTTTTGTTCGGGAAATCGCTCGACCATATCGTCGGGGTGCCAGCCGGTTTTTGACCAGAGCACGCGAAACTTATCCGCCCAGCGATTGGTGAACCATATATCCCGAAGCATACCGACAAAGATATGCAGATTGGCCCAGATGGGGTTCCAGCTCTGAAGGGGGACACGAATACCGTAAATTGCGGGTTGATTTTCTTCCTCAGCTTTAAAAGTGCCAAATAGTCGATCCCAAACGATCAGCAGGCCTCCATAGTTTTTATCTATATAGTCGGCGTTCTGTGCATGGTGTACTCGGTGATTGGAGGGGCTGACCATAAACCACTCAAAGACACCCAACTTCGGGATATGTTGTGTATGCACCCAGAACTGATAGATCAGATGGGCGCTGGCAATGCTGACAAACATAGTGATTGGCATACCGAGAAAGAAGCAGGGAATATAAAATACCCAAGTGGTAGCAAAACTCGTGCTGGTCTGACGCAGGGCGGTGCTGAGGTTGTAGTCTTCACTCTGGTGGTGGACCACATGGGACCCCCAGAAAAACTGGCGCTCATGGCTAATTCTATGAAACCAATAATAGAGAAAATCATACAGCAGTATGGCTAACAGCCAGTGGCCCAGAGAGTTTGGATCAAAAGACCAGATGGCATATTCTTGCGAAATCTTAGCAAACACCAGTGCGCCAATATTGAGAAAGACAAATTTGGTCACTGTGCTTAGCAGGCCCATGCTGAGGCTATTAATGCTGTCGTTGAGTCTGTAGGTGTTATTGCCTTTGAGCAGACCCCAGCCTAGCTCTAGCACAATCATCAGCAGGAAAACTGGAATAGCATAGGGAACAAAATTCATTTCAATTCCTGTTTATTTAAACCGCGTTTTAAAGCGGGTTATCAGTCAGCGCAAGATCAATAGCGTCGACAATATCATCAATATCGCGCCGTGATGCAATTAGAGCAGGGCTGAGGCAGAGGTTATTATTAAATTCGGTAAAGCTTCTATTCGTTCGTCCAATCAAAACACCCTGAGCCATACAGTGAGCAACGATTTTCATCGCATAGCTTTCGTGTACTGGCTGTTTAGTGCTGCGATCAGAGACTAATTCAACACCAGCAAAAAAACCTTTGCCGCGGACATCGCCTATCACCGGGTATTTCTCCTGTAAGTCGAACAGGCGATCCTTTAGATGTGCGCCCATCTGCATCACATTGTCGAGCAAATTCTCCTCTTCGATAATAGCCATATTGGCGAGACCCGCAGCGGGTCCGGCGGTGCAACCGCCAAAGGTGCTGATATCCCTAAAGTAATCCAAAGTGCCGGCGTCTTCGGCGGCAAACTGATTGAAGACTTTATCGGTCGCCACGGTGCAGGAGATGGCGGCATAGCCACTGGCGAGGCCCTTGGCCATGGTCACTAGATCGGGCTTGACGTCGTAGTGCTGGTAGCCGAACCATTTTCCGGTGCGGCCAAGACCGCAGACCACTTCATCTATATGCAACAGCACGGAGTATTTTTTGCAGATCGCCTGAATAATCGGAAAGTACTCAGGAACTGGGGGAATTATGCCCCCACCGGCGGTAATGGGTTCAAGTACCACAGCGCCCACTTGATCTGGGCCTTCGCGCAAAATAGCGGCTTCTAGGTCTTTTGCACATTCGATATCACAGCTGCCGTAGGTTTTACCAAAGGGGCAGCGGTAACAGCAGCAGTGGGCGAACTCAGAGAAGCCTGGGGCAAAAGGGCCGTACTGTTCTTTGCGCTGTTGATGTCCGGTGGAGCTGAGGGCGCCGATGGTTGAGCCGTGGTAATCACGGTCGCGAAAGATGATTTTATGACGTCGGCCATCGCCGTTAATATGGGCTAATTGGCGGACCATTTTGTAGACTTTTTCATTGGCCTCAGACCCGGAATTGGAATAGTAGACTTTGCCTTTTCCGTGATTCTTACTGTTGACATCAGCATCTTGCATTTCAGGCATTTTTTGCAGCAGTCGCTGGGCAAACTGAGCGCCGGGAATACTGCCGGCACTGTTGGCGAAATAACACATTTCAAGAATTTGATCACGTACTGCATTAGCAATGGATTCACGACCATAACCCACATTGACCGACCAGACCCCGCCTGAGGTGGCATCGAGATATTCAGTGCCTTTAATATCGGTGACGCGCATACCTACGCCGCTTTTAATAATCAGCGGGTCGCTATTTTTGAAGGCGTTGTGAGGTGTCAGGTGATGCCAGATATGCTCTCTATCTGAGCTAATAATCTCTGCAGCCTGAGTTGATGGTTGGTCGCTGTTCATGGTGCTTCCCCTGGCAACTTGGTTGCCGAGACGTCTATTATTGTGTTTTTTGGCTTTCTACCTACCTATATAAGTGTCCTGTAAAAGCGTCTTTAGAAGAGCTGCTCTAATCAGAATCACTTTAGCAGGTCCAAGGCCAGTGCTTCAGCTACTTTAATACCGTCAATTCCCGCGGACAAAATGCCTCCAGCATAACCGGCGCCTTCCCCTGCGGGATAGAGTCCTTTGGTGTTCACACTCTGATAAAAGGCATCCCGTTTAATACTTACCGGTGCCGAGGTACGTGTCTCCACACCGGTCATAATCGCATCGGCCATGGCGTAGCCCTTTACCTGCTTGTCGAACTGGGGAATCGCTTCCCGTATAGCTTCCACAGCAAAGGCGGGCATAGCCTTGGAGAGATCGCCAAGCGTAATCCCCGGTTTATACGAGGGCTCGACGGAACCCAGTTCGGTGGACGGTCTATGTTTTAAAAAGTCTCCCACCAGCTGTGCTGGCGCATTGTAATTTTCGCCGCCCAGATGGTATGCCAGTGTCTCTAATTCACGCTGTAAATCAATACCAGCAAGAGGGTGGTCGGGAAAGTCTTCTTCAGGGGAAATGCCCACCACAATAGCGGCGTTGGCATTGCGTTCATTGCGCGAGTACTGAGACATGCCATTGGTCACGACACGACCCTCTTCGGAAGTGGCAGCCACTACAGTGCCGCCGGGGCACATGCAAAAACTGTAAACCGTGCGGCCATTTTTACAGTGATGTACCAGTTTGTACTCTGCGGCACCCAAGATGGGATGTCCGGCTTGATCGCCAAAGCGCGCTCTATCAATAGTCGATTGCGGATGTTCGATACGAAAGCCGATAGAGAAGGGCTTGGCTTCGATATAGACGCCGTGGTCGAGAAGCATCTGAAAGCTATCTCTAGCGCTGTGGCCTATGGCGATGATTATATGACGGCTGTGCAGCACTTCACCTGTGGCGAGAGTAAGGCCGGTAATTTGCCCCTGGCCCTGTTCATTATCTTTATCTCGCAGCAGGCCTTCGACCTTTTGCTCAAAGCGTATTTCGCCCCCCAGGCGAATAATCTCGGCGCGCATATTCTCCACCATACTGACTAACTTAAAGGTACCTATATGGGGTCTGCTGTCGGTAAGGATTTCTTCAGGTGCGCCGGCAATGACAAATTCATGCAATACCTTGCGCCCAAGATGGCGGCGATCTTTGACCTGACTCCAGAGTTTGCCATCGGAAAAGGTGCCGGCGCCGCCCTCACCAAACTGTACATTGGACTCGGTGTTTAGTTTGCGTTTGCGCCAAAACCCCCAGGTCTCTTTGGTGCGTTGGCGAACTTCCTGACCACGCTCAAGCACTATGGGTTTAAGCCCCATTTGGGCCAGCACCAGCGCTGCGAGAATGCCGCAGGGGCCAAAGCCGACGACTACAGGGCGCTGCTGGTTAGCTTGGGGAAACTCGGTCAGTGGTTCAGCGACAAACTTATAGTTGGTGTCGGGACTGGGGCCTACTCGAGGCAGGGCTGGAGTAGTTTTCAGTATGCGGTTTTCAGCCTGCTCGGTGAGCACTACATCAAGTTGATAGATAAGCATTATGCGACCGCGCTTGCGGGCATCATGGCTGCGTTTAAAAATACTAAAGCTGATCAGTTCTGCGGCATCGATGCTCAGGGTACGGACGATTTCCCGCTGCAAGTCATTGTCGCTGTGGTCTAGGGGAAGTTTAATTTCGCTGAGTCTTAGCATAGGATTGTAGTGAGTCGTAAAGGTAGTTTAAATCGTTTTGGTGGTGCTGACAGAACGCGATATTAGCATGAATATGCTGTCTGCTTTGGACGCTAACGAAATTGTTTTTTGGTGGTAGTATCGCCGCCGACAATAAAAATAATAGGGGACATTCAAGGTGAAAATTAAAAATAGTCTTATCATCGCACTGATCGCAATCGCGTTTTATGCGGGTTGGTCTTTTGATCAAAGTCCTGCAGTGAGTGAAGAGATTCCGGCACTACAGGTGAAGGCTGACAGAGCGGGCTATGTGGTTGCCGAGCAAATCCGCAATCAGGATCCACATTATTCCCCTGTAGCAAATCAACCACTGCAGAAGCAGGTGTTCTGGGGTGATACCCATCTGCACTCGAACTTTTCCATGGATGCTTTTATTTTTGGTAATACCTTGGGCCCAGATGATGCCTATCGCTTTGCCAAAGGCGAAAAAGTGATGGCTACTAAAGGCCAGCCGGCGCAGCTTCGGGAGCCGCTGGACTTTCTAGTGCTGGCAGATCACACCGATGGGGTGGGCGCTATGATTGCCCTAAAAGCTGGCAATGAAAAATTACTCGCCAACCCCACATTACAGGCTTGGTCGGAGATTCTATTTGCCGGGGAGGAAGATGATGCCCGCCAGTTGGATTCCACTCAGACCAGATCAGACACTCCTCGAGAGCTGGAAGATAAAGATATTCGCGGCAATGCCTGGGATTATCTGACAGCTACGGCCGACGCCCACTATGAACCGGGCACTTTTACACCACTGATTGGCTTTGAGTTTACCGCCCAGAGAGGTGGCCAGAATTTGCACCGCGTCGTGATCTACAGAGACGATGCGGAGACAGCCCAAAGCCTGTTGCCGCTGTCGCCAAAAGAGAGCTCAGACCCAAGAGCGCTGTGGGACTTTTTACAGCAGTACGAAGACATCAGTGGTGGCAAGGTGCTGGCGATAGCCCACAATGGCAATATTTCCAATGGCCTGATGTTCCCCACCGCTGAGCTAGAGTTTGGCGGGCAGATGGATTCTGACTACGCTGAGCGTCGCGCCCGCTGGGAACCTGTCTATGAGGTAACTCAGATTAAAGGCGATGGAGAGGCGCATCCACTGTTGTCTCCAGATGACCGCTTTGCCGATTATGAGAGCTGGGATCTGGGTGACTTTGCTGGCGTACCTAAAATCGATCAAATGATTCCTTTTGAATATGCTCGTGAAGCGCTAAAAAATGGTTTGGCATTGGATTCAGCTTACGGCGCTAACCCCTATAAATTTGGCATGATCGGTTCTACTGATTCACACACCTCACTGGCCACCGCCGCCGAAGATAACTTTTATGGCAAGCACAGCGCTGGCATGGAACCGCAGCCAGACCGGTGGAAAGATGCGGTGGGTGGACGCGGTGAGTTTACCGTGCCGGGCTTTATGATGGCGGCCTCAGGTTATGCCGCAGTTTGGGCTACGGAGAATACCCGCGAAGGTATTTGGGATGCGATTCAGCGCAAGGAAGTCTATGCCACCACCGGCAGTCGCATGACCGTCAGATTCTTTGGTGGTTGGGACTTTACTCAAGACGATCTGCACGCTTCCAATATGTCTGATATAGGTTATAACAAAGGCGTGCCCATGGGTGCCACGCTATTGCAAAGCCGCTCTGACGCACCGGTGTTTATGTTACAGACTGCCAAAGACCCCAATGGCGCCAATCTGGATCGGTTGCAGGTGATAAAAGGTTGGGAAGATGCAGAGGGCGCAGTCCATGAGAAAGTCTTTAATGTGGCCTGGAGCAATCCTGAGCTGCGCTCAATGGATGACAGTGGTGATGTTGCAGATATCCCCTCCACAGTGGATGAAGCCAAGGCAACTTATAGCCACAAATATGGCGCTGCGGAATTGACTGCCCTGTGGCAGGATCCGGAGTTTAGTGCTGAGCAGAAGGCCTTCTACTATGTGCGTGCCCTTGAAGTGCCGTCGCCGCGATGGACTTCTTATGACACTGCACAGTTTGATGTTGAGATGGCGCCCTATGTGAAGAAGACTACTCAGGACCGCGCTTACAGCTCACCGATTTGGTATGAGCCGGCCAATTAATCCTTAGCCGCTAAAAAGAAGGCTTGATTAGTATGGAAAAAACCAGGTCCTCTCTACAGAGGAGCCTGGTTTTTTTTCGCATCATACTTTTCTAAGTCGCGTTACTGAGAGTTGAAAGGAACGTTGGGTCTCAGCTGCGGGACCGGGCCCTGGGTCGGACAAAGTATCGAACTATTGGAAAAGGGACTGTCTGTTAGGCCAAATGTGGTCACTGCGCGTAAATAAAAACACCTATTAAAGAATCACTGAAGGATAACTGTCGTGGCCATTGCGCTGTCAAAATTGAATAAATATTTCGTGGTAGAGAAATTAATTTATCACTCCATCGATTTAAGCCTCTATCAGGTGTCGGCGATTATCGAGGGCGTTGAGCACTATGTCTCTGACGAACGCGGCAAATTATTGCGTTCGACTAAGTTGCTAGAATTACAAAAGCAGCTTAGAAAGGTTACGGCCGAGATAACTGTGCTGCGCCAGACCAGTGCTTATGATGAGATGATTGGCGGGCCGGAGAAGAGTGGTACCAATGCTCTTGAGGTACCGTTGGCGGACAATCAGCTTTACTGAATGACTGGGTTAGGGCGTGAGTAATAGGCTTCTTAAAGTCGTTGTTGCTTGTCTATTTTGATGAGCAGTGCATAATCCCGCCACTCAATGTAGTCGCCGATTCAGAAGGCAATTTAGAAGGCATTTTAGAAGGCATTTTAGACGCCACTCTAGACGTCACTCTAGACGCCAGTCTAGTCGGGGCGGTTTTCTAAAATTCGTGACCCAATAAACTCAACCAGGATGAGCCTGTGATAATTAGTGATACCAGCGACAAACTCGCTGATAAATCCATCGAAGCGCGGCTTACTGCTGCAGCCGAGCCTGCCGCAGAAAACTCTAAAAAGATGTCGACGCTACTCTCTCTGGCGCAATTTTTTAAGCCTTATAAATTACAGGTTTGGGTATTTCTTGCGGCGCTGGTGTTTACCGCTGGGATAACCCTGTCGGTGGGTCAGGGCGTGCGCATGCTTATTGACCAAGGTTTTGCTCAACAATCCCTGAGTCACCTTAATCAGGCGATTATGTTTGTCGTCGCTATTTCTGTATTAATGGCACTGGGAACCTATGTGCGCTTTTACCTGATCTCATGGCTGGGAGAGCGTGTCACCGCCGATTTGCGCAAGTCCGTGTTCGATCACATTGTCGGATTGCATCCTGCATTTTTTGAGACCAATCGCAGCGGCGATATTATGTCGCGGCTGACATCTGATACCACCTTATTGCAGTCGATTATCGGTTCCTCGGCATCCATTGCTCTGCGCAGCGCGATTACCTTTAGTGGCGCTTTGATCATGCTGCTGATTACCAATTTCAAATTGTCACTAATGATTCTTGTCGCGGTGCCACTGGTATTAATGCCAATCTTGGTTTTTGGGCGCAAGGTGCGCAAGCTCTCTCGGGACAGTCAGGACTCTATCGCAGACGTCGGCAGTTACGCGGGGGAAATTATTCAGCATATCAAGACGGTCCAGAGCTTTACCCATGAAGAGCAGGAAAAAGCGGCGTTTGGTATTGAAGTTGAACGCGCCTTTTTGATTGCTCGCAACAGAGTGCGCCAGCGCGCGGTGTTGATGGCGGTGGTGATTGTATTGGTGTTTGGTGCGCTCAGTGGGATGCTCTGGGTCGGTGGCACTGATGTGATTAATGGCAAAATGAGCGGCGGTGATCTTGGCGCGTTTATCTTCTATGCAATTCTGATGGCCACTGGGGTGGCTTCGCTATCTGAAGTGTACGGTGAGTTGCAGCGCGCGGCGGGTGCTACAGATCGACTGATGGATTTACTGCACGCAGATAATCAAATTCTGGCTCCCGATCAGCCATTGTCTGGTGTTGAGAAGTTGCCGGCACAGCTTAATCTGAACAATGTGCGTTTTTGTTATCCCTCGCGACCAGAGCAACCGGCGCTGGATAACTTTTCTCTAACGATAAAAGAAGGCGCTATTGTCGCTTTAGTGGGACCCTCCGGAGCCGGTAAGTCGACGCTATTTGATTTGATTCAACGCTTTTATGATCCCCAGCAGGGCGAGCTTTGTCTCGGTGATATCAATATCCGCCAGATGACACCGACCCAGTTGCGCGAGCAGATTGCTGTAGTGCAGCAACAGCCAACATTATTTACCGGTGATGTGATGTACAACATCCGATACGGTAATAGTGATGCCACCGATGAGCAGGTGATCGCCGCAGCCAAGGCGGCTCATGCAGACGAATTTATTGGTCAGTTGCCCGATGGCTACCACAGTGATTTGGGTGAGCAAGGCGTACGCCTTTCTGGTGGCCAACGCCAGCGTATTGCGATAGCCCGTGCACTGTTAAAGGATCCTCGTATTTTGCTGTTGGATGAGGCCACCAGTGCTTTGGATGCCGAGAGTGAGTACAAGGTGCAGTTGGCGCTGGATAAGTTAATGAAGGGCCGCACTACGGTTATTATTGCCCATCGCCTGGCGACGATTCTCCATGCGGATACCATTGTGGTGATGGACCAGGGTAAAAAAGTCGCTCAGGGCAGTCATAATGAGCTGATCGCCTCAAACTCTCTCTATGAGCGATTGGCGAAATTACAGTTTTCTCAAGACGCTGGCGAGTGATCGTGTCGGTGTGCTAAAACGTAGACAAGGGAAGGTACCCAAAAGGTGCACCGCCAATTAACGGGGCAGGGTGCATAAAAAATAATAATAAAAAAGACTCTCGCTATGAAACTGATTTTAACCATTACCAGTTTTCTCCTGTTGGCGGCCTGCGGCCTATTCTCACCAGAGCAGCCGATTTCTGAAAGCCTTCCGCAATACAAAATCCAAACTGCCTCTGGGATTACCCAGGGTCGGCTAGACGCGAGTGCTGATAAACAGGTCGGCGCTGCAGTGGTGAGTTGGTTTGATATCCCCTATGCCCAAGCGCCGGTTGGTGATCTGCGCTGGCGCGCTCCCCGAGCGCTAATTGCCCCTCAGCAAATGATTGCGGAGCGTGAGGATACTGCCTGTGTGCAACAGACGAGTAGCTATGCGGGTGTTGAGGGAGGGGCCGAGGGCGTTATTGGTTCGGAGGATTGCCTGTTCTTGGATATCCGTGCACCAAAAGATTTTATCGGTAAAAACTACCCGGTAATGCTGTGGATCCACGGTGGCAGCAATACCACTGGTTTAAAAGATTATTACGATTACAGTAAGTTGGCAGCGGCCAAAGGTGTGGTGGTTGTAGCGATCAACTACCGCCTGGGTGCCCTGGGATGGTTTACCCATCCGGCGATTCAGGGGCAGCAAAGCGGGGAAGACCAGGCCTCTAACTTCGGCCATTTGGATATTATTCACTCGCTTAAATGGGTGCGTGACAATATAGCGGGCTTTGGCGGTGATGCGGCTAATGTGACTGTGTTTGGCGAATCCGCCGGTGCGCACAATGTCTATGCGCTTTTAGCGTCACCTCTGGCCAAAGGCTTGTTTCATCGTGCTATTGCGCAGTCCGGTTATACCGGTACTAGCAGTTTAGCCAGTGCCTACAACCTTGATGGGACCGATACATTTGTTACTCGTGGTGCCTGGCAAATTACTCAAAAGCTTCTGGCTCAGCAGGGTACTGATGAGTCTGACATTACTGACGAAGCCCTGCGCGAACGTTTAAAAAGCAGCGATGCTCGAGAGTTTATTGCTCTCTATAACGATAAGCCGGATACCGTTGACTACTCTCCATTGACCACCGCAGACGGTATTGTGATTCCAGCGGTGGGGATGGCAGAAGCCTTGGCTGACCCGCAGTATGGCAAAAATGTACCGGTGATCTCCGGCGCAAACAAAGATGAAGTCACGCTCTGGTTTGCCTTGCACCGTTACTTTATGGAAACCAGCTACCCCTTTACCAAGCTTTTGCCGCCCAAAGTAAGCATTAAAGATCCACAGCTGTATAACTTTTGGGTGCGAACGCGCTCACAGGCTTGGAAGGCGAGGGGTGTGGATGAGCCTCTAAGTGCGATGGAACAAGCGGGCTACAAGGCCCTTTATAACTATCGTTTTGATTGGGACGATCAGGAAAAGTCGTTTTTTATCGACTTTCCCTCTATTTTTGGTGCCGCTCACGGCACCGATATTTCCTTTATTACCGGTGACTTTAAGTATGGTCCGGTGACCGCTTATATTTATCCAGAGGGCGATTCTCGCGATCAAATGGAGCGTACCTTTATGAATATCTGGGGTGACTTTGCTCACTCAGGCGTTCCGGATAAGTCACTTGATTTCGAATGGCAACGCTACAACAGCAAAACTAAGCCCTATGTGCGTCTCGACCGAGACGAGCACTTGGGCCTGCAGTTTGAGACTGAAACACTGGATACATTATTGGCGGGTATCGCTGCCGACAGCAATGCCAGTCATATTGAAAAATGCCTGTTGGTTTGGGAGACGCTGATCAATATTGGCAACGCCGATGTGGCTCGTTACCAGTCTTGGAACAATGGTCAGTGTGAGAAGCTCAATGCCCGAGCTGAGCAAGAGCGTATCGCGGTAGAGTTGATTGAAGAATTTGGTACGGCTTCCGTGCTCTAGCTTTAGCACTGATCAGTAGAGAGATTTGAAAATGACTCATCATGCTACGCAATCACCCAGTTTGTTGCGCCGTGCCATCGGCGCCATGCGGTTGCCGAAAAGCCGGGTAAAGTGCTTTTTCCTATTCCTGTTGAGCGCCTTTTTTACCTACGCTGGGTTCCACCATCTATTTGCACCCGCGTTTTATGTCAGCATTATGCCGCCTTGGATACCCGGGCATTTGGCCTTGGTTTACATTAGCGGTGTATTCGAAATTATGGGGGGCGTTGGCGTTTTAATTCCTCGTTTCCGCTCATTGGCTGGTATTGGTCTGGTTGCCCTGCTGATCGCTGTCTATCCTGCGAATCTGTATATGGCGTTTAACCCCGAGCTGTTTCCGGATATTCCCGTTGTCGCGCTCTATGTGCGCTTGGTGCTGCAGTTCGTCGCGTTCTATTGGGCGTACTCTGTTACCAGGGCGGATTCTGTTACCAGGGCGGATTAGGTCAGCAGGAGAGATTCTGTTTCTGCTATTTAAATGGCTTTGATATTGCCGATCTGTTGGGCCATTTGGGCTGGCTTAGGCTACTTTTAAAGCGATAAATAGATCGGAATCTGAGTATGGATACTCAACATGCAATATTCTCTAATTCTATGGTTGCTGCCACTGGCTGTCCCAAGGCCGGTGTTAACCTGGAGCAGTTTAACGCTCTCGGGTTACACGCTCTCTGGTTAAACGCTCTCGGGTCAAGCACTCGCCGGTTTAAAACTCTCTGGTTTAAAACTCTCTGGTTTAATACTGGCACCCAGTGCGGCCTCGCCTGTAAAAATCACTATATCGACTTCTCACCGACTAATGATAGCCTCGCATTTATTCGTCTCACTCAGGTACAGCAGTTTCCCAACCAGATTCAGCGCCATGAGCTGGGCACTGAAGAGATCGGCTTGACCTGCGGCGAAGCGTTTTGTAATCCAGATATTATTGCCATTATGGGGACGATTCTGCGCCGGGGTTTTCGGCTGTTGGTGCTAACCAATGCTATGCATTCCATGCTTGAGCGCAAGAATGGTTTATTGGCGCTGCACAAACTCTATGGTCAGCAGCTGACATTGCGTGTCTCAATGGGTCATTTTGAACAACAGCTTTATCAGCAGAGGCGTGGGCCGAACGCCTGGCAACCAGTGCTTGACGGGCTTTGCTGGTTATCAGGACAGGGCTTTACTATTGCGGTAGCCGGTCGCAGGCTTAAGGGGGAAGAAGAGCAGATTTTGCGGCAGGGTTATGCCGAACTATTTAGGCGTCACAATATTCAACTAGATGCCTTTGATCAAAGGGCTCTGTTGCTGTTGCCGGAAATCACCGCAGACTGTGCCTCAGAATGTGCCTAGGCCTTGATCAGAGTTCGATCTGTATGGATGAGTAATCCCTCAGGCTTGAATAGTCCGGTACCGCCGATAATACCCAACCTACCGTTTCCCTTGATTTTTGCTTGCGTTAAGCGGGCAATAGCACTCCTTTAAAGGTTTAAACCGTTCTCTTGATCATAGACCATATGGTCATTGATTAAGGTTTACAGTTATGACGGCTAGCTCCTAAAGTACTGACAAGTATTAACTTATTTTTTGACATTCTTGGGAGAGTGGACGTGAGCGTATACAAGGTACCGCAGAAGGAATTGGCATTTATCTTTGATGAGATTATTAACTATTCTGAAATTTGCAGCATGCCGGGATTCGAAGACGCGAGTCGCGATATGGTCGATGTGGTTCTGCCAGAGGCGGCCAGATTTTTTGAAGATATAGTGGCTCCGACCAATCATGAGACTGACAAACATCCAGCGTTTTTGAAAGACGGTGAGGTAGTGACCTCACCTGGGTTGAACCCCATTTATCGACAGATGGTTGAAGCGGGGTGGTGCTGCCTAAATGGCGATAGCACTTACGGCGGTGCCGGATTCCCCAGTGTTGTGGATTTGGCCGTGCAGGAAATGCTGCAGACCGCTAACTGCGGTTTTAGCCTGCTGCCTATGCTAACCCGCGGAGTAGTGCATGCCCTTAATCAGTACGGCAGTGATGAGCAGAAAGAGACTTATCTGGGTAATCTGATTTCCGGAGCTTGGTCCGGCACTATGAATCTCACCGAGCCTCAGGCCGGCAGTGATTTATCGGCTGTGAAAACCAAGGCCATATTAAATGGCGACCACTATTTAATCAGTGGCCAAAAAATCTACATCACTTGGGGCGATCACAGTTGCGCCGACAATATTATCCACCTAGTACTGGCCCGTCGTCCCGATGCCCCCGAAGGCAATCAGGGTATCTCGCTATTTTTGGTGCCCAAGTTCTTGGTTAATTCCGACGGTAGTTTGGGCGAGCGCAACGACGTTAAACCCGTGGGTGTTGAACACAAATTAGGTATCCATTCGAGCCCTACCTGTACTCTTGCCTTTGGCGATAACGGCGGTGCGGTCGGCTACTTGGTGGGGGAAGAAAATAAAGGCCTGCAGTGCATGTTCACAATGATGAACAATGCCCGTCTATCGGTTGGTCATCAGGGTGTTTCTCTGGGCGAGCGCGCCTATCAGCAAGCTGTAGCCTATGCAGCTGACCGTGTGCAGGGTCGCGCTGCTGGTGTCGAAGGCCGAGCCGCGATTATTCATCACTCGGATGTTAAGCGCATGCTCATGCAGATGCGTGCATTGACTGAGGGCGGTCGTGCCATGTCTTACTATGCCATCGCAGCAGAGGACCGCAGTTCTCATCATCCGGACGAGCAGGTTCGTTCCCAGAATGCACAGTTGGTCGAGCTATTGACACCGCTGGTTAAAGGCTGGTGTACCGAAGTCTCTATGGAGAGCACTTCTCTGGGTGTTCAGGTCCACGGCGGTATGGGCTTTATTGAAGAGACTGGCGCGGCGCAGCATATGCGCGATGCACGCATTTTGCCGATCTATGAGGGCACTAATGGTATTCAGGCATTAGATTTTATCGGTCGTAAATGTTTGCGTGATGGTGGCCAAGCGGTGCAGTTGCTGTTGGCGGATATGCAGGCCACTGTTGACCAGCTCGCGTCAGCTCATGGTAGCGTGGTGGATTTGCGTAATCGTCTGCGTCATGGGATTGAGCAGTGCCAAGAAGCCCTCAACTATGTTTTGGAAAACAGCAGTGACTCTCAGGGAATCGCTTACAACTTTATGATGATGTACGGGAATACTGTCGCCTATTGGCTGTTGGTGAAATTGGCCGCTGCTGCTCAGGACCGATTGGCCGCTGGCGAGACCGATCGCTTTTATAACCAGAAAATTGCTACGGCAGATTTCTTCTCAACGCAAATACTGCCGCGCAACAGTGGTTACTTGGCTGCGTTGGTATTTGGGGCTGATAGTTTTGAGGCTCTTGAGCCCGCTGATTTTATGCAGGCATAGCGTTTGGGAAGTAGTGCGCTCGGGAAATAGTGCGCTCGGGAAATAGTGCGATCGGGAAATAGTGCGCTTGGGAAGTGGCTCTGTTAGGTCGCAACCTTACCGATGAGACTGTGATTAACTTTGGTGGCAATACGCCACTGGGTGGAACCTTGACTAATGGTGGGGGTAACTCTTACTACGCCTTCGTCAACCGTCCGTTGAACATTGCTCTGCAGGCTAAGTACAGTTTCTAAACGGTCCTGGCTTGATTAAAAAGAAGGTCAAAAAAGGGGCTGCAGTGATGCAGCCCCTTTTTTTATTGTTTTTGATAAAGGTTTTTTAGCGCCTGGCAAGTGAGTTTTACCTCAGCCATTAGTTCTCAGCACAAACCCTACTATTGTGGCTATAGTGGCAATAAATAGTGCTGTAAAGACAAAGCCGCCAATAATAAAGGCCAAGGGATTACCTTCCTCGAAATCGCGCTCTCGGTTCTTGTTGCTCTGGACACCAATCGCGGCGGCTAGGATGCTTTTAACCAGGGCGCCAATATTGGTTTTTTTCTTCTTTGGTTTATCTTCAAGCACTACTTTTTCTTCGAGCTTTTTTCTATCGTCGTTCAAGTTTGTCTTCCTTTCAAATGAGTCTCAACGAATTGGTCATAGACCGTTTGTGGGCGCTCAATTCTACTCCTTTAGAGGAGACTTTTCCGCAGCTAATATTGCCCAGGAGAGATTTTTGCCAACCCTTTACTGCAAAAGTGGCAGCGCATAGGCGGCGATAAAACCAACAGACCACATACCAGCAGACAACCATAGAAAACGTTGATTCCAAAGGTCTGCGGTGGCACAGGCGGCAGCGAGTTCGGGATCTGTAGGGCAGACACGGCCGGGGCGGTGCACACTCCAAAATCCCAACCCAATCAGCAGACCAGACAGGGTGAACATCCAGCCTTTGTACTGGCTGAGGGTGATCAGCCAGGGTGCCGCAGACGCCATAGATGCCACGCTGGCTCCTAGCCCAAGGGTTACCAAGGTAATGGGCAGGGCGCAGCAGAGGAGGGTGCCGGAGGTGGTGAATAATAGTAGCCAACTCCAAGAACGTGGTTTATTCATAAAATTGTCTCCATTTTAAAACACCATACCAATGCCAATACTGAGATAGTCGCCATCCCATTGTGTGTCGTTATCGAGGGCGACAAACTTATATTCACCGCGGACAATCACATTGCGCTTGAAATACACCAGCACTGGTCCAGTGAGCAGATGCTGCCCCGAATCTGAATCTCTCGCGCTAATATCCCAGAGCGTAAACCAAGAAGAACCCTTGCCATCGGCATGGCTCATGCCGGCATTGATATCAATGCCGGTGGTATCGCCGAGCCTATAGATATCATAGAGCTCGTAGTAGCCCTTTGATTCGGAGCTGTAACTCAGGCTCAACCCCGCGTCCCAGTCGCTACCGCCGCCAGTGGGCATTCTCACCGAGGGTGTGATGCCCCAGTTAGAGGTGGATGCCCCGGCGTTTTTATAGCGTTTGATCGGCATTGCAACAATCGCATCACCGTTTTTGCCGTCACTGTAAGGCACTTTTAGGGTCATACGCAGAGCGGGCTTAAAAGTGTAAACCCCCTCAAGCCAAGTGGTGGTTGTGTTGTTGGCATGAGTGATTCGCGTTTGGGCGCCATAGCCACCATTCCAGCGCGGTGCCATATCCATCACCGGTTGGTGGGCAGTGACTTGGCTGGTAAACGTGCTTGCGGTAGCAAGCAGTAGTAGTGCCGTCAGCTGTTTCACTGGGACTCCTCCAGCGGGCGGGCTACCTCGTCCATTGGCGTCATCTTGATTGGGTCATAGCCGCCGGATTTGATCGCTTCAAAGATCGCCTCTTGATCTAGTGGTTGTCCCTCTTGGATACTGATAAAAACCTGCTGATTTTCGATATCCACTTTGACGCCTTCCTCGAACTGGCTGGGGTCGATAAAGTCGAGTTTGCGCAGTTTTTTGGCCACGCCAAAGGCGCAGAACTCACAGACTATGCCATTGACATTGATCAGATAATTTTTGGCCCAGACTGGGGATGCAATAAGTGCAGATAGCTGTACTAACAATAACGGTATAACAAACGTTTTCAGACGCATGATGTCACCTTCAATAATGTTCAGAATAATAAATATGGCGCCAAATAAAAGGCGCAGAGAACTATGAAAGGTCTGCTATTGGGGGCCTGAAGGGCAGTTCTATAGTGCGGGAAGGGGTGCTTGTTAGTGCCGTGCTGGCGATATTAGGTGCGACAGAGGCTGGGGTTTTCACAGTGCTTATTGGCAGGCTAAAGACGGAGCAGTCGGCACAGCATTGGTCCGCAGGTGTTGTGTCCGGGCTGGTCTGTGCGCTGAGGGACAATAACTTGTCGCCGTTATCTAATGTATGACAGGGCATATGGGTCTGAGGGCTGTGCTCCGCCTGCTGCACTAAATCGGGATTCTCGCTGCTGCTGCTCATAGTGCAGGTACTGTGAGCCAAGGTCGTATTCATCATAAATAGAATCACGAGGATATTGACCAGGACTGTTATAGAGGATGAGCGCGTTTTCATATTGATGATCAGACACTATTTTAGGGTTTAGTTCAACTTAAGAGTTCGAGTAGAGAGTTCAGGTAGAGAGTTCAGCTGCATGGCGCGCCAGCTTGTCATCTTCGGTGAAATTGAAGGAACTTCCTTTAGCTGGCTGAGATCCCTCGTCGCTGCGCTCTGTCGGGATGACAGGCAGTGGGGCCTGCCTTCGCTCAGGACAACAGGCAGTGGGGAGCTCCCTCCGTCAGGACAACAGGTATTGAAGCCTTCCTTCGTTCAGGATGACAGCCTTAAATCTAATCAATCAGCACTGGCGTCAGCCAACGCGCCATATCAGGCAATGACATTCCCTTACGCTGCGCCAGCGATTCGACCTGATCCGGAGCAATTTTACCTGTATTAAAATACTTCGCATCCGGATGAGCAAAGTACCAACCACTGACCGCAGCAGCAGGCGTCATGGCGTAGCTGTCGGTGAGTGCCAGTCCAATATTATTCTCCACATCAAGCAGCTCAAACAAGGTGCCTTTTTCAGTGTGATCCGGGCAGGCAGGGTAGCCTGGCGCGGGTCGAATACCACGGTATTTCTCTTTGATCAGGGCTTCGTTATCTAAGCTCTCATCTGCTGCATAACCCCAGTGCTCACGGCGCACGCATTCGTGAAGATGTTCAGCAAAGGCCTCAGCCAGTCGGTCCGCCAAGGCTTTAACCATAATCGCATTGTAGTCATCGTGCTTGGCTTCATATTCAGCGGCCAGTTCATCGGCACCTATGCCCGTAGTTACCGCAAAAGCTCCAATATGATCTTTAATGCCGGACTCTTTTGGCGCGACAAAGTCAGCCAGCGAACAGAGCTCTTCACTGGCGCCAGGTTTTTGGATTTGCTGACGAATATGGTGCAGGCTGGCCTTGGTTGAGCCATCCTCAGCATAGATTTCAATATCATCATGGTTAACTGTATTGGCCTCCCAGAGACCAAATACGGCGCGGGCAGTTAAGCGTTTATTGTCGATAATATCTTTTAACAGTGCCTGAGCATCGGCAAACAATGTAGTAGCCGCATCGCCAACCACTTCATCTTGAAAAATCTTCGGATACTTTCCGATCAGATCCCAGGTGATAAAGAAGGGTGTCCAGTCAATATAGGGCACCAGTGTTTCCAGGGGATAGTCGTCAATTACCGTTATCCCAGGCGTGGCCGGCAGAGTCGGCTGATAGTCACGCCAGTTAATCTGTGGCTTTTGTTTGATCGCGTCGGGGTAGGTATAGAGCGTTCCCCGAGGTGTTCTATTGGCTGTGCGCAGTCTCACCGCATCGTAGTCACGACGGATATCGGCGATAAACTCATCGCGATGCTCTTTGCTGATCAGCTTGCTGGCAACCCCTACAGCACGGGAGGCATCAGAGACATAAATCGCCTGATTATTCTCATAGTTGGGGGCAATTTTTACTGCTGTGTGGGCTTTGGAGGTGGTGGCACCGCCAATCATTAGGGGCACAGTAAAACCTTGGCGCTGCATTTCTTTGCCCAGTGTCACCATCTCATCGAGAGAGGGCGTAATCAGTCCTGAGAGGCCAATAATGTCCACGTTCTCTTCGCGAGCTGTGGTGAGAATCTTTTCCGCAGACACCATCACACCGAGGTCGATAACCTCATAGTTATTACACTGCAGCACCACGCCAACAATATTTTTGCCGATATCGTGGACATCGCCTTTCACCGTGGCCATTAGGATCTTGCCATTGGTGCTGGCAGTGGCGTCCTTTTCATCTTCGATAAAGGGCTGCAAATAGGCTACCGCTTGTTTCATCACACGGGCAGATTTCACTACCTGGGGCAAAAACATTTTTCCCGAGCCAAATAGGTCGCCGACTATATTCATGCCGTCCATCAACGCGCCTTCAATCACATGTAGCGGACGATCAGCCTGTTGTCGGGCCTCTTCAGTGTCTTCGGTGATATAGGCTGTAATACCCTTAACCAGACTATGCTCAAGACGTCGGTTAACGTCGGCGTCGCGCCAGCTTAGATCTTCTACTGAGGCTTGCTTAGACCCGTCACCGCGATACTTGTCGGCAATGGCAAGCAGGGCATCGGTGCCTTCAGCGTTGCGGAATAGCACGACATCTTCAACCACCTGACGCAGTTCTTCCGGCAGATCATCATAGACCGCTAACTGACCGGCATTAACTATGCCCATGGTCAGACCTTCACGAATGGCATGGTAGAGAAACACCGAGTGAATCGCTTCACGCACGGGATTATTGCCGCGGAAAGAAAAGGAGACATTGGAGATGCCGCCACTAATTAGCGCATGGGGCAGGTTTTGCTTAATCCAGCCGCTGGCCTCAATAAAGTCTAAGCCGTAGCGATTGTGCTCTTCAATACCGGTGGCCACGGCAAATACATTGGGGTCAAAGATAATATCTTCCGCCGGGAAGCCAATTTCATTGACCAACAAATCGTAACTGCGCTGACAGATCTGTTTGCGGCGCTCTAAATTGTCCGCCTGACCATCTTCATCAAAGGCCATCACCACAATCGCGGCACCATGCTTTTTGCACAGCTTGGCCCGTTCAATAAATTCAGCTTCACCCTCTTTAAGACTGATACTGTTGACCACGGACTTGCCCTGAATGCACTTTAGTCCGGCCTCAATAACATCCCATTTTGACGAGTCCACCATAATTGGCACGCGAGAAATATCGGGCTCGCCGGCAATAAGATTTAAAAATTTGACCATGGCCGGCAGCGATTCGAGCATGCCTTCATCCATGTTGATATCAATAATCTGCGCGCCATTAATCACCTGTTGGCGGGCGACTTCTAGGGCAGCATCGTAGTTTTCTTCAAGAATCAGACGTTTAAATACAGCTGATCCTGTGACATTGCAGCGCTCGCCAACATTGACAAACAGTGAGTCACTTTTAATGGTGAAAGGCTCAAGTCCGGACAGACGACAGGCGGGCTCGATTTCGGGTACAACGCGTGGCGCTATCGTGGCCACAGCATTGGCAATAACGCGGATATGGTCCGGCGTGGTACCACAGCAGCCGCCGACAATATTGAGCAGGCCAGCGCTGGCAAATTCTGCCACAGTCTCAGCCATGGCGTCGGCGTCGAGATCATAGCCACCAAATTCATTAGGTAGGCCAGCATTGGGGTGGGAGCTCACCAACGTGTCAGCAACCGTGGAAATATCCAGCAGGTGAGGGCGCAGCTCTTTTGGCCCAAGAGCACAGTTCAGGCCCACACTGATCGGCTTGCTATGGCGCACTGAGTTCCAGAATGCTTCAGGAGTCTGGCCCGAAAGTGTACGACCGCTGGCATCAGTTATGGTGCCAGAGATCATAATGGGCAGCTCAAAGCCCTGTTTCTCGAAGACCACTTGCACAGCAAAAAGCGCGGCTTTGGCGTTCAGTGTGTCGAAGATGGTTTCCACCATAATTGTGTCGACGCCCCCTTCAATTAGGGCTTCGGTGGATTCTATGTAGGCTTCAACCAACTCATCAAAGGTAACATTGCGCGCCCCGGGATCGTTTACATCCGGTGAAAGAGACGCCGTTCTGCTGGTAGGCCCAAGAATACCGGCGACAAAACGCGGTTTTTCTGGGGTAGAAAACTCATCGGCGGCTTTGCGAGCAAGCTGCGCAGAGACCACGTTAATCTCCCTAGATATTGCCTGCATATCGTAATCGGCTTGGGAGATAGTTGTGGAATTAAAGGTGTTGGTTTCAATAATGTCCGCACCGGCATCCAGATAGGCGCGGTGGATATCACAGATAATATCGGGCTGAGTAAGGCTTAAAAGGTCATTGTTGCCTTTTAAGTCTGTGTGCCAATCGGCAAAGCGCTGACCGCGAAAGTCTTCTTCCTCGAGGGTGTGACGTTGGATCATAGTACCCATGGCGCCATCGAGAATCAGAATACGCTGCTCTGCTGCCTGCCTAATTTTATCCGTCATATGCTTGCCTATGCCTCTGCCTTGCTGTTGTATCAAAATATTTTGATGGATGGGTATGATACCAAAGTATTTTAAAAAAGCGACCTTTAAAACCAAAAGAGGGTTTCGTCTGGGCCTCTATATGGCGTAAAATACTTGACTTAATTACTCAAGCTTAGGCAGCGTAGATTAAATCGCTCGGTCAGGCTGTCACTGCAGATTTTAGGAAACCTTATGCTCAACGTAACCATCACCGAATCAGCGCAAAAATACCTTGCTGGATTACTGGAAAAACAGAACTGCGAAGGCATTGGTATTCGCATGTTTGTCTCTGATCCCGGTACTCCAAAAGCTGAGACCTGCATTGCTTACAGCCGTCCCGGCGAACATAACGAAGAAGATATGGTCGTTGAGTACGATGCGTTTAGCGCTTACTTTGAGCAGCGTAGTATTGCCTTTCTCGATGAAGCCAAGGTCGATTTCGCCGAAGATAAGTTTGGTGGTCAGCTGACGATTCGTGCGCCTAACTCAAGACTGCCCAATGTGAACGACGATAGCCCCATTGAAGATCGTATTAACTATCTGCTGTATAACGAGATTAACCCAGGGTTGGCCTCTCACGGTGGCGTAGTGTCGCTGTCGGAGATGGATGAAGGCTTTGCGGTACTGGAGTTTGGTGGTGGTTGTCAGGGTTGTTCGGCGGTTTCAATGACGCTGAAAGAGGGTGTTGAAAAGACCTTGATGGAAAAAATTCCTGAGTTAAAGGGCGTCCGTGATGTCACTGACCATACCGATACCAGCAACGCCTATATGTAACCCAAGCCGTGTCATCCTCGGCCAGCATCCTGACAGGGCCCAGCGATCCCTAATGAGGGTGCGCTCTGTGTGGCTGGTACAAGGCTGTTAGTGCAAGACGGTATTCGTGAAAAGCTAATGCCTAAGATTTTGGAGCATGTGGCCAAGATTGTGCCCCAGGATCCTCTAGACAATAACTGTACCTTCGGTGCGCTGATAAATGAAGCCCATATGAATAAGGTGCTGGGCTATATTGAAACCGGCAAAGCCGATGGCGCCAAGTTAATTTATGGCGGCGAGCAGGTGTTGCAGGAAACCGGTGGTTTTTATGTTAAGCCAGCGATATTTGATCAGGTCGGTGCAGGTGATCGCATTGCCCAAGAGGAGATATTTGGTCCAGTACTCTCGGTGATTGGCTTTAAAGATGAAGCTGAGGCGCTGGAGATTGCCAATGGCACTTGCTTTGGTTTGGCGGCTTATGTGGCGACACAGAATGTTGGCCGCGTTCAGCGTATGGGCGAGGAGCTGGCTGCTGGTATTATTCAGATGTTTGCAACGGGCACGCCTTCTGGTGGCAATGTGGCAATTACAATTGAGGCCCACAAGCAGTCAGGCTTTGGCTTTGAAGCCGGTATCGCGGGACTGGCGGCTTATACTGCGGTGAGTACGGTGATGTGCTTTACTTAGGTTGCTCTGGGCTTTTTAGATGAGTTTAGCTAGACTAGCCCCTAGACCGTATTAGGTAATAGAAACCCCACGAGAGTGGGGTTTTTTATGTTTTGAAACCTCTTATTTTTGTAACCTCTTGTTTTTGTAACTGCCTGCTTTATTTGGGCGGATGCCAATGTGGAATCTTAGCGGTTGAGATGCTTCGGCTCTGCTAGGGAATATCGGTTTGAGTGCTATTAAATAAAACACAATGAAAATGAGTATTAAATGACAGTGCCTTCCGCTGCAGCATCAGCCACTTCGGCCCTAGACGAAATAAAAGCCTTTTTACCCTGCCCGACGCCACAGCGCTGGATTGAAAATGCGCTTGAAAATCAGCGGGTCATGCTTGTTGACCATGCCAACTGCGAAAAGAAAGCGGCCAGCACAGCGTTGAGCCTAATCAATCGCTACACCGATAATTTCGAACTGCTGAATAAAATGTCGCGCTTAGCTCGCGAAGAGATGCGCCATTTCGAGCAGGTAATCGCTCTGATGAAGCGCCGTAAGATTCCCTACGAGCACGTTGCCGCGTCACGCTATGCTGCAGGTCTTCGCGATTTAGCGCGCCGAGATGATCCCGATAAGCTGGTGGATGTGCTGATTATTGGTGCCTTTATTGAAGCCCGTTCCTGTGAGCGTTTTGCTCTCTTAGCTCCGCATCTGGATGCCGAGCTGGAAAAGTTCTATATGTCGTTACTGAAGTCTGAGGCACGGCACTACCAAGATTATTTAAAATTGGCGAAAACCGCTGCCGGAGCGAAGTCTATTGATGACCGCATTGAGCTGATTGCCCAGCGCGAGCGAGAACTGATTGAGTCGCCGGATACGCAATTCCGCTTTCACTCTGGTCCCGTTGCCTAGGGATTATCCAAACATTATTGCAGCGACATTAAAAAAGGCAGCCTAGGCTGCCTTTTTTAATGCTTTGCACAAATAACCAGAGCTTAACGATCATCCATTGCCGGGTAGTCACGCACATCAGCACCCGTGTAAAGCTGACGAGGACGGCCAATGCGGTATGGGTGAGTGATCATCTCGTTCCAGTGTGAGATCCAGCCAACGGTGCGACCCGTGGCAAAAATCACGGTGAACATTTCAACTGGAATACCCAGTGCCTTCAAAATAATACCGGAGTAGAAGTCGACATTGGGGTAGAGCTTCTTGCTGATAAAGTATTCATCTTCAAGAGCGATCTTTTCCAGTTTCTTAGCCAGACGGAACAGGGGATCGTTCTCCAGTCCCAATACCGCCAGAACTTCATCGCAGCTCTCGCGCATAACCGTGGCGCGGGGATCGTGATTCTTATAAACGCGGTGACCAAAGCCCATCAGGCGGAATGGGTCACTCTTGTCTTTCGCTTTGGCGACATAGGCTTCGATATTGTCTTCGTGTCCAATCTCTTCCAACATATCCAGTACTGCTTCGTTGGCGCCGCCATGAGCAGGTCCCCAGAGTGCAGCGATACCAGCCGCTATACAAGAGAATGGGTTGGCGCCAGTGGAGCCAGCCAGACGTACTGTTGACGTAGAGGCGTTTTGCTCGTGATCTGCGTGCAACAGGAAGATGCGGTCCATCGCTTTGGCAATCGCCGGCTGAACGACGTAGGGCTCGCAGGGCGTGCCAAACATCATATGCAGGAAGTTCTCTGAGTAAGATAGAGAGTTATCTGGGTAGATAAATGGCTGGCCGGTGAAATGCTTGTGGCACATTGCGGCAATGGTTGGAATCTTGGCGATCAAGCGATGAGCGGAAATCTTGCGGTGCTCTTCATTATTAATGTCCAGCGAGTCATGATAAAACGAAGACATCGCGCCAACGACACCCACAAGCATGGCCATTGGGTGCGCGTCATAGCGAAATCCACTGATAAAGTGCTCAACTGAACGGTTTACCATGGTGTGGTATTTGATGGTATTAACGAACTCTGCCTTCTCTTCAGCATTGGGCAAGGCGCCCTCGAGAAGCAAGTAGCAGGTCTCTAGATAATCTGATTTTTCGGCCAACTGCTCAATCGGGTAACCGCGGTGAAGCAATATGCCTTTGTTGCCGTCGATATAGGTAATATCAGACTGACAGGCCGCCGTTGCTGAGAATCCGGGATCATAGGTAAAGACATTATGTGAGCCCAAGGTGCCTATATCTATGACGTCTTGGCCTAGTGTGCCCTTAAGAATCGGCAGCTCAATGGGAGCTTGACCTTCGATAGTTAGGGTAGCTTTACGATTACTCATGCAGGATCCTCTGTTGCAACTTGATGGTTAGGGCAAAATTTCGAGGAGCAACTATAGATGTTCGCGGAAAATTGTCAACTCTGGCTGGTCTGCAGGCGGCTTAAAAACCGCATTTATAGCAGTCTAATCGGGCCAGTCCGATAGCGGCTATTCATCAGCAAAATGCGCGCTGATGATCTGAGTGATGATTTTCCTCGGGTTGCAGGGTGGCTCTGAGCAAGGTGTCAGTCCCTGGTCTTTTTACGACTTTTTAGGCGTCGTTGTTTTCGAGTTTGTTTCAGTTCTGCGGATTGAATTTAGACAACCTTGTAACTATACTGCTGCGCCATCAACGTACTGCTCGTCAACCTTCTTTGTGATGCCCAGTATCTCTTGACTCTACATTGTAATAAGTTGCTTAACGTTAATTGAATTCAGATTAAATTCATCTCCGTTTGTTGGAACACTACTTTTAAGGTAATACCCGCCGTGGATAAAAAAAGACCTGTTAATCTAGATCTTGGAACCATTAGGCTTCCAATAACCTCCTACGTTTCGATTTTGCACCGGGTCTCTGGTGTGATTTTGTTTTTCTCCGTCGCAATCTTTCTCTGGCTGCTTGAAGGTAGTCTCTCTTCAGAGCAGGGCTTTGAAGAGGTTAAAGCGTTGTTCGCCAATCCATTGTGCCAATTTATTATCTGGGGCAGCTTGGCTGCGCTGGCCTACCATGCGGTCATGGGTGTTCGGCACCTGATTATGGATCTGGGTTTTGGTGAAGATTCCTTTGAAACCGGCCGCGCAACAGCTTGGGTTGCAGTGGTAGTCGCTGCCGTCATTATTGTACTAATCACAGGGTGGGTTTTCTTATGGTAACTACAGTCACGAGCCTCGGGCGCAGTGGTTTGTCCGATTGGCTGATTGCACGGGTCTCAGCCTATGTGATGAGCGCATACCTGATCTTTATTGTCGGCTACCTAATGCTGACGCCCGAGCTTAACTACGCAGACTGGGCGGCTTTAAACAGCTCCCTGCCAATGCGAATGTTTAGTCTGCTGACCATACTGTCGATTGCGGCTCATGCTTGGATTGGAATGTGGTGTGTTTTAACCGACTATGTAACCGTGCGATTGATTGGGCCAAAAGCCACTGCACTGCGTATTATTTTTCAGTTGGGCATGATAGCAATTACCTTGCTATACGTGATCTGGGCTATCGATATTCTCTGGGGAATCTAAGTAAATGGCTAACATCAGAACTATGACTTTCGACGCCGTAATTGTCGGCGGCGGCGGGTCCGGAATGCGCGCTGCATTGCAGCTGGCGCAGTCTGGATACAAAACTGCAGTAATCACCAAAGTATTTCCAACACGTTCGCACACTGTTTCCGCTCAGGGTGGCATTACCTGTGCTATCGCCAGCGATGATCCCAATGATCAGTGGCAGTGGCATATGTATGACACCATTAAGGGCGCTGACTTTATTGGTGATCAGGAGGCGATTGAGTATATGTGTCAGACCGGCCCGGAAGCGATCTTCGAGCTTGAGCACATGGGTCTGCCATTCTCGCGCACCGAACAAGGCCGTATCTACCAGCGCCCCTTTGGCGGCCAGTCGAAAGACTTTGGTAAGGGTGGTCAAGCCGCTCGTACCTGTGCTGCAGCTGACCGCACAGGTCACGCACTGCTGCACACGCTGTATCAGGGCAATCTGAAAAATGAGACAACCTTTTTAAACGAATGGTTTGCCGTCGATATAGTTAAGAATGCCGACAACGCTGTTGTGGGTGTGGTTGCGCTGAATATTGAAACCGGCGAGACGGTCTACGTTAAGTCGAAAGCCACTGTATTTGCCACCGGCGGAGCAGGGCGTATTTATGCGTCTACTACCAACGCTCATATCTGTACGGGTGACGGAATTGGTATGGCGCTGCGCGCTGGCTTCCCGGTCCAAGATATCGAAATGTGGCAGTTCCACCCCACCGGTATTCACGGTGCTGGCACCCTGGTAACCGAGGGTTGTCGTGGTGAAGGTGGGTATCTGGTGAATAAGGATGGCGAGCGCTTTATGGAGCGTTACGCACCCAATGCCAAAGACCTTGCCGGCCGCGATGTGGTTGCACGCTCTATGGTTCTGGAGATTCTCGAAGGTCGCGGCTGTGGTCCAGATGGCGATCACGTCTACCTCAAGCTTGATCATCTGGGCGAAGAAACTCTCAACGCTAAGTTGCCGGGTATTCTTGAGCTCTCTCGTACCTTTGCTCACGCGGATCCGGTTAAAGAGCCGATTCCAGTGGTACCTACCTGTCACTACATGATGGGTGGCATTCCCACTAACGTTAACGGCCAGGCTCTGACTGTTGACGGCGAAGGCAATGACCATGTGATCGAAGGCTTTTACGCCTGTGGCGAAGCAGCCTGTGTATCGGTTCACGGTGCCAACCGTCTGGGTGGCAACTCACTGCTTGATCTGGTGGTATTCGGTCGCGCATCGGGCATGTTTATTGAGCAGCAGCTGCGTGAAGGCATTGACCTGAAAGACGCCAGTGAAGCAGATATTGAAGCGGCTATGGCCGGCTTGAACCACCTAAATGATTCCACCGGTGGCGAGAATGCCTCAGTGCTACGCGCTGAGCTGCAGACCATTATGCAAAATTACTTCGGCGTCTTCCGTCGCGGTGACTTTATGCAGGAGGGCATTGCCAAGCTGGCAGCGCTGCGTCCACGGATCAAAAATGTTGCCCTGGGCGATAAGAGTAACGCCTTTAATACGTCACGTATCGAAGCGCTGGAGCTGCAAAATCTATTTGAAGTGGCTGAAGCAACAGCAATTACTGCTGAAGCGCGCACCGAAAGCCGCGGCGCTCACGCCCGCGAAGACTTTCAAGAGCGCGATGATGTTAACTGGTTGTGTCACTCTGTGTTCTTCCCCTCCGATAAGCGAGTGGGCAAGCGCGGTGTCAACTTCAACCTGAAGACACGCGAAGCTTTTGAACCTCAAATTCGTACCTATTAATAGGGGCTGACAGATTATGTTAAATGTAAGTATTTATCGCTATAACCCAGAAGTTGACTCTGAGCCTTATATGCAAGACTTTGAGTTCGACACTCAGGGCAAAGATGTCATGGTTTTGGATGTGCTTGAGAAACTCAAGATCGAAGATCCCACTCTGGTCTTCCGTCGTTCATGTCGCGAAGGCGTCTGTGGTTCTGACGGCATGAATATCTCCGGTAAAAATGGACTGGCCTGCGTTACGCCTCTGTCTGAAGCGGTTAAGAAGGGCAAGTTAGTGATTCGTCCGCTGCCCGGTTTGCCGGTGATCAGAGATCTGGTTATCGATATGAGCCAGTTCTATGCTCAGTACGAGAAGATCCAGCCCTACATGATCAACAACACGCCAGCGCCGGCCATTGAGCGTCTGCAGTCTCAAGAGGAGCGGGCAAAGTTAGATGGACTCTATGAGTGCATTCTCTGTGCCTGCTGTTCAACAGCCTGTCCTTCGTTTTGGTGGAACCCGGATAAATTTATCGGTCCATCTGGTCTATTGCAGGCCTATCGCTTTTTGGCGGACAGTCGCGACACTGCTACTGAAGCGCGTCTTGCTAATCTTGACGACCCCTTCAGTGTGTTCCGCTGTCACGGCATCATGAACTGCGTTCAGGTCTGTCCAAAAGGGCTAAACCCGACTAAAGCAATCGGTCATATCCGCGATATGTTGGTCAGAACTGCGACTTAAGAGACAAATACCCCCTGTCAGAAGGGTGGTAGTGATTTGCTTTACCCTAACGGCCAGTTTTTACTGGCCGTTTCTGTATTAGAGGTTTAGAATACCGGCCCATTAAACTAGCCAATTTTGACCACCTGAATGGGGAATAACAGTAATGCCTGAGGGCCCTATGGAGCAATTTCTTCGCTCCTCGCACTTTTCCGGTGGTAACGCTGCTTATATAGAAGATCTCTACGACACCTATTTGCACGATCGCAATGCGGTTCCAGAGCAGTGGAGTAGCTTTTTTGACACCTTGCCACGCACCAATGGCAGTACCGCTCCCGATATTTCCCATGCCACCATCGTTCAGCATTTTGAGCTGCTCGGTCGCCGTCAGGCCCGTCCAACGCCAGCACCAGGCTCCGGTGGTATTCACCTTGAGCATGAGCGCAAGCAGGTCAAGGTTGTTCAGTTAATCAGCTCCTACCGCTTCCGTGGACATCAGAAGGCCAATCTCGATCCTTTGGGATTGATGGTTCGCGAACATGTGCCCGATCTAGACTTGCATTTTCATGGCCTCACAGACGCTGATTTGGATACCACATTTCAGACTGGCCCGTTGTATTTTGGCAAGCAGGAAGCCACGTTGCGTGAGATCGTTGAATCTCTAGAAGAGACTTACTGCGGTTCCCTCGGTGCCGAGTATATGCACATTACGTCGTTTTCCGAGAAGCAGTGGTTGGCACAGCGCTTTGAAAGCGTGCGCTCCAAGCCAACCTACGGCGATGAGGCGCGAGTTGATGTACTCAACCGCTTGACCGCTGCTGAAGGCTTGGAAAAACATCTGGATTCAAAATACCCCGGCACCAAGCGTTTTGGTCTCGAGGGTGGTGAGAGCTTAATTCCTCTTCTCGACTGCCTAGTGCGTCGCGCCGGTGAATATGGCGGCAAAGAAATTGTGATGGCCATGGCTCACCGCGGTCGTCTCAATGTTCTGGTCAATATTCTCGGTAAAAATCCGGCGGAGCTTTTCGAAGAATTTGAAGGCAAGCGTCTGGTTAATACCTCGGGCGATGTGAAATATCACCAGGGTTTTTCATCCAATGTGATGACTCCAGGTGGCGAAGTGCATATGGCACTGGGCTTTAACCCATCGCACCTTGAAATTTCCTGCCCGGTTGTAATTGGCTCTGGCCGCGCTCGCCAAGACCGTCGAGACGACAAAACGGGTGAGAAAGTTGTTCCTATCCTGATGCACGGTGATGCGGCATTCGCCGGTCAGGGTGTGGTTATGGAAACGTTCCAGCTATCCCAGACTCGCGCCTATAAAACCGGCGGCTCGATTCATATTGTAATTAACAACCAGGTTGGCTTTACCACTAGCCGCCAGGAAGATGCTCGCTCAACTGAGTACTGCACTGATATTGCCAAGATGGTTCAGGCGCCAATCCTGCACGTTAATGGTGACAATCCAGATGCAGTAATGTTTGCTGCGATGCTGGCCACAGACTATCGCTATGAGTTTGGCAAAGACGTGGTGATCGATCTAGTTTGCTACCGCCGTCGCGGTCACAACGAGACCGATGAGCCGTCTTCGACTCAGCCGTTGATGTATGACGTGATTCGCAAGCACTCAACCACTCGCGAGCTGTACTCGCAGAAGTTGGTCGCTGAAGGCGTGGTGACTCAAGATCAATCTAACGAGATGTCCAATGACTATCGAGCGCGATTAGATAAAGGCGAGTTTGTTGTTCACAACCTGGTGCGCGAGCCCGACACAAGCTTGTTTGTCGACTGGGAACCTTACCTGGGGCACGACTGGCGCACGCCAGCCAATACCGGTTTGAAGCTTAAAAATCTGCAGGATGTCGCTGCCAAGATTATTGATATTCCCGACGGTATTAAAGTACAGCGTCAGGTTAGCAAGATTTATGATGACCGCCGTAAAATGGCCGGTGGCGCGCTGCCGCTGAACTGGGGTATGGCTGAGTTACTGGCCTACGGTACGCTGTTGGACGAGGGCTATCCGATTCGTTTTACCGGTCAGGATGTACGTCGCGGCACTTTCTCTCATCGTCATGCGGTGGTGTTTAACCAGAAAGATGGCGAGGCCTATCTGCCTCTGGCCAATCTCTCCGACGATCAGCCACAGTTTGATATCTATGACTCGGTTCTCTCTGAAGAAGCGGTGCTGGCTTTTGAATATGGCTATGCCACGACTGCACCCAAAGGTTTAATTATCTGGGAAGCGCAGTTTGGTGATTTTGCCAATGGCGCCCAAGTGGTCATTGATCAGTTTATCGCCAGTGGTGAGCACAAGTGGGGCCGTCTATCTGGCTTGACTATGCTGTTGCCTCACGGTTTTGAAGGGCAGGGGCCAGAGCATTCCTCGGCGCGCTTAGAGCGCTTCCTGCAGCTCTGTGCTGAGCACAATATGCAGGTGGTTAACCCGACAACGCCAGCGCAGATATTCCACTTGCTGCGGCGTCAGGCAATTCGCCCAATGCGCCGGCCGTTGGTGATCATGAGTCCCAAGTGGATTCTGCGTCACAAACTTGCAACCTCGTCTCTGGAAGAGTTGGCCGGCGGCAAATTCCAAGATGTAATCGGTGAGAACGAACTCGATGCCGACAAGGTTACTCGCGTTGTGCTCTGCTCCGGTAAGGTTTATTACCACCTGCTTGAAGAGCGTATGGCTCGCGGTATCGACAATATTGCTCTGGTGCGTATTGAGCAGCTTTACCCCTTCCCGGATGTTGAGCTAGAAGCGGCATTGAAGCCCTTCACCAATGTTAAAGATGTTATCTGGTGTCAAGAAGAACCAATGAATCAGGGTGCCTGGTACAGCAGTCAACATCATATGCGCCATGTATTGCAGGGCATAGATCCAATGCTGCACCTGCGTTATGTAGGTCGCATTAGCTCGGCTGCGCCAGCCTGTGGCTATATGTCTACGCACTTGGAAGAACAAAAACAATTTATCGATGAAGCTCTGGCGCCAGACGCGTAGAGCAACTCATATAAAAGACTCGTAAAAACGACTCGTAACATAGGAAAAAAATTAGATGGCCACTGAAATTAAGGCACCAACATTCCCAGAATCTGTTCAAGAAGGTTCTCTGGCAACTTGGCACAAGCAGGTTGGTGAAACGGTTAAGCGCGACGAACTGTTGGTTGATATTGAAACCGATAAGGTTGTTTTAGAAGTTGTTGCTCCAGCCGCTGGTGTGCTGGCAGAGATTTTCAAAGCTGAGGGCGACATAGTGCTTAGCAATGAAGTAATCGCCCGCATTGAAGAGGGCGCTGAAGCTTCGGCCCCAACTGCTGCTGCAGCCGCAGAAGCCGTTGCCGAAGCACCAGAGGCTACTGCATCGGGCGGCTTAATTAATCCAGCCGCGCGCAAGCTCGCTGAAGAGCGCAATATAGATGTAGCTCAGATTGTTGGCACCGGTAAAGGCGGACGCATCACTAAAGAAGATGTAGTGAACTATAAAGCGCCAGCTGCTGCGCAAGCAGTTGCTGCACCGGCAGCGGTTGCCGAAGAAGTGTTGGAAACGGGTGATCGAGTTGAGCGTCGCGTGCCTATGACACGTATGCGTTCACGAATTGCTGAGCGACTCCTCGAAGTAACCCAGACTACCGCATCATTGACCACCTTTAACGAAGTGGACATGACTGCTCTGATGGATCTGCGCAAGCAATATAAAGAAGAGTTCACCAAGATTCACAACGGTACGCGCCTGGGCTTTATGGGTTTCTTCGTTAAGGCTGCGGTCGAAGCGCTAAAGCGCTTCCCATCGGTGAATGCCTCAATCGACGGTAGCGATATTGTCTATCACGGCTATCAGGATGTGGGTGTTGCTGTTTCTACTGATCGCGGTTTGGTCGTTCCAGTCTTGCGCAATGCCGAAAATATGAGCATTGCTAATATCGAAAACGGTATCTACGACTATGCTATGAAGGCTCGTGACGGCAAATTGACCATTGACGAGATGACTGGCGGAACCTTCACAATCACCAATGGTGGTGTTTACGGCTCACTTATCTCAACGCCAATTATCAATCCACCACAGTCTGCGATCTTGGGTATGCACAAGATCCAGGAGCGTCCAGTTGCAGTTAATGGTCAGGTTGTGATTCGCCCCATGATGTACTTGGCAATGTCCTATGACCACCGTCTGATTGACGGCAAGGGCGCAGTACAGTTCCTCGTTACCATGAAGGAATTACTCGAAGATCCAGCTAAGATATTGCTTGAAATTTAAACCATACGTCTTTGATATTTATAGGGAATACCATGTCAGAAAAATATGATGTAATCGTTATCGGAAGTGGCCCTGCAGGCTATGTTTCGGCAATTCGTGCCGCTCAGTTGGGTCTTAAGACTGCCTGTATTGAGAAGTGGAAAGATGCTGATGGCAAGGGCGTCAATGGCGGTACCTGCCTCAATGTTGGCTGTATTCCTTCCAAGACATTACTCGATAGTTCGTTCAAATATCATGAAGCTAAAGAAGACCTTGGCATTCACGGTATTAGCACCGCTGGTGTAAAAATTGACATCGCTGCGATGCTCCAGCGTAAAGATAAGATTATTAAACAGTTTACTGGCGGTATTGTGGGTCTGTTTAAAGCCAATGGCGTTACCGGCTTGTACGGCACCGGAAAATTGCTGAGTGGCAAGAAAGTAGAACTCACCGATAACGACGGCACTGTTTCGGTTCTCGAAGCTAATAACGTTATCCTCGCTTCTGGCTCACTGCCCATCGCGATTCCTGTTGCACCGGTTGATGGCGACTTAATCGTTGATTCTACTGGCGCCCTTGAGATTGGTGAAGTGCCCAAGCGTCTCGGCGTGATTGGTGCCGGCGTTATTGGTCTAGAGCTGGGTTCAGTTTGGAATCGTCTTGGTTCTGATGTGGTCTTGCTTGAAGCCATGGAAGATTTTCTGGCGATTATGGATAAAGGCATTGCTAAAGAGTCGAAGAAAATCTTTAAGAAGCAGGGTCTGGATATTCGCCTTGGCGCTCGTGTTACCGGCACTGAGATCAAGGGCAGAGAAGTCCATGTCACCTACGTGATGGCCGATGGTTCAGAGAAAAGTGAAATTTTTGACAAGCTGATTGTCTGTGTTGGTCGCCGTCCCTTTACCGAAGGGCTTTTGGCTGCCGAGAGTGGTGTGCAGCTGGACGAGCGCGGTTCAATCTTTGTCAATGAGCAGTGCGCCACCAACGTTCCTGGCGTTTATGCCATTGGTGATCTGGTGCGTGGCCCGATGCTGGCGCACAAAGGGTCTGAAGAGGGCGTGATGGTTGCAGAGGTGATTGCTGGCCATAAGGCTCAGATGAACTACGACATAGTGCCCAACGTTATTTACACTCACCCGGAAGTCGCTTCAGTAGGGCAGACGGAAGAGCAAGTTAAGGCTGCTGGCGAGCCCTACAATGTGGGTAGTTTTCCCTTTGCTGCGGTGGGTCGTGCAGTTGCGGCTAACGATTCAGATGGCATGGTGAAGATTATCGCCCACGCCGATACTGATCGCATTCTTGGTTGTCACATTGTCGGACCCAGTGCGGCCGATTTGGTGCAGCAGGTTGCTATCGCCATGGAATTTGGCTCCAGTGCAGAAGATCTCGGCATGACTGTATTTAGTCATCCGACCCTATCAGAGGCTGTGCATGAAGCCGCTCTGGCAGTCAATGGCGCGGCTATTCATATGCCGAATCGCAAGCGTCGCTAAACCGCAGTAATCATCGAACGGAGTTACTAAAGACTACTTACTAGGTCGAGTAGTTTTAGTAGCTCCGTTGTTTTATTCATAGAAAAAATTACGGGAACCAAAGTATGAACCTGCATGAATATCAGGGTAAGCAGCTGTTTGCCGAATATGGACTGCCTGTGTCGAAGGGCATTGCAGCAGAGACTGTAGCGGAAGCGGTCGCCGCTGCCGACGAAATTGGTGGTGATAAGTGGGTCGTCAAGGCTCAGGTCCACGCTGGTGGTCGCGGTAAAGCCGGCGGCGTTAAGCTGGTTAGCTCTAAAGCCGAAATCGAAGCATTCTCTGAGCAGTGGTTGGGTAAAAACCTAGTCACCTATCAAACAGATGCCAAAGGCCAGCCGGTTAGCCGCATTTTGGTAGAGACTTGCACTGACATCGACCAAGAGCTGTATTTGGGCGCTGTGGTTGATCGTGGTTCACGTCGCATTATCTTTATGGCCTCCACCGAAGGCGGTGTTGAGATCGAGAAAGTTGCGGAAGAGACTCCAGAAAAAATTCTGAAAGCGATTATTGACCCACTGACTGGCGCGCAGCCATATCAGGGTCGTGATCTGGCTTTTAAACTGGGCCTTAAAGGCGTTCAAATTAAGCAGTTTGTACAGATCTTCATGGGTCTCGCGAAACTGTTTAAAGAGAAAGATCTTGAGCTGTTAGAAGTTAACCCACTGGTTATCACCGACGAAGGCAACCTTCACTGCCTAGATGCTAAAGTGATTATCGACGGCAACGCTATGTACCGTCAGCCAGCGATTAAAGCGATGCACGATCCCTCGCAGGAAGATGCTCGTGAAGCTCATGCCGCTTCGTTTGAGCTCAACTATGTTGCCCTAGACGGCAATATTGGTTGCATGGTAAATGGTGCAGGTCTGGCCATGGGTACTATGGACATCGTGCACCTGCACGGTGGTTCACCAGCCAACTTCCTCGACGTAGGTGGCGGCGCAACCAAAGAGCGCGTAGTAGAAGCGTTCAAAATTATTCTGTCTGACAGCAATGTTAAAGCCGTTCTTATCAACATTTTCGGCGGCATCGTACGCTGTGATTTGATTGCAGACGGTGTTATCGGTGCAGTAGAAGAAGTAGGCGTTAAAATTCCAGTAGTCGTTCGCTTGGAAGGTAACAACGCAGAGCTAGGCACTAAAAAGCTGGCTGAATCTGGTCTGGCTATTATTGCCGCCACCAGCCTAACTGACGCAGCACAACAGGCAGTTAAAGCTGCTGGAGGTAACTAATATGTCTATCTTGATCAATCGTGACACAAAGGTTATCTGTCAGGGCTTTACTGGCGGGCAGGGCACCTTTCACTCAGAGCAAGCGCTCGAGTACGGCACTAAAATGGTTGGCGGCGTAACACCAGGCAAAGGCGGCACAACCCACCTTGGTCTGCCCGTGTTCAATACCGTGGCAGAAGCTGTAGAAACCACAGGCGCAGAAGCCTCGGTAATCTACGTGCCAGCAGCATTTTGTAAAGATTCCATCTTAGAAGCCGCTAACGCAGGCCTAAAGCTGGTTGTTTGTATCACTGAAGGTATTCCGACTCAGGATATGCTCGACTGTAAAGTTGTTTGCGACACATTAGGCGTACGCCTAATCGGACCAAACTGCCCAGGTGTCATCACTCCAGGCGAATGTAAAATCGGCATCATGCCCGGCCACATCCACCTGCCCGGCAAAGTCGGCATCGTTTCGCGTTCAGGCACTCTGACCTACGAAGCGGTTAAGCAGACCACTGATTACGGTTACGGCCAGTCTACTTGCGTAGGTATTGGTGGTGACCCGATTCCTGGATCAAGCTTTATCGACATTCTTGCACTCTTCGAAAAAGATCCCGCTACCGAAGCCATCGTAATGATCGGCGAAATCGGCGGCACAGCGGAAGAAGAAGCAGCGGCTTATATCAAAGCCAATGTAACCAAGCCTGTTGTATCTTATATCGCTGGTGTAACCGCACCTGCCGGTAAGCGTATGGGCCATGCTGGCGCAATCGTTTCTGGTGGTAAGGGTACTGCAGACGAGAAGTTTGCGGCGCTTGAAGATGCTGGTGTTAAGACTGTTCGCAGTCTGGCTGACATCGGTGCTGGCCTGAAAGAAATTACCGGTTGGTAGGGTCTTTTGTGGCAGTGTAAAGAAGCGGCTTTCGGGCCGCTTTTTTTATGCCTGTTAATTTTTTGTGCCATTTCAGTGCCGTAATGTGAAAGTGTTGTGATGTGAAAGTGTTGTGATGTGTGAGTGTTGTAATGTAAGGGTGCCATAGTGTTTATACGTCATCCTGACAGAGCATATTCTCCCCGTTGTCATTCCGACAGAACGTATTCTCCCCGTTGTCATTCCGACAGAACGTATTCTCACCGTTGTCATCCCGACAGAGCGCAGCGACGAGGGATCTCTCTGCTTGATTGGCACGAGGCCAGATGGGTGCGAATAACCCCTGGCCATACCTTTGCGATCGGTCCCATGGCTGCGATCATTTTCAGCGTTCGCACAACTCGCTGGCGCTCAAACACGTGCTCTCTCTTTCTGAAAATGATCACACCCATAAACGGGCCCTGATTGATCGCAAAGGTATGGCCAGGGGCTATTTGGGACTTTGAGTGCTGGGTTCTGAGATCTCTCACATTTGTTCGAGATGACAGCGGTGTGGTTTGAGATAACGTGGTGTGGTTCGAGATGACAGCGGTGTGGGCTGAGGAAAAGCCAACTCAACCCATTTATGTCATCCCGACAGAGCAGAGCGACGAGGGATCTCAAATGGTCCGCAGCACCCCATTCAACGCTCTCAAAAAAACGCATAGATCCAAACCAATAACTGCTAAACTCAACGTCTTAGACGACTAATTTACCCTAGCATAGAACAATAAAACATGGCCTTTGATATGAAAATGGCGCTGGTGCGGCCAGCCCTCAAATACGCACTGGAGCGCAATGGCCATGGTGCCGCTCTGGGTTTTACTCTGGATAGAGTCGAGCGTGGCGAAACCCACCTCACTTTTCCCTATCGCGAAGATCTAGTAGGCAATCCAATCACTGGCGTAGTTCATGGCGGCACTATTGTCACCCTGCTCGATACTGCGTGCGGTTGCTCAGCCATGACGGTACAAAAGAAGCCGTCGGTTACTCCGACTATGGATCTGCGGTTGGATTATATGCGTCCAGCTCAGCCCCATAAGCCAATTTATGTTGAGGCCAAAGTCTACCGCCAGTCATCCAATGTGATTTTCTGCCGCGGTGTGGCTTGGCAGGATGATAAAGAGAACCCTATAGCGCATTGCGTGGCTAATTTTATGAAGGTCGATTCTCAAAGTATTCAGTTTCGCAGTATTGCGCTGAAAAAGTTGCGTCGTTTAATGCCTTGGCGTCAGGATCCAATCAATGATGTGGGGGCCAAATAATGAATAATCAGACCACAGATGAATTATTGCTCGACTGGCAAGAGCGTGTAGGTGCTGCTCGCCAAGAATGTGATCCGCAGTCATTGCTGGATATGATTCCCTACGCCGCCTTTATTGGTGCTCAGGCTAAAGTAGACGATCAGCGTCTGCTCTATTGGTTGGATAAACGCGCGTCGAATATTGGCAACCCCTCGCTGCCAGCGATTCACGGTGGTGTGATCGGGGGATTCCTCGAGCTGGCTGCGGCGATCGAAATTATTTATAGCCTTGATGTCGCTGAGGTGCCCAAGGTTGTGGATTTTTCTCTCGACTATCTGCGTCCCGGTCGCTACAAGACCATCTACGCTAGCTGCAAGGTGATGCGTCAGGGCAAAAAACTGGTCAATGTCTCGGCCAAGGCCTGGCAAGATGATGAGCAAACGCCAATTGCTACGGCACGCTGTCACTTTCTAACCTGAGTGCTTGAAATCTAATTCTCCGCCCCCATCTGAATATCCATGGAGACAGTCCATGTCATTAATATCAGATCAGGAGATCATCAGCATATGACCGCAAAGACTCAAGACAAAGCCGAAACACTGGGTTTTCAAACTGAAGCTAAGCAGCTTCTTCATCTTATGATTCACTCGCTTTACTCCAACAAGGAGATATTTCTGCGCGAGTTGATTTCCAATGCCTCCGATGCAACTGATAAGTTGCGCGTTGAAGCCCTGGAGAATTCTGCTCTCTATGAAGATGACGGCGACCTGCGTATTCGCATTGCTGTGGACGAAGAAGCCAAGACCATCACTATCTCTGATAATGGTATTGGTATGTCGCGGGACGAAGTGATCTCCAACTTGGGTACGATTGCCCGTTCAGGCACTTCCGAGTTTATGAAAAACCTCACTGGCGATCAGAAGAAAGACTCCCAGTTGATCGGCCAGTTTGGTGTCGGCTTCTACTCTTCCTTTATTGTTGCTGAGCGTGTGGTGGTCGAAACCCGTCGCGCTGGGGCAGCTGCTGATGAGGCCATTCGTTGGACCTGTGAAGGCGAAGCGGATTATCAGATCGAAAATATTGATCGCGCTGAGCGCGGTACGTCAATCACATTGCATGTTAAGAGCGATGAGCATGAGTTTGCCAGCGACTGGCGTCTGCGCAGTATCGTTAAGAAGTACTCTGACCATATCGCTATTCCAGTAGAGATGGTCAAACAAGAAATGCCCGCTGCGCCTTCAGAAGATGATGAAGTAGTAGCGGATGTTGACAAAGCACCAGAGTGGCAGGCTGTTAATGATGCTCAGGCACTGTGGACACGCTCGCGTCAGGATGTCAGCGACGATGAGTACAAAGAATTCTACCGTTTAGTGTCTCACGATTTCGCCGAGCCGTTGGCCTGGAGTCACAACCGCGTTGAAGGTAAGCAAGACTATACCAGCTTGCTCTATATCCCCGGCATGGCACCAATGGACCTCTATCAGCGTGAAGCGTCTCGCGGTATAAAACTGTATATCAAGCGCACCTTTATTATGGATGATGCAGAACAGTTTATGCCTATGTATCTGCGCTTTGTGAAGGGTGTTCTCGATAGCGCAGATCTACCGTTAAATGTCTCTCGTGAAATTCTCCAGAAGACACCATTGGTTGATAGTATTCGTGCAGCCCTGACCAAACGTGTGCTGGATATGCTCGGCAAAATGGCGACCAACGAGCCAGAAAAATACGCTACTTTTTGGACTCAGTTTGGTCCTGTGCTTAAAGAAGGCCCGAGCGAAGATCACAACAATCGCGAAAAAATTGCCAAGCTATTCCGTTTCGCCAGCTCAACCAGCGATTCTGCTGCCACCGATGTTAGCCTGACTGATTATGTTAGTCGCATGAAAGAAGGGCAGGACAAGATCTACTACCTAACGGGCGACAGCCACTCAGTCATTAATAACAGCCCGTACTTGGAGATTTTCCGCAAGCACGGTGTTGAAGTAATACTGATGTCAGATCGTATCGATGAGTGGATGATGGGTTACCTGACTGAGTTTGATGGAAAATCCTTCCAAGATATTGCCCGCGGTGAACTGGATCTGAGCAAAATCACCGGTGAAGAGCCAAAAGCTGATGACGCTGATAAAAAAGACGGCGACGACAGTGATCAGGACGCTCTATTAAAGCGCATTAATACGCTTCTTGAAGGCAAGGTTGATGAAGTTCGCAGCACTACACGACTGACCAGCTCGCCAGCTTGCCTGGTAGTTGGCGCCGACGATATGGGTGAGCAAATGCGCAAGATTATGGCCGCAGCCGGACAACCAGTGCCGGAAGTTAAGCCGATTCTTGAGATCAATGCTGAGCATCCTTTAGTCAATAAGCTCAACGCTGAAACAGATGACAGCAAGGCTACATTGTTAGCCAGTGTTCTGTTTGATCAGGCCGCTCTGTCGGCTGGTCGACCGCTGGAAAATCCGGCGCAGTTTGTCCAACAGCTGAACAGTTTAATGTTTGACGCTTAAACGCTGTTTGTGCAGTACCCCAAGCACCCTTCGTGATATTTCAGGAAGGGTGCTTTTTTGTATGGCGGCTGTCACTGAGGCTTACATCCCCCTATAATGCTGATCCTAGCAGTTTTTAGTTGTAAGCTCGTTGCAGGGGCTTAGCCATTTGGAGCAGGGTTTTTTGACAACAAATAATAATTATAAAATTGCCGTTTTAGGCGCAGGCAGCTTTGGTACCGTGATCGCCAATATGCTCGCGGTCAATGGATTTGCCACCACATTATGGATGCGCAGTGACAAGCAGTTGCAGGCTATTAATAGTATTGGTGAGAATGCAGCCTATCTTCCCGGATATCAATTTGATCCAACACTACGTTTTACCACTGAGTTAGAGCAGGCCCTAGAGGGCGCGGACACAGTGTTTTTCGCTGTGCCCAGCAGCGCGCTGCGACAGGTTGCCAAGTTGGCCAAAGCGTGGATTAATACAGATGCACTCTTAATCAGTACTGCCAAGGGGATAGAGGCAGATAGCTTTGCGCTGCCCAGTCAGATTCTCGAACAAGAGCTACCGGATGCTAAGGTGGGTGTGCTCAGTGGCCCCAATCTGGCCAAAGAAATTGCCAGCTATGAAATTACCGCCACGGTGATTGCCAGCGAGCATGATGAGGTCTGTATCCGTGCCCAAGAGATATTAGCCTCGAAGTATTTTAGGATTTACGCTAATCACGATCGCTACGGTGTTGAGTTAGCCGGCGCGCTAAAAAATATTTATGCCATTGTCGCGGGTATTGCCGAGGCCATGAAAGTCGGGCAGAACACCAAGAGTGTGGTACTAACTCGCAGTCTTGCTGAAATGAGTCGCTTTGCTTGTCAGCTGGGTGCCGACCCATTAACCTTTCTGGGCCTCAGTGGTGTTGGCGACCTCTATGTTACCTGTAGCTCGCCTCTGAGCCGTAATTTCCGCATTGGTGTGGCGCTGGGAAGTGGCAACAGCCTCGACCAGGCGATTATTGATGTTGGCCAAGTGGCCGAAGGCGTAAATACGACTAAACTAGTCAAAGAGAGGGCCGATGAATTGGGTATTTATATGCCATTGGCCTCGGCTCTGTATGCCACTATGTTTGAACAGCGACCGATTGTTGAGTCTCTGCGCACCATGATGGTTGCAGAACAAAATACTGATGTTGAATTTATGGTGAAACCAAATGACCGATAAAAAGATGTCCTTACTTAATAGCAATACCTGGATCCGCGGCGCCTACATGCTGTTATTTGGCCTGTTGTTAGTTGCTGCAAGGCTAATTATTAGCCTAGTGGTAGTGGTACAGTTTATATTTGTGCTGGTTTTTGGCTCAGACAACGACAACCTGCGCAACTTAGGCCAGGGCCTAGGTAAATGGGTTTATCAAACGCTGATGTTTCTAACCTTTAATAGCGAGGATAAGCCTTTTCCCTTTGATGAATGGCCGACGACTGACCCCTCTGAGGGTTATTCTGTTCATTCAGTTGAAGATGCTGAGTTAGTTGATACTGACGAGATGGGTGTGAGAGAAGCAGATGCTAAAGAAGTGGTTAATGACGATATACCCTCGTTTACTGCTGAGCAGTCTGATACCGACGGAGAAGATCCCAAACCAGCAAGTTAACGTTGTAAGAGTTATAAATAGATTCGCCGGCTGCGGTGTTCCCTCAGCTGGCTTTTTTATGCCTCTGGCAGTGAATGGACGTTAACTCAACTTTAAATCAAACCTAAATATAAACTAAATCAACGTTTCTTATGCGAGACGCTTAAACCGACCAATAATTAGAAAATGTTAGCAGCTAAGCTGAAGATCGGCGGTTGTTAAATAATAACGGAATCCACTATGTCTCTTAGTTTTATCAGTGAAAGAACCTTCGATGTAAACGGCTTAACCTTTACCGCAAAAGAGTGGGGCTCCCCTGGTTACACGCCAGTAATAGCCCTTCACGGTTGGCTGGACAACGCCGCCAGTTTTGACCTTATGCTGCCGTTTTTAAGCGATATGCATGTAATTGCTGTCGACTGTGCTGGCCATGGCGGCAGCAGCTTTCGCTCTGCGGATTCTGGCTACAATATCTGGCAGGATATAGCCGAGATTCTGGGTGTTGCCGACCAGATGGGTTGGGAGCAATTTGCGCTATTGGGTCATTCTCGCGGCGCTATTATTTCCACCTTGATTGCCGGTGCCTTCCCCACTCGAATCAGCCATGCTGCCCTGATTGATGGCTATATGCCGGGTCTTGCAGATGCAAAGGGTACGGCGATTCAGATGGCCAAATCGGTCTACGAAGCCAAACGTTTTGGCGCTGCAAGTCCGAGTTTCTTTTCTGACTTTGATCGTGCGGTGCAGGCTCGTGTTAATGGCTTTATCCCGCTCAAAGAAGGTGCAGCAACAGTTCTCGCACAGCGCGGTGTTCGTCAGCACGAGAGAGGCTTTTACTGGCATACAGATCAGCGTCTCAAAGCTGCGTCACAAATTAAGCTAACCCGTGAACATATGCAGGATTTTTTCAGCTCGGTCACAGCCCCAGTAATGTTAATTCAAGCCGAGGACAGCGGCTTTAAGCCCGATGCTCAACAGGATGAAACCTTTTCCTGGATAACCAATTTTCGCCTGCTTAAAATGCCCGGTTCACACCATTTACATATGGAAGAACAGGCTGAGCAAGTGGCTGAGGAAGTGCAGAAGTTTATTCTTCCCTAGCGGCTTTGAGCGGTTCATTTAAACGACACTGGGAGAGACAAAATGACGCAGCTTCACCAACAGCAGTGCATCCTCTGCCGAGCGGATTCAGATCCAGTAGTGGGTAACGAGTTAGATAATCTAATGCTTGAGCTCAGCGACTGGCGGTTGGAGACCTGTGGCAGTGTTAAGCAGCTGGAAAAACTATTTAGCTTTTCCGACTACGCGCAGTCCATGGCCTTTACCCAGAGAATTGGCCAGCTGGCTGAAGCTGAAGACCATCATCCATCGATCCTCACAGAGTGGGGCAAGGTCAGAGTGACCTGGTGGACCCATGCGATCAACGGCCTGCATATCAATGACTTTATTTGTGCGGCCAAGACAGACGAGCTAGCCGAGCAATAAGTCGTCAGTCAGCAGGCAATACACAGCCTATTTGCTAAAAAGCTCGTTTACTAAAAAGCCCGTTTACTAAAAAACTCGCTCAATAAAAAGCCCACTTAAAAGTAGGCTTTTGTGTTTCAAGATTCAGCTTCGAGCTCTAACTATGATCTCAGCAGAGTCAGGAACTCAGTGCGGGTTGCCTGATCAGAGCGGAAGGTGCCCAGCATGGCTGAGGTTTTCATCGATGAGTTCTGTTTCTCAACACCGCGCATCATCATGCACATATGTTTAGCTTCAACAATCACACCCACACCGCGAGCTTCAGTGACATCGGCAATAGTCGAGGCAATCTGCTGCGCCAACGCTTCCTGAATCTGCAAGCGACGGGCAAACATATCCACTACGCGGGCAACTTTCGATAATCCCAAGACCTTACCGTTGGGAATATAGGCGACATGACACTTGCCGATAAAGGGTAGCAGGTGATGTTCGCAGAGCGAGAACAGCTCAATATCTTTAACAATCACCATCTCTTCAGAATCTGAGGGAAACAGTGCATCGTTGATCACCGTTTTAATGTCCATCTGATAGCCGCTGGTAAGATAAGAGAATGCCTTAGAGGCTCTATCTGGAGTGTCTAACAGTCCAGGGCGGGTAATATCTTCGCCAGTACTCTGAATAATTTTTTCGTAGTGATCTCTCATTTAAATACTTCCAAGCCAGTAAAATTTGATTGTGATTTATACGGCGCATTCTGTAACAAAGTGCACATTATTGCTAGTTTCAAGGGTAAAATGTTCGACCAACGGAGAATCAACAACATGTCAGAGAGTCAAATACCTTCCCAGTCGGAAATTGAGCTGGGTTCAGCGATCACATCCTCGGCCGATACAGTTGCTGAGATGCTCGACCAGGGACAAGCGCTATTTGAGCAAAGTGGCGTTTACTTTGGTCACGGCACAGACAATGCATGGGACGAGGCGGTTTATCTGCTCTCCTTTGTGCTGGGACTAGCCCCAGATGTTGATCGCACAGTACTTGAGAAATCGCTAACACCGCAGCAACAGGCCGCTATTCTGGCACTCTATCAGCGCCGTATCGAGGAGCGTATTCCCGCGGCTTATCTTACTGGCCGAGCTTGGTTTTGCGGCCTGCCTTTTGCCGTGGACGAGCGAGTGATTATTCCTCGATCACCGATTGCCGAGATGATAATGACGGGCTTTGAGCCCTGGTGTGTCAATGAGCCGAGGCGCGTACTCGATCTCTGCACTGGCAGTGGCTGTATCGGCATTGCCTGCGCTTATGCCTTTGAAGAGGCTGAAGTGGTGCTCAGTGATATCTCTCCTGAAGCACTGCAGGTGACCGCTGCTAATATAGCTCAGCACAAGCTCGGCTATCGTGTTTCAGCAGTGGAGTCGGATTTGTTTCAGCAGATGTCCGGAGAGCAGTTTCAATTGATTGTCAGTAATCCGCCCTACGTAGATGCTGAGGATTACGCATCTATGCCTGACGAGTATCAACACGAACCTGAAATAGCGTTGGCCTCTGGCAGCGACGGTCTCGACTTTACTCGCAGGCTATTGCGCGAAGCGGCAGATCATCTGACCGAAGAGGGCGTGCTGGTGGTTGAGGTGGGCAACTCTTGGGTGGCCCTAGAGCGAGATTTCCCCAGCGTGCCATTTTTGTGGCTCGAATTTAGCGAGGGTGACGGCGGGGTGTTTCTGCTGACCCGAGAGCAGTTGCTCGAACATCGGGAATCTTTCTAATAATTTACGTATAATCGCTGGCTTTACCGCAGCTACTACAAGGCTCAACCGCATTATGTCCGGAAACAGTATAGGAAAACTCTTCACCGTAACCAGCTTTGGCGAGAGCCATGGTTTAGCAATTGGCTGCATAGTCGACGGTTGCCCTCCAGGATTAGAGATCAGTGCTGCCGATCTGCAGCCGGATCTGGATCGTCGCAAACCGGGTCAGTCGCGGTACACCACCCAGCGCCGTGAAGACGATGAAGTAAAAATACTCTCGGGCATCTTCGAGGGTAAGACCACCGGCGCCTCGATCGGAATGATCATTGAAAACAAGGATCAGAAGTCTAAAGATTACAGTAAAATCAAAGACTTGTTCAGACCTTCTCATGCAGATTATACCTACCATCAGAAGTATGGCGAGCGCGACTATCGCGGTGGCGGACGCAGCTCAGCCCGTGAAACAGCGATGCGCGTTGCCGCTGGCGCCATAGCCAAAAAGTATTTGCACGAGCGCTTGGGGGTCGAAATTTTCGGCTATGTCTCCCAGTTGGGTCCGATTGTCGCCGAGCGCTTTGTTCAGGATGAGATTGAGCAGAATCCGTTTTTCTTCCCCGATCCGGATAAGATTGGCGAGCTCGAAACCTATATGCAGGCATTGACCAAAGAGGGCAATTCGATTGGTGCTCAAGTCACTGTAGTCGCCAAGCAGGTTCCTGTGGGACTGGGCGAGCCGGTGTTTGACCGACTTGATGCTGATTTGGCTCATGCGTTGATGGGTATTAATGCGGTAAAAGGCGTAGAGATTGGTGCTGGCTTTGATTCAGTCAGCCAGAAGGGCACTGAACACCGCGACGAAATGTCCCCAGAGGGTTTTCTGTCAAATAATTCTGGTGGCATTCTCGGGGGTATTTCATCTGGGCAGAGCATAGTTGCTAACTTGGCTCTAAAGCCAACCTCGAGCCTGCGAATTCCTGGTCAGTCGATCAATACTGCTGGCGAAACAGTAGAAGTGGTTACCACAGGTCGCCATGATCCTTGCGTTGGTATTCGCGCGGTACCCATTGCTGAAGCTATGCTGGCAATTACTTTGATGGATCACTACCTTCGCAATCGCGGTCAGAACGGTGATGTGGACAGTGGTCTGGTATCCGTTGGGCCGGAGCGCTAGCCTCAGCCGGTTAGATCGAATGGCAGCTTCCAGTTATGGTTAATAAGTGGTGCTGCCATTTTAGCGGTCAAGCCAGTCTAAATTTTTAGATCATTCAGCCAGTTAAGCAAATCCCCATAGACCTCGGTTTTATTGGTTTCATTGAGCATTTCATGATGCCCGCCATGATAAAGACGGCAGCTTACCTGACTGACGCCGCCCCTGTTAAGCATCGACTCCAACTTCTTCACCCCTTTGCCTGCACCCCCCACAGGATCCAGTGCGCCGGAAAATATATAGATCGGCAATTGCTTGCTGATTGTGGCCATTGCCGCCGGTGCAGACAGCTCTGCTAAACCACGTAAGAAGTCATACCAAGATTGCGTCGATATAGCACCCCCGCAGTGGGGGTCAGCTATATAGCGATCGACAGTGTCTGGGTTGCTGGATATCCAGTCCTTTTCTGTGCGCACTGGCTTAAAGGCATTGTTGAAAGCACCAAAAGACATGGTTTCTAGCAGTTTGCTTACCGATTGCCCCCCCAGGCGGGCGCGCTCGACTCTAGCGATCTGACTGGCGGTGCTGCAGAACCAGGGCGGGGCATAATTGGAGCCGGACAGTACCAGCCCCTGCAGGCGGCTGGTGAGTTTGTCGGCATAGCGTTGGCAAGTATGCATGGCCAAAAATGAGCCCATGCTGTGGCCGAGGATAATCAGTGGCAGTGTGTTGTCACTGCCAATGTGTTCGATAAGTTGCAGCTGGTCATCGACCATCTGATTCCAGCCATCGCTATCGGCGAAGTGGTAGAGGTTGCCGTTGGCCTCAGCGGTTTTGCCGTGGCCGCGGTGGTCGTCGGCGGTAACATGAAAACCCTGTTGATTGAGGTAGGCGGCTAGTTCCGCGTAGCGGGCGCTGTGCTCGGCCATGCCATGCATAATATGTACCCAGGCTCGGGGTGTTTGCGGGTCTTGAACAGGCCACTCATGGTAATAGCAGTCGCCGGGTTCACCGGAGTTAAAGGTTATGGTTTTTAGGTTAGTGGTTTTTAGGTTCATGTTTTTTTATCGTTATTATTTATTGGTCACTTCGGGTCTGGGTCTAAGATCCCTCGTCGCTGCGCTCTGTCGGGATGACAGGTAAGGCGCTCTGTCGGTATCACCGGTAAGGTGCTCTGTCGGTATCTCAGGTAAGGCACTCTGCCAAGGTAACAGGTAAGAAACTCCGCCAAGGTAACATGTAAGAGGCTCTAATACATACCACTGTCATCTCGAACGTATGTGAGAGATCTCGGCCCCCCAATCACGCCACTCTGTCAAACACTTTTATAAATCTAACAGCAGTTATTATGCCTTAAAAAGAGTGAATTACCGCGCTACTCTGTATAATCGCATCACCGGTTTTTGGATACCCAATAATATGCCACATTTTCAACGCATAGGTTTGCTCGCAAGTCTCGAGGTCCCCGAGGTACGCGACTCCCTAAACAAACTCGAAGCCTTTCTTTTAAGTCATGGGTGTGAGGTCGTCTACGAGGAGCGTGCAGCCAAAGTGGTGGACTGGCCCGTAGACAAAGTTCTGCCCCTAGATGAGTTTCCCGGTGCGGTTGATCTGGGCATTGTGGTCGGGGGCGACGGCAGTATGCTTAGCGCCAGTCGCAGTATGGCCGCGAGTAAAATTCCATTGCTTGGTATCAATCGTGGCCGACTGGGATTTTTAACCGATATCTCTCCAGATGAAATTGCCGAGCGGGTTCTGCCGGTGCTCTCTGGTGAGTACAAGCAATCCAGCCGCTTTATCCTTGAAACCTCCATCACCCGTCATGGCAAGTTAATTGCCGAAGGGCTGGCGGTAAACGATATAGTTTTACACCCGGGTCAGTCGGTTAGGATGATGGCCTTTGAGCTCTATGTGGATGGCGAGTTTGTCTATAGCCAGCGCTCCGACGGTCTGATTGTCGCCACCCCCACAGGCTCAACTGCCTATGCTTTGTCCGCCGGTGGTCCGCTGTTGTGCCCCGAGTTGGATGCCATGGTAGTGGTACCCCTGAATCCACATACATTGAATAGTCGGCCCATTGCACTCCACGGTAATTCACAGATCGAAATCCGTGTTAGCTCCCGCAATGAGCTACATCCATTGATTACCTGTGACGGTCACAATGATTATCTCAGTGAGCCGGGTGATATTATTACCATCCGCAAACATCGCGATGGGGTGATTTTGATTCATCCCAAAGATCACAATTTCTACAGCATCTGTCGCTCTAAGCTCGGTTGGGGCAGTCGCTTGGACAGAGCCAAAGCCAAATAATGTCAGCCGAACCACCTGATTCATCCGGGGCAGAGGAGCCCTCAGCCCGATCCCGCTGGCGCACGGCAGCTAAGCAGCACCCAGTAACTGCGCTGCTATTTTTCGGCTGTCTGTTTGGATGGTTTGTGGGTAGCTTTTTCTATCCGATTCCAAGACTATTTGTCTTTGGTGGAATTGCCGAAGCTGAACTCTGGCGTCTTGTCAGTCCCATATTTGTTCACTTTGGACTCATGCACTTTGTCTTTAATGGTCTATGGTTGTCCCTGCTTGGCGGAAGAATTGAAACCCTTTTGGGACCGGTGCATCTCTTGCTGCTGGTTCTGGTCAGCGCGGTAATCTCCAATATGGCGCAGTTTGTCTGGACTGGATCAGTTGCCTTTGGCGGAATGTCGGGTGTGATCTATGCCTTGCTCGGCTATATCTGGATTCGCAATCTGCTTGCGCCCCATCCCATTCTGGCGCTACCCAAAGAGCTGATCGGCTTTATGTTGTTTTGGTTGCTGTTTTGTATGACGGGTGTTTTGGATTTTTTATTGGGTGTTGGTATCGCCAATGCAGCCCATTTCGGCGGTTTAATCGTAGGTATGCTATTGGGTTTGATTTTTGGTTTGGTCGGCACTGTCAGAACGAGGTTTAAATAGATAATGGATTTACAGCAGTTACTGGAAAGCATTACGCCAGACATTTGTGAAAGCTTGAAGCGCGCAGTGGAGCTGGGCAAGTGGCCCGATGGCCGCGCTCTAACTGATGAACAAAAGGCTCTCTGCATGCAGGCAATTATTGCCTACGATCAGCGCAAACCTGCTGAGCAGCGCACCGGTTATGTTCCGCCTAAGACCACCGCCTGTTCGCCGCCGCCAGACGAACAACCATTGAAATGGCAAAATTAATTAAGGCTAAAGCATGTCGATAAAAGCTTCCGGGCATCTGGAAAAAATGTATAGCTACCTTGGCGAAAATGGCCAGGTCGAGTACCAACTGCCCCTAGATGACCAGCGTATTGGAATGAATGCGCTAATCGGTAAGGCTATTTCCATCGAGCACTTGGGTGATATTCACTGCATCCACTGCGGGCGACGCTCGAAAAGGAGTTTTAGTCAGGGCTATTGTTATCCTTGCTTTGCCAAGCTGCCTCAGTGCGACACCTGCATTATGAGCCCAGAAAAATGCCATTTTCATCACGGTACCTGTCGCGATCCAGAGTGGGGTGAAAAATTCTGCTTTACAGATCATTTTGTCTACCTCGCTAATTCCTCGGGCGTTAAGGTGGGCATTACTCGCGGTACTCAGTTACCCACCCGTTGGATCGATCAGGGTGCAACTCAGGGTTTGCCAATCTTCCGTGTCCAGACACGCTACCAGGCAGGGCTTATTGAAGATTGCTTGCGCGAACATATAGCGGATAAAACCCACTGGCAAAAGATGCTTAAGGGCAATGCCGACGATGTGGATTTAGCGGCGATCAGAGATGAGTTGATGAGCAAGTCAGAAGAGGGGCTCGAACTTCTCGAAGAAGAATATGGCTTGCAAGCGCTGCAGCGCCTTTACAGTGAAAGCACCACAACAATTGATTTTCCGGTTAGCCAATGGCCGGAAAAAGTGAAAAGCTTTAATCTCGATAAGCAGCCTCTGGTAGAAGGCGTGTTGCTGGGTATCAAAGGTCAGTATCTGATACTCGATAGCGGAGTGATTAATATCCGTAAATTTACTGCCTACAACATTGAATTTTCTGCTGCGGCCTAAGAGCCTGCGCGGTAAACATTATTACAGGGAACGTTATTATGAAAGATGCACTACCACAGACTATTTATCTCCAAGACTACAAAGTATCGCCCTTTGAAATTGAGAAAACCGAACTGGTTTTTGATCTGGGTAACGACCACACCAGAGTAACGGCCACACTTTCGATCCTGCGCAATTCACTCAGTGACGAGCAGGGCGCCGATCTGGTTTTGCATGGCAGTGAAGGGCTTGATCTGCAGTCTGTATCGGTCGATGGTCAGCTGCTGGAAGAGGGTGCCTATAGTCGTGACAGTGATTCTCTGAGTATTAGCGGCCTCGCGGATCGCGCAATAATCACCACCGAAGTGCTGATCAAGCCCCAAGACAATACCACCATGATGGGCCTCTATCGTTCGCGCACCATGTATTGCACCCAATGTGAAGCCGAGGGCTTCCGCGATATCACCTACTATCTAGACCGTCCGGATGTTATGTCGGAATTCACCACCAAAGTGATTGCCGATAAAGCCCAGTATCCGGTCCTGCTATCCAATGGCAACCCGATTGAGCGTGGCGAACTTGATGGCGGTCGCCATTTTGTTACTTGGCACGACCCCTTTAAAAAGCCTGCCTATCTGTTTGCCCTGGTTGCCGGCACCTTAAGCTGTGTCGACGATAGCTTTACCACACTGTCTGGCCGTCAAGTGGCGCTGCAAATCTTTGTCGAAGAGAAAGATCTGGATAAATGTGCTCACGCCATGCTCTCCCTAAAGCACTCAATGCGCTGGGACGAACAAGCCTATGGCCGCGAATACGATCTGGATATCTTTATGATTGTTGCCGTGGATGACTTCAATATGGGTGCCATGGAAAATAAAGGGTTAAATATCTTTAATACGTCGGCGGTATTGGCCAATCCCAAGACCACCACCGACGCCGCCTTTCAGCGTGTCGAAGCCATTGTTGCCCATGAGTACTTCCATAACTGGTCTGGCAATCGAGTCACCTGTCGCGACTGGTTTCAGTTAAGCCTTAAAGAGGGTTTTACTGTCTACCGCGACTCCCAGTTTTCGGCTGATATGAACTCAGCAACGGTCAAGCGTATAGAAGATGTCAGCTATCTGCGCACCCATCAGTTCGCCGAAGATGGCGGTCCCATGTCCCATTCGGTGCAGCCAGATGCCTACATGGAGATCAATAACTTTTATACCCTGACCATCTATGAGAAGGGCGCCGAAATAGTCGGCATGATTCGCACTCTGCTCGGTGCTGACACCTTCCGTCAAGGCAGCGATCTCTATTTTGATCGGCACGATGGCCAGGCAGTGACCATTGAAGAGTTTGTTAAAGCCATGGAAGACGCCAGTGGTCGTGATCTGACGCAATTCCGTCGCTGGTACAAGCAGTCGGGCACACCGCAAATGGCGGTAACCTCCCGCTATGATGCGGCTGACCGCACTTTCACCCTAGACTTTTCTCAGAGCTGCCCAGCCACCCCAGGGCAGGCACAGAAGCAGCCATTTGTTATCCCAGTTAGGCTTGGTTTGGTTGGCGCATCAGGTGATCTGCCACTGAATAGCAATGGCGATACTGAGATGGTCTACGAGGTTAGCCAAACCGATCAGCAATTGATCATTGAGAATGTCGGTGAAGCTCCAGTGCCCTCATTGCTGCGTGAATTCTCCGCTCCGATTAAACTCGATTACGCGTACAGCAAAGACCAGTTGCTGCACTTGATGGCCAACGACAGCGATGGTTTTAACCGCTGGGATGCAGGTCAAAAGCTGAGCTTCGCGTTACTTGAAAAACTCACCGCTGACAGTCACCAGCAGCGCCCACTGGAAATGGACAGTCTGCTAATTGCCGCCTACAAATCTTTGCTCAGCGACCCTAATTTGGACCCTGCAATGGTTGCTCTTATGTTGCAATTACCCAGCGAAGCCCAGCTCCATGAAGAGGCTTCGGTGATCTATGCTGAGGCAATTCACAGCGCCCGATTATTCGTTCGTCAAGCTCTGGCTAGCGCCCTTAGCGAGCAGTTTGTCGCCGTCTATGAGCGTCATAATATTGAGCAGGAATATGCACCAGATGCATCACAGATCGGTCGACGCTCTTTGAAAAACACGGCCCTAAGCTACTTGATGCTGGTGGATAATATGGGTGTTGAGCTAGCATCCAAGCAGTTCGAAACTGCTGACAATATGACCGATAAAGCCTCCGCACTCTCTTGTTTGGTCAACTGCCCAGCCGCAGCACAACAAGCCGAAGCAGCGCTGCAGCAGTTTGAACAGCAGTATCGCGATGAAGCCTTGGTGATGAACTTATGGCTGCAAGTACAGGCCGCAAACAGCCAGCTCGGTGGCCTTCAGCGAGTCGAGGAGTTAGAGGCACATTCAAGCTTTACGCTCAGTAACCCGAACAAAATCCGCAGTCTTATCGGCGGCTTCTGTAATGCCAATCTGGTAAATTTCCACAATCCAGATGGCTCCGGATATGAGTTCCTCAAAAAACGTATCCTGACTCTTCACAGCCGAAATCCGCAGGTCGCCGCGCGTTTAATGACGCCGCTGACCCGCTGGAAAAAATTCCCCGAGCCTAATAGCTCACAAATGCGTGAAGCGTTACAAGTAATTGCCGATGAGCAGGGATTGGTCAAAGATATCTATGAAATAGCCATTAAATCACTGCAATAACTGACATGGCTGGAAAAGCCAAGATTGTTGGCTATGCTTTAAATGTCGGGTTTGTATTGTCCTTTTTATGGGCTCGGCATTCACGGCCACAGCGCGCTATTTAGCTTGGTTATAACCGACTGAGTTGTCTGGTTAGCAGAGAATGCCTAATCCTCATTCTAGGTCGCTGAAGACAGATGTAACTCCATTTAAGAGGGCCGTAAAGGCCCTCTTTTTTTCGCTTAGATTTTTTGATTTATTTGCTCACAAAGCCTCCGCTGTCATCCCGACAGAGCGCAGCGACGAGGGGTCTCATTCCAGCAAGCACATTCGTAATCAACGAACCTCATCGATAAGTTTACTGTGGATACGCTGGTGAATTGGTTGAGCAAGCTGGATAAGCATATTGAGCTGGTGGTTTCTGATTCTGGTTGATATTGAAGCTATCTCTGAAAAGGGCCTTTTTATTAAGGGGAAGCAGGCTTTAAGGTCAAAGCGGGCACAAGAGAAAAGTCCAGTTTAAGGGAAACCCAAAAAAGCTATTAAGCCCTATCCATCAACCCTAAAAACGCCAGCGCCGCATTCGACAGGCTGCGTTTCATATGGTGAATATACCCCAGCTCCCTCTCGATGCTAACTTGCTCAAAGGGCATTACATGCAGCTCTCTAACCAGTGTCTCCGGTAACACACTCCAGCCCAATCCAATCTCCACCATAGTACTGATGGTCTCCAGATAGTTTGTGGACATAGGAGCCTTTAACGGTATGTCTTCCTGTTGAAACAAATTCTGAATAATACGTCCGGTATAGGTATTAAGGCCGGGCAAAATAATTGGGTACTCAGCCAGATCTTTAAGCTGCGGTGTTTTAAGTTGCGCTAGTTGGTGATCTTGGGCGCAGATAAACCGCAGTGGATCATCCCAAATCTTTTTGCTGTGGATATTGTGGTGGCTCTCTAGCGCTAGGGTGATCACGGCCACTTCCGATTGACCATGCAGCACTTGCTCATACGCTTTTTCTGAATCCATAAACTCAATGTCCAGAGTTACATTGGGATATTGCTGGGCAAACTGCTTTAGCACAGGGGGCAGGCGGTGTAGCCCTAGGTGGTGGCTGATGGCGAGTCTTAATGTGCCGCTGGCTTCTCCGGAGAGGTCATTAATGGCCTGCAGGGCGCTGTCATATTCCTGAAGTATGCGCTGTGCTCTTGGTAGCAGTTCGCTGCCCGCTTCGGTTAGCGACACTTGCCGGGCAATTCTGTCGAAGAGCTTTTTACCTATTTGCTGTTCTAGCTGGGCGATGCGTTTGCTGATGGCGGATTGGGTGAGGTACAGGCGATCGGCGGCTTCTGAAAACGAACCTAGCTCGGCGACGGTAATAAAGGCTTTTAAGTTTTGGTTATCCATGGCTTTCTCGTATTCCAATAAAGAATGCTATTTATGCTAAATATGAATTTATTTCATCATAAGGCAGGTCTACAATGGCTGCAACTTGAAATAAGCACGTCTGGGAGACTGTGATGACTGGAAGAACACTTTACGACAAGCTGTGGGATAGCCACCTTGTTAAGCAAAACAGCGATGGCTCATCGTTAATCTATATAGACCGCCACGTAATTCACGAGGTGACTTCACCCCAAGCATTTGAGGGACTGCGTCTTGCGGGCCGCATGCCTTGGCGTTTGGATACCAATATTGCCACCCCTGATCACAATATCTCCACAGATAAGGCTGAGCGGGATGCGGGTGTTTCAGGTATGGCTGATGAAGTGTCGCGGATTCAAGTGCAGACCCTAGATGATAACTGCGATCTCTATGGTATTAAGGAATTCAAAATCAATGAGATGGGGCAGGGCATTGTCCATGTTATGGGTCCGGAGCTGGGCGCCACCATGCCAGGCATGACCGTGGTCTGTGGTGATTCCCACACAGCGACTCACGGTGCGCTCGCCTGTTTGGCTCACGGTATCGGCACCTCTGAGGTTGAGCATGTATTGGCCACTCAATGTTTGGTGGCCAAGAAGATGAAGAATATGCGTGTGACTGTGAATGGCACGGTTGGCGTGGGTGTCACCCCCAAAGACGTGGTATTGGCGATTATTGGCAAGATTGGCACAGCTGGCGGCAATGAGCATGCGATTGAGTTTGCTGGTTCGGTGTTCCGAGATATGTCCATTGAAGGGCGTATGACGGTCTGCAATATGGCCATTGAGGCCGGTGCCCGTGTGGGTATGGTTGCGGTCGATCAGAAGACTATTGATTACTGCGAAGGGCGTCAGTTTGTGCCCAAGGGTGAGATGTTTGATCAGGCCGTGGCCTATTGGAACACCTTAACCTCGGATGCGGATGCACAGTTTGATACTGAAGTTGAGTTGGCGGCTGAGGATATTGCGCCTCAGGTGACTTGGGGTACGTCTCCAGAGATGGTATCTGCGGTAACGGCCTCGGTGCCGACTTTGGATGAGCAGCCTAACGAAGAGAAACGCAAAGGTCTTGAGCGTGCTCTTGAATATATGGGGCTCGAAGGCGGTCAAGCGATTGAATCGATCCATGTAGATCGAGTGTTTATTGGTTCTTGCACCAACTCGCGTATTGAAGATATGCGCGCGGCAGCGGCTGTGGCTAAGGGTCGTCAAGTAGCCAGTTCGGTTAAACAGGTGTTGATTGTGCCGGGTTCTCAGATGGTTAAGGCGCAGGCGGAAGCTGAGGGTTTAGATAAGATATTTGTTGATGCAGGTATGGACTGGCGTGAACCTGGCTGTTCTATGTGTCTGGCCATGAATGCGGATAAGTTGGGGGCCGGTGAGCACTGTGCCTCTACCTCTAACCGGAATTTTGAAGGGCGTCAGGGCAATGGCGGTCGCACCCATTTGATGAGTCCAGCCATGGCGGCTGCGGCTGCGGTGGCGGGTCATATTGTCGATGTCCGTACATTTGTAGGAGGTGATCAATAATGAAAGCATTTACTGCACATCGTGGCTTGGTGGGTCCTATGGATCGCGCCAATGTAGACACGGATATGATTATTCCCAAGCAGTTTTTGAAGTCGATCAAGCGCAGTGGCTTTGGGCCGAACCTGTTTGATGAGTTGCGTTATCAGGATGAGGGGCAACCCGGTGTTGATTGCAGCAACCGTCCGCTCAAAGCGGAGTTCCCGTTGAACTTCCCTCGTTACAAGGGTGCATCGGTACTCTTGGCGCGGAAGAATTTTGGCTGTGGCTCCAGTCGTGAGCACGCGCCTTGGGCGTTGGAGGATTACGGTTTCAATGCGGTGATTGCACCCAGTTATGCGGATATCTTCTACAACAACTGTTTTAAGAACGGTTTATTGCCGGTGATTTTAACCGAGGAGCAGGTGGATATTCTGTTTAAGGAGATGGACGCCGAGGAGGGTTATCAACTGTCGATCGATTTGCCCTCGCAGACTGTGACCACGGATTCAGGTCATGTGTTTACCTTTGAGTTGGATGAGTTTCGCAAAGATTGCCTGTTGAACGGTTTGGATGAGATCGGCCTGACATTGCAAGAGTCAGATGCGATTAAAGAATATGAAGTTAAGCGTGCGGCGCAGCACCCCTGGGTCTTTGGAGCGATTAAATAATGAGTAAAGTGTTGGTATTACCCGGGGACAATATAGGCCCTGAAATTATTACTGAAGCGGTAAGGGTGCTGGAGACAGTTAACCAGAAGTTTGGCTTGGGTATTGAGTTGGATTACGCCCATTTGGGTGGCGCGGCGTTAGATGCTGTGGGTGAGCCTTGCCCACAGGAGACTTTGGATAAGGCCCGCGCCTCGGATGCGATTCTGTTAGGTGCTGTGGGTGGCCCCCAGTGGGATGATGTTGAGCGCCATCTGCGCCCTGAAAAGGGTTTGTTAACAATTCGCTCTGAGTTGGAGCTGTTTGGTAATTTGCGTCCGGCGATTATGTATCCCCAGTTAGCCCATGCCTCTTCCCTAAAGCCTGAGTTTGTCTCCGGTTTGGATATTTTGATTGTTCGCGAATTGGTGGGTGGCATCTACTTTGGTGAGCCACGGGGTATTCGTACCTTGGATAATGGTGAGCGCGAGGGTTATAACACCTACAAATACAATGAGTCTGAGATTCGTCGTATTGGCCGTATGGCGTTTGAAGCGGCGATGGTACGCGGTAAGCGTCTGTGTTCGGTGGATAAGTCCAATGTGTTGGAAGCGACTATTTTATGGCGCGAGATTATTACGTCTATGGCAGCTGACTACCCTGAGGTGGAGCTGAGCCATATGTATGTAGACAATGCGGCTATGCAGTTGGTGAAGGAGCCTAAGCAGTTTGATGTGGTGGTGACCGGTAATATGTTTGGCGATATTTTGTCGGATACGGCGGCTATGTTGACCGGGTCTATTGGTATGTTGCCCTCTGCGTCGTTGGATAAAGATGGCGGCGGTATGTATGAGCCTTGCCATGGTTCAGCGCCGGATATTGCCGGGCAGGGTGTGGCGAATCCATTGGCGACTATTTTGTCGGTGGCGATGATGTTGCGTTATTCGTTGGATGCGGTTGCGGCGGCGGATGCAATTGAGAAGGCGGTGAGTGATGTGCTGGATCAGGGTTTGCGCACTGGGGATATTTATACCGATGGTATGACGCGGGTTGGTACTGTTGAGATGGGTGATGCGGTGGTGGCGGCGCTTTAAGCTGCTCCATAACTTGGGGCTCTGGTAGGGCAACTACCCTGTTATCTCGACAGAGCGTAGCGACGAGAGATCTCGCTGTTGGTTCTTGGATGCCGGGCGTTGGGTGTTGGCAAAGCCATACAGGCCCTTTACGACCGGGTCACTCCCAATGTCCTGCCTCCCGCGACACTCGTACATCTCTCTCACATGTGTTCGAGATGACAGTAGTGAGGCAAAGCCACCTAATTTTTTCATCCCGACAGAGCGAAGCGTCGAGGGATCTCATAGGTAAGCAGTAACACTGAATAACAAAAGAACTTAACCAAGAATTTACAACAGGATCTAGAGCAATGAAAAAGACAGGATTTATCGGTTGGCGTGGCATGGTTGGATCTGTGCTGATGGATAGAATGCGTGAAGAGAATGACTTCGCCCATATAGAGCCAATTTTCTTCACCACCTCTCAGGCCGGCCAAGCAGGTCCCGATGTAGGTGTTGAAATACCTTTGCTGCAAAGTGCCTTTGATATCGATGCTCTGCAGCAGATGGATATTATTGTGACCTGTCAGGGTGGCGACTACACCAAAGAAGTCTATCCACAACTGCGTAAAGCGGGCTGGGATGGCTATTGGATTGATGCAGCTTCTGCTCTGCGTATGGACGATAGTTCGATTATTGTGCTCGATCCGGTCAATATGTCTGTGGTTAAAGATGGTTTGGCCAATGGTGTTAAAGACTTTATTGGCGGCAACTGTACTGTCAGTCTGATGCTGATGAGTCTCGGCGGTCTGTTTAATGCCAATCTGGTGGAATGGGCTAGCTCTATGACCTATCAGGCGGCCTCTGGTGCCGGTGCACAGAATATGCGTGAACTGATCAATCAGATGGGGGTGATTAAGAGTTCTGTGTCCGATGCGCTGTCTAATCCTGGTTCGGCTATTTTAGAGATTGATCGTCAGGTGACCGATACTCTGCGCTCGGATAGTTTCCCAGTCGATAACTGGAGCTACCCATTGGCCGGCAGCCTGCTGCCCTATATTGATTCTCAGCTTGAAAATGGTCAGAGCCGTGAAGAGTGGAAAAATCAGGCAGAGACCAATAAGATTTTGAATCGCGAGGGCAATCCTATTCCGTTGGATGGCCTTTGCGTGCGCATCGGTTCTATGCGCTGCCACAGTCAGGCTCTAACCATTAAGCTGACTCAAGATGTGCCTATGGATGAAATCGAGTCCATGTTAGCTGAAGGTAATCAGTGGGCTAAGGTGATTGCTAACGATAAGGAGTCTTCGGTTAAGTATTTGACGCCTGCTGCAGTAACCGGTGGCTTGGATGTTCCAGTAGGGCGCTTGCGCAAAATGAATATGGGTGAGCAATATCTTTCAGCCTTTACTGTGGGCGATCAGCTTCTATGGGGCGCGGCTGAGCCCTTGCGTCGAATGCTGAGAATTCTTATCGAGGACTGAGAAAAGGCTAAACTGGGAGATAAAAAGGCCAATAATGTGCTAAGACTTGAGGGTGGTTAACGCCTTGAGATATTGCAGGTTCGCTGAGAAACAATTACTGTAAAGCTCTTAATGCAGGGGTCTCTGCAAGAGGCCTTTAATAGGACATTTTTATGACAACTCGGAAGTGGTCGGTGCTTTTAATGCAAGGTCTTATGCAAAAAACTAAAACACAGTTTGTTGGTAATCTGATTGCTCAGTTCAAGTGGGTCTTTGCAGCCAGTGTATTCACTCTTTCGGCGCTCGTCACAATGCCCTCTGCCTACGCAGTGGGTTTGGGTGAAATCACCGTAAACTCCTCGTTAAATGAGCCCCTCGCAGCCAATATTGAAATTATTAACGCCGGCGACCTGCAAGATAACCAGTTTTTAGTCTCTCTGGCATCTGCTGAGGCGTTTGAGCGGGCGGGGGTGAGTCGCGACTTCTTTCTTAGTCGTCTGCAATTTTCGATTAGTCGAGATAGCGGCAACCAGCGCACTATCAAAATTGTTTCAGACCAGCCGGTTGTTGAACCCTATTTAGATTTCCTCGTGCAATTACAATGGCCTGAAGGTCGTGTAATGCGCTCTTACACTCTGTTGCTGGATCTCCCTATTTATCGTGAAGATCAGGCAATAGCTGAAGCAGTAACGCCGCCAGTGGCCTTTAATTCGCCAGCGACCTCTAATTCGTCAGCGACCTCTAATTCGTCAGCGACCTCTAATTCGTCAGCGACCTCTAATCCGCGAACTAAGTCGACGGCAGCGGTCGATCGCGCTGCGCTATCTGGCGATCAGCATCAGGTTATTCAGGGCGACACATTGTGGAATGTTGCTGAGCGCCTGCGTCCCAGTGGTGCCACGGTGCTGCAGACTATGGATTCCCTCTATCAGCAGAATGCGCGCGCGTTTTCCGATGGCGATGCCAATCGGTTAATGAAAGGGTCTGTGTTGCGGTTGCCATCCCTCGACGAAATTCGTGAGGAAGCTGGCGATATGGTGGCCTCACAAATCGGTCTTGTGGCGCCAGCTCGGCAAGATGGAGCGGCCTCGGCTTTTGATAATATCGAGATTATTTATGATGACTCCTATCCCGACTCGGACTTAGAGCCATCCCCAGACGAAGAAGCCGATGCGCAGTTGACCCTGGTTTCGGGTTCAGAGGTTTCTGAAGACTCAGTCTCTAATTTCGATGGTGAATCTGCATCGGAATCTGCTGGTTCAGCAAATACTCTACCTGAGGGGGCTGTTCAGCAGCTTTCCTCTGAGCTTGCCGTTGCCAATGATGAGGTCAATAAATTTCAACTGGAAAACAGTGAGCTTCGTCAGCGTCTCGCGCTTTTGGAAGCGCAGGTCGCCACTATGGCCGCGCTGGTTGAGCAGGCCCAGAAGCAGGCTGATCTGGACCGTGCCGCGATAGTGCCGGTTAAAGTTGAGAGCAATCTCAGCGCTACATTGATGGCAGTGCCGGTCTATTTTTGGGCTGCGCTACTGGCGCTTATTTTACTTTTGCTGGTTTTGATTCTGCGCCGATCTCAGTCCTCGCCGCAAAATGGTGAGGCGTTGGATAATCTGCCTGGGTCCCGTTATGAAGACTACGATAGCGGCGCGCCGAACAAAGCGGCTGCTGCTGCAACCCTTCACGAGCTAGACGATCTGGAGTTAGATCCAGATGATGACCTGTTCGACGAGAGCGATACTGAGATCTTTGACAGCATCGAAGAGACGGTTGGGGGAGAGGTTTTTGACATGATGGTTGAGGCTGTAGCTGAGGCCGAGGTCTATCTATCTCTGGGGAATACGCCTCAGGCTATACAAGTGCTTGAAGACGCCCGTGCCCAAGATCCGGCGGATGGTGCATCGCGCTTGAAGTTGATGGAGATTCTTTTCCGCGAAGGTCGCAAGGATGAACTGAGCGCGCTCTATGAAGAAATCCTACTGACAGAGGATAGCGCCGCGATTGAAATGGCAGCGATTATTGCTGGCCCACAGGGCGGTGCTGTAACCGAGCTGGAAGAGGGCGCCGACGTTTTAGAGAGTGGCTCTGAGCTCAGCAGCCTCGAGCGATCAGATATAGAGGGCCTAGAGCTGGGGGACATAGATGAATCTCAGCTTGATAGGGCCGACAGCCTTGAGGTAGAAAACAGCCCTGATCCTGCAACAGGCAGCCTTGAGCTAATAACAGACAGCCCTGAGCTCACGACAAACAGCCCTGAGCCCACAACAAATGACCCGGCATCAGAGGGCCGCTTTGAGGCTCAGCATCCCGAGCTTGAAGATCTCGGCTTCTCCGATCTTGATTTGGGCGCTCTTGAGCTAGATGATCTGGATTTAGACTCACTGGATATCCAGGACTTTGATATTGAGTTGGATGATTTGCCTCAGGAGTCCAAAAAATCCATGAGTGACACAGATCAGTCAGCAGGGCTGCAGTTGCCCGGTGGCGAAGATCTAGATGACATGCTCACTGACTTTACTGCAGACTCTCCAGCTGCAAGTGAGGGTGCAGGCGAGGCGTTTAGTGCCTTAGATGATATCAATAGTCTTGACTCAGCAGATATTAAGCTGGATCTAGCCAATACTTATATAGAAATGGGTGATCCAGAGGGCGCTAGAGAAATTCTCGAAGAGCTTCTTGGTGAAGCCGATGAAGAGGGCAAAGCCAAGGCGCAATCCCTGCTTGATAGCCTAAAATAAAAGGTCGTCAGTTAAACCTTAAGTGGGTTTATAAACTCCTCAGTGTGTATAATTTCGCCCATGACAGAACTAGATTGGGTATACAGCCTCAACAGTAAAATTCCTCAGGGGAAGAGTCTTCCCCCAGGCGTAAAACGCTATGCTGCCGTCGTTTCCTACGACGGCAGTGCTTTTTGTGGTTTCCAAAAACAAAAGCACAGTCCCTCGGTACAGCAAGAGCTGGAACGGGCCCTGAGTTCGGTGGCCAACGCCGAGATTATTGTTAGCTGCGCAGGGCGCACGGATACCGCAGTGCATGCCAGCTATCAGGTGATTCACTTCGATACTCAAGCACTGCGGACTGGACGCAATTGGGTTAAAGGGTCAAATAGTCAGTTGCCAGACAGTATTGCCTTGCTTTGGGCGGATGAAGTCAATGAGACTTTTCATGCACGCTTTAGCGCCACGTCGCGCACTTACCGCTACGTTATCCATTCTGCTCCCGCTCGGCCGGCAATACTCTCCCAAGGTGTTACCTGGGTGCGCAAGCCCCTGAATACTGCAGCTATGCAGGAGGCCTGTCAGTATTTGCTCGGTGAACAGGACTTTTCCGCATTCCGTGGGGCAGGGTGTCAGTCACTGTCGCCAAATCGTAATATCACTAGCGCTAAGATTATTCAGGCGGGGGAGCTGATCGTTTTTGAGGTTACCGCTAATGCCTTTGTGCTGCATATGGTGCGTAATATTATCGGGTCATTGATGGAAGTCGGGTTTGGCCGTCGCGATCCAGGCTGGATAGGTCAGTTGATTAAAGGCCGTGATCGCACCAAAAGTGCTGCGACAGCGTCGCCAAAAGGCCTTTATTTAGTTCAGGTTGGCTACCCCAATGATCCGCTTATTCCCTTGATGCCAAAGGGTCCGTTGTTTCTGAATATCTAAATTTAAATAATAAAAATCAATAATTTACAGGTATTAATTAATGTTATTTGTTGATAAAGGTTTGCAGGAGAAGGCATGTCGGTCCAGGTAAAGATTTGTGGTATCACAACACCCGAGCAAGCGCTTATGGTGCAGCAGGCTGGTGCCGATGCCCTGGGTTTGGTGATCTACCGCAAGAGTTCGCGCTACGTAGACTTACGTCAGGCCATCGCCATTCGAGCGGCGATTGCCTCGGATGTTCTCTGTGTTGTGCTGTTGGTTAACGCCGACAAAGAGTTTGTTAAACAGGTAATCGCCGAGGTAAAACCGGATCTGCTGCAGTTTCACGGTGACGAGAGCGCTGACTTTTGCCAGCAATTTGATTTCCCCTATATCCGCGCGCTGCGTATGCGCGATGATCTAAATATTGCTGCAGAAGCAAAGGCTCACAAGCCGGCTCATAGTCTGCTATTTGATGCTTGGCACCCAGGTCAATACGGTGGCACAGGTGAAAGCTTTGTCTGGGCTCGGCTGCCTCGTGAGCGCAGCTTTAATCTGATTCTCGCAGGTGGTTTAACCCCAGATAATGTCGCCGAGTCAGTGGCAGTTGTGGCGCCAGATATGGTTGATGTCAGCGGTGGGGTTGAGTCAGCGCCAGGGATAAAAGATCCGCAGAAGGTGCGGGACTTTATTCAGCGAGCAAAAGCTGCCGGTTAAGTAAAAATAACCGATTGCGCTGTTTAGCTAGGCCAATCTGTCGTGTTAAACTTCCGGCCTAAATACAGGCTGCAGCCATACGGGAAGTGGATAACTTGCTCGACGGTGGTTCTAGGCCTAGTAATAATAGTACTTATTGATTTTAGTGAAAGGGACATAGATGAACTGGCTGAATCGAATTCGACCTAAAGGACCCACGGGCACTCCAAGTGAGCGCTCAAATTCAGTTCCAGAGGGACTTTGGAAAAAGTGCCCCAAATGTGCCTCTCCGCTCTACCGTCCAGAGTTAGAGCGCAACCTCGATATCTGTCCCAAATGTGAACACCATATGCGCATTGGCGCTCGCCGACGCTTGGATATTTTTCTCGACACCGATGGTCGCACCGAGGTCGCTGCAGAGGTTGCGCCTATAGACCGCCTCAAGTTTCGTGATGTTAAAAAATATAAAGATCGCCTTACTGATGCGCAGAAAAAAACCGGTGAGAAAGATGCTCTAGTTGCCATGAGTGGCACGGTAAAAGGTATCCCTGTAGTGGCAGTGGCCTTCGAATTCGCCTTCCATGGCGGCTCTATGGGCTACGCAGTGGGAGAGAAGTTTACTCGCGCGGCCAAACTTGCCCTGGCGGAAAACAAGCCGTTGATCTGTTTCTCAGCCACAGGTGGTGCACGAATGCAGGAAGCGCTGATCTCTCTGATGCAGATGGCCAAAACCAGTGCCATTCTCGAGCGTATGCGAATCGCCGGTGTTCCCTATATTTCCGTGATGACCGATCCGGTTTACGGCGGCGTTTCAGCCAGTCTTGCTATGTTAGGTGATATCAATATTGCTGAGCCGGGCGCACGGGCGGGGTTTGCCGGTCCCAACATTATTGAACAAACTATTCGACAAAAATTGCCCAAGGGCTTTCAGCGCAGTGAGTTCCTCTTGGAAAAGGGGCAGATCGATATGATTGTCGCCCGAGATCAGATGCGCGATCGCCTTTCGAGCATACTCTCCAAATTTATGCATTTGCCAGAACCAGTCGATGCCTGAGCACAGCCTAGCGGAGTGGTTAACTCTGCTAGAAGCGCGGCACCCGTCCGAAATTGATCTAGGGCTAGACCGCGTTGCAGCAGTCTGGTCGGCTATAGTGCAACAGCGTCGTCAGCGAGGCGATGCAATCTCCCTTCCAACCGCAATTACCGTTGCCGGCACCAATGGCAAGGGCTCTTGTCTGGCCAGTATGCAGGCGGTGGCTCATGCTCATGGTTATCGGGTTGGTCTATTTACCTCGCCGCATTTTCTTCACTACAACGAACGTATCGCGATTCAGGGGCTGCCGGCCCAAGACAGGGTGATTGTTGATGCCTTTGATGAGATCGAAGCGGCTCGCGGTGAGATCTCTTTAACCTATTTTGAATTTGGCACCCTTGCCGCCCTGGTGGTGTTTTTGGATGCCGGTCTCGATCTGGTGCTACTGGAAGTTGGACTGGGCGGGCGCTTGGATGCGATTAATATTATTGACGCGGATGTGGCCGTGGTTACCAGCATAGCGCTGGATCATCAGGCTTGGCTGGGTGACACCAGGGAGTTGATTGCCGTGGAAAAGCTCGGCATAGCTCGTCCCTCAAGGCCCCTGGTAATTGCCGAGGCCGATGGCCCTAAAGGTTTTGATCGCGCGATTGCCGCCACTGGCGCACAGCCTTTTGTTATAGGCCGAGATTTTATTTTAGACCCAGACCCAGACCCAGACCCAGACCAAAAGCCTGAACGCTTTAGTCTTAGCTTAGGAGATTCTGGTGCTGGCTCTCAGCACTTTGATGGGTTACCCGTATCAGGTTTAATGCCAAGCAATAAAGCTGCGGCCCTTCAGGCGCTGAGCTGTGCGGGTCTAAGTCTGAGTGCAGATAAAGTGGTCGCCGCGCTAGACGGTCTGGCATTGACTGGCCGTCAACAACGGATGATGGTCAATGATTGTTCGGTGATTCTGGATGTGGCGCATAATCCTGCCGCAGCCAAGGCTCTGGCTGCAGCATTACCTCCGATTAGCGGACGCTACTTGGCGGTAGTTTCTGTGCTTAACGACAAGGACTGGCCGGGTATCGTTGAGCCGTTGAGTGATATTTTCGCTGAATGGTATGTGGGCGAAATAAGCGACAGCGAGAGGGCGACTAAAGCTCAAACTATGTTTGAAGTGTTATACAATGCGGGGCTTTCAAGTCGTTTATTCGAGTCGGTTGAAGAGGCTTTTACCAGTGCCCTTGCCGAGGTCGCGAAAGAGGCCGGTAAGGACGATGTGATCGTGGTGTTCGGGTCTTTTTATACGGTCTCAGCCGTACTTAATATGCAGCGTGTGTCTGATGGGTGTATTCAATGAGTAATGGGTTACAGCAGCGAATAATCGGTGCTCTGGTTCTTGGTGCGCTGGGTTTGATCATATTGCCAATCGTATTTGATTTTGCCGATCCATTAAAAATTGATCGAGAGAGTCGCTTGCCTGCAGCACCAGAAATAAAACCCATTGAAGTTGCCAGGGCAAAAAGTCCAGAGGGCGACGCAAAATTAGGCGCTATAGACAGTCTATTTAACATTGCCGAGTCAAAGCCCAGTGTTGACATCAGTGAAGGCTTTTACGGTCTCAATGAGAATGATTTGCCTCGCGCCTGGGTGTTACAAGCTGGCAGTTTCGAAGCGCGAGACAAAGCGGAAGGGCTAATGCAGCGTCTGCGCAAGAGCGGATTCAAAGCCTTTGTAAAAACAGCCATTATTGAGAGCACGACCTTCTATCGCGTTTATGTAGGCCCCAAAGCGGACAAACGCAGAGCGATAGCCGAGAAAACAAAAATTGATAGCAACTTCGCCACTGATGCGATTGTGCTGCAGTACGTTCCCTGATGCGAGGTTAGCCCATGGAAGTGGCCACTGTAGATTGGATAATAATTGGGCTAATTGCTCTTTCAGCTCTAATCAGTCTGGTGCGCGGTTTTGTCAAAGAGGCCATGTCACTGGTTATCTGGATGGTAGCCTTTGCGGTGGCGGTAAATTTTAAACAGCCGGCGGCAGAGCTGTTAGTCAATATGATTGATCAGCCATCGATCAGGCAGTTAGTTGCCTTTGGCGGTTTGTTTGTAGGGACCTTACTGCTAGGCAGTATGGTCAACTTTTTATTGGGTAAATTAGTCAGCTCGACGGGATTGAGCGGAACCGACAGGATGCTCGGACTGGTTTTTGGTGTGTTTCGGGGGTTGTTAATTGTGCTTGCGCTGGTGGTCATACTGCCCAGCGCACTGCCGGTTGATCAGGACCCCTGGTGGCAAGCGTCGGCGTTGATTCCAGTTTTCCAGAGCTTTGAGGCCTGGGGCAGAGAAGCAGCGGCGGCGATTAAAAATCTTCTACTGGGGTGGGTGTAATAGATGTGCGGTGTTGTTGGAATTTCCGGAAACTCAGACGTTAATGTGCGTCTCTATGATGCATTGACTGTTTTACAGCATCGCGGTCAGGATGCCGCAGGTATTGTTACCGACCACGATGGTGAGATCCATGTCTGCAAAGGCGTGGGTCTGGCGCGGGATGTATTCCGCTCAGAACATATGGCGCGACTGGTGGGCAATGTGGGTATAGGCCATGTTCGATATCCCACCGCTGGCAGTTCTGGCCCAGCACTGGCGCAGCCATTTTACGTTAACTCCCCATACGGCATCTGTATTGCTCACAATGGCAACCTGACCAATGCGGATGAGTTGCGTAAACATATTTTTCGTTCCGATCTGCGTCATCTAAATACCGACTCTGACTCGGAAGTTTTGCTCAATGTGTTTGCTCACGAATTACAGTTGCGGCGCAAACTGGTGCCCTCCAGTGAGGATATATTTGATGCAGTGAGAAATGTTCATCTGCGCTGTCGCGGAGCCTATGGTGTAGTCGGGTTAGTTGCCAACCACGGGATGTTCGCGTTTCGCGATATCTATGGCATTCGACCACTCTGCTATGGCTCTCGCGAGACTGAAGCGGGCATTGAGTACGCGGTGGCCTCAGAGAGCGTGGTGCTAGATAGCATGGGCTTTGGCCAGATCAAAGATCTGCAGCCCGGTGAAGCGCTGTTTGTCGACAATAAGGGCGAGATCCACTTTCAGCAATGTGCTACTAATCCCGAATTAGTACCCTGTATTTTTGAGCATGTTTACTTCGCCCGTCCAGATTCGATGATGGACGATATTTCGGTTTACAAATGCCGTCTGCGTATGGGTGAGAAACTGGCTGAAAAAGTCCTGCGACTAATGCCCGAAAACGATATTGATGTGGTAATCCCGATTCCCGATACCAGTCGTGTTTCCGCTCAGGCCATGGCCGAAACTCTGGGTGTAAAACTCCGTGAAGGGTTTATGAAAAATCGCTATATCGGCCGCACCTTTATTATGCCGGGCCAGACGCAGCGCAAAAAATCCGTGCGTCAAAAGCTCAATGCCGTAAAGCTTGAGTTTGCCGGTAAGAATGTAATGCTAGTGGACGACTCGATTGTCCGTGGCACTACCTCTAAAGAAATTATTCAGATGGCCCGAGATGCTGGAGCCAATAAAGTTTATATGGCCTCCGCTGCACCTGGAGTGCGCTATCCCAACGTCTACGGCATCGATATGCCGTCAGCCTCAGAGCTTATTGCACACGGCCGCAGTGACGAGGAAGTGGGCGAGATTATTGGTGCCGACTGGATGATCTACCAAGATCTCGACGATCTGGTGGCATCAGCTGCAGAGGGTAATTTGGCGATTAAACGCTTTGAGTGTTCAGTGTTTAATGGTGACTATGTCACAGGAGACGTTGATGACGCCTACCTTGCGCATATAGATCAGCAGCGTAACGACAATGCCAAGAGCGAAGGTGGCGCACCGGGCGGTGGACAAAAGAATCAGGTTATTGGTATTCACAATAACAACAGTGCGGCGAATATTAACTAAGCCGCGCTGTTATTTAGGAGCTTTAATTAACTATGTCGGACTCAGGCAGCAAAGATAACAACCAGCCAACCAATGTATCGGTCGAGGCCTATCAGCAAGCAACCCTAGCGATTCGCAGCGGTTATCAACGCAGCCATGAGGCAGAGCATTCAGAGGCAATGTTCCTCACCTCCAGCTATGTGTTTGATAGCGCCGAGTTGGCCGCCAAGCACTTTAGCAATGAGCTGAACGGCAACGTTTATTCCCGATACACCAATCCCACCGTGCGTGCTTTTGAAGAACGTCTCGCCGTGATGGAAGGTGGCGAGCAGGCTGTGGCCACATCATCGGGTATGGCTGCGACTCTCAGTGTCGTGATGTCACTGCTGCAATCTGGCGATCATATTCTCTGTTCCAAAGATGTCTTTGGCAGCACCCGGGTCATGCTGAATAACTATATTGTTAAGTTTGGTGTCCAGGTCAGCTATGTGTCACTGACCGATCTCGATGCCTGGCAGCAGGCAATTCAGCCCAATACCAAAATGCTATTTTGCGAGACGCCGTCTAATCCCATGTCGGAGGTAGCCGATCTTGAGGCCCTGGCCGCTATGTCGAAAAAGGCGGGTGCGCTCTTTGTTGTGGATAACTGTTTCTGCACTCCAGCACTGCAAAGGCCGCTCCAATGGGGTGCGGACTTAGTGGTGCACTCAGCGACTAAATACCTCGACGGGCAGGGCCGCTGTCTTGGTGGCGCCGTGGTCGGCAACAGTGAGTTAATAGAAAAAATCGTCGGTTTTTTACGCGCCGCTGGCCCCACCATGAGCCCCTTTAATGCATGGGTGTTTCTCAAAGGTTTAGAAACCCTGCGGATACGTATGCAAGCGCATTCAGCGAATGCTGCAGAACTGGCCAGCTGGTTGAATAATCATCCAAAGGTCACCAAGGTATTTTATGCGGGTCTGGAAGATCATCCGGGTCACGGCTTGGCCGTGAAGCAGCAATCTGATTTTGGAGGTGTAGTCTCTTTTGCCGTTTCCGGTGGCCGCGAACAGGCTTGGACGGTGATTGATAATACGCGCATGCTGTCTCTTACAGCCAATTTGGGTGACACCAAAACAACTATTGTGCATCCGGCAACTACCACACATGGCAGGCTCTCTGATGAGGAGCGCCAGGAGGCGGGAATTGGCCAGAATTTGATTCGTATAGCCGTGGGTTTGGAAGATATTGTCGATATTAAAAACGATTTGCAATTGGGTTTAGATCTTATTTAGACCTATTGCGTACAACCTGTGATTAGTCGATAAATTATTAGGGTTAGCGCTATGTTCAGATTAAATCTTCCCACTGCTGATCAGGCATTGCCCGGTCGCGAAACGGCCATGCAGATTAGCAATCGCAACTTTATTAATGGCCAGCCACTGCAACCGCCATTTGCCGATGGACTCAGTACCCTGGTGTTTGGAATGGGTTGCTTTTGGGGCGCCGAGCGCCGCTTTTGGCAGCAGGCTGGTGTGGTCACCACAGCTGTGGGCTACGCTGGTGGGGCGACTCCCAACCCTACTTATGAAGAAGCCTGTTCTGGTTTAACCGGTCATTCAGAGGTGGTATTGGTGGTTTTTGATCCGGCACAGATAAGTTTTGAACAGCTGTTGACGGTGTTTTGGGAATCCCATGATCCCACTCAGGGTATGCGTCAGGGCAATGACCAGGGCAGTCAATATCGCTCGGTGATTTACTGTGATACGGAGGCTCAGCTCGCCCAGACAATGGCTTCAGCGGAGACTGTTCAGGGTCAATTGACGGCTTTGGGTTTCGGTGAGATTACTACTGAGATTCGCATGGCGCCGACGTTTTATTATGCTGAGGAGTACCATCAGCAGTATTTGGCGAAGAATCCTGGAGGTTACTGTGGGTTGCGTGGGACTGGGATTAGCTGCGCGATTTAGCTTTTGAGATCTCGCTGCGTTCGAGATGACAGCGGTGTGGTTCGATAGGTCAGCGGTGTGGTTCGAGATTACAAGTTGTGCTCCTTAAGACGTGGGGTTAACTATCTCGGCAGCGCCCCTAATCTGTCTTCCCGACAGAGCATCCAATTTTTCATCCCGACAGAGCACCCAATTTGTCATCCCGACAGAGCGAAGCGACGAGGGATCTAGTTCGGTCGTCACAAGATCCTGCGGCTGCGCTCAGAATGCCCGTTTCGTTTAACGCTTCAAAAGCGCCGATATAGCCGCCTTGGCTTCCGGCGACGCAACACGCTTAGAAAATTCTTCAGATTCAATACTAATACGCTCAGCCAAAGGTTCCATATCTCTGCGCATCAGCGCTTTGCTCTGCACTAGAGCTTGCCGAGATTTACCCGCCAGTTTGGCTGCCGTCGCCATGGCGCAGGGCATCAGATTATCACTGCTACAAATTTGATTAATCAGGTTGTATTGCAGTGCAGTCGCCGAATCAAAGCGATCGCCCAAGAGCAACATTTCAGCAGCTTTAACGTAACCACAGCGCAACGGCATTAACATTGAAGAACCGAACTCCGGTACCGCTGCCAAGTTAATAAATGGCAGCATAAATACGGTCTTGGGTGTTGAATAGACAAATTCACAGTGCAGTAAGAGGGTCGTGCCTATACCCACGGCAAAACCATCCACTGCAGCTATAACGGGCACCGGGCAAGTGGATAGGGCACGCATAAACTCCCACACTGGCGCTGTTGCACCGGGCTCACTGCTCGGTGGCCGGGCGAGAAAATCCTCCAGATCATTACCCGCTGAAAAATCCTTACCGCCGGAAAATACCACTACATTGACGTCTTCCTGAGTGGCACGATGATCGAATAGGTCAGCCAACTGAGCATACATATCGGACGTTAGGGCATTCTTCTTGTCCGGACGATTAATGCTGATGGAGAGAATGCCGTCGGCATAATGGGATTGAATAAGGTCTGGCTTATCTGACATATCGGGGCTCTTTATTGAAATTATTATTTAAGGCAAATAGTAAAGTATATCCTAGGGCCCAACTTAGGCCCTACCTAAAGGTTAGATGAACGCAGGCGCTCAGATCTTGGGTCGGCTATTGGGATCGCCGCCAGAAGATCTTTGGTGTACTGCTGTTGCGGGTTTTTCCACAGTGTCTCGGTGTTTCCTGTCTCGATAATCACACCCTTATTCATCACCGTCACGCGGTCAGAGATATAACGCACCACTGAGAGGTCGTGAGAAATAAACATCATGGTCAAATTATGCTTGTCCACGAGATTAAGGATCAGATCGAGAATCTGCGCTTGAATAGTCACGTCGAGAGCCGAGACTGGCTCATCGGCAATAATTAATTCCGGTTTAGTGGCGATGGCGCGGCCAATGGCAATGCGCTGACGCTGACCGCCGGAAAACTCATGGGGATACTTGCGCATACTGCTCCGCGCCAGACCTACATCATCCATCAATTGCTGGACTTGCTGGTCAATATTCCGAGCATTGGCGAGGCCGTGATAAAGCAGGGGCTCAGCCAGTGTTTGGTAGACAGTCATACGCGGGTTTAGGGATGCATAGGGGTCTTGAAAAATCATCTGCATCTTGCGTCGCCAAGGCACGAGTTTTGCGGCGCTGAGTGTATTGAGCTCGGTGCCATCAAAGTAGATTGACCCTGCTGTAATCGGCGCCAACTGTAAAATCGAGCGCCCCAATGTGGATTTTCCAGACCCTGACTCACCCACCAGACCGAGAATCTCGCCCCGTTGAATCTCCAGAGAGACACCATCTACAGCTTTGATATCACCAGCCGGTGTCTTGCTGTAATCACGGAAATAGGTCTTGAGGTTTTCGACCCGAAGCATTGATTGATTGGCTTGGGCGCGATTGGGCAGAAGCTTGGCACCCTCTGGAATTGCGGCTAATAATTTCTTGGTGTAATCATCTTCGGTGCGATAAAAAATACCTTCGGCATCGTTAGCTTCGCGCACTGTGCCCTCGCACATCACCACCACTTTATCGGCAATACCAGCAACCACACCTAGGTCATGGCTGATAAAGATTACCGCGACATCGCGCTTCTGCTGCAGGGTTTTAATCAATGCTAGGATTTGCGCCTGAATGGTGACATCTAGCGCCGTGGTCGGCTCGTCACAGATTAGTAGGCGCGGTTCATTGATCAGTGCCATGGCAATCATTACCCGCTGGCGCATGCCGCCTGAAAACTCATGGGGAAAGCAATCAAAGCGCTGCTCAGAGTCGGTAATACCTACTTCGTTGAGCAGCTCTATCGCCCGCAGACGAGCATCTGAGCGGCTCTGACGGCGACTTTTATCCTCGTTGTAGATCAGCGGTTCAATAAGCTGCTCACCAATACTGATAAAGGGATTTAGCGAGGTCATAGGATCTTGGAAAATCATCGCAATATCATTGCTGCGAAAACGTCGCATTTGCGCAGCATCGCAACTCAGTAGATCAATACCATCAAATAGCGCAGTGCCTGCTTCGATTTTGGCTGGCGGTTTTGGCAGCAGGTCGAGCAGGCTGTAACAGGTAACCGATTTACCGGATCCGGACTCCCCGACAATTGCCAGAGTCTCGCCTGCATCAACACTAAAGCTGACATTGTCCACGGCTTTCACCACACCATTTCTGCTGTGGAAATAAATGCTAAGTCCCTCTACCTCAAGTAATGCCATATCCATTAATCCTTTGAGGTTCTGGGGTCGAGGGCATCGCGCAGGCCATCGCCGAGAAAGTTAAGTGCAAACAGCGTTAGGGACAGTGTCACGCCAGGAAATATCAGCAGCCAGGGATATTCTTCCATGGTCTCGACACCGTAGTTAATCAACAGACCCCAAGAGCTCTGTGGTGGTTGAATACCGAGCCCAAGAAAGCTCAGAAAGGCTTCTAACAACATCACGCTGGGAATGGTTAGGGTGGTGTAAACAAGCACTGGGCCCAGGGTGTTGGGAATAATATGGCGGCGAATAATGGTCCATTGCGAGAGTCCCAAAGAATGGGCCGCCTCAACAAACTCCTGTTTGCGCAATGACATCACCTGACTGCGGACAATGCGCGCCATAGTCAGCCATTCGACGGCACCAATGGCCAAGAACAGCAACAGAATATTGCGCCCAAATACGACCATTAACAGGACAATAAAAATCATAAAGGGCAGGGCGTACATGATGTCGACTATGCGCATCATCACTGCATCCACACGACCGCCAACAAAACCCGCAATAGCGCCCCAGAGCACGCCGATGATCAGGGCCACTGCGGTGGCAATAAAGCCAACGGTGAGGGAAACGCGGCCACCGTACATAATCCGTGTAAGCATATCCCGGCCAAAGATATCCGTACCCAGCCAGTGTTGCAGGGACGGAGCCGTGGCGCCGAGCATCAGGTTCTGTTCTTCATAACCATAGGGCGCAATCCAGGGTGTCAGTATTGAGACAATGCAGAGAAAGGCCAATACACTGAGGCCAAATAGAGCGAGATAATTTTTACTCAGTTTGATCCAGGCATCTTTCCAGAGGGAGGTACCTTTTTCTTGCTGGGCTCTTTGTTCTTGCTGCGCCTGTTGTTCCTGATGCTGAGGGCTAATCTGCTCCATTAGTTATTCTCCCGAGCTTGCTGACGCAGTTTTGGGTCGAGCCAAATGGCGAGCATATCTGAGAGCAGGTTAAACAGAATAATCAGCGTGGCGAAGAAGATGGTCATGCCCAATATCATGGTGTAGTCGCGATTAAACGCAGCTTGCACATAGAAACGCCCGAGTCCGGGAATCTGGAAAATGGTTTCCACCACAAAGGAGCCGCCTAATAGGCCGGCAAAGGCTGGCCCTAAAAAGGCTACTACCGGTATTAGACCGCCGCGCATAGCGTGCTTAAAGATAATCACAGGTTCCGACAGGCCCTTGGCTCTGGCTGTGCGAATATAGTCCTGAGATAGCACCTCGAGCATGCCGCCTCGAGAGAGTCGCGCTATATAGGCAGCGTAACCGGTGCCCAGTGTGATCGCCGGCATAATTTTGTCCCCGGGCATATCACCCCAGCCGGAGACCGGCAGCCATTCCAGGTAAATACCAAATACCAACACCAATAGCGGCCCCAATAGGAACGAGGGCATACAGATACCCAACATGGCCGCTGACATGGGCACATAGTCCTGTAAGGTGTTGGGGCGCATGGCGGCGGCGACGCCAGCACTGACGCCAATTATCAGCGCCACCAACATGGCATAGAGCGCGAGTTCCGCGGTGGCGGGTATGCCCGCCGCAATCAGTTCGTTGACTGTGCGTCCGGAGTATTTAAATGAGGGGCCGAAATCACCCTGCACTACATCACCCAGGTAGCTAATATATTGCTGCCACAATGGTTGGTCGAGATTATATTGGGCTTCCAGCGCTTTAATCACCTCTGGCGGCACAGCTTTATCCGCTGAAAAGGGCCCGCCAGGTGCAGAGTGCACCAGCAAAAAGGTGGCGCTGATGACGATTAGCAAAACAGGAATGGCCTGGAGCAGACGGTTGAGGGCAAATCGCCACATTAGTTTTTTGCTCCTGCATCTGCTGGGCCGGCTTCGAGATACATTTCTTTAAATGACGGCTGATTGAGAATATTGTCATTAAAGTTCTTTACTGAAGCATTGACCAAATTATTCGATGTGTAGATATAGATTGGGATCACCGGCATAGCGTCGAGCAACATAGTTTCAGCGCGCTCAAATATCGCCAGTCGCTCAGCGTGGGTCTTAGCTTCCGGTGCCGCTTTGAGGATCAGCTGGTCATATTCTGGGTTACACCAGCTGGTGCGGTTATTGCCGCCATTGCAGAGAAACATATCGAGGAAGTTATTGGGGTCCACATAATCACCGATCCAGCCGGCGCGACCGATTTCATAGTCAAGGCTAGTGACGCTATTCAGATAGACCTTCCACTCTTGGTTGAGCAGTTTGACGTCAATATTGAGGTGCTTCTTCCACATCTGCTGAATCGCAACGGCAATCTTGCGGTGACCTTCGCTGGTGTTATAGAGAATTTCTGTGGCGGGAAAACCTTCGCCATTGGGATAGCCGGCATCGGCCAGCAGTTGTCTGGCGGCCTCTGGGTCAAAGGCTAAATCGCTCTTTGGGTAATAGCCCATAGTGCCTGGAGGCGTGATGGTGTAGGCGGGGATCTGTCCGCCTTTAAGTATTCGTTGGCTAATCTTGTCGCGGTCAATAGTCATGCCCAGAGCCCGTCGCACACGCTTATCTTGCAGCTGGGGTATGCGTGTATTAATGCGATAGAAGTAGACCCCAAGATAGGGCGCTATATGCAGGGATGGATCCTTACGTTCTCTGTAAGTGGCGATTTTGTCAGCGGGCACTGTCCCGCTGTAGTGCAACTGCCCTGCGCGGAACATACGTTCCACGGTGACGGCGTTTTCGATGGGGTAGAAGATAATTTTATTCAGCTTGATGCTCTCGGCATCCCAATAGTGGGGATTGCGCTCCACCACCACTCGGCGATTAATCTTCCATTCAGACAGCTGAAAGGCACCATTGCCCACTAGGTTGCCCTCATAGGTCCAGCGAGTGCCCCGTTGGTCGGCGTCACCAAATTTTTCGATGGTGGCGCGATGCACTGGATAGAGGCTGTAGTGATCGAGCAGTTGCAGGAAGTAGGGGGTTGGGTTGTTGAGGGTAACTTGTAGGGTATGGTCATCTAGGGCTTTGACGCCGACCTGTTCGAAGTCGCTGATTTGCCCTTCGTAATATTCTTTAGCATTGGCTATGGGGAAGTACATATAGGCGTATAAGTTGCCCAGTGCTGGTTGCAGTGCGCGCCACCATGACCAGACATAATCATGGGCGTTGTGTGGATCGCCGTTAGACCAGCGGGCGTCTTTGCGCAGGTAAAACGTATAGACTCGACCGTCGTCACTGATATCCCATGAGGTGGCAACACCAGGTCGCGGTTCTAGGGTTTTGCTGTCTTTGAGCACTAGGCCTTCCATCAGCGCGACGATAATTTTATGCTCGGGGACGCCGGTGGCTATATGGGGGTCGAGGCTCTGTGGTTCTGTGCCGTTGCCCCAGTGCAGGGTACCACTGCGATTGCCGCTGCTGACATTGTTTTCGCCACCGCCGCAGCTGGTGAGTAATGTTAGCAGGGCGAGTAGTAAGAGTGGAGTCAGTGGTTTGATTGGATTGGGTCTAAAAGATGGGTTATTTCCACAGTTGGGTTGGGTGGGTGTCGTTGCTGAGGAATGACTCATTGTTGGAAATCCGTTTTTAGGGTTTTGTCACTGGGATCTGCCTGTAGTTTACCGAACCGATAAGATTTAACCACAATAAAAGTGATCTATTGGTGGGCTATTTTGATTCTGGGTGGACCCATTTTTATCTGCCAATAAGGCATTTTTTGCTTGATGAGCTGTTGCACTTGGAGGCCAAACCCTTGATAATCCCGCGCTTCAATGGTGGCCCTCACTGGTCCCCTCGCAACAGCCAGCCGCGAACCCCGCCAGGCCCGGAAGGGAGCAACGGTAGTGGTTACGCTGTGTGCCGAGGTGTGGCTGGTGAGGGTCACCGCCATACTTTTAGTTATCTCCAGTTATCTCCAGTTATCTCCAGTTATCTCTTGTTCTTTCTATTTCTCTATCTCTTCTTGAAACATACTTTGGTTCAGCTTTTTTGAGCCTGGGGGATTCGAGCTATTCCCGTATCTTGATATCTCGACAGAGCGCAGATCAGGAGAGATCTCCTTGCAGGCTTCTGAGATCCGTCACATTCGTTCGAGATGACAGGTTGGGATGTTCGAGATGACAGGTTGGGATGTTCGAGATGACAGATTGGAGTGTTCAAGATGAAAGGTTAGGGTTCTCGGTAACACAAGATGGATTATCGGTTTTCATATTCTAGGGCCATTCTTAACTAAGAACGGCCCTAGCACCGAATCAGAAAAGCCCCACAACCTCGCCATTTTCATTGATATCAATATGATTCGCCGCCGGCACTCTGGGTAGCCCCGGCATAGTCATAATGTCTCCGCAAACCACTACTATAAATCCAGCACCAGCAGATAACCTCACCTCACGAATGGCCACAACATGATTAGATGGCGCTCCCTTTAGTGTCGGGTCAGTTGAAAAACTGTACTGCGTTTTGGCGATACAGACGGGGAAGTGACCATAGCCACTGTCCTGCAGCTTTTGAATCTGATCGCGAATTTTCTGATCGGCAATAATATCATCTGCTCTATAGAGCCTAGTGGCGACCGTTTTAACCTTATCCCAAATTGGCATGTCATCTGGGTATAAGGGGGCAAAGTTAGCGTGCCCAGAGTCCACAAGCGCAACTACTTCCTCGGCCAATTCCTCTGTGCCAGCACCACCATCCGCCCAATGAGTGCAGTCTATGGCTTTAACGCCATTAGCCAGGGCGATCTTCTTGATCAGGGCAATCTCTGCATCGGTATCTGAGGTGAAGCGATTGATACCCACAACCACTGGCACGCCAAAGGCTTTTACATTTTCAATATGACGAACCAGATTGCAGCAACCCTCTTCCAGGGCGCTCAGATCTTCTTTATCTAAATCGTCTTTGCTGACACCGCCGTGCATTTTCAAAGCGCGGGTGGTGGCGACAATAACAGCGGCGTCCGGATGCAAGCCTGCAGCACGGCATTTAATATCAAAGAATTTTTCAGCCCCTAGGTCGGCACCAAAGCCTGCTTCGGTGACGACATAGTCGGCCATCTTAAGGCCCGCTTTGGTGGCGATAACCGAGTTGCAACCATGGGCTATATTGGCAAACGGACCGCCGTGGATTATCGCGGGATTGTTCTCTAGAGTCTGCACCAAATTCGGTGCAAGGGCATCCTTGAGCAGCACGCTCATGGCGCCAGTTCCCAAAATCTCACTGGCATGAATGGGTCGGTGGTCGCGGGTATAGGCAACCACAATTTTATTCAGTCGCTCTTTGAGGTCGTCTAAGTCCGTGGCCAGGCAGAAGATCGCCATGACCTCTGATGCCACGGTAATGTCGTAGCCATCCTCGCGCGGGAAACCATTTCCTGGGCCGCCCAAACCACAGTTAATGCTGCGCAGGGCGCGGTCATTCATATCGGCAACGCGCTTCCAAACGATCCGTCGGGCATCAATTTCGAGACTATTACCCCAGTGAATATGGTTGTCTATTAGTGCCGACAGCAAGTTGTGTGCTGCGCCAATGGCGTGAAAGTCGCCGGTAAAGTGCAGGTTGATATCCTCCATGGGAACCACCTGTGCATAGCCACCACCGGCGGCTCCGCCTTTCATCCCGAAGCAGGGGCCAAGGCTGGGTTCACGCAGGCACACCAGTGCATTTTTACCTATGCGGTTGAGTCCGTCGGTGAGGCCAACGGAGGTTGTTGTCTTACCTTCGCCTGCAGGGGTAGGGGTAATCGCGGTAACCAAAATCAACTTGCCGTCGGGTTTATCTTTTAACGAGGCAATATGATCCGGACATATTTTGGCTTTGGTTCTGCCGTAGGGAATTAATGCTGCATCGGGAATGTGGAGCTTTGCGGCAATTTCAGCGATTGGTTGGCTGGTGGCACTGCGTGCTATTTCGATATCACTCATGGGGATCTAACTCCGATAATTATGTCAGTAACTCTGCCTGCTAATACCGCCTGCTTATACCGCCTGGTAAAACCACTTCTCACAAGCTTAGTTAACGCTGCGCACATCTTCCACAAACCAATTCCTTACTGGCTTTCTGAGACCGGCTCTAGCTGTTCTAAAAACGACTCTACGGTAAGTGATATAGGCTGTTGCGGTCATGGCGTTGGAAGGTATATGGCTGTCGTATTTGCGCGTTGGCAGGCTAGTTTTGGCGGTTACACTGACCTAAAAATAATGAAAACAGGCTTGAAGAGACGGGTATGAAAACGAGTGCAAAAGTAGTGGTAGTTGGCGGTGGCGTGGTTGGGGTCAGCACCCTTTATCACCTGGCTAAAAAAGGCTGGACCGATGTGGTGTTGGTGGAGCGCAAGGAACTGACATCCGGTTCCACCTGGCACGCTGCGGGTCTATTGCCACTCTTTAATATGAGTTACTCGGTGGGGAAGTTGCACCAGTACTCAGTGAATTTTTATCATGAGCTGGAAAAAGAGACTGGGCAAGATGTGGGCTTTTCCGTGGTCTCAAATATTCGCTTAGCCTCTAATCAAGACCGTATGGATGAATATCGGTACTATTCCGGCGTGGCCCAGACCGTTGGCGTGGAGGTTAATTTTTTAACCCCAGAACAGGTTAAAGAAGCCTGGCCATTGGCTAACCTAGATGGCGTGATTGGTGCGATCCAGCATCCAGATGATGGCTATATTCAAGCCGCAGACTTAACTATGGCTCTGGCCAAAGGTGCGCGCTCTCGGGGTGCAACCATCTATCGCAATACTGCAGTGCTCGATCTGGAGCAGCAGTCCGATGAGAGTTGGATTGTTAAAACCGATAAGGGTGATATCCACTGTGAGCATGTTGTCTGCTGCACCGGCAACTTTGCCCGCAAGACTGGCGAGATGGTGGGGCTGGATATTCCGGTTATTCCTGTAGAGCACCAGTATATAGTTACCGACCCACATCCTGATATTTTAGCGCGCAAAGCCCAGGGACTTCCTGAGCAGGCTGTGCTGCGTGATTCTGACGCTGGCTATTATCTGCGTGAGGAGGCCGGTGGATTTATTCTCGGTCCCTATGAAGAAACTGCACCCTGCTGCTATGTGGACGGTCCCAGTGAGCATTCCGAATATGAACTTTTTAATGGCGATTTAGATCGTTTGATGCCCCATATTGAAGCCTGTATGACACGGGTTCCCGGTTTTGCCGATGTGGGAATCAAAACGGTCTATAACGGCGCTATTGCCTATACCCCGGATGGTAATCCCATCGTTGGTCCGGCCTGGGGTTTAAACAATTTGTGGCTCAATGAAGGCCATAGCTTTGGTATTACCGCTGCTGGCGGTGCCGGTTGGCAGTTGGCGGAATGGATTGTAGACGGTGAGCCAACGGTGGATATGATGGGTGTTGATCCACGTCGTTTCGGACCCTACGCCAGTCGTGGCTATCTGCGCAGCAAAAACGAAGAAGCCTATGATCATGTGTTTAAAAACCACTACCCAGATGAAGAACGCGGTGCTGCGCGGCCGTTAAAAACTACCCCTTGCTACGATCGTATGAAAGCCCTGGGCGCAGTGTTTGGCTCTGTCTATGGCTGGGAGCGACCCAACTGGTTTGCGCCTCCCGGTTATTCTTTGTCCGATGAAGACTTGGACAAGTCAGATACCCTGTGGAATAAAAACCATTCAGCGGCGTTGGCCGACGGCCGCATCGTTGAAAAGAACTCCTTCCGTCGCTCCAACTACTTTGATTTTGTCGGTCAGGAATGCCGCCATGTAAATGAACATGTAGGCGTGCTGGATATGTCGGCATTCTCCAAATGTACGGTCACCGGGCGCGGCTCAGAAGCTTGGCTGAACAGCATTGTCGCGAACACGATTCCCAAGGCCATAGGGCGCATTGGTCTCTGCCATATGCTATCTAAAAACGGCGGTGTGCGAGCCGAATTCACTGTCTACAAACGCGCAAAAAACAGCTATTACCTGGTTTTTGCCGGCGCTCAAGAGCGTCACGACTGGGATTATCTGACTAAGCTGGCACCGCGAGATGGCTCGGTTAATTTACAGAAAATTACCACCCAGATGGGTGTTTTGGTGGTAGCTGGGCCCAAGTCTCGGCAGTTGCTGCAAAAGCTTACTGACACGGATATGTCTAACGATAACTTTAAATGGCTTACCGGCAAGTCGATTAATGTTGGCTATGCCCAGGCCGAGGCGCTGCGCGTTAATTTTGTCGGCGAGTTGGGTTGGGAGCTGCACCATCCAATCGAGATGCAAAACTATATCTTTGATGAACTGATGAAGGCCGGTGCCGAATTTAATATCAAGCCTTTTGGTATTCGCGCCATGGACAGTATGCGGATCGAAAAATCCTACCGTTTGATACCTCGGGAAATGTCGATTGAATACTCCGCCTTGGAGTCGGGTTTAGAGCGTTTTGTAAAGCTGGATAAGGACTGTGACTTTGTCGGCAAACAAGCGCTGACTGACTGGCAAGAGCGTGGCTTTGATAATTGTTTTGCGACCTTGGAAGTTCATGGCGTCAATGACGCCGATGCCCGAGGTTCTGAGGGCCTTTATAAAGACGGAGTATTAGTTGGTCGAGCTACCTCTGGAGGTTTTGGTTTCAGGACCAATAAGTCTCTGGCGCTGGGTCTCGTTAAGACTGCTTATGGCGCTGTAGGGACAGCGTTAGAAATTGAAATGCTGGGGCAGCGCTATCCGGTAACAGTGATCGAAGAGTCGCCCTTTGATGGCGAAAATAGCTGTTTGCGAAGTTAGTTTTTAGTAGCGTCGCAAACTGGTATTTCGGCGTCGTAAAAGCAGATGCGGCTGCGCCGAAACAGGAACAGACTGCGAGCGCTAGAGATACTAAAAAGATCCTAAAAAAAAGACAGAGCAACAGTCTTCAACGGAAAAATAATTATGACTGAAACAACGGGTCGAAGAAGAGCGGGTAGAGAGGGCGGTGGTCGCGACGGGCGTCGCACAGCACGGGCCAATACAGTGGTCAAAACTGTGCCGTTTATCGAGCGTAAAATTCCCTTTTTGGAATATCTTAGCGATGAGGATCTGCAGCTGATCGAAGACAATGCCGATATCTTGTTGGAAGAGATCGGTATTGATTTTCTCGACGATCCAGAAGCCTTGACCATGTGGAAAGAAGCCGGTGCCGATGTGCAGGGTACTCGGGTTCATTTCCCCAAAGGTCTTTGTCGCTCGATTATTCAGGCAACAGCTCCGCGGGAGTTTGTTCAGCACGCGCGCAATCCAGAGCGCAATGTGATTATTGGTGGCAAGCGTACGGTGTTGGTTCCAGCCTATGGCTCCCCCTTTGTTCACGACATAGATAAAGGTCGTCGCTACGCCACGATTGATGACTTTCAGAATTTCGTAAAGCTCGCCTATATGGCCCCGGGAATCCACCACTCCGGTGGCACTATTTGTGAGCCTGTGGATCTGCCGGTGAATAAACGCCATTTTGATATGGTTTACAGTCACTTTAAATACAGTGACAAACCACTGATGGGATCGGTGACCCATTTTGAGCGCGCTCAAGATACCGTCGATATGGCGAAGCTGGTCTTTGGCGATGAATTTGTCGACCAAAACTGTGTGCTCACAAGCCTGATCAATGTCAATTCACCCATGACCTATGACGCTACCATGCTCGGTTCGCTAAAGGTCTATGCGCGCAATAATCAAGCAACAGTGGTTTCACCCTTTATTCTTGCCGGTGCTATGTCGCCGGTTACCGCCGCTGGTACCGTGACACAGATACTGGCCGAAGCTTTGGCCGGTATAGCCTTTACTCAGCTCTGTCGCCCCGGCGCACCGGTTATCTTTGGTACCTTCGCCGCGGCAGTCTCTATGGCCACCGGTGCACCCACCTTTGGCACTCCAGAGCCAAGCCAGGTTATCTACGCCGCGGCTGCCCTGGCCCGTCGATTGGGTGTGCCTTTTAGAAGTGGTGGCGGACTTACAGGCTCCAAACTGCCCGATGCTCAGGCCGCCTATGAAGCAGCCAATACTTTGCAGACCGCAGCCTTGGCTGGGGTGCACTTTATGTTGCATACCGCTGGTTGGCTGGAAGGGGGGCTGGCCATGGGTTATGAGAAATTTATTATGGATTGCGATCAGGCCAGCATGATCTCTGTGCTGCTATCGGGTATGGATATGTCGGAGAACGGTCAGGCTCTAGATGCGGTTCGTGAGGTAGGCCCAGGCAAGCATTACTTGGGTTCAGCGCACACCCTTAAGAACTTTGAAACAGCATTCTATAGATCCACTGTGGCGGACAATAATAGCTATGAGCAGTGGCAGGTCGATGGCTCTCTGGATACGGCCCAGCGTGCCAATGTGTTGTGGAAAACAATGCTCAATGACTATCAGGCACCGGCATTTGATCCGGCGATTGATGAAGCATTGATTGATTTTATGGCGCGTCGAAAAGGCTCTTTTGCCGACCGTGATTACTAAGCGTTACTAATATAAAAGCACGATTTTTGAGGAATAAACAGGATGTCTGAAGAAGACGATATTGTACTGGCTGAATTATCCGATGCAGATCTGGTTTTGCAAATGCATGACGATCTCTACGATGGGTTAAAAGAAGAGATTGAAGAGGGCACACAGATTCTCCTGGATCGAGGCTGGACGCCAGAGCGCGTGTTGGGTGAAGCGCTAGTCGACGGTATGACCGTGGTCGGGATTGATTTTCGCGATGGTATTTTATTTGTTCCCGAGGTGTTGCTCGCGGCTAATTCCATGAAGGGTGGCATGGCGATTCTCAAGCCGCTATTGGCCGAGACCGGCGCTAAGCCAGTGGGCACTATGGTGATTGGCACAGTGAAAGGTGATATCCACGATATAGGCAAAAACCTGGTCGCCATGATGATGGAAGGTGCCGGTTTCGAAGTTCACGATATGGGTATTAATAACAGCGTAGAGGAATATATAGCCGCTCTAGAGCGCCATAAGCCCGACATCTTGGGTATGTCCGCTCTGCTCACTACGACCATGCCCTATATGAAAGTGGTGATCGACGCGCTTAAAGACCAGGGCCTGCGTGACAAATATATAGTCATGGTTGGCGGTGCACCGCTGAATGAAGAATTTGGCACCGCGGTTGGCGCTGATGCCTATTGCCGCGATGCCGCGGATGCAGCGACCACAGCGATTCGTTTGGTGCAGGAACGTAGAGCCCTAGAGGCTGCTTAGTGAACGGCCTCGAGCCAATGGACAGCCTTGAGCCAATAAAAAGCCCCGAGGGTTCAAGATTACTGGTAATTGCCTGCGGAGCCCTGGCCCGTGAGATCGTCTGGCTGCAAAAGCTCAATGGCTGGAGCCAGATGGATCTGCAGTGTCTGGATGCCGAGTTACACAATAGACCAAAATTAATTCCGAAAAAGCTGCGGGAAAAAATCGAGCAATATCGCAGTCAATATCAGCATATTTTTGTTGCCTATGGAGACTGTGGTACCGGTGGTGAGATTGACCGAGTGATAGCCGAGGCCGGCGAATCTATAGAGCGTCTGCCCGGCGCTCACTGTTATTCCTTCTATGCCGGTGAACAGGATTTTACGCAGATGGCAGAGCGGGAATTGGGTACTTTTTACCTGACCGATTTTTTGGTTGAGCACTTTGACCGACTGGTGATTAAGGGGTTAAAGCTGGATCTGTATCCTGAGTTGCGGGATCAGTACTTTGCCAACTACAGATTGGTGACCTATCTGTCTCAGCGCCAAGATGCAGATTTGGTTGTTAGAGCAGAGCGAGCGGCGGAATTTTTAGGCTTAGAATTTAGCCATAAGCACAGTGGTTATGGCGATTTGGGAAAGAGTCTTAAAGAGCAAATTTTGCAGATTATCTAAAGCGAATAGAGAGCGACTTGATGCAAAAAATTGAAGTGTTTTGGCGTGATATCCCAGCTCAAATTCTGGTCAAAAGTGGCCGAGTTCGGGGCAAGGCGCTGCTGAGCCACCGTTTTCAGGTCGCTATAGATCGCGCTGCCATGCGCGCTGGCAAAGGAGGCAGCGACGAGTATTTGGAAGACTGGCGCCGTGTTACCAGTTCAATTGAAGGCGAGGGCAGTCCTCAGGAGCTCGCTGAGCAATTTGCCAGTGCCATAGAGAGTGATTATTCCAATGCTGATATTGCCGCCCTAGTGGCCAGCAAAGGCCTTAGGATAGTGAGCGCTTGAAAAGGGTTCGCTACTGGTCGGCTCGCAACGCCCGCTGGTTACGCAGCGCCTATCAGGCCCTAGAAAGGCTTTTGGTGGCTCTGCATCCGATCTTTAAGCGTCTCGGCTATCAGCGCCTAGACCGCGCTTTTGCCGCTATTGAACAAATGGTCAAAGGCTTTCTGTTCGACTCTCAATCCTGTGGTCAGTGTACTCTCGGTGAAACCGGTATGGCCTGTCCGATGAACTGCCCTAAAACCCTCCGCAATGGCCCCTGTGGCGGCGTGCGCAGCAATGGTCACTGCGAGGTCGATGCAACTATGGTCTGCGTCTGGGTGACCTCCTGGGAGGGCAGCAAGCGGGTGGGTGATCTGGAGTCGACGATTCAGGTGATTCAGGCGCCCGTGGATGTACGATTAAAAGGCACCAGTGCATGGCTTCGCGCTGTGCGCAAAAAATTAGGCGTGACATCCTGATGTTTGACGACGAACCTCTAGCAGGAGAGAACCTGCCAATACTGCCGGGCCATGATTCTCCCGGTCGTTTTGAGCGGATATTGCGCGCCGGTCATTTTGCCGTAACCGCGGAAATAGCGCCGCCAGATTCAGCTGATCCTCAGGAAGTATTCGACCGCGCGGCGCAGTTTGATGGCTATGTGGATGCCATTAATGCTACCGACGGCTCCGGTGCCAATTGTCATATGTCCAGTGTCGGCATGTGCGCGCTGCTGACCCGCCGTGGCTACTCAATGATTATGCAGATCTCTTGCCGTGATAAAAACCGCATTGCCATGCAGGGTGATGTGCTTGGCGCCTCAGCCATGGGCGTGTCGAATATTCTCTGCTTAACCGGCGATGGCGTGCAGTCTGGCGACCATCCAGAAGCCAAGCCAGTATTCGATATGGACTGCATGACCAGCCTGCAAATGCTTCGTGGCATGCGCGATGATGGCGAGTTTCTCAGTGGTCGTAAGATCACTTCGCCACCGCGAGTATTTTTGGGCGCAGCGGCCAATCCCTTTGCCCCACCATTTGATTATCGACCTCTGCGTCTGGCGAAAAAGGTCGCTGCTGGTGCGCAGTTTGTGCAGACCCAGTACTGCTTTGATATCGACATGCTTAAAACCTATATGGCCAAGGTTCGGGATCTCGGATTGGATAAAAAGGTTTTTATTTTGCCCGGTGTGGGTCCTTTGGCCTCGGCCAAATCTGCTGAGTGGATTCGCAACAATGTCGCCGGTGTGCATATTCCCGATGGGATTATTAAACGCCTTGCAGGTGCCGAGGATCAAAAGCAGGAAGGGGTCAATATCTGTATCGATATGATCAATGAAGTTCGCGATATTGAAGGGGTCAGCGGGGTGCATATTATGGCCTATCGTCAGGAACATCGAATCGCTGAAATCGTAGAAAAAACTAAGCTGTTGGGAGATCGAATCCCCTGGCATCCGAGCCGTTAATTTTTGGAGAAAAGCATGACCATTACGACTATTAGCTCCGCCACAAAAGAAGTCAAAATCGGCTTTGATCAGCCCTTCGTGATTATTGGTGAGCGCATAAATCCCACAGGCCGCAAAATACTGGCTGAGGAAATGAAAGTGGGGGACTACAGTCGTGTAGAAGCGGATGCCCTAGCCCAGGTGGCTGCAGGGGCTCAGATGCTCGATGTGAACGCGGGTATTCCACTGGCCGATGAACCACGTATTTTGGCCGAGGCAATTCAACTGGTGCAGTCGATTAGCGATGTGCCCCTGAGTATTGATTCTTCGATTATTGAAGCATTGGAAGCCGGTCTTGCGGTCTATCAGGGTAAAGCCCTGGTCAATTCCGTCACTGGTGAAGATGAGGTGCTTGAGAGAGTGCTGCCCTTAGTGGCCAGATATGGCGCTGCTGTGGTGGCTATTTCAAACGATGAAACCGGTATTTCAGAAGATCCCAATGAGCGCTTTAAAGTGGCGAAAAAAATTATCGAGCGCGCCGCTGATTATGGCATTCATCACAGCGATGTAATCGTCGATCCTCTGGTGATGCCCATCGGAGCTATTAATACCGCCGGTCTGCAAGTGATGCATATAGTTCGCCGTCTCCGTGAAGAGTTAAAAGTTAACACGACCTGCGGTGCTTCCAATGTCAGCTTTGGTCTACCCAACCGCAATGGCATTAACAGTGCCTTTTTAACCATGGCCATGGGGGCCGGTATGACGTCTGCTATTACCAGTCCGCTGCACGCAGAAGTAATGGCAGCCGTGCGCGGAGGCGATGTGATGATGGGCAATGACCCCAACTGTGCCAACTGGATTAAAGCCTATCGCGAACCGGTCCCCGAGGGGGAAGGCCGAGTTCGTGGTGGCCGTAGAAAAAGAGGCTAAATAGGCGTTGGATAGCATGGGTACTCCGCATAGCAGTGACAAGATGGTCAAAATCGTCTTCACACCCTCTGGTCGCCGTGGCAGTTTTCCGGTCAATACACCTCTATTACACGCTGCGCGTGTGCTGGGTGTGGATATTGATTCCGTCTGCGGCGGTCGTGGACTCTGCGGTCGCTGTCAGATTATCTGTGCTGAAGGCTCTTTTCCCAAACACCAGATCGCCTCCGATAGCAGCCATCTGTCCGCTATTTGCGCCACCGAAATCAAATATGGCGAGCGCAAAACACCACTGGCCAATGGCCGTCGTTTAAGTTGCCATACACTACTACTCGATGATGTGGTGATAGATGTGCCCGCCGAGAGCCAGGTGCATCGTCAGATAGTGCGCAAAGATGCCGAGTACCGAGATATCAGTCTGGATCCAGCTACCCGGCTCTACTATGTGCAGGTTGCCGAAGCCGATATGCACGTGCCCAAAGGAGACCTGCAGCGCTTGACCGATGCGCTTGCAGAAGAGTGGGGTCTGGATAACCTAAGCTGTGACAGCGGCCTATTAAAAATCCTGCAGCCAGTTTTGGCTGAGGGCAAGCGCAGCATCACTGTTGCTGTGCATAAGCAGGAAAAAATCGTCGCCCTGTGGCCCGGTTTAAACGACAGGGCCTATGGTGTCGCAGTGGATGTGGGTTCAACTACTATTGCCGCCCACCTCTGTGATCTCTCTACCGGTTCGGTACTGGCCAGCGCCAGCCTAATGAACCCACAGATTCGCTTTGGTGAAGATTTAATGAGCCGCGTCTCCTACGTGATGATGCACCCGGAGGGAGCAGAGGAAATAACGCTGGTTATCCGTGAGGCGCTGAATAGCCTATTTGCGGAAGTCGCTGTGGAAATAGAGGCCAGCGTCGAGGATATCTTAGAAATTTCCCTGGTGGCTAATCCTATCATGCATCATATTTTACTCGGCATTAGCCCAGTGGAATTGGGCGGTGCCCCCTTTGCACTGACGACTGATGCAGCGGTCGAAATACCCGCCACCGAATTAGATCTAAAGATTAATCCCGGCGGACGGATTTATATATTGCCCTGTATTGCCGGTCATGTGGGTGCAGATACCGCCGGTATGATTCTTTCGGAAGAACCACAGGAACAGGATCAGATGACCCTGTTGGTGGATGTGGGCACCAATGCTGAAATTGTGCTGGGTAATCGCCAGCGGTTACTGGCCTGCTCCAGTCCCACGGGCCCAGCCTTTGAGGGCGCCCAAATTAGCTGTGGTCAACGGGCTGCCACCGGCGCCATTGAACGGGTGCGAATAAACCCTGAAACCCTAGAACCGCGCTTTAAAGTGATTGGATCTGAGCTCTGGTCTGATGAAGCGGGTTTCAGCGAGGCCATAGAGAGCCATGGTGTCACCGGAATCTGTGGCTCAGGCATTATTGAAGTGGTTGCCGAGATGTATTTGGCCAGCATAGTAACGCTGGATGGAATAGTCGATGGCGATCTTGCCAGTCGCAGTGCCAGAATTATTCAAAATGACCGCACCTGGAGTTATGTTCTGCATACCCCCGCCAATGACGAGGCGCAGATTGTAGTGACACAAAATGATATTCGCCAAATTCAGCTGGCCAAGGCCGCGCTCTATGCCGGTGTGAAATTACTACTGGATCATATGGGCACTGACAGGGTAGAGCGCATTCGTTTAGCTGGGGCCTTTGGCAGTCATATTAATGTGCAACACGCCATGGTGCTGGGGTTGATTCCCGACTGCGTGTTGGGCGAGGTTTCGTCGGCGGGCAATGCCGCCGGCACTGGCGCGCGTATTGCACTGTTGAATAGTCCGTCTCGAAATGTGATTGAAAGCTTGGTTAAAAATATTGAAAAAATTGAAACCGCTCTGGAGCCAAAATTTCAGGATTATTTTGTCGATGCCATGGCCTTTCCCAACAAGACTGATCCTTTTGATCATTTATTTTCCGTGGTGAATCGGCCGCCAATAAAACAGCTTGTTGAGAGTAGTGGTGGCAGAAAGCGTCGCCGGCGCTAAGTTTTTGATTGGATGTTTCATCGACTGTGTTGGGATTATTGTTTTTTTGTGAGCGGGCAATAGTCATTGACTAAAAGTGTTTCTTAAAAAATAGTTTGTTGATCTATACTTAGAAAAAGCCACCAATAGAAGTGGTTTTTATAAGAAGGCGTTTAAAAATGTCCGACGATAATATTGCTCCATACTCTCTGCACCCTTTGCTGCCTCAAGAGGCTCAAGATCAGGCTGAAATCGAACCTGTGGTCACCCTGCATATAGGGTTTCTGTTGATGCCTGAGTACACTCTAAGTACCTTCTCTAACGCCATAGGTATCCTGCGTATGGCAAACCGTCTCAGTGGCCGCGAACTGTATCGTTGGTCGATCTACAGTCTAGACGGAGAGCCTGTGACGTCAAGCTGTGGGCTGGAGATACAAATTTACGGTGCGCTTAAAAGTGCCACTGACGTGAAAATATTACTAGTCTGTGGCGGCTACCATATCAGGCAGTATTGCACCAAGTTGCTCACTGATGCACTGCGCGGTTTTGCCAAGAAAAAGATTCCTCTGGGCGGGTTGTGTACCGGAAGTTATGCCCTAGCCACCGCCGGGTTATTAGATGGCTATCGCTGCACTATTCACTGGGAAAATCTTGCCAGTATGCGTGAGGAATTTCCCAAGCTACAGCTTTCCTCCAAACTGTTTGCTATAGACCGCGATCGCTATACCTGTTCAGGGGGTATCAGTTCCATTGACCTGATGCTGAGTTTGATTGCCAGTATCCACGGGCATCAGCTTGTGCAGCAGATATCTGAGCAGTTTAGCTGTGACCGCGTGCGTACAGAAAAAGACGCTCAGCGCGCACCGCTACAATATTTGATTGGTGCCAGTCAGCCGCGTTTAGTGGACGCGGTAACCCTGATGGAAAGCAATACTGAAGAACCTTTAACACTGGATGAAGTGGCCAATTATGTAGGCATTTCAAGGCGCCAGTTAGAGCGTTTATTTAATCGCTATTTGCACTGTGCCCCGTCTAGATATTATCTCGAATTACGCCTCTCCAGAGCGCGCTTATTACTACTGCAAACCTCGATTCCGGTAATCGATGTTGCAATAAGCTGTGGCTTTTCCACGGCGCCGCATTTCAGTCGCTGCTACAGTGATCTCTATGGCATACCGCCGAGCAATGAGCGACACATGCGCAGCTAGAGGCTGTGCAGCTGCTCTGCATTATTCTCGACACTGAGTGGGCTTTTTGTCAAAGGCCGCGCGAAAAGCGCGGGAGAAATGGGCGGTATCTGAAAAGCCTGTTTCCTGCGCAATATCGGTAATTAAGCGCTGTGTATTTTGCAGTAGCCAAAGTCCATAATTTAAGCGAATTTTTCGATAAAACTTTTGCAAACTATCACCGGTTTCGGCGATAAATAGACGCTCTAATTGACGCTTTGAAATATTCAATCGATCAGCTATTTCATCCGTAGAGAGGGGCCGGCTGAGATTTTGTTCTAGCAGCAACAGCGCCCGTGCAACCGATTTATTTTTCACCTGATAATCAGACGCCGGTTGCGGTTGTGGCGCATTGGCCGGTCGAGGACTATCCATCTGTAAAATACGCAGACTTTTGCGCGCCCAGCTCTGGCCCAGATGGCGCTCAATAATATAGCCGGCAAGATCCGCAGCCACAGCGCCGCCAGCACAGGTAATCCGATCGCCGTCGTCGACAAAGAGTTGTTCGGCAACCGGAATAACGTCGTGATAGTGCTCTGCCAGATCCTTGTAGTGAAACCAGCTGACACAGCAGCGACGTTGATGCATCAGCCCGGCGCGGATCATTGCAAAGGACCCGGTGCAGAGACCAATAATGGGCACATGAGCTCGGTTGGCTTGCTGCAGGTAGTCGATCACATGTTGACTGCCATGCAAGGTCTTTTGTAGCAGGCCACCTACGACAACTATGTAGTCGAATTCCACTGGATTCCTATAGCTTTCCCAGGGCTTTATCTGGACTCCAGAGCTCGAAGAAATAGCGTCGAGGTTGGGCCCCATCAGGGTCCAGCGACAGTTTATTTGTTGGCTCTGATCACCTTCATCTGCCGCCAGGCGCAGGGCGTCAATAAACGCAGAAAAGGGTAGCAGCGTAAAGCTTGGCATCAACACAAAACCGACGGATAAACTCGGCGATATTTTATAAAGAGAGGATTTTTTAGGCATGCTGAGCGCCCTAGATTCGAGTTATTTTTGTTCAGTGCAGTGTAGGCTTGGTGGCAGTTATATACAACAGATCGAGAGGTTGACTTGAATGTAACTGCCATAATTGGGTTTTTTCAGCCATTTGTCGCTTTTGAGTCCTGAGATTGTCAGTTTTCTTCTAGTTGCTTGCAGCCTCATCTTGCTCCAATAGGAGTCGTTTATCGCTACTGTGCAGACCCATAGAAATGAAAAAATATTCCGCCTTCAGCCTATTAAAAAATGCCCTTAGCTACCATGAAAATTGGCAAAAAGTCTGGCGTAGCCCAACCCCGAAAAAAGAATATGATGTGATCGTTGTCGGCGGTGGCGGCCACGGTTTAGCGACGGCGTATTATTTGGCCAAAGTCCATGGTATTACTAATATCGCGGTGATCGAAAAAGGCTATTTGGGCGGCGGTAACACGGCGCGAAATACAACGATTATTCGCTCTAACTATCTCTGGGATGAAGCGGCACAGCTCTACGATCTGTCGCTTAAATTGTGGGAAGGCCTTAGCCAAGAGCTTAACTACAATGTGATGTTTAGCCAGCGTGGCGTGCTTAATCTGGGTCATAACCTACAGGATATGCGCGATATAGAACGGCGGGTCAATGCCAACCGTCTAAATGGTATAGATGGCGAAGTGGTGAGTCCCCAGCGCATTAAAGAGATTGCGCCGCTAATTAATATTTCTCGCGACAGTCGCTACCCGATTTTGGGTGCCTCATGGCAGCCTCGGGGCGGCACTGCTCGTCACGATGCTGTTGCTTGGGGCTATGCCCGGGGTGCCGACGCACTGGGTGTGGATCTGATTCAGCAGACTGAAGTCACAGGGATTCGTCGCAAAGACGGTGCTGTGGTGGGTGTAGAAACGAGCAATGGCTTTATCGGTGCGCGGAAAGTGGCCTGTGTGACTGCGGGTAATTCTGGTGTGGTTGCAGCCATGGCAGGTCTGAGATTACCGGTTGAGTCACGACCTTTGCAGGCGCTGGTTTCCGAGCCGGTAAAACCCTGTTTAGACACAGTGGTAATGTCCAATGCGGTGCACGGTTATATCAGCCAGTCAGATAAAGGTGACCTTGTTATTGGCGCAGGGGTAGATAGCTATAACGGCTATGGCCAGCGTGGTTCCTTTCATGTGGTGGAACATACTATTCAAGCTATCTGCGAACTGTTCCCGGCCTTTAGTCGGGTGCGCATGAATCGTCAGTGGGGTGGGGTGGTTGATACCTGCCCAGATGCCTGTCCAATTATCAGTAAAACCTCTGTCCAAGGATTGTATTTTAACTGCGGTTGGGGCACTGGCGGCTTTAAGGCGACGCCGGGTTCCGGTTATGTCTTCGCCGACACCGTGGCCAATGATCGTCCACATCCACTGGCTGCGGCCTTTAATCTTGACCGCTTTAATAGTGGCGCGCTGATTGATGAACACGGCGCTGCTGGTGTGGCTCACTAACTTCGATTGCTAATATTATGAGAAAAGTATGTTACTAATCCATTGCCCCCACTGTCGCGAACATCGCGAAGAGGAAGAGTTTAGCTACGGCGGCGAAGCCCATATTGTGCGCCCGTTGGAACCTGAAGCCCTGAGCGATGAGGAATGGGGAGACTACCTGTTTTTCCGCACTAACAGCCGCGGTATCCATCATGAGATGTGGTACCACGCTGTGGGTTGCCGTCGCTATTTTAATGCGACGCGCAATACAGTCACCTACGAGATTTTGGAAACCTATAAAACCGGCACCCAGCCGACTATTACTGGAGCTAGCGCATGAGCCGCAATCGGTTAGAGTCGCATACTGGCGCTACGCTTGATTTTACCTTTAATGGAAAAGCCTATCAGGGCATTGTCGGCGACACTCTTGCCTCGGCACTATTGGCCAATGGTGTTGACGTTGTGGGTCGTAGCTTTAAATATGCACGTCCTCGGGGCATATTCGGGCATGGCGCAGAAGAGCCCAACGCCATTATTCAACTGGGCGCCGGTGCTGCCACTATTCCCAACCTGAAAGCGACTCAGGTCGAACTCTATCAGGGGCTTGAAGCGTCCAGTGTGAACGGCTGGCCCAGCGTCGATTTTGATGTAATGGGTATAATCGGGGCCTTTGGTCGCTTAATGCCGCCGGGGTTTTACTACAAAACCTTTATGTATCCGAAAAAATTGTGGATGACTTACGAGCATTTTATTCGCAAGGCTGCTGGCTTGGGTGCCACCCCAGTAGAGGCGGATCCCGATAGCTACGACAAACTTAATCAACATTGTGATGTGTTAGTGGTCGGTGCGGGGCCGGCGGGATTAGTTGCCGCGCGTGAAGCGGCGCGCACCGGTGCCAGAGTGATTATTGCCGATGAGCAATCGGAATTTGGTGGCAGTTTATTGGCCTCAAAACAGACCATTGATGGCAGGATAGCAACCGATTGGATTGCCAGTTTAGTGGCTGAGCTTGCGGCCTATAAGAACGTCCAGTTATTGCCGCGCAGCACGGTTTTTGGTTACTACGACCATAACTTCTTAACGATTCTGGAGCGTCGCACAGACCACCTTGCTCTCAGCGCTCCCAGCGGCACACGTCAGCGTATTCACAGAGTCCGAGCAGCTCAGGTGGTGTTGGCCACCGGGGCTTTTGAACGGCCCTTGGTATTTGCGCACAATGATATACCCGGGGTGATGCTGGCCTCATCAGTCTCGACCTATGTCAATCGCTATGGCGTTGCTCCTGGCAATAAGCTGGTGGTATTTACCACTAATGACAATGCCTATCAGACTGCACTGGACTGGCACCAGACAGGTCGCCAAGTGGTTGCAGTGGTGGATAGCCGTACTAACCCAAGCGGCGAAATAGTTGATGCGGTAAAGGCTTTGGGTATTGAGGTTCTGGTGGGCCATGGGCTTATTGAAGCCAGGGGTAAAAAACGCGTTAAGGCTGCGCTAGTCGCGCCGATTAATGAATCTGGTACCCAGGTAGTCGGTGCCGTCCGGTATTTAGACTCTGATCTTATAGCCTGTTCAGGGGGCTGGAGTCCGGCGATTCATTTAAGCTCTCACACAGGAGCCAAACCGGTATGGGACCCAAACATTGTTGGTTTTCGGCCAGGAGCGTCGAAACAGCAAGAGCGCTCCGCCGGAGCCTGCAGAGGTACCTTTGATCTTGCCGGATGTTTAGCTGAGGGTGCCAGTGCCGGTGCCGAGGCGGCCAAGCTTAGCGGTCGGGGTGACGGAGGTTTGCAGTTTCCTGGGTTTAGCGTTGAAGAGTATTCAGAGCAGCCACAGCAAGCATTGTTTTTGGTTCCTCATACCCAAAGCACCAGTCGTGCCCCAAGCCAGTTTGTCGATTTTCAATTAGATGTCAGTGCCAGTGGTATTGAGTTGGCGGTACGCGAAGGTTTCGAATCCGTCGAGCATGTTAAACGTTATACGGCCCTGGGTTTTGGCACTGATCAGGGTAAGCTGGGCAATATTAATGGCATGGCGATACTGGCCAATGCGCTGGATCAAAGTATTGCTGAAACCGGCACCACTATATTCCGACCCTCCTACACGCCGACCACCTTTGGCGCCATCGCTGGTCGTGATGTGAATCATTTATTTGATCCTGAACGCTACACCGCAATGCATCGCTGGCATCAGCAGCAGGGCGCAGAATTTGAAGATGTGGGTCAGTGGAAACGCCCCTGGTATTTCCCCCAGTCCGGCGAGTCACTGCAAAAAGCGGTTAATCGTGAAGGGTTGGCGGTGCGCAATAGTGTCGGTATTTTGGATGCCAGCACCTTGGGTAAAATTGATATCCAAGGGCCAGATGCGGCAGAGTTTATCACCCGCATGTATACCAATTCATACCTAAAACTAGCGCCCGGAAAATGCCGGTACGGCGTGATGCTTAAAGAAGATGGCATGATTTTCGACGATGGTGTCTGCGCCTGTTTGGCTGACAACCACTACCTAATGTTTACCACCACTGGCGGTGCCGCTGGGGTATTAGCCTGGTTGGAGTTGTGGCAGCAAACTGAGTGGCCAGAGCTACAGGTTTACTTCACCTCGGTGACCGATCACTGGACCACTGCCACTGTGACAGGACCCAATGCACGCAAGGTGATTGCCAAGGTCTGTAACGACATTGAACTATCCAATGAGGCCTTTGGTTTTATGGATTGGCGCGATGGTACCGTGGCTGGCGTCAAGGCGAGAATATTCCGCATTAGCTTTACCGGTGAGCTGTCCTACGAAGTGAATGTTCCAGCCCATTATGGTCGTCATATTTGGGAAGCATTAATCGCCGCCGGGGAAGAATTCAATATCACGCCCTACGGCACCGAGACCATGCATGTTTTGCGCGCTGAAAAGGGCTTTATTATTGTTGGCCAGGATACAGATGGCTCCATGACGCCAGCGGATATGAATATGGATTGGGTAGTGGGTAAGAACAAAGCCTTTAGCTTTATCGGTAAGCGATCGCTGCAGCGCAGCGACACAGTGCGGGAAAATCGCAAGCAGCTAGTGGGACTAAAAACGCTCAAAGGCTCGGATGTTTTGCCTGAAGGCGCCCAGGTTGTTTTCGATGCCAAGCAAAAAATACCTATGTCGATGCAGGGTCATGTAACCTCGAGCTATTACAGTGCCAGCTTGGGCCATTCTATTGCACTGGCAGTGGTTAAGGGCGGGCACAGCAGGTTGGGGCAGGTGGTCTATTGCCCCTTGGCTGATGGACGCAGTATCGCCGCAGAAATTGTCAGCTCAGTTTTTTATGATCCCAAGGGAGAGCGCCAGCATGTCTAACTCTATTGTGCAGGAATCAGTGCTGTATTATTTTCACGGGGCGTTTAATAAAAGCGCGGTTCCGGGGTCGTTATTCAGTGATCAAACAGACTGCGGTTTAGTGATTAAAGAAGCACCTTTCAGTGCCCATTTAAATCTGCGCGGCGATGCTGCAGACAGCGAGTTTTGCTTGGCTGTGGCTAAAGTGCTAAATCTAACGCTACCCTTAGTTGCTGGAACCTATAGCCGGAATGGCAATACGAGTATCTATTGGCTCGGTCCCAGCGAATGGCTGATCGTAGAGATTGGCGGTGATGCAGCCGTTATCGAAGCAACAATGCGTAAGGCCCTGCAAGGCCATATATCGATAGTTGACGTCAGTGGTGGTCAGACCTCGATCAACATGCGCGGCAGCGCAGCTGCGACTCTGCTTAAAAAATCCAGCGTCTATGATTTTGAGGCTTGGGACAGCGCAGAACCTACTGCAGGACGGGTAGTGCAAACCACTTTTGCCAAAGCGTCGGCGGTCGTAAGCAATAGACCTGACGGTTCCTATGATCTAGTGATTAGGCGCAGTTTTGCGGACTATGTGGCCCAGTGGCTTTTGGATGCGGGTGCAGAGTTTGGTTGCCGTGTAGAGCAAGGTTAGTTCTAAAAACTGCTGGGTGGGCTGCAGATGGCAACTGTCTCGCTCTGCACTCTGTTTATATTTGCCTTATCTCCCTATAATGGCTTTTTGATTCACAAGCCGTCGCTTCTATGAGTTACCAAGTACTTGCCCGCAAATGGCGCCCGCGTATTTTTGCCGAAATGGCTGGCCAGCAACATGTGTTACAGGCGTTGATCAATGCGCTCGATCACGACCGTTTGCACCATGCCTATCTATTTACTGGGACAAGGGGAGTGGGTAAGACCACCATTGCTCGAATCCTATCTAAATGCCTCAATTGTGAAGTCGGCGTTAGCTCAGTTCCCTGTGGTGAATGTTCCTCCTGTACTGAGATCGGTGAAGGCCGTTTTATTGATCTGATTGAGGTGGATGCGGCATCTCGTACTGGCGTAGATGATATGCGCGAGCTGCTGGACAATGTCCAGTACGCGCCATCTAGAGGTCGTTACAAGATCTATCTTATCGATGAAGTGCATATGCTCTCCAAGTCGAGTTTTGCTGCGCTTCTAAAAACCCTTGAAGAACCGCCACCTCATGTGAAGTTTTTGTTTGCTACCACAGATCCGCAGAAGTTGCCGATCACGGTGTTGTCCAGATGTCTGCAGTTCAATCTAAAAAACCTCAGTGCTGAGCGTATTACTGAGCATCTGCAGTTTGTTCTCGGTGAAGAGCAGGTACCCTTTGAAGAAGCGGCACTCTGGTCCCTGGCACGGGCTGCCGATGGCAGTATGCGTGATGCTCTCAGTCTTACCGATCAGGCTATTGGCCATGGCGGCGGTCAGGTCAATGAGGGCGAAGTCAGTGCCATGTTGGGCACTATTGAACGCAGCTATGTGGTGGATATTTGTCAGGCGTTAATCTCCGGATCGGGTACAGAGTTACTTGCCGCAATTGGTCGTATGGCAGAACAGGCGCCAGATTATGATGCAGCCCTAACCGATATTTTGTCGGTCTGGCATCAGGTGGCGATTGTGCAGACGGTGCCTGAGGCGCTGGATAAAGGTGTTGCTAATTACACTGAACTACTGGCCCTGGCCGCGGCGGTAAGTCGTGAAGACACTCAGCTGTTTTATCAGATTTGTCTGTTGGGGCGCAAAGATTTGCAGCTCTCTCCGGATGCCAAGTCAGGCTTTGAAATGGTTATGCTGCGGGCGTTGGCATTTCGTCCGCAGACTTCGGCGCAAGTTGGCTCCGGTCCAAAGGCTGTGGCAAAAGCGCAGGCTAGTGCAGCTGTAGCACCTCCTTTGGAGGTGGAGCCCAGCGGAAAAAAGCCTGAAGCGGTAGTCACGGCGGTTGTCGATGACAGACCGCCCTTGGAACCTGCGGTTGAAGCTGTTGCAGAAGCTGTATCTGCCCCTGAATCCACTGTTAAGCCTGTGACTGCAGCGCCAGTGGAACCGACAGCGCAATTAGTGGTTGAATCGCCGGTCGAGGTCTATCAAAAGTCAGTTCAACCTACTGGTTACGACGGTGTTCAAGAGGCCGTTCAAAAGACGGTTGACGGAGCTGTTGGGCAACCTATCGAAGAGACTGTTGATGAGACGATTAAAGAGACGATTGAGGAGGCCAGTGAAAAGCCTAGTCAGGAGAGGACACCGTTGCAGACACCAGAGGCCGCCCCTGCACCGGCTCCTATTCCGCTGGAGCGTTTCACGCCAGACAATTGGATTCAGCTGCGTCGCCAGCTGAGTATTGGCGCATCTCTTGGTGAGATTGCCAGTCACTGCCTCTATTTGGGTCGCAGCGGTCAGCAGCTTAACTTTCTGATCGATAGTGATCACAACAGCCTCTATGACGAGCCTCACCAAGAGCAATTTAGTGAGGCCTTGAGTGATTATTTTCAACAGCCTGTGACCGTTGATATCACTCTGGGTGTGGCAGAGAAGGAGACGCCTCGCGCAGCGACAACTAGAGAGAAGGCTGAACGCCTGGTTGAGGCCGTAGATAGTCTTAATCAGGATCCTGCGGTGGTGAAATTTAAACAGCTTTTCGATGGTGAGCTCGACGAGCGTTCAGTGCGACCGATAGATTAGTCATCCGTTTTTAGAGATCTGTTTTTAAGACCGACTTTTAAAACACAGTATTGAAAAGATAAAGTATTGAAAAGATAAAGTATTAATAAGAGAGCCCCATGGATATCAACGAATTAATGAAACAGGCCCAGCAGATGCAGGGCAAGATGGCAGAAATGCAAGAACAGGCCGCCAATGCTGAAGTGACGGGCGAGTCGGGTGCAGGCATGGTCAAAGTGACCATGACCGGTCGTCATGATGTACGTAAAGTTACTCTGGATCCATCTCTGATGATGGAGGATAAGGAGTTTCTCGAAGACCTTCTCGCCGCTGCAGTGAATGACGCGGTGCGCAAAGTCGAGGCTCAGAGCGTAGATGCGCTGGGTAAAATGACCGGCGGTATGAATTTACCCGCTGGTTTTAAGATGCCGTTTTAAGCTGCTCTCTGTCCAAAGAGAGACCATATTGAAACTCCTAACTACAGGGCCACGCTGTGTACGGTAATGTAATTGATCAATTAATTGACGCACTGCGGGTATTGCCCGGTGTCGGCAATAAGTCTGCCCAGCGCATGGCTCTGCATCTGCTTGAGCGCGATCGCAGCGGTGCTACACGTTTGGCTGAGTCACTGGTAGAAGCCGTGGAAAAAGTCGGCCGCTGCGCTCAGTGTCGTTCGCTTACCGAGCATGAGGTCTGCGCCATCTGTCGCAATGAACGTCGGCTTGCAGATCAGATCTGCGTGGTGGAAAATCCGGCGGATTTGTATGCCATAGAGCAAGCAGGCAGTTTTCGTGGCAAGTACTTTGTTTTGCTGGGTCACCTGTCTCCGATTGATGGCATTGGCCCCGAGCAGCTGGGCATAGATCAGCTTGTGGAACGGCTTAAAAACGGCTATATCAGTGAACTTATATTGGCAACCAATTTAACGGTTGAAGGCGAGGCCACGGCCCACTTTATTGCCGACAAGGCCAAGGCTCTGGGCGTCGAGGTATCGAGAATTGCCTATGGTGTCCCCATGGGTGGTGAGTTGGAATATGTCGATGGTGGCACCTTGAATATGGCCTTGCAGAGTCGTAAATCACTTTAGAGCCAGAACTTAAAATAAGAGCTTTAAAAATAAGAGCTTTAGAATCACAACAATAGATCACGGAACTCATACCCCTAATGACAACAATTAATCACTGGATCGACAACAGCCAGCAGCTCGCTGAACTCTGTGAACAGCTGCAGGATGCTACCGAGCTGGCAATTGATACGGAGTTTATGCGCAGCGATACCTTTTTCGCCAAGCTGGCGCTGATCCAGCTGTCAGATGGAGAACAGTGCTGGTTGATCGATACACCCGCCATAGAGCAACTGCAGCCTCTAACAGCGTTGCTTAATGGGCCGCAGCTAACCTTGGTATTCCACTCCTGTGGCGAAGACCTGGAGGTGCTCGATCAGGTGCTCTCAGTGCGTCCCAAAAAATTGTTCGATTCACAGGTTGCCGCGGGCATTGTCAATATAGGCTATTCCATGGGCTATGCGCGCCTGGTGGAAAATATGTTGCAGATTGAATTGGGCAAGGAAGACACGCGTTCTGACTGGTTGGCTCGGCCCCTCAGCGATCGCCAAAAACGTTATGCCGCAGACGACGTGTTATATCTATTTAGAATTTATAAGCTGTTGCTCGAGTTACTCGAGCAACAGCAGCGTCAAAGCTGGTTTGCCGAAGAGATGCTCGACCTTCAGCGGGTTGCCGCAGAGCGTCGTGAGGCCCTGGATTATTATTTGCGCGTAAAAGGTGCATGGCGGCTTGACGCGTTGTCATTGGCTGTCTTAAAGCGACTCTGTGAATGGCGCGAGCGAGCGGCACGGGCACTGGACAAACCGCGTTCCCATATAGTGAAAGATAATGTATTGCTAGAATTGGCGAATAATAAGCCAACGCATATGAGCCAGCTGCATCAGATTGACGACTGGTATTCCCGCTCGGTAAAACGTTTTGGTGAACAGGTGCTGCAGGAAATCGCCAATGTGGATCACAATGATCTGCCTGATGAACTGCCGCAGCCATTGTCTCGCGCGGTGAGTGATGTTATGAAAAAGATGCGCGTCAGCATCAATGAATTGGCTGAAAACCAGGCTATTCCTAAAGAACTTATGTGTAACAAAAAAGAACTTGAATCGATTCTGCGCACAACTGTTGAAGGTAAGTGCGTATGGCCGGTCAGGCTGGTAGATGGGTGGCGGGGCAGTATGGTGATTCCGGCTCTGCAGTTAGTGATAGACAGCAGTGATGCGCTATGAAAATTGCCGGTAAAGTTCTCTGTGATATTTATAAGACCGTGAAGAAAGAAGAGATGTATCTTTATGTCGCGCGGGAAGATGGCACCAAGCGGGTTCCCGAGGCGCTGTTAAATCAATTTGGCACACCAGTGCTGGTAACCACTATGCTATTGGCAGAGACGAAGAAACTCGCGCGCGCGGATGTAGTGAAAGTGATGGATGATATTGGTCGGCAGGGGTTCTATCTGCAGATGCCACCGCCGCCTATTCCATTGAAAGAGCAGCTCTAATGGCCAGTCAGCCCTGGTGGCACACCAAGTCTCTTGCGGAAATGAACGATGACGAGTGGGAAGCACTCTGTGATGGCTGTGCAAAATGCTGTCTGGTAAAGCTCGAGGATGCCGATACTGAAGAAATTTATTACACCAATGTCAGCTGTCAGCTGCTCGACACTGAATCCTGTCGCTGTTCTGATTATGCTGGGCGCACCAAGGTAGTGGATGACTGCCTTAAACTTGACCGCAGCAATGTCAATCAACTGGAGTGGTTGCCCCATAGCTGTTCCTATAGGCTTTTAGCCGCAGGTCAGCCACTGCCTGAATGGCATCATCTGCGCACTGGTGATCGCGAAGCTATGCATAATTACGGCGCATCATTGCGCGGCAAGGTCACATCGGAACTCAATGTGCATGACGATGATATTGAAGACCATATTATTAGATGGATTAATTAACTATGTACACAGCTGAAGATTATCTCCAGGGCTGGATCGCCTATTCTATTGGTGGCTTGTTGTTGCTGTTTTTTCTTTGGTATCTGTTGCGTAATCTTCGCTATGCCGCCGTGCGTCATATCTTTTTGCTTATCTCTGCAGCCTTTTTGTTTACGCCTGTAACCGCTTATCAAGATGACGCGCATCTGGCACCCGCGTTCTTTGTCAGTGTCTATGAAGGGGTTTTGCTCTCCGGGGCCAATGATGGCTTCCAGCGTGGCTTGGCGCCGATTATTGCGGTGCTGATTTTTGCATTGTTGATTTATGCCGTGGGACGTCTGCTATGGGCCAAGCTGTTTGGCAAAAAAGTGTTGTCCTCCAGCGATGCTGATGACAGTGTTCGCGAAGTTGATCTGGTTGCTGAACAGTCTTCTAACTCCGTTAAATAATGTCTTTCCTGTTATCTCAAGCGTATGGGAGAGATCTCAGGATCACCCTCGGGTACTCCGCGGTCATAGTTAACCTCAGATTCACTTGAAGACAGTGCCCCATGCTTGGCACCATGCCTCATCAGTTTTTACTAGACGGCTAAGAGGCTGCGATTGGCTGATAAAGTTCGCTGAATTGCGAATTTTTTTTGCTGATTTCTAATCTATTATGCTCGCCTAACTTATTTATCACTCAAAATGTGGATTTAGACTCTATGAAATTCGAAGGTACAGACAACTACGTAGCCACCGAAGAGCTACAGATGGCCGTGAACGCTGCCGTAACATTACAGCGTCCATTACTGATTAAGGGCGAGCCCGGAACTGGCAAGACACTGCTTGCAGAAGAAGTGGCCAAATCATTGGGTAAGCGACTTATTTCCTGGCATATCAAGTCGACTACCAAGGCACAGCAGGGTCTCTATGAATATGACGCAGTATCCCGTCTGCGAGATTCGCAGCTGGGCAATGAAAAAGTCAACGATATCAGTAACTATATCGACAAGGGTAAGCTGTGGGAGGCCTTTACTGCCGACGAGCAGGTTGTACTCTTGATTGATGAGATCGATAAGGCGGATATTGAATTCCCTAACGATCTGCTGCTGGAATTAGACCGCATGGAATTCCATGTCTACGAGACCGGCGAGACAGTTAAGGCGATACAGCGTCCAATCGTGATCATTACCAGCAACAACGAAAAAGAGCTGCCAGATGCCTTCTTGCGTCGCTGCTTCTTCCACTTTATTAGCTTCCCCGATCGCACCACCATGAAACGCATTGTCGACGTTCACTTCCCAGTGATTAAAAAGACGCTGGTGGACGAAGCCCTGGATATCTTCTTCGATGTGCGCAAGATTCCCGGTCTCAAGAAAAAGCCTTCAACCTCAGAGTTGGTCGATTGGCTCAAATTGGTTATGTCCGATGATATTCCTGAGGATATTCTGACTAATCGCGATCCCACCAAGGCGATTCCACCGCTTTACGGCGCGCTGTTGAAAAATGAGCAGGACGTTCACCTGCTGGAACGCTTGGCATTTATGACTCGGCGAGAAGCCCGATAAGGTTTATCGCTTATGTTGATTAACTTTTTTTTCACCTTAAAAAAAGCCAATGTGCCGGTTTCGATCAGAGAGCTGCTGGATTTACTGGCAGCTCTGGAAGAGAATCTCGCCTTCGCCTCTATAGATGATTTCTATCTATTGTCGCGCACGATTATGGTCAAAGACGAGAAGTACTATGACCGCTTTGATCGGGCCTTTGGTGCCTACTTTAAAAATCTTGAAAACCTCGATGACATTATTGAGGCACTGATTCCCGAAGATTGGCTGCGCAAAGAGTTTGAAAAAAATCTCAGCGAAGAAGAAAAAGCCAAGATTGAAAGTCTCGGTGGCCTAGAAAAACTGATTGAAGAATTTAAAAAGCGTCTCGAAGAGCAAAAAGAGCGGCACGAGGGAGGCAATAAGTGGATTGGCACTGGCGGTACCTCGCCCTTCGGCAATGGCGGCTTTAACCCCGAGGGTATTCGCGTCGGTGGCGAAGGCGGGCAGGGCAGTGCAGTTAAGGTGTGGGAGGATCGCCAGTTTAAAGATCTGGATGATTCGGTGCAGATTGGCACACGCAATATTAAGGTGGCACTGCGGCGCTTGCGCAAGTTTGCCCGCGAGGGCTCTGAAGATCAATTAGATCTGGATGACACGATTCGCAGCACTGCGCGCAACGCCGGCATGTTGGATATCAAGATGGTTCCCGAGCGCCGCAATGCGGTCAAGGTTCTGATCTTTTTTGATATCGGTGGTTCCATGGATCCCTATGTGCGTCTCTGTGAAGAGCTTTTTTCCGCGGCCAAAACTGAATTTAAGCATTTAGAATATTTCTATTTTCACAACTGTCTCTATGACTATGTGTGGAAAGACAATCATCGCCGTCGCGATGAGCAGATATCCACTCAAGACTTGCTGAATAAATACACCTCGGACTATAAAGTGATTTTTGTTGGCGATGCCTCTATGGCACCCTATGAAATTAATAGCCCTGGTGGCAGTGTTGAATATCACAATGCGGAGCCCGGCAATGTGTGGATGGATCGCATGGCCAAAAGTTTTGATAAATTGATTTGGTTGAACCCAGTGCAGGAACAGTATTGGGACTACACGCCATCTATCCTTATGTTACGGGAGTTAGTCGAGGGCAAAATGTTTCCGCTGACGCTTGGCGGTTTGGAAAACGGGATGAAACTGCTGTCGAAATAGATTTTTGCACCGCAGTTTTGTCACCAATATAAAATATAAAAATAAACACTGGATGGGTATTGGTATGAATGTTCAAGAAGCTGCGATTCAAGCGCAACTTGCTATAGGTGTGTCGAATAAGCAGCCCGCGCTGCCAGCAGACTCTCTGTTGGCTATGTGGCAACAGGCAGTTGCCGATTCCGGCGAGCGTCCAGCGTTCACCTGTTTGGGACAGACTCTCTCCTATGCTGAGATAGATCAGTTGGGAGAGCGTATTGCCGGTTATTTTCATACTCAACTAGGGCTCGCCGCCGGCGACCGCCTGGCCATCCAACTACCCAATTTGTTGCAGTATCCCATAGTGGTAATCGCGGCTTGGAAACTGGGATTAGTGATAGTCAATACCAACCCCATGTATACCCACCGTGAACTGGTGCATCAGTTCAACGACTCCGGTGCCAAGGCGGTGGTGGTACTTGACCAGTTCTATGACACATTGCAGGCAGCGCTGCCCGAGACAGGCATAGAGCATGTTGTGGTCACTCGAGCAATCGATCTGCTGCCACAGCCTAAGAAAACGCTACTCACAGCGGTGACTAAGGTCCTGGGCAAGCGCCCTAGCTTACCTGCTCAGGGGATTATCAGCTTTACAGATATGCTGGCAGGGCAGAGTGCTTATCCCTCCCATACGCCTGCCTACGATGATATTAGTGCGCTGCAATATACCGGCGGTACCACTGGGGTATCCAAAGGTGTGATGCTGACTCAGGGCTCATTGATGAGCAATGTGGCGCAGACTATGGATATGGTCAGTGCCGGCGGCCGCTCGGTAAAGTATTTCACCACAGTGTCACCGCTACCGCTCTATCATATCTATGCCTGGATGCTGAATATGGGGCTGATGCCGGCAACTCGCGGGCACAGTGTGCTTATCCCGGATCCACGTAATATTCCGATGTTTGTCGGCGCTATCAAGTCCCTTAAGTTTGAAATATTCTGTGGGCTAAATTCGCTGTTTGTGGCGCTATTGCAGGACAGTAAGTTCCAGAAACTCGACTTCTCTAAGTTGCAGATAACACTGTCGGGTGGCATGGCGCTAATGGATGCTGTGGCCCACGAATGGCACGAGGCGACTGGCTGTGTAGTAAGTGAAGGCTATGGTATGACTGAATCATCACCGGTGATATCCATGAACCCTTCCGGCCATGAAAAGATTGGCACTGCAGGTATCCCGCTGCCTGGAACCGAGATAAAGGTGGTTGACGAAAATGGGGTTGAACAGGACGTCGGTGGTGTTGGCGAACTCTGTGTGCGGGGTGCTCAGGTGATGAAGGGCTACTGGCAGCGAGAGGCACAAACCGAGGAGGTGATTGTCGATGGCTGGTTGCATACAGGTGATATAGTCACAGTCGATGAACAGGGTTATATAAAAATTGTCGATCGTCTGAAGGATATGATTATCGTCTCCGGCTTCAATGTGTATCCCAATGAGCTGGAACAGGCTCTCACACTGCATCCAGATGTTCTGGAATGCGCCGCGATTGGGGTTGCTGATGCCAAAGCTGGAGAGGTAGTGAAGATGTTTGTGGTGGCCAATAATGCCAGCTTGACTACTGAGCAGGTGGTTGAGTTTTGCAAAGCCAATATGGCCGGCTACAAGGTCCCTAAGTTTGTCGAGTTTCGCGAGGACCTGCCTAAGAGCAACGTGGGTAAGGTTCTGCGCAAAGAGTTGAAAGCGGAGGAGTTAGCTAAGCTCTAAAAACTGCAAAGATCTAGTCAATAAAAAGGCCGGGCTTGTTACCAAGTCCGGCCTTTCTTGTGGTGCCTTAATAGCTGATATCTGATCTAAGATTACTAGATCATATACACAACGCCCCACAAACCAACTGCGGTCAGTACCAATGTATATGGCAGCGCCATAAGCACCATGCGCATATAGGAGAGGCGGATAAGTGGTGCGATCGCTGAGGTCAGCAGGAAGAGGAATGCAGCCTGTCCGTTAGGGGTTGCAACACTCGGCAAGTTGGTACCGGTGTTAATCGCAATAACCAGCTTATCGAAGTGCTCACGGCTAATACTACCGGCGTCTAACACTGCTCTGACTTCGTTGATGTAAACCGTTGCCACAAAAACGTTGTCACTGATCATCGACAGCACACCGTTGGCGAGGAAGAACATGCCTGGCTGCACAGATTCATCCATTGCCAGCACCCAGCCGATAACTGGAGAGAATAGGTGCTGTTCGTGGATCACTGCAACAATGGCAAAGAACACCACTAAAAGAGCGGTAAAGGGCAGGGCCTCTTCAAAGGCGTGGCCAATGCGATGCTCTTCGGTGACACCGTTAAAGGCAGTCAGAAGTACAATCACCATCAAGCCAATCAAGCCCACTGGAGCCCAGTGAAACGCCAGTCCTAAAACCAGAATCAGAGAGACAATAACCTGAATAATCAAAGCGGCCTTGTCGTACTGAGTGCGACGTGAGTTGTCGTGGTCACTGGAGGCTTGCAGAATGACGCGGACTTCTTCTGGCATCTCTGCACCGTAACCAAGAATTTTGGTTTTCTCCAAGATAATGCAAGTGGCTAAACCACAGACCAAAACAGGCATGGTCACTGGCGCCATGGTGAGGAAGAACTCAATAAATTCCCAGCCGGCTTTCTCAGCGATCAATAGGTTTTGCGGCTCGCCCACAACCGTGGTCACTCCACCGAGTGCGGTACCCACAGCTCCGTGCATAATCAAACTGCGCAAGAAGGCGCGGAATTGATCTAAGTTTGCACGTTGATTGCCTGCGAGGTTTTCGTCAGTGCTATGGTCATGTCCGTCATCGACAATTTTCTTACCCGATGCCACTTTGTGGAACACCGAGTAGAAGCCGACCGAAATCGTAATCAGTACTGCTGTAACCGTCAGTGCATCGAGAAACGCAGAGAGAAATGCACCGGCAAAACAGAATAGAAATGACAGGGTGGTTTTTGATTTCACCTTGAGCAGTATATTGGTGAAAACAAATAACAACATGTCGCGCATAAAGTAGATGCCGGCGACCATAAACATCAGCAGCAGAATCACTTGAAAGTTTGACACTGTCTCTTGATAGACCGCCTCAGGCGAGGCCATGCCGAGTAAGATTGCCTCGATGGCGAGCAGGCCGCCGGGCTGCAATGGGTAGCATTTAAGCGCCATAGCAAGGGTTAGAATAAATTCAGCAATCAGCATCCATCCGGTCACGAAGGGACCAAAAGCCCAGAGTGCGATGGGGTTGATTATTAGGAAGGCAATAATCGCCTTTTCATACCAACCTGGGGAATTGCCCAGAAAGTTTTTTTGAAACGCCTGATACATCGTTGGCTGCATGTTAGGTCCTTATTATTGTCTAGTCGGAAAATTAATCGTGTTAAACTTACGCTTTAAGGCGCAAACAGTAGCGGTTGATTCCGCAATATGCAAGCTTCGCCACAGCCTCTTTAATGGAGGCTTTTTAATAATAACAATAAGGCAAATACCTCAATATGCTTCCTCCCGCTCTCGAAGGATTTTTTCCCGCTAATGCTCGAACAGGTACTGAAAATTTATGTGTTATTCCCGTGGTTGGACGGGATATTTTAGTTGCGCGGGGTAGCAGTGATCTAGTTATTGATCGCGAGCAGGCCGATGTGATGAAGTTCTTCTGTGAACAGCGCTTGGTAGTTGGGCAGTGGAACGGGGTTGATTGCGAAGTCTGGGATCTGTCTCCAGAGTCTCGTTCCATGGAGGGATTCTCAGTGATGGAGCTGCGTTCGGTATTGCTTTCCAGCAGCGACGAGCAGTTTTCATTGGCGAGCCGCGCTGTCCAGATGCTTGAATGGCAAAAGAATCACCGTTTCTGTGGCGGCTGTGGTGGCTCGACCGAGAGCGCCGCAGATGATCATGCGCTGCGCTGCATAAGCTGTGATATCAGTCTCTACCCACGAATTTCTCCCTGCATAATTGTCGTGGTACGTGATGGTGAACGCTGTTTGCTGGGTCGTTCGGTGAACTGGCCTGAGGGGCGCTTTAGTGCACTGGCTGGTTTTGTCGAAGCTGGTGAGAGTGCCGAGCAGGCACTGCATCGTGAAGTGTTCGAAGAGTCCGGCGTGCAGGTTGAGAACATACGCTATGTGGGCAGCCAGGCTTGGCCATTTCCCGGCCAGTTGATGCTCGGTTTTATTGCCGATGCGGTGACTACGGATATTAACGTCGACGAGGTCGAAATTGCTGAGGCGCACTGGTGGCACTACAAAGAGTTGCCCGCGATCCTGCCGCCGCTTACCAGTATGTCCGGGCGCTTGATTGCGCGCTTTGTCGAAGAGGTCAACGGCGCTTAAGCCGTCTATAATCAATTTTTGTCTGCCCATAAATGGAGTTTGTCTTGGAATTTCTTTTTGAATACGGTTTGTTTTTAGCCAAAGTAGTTACCGGTATTGCCGCCTTGGTAATTGTGGTCAGCATTATTGTCGGGCTGAATCAAAAAAATCGTCATAGCGGCAGCAAAGGCCACTTGGAAATCACCCCGTTAAATGAAATGTTTGACGATATGAGTGATGCGATCAAATTTGCGGTAATGGATGAGTCACTGCACAAGGCTGAGGATAAGCGCCTCCAAAAAGACAAGCAGAAAAAGGCCAAGGCGCTGCAGAAAGCCAGTAAGAAGGCGGCTAAAGATCCAGAGGCCGAGTTACCTGCGCAAAAGCCGCGAGTATTTGTGGTGAACTTTTACGGCAATGTCAGCGCGTCTGCAGTAACCAATCTTCGTGAAGAGGTGACTGCGATACTGTCCCAGGCAAGTGCCAATGATGAAGTAGTGGTGCGCCTAGAGAGCGGTGGTGGCATGGTTCACAGCTATGGTCTGGCCTCTAGTCAGTTGGATCGGATTCGCAAGCGCAATATCCCTCTGACAGTCTGTGTCGACAAGGTGGCTGCCAGCGGCGGCTATATGATGGCCTGTGTTGCCGATAAAATTATCGCTGCGCCTTTCGCGATTTTGGGCTCGATTGGTGTTGTTGCCCAGTTGCCCAACTTTAACAAGGTGTTAAAGAAGCACGATGTTGAATTTGAGCTACTGACTGCGGGTGAACATAAGCGCACGCTGACCATGTTTGGTGAAAATACTGACAGCGGTCGGGAGAAGTTTCTCGAGGAGTTGGAAGATACTCACAGTCTTTTTAAAGAATTTGTTCAAGAGCGTCGACCACAGCTGGATATAGACCTTATTGCTACGGGTGAGGTCTGGTTTGGTACCCGCGCACTCAATGTTGCTCTGGTAGACGATCTGCAAACCAGTGATGAATATCTGGTTGCGCGCGCCCAGGAAGCCGATGTCTATGAGATCGCCTTTGTGCTTAAGAAAAAACTTCATCAACGATTGGGGCTGGCGGCTGAGGAGAGCGCCGATCGAGTGATGCTGCGCTGGTGGGAGCGCTTGACCAATAATACTGAGCGTATGACTTAGGCTGGTAGTAAAGAGGCAGGTAATAAAGAGGCTGGTAATAAACAGGCTGGTAATAAACAGGCCGGTAATAAACAGGCTGATTGTAAAAGAGTGTATTGGGCGCTTGTTAGATCAAGCGCCCTCAGTTTAAAAAAGAACGCCTTAGAAACGAGCGCCTTAGAAAAGAGCCCCTTAGAAAAGAGCCCCTTAGAAAAGAGCCTCTTAGAAAAGAGCTTCGGGGTCCAAGTTGTAAGCATCCGGCGGAAGGTTGCGAGCTATATCAATTGAGCCTTCCTTGCCAGTAATTGAGATAACCTTCTTTTGCGCCAGTCGGCGTTTATTCATATCCAATATCACCGTCAATTTCGGCTTTCTGCCCATTCCTGCTCTGTAGTCGCTGACCACAGCCACCTCACCATTGGTTAGCTCAACCAGAGAACCCGGTGGGTAGAGACCTATTGCCTGTATAAAGGTATCCACCAACTCCTTTTGAAAAAGCCGCGCGCGCCAGCCTGCGAGCTTGAGTATGGCCTCTGAATGGGGGATTGGTGTGGCGTAATAGCGCGGGCTGGTCATGGCGTCATAGCAGTCCACTATGCCTGCTTTAATCTCTGCGCAGCGTATCCTTTAGGGCTATAGGATTAGTCAGATTAAAGACTACTATGTAGCTTGAGATTAGAAAAGTAATGATCGCGGCGGCTTGAATCAAATGTGACGCATTATTACCAATTAGGCTGGTGTTAAAGGCGACATAGGCAATTAGCAGTGAGAACTCGCTGTTTTGCCCCAGGCGCAATCCAATATCCCATGCTAGGCCATGGCTCTCGCTCTGGTTGCGCAACAGCCAGTGATAGACCACGGGTTTGAGGCTCAACATAATAATCGCCAGAATGATCGCCGGCAGGGCAATATGGGGTATTAACGACAGGTCAAAGCCACCGCCAAGCGCAAAGAAAAACAGTATTAAAAAGAAGTCCCGAAGTGGCTTCAGGTTGAGCGCTATATAGGGTGCGATAGGACTGGTGGCTATGGATATGCCGGCAATAAAGGCGCCGATTTCGCGCGATAGCCCGCCGTATTCTGCCAGTTCGGCAATACCCAGACACCAGCCGATGGCGAGTAGAAAAACATATTCCCCAATACGATCAAAGCGCGCGAACAGCGGCTGCAATATATAACGCACCATTAACACCGAGCCGGCAATCAGTAGCGGTAGGGATATCAAGCTGACGGCAAAACGCATGTAGCTGTCACCGCCAGAGGCGGCAGATATCAGCATTAGGAGTACAAAGATGGCGAGAAAATCCTGCATCAACAACATTCCCACCATAAGCTCGCCGGAGTGGCGGTGATGTAGCACAGTAGTGGGCAAAAGCTTGATACCAATAATGGTGCTTGAGAACATCATCGAGGTGCCAATAATCAGATTTTCTGTGGCCGAGAAGCCAAATAGGTAACCTATGCCATAACCGGCCAGAGCAAATATTACTGAGCTAATTAAGGTGACATGGGTGACCTGACGAAACACGCGCAGCAACGCCTGAGGCTGCATATCTAAACCAAGCAAAAATAGCAGGAAAATAATGCCGATGCTGGCGATCTCAGCAATCAACTGCACATCTGTAACCCAGGCTAGGCCGTGGGGGCCCATGGCAGCGCCGAGCAGGATATAGACCACCAACAGCGGTTGGCGACCAAATAACGCCAGGGAAGCGACCACAGCCGCCCCGGTGAAGATAAGAAAGAAGATTTGTATTAAATGATGTTCCATCGCGTTATCTCAATACATCCAGCACCAGGGTGCAAGGTCTAGTGAAGTTTATTTTAAAATAACGCGCTCGGATGGCTAGGATGGCTAGACTGGTTAGAGCGCACAGGGCGTCTAGCGCAGACGCTTAAACAGGGGTTGTGCCTGATCGGCGCCGGTTTGGTAGCCGTCCGAAAAATCGTTCAGGGACTTAGCTGCAGCCTCCAGGTCCACCTCATCGGCTAAACAAAACTGGCTAAAGCCACAGCGCTGCAACATAAACAGCTGATCCTGAATAACATTGCCTATCGCCCTTATCTCGCCTTGATAATCATAGCGGTCACGCAGTAAGCGGGCGCTGGAAAAACCGCGGCCATCGACAAATTTGGGGAAGTTGAGTGCTATGACAGGTAGTTGCGCAACATCATCCGCAAGGGCTTCGATCTCTTCATCGCTCTCGAGCCAGACACCGACTAGGCCGGCTTGCTGGTCGAGCTCGGCGCTATGCTCAAGCCAGTACTTTAGCGGCAGCAGAATATTCCCCTGGGGAATCGTCTCCACCGGCATTTGCAGAACTGTCCAGTTATTCTCGGCAACCGCTCCGTGACTAAGCATCTTTTGCATAAACTCGCTCCTTAAATTTATCCGCACCAATACGCTGATAGGTGGCGAGAAACGCTTCGCCCTCGAGGCGGTTTTCGACATAGACATCGAGCAGTTTTTCAATGCCCTCGACCACATCATTCCGCGATAGAGAGGGTCCTAGGACTTTAGCCAGCGCGGCGTTTTTATTGGCGCTACCGCCGAGTTGTATTTGATACCATTCCTCTCCCTTTTTATCCACGCCGAGAATGCCAATATGGCCAATATGGTGATGACCACAGGCGTTCATGCAGCCGGAAATATTGAGTTCTAAGTCGCCCAGATCGTAGACATAGTCGAGGTCTTCAAATTTCCGCTGAATGGCTTCGGCAACCGGAATTGACTTGGCATTGGCCAGGGAGCAATAGTCGCCACCGGGGCAGCAGATCATATCGTTGATGGTGCCTATAGTCGGTGTTGCTAGGCCGTCGGCCTTGGCCATCTGCCAAAAATCAAATAACTGGCTCTTGATGACGTCGGCAATAACAATATTTTGATTGTGGGTGGTACGCAGTTCGCCGTTAGAAAACTGATCTGCCAAACCGGCAATGCTTTCCAGCTGGCGGTCGGTAACATCGCCAGGGGCAACGCCGGCGGGTTTTAAAGATAAAGTGACTGCGGCGTAGCCAGGCTGCTTCTGGTTGCGCACATTGCGCTCTAGCCAGCGAGAGAACGCGACATTATCTGAGGCCTGAGCCTGCAGTGCAGCGTCCATGGCGGCTTCGTCAACAGACTGGTAGTCGGGCAGGGGGAAGAAGGTTTTGACTCGCTCAACTTCACCGCTGGTTAACTGTGCCACGCCATCCACATCGCGGGCTAAAATCTGTGCCCATTCAGCTTCAACACGTTCAGCAAAAACGTCAGGTGTCCAAGCCTTGACCAGAATCTTAATTCTCGCCTTATACTTATTATTGCGGTTGCCATAGCGATTGTAGACCCGCAGTACCGCGTCTAAATAAGTCAGCAAATGCTGCTTCGGTAAGAATGGCTTAATGGATGACGCAATAACCGGTGTTCGGCCGAGACCGCCGCCAACAAATACATGGAAGCCGGTTTCGCCGGCATCATTTTTGACCAGCTGGATGCCAATATCATGGAGCAAAAATGCGGCACGATCTTCTTCAGAACCGCACACTGCGATCTTAAATTTACGCGGTAGAAAGGCAAATTCTGGATGGATAGTCGACCACTGGCGGATAATTTCACACCAGGGGCGCGGATCTTCAATCTCGTCTGCGGCCACGCCGGCAAACTGATCGGTAGTGGTGTTGCGAATACAGTTTCCGCTTGTCTGTATTGCGTGCATCTGCACGCTGGCGAGCTCGGCGAGAATATCTGGAACGTCTTTCAGTAGTGGCCAGTTGAGCTGAATATTTTGTCTAGTGGTAAAGTGCACGTAACCCTTATCGAACTTGCGTGATATCTCGGCCATTTTGCGCACCTGAGTGCTAGACATAAGGCCATAGGGCACTGCGACGCGTAACATGGGTGCAAGCCGTTGAACATAGAGCCCATTTTGCAGGCGCAGAGGCAGGAATTCCTCTTCGCTGATTTTACCATCCAAATAACGTTGGGTCTGGTCGCGATACTGTTCGACTCGTTCATCAACGAGCTTTTGATCATATTGATCGTAGATATACATAGATGTTTTTTAACCTTATTAGCCAGTCTAACCAGTCGACAAAAGCGAACTGAAAAGGGCCAGCTTGAACCAAAATTATGCCGAATACCTGACCATAGAGTGGGGCCCTAGCTTTCAGGGGCGACATGATAGCTTCACAGAGGCCTGTTTTGAATTACTATTTGGACATATCAGAGTCAGTTTGCGGAATATCTGTTTTGCTGAGGATATTATTGCCAATCGATGACCTCTGGCAAAATGCGCGTAAAAACTCTTTTTAAGGGTTCTGTAAACAGGCGACAGCTGATAAAGCGCTTGCTAGAATGCGCGCTCAAATTCTCTAGCCCTGTGTAGCAAGGCTAAAACGACAGTTTAAAAGGCATTATTTATGAGCAGTGATAACAACCAATCAATCCAAGACATCAATGATCAAGAGAGCCATGACAACAGCAAGGCAGACGCCATTGCCGCAGTTGCGGTACTGATTATTATTATTGTTACCGTGGTCTATTGGTTATCTAGCCTTTAATTCGGGCATAGATCAAAAGCTATAGGTCAAAAGCTATGAGCGCAAAACTTCAGCTAGTGGAAAATCTCAGTCAGCGTCAGGTTGTCGAGGAGTATCTTAATCGGGTTCAACCCGAGCCTGAGATTAGTGCCGCCCGTGTTAGCGAGTTGCGGGATCAAATTAAGCAACAGCTGATTGAAAAAGACGCGGTGCTAATTGCGCACTATTACACCGATCCATTGATTCAAGCTCTGGCAGAGGAAACTGGCGGTGTGGTCTCCGATTCACTGGAGATGGCGCGCTTTGGCAAGACTCACAGCGCTCAGACTCTGGTTGTTGCCGGGGTTAAGTTTATGGGCGAGACCGCTAAGATACTGACTCCAGAAAAACGCGTCTTGATGCCAACACTGGAGGCCACCTGCTCGCTGGATGTGGGCTGCCCGGCTGACGCGTTTGCCGCGTTTTGCGATCAGCATCCAGATCGCACCGTGGTGGTTTATGCCAATACCTCGGCTGCCGTTAAGGCTCGAGCCGATTGGGTGGTGACATCCAGTATTGCTCTAGAGGTGGTTGACCACCTGGATAGCCTCGGAGAGAAAATTCTCTGGGCGCCGGATAAATATCTCGGTAGTTATGTGCAAAAACAAACCGGCGCTGACATGCTGCTGTGGGATGGCGCCTGTATTGTTCACGAAGAATTTAAAGCTCAGGGTATTACCGATTTAAAAAAGGTCCACCCTGATGCTGCAGTGTTGGTTCACCCGGAGTCACCTCAGTCGGTAATCGATATTGCCGACGCTGTGGGCTCTACTTCACAGCTTATTGCCGCAGCGGCGAGCCTGCCCCAGTCAAAGATGATTGTAGCAACAGACCAAGGTATCTTTTTTAAGATGCAGCAAGCGGTGCCCGACAAGCAGCTTCTGGTAGCGCCGACAGGGGGCAGTGGTGCAACCTGTCGTAGCTGTGCCAGCTGTCCTTGGATGGGTATGAACGATTTGGAAAACCTTCTGGCTGCGCTCAAACAGGGTAGTAATGAAGTGTTTGTGGACGCTGAAGTAGGTGTTGAGGCAATGAAGTCACTGGGCCGAATGATTGAGTTTCGCGAGCAGCAGGTCTCCTAGGGTCAAGCTGTTGATTGCAAACTAGGTGTTCCAAGGTCCTTGTTATACGCTCTTTATTACAAGCTCTTTATTACAAGCTATTTTTACAAGCGTGTAATCTCAATGATATTGCTGTTAGAGCCTTTCAGCTCGATCTTCCATAGCAGCGAGATCACGCAGTCGCTGGCGAATAATCGCTGACTGTTTAAAGTCCTCCTTAACCATTCTCGCAGCTAGGCCTAACTGCTCCCGCGCCTTATCGAAGACACCAATCAAAATAAAGTACTCTGCACGCGCCTGATGTAAGCCTGAAATATTTCCCGCCAATCCTCGCACTTCAGCCAGTCGATACCAAACCATAGGATCTTGGTTACGCATTCGCGATAGGGCTGTGAGTAACGTGTCCGCGCCATCGTAATTGCGCGACTGCCACAGGGCCTCTGATTTAAGTACCATAAGAGGATAATTATTTTGGTTGACCACCAGCTGTTGACCGAGTCGGCGCAGCGCAGTGGTGTAGCGTTTCGCGGCTATATCGATTTCAATATCCGTGTATAAAAAGATTAGATTAGTTGGCTGACTAGTCAGTAACGGCTGCATTTTCTGGCGCGCTTTATCTAGCTGGTTGGCCTTAAGGTAGGCGAGGGCGAGACCATAATTTGCCGCATCCGCCTTGAGCGTGTTGGCTTCAATTTCAGCGGTAAAGCGATTGATGCTAAGCGTGGTCGTTTGGTCCATAGCCACCAGGGCTCTTGCTCGCATCAGGTAAAATTCTGGATTTTGAGCATACTGGCGCATCGACGTTCCCATGGAACGATTGCGCGCGTCACCTATACGTTTTTCGGTAATCGGGTGAGTGAGTAGAAATTCTGGTGGGCGACTTCCGGTATAGCGCGTGCCTTTGAGTAACGTGGCAAACATATCGGCCACAGCACCTGGATCGCGATTGGCGCGTTCCATGGTAGACAGGCCAACACGATCGGCCTCCTGCTCATTGGATCTGCTGAAGCGTAGCTGACTATCCATAGACAGTGCCTGAGAGGTGATCATAGCCGCAGAAGCGGCGTCGCCACCGGCAGTTGCCGCAAGGACAACAGTAGCCAACAGTCCGGCCATGCTGATCATTGAGTTCTTTTTCTGTGCCTCAGTGCCCCGTGAGAAATGCCGTTGACTAAGGTGGGCCAGCTCGTGAGCCAGCACCGAGGCCATTTGATCCTCATTTTCAGCGAAGGCAAATACCCCTGTATGAAATCCAACGACGCCCCCGGGCACGGCAAAGGCATTCATTGTGGGATTTTTAACGATTACCAGTTCGAGACGGGGATCTTCTAACTCACTGTAAGTGGCGAGATTGTAGAGCAATTGCTCAAGATAGGTCTGCATCAGCGGATCATCATGGGCGCGCACGCGACTGCGGAAGATTTTTAACCAGATCCTGCCGAGCTCATATTCTTGGCTTTTCGAGATCATTCCCGAGGCCGCATCGCCAAGCACCGGCAGTTTAATTTCATTTGCGCTCAGTGAGCTACTGAGAGGCCATAGCAGGCAGCAGAGTAACAGACTCCTTATTAGTGTTGGCATTGGCAAAATAATCCTGATGCTCCCTCTCGGCCTGATCTCAAATAATGTATATGCCTGATGTGTCTAAGGACTGTCATGAGTCTAAAGTTCAGCCTATAAACGCTTCCGCTTTGGCAGCATTACTGTAGCGGAAAATTATGCACAGTTCGACAGTTGAAATATTGACAAGTTTCAGGTCAGATAGCTCTCTTATAAGGGCGTCACAATAGTGCGCCTGCTGGATGGTAGTTGAGCTGAGTAAAATTTTGTTGTAGCAGTTTCGAGAGGAAATGGATGAAAAAGATACTTCATAAATGGATTGAGCGCTATTTTGGCACTGAAGAGGCTCTGCTACTCACCATTATACTAATTGTCTCGCTAGTAGTTTTCGCCACGCTGGGCGCGGTGTTGGGGCCTCTTTTTGCGGCCTTGATTCTATCTTTTCTACTGCAGGGTGTGGTCAATACGCTGGTACGCTACGGTGTGCCGCGTGCTATGGCACTAGTGAGCACCTATCTGCTTTTTGTTGCTGGTTTTGTCTCGGTGATTGTCGGCTTGATTCCGATTATCGGACGCCAGACATCTCTACTTATAGGTGAGCTACCCAATATGATTGCTGGGCTGCGGGATTTAGCCGTGGCTATACCCGAGCGCTACGCTGAATATGTTAGTCCGGAACAGTTTCAATCCATTACTCAGCGCCTCTCGGAAGAGGTGGGGCGTCTTCTCGAGCAGGCTCTGTCGTTTTCGATCAGTAGCTTTCCCGGCATTATTGGGGTGATGATCTATTTGGTATTGGTGCCTTTATTAGTGATGTTTATGCTCAAAGATAAGGACCAGCTATTACTGTTTTTAAGTAATCTGTTACCAGAAGAGCGCTCAGTGATGCGAACCATTTGGAATGAAATGGATATGCAGTTCACTAACTATGTGCGCGGCAAGGCGATAGAAATACTGATTATTGGTCTGGTCTCCTATGCTGTGTTTCTCTGGCTCGGTGTTAACTACGCTGCGCTGTTAGCGCTGCTGGTGGGTCTCTCTGTGTTGGTACCCTATATCGGGGCTACCGTGGTAACCATTCCTGTGCTCTTGGTGGGCTATATGCAGTGGGGCTTTAGCAATGATTTCTTCTGGTTGTTCGGTGCCTACGGTGTGATTCAATTTCTCGATGGCAATCTATTGGTACCGCTATTGTTTTCCGAAGTGGTTAACCTGCATCCGGTGTTCATTATTGTGTCGGTACTGTTGTTTGGCGGTATTTGGGGTTTCTGGGGTGTCTTCTTTGCTATTCCTTTAGCCACTTTGGTCAAGGCAGTATTTAACGCCTGGCCGCGAAGGGCTCAACAGGAATTGAGTTTGCAGCCGCCGCTAGACTTAGCCCCTGAGACCGCCGGTGAGGTAGGTCCCAGCGCCTAGCACTTTGCACTTAGCGCTAAGCCAGCTCTATGACCTCTGGCGTTAGCGCAAGAAAGCATGCTAAGTACTCTTAGTACCTTAAGCACCGAAAGCAGCACAATAATCATTAGCAAATACAGATAAAAGGCACTATTCATGGGCAAAAGATTATCCATTGTTTGGATTCTATTACTGGTGGCGATTGTCGCCGGTTTGCAGCAGGGCTGTTCAGCGCCAGATAAGGCGGGCCATCCCCAAGGCATTGTTGTCAGTCCCAATGACAGCCGTGAATACCGGCATTTACGATTATCGAATAACATGGATGTGCTGCTGATTTCGGATCCTAGCAGCGATAAGGCGGCTGCCTCTTTGGATGTCTATGTAGGCAGTTATCAAAATCCTCAGGATCGAGCGGGGCTGGTCCATTTTCTTGAGCATATGCTGTTTTTGGGTACCCAGAAATATCCTGAGCCCGGTGAGTATCAGAGTTTTATTAGCGAGCATGGCGGCAGTCATAACGCTGGCACCGGTTTGGAAAATACCAACTATTTTTTCGATATAGACGCGGCTCACTTGGAGCCGGCCCTAGATCGATTTGCACAATTCTTTACAGCGCCCAACTTTGATGCGAAATATGTCGATCGTGAGCGCAATGCGGTGGAGTCGGAGTATAGGCTAAAGCTAAAAGATGACGGTCGCCGTGGTCAAGATGTCCTGCAGGAGCAGGTTAATCCGCAGCATCCATTGAGTAAATTTACCGTTGGCAATCTCGACACTCTGGCTGACTTTGAGGATCGTCCACTGCGCGACGAATTGCTGGCAATCTATAAAAAATATTACTCCGCCAATATTATGAAGTTGGTAGTGCTTGGCAGTGATAGCCTCGATGAGCTGCAAGCTATGGTCGAGCCGCGATTCCAGCCGGTGGTCAATAATCATGTGGTAGTGGAGCCGCCAGCGGCACCATTATTTGCCAGTGACCAACTGCCAATGCAGCTAGGTATAGTGCCTTTGCAAAATTCCCGCTCCCTAAGCCTCAACTTTCCGTTGCCTAAAATGTTTCCTCACTGGCAGAAAAAGCCGGCGAACTATTTGGCTGCACTGCTGGGGCATGAGGGGGAAGGCAGTTTGCTGGAACGCTTAAAAGCCCGCGGTTGGGCTGAGGGACTCTCTGCTGGAACCGGTCTCGAAGATCGCGGCGGCGCGCTATTTTATGTGGATATCGCTCTGACACCTGCAGGTCTTGACCATCAGTCAGAAATTGTTGAGATGTTTTTTGCCAAAGTACAGAAGATTGCGCAGCAGGGCATCAACAAGTGGCGTTATTTAGAGACCGCGAAACTCAGTGAGATCGCTTTTCAGTTTCAGGAAAAGCAAAACCCTATGGGTTATGTCTCCATGCTGTCGTCAAAGATGCAGCGCTATCCGATCCAGCATGTGCTCCAAGCTAACTATGTAATGAATGAGTTTGATGCCGATCTACTGTCCAGCGTGGCGGCGCGCTTAACCCCAGATAATATGCTCTTGTCCCTTACTGCACCCGAGGTCGAAACTGATAGAGTCAGCCTGATGTACCAGACGCCCTACAAGGTGACAAAGATTACCGATGCGGATCTGGTCAAATGGCGCGCGCCAGCAAAGTTTGACGATCTGGTGCTGCCCGAACCTAATCCCTATATTCCAGATGATCTTAGTTTACTTAGCGCTAATGAGAATTTGAAAGCCCCTCAGCTTATCCTCGATAGCAAGGCCGCCAGCGCCTGGCATTTTCCCGATACTCGCTTCGGTGTTCCCAAGGCGAATATTATCGCCTCTCTGCAGACTCCTGGAATTGATTCCCCAGAGGCATTTGCGGCGCTGGAACTGTACCTCGCTTATATCAATGATCAGCTCAGTGCAGCGGTCTATCCGGCTCGAGAAGCCGGGTTGAGCTTTTCCCTACGGCCAAATAATCGCGGTATCGCCATTGTTCTGGGTGGCTATTCGGATAAACAGGCAGTCCTGCTTGAGGATATTCTCACTGCACTGCTCAATCCGGAATGGGATGCTGCCCGTTTTGAGCGTATTCAGCAGAGTCTGGCTCGAGATATGGGCAACTTTGCCCAGCAGTATCCGTTCCGCCAGGTTGTGGCGAGTTTTAATGCCATGATTAAAGGTCAGTGGACGCCGCTACAGAAGGTTGACGGGGTAGAGCAGCTGGCCATGGCAGAGGTAAAGCTGTTTGCAGCTAATGTGCTGGAGAATCTAGAGCTCGAGGTGATGATAAGCGGTAATCAGGATAAGGCTTCGGCCCTGCAGTTGGTTTCCAGTTTAACCTCCCCATTAGACCTTCAGGAGGCTGGGGTTACTCAGTCTGTGGCTAAGCTGGCCCTGGGAGAACAGCGTGGGCAGATTGCGGTAGATCACAGCGATGCGGCGTTGATGCTCTATCTTCAGGGCCGTAACGACAGTCTCACTGAGCGCGCGCATATGTTGCTGCTTGGAGAGATGCTGGCATCGCCGTTCTACACCAGTTTGCGCACTGAAAAACAACTTGGTTATGTCGTGGCGGCCTTTGCTAGCAATCATCTGCGAGTACCAGGCATAGCGATGATAGTTCAGTCGCCCACGGCTTCCGAATCAGAACTCAAGTCTGAAATGATGAGATTCTTGGCAGCCTATCAAGATCAGGTGGCGGCGCTCTCCGATAAGGATTTGCAACGCTATAAATCCTCGGTATTAAGTGGTCTTGAAGAGACACCCAAAAATCTAAGCGAGCTCAATGGCCGTTTTATGGAGTCTCTGGGGCTTGGCTATAACGGTTTTGATTTTCGCGAGCAGTTGGCACTTGAGATCGCATCAGTGACCGTTGAAACCCTTAGCAGTGCCTATCAAGCGGTCACCGCTGAGCAGATTCGCGGGCTGGTGGTGGAGACTGTAGACGGCGATCAAGAGAGCGTTTTGGTGGATTTACGTAAGTTGGCAACAGTTTATCAGTATGAATTTCGGTAAATTGGTCATAAATGGCCATCTTGTAATTTTACTAACTTTACAATTATTGAAATAAATGCATTATTTACAATGACTTATGTTAATTCCTGTAAAATAACGTCAAATAGTCAGCCGATTGACGATCTGGGACTGCCATTGATTTCGTAATTTAACTACATTAAAATTACGCGCATATTTTTGCGTCCTTTGGCTCAGTCTAGAATAGGTCTTAAACCTGACGCAGATAGCCGTTTAATTGACAACTGGTTGGTGATGAATGACTAAGGATTTAGATCCGTTTGAAACTCAAGAATGGCTTGAAGCCTTCGATGCTGTACACAAAATTCACGGCGATGAGAGAGCTAACTTTCTGCTTAGCCAGCTTCAGTCCCATGCCAGCGATCAGGGCATAAAATTACCACCATCGGTCACCACACCTTTCCGCAATACCATCTCTGCTCAGCGCGAAAAGCGCATGCCTGGCGATCTGTTTATGGAGCGTCGTATTCGCTCACTGATTCGTTGGAATGCATTGGCCATGGTAATGCGCGCCAACAAGAAAAGTGAAGGCATCGGCGGCCATATTGCCAGCTTTGCTTCTGCCGCGACGCTCTATGATGTCGGCTTTAACTACTTCTTCCGCGGTCCCGAAGGGGATCATCTCGGTGACCTTGTGTTCTTCCAGGGACACAGTGCACCGGGTATGTATGCACGCTCTTTTCTAGAGGGCCGTCTTAGCACAGATCAGATGGATAACTTCCGTCGTGAAGTCGATGGCGACGGTCTCTCGTCCTACCCACACCCCTGGTTGATGCCGGATTACTGGCAGTTCCCTACAGTATCTATGGGGCTGGGTCCGATTCAGGCAATCTATCAGGCGCATGTTATGCGCTACCTTTCTGCCCGCGGCATGTCGCCTCGTGGTGATCGCAAGGTCTGGGCGTTCCTCGGCGATGGTGAGTGCGATGAGCCGGAAAGCTTGGGCGCAATCTCTCTGGCTGGCCGCGAGCAGCTTGAGAATCTGACCTTTGTGGTGAACTGTAACCTCCAGCGCCTCGATGGTCCTGTGCGCGGTAACGGTAAAATCATGCAGGAACTCGAAGGTGTGTTCCGCGGTGCTGGTTGGAACGTGATCAAGGTCGTCTGGGGACGTCACTGGGATCGTCTGATCGAAAAAGATACTACAGGTTTGCTGGTTAAGCGCATGGACGAAGTCTGTGACGGCGAGCTACAGAATTACAAGTTTAATGGTGGCGCCTATACCCGTGAGCATTTCTTCGGCAAGTATCCGGAGTTGCTTGAGCTGGTAGCGGACATGACCGACGAACAGATTATGTATCTGAATCGCGGCGGTCACGATCCGTATAAGGTTTATGCAGCCTATGCAGAAGCCTCAGCACACAAGGGTCAGCCAACGGTTATTCTCGCGCACACGGTTAAAGGCTACGGCCTCGGAGGTGCAGGAGAAGCGGCCAACGACACTCACTCGGTGAAAAAACTCGACATCGATAGCTTGCGTGGATTCCGCGACCGATTCGGCATTCCGGTACCTGATGACCAGCTGCAAAATGTTCCCTACTACCGTCCACCAGAGGACAGTCCTGAGCTGGAATATATGCGCAGACGTCGCGCCTCTCTGGGTGGCTCACTGCCAGCGCGTAAAGCCGACTTCACTGCCATGAAAGTGCCTGAGTTATCGGCCTTTAAGAAGCAATTGGAGAGCAGTGGCGAGAGAGAAATCTCTACCACCATGGCCTTTGTCCGTGTGCTGTCGACGTTGATCAAAGATAAAACCATCGGTAGCTCGGTTGTGCCGATTGTTCCAGACGAAGCACGTACTTTCGGTATGGAAGGCATGTTCCGTCAGCTGGGTATCTATACCTCGGAAGGACAGAAGTATGTGCCTCACGATCACCAGCAAATTATGTACTACAAAGAAGACAAGAAGGGCGTGATTCTCGAAGAGGGTATCAACGAAGCCGGCGCTATGTCCGCTTGGATCGCTCTGGCTACGGCTTACAGCACCAGCAGCTGCCCGATGATTCCGTTCTATATCTTCTACTCAATGTTTGGTTTCCAGCGAATTGGCGATCTGGCTTGGGCCGCTGGCGATAGTCAGGCCCGCGGCTTCTTGATCGGTGCCACTGCAGGTCGCACCACATTGAACGGTGAAGGCTTACAGCACCAGGATGGTCACAGTCTTATATTGGCCAACACTGTGCCTAATTGCCGCAGCTATGATGCAACCTACAGCTATGAGTTGGCGGTTGTAGTTCAGGACGGTGTTAAGCGTATGTTTGAAGACAAGGAAAACTGCTTCTACTACCTCACCACGATGAACGAAAATTATAAGCAGCCGGCTATGCCTGAGGGTGCCGAAGAGGGCATCATCAAAGGTATCTACAAGTTCTCCCATGGCGGTAAAGCTAAGTTGCGCGTACAGCTGATGGGTGCGGGTACGATTCTCAATGAAGTGCGCGAAGCGGCGCAGATTCTTAAAGAGACTTATTCGGTTGAATCGGATATCTGGAGCTTGACCAGTGTTAACGAACTGACCCGCGAAGGTCAGCAAGTTGATCGCTGGAATCTGCTGCACCCTGAGAGCAAGCCAAAAAGAGCTTACCTGTCAGAGCAGCTCGATGGCGCTGAAGGCCCAGTGATTATCGCCACTGACTATATGAAAAACTATGCTGAGCAGATGCGTAAATATATCGATAAGCCACTCACTGTCTTGGGAACTGATGGTTTCGGTCGCAGTGATAGTCGTGAAGCACTGCGTAGCTTCTTTGAAGTAGATCGTTATTTTATTACTGTTGCTGCGCTTAAGTCGCTGGCAGATGAGGGTTCTATCAAGCACTCGGTAGTAAGCGAAGCAATAAAATCATTTGGTATAGATCCAGAGAAGACCAATCCGCTGTTTGCTTAGAATGGTGGATAGGGCGCTTATAAGATAGCCCGAATAAATTGGCTGGAATAATAAGCTCTGGTAGAAAATGCTAGGTGATAGCGGAAAATACGAATAAAGGAATCAATGTGACAATACAGACAATAGTAGTTCCAGATCTTGGTGGTGCGGAGACCGTAGAGGTTATCGAGCTTGGTTTAAATCCCGGCGATAGTATTGAGGTTGAGGATGCGCTGCTGGTTTTGGAATCCGACAAAGCGACAATGGATATTCCTAGCCCAGCCGCAGGTGCCCTAGTGAAGTATCTGGTTGCTGAGGGCGCCACTGTCAGAGTGGGTGATGCTATAGCTGAAATTGACGTCGCTGATGAAGCCACAGCTGAGACTGAGGCAGAGCCTGAGGAAGTTGAACAGGTAACCAATGAGCCTTTAGTCGAGGCTGCAGTTGCGACAGAACAGGCACAAGAGCAGGCACCACAGGTAGCGGCCGCTAGCTCTGCCGAGCAAATGATTCTGGTTCCAGATATAGGTAGCGATGATAAGGTTGAGCTTATTGAGGTCTGCATCGCGGTTGGCGACGAAGTCAACGAAGGCGATACTCTGATTGTTCTTGAGTCTGACAAAGCAACTATGGATGTTCCGTCCACTCATTCCGGTAAAGTGTTAGAGATTGTTGTTGCTGAGGGCGCCAAGCTGGGTACTGGTGATGCAGTTGCGCTATTTGAAGTGGCTGGTGATGCGCCGGCCCCGGTGGTAGCAAAGCCCGTAACAGATAAGCCCGTAGCCGATAAGCCCGTTGCTCCTGCTGCGGCTCCAGTGGCAGCTCCTATCGAAGCTGCGGCCGATGCAATTCAATCCGCTCCTGGTCAGCCAGCACAGCCAGCCGCTGTTGCAGCTGCCGAGCCGGCTTTATCAAGTGATGCGGCTCAGGTCTACGCTGGTCCAGCGGTGCGCTTAATCGCTCGTGAATTGGGTGTGGCGTTGACTGAGGTTTCTGGCACTGGTCCAAGAGGACGTATCCTCAAAGACGATGTGAGTAATTATGTTAAGCAGGTAATCAAAAATAAAGACGCGCCCGCCGCAGCAGCAACTGGCGGCAGCGGTATTCCAGTAGTTCCAGCCGTCGACTTTAGTCAGTTCGGTCAGATCGAAGAACTGCCCATGAGCAAGATACAGAAGCTCACTGCAGCTAATATGCAGCGCAACTGGTTAAATGTTCCTCATGTTACTCAGTTTGATGATGCCGATATCACTGATTTGGAAGCATTCCGCAAAGGTCTAAAAGCTGAGGGCGAAAAACGTGGCGTGAGAGTGACCCCAGTGGCTTTCTTGATTAAAGCTATAGGTGCAGCTCTAGAGGCCAATCCAGAGTTTAATCGTTCACTGGCCGCCGATGGTCAGAACTTGATCCAGAAGCATTACTGCCATGTTGGCATGGCGGTAGATACGCCCCGTGGCCTAGTCGTTCCGGTTATCCGCGATGTGAATGAAAAAGGCATCTGGGATATTTCTGCTGAGATCAGCCTACTGGCTGGCAAAGCTCGCGACGGTAAGTTGAAGCCAGCAGAAATGCAGGGCGGTTGTTTCACCTTATCCAGCTTGGGTGCGATTGGTGGCAATGGCTTTACCCCGATTGTGAATGCTCCGGAAGTGGGTATTCTCGGTGTCTCCAAATCACAGATGAAACCGGTCTGGGATGGCGCTGAGTTTGTTCCTCGCCTGTTATTGCCTATGGCTTTGTCCTATGATCACCGTGCCATTAATGGCGGCGATGCCGGTCGCTTTATGACTCATCTGGTGAAGCTGCTTAGCGATATTCGTTACCTGGCTTTATAAAGAGGTTTTCAAATAGAACCCCAATAGAAAGAGAGGGATTAAATAATGCGATTTTTACACAGCATGGTACGGGTTACTGACCTGGAAAAATCCCTCGCCTTTTATTGCACTGCCTTAGGTCTGGCAGAACTCTATAGATATGAAGTTCCCAAGGGACGTTTTACCCTGGTTTTTCTCGCCGCACCCAGCGATGCTGATAACGCCCAAGAGACGAAAGCGCCGCTGATTGAGTTAACCTATAACTGGCCGCCTGAACAGGGCGAGCCGGAGCACTATGGGGAAGGGCGAAACTTTGGGCATCTGGCTTACAAGGTGGATAATATTTATGCCACCTGTCAGCGTTTGATGGATGCAGGCGTGGTGATCAACCGTCCACCGCGAGATGGCCATATGGCCTTTGTGCGCTCCCCTGACAATATCTCTATCGAACTGCTGCAAGAGGGTGAGGCGCTGCCCGCTCAGGAACCTTGGGCATCGATGAACAATACTGGTAGCTGGTAGAAATCCGCTAATACTTTTATTGGCTGGCTTTTTTATAGGGTAGCATGGCGGTTGCCTGTTCTATATGTTGCGCAATTCCCCCTTTTTCTTCCACTAAAAAACGCGCAATCGCGTCGCGAAATCCTGGATGTTTTATCCAGTGTAATGAAAAGGTTTCGATAGGTTCAAAACCGCGAACAATTTTATGTTCTCCCTGAGCACCGGCGTCATAGCGCTTTATGCCACGGCTGATGGCAAACTCGATGCCGGTGTAATAGCAAAGCTCAAAGTGCAGGTACGAAAACTCTCCGGCACTGCCCCAATAGCGTCCATACAGCGTTTCATCATCAAAAAAGTACAGCGCACAGGCTATTGGCTGGTCATCGAGCCAGGCTACTGCCATGGCTATCTGATCGGGCATGGTGCGGGCAATCTGAGTAAAAAATTGTTCGGTTAAATAGCCGCGGCTGCCATTGCGTTTCGCATAGGTGCGCTCATAAAGCTGATAGAACAGAGCCCAGAGCTCTGGGCTGATATCTGCGCCGAGCTCGATGCTGACACGGATACCCTGTGCCGCAACGTCAGCGCGCTCTTTGCGCACCATTTTACGTTTGCGCGAGTTCATACTGGCAAGAAAGTCATCGAAGTGCTGATAATCGCGATTGTGCCAGTGGTACTGAACACCACTGCGCTGTAACAGGCGCGGGTCATTAAACAGCCTGCGATGCTCTGTTGAGGGAAATAAAAAGTGCCAGCTAGATGAGCCGGTTTCCTCTGCGACAGCAAGCACCTCGTCAATAAGTTGAGTGCATTCCTCTTGGTTTAGCGGTTGTGCAGAGCGCACACGGGGGCCAGTAGATGGGGTAAAGGGAACGGAGGTCACCAATTTAGGGTAATACTCTAAACCATTCTGATGGTAGGCATTGGCCCAGGCATGATCAAAAACATATTCCCCCATTGAATGAGTTTTCACATACAAAGGCATTAGTGCGGCATTTTTTGCTTCACTGGAGGTAGTAGGATCATGCTCCTCGCTTTGATTGCTATTTTGCAGTGAGAGGTGCACGGGATACCAGCCACTTGTATCACAGGCACTGCCGCTATCCTCGAGTGCCTGTAAAAATTCATGGCGCAAAAAAGGGTAGCTGAGGGCCGTTGGGTTCAAAGTGTTTACTCGACAAGGACAGAATATCCATTGTACGTGGTCACCGCGAAACATGATCAAAAATATCCGCTCTGAGTGCTTCCAATAGGAAAGGGCTTTTACATTATTATCACTGAATTTTTTTGGGTAAAGATTGCCAGTAGGGTATCATTGCGACCTTAAAATTCGATTAGCTTTTAGATTAACTTTTAGATTAACTTTTAGATTAACTAGATTAACTAGATTAAATTCAGTACGGAGACTCAAGAATGATAATCAAACCCCGCGTCCGCGGCTTTATGTGTATTACCAGCCATCCGGCAGGCTGCGAAGCCAATGTTAAAAACCAAATCAACTTCATTAAAGCACAGCCTGCGATTGAAGCGCCAAAGCGCGTGTTGGTGATTGGTTCCTCGACCGGCTACGGCTTGGCGGCACGAATTACCGCGGCCTTTGGCAGTGGTGCTTCGACACTGGGTATCTTCTTTGAAAAGCCTGGCACTGAAACCAAGCCTGGCACCGCTGGCTGGTACAACTCTGCAGCATTCCAAAAATATGCTGAGCAAGATGGCCTCTATGCCAAAAGCATCAATGGCGACGCCTTCTCCGATGAAATAAAAGCCAAGACGATCGAGACCATCAAGCAGGATCTCGGTCAGATTGACTTGGTCATCTACAGTCTTGCGGCGCCCCGTCGACAGCATCCAAAAACCGGCGAAATATTTAACTCAACGCTCAAGCCGGTGGGTAAAGATATCAGTATGCGTGGTATCAATACCGACAAAGAGACGATTCAAGAATTTAGCCTGTCTGCGGCCAATGAGCAGGAGATCTCGGATACGGTTGCCGTGATGGGTGGCGAAGACTGGCAGATGTGGATCGATGCGCTGGCTGACGCCGGCGTGTTAGCCGATGGCGCCAAAACCACAGCCTTTACCTATATTGGCGAGAAGATGACCTGGGATCTGTACTGGGATGGCACTATTGGTCAAGCCAAGAAAGATCTCGATAAACGTGTGTTGTCCATTCGAGACAAGCTTGCTGTGACCGGTGGCGATGCTCGCGTATCCGTGCTTAAAGCCGTTGTGACGCAGGCGAGTTCGGCTATTCCAATTATGCCGCTGTATCTGGCTATGCTGTTTAAAGAAATGAAGCGCGATGGCAGTCACGAAGGCTGTATTGAACAGCTTTACCGGTTGTATACCGAATGCCTTTACAGTGCAGATCCACGCACTGACGAAGAGGGTCGTCTGCGCTGCGATGAGCTCGAGCTGCGAGATGAGGTGCAGGCTGCAGTAGCGGCGGCCTGGGCCAATATCAGTACAGAAAATCTTGCTGAGCTAACGGATTTTTCCGGTTACAAAGACGAGTTTTTAGCCCTATTTGGCTTCGGTATTGATGGCGTTGACTATCTGCAAGATGTGGCCACTGACGTGCCTATAGACAACTTGGTGTAAAAGGCTCACTCAGGCATTAATGCCAAACAAACCTACTTAACCACACTGGACTACAGATAGCCTATGAGCTCAAAAGGCACCCAATTTAGACCTGTGCTATTGCACCCGCGTTACTGGCTGATTTGGTTTGCCTTTGGGTTCTGGTGGTTGGTTACGTTGCTCCCATTTCCTCTGCTACTGCTTATTGGCAAGGGCATTGGTCTGATGTTTCACGCTATCCCCAGTCGCCGCAAAGTGATTGCGCGGCGCAATATTGAGATCTGTTTTCCCGAACTGAGTGAAATCGACCGCGGGGCTCTCTTGCGAGCTAACTTTATCAGCACTGGTATTGCAGTGATGGAAGTGGGTATCTCTTGGTGGTGGTCAAAAAAACGCTTTAGCAAGTTGATGCAGTTTGAGGGCTTAGAGCACCTTGAGGCGGTCAAAGATCGCGGTGTTATGATTCTTGGAATTCATTACACCAGCTTGGAAGTTGGCGCTGCAGCGCTGTCGTCGAAGTGGCAAATGGATGGTATGTATCGCGCTCATGGCAATGCTGTGTACGATTTTTTACAAGCCAGAGGGCGACTCAATCAATCGATTGGCGAGAACTCTGTGTTTGAGCGTCGCGATGTACGTGGAACTATGAAAGCGCTAAAAAACGGGCACTCCCTCTGGTATGGGCCGGATCAAGACTATGGTTTACGTCAGGGTCTGTTCGCCCCATTTTTTGGTGTCCAGGCAGCAACGGTTTACGCCACAGCACGCTTCGCGGAAAAGACAGGTGCCGCAGTTGTGCCCTTTAGTCATATTCGCCTCCCCGGGTCTCAGGGCTACAAGATAACTGTATACCCTGCACTCGAGGACTTTCCAGTAGGGGATGACCTTGTGGATGCCACCAGAGTTAATCAAATTATTGAAAAGTTTATTCGGCTACAGCCGGATCAGTATTTATGGGTTCATCGGCGCTTTAAGAACCGGCCAGAGGGCGAGGACGATTTATATAATTTACCGGCACGCAAGAAACGCCGTCGCAACCACTAGTAACGCCATAATCCGTCTAACCTTAGGCAAAGGTTTAGCTTGTGTCGCCCTGTAGCCATCAGTACCATGACGTGGTTTTCACCCAATAGCAGTAATAGGAAGTAGTAGATGATTCGCGGAAGCATTGTCGCCCTGGTCACGCCCATGCACCAAGAGACCCAAGGGGTTGATTGGTCAGCCCTAAAACACCTGGTCGATTGGCATATAGAGCAGGGCACCAACAGCATAGTGGCGGTGGGTACTACTGGTGAATCAGCCACGTTAAGTGTTGCTGAGCACGCTCAGGTTATCCGCGTCATAGTGGAGCAAGCCGCTGGCCGCTTGCCGATTATCGCTGGAACCGGTGCCAACTCTACCAGAGAAGCGATTGTCTTAACCCAGGCGGCGGCAGATTCAGGCGCCGATGCCTGCTTGCTCGTGACCCCCTATTACAATAAGCCGACTCAGGAAGGTCTATATTTGCACCACAAAGCGATTGCTGAGGCTGTTGCTATAGATCAAATTCTGTACAACGTCCCTGGGCGTACCGCTTGTGATATGCAGCCAGAGACGGTTCTGCGTCTCAGTGAAATTGATAATATTGTCGGAGTAAAAGAAGCCACAGGTGATCTTGAACGAGCTAAAACGTTAATTGATCAGTGCCGAGAGGGCTTTGCCATTTATTCTGGCGATGATGCCACGGCCAGAGAGCTCATTTTGTTGGGCGGTGACGGTGACATTTCAGTAACCGCCAATGTTGCTCCTAAGTTAATGTCCCAAATGTGTGCGGCAGCGCTGGCTGGAGATGCCGCTCTGGCTGCTGAACTAGACCGCAAGCTTGAGGCACTGCACCGAGATCTATTTGTCGAAGCTAACCCAATCCCAGTTAAGTGGGCGGTGGCTGAGTTGGGTTTGCAGGAAAATGTGTTGCGATTGCCAATGACGCCGTTGAGCGCAGAGCACCGTGAAAGGGTTCGAGCGGCTATGCGGAACGCCGAAATTATTTAAAACTGATTTTTACCAAATTGATGGGTTGCCAATAACGATGAAACGATTGATTAGCGCACTGAATATAGTTGTTATTCTCAGTTTGACAGGCTGTGGTTGGTTGGGCCTGCGTGACCGCAGCGATGACTACTTGCTAGCTGAGGAGACTGCGGTGACTGTAGTACCTCAGGGCATGGACAAAGACGTTCTCGGGCAGATCTATCCTATTCCCGAAATTCCGGTGGCCAGTGTTGAGTTGGTAGAATTTGACGTGCCTCGCCCGCAGCCGGCTTCTGTCAATACCTTTGAACAGTCGGTAAAAATTCAAAGCCTTGAAGGACGCCGCTGGGTGTTGATCAATGTGCCCCCCAGCGAAATATGGCCGCGTGTGCGCAATGTGCTTAATCGCAGTGGCGTACCCGCTGCTCTGGCCGATGGCTCGGAGGGTATAATCGAAACGGTGTGGGTCAAGTTCAACTCAGACGAAGAAAACTCTCATCGCTTTCGCTTTCAGATCTCTCCTGGCGTCCAGTTAGACAGCGCCGAGATTTCTGCAGTGCATAACCAGGCTCCCCGTGCCGAGGAAGATCAGGCTCAGTGGCCACAGACCTCGGACGATGACCAACGTGAAAAAGATATGCTGTCTCTACTGGCCAGTGATTTAGCCGCCAGTGCCGACTCCGCGTCAGTGTCGTTGCTTGCTCAGAATATTGGTGGTGAGGCCAAGGTTGAGGTGGTTATTCCGGAGATTTCCGACCCGTTTGTTATGGCCAAACTGAGTTTCGACAGAACCTGGGCGTCGACACTCTATTCCGCTGATCGCGGCGGCTTTGCCATCATTGACCAAAATCGTTCTGAGGCGGTTATCTACGTTAACTATACCCCTGAGACAACTGAGGAGCCTGGTTTCTTTGCTCGGTGGTTTGGCGGCAGTGACAAGATTCTTGAAGTAAATTACCGTATTTTGGTGCAGACCGTCGGCGCCAATGTTGAGATTCGTATTGTCGGTGCGGAAGGGCAGGGTCTAAATAAGGCTGAAACTCTGCGCCTGCTTAAAATCCTCCGTAGCAATATGTCTTAATATTCTTTTACTCTGGCTTTTGGCGACTGTTGGTCGCTGAGAGCATGTAGTTACAAGCGTGCTCGTAAAAGGTTATTAATACTATGCGTTTTGCATCTCTCGGCAGTGGTAGCAAAGGTAATTCGACACTAGTCGAATGGCGAGATACCTGTCTGATGGTAGATTGCGGGTTTTCCATTCGCGACACTACTCAAAGACTCGCCAAGTTGGGCAAGACGCCTGAAAATATTGATGCCATTTTGGTCACCCACGAGCACAGTGATCACTGGAAAGGGGTTGTGCCACTGGCCTCAAAGTTCGCTATAGATGTCTATGTCACTGCCGGCTGTATGCGCAGTAGAAAAGCTAGCGGCAGAGATTACCCCTTCAAAGTTATGGATAGTCATCAGGCATTTCAAATTGGTGATCTACGGGTAACCCCTGTGCCGGTCCCCCATGATGCTCGAGAGCCTGTTCAGTTCCTGTTTAACAGCGAACAGCATCAACTTGGAATACTCACAGACGTTGGTTCCCTAACGCCGCATATAGAGACTGTGTATGCCAAGTGCGATGGGTTACTGATTGAGGCCAATCACGATCTCGATATGTTGTATGCCGGCAGTTACCCCGAGTTTCTAAAAGACCGTGTTGCTGGTCCCTGGGGACATCTCAATAATCAACAGACGGCTCAGCTATTGTCGGTTCTCGACCAGCAGCGTATGCAACAGTTAGTGATTGGTCATATCAGCGAGAAAAATAACAGCCTTGAAAAAGTGCAGAGTGCAGTCGAAGCGGTAATTCACAGCGGTGGTAATTTACACTACGCCTGTCAGCAGCAAGGTTTTGACTGGCTTGAACTTAGCTGACTGTTTTCTAGCGATCAAACATCATTTGGTAGCGCTCAAGACGCGGCTTTACGTCTAAGGTCAGGATCGGGTGTTCTATTCATTGTTCAGTGTGGCGGTTTAAGATAGCTATAAATAGATGAATTGAGCAGCTTCTTTAAAACATTTTTTTATCCACTGCAATCTCTTTTCGGCAGTTTATCGAAACTATTTTCGGTTTTTTCCACAGATAGCTGTTATTTTTACAATAAATTTTACAAAACCCACGTAACCCATTGATTTTTGGCTTATAAAACAATAAGTCATTGATTTATAACGCTATTATTATCTGATCAAAAAATGATCAATCTAAGTGTTAGGCCCACTTTTGGGGCCTTTAGTGGGCCCATATGCCATTTCATCCACAAAGTTATCCACAGCTTTTGTGGGTATCTTTTTGCACCCTTATAGGGCGCAAACTCTATCCTCTTACTGATTAGTTACAGACTGGCGCTGCGATACTGGCGTCCTTAAGTAAAGTGCCAAGCGCGCGCACATCAGTACAGCTGATGGATGGATTTTCAGAGAGGTTTACTTGGCGCAACTCACCTAAAAATAGCAGTGCTTTAATCTCAGTGAGTTGGTTGCTGTTTAAATTAACTGTTTTGAGTTGTGAAAAAAGTTCAATACCAGAGAGATCAGTGATCCCGGCGAAACTGCAATTAAGTAACTCTAGTTGCTCAGGTTGAGTGATCTTCGCTTCGGTTAGGGTGATTTTGACACAGCTAGCCAATGCCGGATCAGCAATCTGGTACCCACTGTAGATCACTTTAGGCGTGTAGATCGGCTGCTGGTTGAGCGTTACTGTGTAGCGATCACATCCAGTCACCAATAATAGGCTCAAAATAAGGCTCATCATTAGGTGACGACAGGCAAAAGGGCGATAGCTTAGAGACATAAAATACTCCGATCAGGGTTCTGCATATAGGCGACATGGGCAACTTGATTAACACTGCATTATAGGTGCCCGATTATGCCGCTGTAACGCTATAATCGCTGCAACTATTTAATCCACCGTACAGATCACCCACTGTGACATTTTGTACGCTTATTTCAGGGACTTTTCGATGTCTGTAGACAGCCTTCCTATTATTCGCATTGCCTACGAATCAGGCAGCTATGAGGCTCAGGCTCTGGCACTTGCGAAGAGGCTGTCACTGGCTATGCATGTTGCTCCTGAGGACTATGACTATCTCTTAGAGTTCACTGAACAGGGCCTGTCACTGCGGCCATCTGCGGATAAAGGTTATGGTTCGATTATCTGTGATTTTGCCGGTTCTGAGCACAGCCACCGACGTCGTTACGGCGGTGGCAATGGTCAGGCTATAGCCAAAGCCGTGGGCGTTTCTGGTAAGTTTGCGCCGCAGGTACTAGATGTTACGGCTGGATTGGGCGGAGATGGTTTTGTACTGGCCTCCCTAGGTTGCACTGTGAGAATGCTAGAGCGCAATCCCATTGTCCACAATCTGCTTGCCGATGGTCTCAGTCGCGGCATAGAAGCGGGGCAGCAACAGCTGGATTTGGGGGACAATGAGCTCAGCGCGGTGATCAACAGGCTCAGCCTGCTGGAGGGCAATTCGGTAAGCTACCTCAGTCACCTTGTGGCTACATTAACCCAGCCTGACTCGGATACTGAGGTGTGGCGTCCGGATGTAGTCTATGTTGACCCAATGTTTCCGCTGCGTAAAAAATCCGCCAAGGTTAAAAAGCAGATGCAGGCTTTTCACGCCATTGTCGGAGCCGATCCAGATGCTGATGATTTGTTAGCCAATGCTTTGGCCGTCGCGAAGTATCGAGTTGTGGTAAAACGTCCTACAGGAGCCGGGTTCTTAGCTGAGACTAAGCCCAATTACTCTCTCGAGGGGAAGTCCACTCGTTACGATATTTATGCGCTTAAAAAGCTGCCTGTTTAATACTGATTTGCGCAGCTTTACCTTAAGCCTTAGCGTCGCTTCAACACAATATAATTGCCTAGAGCGACCAACATAAATCCCCCAGCGGCGAGCAGAGTCCACTGGTAGTCTTCAAACAGAGTTGACAGAATAATTGCCACAAAAGGAATAATCAGCGAGGTGTACCCGGCGCGGCTTGGGCCTATATTGATCAATAGTTTTAGGTAGGCACCAAACGCTAAAATAGTGCCGAAAACCGAGAGATAAATCAGTGAAAGGCTATATTCCAGCGTAGAGCCATATGAGAACTCGGCACCAGTGACAAGGGCGATCAGCGCTAAAATCGCCGTGCCATAGAATATTGACCAAGCATTAATTGCCCAGACCGAGATACCCGTATTGCCATTGCGCGTCGCCACAATATTACCCAGAGATGCAAAGATAACAGCCACAAATGCCAGCCCAAAACCAATCAAAGCGCCGTTGGGGTTTGAATTGGATTCGGAGTGAGAGAGCAGGGCAAACTCTGGATAGAACAGCATACAGATGCCTGTCAGGCCAATCAGACCTCCGACAACAGTTGATAATGTCACTGGGTGGTTGAGAAAGATTCTGCCATTGATAATATTAAAAAAGACTAACAGTGAAAAAATCACTGCCACCAAGCCACTGGGCAGATAGACCTCCGACCAATAAATAGTCCAGTAATTCAAACCAAACAGAAAACAGCCCTGGGCAGCCATAAAACGATGATCTCGGGTGCTAATACGCAGTGGAATATCTCGCAGCCAGCACCAAATAAATAACAGTCCCGATGCCAGAGCCATACGGTAGATTACTGATACTAGAGGGTCTACTTCGCCGAGCTGGTAGGTGATTGCCAGCCAAGTTGACCCCCAGATCAATATAGTTGCGAGGTACAGTGCACTATTGAGAGCGTTCATATTTCACTCACTGGCTTAAGCCTCAAGCCAACAGCTTGCTCAAAATAGTCTGGTAGATTTCAGTGAGACAGTTTAGATCGTCGATATTAGTATTTTCGTCAATCTTGTGAATACTTTCGTTGACTGGGCCCAGCTCAATGACCTGAACGCCCAGGGGCGCAATAAACCGACCATCAGAGGTGCCACCAGCTGTTGACAGCTCAGTATTCATACCTGTGACTTCAGCGATGCTTTCAACGGTTGCGGTCACTAGCTCGCCCTTGGAGGTTAAGAATGGATGGCCACTGAGATTCCAGTCGGCCGAGTACTTGAGTCCATGCTGATCAAGCAGGGTTTCCGTGCGCTGAATAATCTGTTGTTCGGTCAACTCGGTTGAAAAGCGGAAATTGAAGATAACCTCCATTTCACCGGGGATAACATTAGTGGCCCCTGTGCCAGCCTTGATATTGGAGATCTGAAAGCTGGTGGCTGGAAAGAAGTCATTGCCGTTATCCCAAACCTCAGAGGCCAGCGCGGCGAGAGCGGGCGCGGCTCTGTGCACCGGATTGTCGGCCAGGTGAGGGTAGGCCACATGACCCTGCTGACCTTTCACCGTAAGCGTGCAGCCAAGGGAGCCACGGCGTCCGTTTTTAACCACATCACCACATTTTGCGGTACTGGAGGGCTCGCCAATCAAACACCATTCTGGCAGCTCGTTGCGCTGCTCTAGCAATTGAATCACTTTAATCGTGCCGTTGATGGCAATGCCTTCTTCATCGCTTGTTATAAGAAAGGCGATGCGGCCACTGTGGTTGGGGTGCAGCGCGACAAAGCGCTCGCAAGCCACAACCATAGCAGCCAGAGAACCTTTCATATCTGCGGCGCCGCGACCCACTATATGACCCTCGACTATGGTTGCGTCAAAGGGCGCCTGCTGCCAATTTTCTTCAGGCCCAGTTGGTACTACATCTGTATGTCCGGCGAAACAGAGGGTGGGCCCGCTGTCGCCACGCACTGCCCAAAAATTATCCACATCACCAAAGCGTAGACGCTCGATCGTAAAACCGATGGCCGCGAGGCGCTCAATCATAACTTCCTGACAGCCACTGTCATCCGGGGTCACCGAGCGACGACGAATTAGCTCTTGGGTAAGTAGCACCGTTTCTGTGGTGTGAGAAGCGGGTAGCTGAGACTTCGTTAACTGCGAGCCTGTTAACTGAGTGGTATTGGACTGGGACATAAAGGGGACCTTCTAATTAGGCGCTTATTGTAAAGGGCAAATGCGCGCTTCGCTATATCTGCGGCGCGAGATTCCAGTTAACATCGCGGTAATCATTATGTAATACCCATTCGATGACTCTGCGAGACCAGCTTGAGTAAAAATACAGTTGATAGAAATTTTGATGATCTGAGCGAGAAGTTTGCCCGGAAGGTGTACGGTGGCCTAAAAGGGGATATTCGTCTGGCTGTTATCTGGCGCGATCTCTTGGCTGCGCTCCCTGACTTAGAGATTCAAGCACCATTGCGAATCCTTGATATTGGCGGAGGCTTGGGCCAGTTGACTGTGGCGCTGGCAAAATTAGGCCATCAGGTGGTGTATAACGACCTCTCCCAGCAGATGCTTGAGGTGGCCCAGAAACTGGCGTTGGAAGAAGGGGTGATGGATAAAATTATCTGGTGTCAGCAACCTTACCAAACACTCAAAGACCAAGGCCTCGAGCGATTTGATCTGGTGATGAGTCATGCATTAATGGAATGGTTGGCTGAGCCAGAGCTATTGATTGCAGATCTGCAGCAGTATTTAAGCCCTCAGGGTCTATTGTCTCTAACGTTTTATAATCAAAATGCTTTGGTGTATCGCAATTTAATTCGCGGTAACTTCAATGTCTTGCAAGGGGAGTTTTCCGCACACCCTAAAAGTCTCACTCCCGGTGAGCCATTGCAACCTCAGGCTGTTCAGGAGTGGGTTGATCAAGCAGGTCTTGTAACGGACTACAGTTCAGGAATAAGAGTCTTTCACGATTATGTCACCACTCAGCGTGGTGGTCATGAGAATGCCAGTGCAGTGATCGATATGGAGCTGCGTCACTCGGTGCAGGAACCGTTTAAATGGTTGGGTCGCTATATTCACTTTATCTGTTCAGTGGCGCGCTAGGCGGCTAAAAAAGGGCTTGGGAATTAAAAAAGCTCCCACCTATGGGTTAGGGGGAGCCTTCGGAGCGAATTTAACTCTTGAGTAAATCGCAGAGTTAAGAGTGGATAGAGGCTTAACCAGTTAGTCTAGGCCGTGATAGCCTTTTTTCGTGTCACTATGCCAAACAACCCAAGGGCCATTGAGCCAAACAAGAACAGTGCGCTGGGGATAGGTGTCGCAATAGGTGGCAGCACTGCAAAGAACTCTCTGGTGGTACCGCGGTCATTAGCGGTATAAACCTCCATAGTGGTCGACCAGTCAAACTTTTTGTTGGCATCTGCTTCTTTCTTTAACCCTTTTACCAATTTCTTATCGCGCCGATTTTTGAGATCCGGTACATCGCCCATAATGTCCCAGATAACGTAGTTTACCAGTGCATTGTATTTTGCGGCGGTGGAGCTAAGGCTCTCGGAGATATCCAACAGACTAAAGAGGTATCCGGCTTTGGCGTACTTTTCGTGGCCCTTGCGGCCACTGTTGTATTTTCCCGCGCCAGCCTGAACAGCGGCATAATTGTTCACTGTAGCTTCCCAGGTGCCTGCCATGCTGCTATTGGAGGTATTCACCGCTAGGCTATTGGTACCGTCGACAGTTATTGCGTTGAGCCCAGCATTGACTGAGCCATTTTTCTTGGTTTCAAGGGAGGTTGATGTCCCAGCACTCTGATAGCTGATATCGACTGGTGCGGCGATGACTGCAGTGCTAAGGAGCAGGAGTGCAGCGCTAGTGATAGATAGAGTTATGTTTTTTACGTTGATGCCCATTCCGTTTAAGCTGCCTGTCAGCCTCATGCCAACACTTATTGATTACGATTGGAGCGATTCTATGCTCTGGCCGAGGTACCGCAACCGTCTGAAATGAATTGTGCGAACTGGTTAACAGTTTTAATCGAACTGGGAGGGGTTGGTCCCGCGATAGGGCTCTCAGAGGAGAATTTAACCTGGCTTTCCTTAACGGACTGTCTTTAACGAGCCCTCTTTAAATGGCCGAGTTATCACTCTGGCATTAGTTGGGTCGATCTAAGCTGGCTAGACCAGAGGTCAGCATAGCGGCCGTCAAGGGCTAGCAATTGCTCATGATTTCCCTGCTCGACAATGGTTCCCTGATCGAGCACCACGATCCTGTCAGCATCAACAATAGTTGACAGGCGATGAGCAATAACCAGGCTGGTATGGCCCTCGGCAATTTCTCGGAGAGCCGCTAAAATAGAGCGCTCTGATTTGCTGTCCAGTGACGAGGTGGCCTCATCGAAGAGTAAAATCGGCGGTCGCTTAAGAATGGTTCTGGCAATGGCTACACGCTGCTTTTCGCCACCGGATAATTTTAAGCCGCGCTCACCCACCATGGTATTCACACCATCCGGTAACTGCTTAATAAAGGTCTCTAGGTGGGCCATACGGATGGCATTATGAACGTCTTCATCGCTGGCCTCAGGTTTACCATAGCGAATATTGTCAAAGATGCTGCTGTTAAATAGCACCGTGTCCTGAGGCACTATTCCTATGGCCCCACGGAGAGATTCCTGAGAAACCATACGAATATCCTGACCGTCGATGGTAATACGGCCCTGAGTTGGATCGTAAAAGCGAAATAATAGTTTTACCAATGTTGACTTGCCTGCGCCGCTAGCGCCCACTATCGCGACTTTTTCACCCGGCTTTATATCAAAACTAATATTTTTTAATATCTGCCGATCTGACTGGTAGTCGAAGCAGATCTGATCGAAGCGAATATGCCCCTGAGTCACTTTTAGTTCTGCGGCATCGGCCAGGTCGGTGACTTTGCTACTGAGCGCCATCAAATCGAACATATTTTCTATATTGGCCATTGAGCCTTTAATTTCACGATAGACAAAGCCGAGAAAGTTGAGGGGCATAAACAGCTGCATCATAAAGGCATTGATCAGCACGAAGTCGCCGATAGTCATAATGCCATCGGTCACTCGCTGGGCGGCGAGCCACATCATTGCAGTCATGGCGACGGTAATAATCAGCGCTTGGCCGCCATTAAGGGAAAGCAGTGATAGGCGGTTTTTACGCCGAGCTGTTTCCCAATCTTCTAGGGCAAGGTCATAGAGCCGCGCTTCATATTTTTCATTGGTGAAATATTTAACCGTTTCATAGTTTAGCAAGCTGTCGATGGATCGGGTGTTGGCGGCCGAGTCAGCTTTATTCGCTTCTCGAACAAACTGGGTACGCCAGTCAGTGGTGACCAGTGAAAAGAGAATATACATAACCACTGAAACCATAGTGATCGCGGCAAACTCTATGCCGTAGTTATAGAACAACAGGCCAATAACCAGCGCAATTTCAATTAACGTGGGGGCAATATTAAACACAAAGAAGCGCATCAAAAAGCTGATACCGCTGGTACCCCGATCTATATCGCGAGCCAATCCACCGGTGCGACGATTGAGGTGAAAGTCGAGATCAAGGTTGTGCACATGGATAAATACTTGTAGGCCGACGCGGCGCATAGCCCGTTCAGTTACGCGACCAAAGACCGTATCGCGAATCTCGCCGAGAATAATCATCGAAAAGCGCGCAAACCCATAAGCCAAAACTAATCCGATAGGCACGACTAAAAAACTGGGAAGGCTTGGAGCACTTTCTAAACTCGCGGCAGGACTAAGCGTATCCACTATATCTTTCAGTAAGAAGGGACCGTATACACTGGCGGCTTTAGACAGCACTAGACAGGCAACGGCTAAACCGATGCGAAACTTATACTCCAGCAGATAGGGCCAGATAATCTGGAATAGTTTCCAGTTAATTTTTTTATCAGGATCAAAGTCTTGCCTGTGGCGCATAGGTTGCTCAGTCTCTCGGGTTACTTATACCCGCATTTTTATTTTGGGGATCGGCTGCGTCGCTTAGAGCAACTGATCTTTAGCCGCATTGATTTTAGCCGCTAGATAATCGCTGCCACCGCGATCCGGATGTAAGCGCTGCATCAGTCTCTTATGCGCTTTGCCAATATCTTCTTTAGAGGCACCGGGCTCTAGGCCCAAAATTTTCAGCGCCTCTTCATTGGATAAATCAGAAAAGCGCGTTGATGTGGAATCCTGCTGGGACTGTTCATCACCGCCACGACCATTGCGCATTAGATAGGCCTGCAACAACACATAGGATTCGCGGTCTGTCTCACGCAAACTGTCACTCAGGACTTTAGCTTCATCGGCACTTAGCTCAGAGAGGCGACGTCCGGCAAACTCGCCATCTAACACTTCACCATCCATATGGCGGGTGGAAAAATTGACTTCCACGGCCAATGATTTAGTGCGAAATTGCGAGGGGCTCGTTTTGAAGCGGCTTAACATTTGCAGGAGAGGCAGGGCACGAACCCCCACTGCGAAGGCACCTTTAAGCACTGGCACCAGCACAGCAAGACCAGCGCCAAGCCAGTGCATGCGGCCAGTCGCTACCAGCATGACCGATGCGCCAAGTACCAACCAAAAGGCGCTGCGCCACAAAAACGCACGGCGTTTTTCTTGGGGTAGACGGGTGACCGTTGTCCACCAGTACCAGATTGAAAAGATAATCGCGACGAGTAACAGTAATCTAATCATAGTGCTCTTAAACGTTAGTGGTTGGGAGTATAAACTTTGTTTAACAATACCCTGTTATGCAGCTTAGGGCGAGTCGTTCTGTGGTATCTAGAACTGATGTAGTGATAGAGGTACGGCTATAAAAAAGCCCCAGATCTATACAGAGCAGGGGCTTTTTGAACTCAATAATACAAAAAAGCTTAGCGGGTTTTTAAAACATCGCGTAATTTATCTGCCATTGAGATCAATGTTCTTTCCGTGGTTTCCCAGTCGATACAGGCATCAGTTACTGAGACACCGTAGTCCATATCATCTGGATTACTTGAGAGCTTCTGATTACCCGCATTGATATTACTCTCCAGCATCACACCAATAATTGACTTATTGCCTTCGACGATCTGGTTGGCAACATTATCCAGCACCAAAGGCTGCAGATTGTGGTCTTTATTGGAATTGGCGTGACTGCAGTCAACCATGATATTGGCATCGATACCGGCGGCAACGAGCTCCTGCTCGCAAATTGAAACGCTAACCGAATCATAGTTAGGCTTGCCATTGCCGCCGCGCAAAACGACATGGGCGTAGGGATTGCCTTTAGTCGTAACAATCGAGACATTGCCGTCTGAATTAATGCCTAAAAAACGGTGTGGGCTTGAAACTGACTGCAAGGCATTGATGGCTACGGTCAAGCTGCCATCGGTACCATTTTTAAAACCAATAGACGAGGACAGGCCAGAGGCCATCTCTCGGTGAGTCTGAGATTCTGTGGTGCGTGCACCAATCGCCGACCAGGCTATCAAGTCTTGCAGATACTGAGGTGAAATGGGATCCAGTGCTTCGGTGGCAGTGGGCAGGCCAATTTCCAAAATATCGTGCAGCAGCTGACGACCAATATGCAGACCATCGGTAATCTTAAATGAGTCATTCATAAATGGATCGTTGATCAAGCCTTTCCAACCGGTGGTGGTGCGGGGCTTTTCAAAATACACGCGCATAACAATCAGCAGTGTATCGCCGACTTTCTCTTCTAGGGCTTTGAGTCTGTTGGCATAGTCATGAGCGGCCTTAAGATCGTGGATAGAGCAGGGACCCACTACAACCATTAGGCGATGATCTTTGCGCTCTAGTATGTTCTCGATATTTTTACGACCCTTAGAGATGACCTCTCGGGCTTTGTCACTCAGCGGGATTTCACTCTTCAATTCCGCTGGGGTAATCAGAACCACTGGTGGTTCGATATTAATATTTTCTACAGCCTGTGAATCCATGCTCAAGTTCCTAACTAATGTCGTTTTTTGAAAGATCATCCATTGTACTTAAATCTACTGGCTTTTGAAGGCTATTCGGCTTCAAGCTCAATAAACATGGGGATTTGTGGAAAATACAGAGCACAGTGAACCGGATTTGCCTGCATGCTGCGATAGAGTTTGGCGTAATGGCTAAGTTGGGCGCTGTAGGCACTGCTCTGACGAACAATAAATTGCGTTTCTGACTCCCCCTCTGCAGGTTGAGAGAGTTTGTAATCAATAATCCAGCGGGTGCCATTCTCGACGAAAGTTCTGTCAATCACCGAGGTGCCCACATGGCCGCGATCGCTATATCTATAGCCCAGCGCCTGCTCACACTGTGCCTGCTCATGATGCTGCAGAATCCAGCGACCGCGCTGATCGGCAAGCATGCTGTTAACGGCGTCTAGTAAACTTTTTAATTCATCAGGTCTGGCGAGCATACCAAGCTCTTTAAGCTGAGCGCCCCAAGTTGCCGGCAACTGGCTAATGCGTGACTCAGGCCACTGCTCGACACCCTCATTGGCTAGTTGTTTGAGGGTTCTGTGCAACACCGTACCCATGGAGCGAGCGCGACTGGAGAGGCTACTATCAATATCACTACCTGTTTCGGCAGAGGTTTCAGGAGTGCCAAGATTGGCACTAGTATCCGGTCTCTGTGGCGACTGAAACTGGCCGTCCAAACGCCGAATATGGCGCAAACTAGGGACTTCTTTACTGTCCTTATCGGCAAGCTCCGTAGCACTCTGTTGCACCGCGTAGAGCCCTTGATCCAGACCGGTCTCAATACTTTTCCAGATCGGTGTCAACAACGTGGTTTTGCCTGTGGGTTGCCATTGACCATTTTTCAGTTGTTTAACCGCACCGCAGAGATAGAGCCGGCGCACCGCTCGGGTTGCAGCCACATAGAGAACGCGAGTGCTCTCGAGGCGAGTTTTAAGACTGTCTTCACGCTTTAGATAACTGTAGACACTGTCATCTTCCTCATCGTGAGCACCCAGTGGCGCCATAATTAATGAGGAATCACTGTGCTCATCTATATGCTGTTGCCAGCGCATTAATTGCTTTTTATCCGAACCGGAGCCGCGACTGAGACCGGGCAAAATAACATGGTCAAATTCCAGCCCCTTAGCTTTGTGAATGGTCATAATCTGAATAACGGACTTTTGACTGCCGTCGGTATTATCTGAACCGCCATCATCGGGGGAAGGCGCGGCATAGAGTTTGTCCACCGCCAGTTTAAAACTGTTCCAGTCGCTAACTGTTGCCCCGGTTTGCCAGTTCTCCAATAGATCTAAATAGCTGCGGGCGTCGCTGAGATCGGCACTGTCTTTAAGCGTAGCCGGACCACCCAAATCGATCCACAGCTGTTCGACGCTCGCACGCAAATTAGTGCGACCACGATTGGCCCAGGCGGATTCGAGAAGAGGAACAATGCGCTGGAGGCATTGCTGGCCATCTTGGCTGAGATGGCTGAGATGGAGCTGAGACGCTGAGACACCTAGCAACTCGATTAGCTGGGCCAATACCGCATTATTTGGCTTGTGGGGATTTTCTTTATTGTCACCAAGGCTATTGGCCACAGCTAATAGGTCCCCTAGGCTAAGCCCACAAAAGGGGGCACGCAACACTGCCAACCAAGCAATTTTATCCGCTGGTGAAAGCAGGGCGCGGGTCAATGACAGCAGATCAATCACCGGCATTCTGCTGGCCAGTGGCGTAATATCAATCGCTTGCCAGAACAGTTTGGCTTCCCGCAATGCGGGGATAATACTGCGCAGATGGCCGCGCCCGCGCACCAGTATGGCTATAGACTCATCTGGTTTGTGATCGCGCAAATCACTGCACAGCTTGGCTATATAGGCGGCCTCATCAAGCTTGTGATTATCGCCAGAAAAACCCTGAAAGCTGACCGACTGTGCATTGTCAGCGGCCTTCACCGCAACCGAGGGCGAGTAGGGAATAGCGCCGCGGCTAATATCAGCATGGGCCGGGAAAGCGTCAGTGAAGGCGCTGTTGACCCATTCAATAATGCCTAGCTGGGAGCGAAAGTTAGAGCTTAATGTCAGAGGTCTACACTGAACGGGTCCCACTGGATGGCGCTGGGCATTGAGAAACAATCCAACATTGGCATTGCGAAAACCATAGAGGGATTGCATCGCGTCACCCACTAAAAACAGTGTGCGGCCATCGTCCGGCTGCCAGCCGCCTATTAGCTGCTCAAGCAGTTTGATCTGTGCCGCAGAGGTATCCTGAAACTCATCTACTAGAATATGACGCAACTGATAGTCGAGACGCAGGGTAATATCGGACACCACGCCATCCCCAGCTTCGGGTTCCAGGGCATTTAACGCCGCGAGGGTAATTGCTGGGTAATCACATTGACCCTGCTGCTGAAAAATTACATCCAGTTGCGCCGCTAATAACGGCAGCAGAAAACCTAGGGCATCGAGCATTTTCTGCTGAGATTGATCGATCTCAGCATCGGGCAGATGCATTACATTGGCGATAATTTCATTCAGTTCAGGGCGCTCACGACACCAGTCGAGAAGCACTATGATCCGTGCCTTAATCTCTTTTTGATCGCTGGGAAATCCCTGCTTAACATTAATGGTCTTACGTGGCTCATTACTTTTGGTCACCAGTAGACCGAGGATCAGTTTCCACTGAGCGACCCCTTCAAGCCCGATTTCAGGCAGTTCGCTAAAGCTGCCTAGCTGGCTTAGGGCAAGGTTGTCCTTGGGGGCAATATGTTGCACGGCAAAATCTATTAGCGCGATAAATTCGCCGGCGACGGGCTGTAATGCCTCATCCAGCTCCAGCAGATTATCAGCCACAACCTGTTCTATGACCTGCTGGAAATACTGACTGTTTTTGCCCGCATCGTAAATTAGCGGCAACCACTGCTCGCGCTTGCCGAGTAATTCTGAGAGCAGGGTTTCGCAGCGCGCCATATCATTGCCGGTGTGGACCAGTATTACAGCCAGTTGTTCGGCAACTGGGCCAGCTTCCTCGATTTTATCCAACAGCGCTCGGGCTGCGCTTTGATAATGAATTTGCGGCTGTTCGCTGGGCTCTGGGATAGGGCCAAATTTGGTTTCAAGAGCAAACTGACTGGCAATATAGCGGCAGAAACCATCGATAGTTTGAATACGCAGACGGCCGGGCATATCCAACAGGTTCCAACCCAGCTGTCGGTTGCGCTCAACTGCAGCAGCGGCCAAGTCCCAGGTCTGGGCCTCATACTCATTGTCAGGGCGCGGCGTGTAAGCCGCCTGACGCAGTGCACTGTGAATACGGCTGGCCATCTCGCGCGCGGCTTTGCGGGTGAAGGTAATGCTAAGAATTTCCTCAGGATTTTCCACAGTGCAGAGCAAGCGCAAAACCCGCTGAGTAATGAGTCCTGTTTTTCCCGAGCCCGCCGGAGCAGAGACAATAAAGCTCTGGGAGGGATCTAGCGCTTGGCGGCGCTGTTGCAGATCGGCAATCTCAGTCATTGGCTGGGCTCTCCGCTAATGCCAGTAGTATTGATAGAACCCGTCACTTCGGCATTGATATCGGCCTCTTCAGACCAGCGATTTAATGGCAGTAGATAATCCTGATAACCAAACTGAGTCTGATCGTAGACTTCAACACTGGCATGGCCGTTAACAAATTCATCGGCGAGATTACTTAAGGCGCTCTGCCAAGCATCAATCTGTTCTGCCCACTGCTGGGAGAGGTCAGTATCGCCAGTGACTTTTTCACTGGCTAAAAATTTGCTGTCAGTACTGCCGACAAACTTGATCTTGCCGCCTTTGATCTGGGCAAAGGCACAGCCATTGGCGCGGGGATTACTGGCCAGTACATAGAGAGGTAACTGAGGATCCACAGGCCGAGTACCACTCCAACTGGATTCTTTTACGGCGCCGGACTTGTAGTCAATAATTAGCAGCTTGTCGCCAATCTGATCCACACGATCTAGGCGCAAGTTAATTTCTAGATCGCCAAATCGCACGCTGTTTTTGCTCTCCAATTCCACCACTTCAAAGGGCGGGCGCAGCTTTTCTTCTTCGAGCCACTGAGTCAGGAGTTTTTCCAAACGCTGTTGCTCGAGCCCGCGGAAGCGATCGCCGCGAAGAATTGGATGGCGGGGGGCCCACTCTGTGAGAGTTTGCTCAATAGTCGTAGCCAGCTGTTGCTGAAGCTGCTGATCACTCAGGGCCTGCAATGTGGCGGAGGTTTTCCAGATGCCCCAGAGGCGAAAAAGGATCTCATGCAACAGTGAACCGCGATCCAGGGCCGACAAACCCTGGCTGGGCTCCTCTAACGGCTCAGCTTTTAGCCTATGGGTGACAAAGGCATTAAAGGGGCAGATCGATTGGTTTTTTAGCAAGTTGCTGCCGCCGCGAATGGTTTCTAATCTCGGGCTGTAGGGCGGCGCTTGATCAGCCAGTAGCTGACACTGATAGTCTTGATAGAGCCAAGGTGGATGGGGCTGTGGGCTGTCAAAAAGCTTATGGCTATTAAGAACCTTATGGCTACCCAGCGGAATGTCGCTGATAAGCGGGCTGGGGTCGAGCTGCTCTTCACCGCGTATTTTTGGGTGGCTAACAATTAAACGGCCACTATTATTTTTGTAACTCTGTAATAGTTGATTGGCAATCTCCAGCTCGCGTTCCGGCAGGCTGTGGGGCATTTGATGCAGGCGCTGAAACTCCGCAGGCAGCAATTGGTTAATCGCCACTGATGCCGGAAAGTTCTGGCTGTGCATATCGACAATCCAGAGCTGATCAAAGCGCAATCCGGATCCCTCGAGTAGGCCCAGTATCTGCAGCGGCGCGTCAGCAGTCTGTGGATGAAACACAGAATCCTGTGCCAGCTGTTGCAGATGTTTAAAGGCGGTAGAAAGACCCACTTCAATACCCAGATTATCGAGGCCGGTAAACTGTTCCAACAGTCGATTCCAATGTTGGCGCTGTTGATATTCAATACTGTTGGCTGTGCGTTTGCCGGGCCAGCCGAGATCCGTTAGGTAGCCGACAAAGAATTCGCCCCAGGCGGCAAAACTCTGTTGGCTGTTAATTTGGCGGCGCTCATAGTCACGCATATGTCTCAATGGGTTCAGGGCGTCCGATTCATCCAGTTGATTGTCTTTATTATCAAGACCGTCATCATTGCTCTTATGTTTAGGCGTCACTGCCGTAATAAACTGACTTAGACTAAAGTCAAAACGATTGCGTTTACGCAGCTGTATTTCACTGTCAGCGCGAAAGCTCAGTGGCAGCTGATCAAATGCGGAGTAGGGTGAGTAGAGTAGATGCAACCATTCACTGAGTGGGCGTTTATCTTTTAACAGGCCAATCATTAGCAGGGCACTGTGCACCATTGGCGTGTCGCGCAGCGCTGTGCCGGCAGAGATATTAGCGATAACCTTGACGCCGTCTGGGTTTTCAAGGCTGGTATTATTGTCGACGGTATTGAGCGCCTCATTGACCACTCGCGCGACCCGCTGCAGTGAGCTATTCAGCTCAGGCACTACAATACCTATACGCTGCTCAGGATTGATCTTTAGCTGCTGCGCTGCCCAGCTTGCGGCCAAGCGTAATTCTTGCGGAGAATCCTCAGCTTCAATCCGCACCACTTCGGTCGAGGAGTTAACAGACTCTAGACGGGTAACCTGACTGCTCGCAGTGGCGATTAGTGCCGCCTGTAGCGGTGGTGTAGATTGAAACCCATAAACCATAATTTCAGCTTCACGATTCAGCGCAGAGCAATCAAAACCCTGCCCAACCAGCTGCCAACTGCGCTGAATGGTAAGCAGTTTATTGCGCCGCAATAGCTCATCGAAACGACCACTCCAGCGTTTAAAGTATTCGACGGAGGGGTTTTCACCTGGCACCTGATCAGCCCTAAGGTTCCAGTTCTCTAATGCCTTTAATGTATCGCCAGCCAGCTTGACAAAGTTAACCGGCTGCTCGAGGCCATCGTCGGCAATCGCTCGTTCCCAGTAGTAGCGACTCTGTTGAGTGCCGACTATAGCTAGGCCACGAACCAATGAGTGATTTTGATCCTGCAACTCGTCCCAGCAAGCTCTTAACCAGTGATCCACCGAATAGACACGGGGTTGTTTCCAGGCGGAACAGCTTTGAGTTAGATCAGCGCTGATCTGCTCGCCCCAGGCTTGAGTGATCTTTGCTGCCAGTCGTTGATTCGGCGTCAGGATCAAGCAGTCACGCTCTATAGCGTCACGGAAGAGGCTGATATCTATAAGTGCTGGCAGCATGGATGGTATTACGTTCCCTGTGTGAGTGATTTGATAAAAGCTTTTTTTACAGGTTCTATAATCGCAAAACAGCGGTGCAATTGACAGCGGACTGATACAATAACCCCATGCAATTATCTATTAATGTTATTTCAGTTTTTTGGGGCCTTGGCGGGTTTATTCTCGGTGGCATTTTGGCAATGGTGATTCTGCGTGCCAAGACAGCACTGCTCGAGCGTGAGCAATTTGCCACTCAGCAGCAGCTCGACAAGTTAATCGTCGAACAACAGCAGTTAGAGGAGGTTCGCAGGGATTTATTGACACTGAATAGCGGCCTTGAGCAGAAGTTGCTCAGTCAGCAAAATCACTATCAAGAGCAGATCGCGCTATTGGCCGATGCCAAGAAGACGCTGAGTAGCGAGTTTGAAAACCTCGCCAATCGCATCTTTGACGAAAAGCAGACTAAATTTTCCCTGCAGAGCAAAGAGGCCATGGAAGTCACTCTCAGCCCATTGCGCCGCGATATAGGCGACTTCCGCAAGCAGGTTGAATCCGCTTATGAGAAAGAGAATGCCGAGCGCAATAAGCTGGTAGGGCAGATCAGCGAGCTGCAAAAGCAGACCATGCAGGTCTCTGCGGATGCTGTGTCGCTGGCGACTGCACTGCGCGGCGATAACAAAGCTCAGGGTAACTGGGGTGAATTTATTCTCGAAAAACTCCTGGAGGACTCTGGGCTTTCCAATGGCCGCGAGTACAGTACTCAGGTCGCGCTAAAGGACGAGACAGGCAAGCGTCGTAACCCTGACGTGATTGTCCATCTTCCCGAAGGTCGGGATATTGTGATCGATGCCAAAGTCAGCCTAGTGGATTATGAGCGCTATTTTCACGCCGAAGACGAAGAGTCGAAAAAGCTCTGTCTGCGACAGCACCTAAGTTCACTGCGTGCTCATATCAAGGGCCTGAGCAGCAAGGACTATGAAAAGCTCGAGGGTGTCAACAGCCTCGATTTTGTATTGATCTTTGTGCCCATAGAATCAGCCTTTATGCTGGCCCTGGATCACGACCCTGAGATGATGCGCGACGCTTATGATCGCGGCATTATTTTAGTCAGCCCCAGCACATTGATGGTAACCCTAAGAACAATCAAAAACCTCTGGCGCTACGCAGATCAAAATCTTAACGCTCAGTTGATCGCCGACAAAGCCGGTGGCCTCTATGATCAGTTCGTACTCTATATCGAGTCTCTCGACGAGGTGGGCAAACATATCGAAAAAAGTCAGGAGGCCTGGGACACGGCGCATAAACGTCTCTCAAGTGGTCGGGGCAACCTTATCCGCCGTACAGAAGAGCTAAAGAAGCTCGGTGCTAAGGCGAAAAAGAGCCTGCCCGACAATATGCTTGATGCGGACCCTCTGTTGCCTTTGGTTGCCAATAAGGTGGTAGGCGAAGCAGATAGCAATAAACCTGAAAACAAGGAATAAAACGCTATGTTGTCGAACCAATTGATACTGCTACTGGCGGGTATTCTGCTGCTTGTTGTGGGCAGTTATGCGGCTTATCTAGCAGTACAACTCTATCGCCGTCGACAGCATCTTGAGAGCAGTAAAAAAGAGCTTGAGAAACAGCTAAAGGACAAGGAGGCTGAAGCGCGTCAGTCAGTACAGATTATTGCCCGAGCTCTGGTGCAGAAAGATCTGAGTGAAACTGAGGCGGCAATGCGTATTTCTTGGCTGTCTCAGCAAATACTTCTCAGTGCCGATGAGGCTCAGCATTTCAGCGTTTTTCAGCAGCTGGCTGTGGCCACTGCGCATATTCCGATACTGGATGACTGGGCAGCTCTAGGTAAGGCTGAAAAGCGCAGGCTCAATACAGAGCGCGAGGGCATAGAGCAGAGCTATCGAGACTTTGTTCAGGCCAGTGCTGCAGAACTGGTGAGTATCCGTTTAGCCTAAATCCTTGCGGTTTTTCTCAGCTTGACTCACAGAGTTCGCCGCTTGAGCAATACGCCACTCTCTAAATGGTGAGTCCAAGGGAACTGATCAAATATTGCGGATCGGACAATGTCATGGGTTTCAGTCAAGCTGTCTAGATTGGCGCGCAAGGTCTCCGGATTGCAGGAAATATAGAGAATATTATCAAAGCGCTGTGCCAGTTGTAGCGTACCTTCATCCAGACCCGCTCGGGGCGGATCCACAAAAATGGTCGAGAACCCATAGCTGTTTAGATCAATGTCCTTGAGCCGCCGGAAGGGCCGTTCACCGTTTAATGCCTGCGTAAACTCCTCACTAGACATGCGCACTACAGTGACATTATTCACATCATTTAGGGCAAAATTAGTCTGCGCCGAGCGCACTGATATCTTCGAGATTTCCGTTGCCAGTACCGACTTAAAGTGCTGCGCCAATACCGCCGTAAAGTTGCCATTGCCACAGTAGAGCTCAACTAAGTCGCCGCTAGCAACATCGTCGATCGACTTGCAGCAGCCGCTGGCCCAACTCAACATTTTCTCATTAACCTTAGCATTGGGTTGGGTAAAGCCGGATTCAATCTGCTGATAATGGTACTGCACACCGTCTACGGTAAGGCACTCGGTAACATAGTCACGGGTGAGCACGGTCTTTTGTTTGCGGCTGCGACCGATCACCATAATGCTATGTTCTGCTTCTAACGCCTTAGCGGCCAGCTGCCACTGCTCGTCAACTGGACGATGGTAGATCAACGTAATCAGTGCTTCGCCACTGAGCGTCGTCAGAAACTCTAGGCTAAAGAGTTTGCGACTAAGAGTTGTCGAGGCATTAATTGATGCCAGCAATGGCGTCATCAATTCGCCAATCAATTGGCCAGCAATAGGGAATTCGCTAATCACATAAGGACGCTTTTCACCGGGACGGTTCATGGCGTAATGAGCGACGCCATCTTCATGCCAAATTCGGAATTCAGCGCGCATGCGGAACCCGCTGGCAGCTGAGTCAAATACCTCGACCTCAGGGAAACTAAGTCCATCGAGAGTGCCATAAAAGCGCTCAAGCTTGTTATTTAGGGCGGCTGGATAGAGTGCGGGGTCAATACTTTGATCAGACATTGGGTTTTGGCTTCTTGTTGGCGTGTTGCTAGCAGTAAGGTGGTATCTGGTAATCAAATACAGTTTTTTGGCTTGGGTAACCCAGCGTATTTGGCCACTAACTTAGCTGGACTGCCGGGAAACAGTTGCAGCAGATAAATACTGCGACCTTTTTCAAGACCACAATGCTCGGCTACGGTTTTACACAGGGGGCGCATGGACGGTGAAAAGCCGTATTGATCATAGAAGCGGCGAGCCGCATCCAGTACCTGCAGGTGCTCGGTCTCGAGCTCCACAGCATCCTCTGCAGCAATATTACTGGCCTGGTCCCAGGACCAGTCCGCTAGCTTGTTCAAATAATTTTTATCACTCATGGTCAGCTGTCATCAGAAGAATAAAAAAAGGCCCCGTCAATCAACGGAGCCTTCCATTTTATCTTAACAATATCCCAGATAGCGATTAGATATCTTTTATCCGGGTATTTCTAGCTATTGTTAGTCGTCGCTGCCCATGCCGAATAGGTGCAGCAAGCTGAGGAACAGGTTATAGATCATCACGAATAATGTCACTGTGGCGGAGATATAATTACGCTCGCCACCATGAATAATGGCGCTGGTCTGCCACATGATCATACCGGTTGAAATCAGTGCAACGGCCGCGCTTACCGTCAGTGCCAGCGCCGGAATTTGCAGGAAGATATTGGCGATCGCAGCGACAAACGCAACCAGCATCCCGGTCATCAAGAATCCGGTCATAAAGTTAAGATTTTTACGCGTGGTCATCACATAGGCAGACGAGGCGAAGAACACCAGAGCAGTAGACCCCAGAGCCATCATAATTGGCTCAGCGCCACGTACAGCGAGATACATGTTCAATATTGGCCCAAGAGTGAAACCCATCCAACCGGTCAGGGCAAAAACCCACACTATACCCATTGAGTTGTTCTTGTTTTTCTCCGTCATCCAAAGGCAGATAAAGTAGGGCAGTAATGTCCAGAGACCGAAGTAAGGGGCATTTATTGCCATAGCAACGCCAGCCATAATGGCACTGAAGGCCAGAGTCACACCCAGTAACATATAGGTGCTGCGCAGTACTTTGACTACCGCGGGGTCTAGGGCGGTGCTTTGAATGCCGCTTTGACTATTGCCTGAAATTGATTTTGCGCTGTACTTGTCCGTTTCCATTTTTACTTCCTCTAACTAATTTAACGTTGCGTAATAATACTCTGTCACAGGCGCGCTGTCACAGCTTTGACCCCCTAAGAGGCTGACAATTTTTGACCATATTATCAGCTTTGAGTCGCTAAGCTACTGTTGTTTACGGGTGAGTATTTGATTGGGATCGTCAATATCGAAGCTCTGCAGGGCAAAATCACCGCCACGCATACTGATTACCCAACCTAGATCATGCCAATCGCCTAGCACTATACGCTGACCGAGACTGACTCGGTGCTGGTCGGGACGATGGGTATGACCGTGAATCAGCACCTCTACCTGATGTTTGGCCATTACTGCGTCCACTGCGACCGCATTCACATCCATAATCGCTGAAGCCTTATTGCTGTTCGCCGACATGCTTTTGGCGCGCCAGTCAGAGGCGAGCTTTTGACGACGTTTCAAAGGCAAATGTGATAGGCACCACTTATAGATCGGGTTGCGCGCTTTGCGGCGAAAGCGTTGATAGTCCACATCATCAGTGCACAGGGAGTCGCCATGCATCACAAGGGCAGTTTGGCCCTGATAGCGAATAACATGTTCATCGCCAAGTAGCATTGCTCCACAGCGTTGGATAAAACGGCGGCCGATTAAAAAGTCGCGATTACCATGCTGAATGTAGAGTTTTACACCTGAACTGCTTAACTCGCCGAGGCTAGCCTGAACCTGCGCTGCCAAATCAGTGGGATCATCATCCCCAACCCAGGCCTCAAACAGATCGCCGAGAATATAAAGCGCCTCAGATTGGGAAGCAGTATCCCGCAGAAAAGACAAAAACGCCCGGGTAACTTCCGGGCGTTCAGGTGCAAGGTGAAGATCTGAAATAAACAGCACAGACATAGACTTACTCGCTTTTTATCACCTACTTTATCTTACTTGTCAGAGTAGGCATCGCTGATTAGCGTTTCGGTAATTTCAATGGTCTCAACCGGCACATCTTGATGGTAGCCTGAGCTGCCAGTTTCCATTTCAGTGATGGCACTCACCACATCCATACCTTCGACTACTTTGCCAAATACCGCATAGCCCCAACCCTGGCTGTTTTTGCCACTGTGGTTGAGAAAGCCATTGTTAGACACATTGATAAAAAACTGTGAAGAAGCGGAGTGGGGATCGCTAGTGCGCGCCATAGCCAGAGTGCCGATTTCATTGGCCAGGCCATTGTCTGCTTCGTTTTCGATGGACTCACGAGACTCTTTCTCATTCATCTCTGCGTCCATACCACCGCCCTGAACCATAAAACCAGGAATCACGCGGTGAAAAATAGTGCCGTTATAAAAGCCGTCGCGAGCGTACTGCAAGTAGTTGGCAGCAGTGTTAGGCGCCTTGGCAAAATCCAGTTCGATGGAGATATCACCCTGAGTGGTGCGCAATGTAATCATAAGAGTTCCTGTGAAAAGTCTGTGTGAATTAGGTGCTAGAAAGCTAAGCAGCATTTTAGGGGGTAACGGGTAGGATTAAAACCGATCTTTGAGTTTTGCTCTCTGCGGGTGGGGTTTTTGCACTTATTTTCAGCTAATCGCCGATTACCGAGTCTAATCGGCGAGTTAGTAAGCGTTTTAGTTTGATGTGCCTATGGCTGCGGCTATAATCTCGGCCATCTTTTCTCTCCAGACCTATTTAAATGACTGATATCGAAAAACCCACAAATTTTATCCAGCAAATTATTACTGCTGACCTCGAAGCCGGCCGTGTAAAAGAGGTGGTGACACGCTTTCCGCCTGAGCCCAACGGTTATCTCCATATAGGTCATGCCAAGTCGATCTGTCTTAACTTTGGTCTCGCCGAGCAGTTCGGCGGCACCTGCAATCTGCGCTTTGATGACACTAACCCTGAAAAAGAAGATGACGAATATGTTCAGGCGATTATTGAAGATGTTCGTTGGCTGGGTTTTGACTGGGGTGGTGAACCGCGCTTTGCCTCGGATTACTTCGGTCAGCTTTATAGTTGGGCGCAGCAGCTGATTAGCGATGGCAAAGCCTATATCTGCGAGCTAAACGCCGAGCAGATGCGCGAGTATCGCGGCACCTTAACTGAAGTGGGCAAGAACAGTCCCTACCGTGAGCGACCTGCGGCGAAGAGTCTCGAGTTACTTGAGCAGATGAAGGTTGGTGCCATTGACGAAGGTGCGATGACCCTGCGCGCAAAAATCGATATGAGCTCGCCAAATATCAATATGCGCGACCCGGTAATCTATCGCATTAAGAAGATACCCCATCATCGCACCGGTGATGAGTGGAATATCTATCCGGCCTATGACTTTGCCCACGGTCAAGAAGATGCCATTGAAGGGGTGACCCATTCCGTGTGCACCTTGGAGTTTGCAGCTAATCGACCGCTCTATGAGTGGTTTACCAGCAATCTACCGCTGCCCTCCATTCCGCGCCAGTATGAGTTTGGTCGCCTGAATCTGAATTACACCATGACCAGCAAGCGCAAGCTTAAACAGCTGGTGGATGAAGGCCATGTTGATGGCTGGAATGATCCCCGTATGCCGACCATTTCGGGTCTCCGTCGCCGTGGTGTGACTGCGGCATCGGTGCGTGAGTTTTGCGATAGTCTGGCAGTGGCCAAAACAGATGGCATTGTTGACGTCGCCCAGTTTGAACACTTTATTCGCGAAGATCTGAATAACAACGCCAGTCGCGCCATGTGTGTGTTGAATCCGCTGAAGATTACCCTGAGCAATTATCCAAAAGACCAGCAGGAACTGTTGGTTGCGCCTGGGCATCCCAATCGTGATGACTTGCCGTCTCGCGAATTACCCTTTACTCGTGAGCTTTATATCGATCGCAATGACTTTAATGAAGACACCACACTGTCCCGCAAGAAGTTTAAGCGGCTGGTCATCGGTGAATATGTTCGTCTGCGCAGTGGCTATGTGATCCGTGCTGACGAGGTTCTCAAGGATGCGACTGGCGAGATTATTGAGCTTATCTGTTCGTATATTCCGGGTACTGTTGGTCAGGATCCCCCGGAGGGTGTGCGTCCCCGTGGTGTTATCCATTGGGTTTCGGCGACTAACTCGGTTGATTGTGATCTCTATTGTTATGAAAAATTATTTACTGTTGCAGCGCCTGATGCGGGGGAGGAGTCGTTTATAGATCACCTGAACCCTGACTCCCTGCAGATTATTAAGCAGTGTAAAGCCGAGCTGGGTTTGGCTGGAGCCGAGGTTGGCCAGCATTTCCAGTTTGAGCGTGAGGGCTATTATGCGATTGATGCTAAGCACAGCAGCGCTGGAAAATTGGTCTTCAACCGTACCATCGCACTGCGCTAATACATTTTTTAAGAGAGAAATATGAGTTTATCCCTATACAACAGCATGACCTGCAGCAAGCAGCCTTTCCAGCCCATTGATAGCCAGCGGGTAACTATGTATGTCTGTGGGCCAACGGTCTACAACCGTGTGCATATAGGCAATGCCCGCCCGGCTGTGGTGTTTGATACGCTCTATCGGCTGTTGACGAGTCTCTATCCCAATGTTCAGTACGCGCGCAATATCACCGATATTGATGACAAGATTATGAAGACCGCTGCGGAGTTGGGTGAGGATATAAGTGTTCTGTCGACCCGTTATGCGGAAGCCTATTTTGACGATATGCAGGCGCTGAATAATCTGCCGCCCACTATTGTGCCATACGCCACTCAGCATATTCCCGAGATGACCGATATGATCTCGCGATTGGTTGCCAAGGAGCACGCCTATGAGTCTGAGGGGCATGTGTTATTTGCGGTGCAGTCCATGGCGGATTACGGAAAACTATCTGGCCGGTCCTTGGACGATATGCTCGCTGGGGCTCGAGTTGAAGTGGCCTCTTATAAAAAATATGCTGGTGATTTTATTCTATGGAAACCTTCAGCCGATGACGAACCCGGCTGGGATAGCCCCTGGGGTCGCGGTCGTCCAGGCTGGCATCTGGAGTGCTCGGCGATGATTGAAAAGCATTTGGGTGAGTCCATTGATATTCACGGTGGCGGTCAGGATTTGATTTTCCCGCACCATGAGAATGAAATTGCCCAGAGCTGCTGTGCCCATGATGGCAAACCAGTTGCCAACGTCTGGATGCACAATGGCTTTATTAATATTGAAGGCGAGAAAATGTCCAAGTCACTGGGCAATTTCCGTATGGTCAATGATCTACTTGAGCAATACCCGGGTGAAGTTTTGCGCTATGTGATTCTCTCGGCTCACTACAGATCTGAACAGAATTTCGGTAAGGACTTGCTCGACAGTGCCTGGCGTTCTCTGGATGCAATCTATGGGTTTTTGCGTACTCAGGTGGGTATTGAGGCTGCGGCCGTCGATATAGCTGATACTCATGCTTACGCTGCTCTGCTAGATGATTTGAATACGCCTGTGGCGATTAGTGAGTTGCATAAGTTTGCTCGTGAGATGAATGCTGCTGATGGGGATGCCTTGGCTGAGGCTAAGGGTCGGTTGTTGGCAGTGGCTGGGTTGATGGGGCTGTTGCAACAGGATCCGGAACAGTGGTTTACCCATTCTCGTGGTGGCAGTGATATTTCTGCTGAGGAGATTGAGGTGCTTATTGCTAAGCGCAATCAGGCTAAGGCGGATAAGGATTACGCTGGGGCCGATGGGGTGCGTGAGGAGCTGAAGGCGATGGGTGTGGTGTTGGAAGACAGTCGTGAAGGAACTAAGTGGCGTCGCGGGTAGTGGGGGTTGGTTAAGTGTTGGTAGGTTTAGGATTGGGTGCGCTGGAAAGCCTGGCCCTAGCCTTGAGATCGACCCCATACCTTTTATGATTTGCTGACACTGCGGAACTCGCTGTCGCTCAAACAGGTCCTCGCTTTTTCACCAAATCAAAAAAGGTATAAGCGGGGCCTGATTGATCTCAAGGCTAGGGCCAGGCTTTCTTGGTGATGTCGGCGCCGGATTCTTCGTGAGAGTAGGTGACCTCTTCTGTTTGGTGCATACGTGGTCGGTATGACCCGTCTGTTAATATTTTTATATTCTTTGTTATTTCTCAGTTCGGCGTGTGATTTTTCGCTGCTTGTTTTGGTGGGCTCTATGATTAATAGATTAGATTAATCATTTGGAGTGCGACGTCGTGGGCTATATTTTTCTGATTATGACTTGGCTTTTGGCTGGCGCTGTCTGGGGTGGGATTGGTGTCGCTGTTGGCCCTGGGATACTGATGTTGCTTGTTGGGGCTATTGTTGCAGGCTGCGGCTGCTTATATAGTTTGAGTGAAAGACTTTTCGGCTATCAACTTAACTATGCTTGGGCTGGGTTAAGCATATTTATCGCGAGTTTGATGGTCATAATTTTTGCTGTACCAAGCCTGAAATTTACAGGTCCCGGCCATATTTACATGGCCGCTTTTGTTCTTATTCCGAGCTATTTGATTCTCTTTGCAGTGAGGAAACTCGCGACTAAATTTTAACCGTTGATGTATCGCCGATTTTGTAGAAATCTCTCTTTTTAGTGGCGCCAATCTGCGCTGATGGTTCGGCTTGGTTAGCCTCTAGTAACATCGATTTTAAGATTTTTTTCAGTGCGTTTTCCGCGGTGGCGCGATAACCTGTGAGTTTGCCTCCATAGATTGCTAGGTAGTTATTGGTTTTGGCGAACTGTACTTCACGGCTGCGCTGGAAAGGGTTATTGCCACTGGCAGGTAAGACTCTAAGACCGGCCCATGATTCGCTTGGCTGGTGATTAAAATGCGGGAAATGGCTGTGAATTATCTCTAGCAGGTAGGCTGTTTCTTCTTCGCTAGGCTCAACTCCATCGGGGTCGCCTTCGAATAATTGTTCTGTGGTGCCCAGCAGTGTGCCGCCTTTAAAGGGCAGCATAAAAATGGCGCGGTGATCCTGTTTGGCTTCGATATAAAAGCACTTCTCACTGAGCTTCTGGGTGAATTCTAGGTGGGTTCCCTTGATCAGATCTACGTCTATTGTTGGCGGTTTGGGTTCGATGGTTTCGGCTATGCGATTGATCCATGGACCGGCCGCGTTGACCAGTGTCCGGCATTGTAGGCTGCTGATTTGATCGTCTATGGCGAAGCTGACTAGGTAGCCATTATCGTTTTTCTCTGCGCTTAAAAACTTAGCTGGCGAGAGTAGGGTGGCGCCATGTTGTTCGGCAGAGGCGACTACTCGTTGGGTTAATATTTTGTCGTCGGTCTGGGCGTCTTGATAGATAAAAACAGATTCTAAGTCGGAGGTGTTTAGACCCTCAAGTTCATGCCATTGTTCTCGTGGCAACTGCTTAAAGCCCGCCAAGTTATTTCGTCCTGCCAGTAGCCGATAGAGTATTAGTCCGATACGGACTTGCCAGGCTTTAAAGAGATCGGTTTTATAGACAGGTAGGTAGAACCAGTTGGGTTTGACTATATCTTCCGCAATGTCCAGGAGGATACGGCGTTCACGAAGACTCTCATAGACAAGACCAATTTGTAATGTCTGCAGATAGCGCAGGCCGCCGTGAATCAGCTTGCTGGATTTGGAAGACGTACCTGCACCCCAGTCACTCTTCTCCATAAGCGCTACCGAGAGTCCACTGAGCGCTGCAGCCTGGGCTACACCAGCTCCTTGGATACCGCCGCCAATTACGCAGAGATCGTAGGTTTGTGGCGTGGGGTTTTCCATATGATTAGTCAATCCTTTACTTATTTTGTTGGGCATTTTAAGAAGTGCGTATTCCGTGAGGTGAGTAGGGTGGCAATATCAAAGGTTTCAAATAGGGCGACACCGCGATTTGCCAGGGTAACTGCGAGTGCTGGGGTGCCCACTTCATAGGCGACCAGTTTACTCGTTAGTCTATCCAGATTTTCAGTCTCGGGAATAATATTGAAGTCAACAAAAGTATAGTCGCCAGCGATAGCGTTGATTTCGTCACTGTCGATATGACTCCATTCCAGTAATACAGGTCCAACCTGGGGCCAGCCATTGGCTTTGGCGGTGGCAAGAATGCTGTAGTCAAAACTGATTAATACGGCGCGATCAGATATTGACCGAAGCACTTGGCAGACATTTTGTAACATTGTTTCGGCGCCAAATGTGGCGATAGATTCTTCCTTTAACTCAACAAATAATGTTACCTGTGGATGCTGCAGGATGATTTTAACTACATCTTCCAGGGAAGAAATAGTCTCGTTGATAAATTGCTTACCGAGGCGCTTGGGCTCGTAGGCTGGCAGTGCCATCAGTTCCTTGCAGCTCAGCTCTGAGATCAGAGCACCCTCACCGCTGACCCGCTCTAAGCTTATATCGTGATAGACCATAGGTTGCTTATCGAGACTCAGCTGGATATCAACCTCGACAAATAAGGCGCCGGCATCAATAGCCTTTTGCACTGACAGTGCAGTGTTTTCTGGGTACGTTGCCTGCAGACCACGATGGGCCACAAGCTGCTCGGCCGAGAGTTGTTGAGTTGTATTTTGCAGCGTCAAGTTAGGTTTCCAGATTGCTGAAGAGCATTGTATGTCCAGTTTCCGATGACTACATAGTATGACTTTGAGCCGCTAACCGATATGGTTTCTTGTGAATAACGGCTATGGCATTGCGCCATAGAAGCATTGTAGTGCTATCCTTCTATTTTCGCTCTAAAGAGACTTATCCTATGACACATGTGCTGTTTGAAATTCGCGATAATGCGGCGTTACTTACCTTAAATAACCCCGATAAACGCAATATGCTGACCCGCGAGGTCTGCGCGCGGATTGTCCAGTATGTGGCTGAAGCGGAGGAGCACCCAGAGGTTAAGGCTTTAATCGTTACTGGCACCGGTCGTGCGTTCTGTGCAGGCGGGCAGCTGAGTGATTTGATTCCCGACCAGGAAATTCTGGAGGCGATTTATAGTGGTTTCTTAAGTATCGCCAACTGTAAATTACCCACCATAGCCGCGGTAAATGGCGCAGCTGTTGGCGCTGGCTTTAATATGGCAGTGGGTTGCGATGTGCGGATTGTCACTGAAGCCGCGCGCTTTGAACCGCGTTTCTTTGGCTTGGGTCTGCATCCGGGCGGCGGCAATACGTGGATGTTGCGACAGTTGGTCAACTGGAATACCGCGGCTGGTATGTTGCTGTTTTCTCAGTCATTGAGTGGTCGTGAAGCGGTTGAAAAGGGCTTGGCTTGGAAATGCGTTAGCAATGAAGATCTGGTTGCAGAGGCCTTTGAATTTACGGCTAATATTCGTGACTTGCCGAAAGAGCTATTGTTGCGTACAAAAGAGACTTTACGCACGGCGGGCGGCACAAATAGCCATAAAGAGATGTTGGAGATTGAAACCGCGGCGCAGGTTTGGTCGATTAATCAACCCTACGCCCGGGATTCTATTGCCGCTATGATTAAAAAAATTAGTAGTGAGTAAAGAGCTATCTAAGCCTTTTATTCTCAACGCCAAAAGTACTGATACAACTGCTTTAGGCCATTAATCACCAACGCTATTTAATCACCAAGTCTATTCAATCACCAAGGCTATTCAATCACCAAGGCTATGCGAAGCACGGGTTGATTGGCTCTCTGCCCACCCATAGCGAACCGACTTAGCCTCTAAAATGGCGTTTTTAGGCAGTGACAGAGGTTTGCTATAAAGTCTCCAGGGGCCGCCATTGACACGATATCCAACTGAATCATTGGCTGCCGAAGGCACTATGATGGCGGTTCCCGCAGTATTAATTGAGATCCGAGGTGCCTGAGTGACCGGCTGCTCTCCATCGGGCCAAAAATCCTTAGCCATCTGTAATTCCGCTGTCTTGCTGTAGTCAGCAATCGCGCCCCGCCAGTCTGTTAATGCACTCCTCATTCGCGTCAGAGTCGCTGCCTGTTCGGCAGAATCCGCTAGGTTATTAATTTCATGGGGGTCTACGACTATATCGTAAAGCTCTTCCGCTGGGCGTGGCTCGAACCAAAAGCGTTGCGCTGCATTCAGCTTGCCTGCAGCTTGATGTTGCCAAAGCGCCTGCATGGTAGCCAGTTGATCGCGGTACGAAATATGTGTGGCACCTGGTTTGTCTGGGAGCAGGTTGTTGATGTATTTAAACTGGCCATCGCGCACTGCGCGCTCGCGAAAGTTAAAGCCGTCGAGACGGTCTTTGGCGGCATAGATATAGTCTCTTTCTGGACTGGCATTTGGCACTAGCTGAGCACTGCCATGCATGTAGTCTGGCACCTGGATCCCCGCCACGGTCAAAACACTCGGTCCTATATCGACAAAGCTAATCAGCTTTTTATCAATACTGTTAGGGCTCACGCCTGCAGGCTTAAGGCTTGCGGGCCAGTGCACAATTAATGGCACCTTAATACCACTGTCATAAATTTCACGCTTGGCTCGGGGCAGGCCATCGCCATGGTCGGTGGTCCAGATAATAATCGTATTATCGGCCAAGCCATCGTCCTCCAGCTGGCGGAGCAATTTGCCAACCGTCTGATCCATGGAAAAAATATTGTTGTAGTGCTGAGCAATATCCCTCCGAATAGCGGGATGGTCGGGGTAGTAGGGTGGCACTAGAACTTCGTTTGGATTGACGACCTGACTACGAGTCCCTGTAGCATTGTTTGCCACGACAACATTGGGGAACATCTGTCGCTCATGGCTTTGTGTCAGCGTCACGAAACCAAAAAATGGCTGACCTTCTGCACGACCCTGCCAGGTAGGTTGCGCACCTTCGTAGTCCCAGATGCTAAAGGGGCCAGACCCAGCAGATGTATTACTGAACTGATAGTCGAGCTTAGAGCTGGTAAAGGTGTAATAACCTTGGCGACGTAACAATTCTGGATAGGCTTTGATATGCGCTGGTGGTACCGATCGGTAGGCCGACTCCTTAAATGATCGGGTGCGCATATGCTGTGCGCCCACCGACATCTGGTGGACCGCGAGTATATGCGCTGCGCGACTCGGTGCGCAGACGCCTGCAGTAGTAAAAGTATTGGGATAGCGAATACTGGTGCTGGCGAGACGATCGAGATTGGGTGTGACGGCGACATCATCGCCAAATGCACCTACTCTAGCGCTCATATCCTCGGCCATAATCAATAGAATATTCGGTCGCTGCTGTGCAAGTACATTGGTAGTTAGTGGCACAAGCGCTAGGCAAAGAATCGCCATAGTTAATCTAATACGCATCTAGAGATCCCTTGGTGAATGATGTGTTTCCCCTTTAAATGGTCCCGCGCGCAAAAGATTGTTACTTCGCACTAATTTAGTGCCTGGAGTCGATGTCTGATTTTTGATAGGGAATTTGGAGCCTTAAAACCACTCCAGATTTTTTGCCATTGGCGACGCTGATTTCTCCATTGAAACTCATGGCTCTCTCGCGCATACCCTGAAAACCGAATGAGCCTTCTTTATTGTCCCAGCCAGACTGGAGACCAACGCCGTCGTCAATAATCTCTATTTTAAGCAGACCATTGTCACTGCTGAGCTTGATTTGAACCGTCTTGGCCTTGGCGTGTTTGGCGATATTGGTCAGTGACTCTTGAACGATCCGAAACACAGCTATAGCAATGGTGGGTGAGATCGTATCGGGAGGCTGAGCACCGCGAACAATACACAGAGTTTGATGGTGTATTTCAAATTCATGGGCCAGCCACTCTATGGCTGCAGCCAGTCCCAGATCTTCTAAAACACTGGGCCGCAGATCTGACATGATAGACCTAGAGGTACTTGACGCCTTTAACAGCAAGGCTTTAATTTCATCAAATTGACTGTTTAGCTCAGCGCTTTTGGTTTGCGAGCTTTGGGTTACAGAGCTTTGTATTAAAGAGCTTTGTATTAAAGAGCTTTGGGTTGCAAAGCTGCTTACCTCCGGCTGACTAAAGTTTTTTAAGGCTGTGCTTTTCAGTCGCCTCACAGCCATGGTCAGAGAAATCAGAGTATGCCCGAGCTCATCATGGATCTCACGAGCTAACTTGGCCTTTTCCTCCTCTCGCACCTGATCCATATGGCGTGCGAGGCTACGTAAGTTTTTGCTTGATAATTCAAGCTCTTGGGTTCTGTAGGCGACCCTCTCCTGAAGAATTTTGTTCCACCGCAGAATAGCCAGAAATACCGATAGGACAAGTAGTAGGGCAGCACCGGCCCAAAGTCCTATTCGTTTTAGGTCGAGTTTCCGAGTTACCTCAATATTGACCCACTTATCGAAAATTAGCTGTCTTTCCCGCTTGCTTAGACCTGAGATGACTTTTTGGAAAATCGGGATAAAGGGCCTGAGGTCCTCGGTTACCGCAAATGCAATATCAAAGGTATAAGGGGTGTTAGACACGGTTTTTAAAGGCGGGAGCCCCAGTTTACGTGTGTAGTATTCAACGGAAAAAACATTGTGAATAAATATGTCGGCATTGCCAGCGAGTACTGCCTGAATACCCTGTGCGGGCGTATCCACATAGCTAACCGCAATCTGCGGATAAAATTGAGAAAGTATTTGCTCTGCTTTCGAAGGCTTTTCAATGACTACGCGCTCATCCCGAATCGACTCAATGCCAACGATTAGCGCAGAATCCTGTCGCCCAAAGAGGGCGATGGGCATTTCGATAACCGATTCACTGTAGCTTAGTTTTCCTCGTGGCGGGGGCAGATAGCTGGCTAGGTCTACCCGGTTTTCTCTAATATTCTTTGACAGCGTGGTTAGGTCGGAGAAAAAGGATGGCTCAAAGCTAATATCCAACTGTTCGCTAATAATGGCGATATAGTCTGAAGTCAATCCGCGGTACTGGCCATTATCATCTACATATTCGAAGGGCATTTGGTTGCTGATAATACCGTGCCTGATTGTTCGGTGTTTGCGCAGCCAGTTACGCTCTGCCTCGGTGAGTGATGATTGTAGTGCCAGCTTGTCGGCATTGGCAGGTTGCTCTACCTGAGTTTCTGCGCTGGCCACAGAGGCAGTAACCAAGAGGGCAAGGCAGGTAGTTAGGCATGCGAAGATAAGGTGGAGCGGTGCCGACATTTGGGACTCATTCATTTTATGGATTGATTTAATGGATTTCTCTTATGGATTGCTCTTATAGATTGATATTCATTATTGAACTTATATCTCAAGCCTAAAGTCCAAGCTTATATTTCGAACTGATAAACTCAACTAAAAAAATAAAAAGTTAATCGAGTACTCTTAAAAAGCATAGCCAGATTTTTAATAAAATTTTCTATTTATAACTAATTCTGGTTCCTGATTCGGCAAGTATCTGTTACTTTGCTGGAAAATAAAATCTTTAATGACCTTTACTAGGATAAATAATGTCATCCATTCTTCTTGTTGACGATCATGCTGTAGTTAGAAATGGGTTAAAACAGATGCTCATTGAACATCTTGGTTCGGTGGTCTTGGGTGAGGCCAATGACGCCATCGAGGCTATGCAGCAGGTTCGAAAGCAAGACTGGGGTCTGGTAGTACTGGATATCCGTCTGCCTGGCCGCAGTGGTGTCGATGTTCTAAAACAAATTAAGTCAGAAAAGCCCCATCTGCCGGTGCTGATTCTGAGCAGTTACCCTGAGTCTCAATACGCTGTTAGGTTGATTCAGGCTGGCGCAGCAGGCTATATCTCGAAAGATTCTGAAGAGACAGAGATTATAAAGGCGGTGAAAACTGCTGCTGCAGGTGGGCGCTATATCAATGAAATTGTGGGCGGACTTTTGGCTAATACTATGAGTCGTAGCTTTTCTAATGCAGATGACTTGTCTCTATATGAGTCTCTTTCAGACCGGGAGTATCAAATATTTCTTGAACTGGCTTCAGGTAAAAGAGCAAAAGATATTGCTGAAAAATTGCAGGTGAGTGCTAAAACTGTCGCCACTCATAGGTCAAGGCTAATGCAAAAAATGGGGTTTTCAACCAATGCAGAGCTAATCCTCTATGCCAATAAATCAGGTTTACTTTTATAAGAATTTCGATTTATTTATCGGTTTTGTAGGACAACCCCTACAGTAAAAAATTCCATTACCTGACTCTACATTTCAGCAATTCCTGATTATTCTAGATAACTCAAAGAGCCATTATAGTTAGCGAAATAGTAGCAATTATAAAAATATAAATTTTAGTAATTATCGGGGATTTTGCAATGTCGAATTTAGCCAATGGCTCATTTAAATTAAGGCTGCTATGTGTAGTAATAGCGGCGTCTGGATTTTCTCATCAGTCCATCGCTCAGGACACTGATATAGAAGAGGTCGTAGTGACCGGTGTCCGCGCCAGTCTTGAAAAATCAATTGACCGCAAACGTAACTCAAATGAGTTTGTTGAGGTCGTAACATCAGAGGATCTGGGCAAGTTCCCCGATCACAATATCGCCGAGTCACTACAGCGTGTTACCGGTGTGCAAATTAGTCGCGGTACAAACGTCAGTGCAGGCGACAACGACGGTGTAGGCGAGGGCAGTGAAGTCAGTGTTCGCGGCACGCCACCGGCATTGAACCGAGCCACAGTAAATGGCCAAACCATTTCTACCACTTCTGTATCCGGTGGTTCACGAAGCTTTAACTACAACACTATCTCGCCAGAGCTAGTTGAGAGCCTCGAGGTATTTAAGACTCCGTCGGCCAGTCAGGATGAAGGCTCTCTGGGCGGAACGGTTAACCTCAAAACTCGCTCTCCACTGGACTTTAAAAACCGCACTGCGGTAGTCAATATCAAGCAGTCATTTAACAATCTGCGCGATGACGAGGGTGAAAACTATTCATTACTCTATACCGATTCTAGCACTGACTCTCAGGGTCGCGAATTAGGTGTCTTGGTCAGTTACAATAATTCAGAGGAACCTTTTCGTCGCGACAGTCTGGAGTCCTTTGGTTACCGCTACGTTGGCTTTGATGCCAGCACAGGTAAGATAAGCGATGCCGGTTCTCCAGCGCAGTTGACTGCACCGGTTGATGGCATTGCCTACGGTTATATGCCCAAGGACTTACGCCAGAATATTCGGCTTGAAGAGCGTGAGCGCTCGGGCCTCAACGTTGTCTTTCAGTATAGACCCACGGACAACCTCGACATTAAGTTGGATTATTTGACGACTGACTTAACCCGTTTTGAGCATGCCAGCAACAGTGCCTATAGATTTACTGACGCCCCAGGTGGTGTTGGCAATACCTTGATTGAGAGTGCCGTTCTCGACGGCGATAATTTTGTCGCGGTGACCAACAGTACGAGTAACAAATCCTTTCATCAGCGCTATTTTGTCGCTGCCTTTGATCGTGAATATAACTACACCACCGATGCGGTTAATCTCTCTGTAGATTGGACGTCTGAAGATTGGTTGGTCTCGGCACGAGTGGGCGCTTCCGAGGGTGAGGGCAAACAGGACCCAGCTCTATTTGCCACTTTTGGCCCAAAGGGGAGCAGTGTCTCCTATGATACTCGCGGTGTTGAATTTTCCACTTTGGCTGCTACCTTGGCTGGTGGAGAGGCGGTATCTGGCCCCTCCGATCTGGTTTGGCAGAATCTGTCTCGCGCAGTGCTACAAAATACTGACGAAGAAGAGTACGCCCAGCTGGATTTCGAGCGCACGATTAATGATAGCTGGATCACCAGCGTAAAGTTCGGTGCTAAATACCGCGATCGTACTAAGCGTCAGTACAAGGCTGTGGATTCCGTTAACAATAGAGGATCCAATACCTGTGGCGATGATGCTCACAGCTGTACTCTGGCGGATTATATTGGCGACAGTACATTCCCAGTAGACGACTTTTCTGTTACGGGCGGCATGCCTTCATCGTGGTTCCTACCCTCTGCAAGCATGATTCTGGAAGACTATTCCTACGATGCCGACGGCGAGCTGGGTACCCCGGTGATTCGAGCCAAGCAGGACGGTATTAGCAACTGGGATGTCAGTGAAGAAATTACTGCAGCCTATGCCATGGCGACCTTCGCCACTGACAAGCTGCGCGGTAATTTTGGTCTGCGCTATGTCAGCACCGACCAGGACGGTAATAGTAATACCTATGATGGCGCTGCTTTGGTACCACTCAACGACCAACGTAGCTATTCTGAAGTGTTGCCGAGTTTAAACGTCGTCTATGTGCTTGACGATGATCTCTTGCTGCGTGGCGGTTATGCCAAAGTAATGTCTCGTCCTAGCTTCCAGCAGTTGACCTTAGGCTATAACGTCAATCAGGGTGCACAGACCGCAACTCGTGGTAATCCCGATCTTGATCCTTTTCTTGCAGATCAGTTCGATCTGTCTCTGGAATGGTATTTCAATAAAGGTGGATTACTCTCAACCGCTGCATTCTACAAAGACGTCAGTTCCTATGTTTCATCTACTCAGTTCAGCGAAGTTGTTCCCGGGTTTGAATTAGACGACAACGGTGATGCGGTGCAGTATTTGGTTACGGCACCCTCCAATGGTGAAGGCGCTACTATTCAGGGTCTTGAGTTCTCCTATCAGCAGAATTTCACTCAGCTGCCGGCTCCCTTTGATGGCGTAGGTACGATTTTCAACTACACCATGATTGACAGTTCTACAGGTAGAGATGACCCATTTGGCAACGAACTGCCATTGGAAGGCCTCTCGGAATCGAGCATGAACCTAGTGCTGTTCTATGAGAAAGAAGACTTTTCAGGTCGTATATCCTATACCGATCGAGATGACTTTTTACTCTTTACTTCGAGCCTTGGTGGTCTGCCTATCTATCACAAAGCCTACTCACAGGTTGATGCCAGCATGAGTTATCAGGTGGGTGACACTGGTCTCACGTTGACCGCAGAGGCGATTAATCTAACCAACGAAAAGCCCGTCACCTTTGCTGGTGATGAATCACGGATTATTTCCTATCGTGAATTTGGCCGCCGTTACGCCTTGGGCCTCCGGTACAAGTTCTAGAGCTCTAACACTGTCTCTCCCAGCGGTCCTTGCTGGGAGGGAATAGTGTTTAAACATGCAGATAGGGTCACTTTAGAGCTGCTTTTACTTTAACTGGATACGGGTGGTAGTGTAATTGTGAATAGGCGACGTTTTATATCAGCTGTGACAGCTGCCATGCCGTCTTTAGGGTTCGCCAAACAGTCGGAAACACTGTCTATTGCAACCGCTTCTTATGCCGGTATGGAAGACAGTGCAAGTTGGCGAAAAGAGGCCAAGCAGCGCATCGAGACGCTTCGCAAAGGCCGCTTCAATGTCAAGGTAACAGACGCCGCGGGCATGCCGTTAACAAATCAAACGGTTATAGCAAAACTCTATCGTCATAATTTTGGTTTCGGTGCTGCACCGCGCTTAAGGCGGCTATATGGTAGCCCATATCCTGAGGAAATAAGGCAGCGTCATTTGGAGTACTGCGATTTGCTGTTCCACAAATTGACGCCTGAGAATGCCTTTAAGTGGAAGCACCATGACAACAATAGTGAGTACATCGGACCTTTTATGGATTGGTGTGCAGAGCGCAGTATCCCGGTTCGCGGGCACTGTTTAATCTGGCCCGGTTTCAAACGAGCTGCTGTAGAACATGCCAGATACTCGGGTAACAAAGTGCAGTTGCGTAAACTACTCAATGATCATATTTACAAAATGGTCAGCCAATATGGCGATCCGCTGACTGAATGGGATGTACTCAATGAGCCTTTTAGCAGTCATGAGTTTATGGATATTCTCGGACCCGAGGTCGCTGTCGATTGGTTTCAACAGGTGCAGCAGATTCGCCCCGAGGTTAAGCGTTACATTAATGACTACGGAGTGCTGACTAAAAATTCAGTGCGCCACAGGACGTTTTATTTTAACTATATCGAGGGCCTGTTAAAGCAGGGCGCAGCTATTCAAGGGATTGGATTTCAAGCACATATCCCCAAGGGATTTGCGCCTACTGCACCGCAAGAGCTGCTCTCCATTATGAATGATTTCGCTGCGCTAAATACCGAGCTGCAGGTTACCGAGTTTGATTTTGAAACGCCTAATTTAGAGTTTCAGGCACGTTATACCGAAGACTTTATGACGGCTGTCTTTAGTCAGCCGCAGATGACCGGACTGCTTACCTGGACACCTTTTGAATACGCTAAAAACAGTGTGCCAAAGCCTGACGCGGCGCTGGTTGATCGCAACCTGCGATTAAAACCCAACGGCCAGGTGTGGCATGACTTAGTTAACAAACGCTGGTCTACCGAGGTTGAATTACTCACGGATAGTCGAGGAGAGGTTAATTTTACCGGCTATAAGGGGCTCTACCATTTACGGGTGAGCGGGGCTAATAACGGTACATTTGCAGTGCCATTGAAGTCAGGCACTGTGAATGCACAGATTAATCTGACATAAAAAAATTCTTCAGTAACAAACCATTTTGATTACACCTATTAAACAATAAGGCCCTTTACACCGATCATGAAAAAATTATTGCTTAGCTTTACCGGATTACTGATTTCTACTGTTTCCTTAACCTCGATCAGCAGCGAACTTTTGCCCGCCTACTTAGACGCTAGTTTAACCCCTGAGCAGAGGGTCGCTGATCTCTTGCCACGGATGACTTTAGAGGAAAAGGTAGGGCAGATGTGTCAGTACGTGGGTATTGATCACACGGCTGAATCAGAGCAGCAGATGTCCATTGATGACCTTGCCAAGAGTGACGCTCAAGGTTTCTATCCCGATCTTCACTCATCACAGATTCCAGCCTTTATCGAGACCGGCAAAGTCGGTTCATTTCTTCATGTATTGACCGCCTCTGAAGCCAACTTATTACAGCGCCACGCTGCACAGAGCCGTTTGGGTATCCCTTTGCTAATCGGCATAGATGCGATACACGGCAACGCTATGGTCAGTGGTTCCACGGTTTATCCTGCCCCCCTAAGTATGGCTAGTTCGTGGAACCTTGGCCTGGTTAAACAGGCAAGTATTGAAACCGCTCGCGAAATGCGTGCCACCGGCTCCCACTGGAGCTTTACACCGAATGTGGATATAGCCCGTGATCCCCGTTGGGGGCGAGTGGGTGAAACCTTTGGAGAAGACCCGTTCCTTGTGGCTGAAATGGGTGTGGCGACGATTGAGGGCCTGCAGCAGAGAGACTTTGATGGGCCACAGAAAGTGATTGCTAACGCCAAGCACTGGGTTGCCGGCGGTGATCCGATCAACGGTATTAACCTATCGCCCATGGATGTCTCTGAACGCAGTCTGCGCCAGGATTTCTTCCCGCCCTTCAAGCGAGCTGTCGACGCGGGTGTATTTACCTTTATGGCCGCCCACAATGAGATCAATGGCGAACCCGCCCACGGCAGTCGTTACCTACTTAATGATGTGTTACGCGAAGAGTGGGGCTTTAAAGGCTTTGTGGTAAGTGATTGGATGGACATTGAACGCTTGCATACCTTTCATCGAGTTGCCAACAGCCAAAAAGAGGCGGTCTACCAAACCGTGCATGCGGGAATGGATATGCATATGCACGGGCCAGATTTTCTTGAGCCGCTGGTAGAGCTGGTCAATGAAGGCCGACTCTCCGAGGCGCGCATAGATGAATCAGTAGGCCCAATGCTACTGGCCAAATTCCGTCTCGGATTATTTGAAAATCCCTATGTCGATGAGAGCCAGATTGAACAGTCGGTGTTTACTGCAGCCCATCAACAAACTGCATTGGAAATGGCGCGGCAGGCGATCGTGCTGTTAACCAATAACGATAATATTTTACCCTTGCAAAAAAATAGCAGAGTCTTTGTGACTGGGCCCAATGCTGACAACCATACGATACTTGGGGACTGGGTGCTGGAACAGCCTGAGAACAATGTCACAACGGTACTCGAAGGTCTTAGAGCGGTTGCTGCCAGTCCTAAAAATATTGATTTTTACGATGTCGGCAAACAGGTTAAAAACCTTTCTACAGAGGATATTCTCGCCGCAGCCAAACGCGCCAGTCAGTCTCAGGTAGCGGTTGTGGTGGTGGGTGAAAATCCCCTGCGCTACGACAAAAAAGGCAAGACGTCTGGCGAAAATGTTGCTCGATCGTCGATAAATCTTATCGGCAGACAGCTTGAGTTGGTGCAGGCTATTCATGCAACTGGAACGCCGGTGATTGTGGTCTTGGTTAATGGTCGGCCGATCGCTGAACCCTGGGTCGTGGATAACAGTGCTGCTGTTATTGAAGCCTGGGAACCCGGCGCAATGGGCGGGCAGGCGCTGGCAGAAATTATCTATGGCGTGACTAACCCCAGCGGTAAATTACCCATCACTGTGCCCTATAGCATCGGTCACACTCAGGCGATTTATAACCACAAGCCATCGGCTTACAAGCACAAATATGCTGATGCGCCGACCCGCAATCTGTTTGAGTTTGGTTATGGGCTCAGCTATACCGAGTTTGCTTTCTCTCCGCCAGTTTTGGATAAGAAAAGCATTCAAAAAACCGAGAACACCAATCTCTCTGTGACAGTGACCAATAGCGGCGATCGCGCTGGTTATGAAACGGTGCAGCTCTATGTGCGTGACAATTACAGTGAAATAACCCGCCCGGTTAAAGAGCTAAAGGGGTTTGAAAAGATCTATCTGCAAGCCGGCGAATCAAAGCGCGTTAGTTTTACACTGGAGCCTGAGATGTTGGCCTACTACAACCGTGCTATGGAGTGGGTAGTCGAGCCCGGAGCCTTCACCTTGATGGTAGGTTCTTCTTCTCGTGGAGCGGATCTAAAAAGCATTCAGCTGCGCGTTAAAGACTAATGCTAAAAACAAAAACAGAATTGAATACGAGTCATTAAGGATTTATGCATGAATGGTTTTAAACGCAATTGGGCAAATACACTCATAGGTAAAGCGACTGCAGTCATAATGATTTCGGCATTGGTTGCTTGTAACGATACGCAGGTGGGCGGCGACAGCGCAGGCCAAAAAAGTGCTCAACCAGTCAGCAAACCAAAGAACGTGATCTATGTTCTCACCGATGATCAGCGCTACGATGAACTGGGTTTTATGAACCCGGTTATAGATACGCCGAACATGGATCGTATGGCCGCCGAAGGTGTCCACTTTGAGAATGCCTTTGTCACCACGGCACTCTGCTCCCCGAGTCGCGCTTCGATCCTCACCGGCCAATATATGCACAACCACGGCGTGGTCGACAATAATAAGCCACCTCGCGAGGGCACGATTTTCTTTCCTGAGTACTTGCAAAAGGCCGGCTACAACACCGCCTTTGTCGGTAAGTGGCACATGGGTGAATTGGCGCCAGCCGGACGCAGGCTCGATGATCCACAGCCAGGCTTTGATCACTGGGTGAGCTTTGCCGGTCAGGGTCATTACTATCCAATCAAACCCAATGGTGAGCAGAGCATGCTCAATATCAATGGCGATGTTGTTAAACAAAAAGGTTATATCACTGATGAGTTAACCGATTACGCAGTGGATTGGCTGGACAGTCGCGACAGCGAAGAACCGTTCTTTATGTACCTTTCGCACAAGGCGGTACACGCAAATTTTGCACCAGCGCAACGTCACAAAGAGCAGTATGCCGACAGAACCATCCCGGTGCCTGATAGTCAAGCTGATACCCCTGAAAATTACGAGGGTAAGCCCATGTGGGTTAAGAATCAGCGTAATAGCTGGCACGGCGTTGATTTTCCTTATCACAGCTCACTGGATGTTCAGGCTTACAAAATGCGCTACCATCGAGCGCTCTCTGCTGTGGACGAAAGTCTCGGCCGCCTGTTTCAGTGGCTCGAAGACAATGGCCATGCCGACGACACTATCGTTATGCTGATGGGTGACAATGGTTTTATGTTTGGTGAGCACGGTCTGATTGATAAGCGTAATGCGTATGAGGAGTCTATGCGGGTGCCACTTTTAGCCTGGGGTAATGGCTTAAAGAGCAATCATGTGGTCAAAGAGATAGCCGCCAATATTGATATTGCGCCGACCATACTAGATATTGCTGGAGTTGAATCTCCCGAGCAATTTGAAGGAGAGAGTCTCTATTCTCTGGCGCAGGGTGACTCAGCTAGCCAATGGCGCGATGATCTGCTCTATGAATACTACTGGGAATTTAATTATCCGAGCACGCCAACGACCTTTGCACTGCGCACAGATGACTATAAATTTATTACCTATCACGGCCTTTGGGATACCGAAGAACTCTATGATATGCGCACAGATCCTAAAGAGATGAACAATCTGATTCACGATCCAGACTCCTTGGCTGTGGTCGCCGATCTGCGCAGCAAGTTATTTGCTCGCCTAGGGGATTCTCGCGATGGCTTGAGTGTTCCCTACACTGAGAAATTTAGTCATGGTGCAGTGTTTCGTGAAGGTGAGCGATCAAAAGCGGCTGAGTTCCCAGAGCAATGGTTACGGGATGGCAGTGAACAAGACCTACGTAACTTTATGAAGCCGGATAAGGTTAGGGCAGGGCTATCTAAGGGCAAACCTGCAGCACACTAACTAACCGTTAAAATAGAAAGGAAAAGGCTGCTCTATGAAAAATATTTTGCCAATCCTTATGTGCGGTATGTCACTGGCATGTAATGCTGTTGCCAGTGACGTCAAGCCGGCCAATGTGCTGTTTATTATGATTGATGATCTGCGCCCAGAACTGGGCGCTTACGGCAGCACAGCGGTTAAATCACCGAATATAGATAGCCTAGCCCGTGAGTCTGTGGTGTTTGCCAATGCCTATGTCAATGTGCCGGTCTGCGGTGCGTCTAGGGCCAGCATGATGTCGGGTATCAGACCGACGGAAAAACGCTTTGTTGGTTATCAAGCACGTATTGATGAAGATGCCAAAGGAGCGGAAACGCTATTTGGTTATCTCAAAAAACAGGGCTACTACAGCGAAAGTATCGGTAAGATATTGCACTTTTCTGAGGATTCTAAAGCAGGTTGGAGTACGCCACCCTGGAACCCGAAGGCCAAGATTAAGCGCATAGGGCACCGTAATTATCAAAGCGCGGAAAACATTGCCAGCTTTCTGAAGGATCGGACTGGCCCCGCCTATGAAGCCGCGGATGTGCCGGATAATCATTACTTTGATGGCATGATTGCCGATCAGGCCATGGCATCCCTGGAGTCCGCCAGTCAGCGTGATCAGCCTTTCTTTATGGCGGTGGGTTTTTTAAAGCCTCATCTGCCTTTTACTGTGCCTTTACGTTACTGGGATTTATATAACGAAGAGGATATAGATCTTGCCAGCAATCCACTTATGCCAGTGGGGGCGCCTCGGGAAGCCATCCACAGCTGGGGCGAGTTACGCAAGTTTGAGGGTATTTCAAAGTCTCCCCATCCGGTGCCTGATGCGATGGCAAAAAAACTGGTTCATGGCTATCTTGCCAGCGTCAGTTACTCGGACGCTCAGGTGGGCAAACTGCTGACTAAATTAAAACAGCTTAATCTCGATGAGAATACTATTGTTATTCTCGCCGGTGACCATGGCTTTAGTCTTGGTGAGCATGGTTTGTGGGTTAAACATTCGCCCTTTGATGTGGCCACAAGAACACCGCTAATCGTTAAGTTGCCGTCAGCCCTGACTGATACATCACCGATGGGGCGGCTGCTAAAAAACTCTCTATCTAAAAGCACCCTATCCAAAAGCCCTCTATCCAAAAGCAATGAACTTACTCCGAGCTTGAACCCAGGAGTCGGTATCGCCGAGGGTTTGGTTGAATTTGTCGATATATTTCCGACTGTACTAGAGTTATTGGGCAAGCCTAAACTTCCTCAGTTGCAGGGGGAGAGCTTCGGCAGCCAGCTGCTCGATAGCAGCGCTCCTGGCAAAGCTGCTGTGTTTCCTCGCTGGCATGCAGCAGATGTGATCAAAACCGATCGTTATGCCATGACAGAGTGGTTTGATCGGCAGGGCCAAGTGACGGCGCGAATGCTCTTTGATCACCTAAATGACCCCAAAGAGACTGTTAATCTGGCCGACAATAAAGACTTTAAAACGCTTGTTGCGGAGCTTCATGAGCAATTGATTGCTTTGCGAGAAAGCCGCTAGGTTCTTTAGCAAAAGCCGCCTGGCTTTTAATTAAAAGACGCTACGCACTCGTTAAAAGACGCTTACCGTCCAATAAAAAGCCGCTAGTTCTCAAAGAGCTAGTGGCTTTTTGTAATACACAGTTGATTCTAACCAAGGCTTTTTTCAGCAGCGGCAACTGACTGTAGAATCAGTGTGTTAATCGTCATTGGCCCAACACCACCGGGAACCGGCGTATAGGCAGCAACCCGATCAACCAATGGCGCCAATTCAATATCGCCGACGCCACCAGGATGGTAGCCGGCATCCACTACTACGGCGCCATCTTTAATCCACTCGGCTTTAATAAACTCAGGTCGACCAACTGCACCCACCAGAATATCAGCCTGCTTAATCAGTTCTGGAAGGTTCTGCGTTTTTGAATGACAGATAGTCACTGTGGCATTGGCATTTAAGAGCATCAGTGCCATCGGCTTGCCAAGAATCGGGCTGCGACCTACAACTACCGCGTGCTTGCCCGACATATCAATAGCGTAGCCCTCGAGGATGCGCATAATGCCCTGAGGTGTAGCTGATCCATAGGCTTCCTCGTTCATCGCCATGCGACCAAACCCGAGACAGGTTACGCCATCCACATCTTTGGCCAGAGCAATGGCATCAAAACAGGCGCGCTCATCTATCTGCTTGGGTGTTGGATGCTGCAACAGAATACCGTGACAGTCAGGATTGTTATTCAGCTCTTCAATTTTTGCCAGCAACTGTTCGGTGCTGGTGTCATGGGCCATTTCAACCGCTATAGATTCCATCCCCACACGTTTACAGGCATTCTGCTTCATCTTTACATAGGTCGCTGATGCGGGATCACCACCTACTAGAATGGTTGCCAGAATAGGGGCCTGACCATTATTGGCCGCTTTAAGGGCAGCGACCCGTTGAGATAATTCGGCTTCGGTTTTAGCGGCGAGAGATTTACCATCAAGAATCAGTGCAGACATGTTTAGACCTGTTTATATAGATAAAATAGTTTAGTGAGAGAAAGGCATCAAAATAGGCATGGGAAGTGACTAAAGCAACCTTTTTTATCGAGCATAAGAAAATTTTATAGAAGTGGTGCAAAAAGAAGGTGTGGCAAGAGCGTATCAAAATGGGGTGGACGACGGGGATTGAACCCGCGACCACCGGAATCACAATCCGGGGCTCTACCAACTGAGCTACGTCCACCATTGAGGTCTACTGCTTGACCAGTCCTACATGTGGGCCCATCTGATAAAGATGGTGCGCCCGGCAGGATTCGAACCTGCGACCCACGGCTTAGAAGGCCGTTGCTCTATCCAGCTGAGCTACGGGCGCATTTTACAAAGCCGGAAAGTGGTCGGGAATGAGGGATTCGAACCCCCGACATCCTGCTCCCAAAGCAGGCGCGCTACCAGGCTGCGCTAATTCCCGAATGTCTTACCATGCGGTCTCTTACGAGAGGGCGCATAATACTGATCGGACCGGTTACCGTCAATGCGAAATACAATTATCCGGCAAATAATTACTAACTTTTTAGCAATCCCCAAGGCGTAGTTTTATTCTGGCCTGGAGGCGCTAAATTCACCGTGATTTTCATCACTGCTGATGGCTTTTACCGGTTTCGCTATGGCTTCTTAAGGGCCTTTTCAAACAGTGCCGCCATGCTACCTTTGGCCTGAGGCTTTGGCGCTTGGGACCGATGTTGGGACTTGGCGTTTTTATGGTGCGGTTTAGGACCGCCTCGTGACCTTCCATCTGGCTTTTTATCAGACTTATTGCCAGGCGTTTTACCGGACGTTTTACCAGAAGTTGTACCAGGCTTTGTATCAGAATGCGCCGGAGTCACTTCATCATCCATGCGCATACTTAAGGCTATACGCTTTCTGGCAACATCCACTTCCATCACTTTGACCTTAACTATATCGCCAGTTTTGACCACTTCATGGGGGTCTTTTACAAATCGATTAGCGATGGCTGAAATATGCACCAAACCGTCTTGATGCACACCGACATCCACAAAGGCACCAAAGTTGGTGACATTGGTGACAACGCCCTCGAGCAACATGGCTGGCGCTAGGTCCTTGATCGTTTCTATACCTTCTTTAAAGGTTGCAGTTTTAAACTCGGGACGCGGATCGCGGCCGGGCTTATCCAGCTCGCTAAGTATGTCGGTGATAGTGGGCAGACCAAACTGCGTATCCACATAGTTTGCTGGGTCCAATTTACGCAGCAGTTGGCTATTGCCTACCAGCGCTTGCTGTGTCGTTTTATTGGCCTCGGCAATGCGCTCAACCACTGAGTAGGTTTCCGGGTGTACCGCTGAAGCGTCCAGCGGATTGTCAGCATTGGCAATTCGCAAAAAACCTGCGGCTTGCTCAAAGGTGCGCTCGCCAAACCGGCTCACTAACTTAAGCTGTTCACGACTTTTAAACGCTCCCTGCTGATCCCGGTAATCGACAATATTATCAGCTATGGTTTGACTCAGGCCAGAGACACGACGCAGCAAGGCAGAGGAGGCGGTGTTCACCTCTACACCCACGGCATTTACGCAGTCTTCAATAACGGTATCGAGACTTCGGGCCAGTTTTACCTGACTGACATCGTGTTGGTACTGGCCTACACCTATGGATTTGGGGTCAATTTTAACCAGTTCGGCCAGCGGGTCCTGCAGGCGGCGAGCAATAGAAACGGCACCTCTAATGGTGACATCCAGATCGGGAAATTCTTTGGCGGCAAATTCAGACGCCGAATAAATCGATGCGCCGGCTTCATTGACCATGACCGCTTGAGCTTTTAACGCTTTGTTATTTTTTAGCATATCCAGAACAAAGCTTTCGGTCTCTCGGCTACCGGTGCCATTGCCAATCGCGATTAACTGAACCTGATATTTCTCACAGAAATGCGTGAGTATGGCTTCGGCTTCATGGGTTTTTCGCTGTGGCGCTGTGGGGAAAATTGCAGTGTGATCCAGCAATTTTCCGGTGCTGTCCACCACTGCGACTTTAACCCCAGTGCGCAGACCTGGATCCAAGCCTATGGTGGCTTTCTGACCTGCAGGGGCAGCCAGGATCAAGTCCTTTAGGTTAATAGAAAAGACATTAATCGCATCCAAGTCAGCACGTTCACGGAGACTTCCCAGCAAATCGGTTTCCAAATGGGTGTGCAGTTTAATGCGCCAAGTCCAGCGCACTACTTCAGCGAGCCATTCATCGGCAGGGCGACCGAGGTTCTCAATCTTGACCTGACGGGCGATCATACTCTCGCAGGGATGGCCTAAACCCTCTTCAGTTATAAGGTCCACTCGAATGCTGATAAACCCTTCCCGGCGAGCGCGAAACATCGCTAGGGCCCGGTGAGAAGGGGTGCTGTTTAGTGGCTCACTGTGCTCGAAGTAATCTTTAAACTTTGCGGCGGCCTGTTCCTTACCTGGTTCTTTATCCTTACCACTGACTAATGCAGCAGTGATATTGGCCTCATCGGACATAAACTGACGCAGCCTGCCAAGCAGCTCTGCATCTTCGCTAAAGCGCTCCATAAGAATAAATTTAGCGCCATCTAGAGCCGCTTTGGTATCGGCAATACCCAGTTCTGGATTGACAAATGCTGCAGCGGTTTGTTCAGGGTTTTGAGACGGGTCGCTGTAGAGGCTGTCCGCCAGAGGCTCAAGGCCAGCTTCTATGGCAATTTGGCCTTTGGTGCGCCGTTTAACTTTAAACGGCAGATACAGATCTTCAAGGCGGGTCTTAGTCTCAGCTAGATTGATTGCCTGCTTTAATTCTGGCGTGAGTTTGCCCTGTTCCTCGATACTCGCGAGAATTGATTTGCGCCGATCCTCAAGCTCTCGAATATAGTTGAGTCGCTCCTCTAGGCTGCGCATCTGTGTATCATCGAGCCCACCGGTGACTTCCTTGCGATAGCGCGATATAAAAGGTACGGTCGCGCCCTCGTCCAGCAGTTGTATGGCGGCGGTGACCTGATTTTCACCGACCTGGAGTTCACTGGCGATACGACTGGCAATAGATTGCATAAGGGCCTTTTAAAAATGAGTAGATTCAATGTCTGTCAGCCACTAACTGGCTGACAACGGCGTTATATATTCTGTGAGGGCGGGATTATGCCTTGAGCGCTCGGCTCTGGGTAGACTTGTATTTACACACTTATTGTGACTTGAACACTATGACTTACAACGGTAATTCCACTGCTGAACAATATCCGCAATGCGCTCTTTGCGCGGGCACTGAGGTGGTCGAGTATCATCGGGATCAACGGCGCTTCTATTTGCATTGCCTAGGCTGTCATCTGGTATTTGTACCTGAGAAATTTCACCTCTCCGACGAGCAGGAGAAGGCTGAGTATGATCTCCATGAGAACGATCCTCAGGATCTGGGTTATCGCAATTTCCTCAATCGAATTGCCGAGCCATTATTGGCAAAGCTTAAGCATCAGAGTGAGGGCTTGGATTTTGGATCTGGGCCAGGCCCATGCCTGTCTCTAATACTTGAGGAACGAGGCCACTCCGTCGCGCTCTATGATATCTATTACGCCAATAATCCGGCACTGCTTGAGTGCCAATACGATTTTATTACCGCCACAGAAGTGGTTGAGCATTTGGCCAACCCGCTATTTGAATTAGACCGCCTGTGGGGAATGTTAAGGACGGGGGGACAATTGGCCATTATGACCAAACTGGTTGCCGGTCCTGAGAAGTTCGCCAACTGGCACTATAAGTCTGACCCCACGCATATCAGTTTCTTTTCAGTAGCGACCTTTAACTTTCTAGGTCAGCGATGGGGCAGTGTGCCGGAGTTTATTGGTGCAGATGTGATTATTTTTCAGAAATAGCCGTTCGAGCAGCAACAAATGCCTGCACTGAGCGACTGATATCTGCAGCACTGGTCACCCAGGAGCAGACGCTGATACGAATGACTTTTTTACCCTGCCAAACTGAACCGCCGACCCAGCACTCACCGGAATCCTGAATGGCCTCGAGTATCTTGTCGGTCTCAAGATCATTGTCAGCCGGGGCGACAATAACCTGATTGAATACCACATCATTGCGTATTTCGAAGCCTGCGGCCCTGAGCTCATGGGCAAACTGCAGCGCTCGCTCGTGCATGCCATAAACCAGCTCATCAACCCCATCGGCGCCTAAGTATTTAAGTGCCGCCCAGAGCTCTACTGCTCTGGCTCGGCGCGACATCTCTGGGGTATAGAGCATACCGTCGCGATTCTCGGTGTAAGTGATATAAGAGCCAGAGGCCTGCAGCGCCATAACCAGCGCATCTCTATCGCGGCACAACAAAATGCCACTGTCATAGGGCGTGTTGAGGGTTTTATGACCGTCCACAGACCATGAATGGGCTTTTTCCATTCCCTTAGTCAGATGTTTGAGCCGCTTTGTGCCGCCGGCCCAGAGCCCAAAGGCACCATCTATATGGACCCAGGCACCAGCACGATTGGCGCTGTCACAAATTGCTTCATAGGGATCGAAGGACCCTGAATTGACGTTCCCCGCCTGTAATAAAATAATGCAGGTTGCATCAAGTTCGGGAAGCTTCTCGGGGAGAATACGACCCTGATCATCAGCCTCAACCCATTCAATATTGTCTGTGCCAAAGCCGAGTAGGGCGACCGCCTTGATGACAGCGCTATGGGTTTGCCGGCCAGAAATTATACGCAGCGGAGGCGCGCCATTATGGCCCTGCTGATTGAAGTCCCAGTCTTGGTTTCGCAATAGTCTATAGCGGGCCGCCGCCAACCCACACACAATCGCCGAGGAGGTACCGCTAACAAATCCAGCCACTGTGCTGTCAGGTAAACCGAATAATTGCTTTAACCAGCACTCACATATCTCTTCAAGCTTTGAGGCAATGGGTGACATCACATAGAGCGCAGTATTTTGATCCCAAAAATCACTTAACCACTTGGTCGCCAGAGTGACAGGCAAAATACCGCCATTCACAAAACCAAAGTAACGCCCGCCAGTTTGAGCAGTGGTGGCAGGGGAGCCATATTGATGCAGTTGCTGCAAGATAGCGGCGGCATCCCCTGATACGGCGGGCAGGTCTTCCACAAACTGCTGGAGATCCGCTAGAGCTTGTTTTGAGGGGAATACATTGCGCTCCGCGGCACCGTCGGCGTATTCATAGGCAAACGCTTTAGCTTGCTCAAGCAAGGCCTTGGATTGCTGCTCCCGGTGCATATTGTCGCGCAATGTCATTCGGTTTCTCTCAAGCGATATTGTTGGATACGTATGGTCGCAGTAAATCATAGACTAGCCGGTTAACAAAGCTAGAATAAACAGCAACTCTAATAATGAACTAAGGAAAAGTGATCGCTATGTATAAAGGACAGACAGTCAGTCTCACTCTTATCGACAATGGTTTTGCCGAAATTCAGTTCGACAATCAGGGCGAGTCGGTGAATAAATTTAACCAGGCGACTCTGGCAGATCTCCGAGAAGCTGTGGATACACTAAAGGCGCAGTCGGGCATCAGGGGCCTTTTGCTGAGCAGTGCTAAACCGGTATTTGTGGTCGGCGCTGATATCACTGAGTTCAAAGGTATGTTTACCGCGAGCAAGGAAGACTTTATCGCTGGCGCACAGATAGCCAATGGCTTGTTTTCTGAAATTGAAGATCTTCCCTATCCATCAGTGGCGGCTGTTAATGGCTTTGCGCTAGGTGGTGGCTTTGAAATCTGTCTTGCCTGTGACTCACGCGTGATCTCCTCTAAGGCCGCTGTTGGTTTACCTGAAACCGGTCTCGGCATTCTTCCTGGCTGGGGCGGCACTGTGCGCTTGCCGCGCCTGATTGGCTATTCTACAGCCGTGCACTGGGTTGCATCTGGTGAGCAACAGCGGCCCAAAGCCGCCTTGGAGGCTGGTGCCGTCGACCTGATTGCTGAACCCGAACAATTGCGTGAAGCCTCTCTTAAACTGCTTGAAGAACTGGCTTCCGGTGAGCACGACTATCAAACCCGACGCACTCAAAAAACCTCTCCACTGCCGATGTCCGATGCGGAGCTGGAGGCCACTAGCAGCGGTTTCCGTAGTGCCATTATGGGCAAGGTGGGGGCGCATTACCCAGCACCACTAAAAGTCGTTGAGCTGATATCCAGCGCTGCCACGCTGCATCGCGATGCAGCGATTAAACTAGAGAATGAAGCGTTTTATGAGGTCTCGCAAACGCCTCAGGCAAGAGCCATGGTGGGTCTGTTCCTAAACGATCAGTATATTGTGAAACAGGCGAAAAACCGCGGCCGAGCCCTGGCGAGTAAGTTGCCTGAGATAAAAACTGCCGGTGTGATTGGCGCTGGCATTATGGGTGGCGGTATTGCTTACCAAAATGCTATTCGCGGTTACTCAGTAGTAATGAAAGATATTAATCAGCCAGCCTTAGACCTGGGTATTCAAGAGGCCAATAAACTGCTGGCCAAGGGCGTTAAGCGCGGCAAATTAACCGAAGAGAAGGCGGGTCAGATTCTTAGCCTAATAAAGCCGAGCCTTGAAGACAGCGATGTGGCGCCCTGCAATATGTTGGTTGAAGCTGTGGTTGAGCTGGAGTCGGTTAAAAAGATGGTGCTGCCAGCGGTTGAGGCTCTTCTCGATAACAGCGCAGTGATCACATCAAACACCTCAACCATTTCAATCAATCGCCTTGCCGAGTCATTAGAACGTCCGCAAAACTTCTGTGGTATGCACTTCTTTAACCCCGTTCACGCGATGCCCTTGGTTGAAATTATTCGCGGTGAAAACACCTCCGACGAAACCATAGCTGCAGTATGTGCCTATGCTCTGGGCTTGGGTAAAAAGCCGATTGTGGTTAATGACTGTCCGGGTTTCTTGGTCAATCGCGTGCTCTTTGCGATGCTCTTTGGTCTGGAAATTATGATTTCTGAAGGGGCTGATTTCCAACAGGTAGACAAGGTCATGGAGGGTTGGGGTCTGCCAATGGGCCCAGCTTATCTGATGGATGTGATCGGTATAGATACAATAAATCACTGCTATCCAGTGATGATCGATGGTTTGCCCCAGCGCTTTGTGAAAACGGCTGATCTGTGGCCCACTGAGTCAATTTATCAGGCCGAGCGCCTGGGTCAAAAAAATGCCCGAGGCTACTACAGCTATGAGCTTAACGAAAAAGGTAAGCCAAGCAAGGCGGTCGATGAGACGGTGGTAAAAATGTTTGCTGATCTCTACGGTGAAGCCAAATTGGTGGATGCAGACGAGATTGTTGATCGCCTGATGATCGCTATGGCGATGGAGATGGTTCACTGTCTTGAAGAAGGTGTTGTGGCCTCACCAGCAGAAGCGGATATGGCGCTGATATACGGCGTTGGCTTCCCGGCATTCCGCGGTGGTATTTGCCGCTGGATGGATGAGATTGGTCTGCAGGAAGTCTGCGATCGTGGTGATAGATATGCGCATATTAGTGAGCTGTATAGGCCCACTGAGACGTTGCGTGCAATGGCTGCGAAGGGTGAAACATTGTATTAGACTGCTTAGCGGCTAAGACCAACCCTGGCATCCTAGGCATTTGGCTCAGGATGTTGGGGTAGCGGTTGAGCGTTAAGAGATCCTTCGGCTTCGCTCAGGATGACAGACTATATTTTATATTTCGCTTAGGATGACAGACTATATTTCGCTTAGGATGACAGACTATATTTCGTTTAGGATGGCAGACTATATCTCGGTCAGGATGACAGACTATCCAGCGGCCAAGATGCCAGTTTGTCATCTCTATTCTCTAGCCTGTCATCTCGAACGCATGTGAGAGATCTCGTGATCCCTCATCGCTCCGCTCTGTCGGGATGACCCATTAGGCGAGTGCAGGGATAAAAAAATTACCAAGCAATACCCTATAACTCGACTGGCCGCTCTGGTGTACCCTGCATAAACGGTCCATCGACACAAATACGTCGACCATCAGGTGAGGCACAGGCTCCACAGATACCGACGCCACATTTGGTCAGATAGTCGATCGCACTAAAGATCTGATCATCGCGACAGAATTCACGCTGTACTTTCGCCGCGGCATGCACCATAGGCGAAGGGCCACAGTTATAGAAAACCAGCTTATCCAGCTCCTGCTGATCCATCTCTTCAAGACGGCTGCGCAACAGCTCGGTAACCACACCTTTAAAGCCTTCACTGCCATCATCAGTGGCCACATGAACCTGAGCAATCTCTTTACACTCTTCGAGATAATAGAGACGCTCGGCAGTGCGAGCACCGGTGAACACTTCAGCATTGCCAAAGTCTCTGGCCAGCTGATAAACCGCAGCCAGACCGGTTCCGCCAGCGACGGCCATAATCTTGGCATCCTCTGCAGGAGATACTGGAATGCCGTGAGGACCGCGGACATAGACTTCAGTGCCTACCTCGAGATCCATTAGTGCATGGGTAAAGATACCCACATCGATCACTGCGAGCTGGAAAGGGTCATCGGCTAGAGCAGAGAAGGGCTTTTCACCAACGCCTGGCACCCAGAGGAAAACAAACTCACCGGCTTGAATATTCACTTTGCGGTCAAAGGTCAGAACACAGATATCGTTGCAGACGCGCTTGTTTTCCACCAGTACCACTGGCGAATAATCCATATCTATATCGTAGCGAATATGGGCTTCAGCCTTATCCGAATCGAAACTAAGATCTGACTCAAGCTGATTGAAGTAGCTGCCAATCTCATCTGTGGTCATACCGGTTAGAGCAGAGCCAATACCGACAATTGCAGCGCCGGCATTGATAAATTCTCTCGTGTCGGCAGCGCTACTGGCACCACCACACCCGATAATCGGTAAATCTGTCACTTCACGTATTTCGCGCACGCATTTTAAGGCGATAGGCAGTACACCTTTGCCTGACATGCCTCCAGCCCCATTACTCAGAACAGGGTGGCCATGAGATGCGGTAAAGCCTGGCCCAACAGTGTTAATCGCGCAGATACCATCGGCGCCACCTGCGGCGGCCGCTTGAGCAATCTCGCCAATGTTCGGTGTGTTAGGTGTGAGCTTGGGGATCACTGGGATATCCACCACGGCTTTTACCGCTGCTGTAATAGCACGAACCATCTCAGGGTCCTGACCCATGGCCATGCCATAACCTTTGGCGTGAGGGCAGGAGAGGTTGAGCTCTAGGCCATCGGCCACCGGTGCCATAATCTTGGCCACCTCGACAAACTCTTCAAGGCTGCCACCAAATATGGATACCAGTAAAAAGCGATCCTCTGGTATACGCAGTTTTGCCATGGCTTCTGCAGCTACAGAAGCACCGGGGTTAGTCAGGCCTACAGCGTTGACAAAATTGCCAGGAGAATACTGGCTGTAAACCGGTTCGCGGTTACCAGCACGAGGCACAGGGCCGACACTTTTGGTCGTGATCACGCCGATTTGCGGCATATGATCAAACATGTACTGAATAATGGGCACCGCTGTGGTGACAATTCCGGATGGCACTGTAAAAGGGCCTGAGAGGGTCTTACCGAGAAATTCTGTTTTCAAGTGGGCTCGCTCGAAACTGGCTGAATTAGTGTGTGTTTTCAGGCTGCGATTATACCGACTTTAAAGAATTAATCTGCCCCCCTAGAGTCTATGCTGCGAAAAAATGCGAGGTGGCTAAAGTCACTGCTGGGAACATAGCTGATGTCGTTGTAGCGAGGGTTGGCTGAGAGCTTAACGACCACCATACTCTTCGATGGATTAATATAGATATACTGGCCATAGACACCCATCGCCATATATTCACCGTCGTCTGAGAGCGGCAGCCACCATTGGTAGCCATAGCCAAAATCACCTTCAGCAGGCTGCAGATGCGGGGCATCTGCGACAGTCGATGCAGCGATCCAGTTAGCGGGAACAATCTGCTTTCCATCCAGCTCACCGTGGTTTAAATAGAGTGATCCCAACTTGGCAAAATCCCGCATGGTGAGATTTAGCCCGCCCAAAGCCATCTCTTTGCCAGCGCCATCAACAAGCCAATAGCCGTCATATTCCATGCCCAGAGGCTGGTAGAGTTTTTCCTGCATATAACCGGTAATTGATTTACCCGTGGCACGGCTCAACACCATGCTCAAAACATGGGTGTCGATACTGACATAGTGATTTAGTGTACCCGGCTCGCGACCTCTAGTCAGACTGGCGGCAAATTTATCCTGAGGGCTTCCCAGGGCAAAGCCACGGCCCCAGCGGTTTATATCACTATTAAAATCGCCATAGTCCTCGTTAAAGGCAATCCCCGATGACATCTGTAGTACATCTTTAATGCGCACGGTTTCATAGCCTGAACCCTGTAGCTCCGGGACATAGAAATCCACTGGCTGTTCAATACTGGCGATACTACCTTCATCTAGGGCGATACCAATCATGGCGGAGATAAACGATTTGGCCATGGACCATGAGATGGTGCGCGTAGATTCACTATGGCCGAGCGAATAGCGTTCATAGACTATCCTATCGTCCTGTATTACCAGCAGCCCTGTAGTCCAGGAGTCAGCTAAAAACTGCTCTGTGCTACGCATCTGCTTATCAAATATAAAGCCATCGGGTAACTCAATCGCTGCGCCACTGGGGTAGGGCCTTTGCTCGGAGGAGGCAGTCATAATACGGGTTGCCCCAAGCTGATCTGCGGAGCGGAAGTTTTCTACAATGCGATCTGCGTCGAAAAGGTGCACGACACGATAGAGACTCTGCACTGTCGGAAGAGCGAAGAAACCGCCTATAACCAGTAGCGCCGTGCCCACTAAAATTCTTTTGCGTAAGATAATCATAGGTCCCCCTAGGGGTATTTAAGCTGCTTATGCAGTCTTATTATTTCGAATCATCCTACGGGACTTTAGAGCGCCAGCGCAATAAAGGGTTGTAAGATTAGACGTTGAGCATAAAAAAAGAGCGACCCTAAGGCCGCTCTTCTCGATCACACACGAATCCCTTTTTAGAACTGATTCATAGTGTTGTCTTTACCTGACGCCTTAAGCGCAGCATCTCCGGCAAAGTATTCTTTATGGTCATCGCCCATATCAGAACCGGCCATATTTTGGTGCTTCACGCAGGCGATACCCTGACGGATTTCTTTGCGCTGAACACCTGCAACGTAGCCCAACATTCCCTGGTCGCCGAAGTACTCTTTGGCCAGGTTATCGGTCGAGAGTGCCGCAGTATGGTAAGTCGGCAGCGTAATCAGGTGGTGGAAAATGCCGGCTTCACGGGCCGAGTCGGCCTGGAAAGTGCGGATTTTATCATCTGCAAGAGCGGCCAAATCAGTGTCGTCATAGCTAACATTCATCAGGTCGGCACGATCGTATGCCGAGACATCTGCACCAGATTCGCTCAGGCTGTCGAAGATTTGCTGACGGAAGTTAAGCGTCCAGTTAAACGATGGGCTGTTGTTATAAACCAGCTTGGCGTTGGGAACCACTTTGCGGATCTCATCCATCATCGCGCCAATCTGTCCTACGTGAGGCTTTTCGGTTTCGATCCAGATCATGTCAGCGCCGTTCTGCAGGCTAGTGATACTGTCGAGGATGCAGCGTGCTTCACCGGTGCCAGCCTTGAACTGGTAGAGGTTGCTTGGCAGACGCTTGGGACGTACTAGCTTACCGTCACGATTAAGTACCACATCGCCATTCTTCATCTCGGCGGGCGTGATTTCTTCTACGTCTAGGAAAGAGTTGTACTGATCACCAAGATCGCCTGGTTCGCGGGTTACTGCGATCTGCTTGGTCAGGCCAGCACCCAATGAATCGGTTCGGGCAACAATTACACCGTCGTCTACACCCAGCTCAAGGAATGCGTAACGTACGGCGTTAATCTTGGCCAAAAAATCTTCATGTGGAACTGTCACCTTGCCATCCTGGTGACCGCATTGCTTCTCATCGGATACTTGGTTTTCAATTTGAATACAGCAAGCGCCGGCTTCAATCATTTGCTTGGCCATAAGGTACGTCGCTTCAGCATTACCAAAACCCGCGTCTATATCCGCAACTATGGGCACTACGTGAGTTTCATGGTTATCGATTTTGTCTTGAATCGCTTGCTTTGCATCACCCTGTGCCGCATCTAATTCACGGAACAGACCACCTAACTCACGGGCATCAGCTTGACGCAAGAAGGTGTAGAGCTCTGCGATTAGCGAGGCTACTGACGTTTTTTCATGCATAGACTGATCGGGTAGGGGGCCAAACTCTGAGCGCAGAGCGGCAACCATCCAACCAGACAGATAGAGGTATTTACGCTTAGTAGTGCCGAAGTGCTTTTTGATTGCGATCAGCTTTTGCTGACCGATAAAACCATGCCAGCAGCCTAGTGACTGAGTGTACTGAGATGAGTCGGCATCGTAGGCCGCCATATCTTCACGCATTATTGATGCGGTGTACTTGGCAATATCAATGCCAGTTTGAAAACGGTTCTGAGCGCGCATGCGTGCTGCAGAGTCAGCGCTGATCGCGCCCCAGTTCTCGCCGTGTTGCTCTTTTAGTTTGGCAACTGCTGCAAGATCGTTTGTAAAATTGGACATAGTAAAAACCCTTTAATGAATTCCGTTCGTTTGACAGTGCACTGAGTTTAGGTATGATGCCGTTATTAATCTAATTGATAGTTTGTATTTCGGGCATTTTTATTATGAATATATCGAGAGTCGATTTAAATCTCCTGGTCTACCTAGATGTGTTGCTGCGAGAGTGCAATGTTACCCGTGCTGCAGAGGAGCTCGGTATTAGCCAGCCGGCAATGTCAAACAGCCTGCGACGTCTTCGTGACTTATTTGACGATCCGCTATTGGTGCGTACCAGTGACGGTATGACGCCCACAGATCGGGCTCTGGAGCTGCAACCGTTGGTTCGAAACGTGCTCGCCGCAGCGGAGATCGCCGTGCTGCCCAAGACCGTATTCGATGCCTCAGCCTCTGATCGAATTTTTCGAATTATGGCCAGTGACTACACCGAGGTGACTCTGTTGCCCCAGCTATTGTCTCGTCTGCGCCGCGAAGCCCCGGGTATTCGCCTAGATATTATGACCCCCAGCGACGTCAGTTTTCACGATGTTGAACGGGGCAAGGTGGATATGGTGATCAATCGATTTGATACGCTGCCGCAATCTTTTCATCAGGTGCATCTTTGGGATGACAGCTTTTCCTGTGTTATGAGCGCCACTAATCCTGTGATCAAGAATTGGAATCTTGACAACTATTTATCCCACAAGCATGTTTGGGTCAGCAAGACCGGAATGGGCGTGGGCGTGGGCATGAGCTCTGACGATGTCCAGCGCCTAGGCTGGGTTGACGAGGCTCTGGGTAAGCTTGACGCCAAGCGCGAGATAAGCGTTTTTACCCGCCATTATCAAGCGGCTCTGCTGTTGGGCGAGCAAGAGGACTTAATTGTCACGATCCCGTCTATCGCGGCACGAACTATGGCCAATAACAATAAAGTCGTAATTCTTGACCCGCCATTTGAAATTCCACGAATGCGCTTGAAAATGGTTTGGAGCCCGCTATTGCAGAGAGACCCTGGGCATAAGTGGTTGCGCCAGGTAATTAAGGATGTTTCATCAGAGATAGCGCAATAGCGCGTCGAAACCTTTTGTTAAAGGTCGTACTTAGAGCCTAATAATTTTGCTGAATAGCAAAGATAAAACCCATAGATTTGGCTTATTTCAGGGTTGAGCATAGAATCTCGGCAAATCAAAGCCAACTAGGGAAGAGAACCATGGTCGATCGTATTCAACACTCAGGCCTGCAGATTGCACAATCTATGTACGAACTGGTCAATGACCAGATCTGCCCTGGGACTGGCATAAAGCCAGATCATTTCTGGCAGACATTTTCTGAAATAATCGGTCATTTTGCGCCGATTAACCGCGAACTTCTAGTAAAACGCGAAAACTTGCAGAGTCAGATTGATAGCTGGCATCACCAAAATCGAGACAATTTCGTCTTTGACGACTACAAAGCCTTCCTTCAAGAAATCGACTATTTAGTACCCGAGGGACCAAGTTTTAGCGTGTCGCCGCACAATGTTGACCCAGAGATTGCCAAGCAGGCCGGACCACAGCTAGTTGTGCCGATTATGAATGCACGCTTTGCCCTAAATGCTGTAAATGCTCGCTGGGGCAGCCTTTATGACGCCCTCTATGGCAACGATGTTATCGCTGAAGACAATGGTGCAGAGAAAGCCGGTGCCTACAACCCAGTTCGCGGACAAAAAGTAATCGATTATGGCCGAGATCTCTTGGACACAGCGGCTCCTCTCGATAACGCTTCTCACCACCAGGTAACGGGCTATCAAGTACGAAAGCAGCGCTTAATCGTATCTTTAGAGAATGGATCCCAGGCCCACTTACTTAACCCTGAACAGTTTGTTGGCTATTTGGGATCAGCAGAAAATCCAGCTTCAATACTGTTACAAAACAATCGCTTGCACCTAGAAATTCAGGTAGATTCTGCTCATCAAGTGGGTGCCACTGACAAGGCTGGCGTCAAAGATATCGTACTCGAAGCGGCCCTGACTACCATTATGGATTGCGAAGATTCTGTCGCCGCCGTAGATGCTGAAGATAAAGCGCTTGCCTACAGCAACTGGCTGGGACTGAATAAAGGCACCCTGGAAGAAACGATTAGCCGCGGTGATAAAAGCTTTGTTCGCTCAATGAATCCCGACCGCGAATATCTGGCCGCCAATGGCGCCAAATTGACGTTAAATGGTCGCAGTCTCATGTTTGTTCGCAATGTGGGTCACCTGATGACCAACCCAGCCATACTGGATGCCGCAGGTAACGAGATTCCAGAAGGTATTATGGATGGCATGATCACTAGCCTTATCTCTCTGCATGACCTTAAACGCTCAGGAGGGTTGAGTAATTCCACAGCAGGTAGCATTTATATCGTTAAACCCAAAATGCACGGTCCTGAAGAGGTGGCGTTCACTAACGATTTGTTCGATGCCATCGAAAATGCGCTGGGTCTTGAGCGGCATACCATCAAAGTGGGCATTATGGATGAGGAACGTCGCACCTCAGTCAATCTCAAAGAGTGCATCCGCGCTGCCAAAGGGCGCGTGGTATTTATTAACACCGGATTTCTCGATCGCACTGGGGATGAGATTCACACCAGCATGCACGCGGGCCCCTTTGCATCGAAAGCTGATCTTAAGGCGATGCCCTGGATTACTGCCTACGAAGACCGAAATGTAGACGTAGGCTTGGCCTGCGGGCTCAAAGGCAAGGCTCAAATTGGCAAGGGCATGTGGGCAATCCCAGACAATATGGCAGATATGATGCGGATTAAAATAGGCCATGCAAAATCCGGTGCTAACACTGCCTGGGTGCCATCGCCAACCGCGGCCACACTGCATGCGATGCACTACCATAAGGTTGATGTGGACGCTATGCAGGATCAAGTGGCTCACCGCGCCGAGGCCAATGTAGATGATATCCTCACCATTCCATTGCTTGGCGATCGTCAGCTTAGTGGTGAAGAGATCCAACTGGAGCTGGACAACAATGCTCAGGGCTTGCTGGGCTATGTGGTGCGCTGGGTAGAGCAGGGCGTGGGTTGCTCGAAGGTGCTCGACATCAATAATGTTGGCCTGATGGAAGATCGCGCAACCCTGCGTATTTCCAGTCAGCATATGACCAATTGGTTGCACCACGGTATTTGCAGCGCAGAGCAAATTACAGAGACGCTCAAGCGGATGGCCGCAGTGGTTGATAGCCAGAATGCTGGCGATTCAGAGTATATTGCCATGGCACCTAATTTCGACCAGAGCATTGCCTTTCAAGCGGCCTGCGACTTGGTCTTTAAAGGTGACAAACAACCCAGCGGTTATACCGAGCCACTGCTGCACGCCTACAGGCAGCAAGCAAAAGCGGCGCGCTAATTACTAGCCCGAATAAAAGGCGAAGGCAGCAATATGAAATCCACTCCCGACCTCTGTGATCAGTACCCTGATTTAGTTCAAGTGGTTGAGCCCATGTTCAGCAACTTTGGCGGTCGTGAGTGTTTTTCGGGCGAAATTGTCACGGTTAAATGTTTTGAAGATAACAGCTGCGTGAAACAGTTGGTCGATACTCAGGGGCAAGGGCGTGTCATGGTAGTAGATGGCGGCGGCAGCATGCGCCGCGCCTGTCTCGGCGATATGTTGGCGGAAAAGGCATCAGTAAACGGCTGGAGTGGTTTGATTATCTATGGCTGCATTCGCGATGTGGATGAGATTATGGCCACGGATATCGGCGTTCAGGCTCTCGGGACCCACCCAATGAAAACCGATAAAAAAGGCATTGGCGAAACTCAGGTAAGCATTACTTTTGGCGGCGTCACCTTTAACCCTGGCAACTATATTTACGCCGATAACAACGGCATTGTTGTGGCCACGCAGCAACTGGTTTAAGTCAAATTCAGTCGCATGGCGATATGGGGCATATCCGCATCCATAAATTCCTCTCCGTAACAGGTAAACCCAAGGCCGCTGTAAAACGGTAGGGCGGTTAGCTGGGCATGCAAGTAGAGTTTAGGCAGTTTCTCCGTCACGGCAGTGTCGATCACAGATTTCATAATCGCATGGCCAATACCGCGCTTGCGGCTAGCGGCAAGCACCGCCATGCGGCCGAAGTGGCCGTCGGGAAGCAAGCGACCTGTCCCCACCGCGACATTCTTAGAGTCATAAGCGAGCCAGTGCATGCACTCAGGATCAAGGCCGTCAAAATCCAGTTCTAGGGGAACATTCTGCTCTAAGACAAACACCGCTGTGCGGATGCGTTTGATATCTTGCTCACCGGCCTGCCAGCTGGTTAGTTCAACGCGGATTGTCGATGCGGTGTACATGCTAAGCTCCAAGTAGATAACGAATTAGCGGGTAAACATAATCTATCTGCCGAATAATTTCCCTATTTTTTTGCTCAGGTCAATACTCCGTTAATCAGGGCTGTTTTAACGCGGAATGATTGCCTTCTGCAACCATATAATAAAAAATAGCCTTCTTATTTAGAGAGATGCACCAATCAGGGTTTAGCGAATATGCTTAGATATTTAGTAGGTAGTATCCAAATCGTAGTCTGGGTGATCGGCAGCAGCTTTGCCTGGAGCAATGACAACGCGATTATTGATTCCAGCACCCGTTTTCATCCGGTTATGAGCGATTCGGGTATGGTCGTCTCTCAAGAGATATTCGCCAGCCAAGTGGGCGCCGAAATACTTGCCCTAGGCGGTAATGCAGTCGATGCAGCCGTAGCCACAGGGTTTGCCCTCGCAGTTACCTTGCCGCGGGCGGGGAATTTAGGTGGGGGCGGGTTTATGCTTATCCACCTGGCCGAAGAAAACAAAACCCTGAGCATTGATTATCGAGAAATGGCGCCAACCGAGGCCTCTAGAGATATGTTTCTCGACACTGAAGGGGACGTTGATAACGCTAAGGCACGTTTTAGTATTCAGTCATCAGGCGTGCCCGGTACAGTCGCCGGCCTGCTTCACGCACTGGATAACTACGGTACTCTGAGTTTAAAACAGGTCTTACAGCCGGCCATCGACTTGGCCCGCAATGGTTTTCCCGTCAGCACTGATCTAGCGGCGTCACTGCAGGCACGGCAACCGACCCTGCATAAAAACCCAGCGTCTAAAAGCTACTTTTATAAAGCCGATGGCTCCGGCTATAAGTATGGTGAAAGCCTGGTGCAATCCGATTTGGCGGCGACCCTTGAGCGCATCGCAAAAAGTGGCAAGCGCGGATTTTATAAAGGTAGAACAGCACAGCTAATCATTGCAGAAATGCGGCGCAGCGGCGGCCTGATCAATCACAGAGATCTGGCGGACTACAGGGTGGTTGAACGAGCCCCGATTTGTGGTGATTATCGCGGTAATCGGGTGTGCACAATGCCGCCGCCCTCATCTGGTGGTGTGCATATGCTTCAGATGCTCAATATTCTTGAGGGCTGGGATCTTCAGGCCTTGGACCACAACAGCGCGGCGTATATTCACCGTTTAGTTGAATCTATGCGCCGAGCCTATGCCGATCGCAGTTATTATCTGGGCGACCCAGACTTCTTTCCAGTGCCGGTCGCTGAACTAACCGATAAGAAATATGCCGATTTTTTACGTGGCCAAATTGATCTGCAGAGTGCCAGCCGTTCGAAGGATATTAGCCCCGGTCTCGCCAGCGCTGCTGCACATAATCAGAGTCAAGTGGACAAGCTCCGCAGTATTCCTCAGGAGAGCACCGAGACAACTCACTTTAGCGCTTGGGATCGCTGGGGTAATGTGGTCAGCAACACTTACACGCTTAACTTTTCCTACGGTAATGGCATCTCTGTCGCTGGCGCAGGTTTTCTGCTCAATAATGAGATGGATGATTTTTCTGCAAAGCCCGGCTCGCCAAATGGCTACGGTCTTATAGGCGGCGCAGCCAACGCCATAGAACCTAAAAAACGGCCTCTGTCTTCGATGACGCCGACCATTGTGTTTAATCGCGATGGTGCGCCGGTACTGGCTACAGGCAGTCCCGGTGGCAGCACTATTATCACCGTTGTTATGCAGATGATTTTAAATATTGTCGATTTTGATATGAACGTGGCTGAGGCAACTGCCGCGCCGCGCATTCATCATCAATGGTTGCCTGACAGGGTGTTCTATGAGTCCGGAGTCTCTGCTGACACGCTGGGTCTGTTGCGAGGTATGGGGCACCAGCTCAGTGATAAAACAAGACGACTGGGTGCCACCGAGAGTATTCAATCTGATGGCAGTACGCCGTTTCTCTACGGCACAGCGGACCACCGTCGCGATGGTTCTGGTGTCGCTGTGCCCGCTGCGGACTAATTACTGTTTAAGACCATTCTCATAATGACTAATGCTGCCATCTGCATTGCACAGATCGGCAGTGCGCTGTTCGCCAGTCTCATCCACCAACATCTGATACTTGGGCGTGGTCATAAAGATTGCAAACCATTCAGCCAACAATTTATCGTCATCCAGCGTGTCCAATATCAACTGCTTAACCTGAGCCACATAGGCCTCAGGAATAGGGCCCTGAGCTGACTCTGGCGTCAGTGGTGGGTCTATCAGATACCGTGGCGCAGGGCCTCGACTGAGCAGTTCAGTGGCTAAATCATCGAGCATTTCAGTGGCAGCAGGGGATCTAAAACCCACAGAAAAAGTGGTGCACTCGCCAACAGCAACGCCGTGATGAGCGATCTGCGGTGGCAGATATAACATATCCCCTGGCGCTAACACCCATTCTTCGGTTGCGGCAAAATCTGCCAATATTTTTAATCCAGTGTTATCCGCTAGCGCAGTGTGCTCATCACATTGCTGACCAATCTGCCAGCGGCGCTTGCCTGCACCCTGCAGCAAAAACACATCGTAGTAATCAAAGTGTGGTCCAACACTGCCGCCGTCTTCAGCATAGCTGACCATAATATCGTCGAGACGCCACGCGGGTAGAAAATCAAACTTTCCGAGCAGCTCGGCCACTTCCGGAACCCAAAGATCAACTGCTTGAACAAGCAGCGTCCACTGGCTTTCCGGAAGGTTGGCAAAGCGCTCTTCGTCAAACGGCCCGTGCTCGAGCTGCCAGTCACTGCCGACCACTAGCCGTGATTCAACCTCGGGTTCAAGAGCCAGACCGGCAAGTTCATCTGCATCAATCGGCGGCTCAAAGTTTGGTATGGCCCCGCGTATTAGTAGCGGTTTTTTTTGCCAATAATTGGCCAAAAAGTCTGCCGGGCTGATCTCTCCAAGAATGCTTTCTAAAGGCTGCATAAATCTAGATATTCTTCGCTTGATCGGCGGCATTGCCTATATAAGACGCAGGTGTCATTGCCTTGAGCGCCGTCTTGGCGTCTTCGGGCATATCCAAGGTGTCAATAAAGGTTTGAATGGTTGCCTGATCCATCACATTGCCACGAGTCAGTGCTTTGAGTTTCTCATAAGGTTCTTCGATGCCGTAGCGACGCATTACCGTTTGAATCGGTTCAGCCAATACTTCCCAACTGTTATCCAGATCCGCTGCGAGCTTCACTTCATTTAGCTGAAGTTTGCTCATACCCTTATTAAGCGATGCGTAGGCAATCATAGAATAGCCGAGACCAACACCCATATTGCGCAGCACTGTGGAATCGGTCAGATCGCGCTGCCAGCGTGAGATCGGTAATTTAGCGGCTAGGTGGCCATAGAGGGCGTTGGCAATACCCATATTGCCTTCAGCGTTCTCGAAGTCGATTGGATTTACCTTGTGCGGCATGGTCGAGGAACCCACTTCACCGGCAATGGTTTTTTGCTTGAAATAGCCGAGGGAAATATAGCCCCAGATATCCCGCGCATAATCGATCAAAATTGTATTCGAGCGAGCCAGACCATCAAATAGCTCAGCCATATAGTCATGGGGTTCAATCTGAGTGGTGTAGGGGTTGTAGTCGAGACCCAACTGCTCAATAAAGTCTTTGGCAACCGCTTGCCAGTCAATTTCTGGATAGGCCGAAAGGTGCGCGTTGTAGTTGCCCACAGCACCGTTAATCTTACCCAGCATGGGGACCGCTGCAATCTGTGCGATCTGACGCTCCAGCCGGTAAGCCACATTGGCCATCTCTTTACCCACAGTGGTAGGCGAAGCTGTCTGACCGTGAGTACGAGCGAGCATTGGGGCATTAGCGTAATCACGACCCATGACGGCTAATTGTTGATGAATCTCTTGCAGGGCCGGCAGGACTATAGTGTCGCGGCCTTCTTTGAGCATCAGAGCGTGAGACAGATTATTGATATCTTCAGAGGTGCAGGCAAAGTGGACAAACTCACTCACCGCGTTGAGCTCAGCGTTATCGGCAATGGTTTCTTTAATCAGATATTCCACAGCTTTTACATCGTGATTGGTGGTGCGCTCAATTTCTTTAATGCGCAGCGCCTGCTCGAGAGTGAAATCATTTATCAGCTGGTCTAACAGACTATTTGCAGCAGCAGAAAAAGGCGCCACTTCAGCAATGCCGGGATGCTGGGAAAGGTACTGCAACCAGCGAACTTCAACTATGACGCGATAGCGAATCAAACCATATTCACTAAACACATTGCGCAGCGATTCAGTTTTGCTGCTGTAGCGGCCATCGATAGGGGAAACAGCGGTCAGAGAAGAGAGCGGGATACTGGTCATTAAAAGTCCAAATAGGGGTCATTAATTAAGCCGCGTATGATAGCGGAATCAATAGGGGATTTCAGATTATTTACGTCCCCGTGGGCAGGGCGCAGACATCAAGCTGGACTAGTTTTTTAACGCTTGTATCAAAGCTTGGCGATAAACTACCAGATGATATCGTTTGCCGCCTAACTGGCGCCAGAGAAAGGCACTTCGGACTGCGGCAAACAACAGGCAGCGAATGCGCTCGGCAACACCGGGTTGCTGCAGATAAATGGGATTACCCTTGACCTGAATACGCTGGCTCAGAGTGCTAATAGTCTGTTGATAGAGGGCGGCAATATTGGCAAACACATTGTCGTGAATAACGGAGAAATGCTCAGCTTGCCGAGTGGCGTTGTCTATGCCCTCGGCAATATTTTGCAACATCACTGGGCGGCTATTGAGCTGCCGTTCGATACTTAATACAGCAATAGTTGAAACCAGGGTAGTGGCTCTAAATAGCTCCGAGTCCTTGTGTTCGCCAAGCAGCACCGTCATGGCGTCTACACCGGCTTCAAGGTTCTGCTCTGAGCCGAAGAGATCCGCTAAGGATTCTGGATTTTGATTGAGTAGGGCGCCGATACAGACTTCCATCTCCGCCGTTGAGGCTTCTCCTGTATTGGCTAGCTGATCAACTAAATAACAGGCCTGAAATACCGCAGCCAATGCCATAGCTTGATCATGAGTGGGCTTAGCGAACATCAGTTGCTGCCATTTGACCATTCCAAGTAGCTTCAATAATACCGCCACCGAGACAGTGATCAGCCCGATAGAAGACTACCGATTGCCCCGGTGTGATGGCGCGCTGCGGCGTATCAAACAGCACCTCACAACCGGTGGCGGTTGGCGTCACCAGACATTCTTGATCCGGCTGTCGATAGCGCGCCTTGGCCATACAGCGAAAAGAAGAGCTGGGTGTGCCATTGATCCAATTAATTCCTTCAGCGCGCAGCTGATCGGTAAATAGCAGCGGATGTTGCGCACCTTGACCGACAACCAAACGATTATTAGCGAGATCCTTTTGCAACGTAAACCAAGGTTCATCGGGACTATTTTTAACGCCTCCAATGCCCAAGCCCTGTCGCTGGCCGATGGTGTAGAACATCAAGCCCTGATGCTGCCCAATCACCACACCCTCTGGTGTAACCATTTCGCCTGGCTGTGCGGGAATATACTGTTCGAGAAAATCTTTAAAGCGACGCTCGCCAATAAAGCAGATACCGGTACTGTCCTTTTTTGTCGACGTCACAAAGCCGTGCTCTTCGGCAATTCGACGTACCTCAGGCTTTTCTAGTTCACCCACAGGAAAAAGCGATTTGGCAAAGGCACTTTGTTCCACTGCATGGAGAAAGTAGCTTTGATCCTTATTGCCATCCAACCCTTTGAGCAACCGAGTCTGACCATCCACTTCAGCAAGGCGGGTGTAATGGCCTGTGGCTATGGCGTCGGCCCCAAGAATCTGGGCGTAATCCAGAAACACTTTAAATTTGATTTCGCGATTACAGAGGATGTCAGGATTTGGTGTTCGGCCGGCGCGATACTCTTCGAGAAAGTGTTCGAAGACATTGTCCCAGTAGTCAGCGGCAAAATTCGCCGTGTGCAGGGTAATGCCAAGCTTGTCGCAAACCTGCTGAGCATCGGCCAGATCGGCCTTGGCAGTGCAGTATTCTGTCTCGTCGTCTTCATCCCAGTTCTTCATAAACAGGCCTTCGACGCTGTAACCCTGCTCCATTAAAAGCAGTGCCGCAACTGAAGAGTCGACGCCACCAGACATGCCAACTATGACTTTTTCTATTTTACGCATATTTACCAAGTGAATTACTGAGAGAGGGTTTTGGGCCGTTGATAACAAGGCCGCTACTATAAAGCGTTGCGGAATATTTCCATAGGAAAAACACGCTTGGCCAAATAATCATCCAGACAACTGATTACTCCTGGACTGCGCAACTGCTCAAGATTTTGTTGAATCTCTTCGTAGCTCATCCACAGGGTATAGTCTATATCCGGATCAATTACTGCAGCCTTGTCGAACTCTAACGGCTTGGCGGCAAAGGCCAAGCGATAGTAAGTAATACCGCTGGTCTCATTAAACGACGTTAGGAATCCGAGAAAGCCTGTAAGCTCAACATGCCAACCGGTCTCTTCAAGAGTCTCGCGAAGCGCGGCTGCTTGAATATCTTCACCGGGTTCCACATGACCAGCTGGCTGATTGATTACCTGACGGCCAAATTTGGTTTCTTTGACCATCAAAAATTGGCCCTCGCGCTCAACGATGGTGGCGACCGTGAGATGTATTTGATTGGGCACGTCTAAGATCTCCGTTTGTGTGAGGCGCTTTTATAACTTGGCCTCTTATTTGCTGGCCTTTTTGACCTTGTCTTTCCAGCCTCGGGGAGGTGCACAGTTTCAATACGATGTTCCCCGGGAGCAATATCTGTGACTTTCCAGTCGCCAATTGCAGCGCGAACTAAGCGTAAAGTTGGCAGTCCGACCGCTGCTGTCATTCGCCGAACCTGCCGATTGCGGCCTTCATTAATAGTTAGCTCTATCCAGCTATCAGCAACATTCTGTCGTTCCCTAATGGGTGGAATACGCGGCCACAAATTGGGTGGATCCATCAGTTTGCAGGCAACCGCAGCGGCTGGGCCATCTTTAAGGCTGACACCAGCAATAAGCTCAAGGCAGTGCGTTTCAGTGGCTGTGCCTTCAACCTGAGCCCAATATGTCTTATTGAGTTTGAATTTGGGGTTGCTGATTTGAGCCTGAAGTTGACCATCATCGGTCAATAAAAGTAGGCCCTCGGAATCGTAATCGAGCCGACCCGCGGGGTAGACCCCCTTGATCTCAATAAACTCAGATAGAGTTTTTCGTGCCTCTGAGTCGGTAAATTGGCTCAGTACATGAAAGGGTTTATTGAAGAGGAGTAGTTTAGACACAAATTTCTCTGATTTTTTCCTATTGTAAATGAAACAGGGTTACAAAAAAGGGTCGAAATGATGCTAAAATGCGCGCAATTGGTAAATCTTTTACAAATAACATTAACCCCGCGGAGACAACAATGGGATATCAGCATATCCAGATACCCGAATCTGGTAAAAAAATAACCGTAAATTCAGACTTTTCACTCAATGTTCCAAACAATCCAATTGTGCCTTTTATTGAAGGCGACGGCATTGGCGTAGATATCACTCCAGTGATGATCAAAGTGATCGACGCAGCAATTAAAAAAGCCTACGCCGGCGAGAGAGAGATCTCTTGGATGGAAGTGTACTGTGGTGAGAAAGCCGCTGAGCTTTACGAAGGTGACTGGTTCCCCGCTGAGACATTAGAAGCAGTTAAAGAATTTGCCGTTTCGATCAAAGGTCCATTGACTACTCCTGTAGGCGGCGGTTTCCGCTCGTTGAACGTGGCTCTGCGTCAAGAGCTGGATCTATTTGTTTGTCAGCGTCCAGTGCGTTGGTTTCAAGGCGTTCCCTCTCCCGTTAAGCAGCCGAACAAGGTTGATATGTGCATCTTCCGTGAGAACTCAGAAGATATTTATGCAGGTATCGAGTGGAAAGCTGGTAGTGAAGAAGCCACCAAGGTTATCAAGTTCCTCCAAGAAGAGATGAGCGTTACTAAGATTCGTTTTGACGAGAACTGCGGTATCGGTGTTAAGCCTGTATCAGAGCAGGGCACTAAGCGTCTTGTTAGCAAAGCGATCCAGTACGCCATAGATCAAAACAAGCCATCTGTGACTATTGTTCACAAGGGCAATATCATGAAATTCACCGAAGGCGCATTCTGCGATTGGGGTTATGAAGTCGCTCGCGAGCAGTTCGATGCACAGCCTCTCGACGGTGGCCCTTGGCACGTCGTTAAGAATCCAAACACTGGCGAAGACATTGTTATTAAAGATGTGATTGCCGATGCGATGTTGCAGCAGATTATTCTGCGTCCCGATGAGTACAGCGTGATTGCTACGTTGAACCTCAACGGCGACTATATTTCTGATGCACTGGCCGCTCAGGTCGGTGGTATCGGTATTGCTCCAGGCGCTAACTTGTCTGATGACGTGGCTATCTTTGAAGCCACTCACGGTACTGCACCTAAGTATGCTGGCCAAGACAAAGTAAATCCTGGCTCACTGATCTTGTCAGCCGAGATGATGCTGCGTCATATGGGTTGGGGCGAAGCTGCTGACCTAGTGATCAAAGGTATTGAAGGCGCAATCTCTGAGAAGAAAGTCACTTATGATTTCGAGCGACTAATGGACGACGCAACATTGATGTCTTGTTCAGAATTTGGCGATGTGATGATTGAAAATATGTAATTGCTTGCTGTAAGAGCAGTTTAGTTCTATAAAAAGACCGGCTTCACAGCCGGTTTTTTTATATCTATTGATTATTGTTTTAGATAGTTAGCTTCCATAACCCCTTTCAAAGAGTAGTCTTTTATTCGGCTGCTCAAAATAGCCGCTTTAGATATCAGTTTTAGAAATGTGCTCTTTTGGAATATCGCTACTTTTTTGCGGTTTCGGTGCCTCACCGGGAATTATATTGACCGCGTGACGGCCATTTTTACCGTGCTCCACGTCATAGGTAACGCGTTGAAAACATTTGAGGGTCTTGTAACCTTCCATGATGATGTTTTGATGATGAGCAAACAGTTCTCGCTCACCATTGTCAGGCTCTATAAAACCGAACCCTCGGTCGTTGCTAAACCACTTAACTCTACCTGTGTCTGCCATGCTTTTTGTCTCTCCATATTGTACTTTCCCATTCCGTTGTAAAAAGACAAGATGTTACAAGCTGCGCCCACTTTAAATAGTTAAATATCCCTGTCAAGACCGCTCATCGTTTAGCAGAATCAGCAATCTGATGTAAGATGAATGCCGTACCCTATATGTAAACTAGATGGCAAAAATTGTATGAGCAACGATAAAAACCCGCCGGCTTGGCAACATGATGGCAATACTGTGGTCGAAACAGAGAGACCCAAATTAAAAAAGCCATCAATGTTCAAAGTCGTGCTGTTAAACGACGATTACACACCCATGGAATTTGTCGTCGAATTACTGGAAAAGTTTTTCTCAAAGACGCGCGAGAATGCTACTCGCATCATGTTAAGTATTCATACCGACGGAAAGGGCGTCTGTGGCATCTATACTAAGGATGTGGCAGAGACGAAAGCGGGCACAGTTAATCAGTACTCGAGGGACCACCAGCACCCGCTTTTATGTGAAGTAGAACCCTGTAACGATGAAGAAGAGTAAAGACTATGTTAAGTAGAGAACTGGAAGTTACCCTCAATCTGGCCTTCAAAAGTGCCAGAGACAAGCGTCATGAATTTATGACTGTAGAACATCTGTTACTGGCACTGCTGGATGATGCCTCGGCATCAAATGTGCTCAAGGCCTGCGGTGCTGATATCAGCGTGCTAAGGCAAGACCTCATAGAGTTTGTCGACTCAACTACCCCTATCATCTCGGATATTCAGCTCGAGCAGGAAACTCAGCCAACCCATGGCTTTCAACGCGTACTCCAGCGCGCGGTGTTTCAAGTTAATTCGGCAAACCACAGCGAGGTCGTGGGCGCCAATGTGATTGTCGCGATCTTTAGTGAACAGGAAAGTCAGGCGGTTTACTTCTTACGCCTGCAAAATATTGCGCGTATTGATGTGGTCAACTACATCTCCCACGGCATCTCGAAATATGTAGATCAACCTGAAAACAGTAGTGAAGAGTCGAGCAATAATACTGAGGCCGGCACCACCACTGATTCTCAGGAAGAGAGCCTTCTCAGTCAATTTGCTACCAATCTAAACGAGCAGGCCGAGCTAGGTAAAACGGACCCATTGATCGGACGCGCTGCGGAGGTTGAGCGAGTCAGCCAAATATTGGTAAGACGCCGCAAGAATAATCCGCTGCTAGTGGGTGAGTCTGGAGTGGGTAAAACGGCTATCGCAGAAGGCTTGGCAAAACTCATTATTGAAGACGCAGTGCCTGATCCTTTAAAAGGCAGCGTCGTTTACTCGCTCGATATGGGTGGTCTCTTGGCCGGCACTAAGTACCGCGGTGACTTTGAAAAGCGTTTAAAAGGCATTATCGCCGAGCTTGGTGAGCGAGAAGGCTCGATTCTATTTATCGATGAGATCCACACAATTATCGGTGCAGGTGCGGCATCCGGTGGTGTTATGGACGCCTCTAACCTGCTCAAGCCACTGCTCTCCTCAGGTCAGCTGCGCTGCTTTGGCTCGACTACCTATCAAGAGTACCGCGGTATTTTTGAAAAGGACCAGGCTCTATCGCGACGCTTTCAAAAAATTGATGTGGAAGAGCCTACAGTTGACGAAACCTATCAGATTCTCAAAGGCCTCAAGTCGCGTTTTGAAGAGCATCACGATTTAAAGTTTAGTAACCCGGCATTAAAGGTGGCTGCAGAGCTTGCCGCCAAGCATATCAACGATCGCTTTTTGCCGGACAAAGCTATAGATGTGATCGATGAAGCCGGTGCCTATCAGCGTCTGCAGTCTGCCAGCAAGCGCAAGAAGACTGTCGGTGTCAGTGATATTGAGTTAGTTATCTCTAAAATTGCCCGAATCCCAGCCAAGAGTGTCTCTAGTTCTGATAAAGAGCAGCTGAAAGGCCTCTCTGAGAAATTGAAGATGGTCGTATTTGGTCAGGATCCAGCAATCGATGTATTGACTACCTCGATCAAAATGGCCCGTGCCGGATTGCGTGAAGGGACTAAGCCCATAGGTAGTTTCTTGTTTGCAGGCCCCACTGGTGTAGGTAAAACCGAAGTCAGCCGTCAATTGGCGAATATTCTTGGTGTCAATTTAATGCGCTTTGATATGTCCGAATATATGGAACGACACACCGTGTCACGACTGATCGGCGCGCCTCCAGGTTATGTTGGTTACGATCAGGGTGGATTGCTCACCGACGCAGTGAATAAACATCCTCACTCAATCGTGCTGTTGGACGAAGTGGAAAAAGCGCATCCTGATGTCTTTAACTTATTACTTCAAGTTATGGATCACGGTACGCTTACCGATAACAATGGTCGTAAAGCCGACTTCCGTAATGTCATTATCATTATGACCACCAATGCCGGTGCTGAATTAATGAGCCGCTCTTCAATGGGCTTTGCACAGCAGGACCACCGCACTGATGGTATGGAAGCGATCAAGAAAATGTTTACCCCAGAGTTCCGCAACCGTCTCGATAGCATTGTGCAGTTCGCTGAACTGTCTATGGATGTGATTACCACGGTAGTGGATAAGTTCTTGGTGCAGTTACAGTCGCAGCTGGATAGCAAGAAGGTCTTTCTCGATATAGATAATGATTCTCGCGAATGGTTAGCCGTGAATGGTTATGACGCCAAGATGGGCGCTCGTCCCATGGATCGATTACTGCAAGAGAGGATTAAAAAGCCACTGGCCGAAGCCGTATTATTTGGCAGTCTATCAGAGAAGGGCGGCACCGCATTTGTGCGGGTCGAAGATGGCGAGTTGGTAGTCCATACTGAAGATGAGCTTGTTACCAGCGAGTAATTAGCAGGCAGCAAAAAACCGTCGCATGAAGCCCATGCGACGGTTTTTTTTATTTGCTAGAAAAGTGGAAGGGGCGAGCTTATCGCTCTCTAAAGGTAATGCGACCTTTAGTTAGGTCATAGGGAGTCATCTCAACCTTAACCTTGTCACCCGTAAGAATACGAATGTAGTGCTTGCGCATTTTTCCAGAGATATGGGCAATGATTACGTGATCATTCTCCAGCTTAACTCGGAACGTTGTGTTCGGCAGAGTGTCGATGACCTCGCCTTCAAATTCAATGTGATCTTCTTTCGCCATAAGCTTAATGTAGTGCCCGTCAAATGAAATTATTTAAAACCAATGCTGGAAGGGTTGCCTGCTTGATACTTAAGCGGATCCCAAAAAGCGCGGCAAGTTTGCCTTAAAACGCCCCGTATAGCAAAGTCATTCGGCAATTCGCCAGCTATTTTGTCGGTACAGCTCAAGGGGGCGGTAATTGGTCTTGTATTTCATCTTGTCACAGCCGGAAATCCAATAGCCCAAATAGAGATGTTCAAGACCGAGGCGCTGCGCCATATCGATCTCCACAAGAATTGCCAGCACCCCGAGACCGCGGTCTGAGAAGGCCGGGTCAAAATAGGTGTAGATAGCCGACAGTCCGTTGTGAATAACATCGATTACGGCGCAGCCGATTAGCTGGTCACCCAACCTGAATTCGAGAAACTGGGTGCATTCCCAGGCATTACCGAGAAAGTCTTCAAACTGGCGGCGCAAGGGCGGGTACATATCGCCATCGCTGTGGCGCTGTTCTATATAACGGGCATAGATGGGAAAGTGCTCACCGACATTAATCGAGTCGAGCTGTTCAACCATAATATCGTCGTTCTTTTTCCAGCATCGTTTCTGGGCACGGCTCCATTTAAAATTATCGACCGGCACGCGCGCGGGTATACAAGCATTGCAACCGGCACATTTGGGCGCATAGAGGTAAGGGCCGCTGCGGCGAAAGCCGAGAGTAGTCATGCGCGAATAAAGCTCGACATCAATGCGCATTTCTGGATCCACAAACGCGGTGGTCGATTGTCGATCAGGTAGGTAGCTGCAGTCATGGGCCTCGGTCAAGCAGAGCTTGATCATGCCTATATCTGGCGAAATATCGCGAGTCATATTGGGCTACCTAATTAATGAATGTGCTGATAAACAATACACACAAGAGTAGTTCAGTGGCCTAGGATACTCAATGAGATTTTTCCACCGACTAGATCACCAATTGAACTGTAATTCTGTTGTCTGCTGACCCGTGCCGGGAAGGGGCCAGTTCAAACCCTTGTCTCGACTCTTTGATAACTGCTCGATAAAGATGCTGCGATCAATGCTAATCGCACCCAAGCTGATTAAATGCGGGTTAACTAGCTGACAGTCGATTAGTTTCAAGCCAGCATCCAAACCCCAGCGGCAGAGATGAGCCAGGGCGATTTTAGAGGCACTAGCACGCCGGCTGAACATTGATTCGCCGCAAAAAATGCTGCCCACCGCAACACCATAGAGGCCACCAACCAAGTTACCCTCAAACCAGACCTCAAGAGAGTGGGCCTTGCCTTGCTGGTGGAGCTGAGTATAGGCAGCCTTCATCTCTTCGGTAATCCAGGTGCCGCCATCGTCCTCACGGGGCTCGCTGCAGGCGTCAACAACAGTATTAAAGGCCTGATTAACGGTCACCTGATAATCATTGCGACGCAGCGTTTTACGTAGGCTTTTGGAGCAGTGCAAATCCGAGGGCGGCAACACACAGCGAGTTGCCGGGCTCCACCAAAGAATAGGATCCTCATCCTGATACCAGGGGAAGATACCGGATCTATAGGCGCTAAGTAGGGTTTGCGGCTGCAAATTACCCCCGACGGCAAGAAGACCGTCGGGTTCAGTTAAAGCGCCACTGGGATCAGGAAAGCGCGGATGATCCTGATCTAGCAGAGGTATCTGCACAGATAGACTCCAGGTTGGCTTTTAAGAACGGCTATTTAGAGCGGCTTTTCAGAGCGGCTATTTAAACTGGCAATTTAATTACTGATCCAGAAAGCGCTCCGCATCCAGCGCAGCCATACAGCCGCTGCCAGCCGAAGTGACCGCTTGTCGGTAGACATGGTCGGCCACATCGCCAGCGGCAAAAACGCCGGGGACACTAGTTTCAGTGGCATTGCCGGCCATACCGCCAGCGATAGTTAAGTAGCCATCTTTCATGGCCAACTTATCGGCGAAGATATCGGTGTTGGGTTTGTGGCCGATGGCGATAAACACACCATCCACACTGAGGTCTTTGGTAGCGCCGTCTGCAGTGCTCTTGATACGCACGCCGGTAACACCAGCGTCATCACCCAGCACTTCATCGAGATTATGGCTCCATTCAATGGTGATATTGCCAGTCTTCTCTCTCTCGAAGAGCTTGTCTTGGAGCATCTTCTCAGCGCGGAGCTCATCGCGGCGGTGAATCAATGTCACTTCACTGCAGATATTCGATAGATAGAGCGCCTCTTCAACAGCGGTATTACCGCCACCAAGCACTGCAACCGGCTTGTTGCGATAGAAGAAACCGTCACAGGTAGCACAGGCACTCACGCCTTTGCCCATAAATGCTTCTTCAGAGGGCAAGCCCAAATACTGTGCCGAAGCGCCAGTGGCAATAATCAGGGAGTCACAGCTGTAGTTGCTAGAGCCCTTAAGGCGGAAAGGGCGCTCGTCGAGTACTACTTCATCTATATGATCAAAAATTGTTTTGGTATCAAAGCGTTCTGCGTGCTTTTGCATGCGCTCCATCAATTCTGGACCCTGAACACCATCTGCGTCACCAGGCCAGTTATCCACATCGGTGGTGGTCGTTAACTGACCGCCTTGCTGAATGCCAGTGATAACAACTGGGCTCAAGTTGGCCCGCGCGGCGTAAACAGCAGCAGTCCAGCCAGCAGGGCCGGAACCTAAAATAATCAGTGGATAATGTTGTGTCTCAGACATGATTTCTCTCTATTTTACGTGTGTGAATGCGTTAGCAAATAATGACAGGACGCTATCATAGACAATCCGGTGGCGCGGACAAATAAGTTTTTGCACTAGCTACCACAGCGAGCCTGTTTTCGACTTTCCATTGTTTGACTAACTTGGTGATTAAGCGCCGCTCAAACATAGCATTTAATTCTCAACGGGCTACAATTGGCCCTGCATTAACAGACAGGGAAATACCCGTTGAGCACAGATAAGCGAAAGCAGCGTAACCCAGCACCAGCCGAAGCCAGCTATAACGAAACCCGCGGCAAGCGTTTGCTCGCAGAGGGCGCTCTAATAGGTTGGATTGCTCTCTGTTCGATACTGCTGCTGGCGCTGCTCAGCTATTCCTCAGACGACCCAGGTTGGTCACATACCGGCGTCCGCGGTGAGCTCAACAATGCCGTAGGCCTTGCCGGCGCCTGGATCGCCGATATATTCTTTGCCTTGTTTGGAGTGATGGCCTACCTATTCCCAGCTCTGCTTGCGGTCCGCGCCATTCAAATACTGCGCACCTACATTCTCCGTGAAGCTGACGCCTTTGACTCCGTCACCTTCACTCTGCGCGTTATCGGCTTTATTCTGGTAATGATCAGCGCCACTTCATTGGCCAATATTCAGTACGCCGAAGTGCATAACAGTTATCCCTTTGGCGTCGGCGGCATACTTGGCAACAAGATCGGCGAAGCCACCATGGCGGTGTTTAGCTACGTTGGTAGTACCCTAATACTGTTGTCACTGTTTCTGTTTGGACTCACCGTATTTGTCGATATTTCCTGGATTTCCCTGATTGACCGGCTAGGTCTAGCAGCAATCGATCTCTACGACCGAGCACGCAGCAAGCTTGCCGCAATGAAAATCGCCCGTGCGGAAAAAGCTAAATCACGAGAAGCCGTTCTTGAACGCCAGGCCAAAGTCGAAATCGAAACTAAGATGCAGAAGCTGCGAACGCCGCCAACGATTCAAGCACCCAAAGCCAAGCCCGTGGTTAGCAAGCGCATTGAGCGTGAAAAACAGCAGACACTTTTTTCTGACAGTGAAGTTGTTGGCTCTCTGCCGCCGATCAACCTGCTTGATCCTGCAGACAACAATACCAATAGCGGTTACTCCGCCGAATCCCTTGAGCATCTCTCACGCCTGTTGGAACACAAGCTCCTCGACTTTGGTATCAAAGCCGATGTCGTCGAAGTATTGCCCGGCCCAGTAGTCACCCGTTTTGAAATCCAGCCCGCCGCTGGCATCAAGGTTAGCCGTATCAGCGGATTAGCCAAAGATTTGGCTCGCTCCATGGCGGTTATCAGCGTACGTGTGGTCGAAGTGATTCCCGGCAAGTCGGTAGTGGGTATAGAAATTCCCAATGAAAAGCGTGAGATGGTGCGCCTCAGTGAAGTACTGTCCTCTGAGGCCTATGACCGCTCAAGTTCGCCAGTGACATTAGCGCTGGGCCACGATATTGCAGGCATTCCTATAGTCGCCGATCTCGGCCGTATGCCGCATCTACTGGTAGCGGGCACCACGGGTTCAGGCAAGTCTGTCGGTATCAACACCATGCTTCTAAGCCTGCTGTTTAAAGCCTCACCAGAAGACGTTAAGTTAATCCTTATCGATCCCAAGATGCTCGAGCTATCGGTTTACGATGGCATTCCGCACCTCCTGACACCGGTTATCACCGATATGAAAGACGCCGCCAGTGGCCTGCGCTGGTGTGTTGGCGAAATGGAACGTCGCTATAAATTGATGGCGGCGCTGGGTGTGAGAAACTTGGCGGGTTACAACCGTAAGATTGAAGACGCTATAAAAGCGGGCGAGCCGATTACCGATCCACTCTGGACGTTTAACCCAGATGAAATGGGTTGGGATGCGACTCAAGAAGCGCCAGAGGCACCGACCTTGGAAACATTGCCCTACATAGTGGTAGTGATCGACGAATTTGCCGATATGATGATGATCGTTGGCAAAAAGGTTGAGCAGCTAATTGCTCGAATCGCCCAGAAAGCGAGAGCCGCCGGGATCCACTTGATACTGGCCACCCAGCGACCCTCTGTGGACGTTATCACCGGACTAATCAAAGCCAACGTTCCCACCCGAATCGCCTTCCAAGTCTCATCAAAAATCGATTCAAGAACCATTCTCGATCAGGGCGGCGCAGAACAATTACTCGGCAATGGCGATATGCTCTATCTGCCACCAGGCACCAGCGTGCCAGAGCGAATTCACGGCTGTTTCGTTGATGATCACGAAGTCCATAAAGTGGTTGCCGACTGGAAACGTCGCGGTGAACCCAACTATTTGTCCGAGATCACCGATGAAGCTGCGGTCTCAACAATTGCAGTGCCTGGCTACAGTGGAGGAGAGGAGAGCGAAGAGGACCCAGAATCAGATCCACTTTATGACGAAGCCGTTGCCTTTGTACTGGAGAGCCGCAAAGCCTCAATTTCATCGGTACAGCGCAAACTAAGAGTGGGTTATAACCGAGCTGCACGCTTGATTGAACAGATGGAAGCTGCAGGGGTAGTTAGCCCCATGAGTAGCAATGGTAGCCGCGAGATACTATCGCCTGGTGGGCGCTAATACTGAAAATCCCACACTAGGATTTCCAGCCCTAAAATGCACCCTGTTGTACTGTTTTTTAAGTATTTGAATATGATCATAGATCACCATGGCTAGCTAGCATTAGGTCGCGAAAGACAGAGGTGCAACAGGACTTTATAACCTAATTGATATGGATGCCGTGTTTCATTAGCCTGTGGTTTATAGGCCTCAGGTTGGCAAAAGCATTATCAGTAAATATCTCAATGCGGCTTTCGGGATCCGCTTAAATGGCAGCCTCAGCTATGTTTGCGAGGCCCATGGAAAGGCAAATGCCATAACTGATTTTGAGGTCGAGATTCAGGGTGCTCTGGTTAAAGGTGTCGATATGATTTCTTGGAATGACGCTGGGTTGATCACAGAGTGTAAGTTGATGATTAGTCTGCTATACATGGTCAGCATAACCCATCAAAAGATGAGCACCATGCTAAAGGGTCATAAAAAGAGTTTGTCGGCCAAGGTTTGAGCCTGCTGCCAACGTCCCCTGTGACGCTATAACCAATACCCCAATTCCGGAAACCCTACCAACCCCGTGTAAAACAACACCGTCATCACCAGTGTCACAACCCAGACTGTGGTGATATAGGCTGCCATAAAATTCTTCATTTGATCCGCAAAACTATCCCCACTCCCAGATGATTGATTCCCCCGATTGGTCCAGCGCTGTTTGGACAGCCTGGCTAAGCAGTAAACTTTAACCGCGGCGTTGAGTAGTTGGTTGAAATAGAGAATAAACGGCCACTCAATATGCATGCTATTGCTGTAACGAAATAGAAACAATGACAGCACCATGCGCGAGATGGCGATCCAGATAAAATACGAGACGATGTAATAGGGGTCATGGAGCAATGTGGCGGCTATGGCGACTATGGGGCTGACCAGCATGGTCCACATGGCGATACGCTGGTCCATTACGCACCACCAGATAAAGAATCCGATTTTGTTGGGCCCCAGCTTGAGTGCTCTGGTGCCGTTGCGCAGCATATTGCCGGACCATCGGCGGAAGTTTTGCGTCATGCGCTCTATGCCAGAGCCTTCAATCTCTTCGATGGTATAAACCAGGGCGTCGGGCACATAAAGCATTTTGGCGTCTTGGGTAAGCATGTAATACCAGGTACTTTTGTCATCGCCGGAGAGAAATCGGAAAGTACCCCAGAGCCAGTGGTGCAGGTGGTCGGCTTCAAGCATACGGATAAATTTATGCCGGGTTAGATGATTGGCGCGAAATACCGACATGCGGCCGGTAAGGGTTAGGACTTTATTGGCCATAGAGTGGGATTGCATAGCAATGCGTCGCTGGGCGAAGCGCATTGTGAGCCATGACTGAATCCATTTCGGGCCGTAGCAGATCACTTCTTCGTCGGTGGTGATGGCTTGCAGTTTCGGGTCGTTTTCAAATAGCGGGCAGCATTTGCGCAAGATACCCGGTGCCAATACGGCATCGCCGTCCATAAATACAATCAGATCATCCTGGTGGATGCCTCGCCGTGACATTGCCCGTAATACCAAGCCTATGGCCATACGTTTGCCGGATATATTCTGCCGGATCATTACCAGCTCCAGGGGCAGGTGGCTGACAAAAGTCGCGTTCAAGAAGTGAAAAGTCTGGTTGCCCGCTTAGAGCAGCAGGGCAGGACCGAACATTTATCCCATCGCGAGGTCATGCGCCCCTGGGGCAGCTACGACCCAATAGGCCAGGGGCATCGCTTTCAGGTCAAGTTAATCAAAGTTAATCCAGGTGAGAGTCTTTCACTGCAAATGCACCATTATCGTGCCGAGCACTGGATCGTGGTGAGTGGCACCGCGCTAGTTGAGCGTGATGGAAAAGAGCAATTGGTATCGGAGAATGAATCTGTGTATATCCAAATTGGCCAGCGTCATCGTTTAACCAACCCCGGTTGTTTACCGCTGCAGCTGATTGAAGTGCAGAGCGGCTGCTATTTGGGTGAGGACGATATTGTGCGCTACAGCGATAACTATAATCGTGTCGCAGAAGCCAGCGGCTAAAGCCCGCAAGCTTTGGGCGCGGCGGGGGCAAAGATTGCCCTGCCAGGGGGACAGTAAAGCGCTATGCAAGGAAGCCTATTATGAAAGGATTGATATTTACATCGTTTTTACATCTAGTAGAGAAAGAGTATGGCCTCGAGATGGTGGACAAGGTGATCGCCCAGGCAGCGCCGCCTAGCGGGGGAATTTACACCACAGTAGGCAACTATGACCACAGAGAGCTGATCGCCATGATTGCCGCGCTGAGTAAAAATATTAACCTCTCAGTGGGGCACCTAACCAAAACCTTTGGGGTCTATCTATTTGCCGAGCTGATTGCCGCCTACCCCCAGTGGATCACTAACTTTAATTCGTCTTTTGCGCTGCTGTCTAAAGTCGATGGGTTTATCCATGGAGAAGTAAAAAAGCTTTATCCTGACGCTTCGCCACCCAGTTTTAAGTGCACCCACTATAGCGAGACCCGAATGCAAGTTATCTATCAGTCGCCACGCTGTATGGGCGATGTGGCTGAGGGTTTAATTCTGGGCTGCGCAGCCTATTACCAAGAAAAAATAACCGTCCGCCGGGAAACCATCGATGACGGCAGCGGTTCCTCTGAGCGTTTTTTGTTGAAGCGAGTCGCTGGGTCAAATGCCACTACTTCGGAACCCTAAAAAGCGGTAGAATCCCATGCTCTAAATGACCTCGTTGGCCAGTGGCCAGGTGATAAAAAAGATGATGCGCTCACTGCACAAAATTGCTCTGCCTCTTTTTCTACTTTTGACCCCGTTTGTTAGCACTGCCAGCTGGTCCGGCGGCGCCCCTGAAGATATCCAACAGCTGCGGGATTTATTACAGCCAATCACCAGTCTGTCGGCGCGCTTTGAGCAGAAAATCAGCGATGCAGAGGGCTTCGAACTGCAGGCCTCAGAAGGGCTTTTTCAAGTATCTCAACCAAATCGCCTGCGCTGGATAGTTGAAGCGCCAATGCCGCAACAGATTATTGCCGATGGCTTGACCCTGTGGGTCTATGACCCGGATCTGGAGCAGGTAATTATCCAGCCCTTTAATCAAGATATGGCGGCGACGCCAGCAATCCTTTTTTCCGGTGACCTAGATCGATTGGATGACGCCTATTTCGTCACTCAGCTTGCCGAGGGGCGCTTTGAGCTAAAGCCGGAGCAGGGCGGCAGCCTGTTTAACAGCATGACAATCGCTTTTGATGGCAGCACCCCGACCTCCATAAGGTTGACTGATACCCTTGGTCAAACCACCACAATTCGCTTTAGCCAACTTGAGCTCAACCCAGTTTTATCTGGAGATCTATTTGTCTTTCAGGCGCCAGATGGGGTCGATGTAATCAATAATGCCAACTGATCTTTTTAGCCAAACAGTCTATCGACCTCTTGCCGCGCGTATGCGCCCAGCGACTCTTGATGGTTTTTATGGTCAAGAGCATTTAATCGGACTGGGCAAGCCACTGCGCGAGGCGATTGAGGGCGGGACGCTGCACTCAATGATTTTTTGGGGACCGCCGGGGGTGGGCAAGACCACCTTGGCGAAAATTATTGCCGCCTCGGCAGATGCGCATTTTGAAAGTATTTCCGCGGTACTGTCTGGGGTTAAGGAAATTCGCGCGTCCATAGCAAAAGCGACTGAACAGCGCGATCTGCGCGGTCGCAAAACTATCCTTTTTGTGGATGAAGTACATCGCTTTAACAAATCACAGCAAGATGCTTTTTTACCCTTTGTTGAGGACGGCACAGTAGTATTTATTGGCGCTACCACGGAGAACCCATCTTTTGAGTTAAACAACGCACTCCTGTCCCGCTGTCGTGTCTATGTTCTAAAAAGCTTGGATAACGAGCAAATTAAGACGGTGATTCAACAGGCTTTGTCGGATCAGCAATCTGGCCTTGGAGAACGCCAGCTTCAGCTAGACGACGAGGCACTCGATTTATTGGCCAGTGCCGCCGATGGCGACGCCCGTCGCGCCCTTAATCTGCTGGAAATTGCCAATGATTTGGCCAGTGAGTCAGGAGATCTAGCCGCTATTGATCGCAGAGTGTTAGAGCAGGTATTAGTCGGTGATACTCGGCGCTTTGATAAGGGCGGCGAATACTTTTACGACCAGATATCAGCCATGCACAAGTCGGTGCGCGGTTCCTCTCCGGATGCGGCCCTCTATTGGCTATGCCGCATGTTAGACGGAGGCTGTGATCCGATCTATATAGCGCGGCGTTTGGTGCGTATGGCCAGTGAAGATATTGGCAATGCCGATCCTCGAGCACTGGAACTGGCGATGAGTGCCTGGGATGTTCAGGAGCGTCTAGGCAGCCCCGAGGGGGAATTAGCGTTAGCTCAAGCGGTAGTTTATCTAGCGGTAGCAGCCAAGAGTAACGCGGTTTATAGCGCCTTTAATGCCACTATGGCGGATGTGCGGTCACTGCCCAGTTATGAAGTGCCCATGCATCTGCGCAATGCGCCGACCAACCTGATGAAAGACTTGGATTACGGCAAAGACTATAGATATGCCCACAATGAAGAGGGCGGTTATGCACCAGGGGAGAGCTATTTGCCTGAGGAGCTTGGCGGCAAAACCTACTACCAGCCGACTGACCGCGGACTGGAGAAGAAAATTTCTGAGAAGCTCGCCTATCTGCGCAGCCTTGATGACAAGCAAAAAGGAATGCTGTGATGAATTGGATTGCTGTGGCCCTGGGTGGCGCTCTGGGTGCTATGGCTCGCTATGGAGTCAGCACTTGGCTGTTTCAGGCATCGAGCCATAAATTTCCCTATGCGACGCTCACAGTCAATGTACTGGGCAGTTTTGTGATGGGTATTTTATTTGTGCTGATTGTTGAACGCAGTGCTTTACCGCTGGAAATGCGCAGTTTATGGATGATTGGATTTCTCGGTGCCTTTACAACCTTCTCAACCTTCTCGCTTGATGCCCTGGATTTGTGGCAAAATGGCGACCTTTCGGTGGCGCTGCTCTATGTGCTGGTGACAGTGGTTTTATGCCTGCTGGCGATCAGTAGTTCAATTTGGCTTACGCGCTTACTGTGATAATTAACCCCAAATGTATTTAAGTACTTTTTAAGGACACCACCATGCTTGACCCGAAGCTGCTACGCTCGGATTTAAATGCCGTTGCAGAGAGTCTACAAACCAAGGGCTATACCCTCGATTGCGAGGCCTTTTTGGCTCTTGAAGCCCAGCGAAAAGCGCTGCAGGTCGCTGCAGAGAGTCTCCAGCAGGAGCGCAACGCCTACTCTAAGTCTATGGGTAAGTTGATCGGTGAAGCCAAAGCCAAGGGCGAAGATATTGAACCCTTGAAGGCTAAGGGCGAGCAGATTAAAAATGATTCAGCGGCCGCCGACTTGGCCTTGACTGAGGTTCAGGGACAACTTGATGACCTATTGCAGGGGCTGCCTAATATTCCACACAGCTCTGTGCCTGCAGGCAAGACTGAAGATGATAATATTGAACTGCGTCGCTGGGGCACACCGCGACAGTTTGATTTCGAGATTAAGGATCACGTTGATCTGGGTGATAGCTTTAATGGTCTAGATTTTGATGTGGCGGCGAAAATTACGGGTTCACGTTTCTCTGTGATGCGCGGTGGTTTGGCCAGCTTACACCGTGCGCTTACCCAATTTATGCTCAATACCCATATTGGCGAGCACGGTTATGAAGAGGTCTATGTGCCTTACATCGTTAATCGCGAGTCGCTGTTTGGAACTGGTCAGCTGCCGAAGTTTGAAGAGGATCTCTTTAAGCTCAATGACGAGCGTGAGTTTTATTTGATCCCTACGGCTGAAGTGCCTATTACCAACCTCTATCGCAATGAAATTGTCGACAGGCTACCGATTAAGTATGTGTCTCATACCCCTTGTTTTCGCAGTGAAGCGGGCAGCTATGGTCGCGATACCCGCGGTATGATTCGCCAGCATCAGTTTGAGAAGGTCGAGATGGTTCAGTTTGTTCATCCGGATGAGTCGTGGGACGCACTGGAGTCTCTGGTGGGCCATGCGGAGGCGATTCTACAGAAGCTTGAGCTGCCTTATCGCAGCGTAATTCTCTGCGGTGGTGACTTGGGTTTCTCTGCAGCCAAGACCATTGACCTTGAGGTTTGGTTGCCGTCTCAAGAGAAGTATCGTGAGATTTCATCCTGTAGTAATTTTGCTGATTTTCAGGCTCGTCGCATGAAAGCGCGATTTAGAAATGCCGAGGGTAAGCCTGAGTTACTGCATACAGTAAATGGGTCCGGTTTGGCGGTAGGGCGCACCTTGGTGGCGGTGATTGAGAATTACCAGCAGGCCGATGGTTCGATTGCGATCCCGGCAGTATTGCAGCCATTGATGGGTGGGATTACTGAGATTCGTTAAGTCCAATGCACCGACCCTGGCATCTTAAAAGAGCGGCTTAATTTGGCATGTCGATAGAGCCACTTAATTTGTCATCTCGACAGAGCGTAGCGACGAGAGATCTCTTTATTGGGCATTGAGTACAAGGTCTTGGGTGCAAGGTTTTGAGCGCTGGGAGTGGGCAAACCCATGCAGCCCCTTTGCGATCGGTCCCATGAGCTTGCCAGTTTCAGCGTTCGCGCAACTCGCTTTCGCTCAAACACTGCGCTCTCTCAATCTGAAAATGACAAGCCCATAAGCGGGCCCTGATTGATCGCAAAGGGGCTACATAGGTTTTCTAAGAGATTGAGGGGGCTGATGATAGATCTCTCACATACGTTCGAGATGACAGGCTTGATGATGCTCGAGATGAAAGGTTTGGTGATGCTCGAGATGAAAGGTTTGGTGATGCTCGAGATGACAGGTTTGAGGTCGTTGAGGAATCTAAGTGTGGGGGCTCAACACAATATTTAAAAAACACTCTGCCATCTCGACAGAGCGCAGCGACGAGAGATCTCTGAACTGCAGTCAAGACACTATGTAAGGTCGCGCACGAACAAACGCTAACAAACCCAATAAGGTACAAAATAGAGAACACATGGATTACCTACCACTCTTTCACAATCTCAAAGGCCGCAATATTCTAGTAATCGGCGGCGGCGAGATTGCTCTGCGCAAAGTACGCTTAGTGCAAGAAGCCAGCGCCATTATCACCATAGTCGCCAAAGATTTCTGTCCAGACCTATTAGAGATGAACGCCCGCGACAAAGAACATGGTTGCAATGGCTTGAACCTAATTACCGCCAGTTACGAACACCAGCATATGCTCGATCTGCCGAATATCGTCATGGTGATTGCAGCGACCAACGATCGAGATCTGAACCGGCTTGTCTCAGAGCATGCTCAAAACGCCAATATTCTCTCTAATGTGGTGGATGACCCTAAATTCTCAACCGTTATTTTCCCGTCGATTGTCGATCGTTCGCCAATCCAAATAGCCATCTCCAGTGGCGGTGATGCCCCTGTGCTGGTGCGTTTGTTGCGTACAAGATTTGAAGCCCTGTTACCTGCAGGTATGAGCAAGCTGGGTTCTCTGGCCGGCAGCTTTCGCGAGCGCGTCAAAGCCAAGTTCTCCAATGGCGCGGATCGCAAGGCATTCTGGGAAGAAGTCTTTTATGGGCCGATTGCCGAGCAGGCCTATGCCAACAATCTCGACGAAGCTGAACGCCTATTGGCTCACAAGCTTGAGTCCACCGATGAATTTAAAACCGGTGAGGTCTATTTAGTCGGTGGCGGCCCCGGGGATCCGGATCTATTGACCTTTAAGGCCCTGCGACTCATGCAGCAGGCAGATATTGTGCTCTATGATCGCTTGGTGTCTCCAGAGGTGCTTAATCTGGTGCGCCGAGATGCAACGCGGATCTATGTAGGCAAAACCGCGGGAGATCATCCCGTAACCCAAGATAATATTAATCAGAAACTGGTGGATTACGCCCTTGAGGGCAATCGTGTGGTGCGCCTTAAAGGTGGCGATCCATTTATTTTTGGCCGCGGCGGTGAAGAGATTGAAACGCTTGCCGAGCACGGCATTCCATTCCAAGTGGTTCCCGGTATTACTGCAGCTTCTGGTTGTGCCAGTTATGCCGGTATTCCCTTGACCCATCGTGATCATGCCCAGTCAGTGCGCTTTATCGCTGGCCATTTGCGCTCAGGCAAGATGGACTTGAACTGGCCAGAACTGGTGCAGCCCAACCAAACATTGGTGTTTTACATGGGTTTGAATGGCATGGAGACAATCTGCGAGCAACTCAAACAACATGGCTTGGATGCCCAGACACCGGCAGCGCTGATCGAGAAGGGCACCACTGACCGTCAGCAGGTCTTTATAGGCGATCTCAATAGCCTGCCCGAGATTGTGCGCAGCGCTGGTGCCAAGGCGCCGACTCTAATAATTGTTGGTCATGTGGTGAGCCTGCATGACAAACTAGCCTGGTTTAATGTGACGGAGACGACTCAATGACAATGGAATTTGACTATGATCTTTTTGTAATTGGGGCCGGTTCCGGCGGCGTACGCGCTGCGCGTATGGCGGCCTCTAAGGGTAAGAAGGTTGCTGTTGCTGAAGAGCGTTATCTCGGTGGCACCTGCGTTAATGTGGGCTGTGTACCGAAGAAGCTGTTTGTCTATGCTTCGCAGTTCCCGGAGCTATTTCACGCCAGCAAAGGCTTTGGCTGGTCTGGTGTTGAAGCACCCACATTAGACTGGAGGTTATTGCGGGATAATAAAACCGCTGAGATCGAGCGCTTAAACAGTATTTACAACAATATGATCAATAACAGTGGCGCCGATCTGTTTGATGGCCGCGCTACTGTCACTGGACCTCATCAAGTTGAAGTGAATGGCAAAGGCTACAGCGCCAACGTTATTTTGATTGCCACTGGCGGCTGGCCCTACATTCCAGAATTCCCCGGCAGCGATCTGGCGATTAGCTCCAATGAAATGTTCTTTCTCGATGATCTGCCGAAAACCGCCGTAGTCGTGGGTGGCGGCTATATTGCCGTTGAGTTTGCCGGCATTTTAAATGGCCTGGGTGTGGAAACCCATCTGGTCTATCGTGGAGCGAATCTGCTGAAGTCTTTTGATCGCGAAATGAGCGACAAAGTGACAGAGGGTATGGTCGCCAAAGGTGTGCATATGCACCTCAGCACTGAGATCAATGAAATTATTAAGACTGACAGCGGTCTCTCAGTAGTACTGAATAATGGCAGCAGTTTGGATGCGGGATTGGCGCTCTATGCCACAGGCCGTCAGGCCAATACAGCTGGGCTAGGGCTAGAGCATACCAATACTGTATTGCGCCCCAATGGCTCCATTGTGGTGGATGATAATTTTGCCACCGCTGATCCCAGTATCTATGCCTTGGGCGATGTGATCGACCGAGTTCAGCTAACGCCGGTAGCGATTCAGGAAGCCATGGTGCTAGTCGATCATCTCTACGGCCACGGTGTTGCGACAATTGATTACGCGGATATCCCAACCGCGGTCTTCTGTCAGCCTGAACTGGGCACAGTGGGCCTTGGGGAAGAGCAAGCCAGAGCCGAATATACTGAGGTAGACGTGTATGTCTCAGACTTTAAGCCAATGTTGCAAACATTGGGCGGTGGCAGTGATCGCATTACGATGAAATTAGTCGTCGACAGTGCATCTGACCGCGTAGTCGGTTGTCATATGGTCGGTGAACATGCGGCAGAGATTATTCAGGGCTTGGGAATTGCACTAAAGGCGGGTGCTACCAAGGCGCACTTTGATGCCACTGTGGGCATTCATCCCTCGGCCGCCGAAGAGTTTGTCACTATGAGAGAGAAATCACGCTAAGACTTTTATAATATAAACAATTGCTTAAAGAGTTTTATTAACCTTAATTATAAAGTTTTAAAACTGGCTTTTCGCTCTCTCGAGCAAACAAAGGCTGACATATTTCAAGTCATTCAGCGTTTTGAGGCTGTCGGCTTTGCCCTGATTAACCACCACTAGCAGCAACGCATGATTGATCTCGAGAAAACCTCGACCCAGACGCGAGAGCTCAGCAGGGCGCTCAGCGACCTCTAAGCGAGCAAACATACGTGCCAACGATGTAATAATCAGCTCGTCGTGAACCGTGTCCAAATCCTTTAACTCCGGCACTCCAAACATTGCTTGCACCAGGGGTAAAAGCCCGCGCTGATTGGTATAAGCCAGCAGTAAGCGCTCTACGGTTTTGTCCACAAACTTCTTTAGGCTCATTGTCTCAAGGCGCTCGGCCTCTAACTCCCGCAATACCGTATCGATCTCTCCAAGCCACTGCTCCGCAAGCGCATAGAGAATGGCGTATTTATTCGGAAAGTAATGGTACAGGGTGCCCACAGACATCTCTGCGCGCTTAGCCACCAAGATAGTCGTCAAATCATCCTGACCCACTTCCTCAAGCAATACCGCTGTAACCTCAAGTATCTTAGCTCGACGCTCCAGAGCCCGCTTCTGGACTGGGGCGTTGCGTGGGGTCAATGTGCGAACATTAGTCATAGTCAAATCCTGTCGCGAAGCGCGAAGTAAAGCATACCGGCGACCATCCCCGGCCAGCGCAGCAGAGTGCCGCCGGGAAATTTGCGAGTCGGCAAGCTGGACATTAAATCAAAGCGCTCAAGCTTACCGCTAATGGCTTCAGCGACAAGCTTGCCAGCAAAGGTCGCAGTGGGTACGCCATGACCGGAATAGCCCTGAAGGTGCCATATATTCGACCCTATACGGCCAAAGTGCGGCATGCGGTTAAGAGTAATAGCCAGGGTGCCGCCCCAGCCATAATCAATTTTTGTGTTTTCAAGTTGGGGATAGATCTGCAGCATATATTTGCGCACAAAGCCTTTGATATCGTCCGGAAACCCGCGACGGTAGTTCTCGCCACCACCGAATATAAGCCTATTGTCAGCGGAGAGCTTCCAGTAGTTAATGACAAAGCGCGTGTCCTGCATGGCCGTGTCCTGAGCGCTGACAGCCCGTGCTAACTTATCCGAAAGAGGTTCGGTTGCCAGAACAAAGTTATTGATCGGCATAATATAGCCATTGATACGCGGCTCGAGCTTTTCGATATAGCCATTGCACGCCAAAATCAGCTCGCTAGCGGTAACAGTGCCACTGGCGGTGCGCACAACAATAGAGGCGTCCTCTGTGTAACTCAGCACCTTTGATTGCTCACAAATGGTGACGCCAGCCTCTATGGCGGCCCTGGCCAAGCCCTGAGTGTACTTAAGGGGATGCAGATGCAGTGATGCCTTATCCCACTGAGCACCATAAAAGGCCTGACTATCTAGAAAGTTGGGTAGGGCGCTCCTGTCTACATACTCCATCTGCTCAAACTGATAATGATTCCGAAGGTGATCCACCTCGTCTTCCAGCTCTCTGCAGTATTTGCTGCGGTGAGCTAGATGCAAAATACCCTGCTTTACATCGCACTGAATCTGATGTTTGGCGATAAGCTGTTTAACCGTCTCTACAGCCTCTAACCCCATATCCCAAAGGCCTCTGGCTATTTCGCTGCCAAACTGCTCTTCAAGATAGTACTGGTCTTTTCGCTGACCGATGCCCACATGACCACCATTGCGCCCAGAGGCGCCAAAACCAACGCTTTCGGCTTCCAGAACAATCACAGAATAACCGCGTTCAGCTAAATGAAGGGCAGAGGATAGACCCGTATAACCGGCACCAACTATGCAGATATCAGCCCGCTGCTCACCCTGTAAGGGAGCGTGAGCGGGCTGCGGGCCAGCGCTATCAGCGTAGTAAGAGTTTACTTCTTGCATAAAAAGAACGGCTCGAGCTGATTAAAAATTGACATTACCATCTTTTCGAATAATAATTCAACATTAATTGAATAATAATTCGAAATAGGCAGTAAATTTAATACTTATATACAACCTGTGGATAGGTGCTTTATGCAGTCGGAAGAATCGGTAGAAGAGTTTCTTAAAGAAAATCTAATCAGCGAGGTGGAATGCCTGGTTCCGGACATTACCGGTAACGCTCGGGGTAAATTTATTCCTGCGAATAAGTTTGTCAAAGAGGACAGCCGCTTGCCCGAGGGCATCCTGGCCCAGACGGTTACCGGTGAGTACTCTGATGATTTTTGGGAATTACTGGGTACGGTTGATGGCGATATGCTGCTTGAGCCTGACCCCTCGACTATGCGCAAAGTCCCCTGGGCTAATGAGGCCACCGTACAAATTATTCACGACTGCTATACCAAAGACGGCAAGCCCCATCCATTTTCGTCACGCAATGTATTGAAACGTATTCTTGCGCTCTACGAAGCGGAAGGGCTGAAACCCGTGATAGCCCCGGAAGTTGAGTTCTATCTGATTGAAAAAAACATCGACCCAGACTCCGCCCTCAAACCGCCAATCGGACGCTCCGGACGACATGAGACGGCGCGTCAGTCCTACAGTATTGATGCGGCTAATGAGTTTGAGGACTTTGTTGAGACCATGTACAGCTATGGCGACGCCATGGGGCTAGATCTTGATACACTAATTCATGAATCTGGTGCTGCTCAGCTAGAGGTCAACTTTATCCATGGTGACCCTCTCGATCTGGCCGACCAGGTATTTACCTTTAAGCGCCTGGCTCGTGAGGCAGCCTTAAAACACAATATTTACGCGACATTTATGGCCAAACCCATGGCTTCAGAGCCCGGCTCGGCGAAACATATCCATCAAAGTGTATTGTCTTTAGAAGATGGCTCCAATATCTTTGCCACCGCGGATGGCGAGTACAGTGACGCGTTTTATCATTATTTAGGCGGCCTGCAGACCTACACGCCTTTTGTAATGAGCTTTTTCGCGCCCAATGTAAACTCTTACCGCCGATTTACGCGCGAGGTTGCTGCACCCATCAACTTACACTGGGGCTTTGATAACCGAACCACTGGATTGCGCGTACCAGATGCAGCACCCAAAGATTATCGTATCGAGAATCGCTTTCCCGGCGCTGATGTTAACCCTTACCTGTCGATTGCCGCCACGCTGGCCTGCGGCTACCTTGGCCTTAAGAAGGGCATCAAACCCTCAGAGCCATTCCATGGCAACGCTTATAACGAAGAGATGCAAATGCCGCGAACCCTTGAGGAGGCGCTGCGTGGGCTACAGGAAGACAGAGATATTGTAGAGATATTTGGTAGCGAGTTTATCCAGCTCTACACCTCTATAAAGCTGGTAGAGTTTGAGGAGTTTAATCGGGTGATTTCCTCTTGGGAGCGAGAATTCCTGCTGCTGACGGTTTAACGGCCATTTAACAGGTCGGTTAGCCCGCTATTTAGTTTGTCCGCTATTTAATTAGTCCGCTATTTAATTAGTCCGCTATAAAGTCGATAATCCAGCCTGCTACCAATGCGCCATGCTCCTGCTGTTCCAGCGAGACCATGGCGTTTTTGTATATGGCCGGCGGATAGTTCTTTTCCCGCAACCTATAAAGCGCCTCAGCATAATCATGAGAGAACTCAGGATGACCCTGAAAGCTAAGTATATGTTCTCCAATTGCGGTCATCGCCACAGGGCAGATATCAGTTGAGGCCAGTAGGGTGCTGCCGGGGGCGGGCAGAGTTACCTGATCCTGATGGCTGTAAAGCAAGTTAAGACTCCTATTGCCGGCATCTAACTTCAGACCAGCATCAGTCGCCGCTTTCGTGAGACTTGTGGCTTTGACTCCCACACCCCAGCCTACAGCAGCCTTCTCTACTTTGCCGCCCAGCGCTGACGCAATGATTTGATGGCCAAAACAGATGCCTATAGTCTTCTTATTATTGCTGTGCAACGCCTCAACGAAGCGGTGCAGGTCCGCAATCCAGGGCTCCTGATCGTATACGCTACTTTTACTGCCTGTAATAATATAGGCGTCGACCTCGTCTATATGACCGGGGTACTGCTGCCGATTGACTGCGTAGGTAGTAAATTGCAAGCGTTTCGCATCAGCACCACGAGTAAGATTGACAGCAACGATTAACTCTTCGATCATCTGCGGATACTCACCAAAGTCTGGAGCTAACTCGAGAGAGACGTCGTCCGCCCGTAAAATACCAATTTTAATCGTCAAAGAACTGTTCTCCAGCAGGGCACATCCGCCTTAATTGGGGGATGTTCTATATTAATAAATTAGATAACAATAAGCCTATAAATATATGATATAAATATACTTATTGGCGTTATTAAACATCCCGTCCTTTTCCAGACTTGGCACGCTCTTTCATATCTGACTGTATATAAACCTGATCCGTGGTGCCCATACTGGCATGACCAAGATCATCCGACATATGTTTTAAGGGCCTGGTGGCAATATCCTGTGACGCGCCAGTATGTCTCAACCAGTGTGTCGTAGCCTCACGCAACGCCTTAGCATCGCCACCAAAGCCCTCAGCGACCATCTTTTCGTAAGCCAGATCAAAAGCGTCCTGAACAATACGCCGCAGTTGCCTAGACGTCATACCCCCTGAACCACGATTTTTAGCCACCATGGCGGAGTTAATGCCAAAGGATGAGTTTAGTGATAAACGGTAACGCTGATAGCGCTCAATATAGGGTGAAAGGGCACTCGGCACTGAAACATCTCGCAGCTTATTGCCTTTCCCTAGCACTTTAAGCCAGTTATTGCCGTCGCTGTCCTGCCAATAATGCTTCCACACCGGCTGCCAGTTTGATCGATCAGAGAGCTCAGATACTCTTAGATACAAGGTTTTAAGGGTCGCGATCACAAACAATGTACGCTCATGCATAGGATCTTTATCAGCGGCTTGCTCGGCGCACTCCAGCACGAAATCCCACTGAAGATCCGACAGCCGTTTAATAGTCTTCTGAGTTGCACCTTTAATCAAATAGGGCGACTGTTTGCGAATCGCCGGAATAGGGTTGCCAAAGGCATAACCTTCGTCGGTCAAATAGTCGTAATAAGCGGACACGGCCGAGTAGCAGATTTTCATAGCCTCGTGACTTAGGCTATGCCCGTCCTTTGAGACTTTGATATCAGCGCCCTCCACCATTGCTTGCTTGCGGTCTTCCTTGGCCAGTTTGCCGACAAATGGCCGCCAATTTTTGTTTTGACGGCACTCTCCGCCGATTGTTTTAAAGCGATCCTGCACAGAATCACCGACCCAGGCCACGGGAGGATTGTGGACAAAGTCGAAATAACCCTCTAAATCTGGACGCTTAAGCTGGATAACGCTTTTGCCAGCTACCGTCCAGGCCCAGAGCAACAGGCGCTCAACTTCATTGCGGTAACCGCGAAACGTAGCTTCACTTTTACGACTGTAACTTTTTAGAAAGGATTGCGTGTAGAGAAAGTCTTCACGAGCATCAGGATTTTGCTTACAGATCTTATCGAGAAATAATTTCGAGTCTGGGTAGCCGTCAAGCATCTTAATGGCCATTGGCAGACGTACAAAAGACTTATGAGCATCAAACAGTGGGCAGGCATTGAAGGCTTTGGACATTAAGGTGATTTCTCAAGTATTCACTTGTATGGGACTTTATCAGCCTCTAGCAAGACTGTCTACTAAAGTCCACTAATTGAGATTAGAGGACATAGCGGAAAGGTAGGCATTGCCCTATCTGCAGCAACAGCTAACAAGAATCTTTATTATGCGCTTAACGAGCAAATTAACGAACCAGATGTCTATAGCAGTTAAATCGACTTCTGCTAAACTAGCTTCACAATGATAAGGACAAACATTATGTCGCGCGCTTTACTTGCCTTCCTACTCACGATTTCGGTTTCGCTATCCGCGGTAGCCATTGCACCTATCGAGAAGCAGACTGAACAAACAGCACTCTTTCGCGAAATTCTCGATCGCTTGGCAACTCGCCATTACCGTGGCCAAGATATTAACGATGACCTCTCTCAGCGCTACCTCTCCACCTACATAGAGATGCTAGATCCACTAAAGAGTTATTTCCTGCAGTCTGATATTGAAGAGTTTAATCAGTGGTCCACCAAACTGGACGATTTAGCACGCCGCGGTGATGTGGCACCAGGTTTTGTAATGTTCAATCGCCTCCGTGATCGATTGCTTGAGCAGTTACAGGCCAATATAGCGCTACTGGAAAGCGACTATGAATTCGATTACAGCGTCGATGAGACTCTAGTTCTCGACGGTGAAGAACGTCAGTGGATGCTGACTGAGTCAGAGCAACGGGACTACTGGCGCAAGCGCATCAAAGATTCAATGATCCGGCTATTGCTCAATGATAAGGAGCCGGTTAAAGCGCGTGAGCTTTTAGTAAAGCGCTTTAGCAACCAGATCACTCAGATGGAACAGCGCGACAGCCAAGATGTCTTTCAGCTATATGCCAACGCCCTAGCCTCCCTATACGACCCCCACACATCCTATTTTTCGCCACGTACCACCGAGAATTTTCAAATCAATATGTCGCTGTCTCTGGAAGGCATTGGCGCCGAATTGCGCACTGAGGAAGAATACACCAAGGTTGCACGGGTTATTCCCGGTGGACCAGCCGATTTACAAGGCATCTTAAAAGCCTCCGACAAAATTATTGCTGTGGCTCAGGGCGACGAAGAGCTTGTGGATGTTATTGGCTGGCGTATTGATGATGTAGTGGAGCTGATACGTGGCGCTAAAGATTCCACCGTCAGACTAGAGCTTATCGAGGGTGGCAGCGACTCTGCGGACAGCACCAAGGTCATTGCTATAGTTCGAGACAAGGTGAAGCTGGAAGAAAAATCCGCCCAGAGCAAAATCATTAATATCAATCAAAATGGCACCGATTTAAAGCTAGGCGTGATTGATATTCCCGCTTTTTATATGGACTTTGAGGCCTATCGCAAGCGCGATCCAGAGTATAAAAGTACCACTAGAGACGTGTATAAACTACTCAGCGAACTTCGCGAAGAACAGGTTGATGGTATTGTCCTAGATCTGCGTAACAACGGTGGCGGCTCGCTCCATGAAGCCACCATGCTGACGGACTTATTTATCGGTACAGGTCCTGTGGTACAAATTCGCAATGCCTACCAACAGGTTTCCCGTGATCAGCGGGCAATGATGCGTGCCGCCTACAATGGCCCGCTGTTAGTAATGATCAATCGCCTAAGCGCCTCGGCCTCTGAGATTTTTGCCGGCGCACTGCAGGACTATGGACGAGCGGTTGTGGTTGGTAGCCAAAGCTTTGGCAAGGGAACCGTGCAAGATGTTACCGGCCTCAGCAGTGGTCAATTGAAGCTCACCGTTTCGAAGTTCTATCGTGTCTCCGGCGACAGCACTCAGCATCGAGGCGTGGTGCCGGATATCGAGTTCCCCTCTCTCTATGACAAACAGGAAGTGGGTGAGAGTCAGCAGGACAATGCCCTGCCCTGGGACAATATTCACAGCGTACCGTTCAAGCCGTTGGCCGGTGTAAAGCAATTTGTGCCGCTTTTAGACGCCGAACATAAGCTGCGCATTTCTCAGGACCCTGACTTTTTACACCTTGTGAACACACTGGAACTAAGTAACAGTTGGGACGCTGACAAAGCGGTGTCATTGAATATTGAAAAGCGCCGTGCCCGCATTAGCGACTGGGATACCCAGCGATTTTTACTTGAAAATAAGCGCCGAAAGTTAAAAGGCCTTGAGCTCTATGCCGACCAGAAAGCCTGGAAAAACGACAATAAAGACAGCGACGATGATGCGACAGACGCTGAGAGCGATAACAAGACGTCAGACGACGCCGGTACTGAATCTGAAGCCCAAGATCACGCAAAGACCGACACTGCCGTCGCGCCAACACGCTCTAACGACAGCTTAGTCACTGAGAGCAAACAAGGAACCAAGACTGAAGGCGATGAGGAAGGCCTGGCTGACGATGAAAATATAGCCGAAACTGACCCTATGCTTCAGGAAGCTGGCTATATTCTCGCCGACCAAATACGCCTTCAAGCAAAGCCTGCTAGCAAGCAAATGATAGTCCGCGCCGAAAAGGTAGAGAAATAATTATGGCAGCACGGATTGTTTCATTTAACGTCAACGGTTTGCGTTCCCGCCTGCATCAGCTAGAAGCGATGATTAATCAGCACTCGCCCGATATTATCGGCCTTCAGGAAACCAAGGTCAGCGATGAGGAGTTTCCCCATCAGGCGATTGCGGATCTGGGCTATGAGGTGAACTTTCATGGTCAAAAAGGCCATTATGGCGTTGCCCTGCTGAGTAAGGCTCCCGCCATTAATATTACTCGGGGCTATCCCTCAGATGGCGAAGATGCCCAGCGGCGCATGATTCACGGCCAGTACTCTATTAACGGCCAAACAGTGCATGTCATCAATGGCTATTTTCCCCAGGGCGAGAGCCGTGCTCACCCAACCAAATTTCCCGCCAAAGAAAAGTTTTATGCAGATCTACTAGCCTATTTAGATAGCAACTTTAACGCCGATGATCTGGTGTCAGTGATGGGCGATATGAATGTCGCAGCCAACGACATAGACGTAGGTATTAAGCCGGAAAATGCCAAGCGCTGGATCAAGACTGGCAAGTGCGCCTTTCTGCCCGAGGAGCGGCAATGGCTGCAAAACTTGCTCGACTGGGGCTTACAGGATAGCTTTAGAGAGCAAAATGCCGCCGATGATAGCTACAGCTGGTTTGACTATCGCAGCAAAGGTTTTGAATTGGAGCCAAAGCGCGGTCTGCGCATTGACCTTATTCTGGCTTCGCCCTCACTGATGAAGCTGGTCACAGAAACCGGTATAGATACCGCAGCCAGAGGCTTTGAAAAACCCTCTGACCACTGCCCTATTTGGGCTGACTTGAGGCTCTAAGCTTTCTTAGAACGGCTAGTTTAGTTACTTCGCCAGTCAACCAATCTCCCTGGCCACCGTTCAACAGAGCGACAGTCAAATAAGGAGATGGACATGCGAAGAATTCTAACCATATTGACGCTGAGTGTTGGCTTGCTGACTTTCCCAGGAACGGCAATGGCCGAGCGGGATAAAGATAGAGCTGCAACGCGACATAGCTATGGTGATCACGGGAAAGATAACTACCGCGACAGACAGCATAATGCTAACCAACATGTTGATAGAAAGTACCTACATGAACAGTACCTACATGAACAATACCAGCATAAAAAACACCAACACAAAAAGCATCGCGCCGAGACCATTAAGCAGCGCAAGCTGGCAGCAAAGCATCAGCATAGGATCGCCACCTATAGGCATTTTGGCGGCAATAATTATAAACACTGGCGCGAGCGTCGCGAGCACCAAAAGCACCTCAGCTACAGGACCCATTATCTGCGCTATCACCGAGGTCATAAACGCAGCCACCACCAGCACGACGATAATTACCAAGAATGGGTAACCACCATGCTCTTGCTGAATGAACTTTTGGATCATGGCTATCGCTATCCGTAACCCTGAATCAACAGCTGCGGAACTCGAACTGGACCTCTTATTACCAGAACCGCAGACCGCGCGGGCAAACAACAAGGGCAGTTATACTGAGGTCGACTTCACTGACAAGCGCCGCAGTAAAAATAATAACGCCATTGCCGAGGACGTTAGGATTGAGCAAACTGATACTAATAAAACGATGCCTGAGTTAACAGAGATGTCCATGGACGAATTTCTCCAGAGTATCGAGCGCCGCGCCTTTCATATGGCAAGAATGGCTACAGGTAGTCGCGATGACGCACTCGACATAGTTCAAGACGCCATGTTCAAGTTGGTACAAAAATACGCAGACAAGAGCGCGGATGAATGGCGGCCACTGTTTTATCGTATTCTAAACCGTAAAATTACCGATCACTATCGTCGCAATGCAGTAAAAAATCAGCTCTTTAGCCTCGCGAGTTTCGGCATGAAGGCCAGCGATGAAGGTGCCGACCTAATCGACCGCGCTGAAGGTCGCGAAAGCGACGCCCCAGATCGAACGGTTGCTCGGGCGCTACAGATGGAAATACTCTCAAAGGCAGTTGCACAGTTGCCCGGACGTCAGCGCCAAGCCTTTATGCTGCGTTGCTGGGACGGCATGAGTACTGCCATAACCGCTGAAACCATGGGCTGCAGCCAGGGTAGCGTCAAAACCCACTACTCCCGAGCCATACATTCCCTGAGGGCCTCACTGGAGGATTACCATAATGAATAACTCTACAGAGCAAAGCTTGCGCAAGCGCCTTGAAGCACTGGAGCAAGATACCGCTAACGAAGACCTTTTTCGTCTCACCCAGGGGCGCAACCAAGCCCTGCAGCAAAAGCCCAGAAAGACTAAGCCGATATTCTGGCCTGCGATGGCTACTTCACTGGGCTCAGCACTGTTGATCGCTGTACTTTATACTCCCGCAGGTTCAGTACTGTCCCCAAAAAGTGAGATCGTTACTGAGGACTTTTACACTGATTTAGAGGATGAAAACCTCGAATTTTACTATGACTTAGAATTTTATGACTGGTTAGCGGATCTGGAGAGCTAATTGTGGTCTCGACTGCAGAACTATTAACAAAGAGCTTTAAATAAAAAAGATTAGTTAAAGAAAATTAGATAAAGAAGATTTGATAAAGAGACGGATGATGAAATATAAGCGACTAACGACATTCGCACTGCTGGCGCTACTGGCCTGCTTCGCCCTGCCCGTCGCGGCTGATCAACTCAGTGACAAGGCGATCCCGTGGAAGGATCTGCCGGCCGATGCACAGAGCGCGCTAGCACCCATGGCTGAACGCTGGGAGCAACTTAAACCCAAGCAGCAACAGCGCCTACTGCGCAAGATTGACAGCAAAAAATTTAAACAGGCTACCAATCGCTGGAAGCAGCTCTCACCCGAGGAACGCAAGCGGATTAAGCAGACTCGCGGGCGATTTGAACAACTGCCGCCCGAAATACGTAAGGCACTCCGGCAACGTTGGCAAAATATGTCGGAGGAGGATCGCCAAGCAGCCGCTAAAGCACGCCGGATACTCAATCAGTATCCACCCAAGCAGCGGCACCGACTGCTTGAAGAATTGCACGCCTTACCCCCAGAAGAGCGTCGCGCTAAGTTAGATAAGCTTAAACGTCTCAAATCAGACAAATCGAACAAAAAAAGTAAAGATTAAAAATCCTAAGGCAAAAAAAAGACCCCAGCGGGGTCTTTTTTGTTGCTGCTTAACTCAACGCATAATCAGTTAGATTAAAGCGCCCCATCAAGCTCAGGCAGTGCTGTAAATAGATCCGCAACCAGGCCGTAATCAGCAACCGAAAATATCGGTGCCTCTTCGTCTTTGTTGATCGCAACAATCACCTTGCTGTCCTTCATACCTGCCAAATGCTGAATCGCACCGGAGATACCCACAGCAACGTAGAGATCAGGAGCAACGATCTTACCCGTTTGACCCACCTGCATATCGTTCGGTACAAAGCCTGCATCGACAGCCGCGCGGGACGCACCAACGCCAGCGCCGAGCTTGTCGGCAACACTGTAAATCATGCTGAAGTTGTCACCGTTGCCCATGCCGCGGCCGCCAGAAACAACAATTTTTGCCGCAGTCAATTCTGGACGATCTGACTTGGCAACTTCTTCAGCTTTAAAGGCTGACTTGCCGGCATCCTGAGCTGAGGCAACCGCCTCAATAGTAGCAGAGCCGCCTTCGGCAGCTGCTGCGTCAAAGGCTGTACCACGAACCGTCAGAACTTTAATCGCATCACTGCTCTGTACTGTGGCAATCACATTGCCTGCATAGATTGGACGCTTAAACGTATCAGGGCTAACCACAGCGCTGATTTCAGAGATTGCCTGGACATCCATCAGCGCCGCGGCACGAGGTAGGATATTTTTAGCGGTAGTAGTCGCTGTCGCCAGCACGTGGCTATAAGCAGCGCCGACCTCAGCGATCAGTGGTGCAACATTTTCAGCCAGCTGGTGGGCGTGAGCTGCATTGTCTGCAACCAATACCTTGCTGATACCCGCTACATTGGCGGCCTGTTCAGCAGCCCCTTGGCAGTCACTGCCCACAACTAGGATATCGATATCGCCACCTATGGCTTGCGCTGCGGTAACTGAATTCAAAGTAGCAGGCTTTAGGCTGCTGTTGTCGTGTTCAGCGATAACTAAAATACTCATGAGATCACCTTCGCTTCATTTTTAAGTTTGTCTACTAACATGGCTACATCATCAACCTTGATACCAGCTTGACGCTCGGCGGGCAATTCAACGCCCAGCAAGGTGACACGAGGCGCAATGCTTACACCCAAGTCATCCGGTGTCTTAACATCTAATGACTTGCGCTTGGCTTTCATAATATTTGGCAGAGAGGCGTAGCGCGGCTCATTCAATCGCAAATCAGAGGTGACAATCGCGGGCAAGCTCAACTCTAAAGTCTGCAGACCACCGTCAACCTCACGAATAACCACTGCTTTGCCACCGTCCAAGGTTAACTCAGAGGCGAAAGTCGCCTGAGAGCAATCCAAAAGAGCGGAGAGCATTTGACCCGTCTGATTGTTATCACCGTCAATGGCTTGCTTACCCATCAAAATAATATCGGGTGATTCGGCATCGCAGACAGCTTTCAGGCACTTGGCAATCGCCAGTGGCTCGAGAGATTCATCGGTTTCAACCAGAACGGCACGATCTGCACCCAGCGCTAGCGCTGTGCGCAACTGTTCTTGTGCTTGCTTGGGACCCACCGACACAGCAACCACTTCAGTCGCTAACCCTTTCTCCGCTAGACGTACTGCTTCTTCAACAGCGATCTCACAGAAAGGGTTAATCGACATTTTGACATTGGCTAGATCAACATCTGAGCCGTCGGACTTGGGTCTTACTTTGACGTTGTAGTCTACAACGCGCTTTACAGCGACCAGTATTTTCATGGTTTTCCTTCCACATGGCTGAATAAATTGGGTGATTTGAAGCACCGCATCCTAGGCCTGCGGAGGTCAAATTTCGAGTCAGTCATATTGCCTAGCTAGGCCTTATAAATCAAGCTGGCGCAAGGCCTTACGCGACCGGCGAGTCAGCTCGGACGGCCGGTCATTGTTATAAATTATGGTTATCAATAATCACTATAGCTATGCCCATATGATGGTTGTAACATAACGTCTGTCAAATTTAATGCTTTAGGGAGAATAAGTGTGGAACGAGAATATATGGATTACGATGTCGTCATCGTTGGCGCCGGCCCATCGGGCCTGGCTGCAGCTTGTCGGCTAAAACAGGTTAACGCTGATATCTCGGTCTGTGTGGTAGAAAAAGGCTCTGAAGTGGGCGCTCATATTCTATCCGGTGCTGTTTTCGAACCCACGCCTCTCAATGAGCTTTTTCCAGAATGGAAAGAGATGGGCGCTCCCCTGCTGACGCCGGTCACTGAAGATGATATTTTTGTCTTCACTGGTGCTACCAAACGCATCAAGGTTCCGGGACTATTTGCCCCGAAAACCATGCACAACGATGGCAACTACGTTATTAGCCTGGGTAAACTCTGCCGCTGGTTAGCCGAGCAGGCAGAAAATCTGGGTGTTGAAGTCTTTCCAGGCTTTGCTGCCGCAGAGATCCTCTACGGGGAAAACAATGAAGTGCTGGGCATTGCCACCGGTGATATGGGTATAGGTCACAATGGCGAACAGAAAGGCTCTTACATGCAGGGCATGGAATTGCGCGGCAAGTACACCCTATTCTCCGAAGGCTGTCGCGGCAGCCTAGGCAAGCAATTGATTGCTAAGTACCAGCTCGATGCCGGCAAAGATCCACAGCATTATGGACTCGGTATTAAAGAGCTGTGGACCATTCCAGCTGATCAGCACAAGCCAGGTCTTGTAGTGCACTCTGCCGGCTGGCCTCTGGATGAGAGCAGGTCACTGGGTGGCGGCTTTTTGTACCACTTAGAGGACAACCAGGTTGCCGTAGGTTTGATCACTAATCTCTCTTACACCAACCCTCATGTCAGCCCATATGATGAATTTCAGCGCTACAAGCACCATCCTGAGATTGCAAAATACCTTGAGGGCGGTGAGCGCATCACCTACGGCGCCCGGGCACTGCTTAAAGGTGGTCTGCAGTCACAGCCAAAGATGTCTTTCCCCGGTGGAATACTGATTGGCGACGATGCCGGAACGCTTAATTTTGCCAAGATCAAAGGCAGCCACACTGCCATGAAGTCTGGCATGGTTGCGGCAGAGACAGTTGCAGAGGCACTGGCCGCTGAAAAGTCCAATACTGACCTTATCGAATACGCAGCAGCTTATAAAAGCTCTTGGGCATATAAAGAGCTGCATATGCAGCGTAACTTTGGCCCGGCTCAGCACAAGTTTGGCAATATAATCGGCTCGGCTTATGCCTTTATCGATATCAATATCTTCAATGGCATGCTGCCCTGGACATTAAGCGATAAGGTTGCCGATCACGAAACGCTAAAGCCAGCCAGTGAATGCCCTAAAATCGACTACCCAAAGTACGACGGCAAGCTGAGCTTTGATAAGGCGTCATCTGTGTTTATGTCGAACACTAACCACGAGGAAGATCAGCCCTGCCATCTGGTGTTAGCGGATCCGGATCTGCCGATCAGCAAAAACCTCGAGCTCTATGATGAGCCAGCGCAGCGTTATTGCCCTGCAGGTGTCTATGAGGTGGTGGCCAACGATGATGGTAGCCAACGTTTCCAGATCAATGCGCAGAACTGTGTTCACTGCAAGACCTGTGATATTAAAGAGCCCAGTCAGAATATTAACTGGGTAGTGCCCGAAGGCGCTGGCGGTCCAAATTACCCCAATATGTAAACTGGAAAATTTGGCCTTAAAGGCTGTTTGAAAAGCACAATGCCCGCATCGCTGATGCGGGCTTTTTTTTACGAGCTCTTTTTTTTACGGGCTCTTTTTTTACGGGCTCTTTTTTTAACGACCACTTTTTTACCGGGCACTTTCTTGCCGGCCACTTCTATCGGTCGAGTTTAGTCGTTTAAAAACTGCCGAGAATAAAACGTTCGCCCATACTGCTAATACTCAGCATACCGTCATCGCCACCGGACGATTCTGCCGCCCACTCAACGATTTCATAGAATACATTGCGGCTTAACAACGCCTGCAGATTACGTCGAACCAAAACCAGCGGCAGTGGTTCTTCCGAACCAGAAAAGGCTTGCATGGACAAAGGATGCTGGCGATCGACAATCACCACATCACCAGTGACAGTGGTCAACTTTATGGCCTGATAACCAGCTCGCGTTTCACGTTCTGCAGCAACGACAAATAGCGGCGCAACATCAACCTGAATACGCCATTTTTCCACTGGCGTAACCAGAAAGTAATCGCACTCTTCAAAAACCAATATTGAGGCAAACAGCTTAACCATTGCCGGGCGTTTGATTTCACCACCCTCATGGATCCAGCGGCCCTCACGATCGATAATCATATCCATATCACCGCTAAGTTGCGGTTTCCACAGATGTACCGGGGGCAGCGAGGCAGAGGATTTATCTTGGGATGCCAATAGGTCGGCGAACAGTCTTTCCAGCTGATCAGACACAGAGTGCTCGACTAATTACTAGATTCAGGCGGTTTAAGGGACTTAGAGGCCGCAGACTGGGAACCCACAGACTGAGAACCAGTAATTTTAGCCGCTGCGGACTTAGACGTTGTGGGATCGCGGTACTGACCGCTATTACCAATGGTGACACCGACACCAGTGATAAATTTCATCAGATCGGCACTGTCGAGACGATAGTTCCAGCTGCGACTAAAGCACAACTCTACCGCACCCTGAGCCAGTGCCCAGCATGCCAAGTAGTGATAGTGGGGAGGAACGTCTTCGAGCACTCCCCGTTCGATCAGCCGAGTGATCATACTGTTGAGAGAATCTTCATTGGAGCGCCGCATAGCGTGCAGCTGATCCAGTTGATCAGCCACATCTTCCGCATCGATCAAACGCACTTCTAAATGCTGAACCAGTCGATCAAGTTCCGGGCGCGCCAGGCGTGACTCAAAGTAGGCTTTCGCCGCGGCACCGGACTCACCGGCTTCCGCATCGGCTATACCTTCAGCCAAACGCTTAGTAATGCTCTCTTCATAGTCGAGCATAATACGTACAAGGATTTCATTTTTTGTAAGAAAGTGCTTGTAGACCGTACCCTTACCTATACCTGCTTTGGCAGCAATACTGGACACAGTTACACGATCTATACCTTCAGATAAAAATAGCGACAGTGCAGCGTCGATAATCTTTTGTTCGCGATTAAGAAAAATCTTTTTCTTTTCGCGAATTCTGTCTGCACTGGAGGATTTGCTATTCATATAAAGGACAATCTTCTCTCAAACCTAAAGTAGCACCATTAGAAACCTAAAGCTGACCAAAGACAATATCTAAAGGCTCAGCTCGCGGTTACTGGCGCGAATAAACTCGTTCTTTAAATCCGCAAACGTCTGTACAGCAGGAAACTGCGGGAATTCGGCAATAACGTTTTCGGGCGCATGGAACAAAATACCTGCATCGGCCTCAGCCAGCATCGTAGTATCATTGTACGAATCGCCGGCGGCGATGGTTCTGTAGTACATGCTTTTAAAGCCTACTACAGCCTGACGCTTGGGATTAACCTGACGCAGATGATAGTCAATCACAGTGCCATCTTCGGCGGTCTCAAGTTTGTGGCAGAGCAGAGTCGGATAGCCAAGCTGTTTCATCAGCGGACTGGCAAACTCATAAAAGGTATCTGAGAGAATAACCACCTGAAAACGCTCACGTAGCCAGTCGACAAAATCAATGGCGCCGGGCAGTGGCTCCAGAGTGGCAATGACCTCCTGAATTTCATTCAGGCCCAAGCCGTGCTCGCGCAAAATATCAAGCCGATAACGCATCAGTACATCGTAGTCTGGCTCGTCGCGAGTGGTCTTCTTTAGCGCTTCTATACCAGTTTTTTCCGCGAAGGCGATCCAAATTTCCGGGACCAAAACTCCTTCCAGATCAAGGCATGCGATTTCCACAGATAATACTCCCAAAGATTAATTTTGCGTGCACTTTACGTGGTTACGCAGGCCTGCGCAATTGAGAACATTTCGGATAAAAGGTTATAAGCCTATAGCTGCTTATTATTTTTACTAATTAGCCGGTTTTGCTATAGTGCCGGCCTTTAAAATCTATCGGAAACTTTTGTATGAGCTCGATCACCAACATCGTCGATATAGACAGTGAACTGGCAACCCAGTCACCACAGGAAATTCTTCGTTACGCTCTTGAGAACTTTGACAATATTGCGATCTCATTCAGCGGTGCTGAAGATGTAGTGTTGATCGATATGGCCTATAAAATCCGCAAAGACATTCAAGTCTTTTCGCTGGATACAGGCCGGCTCCATGCTCAGACTTATCGTTTTATTGAAGCCGTGCGCAACCACTACGACATTAAAATTGACCTAGTGATGCCAGAGGCAGCCAAAGTGGAAAAGCTGGTCAAAGAAAAAGGTCTTTTTAGCTTTTACCAAGATGATCACAAAGAATGCTGTGGCGTGCGCAAGATTGCACCACTGCGTAAGCAGTTATTAACGGTGGACGCATGGATCACTGGCCAGCGGCGCGACCAGAGCCCCGGCACTCGCGCTGAAGTCCCAGTAATGCAAGACGATAAAGCCTTTTCCCGCCCAGATGACAGCCTGACCAAGTTCAATCCACTGGCCAACTGGACATCAAAGCAGGTGTGGGATTATATCCGCGCAAACAATGTTCCCTACAATGAGTTGCATGATCAGGGATTTGTCAGCATTGGTTGTGAGCCCTGCACCCGTCCTACTGGACCTGGTCAACACGAGCGCGAAGGCCGCTGGTGGTGGGAAGAAGCGACGTTGAAAGAATGTGGTCTTCACGCGGTTAATATCAGTAAATAAATGCGAGCTAAAAGGAGATAAGTATGAAAATCACCATGGTGAAAAAAATCTTTGCCGATGGGTCTCCGTGCAAAAAGTGTGGCGAGATAGAAGAGAAGATGCGCGCGGCAGGACAGCTCGAGCGCATCGACCGCACCGTTGTTGCCGATGAGTCTAATGAGCAATCTGAGGGAATGCTGCTGGCAACAGAACATGCAGTTGACCGCGCCCCATTCTTTATTGTCGAGCGTGACGGTGAGTCGGCTCAAATTTATACCGTCTATTTTAAATTCGTTAAAGAGGTACTAGACGCAGAGACCAGCGAGGAAGAGGAGATCGCTGAGATTATGAACGACGTCGACCTCGATTTTTTGTAAGACTGTCTATTGTTAAGGCGACTCTCTTTTTATCGATCGACTGTCTCAGTCGATCTTGCCGCCGAAGGCGCTTGTCCTGTTATAAAGCGTTCTCAGCAGTTTTATCCCTAGCAAACCGGCAATTTCATATTGGCGAAGTATTCTAACTGCGCCTCCTTGCTCGGCAGTGCCATTGCCTCATCCACCACTGTACGAGTTAAGTGCGGTGCAAAGGCATGAATAAACTCATACATATAGCCCCTCAAATAGGTACCTTTGCGAAACCCTATACTGGTGACACTGGATTCAAACAGGTGCCCTGCTTCTATGGCGACCAGATCTGTATCTAATTCTGGGTCATAGGCCATATGAGCCACTATGCCTATACCCAAGCCCAAGCGCACGTAGGTTTTGATAACGTCCGCATCGGTGGCGGTAAATACCACCTTGGGTTCGAGATTCTTTTTACTAAAGGCATCATCTAAGCGCGAGCGCCCAGTAAAGCCAAATACGTAGGTAACAATCGGATGCTTCGCGACGTCTTCAATAGTCAAATTAGCCAGCTGTGCCAATGGGTGGTTCTTCGGTACCAAGATACAGCGGTTCCAACGGTAACAGGGCATCATTAACAAATCATTGTAGAGCTCCATAGCTTCGGTGGCTATGGCGAAATCCACTGTACCATCTGCGGCTTTTTCTGATATCTGGACCGGCGTGCCCTGGTGCATATGCAGGGAAACCTCAGGATACTTAGCAATAAATCCCTGAATCACTGAAGGTAGCGCATAGCGTGCTTGCGTATGGGTGGTAGCTATACTGAGACTGCCTTTATTGGGGCTATTATGTTGCTGAGTAAGCTGCTTAATGCTTTCGACTTGGCGCAGAATATCGCCAGCAATTTTAAGAATTTCCTCTCCGGTGGGTGTCACACGGGTCAGGTGCTTGCCACTGCGAGAGAATATTTCGACACCGAGCTCATCCTCTAGCAGGCGGATCTGCTTACTGATACCAGGCTGAGAGGTATAGAGGCTTTTCGCTGTGGCTGAAACATTAAGGTCGTGATGGGCGACTTCCCAGATATAACGCAATTGTTGCAGTTTCATGGTATTTCCTCGGCGATCCTAGGACAGCTAAACCTGCGATTGAGCCCTGCCCTAATATTATGTCTATTCGAAACATACCCCTATCTATACGATAAAGCTATAAAAATATACAAAACTATTCCTTCTTCGAATAGGTTCAGCTTGCTAAAGTATCAGAAAATATTTGCCTATAAGTGACTGCCCTACCCAATGATCGACCTGATTCTCTACATAGCCTCTGGTGCTGCCGTCGGCCTAGCTATAGGCTTGACTGGTGTCGGTGGAGGCTCTTTGATGACCCCGCTGCTAATACTGTTTGGCTTCCCCTACAATGTCGCCATAGGTACTGATCTGCTCTATGCTGCGATTACCAAAGCTGGCGGCGTTGTCAGTCATCAGAAACAGAAAACGATTCAGTGGCGCACCGTTCGCATGCTCGCCCTGGGCAGTGTGCCAGCCTCGGTAATTACCGCCCTTTTTCTCAGTCAGGTGTTTAATGATTCCACCGAATATGAGGGTATTTTGACACGCAGCCTCGGGGTAATGTTGGTATTAACTGCCACTGTGATTCTACTAAACGGCCGTTTACGGCAGACAGTTAAAATAACACCTGAATCTAGCAACGGTTTTTTTGCCCGTCACAATGACGCTGTCATTTTCTTGGTGGGAATCTTCTTAGGCATTTTTGTTACCCTTTCATCAGTGGGCGCCGGCGCCTTCTGTGCCGCAGTATTGATGGTCCTCTACCCACATATGCCAGCGCTGAAGATCGTTGGAACCGATATAGCCCATGCGGTACCCCTTACTCTGGTGGCCGGCCTTGGGCACATGATCTGGCTCGGCAATGTTGATTTTATGCTGTTGGGATGCCTATTGATCGGTTCGCTGCCGGCGATTCACTTGGGCACGCGACTGGCTCGCAGAATTCCAAGCAATATTTTACAGACTGCAATCGCGACCCTACTTCTGGGGATGGGCATTAAATTTGCGGTTTTCTAAGAATCTCAGTTAACAGCGTAACTAAAAGTGAAAGTGAAAAAACATAAGTGGAAAAGCTTAAGCGTCAAAACCTAGATAAAATCTGAGCCAAATCGCGCGACAAAAAAACCAAACATCAACGCATAAAAAAGATAGTAAAGCACCGAGTGGCGTGCTTTTTTACGCACCTCTTGTAACACCTGATCCGCCTGTTGCGCCAGATCCCGCTGCTCTAGTTCGATTTGTAGAAAGTGAAGGTCCTCACCTACGGGCTGATCTTTAAACCGTTTAAGTATCTCTGCGTCCGACAGCTGACGGTATTTCCGAGATCGTAAAACCGCCATAGTTAATGCTCCATCACTCAACCAATTCTAATCTACCAAACTCGACGCTACTCTTTAAGCTCATTGGCAACGCCGTGAGGAACATGACCAGTAGCCACATGTTCACTGGCGGAGCTGCAGTGAACCTGCTGATCGTCAAAGAATACATCGGCGCCGAAGGACTTAAGAAAGTCTCCTTTGCTGAGGCCGCCAAGAAATAGACTCTCATCGATGCGGATGCCCCATTCTCGCAATGTACGTACAACACGCTCATGGGCTGGAGCCGCTCGAGCAGTCACCAACGCCGTGCGAATCGGGCACTCATCTATGGGAAATTCAGCCTGCAGTGAATGCAGTGTCTGTAAAAATATCTTAAATGGACCCGCGTCTAATGGCATCCGCGCTTCGGCTTTCTCATTGGCCGTAAACGCATCCAAACCACGCTCTTTAAAGATTCTCTCTGAGGCGTCGGAGAACAGCACCGCATCACCATCGAAGGCAAAGCGCAGCTCGTCGGATTCACTGACGCTCTTCTGAGATGGCAACAGAGTGGCTGCCGCCATACCACTGTCGAGGGCGCTGCGGACATCCTGGGCATTGGTGCTTAAAAACAAATGGCAGGCAAAGGCCGAGACATATCTGTAGGGGGAGTTGCCGCCAGAAAATGCAGCTCGAGTGATATTTAGTCCATGGTGAGCGATGGAATTAAATACCCGTAGGCCAGTGTCCGCGGAATTTCGAGACAGCAGGATCACTTCTACCCTTGGCTCACCACCGAGCTTTTCGTTGATCCGCAACAGTTTCGTCACCAGGGGGAACGCTTCCCCCGGCTCAAGAATATCGTCTTCGTGCTCACGTTGATATTTCGAATAAGCGGCCACGCCCTGACTCTCGTAGATCTCATGGCTCTCGCGCATATCAAATAGTGCGGTTGAGGAAATCGCGATAACCAGTTTTGGGCCGTTTAATTCAGACATACCATCATCTCTCTGTTTAGATCTCTATTTATGTCATTACCCAGATATCTACTTTGCTCTTTAAGACTGCTTCTGAGCTGCAGCGTCGCTCTCAGTTTGCTCTTCTTCAGCAAAGTACTCTTTGGAGAGGCGAAACACAACCGGAGCCAAAAACACCAGTGCAATTAGGTTGGGAATGGCCATCATACCGTTGAGCACATCAGACATTTTCCAAACCAGTTCCAAGCTCATTTGTGTGCCGAGAAAAATACCCGCTACCCAAAGTACTCGAAATGGCACGATTACTTTCGGGCCAAGTAAAAATTCAGCACAGCGCTCGCCGTAATAGCTCCAGCCCAACATGGTGGTAAAGCCAAACAGAATAATGCACAGGGTCAAAATAATATCGCCAAACGGCAGCTGAGAACTAAAAGCGGCCGATGTCATAGCGGCACCGTACAACTCACCATCCCAGACACCGGTAACCACAAGAACAAGGCCGGTCATGGTGCATATAATTAACGTATCTATAAAAGTCCCCAGCATAGCGATTGAGCCCTGACGCACTGGGCTATTAGTCTCAGCGGCGGCATGGGCTATGGGCGCTGAACCCAGACCCGATTCATTGGAAAACACGCCTCGCGCCACACCACTTTGCAGGGCCAACATTATGCTGGCACCGACAAAGCCTCCAGTTGCTGCAGCGCCGTTAAACGCGGTATCAACAATTAACACCACCGCAGCAGGTACTGCCGCAGCATTGAGGATCAGAATACTCATGGTAGCTAACAGATAGATAAGCGCCATTAAGGGAACCAGCTTGCCAGCAACTTCTGCGATGCGCTTAATACCGCCGAGTAAGACAACGCCGACCAAAATCGACATCACTAGGCCGCTAACTAAGGTGGGCACATGAAAGTTGCTCTCGAGGATCTGAGATACAGCATTGGACTGCACAGTGTTGGCCAACCCAAAACCTGCCAGAGCACCAAAAAATGCAAATAGCATACCCAGCCATTTCCAATTTTCACCAAGGCCGTTCTTGATGTAGTACATGGGCCCACCCACCTTTTTGCCCAGCACATCGGTTTCACGATAGTGAACGGCCAATACTGCCTCGGCATATTTGGTCGCCAGGCCGATTACGGCAGCACACCACATCCAAAACAGAGCACCTGGCCCACCCAGAGCTATAGCCGTGGCCACACCAACGATATTACCGGTACCGACTGTGGATGAGAGCGCTGTCATCAACGCATTAAACGGGCTGATCTCCCCTTCACCACTGCCTTTGCGGCCCTTAAACAGCTGTTTAAAGGCATAGGGAATCTTGGTGATACTGATTCCTTTTAAACCAATGGTTAAATAGATACCGGTTCCCAGCAGCAGTGTCAGCATGCCTGGGCCCCAAATCACATCTCTCATGGTGTCGATAATTTGTTCAAACATAACAATCCCTTTTATTATTTTTAGCGTTTTTAAAGCTATTCTTATTCTTGTTTTTAGTCGCGCTAGTTTATAAGAACTATTCTAATAGCCCAGTCGATGCTGTTGAGCGAATAATCCAAATAGCCCTCCGGTGTGGACAAAGACGATATCATCACCGTCCCATTGGGAGAATTTTCCTTTTTTGATATCTTCGATCATGCCGAAGAATGCTTTGCCGGTATAAACCGGGTCGAGCAAAATACCTTCTAGAGCAGCAACCTCTTTAATACACTCAAAGACTTCTTCACCGGCAACCCCATACGCTGGACCTATATACTCATCAGAGGTATCGGCGACCAGGCCTGAAATATCCGTTTGCGGGCTGTAATGACTCTGCCATTGCTCTAGATCTCCGCGCACTTTGCGAGTGAAATACTCAGCGTTATCGCAAACCGCATAAGCTTTTACCTGAGTATTGATCTGATGCAATTGGCAACCCAGCATTAAACCCGCCTGGGTGCCCGCAGAACCGGTGGCATGAACTATGGCTGCAGGAGATATAGCATGGCGCTGAAAGTCCTGAGAGAGCTCCTCAGCGGCGGCTATATAACCCCACATACCAGTACCATTACTGCCACCAGTAGGAATTGCATAAGCTTTACGTCCAAGCGCAGCATAGTGCTCTTGCCACTGGTTAAAGAGCTTATTCAAGCCTCGGTACTCATCGAGACTGTAGTGACTAATAGTGGCTCCGGCCAATTGATCGAGCAGTAGATTGCCCACTGGCTTTGGCTCAATATCTGCACGCAATAACAGATGCACTTTGAGGCCCAGCTGAGCACCGAGAAGCGCCACTGAACGGCAGTGATTGGACTGTACACCACCAGAGGTGATCAAGGTGTCACAGCCTTTAGCGAGGGCCTCCGCGAGCAGAAACTCCAGCTTGCGGACCTTATTGCCAGAGGTGGCAGCCCCAGTGAGATCATCGCGTTTAATCCAGATGCGCGGCCCGCCGAGCTGTTTTGACAGTCGCTCTAGAGGATAGAACGGCGTTGGTGTCTGAGCCAGGTTAAGCCGCTCTGGATAATTAATCATTTAGTCGCTCTCTTCAAATCACGTCTTTACGATCAGCTAATTAAGTCACCTACAAAAAAGGCCGCGTCAGCGGCCTTTTTTGATTACGATATTAGATCGCCTTGATAGTGCCTTTTGGTAGCACCGCATGAACCGCGGACTTTTGAAACTTAAGCTCGAGTTTGTCATTTACTTCAACCACCACATACTCACCTTCAAGCTTAACGACCTTGCCAAGTATGCCACTGGTCATAGTGACTTCATCACCCTTGCTCAGACCGGTAATCAGATCTGTATGCTCTTTCTGACGTTTGCGCTGTGGACGGATAATAAACAGGTACATAAAGATAAACAGTCCGCCAAACATAATCAGCGAGCCGGTAATACCGGGATCGCCAGCTGGAGCAGAAGTCTGTGCCTGTGCACTGGAAATAAAAAACATAATAAGTCCTTAGGTTTAATGAATAATGTTAGGTTATTAGCGCCGCAACGGTCTTTCGTCTTGGCAATTACAGTTAAAAAATTTGTCTTGCTGCTGAACTATAAAGCTATAAATTCTCTTTAATCCAGGCCAATGCATCATCGTGATGGGTCTTGGTCTTGACCTTGGGCATCACGTGTTTAATCAGGCCATCTTTGCCAATCACGAAGGTGCTGCGCAGCACGCCCATATATTCGCGGCCCATAAATTTCTTCATATCCCAGGCACCATAACTCTCAGTGACCTGATGATCCTCATCGGACAGCAGAGTAAAGTTCAGCTCCTGCTTATCTTCAAACTTAACCAGCCTGTCAACTGAGTCTGGACTAACAGCCATAACAACAGTGTCGAGCTCGGCAAATTGATCTTTGCTATCGCGAATACCACAGGCTTGTACAGTGCAGCCGGGAGTCATTGCCTTGGGATAGAAATACAACAGCACATTCTTAACCCCGCGGAAGTCCGCCAGACTGACCTTCTCGCCACGCTGATTAAATAACGAGAAATCGCTCGCCGGCGTTCCAACTTCAGAAAATGCCATGGTTTTCTCCCAATAAGAGGCTGTTTTTAAGGTTGCTTACTGTAGCAAATTTATTGTCCCAGCAACCAGTAAAAGCGTCACCGAGAGGCTTTTTAGGGTTAAAAGTAGCAAAACCCTGAGGCATAAAAAAACCGCTTACTCAGTGGAGAATAAACGGCTCTTAAATATTGCTTGCTAACAGGTGGGGCTATTACTTGAGCCCTTATTCAAGCTCTCATTCAAACTCTCGTTCTAATTAGGGCAGCAAGTGTTGAACGGCATCGCGCTCTTCTGTCAGTTCTTGCTCGGTCGCGCTCATTTTGGCACGTGAGAAGTCATTGATTTCAACGCCCTGAACAATCTCCCAGTCGCCGTCTTTACAGACACAAGGGAAAGAGTAGATCAGGCCTTCGGTAATGCCATAACTGCCATCACTGTAGACGCCCATGCTGACCCAATCGCCATCGGCAGTGCCCAGAGCCCAGCTGCGCATATGGGCAATCGCCGCATTGGCTGCTGAAGCGGCACTAGACGCGCCGCGCGCTTTAATAATCGCTGCGCCACGCTGCTGTACAACAGGAATAAAGTCATTTTCGTACCAGTCCTGATCGACCATATCGATGGCCGCTTGACCATTGACTTTAGTCTGGTGGATATCTGGATACTGAGTCGCTGAGTGATTGCCCCAGATAGTCATATGGGTCACATCATTGATCGTGGTGCCAGTCTTGGCGGCGATTTGGCTCAAAGCACGGTTGTGATCCAGTCGGGTCATAGCGGTGAATTGGCGCGGGTTAATCGATGGCGCGTTGCGCTGGGCAATCAAGGAGTTAGTGTTGGCTGGGTTGCCGACAACCAAGACTTTAATCGCTTTTGACGCGTTGGCGTCAATAGCTTTGCCCTGGGCAGAGAAAATCGCTGCATTGGCTTCAAGCAGGTCTTTGCGCTCCATACCGGGACCACGAGGACGAGCGCCCACGAGAAGTGCGTAATCAGTATCCTTAAAAGCGACTGCTGCGTCGTCGGTGCAAACCATATCGGCAAGCAGCGGGAAAGCGCAGTCTTCAAGTTCCATAGCTACACCTTTCAGTGCTTCCAATGCCGGAGTGATTTCAAGCATTTGTAAAATAACCGGCTGATCAGTGCCAAGCATTTCGCCAGCGGCGATACGGAACAATAGAGAATAACTAATTTGGCCTGCGGCCCCTGTAACGGTAACGCGAACGGGTGATTTCAAGATGGTTCTCCGAAGAAGTGAGTACGCCTAAAAATAAGTAAGGATAAGGGCCACAACCTGTGGCGCTATTGCGGGGCGCTATTATAAGGATGCACAGCAAAAATGCATCATTGCCAGACTAATGGGGAGCATTTTCAGGAACAATACTCCCCTCTTATAGGCAATTAGGCGCAGAGCGCTTTATAGGTGGCCAGCATCCGGGCATAGAGCTGGTCTTTAAAATCGCTTGCTGAGGTATCCAGCTGCGCCACTATATCCACCAAGTGCTCATTATCTTCCTTTCCGCCCCACTGCTTTTGATAGCTGCCATCCTGGTAGCCATGATCCTGACGGAAGAAATTGAGTACATTCTTGCCCACATAACCCACATAGAGCTGTTCAAAATCCATATCAATACCCTGCATCAACTTGGCAAAGCGCACGGCGTCAAAGCCTTTGCTGGCTAGGGTGTATTCAGTAAAGTCTTCGAGATCAATACGGAAGTCGCCGGTTTCCTGTGGCGTTGCAAATGCTTCGGTGACCTGCTCGGCGATAGATTCTGGTGAATCGCCTTTTAACAGCATAATACTGAGACCAAAGTGCCAAATATCCACTAACTCGAGAGCGATCTGGCCAATATCCGGATTCTGCTTTTTCCACCATTTCCAGCCCCAATGATCGAGTAATTCTGCACACTCCACCCATATTGCTCGATACCATTCAAAGTTTTGTGTCTGCCACTGGGCATGCACCTTAGTATTCATATCGTTCTGCAGTTCAAGCATGGTTAAAAGCTGTTGCTGTTTCATCTGTAGTTCCTAGTTCTAAGTTGCTGCTGTGGATTACATTTTTTAAGCGCGAACAAAACTGTTGCTCTGCTTCTCTGTACCTATGGTTGTACTGGCCCCGTGACCGGTAATTACAACCGCATCATCGTGCAATGTGTAGAGTCGCTGGCTGATCGATTGTTTGATCTCATCAAAATTTCCCCCAGGCAAATCGGTGCGGCCTATGCTGCCCTGAAATAGGGTGTCACCCGCAATCAGCGTTTTGTACTCGTCAAACCAGAAACTCACAGAGCCCGGTGTGTGGCCGGGCGTATGTATGGCAACGGCACCGCAGCAATCAAAAGCCTGATCGTCGTTGATATAGTGATCCGGTTCCGGCAGAGACACAGTGGGCACACCAAACATAGCGCACTGATCCTCGACCATATCCCAGAGAAACTGATCGCCTTTATGCAGATAGATCGGCGCGCCAGTGGCGTTTTTGATTTCACCTGCGGCTAAAATATGGTCTAGGTGAGCATGGGTGTGAATAATCGCGACCACCTTGAGATTTAACGCTTTTAGCAGGGCCAAGATCTTATCGGCATCGCCGCCGGGATCGACCACCAATGCCCTGCCACTCAGTCGATCGCCGATCACTGAACAGTTGCACTGCAAAGGACCAACGGGAAAGGTGCGGATGATAAAATTGGACTGTTCTGGGGCTGTATTGGTCGCTTCGGTCATAATGGCTATCTCTAAGCAGGTATTTGAAAAAGACGGTTAAAGTTATCTGTTGTGGCACAGGCCAATTCCTCAAGGCTAATACCGCGCAGATCGGCCATGAACTGGGCCACTTCGCGGACATACTGAGGCTCATTCTGTGCGCCGCGGTGAGGTACAGGTGCCAGCCAAGGTGAGTCGGTTTCAACCAAGATGCGATCCAATGGAACCTTTACGGCTACATCACGCAAGTCTTTGGCATTGGCAAAAGTCACAATGCCTGAAAAGGAAATATAAAAACCCAGCTCCAACGCTTGCTGAGCCATTTCCCAAGTCTCGGTAAAACAGTGCATTACACCACCGGCAGACGGTGTGTACTCGCGCATCAGCTCGATGGTTTCATCGCGGGCATCGCGGGTGTGAATAATCACCGGTTTGGCAATTTCCTGACAGGCCTGCAAATGATTGACGAAACTCTGGCGCTGCCAGTCGATAGTCTCGCTGCTATAAAAGTTATCTAACCCAGTCTCTCCGATGGCAACCACGCGGGGTTGTTGTGCCAAACTGACTAACTCTTCGATACTGGGCACCGGCTGTGGCGTTTTCTGCAAGGGATGAACGCCCACAGACGAGTAGACGTTGTCAAATTGTGCAGTGAGATCAATCAGCGATCGCGAGGTAGTCATATCCACGGCGACACTGAGAAAGTGGGTGATGCCGCGAGCCTGGGCCGCGTCAATTACGCCGTTGAGGCCGCCCTCTCGATCGCTTAAATCCAAGTGATCCAGATGACAGTGAGAGTCTACCAGCATAGCGTAAAAGGTCTTTTTTAGGATTGATTACTACAGGGTTAGTTTAGGCTTGTGGGAGTGTACCGTACCGGTCAGAGCCTGTTCAATATCAACCTTCAATTCTTCTTGGTCGGCGCTCAATTGAACCCCTACACCCTCTTGCTTAAAACTCGCAGAACCTTTGTGGGTTACCCAGACCACTTTGCCGGTCATGGGAATGGGTTCGGGACGCAGATAGATACTTAACAGAAAGAAAATATCATCGCCCAATTCATAACTTTTTTTCGTTGGCACAAACACACCACCGCCTTGAACAAAGGCCATGTAGTGCTCATACAGTGCATCTTCATTTGGAATCTCGACGGATAAAATACCGCCCTTGCCACCTTTAAACATCCTTATCACCTCCGGTCCCTGTGCTGTTTTGAGCTTAGCACGAAAAACTTGGGTGCACTGATAATGTGGCTTTGAGTGGGTTTGTACTGTTGCTGAAACTGGGCTTGTAAGGCATACCGAAAGCCTTAGCACATAAGCCCGAGCGCCGACTCTTGTCATCTCGAACCCTACCAATTGTCATCTCGAACCCTACCAATTGTCATCTCGAACGCATGTGAGAGATCTCAGAATTGAGCAGAGAGATCCCTCGTCGCCCGCTCTGTCGGGATGACATATTAGGGGGGTCTATCGGGATGACATATTAAGAGGTTCTATCGGGATGCCATATTAGGGAGTTCTATCGGGATTACATATTAAAGGGCTCTATCAGAATAACTGCCACTCTAGGTTAGCCTATCTGCGCGCCTTGAATACCATCACCCAGTCCATAAACAGCTCTTCCCAAAGCATCTGCGGGTTGGGATTGTTACCGCTGAGTATCCAATTGCGCGCCAACAGCAACTTATCGGAAAAACCAAATAGCGCAGTATTGGGTTTATCCGCCAGTTCGGTTGTGGCCAACCGATGAATATACCGACTAAACCAATCTATAGACTGTTCGCCATCGAGCTTTTGACACTGCTGTGCAGCGACCAAAGGTGACAGGGAACCGTCAGCAACCTCAGCTACCAACGTCTCAAACTGCCGCCGTTGTTCCAAATTGTCACTTTGCAGATAATCCAGAGCCAACAGTGGTCTCCCACCCGCTAGGGGCAAAACCTGCTCTGCAGCAATGCGGTCGTTGGTGACATCGGTAAGCCACTGCAGAGCAATATCAGCCTCTGGGGTTGGCATACTCAGTTTCTGGCAGCGGCTGCGAATGGTCGCAGACAACCTGCTGGGCCTATGGGAGACCAAAATCAATAATGTTTTGCTCTGAGGCTCTTCGAGATTTTTTAACAGTGCATTGGCCGCATTAATATTCATCGCTTCAGCAGGTGCAATAATCGCCACTTTCCAACCACCCTGTTGGGCAGTTTTACTCAGGGACTCACAGAGCTTGCGCACCGGATCAATCTTAATCGCCTTGCCTTTCTCTTCAGGCTCAAGATAGGTGATATCCGGATGACTACCCGCGCTGAAAAGATTGCAGGTCTTGCAGGTGCCACAGGCATATTTGACCATCTCTGCGGAACAGATCAGACGTTGGGCCAGAGCCGTCGCCAATCGCAACTTGCCAATCCCCTGATCGCCACTGATCAATACCGCATGGGGCAGACGACCACTATCGATACTGCTATTTAAAGAAGCCCATGCATCCTCGTGCCAGGGCAGTGGCAGAGCTGACACTAAACAGTCTCCCAAAAAGTCTCTAACGTCTGAGTAATCTGGGCTTGAACCCCCTCTAAGGTCAGAGATGCGTCAATTACCACACAGCGCTGCGGATTGTCCTGTGCGATCTGTAGATAACGATTGCGCACGCGCTCAAAGAACGCCACTTGCTCTTGCTCAAACCGGTCCGGAGTACTGCGTTCACTGGCCCGCGCTAAGCCAATCTGCACCGGAATATCGAGAATCAAGGTTAGGTCCGGCTGTAGGCTGCCCTGAACCATCAGTTCAAGATCTCTAATCAGATCGTCGCGCATATGCCGACCGGCGCCCTGATAGGCGTAAGTGGCATCGGTAAAACGGTCGCAGAGAACCCAGGCACCCTCACCTAGCATAGGTTCGATTACTTGGTTGAGATGTTGTGCGCGGGCGGCAAAGACCATCAGCAGTTCGGCGGTATTGCACACTGACTCTTCCCGAGGTGCCAACAATAGCTCACGAACCTGTTCAGCCAGTGGCGTGCCGCCAGGTTCTCTGGTGCAGCCATAGGTGAGTTTTTTGCTGTCCATCCAGTCCTGGATAAATTTAATATTAGTGGTCTTGCCGACGCCTTCGGTGCCTTCAATGGTAATAAATTTTCCACGCATTTGATTTCTAACCCTGCACCTAGTTTTTGATCGCTCTATTGTGACGATTTGAGAGCCTACTGTCTGCCCTGTTTTTAGCTTTTGGTTTTCAGATTTAGTTTTCAGGTTTTGGCGCAGACTGATAATCCACTGCGCGCTGGTTTATCTGATATTGACGCACTGCCTTTTGATGCTCTTCAAGGGTGTCGGAAAAGTAATGTGCACCGTCCCCGCGGGCGACAAAATACAGACTTGTGCCCGCCTTGGGATGCAGCGCAGCCTCGATGGCCGCAGCGCTGGGCATGGCAATAGGAGTCGGCGGCAAACCATTAATACGATAGGTATTGTAGGGCGTTAGCGTCCTTAGATGCCTGCGAGTGATATTTCCTCTGTAGCTGTCACCCAACCCATAAATCACAGTTGGATCGGTTTGCAAACGCATAGATTTTTTGAGACGACGGACAAAAACACCAGCGATGGTAGGTCGCTCTGAAACCTGCCCCGTCTCTTTTTCCACAATAGAGGCCATAATCAATGCGTCGTAAGCATTGGCGTAAGGTAAGCCCTGTGCCCTTCCCTGCCAAGCTTGATCCAGTACTTGTAGCATTTTCCGATGAGCTCTGGCGATTATATCGACGCCAGTATCCTCGTGGGTGTAGCTGTAGGTATCGGGAAATAGCCAACCCTCTGGGTGAACCTTGTTAATATTTGCCGCGCTCATTATCTGAATCTGGCTGAGCTGACTAATCTCGGCAAATTGCTCAACAGTGGCTAGCTGTGCGATCCACTGCTGGTAATTCCATCCTTCAGGAAACGTAATCTGGTAGCTGATCACTGAGCCCCGATTAAATTTTTCTAATAGCTGCAGCGCAGTTTCACCCGGTTCAATCTGATAGTGACCAGCCTGTATTGCCGTTTTCCCGGATATCCGCCCATAGAGACTAAGCAGTTTTGGGTGGGACAGAATCTCCCGTTGATGCAGCTGACGATTTACCTGAGTCAGGCTGCTACCTTTATTCACTTGCCAGACCAAAGACGTCTTCGCCTGGGGCAAATTAATCGGCTTATGAAGCTCGTAATAGCCAACCAGCGCAACACCCAAAGCACAGGCCAGAATCACTGTGAGCAGCGCTAGACTGCCGAGTAGCCGCTTTAGCATGGAAAGCCTTGGACATTATTCAGCAATGTACTCTGCAGTAATCTGGTGTCTTTGCCCACAGACAGCGCACCGACATTCATCATTGATGTCACTGGTACGATTCCGCGCACTGAGCTGCAGGTAAAGAGTTCGCTGGCGCTGTACAGCTGCTCTCGGCTAACCCTAGCTTGCTGTAGTTTTAAACCCGCTCTGGCAAAAAGCCCATGGATTAATAACTCCCGCATCACTCCGCGGACGCCTGCCTGGTCCAAGATAGGCGTCACCCAGCCACTGCTCAGTTTGATAAAGAGATTGGCTCTAGTGGTTTCGATAAGGCTGTCATCAGCGGAAAACATAATGCCATCATCGTATTCCTCAGCCCATTCCGATCGAGCCATAACCTGATCCAGACGATTTAAATGTTTAATCCCGGCGAGCCGCGAATTGAGCGGCAAGCGATAGTCACATTCAGTAAGGCTTATACCCTGCTGTCTCTGGATTTGCAGATCATCTGGTAGAGGAAAATACTGAGCGATAATCCGTGGACTAACCTCAGACAAAACTGGCAGGGCGTAACCGCGCCCTCCGCTACCTGCAGTAACAATTACCTTAACAATGCCTGACTGGCGCTGCTCTGGCGTTAAGCCACGCAATAGACTGTCTAGATTGCTCGATAGCTGATCAGCTGTAATATTGACACCCAGAACGGGAGCATCCCTAAGCAAGCGCTTAAAATGCTGTTGCAGCAGCGGCAGAGCACCATCGTGCAGTAACATGGTTTCAAACAGACCATGACCGTAAGAGCCTCCCCGATCTGTCAGCGGTAAGCTGTCAGCCGGAGTACTATTGATCACGGAGTTAGACATAGTGATAATCAATTCTTGGTTTGAATGAGTAGAGCACTATTAAACCTAAATTTCGCCCATAAAAAAACCGCCCCAATGGAGCGGTCTTTTTAAAAAGGAACAAATATTAGCCGTGCGCTGTAATGTAAGTGACAGCATCTTGAACAGTAGCAATTTTCTCTGCTTCTTCATCAGGAATCTCAGCATCGAATTCCTCTTCTAAAGCCATAATCAGCTCTACTGTATCAAGGGAGTCTGCACCCAAGTCTTCAACGAAAGAGGACGTGCTTTTTACGTCTTCTTCTTTAACACCAAGTTGCTCTGCTACCATTTTGATGACGCGTTCTTCGATGTTACTCATCGTATACCTACTCCTGTTAACTGAATTGCAAATAAATTTTGCTACCGAGCAGTCAAAGCTCAGTTAGCGATAATCTGTGTTTTCGAGGCGCGCATTCTACCCTACAAACAACCAAATGCTAAACTCTATTTTAAAAAACAACAATCCCCATTAATATCAGAGGGTTACGACATGTACATGCCGCCGTTCACGTGAATTGTCTCACCTGTGATGTAGCCAGCGGCGTCTCCAGCAAGAAAACAGACCACTGCTGCGATCTCTTCTGGGGCTCCCAAACGGGCCAGAGGTATCTGTGTCAGCATAGCTTCCTTACTTGTTTCAGCCAGATCCTTGGTCATGTCAGTATCAATAAAACCCGGCGCTACTGTATTAACGGTAATGTTTCGAGAACCCAACTCTTTGGCTAAAGCGCGGGTAAAACCACCGACACCCGCTTTGGATGCTGAATAATTACTCTGCCCAGCATTGCCCATGGCACCAACGACAGAGCTGATGTTAATAATACGACCCCAGCGCGCTTTGGTCATCGGGCGCACACACCCTTTAGCCAGACGAAATACCGAAGTCAGATTGGTGTCCAAGACGTCCATCCACTCATCATCTTTCATGCGCATTAGGATATTGTCTTTGGTTATACCGGCGTTATTGACCAGAATAGTCGGTGCCGCAAACTGCTCAGTAATGGCTTTGATCACGTTGGCGACAGACTCAGCATCGGTGACATTGAGCACCATACCTATGCCGTTTACGCCATTATCAGCAAAACGCTGACTGATTGATGCGGCGCCAGCCTCAGATGTGGCTGTGCCAACTACAGTAGCTCCGGCTTTACCCAGCGCTTCTGCTATAGCAGCACCAATGCCGCGGGTGGCGCCAGTAACCAGTGCTACTTTATCATTGAGATTCATGTATTTTTCCTATTTAAAAAGAAGTATTTAAACCATTAATTAAACTAGTCATTAAACTGAGGTTAAAGCGTTTTCTAAACTGTCCACATCATCGGTGGACAGAGACTTTAAATTGCGATCTATGCGCTTAGAAAGACCGTTGAGCACGCGCCCTGGGCCACATTCAATAAGCATTTCAGCACCGCCAGCGGCAAGGCCATTAACACAGTCAACCCAGAATACCGGCTTGTAAATTTGCTCAAGCATCAAGCCCTTGATGGTTTGAGGATCCGCTTCTGACTGAGCATTTACATTGTGAATAATTTTGATCTGCGGAGCACTAAACGTCGTTGCTTCAACCAACTCAGCAAGATTGTCTGCCGCTGGACGCATCAACGAGGTATGGAAAGGTGCGCTTACCGGCAATTCAACCGCGCGCTTGGCGCCACCATTCTTGCAGATAGCTGTGGCTCGTGCCACTGCATCCGCATCACCAGCAATCACAACCTGACCTGGTGCATTAAAGTTTACTGCAGCAACCACCTGACCCTCTGCGGCCTCTGAGCAAGCGTCTATGACTATCTGATCGTCTATGCCCATAATCGCAGCCATCGCGCCAACGCCCACAGGCACAGCCTGCTGCATAAAGGCACCACGTGCGCGAACAATATTTACCGCATCGGCAAATTCAACCGCACCGGCACAGACTAATGCAGACCATTCGCCGAGACTGTGGCCGGCCATTGCGGCTGGGTTGGGGCCGCCCTGCTGTTGCCAGAGACGCCATATGGCAACACTGGCAGCGAGCAGAATAGGCTGAGTTCGCTCAGTCAGATTGATCGCGTCATCTTCGCCGTTCTGTACCAGATCCCAGCAGTCATATCCGAGAACCTCAGATGCCTCACCAAATGTCTGCTCTACCAAGGTATTTGCTGCGGCCAAACCGGCGAGCATTCCAATTTTCTGTGATCCCTGACCGGGAAATACAAATGCCAAATTATTGTTCATAGACTGTCTTCTTTTATCCAGGTTGGTTCAATTTGTGCTTAAGTATAGGCGACAAAACATCAGGCAAGTTATGTTCTGCCGCTGCGGTGGCAACTTCCAACGCCCGTACAAAGGCTGTTTGGGTCGCACTGCCATGGCTTTTCACCACAACGCCATTTAAGCCGAGAAAATAAGCGCCATTATAGAGCGCCGGGTCGAGCTGTACCTTGAGTTTTAACAGCGGGCCACGCAAAAGTAGCAGTGCCAGACGCGCCAACCAACCGCGGCCAACTGCTTCACGGAATCGCGCCCCAACCATGGTGGCCAGACCTTCGCTAGTTTTAAGTGCGACATTGCCGGCAAATCCATCACAGACAATCACATCGGTACCACCCTGAAAAATTCCGTTGCCTTCTATATACCCGCAGTAGTTAATCTCAGTATCGGCCTCGAGGAGCGCGGCGGCTTGCTGTATGTCGTCGCGACCCTTATTCGATTCTTCACCCACATTTAGGAGTCGTACACTGGGCGACTCAATCGACTCCAGCTCACTGGCAGTTAGGGCGCCGAGCAGCGCAAACTCATATAGCTGCGCTGCTGAGCATACTGGGTTGGCCCCCAAATCCAACACATAGCTACGCCCAGATATGGTTGGTACCGTGGTACAGATAGCCGGCCTAGAGATACCGGGAAGCGCCTTTACAAAATACAGACCCAACGCCATGATCGCACCCGTATTGCCGGCACTGATAAACGCCTGTGCCTCGCCTGCAGCAAGCGCCTGCAGCGCCAGACCCATAGAGGAATCGCGCTTGTGGCGAATAACGGCTGATGGCTTATCAGAGTCAATAACGTGAGAGTCGCTGTGACGAACCTCTATGCGAGATAGAAGTGTCGGATCTTTGTAGGGAGAGAGAGATAATTGTTCGCCCACCTGAGTCTGGTCACCAAATACCAAAGCATGCACTTGGCGATGGCTATTGAGGAAATCAAGTAGCGCAGACACAGTGGTGCGAGGACCTAGGTCCCCGCCCATCGCATCAACGGCAATTCGCAGTGAATTTGCCAAAGAATAATTTGTTCAGTTATTCGGCGTCAGTCTCGACAACTTTGCGGCCGCGGTAAAAACCATCAGCAGACACATTGTGACGCAGGTGCTTCTCGCCGCTTACCGGATCAACTGAAATAGTTGCAGCAGTAAGTGCATCATGTGAACGACGCATACCGCGCTTTGAACGTGTCTTGCGACTTTTCTGAACAGCCATAGATTACTCCTAAGCAATAATCTGATGCAGCCGAAGTTATTTCTTCAACTGCGCTAAAATATTAAAGGGATTGTCAGCGACAACCTCATCGTCTTTCTCGCTACCACTTGGCCCGTCCTGAGAAATAAAGGTGTCTCCAGTGCAGCTACCTACTTCATGGTAGTTGACTAAAGGCAGAGCCAATAAAACTTCATCTTCGAGTAACACACTTAGGTCGGCCATTTTATCACCGACAATCCAAGGTTCTCGATCACCAGACACCTTGCCAATCTGATCTTCCGACCAAATGATCTGTGCCGCTATATCAGCAACCAAATTCACTCTCACCGGCTCAAGACAGCGCTGACATGTCGCCGTCACAGCTATCTCAAATGTACCATTGACCACTTTCGCCCTCACCTCATCCACTTCAAACTTAATAAAAGCGGCTAAGGGTGACTCAATGCTCTCTACTGCAAGCGCTAAACGCGGAAGATGCTTCGCCTCAAAATGTCCCTCGAGGACAATTCCTTGGTTCGCAAGTTTTCGCGGATCTATTAGTGTCGGCAGTGCCATAAATAAGGTGGTACTCAGTTAGGCGCGCATGATAGGGTCAAGATATTGTTCTGTCAAAGAAAATTGACCAAATAGCCCTGATCCACCATGTATAATTGAGCTTCAGGTCCAGACTTAAACAAACCAGAAGCTTTTTTATGCAGAACCTTATTTTAGCCTCGTCCTCTAGCTATCGAAAATCTCTGTTAGAGCGTCTACGAATTAGTTTCACATGCGTCTCACCAGATCTCGATGAACGTGCTCATAAAAATGAATCAGCCCAGGCTCAAGCTGTTAGGTTGGCCAGTGAAAAAGCGCAGGCTGTGGCACTAAAACATCCAGAGGCAACGATTATTGGCTCTGACCAGGTCGCGGAACTGTGCACTGTTGGACCAAAAGACCCGCACTTAAAGCCGACCTTAAATCAAAGCTCAGACCAGAGCTCAAGGATACTGGGTAAACCGGGCAATCATCAGCGAGCAGTGGAACAGCTCAGCGCTCAGTCCGGCCAGGTGGTTAAATTTTATACCGCAGTCACAGTACTTGCTCAGGGTGCATCAAGCAGCGCCCTCGATATTACCGAAGTAACATTTCGCGATCTCACTAGCATAGAAATTGAGTCATACCTAAAGGCGGATACACCTTATAACTGTGCCGGTAGTTTTAAAGCTGAATCTCTCGGTATCAGTCTGTTTGAATCCGTGAACAGCAGTGATCCATCAGCCCTTATCGGCCTGCCGCTGATTAAACTGTCACAGCTTCTGCGAGATAGAGATATCCAAACAAACTGACAGGAAATAGCCTCTGCTAACAGACTATTAATAGAGGGAAGATTTGATCTCGCTAAACAGGTCTACGCAAGCCAGAGGTTTAAAAGTCTGCAAACGGTCTGCATGATGCGCCCCATAGCTTACAGCGATTCTCGGCATACCCGCATTCACCGCCATCTCCATATCAAACTCTGTATCGCCTACCATCACCGCAGCCTCTGCAGGCAGGCCAAACTCTGCCAATAGCTCCTCGAGCATCAGCGGATGGGGTTTAGAGAGAGTTTCATCGGCACAGCGACTATTATGAAAGAAATCCTCCATACCCAGGCTAAGCAGTACGCGATCCAGTCCTGCCCTGCTCTTCCCTGTGGCAACTGCTAATTGGTAGCCCTCAGCCTTTAAGTCCTGCAATGTTTCTTCGACCCCTGGGAAAAACGGGCAAGGCGCACTATCTTCATTGCGATAATGCTGCGAATAACGGGTCTGAAGTTGAAACACCTGCTCTCTGGTTGCCTGGGGAAATAACCGGAACGTTGCCTCAGTGAGGCCCAGCCCAATAATTTCCTTAACCTCAAGATAGCTCGGCACAGGCATAGCGAGTTCAGTTGCCGCGCTTTGCATAGAACTGACAATCCGCGCGACCGAATCTGAAATAGTGCCATCCCAGTCGAAAATAACCAGCTTGATAGAATTTAAATTAGTCTTGCTCACAGCTTGGTCAAAACCTTTTCTAAATCGGCAGGCAACGGAGCTTCCACCTCGACCCAGTCGCCAGATAGGGGATGTTTAAAGCGAAGGTAACGTGCGTGTAAAAATAAACGCTTCAATCCAAGGGGTTTTAAGCTTTCATTAAAGTGTTCGTCACCATACTTGGGATCGCCGGCGATTGGCTGCTCAGCAAACTGGCAGTGCACACGAATCTGATGGGTTCTGCCAGTCTCGAGCTTGATATCTAAAAGTGTTGCCGAAGGATACTGCTGGAGACTTTTGAAATGTGTCACTGAAGCCTTTCCCGAGGCATCTACACGTACCATGCGCTCACCAGACTGCAGCGTATTTTTACGCAGTGGCGCATTAATGGTGTTCTTGCCCTTGGGCCAACGACCTTTGGATAAGGCGGTATAACGCTTTTCAATATAGTTTCGCTGCATATCCTGCTGCAGTGCCAGTAGTACAGCACGTTTTTTTGCCAGCATCAGACAACCAGAGGTATCGCGGTCAAGACGATGCACCAACTCGAGAAAGCGCAGCTCCGGATGCTCCGCACGAAGGGCTTCAATAGCTCCCAGTGAAACGCCGCTACCACCATGAACTGCTAGCCCGCTGGGCTTATTGATAATCAGTAGGCCGTCGTCCTCGAACAATATATTGTCAGCCAAGTATTGCTTGAGCTGGCGTCCCACCGCAGGCATCTCGCCTCGCTCCGCCACTCTGATCGGCGGCAGACGCACAATATCGCCCTCTTTAAGACGACTCTCGGCTTTAACGCGGCCTTTATTAACTCGCACCTCGCCCTTGCGCAACAGTCTATAAATGCGCGATTTGGGAACGCCTTTTAAGATTTTAATAAGAAAGTTATCCAAACGCTGACCAGCTTGTTCTGGACCTATGTCGACGTAAGAGACTTGACTGAACTGCGATTCGGTAGACATGGACACGGCTTCTGATGATTTGGCGCGCATTGTACCTAGCAGCCCCGTCGTTCCCAACTAAATTATCTGTTTAGATTGAAAGTCTTAGGCATTGTTGTTACATTGCGGCCAAGTTCCCTGCTGCCCAGCGTACAAATGGCGCTGCCCAGAGGTTGAACAGATCGCCAAATGCCCTAAAACGGCTAAGCGAAAAAGAATACAAGAGGGTCTGGCCGTTGGAGCCGACACCTTATGACAGCTGAGTAGGCTGCAGAGAAAAGACAAGATAATTTTGGTTACAGAAGTTAACCGCAATTGAGAAAGACCTACCCTTAGAGGCCTATCTTTCTCATAGAGAGACGCGTTTGAATCACCTAAAGCCTGGCGTTTTCGTAGGGCTTGTGTAGAGATAAAAACGCTGTTCGGTTGACTGAGAACAAGATACTAAATAATGGATAGCATCCCCCGCAACTGCGCTTAAAGCCAGCAAATCCGGGGAAAAGGAGTCTTTGGTAGCGTGCGTTAGGTGCAGGCTGCCGTTGGTTTACACTTCATCTATACCTAGTTACTTGCTTGATTACACCTCTTCTTACCTCTTTTCACTACTGCTGCTCGACACAACAAGCAAAGGTGAATTATGAAACGTATGTTAATTAATGCTTCGCACACTGAAGAGGTGCGCGTTGCTATGGTAGACGGTCAGAAGCTCTACGATCTGGATATCGAAAACCGAACAAGAGAACAAAAGAAAGCCAACATTTACAAAGGCAAGATCACAAGAGTCGAGCCCAGCCTCGAAGCAGCATTTGTTGATTATGGCGCCGATCGTCACGGCTTCCTCCCACTAAAAGAAATCTCCCGCGAATACTTTAAAGGCAAATCCTCCGATGGCGGCCGCGTCAATATCAAAGATGCTATCCGCGAAGGTCAGGAAATCTTTGTCCAGGTAGAAAAAGAAGAGCGCGGCTCCAAAGGCGCTGCACTGACAACCTTCATTAGCCTAGCGGGTCGCTATTTAGTACTGATGCCAAACAATCCTCGGGCCGGTGGCATCTCGCGCCGTATCGAAGGTGAAGAGCGTGCTGATTTGCGTGAAGCTATGCGCGGTTTAGATATCCCTGAAGGTATGGGCGCCATTGTCCGCACTGCAGGTATAGGCCGAGCCACTGAAGAACTGCAGTGGGATCTAGATTACTTACTGCAGCTCTGGAACACTATCGAAGCCGAAGCTGAGGGCGCGAAAGCACCGCACTTTCTGTTCCAGGAAAGTAACGTTATTGTTCGTGCCATCCGCGACTATCTGCGTCAGGATGTTGGCGAAGTCATAGTCGACAGCCAAGACGCCTACAATCTGGCCGCCGCCTTTATTGGCACCGTGATGCCAGATTTCACGAATAAAGTGAAGTTCTACCAAGAACAGATTCCACTGTTTAATCGCTATCAAATTGAAAACCAGATCGAGACCGCATTTCGACGCGAAGTCAGCCTCCCCTCTGGCGGTTCAATTGTTATTGACATAACTGAAGCCATGGTCTCTATCGACATTAACTCAGCCCGTGCCACTAAGGGCGGAGATATTGAAGAGACAGCCTTTAATACCAACAAAGAAGCTGCGGAAGAAGTTGCCCGTCAACTGCGCCTGCGCGACGTTGGCGGTCTGATCGTGATCGACTTTATCGATATGCTCAATACGCGCCACCAAAAAGAAGTGGAAAACACGATTCGTGAAGCGCTGAAAATTGACCGTGCCCGTGTACAGGTTGGCCGCATCTCACGCTTTGGTCTGCTGGAAATGTCCCGTCAGCGACTGCGTCCATCACTTGAAGAGACTATGTCTAAGATCTGCCCGCGCTGTAAAGGCCAAGGCACAATTCGCGGAACACGGTCACTGGCGCTGTCCATTCTGCGTTTGATCGAAGAAGAGGCACAGAAAGAATTTAGCAAAGAGATTCGCGCTATTGTGCCAGTGTCTGTCGCCACTTTTCTGCTCAACGAAAAGCGCAGCGAAATCGCCGACATTGAAAGCCGCAACAAAATCAATGTTGTCGTACTGCCCAATACTCAGATGGAAACCCCGCACTTTGAAGTAGTGCGTATTCGCGCTCAAGATGACGATGACAGCGACGGTGAGTTTAGCTACAAACTAGCCCATGAACTGAGCAGTAAAGAACCGGAGCAGGACCTTGAGCGCACCAGCGCCCCACTGCCAATCTCAGAGCCTGCAGTCAAAACATTGGTTCCACATAAACCTGCCCCGATCATGCCAGAGAAAGCTGCCCCAACTGCCGCAGCAGCGGTTAAAACTGAAAAGCCTGGCCTTCTCAAGCGTATCTGGGAAAGTATTTTCGGTGGCAGCAGCACTGAAGCCAAGAAAACTGAAGACGAAAAGAAAACCCGCCCAAGAGGATCCAACAGTCGTCGCGGAGGCCAGAACCAAGACAGTCGCAATCGCCAGGGTAACCGTCGACCTAACAACCGCAATCGTAACCGCAACCGCAATGAAGGACGCAACGATAGCAATCGCGATGCCGAAGGCACAGAGACTCAAGCTAAATCAGCTGACAAGCAAGGTCAGGGCAGAGGCCGCAATGACCAATCTCGGCCTGCAGCCAAACAAGACACACGTGAGCAAAAAGTTGATAGCGCAAGCACTGCAACTCAAACAGCTGACAAGGGCCCTGAAACAGGTGAAGGCGGAGAACTCAAGAAGCGTCCAAATGACAAGCGTCGAGGACCACGTCGTCGCCGCCAGCGTCAGGATGTTCCAGCCAATGTCACAGAACAGCTTTCTGCTGATATAGCCGTTGAGACATCAACTGTAGCCGCGGACAGCAGTCCATCAGTGGAAAGCAAAACAGCAGCTCCAGAAACAGCAGCACAAGTGACTACGGACACAACAGCTGAGGCAACAGAGACTAAGCCAGCACGCAAACGCCCTGCTCGTCGTCGCAAGCCAAAAGCTGACGTTGTAGAGACAGGCGAGACCGCAGAGACAGGCTCTACTGAAGCGACACCAACTGCACCAGTAGTCGCTGACACTCAAGACTCAGCTGCAGCCCCTGAAGAGAAGCCGGCACCTAAGCCAAGAGCTCTCAGAAAAGCCCCGGCTAAGCCAAAGAAAGTTGAAGCCGATGCCTCATCCTCTGCAGCAGCTAGCGAAGCAACAGCCGCACCAGAAAAAGCAGAGGCACCTCAGTCAACTGAAGCGGAGGCTCCTAAACCTACTGAAGCTGAGGCTCCTAAACCTACTGAAGCTGAGGCTCCCAAACCCACTAAAGCTGACGCTCCTAAACCAGCCGAAAAGCCGAAAGCGCCTAAAAAGGCCGCTGCTGTGGTTGAGGTTATAGAAAAAGCTGCGCCAAAGGCTGAAGCAAAAGCAACTGCCAAACCAGCTCGAGCAGCAACGGCTAGAGCGAGTAATGATCCACGCTTTAAGCCAAAGCCAGTGAGCGACGTTAAGGTCAGTACTGCGCGCGTCGAAAAGCCTGCGGCAGTAGCGCTGGACACCAGCAAGCCAGCACCGACTGCAGCACCAAAAGCACCGGTAGCCAGAGCCTCAAATGACCCGCGTAAAAACCGAGCCAGCCAGGCCACAAAGGCTGATAGCGCGCCTTCAGACACAGGTTCAGCAAAAGAATCTACGGAAAAAGGTCCTCAAGCGTAATTGGTACTTGTCGTAGCAAAAAGGCGCTGTATAATCGCGCCTTCAATTGGTGGGATGGCAGAGCGGTTGAATGCACCAGTCTTGAAAACTGGCTTAGGTTAATAGCCTAACTAGGGTTCGAATCCCTATCCCACCGCCATATAAGATCGCTGAAACCCTTGCAAATGCTGGGGTTTTTTCGTTTCTGGTGTAGATAAATTAGATAGAGTTACAGCTAGAGTTACAGTTGTAATCAAAAAAGTACTCCAAATCATAGGCCCCCCCTCCCGAAAGACCTTATTTCTAGTATCTATATACCCGCTTCAAAAAAAATTAAGATCCGTTTGGCACTAAGTAGTGTGTAGCAGTAGACTGTATCATCCAATACAGCAATGCTCGGGAGTAGTTTTGAAAGAGATCATCAGTCAGTTCGATAATCACCAACCCCTCGACGAAAAACATCCCCAGTTCACGCCAGATGAAGACCTTCAGCTTTGGGAGTTAGCTTTTGAATACCCTCCATTGTATGAAGCACTGGAAGAAATGTTCATTGAATCATCTAGAAATCCAAACCCAGAAACGTTAAAGGAGACGATTTCGGCCTATCGCAAAGTGGAAGAAAAACACTTTAAGACGATTAAATTTGAACAGATTCTAAATGATCGGTTCGGGTCTAATGTAGAGTCGATACTTTGGCTTCTTAAGACAACTCATGGCTCGACTTTCACGCCCAAGCGAGTGCCACTTGGCCTCGATTTTATTTCTGACGACCGCCAACTGGAATTGATTGTTCTCAACATAATTGCTGGGGCCGTTATTGCCTACGACATCCCTGACGTCTACAAAAAAGACGGTGAGGCCGCTGGAGCATTGAAGCAGATCTATCCCAATCAAGAGGTTAAAAAGCTGGCAGAAAAACTTTGTAAAGCAATACGGAAACAACCTCTGTGGGTTGGTGATTTAACCCTTGGACTCTATGATTTGGCGCATGGAGAGCCAGTAGAAACTCAGCTGGAGTCCTCAGATAAACCACAAGACAAACTAGAGCGTCTGGTAAAAGAGATCACACTCCTGAGTGAACGCCATCTAATAATGCGCACCAAAGGTGCTGGACGCTTCCCGTCTCAAGCAATTATTCAAATCTTAAGGATAGTTGGTCACTTCCCAACACCGGATGTAAGAACTATTTCACCTATTCAAAAAAAATATGCAAAAAAAGATGATGAAGAACCACTAGCCACCAAATGGGACAACTACTTCTAGCATCTGCGCTACAGCCTAACTTGGAAAAAAATAGATCAAAAATGACTAAAGTCATGTACTAGTCGCCATAGTATTCCACCATATATTCTCGCGCTTTTAATCACATAAAGGCGCAAAACATGAAAGATATTAACGAAATCCCAAGGTTACTCCGCTGGAAAGAAGTCGCAAAAATCATTCCATTTAGTCGGTCCTACGTTTACGATCTAATAAACCAAGGTAAGTTTCCGCGAGGTCAGAAAATGGTCAGAGGTGGACAGGCTGTTGGTTGGTGGGCGTCTGACATCAATGATTACATGCTCGCTCTTATGGAATCTGCTGAGGGTGCTGATCATGAGTAAGTTCAACCCTATTCTCAGGTACATGAAAAATCCTAGCTCAAGAAAATTGGCAATTAACGCTAAATGCGCTGAGTGCTTTGGTTGTACACCAGACCACCTAGAAAAGGGCTTTAAGGAGTCTATTTCGTCTTGCTCTTCCTACTCCTGCCTATTGCATGGGTTTCGGCCTTATCAGCGGGAAAAATCTCTGGAAGGCCAAAAAATGCCTGTGCAGAACCTATAAAGCGATTGGTCTAAGATTATGTTGATCACTAACCTCAAAGTGGATTGCTATTCAACTGGTTGCTATGGTGAGAAAAACGCAGACGGATTAACTTTGCAATTTATGGTCGAAGATGCAGAGATTGATGACTACACTATTTTTAATGTGGATTGCTCTCGGTCAAGGGGACCAAGCAAAGGAGCGAAACGACCTTCTGGTCAGTTTTCTGTCAGGAAAAAGCATTCATCCTATAAGTTTTGGCATCACACCTGTGGACTGCCAACCCTGTATATCTTCAAAGGCTACCGACAAAAACCTTACCAATGTAGAGCTCGAAGTGCAGTTGCAATAAAAAAACGAATAGCATACTGTACCGTCTGGACTGTTTACTGTTAAGAAGCACTTATGAGCACCGCTGAAAAAACACGCACACGTATTCGCGCCTCCGCACAGGCGTTGGTTGCAGAGCATGGCGCTGGAAACTTGACGCTCGATTCTGTCGCACAGCACGCAGGTGTATCAAAAGGTGGTCTGCTCTATCACTACGCCAACAAACAGGCGCTGTTAGAGGCCATGCTTGAGGACTTGCTGTCGACTAGAAAGGCATTATTCCTGTCAAGCACAGCCAAGCAGGGTCGCAGTGCCCAGTTGACGGCATTGATCAACACTGAATTCGCCCTGACGCTGACCGAGCGAGCTACCGCCAATGCCATACTGGCAGGCGGCGCCGAGAATCCTGACCTGTTAGACCCTGCGCGGGAGTATTTTTCAATGCTGTTTGACTACCTAGTTAAAGAAGCAAGCGATCCCGCTCTTGGCACCACCGTCGTGCTTGCAGTGCAAGGCATGCAACTCCTTGACACCCTGGGGCTCTACCAATTTGAACCAGCGGAAAAAGACAGATTACAGCAACGCCTTTTAGCGTTGGTATCATGAAAACAGTTTTTGGGTTGCTCCTATACCTGTTATTGGGTGGCTGTAGCGAGCCCCCCTCTGAACAAGCGAGCTTGAGAATGGCTCGGCCGGCAAAACTGTATGCTGTAGAAAACACCACCGAACCCGATGTGCATCGGCTTTTTGCCCGCATCCACAATCGCGACAGCATCGACCTGCAATTCGAAGTGTCAGGCCAACTCGTGGCCTTGCCAATTCGTGCCGGTCAAAAGATTAAAAAAGGTGAATTGATCGCGGCACTCGATGCCCGTGAACACAAGCTGGAGCTGGATTATGCCAGTACCTCCCTCATCCTGGCCACACAAGAACTCTCGAGGATGGAGAAACTGCATGACAAAGGTGTAGTCTCCATCTCCACACTGGACCAGACTCGCACGCGCCAAAGGCTCCTGCATATTGAAGTTGGGCAGGCCAAAGAGATTCTCAGGGACAGCCAAATCCTCGCGCCATATGACGGCATTGTTCTGGAGCGATTCAAACAGAATCATAGCGCCATAATCGCCGGCGATGTAGTTGCTCGACTGACCCGTTCAGACATCGTCGAGTTGGTCACTGACATTCCTGAAACCCTAGTCGCAGCGATCAACCAACAGGGTATTACCTCTGTTTATGCGCGCTTCACCGCACATCCAAGCCTCATCTGGCCACTGTCATGGGTCGAACAGCAGGCACAGGTAAGCGAAGCAACGCCAACCTTTAAAACACGTTTTGCCCTGAAAAAAATGCCAGACTGGCAGCCCCTACAGGGTATGACCGCACAAATTTTCTTGCAGCTGGCGCCGACGCTACAACAGACGCAGGTGCCGACGGCCGCATTACAAACAGACGTAGATGGCAGATTTTTCGTATGGATTACCTCAGCCCCAAATTACACTGTCAACAAAAGGCCGGTGGACGTAGGTAGGCCCTCCCCCGACTGGGTGACTATTACTGCGGGCTTAGCTGCCGGTGAAACGGTTATCGCGGCAGGGGGCAACGCACTGAGAGAGGGCGACAAAATTATCCCACTAACCAGCCCAGCAGTTAGGTGAATCAGCGAGCATGACTGAATTCGTTCTGAAAAACCCGCTCTATGTTTGGTTGTTCACGCTTATCTGCGTGGTCAGTGGCTTGTATGGTTTAGAAAATATTGGACGGCTCGAAGACCCCCCTTTCCCCATCAAACAGGCCTTTATTCTGACCCCGTATCCGGGCGCTTCAGCACTTGAGGTCGAACAAGAGGTCACTGAACAAATTGAGCTGTCATTGCGAGAGCTACCCTGGATATCTCGTATGGAATCGCGCTCTGTCCCAGGACATTCAGAGGTTGAAGTTGAGCTGCATCATTGGGTTACAGGAGAGCAGGCGCCGCAAATTTGGGACGAGCTTCGACGCCGCGTTTCTGAGGCGGCAGAACGTCTGCCCCCCGAGGCACAAACACCGCATATTGAAGATGATTTTTCAGATGTCTATGGCATTCTGTATGCAGTGACACTGCCCGAGGGGTATTCGATCGCGGAGTTACACGATGCGGCGCGGCTATTGCAGAGTCGATTACAGATGATCAAATATGTCGCCAAGGTGCAGATTGACGGGTTGCCAGAAGAGCGAGTTTACCTCGACTTTATTGATGCCCAATTGGTGCAACTTGGTATTTCCCGTGACGCTATCTTTGACAAAATCCGTGCGCAAACCGCCCTTAATGGCGCTTCTTCATTACGCTTTGGCGATCGAAGGATGCGCATCGCACCCGCCCCACTAGAGGGCAACATAGACCAACTCGGAAAAATCCTAGTGGGTCAAAGCGGTTCCTCCGCTATGGTGCCGATCAGTGCTCTGGCTAATATCTCTAGAGTCGAAACCGACCAGCCCAAAATTATCATTCGCCACAACAGCCAACGGGTTTTCACCCTTGGCGTGTCTGTCATAACGTCGGCCAATGTTGTCGATGTGGGCAAAGTCGTTGAGCAGCGGATCTATGCACTTAAAAAATCACTGCCGGTTGGTATGGATATTCAACCAATCTACGAGCAACATCGGGTGGTCGATCGCACCATCAGCAGCTTCTTGATCAACCTCTCCCTGTCGATTTTCACGGTCATTGTCGTGCTTTGCCTGTTCACTGGCTGGCGCGCTGGGCTGCTGGTCGGTGCAGTCTTATTGGTCACTGTGCTGGGCACCATCGGATTCATGGCAGCCATAGGCATACAGCTACACCGAATTTCCTTGGCTGCACTGATGATCTCGATGGGTATGCTCGTCGACAATGCTATCGTGGTAGCCGAAGGCATGGTAACCGGCATGCAACGGGGCCAAACGGCACGGCAAGCCGCGATCCAAACAGTCGTCAACACACGCTTACCTCTGCTCGGCGCAACCATCGTAGGTATGGCCGCGTTTTCACCCATTGGCTTATCGAGTGACTCAACGGGACAGTTTATGGGGTCGCTATTTTATGTGGCTGGCGGCTCACTGTTGCTTAGCTGGGTGTTATCCGTCACCCTCATTCCCTCGCTGGGCATACATCTGTTGCAGCCAACGACATCTCCCCAAGATGAGTCGACGATCTACAACGGTTGGTTATATAAGCTCTATTCGAGGTGCCTATCCGCGGCCCTAAAAAATGCCCGCCTGTGTTTTGTTGGACTGTTAGCCATCGCCATCGCAGGACTGATGGGCTTCGGCTCGCTGAAACAGGGATTCTTTCCTAACCTGCCGACCCCAGTATTTTATGTCGACCTCTACTTTCCTGAAGGGACCGATCTTCACGCCACTGAACAGAAAGCCGCCCAGCTCGAATCAAGACTGGCCAAAAATCCCAAGATTACCGACATTACTGCTTGGATCGGCAGGGGCGCGTCTCGCTTTACCGTCGTCACGATTCCAGAACGGCCAAACCAAGCCTATGCACAATTTGCGATCCGCGCAGCTAATATGGATGACGTCGCCGAGCTGGTGCTATTTAGTCGACAACTGTTAGCCGGCGAACCGGACCTTGATGTCATGGTAAGGCGCGCCGAAATGACACCGAGCGGCGCATGGAAACTAGAAGCCCGATTCTCAGGCGATGATGTGGCTATTCTGCGCTCATTGTCGCAGAAGTCACTGACGATTTTTCAGGAAGCGGGTTTGATGAATACTCGTTCCGACTGGCGACAACCGACCTTGGCACTGTCGCCAATGGTCGATGCCGCGCGCGCACAGGCCAGCGGTGTCGATCGACAAGACATTGCCGAGGCGCTAGCCTTTGTAACCACGGGCTCACCCGTCGCCGTACTGCGAGACAATGACAAACAGGTACCAATCATCGCTCGCAGTCGACCCATGCCCACGCAAAACCAGCTCATTGATGGCAATGTCTGGAGTCGAGACCAGCAAAGATACGTGCCCCTACGTCACGTTATAGACGAGCCTAGCCTGATTGCAGAGGACGCAACAATTATCCGCCGCAGCCGCATACGCACCCTGACCGCACAGGCAAACCCAGCCCACGGCAGCACCGCGGCCAACGCATTGACCCTCGTCCGCGCCGACATTGAGGCCATTAAACTGCCCGACGGGTATACGCTGGAATGGGGCGGAGAATACGAAGCCAATAAGGTCGCCAATGATTCTCTCGGTACAAAATTCCCACTAGCGCTACTAGTTATGGTGATGGTAACACTGGTTATCTTTGGACGTATCAGACAGACCATCGTTGCCTGGAGCTGCCTACTATTGCTACCTGTGGGTGTTCTCGGCGCGCTGCTGATCACCCAACTGCCGTTCAATTTTCCGGCACTTCTTGGTCTGATCGGCCTAATTGGTATGCTGCTTAAAAATGCGATTGTTATGATCGGCGAAATCGATCGCCGAACAGCGGCAGGAACCCTCGCCCGATCGACCATCGTCGCCAGCTGTGTTTCCCGCTTTAGACCTATTATGTTAGCCGCAATGACCACAGTCGCAGGCATGGCACCTCTGCTATCGGATGTGTTTTTCCAGTCTATGGCCGTCACTATCATGGGTGGATTGGCAATAACCTCGTTACTGTCACTGTTATCCCTACCGGTGGTCTACACCTTGCTGCATGGCAAGCAGGTACTTTCGCGATAAGTGCAACAAAAGCCTCACAGCTAATTGGATGCGTTAGAAACTATAGATACGGATATCCCACCGCCATCTATAACAATTAATCCTCTGTTTTTGCAGGGGGTTTTTTATATTCGTTAGTTTTTTATTTGTATGGGTACAATAATGGGTACAGGCTGGCTTAATTAACTATGCCACTACAAACGGCCCTCTGAGCATTAAAATATATTCAGAGTGTTTATGGCTGCCCGCTTAGACTCTAAGTCCAACCCTACATACCACTCCTAGTTGTTTTAATACGGCTATGTCCAAGCAACTGGCTAGAAGGCCTTGCAAAATTAAAAGAAAATAAGGCGCTGCAGATTTTAGATCATATAACTGAGGAACGAAGGGCTATTGTCATCAAGCCTAACTCCCCAAGAGGCCTCTTTGGAAGGCGACCCATACATGGAGTCAGGCGTCACATGAAAGAAAGTGGCTAGATGCACTACTGAGTCATGGCGAGGATTCAGAGTAACTCCATTCAGAATCCGATTAATTGTGGGTTGTGGTACGCCAGTCGCGCGGGCAAGCGCAGTCTGGGAAATTCTGCGCTCTCTCATTAATTTACGTAAACACCCGCTCAAGTCATCGTTCATACTTTAGTATGCTCCCTCTTTCTTATGAAACATACTCTAGTATGATCCCTCTTTCTTATGAAACATACATATGTCATTAGACTAATTGATGCTTAATATACAATGCTAGTGTGCTTACTGATCTATGACAGGAATATGGATTATGTTCAGGTATAAGTTTTAAAATATTAGGAGTGGTAAAAAAATAACAGACAATCAACAGGAGACTATGCAACATCTCGCCTGAGTTTATAAAATAACAAGGGTCAAAGTGGATGCCAAATAGCTCTAATAGGCACCATTATGGATATTCACACTCTACTCTGTAAGTATACTTAGGCCTCTTTAAGTGTCACCTAAAGCTCAATATGACAGTCAATGCTTATTTAAATCATTAACAAATCAATCAAATGTGAACTTCTCTGCTCATAGCTGTCTTATTTAATGTGCATGATTCTTCCCCCAAGAAAAAACACACTGTAAAGTCCCATGACAAAGCCCTGTTAACGCAGGGTTTTTTATGCGTTAGAATTGCTGTAAGTCCAAACCTACGTGCAAAGTATCTACGCAGGTAAGGTATGGTAATGTTTTTAGTGTGTATAAATCTCAAGTACCTAGATTCGTGGGCGTGCGTAAAAAAACTTAACAAAGTTGTCAACCTGATGCAGTTTGTTACGCGCCATTTTTTCACAAAAGCACGTAGCAAAAAAACTGTCCGGTTGACATCCTTGTTACGCGAACCCTCCGTTTGCACCAATATTCTGACCTGTTACCCATGATGCTTCCTCACTAACAAGGAATGACACTATACGAGCAACATCTACTGGTTCACCAATGCGGCCAAATGCAGACATGCTCGCAAGTCTATTTATAACCTCTTCGCTTTTTCCCGCAGTAAAAAGTTCAGTGTTGATTGGGCCTGGTGAAATGGAGTTGACCGTGATATTCCGCGCACCAACCTCTTTTGAAAAAACTCTTGTGAGCTGTTCTACAGCCCCCTTAGTGGCACAATATACTCCATATGTGGGTAGCATTAGGCGGGTCGTAGAGCTAGAAAAATTAATAATACGCCCGTCATTCTCAAGCCGTGAAGCGGCCTCACGAAGTGTATTAAATGTACCTTTCACATTAACAGAGAATATCTTATCAAAATCATCATCCGTTGTATCTTGAATTGTTTTATACAAAATCGAACCTGCATTATTAATAAGAATATTTATTTTACCGAATTGGCTAATCGCCGAATCAAACATTAGCTTGACTTCTTTAGGGCTACTTATATCTGCCTTTATAGCAATGGCACTGCCACCATTAGCTTTAATATCAGAGACAACTTTATCTGCTGGTTTATGATTTCTAGAGTAATTTACAACTACGCTTGCTCCAGCCTCCGCTAGTGTTATTGCTATCTGAGCGCCTATTCCTCGCGACGAGCCTGTAACGATAGCAACTTTATTGTTTAGTGATCTCATGACCCTTACTTTAATATTTGGATGGGGTCTGACCGAGCATAACAAGAAATTTATAAAGCCTATCAGCAATCATAATAATTATTAACGAGCCGATCTATCATTTTTTATATCCATATTTAACTCAACAAGTGTGAGATAAGTATTGTACAAAGCAGCGCATCTTATAGCTGCCATTGAAAACCACTCAAATGCCTTTGAATAGTCAACAGGCACTTCTATTCATGGCGCTTGCTCGCAGTTAGAACATCATTTACAGCATCGTCTAGACTCGAAAACGACATATCCAAAAGGCTCGTCCTCTCAGAGCTACGCCCTTTGGCAAGGGTTTTTAGCGCTTGGAATTGCCAGTCAGTAAATCGAATACGTATACCCTGTGCTTGGCAATGAGTCACGAGCTTATCGATGGAGGAAAGTCCCCCCGCATCCAAATAAGGGCTGTAGCGCATATGTAGAATTAGGCCGTCAAGCTCTTGGGTATTTTGAACCAGCTCCCCCAAAATTCGATCAGCAGCCGCGAAAAACATCGGGCCATCAACCTTAAATACCCTCCAGTTCTCAGGCAGAGCTTGGTGTGCAAAGTCAGGGTTGTCGGTCACGTCAATCACCTTGGTCAGTGTGGCAATTTCCTTCATAAATAACACTGACGCCAACAAAATTCCGGCGGTGATAGCAATCACCATATCGAAGAACACGGTCAACAAAAGACAGGTCATTAAAACCAAGATGTCACCCAAGGGGGCCCGCTTAATCAGCTTTACGGTTTTATGCGCCTCACTCATATTCCAGGCAACGACCATTAATAAAGCCGCCATTGCTGGCATGGGCACATAGGCCAGCGCATTGGCGAACAGCAACAGCCCCATTAGCACGACCGCGGAGTGAATTAAAGCGGCCACTGGAGATACCGCCCCAGCTTTGTAATTTGTTGCTGAGCGTGCGATTGCAGCTGTCGCCGTTATCCCCCCGAAGAAAGGTGTCACCACATTGGCTAGCCCTTGAGCTAGCAATTCACTGTTAGCACTATGACGTTTGCCCGACATATCATCGAGCACGACTGCGCACAAAAGTGATTCGATGGCGCCAAGTATCGCGATGGCAAAGGCCGCGGGCAGTAGTTCTGACACCAAGCTCATCGATAGCTCCAGTGGTTGCCCACCGGCGCCAGCTCGGTTCCAAGGCCAGTCGATGCTGGGGAGGTAGGGAGGGATTCCAGCGGCTTGGCTGCCATCGGGAAGTAGATAGTGGAAGCGTGAGCCTATGGTATCCACATCGATTCCGGCCCCTGTTAAGGCAAGCGCAAATACGCCTGCCAATACTAATGCCGGTAGGTGTGGGGGAATCGGCGTGCGTAATCGTGGCCAGAAAATCATTACCGCGAGGGTAAATACCCCGATTAGTGTGCTTCCCATGTCTGGGTTTTGCACGTTGCTGCCTATCGCCATAACTGTGCCGATGAAGCCTTCCGGCATCCCGTCGATCATTAAACCCATAAAATCAGGGATCTGCATGACTGCTATGACAATCGCGATACCGCCGATAAACCCCAATGTCACGGATTCAGGAATGTACTCAATAAATCGGCCTAGACGGGCATAGGCCATGGCAATGAGGATGCAACCCGACATGACCGTAGCCAACAGCAGTCCAGCCAAGCCAAATTTGAGAGTTATCGGATAGAGAACAACCACAAATGCCGCTGTCGGCCCGGAGATACTAAAGCGGCTGCCACCGGTTAGCGCAATGATGGTGCCGGCAATAATGGCGGTGTATAAGCCGTACTGTGGAGGCACGCCACTGGCTATAGCCATTGCCATGGCTAAGGGTATGGCAATAACGCCTACCGTCATTCCAGCAATCACATCTCTTATGAAATCCCGGCGCATATAGCCCGCATCGAATGCTTCCCGAAGCGCATACCCCACCTGTAGTGAAAAAAGATGTTTTCGGTGAGACATTACAGGGTTCTCCATTTAGAACGTAAACGGTGGCCTCGCGGTGATTCATGCTCATTAAAGAAGCTGGCAAGTGTTAATATAATTAACACTTGATGGTGCTTATATTACCATATAAAGGCCGTAAACTTGAAAAGGATACCCTGAGGTTGTGCTGACAAGATCGAAAGAAAAAGCATTGGCCCCATCAGACTAGCCTGAGGCCTTTGCTGCATGTAAACGTAGAGCTCTAGTATGGAATCACAAATAATTATGAGTGGTTCCTACTATCGGCCCTTCGCAGATTGCGTATAACCGCTTGTATGTATGGGCCTGGATTGTTCACAATCTCTATTCTTGCCCGTCCATAAGCGGAGTATATTATAGCCGGGTGTAGTTTGCTGTCAGCAACGGAATCTATAGACGTTCGCTTTTGATCAGCTGGTGGTACTAGCGAGAATCAACGCTGAGACCATATTACGATTGTACCCTCCCTCCCGATTACCTACTAATCCCTGAAAGGACACTGCGTTTGTCTCTTAATATTCTCCCACGCTCTATTTTTAGAGCTACAGGCCATGCTTTAAGGGATTACCAAGAGGCTAAGTAGCTTCAACAAATGCCATCGCATGAGCTTTGGGTAAAAGGTCCATGAATCAGAACTCCCCTCCCCTCCACCCCACACCCGAAAGACCCCAGTTGCTAGTATCTGTATGCCCAACTGAAAAAAAACTAGGCCTGGTAGATTGATTCTTGGCACCACAAGTATTTATTAGTAGACTCTTAGGACATTATACAATTATCGATCTTTTATGGATGAACCCGAAACATACCCCCAAGAAACGTCAGCAGAAGACGGTCAGCTATGGCAGTTAGCTTTTGAATACCCACCATTGTATGAGGCATTAGAAGATCTATTTGTTCAAGCGTCGGTTACTTCAGACCAAGATACACTGAATGGGATAATTCATGCATATCAAAAAACTGAAGAAGAAACCTTTAAGACGATAGCTTTTGAAAGGATTTTGAATGATCGTTTCGGACACAGCGTAAAGTACATCCTTAGCCTACTTAATAAAACTCATGGCTCGACTTTCACTCCAAAGCGAGTGCCACTTGGCCTTGATTTCATTACCGACGAGCGTCAGTTGGAACTGATTGTTCTCAATATCATTGCTGGCGCCTTAATCGCCTACCATATCCCTGAAGTCTACAAAGAGGACGGTAAGAATACTGGAGCATTAAAGCAACTGTATCCCAGTGAGAAAGTGACTAACTTAGCAAAGAAACTTAACGAGGCAATCCGAGACGAAAGGTTATGGGTTGGAGATTTTAAACATAGCCTTTGGGATTTATCTCATGGAGAACCATTAGAAACTCAGTTATTGAGGTCAAATAAACCCAAAAATAAACTGGAGTGTCTGGTAAAAGAAGTCACTTTGCTAAGTGAGCGTCATCTGACTATGCGCACCAAAGGTAAGGGTCGCTTTCCATCTTTAGCAATTATTGCAATAACCAAGATAGTTCAGCACTTCCCTGAACCTGATAGACGCACTGTTTCACCTATCCAAAAAAAATACGCAAAAAAGGATAATGAAGAGCCTCTTGCTACAAAATGGATCAATTACCCGTAAAGCCTGATCTCTAGGTTAACTTGGAAAAAAATGGGTCAAAAGTGACTAAATTCATGTACTAGTCGCCATAGTATTCCACCATATATGCTCGCGTTTTTATTCACTTAAAGGCGCACAAAATGAAAGATATACACGAAATCCCACGCTTACTTCGCTGGAAAGAAGTCTCCCAAATCATTCCCTTTAGTCGCTCTTATGTATACGACCTAATAAATCAGGGCAAATTCCCAAAAGGTTACAAACTTGTTCATGGTGGACAGGCTGTTGGTTGGTGGGCTTCTGACATCAATGATTACATGCTCGCTCTTATGGAATCTGCTGAGGGTTCTCGCCATGAGTAAGTTCAACCCTATTCTCAGGTACATGAAAAATCCTAGCTCAAGAAAATTGGCAATTAACGCTAAATGCGCTGAGTGCTTTGGTTGTACACCAGACCACCTAGAAAAGGGCTTTAAGGAGTCTATTTCGTCTTGCTCTTCCTACTCCTGCCTATTGCATGGGTTTCGGCCTTATCAGCGGGAAAAATCTCTGGAAGGCCAAAAAATGCCTGTGCAGAACCTATAAAGGATCTGCATATGGATTTGTTAATCACTAATCTAAAATATGAGGGTTATTCTACTGGCTCTTATGGTAAATCAAAGGCAGATGGAATAACGCTTCAATTCTCTTGCGAGGAAACTGGGTGTGACTACTACGCTATTTACAATGTAGATCGGTCGAGGCTTCGTGGGTCAAGAAAGGGTGAAAAGCTGCCCGATGGTCGATTTTCAGTTAGGAAAAAACACGCCTTCTTTGGCTTTTGGCATAGAATCTGTGGTCTAGATGCTCCCTCAAAAGGGCTGACGGCATTTCATGATTGTATGGGTAAACTAAAAGCCTTCACGTTTAATGCTGAAACTAAAGATGGGAAGAGGCTCATTAAGAGCACTTTGAGGAAAATGTCGCCCGATAAAGACCCGATATCCATCCGACAACTGTCCGATAAAGCCCCGATATTATCTCCCGATAAGAAAAGTGATGAAATACAGGCAGAGAGCGACTTTGAGAAGATATTAACTACGTGTGAAATTAACCACGTTATAAGTAAACACGGTAAAACGATACCAAGTGCACCTATAGCGGCAAGGAATACATCAGACAAGGATATTAATGCCTGGTTATCTGAGTGTGATGAGTTCTTCTAAGCATATTAAGCACCCGTCGCGGCTAGCATCAAAGTTTCCTCGTGAGACTGTGAAGTGTCTACTGAACTAGGGGCTTGCCAACACCTCTTCAATATCATCTTTGACTTTTACTTCAAATATTATTAATCCCAGTCACAGGTATATTTTATATCGTTAGGATCGTATCTTGTGCTATCCCAGCTAGGACCTATCGAGAGTTTGCCAATTTCGTCTCCTGGACTTCCCAGGATTTGCTAGACACCAAGAGGCGATCTGCTAAATAAGCGAAGAGTCGCAATGCAGATTTGGGCGTGTGCCAAGCATTGGGCTCGCTCTTATTATGCTTCAGTGTAGTTAGTGAATAACCTTATATTTCTTCAATGCATCGACAAGTTTGTCATGCGGGATAGCATATGACGTATTTCCATTATTGCCAGTCATCGTTTCAGCTGCAACCATCGCGTTTATAATCGATTCCTCAACCGCTTGGACGGTAGCTTCAAATAAAGGTGTTATTAAGTCATTAGGAAATATTTCAACGTTCGTGTTTGCATCACGATTAAATGCGTTTTCATTGGCCGTAGAGAATGCTAGAAATATATCTCCTGAACCGTTACTACCGCGACCACCAGTAATAGCAATACCCAATGGAATTCGTTGTGCTATTCGTTTTAATTGATGAGGTAAAAGAGGTGCGTCCGTTGCTAAAATTACGATGATTGAACCATCACCCTCTTGGCGCCTAGAATTAGGTGGCGCGTTGAAAATCTCACTTTTGGTATCTTTTAATTCTCGACCAACGGGAACACCTGCAATGGTTAGATTGCGCTTACTACCAAAGTTAGCTTGAACAAGCACGCCAATGGTATATGTTTTATCTTTAATTGTTACGACTCTGGATGATGTTCCTGTTCCACACTTAAAACCTAGACACATCATGCCAGTACCACCACCAACATTGCCTTCTGCAATTGCTCCAATCTGTGTATTAGCTATGGCTTCAAGGACGTGTTTCTCCTTTACGTGAAAGCCATATATATCATTCAAAAAACCATCATATGTCTCGCCAACGACAGGATATGTATACCACCAATCCTCGCCTTTGTACCAATCAGTATCCACATACCACTTAAGAATAGTATCTCGAACAATACCAACACTATTGGTATTTGTTATCATAATGGGCGTTTCTAAAAAACCAGACTCAGTGACCCAAGTAGTTCCCGTCATCTCACCATTACCATTGAGACTGTGCCAATTAGCGTAAACAGGACTAAATTTTTTGCCCCTTGGAAATATGGCCGTTACGCCGGTGCGTATTGGTCCTGTACCCACTATATTCTCACCCGAACCTGAAATGATGGTGCTGTAACCTACTTCAACGCCCTGAACATCCGTTATTGCATTATATAAACCAGTTTCACCCACAAATGGAATACCTAAATCTCTGGCTCTTGGCTTTTCAGCTGCAACTGGAAAGCTAAGGAGTAAGACAATAAATACAATTGATATGACTTTCATTTCAGGTCCTCTTGTCGCATTATAATATCGGAAGTGTAGTTTGAATATTTTGAAAAAGCGATGTTACAACAATCAACCGTTCGCTGACTCTGATTTACATAACTAGTGATTTAGCAGGTTATAGGTTAAAAGTTAAAAGGAAAAATATGAGCGTCAAATCCATAGTTACCAATTCATTCAAGTGTATCAGTAATACTGCCTAACAGCAGGAGTCCCATCTGACAAAAGGGTGGGTACCCCCGGGGTAGGGTCGAGGTATCTGAGAATTTGGGGGTTTGTTACAGGGTTTATGAAATTCTCGTGGGACACTCTTGGGACAATAGGCTACGTTTTACCACAACAAACCACATCAATGCACAAAGATATTTTTCCATAACTACATGTTTTATATGTGTTAATTGGTTGTCTAGAGTTGCAGCTTGCTGTGAAATAGGGACTTAAATACCCTTAACTTTAATGGACCCACTAAAGTTCATAAGCACCTGTTTTTAAAATGTTTTAAACAACACCTATCGTTTGCTAATCGCTCCTTTTTAATTCGTCTCTGATCTCTCTAAGCAACTCAGTGTTCTCTTGCTGTCGAGTAACAAAGAAGTAAAGGGGGTAGATACCCAGAGTAATAACTGTAAGAATCAAGAAGATGATGAAATTGCCAAGTCGAGCGGCCATGAGACTGTTCCATTGAGTTTTTAGTCTATAATCATAGCTGAATAGCCGATCCAGTCAAATCAGGGCTAGATCGAGGCTCATTTGCTATCCTCTGAGTTGAACGACTTTTCCCGATGGCGTTGTACAGGCATAGTCGCTGTACTTTTGCATTAGCCGGCGCCTTTTATCTATAAGATCACCTTTTTGATACGTAGCAGATGATTTGTCTTTAATTTTATGTGCCAGAGCCATCTCTCCTGTTAACCAATCAGTGTCAGTTTTCTCCGTAGTCCAAGTCTTGAAGCATCCTCTGAAGCCATGAACGGTTATCAATTGGCCATGTATATCTTTCCAATCATTGATCTTATTCATTCGCTTTAAAACCGAGGACATTCCTGCCTGTGACAGACTCTTACCATTCGATCTATTCGGGAACACGAAATCACTCATTTTAAGTTGTTTCAACTGCTTAATTAGGGCAATGGACTGTGTGCTCAAGGGAATATTATGCCTCTCTCGGCCCTTCATGCGACGTGCTGGAATCGACCATATACCTTCCTCTAGATCAAATTCACCCCAAGTGGCGTCAAGTACCTCAGTTGTTCTACTGGCATTTAGGATACAAAACTCCAATGCTCTTGCGCCTATACCGTCCTGCGCTCTTAAAGACTCCATAAACATAGGAAGATGAGCATAGTGTAATGATGCATGAGCCCGCTCTTCAGTGGGTGCCTTTGCTTTTTTAAGGGTTTCAACACTGGGTAACTTCCCGTGAAGACTGCCTCGCCAGATAGCAGGGTTCCTCTCGGTTCTAAGATCATCAGAAATAGCGGCATCCAAAATAGCGGCAATTCTTCGTCTGACCCGATCGGCTGTCTCAGTCTTATCAAACCAGATTGGTTGTAAGATTTCTAACACTTGAGTCCTGCTAACATCAGATACTGGAGTTTCGCCTATAACTGGGAATGCATACTGTTCAAGAGAGCTTCTCCACTGAGCAAATGTTTTTACATTAGTCCAAGACGGTTCAAGGCTCTTAATGTGCTGATAGGCATATTTAGCGAATGTGCGATCTTTTAATTGATCTTCTGCGGCTTTAGCTGATTGCTTTAGATTGAGCGCTTGCTGCTCTTCAATCTTAGGGTCAATCCCTTGTCTAATCTGAACTCGGTATGCCTCACACTTGGCCCTAGCTATCCCAAGATTGTTGTGAACTTTGTCGTAGCCTCCCATGCCTTTGTAGTCAGTCTTCCCGTTGATCTGATAGCGAATACCAAAACTCATGGCCCCTGAGTGCTTAATAGTGAAATACAGGCCATCCCCCAATGGATAACGCTTGGGTATTTTACCTTTAATTATTGCATCTAATTCTAGCTTTGAGGTTCTGTTTGCCATAAGGCTTTACACTCCCATTTAAACCTTCTAAATCGCGATCTAAGCGACTTCATGCAACACTTGGCGAATAGTCTTAATCTCGAAGGGAAGGGTTTATATCGCATTAGAGTTACAGTTAGAGTTACAGTTAGAGTTACAGTTAGAGTTACAGTTAGAGTTACAGTTACAAGTCAATATGTAGCAGTATAGTGCAGGACGGTATCGGAATAGTAGTTGTTTATAGTTAGGCTATAAGCCAGTTGTAGCGGTTATTACAGTATTCTAGAATAAAGTATAATTATATAGTATGTCGGTCTATCCCACCGCCATATTTATGCTTCAAAAGCTCTACAGCCCTTGTTAGCTCTCGATTATTTCGAGACTAATGAGGAGCAGTAGACAAATGAGTAGACACTCAAAGCATCCTAGATATACCTACACCAAAGGCAACATCTATTATTTCTCTAGGTCGGTTCCTGCTGATCTCAGATGTTTCTACTTAAAACCACGCATAACCCAATCACTCCGAACTAATTCTCAGTCGCGAGCAACCACTGCATCTAAAGTTTTTGCATCAAAACTAGATGATTACTGGTTAGGTTTGAGGTTAAAGCGGCTAGATATCCCTGCCGCTCACTTGCTGGTAGTTGATCCCAGCACAAAACTTTCATCCTTACCTACCATTGAGGAAGCTCTCGAGACCTATTTTGCTGTCATCGGCCAAGGTAGGCAGAAACTATTCTTCACAACAGCTCAGCGCTACATTACTTATCTGGTTGAGTGTCTTGGCAATAAGCCGATAGACAACTACACATCAAAAGACGCTACGGTATTGCGAGAGTGGCTGATTGAGAAAGGTTTAAGCAACAGTTCATTGCAGCGTGTCTTCTCAGGTATCAAAGCTGTAATCAACTTTGTCACGTTGGAGCAGGCTCTAGAGTGCCAGAATGCGTTTGCAAAGGTGTATCTCCCATCAAACACTGATGCCAAGAAGCGTCATGCTGTTACGCCAGCTAATATGACTAAGATCAACAAAGAGTGCATTGCACTGGATGATGACATCAGATGGTTAGTCGCCATTATCTTCGATACAGGTATGCGTTTATCTGAAGCCGCAGGTCTTATGTTGAGTGACTTGCGTCTTGATGAAGAAATACCTTACATACATTTAATTCCACACCCACACAGACGCCTTAAAACAGCCTCTAGCGAGCGTAAAATACCGCTTATCGGTCTGTCATTATGGGCCGCAAAGCGTCTCAAACAGCACTCTACGGGCCTGTATTGCTTCCCTAGATACACAAACTCTCAGCGTTGCAATTCAAACTCTGCTTCAGCCGCAATAAACAAATGGATCAAGACTGTTGCAGGGCCAAATGATGTTGTTCATGGCTTGCGTCATAGCTTTAGAGACAGGCTAAGAGCAGTGGAAGCACCTACAGATATGATCGACCAGTTAGGTGGTTGGGCTTTAAAGTCTGTTGGGCAAACCTATGGTGATGGGTATGAGTTAGCTTTGTTAGTTAAATATTTAGGAAAGCTTAGTGATGCATGATCCTTCACCTGACTTGACTGGATGGGCTATTCGGTTAAGATTAGGAGATCACTAAAGTAACCTAAGATAGAATTAAATTCCAAGAGGACCAGCTCTGATGAATAAGCTACTTTTAATTTTTTTAACCATTTTGATGGCTTCATGCTCAACTGTTGATATAAATAGCCCATCCCAAACCACATTTATTGAAGGGTCGACCATGTCTGACATAGTGGATAAATATGGTCCTCCATTTTCTGTGGTAGACAGAGAGCCGCAAGTTACCATGATTTACTATATTAGAAAATCGAAGAGCAGTAATATGGTATGGGTTCCAATTGTTAATCTTGTCGCAGCTGGAAATTCACATCGTGTAGAGCGATATGAATTAAAATTCGATTCTAGCGATCGTCTGGTAAATCAAACTACTGAATCTGTCAAAGGTTTCACATCCGTGTATACCATGGGCCAAAACGAAGGCATGGTAGGTAATGGAGGCATGAGGGATGAGATTGAGTTTCGAAACTTAGGCAAGTTCTTAGCAAAAAGAGGAATATTTTTCGATCAGGGGCTTTGGAAGCTCCAAAATGTTAGTAACAATTACTTCCAAAAATACAAAGACTAGTGACTTAAATTTTTCTATTTTGACGTAGTTTAATCTGCTCCTCATTAGTCTCGAAATAATCGAGAGCTAACAAGGGCTGTAGAGCTTTTGAAGCATAAATATGGCGGTGGGATAGAACCTCATCTCCTGCTTCCGGCTCCATTAGCCTTGTCAGCTAACGTGTTTGCTAGTGTTCCAGCAAGGTAGTTCGATGTCAACGGCCTTAAAATACCTACTGTTTTGTCTACTTAGCTTCAAAGGCTTGGCAGTCTTCAGAGACTTTATAGCCCCCCCCCGCAGGTGACCATAGGGGGTACCCGTGTATATATAGGTGTGGTCGGAGGTTTTGAGGTGTAAGGGCTTTGTAAACTAGTTGGGTTAATTTATAAAATAAACACTAATAAAGTGATCCAAAAGACTGAGTTTCTTCGTATCTACTGTGTAGCATGTAGAGTTTTGAAATATCTAAATTTTTTAACTGCATCTCTTACGGCAACTCTTCATTTAAATATCTTTTATCTTTTATCTATAAGCCTTATGTAAATGCTTTTTTTAAGCTTTTTTAAAAAAGAACAAGGGTTGTTATTGGAGGTTGCTTAAAAGACTTCAACTAAATCTTAAGGGTTTACTTTTAAACCCTTAATTAATGCATATAGCGTTAACTTAAAAGGACTTTAAAGTAACTAATAAGAATTTGTTTTGTTACTACATTATACGTAAAAACTAAACTAGCCCCTCTTACATTACCTGTACCTAATTAAAGTGCTGTACCTTTTGCACCCTAAACAGCCTCCAGAACACAACCATTCCAACTACCATCCCTGCAATAAAGGCTAAGTAGCCGTTCTCTGATACAAAGATCCGTTGAGTTGCAGTAAGCTCATAATCAAAGATCCAGAGCAGAACACGAAAACAGCCAAGGGCTGCGTAGAAGCTGACGTATCCAGAGACTATTACACCGATGAGGGTAAGGAGGTAGGTTTTCATAGCCCTCCTATTGAGCCTTTACTTCTATAGCCTCAGCACCTGTCATACCAACCTCAATACCAAGTTCAGTAGCATCCTTAGACACAGCCTTTACTGATGCTTTGAGCATACCATCATGAGTATTAACTCCAGATACTATGGCACAGGCTTCATCAATACAGGAATCAGTGTTGATGTAACCGCACCCTAGGAAACCTAAGGAGCCTTTTACGATTAGTAAAGGTGCTTCAAGGCTTATCTTACTTCTCTCAAGACCAGACCAATCAAAGGTAGTGTCAACCGCTAAAGTAGGTATGGAGAAGGCTAATAGGATTAACAAAAGTAATCGCTTCATTACTTAACCTATTTTTGCTTAAGTATTAGCACGTCTTTTTGAAGTTGCTGTATCACCTTGTCTTGAGCTTCAATCAGCAACTGCTGTTCTTGGATCGCTTTAGTCAGCACAGGGATTAAGCTTGTATAGGCGACCCTCAGCGTCTCACCTTTTTCTAAATCACCCTCAATACCTTTTACCACTTCAGGCACTATTGGCCTTAGCTCTTGGGCTATAAAACCAATTCGCTCTAAATTATTAGACTTCACTTTATAGTCTACTGGGCGTAATTCAAGAATTGTATTTAAACCATAACGCGTATCCACAATGTCTTTTTTAAGCCTTCTGTCTGAGGCAATCAAATACATGTCGGCTAACAAACGGCCGCTTGTTACTACGTTTGTTACAGACGCATTTCCCAACTGAATAGTATTACTGGCTGTAACTATTGCGCCATTACCAATAGCAGTAGCATTGGTTAAATCACCACTAGCTACATCAGCACCATATCCAATGGCCGTATTCTGAGAACCCGTAGTATTCGTGTAGAGTGCATAGCCTACCGCCACATTGTTGTCGCCCGTGGTGTTGTTGTATAGAGCAAAGTAACCGTTAGCGGTGTTTTGATTGCCGGTGCTATTGAAGAGCGCAGAGCCGCCGGTCGCAGTATTGAAATTGCTCGTCGTGACGCTCCAGAGCGCATGGTCACCGACCGCGGTATTAGCCCAGCCCGTTGTATTTCGCATAAGTGATTGAACTCCGCTAGCGGTATTTTGGTAGCCTGTAGTGCTGGAGTAGAGTGCATCAGTTCCAGTGGCGGTGTTGTCATAGCCCGCAGTATTACTGTAGAGAGCATTAGTACCGTTGGCTGTGTTGTAGTTACCTGTGGTATTAGAGTATAAAGCTCGATTACCTGAAGCAGTATTCTTGGAACCTGTTATGTTTCCGTATAACGCATAGGTACCTGTGGCGGTGTTGTAATCTCCTGTAGTGTTTCTATTTGAAGCATAAGAACCAGAGGCGGTGTTATGACTACCTGTTGTGTTTGATACTAAAACAGCGTTACCGAAGGCAGTATTTCCAATACCTTCGGTGTTGTAATATAAAGCGGAGTCACCCGAGGCAGTGTTGTTATAGCCTGTGGTATTCGATTGTAGAGCATAGGCGCCTGAGGCTGTGTTGTAGCTACCTGTAGTGTTGTCATCTAAGGTGTTAGCACCTAAAGCCGTATTGCGCATCCCTGTAGTGTTCGATTTTAAAGCAAAGGAACCAGAGGCGGTGTTCGAATTGCCTGTGGTATTTGAAGTTAAAGCGTCGTGACCAACAGCAACGTTGCTATCTCCAGTAGTAACTGCATCCAATGCAGTCATTCCTATTGCAACATTGTACTGTGCAGTATCGGTCGTTGCCGATGGGTTATTTCCAAGATACACAGAGTAATCTTCGACCAATGCATCAGTTAGTTCTGTGACACTGCCAGCAACGCCCGATGCTCCTGTTGCTCCATCCAAACCATCTGCCCCTGCTATACCAGTTGCTCCTTGAGGGCCAGTTGCTCCTTGAGGGCCAGTTGCTCCTTGAGGGCCAGTTGCTCCATCAGCTCCATCAGCTCCATCAGAACCATCTGCCCCTGCTATACCAGTTGCTCCTTGAGGGCCAGTTGCGCCAGTGGCACCAGTATCTCCCTTAGCTCCACTGGCACCTGTATCTCCCTTGGCTCCATCAGTTCCAGCTACACCTTGAGAACCAGTATCTCCCTTGGCTCCTGTATCTCCTTTAGCTCCATCAGAACCATCAGCACCTGCATCACCCTTAACTCCAGCTATACCCTGAGAGCCTGTATCTCCCTTGGCTCCATCAACACCATTTGTACCATTCGTTCCTGCATCACCTTTAGCTCCTGTGGCTCCATCAGTTCCTGCTACACCCTGAGAGCCTGTATCACCTTTGACGCCTTGGATTCCTTGATCACCCTTTGCGCCATCAGAACCATTAGTTCCAGCTACACCCTGAGAGCCTGTATCACCTTTGACGCCTTGGATTCCTTGATCGCCCTTTGCGCCATCAGTTCCATCAGTTCCTGCTACACCCTGAGAGCCTGTATCACCTTTGACGCCTTGGATTCCTTGATCGCCCTTTGCGCCATCAGAACCATCAGTTCCTGCTACACCTTGAGAACCTGTATCTCCTTTAGCTCCTGTATCTCCTTTAGCTCCATCAGAACCATCAGCACCTGCATCTCCCTTGGCTCCATCAGTTCCTGCTACACCCTGAGAGCCTGTATCACCTTTGACGCCTTGGATTCCTTGATCGCCCTTTGCGCCATCAGAACCATCAGTTCCTGCTACACCTTGAGAACCTGTATCACCTTTAGCTCCTGTATCTCCTTTAGCTCCATCAGAACCATCAGCACCTGCATCTCCCTTGGCTCCATCAGTTCCTGCATCACCCTTAGCTCCTGCTATACCCTGAGGACCAGCTACACCAGCGGCACCTGTGGCTCCTGTGTCTCCCTTATCACCTTTGACACCTTGGATTCCTTGATCGCCCTTTGCGCCATCAGTTCCATCAGTTCCTGCTACACCTTGAGAACCTGTATCACCTTTAGCTCCTGTATCTCCTTTAGCTCCATCAGAACCATCAGCACCTGCATCTCCCTTGGCTCCATCAGTTCCTGCATCACCCTTAGCTCCTGCTATACCCTGAGGACCAGCTACACCAGCGGCACCTGTGGCTCCTGTGTCTCCCTTATCACCTTTGACACCTTGGATTCCTTGATCGCCCTTTGCGCCATCAGTTCCATCAGTTCCTGCTACACCTTGAGAACCTGTATCACCTTTAGCTCCTGTATCTCCTTTAGCTCCATCAGAACCATCAGCACCTGCATCTCCCTTGGCTCCATCAGTTCCTGCATCACCCTTAGCTCCTGCTATACCCTGAGGACCAGCTACACCAGCGGCACCTGTGGCTCCTGTGTCTCCCTTATCACCTTTTGGAGCTTGGAAGATTATCCAATTCGTTAGATCGTCATAAGGCTCGACATTAGAAACATAGTCTGTATCACCCTTCAAAATCCACATAGTACTTGTAGTATCACTAGCACTTGTACTGTAAAAAACATAATCACCAGATGAATAGGTTGAACTTACCCACGTTCCTTTATTATTTAATCCAGTTCCTGTGGCACCTTGAGAGCCACCACCAGAAGTTAATTCTCCAAATGTCGTGCCTCTAATCGCGGATATATAGGAATCAATAGCCGCGGATTCAGTAACAGAGGCATTAGGTGATACAACTCCATTTATTAGGACTTCATCACTGATTCCAAACATTGATCTTAATAATAAAAGGCCATCTGTTAAGGCATCAACCTCACCAGAACCATCAATATCAAGAATGGATGTATCGTCCGCTCTAAATTCCTGAGCATATGAAAAAGAGATGGCTAAGCAGCCTAAGATAACAACGAAGTATTTGGGCAAACGATTTAATAGAGTGAGCATGAGCTTAACCGTAGATAATTCGGCTAATCATAACTGAATAGCCCGCCTAGTCCAATAAGAGCTAGAGCGAGTCGACTCCACAGCCTTCAAATGGACAATTCTTATTGTCGTCTAAATCTAGGGAGCAATTAAGGTTAACCAATCCAACTAGTTTACAAAGCCCTTACACCTCAAAACCTCCGACCACACCTATATATACACGGGTACCCCCTATGGTCACCTGCGGGGGGGGGGCTATAAAGTCTCTGAAGACTGCCAAGCCTTTGAAGCTAAGTAGACAAAACAGTAGGTATTTTAAGGCCGTTGACATCGAACTACCTTGCTGGAACACTAGCAAACACGTTAGCTGACAAGGCTAATGGAGCCGGAAGCAGGAGATGAGGTTCTATCCCACCGCCATATAGATCAAAGAAGCCTCTGTTTTTTCAGGGGCTTTTTTGTGCCTTACGCAGAATCGTTTTCTGGCGTTACAGAGATGGCATCAAAGCTTTAATCATAAGTGGATAAAGTAAAAAACTTTAGATACTCTACAACCAAATAACATTGGTTATAAAAATGATTCAAGCGCTCACCAATCGCCGCCTAAAACGTAACAATTACTATTTGGCATCAGTCTTATCAATTTTCCTCTTCTCAGGATTTTTAACGACAAGTTCAGCCGATGACAGTACCGCCGCAGGTCCTCTAGACATAGATGGAAATGGCCAATATGACGCATTAACTGATGGACTACTTCTACTAAGAGGCATGTTTGGTCTAACCGATACTGCGCTGATAGAGAGTGCCCTAGCACCTGATGCCACCTATACAACTGGCGCACAAATAGTCTCTGAAATAGACGGCCTTGGCGATAGTATCGATATCGATGGTAATGGGTCGGCTGACGCACTGACAGATGGTTTGGTCATATTACGCTACCTATTTGGTCTTAGAGACGACGTGCTTATCAAGGACGTTATCGCACCCAATGCAACCCTATTTAATGCCGCCGACATTGGTGAAAAAATTGAAATTTTAATGCTGAAAACTCAGCAACCAGTATTGTCGAATGCCGTTATAAACAGTGATGCTTTTAAAGCAACCGGTAGTGATTATGTGAACCTGCCACTGTCCTACACCTGTGACGGCGTCAATGGTGGTACTTCCCCTTCCCTGTCTTGGAAAGGTACATCTGCATTAGCAACCCATCTAGGGCTGACTATGCACAGCGTTAACAGCGACGGTAGTTCTACCTTTCAGTTTTCCATATTCAATATTCCCGGCACGATTACGACTCTAGACGAGGGCGACTTTTCAATTGGTACTGCAGCTGAGGGCGATATGACCTCGGCAGAAATCGCGGCAGCTGGTGGCATTGCCTATGCAGCACCCTGTGCTGATGGCGCAGGCCTAGAGACGTTGTATGTGTTTACTCTTTACGAGCTAGATTCAGAGTTAGAATTATCCTCTTCGGCGACACATGCAGATGTGCAAGCTGCCCTCATTACGCAGTCCTTAAGCGCTGTGCCAATAACCACTAGACGCGTTAGATTTGATGCTACGGCACTGGCTAATAACCTGCATGTTCCTCAAGACGGTACTTTTAGTTGTGCAGAAAAAACTGCGCACTTTAATGAGTATTCGGCAGTGCACAGCTCCATTAGCTGCAACGCGAATACCGACCAGTTTTCGGTGGTGTCACATATTGCGGACGGCTTAAAAACAGCAAGAGCTGACCAGCAACTTCAGGTTGGTATAAGCAGCTGGATTGGACGTTTATCGCTGCCTTCTCAATCAGGTAGCACTATGCGTCTGACGCCTTCCTACTTAAGCGAGCCAAGCAATAATATCTCCTGCGACGGCACCGGCGTACTGGGCTTCAGCGTCGATGGGCAGGTCATTTTGCCCTACTATAAACAGAGCAACAATTCTGGTGTAGGTGATACTTGCGGTCCATCAGACGGAGAGGACTACGCGGGTAGAGATACAGTTGTGCTGGGTGAAGTCGATCAGTGTTACGGACATTCACCCAATGGCGAAGGTTACCATCTCCACGGCGCGCCGATCTGCCTTATGGATGTCCATGACCCGAGCAAACCGGTCGCCTATATGACTGACGGCATTCCGCTTTACTATGGTGAGGCCGGAGGCACAATTGAGAACACTCTGCATGCACAGACTGCCCGCTCAGTGACTGATACCAATTTTGGTGCTGGCCTCTATGAGCACCTTAACTACAGTCCATCTGATGTCAAAGATGGCAGCAACCCGCTCAATGAATGTAATGCTTACGATATCAACGGAGATGGTGCTATATCAGGCTACGCTTACTACTCCACCAAGGACGCGCCTTACTCGATTGGCTGCTTTATGGGAGAGGTCTTGGACTCCGACACCAAAGCCCCGGCGGCCAATACCAAGCTACTGAGTGAAAGAAATGGCTGGACAGGACAGTCGGTAGGCCAGGCAATCAGTGTTGATGTGATGGCCAATTACAGCGGTTTATATAACGGCAAGACCTACAACATTACCGAGGTCATGCCAGGCACCAGCAATGTACCGAGCTTTTTAACGGCCAATACTATGGCTCAGGTTTTGTGGCGTATCCTCGATAGCGACGATGCAAACTATGACGCCTCAACTACCTGCTTTGAATTCAGATACCGCGCGAACAGTTCAATCACTAATAGCGATGAGACTGAAACTATCTGTACAGAAAAGCCAGTCGGCGATGCAACCTTGGACTTCACCCCTTTTGGCAACTAGAACCTTAGCGTCCAATCGAGTAATACTGGCACTGAGACATTGCCTGTTAATGCTGATGGCTACTACAGTCCTCTCCGTTGAGGGACATGGCCTGGCATCAGCCTCGGCGAAGATTGAAGTCAGGCCCAATCGCCTGGTAGAGCTCAGGGTTCAATTTGATTTTATTGAGTTACTTAACCACGGTTCAAAGGTTTATCCTCTGGCCGTCGTAGCCGCGCTTCCGGATGAAAAGTTTGCTCTGCTCTATAAGGAGGTAATCAAACTTTTTGATAATGAACTTAAGGTTATGCTGGGCACCAAGGCAGTGGTATTGAACAAACGATATCCGACAGCACAACAGATGTTTAGCTTGCTGAAAGGCCAGCTTGTGGATTCGCAGTTTTCCAATCCGGCGTCTAAGCTCTATACCTACAGTGACCGTCGGTTCTTTCAAGTACTCGCCTTTGACTTTAAATTGCTTACAGCGCAGGAATCAAGCCAACTGAAGGTGACTTTTCCCAAAGAGTTAGGCGATATCTATATCACTTACTCCAAGCCCAAAAGTAGCAGCCTGCACCCAGGAGAATCCTGGCAGCCTAACTAGCGGTAGAGAAAACGAGACAAAAAAAAGACTGCCGATGCAGCCTTTTTTTGACACTCAATGGGCTATTAGCTTTCCATACGCTTTATCGAGTAGAGATCAAAACCGACATCCTGGCAGTCGTAAATAGCATCAGCCATCTCACGTGCAGTATTGCCCTCAGTCATGCAGGCTGTCATATCGGCCGCCTGTTCATCAGCACTACCCCAGAAATCAGCTCTGACGAAGGTATAGTCTTGTATAGAGCCTCCAGCAGTTTCTGGATCAAAGGTAGGAATTTGCAAATAGGCCATATAGTTTAAGCCGCGACCTAAGGTGCGCTGATCTGCAATCCACTCGGCAAAAGCCGCTCCAGCTGCTTCACCATCTGCCTGAGTCTTACCTTCTTTAAAGGAGCAAAAGCTATAAGACGCCTGAAACTGTTGTGCAGGATCCCATTCCTGTACTGGTGCGGTTATCGGCATTGTTTCGAAAAGAAATCGCTTCTCAGCATTGCAGGCGAGTGTGCTATCGAATTCAGCACCGAAAGCTTCCGCATGATTTTCTACCCAGTCTTTCCAGCCTGCCTCACGAGCTTCTACTGAGGACCAAATGTTGGCCCACATGCCATCATAGAGCTCTGTTTCGACCTTCGGCCTAATCGCAAAGGCACCGAGTGCTGGCACAGGGCTTTCCTCACTGATCAGGTTCCACGCCGCCGTCAGCTTGGCATAATTCTCGGGGCTAAAGTCTGCTCCGCCATCGCAATACATATACTCTACAAACGTAGATACTGGAGCAGCCGGTTGAGCCGCAGCCATATCCATTTCAGCCGCTACGTCCATCTCTGCATTTTTATCTCCGCAGCCAACCAGTAGCAACGCTGTTACCGCTAATCCTGTGATTAATTTCATTCTAAGTACCCCTCAATAGTGATTGTTATTATTTGTTCTATATCCGGTAGTGCTTCGCTTAAAAACCAATACATATTGCATTTTAACGATTCAAATATGATTAGCCTTGTCTGTTTATACAGACTTAAGCCGCTTTACGTAAAATAAGTAACCTATACTATGTTCCAAGAAGCTGTTCATTTAAGGTTCTTCTAGTATTGAATCCATAATCTTTTAGCTATAATGCCCCCGCCTCCCCTTGGTGAAATTGGATATCACGCTAGCCTCCTAAGCTTGAATTTCAGGTTCGACTCCTGAAGGGGAGACCATTACAATTCTTGCCATGAATCTTCTCCTGCTCAAGCCCGACCAAATCACTCAGCAGTCCGCCACTGTCAGCGGGCGCCAGTTCGACCATTTACTAACCGTTCAGCGCGCCCAAGTCGGTGACTCAGTGCGGATTGGTGTAATAGATGGCCCTATGGGCCAGGGTATTATCAAAGCGTTAGGTAGCGAACAGGCGACCTTGGAAATCACTCTAGATAGTCCTCCACCGCCAGCCATACCACTGCGCCTAATACTGGCATTACCGCGACCGAAGATGCTGCGCAGGACTCTACAGAGCATTACTGCTATGGGGGTCAAAGAAATCTACTTGGTGAATTCCAGTCGCGTAGAGAAAAGCTTTTGGCAGTCGCCTTTCTTGCAACCCGAGGCCCTTGAAGAGCAAATGATTTTGGGACTGGAACAGGCACGGGATACCCAGATGCCCAACCTGCATCTGCGCAAGCGCTTTAAGCCCTTTGTTGAAGATGAGCTGGGAAACATAGCGAAAGGCAGTCAAGCCTTGGTAGCGCACCCAGTCACAGAAGTGCCCTGCCCGATTAACTGCGATTCAGCGGTGACCCTAGCCATTGGCCCTGAGGGTGGATTTATTCCGTATGAGATTGAGCTATTGAGCTCTATCGGCTTTCAGTCCGTGCACTTAGGCCCGCGGATTCTCAGGGTTGAGGTCGCGGTACCTGCACTGATATCGAGGCTATTCCCCGCCTAGCGCCGGCGGGGTTTAGTGCGAGATGAACGCGGCTGTGCTTTTAAGTTCGGGCGTGATTTAGTACTCTCGCGACGAATCACTTCCTTCTCACGACGGGACTCACCCTGCACTAAAAAGCCATCGCCACTACCGATTAAATCAGAGCGACCCATACGTCGCAGCGCTTTGCGCAACATTGGCCAGTTTTCTGCATCGTGATAACGCAGGAAAGCCTTGTGCAACGTTCGCTGCTCTTGGGTCTTGGCACTAAATATCTGCTCGCTGTTATTCTTGCCCAGCGGCTTGAGCGGGTTTTTCTCGGTGTAATACATGGTTGTAGCCGACGCCATCGGCGAGGGATAGAAACTCTGAACCTGATCAACACGGAATCCATTGGCTTTGAGCCACAGACCCAGCGCCATCATATCCTCATTGGTGGAACCCGGATGAGCTGAGATAAAGTAGGGAATCAAGTACTGTTTTTTACCCGCCTCTTTGGAGAAGCGTTCAAACATCTCTTTAAATTCGTAGTAGCTGCCCATACCCGGTTTCATCATTTTCGACAGAGGCCCATCTTCGGAGTGCTCTGGAGCAATTTTCAAGTAACCGCCCACATGGTGCGTCACCAGCTCTTTTACATACTCCGGATCCAGAACGGCCAGGTCATACCTCAGACCCGAGGCCACAACCACTTTCTTTACGCCGGGCAGCTCGCGAGTTTTACGATACAGCTGAGTGGTGTGCTTATGATCGGTTTCCAAATTCACACAGACCGATGGATAGACACAGGATGGACGTCTGCAGGTCTCTTCAATCTTTTTATCTTTGCAGTTGAGGCGATACATATTAGCTGTGGGTCCGCCGAGATCGGAGATCACGCCGGTAAAGCCCGGAGTCAGATCACGGATTTTCTCGACTTCGTTCAAGATCGATTCTTCCGAGCGACTCTGAATAATACGTCCCTCATGCTCGGTTATCGAACAGAAGGTACAGCCACCAAAACAGCCGCGCATAATATTCACCGAGAAACGGATCATGTCATAGGCAGGGATCTTCGCATCGCCATAAGTCGGGTGGGGAACGCGTTTGTAGGGTTGATCAAAGACCCAATCCAGCTCTTCAGTTTCCAATGGAATCGGTGGCGGATTGACCCAAATATCGTTGCGACCCTGCCTCTGAACCAAGGGTCGAGCATTACCCGGATTGGTCTCTCGGTGAAAGATACGGTCAGCATGAGCATAGAGCACTGGGTCTGCGGTCACTTCATCGAAGGACGGCATGCGAATATAGGTTGAGTTGGGATCGGTTTTGATTGCTTGAGTGTCGGGAATAATTGACAGCACCTTTTCTTCGCCGCCAGAACCTGCAGATTCTGCACTGGCGCAAGTCTCAGCTTTGAGGGACTGCATACGAATCTCTTTGGCATCGGCATTGTCCGAGGGCTTCGACATCTCGTAAGGATTTTTTTGTTTCTTGAGTCGACCCGGCTGATCCACTGACGTTGAATCGATCTCTCTCCAACCCTCGGGAATAGTGCGACACATAAAGGCGGTACCACGGAGATCAGTGATATCGCGAATACTCTCGCCCTTGGCCAACCTGTGTGTCAGCTCGACCATGGCGCGCTCGGCATTACCGTAGAGCAGAATATCGGCGGTGGAATCAATCAATACTGAGCGCTTAACCGATTCGGACCAGTAATCATAATGGGCCAGACGTCTCAGGCTGGCTTCGATACCGCCGGCAACCACCGGCACATCGGCAAACGCTTCACGGCACTTCTGTGTGTAAACCGTAACTGCACGATCCGGCCGCTTGCCACCCAGATCACCAGCGGTATAGGCATCGTCATGGCGCAGGCGTCGATCCGCGGTATAGCGATTGATCATCGAATCCATATTGCCGGCGGTAACACCAAAATAGAGATTGGGTTTGCCCAGTGCTCTAAAGCTCTCTGCATCACGCCAGTCTGGCTGGGAAATAATACCTACTCGGTATCCCTGAGCCTCAAGTACTCGGCCAATCACCGCCATACCAAAGCTCGGGTGATCCACATAGGCATCGCCAGTGACTAGTATTACATCGCAACTGTCCCAGCCCAGCTGATCCATCTCTTCCCGAGACATCGGCAAAAAAGGTGTTGGCAGCAAGCATTCGGCCCAGTATTTGGGGTAGTCATAAAGTGCTGTAGGTGGTCTGGGAGTTGCTGCCATGGCGTATATAGCCTTTTATATGAGGGTTTTAATGTCCGCCATTGTACCGGAATTTATAATCGCAAGAACCTCTGATTTTAAACCCGGCAAATCTGCGCATAGGCCAACTCTAAGGAGTGTTTTACTTGAGATTAAAATAGGTCCGATTTTGATGTAAATGATAACGATTCTTATTAACATTCAGCTTAAATCCGCGTACACTAACGTCAATCACTCAGCTAACAGATCTAAGCAACTCTAGGAACATAATAAGTAATGACACTCTGGGATCTCAAACAAGGCACCTCGGCTACTGTTGAAAGCTTTTGTACAGCGTTGCAAAGTGAGTATCGTACCCGCCTCAGCGAACTGGGCTTCCACCCAGGCGAGCAGATTGCCTGTGTACTGAGCCCAAGTCTCGGCGCACCCAAACTCTACCGTGTTAACAATACGGTTTACTCTCTGGATGACAGCGTCGCCTCGCTGATTACCGTTGCCTAGGGCCCCATACCATTGACCTCTAAAACCATTCTTATCGGCAGTCCTAACTCAGGCAAAAGCCTGCTGTTTAATCGGCTCACTGGCCTCAACCAAAAAGTCGCCAATTTCCCTGGTATCACCGTCAATATCAAGTCTGGTAAAAGTATCGTCGACCCGGAACAGGTGTTGATGGATTTTCCTGGTGTCTATTCGCTGCACGCGATTTCTGGTGAAGAGAAGATTTCAGTAGAGGCTTTTTACGCTGGGCTTAAGGATCCGGAGGTCAGTTCCGTTGTTTGCGTTGTGGATACCACAAGACTTGAGAAAGGACTGATTTTTGCTCTTCAAGTGCTCAACGCCTGTGCCGAGCACAACAAACCGGTGGTGATTGCCGCCAATATGATCGATGTACTCAATAACCACGGCATGACCATGGATTTAGAGGGTCTGGCCGCAGCGCTAAAAGTCCCAGTGGTCGCAATCTCAGCGAAATCAGGCCTGGGGCTCGGCGACCTGCAAGCACTTATGGCCAGCCATCGGGATAGCCCAAGCGCCTATGCCAGCGCATTAGGCAGTAACGACACAGCCAAGGGCAATATTATTGCCAGCGATGATTCAATTGTTCATCGTCAGGCGCAGCAGCTAGCAGCCAGCTTTGGCCCCAAGGGCGACCTACTGATAAATTCTCAAACCCGTCTCGACCAGTTTTTCCTGCACTCCTGGTTTGGCGGTATTAGCTTTATCCTGATTATGTTTCTGCTGTTCCAAAGCATCTTTACCTGGGCTGCACCGATTATGGATGGCGTCGAATCCATACTGCAGTTCGCTGCCAATGTGGTTGTTCCGCTTTTACCCGCCGGCGCTGTCAGTGACTTTGTATCCGATGCCCTGTTTGGGGGCATAGGTGCATTCTTAGTATTTGTGCCACAGATATTTATTCTGACATTGGTTGTGGGCATGCTCGAAGACAGTGGTTATTTGGCCCGCGCCGCGGTGATCTGCCACAAGCCACTGCGTATATTCGGCCTTACGGGTAAAAGCTTTATCCCTATGCTCTCCAGTGTCGCTTGCGCTATCCCGGGAATTTATGCTGCCCGCACCGTGGATTCACCGCGCAAACGCTGGCTCACCTATCTCGCCATTCCGCTGATGCCCTGCTCTGCCCGGCTGCCGGTATACAGTCTTTTGATCGCTGCATTTATTCCAGCCACCGGTGTTTTTGGCGGTCTGGTTGGCTGGCAGGGATTCGCCATGGTCAGTATCTATCTATTTGGCATTCTCTGCGGTCTGCTAGTCACCGCTCTAGTGTCGCGCAGCAGTGCGGTACTGCAAACTGACCTGCCATTTGTTCTGGAGATGCCGCCCTATAGATTGCCCTCTTGGAAGCCCTTATTGCGCAATGCCTGGGATCGCAGCAAACACTTTGTCACCAAGGCCGGCAAGGTTATCTTTATGGTCACTGTAGTGATCTGGGTGCTGGGTTATTTCCCCAACCAGGGTGCAGATCTCGGCGAATCCTGGCTGGGTTATATGGGCAAGGTCATTGAACCTGCTTTTGCGCCCTTTGGTCTCGACTGGAAATATGGCGTGGCCATACTGACATCCTTTTTAGCCCGTGAAGTCTTCGTCGGTACCCTGGGCACCCTCTTTGGTATTGAAGGAGGTGAAGAGAATATGATCTCGTTGGTCGAGCATATCCAAAATAGCGGTCTGCCAATCGGTGCCGGCTTTGCCTTGCTGGTGTTCTTCTCCATTGCCCTGCAGTGCGTCTCAACACTGGCGGTATTGCGCCGCGAGACCGGCTCCTGGAGGCTGCCAACCCAGTTGTTTGTCAGCTACAGTATCTTTGCCTATAGCGCAGCTTGGCTAACCTTTGTCATAGTTCAGAGTATCGCCGGTTAACCCTGTTGAGGTCTCTCGACAGGGCTGATTAAAGCGCCTAAAGTGTGGCCCATTATGCCGACTCTAAGTATCCAAGAAATCCCCTACCAGACTAGCAGCGAAAGCCTATTTGCTGCCGTCCGTGATCTGCCGGATGCGGTTTGGCTAGACAGTGGCACGCCCCACAGTATTCAAGGTCGGTTTGATATTATCTCTGCCTGCCCTGACGGGATTGTCGAGACCCAAGGTGCTATCTCCACCATTGTCGATCAGCATGGCAGTCGCAGTAGCGAGGAGGATCCATTTACCCTTGCTGAGCAACTTCTTGAGCCACTGGTGGACCAAACTATCAGCAGTGATTACCCCTTTGTAGGCGGCCTGATTGGTTATTTTGGCTATGATCTAGGCCGCCGCTTAATCGATATTCCCAATACCGCAGCACAGATCACAAAGCTGCCGGATATGCGTGTAGGTCGCTTTCTCTGGGCTCTGGTTGTAGATCATCAGGAACAGCGCAGCGAATTGATTTTTCACGCTAAGTGCTCGGAAGAATTAAGAGCGCTAATCCGCTCTCGACTGAGCGACTTGAAGGGAAAAGAGAGCACTGACAAATTTACACTTAGACAGAAATTTGCCGCCACCCTTTCAGAGTCCGAGTACAAAGAGGCGATTCGCGCGATTAAACGCTATATAGACTCCGGAGACTGCTACCAAACCAACTTTACCCAACACTTCTCAGCCCAGTTCTCCGGTGATCTCTGGCCCGCTTACTTGGCCCTGCGTGAGGCGGTGGGTTCGCCCTACTCCGCCTTTTGGCAATGGCGCGACCAGGCACTGCTCTGTGTCTCACCGGAGCGTTTTATACGCCTCAAGGACAAGCACGCTGAAACTAAACCGATCAAGGGCACCATTAAGCGCGGCAGCGATCCTAAGCAGGATCAGCAGCGCGCCGAGCAGCTTGTTGCCAGCACCAAAGATCGTGCGGAAAATTTGATGATTGTGGATTTGCTGCGCAATGATTTAAGCAGAAACTCTGAACCCGGCAGCATCCGCGTACCCAAACTATTTGAATTGGAAAGCTTTGCCAATGTGCATCATCTGGTGAGCACCGTCACCGGGGTGCTAGCACAGAATTCAACACCACTGGATATGCTTCGAGACAGTTTTCCCGGCGGTTCGATTACCGGTGCACCGAAAAAGCGTGCCATGGAAATTATTGAGCAATTGGAACCCGTGCGGCGCTCGGTTTACTGCGGCAGTATTGGTTATATTAGCGCCAATCAAAATATGGACAGCAATATCGCCATTCGCACTCTGATAGCTGACGGCGACAAACTGCATTGCTGGGGCGGTGGCGGCATAGTGGCAGACTCAGAGGACTCTCAGGAGTACCAGGAATCCATCGATAAGATTAAAGCGCTACTGGAAGCCTTGGAGCGCTTTATCTAGCGGTTTTTACTCAGCGTTTATCGCCTAGCTGGTCTCATAGGCCCGAGCCACCTCTTGGGCAATAATCTCCACACCGGTTTTCACCACGGCATCATCTTGAGCGTAGGAAACGCGAATGCACTCCTGCTGATGACGCCAGTCGTCAGTGATCCCAGGGAAAAAGTCATGTCCTGGCACCACTAAAACGCCCCGCGCTTTAAGTCGTTGGTAGAGCTCTTTACTGGTAATCGGCAAATCCTTAAACCAAAGCCACAAAAAGATCGCCCCCTCGGGCCGATGAATCCGATATGGCAGATCACCCAGAGACTCACGAAACCACTGCACTGTCTGATGAGCGCGCTGGCGATAAAACGGCGCAATACGCTGTTCACTAAGCGCCAAAATCTCGCCACTACTGACCAACTCTCTGGCTACCGCTGGGCCAAGATTACCGCAGGCCAAACTGACAATCGTATTGGCCCGGGTATAGGCCTGAATGATCTCTTCACTGGCAACAATAATTCCGGTGCGCACGCCGGGAAGGCCCAGCTTAGAGAGGCTCAAGACTAAAATGGTATTGCTATTCCAATGCGCTTTGGCCTGATTAAAAATAATTCCCGGGAATGGCAAACCGTAGGCGCCATCGAGAATAAAGGGAATATCCTGCTCAAGAGCAATGGTATCCAACTGCTCAATCTCGTCGTCTGTAAGTACGTTGCCAGTGGGGTTGGTCGGTCGCGAGACGCAGAGTGCCGCGCTCTGCTGATCTATATTCAGCCGCGAGAAATCCACATGATATTTAAATAGATTGTCGTCGAGAAGTTCGATCTCTGGTCGGGTGGCAGTAAATAAATTGTCGCTTAGACCTATATCACGGTAACCAATATATTCAGGGGCCAGAGGCAGGTGAATCGAGCGCTGACTGCCATCGGCCATCTCACCGGCAAACATATTGTAGAGCACAAAGAATGCTGACTGGCTGCCATTGGAAACGGCGATATTGCGCTCCGATAGATCCCAGCCAAACTGCTGTCTAAGCAGGCCGGCAATCTGCTCTCGAAAATCTTTATCCCCTTGGGGAGACTGGTAGACACCAAGCAGAGTATGCAGTTGTGCTGGATCAGCCAGCACGGTTTCCAGACGCGCCTTAAATATCTGCTCCACTTCTGGGATACGACCTGGATTGCCGCCACCCATAAAGATCATCTCGGGATTTTCATTTAGCGCCGTACCCAGATCATCCATAAGTTCGACTATGCCGGACTGACCTGAAAACTTTTCACCAAATTTTGATAACTTCACCGACAGTTGCTCCTTGGGGTTTATTGGCTAAACGCCTTATACCAGCAGCTCCACCTGAGCTAACTGTTGTTTACAGTTCGTTTAAATAGCACTCTTTTAGTTGGCACTGTTTTAGATAGCACTGTTTTATAAAGCACTCTTTTACACAGCACTCTTATATAGTCTACTCAGCCATATAGCGAAAGGTAAAATTGACTCGAGGCTTATCGACCTTTTTTGTTTTTGCTATGCGATGTTGCCAGTATGTCTGAATACCGGCGCCCATTAGCAGCAGCGAGCCATGGGGTAGCGCAATATCCAGACGCTCTTTAGTGAGATTATGGCGCAATTGGAAGACCCGTTCAGCACCTAGACTAAGGGATGCCACCAGAGGTTCAAAACCCAGCTCCGCTTCGTCATCCGCATGCCAGTCAACACTATCTGAGCCATCGCGATAATAGTTCACCAGAGCGCGATTAAAGCGCTCCCCAGACTGAATTTCGATCTGCTCACGCAGTTGATCTATCCAGCAGGGAAAAGCCACGGCTTGAAGTCGAATATTGGAGTAGGTATAGCTGGTTTCGGGATTGCCAAACCACTGTTGTAAGCGAGGAATAGGGATTGTCTTACCAACGATTCTAATGACATCACTGCGCCAATCAATATCATTTATAGACTGACTGACTAATCTATCTGCCCTCTCTCCATCGAGCCAATTGGGCCAGAAAGTAATCTGACTTTGACGCTCTTCGGTCAATCGAACCGGTATTAGCTGATGATCAAATAAGTCCATAGGTCAGCCGCCATAAATCCGTGGTTCAATTTCAAGCTCAATCCCAAAGCGTTTTGACACTGCAGCGCGCACTTCCTCTGCCAGTCCTAATAGTTGAGCTCCGCTGCCACCGCCAGCGTTGACCAGCACCAGCGCCTGCTGTTGATGCACCCCTACCGGGCCACGCACGACACCTTTAAAGCCGCACTGCTCAATCAACCAGCCGGCGGGTACTTTAAGCTCGCCATTGGACTGTGGGTAACCAGGCATATTTGGATACTGCTGAAACAGCGCCGAAGCCTGTACCTGCGGAACAATTGGGTTTTTAAAAAAGCTGCCGGCATTGGGAATAACGCTAGGATCAGGAAGTTTTGAAGCACGAATTTGACAGACTATTTCACTGACTAGCTCTGGGGTGATTTCCCCAGCCAAGACAGCATGTTTATCAATCGCCGCCTGCAGAGCTGGATACTGAACATTGATTTCAGGCTGTTTGCTAAGAGCCAGTGTGATATCGACAATAATATAGCGATCGCGACCCGCGTTTTTAAACAGACTGTCACGATAGCCAAATTCACAGGCTGCTTTATCGAATGTAAGCCAGTCTCCGGATTGTTTGTCGATGGCAGTTAGCGAGACAAATAGATCCGCCAGTTCAATCCCGTAGGCACCAATATTTTGAATCGCTGCCGCACCCATATTGCCGGGTATCAGCGATAGATTCTCCAAGCCGTGCCAGCCCTGCTCTAGGCAATGGAGCACTTGATCATGCCAATTTTCACCTGCGGCAAAGGTGACTTCAACAAGCTCGCCCAAGACTCGGTGGCTTACCGCTTTAATATCAATGCGTAGCACCAAGCCGGTGATATCCCCTGCCAGAACTATATTGCTGCCGCCACCAAGCGGAATCACGGGTAAATCTCTGGACCGAGCAAATTCCAATGCGGCCAATAGCTCAGCAGAGGTCTGAACTGCACAGAAAAACTCAGCTACTGCTGGCAGTGCCAAGCTGTTGTAGGGCTGTAGTGAAACCTTTTCGAGAATAGTCGGCATTAAGAACCTGGAGCCGGGTAACTAGTGCCTTGGAGATGACTGGCGTGAATATGTCGCAACAAACCCTTAGAGGCATCTTCAACCAAACCGAAGACCAGTTCAAACCCATCTTCGCCGCCATAATAGGGGTCGGGAACTTCTCGCACTGCAGACTGCTCGGAGAAATCCAGAAACAAACCCAAGTGACCGGCGTATCCCTCCGGCTGCATAGCACGCAGATCTTTGAGATTGGCATTATCCATAGCGATTATGTAATCAAATTGATTAAAGTCGGCACTGGTCACCAATCGAGCTCGCAATTCACTGAGATCGTAGCCTTTGGAGGCCGCTACCTGAGCTGTGCGCTGATCTGGCGCATGGTCCAGATGCCAGTCGCCAGTGCCCGCTGAGTCCACCTGAATCAGGTCGCCATAGCCAGCCTGATCTACCAGCGTGGCAAAAACGCCATGAGCTGTGGGTGAACGGCAGATATTGCCCAGACAGACAAATAGGACTGATAGTTTAACTGCTGTAGTCGCCATTTTGGACTCACTATTTGTACAGATTACGCTTAATTGAAAGTTAATTTATTATTTACGTTAATCTTTCAAGATTTTGAAATATATGGTTTTATTGATCTTTTAAAATACTTATAACGACCTGTAAATCTTCTTCTGTATCTATACCACCAGGCACTGGCTGCAGTGCCGGCGCTGCGTGAATAGCCACGCCATGCCACATAAACCGCAGCTGCTCGAGCTTCTCTGTGGCTTCAATCGGTGCCACCGGCCAAGTAACAAAGTCATTTAACTCTTTTACTCTGTAGGCATAAATACCGATATGACGACTAAAATCATAGTCCTCAGGCAATGCCGCATCGGCGTTCGCCGAGTCGATTAAATCTCGCGGCCAGGGAATCGGCGCGCGGCTAAAATACAGCGCTATAGACTGCTGATTACACGCCAGTTTGACCACATTGGGATTGCGTAGATCGCCATAGCGCTGAATTGGCTCAGAAAGTGTCGCTACGCCAGCCTGAGGATTGGCTGCGAGATTACTGGCTACCTGATCAATCACCGCAGGTGGAATCAACGGTTCATCTCCCTGGACATTGACCACTATGGCATCGTCGGCCAAACCCAACAGCGCCGAAACTTCTTGCAGTCGATCAGTGCCAGATGGATGGTCGGCTCTGGTCATACAGACTTCGGCACCAAACTCTAGCGCAGCCGCTTCAATGCGCGGATCGTCGGTGGCAATAACCACTCGCTGGGCAGCGCTTTTGCCAGCCTGTTCCCAGACCCGCTGAATCATTGGCTTGCCGGCAATATCTCGCAGGGGCTTGCCTGGCAGACGCATGGAGCCAAACCGGGCGGGAATAATCACTGTAAACTGCATAGAACCTCTATTTCTAATTTTCTTACTCTTCTTATCATTTGTCTGCCTTGAGAGCCTGCAACTGAGCTGCAAGCCTGTCTATAAAGTCGCCTTCGATCTGCGCCTCAATCTCTAGCACCCAGATATTATCGGCAATCGCGTTATGGCTATGGTCAGAACCGAGCACTTTAACGGCATCTTTCGCCGTAATAATCACCGCCCAATCATCCCCGAAGCAAAGATCCTCTGCACTCAGAGCCTGATGGTCGTCAAAGCTGTGCAGCCGGGCCTCTAGACCCAGGGATGCCAGTGTATCGGCAAAGCGCTGAGGATTGCCTATAGCCGCCACTGCATGGACGGGCTTGGCCTGATGCTCAGCAAGCCACGCCTCAATCGGTCGGCTGATACCTGAGCAAAGTTGAGACATTCTACGGGGCGCTATCTGCATCGGCTCTCTTGAGACCCTATCGCTGACCGAAGCATGCCCTCGGTCACCATTGAGCACAACGAAATCCACTTGCTGCAATCGCTCCGGGCTTTCACGTAGCGGCCCAGCGGGCAGACAGCGACCATTGCCAAAACCACGCTGGCCATCGACAACGACTATTTCTATGTCCCGATGTAATCTGTAGTGCTGCAAACCATCATCACTGAGCACTAGATCGCAGTCATTGTGGCTGAGCAGATAGCTGACTGCGGCAGTGCGATCGGCATCCACCACCACTGGACATTCAGCCAACTGAGCAATCAGCAGAGGTTCATCGCCGCTCGCCGCCACAGCGGTATCGACATTGACTCCCAGAGGGTAGTTTGCGGCCTTGCCGCCATAACCCCGACTGACAACACCGGGTTTAAAACCGCGCTGCTTCAACGCCGCTACCAGGGCCACAATTAAAGGGGTCTTACCACTGCCACCGACTGAAATATTACCCACAACGATCACCGGCGCATCAAAGCCCTGACCTTGATGGCGAGACTGGAGATAACGCCGGCGCACACCCGAGATAACGCTAAACAACCAAGACAGGGGTATCAGCAATTTTAGCCAGAGGCTATTTTGCTGCCAGGCTTGGGTAATACGCTGCTCGAGAGACAACCCTAAATCGCCTCTGACTCATTGAACTGTTGTCTATAGAGCTGGGAGTAGCGCCCTTCCAAAGCCAGCAGATCACTGTGACTGCCCTGCTCGATTATGCGACCGCTCTCCATCACCAAGATACGATCTGCCTTCTCAATGGTGCTGAGACGGTGAGCAATCACAAAAGTGGTGCGAGATTTCATTAACTCTTCGAGGGCTGCCTGAATATAGCGCTCGGAATCGGTATCCAGTGCCGACGTAGCCTCGTCGAGGATTAACACTCGAGCATCTTTTAACAGCGCCCGAGCAATCGCTAAACGCTGACGCTGACCACCTGAAAGCATGACACCATCGTCGCCGATCATAGTGTCGTAGCCATCTGCCATCTGCTCAATAAATTTATCTGCATAGGCTATTTTGGCGGCGGCCTTGACCTGCTCCAATGAGCAGCTGGCCAGTTCGCCATAGGCGATATTGTTGCGCACCGTATCATTAAACAGGGTTACATTCTGACTGACTTGGGCTATGTGCTGGCGCAGATTGGGAAGTTTGAAATCATTAACATCGACCCCATCTAGAAAAATTTGGCCGTCGCCATGGTTATAAAACCGTGTAATCAAACTCGCCAAAGTGGTCTTACCACTGCCAGACGATCCGACTAGGGCAATAGTCTCACCGGGCTTTACGCTGAAGTTAATATCCTCCAGGATCAATGGGCCGTCATCGTTGTAGCGGAAATTGATCTCCTTAAACTCGACGCCACCGGTTACCGACTCCAGCTCAACCGTGCCAATATCACGCTCTGGGGTGGCATCGAGAACGTCGAAAATGGACTCTGCTGCAGCTATGCCTTTCTGGATGTCGCTATTCACTTCGGTGATCTGACGGATCGGCTTGATCAACATACCTGAGGCCACCAGAAAGGTAATGAAACTGCCGGTGCTCATAGTCTCAAGAATTGCCGGGCTGAGCATAAAGCTAGTAATGCCAGCGAAAGCCAAAGACACTAATAACATCACTAGCGGATTGCTAATGCCCTCGGTCAGGGCCATCTTCATGTTCTGTCGACGGTTGCTCTGACTGGCCAACTGAATGCGCTCACGCTCACTCTCCATACCACCAAACATGCGCACTTCCTGGTAGCCATTGACAACCTCTTGAGTGACATGGGTAACATCTCCCATAGCGCTCTGAATCCTGGTGCTAATCGTTCTAAAACGCTTGCTCACCACAGATACCACAAGAGCGACAAAGGGCATTACAGCGAGAAAGAACAGAGTTAACTTCCAGTTTACGTAAAACAGATAAGACATCAGGCCCAGGACTAAACTACCCTGCTGGAGCAGTGTTTTTAGTGCTTTGGTACTGGCTTGGGTGACCTGCTGAACATTGAATGTGACTACTGAAACCAGATGCCCCGACATCGAACGATCAAAGAACTCAAAGGGCAGCTGGAGATATTTCTCGAAGATATCTACGCGCAGTGCATGAACCAGATAGTTAGAGACATAGGCGAGCCCATAGCTGCCAATAAGGTAACCCACACCGCGCAAAACACTGATAACCACCAGAAAAAAGGGAATCACTAACCAGGTTTTTTCAACCAGTAAGTCACCGAGTAATGCCTCGGCGAACATGGCCGTCATACCAGTCTGAGGCATAGCCACAGGTTGAGTTTCGGCAGCCCCTGCACTGGTGAGAGTGCCTACGGTATCGGTGATGTAACCGAGTAGGTCGACAAACGCGACCTCGGCAAAGGAGTGCAGTACCAAGCCAAATATACTGACCACAAAGGCCAGCCAGTAACGGCGAACATACTTTAACAGGCGCAAATAAGTGGACGCACCGGTCGGGACAATCTTGTCGCTCATATTGTTATGGCTCTTGTGGCTGTTGCGTTGCAATATTTAATGTTTCAAACCCTAACCTACCCGCAGCATCCATGGCGGTAATGACAGCCTGGTGAGTCGACTGAGCATCGGCGGTAATCACCAAAGGCATCTGATTATCTCCCGCCGAAGCGTCCTTCAAGGCAGCCATAATGGTCTTGATATCACGATTTATCAAACTTTGTCCGTTAACCGCGTAATTGCCTTCTTTCGAGATCACCAATTCTAATGTGACAGGCTCTCTGGATGGACTCTCCGCCTGTGCCTCAGGCAGACTAATCAGCATACCTGTCTCACGGGTAAAAGTTGTAGTGACCATAAAGAAAATCAGCAATAAAAACACTACATCAATCAATGGGGTTAGATTAATACTGTTATCTCGCTGCGCTCGGCGGGGAAATTTCATGGTGATTTCACGGCTAATATCGGCGGAAAAGACGGCGGCAATCTAGACATAGGTTACCTATGACTGCCTAAACAGGTCGCTGTGCATTGCATCCACCAGCTTAGTTGCCTGACCCTCTAACTGCACCACCAGAGACTCCACATGACGCTCAAAATAGCGGTGTGAGATCATTGCCGGAATCGCGATAGTAAGACCAGCAGCAGTGGTAATAAGCGCCTGAGAGATACCCCCAGCGAGATCAGCGGCATTACCTGTACCAAACAGCATAATATCGGCAAACACCTGAATCATCCCAAGCACTGTGCCGAGCAAACCAATTAGGGGAGCCATATTCGCAATGGTGCTCAGCAGTGTAAGAAAGCGTTCGAGTTCATGGACAACCTGAGCTGCGGCTTCTTCGATACTGTCTTTCATGATTTCCCGACCATGACCAGAGTTGCTGATACCGGCAGCGAGAATATAGCCAAGTGGTGAGGTATCACGGAGCTCACGAAGACTCTCGCCGGCTAACTCGCGATCACGCAACTGCTGCCAGACTCGGGTCAGTAGACCACTGGGCGCAATGCGATCGGCTTTGAGGGTAATAAAGCGTTCAATGGAAATTGCGACAACGATAATCGAGCAGATAAGTAGTGGCCACATAAGCCAGCCACCAGCGAGGAAAATTTGATACACAGTGTCTTCCATTGAGTCGATTAAATTGGAATCGAGACTCTACCATAAAAGGTCATCGGGCAAAATCTACAATCCATGCCTAGCGCCACCAGCGCTGCGCTTGGCCGCGGGCTGTGGTGATTTTTAACGCTCCAGCCAGTTTTTTACAGGGCTCTTTAGAATGCTCTATAGAGTGCTCTTTAAAATATTGCCTACAGTGCTGCCTAGAGTGCTGTCTAGTAGCCTCACTAGAATCTAACCACTCAAATGTTATAGCACCCTGCTCCGCAGTATTCCAAATTTGACTCTGTACAGCGTCATAACGTTTTGTGACCGAGGGATGAGGATGGCCAAACTGGTGTTGGAATCCCGCCGAAAATACCACATTTTTGGGGCGTAATTGCTGAACAAAGCGTGGCGTAGAGGACGTCTTGCTACCGTGATGGGGTGCGATCAATAAATCCATCCGCGCACTATTAAGCCTACCTGAGTGGAGCAGCTGATATTCTGCAGCGCTTTCGATATCTCCTGGCAACAGCACCTGAATATCCCGCCAGCGTATTCGCAGAACACAGGAGCTATTATTACCACTGACAGCGAAGCCACCCTGACTAGCACCCTCTGCATAGGCATTCGGTTCCACTTCAGGCTCTGGTGATAGCACCTCGAAAAGCACTTCACCCCAGCGCCATCGAGTTCCTGCAGAGCAGCAAAGCCACCACTGTGATCGCCATCCTCGTGGCTTATAACGGTGGTATCAATAGCTCTCCAACCCCGCTGCCACAAAAAGGGCGCAATAATGCCACTGCCGACACTGAAGGCAGGGCTAAATTGCGCGCCGCTGTCGTAGAGCAAACTCCGTTGATCGGTTTCAACCACTACGGCAAGCCCCTGCCCCACATCCAGAACCGTTACTCTTAAGCCAAACTTGGGCTTCTCACTGAGCACTAGCAATAGCACCAAAGGCAGTATGCCGAGCCATCTCTCATAAAATTTCCACGGCAACATAAAACACAGCCCAGCCAGCAACCCAGTGAGCAAAATCAAACTGGATGTGCCGGCAGGAGAAACTAAAAAGCCCTGATTCGACGGCAATAGATCCAAAAACTGCCACAGCAGTTGTACGGACCAATCGGAGACTTTCCAAATCGTTTCGGCAGTATTAGTTGAGATCGGCAAAAGAAGACAACCGAGTAGCACAGTGGGCACAGTCACCAGAGACACCCAGGGCACAGCAACCAAATTTACCAGCGGCGCCAACCATGACAGACGGCCCATAAAAAGCAGTAGTGGCACCGCCATAACCAGTAGTAGAGCCAACTGGGCTGTGACAGTACGCTTTTTCGCCCACCAAGGATCCGTCGATTGCCAAGGGGAGAACCAAGCAATCAAAATCGCCACGGCAGTAAATGAAAGCCAGAAACCTGCACTCAATACCGCCAAGGGCTGCAATAGCGCAATCAGGGTCAAGGCCCATACCAAGCAGACAAAGGGTTGAATTCGGCGAAAGCAGAGCTTTGCTAACACCACCACTACCACAGCAATTAATGCGCGCTGTGTAGGCAGAGAGAACCCGGCCAAAAGGCTGTATGCGGCAGCGGCCAGTAAACCGCTAATTGGCGGTAGCCAGTGTAACGATGGACTAGGCAGCTGCAGTGCAAAGTGACTTAGTTGCCGATTGAATAGAGAACCCAATAAGACTCTCAATAAGGCTCTCAATAAACTTCTCAACAAGCCTATAGCAAGAATCATCAGCCGCGCCAGCCCCTTGCCGCAGGCAGCTCCAAATAACGCCACAAGACCTATATGCAGGCCTGAGATAACCAGCAGGTGAACTATGCCCAAGCGCGCTAGATCCTGCCACCAACTGGCGAGCTGTCGCTTATCGCCGATACTCAAAGCCAAGAGCACAGCGCGGCCACGCGGCGACAGCTCTGCTTGCTCGATAGATTGTTGAATTGTTGCCCTTAGTTGCGCCGGCACTGAGGCAATATAGCCGCCACTAAAAAGTCTGGCCTCCGACAACTGCCTGGCAAGCTCTGGCGAACGCACATAACCGGTGGCGCTATAGCCCTGCTGTAGTAGCCAACTTTGATAATCAAATGCTCCGGGGTTAACAAAGCCTCGAGGGCGTCGCAAGCGCACCACCAGCTGCCAGCGCTGCCCTGGGTGCAGAGTCTCTGCAGCATACCAACTAAGTAAAATGTCACTCGGGGCAAACTGCGAATCGGTATCACCCATAAGCTGCATGGACTCAGCGGCAAAACTAAAACGACTGCGAGCAGAATTACTGTCCACTAAACTGATAATCCGTCCCGAGATTGAAAATCTCTTCTCCACTGAATTGTTCAGGCAAACTTTTATTGAGTATTTGATGGCCGTAAAAAATACCCCAGAGCATTCCAGCACTCAGAGATACAAGCCAAATCGACCCTCTAAGACGGAAAAAGGCACAGAGCGATAGCAGCACAATAAATAGGCCGAGGCTGACCCAAAAGCTTGGTAACCAAGGCCACCAGGCAACCGAAAAGACACCCAGAGATAGCGTAATCAAGTAGCTCAAGATAGATCCTTCTAAAGAGATATCCGTTACACTTACACCGCTAACAGCCTGCTTAGGCTGGACAAACAAGACTGACAACGAGTAAACACTGTAGTCCCGAGTGGCGCCAAAAAATGTGACTCCGCCGCACTCTTGTCGAATAGTGGGTTTAACCGATGAAGAAACATCTGCTGATTATCTATCACACCCAATCCGGCAATACTGGCCAGATGGCGGAGGCCGTTATGCGGGGATCAACGCAAGAGGCAGATGTAGAAACCCGATTGCTAAGTGCCTTTGATGCCGATTTAAAGGATTTGCGCTGGGCTGATGGCTTGCTTTTTGGCACGCCGGAGAATTTTGGCACCATGAGCGGCGCCCTCAAGGACTTTTTTGATCGCACCTACTACCCAGCAGAGCCCTTCCAACTAAATTTACCCTATGCTCTATTTATCAGCGCCGGCAATGATGGCAGCGGCGCTGTGCGCGAGATCGATCGCATTGCCATCGGTTACCCATTGCGCAAAATCAACGAGCCATTAATCGCCAAAGGCGATATTAATCAGCAACACTTAGAACAATGTGAAGAGTTCGGTCTAGCCATGGCCGCAGGTCTGTCCTTAGGAATCTTTTAACCATGAGCAAAGGCTTAGTTTTGACCGGAGGCGGCGCCAGAGCCGCCTATCAAGTGGGTGTTTTGAAAGGTATTGCCAGTATATTACCGAGATCAGTGTACAACCCCTTTCCGATTATTTGCGGCACCTCTGCCGGTGCCATCAATGCACTGTCGATTGCCGGACGGGCCGGGCCCTTTCGTTTGCGCACCAGCAAATTGGAACGCATCTGGAATGAACTGACACCAGCAGATGTCTATCGCACCGACGCCCTGGGGGTATTAAAAAATACCTTCCATATAATGGCCTCATTTGTTCACAGCGGATATGGCATCGGCAAACCAGTATCGCTGCTCGACAACAGCCCATTGCGCAAGATGATGGATAGCTATGTCAAATTTGACTACCTGGATACAGCAATTAGCAATGGCGAATTGGAGGCTATCGCCATCACAGCAATGAGCTATGCCAGCGGTCAGTCAGTCACCTTTTATCAGGGACAGGAACGAATAGCCGCCTGGAATCGCTCCCGTCGCCGCGGCGAACATATCCCCCTGAGTATTGATCATCTGATGGCCTCAACCGCTATCCCCGGACTATTTCCTGCGGTAAAGATAAACAATGACTACTTCGGCGATGGCGCGGTACGCCAGCTCAAGCCAATCAGCCCGGCACTGCATATGGGCGCGTCTAAACTATTAATTGTCGGCGTCAGCGACAATGCAACCCGCAGCAAGGTGCCTGCCGGATTAGAACACTCCCCCTCCACGGCCCAAATTGTTGGGCATATGTTTAACAGCGCCTTTATTGATGCCGTTGAGAGTGACTTAGAAACCCTGAGTAATATCAATCGCCTAGCCGGTGCCCTGCCCCAATCCCTGCGCGAGAAAAACAATATCACTGATTTAAATCCGGTTGAGGTGCTGTCTATATCCCCCACGGAATCCATCGACAGTATCGCCGAGGAGCATTTACACCAGCTGCCAAGGTCCCTGCGCATTTTTCTGAGCTTAACGGGTGCTACAGCTCAGGGTGGCGGGTCCAGTGCTGCCAGCTACCTACTATTTGAGCCCGGTTTCTGTCGCAAGCTGATCGCCATGGGCATGCGCGATGCTCAATCTAAAGAAGATGAAATAAAGCAATTCTTCGACCTATAAGCGACTTAAACTCATTCGTATGACCGATGACGATGCAGAGATAGCAGGCTAAAACTTTTACTGGAGCTTTTTTAGAGCGCGTTCTCAGAGATAACTAAGGCGGGGTTTAAAGGACTAAACCCCAGGCATAAAAAAACGCAAAGCCGAAGTTTTGCGTTTAGTATTGGAGCGGGAAACGAGGTTCGAACTCGCGACCCCAACCTTGGCAAGGTTGTGCTCTACCACTGAGCTATTCCCGCAAACACTTATCCATAAGTGCTGTATAAAAATGGCGTCCCGTAGGGGAGTCGAACCCCTGTTACCGCCGTGAAAGGGCGGTGTCCTAGGCCTCTAGACGAACGGGACGGTACTGGCTAGGAGGCGCGCATTCTATTGAGCTACAGATAAACTGTCAACCCTATTGGCGCTTATTTTTAACTGGTTTAAAGAATAATTAATTCTTGCTCTAGCTTGTTGAAAAAAAGCCGTATACGTTTTGCATTGGCCCCTAAGTCAGTGACCCCCACTCTTGACACTGAGCGAATATCAATGGTACTTGAATGCTCGTCTAAGGCCGCAATACGCACCACAATATCATCGACAAATCCAAACAGGGGCGTGATTGTCTGGGCCTCAAATTGCAGTATAGAGGCGTCCTTGGAGGAAATTTTCCATCCCAGCAGACTACCGACAAATAACGCCTTTTGATAAACCTTGCGTGCCGCAAGCTGCACGGTCACAGTGCTGATATCAGGGTAGGCTTCACGCTGTATAGCCGTTACCTGCTCGGCACTGAGCTGGTCGGCCCCGTAAACCAATGAATTTTCACGAAAACCCTCGTCCTCTCGGGTAAAAATAAACTTTGGCGGATTAACCGTATCAGTGGTTATGTCGTGAATCCTAGGTGCTCTGATACCGTCGATGCCGACCATATAGAGTGTAAGGCAAGGAGCTATGGCGCAGCATACAGCGAGTAATGCGTACTCTAGGCGCAAAGGTCTTTTTTTAACCGCAGCGCTACTTAATAAAACAAACTCTACTAGAACAACCAGACAGCACACTACAAGTGCGGCGGCGAGAAGTAACAAGGCTAACCTAAAGTACAATAATTCGACACGATATCCGACAGTACTGAAGACAGTCAGAAGTAAACCAGCCTGCCCCGACCAACTTATTATTTTCATTACAGCCTCCCCCACAAGGATATTATTTAGCTACAATGGAGCTTGCAACTGCACGATCTAGGTGTCGCGCTTAATATTTAAACCACTTATTCAATGAAGCATTTCATGCCTGAATTAAAAAAATCGCTCAAGCTCGCTAATGTCTGCTATGACATCCGCGGCCCCGTTCTCGATCATGCTAACCTGCTTGAAGACGAAGGCCAACGCATAATTAAGCTAAATATTGGCAACCCGGGTGCCTTTGGCTTTGATGCCCCGGATGAAATCATGCACGACGTTATTCATAATCTTCGCGAAGCTCAGGGCTACTGTCATTCAAAAGGCCTTTTCTCAGCGCGCAAAGCCGTTATGCAGCGAGCTCAGACCCAAGGCATAGCGGATGTTGTCGTCGATGATGTGATTATGGGCAACGGTGTCAGCGAGCTGATTGTGATGGCAATGCAGGCGCTGCTTAACAATGACGATGAGGTACTGATACCCTCCCCGGACTACCCACTGTGGACTGCTGCGGTGTCCATGGCCGGTGGCACGCCGGTGCACTATCAGTGCAACGAAGATGATAACTGGCAGCCCAATGTTGCCGATATTGAAAGTAAGATCACCGCTAATACCCGCGGTATAGTAGTTATTAACCCTAACAATCCGACCGGTGCGGTGTACAGCGAAAACAATCTTAAGCAGATAGTTAGCCTGGCGGAAAAATACAATCTGGTGGTATTTGCCGACGAAATTTACGATCGTATTCTCTACGATGATGCAGTGCATATCCCCCTAGCGACTCTGGTTAAAAAAGTACTCTGCCTGACATTTAATGGCTTATCAAAGACCTATCGACTTGCCGGATTCCGCTCCGGCTGGGTGATTACATCCGGTGCCAAACACAATGCCCGCAGCTATATCGAAGGGCTCGAAATGCTTGCTTCTATGCGCCTCTGTGCCAATGTACCGGCAATGCTTGCCGTGCAGACAGCACTGGGTGGCTACCAGAGTATTAATGATTTGATATTGCCTAACGGCAGACTGCTGGCTCAACGCGATTTAGCCTATGAGTTGATCACCCAGATTCCCGGCGTAAGCTGTGTGAAACCCAAATCGGCTATGTACCTGTTTCCAAAATTGGATCCGGTTATGTATCCAATTGCTGACGATGAAGATCTGGTCCTAGAGCTACTTAAACAGGAACGTGTTCTATTGGTTCAGGGCAGTGCTTTTAATATGGTTGGAACTCAGCATTTTAGGATTGTATTTTTGCCTGACAAAGACCAGCTAATTGAAGCCATTGGGCGCCTGGCAACCTTTCTTGAAAGAGTGCGCGTCACCTCTGGGACTAACTCGCTAACAGCCGCTATTCGCGAAACCCCAGCTTGAGCGCCTGAGCTATTAGTTCAGGCTGAGCCTGTTGAGTTTCGACGCTGAATTTATAACGACTGAACTCATGGCGCTCTGGGTACTGCTTGCGCAACAGATCGAAGGCCTGAGCCACATCGGAACTGGCATTCAGGGCTGAGCGCATTCTCAAGTCATCTTCAGCCACATCATAGCTCGCCAATATCAATTCACTAACTGTCTCTGCAGTAAGCGTAGCGACTGTTTTAGGCTGTTCTGTAAGCGTCTCAGCATCAGCATCAGCCAACTGTTTAAAGGCCTCAGCAAGCATCTCCGTGCCCCTGACCTTGCCCTCAACGCTATAACCTGCAATGTGCGGCGTCGCCAGTGCAACCTTTTCCATTAGCGACAGATTTATACTGGGTTCTCCCTCCCATACATCCAGCGCCACTCTTAATGGAGAACCGCTCTCAAGCAACGCGAGCAATGCGGCGTTATCAATAACCGCGCCGCGCCCAGCATTAATTAATAAGCTCTCAGGATTAATTCGGCCCAACACCTCAGCACTGAATAAATGCTCTGTTGGATAGCGGCCTGAGGTGGTCAAGGGGGTATGCACACAGATAATATCGCGGCCCAGCACAGTATCGAAATCCGTTAGATTGATTCCTGAGTCAGCACTTAAGAATGGATCGTAGACCGCGCAACTAACGCCGAGGTCGGTCAGCGCGCGATACAGGCGACCACCCACATTGCCACAGCCCACTATACCGACAGAGCACTGCTGCCAGTTAGCCTGTAAGCGACTGAGCACAGACAAATCATATTGCACCACGGCATCGGCATTGCAGCCAGGCGCATAGGCAAAGTCTATGCCGTTCTGGGCTAAATAATCCTCATCTATATGGTCCGTTCCAATCGTTGCAGAGCCGACAAATGAGACCGATGAGCCCTCTAACAGTGCCCTATTAACCTGAGTCACAGAACGCACAAGGAGAACATCCGCATCGGCGATATCCGCAGCACAAAGTGAGCGGCCAGGAACATATGTAACAGAGCCATATTCTCCGAAGAACTGGTCCACCATCAACATATTTTGATCCGCTACGATTTTCAAAAAGACTCCTGAGGGCTATTCAAAGCCGAGATTAAGTTGCTCTACCAGCTCGGTGTGAGCTGCCGTCCACGCAACTGTTTGGCGCGGTCATGAAACTTGCCTGCGAAACCCATCTCCTCGCAAAACAGATCAAAGGCATTGAGATTTATGCCCTGCCAGGCGATCTGTTCCAGCTTTGGCGCTTCGGCTATATCAGTACAAATAGTGGTCAGCTGTCGGGCCAGTAGCAGCTGGTCGCGGTGGTTATCAATCTTGTCTGCTAGTTTGCTGGCGCCGCGGATCGGCAAGTCCTGCAACTGATCTAGGTGATCCAAAATAGCGTCTATATCGGGAAAATGCAGCAGCAACTGCTTTGCTGTCTTGGCGCCTACTCCAGGCACGCCGGCTATATTATCACTGCTGTCACCAGTCAGGGCCAAAAAGTCTGCCATCTGCTGACAGCCAATCTCGAGGTCTTTTTCTACCTGACGCTGGGTTTTCGGCGGTGCCTTGCCAAAGTCCCAAAACAGATCCTCGGCTTCGATCAGCTGCATCAAGTCCTTATCCCGAGTAACCACTACAGGCTGGCTATTAGCCAATCTCGCGTTCTTGGCCACCGCGCCGATCAGATCGTCCGCTTCATAAGTGTCAGACGCCATCTCGGCAATCCCTAGGACTCGACAGAGCTGGCGGCAGGCATTTAGCTGAAAGGCCAGCGCCTCATCCGGGAGCTCACGATTAGCTTTATAGTCTGAACAGAGCTGGTGGCGAAAGCCGCTGCCTAAACTTTCATCAAAGGCACAGAACAGATGCTCTGGGTTCTTATTGCGCAACATATCCAACAGAAAGGCGGTAAAGCCATAGACTGCATGGGTTGAATGCCCTGAATCGAGGGCCTGCCAATTTTCAGGCAGCGTAAAATAGCTGCGAAAAATGTAGATAGATGAGTCGATAAGATAAGCCTGCATAATAGATCCGTTGCGCTCCTGCGTAAGTCTGAAATTTGGCGATTTTTGCCACTGGCTATAAGCTTTTACAATAAGTACTTCTAATATAAATTCTTTAAAGGTTAGCGCTTTTAATCAAGTGACTCTAAAAAAGTCGCTCTAAAAAAATGCCTCTAAACAAGCGCCTCTAACCGGTAATGATCCTGAGACAAAGGCTCGGCACAATCAAATCGATTGCCTAACGCCTCGATAAATAGCCGCCCTCTCGACGGCAAATTGCCCCCTGCACACCAACTTTGAGCCCGCTCTGCAACTGCTCGAACAAAGTCGTCGCTAGCACCCTCATCCGAGGCTAGGTTATCGGCGCTGACTCGAAAGCGCTGACCAGAGGCTATGGAGAACATCCACTCCAGCGCCTGGGGCGCAACCTCAGCCTGCTCGAATAACTGCTGTTGCTGAGACGAACGACCATCGGGACTATACCAGTAACCAAAGTCTAGCTGCTCTCTGCGCTGAGTCCCAGCGATACACCAATGGGCGGTTTCATGGAGTGCGCTGGAGAGATAGTCATGACGGAAATAGAGCCGGTGATAGGTTTCCACAGAGCTGATGTCAGCGTCCTCTGTCGCCAATCCAGCCGGAATATAAATTGGCTCTTCGGCGCCACCGAGCAAGCGTGTATTGAGTCGCTCGTAAAACAGCTGTTCAAACAACGTAACGACTGACGCCAAGCGCAGATTCTCTGTTAACAATTAGTACCCCAGACTCTAAATACTGTGCCAAGATGCAATTATATAGTCATTTTCACGTCGCATCACCGGCTATTATCATCTCAAATTATTGTACTTTGCATCGTTCTAGAGTACTTTTAAAGAGAGGACGTTTGAAAGATAAGACGCGCTTCCTGCCAACTGATCAAGGAGATGGACCGATGAGCAAAATCATTGATTTCAAATCTGCATCTAAAGCCAGCTCAAAACCTGGTTCAAAGACTCAACCAGGATCTGAGAAAAACGCTGACTCAGCCACAGAGTCAGACAACGTAATAGATATCTTCACTCGCAAGCCGCTCTCTGAAAACCTCGATAACAAGCTTATCCGCATAACACCGGAACTCGATGGTTTGGAAATGCTCTACGCCAATTCAGAAAATCAGGACAAGCTGTTCTCAATTAAAATTCTCGCCTGGGGGCTACGCACCAATGGTGAGGTTGTAGGTCTTGTGCCCTGGCTCCATGAACTGGTCCCCTGTGACGAGATCAATGACCCTCTAAATGGCCATTGGCAGGGCTATTATGATGCTGGTGTCGACGAGCTTTTTTACAGTGCACCGCTGCACAAGATTGTCGAGCTAGAGACCGCTGCGGATTACTATGAATATCAGTGCGAATCCGATCGCGAAATTATTCAGGAGATCCCCGATACCATTGGCACCCATGCGGTGTTATCGGCCGATAAATTCAAAAGTATCACTCTTAAAGAAGTGGTCAGCTGGAGACTGCGCCAAGATGGCAGCATCAGCGCCATGTTAATTGATGACAGTAAAATGGTCAGTACACCAGTCCTACCAGGAGATGATTGCCTATTTGAGTCAGAGGGCTGCGATGATTTTCACTATTTTTTTCAGCACCATGTAGCCAATAAAATTAAGGCACAGGACCCTGATGCCCTGGCGGCTATTTCGATACTTTCTGAGACCTAACCGAGACCTAACTGAGACCTAACTGAGAACTAACTGAGAACTAACTGAGAACTAACTTAGAACTAACTGACAGCGAAAGCCACCCTCTAAACCAAAGGGTCCACCTACAGACTAAAAAGCCGCCGATTCTGTTAGAATCGGCGGCTTTTTTATCAACCGAGTAAAACCAAGCAGTAGACTATTCTGGACTGCCATAAGACATCAGTCGCTCAAAACGGGTCTCCAACAACTCATCCATGGGTATCGCCGAGAGGTCCTTGAGTTGGCGACTAAGACTCTCTTTCAAGGTCTCGCACATACTGTCTATATCGCGATGGGCTCCGCCCATGGGCTCGGGGATGGTCTCATCAACTATACCGAGGTTTTCAAGGTTGTCTGAGGTAACACCCATGGCTTCAGCAGCCAGTGATGCCTTCTCGCTGGTTTTCCAAATAATATTGGCGCAACCTTCGGGCGAGATAACAAAATAAGTGCTGTACTGCAGCATATTAATCTTGTCACCCACGCCAATTGCCAATGCGCCACCAGAGCTGCCTTCGCCAATAACGGTGCAGATAATCGGCGTTTTTAATCGCGACATGGTCGCCAGGTTACGGGCTATGGCTTCAGAGATATTGCGCTCTTCAGAGTCGATACCTGGGTAGGCACCGGGAGTATCAATAAGGGTCAGCACCGGCAGTTTAAAGCGCTCAGCCGTTTCCATTAGGCGCAGCGCTTTGCGGTAGCCCTCAGGTTTTGGCATACCAAAATTGCGCATGACTTTTTCGTTGACGCCGCGACCCTTTTCTTCGCCGATAACCATCACGGGCACGCCATTTAAGCGGGCAACACCACCAACAATCGCATTGTCATCACCAAAGTGACGGTCACCATGCATTTCTTCGAAGTCGGTAAAGATTCGTTGGATGTAATCTAGCGCATAGGGACGATGGGGATGGCGGGCTACCTGAACAACCTGCCAGGGCGTTAACTTGTTGTAGATACTTTCAGTAAGCTTGCGGGATTTATCGCGCAGCTTGGTCACTTCCTCGGCAATGTTTAAATCATTGTCATTGCCAACAAGTTGTAGTTCTTCGATCTTTGCTTCGAGTTCGGCTATGGGCTGTTCGAAAGAGAGATAGTTTAAATTCATGGGCAGAGAATTCTCGCGTCTTGGGAGCTAACTGGGTCTGGGCGCATTCTAACACTTATAAGAATCAACGCTAGAGCCGATTAAGCCTAAGCGCTCACTGATTAATTAATCATAGTGCAAAGTGACATTATTTTTACCAAATTTTTCGCGCAAGTGCCCAATCAATTCATCCCGCGGCTGAACCCGCCACTGACTGCCAAGCTTTAAACGACCACTGGCGCTGGGCCCAATATAATCGACCTCCAGGGGGCAGTTTCCATCTCTGTAGGCGTTAACCGAGCTCTGTAAACTCTCGACCCATTTTCCATCAAAGGATTTGCTATCGATGGTTAAAGCTAGGCGCTTCACTTTACTGCAGCGCGCTTCATATATTGATTGGATCGATTCGGCGAGCATTTTAAGACCACCGGTGAAACTGTCCTCTGAGACTACACCCTGCACCACTAGCAAGGCGTCTTTAACCAGAATCTCGCGATAGACATTGTATTTCTCAGCAAATATCGACAGCTCAAGGCGGCCACTTTTGTCATCGAGGGTAATAAAGGCAAAGTTCTCACCGCGCTTGTTCTTCATCACGCGCATGGCGATTATCATGCCGGAGACCGTGGCAAGGACCTTGGCCGGACGTAATTTCGAGATACGATTGGGATGCATTTTCTGCAGTTCCTCTTCGTATTCGTCGATGGGATGTCCGGTGAGATAGAGCCCGAGAGTATCGCGCTCGCCGTTTAGCCGCTCTCTTCCAGAGAGACTGCGCGCGGCACCATAGCTGGTGTAGTTAATATCCGAGGCGCTCTCCACAATTGAATTACCAAACAGGTCGCCCATACCACTGCTGGTGTTGCGCGCATGCTGCTCAGCGAGCTTTACTGCTTGATCCATGGCCGCCAGCATCACCGCGCGGCGATAGCCAATCTCGCCTTCAGGGCCGACTTCATCAAACGCGCCGCTGCGAATCAGCGCTTCGATGGCGCGCTTGTTGACCTTGCGGCCATCGACACGAGCACAGAAGTCAAAGAGATCCTTAAACGGGCCCCCTTCATTCCGCGCTGCAAGGATATTGCTCACCGGCCCTTCACCCAGACCCTTAATCGCGCCTAAGCCGTAGATCACCCTGTTTTGTTGATCGACACTAAAGTGAAACTGACCGCCATTTACATCTGGCGGCAATAATTCGAGATTCATGGCACGGCATTCATCGATAAAGGTCACAACCTTATCGGTCTTATCCATATCCGAGGAAATCGTCGCCGCCATAAACTGCGCCGGATAGTGCTGCTTTAGCCAGGCTGTCTGATAGGCGACCAATGCATAGGCCGCGGAGTGGGATTTGTTAAATCCGTAGCCGGCGAACTTCTCCATAAGGTCGAAAATATTCGATGCCAGCTCTTTGGTAAAGCCTTTACCAATAGCGCCATCCATAAAGAGTTCGCGCTGCTTGGCCATCTCATCAGCATTCTTTTTACCCATGGCACGACGCAACAAATCAGCACCACCCAAGGTATAGCCGCCCATCTCCTGAGCGATCTGCATCACCTGCTCTTGATAGAGAATAATGCCGTAGGTGGGCTCCAGGGCGGGCTTTAGGCACTCATGCTGATATTGGGAATGAGGGTAACTAACCTCAGCACGGCCTTTTTTACGATTGATAAAATCGTCGACCATGCCCGACTGCAGCGGTCCAGGGCGAAACAGTGCCACCAGTGCAATAATATCTTCAAAGCGGTCGGGGCCGAGCTTCTTAATCAGCTCTTTCATACCCCGGGACTCAAGCTGAAAAACTGCGGTGGTTTCGGCTCGTTGCATCAGACCATAGGTGGGCTGATCATCCAGGGGAATTTTATCGATCTCAAGGGGCTCTTCCCCTATATTACTGCGATCCGCATTAATCATGCGCACCGCCCAATCGATAATCGTCAGTGTCCGCAGACCCAAGAAATCGAACTTCACAAGGCCGGCGTCTTCTACATCATTCTTGTCAAACTGAGTGACTACGCCGGCACCGGTTTCATCACAATAAATTGGCGAGAAGTCAGTGATCAGGGTTGGCGCAATAACCACACCACCGGCATGCTTACCGCAGTTCCGCGCTACGCCCTCGAGCTGCAGAGCCATACCCCAGATCTCGCCGGCTTCATCGTCCTCATCCAAAAACTGTTTTAAGGTCTCTTCTTGCTCAACCGCTTTTTCTAAGGTCATGCCCACTTCAAAGGGGATTAACTTGGACAGTTTATCCGCTAGGCCGTAGGATTTTCCCTGTACTCGCGCCACATCGCGAACCACAGCTTTGGCCGCCATGGTACCGAAGGTCACAATCTGTGACACCGCGTCGCGACCATATTGCTCGGCCACATAGGCGATAACCCGGTCGCGGCCCTCCATACAGAAATCGATATCGAAATCCGGCATAGAAACCCGCTCTGGATTAAGAAAGCGTTCAAACAAGAGATCGTATTCCAGAGGATCAAGATCGGTAATCAATAATGAATAGGCGACAAGAGAACCGGCACCAGAACCCCGCCCGGGGCCCACAGGAATAAGATTGGTCTTAGCCCAGCCAATAAAGTCCATCACAATTAGAAAATAGCCGGGGAATTCCATTTGGATGATAATTTTTAACTCGAATTCCAAACGCTCCATATAGCGTTTCTGGATCTCGGGAAAATCAGGCGCACTGGTGTCGTAAAGTACCTCGAGGCGATTTTGCAGGCCTTTTTTGGATTCAAGGGTAAAGAACTCATTGATCGTCATGCCCTCAGGAATCGGGTAATCAGGTAAAAAGTACTCTCCCAGGCGAATATCGATTGAGCAGCGCCGAGCGATCTCAACGCTGTTCTCAAGGGCTTCGGGAATATCCGAAAATAACTCAACCATCTCCTCAGGACTGCGCAGATATTGCTGTTCCGAGAAGCGCCGCTCGCGGCGAGGGTCGTCCAGAGCACGCCCTTCATGGATACAGACCCGTGCTTCGTGAGCTTCAAATTCGTCCTTCGAAATAAAGCGTACATCATTGGTGGCCACTACTGGGCAGTTATAGCGTGCCGCTAGATCTACCGCAGCGTGCAGATAATCCTCCTCCTCAGGACGACCGGTACGCTGTAGTTCAAGATAGAAACGGTCGCCAAACAGCGCCGTAAACTCTTCTAAGGCGGTTGCGGCATCGTCCAAACGATTGGAGACAAGGGCAACACCTATCTCGCCGCTGCGACCTCCGGACAGCGCGATCAGGCCATCACTAAACTCGCCGAGCCAGGATTTTTTAATATGCGGAACGCCTTGGCGCTGACCATCTTGGTAGGCCTTGGAAATCAGTTTGGTGAGGTTGGCATAACCTGTTTGGTCTTTGACCAGCAGCACTAATTGGGTCGGACTGCCCTCGCCGCTTTCATCGAGCACCAGTAGATCGGTGCCTAAAATAGGTTTGATGCCAGATCCCTGAGTGGCTTTGTAAAACTTTACCGCAGCAAAAAAATTATTGAAGTCGGTCAGAGCCACAGCGGGCATGCCCAGCTCTGCAACGGCCTTGGCCAGAGGTTTTATTCTGACCAACCCATCGACTAATGAGTATTCGGAGTGCAGCCGCAGATGGACAAATGATGCAGTAGTTATTGGATTTACCCTTCGCTTTTGGTTAACAGATGATCGGCATCAACACCGTAGTGAGTGAAGCTGTCTTTCATCAGATCAAAAACAGTGCCTTCAAATTCGGGAATCGACTTATCCGAGATTGCCACTGGCTCAATTCGGTCGCCCCATTTGATGATACCCGCGCCACAGGACAGTCCTGCGCCAAAGGTTGCCGTTAAAATAGTCATGCCCGGTTTAACTCGGCCATCTTCCAGTGCATCACAGAGCGCCAATGGAATCGAAGCCGCAGAGGTATTGGCATACTTATCAATTGCCACCACCACTTTTTCCATAGGAAAATCCAGGCGCTTGGCCAGTGATTGAATAATTCGAATATTGGCCTGATGGGGAACAAACAGATCTATATCAGCTGCAGTCAAACCCTCTTTCTCAAGCACATCGCTGATTGCATCTGACATGCCTTTAACCGCACTCTTAAAAATTTCTGCACCATCAAAGTCCAGCGAGACATACAGGTCACCGGTCAAATGGGCCGGAGACATACCCCAGTTAGGCAGTCGCAAGCATTCGCGACTGTCGGGAACACAACTCATTTTGCCGGCTAACAAACCACCCTCTTGCTCAGCCGCTTCGATCACTACGGAACCGGCGCCATCGCCAAACAGGAAACAGGACTCGCGCTTTTGCCAATCCATCGCCAGAGAAAGGCGCTCTGAGCCAATCACCAAAGCCTTGTTGATGGAGCCTGACTTGACCATGTCCGTGGCCGTATTCAGGGCATAGAACCAGCTGGTACAGGCGGAGTTAAGATCAAAGGCGGCCGCATTTTTGGCGCCGAGTTTATTTTTGATGTAACTGGCCGTATTGGGACAAATTTCTTCGGGAGTGGTGGAGCCGAGAATAATCAGATCTATATCATCTGCATCGACGCCAGCAGTCGCCAGTGCACGCTCTGCAGAGAGCCAACCCATTTCACCGGTGGAGACATGACTGTATTGGCGTTGACGGATACCGGAGCGAGAGAAAATCCACTCATCACTGGTATCTACAATCTTGGCCATATCATCGTTGGTCATCACCAGCGGTGGAGCATATTTCCCCCAACCGGTTATCTGTGCATATCTCAAGACAATCCCCTTAAACCCTAGATTAATTATTTTTTTCGACTGCGGGGACTGGTACTAGGCTTCTTGAGCTTATTGCACTGGCCTCGCATTTTAGGACAATAGTATAGCCATTAACCGCGAAGCTACCTAATCAAAAAGACCAGTTTGTACAAGCTCTAGCTGCTCTCGCACTGGCGCAAAAGTCCTGCGGTGAATTGGCGTTGCTCCGATGCGACTCAGCGCTTCTAGATGTTGGGGCGTGCCGTAACCTTTATTGGCGGCAAAGCCATAACCTGGGTAGGTGATATCAAAGGCTTTCATTTCAGCATCGCGCACTACCTTGGCAATAATCGACGCCGCACTGATACATTCGACACGACCATCGCCCTTGACCACCGCTTCGCCACGATACTCCCATTGGGGCAGGCGATTGCCATCCACAGCCACATAGTCCGGTTGCTGGCTTAAACCCATAACCGCGCGACGCATGGCCATTAAGGTAGCTTGTAAAATATTAAACCGATCAATCTCTGCAACCGAGCAGCGCGCCACAGACCAACAGAGTGCGCGACTGGTGATATCAGCATAGAGATTTTCCCGCTGACGGCTGGATAGCGCTTTAGAGTCTGCTAACCCTTCGATACCGTGGTTGGCTGGCAGAATCACTGCAGCAGTCACCACATCTCCCGCCAGGGGGCCCCGCCCTACTTCGTCGACGCCGGCAAGAAATTTAATATTAGCGGGAGGATTCCAAGGCTTCACGAGGAGATCAGCTTGTTAATTGCAACGGCGGCGGTATCACCGGATGGCAGGTTGATTTGCTCATAAAGCTCCTCAAAGCGTTGTTCAACTGAGTCACGCGCCTTGGGGTCTAGGGCTTTGCTCACCGCCGAACTGAGCGTTTCGACAGTGGCATCATCTTGAATCAGTTCTGGGACTAACATCTCAGTAGCCAATAAATTGGGAATCGACGCGAAAGGTGTCTTGATAAATGGCTTAACCAGTTTATAAGTCCATTTTCCGAGCTTGTAGCTGACCACCATTGGCTTTTTCAGCAACATAGCTTCCAGAGCCGTTGTGCCTGAGGCGAGTAAGACGGCATCTGCCGCCTCCATGGCCAGCAGCGATTGCTGTTTTATCAGCGTGACGGGCAGTTTAGGATAGCCAGCAAGGATCTCGGTTAACTGACGGTGACGATCGCCATTGGCAGCGGGAATCAAGAACTGCAGCTGTGGATTTGATTTGAGCAGATCTGTGGCGACCATCAGAAACAGTGTGCCCATCAGCGCTATCTCTCCACTGCGACTACCAGGCATCAACGTCAATAGCGGTCGATTGATATCCAGCCCCAATTGTTGACGTGCCGCCGAACTATCTGGCGTACGAGAAATCTGCCCTGCTAAGGGGTGACCAACAAAGGCCACTGGGACTAAGTGCTGTTGATAGAAAGCCTCTTCAAAGGGCAAGAGCGTCAGCATTAGATCAACACTGCGTTTGATGCCTTTAATCCGCCCCTGACGCCATGCCCAGACCGAGGGACTGACATAGTGTACGGTTTTGATACCGCTTTTATGCAAGGCCTTTTCGATACCCAGATTAAAATCAGGAGAATCGATGCCAATAAAGGCGGCAGGCTTTGACAATTTGCAGCGATTGATAATATCTCTGCGTATCGACAGCAGCTCCGGTAAGCGTTTGAACGGCTCAACAAATCCCATTACGGATAACCGATCCATCTGATAAAACGAGACAAAACCTTCAGCAATCATCTTTGGCCCGCCAATTCCCTCGAAGCGAGCATCGGGGAAAAGTCGTCTTAACGCGCGAATTAGATCTGCGCCCAAAGTATCTCCGGAGGCTTCTCCAGCGACCATGGCAAAGGTGGGTGTGTTCATATCAGCGTTTGGATTGTCAGGTAGGCCACTCATGGCTTAGCGAATAATACCGCGAGTGGATTTTTCAATGGAATTTAGAAATTGCATTATGGCAGGGTCATCACCGAGTTTGGTAATCGCCTTGATTGCTTCGTCTAGCTTCAAGCCGCGACGATAAAGCAGCTTGTAGGCCTGATTGGCCAAGGAAATTTGCTCAGCACTGTATCCACGTCGCTTTAAGCCTTCCCGATTGATGGTGCGCGGTTCTGCGGGACTGCCAAAGGCGGTAATAAAGGCCGGCACATCGTGGTAGACAAAGGCCGCAGGGCCAATAAAACAGTGAGGCCCTATGTGGACATACTGATGCACCAGGGCATAACCGCTTAGAATCGCCCAGTCGCCAACATAGACATGGCCAGAGACGCTGGCGTTATTGACCATAATAACGTTATCGCCAATCACGCAGTCGTGACCTACATGGGCGTAAGCCATAAGTAGATTATTACTGCCGATAATGGTTTCACTATTGTCCTGAATGGTGCCACGGTGAATGGTGACACCTTCGCGAATCACATTGTTATCGCCAATAATCAATCGGGTCGGCTCGCCCTTGTACTTGACGTCAGGAGTGTCGTCACCAATAGTCGAAAACTGATAAATTTTATTGCCAGCGCCAATTATGGTCGGCCCCTTGATTACCACATGAGAGCTAATCTCGCAGCCTTCACCGATCTCAACATCTGCGCCAATCATCGTCCACGGGCCTATAGTAACCTTATCGGCTATTTTGGCACTGGGATCTATTACGGCGCTGGGATGAATCACTTAACTTTATCTCGATCCTGATAGGCACAGAGTAACGTAGCTTCACAGACGAGCTTATCATTGACTGTGGCACGGGTTTGAAAACGCCAGATATTGCGCTTCACAGCAACAACTTGGGACTCCAGCATCAGCTGATCACCGGGGGTCACCGGCTTTTTAAAGCGAGCCTTGTCAACACCGGCAAACAGATAGAGCTTACCGTCATCAGCAGTGGTATTGGTTGTTTTAAAACCAAGAATACCCGAGGCCTGAGCCAGGGCTTCAATAATCATCACGCCGGGAAAGATCGGCGCACCGGGAAAATGACCGTTGAAAACATCCTCATTACCGGTGATATTTTTCATCGCCAGAATCCGCTCACCCTCAACCAGTTCCAACACTCTGTCCACCAGCAAAAAGGGATAGCGGTGGGGCAAAATATTCATAATTTCTGTAACTGTCAGGGCGCCGTCGGTGCCATTGTTTTCGGTCATTGTTCCATCCATAAAAATTCTTTAGGTCTTGTTATATAGCTTGTGCAGTCAAACCAAGCACAGGCTATTTATAAATCATTTAGCGGAATACACTTAGCAGTAGCTACTCTCTCAGCCGATCAATCTTTTTCGAAATCTCTCAGACGGCGCGCAATACTATCTAGCTGCGTTATTCGCACCGCATTTTTGCGCCACTCTCGCGTCTTCATCAGAGGCATTCCAGAAGAGTAGGAGCCGGGCTCGGTAATCGACTTGGTCACCAGGCCGCGAGCAGTTACCTGCACATTGTCACAGATAGTGACGTGACCGACCACACAGGCATCGCCAGCCAGAATACAGTTGTTACCCAGGGTTGCACTGCCCGCAAGGCCGGAATAAGCCGCCAGAGCACAACCATTGCCAATCACCGCGTTGTGGGCAATCTGCACATGATTATCAATAATCACGTGGTCGCCGATACAGGTATCACCAAGGGCACCGCGATCAATGGTGCTGCAGGCGCCTATTTCAACACTGTTACCAATTTTGACGCCACCTATTTGATAGATCTTCTGCCACTGACCTGCCCCGTCTGGTGCAAAGCCAAACCCATCAGCACCGATTACCGAGCCGCTGTGAATGACCACATCAGATCCCAAAACAACGTCATGATAAATAGATACATTAGCCGAAATACGGGCATTGTCACCAAGCTGCGAACGAGCACCTATAAAGCTACCTGCACCCAGATAACTGCCAGAGCCAATCACCGCGTCAGCTTCAACAACCACATTGGCTGAAATCGTCACACCCGCGCCTAGAGATGCGGAATCGGCAATAACTGCTGAGGGATGTACACCGGCAACTGACTTGGGACAGCGATCAAACCATTGCGAGATACGCGCATACCCCAAATAGGGGTTTTCGAGAACCAAAGCAGTACCACTGTATTGCACCAGCTCACTGCCCTGATTTGTCGCCATGTGTTTGGCAGCCATAATCACTGCAGCTGCATTACAGGAGCCTAGCTGGCTAGCGTATTTCTCATTCGCAAGAAATGCCAGCTCACCGGGGCCTGCATCTTTAAGAGTATTCAACCCGCTGATACGCAGAGCGCCATCACCGCGTAGCTCGGCACCGAGAAACGCGGCTATTTCAGCGAGTGAATAATCGTCAGGCATTAAAAATTATTGCGACTTTTTGTTTAGACGATCGGCAACTTTAGCGGTCAAGTTGCTTTCGGGACCAGCCAACAGCACTGCATCAATTTTCAGCAAAATGGTGACACCCTCTTCGGTGACAACTTCCTGCAGGGCTTGCTGAGCCATGGGGCCGATTTCCTGCATAATTTGCTGTTGTAATTGCTGCTGTTCAGACTGGATCTTGCGGCCGGCCAATTCAGCATCAGCTTTGGCATATTCCATTTTCTTTTGGTGGCCTAGAGCCTGCTCCTGAGACCAGGTCATACGCTTGGTTTCAGCTTCTTTGGCCAGTGCTTGAAGATCCGCAGTAGAGCTCTCGTACTTTGCTCGCAGGGCGACAAAATCTGCACCGGTCTCAGCTTCTTTAAGACGCGCCTGGGCCATATTTGAGCTAAAGATAGCTCGAGCAATATCGACAACAGCAATCTTATCTGCGGCAACCGCTGCCATAGAAACTGTACCTGAAAAACCTACTACCAATGCCAACACTACTGCTTTCAAATTATACAAAACGCCTCTCCCTACTATTTTTAAAATTGATTACCCAATGAGAACTGAAACACTTCAGTCTCATCGAAGTCATTTGAATTTAACGGTTTAGCCAAACTAAATGTGATTGGCCCAAAACCACTTAACCAGGTTGCCCCTATGCCCACAGAGTAGCGTAATTCACCTGCATCTGGTTTAAAGCAGTTGGACTGTAACTCGCCACATTTGGTATTGAAGATATTACCCGCATCAAAAAACAGTGTCGATTGCACTGAACGCTGATCTTTGAGGAACGGCAGCGGGAAAATAATCTCTGCTCCCAGCTCGACTTGCACGTTGCCGCCAATGGGGTCTGGATCGTCTAGGTAACCCGTCGTGCAGGGATTATCTTCATTATAATTACAGGGAGTATCCCGTGGGCCCAAAGTATTGCGCTCGAAGCCGCGAACCGAGCCAAAACCGCCGCCATAGAAATTCTTAAAGAATGGCATTTGAGTAGTATCACCGTAGGACTCGCCATAACCCAAGTCGGCTCTAAGCTTAAGGCTCAAGCCTCTGTAAAGGCCTCGGAGATGCTGGGCAGAATAAGTGACTTTGTAGTATTCAAGACCTGATCCAGGGAGTGCCATATCAAAACCAAAGCGTTGCTGAGAACCTCTGGTGGCAAAGACACCGCGGTTGAGCGTTGACTGAACCCAGTTGATATTGGCATTGACTATATCGAACTCCGAACCATTGTCTCTCACAAAATCTGCAATTTCTTTAGAGGCAAAGATACCGGTCTGCAGATCGAGATTTTCATAACCCAGGCCAAATCCGATACGCTGCACTTCTGTAATCGGATAGCTCCAATTGACAGCTGCTCCGTAGGTATTGGTAGAGAAGCTGGCAACATTGATCTCATCGTAATCAGTTTCGCGGGCAAACAGGCTGTAGCCGGCACTTACGCCATCAACCGTAAAGTAAGGCTCCGAATAGCTGAAGTTAATCGAGGTTTGATAGGTACTGCGATTTAACCCTATGCCCACCTGCTTACCCGTACCCAAAAAGTTGTTCTCGCTGAGGTTAGCACCAAGAATCAAACCAGTGCCCTGAGCGTAACCAACACTTGCACCAATCGAGCCCGAGGGCTGCTCTTCAACACTGTACACCACATCGATCTGATCATTGGTACCGGCAACTGGTACGTTCTCTACATTAACTTCTTTGAAGAAACCAAGACGCTCAAGCCGAACCTTAGACATTTCGATCAAGGCATTATTGGCTGAACCAGCCTCCATCTGACGCATCTCGCGACGCAACACAGAGTCAGCGGTCTTGGTATTGCCACGGAATTCCACTCGCCTCACATAGGCACGCATACCCGGCTTAACCAGATAGGTTATCTTGGCAGTCTTGTCCTCTTCATTGACTTCGGGAAAGCCCTCAACCTCAGCAAAGGTATAACCCTCGTTGCCCAGACGACGAGTAATATACTCACTGGACGTTGTCATTAGTGTCTGCGAGAAAGTCATACCCTCTTTGAGAATAATCATCGCACGAACCTGCAGTTCCGGAATCATCAACTCACCGGCCAGATCCACTTCGCCAATAGTGTAGACGTCCCCTTCATCCACATTGATGGTGATGTAAACCGACTCTTTTTCAGGACTGATAGAGACCTGAGTCGAGGCGACCTTAAACTGCAGGTAACCACGATCCAAATACCAGGATTCAAGGGTCTCCAAATCGCCAGAAAGCTTCTCACGGGCGTATTTGTCGTCACTGGTGATCCAGGATAACCAGCCAGTGGTCTGCTGTTCAAAAGACTCGAGCAGTTCCTCTTCAGTAAATTCGCTATTACCCACTATATTGATATGGCGGATTTTGGCGACATCACCCTCATCGATATTAATGTTGACTGCAACGCGATTGCGCGGCAGTTGCTTCACTTCAGTCTCAACCAAGGCGCCATAGCGACCCTGAGACACATACTGACGCTGTAATTCTTGAGTCATACCCTCGAGAATGACCTGACGGAAGATCTGCCCTTCAGCCAAACCATTGTCACGCAGCGCGTCAAGCAGCTGCTCAGTCTCAATCGCCTTGTTACCGTCTAGATTTATCTCGGTAACCGCTGGACGCTCTGCTAGTCCGATTACCAGCACCCCATTCTCTCGGGCCATAATAACGTTAGAAAAGTAGCCTGTGCGGAACAGTGACCGTGTTGCCGAGCGAATCGCTGGCTCATCCACAAGATCGCCAGCACTGATTGGCAGAGCGGCAAAAACAGTACCCGCAGAAACCCGCTGCAGACCTTCAATACGAATATCGTCAACCTGAAATACTTCGGCAAATACCGAGCTGGCAAACAAAGAGAGGCTTAACAATAAAACGTTAAAGAATTGCTTCATGAAATTATTTAAATCCAATTTTTTTAGTTGTCTTTAAACGGCTTTAAAAAGCCCGCATAACGTCGTTATAGGTAGCAAATACCATCAATCCCATAAGCATAAAGAAGCCTACTTTATAGCCTACTATCTGCACTGTATCCGAAACCGGAGAGCCCTTAACCACCTCAATGAGGTAGTAGACAATATGACCGCCATCGAGGACCGGAATAGGCAAAAGATTCATCACGCCGAGCATTATACTGAGAATGGCGATAAAGCGAATAAAATTGTCGAAGCCAGACTTTGCCGAGTCACCAGCAACCTTGGCAATGGTGATTGGGCCGCTAAGATTTTTCGGGGACAGATCGCCGACCACCAATTTTCCGATGGACTTTAGCACAAACAAACTAGTCTCAGCAGTCTCTTCAGCAGCGCGAACTACAGCGCCAAAAACACCGTACTCAACGGTGCGCAGTAACTCTTCAGGATAGCTTCCCATCGATGCCAACTGCACACCCAGCTGCCCTACCCGCTGCCCATCTCTATCGACCAATCGGGGAATAACGCTGATCAGTAGCTGCCCTGCATCACGCTCGACAAGCAATTCGACAGCTGTATTAGCACTGGAGGAAACAGTTTTAATAAAGGCTTCAACACTGAGAATATCGCTACCATTGATGGCAACCAGACGATCGTCTTCTCGTAGCCCTGCTGAATAGCCCGCACCATCCTCAGCAACTGCACCCAGACTTAGGGCCTCCAGCTCAAAGGGTGGCGTGATACCCAGCTCTCGCAATGGCGAAGGCTCTTCGGCTTCACGCAGCCAAGCGCTGACGGGCACAGCCAGATCATACTCAATAGTGGAATTTGGGTAGGTGACGGTCAATGGGATATCACCGGTAGTGCCTATATAACCAAAGAGCTGGCGTGAGACGGCAGCCCAGGTGTCTGTACGATGACCATTAACCGAAATAATCTCAGTACCCACCTCAAAACCCGATTGCTCTGCCAGGGAACCACTGAGCACCGAACCGGCGACTGGCGCTATACCGCGCTCTCCGGAGAGAAACACAATCCAGAAAGCGACTACCGCAAGTAAAAAGTTAGCCACAGGGCCCGCGGCAACAATGGCCAGGCGCTGCCAGACTGTTTTTTGGGTAAAGGCATGAGGTAGGTCCTCAGCCGATACGTCCCCTTCCCGCTCATCGAGCATTTTCACGTAGCCACCCAGAGGCAGAGCCGCAATAACGAATTCGGTGTTATGGGAATCGTGCCAGCGCAACAGCGGCGTACCAAAACCAATGGAGAAACGCTGCACCTTAACGCCACAGCGTCGCGCTACCCAGAAATGCCCGAACTCATGAAAGCTGACTAATACCCCCAAGGCAATTAAGGTGAAAAAGATTGTCTGCAATAGATCCATAAATTACTTCTCTAGGCTTTTAATATAAGCACTGCTGTATAGACGCGCTTGATTGTCGGACTCTTGGACTGCCTCAAGTGATTCTGGTTCATTGATAACTTGGCTATTCAGCGTCTGCGCAACAACAGATGCAATTTGGGTAAAACCGATACGCTGATCCAGGAACGCCTGCACCGCAATTTCGTTCGCCGCATTGAGTATAGTCGCTGCATTAGCACCTGCCTGAGCAGCCTCTCTGGCAATACCTAAACAGGGAAACGCTTGCATATCAGGTTTCTCAAAATCTAGTCGCGCAACGTCAAATAGATCTAAATTGGCCACACCAGACTCGATGCGCTGAGGCCAAGCCAGGGCATGAGCAATCGGCGTGCGCATATCCGGATTACCCAGCTGAGCCAACACTGAACCGTCCGAGTACTGCACCAGGGAGTGAATAATACTCTGCGGGTGCACCACTACATCTATGGACTGTTCTGGAACGGCAAATAACCAGCAGGCTTCAATCAATTCTAAGCCCTTGTTCATCAGGGATGCCGAATCCACCGAGATCTTGCGTCCCATACTCCAATTCGGATGGGCACAGGCTTGATCTGGAGTAACAGCGTGCATCTGTTCTAGACTCATGCCACGGAAAGGCCCACCGGAAGCAGAGAGCAATAATTTTTCCACACCGCTATTCATGCCGATACCGGGCGAGCGGCCATAGTCTGCTGGCAGACACTGGAATATTGCATTGTGCTCGCTATCGATAGGGAGAAGCACTGAACCAGAGTCCGCTACCGCTTGCATAAATAGCCCGCCAGCCATAACCAAGGCTTCTTTATTCGCGAGCAATATTTTCTTACCGGCATGCACTGCAGCAAGTGTTGGTACCAGACCAGCTGCGCCAACAATGGCAGCCATCACGGTATCTACAGCTGCATCGCTGGAAACCTGACAGAGTGCATCTACGCCATAAATAACCTCAGTGCGAGAGCCACGGACGCGCAACTTAGTTTGCAACTGATTGGCCAGGGCGGCATTGCCTACAACGGCAAATTTAGGACTGAACTGCTCACATTGCTCAGCCAACTTATCAATCTGAGTATGGGCAGTGAGAGCAAAAACAGCATATTTATCTGGGTGTCGAGCAACCACATCAAGAGTGCTAACGCCTATGGATCCGGTTGCCCCCAGGACAGTGATCATTTGCATGATCTAAAACGGGCTCAGCAGGAGGAACAGTAAAATAAACAGTGGTAGCGCGGCAATCAGACCGTCGATTCGGTCGAGCACACCACCGTGTCCAGGCAGGATATTGCCGCTGTCTTTCACGCCACTGTGACGCTTGACCATGCTTTCAAAGAGATCGCCGAGAACGGAATAGAGCGACACTGGAATAACCAGTGCCAACAGCATACCAGTGGTGATTTTTTCAGGCATAAACGATGTCATGGAAGCGATCAAAATGCACTGTAATAAAATGCCGCCACAGAAACCCTCCCAGGTCTTACCTGGACTGACCCGTGGTGCCAACTTGTGCTTGCCAAATAGATTGCCGGCCACATAGCCACCAATATCCGCCAAGGCAACGACTACAAAGGCAAACAGCAACAACCAGGGACCGTGGGGCTGATGGATAATTAGCACAATGGCAACCCAGGTGATCGACAGCAGCACGAGGCCCAGCAATCCCAAAATAGGTCGCGGTGACCAGAGAATAGCGCTAGACGGATACCCCTGTACCCAGAGAAAAATCACCGCCCAGAGCACCGATACAGCAAGACAGAGAGTCTGCCCAAGAGAAACATTGAGAGCGCCGAATAGATTTAGACTTAAACAAGCCACTGCCAGCGATAGAGCTAATAGCGCGAGAAAGGCAAACCTGTGACGCTTGGTCCGAAGACCCATTAGATTGGACCACTCCCAACCCGCTAGCAGCACAACAGGCGCGACGGCCAATGAAAAATTCAGCGCATTTAGGTTAAACAGTAGTCCAAATAGGCCCAGAACTAGCGCAATCGCAGTGATAACGCGCTGTTTAAACACCTATTTTCTCTCCGAGAGAGGTAGCGTCATCTTCAACCGCATCGCGCAAACCAAAGCGACGCTGGCGAGAATAGTACTCATCTACAGCCACATTGAGGGCGGCTGTATCAAAGTCTGGCCAGTAACAATTGGCAAAGTAGAATTCTGTGTAAGCCATCTGCCAGAGTAAGAAGTTGCTGATACGCTGCTCGCCCGCAGTGCGTACACAGAGGTCAGGATCTGGAAGCCCTTCAGTCTGAAGGAACTTAGCCACTGTATCTTCAGTGACGTCAGAGGGCCGCAAGCGCCCCATCTGGACTTCAGAGGCAATTTTTTGAGTAGCGGTGACAATATCCCAGCGTCCGCCGTAATCAACGCAGAGTACCAGGGTAAATTTTCCACTCGCGGTGAGGCTCTCCGCGTCATCAATCAATCGCTTAAGACGATCGCTAAACTGGTTGCGATTGCCGACAACTCTGAGCCGGACACCATCGTCGCGGAGCTTTTTTGCTTCTTTTTTAAGGTAGGAGGAAAACAGCGCCATCAAACCGCGAACTTCAAACTCCGGCCGTTTCCAGTTCTCGCTACTAAAGGCAAAAAGCGTAACCACTTCTATGCCACGGGCTTTTGCCGCGTGCAAAATGTCGCGAATACGCTCGACGCCGGCTTCGTGGCCCGCAACACCAGACAGACCACGCTGCTTCGCCCAGCGATTATTGCCATCCATAATGACAGCAACATGCTTTAAAGGATGCGTGACGTTCTCAAAATCAGACCTAGAGAGGGAGTCGTTTTTGGAGTCGGAATCTACCATTAGAAGTTCACCATGGAGATTAAATCTCCATTAGATCCTTTTCTTTAGCAACTAGTGCTTCGTCTATACGGGCAATAAAGCTGTCAGTGATCTTTTGAATTTCATCCTGACCTCGGCGCTCTTCATCTTCGCTGATATCTTTATCTTTTAGCAGAGCTTTGAGGCTCGAAAGCACATCACGGCGAACATTGCGCACAGAAATACGCCCATTCTCCGCTTCTGCTTTGGCCTGCTTACCATAGACTTTACGGGTCTCTTCGGTCAGTGACGGCAGCGGCAGACGAATCACAGCGCCCGCGGTAGTCGGATTCAAACCCAAGTCGGACTTGAGAATGGCCTTCTCAATCGCCGGTACCAGACTTTTTTCCCAAGGCGTCAAAGACAGAGTACGAGCATCTTCAATTACAATCGAAGCAGCCTGCGCCAGTGGCGTGTTAACGCCGTAGTAGTCGACATGAATGCCGTCTAACAGGCTTGGGTGAGCACGGCCTGTACGAATTTTATTAAAGGCATTACCCAACGCTTCGAGTGCTTTGGTCATGCGAGTATTAGCTTCGGTTTTCAATTCGTTAATCATTTCGGTCCCTCTTCGATCAAAGTGCCCTCGTCGCCACCCACTACCAGATTGAGCAATGCGCCCTGTTTGGACATGCGGAAGACACGCAGCGGCATATTATGTTCGCGACACAGACAGATAGCTGTCAGATCCATCACTGCCAGCTTTTTGTCGAGCACCTCATCATAGGTGAGATGATCATAGAGCTCGGCTGTAGGATCAAGCATCGGATCAGCAGTGTAGACGCCATCAACTTTGGTCGCCTTGAGTACAACATTGGCTTCGATCTCGATGCCACGCAAACAGGCGGCAGAGTCGGTAGTAAAGAAAGGGTTGCCCGTACCGGCGGCAAAAATAACCACATCACCATCTTTGAGATAGCGAATAGCACGGCGACGGTCATAGTGTTCAACCACACCGCTCATGGGAATTGCAGACATAACATGAGACGAAATATTGGTACGTTCAAGCGCATCGCGCATGGCCAAGGCATTCATCACTGTGGCCAACATACCCATATGGTCGCCGGTGACACGATCCATACCGGCCTGATTCAATGCGGCGCCACGAAACAAATTACCGCCGCCAATCACCAGACCGACCTGAACACCAATACCCACTAGCTGGCCAATTTCAAGCGCCATGCGATCGAGAACCTTGGGATCAATCCCGAAGCCCTCTTCTCCCATTAACTCTTCACCGCTGAGCTTTAGAAGAATACGCTTATACTTTTTCTCTTTTCCAGCTAATGGCATATCGGAACCCTTTATCGAGTTTAGCTTGTCTTAATTAGCACCCTGAACCTGAGCTGCAACTTCAGCAGCAAAATCAACTTCGTCTTTCTCGATGCCTTCACCCACTTCGTAGCGTGTAAATCCAACAATCGTAGCACCACCAGCAGCAACTAGTTTGCCAACAGTTGTATCCGGATCTTTTACGAAAGGCTGGTCAACCAAGCTGCTTTCTTTCAAGAACTTGCTTACACGCCCTTGAACCATCTTCTCAACGATTTCAGCAGGCTTACCACTCTCAGCTGCCTGGGCAACAAAGATAGCACGCTCAGCTTCAATTACGTCAGCAGGCATTTGATCAGAGCTTACTACAGCAGGGTTAACTGCCGCGACATGCATGGCGACATCGCGAGCCAGGGCTTCATCACCGCCGCTCAAACCGACGATAACAGCAATGCGCATGTTGCTGTGAACATAGCCGCCCACTACTGGCGCTTCAATGCTAGCCAGACGACGTGGAGAGACATTCTCACCACATTTCTGCACCAGAGCTTCACGAGCAGCTTCAAGATCGCCAGCCATAACCGCTGCCATATCAGTCTGCTTCGCAGCAAAGCCTGCATCTAAAACAGCGTTAACAAAGCCTTGGAAACCTAAATCGCGTGTTACAAAATCAGTTTCACTGTTGACTTCTACAACCTGACCGTAGCCATTCTCAGCCTTTACTGCAACCAGACCTTCAGCTGCGATACGACCGGCTTTTTTGGCTGCTTTCATGCCGCTTGACTTGCGCAGCTCTTCAATTGCTTTGTTTATGTCGCCATCAGACTCAGCCAGTGCGCGCTTGCACTCCATCATGCCAAGACCGGTGCGGTCGCGAAGCTCTTTAACCAGTGACGCCGTTACCTGTGCCATTGTATTCCTCTCAAAATCATAAAATTAGTGTTTAAAAAAGGGGGCTCTAGCCCCCTTTTATGCTGCATGTAATAGGTCGTTACTATTACTCTGCCGCTGCTTCCTTAGTTACTGGAGCTTCTGGAGCTGCTGGGGCCTCTACAGCGACTTCTGAAGCTTCTTCAGCTGCTGGTGCAGCTTCTTCAACAAACTCATCTTTACTAGATACTTTAGCTGACTGCGCTTTGCCTTCAAGAACAGTATTGGCAATAGATGCAGCATAGAGCTTAATAGCACGGATTGAGTCATCATTACCTGGGATCACGTAGTCGACGCCGTCAGGGTTGCTGTTGGTATCAACAATACCGACAACTGGAATACCCAGCTTGTTGGCTTCGTTGATAGCAATGCGCTCGTGATCAACATCGATAACAAAAAGGATGTCAGGCAAGCCGTTCATATCCTTGATGCCACCAATTGAATTTTCCAGCTTTTCTTTCATGCGCGTGCGCATCAGAACTTCTTTCTTAGTCAGACGCTCAAAAGTACCGTTGGCTTCCTGAGTTTCCAAATCGCGGAAACGACGGATAGAAGCACGGATCGTTTTGTAGTTGGTCAACATACCACCCAACCAGCGATGGCTGACATAAGGCATGCCACAACGCTCTGCTTCTTCTTTGAGGATTTTTTGTGCAGCACGCTTGGTGCCAACAAAAAGAATTTGATTGCCCTTGGCAGCTTCTTTACGCAGAACTTCAAGTGCTTCATTGAAGGCTGGTACAGTTTGCTCAAGGTTAATAACATGAACTTTGTTACGTGAGCCGAAGATAAACTTGCTCATTTTGGGATTCCAGAAGCGGGTTTGGTGACCGAAGTGAACACCAGCCTGCAACATATCGCGCATACTTACAGTAGACATAATTTTTCCTTTTAGGGGTTAAGCCTCCACGTACCCCAGTAAATCAACCAACCAAGCTAAAAACTAGCCTTTAGGCACCCAGATCACTGTGTCGGAACGTGTGTGTCGTTTAAAAAAAGTTTAGTTACATTAACGTCTGTTGAGACATCTCTTCAGACGGCGCGCTTTATACCATATTGATTGGGCTAATTAAAGAAAAAAAGCGCACCAACTAAGCTAACTGACAACATCACCTGGGCACCCAGATCGGACTTTTACCTAGGACTTATTAATGCCAGCAGCCAAGAGCCGACCAAAGATTAGCAAAGAGGGATGAATAGTTTGCCTATAAGGCTCAAAGGCACTCCCCGAATGGGACTTTGATGCGTACAATGCTTACATCTTTTTTTGAAGAAGGCCAAATATGAGCATACAACTAAGATCGGCGGACGATATCGCCAAGATGCGCGTTGCAGGACGCCTAGCTGCTGAAGTCCTCGAACTGATTGGCCAATATGTAGTGCCAGGCGTAAGCACTGACGAATTAGATAAAATCTGTCATGACCATATAGTCGATGTGCAGAAAGCCATTCCCGCTTGCCTCGGCTATCGAGGCTTTCCGAAATCCGTCTGCACCTCGGTTAATCAGGTGGTTTGCCACGGCATCCCATCAGAGAAAAAGATTCTCAAAAACGGCGATATTATCAATATCGATGTCACCGTTATAAAAGACGGTTGGTATGGCGATACCAGTAAGATGTATACCGTGGGGGATGTTGCTCCCCACGCTCAGCGGCTCATTGATATCTCCCAAGAATGTCTCTACAAAGCCATAGACATGGTAAAGCCGGGCATTTGCCTCGGCGATATAGGCCACGTAATCCAGACCCATGCTGAAGCCAACTACTATTCCGTTGTCCGCGACTACTGCGGTCACGGCATAGGTATGGAGTTCCATGAGGAGCCTCAGGTTCTACACTATGGCAAGCCGGACACTGGACTGGTTCTCGAGGAAGGCATGACGTTTACCATCGAGCCTATGGTCAACGCTGGCAAGTACAGCACCAAAATCAAATCCGACGGTTGGACCGTTGAAACCCGCGATGGCCGACTCTCCTCCCAGTGGGAACACACCATGGTGGTCACCAGCAATGGTGTTGAAGTACTCACCGCCCGCAACGAAGAACCTTACAAGAAAAAATAACCATGCATCCAAAAACTTACCTAGTGCCGATTTTCTTTGATGAGAAACGCTTTGTTGCGGATATCGAAAATGGCAATCCGATTGATGTCTTCCGCGGCGCACTGGGTTTCGCCAACAACCATTTCAACAAACGCTTTTATGACGGCGAAAATGCGCACCAACTGGTTAATGAGCGCGCGCATTTTGCCGACTTGATTCTGCGCCACGCATGGAATCGTTTTGAGTGGGATGCTGACGTCAGCCTAATCGCGGTGGGTGGCTATGGTCGCGGCGAACTGCATCCGCATTCAGATATAGACCTGCTGATTCTAATGCGACGGGATAAACCTCAGCGCTACCGACAGAGTATCGAGCAGTTTTTGACCTTTCTCTGGGACATTCAACTTAAGATAGGTCACAGCACTCGCAGTGTTTCCCAATGCGTCGACGAAGCTAAGGGCGATATTACTGTCGCGACTAATCTGATGGAAACGCGTCTTCTGGCAGGCGACATAGAGCTGCTCAATAAACTCAAAACCAAAACTGGGCCGAAAAAAATCTGGGCCTCAGAAAAGTTCTATCACGGCAAAATTGACGAGCAGAAAGCCCGTCACCGGAAACATGGTGACACCGAGTACAACCTCGAGCCGAATATCAAAGAAGCCCCAGGTGGCCTCAGAGATATTCAGGTATTCAACTGGACGGCGAAACGCCACTTTCAGGTACACCGCCGCTCGCTGCTAATTGCCGAGGGCTTTTTGTCTGAGGAAGAGTACGCCACGGTGCGCAGGGACGAAGAATTCCTCTGGAAAGTCCGCTATGGGCTGCACCTAATAACTGATCGCCCGGAAGAACGGCTACTATTTGATTATCAACGCAAGCTAGCGGCGATGTTCGGCTATGAAGACAGCGCCGAGAGACTCGGCGTTGAGCAATTTATGCAGCGCTACTATCAGGTCGTAATGTCCATACGCGAGCTCAATGAAGTGCTGCTCAAGTATCTCGATGAAGCTATTTACCGCCAGAACAAAGTCAAGGTTGTCACTCAGATCAATTCGCGCTTTGTGATTCGCGACAATGATCTCGACACCACTGAAGAATCAGTTTTTGTCGATCATCCACCAGCCCTACTCGAACTGTTTGCGCTGATGGGTGAAAGCGAGGGTATCCTAGGCATTCGCGCATCGGCCATTCGCCAAATACGACTGCACCGTGGATTAATCAACGACGAGTTCCGCGCAGACCCCGAAAATCGCGCGCTGTTTATGCGCATACTCAAGGCGCCCTTTAAGCTCTCGAACCAGTTGCAGCGCATGAATCGCTTTGGCATCTTGGGTGGCTACCTGCCTGAATTTGGCAAAATAGTCGGTCAGATGCAGCATGATCTTTTTCATATTTATCCGGTTGATGTGCACACCCTTGAAGTGGTGCGCAATGTTCGCCGTTTGGCGCTACCAGAGGTTGCAACAAAGTTTCCCGTCGCCGCCCATATCTATAAGAATTTTCGCAGCCGAGAGTTAATTGTTATAGCTGCGCTGTATCACGATATCGCCAAAGGCCGAGGGGGCGACCACTCAGCTCTAGGCTCTGTGGATATTGCCGACTTTGCTGAACGCCATGGTCTGCAACCCAAAGAGATCGAGTTACTAAAATGGCTAGTGGAAAACCACCTACTGATGTCAACTATCTCTCAGCGCGAAGACACCTCAGATCCTGAAGTAATCCATAAGTTTGCCACCCATGTCGGCGACCAGATGCACTTGGATTACCTCTATGTGCTCACCGTATCCGATATTAATGCCACCAATCCGCGTCTCTGGACCGAATGGAAAGGCTCGCTGATGTACAACCTCTATTTTGAGACCAAGCGTGCTCTTCAGCTAGGGACCGTTGCACCCAACAGCCGCGCAGCATGGGTATTAGAGGCCAAAGATGCGGCGCTGCGTGCACTGCATGCCGACACTATCGAGAGTGATGCAGCTGAAAGCGTGTGGCGCGATGTGGATCAAGATTTCTTTCTACGCGAAAGCGCCGAGGATGTGGCCGAATTTACCAAAGCCATTCTCGCCAATCAGGACAGTCAAAAAGCCGTTATTCTGATCAATGATGTAGGCGTTGAAATTCCAGTGGCAACACAGATTTTTGTTCACAGCAAAGACCGTGCAAACAATTTTTCGATAATTGCCTCCGCCCTAGATCGACTCAATCTGAATATCCATGATGCTCGCCTTAACAGCAATAGTGATGGCAGCGCATTCGATGTTTTCTATGTACTTGACGAACAAGATCAACCCATAGGCCAAGACCGTTTGCGCTGTGAAAAGATTGTCCAAACGCTCAGTGGCGCTATAGCAGACCCGAGTAAAATAAATGCGTATGTGCAGCAGCGTACCCCGCGGCAGCTAAAAAACTTTGCCCTAAAAACCACTGCGAAACTGCGCCATGATGTAGATGCAAACTGTGTCATCCTTGAAATCATCACTCCGGATCGACCCGGCCTGCTGGCGCATTTAACACAGATATTTGTGCGTTTTGAGCTGCGTGTATTACATGCAAAAATTTCCACCCTGGGTGAGCGTGTTGAAGATATTTTTTACCTAACGGATAAAAACTTCGAACCGCTCACCGACAGTGACGTTAGCGCTGCATTAACCGCTACTATCCGCAGTGAATTGGATCAGCGCAACGAAGAAGAAGGCCAAGAATACAAACTGCGCAAGATGAAAGTGTGGAATTAAGTCTTATCAGACCGAACAATAAGGACCAAGAGTAAACAATGAATCCAAAATTAGATTTACTACATCCCTACCCCTTTGAGCGTCTTAAGGCATTAATGGCCGGTATAGTTCCCCCCGCCCACCTGTCGCCAATTGCACTGTCGATCGGCGAACCCAAGCACCAGTCGCCAGCCTTTGTAAAACAGGCCCTAGTAGACAGCATTGATCAGATTGCCGTCTACCCCACCACCAAGGGCGGTACGGCTCTACGCCACGCTATTGCCCAGTGGTGCACGATGCGCTTTAAGCTGCCCGAGGGCAGTGTCGATGCGGAGCACAATGTTTTACCGGTCACCGGCACCAGAGAGGCGCTATTTGCCTTTACTCAAGCCATGGTCAACAGCGAGTCAAAAGTTCCTCTGCAGGGTTCTCAAGCCCCATTACAATCTCCATTAATAGTCTCGCCCAATCCCTTCTATCAAATTTATGAGGGCGCCGCCCTCCTCGCTGGCGCCGAACTGCATTTCCTCGATTGCACTCTAGACAACCAGTTTATCCCGGACCTCAGTACCGTGCCCGCAGAGGTGTGGGAACGCTGCCAACTGCTGCAAATATGTACACCAGGCAACCCTACCGGCGCCGTGATGAGTATCGAGCAACTGCAGCAGGCGATTAAGCTCGCCGACCAGTACGACTTTATTATTGCCAGTGATGAGTGCTATTCAGAGGTCTACCTCGACGAACAGAGCCCACCGCCGGGAATTCTAGAAGCCTGCGCCGCAATGGGTCGCACTGACTACAGCCGCTGCGTGGCGTTTCACAGTCTTTCGAAACGCTCCAATCTGCCAGGCCTGCGCTCCGGATTTGTTGCCGGTGATGCAAGCCTGCTAGGGGATTTTTTACGCTACCGCACCTACCATGGCTGCGCCATGTCGATGACAACTCAAGCTGCTTCCACGGCCGCCTGGAATGATGAGACGCATGTTATCGACAACCGCCGTCAATACCGCGAGAAATTTGCCGCTGTCACCGAAATTCTCAGCGATGTACTCAGGTTCCCCGAACCTCAGGCAAGCTTTTACCTGTGGCCAGAAACACCTATTGATGACACCGAATTTGCCGCCGGCTTATTCGCCCAACAAAACGTCACCTTGCTTCCCGGGCGCTATCTGTCTCGCGACACGGAACAGGGTAATCCGGGCAAAGGGCGCGTGCGCATGGCGTTGGTAGCTGAAACTGACGTCTGTATAGAGGCAGCTCTGCGCATCAAACACTATGTACAGGGCCTTGCGGTCTGAGCCGCTAAACTTTGAACACTTTCTAAGGGACTAGATATGTTAAAACAACAACGCGCCGACTACATACTCGACAAACTCAATGAAATCTATCCAGAAACCCCGATACCACTGGATCATAAAAACAACTTTGAACTCTTAGTCGCGGTTCTGCTCAGTGCCCAGTGCACCGATATTCGCGTCAATCAGGTTACCCCGGCACTGTTTGCCCTGGCAGACAATGCTTTTGATATGCAGCATGTGCCCCTAGATGATATTTACAAAATAGTCAGACCCTGTGGTCTCGCGCCGCAAAAATCTAGTGCGATATCAGTGCTTTCAAAAATGCTTGTTGAACAATATGACGGCGTAGTGCCGGACGACTGGAAGGCCTTGGAATCACTGCCGGGGGTTGGCCATAAAACCGCCGGCGTGGTTATGTCTCAGGGCTTTGGCCATCCAGCTTTTCCCGTGGACACCCATATACACCGACTGGCTCAGCGCTGGGGACTTACCAAAGGCAATAGCGTCACGCAGACCGAGCGCGATCTTAAGAAGCTTTTCCCTAAAGAAACCTGGAATGCCCTCCATCTCCAGATTATTTTTTATGGCCGAGAATTTTGCAGCGCTAGAGGCTGCGATGGCCGTGTCTGTGAAATTTGTACTACCTGCTACCCAAATCGTAAAAATCCGCTTATTGCTCATAAGCCCTAGGTGCTCTTTTTAACGAGCTGTTTTTACGAGCTGGTTTTACCGGCTATTCCAGCGCCCAAAGGCCAACAGCAGCATAGGCGCGATAGGGTCGCCACAACTCAGCACTGGCCAACAACGCCATTGCACTTTCAGATTTAGCCGCTCGAATTAAGCCCACATCGGTTTCCGGAAAAGCGTCATCATCCATTCCCAAACGAATCGCCAAATAGCCACAGGTCCAGGGACCAATACCGCGCAATTTAAGCAGCGCCTCCTTGAGTTCAGGCCAAGGCCTAGACAAATCCAGATCGCCGTTGGCAAGAGCGGTTGCCAGTGCAATCAGCGCTGCGACTCGCGCCCCTGGCATACCCATATTGCTCAGATCAGCAGCAAGCAACGCCTCGGGAGTCAACTGCCCGCAGCGTTCCACAAGCCGCCTCATAATCGTATTAGCTGCGGCCACAGTAACCTGCTGACCAATAATGGTGCGCAGGCAGAGTTCAAAGGGATCCCAGCAGCCCAGAGGCCTAAAGCCTGGACTCTTGGCTAATATAGGCAGATGCGGCAATAGCTGCTGATAAATAGCTTGGGTACAGAGTTGCGGGCGAAATATTCGTGACACAGGAACGATCAGATTATCGAGCTGGTCCTGAGGCAGATCCGATTTTATCTGCAGTAAGCCATTGGGTTCGTCATAGGACACTCTGACTAAACCATCTCTATAAATCCGTTGATAATGATTGTCTGCTATCGACTCAAACTCAGGCACCAGACGAAATGACAGGTACTCAAGCAACTGTTGCCAAGGGAAAGGCTTAACCACCGGCAACTCAATCATCGACAAGTGCCCTGTTGGCTAACTTAAACAGCCCTCTGCGCTCCAAATCAATCAATGAACGCTTCCGCGCGAGGCCCCATTTATAACCCGCCAGACTGCCGTCACCGCGAATCACCCGATGGCAGGGAATCCTAATGGCGATTTTATTATTCGCGCAGGCACTGGCCACAGCGCGAACCGCTTTCGGCCTACCTATGCCATTAGCCACCTCGGTATAGGACTGCAGTGTGCCAGAGGGAATACTCACCAGATAGTCCCAAACCATGCATTGAAAAGCGCTGCCGCGAATATCCAAAGGCAGATCCAATACCTCTACCCGGCCCTGTAAAAACTCATTGAGTTGTCCAATCCATTGATCGAATAGAGGTTGCGCTTCAAGTGACATAGGCTGAACGTTGGCCTTGGGATATTCCAATTCAAGCTGCGCGAGCAGCTTGTGGTCTGCATCATCAAATTGCAGAAAACAGATGCCGCGATCAGTGGCACCGATCATCACTCGACCCAGGCTAGTCTGAGCCACAGCGTAGGTAATCAGCTCACCGGCACCACCCTTGCGGTATGTGCCTGGGGTCATACCCATATGAGTATCAATTTTTTCATAGAGACGAGAGCTCGATTCATAGCCAGAGGCGTGCATTGCATGGGTAATATTCTCATCTGTTTTTAAGGTGCTTTTTAAGCTCTGTTTAAACAACCTGATACGGCAACCATCCTGATACTTTTTGGGTGACATGCCCACAGCCGCTTTAAAGGTTCGCTGAAAATGGCTTGTGCTTATACCGGCTTTTTCGGCCAGCACCGCCAAGGTTAATCGCTGCTCGTAATGCGCCTCTATATACCGACAAATTTCATGCATCAGATCCTGAGTGGCATTCAAATGCGTATCTGGCCGGCAGCGCTTACAGGCGCGCAAACCCGCCTCACGGGCTGCTTCCTGAGAGGCATAAAACCCCACATTTTTACGCAGCGGTGTTCGTGCTGCACAGGACGGACGGCAGTAAATGCCGGTGGTGAGTACGCCATAAAAGAATTGACCGTCAAGGCTGGAATCTCGACTTAACACCGCTTGCCAGTATTGATCCAACTGCTTTTCCATAAACTTTATCCTGACACTTATTGAGGCAAATAACTATTCCCCATTCGCAACCGCACAACACTCCGTTTCTTGCGCTCAATAAAAGCCACAATCTGATTTTTTGAAAGGCGCTTTTTTGCTATGCTTCACGGCCAGTAAACACAAGGAGATTGCTGCATTGATTACCGTCTACGGGATTAAAAACTGCGACACCATCAAAAAGGCGCGCAACTGGCTGAGCGACAATGACATTGAATACCGCTTTCACGATTTTCGCGCTGACGGCCTAGACGCAGCAACCATCGAACTATGGATTGCCCAGGCAGGCTGGGAAACCGTTCTCAATCGCCGCGGCACCACCTGGCGCAAGCTTGACCCAAGCATTCAAGAGGCAACCACCAGTGACAATGTGGCCGCCCTGCTGGCGGAACACCCAGCAATGATCAAACGCCCCGTATTAGATAATGACGGGGTTATTACCATTGGCTTTAAAGCCGAGCAGTACCAGACAATTTTTAATTAATCATTTAGATCAACAAAAGAGAATTAGCATGAGTAATTTGTACAGTTTCGCCATTGGCGTTGGCAGTAAGAATTCTAAAGGCGAATGGCTGGAGGTGTTTTACCCACAGCCACTGCTGAATCCAGAGCAAACGTTAAGAGATATAATCGCCGTGACGTTGGCATTGACCGATGGCGAGGTAGAACCCAGCGTCGAGCAATTGGCCGCACTGCAATCTGCACTCAAGCAAAATGGCTTCTCCGATCTGGCAGACAGCGTTGCCTCACTGGCCGCATCAAGTCGTCCAGTAGTGGCCGTGGCCTTCGCCGAAAACACCGCACCGATCACAGTGCCTCAGGGCTATCTAAAACTGCATTTGCTCTCACACCGATTGGTTAAACCTCATGGCACTGACCTCACCGGCATCTTCGGCGTATTGAAGAATTGCGCCTGGACTAATATGGGCGCTATCGATATCGAAGAACTACCAGCTCGTCAGTTGGAAGCGCGTCTAGCGGGCCAATCCCTAACCGTCGACTGTGTGGATAAGTTCCCTAAGATGGTGGACTACGTAGTTCCCAGCGGTCTGCGTATTGCCGACACATCACGAGTCCGTCTTGGTGCCTATGTAGGCGAAGGCACCACTGTGATGCATGAGGGCTTTATCAACTTTAACGCCGGCACTGAAGGCCCTAATATGATCGAAGGCCGTGTTTCCGCTGGTGTGTTCTGCGGTGCTGGGTCCGATATCGGCGGCGGCGCATCGATTATGGGTACGCTTTCTGGCGGTGGCAGCATGGTTATTGCGGTAGGCGAAAAATGTCTGCTCGGTGCCAATGCCGGTCTCGGCATTCCCCTTGGCGATCGCTGCACTGTTGAGGCTGGCCTGTATATTACTGCCGGCACTATTGTCACCATGCTCGACGACCAAAAGCAGGCCAGCGGCAAGATGAAAGCCCGTGACCTGGCCGGCAAAAGCGATCTGTTATTTAGACGTAACTCGGTCAGCGGCGCGGTTGAATGCCTAACCAACAAGAGCGCAGTGGAACTCAACGCGGCTCTTCACGCTTAAAAGTGCCCTTGATTGAGTTCTTAAAATAAGCAAAAAAATGGCGGGGAGTTTTGCTTCCCGCCATTTTTTTTGATCTTAGTAAATCCTTAAGCCTGATTAAGCGCCCAAAATACTCTGCCCACAGACTCTCACCACATTTCCGTTAACACCGGCAGCCTGAGGACTGACAAAAAAGCCAATCACTTCTGCCACATCAATCGGCAGGCCGCCCTGACCCAACGACGATAGCCTGCGACCCATCTGTCGGGTGAAAAACGGAATCGCCGCAGTCATTTGGGTTTCAATAAAACCAGGCGCCACTGCATTAATCGTTATACCTCGCGCGCCACAGGATTCAGCCATGGTCTCTACCATGCCGATCACCGCCGACTTAGAAAAACCATAGTTGGTCTGCCCAATATTGCCAGCAATACCACTGATCGACGCTACGCCGACTATCTTGCCGCCATTATCGAGAAGCTCGGTGTCTAGCAGCGCCGCATTAATCCGCTGCACGCTGCCCAGATTGACCTGCATCAGCATATTCCACTGCTGGTCTGTCATGCGCGATAACATTTTATCTCTGGTGACACCGGCATTGTGAATAATGCCATGGAGTGATGAGGTTCGAGCACTACAGAAGTCACGCAAAATAGTCGCTGCTCCCTCACTGGTTATATCTAGGGGCAGTGCCAATCCACCCAAACGCTCCATAGCCGACCTGAGCTCCGCTTCTGCCTGGGGCACATCAACGCCAATAACTTGAGCACCGTCTCGCGCTAACACCTCGGCAATGGCTAAGCCAATCCCCCGCGCTACGCCAGTGACTACCAGTATTTTTCCCTGTAACGGCTGCTGCCAATTCGCTTCCATAGGGGCCACTGGCGCACTGGCGGTGAGTATCTGAGCATTCATAAATGCAGAACCGGCTGAGAGCAAAAATCTTATCGGGGCTTCTATAGCAGCATCACCACCCTTATCCACCATCAGTAAATTAGCCGTGGAACCATTGCGGCCTATCTCTTTCGCCAGTGATTTAACAAAACCATGCAGACCACGCTGCACCGCACCCTGCTCTAGGCTATCGGCAGCGCTGGGCTTTAAGCCGATCACAATAACGCGACCACAGTGAGCCAGTGACTTGACCTGCTGATGAAAAAATTCGTAGAGCTCTGCGCTTTGTTCCGCAGTGGCAATGCCGGAGGCGTCGTAAATTAGATGGCGTTTTTCAGTTACTAGTTTCTCAGTTACTAGAGGCCCACTGATCTCTATCGCCGTGTCCTTTAAAAAACCCTCTATAGAGCCGCCAAATAATGACCCTAAACTGGCCCCTAAAAGTACCTTGCCACTCAGATGATGGGGTTTCTCAGGATTCTCACGCACCAGAGCCACAGGCTCTGGAAGTCCCATGGCCGAAAAGAGTTTTTTCCCCAGTGCCGAATTGGCAAGTTCCAAATAGGTATCAGACATTGTTGTTTCCCTGAATTAATCACATGTGTGCGTATTCTACTATCAGCCTAGGCAATGGAATTGACCGCAGTGACAGTATTTTCAATTAGTAGAGTCATTGGCTTATGGCGTGCAATACCCTATTCTGGCGAATAGATCTTCTTAAACCGTTCAACCACTCTATTACTGGAAAGCACTCACTATGACCAATATTCGTAAAGTAGCCATTGTCGGCGGAAGTCGAATTCCCTTTGTTCGCAGCAATACAGCCTACAGCGACGCCAGCAATATGGATATGCTCACAGCGGCCCTAAAAGGTCTTGTACTGCGTTTTGATTTAGAGGGTGAGCGTCTTGGCGAAGTCGCCGCCGGCGCCGTTATGAAACATTCTAGGGATTTTAATTTGGCCCGCGAAGCAACCTTAGATTCCGGTCTGTCGCTGCAAACACCAGCCTATGATGTGCAGCAGGCCTGCGGCACCGGCCTTGAAGCCGCTATCTTGGTTGGCAACAAGATTGCCCTGGGGCAGATTGACTCTGGTATTGCCGGTGGTACAGATACCGCCAGTGATGCCCCCATCGCGCTCAATGAAAAGTACCGCAAAATGATGCTGCGTCTAAACCGCGCCAAAACATTAGGTCAGCGTCTAAAGGCTCTGGCAAGTGTAAGACCCAGTTTTATAGTGCCCGCCATACCAGCCAATGCTGAACCACGCACTGGGCTGTCTATGGGCCAGCACTGTGAACTTATGGTCAAGGAATGGGGAGTGAGTCGTGAAGATCAGGATCAGCTGACATTCAACAGCCACCAAAACCTTATCGCGGCCTATGAGAGCGGTTTTTTTGATGACCTTATTCGCCCCTTTAACGGTGTGAGCCGCGACGGCATTATGCGTGACACTCCCCTAGAGAAGCTGGCAAAACTCAAGCCCGCCTATGATCGGGAAAATGGCACCTTGACTGCTGCAAACTCCACCACCCTTACTGATGGCGCCGCCGCTGTGCTGCTGGCCAGCGAAGACTGGGCTACCGCGCGCAATCTGCCGATACAGGCCTATCTCACCCATAGCGAAGTGGCTGCGGTAGATTTCTACACTGAAGGACAACAGAGCGAAGGCCTGCTTATGGCACCGGCTTACGCCGTACCAAGAATGCTCGCTCGCGCTGGCTTAACTTTGCAGGACTTCGATTTCTACGAGATTCACGAAGCCTTTGCTGCTCAGGCTCTGTGCACAATGAAGGCTTGGGAAGATGAAGACTTCTGTAAGAACAAGCTAGGCCTTGATGGCGCGCTGGGCAGCATCGATCGCAGCAAGCTCAATGTAAACGGTTCCAGCGTAGCCACAGGTCACCCCTTTGCAGCCACAGGACCTCGAATAATCGCCACATTGGCAAAATTACTCGAACAAAAAGGCAGTGGTCGCGGATTAATCTCAATCTGTGCTGCTGGTGGTCAGGGGGTTACGGCTATTATTGAGCGCTAAAATAGGCTCTGGTGCGTCAACATCAAAGAGGCTTCTTTTAGAGAAGCCCCCAACTAAAAAGCGTCTATTAAAAAGACCTCGCACTCTTTAATGCGAGGTCTTTTTTTGTCTTAGATTCGACTCAAAGCGCACTTTTTAAAGGCGCAAAAAAAAACGGGCAGATCCATAGAATCTACCCGTTTTAACTTTTGCCCTACAATGCATTATTCTTATTATTTTTGGTAATGCCCCTCTGAGTACTTGGTTTTCTCGGTAACCTCTTAGTGGGCTATCTCAAGACAGAACCAATCCTTCATGCGGTTAAGATAACGCCTCGACAGGGCTTAAACTTTGGCAAAGATGCCACCCATAGGTTAATTGGTGCCAAGCTTAACGCTTTGGTAACACGTTATTCTAGGCTGATCAAAAGATGGCCTTTTTAACGTAAACTACCGCCAACCCTAGGTCTGTACAGCACTGTTGTTCACTATTAAGTCAGCAAATGTCTCCAGCAGCTCCCGAGGCAAGGTATGCCCCATACCCTCAAATCGAACAAGTTCGGCATGGGCAATATGCTTAGCCGTATCTATGCCGCCACTTACTGGCACCAGCACGTCCTGATTGCCGTGAATAATCAATGTAGGTACTTTGATGGCATTGAGTAACGCCACCCGACTAGGAGACGTTCGAATGGCACTGATCTGGCGCATATATCCCGCGGGATTACTTGAGCGCTTGTGCTCAGCAATCACCTGCGCCCTGATTTCACTATCTGTCATGGGATAGGCCGGACCGCAAAGCATCTGCCAAATATCGACGGCTATATCCAAGGGCGTTTTGTCCTTTGATACGGGCTGAACCATTTTTAGACTGACCTTGAGCGAGGCCTCCCCTTTTCCCCGTTCGCCGCTGGTGGACATAATCGAGGTCAACGACAACACCCGATCAGGATAGCGACCTGCCACTATCTGACTTATCATGCCGCCCATAGACATACCCACTAAATGGGCCGCGGAAAGCTCCAGCGCATCTAATAGCCCCACCGTATCAGCCGCCATATCGTCTAAGTTATAGGGCGCAGACACCGGAATGCCAAAATAGGATCTGAGCAACAGGCGAAAATAACCCGGTGCTCTGACGCCATCAAATTTATCACTTAGACCAATATCACGATTATCAAAACGAATAACCCGAAAGCCCCGGTCTACCAATAGCTGGCACAGCTCCAGTGGCCAGCGCACTAGCTGGTTATATAAGCCTGCAACCAAAACAATCGCTGGATCCTCGGGTTTACCAAATGATTCGTAAGCTATTTTTAGCCCATTGCACTGCGCATATTGCGTATTGCCTGCTTCAATCATACTGAACTGACCTCTGTCGAGATGGCTGACTAATCACGCAACTCACGCCGCAGAATTTTACCCACTGGAGATTTTGGTAACTCATCCATAAAGGCAACATGCTTGGGCACTTTATAGGCGGTCAACTGCTCGCGACAGAAGTCTTTTACCTGCTGTTCACTGAGATCGGGATTGGTGGAGACAACAAACAGCTTTACCGCTTCACCGGTTCGTTCGTCGGCAACGCCAACAACTGCGCATTCAATAATATCCCCATGGCCATAGGCTACATCTTCGATTTCATTGGGATAGACATTAAAGCCAGAGACAATAACCATATCTTTTAAACGGTCGACAATGGTCAGCATACCGTCCTCAGCCATCACCCCTATATCTCCGGTACGGAACCAGCCATCCGCGTCTAGCGCCTCGGCCGTGGCATCAGGGCGATTCCAATAGCCCTGCATTACATGAGCACCGCGACAGCAGACCTCACCGCGTTCGCCAGTGGCAACTGCATTGCCCTCAACATCAATCAGTTTTACTTCCTGAAAGAGCATCGGCAGACCCACAGTGCCAAGGCGACTTTTATCTGGGCCATTACAGGTTAGTACCGCGGTGGTTTCAGAGAGACCATAGCCTTCAAAAACGGGGGCACCGGTGCGAGCTTCCCACTCATCACCCACCTCTTTAACCAGCGCTGCACCACCGACAACAATCCCTTTAAGCCTCGAAAAATCGATCTCATCAAACTGCGGGTGGCGCATCAAGCCCTGCAGTAAGGTGGTGATGCCCGCCATGGTAGTGAGTGGGTGTTGCTTCATGGTCGCAACCATACTGTCGATATCTCGGGCATTGGGAATCAGCACTGAGTGACTGCCACCGAGAAAGCCACTGACAGCGTTCATCGTAAAACCAAAAACATGGTAGAGCGGCATTGGCGCAATCAGCAGATCCGGCACTTCTTCATCACTGAAATCGACGCTTACCTTGGACATGCGCACGCCACCAAAGATATTGCCGTGGGTTAAAATAGCGCCTTTAGAGGGGCCAGTGGTGCCGCCGGTATATTGCAGAACGGCAACATCAGACATGGAGGAGGATCTCTCCGGTAACTGCTTGTCCGCACCCAGAGCCAGGGCATCAGTAAAGCTAACCAGATTGCTAAGACTGCTGGCCGGCAATGGCTGGGGTTGTAACAAATCAATTGCACTAGTGGCAATCACCGTCTCAACACCGGTTTGCGGTATTACCTGTTCGGTAACCGGCAGTAAGTCGCTGAGTACTACCAAGGCCTTGGCACCGGAGTCATTAAATTGATGCAGTTGCTCTCTGGCTGTGTACATGGGGTTGGTATTTACTACGACCAAGCCAGCGCGCAATATGCCCCAAATAGCGATGGGAAACTGGCTGATATTAGGCAGCTGCACCGCCACACGATCACCGGCACCCAGGCCACAATGCTCGAGCAGATAACAGCCAAATTGACGGCTTAACTGCTCAATTTCGCTAAAGCAGAGAGTTTGACCCAGACAGGTAAATGCGGGACGCTCAGAAAATTTCTCACTGGCCCGATTAAACCCATCAACCAAACTGGCAAAGCCATCTTCAGCATTGAGTTCGATAAGTTTTTGCTGGGAAAAAGACAGCTCGGAAAAAGACAGCTCGGAAAAAGATGGCTCAGAGATGCTAGTTACATTATTCATAGTGCTTCACTTTTATTTTTATAATTAATAATTTTAGTTATTTTTTTTGTACTGGATTAGATACTCAATTACCAGTACACCCCTTTTCAACTCGCCCATTCCAGCCGATACACCTCAGCCGATACACCTAAGCCGATACATCCCAGCCGATACATCCAAACCCACTCATCCCATCCAGCCCGACACTATTACGCCGTACTGTGGCGCTGCTACAGTGGTGCTTGATTTAAACGCACCACACCAATCGACTGTTCACCCGCCGCCACATAGAGCAGATAGATCTGACCATCGGTATCGACAAATATATCCGGGTCACGGAGATCATTGGTCGCCTCAAAAGTCTCGCCGCGCAGGGATGGCTGCACAGGCAACTCACTGCCCTCCCAAGGCTGTTGCGCGCGCAGCAGTTCAGAGGGATAGGTTGGCACCCAATCGTTCCAGTCGGTAGACGCCAAGCTGACGGTTGAGACCAAGAGTCGTTCAGGCGCATCGCCAACCCGCGACCAGACCACTGTCAGTCGATCGCCTTGCACTAGCACTGCGCTATGACGCGCATCAGTACCCAGTAACGATTTGCGCCGCGGCTCATAGTCACCGAGTAATTTATCACTGCGATAAAGGATCCCCGGAGCGGCTAAAAAATAATATTGGTCCCTATAGGCAAAACTGCGCAAATAGACCGCGCCGAGTTTTTGCTCACTGACAGTAAAATCGACACCATTAGTGGACACCGCGACACCGCTTACCTGAGAAAGGCTGTCACGCTGACCATGGAAGAACATCACAATCTGCTGATTGGCGTTATCGATTACGACTTCTGGACTGGCTATATGAGGTTTGAGGCTTTGACTGGCGACTATACCGCGCTGTTTGCGCAACTCTTGATCGGTCACCACGGCTTGATAGAGCGTCAAAATAGAGTCTCTAAACAAGTACACTGACACCGAATTCCACAGCTCGGCAAGCCCTTCACCTAAACTCAGGCTCGGAATACTGTCGCTGGGAAAACCAGACTGATTTAACCCCAGCGCACCGGGTTCATAGATCGACCAGGGGCCCTCGACTTTATCCGCATAGGCCAGACGAATAAAATCCCCTTTATGGTGAGAGAAATACAGATAGTAATTACCCAGAGGATTCTCAACCCAATCAGGAACGCGAATCAATGAGGGGCCATTGATATTGATATAGCCCTCTTGTTTCGCCAACGCTGTCAGCCCTGCGCTCATCGCAGTATCAATAATCGGTCCATCGTTTAGCCTCTGCACAGGCAGATTCGCTGCCTCTGCGGGCAAATAGTCATAGCTCGGCCAGAGCCAAGCCAAGCTCACCGCCACCAGCAGCGAAAATGCCAAAGAAAGATAAATCAGTCCCTGAAAAACGCGCCGAAAAATTGTTGTTACAGCTTTTAACATGCAGCGATTAGCCTTCCAGTACTACTGTTTTGTTCAACAGTATTTAGATGTAAAAAATTAGGGTAAAACAATATTAAACGCATCGTTGGGCTCACCCAATAATGAGAAGAACTTTACTAGTTTGAGCACACTGCCATCAACTGACAATTGGTCGGAACCGATCAAATCGGTCAGACCCGCTTCGCCCACCAGAATATCAACAAATAGCGCTTTGCTTACAGTGAGGGTCGCATCGGCCGTTGTACTCTTCGCTGTAGTCTGCGTTGTAGTCTGCGTTAGATTGCGATAATGCATTACCGAGTTTCTTATACTGAGCACAAAATTGCTGTCAACATCGCCCTGAGGATTGGTAAAGGCGATATTAATCGACAGCACTTCGCCTTCGGCCTTTTCTCCATCCAAGCGCACCGACAGCGCTTTCATAAATTGCTCCAGCGGCACCTGTTGCAAAAACCCTTTTGATGCAGCGGCATCATAACGGACTATATTAGGTCCACCCTGAAGCTCATAGGCACCGGAGAGGTAGATATCACGCCAGGGACCAGCCTCGGCTTGGTAGGCCATCTGGCGATAGGCTTCCGCTAACATGGCGCGGGCATCCGTATTGGCTGGCTCGGCAAATACCAGGTGATTAAGCACCTCTGCCACCCAGCGATAATCCCCTTTAGCCTGATACACCGCGGCTTTTTCTAACAGCGCCTCGGCGCCACCCATAAACTCCACATAGCGCAGTGCAGACTCTACGGGGGGCAATGGATTAAGCGTCGCTGGATTGCCGTTATACCAACCAAAATAATACTGATAAACCGCTTTGCTGTTGTGACTTAGGGTGCCGTAATAGCCGCGCAGATGAAAATTGCCGGCAAGGCTTTTAGGCAGAACTAGGCGCTCGGCGATCTCTTTTGGGGTCAGTCCAATATTGGCCAAGCGCACCGTTTGGTCATGGGTAAACTTATACATATCCTGCTGCTGGTGCAGCTGAGTGACAATTTCATCATGCCCCCAAGTTGGCCAGTGGTGACTGTTAAACAGCACGTCGGCCTCCGCTTTCCCGTCAATAAAGTCGGCGATATAACCAATGTGATCACTCCAGACTAGGGCGTCGCGAACCTTGGCACCGCGCAGGGTCAGCACATTGTGCATAACATGAGAGATGATTTCGGCACCACAAAAAGCGTTCCATTGGGGCAGGTAAAAGGTCAATTCCGACGGTGCTTCACTGCCGGGCATATTAAAAAACTCAATCTCGATACCATCCACAGTTAGCTTCTGCTGAGGCTGATCAATAGTCACTGTCGGCTGCACAATTGAGCTGCTACCAAAGATAACCTGCTTCCCTAGACCTGTATCCACATGACCTGTGGCGGAGTTACTGAGGGGATCGCCATACATGTAGCTGCCACGGCGCAGCATGGCCGGCCCGGCGATAATATTTTCGCTTACCGCTTCATGGATAAAACCCACTGGCGCTATAACCGGGATATTGCTGTCAGCGATCTGCTGTGCATCGAGCAGTGCCAAAATCCCACCGAAGTGATCAACATGACTATGGGTAAAAATCACGCCGGTGATATTGATTGAGCCGAGATGCTGCTCGGCAAAGTCCATGGCAACGCGGCTGGTTTCCAATGTGGTCAGGGGATCCACAACAATCCAACCGTTGTCACTTTTGATCAGGGTCATATTGGCGAGATCAAAACCACGCAGTTGATAAAGGCCCTTTTCAACTTCAAAGAGTCCGCGAATGCTGTTGAGTTTTGCTTGGCGCCAGAGGCTTGGATTAACGGTGTCTGGGGCATCACCTTTTACAAAATCATAGGATGCAGCATTCCAGATTTCAGTGCCGCGGAGGTTTTTTAATCGGTTGATTGGGGCTTTTGCTATTAGGCCTCGCTTTGCATTGTCAAAATCGACCTGATTCTCTATATCAAGGGTTTCTGCGAGCTCGAGATTGCTATCTAGAGTGAACTGACTGGCTGCGGCGTCGATAAATTGGACTTCGGCTGTTTGATCACAGGCGACCAGTGTGAGCAAAAAAGTAACACTGAACAATGGCACTGAGAGCCAATAAAAAGCAGTCTTGAACATCATGCTTGCACCCCTAGATTTAGTATTTTTTTACACTGCAAAGACGCACTTTAAGATTAGCGGCGATAAAAAACAAAACAGCCCCTTAAACAATCATCTAAGAGGCTGTTTGAACTCACATTTTAAGGACGATTTAAGCTAAGGCTTAAAGTACCTCAAACAGACCAGCAGCACCCATACCACCACCAACACACATAGTGATAACAACGTACTTCTCGCCGCGACGCTTACCTTCCATCAACGCATGCATAACCATACGCGCACCACTCATACCAAATGGGTGGCCGATAGAGATAGAACCGCCGTTAACATTCAAACGCTCCATAGGAATGCCCAGCTTATCGCGACAGTAAATAACCTGAACCGCAAAGGCTTCGTTCAATTCCCACAAACCAATATCATCAACCGTCAAACCGTGACGCTTAAGCAACTTGGGAATAGCAAAAACAGGACCAATACCCATTTCATCCGGCTCACAACCCGCAACCGCGATACCGCGATAAACACCCAGAGGCTCAATATTACGCTGAGACGCCAAAGTCCCATCCATCATCACAACGGCAGCAGCACCGTCAGACAGCTGTGAGGCGTTGCCACCAGTGATCGTGCCGCCATTGCGAACCGCTTTCAGACCCGACAGACCTTCAAGGTTAGTGCCGGGACGGTTGCCCTCATCTTTAGACAGAGTCACAACTTCTTCAGTCACTTCACCGGTCTCACGGTTAGTGACTAACTTAGTGGCAGTAACCGGAACAATCTCATCAGCGAAGAAGCCGGCTTCCTGAGCAGCCGCAGTACGCGCCTGAGAAATAACCGAATACTCATCCTGAGCTTCACGAGAGATACTGTAACGATTAGCAACAGTCTCAGCAGTATCCAACATAGGCATATGAATCAGTGGCGCATGCTTCATGGCCAGTGGATCAGCTACTCGATGGGCATTAAACTTTTCATTTTGAATCAAGCTGATGCTCTCACAACCACCGGCAACAATAACGGATGAACCATCAACCGTAATATTGCTAGCGCCAATAGAGATCGCCATCAAACCAGAAGAACACTGACGGTCAACAGTCATACCCGACACAGACACTGGCAAGCCAGATGCCATGGCCGCTTGACGACCCAAGTTCATAGTCTGAGTACCCTGCTGCATTGCAGCACCCATGATGCAATCATCGATCTCTGAAGGATCAATACCGGCACGGGCAACCGCGGCAGTAATTGCATGAGAACTCATAGACGGTGATTCAAGGTTATTGAAGGCGCCACGGAAAGCTCGGCCAATTGGCGTGCGAGCGGCTGAAACGATTACTGCTTCTTTCATAACAAATTCCTTTATATTTATTTTATGTTTAAATTTTTTAATTTTTTTTAATTCAAAAATCTAGTAGCTGATAGAAACCCTAAGCCTTTAGAGCAGCCATCGCCTTCATCAAAAACTTCTCAGTCTGTTTGCTACCGGATTCCAGCGGCTGATGATTTGAGACATCACTGAGCTCATCCCACTGAGCAACAATCGCTTCAGGGTTCTGCTCCGCTTGAGGCAAGAAAATACCATCGGTTTCATACATACCCGATTTCGCATAACCACCAGCACCGGCACAGAGTATAGTTCTTGTCGGAGCGGTCTCATCACAGAGAACCAGCGCCGCGGCGGTAACCGATTCGGCAGTCAACAGGCCTAACATTTCTGGAGGCATCAGATCTTCAGTCATGCGCGTGCCTGCAGTGGGTGCCAGAGCATTAACGTGGATATTGTTCTTGCCGCCCTCCAGAACCAAAGTATTCATAAAGCCTAATACCGCCATTTTGGCCGCACCATAGTTGCTCTGGCCAAAGTTGCCGTACATACCGCTAGAAGAGGTAGTCATCACAATACGACCATAGTTCTGCTCGCGCATAATGTCCCATACCGCTTTAGTACAGTTCACCGACCCCATCAGATGGACATCCATCACCAGTTTAAAATCAGCCAAATCCATCTTACTGAAGGACTTATCACGAAGAATGCCGGCGTTGTTGATCAAAATATCAACTCTGCCCCACTTCGCCATCGCCTGGGCAACCATATCTTCAACTTCATCAAACTTAGACACGTTAGCCCCGTGAGCAAACGCTTCACCCCCAGCGGCTTCAATAATGCCAACCACTTCCATGGCCGCATCAGAGGAGGCACCAGTGCCGTCTCGAGCGCCACCCAAATCGTTGACCACCACTTTGGCGCCACGCTCGGCCAGTGCCAATGCATGAGAACGCCCCAAGCCATTTCCTGCACCAGTAACAATTGCTACTTTGCCTTCAAAACTAATACTCATTCGATACCTCGTTAATCTGAATCTATTTTTACAAACAGTCTCGACAATCTATGTAGAAAGACTATTTAGAAAAGCTATTTAAAAAAGCTAGTTAGAAAAGCTACTTAGCCATCTGCACAGACAACCACTCAGCAACCAGAGCCGGCTTATCGCCACCCTCAATCTCAACAGTGGTCTCAACTTTAAAATCGTACTGCCCAGGACGCTTCTCAGTGATTTCAAGAACCGTTGCATGACAGCGAATGCGACTGCCAACACGAACTGGCGCAACAAAACGTACCTTGTCAAAGCCCTTGTTAACACCCATATAGATGCCTTCAATCAGCAGGTTATAGCTCTCAGAGAAATAGGACAGCATGGACAGAGTCAGAAAGCCGTGGGCAATAGTGCCGCCAAAAGGGGTGGCCGCAGCAGCAACTGGGTCGATATGGATAAACTGACGGTCCAAGGTGCATTCAGCAAATTCATTAACCTGCTCCTGCTTAACTTCAAACCACTCAGTAGGCTCGCAAACATGACCGACATAATCGGCAATCTCGGACTTCTTAATAATTTTAGGCATAGTTTTCCCCTACTTTATGAATGTATTTATTCTTTTTCGAATTATGTAAAACCAGAGCAGCAGTCTGCCCACCACAGCTGGGCTTGACCATGACATTGTATGTCCGGTTGGGCACTGAGCATATCACCCAAGCTGATTGTTAGAATGCCTAAAGGCGGTTGTGCTCCTACCCTAGGGTGACTAACATGGAACGTCGAGAATAATAAGAGTCACCCCCTTGTCTGAACCGGATTCCAACTTAGCTTTTGCGCGCTTCCTGAAGTTTTGGCGCGGCGTGCACAATGTCAGTCAGGAACAGCTCTCAGACCGTATCGACAGCTCACCACGCCATATCAGCCGCTTGGAAAATGGCAGCAGCCGCCCAAGCCAAAGTATGGTGACAGATATCGCCAGCGCTCTGCAGCTAGGCCAGCGTGACAGCAACCATCTTTTAATTGCCGCCGGGTTCCTGCCTAGCACGGGTGAACTAGACTTTCAGGCACCAGAACTGAAATGGCTGCGCAAGACAATGACCCTATCACTCAAGGCTCTGGATCCCTACCCCGCCATTATCATCAATGAATCCAGTGATATCCTGATGGTCAATCGCGGTTGGGTAGGATTGTTTAGTCAGACAATAGGCAAAGCCGCTCTGGACCTTGTCACGAATAACACGGAATTTCTATTCAGTCGTCAGGGTGCCGGTTCACTGATCAGTGGCTGGGAAGATACGCTCTCGGTGATTCTTATGTCACTGGAGCAAAAAACATTATTTGGCGACAACCAGCGGGACCATGAAATGCGTGACCGATTAGCCATGCACGAGAATGTTCCAGCAGATTGGCGGCAGCGGGCAGCCAAGCTTGAACCCCTCTCCAGCTTTCGTATGCAGATCAATCTAAATGGTGAGTTAAAACGCTTTATTAGTTTGCACAGTACCGTCAGCACCATGGGCCCTGCAGCAGTCTTATCCGGCCCTAGCCTGCATATGAATACACTCTACCCAGAGGATGACAGTTTAGACCTATCCCAGCTCTGCGAGGGCGATCTGAGCCACCCTCTTTTGCATTACTAGACAGCACTTTTTAGACAGCAGTTTTTAGACAGCAGTTTTTAGACAGCACTTTCTAGACGGCACTACTTAGACAGCACCTCTCAACAGCAGTAATAAACTGTCGAGCCTCTTGAGAGCCTAAGCTAAGAGCCTTAGATAAGAGCCTTAGATAAGAGTCTAAGCCCCACGCATCAACTTATTAATCTGTGGCGAAATCAAAAGCATCAACACGGCTATACCGATGGCGATATAGCCCACCTGAGAATAGACCTCAATATAGCCCGCCTTAGCCGCAGCAATATTGGTCATCTGACCGCCGATGGTTTCAGCACCCGTTGCCCGGGCAATAATGCTGGCGAGAAAGTTAGAGAGTCCGTAGTAAAGCATCCAGGCACCCATGGTCATACCCACAATACGGGCAGGCGCCAGCTTGGTAATCGCAGACAGACCCACAGGGGAAACCATTAACTCCCCCATGGTATGTAACCAATAGATCGCAAAGATAAACAGCACCGGCGTATAACCCATATCACCAGAACTTTTCATACCGGCTACAAGTACCAAGAAGCCCAGCCCCGCCATAGCCACACCTATAGCAAACTTAACTGGCGTCGAGGGATTTGCATTGCGTCGCGCCAACCACACCCAGAGCCAAGCGATAAGCGGCGCAAACAAGAAGATAAAGCCTGCATTTAAAGACTGGAATACTGGACCCGGCACAGACCAGCCGAGAATATCTCGGTCTACCAAACGAGCAGTAAACAAATTCAGCGACGAGCCCGCCTGTTCGAACAGCGCCCAGAAGGGAATCTGCGCGAGGATAAAATAGATTGCGGCAAACATTCTTGAGCGTTCATCACCCTGAAGACGTCTCCAGCTATAGGCCACCAACCCCACCAGCATAATCAAACCAATAGGCCCCAGCATGCCGCCCACTAGCTCTTCGTTTTTAACCAGCAGCATTGATATAGCGACTATAGCCAAACCTGCCAGATAGCAGAGCCACTCCACATTGATCGAGAGAAAGACTTTTTGTTTAAGCTTCTCCATAGACGGTGGCTCGGCCTTGCCCTCAAGCCAGCTCTGACAGGAGAGAAAAATCACCAAACCAAAAAGCATTCCAAACCCAGCCAAACCAAAGCCGTACTTCCAACCGTGGACTACGCCCAGGTAACCGCAGAATATAGAGGCCATAAAGGCACCCAGATTGATACCCATATAGAAGATAGTAAAGCCCGAGTCACTGCGAGCATCACCAAAGCCATAGAGAGAACCCACAATGGTTGAGATATTGGCTTTTAAGAATCCCACCCCAGCAATAATCAACGCCAATGACAGATACAGAATATCCAGATAGCCCTCTTGAGTGACTACCGACAGAGTTAGCTGATCACGGGGAATACTGGCAGGTAGTCCAAGCCCTTCGGGCTCTGCTATATCCATACTGCTATCAGTAAAACTGATATAAGAACTGGTTTCAGAACTGGCCTCAGAGCCAGTCTGATCCAACACAATCATCTGACGAGCATCACCACCCCGAGCATCCAAGATAATCTGATATTCAGTGCCAGCGTATTGCAGCAGCTGCTTTGAACCATCCCCCTCAAAGCTCATTCCAAAGTGACCCAGCGTCAGCAGAATGGCACCAAAGGTCACCGCCTTGCGCGCCCCCAAATAACGGTCAGCTAGCACCCCGCCAACGATGGTCATCACAAACACCAGAGCGGTATAGGCCCCATAGAGCAGACTCGAACGTTCGTCGGAAAATAGAAAGTGCTGAGTCAGATAGACAATCAGCAGACCACGCATACCGTAATAGGAGAAGCGCTCCCACATCTCGGTAAAAAACAACACCACCAAGCCCCGTGGATGGCCAAAAATGGTGCCCTGCTCTGCTGAGTGAGTCATAGAGTTTTCCCTTATAGGTCCGCTTTGCATCGGTTTATTATTGATCAGCATCATAGCCAAGCAGAGCACAAAGCTAAAGGTCTTAGAATTGGCGCCGCATCGGCTATAGTTGGCACCAATTGCTAAGCCTCCCAATAAGCTCAAAGATAGGCTGGAATTTAAGATTGAAATTCAGCCGCCATCAACATAATAAGAGCAACTGACAATGTCTCAAGATAACGCCTCCCAAGCCGAATTCCGCAGCCAGGTTGCCGCCTGGATGCAAGACAACAGACCCGCCGACCCCGGCTTTCTGCTGCCCCAAACCTTTATGGAAGTGGGCTCAGAACAGGTACTGGACTTCCTCCGAGAATGGCAGCACAAAGTCTGGTCTGCTGGATATCTGGGTATGGCCTGGCCCAAAGAGTATGGCGGTCAGGGTATGAGCCGTGATTTTCAGCGGATTGCCGATGAAGAGATGAAGCGTCTGCAGGTCCCCATCTGCTTTAATGTGATCGGCCTCGGTTGGGCCGGCCCATTGATTCTCGATAATGGCAGCGACTACGAAAAAGAGAAGTACCTCAAGGGCATTCTCAATGCCGAGGATATCTGGTGTCAGGGATTTTCCGAGCCCAACCATGGATCCGACCTCGGCAGTATTCAAACCCGTGCCGAGCGCGATGGCGACGACTATCTTATTAACGGCAGCAAGATCTGGACCACCATGGGCAACTATGCCAAATATATGATCCTGCTGGCCCGCACCGATCCTCAAGCCGAGCGTCGCTACAACGGCCTATCGTTCTTCTTGGCTCCCATGCAAGTAGATGGCATCAGCACCCAACCGATTCAGAAGATCACCGGCGAATATGGCTTTACTGAGACATTTTTTACCGATGCTCGCATTCCCGCTAACTGCATTATGGGCGAGGAAGGTCAAGGTTGGCGCATTGCTATGCAGACACTGCAATACGAGCGCGGTGCCGAAGCGGGCGCTGCCGGCGGTATTTCGATTCTGTCGATTGTGATGGATGACCTGTTGCGCATGGCGGCAGAAATCGAGCGCGAAGGCGAACCCCTACTAAAGGACCCCGTCACCCGCGACAACCTGATTAAATTTATGATCGAAGAGAAAGCGCTCCAGCTGGCGGAAAAGCGTATTGAAATACCCGCCCTGTGCCGGGACTATCCCAACTCCATAGCCCTCTCTGGAAAACTGCGCAGCACCGAATTCTTTCGTCGTATGCGCCAGTACGCGCTCAGCCTTCAAGGTGCGCAGGGCTCTCTCTATGTTGGCGACCCAGACACCATCGGCGGTGGCTTTTGGCAGCGCGCTTACTTAAATAACTTCTCTACCACCATCGGTGGTGGCACCAGTCAGGTACAGGCCAATATTGTTGGCGAACATGTACTTGGCCTGCCAAAAGATTAAACGATTAGTGGAGAGCACTCTATGACAACGTCAACTTTAAACGGAACCACCAATATCGCACTCAGCTTTAGCGACGAACAGGCGATGCTTCTGGACAGTGCAAAAAGCTTCTGTAGCCATAAGTCCGATATCAACGCTGTCCGCAGCCTATTAAAGTCTGACAGCGGCCACAATCCAGACGTATGGCAGGAAATGGTCGCCCTTGGCTGGACCGGTATTGCCATACCAGAACAGTATGGCGGCTTTGCCATGGGCCTAGGTTCAATGGTGCCAGTAATTGAAAGCATGGGTCGCCATCTACTGGGCACTGCACTGATTACCAGCACATTGGCCGCCCAGGCCATTCTGCGAGGCGGCTCTGAAGCTCAGCGGGAAAAATGGCTGCCAAAAATTGTGGCAGGTACTGTGGGCTCTATGGCCCTTTTGGATAACGAAGACTGGGGAAGCAAACTCTGCGGTGTTAGCACTGCTAACAGCAGTAGCTCTGACAGCAGTTCTAAAATAGTGCTCTCAGGGAAAAAATTGCTGGTCGCCGATGCCACAGTGGCCGACTTTTTTATTGTCTCGATCAATCACAGCGGCAACCCAGCACTGGCTATAGTCGAAGCCTCACAGCTAACAGCCAACGCCATTAGCGCCAATACCCTAATCGATGAAACCAAGCGCGCCGCCACTGTCGACTTTAGCGGTGTCACCCTGTCCCCGGACGCCCTACTACCCCAGTCTGAGCAGGCACTAAAAGATATCCGATTAATCGGCGCATTACTTATCGCCGCCGAAGCCACAGGCACCAGTGCCGCAACCCTCGACTGCATTGTCAGCTACCTCACCAGCCGTATTCAGTTTGGCCGGCTTATTGGCTCCTACCAATCACTCAAACACCCGACAGTGGATATCTTGCTGCAGATGGATTCCTCACGCAGCCTAATTTATCACGCGGCAACTCTATTGGATAAAGGCCCGGAAATTGGACCCCTGGAGGGCGATACTGAAGTGGCCTGCCGAATGGCCAAGGCACAGGCCACCGAGACCTTATTGTTTGCCGGTGATCGCGCGGTGCAGTTTCATGGCGGCATGGGCTTTACCTATGACTGCGACGCGATGCTGTATATTCGACGCGCCCAATGGGCACAGCATCAATACGGAGACGCTCAGCATCACCGCCTGCATCTTGCTAGGCTGCTCTTGGATTAGGTGATTGCAGCCAAAAGTGTTCCTCGGTAGGTCCATGGTTGTGAATCTATGGGCGGCGGTACTATACATAATTTAATCTATACATAATTTAATCTATACATAATTTAATCTATGCATAATTCAATCTATGCATAACCCAATCTATGCATAACCCAATCTATGCATAACCCAATCTATGCTCGGTCAGTAAAAGCCGGTCAATCTATTCTTGCCCAAATTCCGTAACCATCCTTGAACTTCTGCATTCCTCAATCCATTGCTCCTCGAGCGTGATAAAAGAGGTAAGATGCTTCATCCAATTTTTATTGGAGAAGGCGTGAAAGCAGACAATAATAAAAACAAAAGGCCTTTTAAAAGCGCCTTAATGCAGGGGGCAAAAAATGAAAACCACCCACACAATTATCGGTATTCTTGTATCACTCATCCTCGGCGGTGCCATGTTATTCGTCGGCAGCCAGGGTAGCCTGATGCACGATGGCGTCGCCCTTTTTGCGCTCTGCGGCGCCATTGGATTTATCCTCCACTGGGCTATATTTCTGCCCTCCTTTGCCTTTCAGACCGAACACTATTTCGATCTAACAGGTTCAATCTCCTATATCACCACGGTGATTGCCGCTGTCTATTTAAACCCGGACATGGACCTTCGAGATCTGATCATCTGCGCAATGATTGTAATCTGGGCTGTTCGACTGGGATCGTTTTTATTCTGGCGAATCAAAAAGGATGGTGAGGACAAGCGCTTTAAAGTGATGAAAACTCGGTTCACGTGGTTTCTGATGACTTGGACACTTGGTGGCCTCTGGGTACTGATGACAATGGCAGCCGGACTGGCGGCAATCACCTCAGATACCAGCTCGCCCTTAGGGATAATGGCCTTCTTGGGTATGGCGCTCTGGGTTTTCGGCCTAACAATCGAAGTCATGGCGGACAAGCAGAAAACCCGCTTTCGCAAGCAGCCAGAAAATCAGGGCCGCTTTATCAGCACCGGCATCTGGGCCTGGTCTAGACATCCAAACTATTTTGGCGAGATTACACTCTGGGCCGGCGTAGCGCTGGTGGCCCTTCCGGTACTTTCAGGCTGGCAGTTAGTCACTATGATCTCACCTATATTTGTCTACCTGCTGTTAACTCGAGTCAGCGGTATCACCATGCTTGAAGCCATAGCAGAGAAACGCTGGGGAAAAGATCCGGAGTTTATAGCCTACCGCGATGCCACGCCGGCACTCATGTTACGCAAGCCCCGAGGCTAGGTTTACATGAGCCTCGCGGCTACCGTTACACGAGCCCCGCGGCACTCTCTTCACAAATCGCGGGGGCTGCTTTTAGCGCTCAAGCAATCCGACTGATCACTATCAATCTGACACTGCGAGCGTCCTCTTTTTGCCGATATTGAGAAGCCGCATATTCTCAAAGGAACCTGGCAGGCTGTTCAAGAAAAGTCATAAAGCCTTTTGCGATCAATCAGGTTCCGTTTATGGATTTAGGGTTTTCAGGTTAAGCGAAGACGTGTTTGAGCGCAGCGAGTTGTCTGAGTGCTGAAAACCCTAAATCCATGGAACCGATCGCAAAAGGATTTATGGCTTTTGGCACCAATGCCCGACCCAAACTTGAAGAGCCCAGGAATAAAAGGTTTAGGAATAAAAGGTTTAGGAATAAAAATCCCAGGAACAAAAAGCTTAGGAACAAAGAGCTTAGGAACAAAAAGCTCAGGAAGAGATGCCCTGAAGATAGAAAGCCTAAGAATGACGTTTAAAAAATCCATCCACTTGCTCAAGGGCCTCTGCAGCCTCAGGCAAGTCCGGATAGAAAATAGGCCAAACATGGGGCACATTGTCCCACAGCATCAACGTTGCATCAGTCCCCGCTTCAACCGCCTTATTCACATACCGACGTCCATCATCGCGCAGAATCTCACAGTCACTGGCCAGAACCAGCAAGGGTGGCAATCCCGCCAAATCGCCAAGCAGTGGCGAGACCACTGGATCTGACGCTCTGTGACCCGCCATAAAACGCGCGGCAAGACCAATCATAAAGCCTGGCACCCAAGCCAAACGCTTGGCCAAGGGTTTTAGAATCACATCAGAATTAAGATTGCCGCGAATACTCGGACTGGTATAGCGCGAATCTGTCACCGGTGACAGCGCCAGAGCCGCATTGGGCGCACGGCGTTGGTTATCACGGGCCCAAGCCAGCAAGACCAACGTCAGGTTGCCCCCCGCCGAATCACCAGCAACAAATACCGCAGTTGGAAACTCTAAGGTGTCAGCATCCGGCCCCTGAGGACCATTTTCAAGCATCCAATCATAAGCAGTACGACAGTCCTCAACGCACGCTAACCGCGTATTTTCAGGCATCAAGCGATAATCAATCGCCAGCACCGCGCTATTGGTTATTGCGGATAATTTATCAGTGAGAACGCGATAGCCCTTAGGACTGCCGGCCATAAACGCTCCACCGTGAATATACAAAAAACGGCGACTGCTATCGGCACCGGGCGCAACCACCCATTCGGCAGGAACACCAGCCGCGTCCACAGGGATAATCTGGCTTGCTATATCGGAATTGGAAAAAAAACTGTCCATGGTTTCACGCATGGCGAGAATACGCTGTTTCCAGGGCATCTTTTCAAGGGGACCACTGGCACCGCGAAGACGCTTATTTAGCGCCTTAACGGCCGCCGCAGAGGCTGCGACGGCAGTGGCATCCGCGGGGCTAAAACGCCGCCCCTCCGGAAGATCATATTTGCTGAGACTATCTCGTGTAAACATAAAGGCCAGCAACGCAAGTACCAGCCCTACCAATATAGCCCCAACAAGAATAATCACGAGGCTGAGTAGCTTAGCTGGTTAAACTTCTTTTGATGGAAGTCGCGATCGCCAAGGGTCACATTAATCGTCATCAGACGCTTAACAAAGTGGCCAATATTCAGCTCGTCAGTCAAACCTATACCGCCGTGCATCTGAATCGCCTCTTCACCAATCTGCTTGCCAGCTTTCGCCATAGTCACTTTCAGCGCGTGCACAGACTTCATAAATTCGCCGGTATCAGCACTGGCATCAGCCGCACAGTCATTAGCCTGACACAGGCTGCGATAGAGCATTGATTTAGCCTGCTCACAGGACATAAACGTATCAACCATACGATGCTGCAGCACTTGGAATGAACCAATCGGCGAACCAAACTGCTGACGGGTTTTTGAATAGCCCACAGTGATGCTGTTAAGCGTTGCCATAATACCCAGAGCCTCAGCACTCAGCGCCATCAGCATTGAGGGCATAACCTGATCAACCAGATCCATACCTTCGCCCACTGCGTTGAGCAGCTGATCTTCAGCTACAACCACATTGGCTAAAGTCACGGTGGCGGCACGCTGACCATCCATCGTCTTATAGCTCTTAACCGACACACCCGCAGCACTGGCATCGACCAAGAACAAGCTCACACCCTGATGATCAAACTGGCCACCGCTGGTGCGCGCACTCACCACAAACTTGTTAGCACTGCCGCCATTAATCACAACAGTTTTTTCACCATCGAGACGGAAACCGCCATCGCAGGCGACTGCTGTCGTGGCCACATCGGCCAGCTCATAGCGCGACTGGCGCTCTGAAAAGGCAAAAGAGCCCATGCAGCTGCCATCGATAACCGTGGGAATAACCGCTTCTTTTAACGCGCTGTTATTAGATGCTGACAGCAGACCGCCAAACATAACAACGGTAGAAACATAGGGCTCAACCACTATGCCCTTACCCAACTCTTCCATTACCGCGACCAAATCTTCTACTGTGCCACCAAAACCGCCGTACTCCTCAGCGAAAGGAACTGACAACCAGCCCAATTCGGCAAACGTATTCCAGAAGTCACGGCTGATGCCCTCTTCCGAATCGATTATTTTACGGCGTGTATCAATGTCATATTCGTCACGCACAAAACGCGCGACGCTGTCTTTGATCATGGTTTGTTCTTCTGAAAAATCAAAATTCATTACTGTTACTCCGGAAATCTGTTGGGGCCTAAAGGCCGAGCACGGCTTTGGCAATTACATTGCGCTGCACTTCGTTAGAACCACCATAGATGGTTGCTGCGCGGCCATACATATACTTGCCGCGGGCTTCGCCGGCATAGTCATGACCCAACTCTTCGCCGGTCAAACTACCCTGAAGAGCTCCACCGTAACTACCGGCCAGCTGTAACTGCAGCTCGTGAATCGCCTGGGAAATCTCAGTGCCCTTGATTTTTAACAGCGAAGACTCGGGGCCCGGCATACCGCCACCGGCCATAGAGGCAAATACGCGTAACTCGGTGTACTCAAGCGCCATCAGCTCCATTTCAATGTCCGACAGACGCAATTGGAAGACCGGATCATTGATCATAGCCTGACCACCGTTGACCTCTTCAGTAGCACGCTGCTTAAGGGTGCGCAGCATGCGTTTGGAATCAGCCACTTCAGCCATACCAGTGCGCTCATGAGCCAGTAATGCTTTGGCGTAGGTCCAGCCTTTGTCCTGCTCACCAATAAGGTTGTCGCGGGGGACCAAGACATTTTCAAAGTGCACTTCGTTAAGACTGTGCTTGCCATCGATAGTCACGATTGGCTTAACCGTAATACCCGGGGTTTTCATATCGATCAACAGGAAGCTAATACCCTGCTGCTTGCGCATATCTTTAGTGGTGCGAACCAGACAGAAAATCCAGTCGGCGTACTGAGCAAAGGTGGTCCAAATCTTGGCACCATTGACCAGGTAGTTATCGCCAGCATACTCAGCAGATGTGGTCAGCGCCGCCAAATCCGATCCGGCACCCGGCTCGGAATACCCCTGACACCACCAATCGTCGCTAGACAGAATGCTCGGCAGGAAACGTGCTTTTTGCTCTTCGGTTCCAAAGGTGAAAATCACCGGGGCAACCATCTTCAAACCGAATGGCACTACATCGGGAATACCCGCGGCGCCGCGCTCAGTTTCATAAATAAATTTTTGCGTCGCACTCCAGCCCGTGCCACCGTACTCAGTCGGCCAGCCCGGCGCGATCCAACCCTTGGCATGAAGCTTCTTCTGCCAGCTGACAATCGCTGGCTTGTAGCTCGCAGTCTGCACGCCACTCAAATTCTGAGCCGTTTCTGCGTCAAACTCTGTGGCGAAAAAATCACGCACCTCATCTCTGAAGGCGAGATCTTCTGCTGAAAAATTAATATCCATCTATGTCACTCCCACTAGTGTTATTTTGGCCACAGCTTAAGTTATGGCATTTATTGTGTCAATTAAAAGTTCAAGCCTAACCCCAGTGTAAAGTAGGCTTTCGAGCTTGCGCTGGAATTGTTTAATTGTTGATTATTGCGTTATACGCCACACCTGCCAATGCAGTTTAAATCGCCGCTGCCAAATAGCTGGCCTGATTAATCGCCGCTTTGGCATCTAGCTCTGAGGCTTCAAAGGCGCCGCCAATCAAGCTGGTGTCAATACCACTGTCACTTAGCTGATCGTAGAGATCGCGCTTTGGCAGCTGCCCTGCGCAGATAATCACGGTATCTACCTCAAGAACCTGGGGAATGCCATCCATACTGATATGCAACCCCTGGTCATCGATCTTGGTATATTCCAGACCATTCATCATTTGCACACCGCGCTTAGCCAGTGACATACGATGAGTCCAGCCAGTGGTTTTCCCTAGGCCACGGCCCACAGGTGTCGATTTACGCTGTAATAGAAATACCTGACGATCTGCCGCTTCAACCTGAGGCACCACGCCAGTAACGCCGCCGCGAGGGTGATTGGCAAAATCGATTCCCCA
>CH672397.1:144119-230709 GCA_000153445.1 gamma proteobacterium HTCC2207 | reverse complement strand
TGAAAATGGGTCAAAAAGAGCGCCTCGATTTTGCCTTGGTTAATTCCCATGCGACCCAGATTGCGCGCGCCGTTGGTGCCGGCATCGACAATAAATAATTGCTCGCCCGCTATTACCGCAACACAGGAGCCCGAGCGGTTGGTGCTGGGCATAGGGCCGCCGGCACCGCAAAGGCTGATATGCAATCCATCGGGCAGCTTGGCGAAAGGCTGTGCGGCCATGATGTTATCCAGAGCACTGGGCAGTACTTTAACGATAATAGCGCCGCGCTCAATATAGAGCGTCAGTGCCACAAAAAGAGCAGTGATAATGGCTAAATAGCCTTTCAGCATGATTTTATGCCTCGATATTGAGCATTTTTTTACCCTTGAACCGGTTGATGATTGCATCTGACATTATATGTGTCAATATATTTTAAGCGCCTCTGTGGCGCGGTAAATAGACTGGTTCGGCTAATGCATAAGTTACCTAAGTACGCTTTAATAAGCGGCTAAGAGTGAGCGCCGAGAAAGGGGTGGCTAAAAGTAAGCGCCTCAAAAGAAGCGCCTCGAAAGAAGCGCCTCAAAATAAGAGTACTCAGTACCATGATCAATTCAGTGATGCCACGTTTAGCCCAACTGGTTAACAGTGTCTGGCTGCGCAATCTGCGTCGTCGACGAGCGGAAAAGCGGCGCCTGGCTTCTAACCAACCTCATACTATTACCGTCTATCTGCGTCTCAATGATGCGCACAGTTATCTCTTACTGCAGGTATTGGCGCAGTTTGCCCAGCGCTATCCGGTGAGTTTTGATTTTCGCACTGTTTTGAATCTTCAGGAGGATATGTACCCAGCACCGGCCCTTTGGCAGAGCAATGCCTTCGCCGATGGTGCCCATCTTGCGCAATGCTATAACCTTCGCTTTCCCTCCCAGCCCCCTGAGGCCTCTAGGGAAACAACTCTGCAGCTCACTGCGCAGCTACTGCACTGGGAATTGCAGCCCGGTTATCTTGAGCATGCCCTAGCGTTGTTTGATGCCTATTGGCAGGGGCAGGGTGAAAATCTGAGCAGGATTGTCGACAGTAATATTAGCGATCATTGGGAATGTTACAGCCACCACTTGCAGGCTAATGAAGCACAGCTTAAGCAACAGGGGCATTATCTCAGTGGCATGCTGCACTATGGCGGCGAATGGTACTGGGGTATCAATCGTTTGGAACATCTGGAGTTGCGATTGAATGAGATGGGTCTTCAGCAAGACCAGAGCATGGCTGTTCTGTTTGATAAAAATCACAGAGATTTCTGTGGTCAGACGTTAAAAGCTCGCCGCAGCGATGCGGGAGCAGATTCGGTAAATGCCATTGTTATTTACTGGTCAATGCGTAGTCCTTACTCCTACCTTGCCTTGCTTAGAGGGCGGCAGCTTGCCGATCACTATCAGGTGCCTTTAGAGGTAAAGCCGGTTTTACCTATGGTTATGCGGCGTATGCAGGTCCCTGCAACAAAGAGCGGTTATATCACTGCCGATGTAAAGCGTGAAGCCGAGAAATATGGCATCCCCTTTGGTCGAATTGCGGATCCTTTAGGGGCTGGTGTTGAACGCTGTTATGCACTGTTTGCCTATGCCCAGTCCAATGGACTGGGTTTACGTTTTTTGCAGAGCTGCGCTGAGGGCGTATGGGCGGAGGGAGTTTCCGCTGCCAGCGATAGTGGATTACAGCTGTTGGTGGAGCGTGCGGGATTAGATTGGAATCAGGCGCGGCCACTATTGTGCGACGATTCCTGGCGGCTCTGGGCTCAGGACAATCTAGCCGAACTCTATGGGCATGATCTTTGGGGTGTTCCCAGTTTTGTCTACGGAAGTGAGGCGCATGTAGCATCCAAAGTATTTGGTCAGGATCGCCTCGACCGCATCGAACAGGCGATTATTGAGGACCTGGGTCAACGTACCACACAATAAAATTACGAATAATCAAAGCTACACAACTACAAGGCTACACAACTATAAAACTACAGCGCTATCAATCTACAACGCTATCAAAAAGAGAATTTAAATGACCTTTTCTAATCGCATCACACAATTAACCGGTACTCAGTACCCGATCGTTCAAGCGCCTATGGGCTGGATTGCCCGCTCACAGCTTGCCGCAGCGGTCAGCAACGCTGGCGGTTTGGGGATTATCGAAACTAGCTCGGGGGAGCTGGACAATATCAAGTTGGAAGTGGCAAAGATGCGTCAGCTCACCGACAAACCCTTTGGTATGAATGTGGCGCTGTCCTATGTTCGCGACAGTAATATTATCGATTTTGTTGTTGAGCAAGGCATCAAATTTGTCACCACATCCTCGGGCAGTCCCAGTGTTTGTACCAAGGATTTTCAAGCGGCGGGGATTACTGTTTTTCATGTGGTACCCACTTTGGATATGGCGCTTAAAGCGCTGGATGCAGGCGTTGATGGCTTAGTTGTGGAGGGCGGTGAGGGCGGTGGTTTTAAAAATCCCAGTCCAGTATCAACCATGGTGCTATTGCCATTGATTCGCTCGCAATGCGATGTACCGATTATCGCTGCTGGCGGTATTGCCGATGGGCCCTCAATGGCTGCAGCTTTTGCTCTGGGTGCTGAGGGTGTGCAGATGGGTACGCGGATGCTTTCTTGCGCCGAATCGCCAGTGCATAACAATTGGAAAGACGCGATTGTGAACTCTCGCGAAACCGATACGGTATTTCTCAATCAGCAGGGGCGCCCGGCGCTGCGGGCACTTAAGACTGAATTAACCGCGGGTCTCGAGCCCTTGGGCAAATTTAATATTATGGAGCATATGGCCAATTTGCAGGCGCTCTATTTTGGTGGTGATATGGAGGCGGCTATTCCGCTTCAGGGGCAGGTGGGTGGTCGTATAAACAGTGTGCTGAGTGCTCAGGAAATCATTGATGAGACCATGACCGGTTTTAACGCTGCCATCAATAATCTTAGCCGCCAATACGGTCAATAGGCTGGATAAGCCGCTATACTGACAGGATTAACCTAAACAATTTCAAGAGAAATAGATGGCCGACTACGATGTTTTTAATGGTGATGCAGATGGTATCTGTGCATTGCTCCAGCTGCGCTTTGCGGAGCCTCGAGAGGCTCAGTTGGTTACCGGCGTAAAGCGTGAAATTGATCTTTTAAATCGCGTTTATCCCGCTGCCGATGATCGTATTACAGTGCTGGATATCTCCCTGGATAAAAATCGCGAAGGGTTAGATCGGGCGTTGGATGTGGGCGCTCAGGTATTCTATGTGGATCACCATTTTGCCGGCGCTGTTCCAGCCTCTGCATCGCTTAAGTCGTTGATCAATGAAGCACCGGATGTCTGCACCTCAGTGCTGATTGACCATTATCTCCGTGGCGCCTACCGCGAGTGGGCAGTGGTGGGTACCTTTGGTGATAATCTTAAACACACCGCGAATGGATTGATTAAGAATCTGTACTTCTCCGCGGAACAGGTGACATTGCTGGAAAATCTCGGTATCTATATTAACTACAATGGCTATGGCGCAAATCTTGAAGAGCTGCATTTTGCACCTGATCAGCTGTATCGGCTGCTCAGTCAGTATCGCAGCCCATTTGATTTTGTTGCCGATAACAGCGCGGATTTTCAAAAACTTGAGCAGGGTTATCATCAGGATATTGAGGCGGCCCAGTCCACTGTGGCTCTTGTGGCCAGCGATGAAATTGCTGCTTTCGTTCTGCCCAATGAGCCTTGGGCCCGTCGTGTTAGTGGGGTCTTCAGTAACCAGCTGGCCAATGATAACCCGCAACGTGGCCATGCGGTATTGACGGTCAAGCCCAATGGCAATTATCTGGTTAGCGTGCGCGCGCCGCTGAACAATAAAAAGGGCGCTGCGGCACTCTGTATGCAGTTTCCTACAGGCGGTGGTCGCGAGGCAGCCGCGGGGATCAATGATTTACCGGCGGATATGCTGGCGAAATTTCTAGATCAACTTAAGAAAGCTTTTAGTTTTTAGTGCGTAGCCTTCAAATACGAGTAATAACCCAGATACGGAGAGAACAGTTTGTCTAAGTCACGTCCATTTTCTATTTTAGGCCTTCAGCAAATCGCCGTTGGCGGTGCCAGTAAAGCAAAATTACGCGGTTTTTGGGTCGACTTGTTGGGGCTAAAGTACCGTGATACCTTTGTCAGCGAGTCTGAGAATGTCGATGAAGATATCTGCGAGATGGGTGCCGGTGCCTTTGCTGTAGAGGTGGATCTGATGCAGCCACTGGATACTGAAAGACGCCCGCGGGTGGATAAGCCCGCACTCAATCATGTTGGGCTCTGGGTTGATGATCTGGCTTCGGCTGTGGACTGGCTCACTGAGCAGGGTTTGCGCTTTACTCCTGGTGGTATTCGCAAAGGTGCGGCTGGGCACGATGTGTGTTTTGTTCATCCAGTGGCCAATGAAGAATTTCCCCTCTCGGCTGAGGGCGTTTTGGTTGAGCTGGTACAGGCGCCAGAGGCTGTTATTGCCGCTTATAAGGTCTTGGCTGAAGCATCTTAGTCTAGATTTGTCTCTAGAGCTCGGCCATTAGAGAGCTGCAATCAGTCAGCTCCTGGGCAATCACATGGACCACATTACCGTCGGTTTCCACCACGCCTTTGACCATCAACAGGCTGCCTTTCAATAAAGCTTCACGGCAGCGTTCCTGAACCGTTGTCCAGACCACTATATTGCTATTCCCCGTTTCATCCTCAAGGGTTAAAAAAATCACACCTGACGCCGTGCCCGGTCGCTGACGTCCAGTGACCAAGCCCGCTATACGCACAAAACGTCGATTGCCCAGGGTTGGCAGATCAATAGTTCGCTTGCAGCGCTGCAGCGTTTTTGACTGCTCTCGGAGTATTTCCATAGGGTGACGACCGAGGCTAACACCGGTGCTGCTGTAATCGGCATTGAGCTCCTCGATCTCTGAGGGCGTGGATAGAATTGCTGGGAGAGATTCACTGTTCTGTGCTGGTTCCAATAGCGGTCGATAGTCTTCAATAGCCAGGGCATCCCAATGGGCCTGGCGGCGATTGCTGGTTAGCGAGCGCAGTGCCCCGGCACTACTTAGCAGGGCCAGATCAGCTTGGGATAATCCGGCCGCTCTGCTCAGTTGTGGGAGGCTATTAAATCCCTGTTGGCTATTGCTACGTGCCAAGACAATCCTTTCGGCGGCGCGATAAGAGAAGCCTTTAATTAGGCAGAGCCCCAGGCGTATCGCTGGTTCAGTGCTGCTGCCCGCTTCCAAGCTTCCCATTTCCAAGCTGTGTTCCCAATCGCTGTGACAAACATCTATGGGGCGGATCTCTATCTGATGCCGCTGAGCGTCCTGCAATAGTTGTGAGGGAGTGTAAAAACCCATCGGCTGGCTATTTAGCAGTGCACAGCAAAAAGCCGCAGGGTGGTGGCATTTAAGCCAGGCGGAGACATAGGCGAGCAGGGCAAAGCTGGCGGAGTGAGATTCGGGGAAACCATAGACGCCAAAACCCTGTATCTGTTTAAACAGGCGCTCGGCAAAATCCAGTGAATAGCCTCGCGCCATCATGCCATCGGTGAGTTTTTGTTCAAACTGAGCCAGAGTACTGTTCTTACCCGACCCAGATTTTCCTGAACTGGCCATCGCCCGGCGTAACTGATCGGCTTGACCGCCGCTAAATCCGGCGGCAACCATAGCCAGGCGAATGACCTGCTCCTGAAATACAGGTATCCCCAGCGTGCGTTCAAGTACGGATTTAATCTCCTGACTGGGATAGTCCACAGTTTCCAATCCCTGACGTCGGCGCAGGTAGGGATGCACCATACCGCCCTGAATCGGGCCCGGGCGGACAATGGCAATTTCAATGACCAAATCATAAAAGCAGCGCGGTTTTAGCCTCGGCAACATAGCCATCTGGGCTCGGGATTCAATCTGAAATACACCGACGCTATCGGCAGTGCAGAGCATATCATAGGTGGCGGGATCGTCTTTGGGGATAGACTGCATGGTTAAATTAATCTGCTGATGCTGGCTGATCAAATCAAAACAGCGATGCACTGCGCTGAGCATACCCAGGGCGAGGACATCAATTTTTAGTAGTCCCAGCGCTTCGATATCGTATTTATCCCATTGAATCACCGTACGTTCCGCCATGCTGGCGTTTACCACTGGCACTAGGGTGCTGATGGGACTTTTGGTAATAATAAAGCCGCCCACATGCTGTGAGAGATGGCGGGGGAAACCGAGAATTTCATTGAGCAGTTTAAAAAAGTGCGTTGCTATCTGTCCTTGGCTGTTTTCCTCTTGGTTCTTTTTTTCTTGGTTCTTTTTTTCTTGGTTCTTTTTTTCTTGAGAGCCTCCCTGCTGTTGAAACAGTGCCTGGAGATCGGCCTGTCGGTCCCACCAAGACATGGATTGGCTGAGCTGTTCAATAAATAATGCATCCAGTCCCAGAGCTTTGCCGACATCGCGCACTGCGCTGCGGGGTCTGTAGCTGATAACTGTGGCGGCTAAGGCAGCCCTTTGGCGGCCATATTTTTGGTAAATATACTGAATCACTTCTTCCCGGCGCTGGTGTTCAAAGTCCACATCTATATCCGGTGGCTCATTGCGCTCCCGTGAGATAAAACGTTCGAAAAGCAACGAGATCTGGTCTGGTGCAACCTCGGTAATAAACAGGCAATAGCAGACCACGGAGTTGGCTGCTGAGCCGCGTCCCTGGCAGAGAATATTGCGGCTGCGAGCAAAGGCGACAATATCTTCAACAGTTAAAAAATAGCTTTCATAATTGAGTTCAGCGATCACCTGCAGTTCATATTCAATCTGTTTGCGAATCGACTGACTAATGCCATTGGGCCAGCGTTTAGCGACTCCCTGTTCCACCAGAAAGCGCAGTTGCTCAGTGGCGGTAAGATGTTCTGGCACTACTTCTGAAGGGTATTCATAGCGCAGTTCTTCCAGTGAAAAGTGGCAGCGCTTGGCTATATTGAGGGTTTCCCGAAGTAGAGCACCGGGATAGAGCTTTTGCAGTTGGTTGAGTCCGCGTAAGTGGCGTTCGCTATTGGCAAAGCGTCGCTGACCCAGTTGCATAACCGAACAGTTGTGATGAATGGCGGTTAATGTATCTTGCAGCGGTTGGCGCTGGCGGCTGTGCATATGCACATCACCACAGGCGACCATGGGCAGTTGCCACATGGCGGCAAGATTGCGGTAGTAATAATAGTCGTTGGCATCGTGACCGCTGAGGAGGTGGGTAATGCCGACCCAGAGTCGATCTTTAAACCAGTTGCTCAGTTGTTCGCCGCGCTGGTGGTCTACGTCCAGTTGTTGTGAGGGTAGCCAAATTAGCAGTGCATTGCGGAGGTTGCCTTCGAGGTCGTTCCAATCAAGCTGGTAGCTGCCTTTGTCTCCGCGGCGGCGGGCGAGGGTGATTAGGGCAGAGAGTTCTGAATAGGCTTGGCGATTGGGGGCTAGAGCAATAAGTTTATGGCCATCGAGGCGGAATTCACTGCCGATAATAAGCTTGAAGTCATGGTCTATAGCGGCGACATGGGCTTTGACTACCCCGGCGAGAGAGCATTCATCGGTGATAGCGATGGCGCTGTAGTTGAGGTCACTGGCGCGTTTGACCAGTTCGTGAGGGTGAGAGGCACCGCGAAGAAAGGTGAAATTACTGATGCAGTGGAGTTCGGCGTAGGACATGATGGCGTACAAATACTGTATGGATAAACAGTATAAGGATTCTATTGTGGTTGTAAATGGTTTTGGCTGTGGTTCAGGTAATGGTACAGCTGCTAGCGACTGAGAGGTATTGAGATCCCTCGTCGCTGCGCTCTGTCGGGATGACAATAAAGAGGCTCTGTCGGGACGACAATAAAGAGGCTCTGATGGGATGACAATAAAGAGGCTCTGATGGGACGACAATAAAGAGGCTCTGATGGGATGACAATAAAGAGGCTCTGATGGGATGACAATAAAGAGGCTCTGATGGGACGAGAATAAAGAGGCTCTGTGCCAGAGTTGGAATAGTCAAGCTGTGCGTCGAGATAACAAACTGGTATGTCATCTCGAACGCATGTGAGAGATCTACCATCAGCACCCTCAATCTTTTCGCGAATCCATGCAGACCCTTTGCGATCAATCAGGGCCCGTTTATGAGTTTGTCATTTTCAGATAGAGAGAGCGCAGTGTTTGAGCGTAAGCGAGTTGCGCGAACGCTGAGAATGGCAAACTCATGGAACCGATCGCAAAGGGTGTGTATTGATTTGCCCACGCCCAACAAAGAGATCCCTCGTCGCTACGCTCTGTCGGAATGACAAGTTAAGGGCTCTGTCGGAATGACAAACTAAAGGGCTCTGTCGGAATGACAAACTAAAGAGCTCTGTCGGGATGACAAATTAAAGGGCCCTGTCAGGATGACAATCAAGCTAATTAGCTGCCCCAAGAGTATCAACCCTCCGGTTTATCACTCTCTTTCTTAACGCTAGTATCAGCCTCTGCAGCCTTATCTTCACCAGCTTCATCAGTGCCCACAGAATCTTTAAACCCTTTCACCGCACCGCCCAGATCTGAGCCAATGCCACGCAATTTCTTTGTGCCAAAAACCAGCGCCACAATCACCAAAATTATCAGTAGTTCTTGCCATCCAAAACCCATCTCAATACTCCTTCGCTATGAATCAATGATATTAATCTTTTGCTGAGTCTCGCGCCGCTTTTTCATCCAGCCCAGAGAGATCAAAACGTCGCTCAAGTTCCGTCAGAACAGCCTGAGCGTCTTCACCAAGGTGGGAGAGCATAACCAAGCTGTGAAACCAAAGGTCCGCTGTCTCATAGATAAGCTTAGTATTGTCGCCGCTATCCTGAGCGTCTCGCGCTGCCAAAATAGTCTCGATACTCTCTTCACCGACTTTCTCAAGGATTTTGTTTAGGCCGCTGCGGTGCAGGCTGGCGACATAGGAATCGTCAGCAGACGCAGCTTTGCGCGCTTCCAACACTGCACAGAGTTGTGCCAACACATCGCCACTGGATCGCTTATCTGTCATTAGTAAATATCCTTTGGATCTTTGATTACAGGGTCTACAGTTTTCCAGACACCGTCCTCGAGCACTCGGTAAAAGCACGATTCGCGGCCCGTATGGCAGGCAATACCACCAAGCTGTTCGACCTGCATCACAATCACATCGCTATCGCAGTCGAGTTGCAACTCTTTAATAAGCTGCACATGGCCAGACTCTTCGCCTTTGCGCCAGAGCTTGTTTCGTGATCGCGACCAGTACACGGCTCGTTGCTCGTCGACGCTGAGTTGCAGAGCTTCGGCATTCATCCACGCCATCATCAATATGCGGCCGGTTGCTGCATCCTGAGCAATGGCGGGAACCAGCCCGTCGCTGTTCCAGCTAATGTGGTCTAGAAAACTCATATCTAAAAAGGCCTTAATAATAGGTTTAAGAATTATGGCAGTTGTTTTTGGTCAACAACAGTAAAACCATTAGCGCAGCAGCAGTACCAATAATCCAACGCCAACCAGTGTCAGACTGATAACTGGCACCTGTGCCAGCGACTCAGTCCAGCTAGAAACCGCTAGACCGAAACCCACGCCTACCGCGGCAGCGCTGAGCCAGGGGATTAAGCGGCGCAATGGCTGTTGCTTTGCCATAGGCGCTGACGTGGTTACCACAGTTGTCACCGCGGGATTCTCTGCTGTTTGCTGAGCGGTCTTAAGCGCCGAGTAGATTAGCGGAGGGATCTCTGGAAGCTGTTCCAGCCAGTCTGGCGCCAGCTGTTTAAATTGGTTAAACAGGCTCTTTGGTGAGTAGCGCTGTTTTAACCAGCGATCCAAAAATGGCTTAGCCGTAGTCCAGAGATCTAGCTGCGGGTAGAGCTGGCGACCCAGGCCCTCGATATTCAGCAGGGTCTTTTGCAACAGCACCAGTGAGGGCTGCACTTCCATATTAAAGCGCCGCGCCGTGGTAAACAGACTGATTAGCATATGGCCCAGAGAAATTTCATTTAGCGGGCGCTGGAAAATAGGTTCGCATACCGCGCGGATAGCCCCGGTAAATTCATTCACTGGGGTAGTTTTTGGCACCCAGCCAGAGCGAATATGCAGCTCGGCAACCTTGCGGTAGTCGCGCTGGAAAATGGCGATCAGATTGCGCGCCATATAGTACTGATCTTCTTTGCTCAGAGACCCCATAATCGCGCAGTCGATGCCGATATAAGAGGGCTTGCTTGGATTGCGGGTGTCGACAAAGATATTGCCCGGGTGCATATCCGCATGGAAGAAGTTGTGCTCGAACACCTGGGTAAAAAAGATTTCAACGCCGCGCTCCGCAAGCAACTTAAAGTCGATGCCAGCAGCTTCGAGATCGCTGATATTGGTTACTGGCGTGCCGTAAATACGCTCCATAACCAGTACTTTCTCGTTGGAGTAGTCCCAGTTTATCTTGGGGACATAGAGCAGGGGTGAACCGTCGAAATTGTGCCTCAATAGCGAGGCATTGGCGCCTTCGGCCTGGAGATTGAGCTCGTCGTAGATGACCTGCTCATAATCGGCAATCACTTCCACCGGCCGCAAACGACGGCCATCCTGGCTGTACTTGGCCAGTAGTCGCGCCAGGGTATACATCAACGCGATATCTTTGCTGATGGTTTGTTCAATATTCGGACGCACCGCTTTTACCACAACATCGCTGCCGTCCTTTAACGTCGCGGCGTGAACCTGGGCCACAGAGGCAGAGGCCAAAGGCTCTTTTTCAAAACGCAGAAAAATCTCATCGACACTGCTGCCCAGCGCCTGCTCGACAATCTGGCGGAACTTATCTGAATCGAAGGGTGCGACATTGTCTTGCAAATTAGTTAGTTCGGTGCAGATATCAGCTGGTACAAGATCTGGTCTGGTGGACAGCAGTTGACCCAATTTAACAAATATCGGGCCTAGGCTCTCCAGTGCTTTGCGCAATCGTTCACCGCGACTGACTTTGGGTTTGCCCCAGAGAATGGCCGGCGACAGCATTAGACGCAATGGCAGTGGGGTTTTACTTTTGTCTAATAGGGTGTCGAGGCGGTAGCGAAAAACCACTAAAGCAATCGCCATTAGGCGACGAAAACGGATCAAGACTGAGTCCCCTTTGGTTCTGTTGAGCGGTCTTTCCCGGCCAATATTTGGCTGAGAATCTGACGGTTTTTATTGATTCGTGCAGCAGCTCGTTCGACACCGCTGGAGAGTTCGCGCACCTGCTGAGAGAAGCCATCAAACTCGGGTGAGGTAGGCGTGACTCGCAACTCTTCCTGGGCCACTTCAGCCGCCGCGGACTTTGCTCGCTGGCCGGCGTCTTTGGCTAATGATGCTGATCTGCGTAGCTTTTCGGCCATCAAATGCGCGGGGATATCGCCAATAATCGCGCCTAGAATACCTTCCCAATCTACATTAATATTAGCCATTAAATTATTGATTTCTAATAAAAAATTAAGGTCTCCGGAGACGTTGACGCCGGTTCCAGAGAAGGATGCCTGAGCCCCTTGATTAGCGGCTAGCCCAAGAATTGAAATCAGTGAGCCAGACACCGTGGTGTCGGCTTTATCCTGCCAGTTACTGTGCAGCACAATGCCCTGATTATTGGTTTCCATGGCCAGCTTGAGTGGCGGAACACTGCTCTCAACAAGCAACAGCTTGCCTTCCAATTCACCCATTTTTCGCAGTGATGCCGGGTCATACTTGAGCGCGCTATTGATCAGAGTTTCCGCTGTTTCAAATGCGCCGGACTGGAGTGCGGAAAAAAACACTAGGCTTTAACCCCGCGGTGCAGAGCAACAATGCCGCCGGTCATATTGTGGTAGTCACAGTTGCTGAAGCCGGCTTCTTCGACCATTCCCATCAATGTTTCTTGATCTGGGTGCATGCGAATCGATTCCGCGAGATATTGGTAGCTGTCCGCGTCACTGGCAAACAGCTTGCCTAATTTGGGTAGGATATTAAACGAGTAGCCATCATAGATCTTCGATAGGACCGTGCTCGGTGGTTTCGAGAACTCTAACACCAGCAGCTTCCCGCCGGGCTTGAGCACACGATACATGGAGCGCAGAGCCATCTCTTTGTCAGTGACATTGCGCAGGCCAAAGGCGATGGTAATCACATCGAAGCTATTGTCTGGGAACGGTAGATACTGAGCATTGGCCTGAGCGAATTGAATATTGTTGGCGATACCGCGATCGAGCAGGCGGTCACGGCCGACCTTGAGCATGGAGTCATTGATATCCGCCAGCACAACTAATCCATCGCTGCCGACAATGCGCGAAAATTTTGCCGCCAGATCACCGGTGCCGCCAGCTATATCCAATACTTTGTGGCCGCGACGTACACCGGACATCTCGATGGTGACGCGTTTCCACAGGCGGTGGATACCCGCAGACATCAGGTCATTCATCAGATCGTAGCTGGATGCAACGGAGTGAAAGACCTCGGCGACTTTGCCGGCCTTTTCTTCGCTGTTAACGGTTTGGTAACCAAAGTGGGTGGTTTTGTCAGACATAGAGCCAGCTATCGTTAAATAATGGAGGCCTATTGTAGCGACAGTTCGGCCATTTAGGTATGGCTATCAGCAAATGCACGGGGCTGAATGACCGGCTTTATGCCTATACCAGTTTTACCACCTGCGTATCCGCATCGCGACTCTGACCGGCCTGATTCAGGGTTTCTAAATAGATAGCCCAATGGCTGTCATAGTTAGCGCCGAGATCGTAAAGATAGTCCCAGGTAAAGATCCCCGAGTCATGCCCATCATTAAAAAAGATCTGAATAGCGTAGTTGCCGGACTGGCTGATCTTATCAATGGTCACCAGGCGCTTGCCAAACTGCAGCACTTCCTGCCCCTTGCCATGACCGCGCACTTCGGCACTGGGGGAGAGCACCCGCAGATACTCGGCCGGTAACTGATGGCGAACATCCCCGGTATAATCGATACTCAGACAATCTTTGGTTTGATTGACCGAGATGCGTCGGGGCACTGTGCTGTTCAGATTATGACTATGATCATGATTCATATTAGAGAATAAACCGGGTTAGATCTTCATTGGCGGCTAGCTCACCGAGCTGTTTGTCGACAAAGGCTTTGTCGATGGAGAAGGTTTCTTTTTTAGCACCCAATTCAGAGGCTTCGTAGGAAATCTCCTCGAGTAGTCGCTCCATAATGGTATGTAGGCGTCGAGCGCCAATATTCTCAGTGCCTTCATTGACGTCAAAGGCGATCTCGGCAATGCGCCGCACGCCATCTTCGGTAAAGTTAATTTGCACCCCTTCAGTGGCCATCAACTCGCAGTATTGCTTGGTGAGCGACGCCTTGGGTTCGGTGAGAATACGTTCGAAATCATTGATTTTTAATGAGTTTAGTTCGACACGAATCGGCAGTCGGCCCTGGAGCTCGGGAATGAGATCCGATGGCTTGGCCAGATGGAAGGCGCCTGAGGCGATAAATAAAATATGATCGGTTTTGATCATGCCGTATTTGGTGGAGACGGTACTGCCTTCGATAAGTGGCAGTAGATCCCGCTGCACGCCTTCTCGAGAGACATCGGCACCGCTGGCTTCACCGCGGCGACAGACTTTGTCGATTTCATCGAGAAAGACTATGCCATTTTGTTCTGCGGTACTTACAGCTGCGGCTTTGATCTCTTCTTCATTAATCAGCTTGGCGGCTTCCTCTTCTTTAAGGTTTTTCAGCGCCTCGGCAACAGTGAGTTTGCGCGTGACTGTTTTGCCTTTACCCATGCTGCTAAACATATTTTGCAGCTGTGAGGTCATTTCTTCCATACCTGGAGGCGCCATAATTTCGACACCGGCTGCAGTTTGGCTGAGTTCTATTTCAATCTCTTTGTCATTGAGCGCGCCTTCGCGGAGTTTTTTGCGGAAGATCTGTCGCGTTGAACTCGTCTGCTCAGACTGGCCATCAGTACTCCGCGCTGGGGGTAACAGTACATCGAGAATACGCTCTTCGGCAGAGTCCATAGCACGCTGTTCTACCTTCTTGATCTCTTGTTCGCGCACTTGTTTGACCGCGGTTTCCACCAGATCGCGAATAATCGATTCAACGTCTTTGCCCACATAGCCGACTTCGGTAAATTTTGTTGCTTCGACTTTCACAAAGGGCGCATTGGCGAGACGCGCAAGGCGTCGCGCTATCTCGGTTTTACCCACGCCGGTGGGGCCGATCATGAGAATATTTTTTGGTGTGACTTCATTGCGCATGTCGTCGTCGAGCTGAGCACGACGCCAGCGATTGCGCAGGGCAATGGCCACTGAGCGCTTGGCGTCGTCTTGACCAATAATATGGCGGTTGAGTTCGTGAACGATTTCTCGGGGGGTCATTTGAGACATTTGTATTCCTTTTTGTTACGTGACGCTGTGGGCACCTAATTGTTACGAGACGCTGTCGGCATCTATTTATTACGAGACGCTGTGGGCGGCTTTGTTTTCGGAGACGCCGCAGGCACCATTTTATTGCAGCCTGTTAATCGCACTCTTTTGATCGGTGTGGCTGATGGCATTTAAACGTTGCTATCGAGCTCTTCGAGAGTACGATTGTGATTGGTGTAGATACAAATATCACCGGCGATTTTGAGGCCCTGTTCAACAATGTCTCGGGCGCTCATCTCGGTGTTATCGAGCAGAGCTCGGGCAGCAGATTGGGCAAAGGGGCCACCAGATCCAATGGCGATAAGGTCATCTTCTGGCTGAATCACATCACCATTACCGGTAATGATCAATGAAGCTTCACTGTCTGCCACCGCCAGAAGCGCTTCGAGTTTGCGCAGGATGCGGTCACTGCGCCAGTCTTTGGCCAGTTCTACAGCGGCGCGGGTAAGGTTGCCCTGATGCTGTTCGAGCTTGGCTTCAAAGCGTTCAAATAGGGTGAAGGCGTCGGCGGTGCCACCGGCAAAACCGGCGATGACTTTATCGTTGTACAGGCGTCTGACTTTGCGTGCATTGCCCTTCATAACGGTGTTGCCAAGACTGACCTGGCCATCGCCGCCAATCACAACTTTGCCATTTCGACGCACTGAAAGAATGGTTGTTCCGCGGTACTGTTCCACGAGCTTACTCCTTTTATTGATGCTGTTAGAAATGGGGTCAACAAAAAGAATTTCAATGGCGCACCGAGAAAAAGTCGAGAAAAGTCTCTATTTCTAGACTGGGTGCTTTAAAGACGAGTTTGATCTGCTGCGCTTAGATAAGTGCGCCGAGACAACCGGTTTTTTGTAGTAGCTCATTGGTTGCCTGATCACTGTTGAGGGCCGCGTATTTTTCACGCAGCACCTGATAGGACTTAGCGTGGTACTTTTGAGGTTTTTGCGTCCAGGTCTGACCATTTAACTGCACTGAAAATTCGGCTTTACCCTGAGCAATGGCTTCGGCATTGGCCTGAGTCCAGGGCAGGAATAGGTCGCCAATCTGCGCCTTGATAAAGGGCTTTAGTGTTGGTTTTAATGTTTCCCACGTTTCAAAGTCACCTTCTATACGTGGCCACAGCATACGTTGAATCCAGGCCAGTAGGTTGGGCATTGTGGCTTCGATCAGGGCGCAATTAGTGGGGTCGGTCCAGACATTATAGAGCTGGCCCCAAAGGCTAAAGTCGCCAAATGAGGGCCGGTCACCAAGGAGATAGGCGCGTGATTCTAAATGTACTTCAAGTTGTTTGAGAGCCAGATGCAGGGAGGCTTCGATCTGCGGTGCGGTCTCTGGATTAGACCCGACAAACCAAACTCGGCCGGTCATGCGCAGACGCACTTGCTCGGTTAGTTGGTCTAGTTGCTCAGCATTGGCATCCGGTTGTGTTAACTGAGCAATGCGTCGCGCCGAGGCAAGCTGATCGATATCCCGAGCCCAGCGGTAATGAAACATCCACTTATTACCCCATTCATCACCAAACTCCTCTAGCAGAGTGGAGATAAAGTTAACGGTTGTATCCTGTGGATAGATGCTGTCTTTTTGATGCTCTGATTCAAGGTGCTGAATAATCAGAGTTGAATCCTGAGCACCCTGAAGCTGCGGGCTAACCACTAGAGGAATAATGGGTAACTTGGCGAATTTTGCGAAGTCGTCCATGGTGTCAGTGCTGCGAATAATCCACTGGTGGGGAATCTGTTTAAAGCGAAAGTAGGAGCGCACCTTAACTGAGTAGGGTGATAATTCGGCACCATAGATGCGGTATCTACTTGATGCACTATCAACTGAAATATCGGTCATAAGTTTGCTCCTCTGTCCTTACCGGCTAGTTGAGACTGGCTCTAATAATATCGGCGTGTGATTGACGCAGCATCATCTTATTGACGCCATACACTGCTGGCAGCTTGGCTAACGCAGTGGCATGCTCAAGAGCCCGTGGCAACACTTCTTCGGCACTGACGAGCTCGTCAAAGAAACCTGCTTCAAGAGCGGTTTCCGGGGTGAACATATGGGCTTGAATGGCACACATAGTTTGAAAACGCGGTGTTAGTCGGGACTTAACCAGCTCTATACCAAAGGCCGGCAAAATCATATCAATCACTGTTTCATTTAGGGCAATCTTAAACTCACCCTGAACACCAATGCGGGTATCTGAGGCCAGTAACATCATGCCGCCGGCAGCAATGGCATGGCCGGTGCAGGCAGTCACTACTGGCTGGGGGTGGCTAAAGACTCTTAATAGCAAGGCTGCGCCTTTATTCACAAGAGCGGGCAAAAGCCTGTCATCTGCGGACTGAGCAGCCGTTTCTGCCGAGACCTCTTTAAGATTGAAGCCTGCTGAAAGAAGACCGGGGCGACCGTGAATAACCACTGCTGAGGCGTCTTTTTCGGCGCGGTCCAGTTGTTCATTAAACAGGTCAACAGTGGCATGACTCAGAGAGTTCACTTTGCCATCGTCCCAGTTAAGAATTGCTACATCGCCTTCTTGCTTATACTCAATCATTGCTTGCCTCGGTCTATTTTTGATTTATTAGAGTTGATTTATTAGGTTGACTTATTTTGATCTTATTTCAGCATCCTAGGATAGCTGTTAGTCCTTTGATAGCCCTAAATCTGACCGCTTAGCCACAAGGGTATTAATTGCTCTGCTGTTGGGGCTCAGGCAGTAACAGTGGTAGCGGCAGGTAACCGTTGCGGCGCACTGATCGCTCTACCTGACTGGGTAAAAAGTTTAATCGCGGCAGGCAGCGCAGCCCGGCAATTTTAAGGCCGCGAGATGTCCAGTTATTGCAGGTGTTGATGCACATATAGATGCCTCGCGACTGAAAAAAAGTTTCGCCACTGTCGCGCGCGCGAACCTTGATCAGCTGGTGGTATTTGTCCACTTTAAAGTGTCGTGAGATAAAGGCCACCACGGCATCGATTACCCCAAGGTTTGCATTGATACTGTAGGTTCTGCCGGTGGCGTAGCTGCTGCGGTATTGGTTAATGTCTGAAATGCCGAGCACGGCGATTGTTGCTCTGGTGGGCAATAACAGGGCGCGCAATCCAAGCATAAGGGATTGTTGCGCTGAGCCGTAATAGAGGTAGTCGCCCCAGCCAATTCGCGCCCACTGGGTGCCGCGCAACTGCTCGTCGAGCTCGGGCAAGACGCGGAGCAAGGCGGCACTGGGTATCACCAAATGGGTGTGTATACCGTCGCGACAAAAGTAGAGTTGTGAATCTGACATAGTTTTATTGGTCGGCAGCTTTGTCGGTTAGCCAGTTTATCTGTTAAATATAATTCCTGAGTCAGGTTACCGCTTTTCTAGGAATACTGGAAATAGTTGTTCTACACTCGCAGACTGTGGTCGCAGTTGCCACTATAGGGTATTGTTGGAAATTAACTAATAGCGTTGTGTTAACTGACTTACACAAAAGGGTGCTTGTGGTTGCGGCGCTTTTTATTGCGGCTCATTACAAGCTGAATACAGCCTTAGCGAATCTCAAGGAGACACGGAATTGCAATTACACGATAACAGCTTACTGAAAACTCAGGCGCATATTGATGGCCAGTGGGTAGACGCAGATAGCGGGGAGACTCTCGCAGTTGTCAATCCTGCCAACGGCGAGACAATCGCCGAAGTGGTCAAGTGCGGTACAGCTGAAACCCGGCGCATGATTGAAGCTGCAGCTGTGGCCCAAAAACAGTGGGCTAAATCCACTATTAAAGAGCGCGCCGCGGTACTGCGTCGCTGGTTTGATCTGGTGATGGAGAATCAAGAAGATCTGGCGCAAATACTGACTGCTGAGCAGGGCAAGCCCCTGGCTGAAGCTCGAGGTGAAGTGGCCTATGGTGCCAACTATATAGAGTGGTTCTCCGAAGAGTCCAAGCGCGTCTATGGTGATACGATTCCGCAGCCCTCAAACGATAAGCGCATTGTGGTGATTAAGCAGCCGGTAGGGGTTGTTGCCTGTATTACGCCGTGGAATTTCCCCAATGCCATGCTGACGCGCAAGATCGCACCGGCTATTGCGGCGGGCTGTGCAGTTGTCTGTAAACCGGCTAATGCCACGCCGCTGTCAGCCTTGGCGCTGATGGAGCTTGCTGTGCGTGCTGGTTTCCCTCGGGGCCTAATGAATATAGTCACAGGTCGCACAGCTCAGATTGGTGCCGAGTTGACTGGCAACCCATTGGTTCGAAAAGTGACCTTTACCGGCTCTACCCCCGTGGGCAAGCAGCTGATGGCGGAATGTGCCCAAACGGTTAAGCGCACTTCCATGGAGTTGGGTGGCAATGCACCCTTTATTGTTTTTGATGACGCAGATATTGATGCCGCGGTGCAGGGCACATTGGTATCAAAGTATCGTAATGCTGGACAGACCTGTGTCTGCTCCAACCGAATTATTGTGCAAGCTGGAATTTATGATGAATTTGTTCGCAAACTGACTGTTGCCACCCAGAACCTCGTTATCGGTAATGGCACCGAGGAGGGCGTCACTGTTGGCCCACTAATCGATGAAAAGGCGGCCAACAATGTCTGTGACTTTATTGATGATGCTGTGACCAAGGGCGCTAAGGTTGCGCTTGGCGGCGGTCGCAGTGATCTCGGTGGTGCCTTTGTCTTGCCGACTATTCTCACAGATGTCAGCCGCGATATGCGGGTTTTCTCCGAGGAGATTTTTGGCCCCGTGGCACCGGTGTTTAAGTTTGAAACTGAAGCCGAGGTTGTGGCGATGGCCAATGACACTGAATTTGGCTTGGCGGCCTATTTTTATTCCCGTGATATAGGCCGTGTCTGGCGTGTTGCCGAGCAACTTGAATACGGCATTGTCGGCGTCAATGAGGGCGTGATCTCCAATGAGATGGCACCATTCGGTGGCGTCAAAGAATCGGGCAGTGGCCGCGAGGGATCCAAATATGGAATGGATGACTACATGGATCTGAAATATATTTGTATGGGCGGCATAGACCAATAGTGGTGCAGTATCCCTCTGTGTCATGCGCCTTTTGATCTGACGGGGTTATAATCCTGTCCATTGAAAATCCGATCTTTTAAATGATCTCCTACTCTAATTAAGGAATAAAAATAAAAATGATAAAGTCCTTTGAAAACAAAACTGTAATCATTACTGGCGCATCCGCCGGAGTTGGTGCAGCCTGCGCCCGTCTATTCGCCAGTCATAAGGCCAAGCTTGTTCTGGTAGCCCGCGGTGAAGCCGCTTTAAATACCATTGCCGAGGAGCTGCGCTCTCAGTGCGAAGTGCTGACGGTGGTGATGAATGTAGCGAACAACGATGATTGTTTAGCGCTTCTAGAAAAAGCCGAGGCTGCCTTTGGCGCGGTGCATGTGATTATTAATAATGCCGGTATGCATGCGCGAGGGGATCTTAAAACGGTTTCGCCTGCGGATGTTGCTGCCATGGTCGATATCAATATGCGCGCGCCCTTGCTGTTGTCCTGTGCCGCGATTCCCTATCTTCAGCGTGCAGGTGAGGGTGCGATTGTAAATGTTGGCTCATTGGCTGGCCGCGCGCCGCTGCAGGGTGCTGCAACTTACAGTGCTACCAAAGCCGGATTGCGCGCCTTTAGTTATGCCCTGGCAGATGAACTCCGAGATAGCGGTATCAGCGTGGGTTCAGTTTCTCCGGGTCCAATCGACACCGGTTTTATTATGGATGAAATTGATGCCGTGGAGGATATTGTGTTCTCTCAGCCCATGAGTAGTGCAGAGCAGGTTGCCGCGGGTATTTTGACCGTGGCTTCGGGAGAGGAAGTCGAGGTGGTGCTGCCGGCGGCAAGCGCTAAACTTACCCATATCAGCTATCTGTTTCCGAACTTACGTCGGCGTCTGCGTCCGAAACTCTACGAGCAGGGCCGTAAAAACAAAGAAAAATATCGCAATCGTCAAGCTGCTAAATAGAGGCATCCCAAAAGTACTATGAAACTCAACTATACGCTTCAGTCCGGCAATGACCTTTTAGAGGGGCAGGAAAACCGTCCAACCCTTATTCTGATTCACGGTATGTTTGGTTCACTGAGCAATCTGGGGGTGCTGGCGCGCTCCTTGGTCGCAGATTATCGTGTTGTCAGCGTGGATCTGCGCAATCACGGTGACTCGCCCCATGAGTTACTGATGGATCTGCCCTCTATGGCTGCCGATATTGTTGAGTTGATGGATGATCTCAACCTCGTTAGTGCGAGTTTGATTGGCCACTCTTTGGGTGGCAAGGTGGCAATGCAGGTGGCGCTGAATAATCCCCAGCGGGTCACTAATTTGGTGGTAATTGATATAGCGCCGGTCACCTATGGCGCACGTCAGGATGCCGCTCTTGATGGGCTCAATCTACTGGCGAAAAATACGATCAAAAGCCGGCGTGATGCTGATGCGCTGATTAGCGAGCATATTGCCGAGGCATCAGTACGCGCCTTTTTGCTGAAAAATCTCGCCCGCAGCCCCGAGGGTGACTTTAGTTTAAAGCTAAATTTATCCTCAATAAATCAGAACTATGCCAGCACATTGGTGGCAGCGCCCACAGGGCAACCCTACGTTGGGCCAGCGCTGTTTTTGAAGGGTGAGCATTCGGCCTATATTCAGGATAAACATCGCCCGATTATCGAACAGTTATTCCCTCATTCTCAATTAGAAATTATTGCAGATACCGCCCATTGGTTACACGCAGAGAAGCCGGAAACGGTAAACGCCTCAATAAGGGCCTTTATTGAGACGAAAACACCGACAAAACCGTAACCAAATCTCGCCAGACATAGTAGAATCACGCCTGCAATTTTTTTACCCGTAGTTTTATCCGTACTTTTACCAGTACTGTCACCCGAATTTTGGCCCACATTTAATTCCACAGGAAACCACCGATGTTTGAAAGTTTAAAGCCCGTAGTTGCTGATCCTATTCTTGGATTGATGGCGGCTTTTCGAGAAGACCCGCGCGAGACTAAAATCGATTTAGGCGTTGGCGTCTATATGAATGACCGCGGTCAAACGCCGGTTATGGATTCGGTAAAACGCGCCGAAGCCAAATTGGCCGAGCTTGAGAAAACCAAATCCTATCAAGGCATTGCTGGCGATGCTGAGTACAACAGCAGAATGTTGCAGTTGATGTTTGGTCAGGATCACGCTGTTCTGGCATCTGGACGAGCTAAGAGCCTGCAGGCCCCAGGTGGTTCTGGCGCTTTGAGAGTCGGTGCTGAGGTGATTCGTCGCGCTCGCCCCGAGGCAAAATTATGGGTTGGCACACCCACCTGGCCGAACCATATCCCACTGCTTGGCAGTGCGGGTTTTGAGATTGCAGAATATCCCTATTACGACACAGCGACTCGCGAGGTCAATATTGACCTAATGCTTGAGACTCTGCGCCGGGTTCCCGCTGGTGATGTGGTGCTGTTGCATGGTTGCTGTCATAACCCGACTGGCGCGGATCTGAGCAACGAACAGTGGGACCAGATTACTGAGATTGCGCTGGAGCGCGGTTTTGTACCCTTTATTGACACCGCCTATCAGGGGCTTGGTGATGGCTTGGACGAAGATGCCTACGGCATGCGTCTGATGGCTGAGAAGTTACCGGAGTTGGTAGTGGCCTCGAGCTGCTCTAAGAACTTTGGTCTCTACCGCGAGCGCACTGGATCGATTACCTTTATTACACAAACTCCTGAGCAAGCTGCAATTGTCGGCGGTCAGGCCATGGCGGTCGCCCGTCAGATGTACTCCATGCCACCTGCTCACGGCGCTCTGTTAGTCTCGTTAATTCTGGGCGATGAAGCGCTTTGTAAGGACTGGAAAGCGGAGCTGGAAGAGGTTCGCCTGCGAATCAAAGCTATGCGTACATTGCTGGCCGACAGTATTCAGGACAATGCAGCAGGACTGGATTTTAGTCATATCAAGCGCCAGAACGGCATGTTCTCGTTCTTGGGTATTGCGCCAGAGCACCTGACGCGCCTGAGAGAAGAGTTTGGTATCTATATTGTCTCTTCAACTCGTATTAACTTGGCGGGCATTAACTCAAGCAATATTGCCTATCTTGCTGAGTCGATTCGCACTGTACTCAAGTAGACCGCCTGCTAAGGTCTAGACGCGATACTCCGACAGTTGCTGCAGCACAGAGTCTAATGTTTGCTGCAGTGACTGCTGATCGCAGTCAACTCTGATATCCCCATACTTTTTATACAGCGCACAGCGCTCTTCGAACAGTGATTCGAGGCTCTGATTGGGTTTGCGGGCAATACCCCGAGAGTCAAAGTTGCCGATGCGCTGGCGCAGCTCTCGAAGTGGTACATCGAGAAAAACAACCGTGGCATTGTGTTTTAAGCGCGCCATGCCGGGTTCTGAGTAGACGGCACTTCCGCCAGTGGCGACAACCTTTCCAGCGATATCTTGGCTTAATAAAACCTGTTCTTCGATCTCGCGCAAGTGGAGATAATCACTGCCATCGAGGATTTCTTGCAGGGTACGACCCTCGCGAACTTGGATGGCGATATCGGTGTCGACAAAATCCAAGCCTAACTCTTTAGCCAGAAGAATACCGAGGGTGCTCTTTCCGGCGCCTGGCATGCCGATAAGAACGATGCTGTCGTGGTTGTTACGCATATTTATTTTGTCATTGGTTGTATTGGATTGTGCTGTGTTTTTAGTTTGAGATCCCTCGTCGCTGCGCTCTGTCGGGATGACTGGGTTGGTGTTTCGCGAACGATTAAGCTGTCGCGTCCAATCATTAAGCTGTCGCCTCGAACCATCCATCTGTCATCTCGAACCATCCATCTGTCATCTCGAACGCATGTGAGAGATCTCATTCACTGAGCACGCAAAAAAGTTACTTTTTCCCACGCCGCTTCCTACTCAAATGATCAAACAGCGCAATATACTGCCCAGTCAACTTGTGCGAGGGAGCGAAATAAATCAGCGGCACAGATTCATTATGGGACTCTTTCATTTTCACCGATTGATTGAGGTAGGTGGGAATCACCGGCAGCTTCTCTTTCTTCATTTCGGCAATTAATCGACTGGGCAACGATGCTGTGGGCTGAAACTGATTCACGACAATACCGCCAACACTGAGATCTTCATTGTGGTCTTCGCGAATTTCATAGATTACATCGAGTATCGAATAGAGCGCCTGTCTAGAGAACGCATCACAGTCAAAGGGGATTAACACAGAGTCCCCAGCTATTAGCGCCGAGCGAGTGTAAAAGTTGAGTGCGGGTGCGGTGTCTATATAAATTTCGTCAAAGTCATCGTCGAGCTTATTTAACAGATCTCGCAGCTTATAAATTTTTTGTCGAGACTCGAGCTTGTGCTCAAGGGCCAACAGATTGACGCTGGAGGGCAGTACAAAGAGGTTTTCATAAGGAGTTTCATGGACATAGTCCAGGGGCTCATTGAGCTTCGAGGAGAACTCTAAAGTGCCGTCAAAATAGTCGGCAACTGTGCTCTCTTCGGGGCTGTCGCCGAGTAGATAATGCGTGGAGTTACACTGGGAATCTAGATCCACCACCAAGGTGCGCTTGCCCCTTGAGGCGCTAATGGCTGCCAGATTACAGGTGATACTCGATTTTCCGACGCCGCCTTTTTCATTAAAAATAATTCTGCGCATTTGTCTTACTCCATTAGTTACAAGACAGGACTGATTCTACCCAAACTTATGGCTAGAGCGATAGTCCTGTAAGAATAAGCTGGGCAGGGTAGACCGTATTAGTCGTTAATCAGCTGCTGGGGTAGAGCGGTTTAAGCTCGGGTTGGGCACTGTGAATATTCTCTCTGTTCGATCCCTTCTTAGGCACTATGGCACTGCGAATCAAATTGACCAGCAATTTTAAATCCGGTTGTTGCTCTGAGCTGCTGTTGTAGAGAGCTTGATCGAGCAGGTCGAATTGTTGCTGCAGCTCTGGGTTATCCAGCAATAGCGCGATTTCAGCCAGAGTTTTCACTTTTTGCTGAGGAAAAATACAGCGACCCCAGGCCAAAATACTATCCCGTAATGGGGTCAGATCAGATTTCCGTGCCGCTCGCTCTATATTAGTGAGCAGCTGCTTGAGCTCCAGTCGGGCGCTGTTTAAACCGCTCAGATCTCTCTGTGGTGTCGGCGCATTTGAGCGGCGCAGCCAGACAAATATTAACAGCATCAGTAGCAGCCCATTAGCCGCCAGGGACAGTTGCAGAGACAGAGACGAGCGCAGCTCTGCCACAAGTGATTTTGGTCCTTCTGGTGCAGTCTCTGTGGCCTGCGTATTGGGTCCCACTGTTGGGGTAGGTGCGCTGATGTAGGGATTCACTTTACTCAATTCAGCCGCCGCCACGTCAATCGTTACCGCGTCCAGCTGAGCTGTCTGCATAAGCTGTTTGCGACTGTCCCACCAGCGCAAGGTTACCGCCGGCAATCTTATCTTCCCTGGGCGATTGGGCACCAGCGCAAAGGATTCGCGACGAATGCCGGTTACGCCTGATGCGTCGGCACTGTCGGTCAACTGAGGTTGGTCCGGGTACATTTTATAGTCATCACTTTCACCCAGAGTCAGCGGCATAATCTGAGCGCCGGTTAGTCCTTTGGCGGTGATGCTTATATTGCGCGTTATAGGCTCACCAACTTTTAGTTGATCCAGTGGGCTGCTCCACTGCTGAGTCAAACCGATACTACTGGCCGGCATCCAGTTATCTATGTCTATTTGAGCGGGCTTTGCCATCACATCGATGGTTTTGGCATCCGTGTTGCGGATAATGCGATTGCCTCTGGAACTAAAGCCCCCGTAGCGATTACTGCTCGATTCATAAGCCGAAAAACGCAGCGCAGGGATTTGCAGTTTGCCGCTGGTTTGGGGGAAGAGGGCATAAATGATTTCAACCACTTGATAGTTTTTGTCGGCAATATTTTTCTGGAATTGGGTCTCTGAGACTTTTTGCACCAGGGCATCATCAACCTTTAGCGGGTCTAGCCCCAGATCACTGAGTCGCACCGAGGTGTAGAGTCGGTGGGTGAGCAGTAGCTGCTCCTGAATATAGACCTCAGATTTATCCACTAGGGTTTCTGTATACACTGGCTGACCCACTGCTGATGCAGCGCTTGCCTTGCGCACGGTGATCTCGATGGCGTTGCTTATATCTTTTTTATATTTGATCGAAGGAACTAATAATTGGCCAGTACGTTTTGGTGCCAAGAGTAAATTCCAGTCGGTGAAGGACTGAGTCTGCCCATTCACTCTAGAGTATTGTTGCTGGCGGCTGGTGGAGAGTATTTCGAAATTGCTTTCGATTACCGTGAAGTCCGGCTCGCCCATAAGTGCCTGAGAGTCCAAGCGCACTAACAGCTGCAGAGTTTCATTGCTGTCGATAACTGTGCGATCGGCGGTGGCAGTGAGACTTGCCCAGCTGTGGCTGCAGACAAGAGCCAAGATGGCGGCCAGTGCGATGGCACAGAGTCGGTTAAGCGGTGTGTTTTTCACAATCATAGTTATCATTACTACCAGCGCTCTTGCTGTTCGTTATTGGGAGGTGCTGGGCGGCGCTGCTCAAGTGCGCGCTGCCGAGATTGATAGCGGAATTTTTCTCGCAGCAAGCCACCTGGATCATCTGGAACTCGACGCAGCCAATGCTCTAGTTCCTTCTGAGCCTGCTTTTCGGCTTCGCTTTCCTCTTGAGCCTGCTCTCCAGTCTGCTCTTGTTTTTGAGCTTCCTTTTGCTGAGCTTCCTGTCTCTGAGCCTCTTCTTGCTGACGCTGTTCCTCTGACTTTTCTGACTCGCCGTCTTTGGGTTCCGGCTCTTGGTCTGCGGGATTCTGTTGTTCACCATTTTGTCGGTCAGACTGCTGTTGATTCTGGGATTGCGGATTCTGCGCATCTTGTTGTTGCGAGTCCTGTTGCTGGGAATCCTGAGAGTCTGAATTTTCCGAATTATCAGAGTCTTGCTGTTCTTGCTGCTTCTGCTGCTGTTTAAGTTGCTCAAGCAGTTCTTTATTGGCCAGGGCATCGTCCATTTCAGGATTTAGTGCCAGAGCTTGATCATAGGCTTCGATAGCGGCATCAAGGTCCCCAGAATGGGCTAAGGCATTGCCACGATTGTAATGCCCATCAGCATGGTCAAAATCGATAAATTCATTGATTGCGGTTTCGTAGTCGCCGGCCTTATACGCTGCACTGCCGCGCCATTGTGAATCTTCAAATAGACTCTGAGCCGATGCCGCATCACCGTTCTCAAGTGCCTCACTGGCCTGCTGGTCGGCGGTCTTCCATAGATCCTGCCAGCCAAGTGCATAGGTTGGGTCTGAGAACAGCAGGGGCACCAGCAGAATCACAGCAATATTGCCTTTGCGAAAGCTCAGCACAATTATCGGTAGCAATAAAAACGCCAGCCAAAAACCCTGGTCATCCCAGAGATCAAAGGAGCGCTCCAACTCTTTAGTGGCATCGGGAAACAATACGTCAGTGGTGGCCAGCAACGCGTCTATATCTGAATCGTCGGCACTCATGCCGACATAGATACCGCCATTATTTTGCGCCAGCATTTGCAGAGAAGCGGGAGACAGTTTGGGAATAACAATTGCGCCCCTAGGGTCTTTGGCAAAGCCGCCGGCGCCGGTGGGAATCGGCGCACCCTGTTGGGTACCCACGCCTAAAATAGAAAGTCTAAATTTACCGGCTTTAGAGATCATCGATTGGATGCTATTAAATGCCGAGCGCGACACCTCGTCAGTGATCAGCAGCAGATCCCCTTGCTGATAGCCGCCGTTTACCGCCAACTCTAGCGCAGTCTCTATAGCTTCTTCGGTATTACTGCCGTACTCCGGTAATAGCGTTGGATGTAATACCGGCACTAAGCTAATGATGGTATTGCTGTCTTCGGTGAGAGGCGCCAGGGTATAGGCCGCACCGCCATAGACTACCAGCGCACTAAAACCCTCACCGCGATTTTTAAGAATATCAATTAATTTATACCGCGCCCGCTCCAGCCGACTGGGTTTAATATCCTCAGCGAGCATGGAGGGCGATAAATCCATAATTAAAATCAGCGCGGTATCTTTTTTATGCACCGGTTGGGGTAATTGCTGCCAGCTTGGACCAGACAGAGCCAAGCAGGTGATAATCCAGGCCAATAGCACCCAGAGCATTCCGCGCTGTTTTTTGCTGGTCTCACCCTGCATTAAATAGGGCAGCAGGGCAGGATTGATAATTTTTTCCCAATTACCCGCGCTACGTTTACGCCACTGGGCTAGAGCTACCGCAATAAGGGCTGGGATTAAACCCAACAGTGCCAGTGGCCGCAGCAGATGCAGTTCGCTGAAATCGCTATTCAAAAACTCAAGCATGGGACTTCCTGGGGCCGCTGGTGAGACCGATCAGCAGACTGATAACAAAAGCCAAGGCTAGGGGCCAATGATAGAGCGCGGCAACAGGACGAATAATCTCCGCATCCTGTTCTATGGGTTCCAGGCGATTGAGCTCTTGGTAAATCGCCATCAACTCTTCGGGATTACGTGCACGAAAATATTGCCCGCCGGTGGCCTCGGCTATGGCGGTTAAGGTCTGCTCATCGAGATCTGCCGAGGGGTTGGTAACACGTTTGCCAAACAGGCCCCAGGCCTCCTGAGTTTCGGCGCCTACACCTATGGTGTAAATTTTTACCTTGGCGCTACTGGCCAGTTCGGCGGCTTTTAAGGGGTCTAGTTCTCCGGCGTTATTGGCGCCATCGGTCAGCAGAATCACTACGCGGTGATTTTCCGGGCGCTGCTGCAGACGTTTCACTGAGAGTCCAATAGCGTCACCTATGGCTGTGCCATTGCCGGCAAATCCCAGTTGGGCCTCATAGAGTAAGGTCTGCATGGTTTTGCGATCAAACGTCAGGGGGGTCTGCAGATAGGCCTTCTCGCCAAATAAAATTAGCCCTAGACGATCACCTTCACGCTCGGTAACAAAATTGCCGACAACGGCTTTTACGGCCATCAGTCGATTAACCGTCTGGCCGCTGAGCTGCATATCTTCCCGCTCCATACTGCCGGAAATATCTACCGCCAGTAAAATATCTCGACCACTGGTGGGCAGCGACACCGGCTCGCCGATCCATACTGGCCGTGCAATGGAGAGCAATGTACAGAGCCAAATAAGACTAAGTATTAATAGTAGTAGTGACTTACGCCAGGATGATGTGGCTTTGGAACCGCTATTGCCTGCGGCATTGGCCAGCAGGGGCGCGCGCAGGGCGCGCATGCGCACTTCAGCAGGTTTGCGCAACCAGCGATAAATAAATGGCAGTGGCGCCAGAGCCAGTGCCCAGGGCCAGATCAGTTCTAACATGGCACGCCCAGTTCCAGTTTGTCTTCCTGCGCATGGTTGTTGATCCAGATACGCGCATCTTCAAATAGTCGCTCAATATCAGTGGTTTGCTGGCTTGGGTTTTGAGCATAGAGCAGGCTTTGCAGTTCGAGAGTCGACTGAGCAAATACTGGTTTGTCACAGCTAAAACGCAAAAATTCTACGAAGGCTTCTATTGCCAAGCTACTTGGTTGACGGCTTGGATAGGCGCAGTTGGCGGTCTGTTTTAGCATTACAAATAGAGCTCGAAGTTGCTCTTGGGCATCAGTGCCAGTTTGCAGCTCTTGCAGTTGTGCCAGAGCCTGACGACGATAATGTTTGGCGCTATAACGACGGTAAATAAATCTCACCAGCCAAACCAGAAGGGCACAGCTAGCCAGTGCAAAAATCCACCAGCCCGGTGCCGGCGGCCACCATGAAATCGGTTCGGGCAGATGTATATCCCGCAGTTGATCTAATGGATTAGCTGTTGAAGACTCAGGAGTAGTAGCCATTAGCTGCGTCGACCTTTGCGGCGCTTGCCATAGGCCTGAGCCAGTACTGACATTACCGAGTCGGCGCTATTAAAGGGCAAAAGGCCAGCAGAGAGTTGTTGGCTGGCTCGTTTGAGCTGTTGGCTGCGATGGATAAATGCTTGCTCAAAGTCACTGCGCAGCTGGTTGTCGCCGGTATTCAGTAAGCTCTGTTGCTGCCCGTCGCTGACCGCATAGAGCGCGGCCGGGGGCAGTTCGGTCTCGATTGAGTCAAACACATGGCAGAAGTTGAGATTGCTGTGACGAGCCAATTCAAACAGCTGGCGCTCGCAGGCATCGTCAAAATCGTGGAAGTCGCTGACAATAAAAACTGTGGTGCCGGGCAGGGCAAAGCGCCGCGCCTCCTCAAGAATATGCGCCAGGCTGAATTGGTCTGGCGCTGGCTGCAGTAGCTGCTGGCTAAAGTCTTGCAGCTGATGGATATATTGCAGCACCGCATGATGACTGCGCCGAGATTTCACCTCTGCCTGCTGCTGCGCGCCAAACACTAGACCGCCAACGCGATCATTGGCACTGAGTCCGGCCCAGGCTAGTGCAGCGGCGATCTCACAGGCGACAACGGATTTCAAACGCTGGCTGCCAAAAAACATTGGCCCACGGAGATCGCATACCACCAGTACCGGTCGCTCTCGCTCTTCGCGAAAGATTTTAGTGTGGGGAACTTGCGTTTTTGCAGTCACTCGCCAGTCGATTGTGCGCACATCGTCGCCGGGCTGGTAGATGCGCACTTCATCGAAATCCATACCGCGACCGCGAAAGCTTGAGCGGTGGCCGCCGGCCATCATCTGTCGCGCCTGAACCCGGGGGAAGCCGGTTAGTTCACGGGCGGCATAACGCAGGCGCACCATCTCAGCAAGACTGGCAATGGCGGGGTGGCTATCTTGATCTGACGATTGATTCATTAGGCTGAGGCAACAGATTCCAATAGTGTATCTATTACTTGGTTGGCGGTTACGCCACTGGCTTCGGCTTCAAAGCTGAGAATTAGGCGGTGACGCAAGACATCGTGAGCCACTGCGCGAATATCATCCGGAGTGACAAAGTCACGGCCCTGAAGCCAGGCCATTGCGCGACTGCAGCGATCCAGTGCGATGGTTGCTCTTGGGCTGGCGCCATAATCTAACCATTTGGCGAGGTCGCCGCCGTAGCGTTTGACATCGCGGGTGGCGAGAATAAGTTGCACCAAGTACTCCTCAACCGGCTCCGCCATATGCACCGCAAGAGCTTCCTTGCGCGCTGCGAACAGTGTTTCTTGGGACAGCAGTTCCACTGTTTTCGGTGCTTCTTTTAAGGCTTCGCTGCGCGACAGTTCAAGAATCAGGCGCTCAGTTTTTGGCGCTGGATAGTCGACCATAATATGCATTAAAAAGCGGTCCATCTGAGCTTCAGGGAGCGGATAGGTACCTTCTTGTTCGATTGGGTTTTGGGTTGCCATCACCATAAACATCTCTGGCAGAGGATAGGTGGTGCCGCCCACAGAGACCTGACGCTCCGCCATGGCTTCGAGCAGTGCCGATTGAACTTTGGCTGGGGCACGGTTAATTTCATCGGCCAATACTAAATTGTGGAATAGGGGGCCGGCCTGGAATTCAAAATTACCCTGCTCAGGGCGATAGATATCGCTGCCGGTAATATCTGCTGGCAATAAATCTGGGGTGAACTGCACGCGCTGAAAATCCCCTTCAATTCCTTCAGAGAGTGTCTTGATCGCCTTGGTCTTAGCCAAGCCCGGTGCGCCTTCAACAAGCAGGTGTCCATCTGCCAGCAGGGCGATAATCAAGCGTTCAACAAGTTGTTCTTGGCCGACGATCTGAGTGTTCAGCCAATCTCTGAGTAGATGAATTTTCTGATGCAAAACTAACCCCTAATGATAGTTGCGATAAATCGCGCGATGGACGAATCTAGTGTCTATTATTGCAACACAAATTTGACCTTTTTTATATCTGCTTAATACAATAGTTATATCCAATAGTGAATAGATTCTATTGTTTTGGAAAAATAAAACCTTAAGCGAAGAGCGAGTAAAAAAGTAATAGACTGACAAAACGAATAAAGGTTTCGAAACCCGCCTATGGATGCAAAAAATATTAATCAGCGCGGTGAGCTTATTACCTCTCTGAATAAGATCGCGACTCGCCAGCTGACCCAATTTCAGGCTCAGCAATTTGATAATTTTATTGCCAATGCCATGCACTTCTATCCCGATGCCGACTATCTGGCTCGGCCCGCTCAGGATATTTTTTGGAATCTCTGGGGGCTCTGCCGCTTCAGTGCCGAGTCAGTGGAGGCGACCAATGCAGAAAACCGCGCTCGCGTGCGTGTGTTTAATCCAGATCCAGAGTTGGATGGCTGGTCTAGCGCCCATACGACGATTTATATCAATCAGCGGGATATGCCGTTTCTGGTAGATTCGCTGCGCATAGTGCTCAATCGTCGCGGTTTAAATGTCTTTACCTTGCAGAGTAATCCAGTTTGGGTTGTGCGCAACCCTCAGGGTGCGGTTGAGCGGACTCACGCTGATTTTGCCGAGGGCGCAGAGAGAGAGGCTTTGATTACGGTTGAGGTCGATCTCCATGCTGAATCCGAATTCGTCGACTTACGCCGCGAGTTATTGGACGTTCTCAACGATGTCGAGGTGGTCGTTGCTGAATTTGATCCTATGCGGCAGCGGGTCGAAACCCTTATTGAAGAGCTGCAGAACAATGCGCCAGAGGTTGAACAACTGGCCGAGTCATTGGAGTTCTTGCGCTGGATCCACAATGGTTACTTTACCTTTACCGGCTGTGTTGAGTTCGACTTAAAAGTCGATGGAGACAAGCTCTATCTCAGCGAAGCGGCCGATAGCCGCTGTGGTCTATTGAAAAAATACAGCGGCGATCGTCGCGAGGGATGGGTTGAAGAGCTTAGTCCAGGGGTTAGGGCGCTCTATGAAAGCGATGAGCTGCTTACTATTACCAAATCCTCCCAGCGGTCTCGAGTACACCGAGATGTTTACTCGGATTATGTTGTGGTAAAGCGGTTTGATACTCTGGGCCTGCCCTGTGGTGAAGTGCGTTTTATGGGCCTCTACACCTCACAGTTCTACTCTTACAGTCCTCGGCGCATTCCCGTCCTGCGCAACAAGGTCAACTGGGTGCTCGAGAACTCAGGCTTTAAAGCCAGCAGCCACGACGGTAAAGCATTGATGGCTATTCTCGATTTCCATCCTCGAGATGAACTGTTTTTTGTTAGCCGAGAGGACTTGGCCGAGATCGCCATTGGCATTTGGCAGATCTATGAGCGCCGAGTGATCAAGGCGTTTATTCACCCAGACCCTTTTGATAAATTTGTCAGCTGTATTGTCTATTTGCCCCGCGAGTCCTTTAGCACTCAGGCGCGTATGAAAATTCAGCATAGCATCGGCGATCGCCTGGATGCAGTGGAGAGTGAATTTACCACACAGTTTTTGCCTGAATCTGTATTGGTGCGAATCTATTTGGTCTATCAGGTGCGCAATAAAAGCTACTTAAATGTGGATGGCGCTGATCTGGAGGATATTGTCCGTCAGGTGACCCGAGATTGGTGCGACGAGTTTGCTGCCTTGGCCATTGAGCAGGGTTTTGAGGCACAGAGCACTGAAATAAAGAGCACTGACATACAGAGCACTTACATAAAAAGCACTGATATAAAAAGCACCGACACAAAAAGCACTGTGGCACAGGGCGCTGCCTTGGCGCGGCGCTTTCAGCGCGCCTTTCCCGCGGCCTATCGAGAACTCTATTCTCCCCATCAGGCTTTGGCCCATATCGCGCTTTTTGAGAGCCTCGAAGGGGCTGCCGATATAGCCATTGAACTGCAGCATCAGCAGGCTGCCGAGAACAATCATCTGCAGCTAAAACTGTTTCATCGTCACCAACCTCTAGAGCTGTCGGATATGATCCCGATGCTGGAAAATCTCGGCTTCCGAGTGGTGATGGAGCATCCCTATTTGATACGTCCTGAGGCTGATGGCGATGTCTGGCTACAGGAATTTCAGTTGTCGTTTTCCCTGGATGTCAATGTCGATGTCGAAGCGGTGCAGGGCAGTTTTAAGGAAGCCCTGAGTACTGTCTGGAAAGGTGATGCCGAGAACGATAGCTTTAACCGTCTGGTGATTGGCGCGCGTCTCGATTGGCGGGCGGTGGCTATGTTGCGACTCTACGCCCGCTATTTAAAGCAGCTTGGTATTAGCTACAGTCAAGAATTTATTGCCGACACGCTATCCCGTTATCTGGATATCACGCGCAATCTGGTGGCGCTATTTAAAAGCTATTTTGATCCCCGCTATGCAGGTGAAAGTCGCGGTGAGCGGTTTCAGGGGCTGGCCTCCAAGATTCTCGGTGCACTGGACGATGTCGACAATATCAGTGAAGACAATGTGATTCGCAGTTACTTGGAAGTGATTCAGGCAACCCTGCGCACCAATTTTTTCCAAACTATTGAGGACGGCAGTTACAAATCCTATATCTCGGTGAAGTTGGAGTCGGGAAAAATATCCTTGGCGCCGAAGCCGCGCCCGGAGTTTGAGATATTTGTCTACTCGCCGCGGGTTGAAGGTGTGCATCTGCGCGGTGGCAAAGTGGCTCGTGGCGGTCTGCGCTGGTCTGATCGGTTGGAAGACTATCGAACTGAAGTTCTGGGGCTGGTAAAAGCTCAGCAAGTTAAAAACGCGGTGATTGTGCCCACAGGTGCCAAGGGTGGGTTTGTCGCCAAACAGGCCTCAATGGACGCTGGTCGCGACGCTTGGCTACAAGAGGGCATTGCCAGTTATATGCTCTATATACAGGCTCTTCTGGATATTACCGACAATATAATTGAGGGCGAAATTGTGCCTCCAGCGGATGTGATACGCCGCGATGGTGATGATCCCTATCTGGTTGTGGCGGCAGACAAAGGTACTGCAACCTTCTCCGATATAGCCAATGAAATCTCCCATGCCAATAACTTTTGGCTCGGCGATGCCTTTGCCTCCGGTGGTGGCAATGGTTACGACCACAAAGCCATGGGTATTACCGCTCGTGGAGCCTGGGTGGCGGTGCAGCGGCACTTCCGTGAAATTGGTATAGATATTCAGCAGCAGGACTTTACGGTAGTCGGTGTTGGCGATATGGGGGGCGATGTATTTGGCAACGGGATGTTGCTATCTGAGCATATTCAGCTGGTGTCAGCGTTCAACCATCTGCATATCTTTGTCGACCCAAATCCGGATGCAGCTAGTACCTTTGTCGAGCGCCAGCGGTTGTTTGATACGCCTCGAAGTACTTGGGATGACTTTGATCGTTCGCTTATGTCTGAGGGCAGCGCAATCTACTCTCGCTCATCAAAGTCCCTCACTCTGACCCCGCAGATCAAAGAGCGCTTTGCTATTGAAAACGACGAGGTGACGCCAACGGAATTGATCAACGGAATGTTAAAATCGCCAGTGGATTTGATCTGGAATGGTGGCATTGGCACCTATGTAAAAGCTTCGTCTGAAAACAATGCCGACGTTGGCGATAGAGCGAACGACGTTTTGCGAGTAGATGGCCGTGATCTGCGTTGCAAGGTGTTTGGTGAGGGCGGAAATTTGGGTATGACCCAGCGTGGGCGGATTGAGTTTTGCCTCAAGGGCGGGCTGTGTAATACGGACTTTATTGATAACGCCGCCGGTGTTGATTGCTCAGATCATGAGGTCAATATCAAAATTCTGCTCAATCAGTTAGTGCTCAATGGACAGCTCGGAGTCGAGGAGCGCAATGATTTTCTCGAATCTATGACCGACACTGTCGCGGAGTTGGTACTGCACAATAATCTGCGCCAGACTCAGGCAATCAGTTTGGCTCAGCATCGCAGTGATCAGCAGCATGCCGAGTATCAGCGCTTTATGGCCTGGTTGGAGAGCAGTGGAAAACTTGATCGAGAACTGGAGTTTTTACCGACGGATGACCAGCTCAGTGAGCGTATTAACCGCCATAAACCGAGCTGGACAAGACCTGAACTGGCGGTGTTGGTGTGCTACTCAAAAGTGATGCTTAAAGAAGCCTTGGTGGCAGCGGATCTTTTGTCGGAGCCTTATTTAGCCGCATCAGTTGAGCGAGCTTTTCCGTCGGCATTGGTCGAGCGTTACCCCGATGAGGTAATAGGTCACCAGCTGCGCCAGGAAATTGTCGCTACCCAGTTGGCTAATGATATGGTCGATCGGGTGGGCTTTAGCTTCTTCTTTCGACAGATGGAATCCACTGGTGCTTCGGTCGGGGATGTGATTCGGGCCTACAGTACTGCGATGAATATTCTCGGTCTGCATCAGCTCTGGGACAGTATCGAAGGCAGTGATTTACCCGCCACTGTGCAGCTGGACCTGCTCCATATTGTGATTCGTCTGACGCGGCGAACAACCCGATGGTTGCTACGTAATCGACGTCAGACCTTAAATTGTTCGGAGATAATTAATCAATTTACCGGGCCTATGGATTTGGTTTTGCAACAGCTGGAGGAACTCCATGAAGTGGAGTGGATCAATCTCTGGAGTGCTGAGAAGGACAATATCACTGAGCTGGGTGTTGAGGATAAACTAGCTTCGCGGCTCGCCGCATCAGACAGTATGTTTATTAGTCTGGGTGTGGTGGACACAGTGCTGGAGTTGGATAAACCGGTTCAGCAGGTTGCCAAGCTCTACTTTAGGCTCGGTGAGTTTCTCTCTCTGGATTGGTTTATGGCGCAGATTGTTGCACTGCACCCGGAGAATCGCTGGGAGGATTTGGCACGTGAATCCTATGTGGATGATCTTGAGGGGCAGCGTCGCAGGCTAACGGCTAATCTGCTGCGTGACATTGAGGGGGATAATCTGGATCTGTTGGTGGAGGATTGGCAGCAACAGCAGGCGCCATTGATTGATCGTTGGAGGTTTATGATCAAGGATCTGCGTCATGGGCCGACACCAGATTTTGCAATGATCTCTGTGGCACTTCGTGAACTACTTGATTTGGTGCAGGCGTCGATTGATGGTCGAGAGTAGAGGATAAGTCTGCTATCCCGACAGGGCTTTTTAGACCTGTCATCCCGATAGAGCTTGTTAAACCCGTCATCCCGACAGAGCTTTTAAACGCTTCATCCCGACAGAGCTTTTAAACCCGTCATCCCGATAGAGCTTTTTAAACCTGTCATTCCGACAGAGCGTAGCGACGAGGGATCTCTTTGTCGAGTGTGGCAAAGCCATGCAGCCCCTTTGCGATCGGTCCCATGGACTTGATTGATCAAAAAGGGGCTGCTTGGCTTTGCTGAGAGTTCGACAGTGTTGGAGAGAGCTCTTTTGATTCGCGATGCTCTCTCTGGATGACAGGGTTAATTGTTATTTCGAGCCGCTGCACTCTTTGATCCCGGCCCATAACAGCCTGTCGTCCTGAGCGTAGCCGAAGAATCTCGACCAGTCTGTAGTGAACTTCTTTGTTGCGCCGTACTTTTCCACGATGCACTGAGCAGCGAAGCCAAAACCACAGCGGCAATACCACTCTTTTTAGAGGGCCACTCTCAACTCCAAACTAACCTTTTCAAACCGTCTAAACATGCCGCCACCATTGCCTTTTGGAGCAAACCAACTGGAAATATACTGCGTATATCGACTACAAATGCCGTCGGTCTAAACGCTTCGGTTTTAAGCTAATAGCAAACCACTCTAGATAAGTTTAGTCAGCGACTCACTTTTTGATTGTCGACACACAAGTTCACGGCTAAACTGCCTTGCTTTTTTAAATTTTTGAGATAATTGATATCCATGTTGAACCCTAACTTCGCCGAAGAGTTTGCACCGCTAAAGGGCCGTCTTGAGCCCAAATGGTGGACTGGTACGCCGGCAATTTCTCCAGAGCTATTTGTTGTCGACGGCAATGAGTTTCGCGTCGATGGCGGCCCTTTGGTTGCCAGCCCCGAACTTGCCGAGCGTATGCAAAGCACGTTCGATAAAGTTGGTTTGGTTCATGTTATCAATAGCGGTTTAGATGATTTGCAAGCCATGCGTTTGGTTGCAACTCAGGTGCTAAAAAACGAGCGCAAATACGAGGGTGGTGCCAACCCGCGTAAGATCATTGAAAAGAATGTCTACGAAGTGGGTGCGCCCCTGGCTGCATCGCTGCATTACCATCATGAGATGGCTTATATCGGTTCCAGTACCAAAATGGTCAGTTTTATGGCCCATAAGATGCCTAAGGTCGGCGGTGCTACTTTTGTCTCGGATAATTGCCAGGCTACTGATGCTTTGATGGCTACAGCTTTTGGGCAGAAGCTAAAAGCGTTAGGTCTTTGCTACCACCGTGACCTTACCGATCGCGATGCCTTTGAGGGTCGCCTTGATGTAGGTGTCTACAACCACTGGCAGCAGTCCATGTTGACTGACGATCAGGATGAAGCGATTGCCGAAGCCCGTCGTCGAGGCCTTGAGGCTGAGTGGGGACCCGATCGTAAATTAATGACTCGCTACTACATTTCAGCGTTTGAGTATTTCCCGCATCTTGACCGCAACCTTCTGTATAGCAGCTTGGCTGATGATGACGCCTGGTTTGATAGCTGGCCTTTGGTGCAGCACTTGCCGCCAGAAGAGCGTCCGCTAAAACTAACGTTTGGTGACGGCAGCGAGATGTCATCTGAAGAAAAGCAGCTGTTTCTCGATATCTACGATAACTACGGCATTCCAATCAATTGGAAGGTCGGTGATATTGCCCTGATCTGTAATTACCGCTTTGCTCATGGCCGTCCTGCGGTTCATCTTGAAGAGGGTGAGCAGCGTGAGTTGGGTGTGCTGATCGGTGAGTCTTTTGATCGTGTGCAGACTCTTGAGGATAAGTGGTAGGTCGTAGTTAGTAGCTGGCGAAGATTGTCGGTTATCATGCTCTATCATTTATAACCTGGCAGCAAAGTCTAAATGAATAACCTAATTGCTTCCCTGGTCGAGCTGCTCGACCCGTCTACTGTGCTGACCGGCGCCGATATCAGTGAAAAATATCACGCCGATTGGAGTGGTGCAGATCCCTGTCAGCCACTGGCTCTGCTAAAGCCAAAAACAACTCAGCAACTCTCCGAGATTATGGCGCTCTGCCACCAGCATGATCAGCCTGTAGTGATTCAGGGTGGTCTGACCGGTCTGGCCGGCGGCGCAACTCCCCAATCTGGTGAAATCGCAATTTCCCTCGAGCGCATGAATGGCATTGAAGAGCTGGATGCCACTGCCATGACGGTTACCGCATTGGCAGGCACTCCGCTGCAAGTATTGCAGGATGCCGCTGAGGATCGAGAGTTGTTTTTACCCCTGGATTTAGGCGCACGGGGCAGCTGTAATATAGGCGGCAATCTAGCGACCAATGCTGGCGGCACTGAAGTGATTCGCTACGGTATGACCCGTTCAATGGTGCTGGGTCTGGAGGCTGTGCTGGCCGATGGCACGGTGATCAATGCCATAAATAAAATGGTTAAAAACAACTCCGGTTATGATCTTAAACATCTATTTATTGGTTCAGAGGGCACTCTGGGTATTGTTACCCGAGTGGTTTTGCAGCTGCAGCCAAAGTCTCGCAGCTCCCATACCGCACTCTGCGCTTTAAACAGTTATGAGTCGGTGACAAAATTATTGGTCGAGCTTAAGCGCAGTCTCGGTTCTGGGCTAACTGGCTTTGAATTGATGTGGGACAGCTACTACAACAAAGTGCTTGAAGTGCTGCCCAGCTTGACCAGTCCTTTTCAAGAAAACCACACCTATTACCTTTTGCTTGAGTACAAAGATAATAATCAAACGTTGGGTGCTGAGCGTTTTGAATCGGCGTTATTTGAGCAGCTTGAGTCAGGTTTGATCGACGATGCCTTGATTGCCCAATCCCATCAGGATGCGGATAAATTTTGGCAGATACGCGATGGTATCGGTGAGCTTTTTCAGGTTTTGGGGCCAGTTTCGAATCAAGATGTGAGTTTGCCGCTTGAGCAGATTGGGCCTTTTGCCGACGATTTGGATCAGCGTTTAAAGGCCAAATATAACAATATTGGCGTGCTGCTATTTGGTCATATTGGCGATAATAATTTGCATGTCTGTGCCTACACTGGGCGCGATGAAGACAAGGCTAGGATCAATGAAGACATTATGCTGATGATTAGTGAGTACGCCGGCGCTATCACTGCGGAACACGGCATCGGGGTTTTAAAGCGTGACTTTTTAGCGCTGTCGAGAACGCCCAGTGAGATTGCGCTGATGAAAACGTTAAAGATGGCCATGGACCCGAAAGGAATTTTGAATCCGAAAAGGGTTATTTGATCTCTAGGCCATCATCCCGAGCCAGTTCCTCAGTCCGTCTTCCTGAGGCAGCTCCCCAGTCCTTCATCCTGAGACAGCTCCCCAGCCTGTCATCCTGAGCGCAGTCGAAGGATCTCCTAGTTGTGGCACCACCCCCCAAATCAAAGACAAAAAAATGGCCACAACTGTTATCGAGTTGCGGCCACTGGTTGGCCCTTACTTTGAGCCTGAAACAGGATAAATTCCTGTTTAAGTTTTGTCTTCGTTAGATACGTCTACTTATTGCTTGGTGCCTGTTAAGTTGGTCTTGGGCTTTAGTTTGCTTACAAACTTGCCGCTTTTTGTTGAAATGAGTGCTGTTTGTACCCATTCCAATAATCTTCTTTGCCTTCGCGCCAACCTCTGGACCAATGGTAGGCCATTATTGATTTTTCTTGATAGGGGAGTGCTGCGAGGGTGCGGCCCTGAACTGCCGCCTGATAGCCTTTTACAAATGAACGGTGTTCCAAATCTCTTTTATGTTTTTTCACTTATATCTCCTAATGGTTTATCTAGGAAACTGACACTCAGCTTGAAAAACGTGCCGAGAGCAGTTTTTATCAAACAAAATTGTACAAAGAGCGATAGAATGAGCGCCTTTCGAAACGCTGACACCAGTTCATCAAATTCTATCGACGCTGTCGAAGATTTTGTTAGTCTATGACGGCGGCGTTTTAATCCTGAAAGTAATAAAAAGCGTTAAAAAGGATCCTATTTGTGTCTTCAGTTGATCATGCCTGGTTAGCCACTTGCCCTAAAGGGCTAGAGCAATTGCTCGCCCAAGAGTTACTGGCCCTGGGCGCGGAGAGCACCAAAGAAACCGTGGCTGCCGTGCATTTTGTCGGCACCAGAGAGTTAGCCTACCGCGCCTGTCTCTGGTCGCGTCTGGCCAACAGAGTGTTGATGCCGTTGCACAATTTTAGTCTTGACGAGGAAGATCAACTCTATCAAGAGTGTTTGGATATCCCTTGGGAAGAGCACTTCTCCCATGAACAAACCATTGCCATTGATTTTATTGGCACCTCGCGCCTGGTGGACAACACCATGTATGGCTCTCAGCGCGTTAAAGATGCAGTGGTTGATCGTATCCGTCGCGAAGAGGGCGAGCGACCCAATGTGGATACCAAGAATCCAGATATTCGTATTCAGGTGCGTCAGCATAAAGGTCAGGTCACCGTCTCTCTGGATATCTCTGGTGAGAGTCTCCATCGTCGCGGTTACCGCAGTGGGCAGGGCAGTGCACCGATCAAAGAGAATCTCGCTGCTGCACTGCTGATGCGTTGCAAATGGCCTGAGATGATGAAAAACGGCGCTGCGCTGCTCGACCCTATGTGCGGTAGTGCCACATTGATTATCGAAGGCGCAATGATGGCGGCGGATATAGCCCCAGGTCTATTGCGTGAGCGCTATGGTTTTACCGATTGGAAACAGCATGATCAAGAACTCTGGCAGTCAATTTTAGACGAAGCAGAACAGCGCAAAGGTGCCGGGCTCGAAGCCTTAGACCTGGATTTTCGGGGCTATGATGCCAATCCACGCGTGTTGGAATTCGCTACCCTCAATATTGAAAAAGCTGGGCTAGATGAACATATCCGCCTGGCCCACAAGCCTATAGATCAGTTTGGTAAAGCCACTGCTGACTATGGTTTGCTGCTCACTAACCCTCCCTACGGCGAGCGTCTCGGCGATTTGGATGGCCTGGTTCCGGTCTACCAAAAGCTCGGGGCGGTATTGCAGAAGAACTTTCAGGGTTGGAAAGCTGCGGTGTTTACCGGCAATGTTGAATTGGGTCGCGAGACTGATCTGACACCCACCAAACAGTACCAGCTGTTTAATGGCACCATCCCCTGCAAGCTTTTGGTTTTTGAGGATCTCACTTCGCGCTCAGAAAAAATTGAGCAGCGGCTAAATAAGCCTGCACCGGCTCAGGAGCTCACAGAAGGCGCCAAGATGGTATTCAACCGGTTGGTGAAAAATCAGCGCAAATTAAATGGCTGGTTAAACAAAACCGGTGTCAGTTGCTACCGTGTCTATGATGCGGATATTCCTGAATACTCTGTGGCCGTCGATATCTACGAAGACTCGGTGCATGTTCAAGAATACCTGCCGCCCAATACCATTGATGACAAAGTCGCCAGAGAGCGCTTTGCTGAGGTTAAGCAAGCGGTTAAAGAGTTTGCCAAGGATGCCCGCGGCCATATTCATTATAAAGAGCGCCGTCGTCAAAAGGGCGATAGTCAGTATGAACGTTTTAATGAAGGCCCCAGCGATACCATCACTGTCTTTGAGGGGAATGCTCAATTTGAAGCCAACCTGTCAGACTATTTGGATACAGGCCTGTTTTTGGACCACCGTCCAGTTCGGCGTATGGTAAGTGAATTAGCCAAGGGCAAAAGTCTGCTTAACCTATTTTGCTACACCGCAGCGGTATCTGTGCAGGCTGCACTGGGTGGCGCTAAACGCACCCTGAGTATCGACATGTCCAATACCTATTTGGATTGGGCTCAGCGCAATTATGATCTGAATAATATCAGTGCCAAAAATCATCATCTTCTGCGTGCCGATTGCCTAAAGTGGTTAGAGACTGATGGTGAGCAGTTCGACGTTATCTTTCTCGATCCGCCAACCTTTTCTAACTCGAAAAAGATGGATTCTATTCTCGATGTGCAACGGGATCATGGCGATTTAATTCGTAATTCAATGGCCAAACTGGCGCCGGATGGTGTGTTGATCTTCTCCAATAATTTCCGCAAGTTCAAAATGGATGAGTTGGTTGCCAGGCAGTTTAATGCGGAGAACATTACCCCGCAGACATTGGATATGGATTTTGAGAGAAACCCACGTATTCATAATGTTTGGCGTATTACTCGACGTAGTACTTTTGGTTAATCTTGATGTCGTTTAAAGAGTCTGAGGTTAAGCTTTACACCGGGCCCAACTGCCATCTCTGCGAGCAGGCCAAAGCAGTACTTTATCCTTTGATGACTGAGAGAGGGCTGCGCCTGATTGAAATTACTATTCAATCGAATGTTGAACTGCAGGAAAAATACGCTATTCGTATTCCGGTTGTGGCGTTGGCCAATGGTGAGGAGAAGGGCTGGCCTTTTACTGCGGCGCAGATTGGGCGGTTGTTGGATGGGGCTAGTTGAGAGTGGTGTCATGCTAGGCGGTTTACTGGGAGAGATCCTTCGGTTCGCTTTGCTCTCTCAGTCCGGTATCGATGGCTGTCATTCTGAGCGCAGCCGAGGGATCCAATGCAGCATTCTGAGTCCTAACTATTGCCACCCGCTGATTACTTAAACCGCGCCACATAAGAATCCAGCGCATTAGCAAACTCCATCCGATCCCTCTGGCTCAATGGCGGCGGCCCACCACCCACCTGCACACCACTGCTGCGCATACTGTCCATAAAATCGCGCATATTTAGACGCGCTTTAATATTTGCCTTGGTATACAGCTCACCGCGAGGATTCAATGCCTTGCCACCCTTATCAATCACCTCAGCCGCCAAAGGTATATCCGCGGTAATCACCAAATCATCGGCTTCCACCAATTCAACAATTCGATCATCTGCGACATCAAATCCAGAACTCACCTGAATGCTTCGCACAGTCGGAATCCTTGGTGTAGTCAGAGCTTGGTTGGCAACCAATATCAGTTCAATACCGGTGCGCTGAGAGACTCTGTAGAGAATGTCTTTTATCACTGTTGGGCAGGCATCGGCGTCGACATAAATTTTCAAAGGTTAGGTTCTCTCGGTTTCGGCTTGAGGCATTGTACCGACTGAAGCGCAGGCTAAACAGTCTTGTTAATAGCCTTGTAAATAGGGTTGTTCAGGGTAGAATGCTCGCTTAATAATTTAACCCCACGTGGCCTTTGGTATAGGTCACCACTGGAAAGGAAAAGACAATGCCCGCAATTACCCTCCCTGACGGATCCCAACGTGTTTTCGACAACCCAGTTTCTGTAGCCGATGTGGCTGCGGATATCGGTGCTGGTCTGGCCAAGGCCACGCTCGCCGGGGTGGTTAATGGCCAGGTTGTGGATGCCTCATATATTATGCAGGAAGACTCGACGCTGGCGATTGTCACCGATCGTTCGGATGAGGCACTGGATATTATCCGTCACTCATCAGCTCACTTGCTGGCTATGGCCGTCAAGCAACTGTTTCCTGCAGCTCAGGTGACCATTGGCCCGGTAATTGAAGACGGCTTCTATTATGACTTTGCCTTTGAGCGCGCCTTTACGCCAGAAGACCTAGAGGCTATTGAAGCGCGCATGACCGAGCTGGTTAAAGCCGACCACGGTATTGCCCGGGAAGAATGGGACCGCGATGAGGCGGTGGAATTCTTTAAAAGTATAGGTGAGGAATATAAAGCTGAGATTATTGCCAGCATTCCAGCGGGTGAGCCAATTGGTCTCTATCGCCAGGGTGATTTTATCGACCTTTGTCGCGGGCCTCATGTTCCGTCTACAGCTAAATTGCCGGCGTTTAAGCTGACTAAAGTTGCCGGAGCGTATTGGCGTGGTGACAGCAATAATGAAATGTTGCAGCGTATCTATGGTACCGCTTGGACCAACAAGAAAGAGCTCAAAGCTTATATCAATCGTCTGGCTGAAGCTGAGAAGCGTGATCACCGTAAGATTAACAAAAAACTCGACCTCTACCATATGCAGGAAGAGGCGCCGGGTTCGATCTTTTGGCACCCCAAGGGCTGGAGTGTTTATAGCGCGATTGAAGAGTATATGCGCAACAAACAGCGCGAGCAGGGCTACCAAGAAATTAAGACACCACAGATTGTTGATATGAGTCTGTGGGAGAAGTCGGGCCACGCGGATAAGTTTGGCGACGATATGTTTAGCCTGCAGACCGACGATCGCAATTATGCTGTTAAGCCAATGAACTGCCCCTGTCACGTGCAGGTGTTTAATCAGGGCTTAAAAAGCTACAGAGACTTGCCCTTGAGACTGGCTGAGTTTGGTTCTTGTCACCGCAATGAGCCCTCAGGGTCTCTGCACGGCATTATGCGTGTGCGTTCCTTTACCCAGGACGATGCCCATATCTTCTGTACTGAAGAGCAGATTCAGCCGGAAGTATCTCAGTTTATTGATTTTCTCCATGAGGTCTATGCAGACTTTGGCTTTGATGAAATTATCTATCGTCTATCGACTCGCCCTCCGGAGCGTGTAGGTTCCGATGAAGATTGGGATCGTGCTGAAGAGGCCTTGGGCCAGGCACTGGATGCCAAAAGTTTGCCTTGGCAGGAATTGCCGGGAGAGGGTGCCTTTTACGGCCCCAAGATTGAATTCTCCTTAAAAGACTGTATTGGTCGTGTCTGGCAGTTGGGCACCATTCAGGTGGACTTTTCCATGCCTGGTCGCCTCGATGCACAGTATGTTGCCGAAGATGGCGCGCGCAAGGTTCCGGTAATGTTGCACCGCGCAATTCTCGGTTCATTTGAGCGATTTATCGGAATTTTGATCGAACAGTACGAAGGTGCGTTTCCGTTTTGGTTAGCCCCAGAACAGGCTGTTGTGGCCAATATTACTGACGCACAGGCCGAATATGCCCAAGAAGTTGCTAAATCACTGCAAAATAAAGGCTTTAGAGTGAATTGTGACTTGAGAAACGAGAAGATCGGCTTTAAAATCCGCGGTCATTCAATGCAGCGAGTCCCCTTTATTCTCGTTGTTGGTGATAATGAAAAAGAATCGCGCACTGTGGCGGTCCGAACTCGAGATGGAAAAGACCTTGGCAGCTTGCCGCTGGAACAGGTTGAAGCCATGTGTACCACCGAGACGGAGCGACGCGGGCGTACTTGTGTTGAAACGGAGTAAAGCTTATTAAAAAAGACAGCAAGCGGGCACGTCTTAATGACAGTATCACGTCCCCCGAAGTTCGATTGGTTGCATCAGATGGTAGTCAGGTTGGCGTAGTTGACCTTGCCACTGCCCTTGAAGCTGCACAGAAAGAGACTCTCGATCTGGTTGAGATTTCCCCAGATGCAGAGCCACCTGTGTGTAAAATCATGGATTACGGCAAACATGTCTTTGATATTAAGAAGAAAGTTGCTCTGCAGAAGAAAAAGCAGAAGCAGACACAGGTAAAAGAAATGAAGTTTCGTCCTGGTACCGATCAGGGCGATTACGACATCAAGTTGCGCAACCTAGTTCGCTTCTTGGAAAACGGTGATAAAGCTAAGATCTCGCTGCGTTTTCGCGGTCGTGAAATGGCTCACCAGCAGCTCGGCATGGATATGATGAAACGCATTGAAGCGGATCTCGCTGAGTTGGCACAAGTGGAACAGTTTCCAAAAATGGAAGGTCGTCAAATGATCATGGTTCTGTCACCACGTAGCAAGAAGAAGTAATTTAACGCGACCCGCGTTCAGCCACATTTTTTGGCAGGCTGTCCGGGCGTCTCTTCTTGATAAAATTAACTCTCAATTTGGAGAACAGCAATGCCAAAAGGTAAGACACACAGTGGAGCGGCAAAACGCTTCAAAAAAACGGCTTCTGGTTATAAGCACAAACACCAGCATAAGAGCCACATCCTCACCAAAATGACAACGAAGCGTAAGCGTCAACTCCGTGGCACCAGCATTCTGAATGCTGCTGATAAACCACGCGTCGATCGCATGCTGCGTAACGTCTAATTAACTAATTTTGGGAGGAAAAAGCTATGCCTAGAGTAAAACGCGGTGTTGAAGCAGGTCGCAGACACAAGAAGATTTTAAAGCAAGCCAAAGGATATTACGGAGCTCGTAGCCGAGTTTATCGTGTAGCCGTTCAGGCTGTTACCAAAGCAGGTCAATATGCCTACCGTGACCGTCGCGCTAAGAAGCGTACGTTCCGCAGACTTTGGATTGCTCGTATTAACGCCCAGTCTCGTGTTGAAGGATTGGCGTATAGCAGACTGATCAATGGTCTGAGCAAAGCAGGTATTGCTCTCGACCGTCGCGTACTCGCCGACTTGGCAGTACACGACAAAGCAGCATTTGGTGCAGTAGTTAATCTAGCCAAAGCTGCCCTAGCTTAAATAGCGACCCACCTGCTCTGGCAGGCGTTGTAACAAGCTAATCGAATAGGGAAGGGGCCAACGCTCTTTCCCTATTTTTTTATCAGTAATATAAGATAGCCGACTGAACTACTGTGGTGACCCCTAATGATTGAATTGGAACAGATTGCCAGTGAAGCTGAGGCCTCGATTGCCGCAGCCACCGAACTCGGTGCACTGGACGATTTGCGAGTCGAGTTTCTCGGCAAAAAAGGCAGGCTTACTGGTCTATTAAAAGGCCTGGGCGCACTCTCTAACGAAGAGCGACCTGCTGCTGGCGCCAAGATCAATGAGGTCAAGCAGGCGCTGCAGGCCCGTATCAACGAAAAGAAAGAAGCACTGGAAACCCTGGCACTCTATGCCAAGCTCTCCAGTGAGACCATTGATGTCACCTTGCCAGGTCGCGGCGAAGCGGTGGGTGGACTTCATCCAGTTACTCGCACCATGGAACGTATTGAAGCGTTCTTTACCCGTATCGGCTATGACGTCGAGACCGGGCCTGAAATTGAAGACGATTACCATAACTTTGAAGCGCTCAATATTCCCAGCCACCATCCGGCTCGGGCTATGCATGACACCTTTTATGTCAATCCTTCCACAGTGCTGCGCACCCACACCTCGCCGGTTCAGGTTCGCACCATGGAAAAACAGGCACCACCGATTCGTATTATATGTCCCGGCCGTGTTTACCGCTGTGACTCCGATATTACTCACACACCGATGTTTCATCAGGTTGAAGGCCTAGTGGTGGATAAGAACATCAGCTTTGCCGACCTTAAAGGTGTGATCGATCAATTTTTAAAGGCTTTTTTCGAAGCAGACCTACCGGTACGCTTTCGACCCTCTTACTTCCCCTTTACTGAGCCATCCGCCGAGGTGGATATTCAGTGCACTAACTGTGCAGGCGAAGGCTGTCGTATTTGCAGTCATACTGGCTGGCTAGAGGTAATGGGTTGCGGCATGGTGCACCCCAATGTATTTGAAAGCTGCAATGTAGACACCGAACAATACACTGGCTTTGCCTTTGGTATGGGTGTCGAACGACTGGCTATGTTGCGCTACGGCGTCACCGATCTGCGATTGTTTTTCGAAAACGATCTGCGCTTCCTCAAACAATTTTAAGGCTGGGTAAACAATGAAATTTAGTGAATCCTGGTTGCGTAGTGCCGTTAACCCGAGCATCTCAATCGAAGAGCTAGTGGCTCAAGTGACCATGGCGGGATTGGAAGTGGATGCAGTGGAAAGTGCTGCGCCAGAAATGTCTGGTGTGGTGGTAGGTGAGATCCTCTCTGTAGAACAACATCCGGATGCCGACAAGCTACGTGTCTGTCAGGTGGCCGGTGGCGGTGAAACAGCCCAAGTGGTCTGTGGTGCGCCAAATGCTCGCGCTGGCATTAAAGTGCCATTTGCTACAGTGGGTGCCAAACTACCCGGCGACTTTAAAATTAAAAAAGCCAAGTTAAGAGGCGTTGAATCCTTCGGTATGCTCTGTGCGCAGACTGAACTGCAGTTGGGCGATGATGATGACGGTCTCTGGGAGCTGCCTGCAGATGCCAGCGTCGGTAGCGACCTTATTGAATACCTTGAGCTAAACGACAATATTATCGAAGTGGATTTAACCCCGAATCGCGGTGACTGTCTCAGTATCCGTGGTCTAGCGCGTGAAGTGGGCGTACTCAATAAGACTGCAGTACTAGAGCAAGCCTGTGCCCCTGTAACCGCGTCTATCAACGACAGTATCAGTATTACTCTCGAGGCCCCAGAGGCCTGTGCTCGCTATGTAGGCCGCGTAGTGCGCAATCTCGACCTACGCCAGCCAACACCTCAGTGGATGCAGGAAAAATTGCGCCGCAGCGGCGTGCGTAGTTTGGGTCCAGCCGTGGATGTGACCAACTATGTATTGCTCGAGTTAGGACAGCCGATGCATGCCTTCGATCTATCAAAGATTGATGGTGGAATTGTTGTGCGCATGGGTCGCGATGAAAAAGTAAAATTACTCGATGACTCAGATGTGGTTATTGATACCCAGACATTAGTAATTGCTGATCAGAGCAAAGCACTTGCCATGGCCGGCATTATGGGCGGCGACGAATCCGCTGTTGGCGATGACACCACCGATATTCTTTTTGAAAGCGCTTGGTTTAACCCCCTAGCGATTGCCGGTAAAGCGCGTAACTATGGCAAACACACTGATTCGTCGCACCGCTTTGAGCGTGGTGTGGACTCTGAACTTCAGGTTGCCGCGATTGAGCGCGCCACAGCCTTAATGCTTGAGATCTGCGGCGGTGAAGCTGGACCTGTTGTAATTCAAGAGTCTGCTGAACACTTGCCGGCACCCGCTACTATAAAGCTGCGCGATGCACATCTGGCCCAGCAACTGGGCGTTGTCATTGGTAGCGCTGAAATTGATGATATTTTGGCGCGTTTGGGACTGACCTTTGTCTCTCGCGATGACGAGGGCTCCACTTGGGTTGCCCCGAGCTGGCGCTTTGATATTGCCATTGAGCAGGACCTGGTTGAAGAAGTAGCGCGTATTTATGGCTATAACAATCTTCCAACCTCGACCCCGACTATGGCTCTTGAATTACAGGCCAAGCCCGAGCGTCAACAGGACCTGAGTATTTTTAGGCAGCAGTTAGTTGCCAGTGGTTATCAAGAAGCGGTGACCTATAGTTTTGTCGACCCCGAACTGCAAAAGTTGGTTGATCCGGAAACTGATGGCATAGCACTGCAGAATCCTATTTCAGCTGATATGTCAGTAATGCGTACCAGCCTGTGGTCGGGATTGTTATCCACAGCTATCTATAACCTTAATCGGCAGCAAAATCGCGTGCGTATTTTTGAAGCCGGCCAGTGTTTTGTGCCAGGTGAAAATGGTGAGCTTACTCAGAATATGGCTCTGGCCGGATTGATCTGCGGCTCTCGCACTCCAGCAGGTTGGACTGCAAGCAAAGACAAAGTCGACTTCTTTGATATAAAAGGTGACCTAGAGTCGGTTCTCGCACTGACTGGTTTGGCGGAGCAGTTTAGTTTTAGCGCTGCTGAGCATCCGGCACTGCACCCAGGTCAATCGGCAATGCTATCGCGCAATGGTGAGCAGGTCGGTTGGATAGGACAGTTGCATCCCAAGCTTCAGGCGCAGTTAGACGTCAGTACACCGGTCTATCTATTTCAAGTTGATGTGGCTAAAGTCAGCGAAAGCCGACTGCCTAAATTCAGCGAAGTGAGTAAGTTTCCCGCGGTACGCCGTGACTTGGCATTCCTAGTGGACAGCCAAATTGCCTCTGCGGATTTGATGTCTGAAGCGCGCAATGCTGCAGGAGAGCATCTTGTTGATTTAATGTTGTTTGATGTATATCAGAGCAAAGATATTGATAACAAAGGAAAAAGCCTCGCCTTGGGCTTGACGTTTCAGCACGCATCGCGCACTCTTACCGACGAAGAAATCAATACGGCCATAGATCGAGTCGTTAAGAAGCTCGACAATAAGTTTAAAGCCGAACTCAGAGGCTGATTCAAACGCTGAGTTCAAAGTATGAAATTACTCTTGTGTGGCAATGTCACGCGTAAAAGTTAGGTGTAAAAATGGGTGCGTTAACCAAAGCTGATTTAGCTGAAATGTTGTTCGAAGAACTGGGTCTCAATAAACGCGAGGCCAAAGAAATCGTCGAAATGTTTTACAGCGAAATCTCACTAGCATTGGAAAATAATGATTCGGTTAAGTTGTCTGGTTTCGGAAATTTCGAGCTCCGCGACAAAAAAAGCCGACCTGGACGCAATCCTAAAACCGGTGAGGAAATCCCCATTTCCGCGCGGCGAGTAGTGACTTTCAAGCCAGGCCAGAAATTAAAGGCGCGAGTAGAGAACTATGCTGGAACCAAGTAACAATAACGAACTACCTGCTATTCCAGGTAAGCGTTACTTCACCATCGGCGAAGTGTCCGAATTATGTGAAGTAAAGCCTCATGTTCTGCGTTATTGGGAACAGGAATTTCCCAGCTTAAACCCGGTTAAACGTCGCGGTAATCGCCGTTATTATCAGCGTCAAGACGTGGTGTTGATTCGCCAGATTCGTTCATTGCTTTACCAGCAGGGTTTCACTATTGGTGGCGCGCGTCAGCGCTTAGAAGGTGAATCGAGCAAAGAAGAACAGACCCCTTACAAGCAGCTTATCGAGCAAACTATCTCCGAGCTTGAAGGCATTATTACATTACTCGACAAAGAGTAACTGTCACAGACTATTGTGGTTGCAAAAGCATCTTGTGCCTGTATGATTGCCCACTTGAAATCGGGGCGTAGCGCAGCCTGGTAGCGCACTACACTGGGGGTGTAGTGGTCGCAGGTTCAAATCCTGCCGTCCCGACCAATTAAATAAAAAAGGCCATCTACAAAGTAGATGGCCTTTTTTATTTAACCGCCGGAACGGCAGGATTTCGAGGCTCAAAGCGCCCAGGTTCACAAATTACGCCTACGGCGGAATTTGAACGAGTCGCGGAGCGACGCAGCCCCAAAGGGGTTAGTAACAAACTTTAGTTTGCTACTAATTAAATCCTGCCGTCTAGTCGCAGTATTGCTCCCAACTTTCAAGTGCATTCACCCCACTTATCATCTCGACAGAGCGTAGCGACGAGAGATCTCTCACGTGCGTTCGAGATGACAGCGATGTGGATTAGACAGCCTTTTTTATTTAACCGCCGGAACGGCAGGATTTCGAGGCTCAAAGCGCCCAGGTTCACAAATTACGCCTACGGCGGAATTTGAACGAGGAGCGCAGCAACGCAGCCCCATAGGGGTGATTAACAAACTTTAGTTTGTTAATCATTAAATCCTGCCGTCTATTCGCAGTATTGCTCCCAACTTTCAAGTGCATTCACCCCACTTATCATCTCGACAGAGCGCAGCGACGAGAGATCTCTCACATATGTTCGAGATGACAGCGTTTTGTATTAAATAGCCTTTTTTGACTGCCGGAACGGCAGTGCTTGGGAAAGTAACACCACAACGTAGCCCTCAAAGAGGCAGTGATAGCTCTCAGGCAATTACTATAAACCCTGCTAAGAAAACTGCATCTCGAACTTCCAAGTGGTTATAACAAACTACTATTTTAAGAGAAAATAGTCTCTTATCGCACCTCTCTCCCTTTTTACCTCGTTTTTGTAGATGTCAAAACCTCTCGATTGCAGAATACCGTCCATTAAAAAAAGACGTTAGCACTGATTAACCAAAATAATTATTTTAGAGGGCACCATGTTTTCAGATTATCTGTTCCACCACAAAAGTAAATCCCTAATCGTTGGCATTACCGCAACCATACTTACGGCATGTGGCGGTGGAGGCGGTGGCAGTGACTCACCAGCCAACCCACCAGCGGCTGATACCCGTGCACCGGTTATTACACTGAGTGGCTCATCGTCAATGCCCCATGAGCAGGGCATAGCATTTACAGATCCCGGAGCCAGCGTAACCGACAATGTAGATTCAAACCTGAGTGTTAGCGTAGCAGGCGAGGTGAACTCAGCGGAAGCTGGCTCTTACACTCTGACCTATTCTAGCAGCGACAGCGCGGGCAATACTGTATCCGAAACCAGAACAGTTATCGTTGCAGATACCAGTTCACCGGTTATTGCGTTAGCGGGTGACCAGGCAATCTCTATTAACACCAATGATGCCTGGTCTGATGCCGGTGCCACAGCCACGGATACCGTTGATGGCGAAGTCGCTGTAACCGTTACTGGTGTTGTCGACAATGGCACTGCAGGCGTTTATACAGTCACCTACACAGCAATTGATGTAGCTGGCAACTCAGATAGTGTAATCAGAACAGTCACTGTCGAAGATGCTACCTCGGGTCCTACAGTCGCCGATGATCTGCTCATTATTCAAGACGGCGCAACCTCAATAGAGTGGGATACTGGGCTGGTTATTGTTGACCAGGCTAAAGGGTGGGGTCGATGTGAGACCGGTGATGATGCAAGCTGCCCGAGCACTACCTGGTCAGTAGTAAGCGACTCTGAGCGCGGTGATGTGTTGCAAATTAATCACGCGGTTGGCGCAGAGCTCGGCTTTGTTATTGCTCAGACATCAACCCCCTATGATCTATCTGATTATGCTGGCGGAACCATTGAGTTTGATGTGAAGATTATAAGTGGTGATAACAAGCTAACTATGAAATCGGAGTGCCTCTTCCCCTGTTCATCGGGCGACTTTAGCCTTGGCGCTATCGAGGGCTCAGGTTGGGTTGCATTATCGGTCAGTATAAACGAGCTGGTTGATCAGGGACTTATCTTAGGAGGTGTAGATATCGGCTTTGCAATCTGGGCAACGGACCATGACTCTACTGTGTTTCAGGTAGACAATGTTCGCTGGGTTGCGAATCCCAATGGGCCAATTGCCAGTTCAGGCAATACCGGCGGCACTCTCTCTGACTGGGTTAAGGCTGACCCTAGTATCGGTTACCAGTCGGCAGACTCATACGTCGGCTATACCAAGGTATTCTCTGATGAGTTTGATGGTACTGAGCTAGATACGGATATGTGGCGCTTTGATATTGGCACTGGCAGTAACGGCTGGGGTAACAATGAACTGGAGTACTATCGTGAAGAAAACGCCTCAGTAGAAAATGGCTTATTGGTTATCGAAGCTCGTAAAGAAAATTTTGGTGGCAGAGCTTACACATCCTCTCGCATTAAAACCGAGGACAACTTTTCCTTTACCTACGGTCGTGTAGATGTTCGTGCTGTGGTAGCAGAGGGCAAAGGCCTTTGGTCTGCAATTTGGATGCTAGGGCAGAATTTCGCTGACGTTAGCTGGCCCTACAGTGGTGAAATCGATATTGTAGATACCGTTGGTGGTCCAGGCAATGAAGACACTGCAGTGCACAATGTCTACTACAATAACGGTGGTTTAGACGCCAGCTATAGCCCAAGATCGGCAGGGACAGAACATAAACTCTCGAGTGGAGCGACTTACTCTAACAGCTTCCATGTGTTCAGTATTGAGTGGTCACCAGATAAGATTATTTGGTATGTCGATGATGTTCAGACTCACTCGCTATCCATTGCCGATGGTTCTGATCGGGCAGAGGCATTTAGAAAAGATTTTTTCTTGATCTTGAATGTTGCGATAGGTGGCGATTGGCCTGGTTCGCCAGTCACGGCGACTCAGTTCCCTCGCGGCATGCTGGTTGACTATGTGCGAGTTTTCCAGCTAACGCCCTAAAGTTGGACGCAAGGTAATAGGTTATTAAGTAGATCAGAAGAGACCCTTCGGCTGCGCTCAGGGTGACAGAATTAATAGGTGCTTATACACCAAAGGACGTCATCCTGAGAGTAGCTGAAGGGTCTCTAGTAGTTTGCATGAGATCCTTCGGCTTCGCTCAGGATGACAAGTTGAGGGCGGAGGCCGTTAGAGTTAAGTCTAATAAATCAGCCTAAGACGCATAATTTCCCGGTTTAAGTCCCTTCTTAGTATCAAAGAAAGTCTTCAACTGCTGCATATCCGCCTCAATATCATCACTGGGCTCCATCAGTCCTTCTATACCAATAGTGCGCACGGCACTATCAACATAGACCACTAGAATCGGCACCCCCGCAGTCTTCGCCACATGGTGAAATCCACGCTTCCAATTGGCATTGGGGCTTCGCGTACCCTCGGGTGTAATAATCAACACAAATTCCTCTCGCGCCTCATAAATACCCGATATATAGGTCACCAGAGACCCTGCTTGTCTGCGATTCACTGGAACAGCACCGCAGTAGCGCAGGAACCAACCCAGAGGTCCGACAAATAGCGTATCTTTAATCAGTACACTCGGCTGCAGACGGAGCACGGATACGGTAAGCACAAAAAGGAAAAAATCCCAGTTTGACGTGTGTGGTGCAACGATCAGTACGTACTTTTTCTGATCTGTTGGCAGTGACCCATCCACTCGCCAGCGGATTACTTTCAAGATAACTTTTGAAAGCACACGGAGTAATGGTGAGAGCAGCGGTGTGGAAAAAAGGGTGTAACGCATATTTATCTCTCCAGAATACGTAGCCATGGCAGAGGTGCATATTAAAGCCGCATTTTGCACACTGGTCTATTGGTAAGTTAATAAGAAGAGGATACCATCAAAGACTAGCCCGCAAGTTCATTTAATGCCGAGCATCTTGGCCTAGAATAAAAATAATAAAGGAGTAGAGGGTGGGGGAATCATTAAAGACGGATTATCTGATTATTGGCAGCGGTCTAGTCGGCATGGCCTTTGCCGATACGCTTTTTACTGAAACCGACGCCAATATCATTATTGTGGATCGCTATGCTAAGCCCGGTGGTCACTGGAATCTGGCCTATCCCTTTGTCACTCTACATCAACCCTCATCGTTTTTTGGCGTTAGCTCTAAGGAGTTGAGTCGAGGAGAGATAGATCAAATTGGTTTGAATAAAGGCATGGGTGATCTCGCCACTGGTGATGAGATCTGCGCCTACTTCGATGATGTTATGCGCCAGAGATTTTTAGCTAGCGGCAGAGTTCAATACTTTCCCATGTGTGAATATGAAGGCGATGGCCAGTTCACCTCTAAGTTGACCGGTGAAACGCATTCAGTGGACTATGAGAAATTGGTCGATGCGACATTCTTGACCATTGCCGTGCCCTCTACCCACACACCCAACTTCAGCATAGCCACAGAAGCGCAATTTATGCCGCTCAATGATATGCCAAGCATCACTGAAAAACCTGCTGGCTATGTGGTCATTGGTGGCGGTAAGACGAGTATAGATGCCTGCCTATGGCTGCTTTCTCAGGGCGTAGATCCGGATGATATTACCTGGATTCGATCCCGTGATGCCTGGTTACTTGATCGCGCTAACACCCAGCCTACAGATGAATTCTTCCACAAGTCTGTGGGTTCTATCGCCGCGCAATATGAGGCGATTGGCAATGCCAGTTCTATTGATGATATGTTTGATCGGCTTGAAGAGGGCGGTTATTTTCTGCGTTTAGATAAAGATGTGCGGCCGACTATGTTTCATGCCGCGACAATCAGCAAGCCTGAAATAGAGCAGCTGCAGCGCATTAAGAATATTGTTCGTATGGGTCAAGTAAGCGCCATTGAAAAAGACCGTATTGTTTTAACTAACGGAGAAATCCCAACCACCCCAGCCCATATTCATATTGATTGCTCGGCAAGTCTAGAGCGGTCTTTTGCTCACAAACAACCGCGCCCTGTATTTGATGGCAATTGTATTACCCCACAGATGATACGCGCCTATCAGCCAGCCTTTAGTGCATCAATGGCAGCCTATGTTGAGGTTAACTACGACAGCGATGCTGAGAAAAATCGCCTCTGCGCTCTAGTTCCACCGCCAAACCATGATGTGGATTTTATTCCCATGACGTTGGCCATGATGATGAACCAGTATAATTGGTCTCTGGATAAGACCCTGCGACTTTGGGTGCGAGAGAATCGACTGGATGGGTTTACCAAGCTGATCAGTAGTGCCGATAAAAGCGACATGAAAAAAATGGGTATTTTGCAACGGATTCAAAACAACGCAATGCCCGCTATAAACAAGTTACAGCAGTTCAATGTAGAGCTGGCCAATAGAGAGCTGGCCAATAAAGAGCTATCCAATAAAGAGCTATCCAATAAAAAGACATCCCAAGGTGCCAAAGCATGAGCGAATTTCAAACCTATAAAAAAGACCTAACCCGATCACGCCTAGTTGAGACTGACAAGGCCCAAGCCCTAGCCGATTTAAAAACCGGTGATATCCTAGTGGAGATTGAGCGCTTTGCTTTTACGGCAAACAATGTCACCTACGGTGCCGCGGGCGACACTATTGGCTACTGGAAGTTCTTTCCTGCAACTGACAATGAGAGCGGGGAGTGGGGTTGTCTGCCAGTTTGGGGCTTTGCCGAAGTTACCGCTTCGAAGGTTGATGGACTAGCTGTGGGTGAGAGACTTTATGGCTACTTCCCGCCAGCCGATTTTCTGGCTATGTCGCCGATCAAAGTATCTCCTCTTCGCTTTATGGACGGTGCGCCTCATCGGGCAGAGCTGCCCGCGGTGTACAACAACTATCTGCTAATGTCCGGTGAAGCGCATTATGACGCCTCTACTGATAATGTTCGCTCCCTGTTAAATCCTCTGCATGTGACCTCATTTTGCCTCTGTGATGCCCTGCAGTCTGAGCGCTATCACGGTGCCTCCCAAGTGGTAATTTTGAGTGCTTCAAGTAAAACCGCTATAGGTTTGGCTCAGGGTCTAGCGGATGAAGAAAGCCGCCCTAAAATTATTGGTGTTACCTCGAGCCCTAACCGTGACTTTGTTGCCTCTCTGGGGTGTTACGATGAGATTATCTGTTATGACAAATTACGTGATATTGATACGAGCAAAGCGACTGTAATGGTCGATATGGCCGGTAATCGTGCCGTGTTAGGCGCGTTACATGAAGCCTTAGGCGACAATCTGCAAAACTGCATCAGTGTGGGTATGACTCATTGGGAGACTCTCGCTGACAATGACCCATTGGCTGCCAAGATCAATCGACAGCGCAGTAGCTTTTTCTTTGCCCCTGCCCATGTTCAAAAGCGTGTTGGTGACTGGGGCCAAGATGGATTTAATCAGCAGGCTGGGGACTTTATGAAAGCGCGGATGCAACAGAGCGCCGGCTGGATGACGGTTGAGACTGTGGCTGATTTTGAGGCGTTTGCTGAGGTTTATGCGGATGTTGTAGTGGGAAAGATGAACCCCAATGAAGGGCTTATTGTATTGCCCAAGTAAAGTAATTTGTAAGGTTCAGGAGGGTCATTCTGAGAGGGGCAAGTGAACTGGAGGATCTCTGCCAACTGGCCGGAGATCCCTCGTCGCTTCGCTCTGTCGGGAACAGTACAGCTGGAAAACCGGCTCCAGCCAATTGCTTGAGAGCAAGCAGTTGCGCAGGGGCAGCATTCCTTTTCATATAGGGATATTGGCGATTTTTGTGGGGCATTTTGTCGGTCTGCTAACCCCCAACACGTTGTGGCACGTGCTGGGTGTCTCAGCGTCCACCAAACAGCTGATCGCTATGGGCGCTGGCGGTTTCTTTGGTCTGATCTGTTTTTACGGCATGGTTATCTTGATTGTGCGACGGCTGACCAATGTGCGAGTCAGAGCCTCAGGCACCAGAATGGATATAGCTATTTTGCTGGTGCTATTCGCCCAACTGATTTTGGGGCTGGGTTCGATCTTCGTCTCTGTGGGCCATCTGGATGGCCAAGAAATGCTCAAGCTGATGAGCTGGGCGCAGAGTATAGTCATCTTTGATCCCACAACCGCCGCCGCTAGTATCGCTTCAGTGCACTGGATTTATAAGCTGCATATTCTGTTGGGTATGGTTATTTTTGTTCTGTTTCCATTCTCGCGCCTGGTGCATATGCTCAGCGTACCGATGAAATATATCGGGCGTAATTATCAGGTGGTTCGGCGCAAGTAATTGCGCCTGAATAGCAAACAAATAGGGGCTTTAGTCTCAGGCTGTTTTATTGGGTGCAGCTCTTTATCGGGTACAGCTCTTTATCGGCTACAGCTCTTTATCGGGTGCAGCTCTTTACCGGGTACAGCTCTTTACCGGCTACAGCTATGAAATGGCGGCTCTTCATAGACATAAGCCAACTGCATTGCATCCAGCATACTCCATAAAATATCCAGCTTTAACTGCAGTATACCCATGGCCTGCTGCTGCTGTTCGAAGGTTTTAAAGTAGTCCAGAGTAATCGCCAAACCATGCTCTACATCTCTTCGGGCTTCGCTAAGTCGCGTGCGGAAATATTGATAGCCGTTGGGATCGATCCAGGGATAGTGTTCCGGCCAGGTCGCTAAGCGTTTTTGATGAATGGTCGGGGCAAAGAGTTCGGTGAGTGATGAGCAGGCCGCTTCCTGCCAGTTAGCGCGGCGGGCAAAGTTAACGTAGGCGTCTACTGCAAAGCGCACGCCGGGTAATATATGTTGCTGACTTATAATTTCGTCTCGGGTTAAACCCACAGCCTCTCCCAAGCGGAGCCAGGCCTCAATACCACCACTATCCTCATCGCTGGTGCCATCGTGATCAAGAATACGCTGCACCCATAAACGACGAACAGAGGCGTCGTCACAGTTGGCCATAATGGCGGCGTCTTTGATCGGTATACTGATTTGATAATAATAGCGGTTAGCCACCCAGCCCTGTATCTGCTTTTGAGTACAGTTGCCGGTATTCATCGCAATATGGAAGGGGTGATGAATATGGTAGAGCGCGCCCTTGTCTCGTAGCTGCTGCTCAAATTCTTCTGCAGTCCAGGCTTTAGTCATTGTGTTCGCCTATTTTTTTAGTCAGGATTTTAGCGTTTTTGGGATTGCGAAATAGTAACGGCTGAGTGATATCGTCAGCCTTGTTAATGTCGTAACTAAAGCCATCATCGTTTAGATCGGCAATGTTCTGCGCACTGGCGACAACGCGTTCAATATCTGAGTGCTTTGGTGACAGGTCACAAACAGGGTCGGTGGCGTAGGCATCACCCGTTAGCAGATAGGCCTGGCAGCGACAGCCGCCCAAGTCCTGCTCTTTTTCAGGGCAGGAGCGGCAGGGCTCCTGCATCCACTCAGTACCTCTAAAGGCGTTAAATAAAGGCGATTCACGCCAGGCCCACTCCAAACTCTGACGGCGTACATTTGGGAGTTCAAAGCCTGGCAATACCTGAGCACTTTGACAGGGCTGAACGTCGCCATCGGGAGTGACGGTAACAAAGGTTGTTCCCCAGCCATTGCAACAGGCCTTTGGCCGATTTTCATAATAATCGGGTACAACAAAAATCACGTCCATGTTGCCTTGATGATTTTTACGGAAGTCGTTGGTGATCGCCTCTGCATTCACTAGTTGTTGTCGGCTGGGGAGCAGGGCATCAATATTTTTAAGTGCCCAGCCGTAATATTGTGAATTGGCTAATTCTACAAAGTCTGCATTCAAGTCTTCAGCCAACTTGAGCATATCGGCAATTTGATGGATATTTTGTCTGTGTAGAACAAAATTAAGCACCATCGGGAAGCCCAGTTTTTTCGCCTCTTTGGCCATCATTACTTTGTGGTGAAAACTTTTAGTCCCAGCAAAGTGATCATTGACAGCTTGATTGCTGCCTTGAAAACTAATTTGAATATGATCTAGCCCGGCTTCACGAATGGCGGCCAGCCTAGCGGCATCGGCTCCCACAGCTGAGGTGATCAGGTTGGTATAAAACCCAAGGGCGCGAGCCTCTGCAATCAGCTCCTCTAAGTCTGGCCGGACTAATGGCTCGCCACCGGATAGCCCCAGTTGCACTGCACCCATTTTACGCGCGTCTTTAAAGACGGTTTTCCATTCGTCGGTGGACAGCTCCGAGCTTCTGGCTTCAGGGTAATTAATGGGATTAGAGCAGTAGGCACATTGCAGCGGGCAGGAATAGCTCAGCTCAGCCAGTAACCAAAGAGGAATAGATTGCTGTTGGTCGCTGGCTATGGTGATGCTATCGCTCATTTTGGTTTATCTCTTTGGTGGCAGTGCTTTGTTACAATTTCTGGTGTTTTATTTCCAGCCAGGCCTGATCGTTGGCCTCCTGAATAAACTCCCTAACATCAGCGGCAAGCTCGTTGGGGTCCGCCTCAGCAAATGCCGTTTGTAAGTCGCTGATAATTTCAGCAATAGTGATTTGCTGCTGGCAGCGATTTAAAATCTCACCGGCACTGGCGCTGAGTTGGATCATCCCTTCAGGATACAGCAGTACAAAGCTCTGCTGGGCCTCTTCCCATTGAAAACGAAATTGGCTGGATAGTTTAACTGAGGTACTGTCGGAGATATTGATCATTACAATTCAATGTCCATGCCGTCGTAGGCCACTTCAATGCCTTCTTTATTCAAGATCGCCCGTTGCTCAGAATCCTCTATCAAAATGGGGTTGGTGTTATTGATATGAATAAGCACCTTGCGAGGTTTTTTCATAGGCCGAAGCAATTCGATCATGCCATTCTCACCGCTTTGCGGCAGATGGCCCATCTCGGCGGCGAGTTTAGTACCAACACCGGCAAAGGCCATTTCATCTTCTCGCCAAAACGTCCCGTCCACTAATAGACAGTCGGCACGTTGCATTAATTTGATGATATGTGGCTCAGGTTCACCGAGCCCCGGGGAATAAAAGAGATTCTTGCCGCTGCGAGTATCTTCAATTCTAATGCCAATATTGTCGCCCACATGAGGGTTATTTCGGTGCGGTGAATAGGGCGGAGCTTTGCTGAGCAGGGGCACGGCATGAAATCGTAGGCCGTCAATGTTAGGAATGGTAAAGCTGCCTTCCTGAGTGTGATCGTCTTTATTGAGCAGAATGGGCCTGTGCTGCAAGCCCCCGTTCCAGTGTTTAAGCATGCTAAATAATGGAAATCCGCTGCTCAAGTCTTCAAGCACCATATCAGTACAGTACACATCGTGGGGGCAGCCTTCACGTAGCATGAGTAGACCGGTGGTGTGGTCGATTTGGCTGTCCATCAACACAATTGCTGAGATTCCTGTATCCCGGAGCTGTCTGGCAGGTTGCAAGGGTTCAAAATCGGCCAGCTGTGCCCGAATATCGGGAGAGGTGTTGAATAGCACCCAATTGATGCCATCACTGCTTACCGCTATGGAGCTCTGTGTTCTGGCTTTGGCGTTAATGCTGCCGTTTCTAAGGCCTGCGCAGTTGGCGCAATTGCAGTTCCACTGAGGAAAGCCACCGCCAGCGGCAGAGCCGAGCACATGGATAAACATAATGGGCGACCTTTTTATTGAGCGTAAGACATTACTTCGAGTAGCCAATGGGTAAATTACTGTGTTGCGACCTTCTTATGTCGCATAAAAAAACCGACGCAAATTTATCGAGTCGGTTTTTAAAAGCTATTAATCACTCTAATAGCGGTTACTTGTATTGGCTGAATAGTGCTGCATCGTCTGTTTTATAAACAGTATCTGAGTTAGCGGTTGTATTTGTACATAGTGATTTCGAAACCGAGACGGAGTTTCTGATAAGTTGGTTTTTTCCACATAGTGTTGACTCCATTTGCTTGTTATTAAAATTAGGGATTGGTTACACCATTTTTTTCGGTCAGCGCCAGAATTCCCGACCGCCGGCACGCAGTATAGGATAAAAAAAGGCGTGAAGGGCACTAATTTTTTTGCCAATTCTGATCTATATATAGTTGTTACGGTCAAAGGCGTTGTGACGATTCATTAAATCAGCAGCGGCGCTGATTATAACGTCTGAGTGATCACCCGTTCAGCGTAACTCAACTGAGTTCCCTCACAATCGCGTTGAATTTTTAGTCGCTATTCTCGCTATTCTCGCCAAGGGCGCCGATGCCGATTTTAGAGATGCCAAATATCGGATCCAATTATCAGGTGGAGCGGAGTAACTGAACTATAGTACATAGCAAATAAGGGTGAGAATGACAGTCGCTCAGTGGAATAAAAATTTACTATGTTAATTTGAATAGGTACAGGTGCCGTTTTGAGGGCATCGCCGGTTCAGGGCTGAACATTAGACTGCTGGAATCCACAGCAGCTGGAAATTAATGGGGTGTTTTGTGACGGGGATGATATTTACGTCGTTTCTCTACTTGGTAGAGGAGCGCTACGGGCTCGAGATGGTTGAAGAGATCATTGAAGAGGCCGCGCCTGCCAGTGGCGGAATCTATACCACCATGGGCGTCTACGATCATATGGAACTGATCGAGATGATTGTGGTGTTGAGTAAAAAGACCGATGTTTCAGTGCCTAAGGTGACTAAAACCTTTGGTATGTATTTATTCGCTGAGTTGATTGCAGCCTATCCCCAATGGATTGAAGGGATGAAATCGTCCTTTGATATGTTGCAAAAGGTGGATGGTTTTATTCATGTTGAGGTGAGAAAACTCTATCCTGACGCCTCACCTCCGGCTTTTAAGTGCAGTCGATATACAGATAACACCATGGAACTGATCTATGAATCGCCTCGCTGTTTAGGTGATGTGGCGGAGGGGCTGATTCAAGGCTGTGCAGCCTACTATGGCGAGAAGTTGACTGTGCAGCGAGAAAGTCTAGGAGATGCGTCTGGGGCTTGCGAGCGGTTTTTTCTGACTCAGGTCAGTGACTGATTGAGATTCCTCGTCGCTGCGCTCTATTGTCATGACGGTGACGTTAGTGCGTCGCACGCTCTTTTTGTAATCCCGAGCGCTTTTTTTACTTAGAGCATCTACTTTCTTAATCAGAGCATCTACTTTCTTAATCAGAGTATCTACTTTCTTATGCCTAGCACCTACATTGTCATCCTGAGCGTAGCCGAAGGATCTCATTAATTTACAGAGCCATTCTGCAAGGAGATCCTTAGGGTCGCGCCGCTCTCTCAAGATGACAGAACAGCGCGCTCAACTCGCCCGAGTAAGTGCTTCCAAGGTGCTAGGCTAATAGCTGTATTAGACTTTTCCCTTACCTAACTAGCAGCCCTGATAGCCTGTTCAATATCTGCCAAAATATCATCGACATGCTCGATACCCACCGACAGTCGCACTAGGTCTGAACTGACACCGGCATGGGCCAACTCTTCTTCATTGAGCTGGCGGTGAGTGGTGCTGGCGGGGTGACAGGCCAGTGATTTTGCGTCGCCAATATTCACTAGGCGCTTGATTATGCCCAGCGCATCGATAAACTTCCCGCCAGCAGCTTCGCCACCTTTGATACCAAAGCTGACAATCGAAGACGCCTTGCCCGAGCACATACGTTGCGCCAGTTCATAGTATTTGTCACTCTCGAGACCCGCATAATTAACCCAAGAGACCGAATCATGGTTTTGTAAATAGTTTGCCACCGCGACCGCATTTTCAACATGACGGTCCATACGCAATGCCAGTGTTTCCAATCCCTGAAGAATTAAAAACGCATTAAACGGTGATAGTGCACCGCCCATGCTCCTCAGTGGAACTACTCTAGCGCGGCCAATAAAGGGCGCATCGAAATCGTTGGCATAGGTAACGCCATGGTAGGAGGGGTCTGGGGTATTAAACTGCGCAAAGCGCGGGTTGTCCTTATAGGTGAAGGTGCCGCTGTCGACGATAATGCCGCCAATCGTAGTGCCGTGGCCGCCAATGTATTTAGTCAGCGAATGCACAACAATATCGGCGCCATGTTCAAAGGGGCGACATAGGTAGGGGGAGGCAACGGTGTTATCGACAATCACAGGCACACCGTGACGATGGGCCATATCCGAAAGCGCGGCTATATCCACCACATTGCCAGCGGGGTTGCCAATCGACTCACAGAACACTGCTCTGGTGTTGTCGTCGATCAAGGCTTCCAACGCGTCAATATCATCACCTGACGCCATGCGCACTTCGATACCTTGCTGTGGCAAGGTGTGGGCGAACAGGTTGTAAGAGCCACCGTAGAGCTGGCTGACACTGACCATATTGTCACCGCTGCGACACAGAGTTTGGATAGACGCTGTGATAGCAGCCATTCCCGACGCCATGCACAGTGCTGCGACGCCACCTTCCATTGCCGCGATGCGCTGTTCAAGCACATCGTTGGTGGGATTCATAATGCGCGAGTAGATATTGCCGGGCTCGGCAAGATTAAACAGATTGGCACCGTGCTCGGTGTCGCGAAAGCTATAAGAGGTGGTTTGATAAATCGGAACCGCCACTGCATTAGTGGTTGGGTCGTCATTGAATCCGGCGTGAATGGCCTGTGTCTCTAATTTCATTGCGTCTGTGCCCCTGCTTTTATAGTGGTTTGAATAGATTGTTGCCGACAACAATCACTGCTGCCGGGTTCAGTTTAATGAACAGTTTAATGAACAATTTTAGTCTTCATTTCAAGCGGTAATATTCTCACCTATAAGGGCATATAACAAGTTAACCATTGACCTGATTGGTGATCCACAGGGTCTGGTAGGGCTCCATAGCAACTGACTGCATAAGCCCATCGCAGGGCAGTTGACTGATTAGATCAACCCAGTTTTCATTGTCGATTAAATTGATATCAGAGAGATTGAGCATCTGCACTTCAGAGGTGATATTGCTGATACAAAAAATACTTTGCTGACGGTCAATGCTTTGACGCCAGAAACCAAATAGACCACTGCCCAAGTGGAGCGTGAACTGCGTGGCATTGGGGTGGAATGCAGACTGTTGGCGGCGAATTTTTAGCAGCTCGCTAATACCACCAAACACCTGATGCTCCGAACTATTGGCATTGGCTAGCCGCGCCTGAAGCTCAGAGTACTGCCATTGATGACGATTAATAGCACGGTTATGACCGGCATTTTCAACTCGCTGGTAGTCATTGTGCGTGCCCACCAGACTATGAATGTAGATTCCGGGTACCCCTTCGAGAGCAAACATAATGGCATGAGCGCAGAGAAAACGCTGCAGTCCCCATTGATCTGGCCCCTCTGTGGTGCCCTGCAGGGCATCAAACAACGAGATATTGATTTCATAGGGTTTGCGCTGCCCCTGATCCCCAGTGCGCCAGGAAATGCGTCCACCAAAAGATTGCATAGTATCGACAAGAATGTCGATCTCAGTTTCTTTGAGCAGGCCCTCGGCGGGTCGCAGACCAATACCGTCGTGGGAGGCAATAAAGTTAAAGTAAGCCGTGCCATTGCGCGCTGGCGGCATACTCATCATCCACTGCTTGAGATAGTTGCAGTCACCAGTGATCAGACTGTTGACCAATAGGGGTGGCAGAGAGAAGTTATACACCCAGTGCGCTTCGTTGGCATTGCCGAAATAGGCGAGATTTTCGCGATTGGGAATATTGGTTTCGGTAACAATAATGGCATCGGGTTGAGCGTGCTCAATCAGCGTCCGGAGTAGGCGAACGACCTCATGCGTCTGTTCCAAATTGATACAGCTAGTGCCTGGCTCTTTCCACAAAAACGCCACCGCATCTAGGCGAAAAATACGTACGCCGCTATCCAGGTACTGGCGAATAATACTGACAAACTGCTTGAGTACCTCTGGATTGCGAAAGTTGAGATCGACCTGGTCATGACTAAAAGTACACCAGACAAACTGACTGCCCCTAACCGTCTCGACTTCTTTTAGCAGCGCGTTGGTGCGCGGACGTACCACGGCGCTCAGGTCGTCGTCTGGAGAGGCGGTGGCAAAGAAATTGTGTCCAGGCTCGCGATCATTGAGAAAATTTTCAAACCAGGGGCTGCGTGCCGAGCAGTGGTTGATCACCAGGTCTGACATCAGTGAATAGTCTGCGGCTATGGCCTCGATATCGGACCAGTCGCCGAGGGATTCATTGACGCTGGAATAGTCGAGTACAGAGAAACCGTCATCCGAGGTGTAGGGGTAAAAAGGCAAAATATGGACGCCGCTAATACAGTCTTCAACATAGCGATCTAGAAATCGTTTTAATGTTTGCAGCGGTGTTTCTTCCGGCTGCAATACGCTGTCACCATAGCTGATTACCAGACAGTCTTTTTCATCCCAGTGATTAACATAGCGAGTCGGCTCAGTGGTTGCCTGCTGCAGACCCATAAGCTCAATAAGCTTGTTGCCCAGCTGTCCATGATTATCGCTGTCAACGCCATCGACTCCCTGGTAAATAGTGGTTAGATGGCGTGTCAGTGCATCAGAAAGGGAGTTTGGATTCATCGTTTTGGCCGTCCTAGCGCTGGTTAAATTCTTCGGTGTCTGCTTCTACTGCAGCCACTAGCTGTTCAAAAATATCCGGCACTGCACTAATAACGCGGTTCCAGCTAGGAATAAAAGGCTTCTCCATTGGGCTGGTAAAAAACACTTCACCGGCCTTGATAATATTTTCGGCAAACATCTCAACGGCCTTTTCTTCCTCATGAATATCCAGCGTTAAGCCATTCATAATTGCGTCGTTATGGCAGGTCTCAACTATATCCAGAGCCATGCGGTAGTAGGTGGCTTTCAACGATCTGAAAGCTTCATGGCTAAATACCACACCCTGAGTCGCAAGCTTGCGGAATAGCGCCTTGGCAATATCAATAGACATTTTTGACAGACCGTCCTGATCATCGTCCAGGGAAAGGTTCTGGTGTTTGTGATCATAATTATCGGCAATATCTACCTGGCAGAGTCGATTGCTGGCGTAGTTGCGGTGCATCTCTGACAGAACGCCGATTTCTAGACCCCAGTCGCTGGGAATACGAATATCGTTGAGTACGTCGCGGCGGAATGAAAACTCACCCGCTAGAGGGTATCTAAAGCTGCCCATATAGTTGAGATAGTCAGTGTGGCCGACAGTCTTTTTAAGCGCACTTAATAGCGGCGAGACCAAGAGTCGTGAAACTCGTCCATTGATTCTACCGTTGGCCACTCGTGCGTAATAGCCTTTGCAGAACTCATAACTAAAACGCGGGTTGGCTACTGGATAAATTAGTCTGGCCAGTAATTCGCGGTCGTAGGTGGTGATATCACAGTCGTGCAGTGCTACAGCTTCGGTCTTGTCCGATGCCAATGTATAACCCATGCAATACCAAACATTGCGGCCCTTACCGAGCTCCTTGGGAGCCAAGTCGAGTTTCTGTAGTTTTGCATCCAGTGCTTTCAGGCGGGGACCATCGTTCCACAGCACTCTGTGGTGCTGAGGTAAGACGGAGAAAAATTCTAGTGCCTGGCGATACTCTTGCTCGTTGGCGCGGTCGAGGCCAATAACGATTTCATCGAGGTAGGGCACTTGTTTTAACTCTTCAACAATCCCTTTTAGAGCATCGCCCTGAAGCTCGGAGTAGAGCGACGGCAGTATTAGCCCCATGGGCCTGTTTTTGGAAAAGCCCAGCAGTTCAGTCTCCATTGTCTCAACCGATCGCTTGGATAGGTTGTGAAGAGTCGTGATCACGCCGTTTTGATGGAAGTCGCCCATGGTTAATTCTCTTTTAAAGTTTAATTTTGTCTGTCTGTCTGTTAAGTGTTTATGAGGTACTGCAGTTAGGTCCCTTTGGTAGATTGGTCCAGCCACAGGCGGACACCTTCAACCCAACCGTCGGGCCCAATCTGTTTACTGGTGTGGCAATTTTCTGTGCGTTTTAGGGCTGGTGGTGCACGATTATCGGCGCGTATTACCAGTGCCGAGGAAGCGGCTTCGAGCATAGCGATATCATTGTTGCTGTCGCCTATAGCCAAGGTTTCACAGTGTTTTGGCTGGCTAATATTGGCATCACGCAGATAGAGATCGCGCAGTTGAAGCATAGCGCGGCCCTTGTCTACATCGCCGCCAATATTTAAAAAGCGACCACCCTGAAGCACTGTCGCGCCAGCCTCTTTTAATCGGTAGACAAAGGTTCGTTTTCGTTCTTTGGTACCAATCCAATGAACGGGCTCACTGTGTTCCCGTTGATTGGCCAGCTCCGCAGCGTGCAGATCTAAGCCGGTAATGGCAGCCACGCCTGCGGCGCCGGAAGTCGCATAGAGAGAGTAAAAGGTTTCAAATTCACCGTTAAAATCGGCCACCCTCTCGGTCAGAAGTTGCTGCCATTTTGCTCGCCGTGGCACATTGCGCAGCACCCAAAAATTGTTTTCTAAAAGGGCATGTTCGGGTTGGGACTTAAAGTAGCGGCTGGGGATATAGATCGCTGCGCCATTCTCAACAATAAACGGATGCTGGTTGTCGAGGTCACCGCGCAGAGTGATCACTTCGGCAAAGGTTTTGCTGGTGATAGGAATTACCGGTATGCCCAGGGCATCAAGTTCTGCAAGCAGTGGCACTGCGGGCGCAAAGCTATAGCTATGGTGGTCTAGAAGACTGCCATCGAGATCGGTAAAAATAAGTCTCATCTGTTGTATATTTTGTTTGATTAGTTGCCTGCCTGTTCAGTTAGGTGTACTGGCCTATAGCTTTAAAGCACTGATTTGGTGCGTTAATGCAATGCTGTGCGCCAATTTGGGCTTGCTGTCATCAGTCTGTGCTCTCTGTTTGCACTATTAACTGGCGCTGGGTGGTGAAAATAGGGCGCTTTAATAGTTCCAACGGCTCCTATTGCGATCAGTGCTGTCTAGTTATCGGCTTACCTGTAGAAGACGTTGCAGAATTCATGCCAAGCTTTATGGACGAGCTTTATAGTCGAGCTTTATAGTCGAGCTTTATAATCGAGCTTTGGCTATGACTGTGTGTAACACGTGTTTACATATCAGACTGTTCGAGGTACAACATGGAGCGGTAGTTGAGGATAAGCTGCGCTGTGGCTGGACGCCTTCAAGACAATAGCTATCAGCAGTAAAAAAAGTATAAAAATAATAAAAATAGAGCCATAGAGCCAAACAACAATAGGGGGATACATTATGTCTTTCACACCAGAAATCGGATTGGGTTACACCATCTTGCGTCGCGCAGCACTTTCACCGGAGCGCAAGGCGTTAACCTTTGAGGGTAAGACCTCGACCTTTGGAGAATTTGGTCAGCGGATTCGTAAACTTGCAGCACTGCTTCGTGCTGGCGGCGTCTGCCGGGGGGACCGTGTCGGTTATATAGGTCTAAACCACCCAGCGTTTTTAGAGGCGCTCTATGCCTGCAGTTGCCTGGGTGCGATATTTGTGCCGCTTAACTTCCGGCTTACCGGCCCCGAGATGCGTTATATAACCAACGATGCAGGTATCCACACGATGCTTGCCGACAATGGTCTTAGATCATTGGTAGATCAAGAGCGAGATAATTTGGTATGCCAACGTTATATCAGTATTGAAGACAAGGCAGCTAACTGGGAATCCCTAGAAAGCCTTTTGCAGGATAGCCAACCGCTTGAGTTGATTGAGCAGGTCGATGCCGATGAAGTGGCCTTTATTATGTACACCTCAGGTACCACTGGTCTGCCCAAAGGCGCCATGCTGACTCACGGTAATTTGTTTTGGAACAGTGCCAATACTGCCTATGGCGAAGACTTTATGGGCACCACAACGCTCACCTGCGCACCGCTATTTCATATCGGCGGGCTCAATGTCACCACCTTGCCATCCTTGGCTCGGGGAATTGAAGTCGTACTGATTCGATCATTTGACGCTGCTGAAGTATTGGCTGCCTTGGAAAAGTATCAGGTGTCCACTATGTTTGGCGCGCCGACTATGTTTTTAATGATGAGTCAGCACGATAGTTTTGCCAGTACAGACTTAAGTCATATTGGTGCCTTTGTGGTCGGCGGTGCACCAGTGCCGGTACCGCTGATTAATCTCTATAGCGATCGCGATGTGCGTTTCTGTCAGGGTTATGGCCTCACCGAGACATCGCCTTTTGCGACCATGCTTGAGACCAGTATGGCACTTGAGAAAGTCGGTTCGGCAGGGCGGCCACCTATGTTTACTGATGTGCGGATAGTTGACGGTGAGAATAATCCGCTGCCCGCGGGGGAGCATGGCGAAGTCTGTGTTCGTGGACCCAATGTGCTTAAAGGTTACTGGAACCGTCCCGAAGCTACGGCCGATGCCATAGATGCTCAAGGATGGTTTCATAGCGGTGATATAGGCTATTTCGATAATCAGGGTTATCTGTTTCTCTGTGATCGAGTCAAAGATATGGTTATTTCCGGTGGCGAAAATATCTACCCCGCAGAAGTGGAAAGTATTCTCTATGGTCATAGCTCGGTGGTTGAAGTCGCTGTGATTGGCCTGCCCGATGAAAAATGGGGTGAGGCGGTTACTGCAGTGGCAGTGTTAAAGCAGGACGCCACCTTAGACCTTGAGGAACTGCGTGAGTTTGCCAGCCAGAGTTTGGCGAAATATAAGCTGCCGAGCAGGCTCTATTTTCTCGATGAGTTGCCGCGCAATCCTGCGGGTAAGGTGCAGAAGTTTAAAATTAAAGATGAGCTGGTTGGTTAGGCTAGGGTGGGGCAGGGCTGGTAAAGGCCAGTAGGGTGTTGTTGATTGATGCTGCGTACTGCAAGGAGATCCTTCGGTTCGCTGCGCTCTCTCAGGATGACAGAGTTGATTGTTAGCTCGACCACCACCTTGTCATCCTGAGCGCAGCCGAAGGATCTCCCTCAGCAAACTTCAGTTTTTCCTCGGGCATCTTCGCTTGCCAAAACAGCCCTGAGCCCAAAGTAAAAGTTCCTAACTTTTACGAAAAAAGCCCCTGTACAAACCAGCGATCCGTCCCAGCCTGTTTAAACAACCAATACCGCGAACCCTCATTATCGCAGGCTAAATAATAATCTCGCTGCTGGTCGCTCTGCCACCAGTTATCACTGAGCCTCCGTGGGCCGCTTAAAATATACAGCGGCTGACGCCAAAACAACTGCTGATTGCGCAGCTGAAGAGCAATAGGCTTGGGTAATAACCAGAGAGGTTGCAGGCCACTATGGCCAACAGTTACTGGTTGATGTTCTCCTGGAGCTACAATTTTTCCCGCTTCTTCAGGTAAATAGTTATCGCCCATAACCGGTTGCTGAAGAGCCTCTGGACCCAGCCGTGCACTCAGACTATCAATTAATCGGTTGGTTTCTAAACGCTCTTCTCCAGCCGAGGTATCACCGAATAAATCCAGCCCCTCCGGCAGACCTTCAGCAAAGTCATCAGTGGATAAAATAATGGTCTCTATACTGCCAGGTAAGTTTATACGGTCCAGTTGCAAGCGGCTTAAATCGAGCAGAGTCGACCAGCTGTTTTGACTGCCAGAAAGAGTAATGCACATAGAGCTGTGATCGCCGATTAGCGGTTCAAAACGCCACTCAATTTTACGGCAGTAACACTGGCGAGCCTGTAGGTAAATACTGAGTCGTTGAAGCAGCGCTTTCATAGGAAATAGCAAGCCCTGCTTGCTCAAAATACCCTGAGGACTCTGCAATAGATCATGAAATGTTGCCGGCGGATTAAACAGTTTCAGTTGGCAGGGTTTCTCTCCGAGTAATAACTGCAATTGCTCTACTATTGCAGTGCCAAAGCGGCTGGCTAATTCAGCTCTAGGCAGTGCTAGCAAATCGTCTAAATAGGTTAATCCGAGTTGCTGGAAACTCTGCTGTTGGCGTTTGGTAACTCTGAGTAGGTTCAGTGATGTTCGACGAAACTGCTGTTCCAGTTCAATACTCTGCGGAAGTTCACAGCGAAAGCCTGGCTGACATAGCAAACGCGCAGCATAGGCACTACCGGCGATGCCCATAGCTACATCAGTACAGTGGTGTAGCAGTTTTGTTTGTAACTGTTGCAGCAACTGGCGGTAGCTGTGAAAAAGTTTTTCACAGCCGCTTAACTCAAGCCACAAACCCTTCTCGTCAATAATTACCACTGGACTAAAACTGTAGGCGATTAATGCCAGCTGTTGCAAGCGAGTTTTTTCACGCTCTGGTTGCCGTTGTAATGTCAGTAGCTCAGGACATAGAGCCAGAGCTGTAGAGAGTGATAGCTGGGGTTCTATACCAGATTGTTTAGCACTTTCACTGCAGCATAAAACACGCATTGCGTTATTTTCTTGAGCTACAACTGCAACTGGGACTTGTTTGCTATCGTTGGTTTCTGATTGATCGGAGAGGGCATCTATAGGCAGTAATGGAAAGTGTAGATAGAGCCATATTTTTTCTGGATAGGCGTTTGTTGCCCGGGCTGCTGTGGGTAAATTTGAAAATCCTTTTCGTCTATTTCCGCTTTCGCTATAACGCGAAGATTTCAGGCGTTGAGTCTCTGATCGCTGGTTTTAATGCGGGGAATATCGGTTGATATCGGAATAGCAGGGTAGACGCTATTAACTGGTAACTTAGCCAGAGAAACCTGAGAGCTGAGATCTTTACCCCGCGGAATCAGCAGTTGCTCCCCCGGTGCCACACCGCGCAGTTTTCGCACAGAGAGACGCAGGTTTTTTTCGCCGACAGAATCGACTTCTAAGCGCAGAGTGGCGGGTGATGAACCGGACTCTTGTCGGTTAGATTTTTGATTTCCAGACTGTTTATTATTAGAAAATAAAAAAGCCGCATGGCCACTGTCAGCCGCCGCCAGTTGCAGTTTGCGCAGATCGCTATAACTGGGCATTTTATTATCACTCCAGGCCAATAACAGCGCATTGTTGCGAATGCACTGTTCCGCGACCCAGAGCCACTCAGCAGCGCTTTTACTCTGCACTATAAGCACCTTCTGCAAAGCGATACCGGCGGCAGCCAATGCCGGAGCATAGGGTTGATAAGGTGGGTCGAGCCAGACGCTGAGATGATTGTTTTGGCAGTAGTCTTTAATTGTCGGTAGTAGTAGCGAGAGCTCGCCAATCCCCGGACGTTGAACCAACAATTCGGTTAATGCAGACGCAGGCCAGCCACCCTTTAATAGCAGATCAATTTGATCATTGCCGCTGGAGATACTGCGCTGTGAAGGTTTTTGGCTCTGTCCACGCCAGGTATCATGGCGGGCGAGGAGTTTGGTTATTATTTCAGTGTTGGGCATAGATGGGCGCTCTCGATATACTGTTAATATATACAGTATTCTGCCAAATGTCACTGGAGAATTTGATTTCAATACTGATCTTCGTATAGGGCAAGTGGGGCGGTTTTAATTCAATGATATTGAAGCCAAATCTTCTAAAGTGTTAAAGTAACCTCCGTTTTACAGCGTCGAGAAAAAAGGGCTATGGCCTCTAACACAGCAGCCGAACAGCAGATAAACCCAAACTGGAGCGTTTTTGCTCCGGCCCTTGTGGCTATTTTGCAGGCGGCGGAAAAAGATGGGGCTAATCAGCAGCGTCTGCTGCGCGATTCCGGCTTACAGCAGAGTCAGCTAAGCATCCCTGAACGCCGTTTTCCGGTAGTTAACTATTACAAGCTCTATCAGCTAGCTGCCGAAGCTTCTGGAAATCCGGATATAGGTCTTTCAGTAGGGCGCATTATTTATCTTAAAGGGCTCAACTTGCAGCTCTATACCTGTTCACTGTGTAAATCTTTTCGCGACTATCTCAATCTAATTCCCAGCACCCTAAAAATGCGTGGTGATATGGGTGAAACCACAGCCCATCGCGAAGGCAATTTGGTTGAGTTACGCTGGGAGCCACTTTTGAAAAGTAGTGGTCTGAAGCGCTTCTGTAGTGATGAGGTGCTCTCCGCATCTGCAGCCATAATCAACTCATTATGTGTGCGACCGGTGCCTGTAGTAAAAGCCAATTTCAGCTATTCTCAGCCCAAGGATACCATCCAGTTAGAGGCAATTTTTGGTCGAAATATTGCTTATAATCAGCCTTATAGTAGCCTGTTTTTTGACAGCGGCGCTCTGGACTTTCAGCTGCTCAAACAGGACTATCAGCAGGGGCCTGATCTGACTAAGCCCTTTAGTGAATTGTTTGAAAATGATCAGGCAATCGATGAATTCTTAGCCAACCTCAAGTCCTTTATGATGCGTCGCCTGCCCGAGGGCGAAGTGAGTATCGACAAGCTTGCCAGTCTAATGAATATCTCTCGACGCACATTGCAGCGCCGCCTCTCTGATCGCGGCACTAACTTTTTACAAGTACTTCAAGAAGTGCGTTCACGCATGGCGCTGCGCTATCTCTCCGATAATCGTCTGGGTATTACCGAGATTGCCTTTCTGTTGGGTTATGCAGATCAGGGCTCATTTTCCAGTGCCTTTAAAAGCTGGCACGGCATGTCCCCAAGAGATTACCGCCGCAAGTGAAAAGCCCGTAGGGCTTTTCATCCCGACAGAGCGAAGCGACGAGGGATCTCCAGTAGTTAAAAAAGCCCGCAGGGCTTTTCATCCCGACAGAATCCCTTTTTATGTCATCCCGACAGAGCGGAGCGACGAGGGATCTTCCTGCCAGTTCTTGAGATCTCTCACATTCGTTCGAGATGACAGTTGGGTGCTTCGAGATGACAGTTGGGTGCTTCGAGATGACATTCTTGTGGTTGGAACTGCGCACTGTTTGGTGGGTTTGGTCTGTTAGTAGGAGACCCTTCGGCTGCGCTCAGGGTGACAGGTTAAGTATGTTCAGGGTGACAGGTTAAGTATGTTCGGGGTGACAGGTTAAGTATGTTCAGGGTGACAGGTTAAGTATGTTCAGGGTGACAGGTTAAGTATGTTCGGGGTGACAGGTTAAGTATGCTCAGGGTGACAGGTTAAGTATGCTCAGGGTGACAGGTTAAGTATGTTCAGGGTGACAAAGTAAATAATCCCAAGCTGGCAGCATATGGCATTGATTCCACTAAATATGGCGCTTATTCCTGTGCGATAAACATTGGCCTGCCTAGTATCAAAGACTAAAACAACAGCCTTTGATCAGCGGGAAAACCCAATGTCACTCGATTTCGATAGTGCACGCTTAAACAACAGTCACCTGACCGCAGAACACGAGGAATGGCGTGCCCAGCTGCGGCGCTTTTTTGACCGTGAGGTCATTCCCTTCGCTGATCAATGGGATGAGGATGGCGCGCTGCCCGATGAGTTGTGGCCCAAGGCTGCGGCGGTGGGGATTCTTGGGCTTGGTTATCCTGAAGAGTTTGGCGGTGTCTCTGAGGGTATCGATATCTGGCACAAAAATATCCTCAATGAGGAGTTGGCGCGGATTGCTGTGGGCGGCCTGAGTGCAACTTTAATGGTCCATGGTATTGGCTTACCGCCGGTGCTTAATTTTGCCAGTGAGGCTATAAAGCAAGAAGTGGCACCACCGGTTTTGGCCGGTACTAAACGTATTTCTCTGGCGATTACCGAGCCTGGTGCGGGCTCTGATGTGGCCCATTTAACCACTACTGCAAGGCTCGATGGCGATCACTATGTGGTCAATGGGTCGAAAACCTATATCACTGGCGGCATGAATGCCAATTGGTTTACCACGGCTGTGCGTACCGGTGGCGAAGGGGCGGGGGGCGTTTCGGCGCTGCTAATTCCGGCGGATTTAGAGGGCGTTTCACGCACGGCGCTGGATAAAAAGCAGGGTTGGTGGTGTTCGGATACGGCGACGATCTACTTTGATAATGTCCGCGTGCCTGCCGCTAATTTAGTCGGTCAGGAGAATCGGGGATTTAGTGTCATTATGACCAACTTTAACGCCGAACGATTGGCCATGTCGGCGTCGATGGAGGCATTTTCTCGGGTCTGTTTAGAGGATGCGGTGAACTGGGGTCGAGAGCGCAAGACCTTTGGTCAGAGGCTGGCGGACCATCAGGTGATTCGCCACAAAATCGCCGAGATGAAGCAGCGTATTAACAGCACTCAGTGCTATCTCAATCAGATCTGTGCAGAGGTGCAAGCGGGACGTGAATATGCTGGTGATATTGCGCTTTTAAAAGTGCAGTCGAGTCAGACTATGGAATTCTGTGCCCGGGAGGCGATGCAGATTCTTGGCGGTATGGGCTATATGCGTGGCAATCGTGTTGAGCGGATATATCGCGAGGTGCGGGTCAATGCTATCGGTGGTGGTTCTGAAGAGATTATGCGTGATCTAGCGGCGCGTCAGTATGGCCTCTAAGCTTGAATTTAGCGGCTGTTCAAAAAGTGTAGGCAAAAAAATACCCCGGATCACAGCAGTGAACGGGGTATTTTTATCGTCACAGAAAACCCGTGGTTGAGTTCTTACGCGAGCAATGGACCTAGTTTCATGGCAATACCCATATCACCCTGAATCTTAAGTTTGCCAGACATAAATGCCATGGTACCGTCGAGTTTGCCCTCGGCCATCAGCATAAAGTTTTCCAGGCTCAAAGCCATGGTGCACTGGGCTTCAATATCGTCGTTACTGATTACATTGGGAACCTGAGTGGCGTCGAGAACAATATGGCCCTCGTCGCCGAAATCGAATTTAAGGATTGCGCCTAGGCCACAATCTTCGCCAATTTTTTCTTTTAAACCTGCTGTTACTGCGTCTAAAGACATATGATTTCCCCCACAGTTAAAATTATTTAGAGCTGCTATATTCGCTCGGCATACGAAGGTTGAAAGCTTACTGTAAAAATGTCCGAGAGACAAATCAAGACATAATGAGTGTCAATATATATTTGTCTGCTTAAATGCAGTATCGTACGCCGAGCAAAGGCTGATGAAATCTGTCCTGTTGATACATTAAACTTCAGCCGAGACATTAATAACAATAACAAAAACAAAAACAAAAATAATAAGAAAAAGGGCCTCCATGGATCAGGTAAAAGCTGCGGAACAGATAAAAGCATCACCGAAAGCAATGGGTATTCTGTTGTTTCTCACCGTCCTCAATATTCTCAATATGGTCGATCGCACACTGATTGCCAGCTTTGGGCCGCAAATTATTGCCGATCTTAATTTGACCGACTCCCAGTTCGGTGCCCTGACCGGTTTTATCTTTGTTTTCTTCTACGCCATTATGGGGCTGTTTATGGGCGCTCTGGCAGACCGCTTTCATAGACCTAGGCTAATCGCGGCGGGTCTATTGCTGTGGAGTGTGCTCACTGCAGTTTCCGGGGCGACAAAAAGCTTTTTGCAGATTGGTTTGGCGCGACTGTTTATCGGCGTTGGCGAGTCCACCATGACCCCTTCATCCATGTCGATGATTTCTGATCTATTCCCTCAGCGCCAACGCGGCACGGCGGCAGGGCTTTACTATTTAGGTGTACCTCTGGGAGCCGGTGGTGCCTTCGTTGTTGCCGGAGTTCTCGGACCTATAATGGGCTGGCGCAACTGTTTCTATCTGCTCGGGGGCATAGGTATTGTGCTGGCGGGCGTGCTCTATATGGTCAAAGATCCGGTGCGCGGTGCTATGGAACCGGCTGCGGACCCCGGTGCTCGCAAGGTTAAGGAGGCTAGCGGCTGGCGCCAAACACTGCCTGAGATCCTTGAGGTGATCAAAACCAATCCAGCATTGGCCTGGACCATGCTCGGGGCGATTTTTCTGCATATTCCATTGGGTGCCGGCAACTTTGTGATGGTGTGGATGGAGCGTGAACGCGGTTTCGAACTGGCGGAAATCCAATCCCTCTACGGCTTAATTTATATTATCTGCGGTACCGCGGGCACCTTTTTAGGCGGTTTTCTCAGTGACTGGTATCAGTCGCGCTGGAAGGGCGGTCGGATTCGTTTTCTTGCCATATTGATGCTAGCGGTTGCACCATTGACCCTTGCATTTCGCTTTGCTTCGCCAGATTCCCCAATGTTCTTTATTGCGCTGGCTTTTGCACTATTTAGTGTCAGCTCGTTCTATGGCCCGGCTTTTTCCACAGTACAGGATCTTACGCCAGTGCGTTTGCGCGGTCTGATGACGGCGCTGTTATTGGTTGCCTGCAATTTGGTGGGAATGGGTATAGGTGCATTGATGACCGGCTTGATCAGTGATCTGTTAACTGCCGCACAGGTGTTTGAGCCTTTGACCAAGGCGCTATTAGTGGGTGATGGCTTTGGCTTCTTTGCTGCGCCGAGCTTTATTATGGCCTCGATCTATCTAGAACGAAACCGACGAGCTGCTGCGGCTTAAAAGGCTTTTCTACGCCATCAATGGTTAGCCCCGAATGTCATCGGCGCTTATGTTGATGGCGTCCTATCCAAAGAGACAGTGACGCTGCGATAGTACTATTTTGCTCTTAGTTTTAGTCTAAATAGCACTGCGCACAAGTCGCTCGGGGAATCTAGATGGTAGAAAAAACACTACGAATAGCGGGTGCCAGCGGGTTTTGGGGAGACGCTAGTCACTCCACATCGCAGCTTCTTAAGGACGGCTCTTCAAGCGGGAAAGTCGACTTTATTGTCTATGACTATCTGGCTGAAATCACCATGTCAATTATGGCCCGGGCCCGGGCTAAAAAGCCTGAGACTGGTTATGCGCTAGATTTTGTCAGCGCGGCAATGAAACCCAATCTTAAAGAGATCGCCCGCCAGGGCGTCAGAATTGTGTCCAACGCAGGCGGTGTTAATCCCCAAGCCTGTGCCGAAGCCTTACGCGCGGTGATTGCCGAACAAGGTCTGGATTTACAGGTAGCCTGCATTATTGGTGATGACCTTCTGGATCAGGGAGAGCAGTTAGCCGGACAGCAGCACGCTGAGATGTTTAGCGCTGAGCCTTTTCCAGAGCTGAATAAGATTGCCAGTATCAATGCCTATCTGGGTGCTTTCCCTGTGGCTCTGGCGCTGCAGCAGGGCGCCGATATTGTGATTACTGGGCGCTGCGTAGACAGTGCGGTGACATTGGGAGCCTGTATCAATCACTTTGGTTGGGGTCGCGATGATCTGGATCAGCTGGCCATGGGTTCTCTAGCGGGGCATATTCTTGAATGCGGACCTCAGGCCACCGGTGGCAACTTTACCGATTGGGAGCTGGTTGAGAATCTTGAAACTATTGGCTACCCGATTGCCGAAATTAGTGCGGATGGCCGTTTTCTCTGTTCAAAACCGGCAGGCACTGGCGGGTTAGTCTCGGTGGGCACTGTGGCTGAGCAGATGGTGTATGAAATTGGTGATCCCCAGGCCTATATTTTGCCAGATGTGGTCTGTGATTTTTCTCAGGTCAAACTTGAGCAGGTGGGCGAAAATTTGGTGTCTGTGACCGGTGCCACCGGTCTGCCGGCGCCGGATAAATACAAAGTCTGCACTACCTATGCCGACCAGTGGCGCGGCGGCCATCTACTGAGTCTCTACGGTATAGATGCTAATCGAAAGGCTGAGAAGCTGGCTGCGGCAATCTTCGCTGCATCGCGACGCACGCTGCAGCTCTATGGCTTGCCCGATTTTAGTGAAACCAGTGTTGAGGTGATTGGCGCAGAGTCACAGTACGGTGCTGCGGCTCAAATGGGCAGTTATCGTGAAGTAGCACTCAAGGTCGCCGCCAAGCATCCCGACGCCGCGGGTATAGGTATCTTATTAAAGGAAATGACCGGACTGGGTCTGGCGACACCGCCAGGGCTCTGTGGTTTTGCTGGTGGTCGACCAAAACCTTCGCCCATCGTCAGGCTGTTTTCCTTTGAGTTGCCAAAAGGGGCCCTAACGCCTCAGGTAGAGATCAATGGTCAGCTTTTGGATTGCCCAGATACTCAGGGAACAGCGCTAAATCTAAACACTATTGTTCGTCCAGCTGCGCCGCAGACTGCCATTACCGAGGATTTGGTGAGTGTTCCTCTGGTGGCTCTTGCCTACGCCCGCAGCGGAGACAAAGGTGATAAATCCAATATCGGCATAATTGCCCGGCGACCAGAATACCTTGGCTATATTTATGCGGCGCTGACTGAGCAGGCTGTGGCGCAGCGCTTTGCTCACTTTATACAGTCCTCGGCGGTCGAGTCCGTTAAGCGCTATCTGATGCCTGGCTGCCATGGCATTAACTTTTTGATTGACGATGTTCTGGGTGGTGGTGGCATGGCCAGTCTGCGCAATGACGCTCAAGGGAAAGGCTATGGTCAATTGCTATTGGATGCGCAGATTCCAGTGAGTGCAGAAATCTCAACTCAGTTAGGTTATTAACAGCTGTAACAATAATAATAGGGAGACAGCCAAATGGCAGTATTTGCCTCAAAGATAAATACCAGTTCCGAGACCTTTCAGCGCCAACGCGCCGAGATGCTCGAGCTGGTGGACAAGCTCAATGAGCTTAATGGCCGCGCCCGCGCTATCTCTGAGCAGCGCAAGCCGCGCTTTGATAAACGCGGTCAGCTGACGCCACGGGAACGTCTGGCACGACTTCTGGATCCGGGTATGCCATTTCTTGAAATCGGTAATCTCGCCGGTTATCTGGTAGATACCAAGAATCCCGACAAGTCGATTCCCGGCTCCACAGTAATTGCTGGAATAGGCTTTATATCCGGCGTGCGCTGCACTGTGGTGGTGGATGATAGCGGCATTATGGCGGGTTCTATGACCACTGCTGGCGGCTATCGTCTGCGTCGAGCCGAGGAGATATCCCTAGAGCAAAAGCTGCCCTTTGTGCATCTGGTCGAGAGCGCCGGTGGCGATTTAATGAATTACACCGTGGAGGGCTTTAGCGCCGGTGGCGCTCTGTTTGGCGCCTTGGCCAAACTGAGCAAAGCGGGTATTCCGGTGATCTCCATTTTGCATGGTTCCTCCACAGCCGGCGGCGCCTACATGCCCGGTCTCAGTGACTATGTGATTGCGATTAAAGGCAAAGGCCGTGCGTTTTTAGCAGGGCCGCCACTCTTGCGAGCCGCTACCGGCGAGATTGCCACAGAAGAGGAGCTTGGCGGTGCGGAGATGCATGCAACGGTTTCTGGTCTGGCAGAATATTTGGCGGAAAACGATGGTCAAGGCATTCAAATCTGCCGCGAACTCATTCAGCGGTTGCAGTGGAATGACAACTGCAAATTGCCCCCTAAACGCAGCTTTGCTGAACCTATTTACGATCCCGATGAACTGGCTGGTGTGATTCCCACAGATTACCGCACGCCTTACGATATGCGCGAACTGGTGGCCCGAGTGGTGGATGGATCCGATTTCCTCGACTTTAAGCCCCGCTTCGGTGTTTCCACGGTCTGTATTCAGGCGGAGATCTACGGTCAAGCGGTGGGCATTATTGGCAATAATGGCCCCATAGATCCTCAGGGCGCCAATAAGGTGACGCAGTTTTTGCAGCTACTCGATCAGGCCAATATTCCGGCGCTGTTTTTCCAAAACACCACCGGCTATATCGTTGGCACTCAGTCTGAGCAAGCGGGCATGATTAAGCACGGCTCGAAGATGATTCAGGCGGTGCGCAATATAGATGTACCGCGCATTACCTTTATGACCGGTGCCAGCTTTGGCGCGGGCAACTACGGTATGTGTGGCCGTGGTTATGATCCGGATTTTCTCTATACCTTTCCCAATGCCCGCATGGGTGTGATGGGCGGCGAGCAAGCTGCCAAAACCATGTCTTTGGTGGCTCGAGGCAAGGCTGCGGCCATGGGTGTGGAGCCCGACGAAGAGCAGCTGGCCCAGCAAGAGCAGATGATGGCGCATATCTTCGATTCTCAGTCCGATGCCTTTTACACCTCAGGTCATATGATGGACGACGGCATGATCGATCCACGCAATATGCGCAGCACGCTGGGTATGTTGTTGGAAACCGTTTTAGAAGGGCGTAATCGCTCCGTGCGACCCAATAGTTTTGGCGTCGCGCGGCTGTAACAAAAGGTGCGATCCAATCGTTTTGGCGTTGCGCGCATTTAACGGTTAATAACAGAAAAGAATAGAGCGAGATAATCATGTCTGATCTTTCAAAACTCGAACTTCCCGAGACCCAATCGCTGATTCTTGAGCACCGTGGTTCAGTGTTAAAAATCTGGCTTAACCGCCCAGAGGCAAAAAATGCGTTGTCAGAGGAAATGACTGACGAGCTTCACCTGGTTCTCGACGCTATTCGCGACGATCGCTCTATTCGTACTATTGTCCTGCGTGGCAGAGGTGGCGTGTTCTGTGCCGGTGGCGATATCAAAGGGTTTAAGTCGGATATGCAGGCGGTTAGTGCCGCGCAGGTGGCCAAGAGCAACCGCAGCTTTGGCGATCTGATGATCAAGATAAATGAACAGCCCCAGGTTGTGATAATGCTGGTTGAGGGTGCCGCTATTGGCGGCGGGCTGGGTCTGGCCTGTGTAGCTGATGTGACCTTGGTAACCGTGGATGCACGTTTCCGCCTCAGTGAAACCAGTCTCGGTATTCCGCCGGCACAGATTGCCCCCTTTGTGACCGAGCGGGTGGGTTTGACTCAGGCTCGACGCTTGATGCTGACAGGTGCCCGATTTAAGGGTGAAGAGGCTGTGCGTCTCGGTATTGGCCATCAAGTAGCCAGCGATGCCGCGGATCTCGACGCCCAGTGCGATGTGATTCTGGGTCATATCAATGCCTGTGCCCCTGGTGCCAATGCAGTTACCAAAGGCATTCTCTTTGAAAGCCTCCGTCGACCCCGTGCTGAGGCTCTAGACTTTGCCTCTCAGGGCTTTGCCCAATGCATGCTTAGCTCTGAAGGTCTAGAGGGAATAGCTGCCTTTGTGGAAAAGCGTAAGCCGGTCTGGGCCGAGCAATCGAACGATCAATTAGTTGGGAAATAGCTCTATGAAGCGCTTCAACAGTATTTTAATTGCCAATCGCGGCGAGATTGCCTGTCGGGTAATTCGCACCGCCAAACAGCTGGGTTACCGAACCATTGCGGTCTATTCCGACGCCGATGCGATTGCACCCCATGTGCAGCTGGCGGATGAGGCTGTGCGTATTGGCCCAGGGCCGGTGGGTGAGTCCTACCTGCTGCCTGAACGTATTCTTGAGGCTGCTGCAGCGAGCGGCGCTGAATCCATTCATCCCGGTTATGGTTTTCTTAGCGAAAATGCGGCCTTTGCCGAAGCGGTTGAAGCTGCAGGGCTGGTGTTTATTGGGCCCAGTGCGGAAGCCATTGAGGTGATGGGCAATAAAGCTGAATCGAAACGGCGCATGATTGCTGCCGGTGTGCCCTGTGTGCCCGGCTATGAAGGGCATGATCAGTCCGACGAAACTCTGCTAGCTGAGGGGGCAAAAATCCCCTTGCCGCTGATGGTCAAGGCCGCGGCGGGTGGAGGAGGTCGCGGTATGAGGTTGGTTTATGATCAGGCTGATCTGGCTAATGCCATCAAGTTGGCTCGGGCTGAAGCTGAGAGTGCCTTTGGCTCGGGTGAGCTGATTCTCGAGCAAGCCATTATTCAGCCGCGCCATGTGGAAATTCAGGTATTTGCCGATAGCTTTGGCAATACAGTCCATCTGGGCGAGCGGGACTGCTCCGTGCAGCGCCGCCACCAGAAAGTGATAGAAGAAGCGCCATGCCCAATTATGACGTCTGAGCTCCGAGAGCAGATGGGCCGGTCGGCCATAGACGCTGCCAAGTCTGTGCATTATCGCGGTGCTGGCACGGTTGAGTTTTTGCTGGAAAGTAGCGGGGCATTCTACTTCCTTGAAATGAATACGCGCCTGCAAGTTGAGCACCCGGTTACCGAATTGATCACCGGACTTGATTTGGTAGCCCTACAGATTGCTGTGGCTCAGGGAGAGTTGCTGGGGTTAGAGCAGGCCGATATCAAACTTGAGGGCCATGCCATAGAAGTGCGGCTCTATACCGAAGACCCCAGTCAGGACTTTTTGCCCGCCTCAGGTCCGGTGGAATTATGGCAGCCGGCTACGGGTGTAGGCGTGCGTATCGACAGTGGTATCTGCAGTGGTCAGGGTATCTCGCCGTTTTATGATCCCATGGTTGCCAAGGTGATTGGCTATGGCCCCACTCGCGAGGTGGCCCGTCTACGGCTTATCGCCGCACTAAAGGAAACCGTGCTATTCGGTACTACAAATAACCTTAGGTTTCTTACGCAGTGCCTTGAAAAACAACAGTTTATAGATGGTCTTTCCACCACGGCCTTTATTGCTGAAGAGTTCTCTGATACTGATCTGGCCGACCCATTACCCGCGTTTGCCGATGCTGCAGTGGCGGCGGTACTGGCGCTGCAGCTGGAACATAGGGGCCTATTTCAGCGCGCCCTTGGGGTCAGCGAAAAGCTTAAAAACTGGACGAGTGCCAGCCCCCTGGTGTCGCGAAAACAGTATCAGTTTGATGACCTGATCTACGATCTTTGCATCAGTCCTGAGGGCAAAGAAGGCTATCGAGTGAGCGCCATGGATACTGGCGAGTCGCGGACGGTTGTGGTCACTTTGGTCGAGTTAAAAGATACTAGGGTTGACTTGCTGTTTGATGGCAAACGTCTGACTGCAACCTATAAGACACCGAAAAAGGGTCAGTTGTATTGCTCTATCGAAGGGCGCAGTGCCTTTTTTAAGGATCTGATTATCCTCGATGGACTAGTTGATGAGGCTGTGGGTGGAGGCCGGGTAATCGCGCCCATGCATGGGCTGCTGTTAGATGTGCTGGTTGCTCCTGGCGACCAGGTGGTTAAAGGTCAGGTTCTGGCAGTTCTAGAAGCGATGAAAATGCACTATGAAATAACCGCGGAGATAGACGGCAGTGTGACTGAGGTCAGTGCAGTAACTGGCAGTCAGGTGGCCACTGATGATCTGTTAATTGAGATTGCCGCGCACGAAGATTCAGTGGAATAACAACAATAACCATGATGAGGCAGCTTAATGGCTCTTAAACTCTGGCACTGCGCCGGCTCTCGCTCGATTCGACCACTCTGGACGCTACTGGAGATGGGGCTGGATTTCGAACTTGAGACCATGCTGTTCCCACCGCGCTTTGCGCACCCGGGTTATACCGAACTCAATCCCATTGGCACTGTGCCGTTTTTCACCGATAGCAGTGACCCGGCTAATCTGGTCAGCATGACCGAATCCTCAGGTATCAGTCAGTATCTGGCGGATAAATATGGTCCCACGGATCTCGCCGTACTGCCCAGTGAACCCGCCTATGGTGAGTATCTCAATTGGCTACACCGCAGCGATGCAACCCTGACTTTCCCTCAGACGTTGGTATTGCGCTACACGATTTTAGAACCTGAAGCGACCCGCCTGCCGAAGGTGGCCGAGGACTACACCAAGTGGTTCTTCTCGCGCCTGCGCTCAGTTGAGCTGGCGCTGTCTGATGGCCGAGAATTTCTCTGTGCTGATCGCTTTACTCTGGCAGATATCTCAGTGGGCTTTGCATTGCATTTTGCCGAGCTTTTGAGCCTTAAAGACGGCTTTAAGCCTTATACTTTGGCGTACGTCGAACGCCTGAAACAACGACCTAGTTTCCAGCAGGCGACTGCAAACGACGGTTCACAAAATATATTAGAAGGGCTTTAAAAATGGCGCTACACCCAAAATACCCCAAACTTTTCTCACCCTTAGATTTGGGTTTTACTCAGCTTAAAAATCGTGCACTGATGGGTTCTATGCACACCGGTCTAGAAGAAGTGGAAGGCGGTTTTGAGCGACTCGCTGCCTACTTTGCCGAGCGTGCTCGCGGCGGTGTTGGCATGATGATCACTGGGGGTATCAGTCCCAACGAAGAGGGCAGTATGGGCTCTCAGATGTCCACTCCCGAGCACGCTGAGGGTCATCGCCAAGTCACAGAGGCAGTCCACGCTGTGGATCCCGATATTAAAATTTGTATGCAGATACTCCATGCTGGCCCCTTGGCGCATACTCCCACTATGGTTGCTCCTACAGCTGTGGCCTCGCGCCTTTCAAGAATGACACCCAATGAACTGGACGAAGCCGGCGTTCAAAAGCAAATTGATGATCATGTTAACTGCGCCAAAATGGCTAAGTTGGCAGGTTATGACGGGGTAGAAATTATTGGCTCAGCGGGGTATTTGTTGAGTACTTTTTTGGTCGAAAAAACCAATCAGCGCGACGATCAGTGGGGCGGTAGTTATGAAAACCGTATGCGCTTCCCCCTAGAAATTATGCGCCGCTGTCGTGCCGAAGTCGGTGACAACTTTATTTTGATTTTCCGCATTGCGGCGATGGATATGTTGCAGGGCGGAATGTCTTGGGATGAGGTCGTGCTGTTGGCAAAAGAGATGGAAAAAGCCGGCGCGACTATTATTAGCACCCACTTTACCTGGCATGAGTCTGCGGTTCCGACTATCGCTACCATGGTGCCGCGCGCTGCATTCTCTGGTGTCACTGGACGCCTGCGCAAAGAACTCAGCATACCGACCATTACCAGTAACCGAATCAATATGCCCGATGTGGCAGAGCAGGTTCTCGACGATGGGGATGCGGATATCGTCTCTATGGCTCGACCCATGCTGGCAGATGCTGAACTGGTATTAAAGGCTTTTGAAGGTCGTGAAGACGAAATTAATACCTGCATCGGGTGTAATCAAGCCTGTTTAGACCATGGTTTTGAAGGCAAGGAAATCAGTTGTCTGGTTAACCCGAGAGCGCTTAACGAAACCGTTTTAAATTATGAACCGACTGCGGCGCCGAAGAAGATTGCCGTGGTAGGTGCCGGGCCGGCGGGTCTGGCCTATGCCACCGTTGCCGCAGAGCGCGGTCATGCAGTGACACTCTTCGATGCGGGCAGTGAGATTGGCGGTCAGTTTAATTTGGCGAAGCAGGTGCCGGGCAAAGAGGAGTTCTATGAGACCCTCAGATATTATTCGCGCATGCTTGAAGTGAATCATGTGGTGGTTAATTTAAACACCACTGTCTCTGCCGAGGATTTAAAG
>CH672397.1:0-144019 GCA_000153445.1 gamma proteobacterium HTCC2207 | reverse complement strand
TTCATTCCCGACCATATCGACGGTCTAGGTGAAATGGCAATGTTGCGTTGGGTCGCAGACAATAACAGTAGTCCGCTGCCAGTCTATGGTCCCGAAGGCGTAACAGAAGTAGTCGCCGGTTTTAATCAAGCCTATGCTCGGGATGCTGTGCATCGTACCGATCATCATGGGACTTTAGTTGCACCGCCAAGCGGCGCCGGCATGAGTCCCAAGAGTTATGCATTGCCAAAAGGGGCTGATGCAGTAACGGTCTATGCCAGTGACCATATCAAGATCGAAATGATCGCCGCCAATCATTTTCCGATCACACCGGCCGTGGCTTACAAATTTACCTATAAAGACCGCAGCCTGTTGATCTCTGGCGATACCGTTAAGTCGCCGATTATAGAAAAGCACTCCGCAGGTGTTGACCTGTTGGTCCATGAGGCACTGTCGACAAAGCTGGTTTTATTGATGGCGGAGTCTGCTGCGCGGACCGGTAATCCGCTGCGAGAAAGAATATTTAATGATATTCACGACTATCACACCACGCCCGTCGAGGCCGCCGAGATCGCGCGGGATGCCAATGTAAGTCATCTGCTCTACTACCATATAGTGCCACCCTTAATCGCGCCGGGTATGGAGGTGATCTGGCTGGAGGGTGTAGACGATGTTTTCTCTGACACCACTTTAGGGCAAGACGGCACCAGTATCTCCCTGCCGGCTAATTCAAATGAGATTATTCATCAATCCTCGATGCTGTAGAGCATAAATCATTAAAACCTAGAGCAGCCCTTGCTCCCAGCGCTGCTCTAGACCCGCCAAAAGACCCTAAACCCGGCGTTCAGCATCAGGACTAATCAGTCACCAGTTGGCATTTACTTGGCAATGTCACAGGCAGATACTCTTACTTCATAGTCTTTTATTGGATTTAACCCTACAATCATAAAAAGCTTCAAAGCGCATAATAAAAAAGCACTCTTAAACACTTACTAAGAAACAGCTCACTAAAAAACAGCGCATTGACAAACAGCGCACCAAAAAAGAGCTTATTATCGAATAACGATATAAAAAATCAGCGCGGCGTTGCAATACTGTCATCGGCTCGCACAGAGGGGAACACTATGCTTTTACGCAAACTCACCAGCCTTACTACCGCTGTATTGCTCGGACTTACTAGTCTGGCCAATGCCCAACCCACCTTAGTCAATGAACAGTCGATAGCCAATCCGGATGCCGAGTGGCTAAGTTATGGCCGCGACTACCAAGAGCAGCGTTTCAGCCCATTAGACAACGTTAACCGCGACAACGTAGATCAACTAGATCTGGCTTGGTCGTTTAAGTTCGAAACCGCCCGCGGTATGGAAGCCACTCCTCTGGTGCACAACGGTGTGATCTATGTCAGTACCGGCTGGAGCCACGCCTATGCGCTAGATGCACGAACTGGCGATGAGCTCTGGCACTTTGATGCCAAGGTACCCAAATCCCATCTCATTAAAACCTGCTGTGGCCCGGTTAACCGAGGTGTGGCGATCTGGCAGGAGGACGAAAACTCTCCCCTGCAAGTGTTTCTCGGTGCCCTAGACGGTCGTTTAATCGCACTCGATGCCCTGACTGGCGAACAGAACTGGTCGGTGCAAACTACCCCACCAGATAGCAACTACAGCATCACCGGAGCTCCCCGAGTGGTTAAGGGCATGGTTGTGATTGGCAATGGCGGCGCCGAACTCGGCGTGCGCGGCTATGTCAGCGCCTTCGACGTTAACACTGGTGAGCAAAAATGGCGTTTCTACACTGTCCCTGGGGATCGCAATAAACCTCAGGAGAGCCCCGCTCTTGAAGCCGCTCTAGAAACCTGGAACGGTGACGAGTATTACACTGTTGGCGGTGGTGGCGGCGGCACCGCTTGGGATTCACTGGTCTATGATCCCGAGTTAGATCTGCTCTATATAGGCACTGGCAACGGTTCCCCTTGGAATCGTGATCTGCGCAGTCCCGGTGGCGGCGACAACCTCTACCTGAGCTCGATTGTCGCGCTAAAACCCGATACCGGGGAATATGTTTGGCACTATCAGGTCACTCCCAGAGATAACTGGGACTACACCGCCACTCAGCAGTTAGTGCTGGCGGAACTAGAGCTGGAAGGTGAAACCCGCAAAGTCATTATGCAGGCACCTAAAAATGGCTTCTTCTATGTATTAGATCGGGTTACTGGGGAATTGCTTTCAGCGGAAAAATTCGCCAAAGCGACCTGGGCTAGCCATATAGATATGGAAACCGGTCGACCTGTAGAGACCAAGTACGCCGACTATCAATCCAATGGCGGCAGCTATATTTGGCCCGCTCCATTTGGCGCCCACAACTGGCAGCCAATGACTTACAGCCCTAAAACCGGCCTGATGTATATTCCCGTGCAAAATGTCCCTACCTTCTTTAGGGGTATGGATGCGGTCAGCTATCAGGTTGATCGCTGGAACACCGGTATTGATCTCAATGAAGTGCGAGATCCAAAAAGCTGGGTTGCCGGGCGCGCCGCAGTGGATGCATTAATCTACGGTGAATTGGTGGCCTATGACCCGGTTACACAGAAACGTGCCTGGTCAGTGCATCACTCTAAACCGTCCAATGGTGGCATTCTCAGCACCGCCGGTGACCTTGTCTTCCAAGGCACCTGGGGTGGCAAGTTTGCAGCCTATGACTCTACCAATGGCGATATTTTGTGGCAGTACCAGTCCGACAGCGCCGTGTTAGCTGGCCCCATGACCTATGAGTTAGACGGCGAGCAATATATAGCCGTAGCTCAGGGCAGCGGCGGCGCTCTGATGCTTGCCGGTGGCGACGAAGTGAAGCGTAACCTAGTCAATCAAAACAAACTGCTGGTGTTTAAGAAAGGTGACTTTAATCTCACACAGCCCCTTCAAGACAATGGCGAGTCGGTGATTATGGCCCTGGGCCACGAAGCTAACGAGGATCCACAGGTGATCGCCCACGGCGAAGAGATCTATGGTCGCAACTGTGGTACCTGCCACGGCGTCAGTGCTAAGACCAACTATGTACTGCCAGACTTACGCCATATGAGTGAACAAACTCATATAGACTTTACTGCAATTGTGTTGGGAGGCGCCTATGCCCACAAAGGCATGGCCGGTTTCTATGCGAGCCTGACATCTGAAGATGTGGATGCGGTGCACGCATTCTTGGATCGTCAGCAGCAGCGTCTACCAGAAATGGTGGAGATGAGTTTTTTGCAAAAGATCGAGTACTGGGTCAATTATGGAATTGCCAAGATCGGCGAACGATATCCAGACCTGCTCAATGCCACACGCGATATGACGATGTAAAAAAAAAGCTGCATCTCAGTCAGTTCTGAGATGCAGCTTTTTGTTCTTAGCAATTTATAAAATCTTTAGCTAGCCTTGCTCTAGGCTTTAAATACCCTCTAACTACCGGTATAAACCGGTGGTCGCTTTTCACCAAACGCATGCATTGTTTCGTGCATATCATTGGATTTCAAACTGGTCATCAGGGTAAACATGCCATTTAATAACAGGCTCTGTTCAGTGGTGAGATCTTCGCTCTGCTGCAATATAAACTTGGTACCGCGCACAGCCAGGGGTGGATTAGCTGCAATAGTGTTCGCCATCTCCATAGCGGCGGCATAGGTGCTGCCAAAGTCATCGTAGACATCATTTACCAGACCGATTTTTTCCGCTCTGGCGGCATCGATATCTTTGCCTGTATACGCCAACTCAGCCATATGGCCGGCGCTGATAATTTTCGGCAGGCGCTGCAATGTTCCCACATCCGCAACCAGACCTATTCGTGTCTCACGCACACCAAACTGGCCGTCAGCGGCACTGATACGCACATCACAGGCAGTAATCAGATCTATACCAGCACCCAGGCAGTAACCATGAACAACAGCAATAACCGGCAGCTGAACTTTAGCCAAAGATGAAATCGCCTCCTGAAACGCGGTGGTAAAGCCCAGCTGATTTAAGTTTGCCACGGCCTCAGAGGGGGACTGTTTGACATGCTCAGCGTCCAACCCACCCGCCATTAAATCGATACCAGCGCAGAAGTGGTTACCGCGTCCAGCAAAAATAATCGCTCGGATATCAGTATCCGCAGCCAGCTCATTAATGGCCTCTGGAATCGCTGCCCACACCGCTGGCGTTAAGGCGTTATATTTTTCTGGACGGTCTAGCCACAGGGTGCCGACAGCACCATTTTTTTCTATTGAAACCACATCTGAAGCAAAAGCCATTTTAAGGCACTCCGTATTTAATAAAGTTGAATTTTGTTATTGTCTGTTTATTTTTTTTGTTGGGAAACTGATTTTAATAACCAGCACTACCATCGATAATTTTGTCATAGAGCTCGCGGTCAAGCTTTTGATATTGCTTCACACGCGGTGGCAATACATAGAGTTCATCTGTGACTTGATCCAGGTGGTAAGCCTGCTTGCGCAAATCCCCTTTCTGCAATTTAAACGTACCAGTGGTGGTAGCTTCAGGCTGCACACGAACAAATACTGGCTGCGAGAAATGGGGTAGATTGGCATTTACAAAATCAGAGAAAGCCACTGCATCAAAAACCTGTTCAGACTTCAGCGTCAGTGACACCATGCCCGCTTTACCCTCGATAGCAGGTATATCGACACCATAGACATTGGCCATTTCCACCTGATCACAGCCGTTTAGAATCTCCCCTACTTCGTTGGTCGAGACATTCTCTGAACGCCAACGAAAGGTATCCCCGACCCGATCGACAAACTGATAGTGCTTCTTGCCAAAGGCAAAACCCACATCTATTTCGCGAATTAAGTCGCCGGTGTTAAACCAGGCATCGCCGGGCTTAACCACATCGCGCAGTATTTTTGATTCAGTCGCCTCGTCATTGGTATAGCCATCGAACTTGTAGCGCTCATCAATCTCGCCGAGCAATAGGCCGGCTTCGCCCACAGGCACAACAATCAGTTCACCATTGGCATCGCGCACCATCTCATCAGCATCCACATCATACTTAACCAGCATAATGGTGGCTGGCGTCAGGCCCATGGTGCGGTTCTTATTTAGCGCATTAAAGAAACTGACATTGCCTTCGCTGGAACCATAAAATTCGCAGACCCGTTCGATGCCAAAACGCTGTTTAAACTCATCCCAGATATCAGGACGCAGACCATTGCCAAAAACATGGGTCAAAGAATTATTTAATTCTTCAGGCCGCACCGGTTGAGCGAGCAGATAACGACAGAGCTCACCCACGTAAATAAACTGTGTAGCCTGACAGTTTTTCACATCAGACCAAAATTCCGATGCAGAAAAGCGTCGACGCAAAAAGATCGACGCGCCGGTATAGAAACAGCTGCCAATACCACAGATTAATCCAGTGCCATGAAACAGGGGCAGACACAGATAAAACCGATCATTGACAGTCGCCTGACAACCCGCCAAACCAAAGGCATGGGCCGCGGAAAGCCAGCGGCGATGTGGGATTTTTGCGGCCTTAGGCATCCCAGTGGTGCCAGAAGTGAAAATATACATGGCTGTAGAGCCAGCCAATATACTGTTGGTATCGGCCAAATTAGTCTGCGGATACTGCTCCAGACTACTGACAATATCTTCAGCATTTTCTGGTGCGGTGGTGTTACGTTGATCGGCAACCCAGAGAATATCCTCATCTTTTAAGGAAAGCTGAGGACGCACGGCATCGAGACTGGCAAAAACTTCCTCACCCACTAAGCACTTACGCGAATCAGACACATTGACGCAATGGGCTAACTGAGTGCCCGTTAGGGCAAAGTTAATGAGACTCGATATGGCGCCAATTTTTTGCAGGGCAAAGGTACAGGCTAGCATTTCAATGCGGTTTTCCATTATCACCGAAACGCAATCGCCGCGCTCGACACCACGGGCGACTAGAGCATGAGCAAATTGATTAGTCAGAGCATTAAACTCACTCCAAGTAAGCTCCCGCCCCTCAAATATAATCATGCTACGGTCAGGGTATTTGGCAACTGTGCCCTCGAGTACAGTCGCCATAGAAACCGCGTCTTCATTGCTCGTCGGTTTAACCGACAGCACCGGCACTAGTTTCAAAAACTCTTTGGTGACGCGAAAAACTTCCTTAATATCAAGCATAAAGATACAACCTGTTCGTATTATTGGGTTATTTTAATTAGAGTGCGCCAGTGATTTTTTTCATCAACTTATTCATCCCGCCAATCCAGCGATCATAATTACTGGTCTTGTTGCGCATAAAATCAAGCACAATCGGGTGCGGCAAAATCATAAAGCTCTCATCGCGCAAGCCTTCGACCACAGTGTCACAGAGCTCTTCTGGCTCGATCATACCGTTGCTGGCAGCCGCCGCTGTGGCATCGTTATCGGTTTCGGTCATTGGCGTGCGCACTGCCTGGGGACAGAGCATAGAGACCTTGACCCCCTCATGTTTGTGGTGAATCGCCAACCACTCACCGAAGCCCACGGCAGCATGTTTGGTAACACCATAAGCGGCGCCGCCAATCTGATTTAGTAGTCCGGCTGCGGAAGACGTATTGAGGAAATAACCGCCACCTCGTGCAACCATTAGAGGCAGCAGATGGCGCGCAGCATAGACATGTGACATCACATTGATATCCCAGCTCATCTGCCACTCTTGATTCGGGGAGTTAATGCGCTCGCCCATACCGACACCGGCATTGGAGCAAAACAGATCAATTGGGCCAACGTTGCTTTCAGTCTCTTCGATGACCCGTTGGATATCTTCTTCTCTGGAGACATCCGCGCTCATGGCAACACCGTCAACCATCTCAGCCGTGGCCTGAGCGCCTTCGATATTGATATCCACGGCGACAATCTGCTTGGCACCCTCAGCTTTAAAACGAACCGCCATGGCCCGACCAATACCACTGGCAGCGCCAGTGACAACAATGATTTTGTCTGCTAGTTCCACTTTATTCCCCTCTTAAGTCGGCAATCTATTTCACCGATCTATATTATTTTTATTATGGCTTTTGATATTTGTTTTTTTATTTGCGATTTAAGTAAGTCTTACTTACGGTTTACTCACTTATTTAGCCACAACCACAGCATTTAACATTTGCACCACAATGCCTATGGCGGCCTTTTTGCTCAAGCCCTGATGATCGCGAAGACGATTCCAAAATTCAAAAGAGGCAATCCCATGCACCGCTTCAAGGCAGCTGGCATCGAGACTCTCCAGCTCTGGTAGCCAGTCCTGAAGATTTTTGCGCAATCCGCGCTGATAGCGACCATAGTTCTTGCTCAGGGTGGAAAATCGCCAGCGCTGAGCCAGGGTCGAGAGAATCACGTTGCCATAGAGCTCATAGCCTTTGGCGCGCTGTTCCACCGCATGCAAAATACGCTGCTCCAGAGTTCCCTCGCGATCACCGCCCAAAAATATATCTTCATAGCGTTCTCGACAGGTTTCATCGGCCAAAACGAAAATGCTTTCCATATCTTCAAAGTGTCGAAAGACACTTCGAATACCCACACCAGCTCGCTCAGATATCTGCTGTGCCGTGGGGATTAAAATTCCCTCAGCGATCATGGCCAGCATGGCTTCAATAATTGCCTGCTTACTCCGTTCACTTCGTTGACGGCGCCCATCAGGGGCTCCGCTGGTCAATAGGGTAGTCATAAAATTACCTTTAATTCCTCTGCTGCTCTAGTTTCCATCGCGTAAAACGGCCCTTTCAACAGGCTACTCCAAGGCCCTCAAGACTGGGCATAGTATATGTCATTATTCTCCTGAAACTAAGCTGCCTAGCCATTTAGCAGTGATCATGCGGTGATAAAACCGGTTGCTTCACGCAAAATACTCAGAGGCGTGTAAAAAGCGCCTCGCAGCCGCTGCCATCAAGTGCCAAATCTACGCGCTGGCGGTCTTCTGCACTGAGTTTGGCATAACGCTGTTTGATCCAATTAAGGCACTTCACTTGGTAGGGAAACGTCAGCTGACTCCACAGGGCACCATCGATCTCCGCCTGCCAATTTTTTTCACCGGCCTGAAGTGCACGAGCATTGGCTAATAGCGCTGGAACATACATGCGCCCCAGTTCCGCAAGCAGGCCGCGCAGAGATTCTGGCTGTTGCTCAAGCGACGTCCAGCCAGCCTCCTCGACCTCCAAACCACTCAAATCCGCCATCTGATCTACCCATGCCACGGTGCGCAGAGAGGTTTGATGAGCTATAGCTCGGGGTGTCGGGTCAAAGCCCACCAGCTGGGTTAATTGACCATAGAGCGCAAAGTCGCCAGCGCCAGGCCTGTGGCCCAACATATAGGGCTGCTGGCTCAAATGAACTTCCATAGCCGCGAGGAAACGCCTATAGCTAGCGTCAATAATCGGTGCCGTGGTCTCATTGGAACCGACTACATAGAGACGGCTAATTTGGCGCGAGGCAATGTATTCCTTAAATTGATTGTGCTGATCGGAGGGCATACTGACGTTGTAGCCCAGAGGCAATAATGTGCCGGCATTATCCGCATCAGCCTGAGGGTGCCAGCGGTAGTGAAACATATATTTGGTACACCACTCGTCGGCAAAATCCTCGAGCAAATAATCAATAAACGCCAGTGCAGGATCAGTCGGCAGCACCGAGCGCTCCGAGAAATCCTCTTCGAGCCGACGAATAATGGGTGTGGAGTCACAAATCGCCTGAGCTTCACCATTTTCATTATCCAAGACAAAGGTAGGCAATAAAGCAGGCTTCGGCGGTTCGATATCCATTTGCCGCAGGATTTGCTCCGGGGTACCCCACTTGATGCGGTAGGGTATTTGCCGATAACGCAGCAGCCCGATCATTTTGTGCGTGTAGGGCGAGGGTGTCGCGCCTATTAGAGTAATGTGCTTAAACGAAGGCATTTATATTTCTCCTTTTTACTGGCATCTAATAAATAACGACACATTATCCAGATGCCCAACAGCGAAAGAGCGGCCTTTAGTCGAAGAGCGCCTGTATTGACACTAATGATGCCATTATATACGAGAATCAATCAAGCGTTAGATCGCTAATCAATGCCAGCTAGGCTGAAACTGTGTTTGTCTTGGAATATTTTGGCTGGAATAAGCCCCAGTAGATCCAGCCTCAGACTCGAGGCTGGATATTGAATACCAGTATTACCCTAAGCTCAGTGCGCAGTCGAAGCTAGTCAATATAGTCCATGGCCAACTCGGCGAGAGGTCGCACCAGTCCTGCTACACCATCAGCTGCAGCATTGGAGGCATTGCCATCCACCGCGCGTTTGGCGACGCCCTGACAGATCGCTGCCAGTCGGAAAAAGCTAAAGGCCATAAAGAAATTCCAGTTGCCAATCTTGTCTATACCCATCAGAGCACAGTAACGCTCAACGATCATCTCTTCGGTGGGTATACCATGACTCGCCCAGTCAATATTGCCTATGCCTCCGACCACATTTTTGCTCTGCGAGGCCGGCAGTTTCATACCCATAATCACATACGCAAGATCTGCATAAGGGTGACCGAGGGTCGACAGTTCCCAGTCGAGTACGGCGATTACCTTTGTATTATCTTTGGCATACATCAGATTATCGAGACGGTAATCACCATGCACTAGGGTAACTTTGCCGTCGTCGGCCGGCATATTGTCGCCCAGCCACAGCATTAGGCGTTCCATTTCATCGATATTCTCAAGCTCGGAGGCACGATACTGCGCGCTCCAGCGATCCAGTTGGCGTTGAAAATAGTTTCCTGGACGTCCGTAATCAGTCAGCCCTGCTTTCTCTAGGTCCACCGAGTGAATTGCGGCAAGCACTTTAATTAGTTCATCGTACATCTGACCCCGCTGCTCACGAGTTTCTATTTCCTCAAGCTCAGGACCCCAGTGGATATTACCCTCACAAAACTCCATCAGATAAAACATCGAGCCGATAACATCACGGTCTTCACAGAGGTGGTAGGCCTTGGCCACTGGCACATCACTGTCTGCCAATGCCTTGATAACACGATATTCACGGTCCACAGCATGGGCTGACTTGAGCAGCTCCCCTGGCGGCTGGCGTCGCAGCACATAGCTGCCGGAAGCGGCATCGATTTTAAATGTCGGATTGGACTGGCCACCAGCAAATTTGCTGACACTTATGGGGCCGGTAAAGCCGTCGACATTGGCCTCTAAATGGGCGAGTAATTTAGCTTCATCTAAGGTGTTAACTTGAGACATAAATTTATATTCCAGAGTAAATATGATGCTTAGTATTTATCGTACAGGTACATAACGACAGACTTTTTTATTTTTATCGGGCACTGATAATCCCATTTATTGTGCTAACGGCTCAAGATAACAGTCGTCGGCTTAGCGGCAGTTTAAGGGGCTTCGCAGTGTTCTTTGAGATAGCCATGGCAGCGCTCACTCACTTGAGAGCATACGAAAAACAGCCAATAAATATTTTGACATTTATCATGCCATAATGATCAATAAGACCCAAGCCTCTTTGGGTCGCAATAAAATTAATCTCACTATAATTAGATTTAATAATGACGCAAACCGTGCCAAGATAAAAGCTTAAACAGACTATGCCAGCGCAATACTCAAAATCACCGAGCCTTGATAACCCGAGCCTTGATAACCCGAGTCTTTTTAAATCGAGCTTTAACAACAAGTATAAAAAATCAGAAGAGAATCAGCATGAGCGAACCCAAAGCCTACTCACCGTCAAAAGTCTGGACCTGGAACAAAGAGGTTGGTGGAAAATTTGCTGCCATTAATCGGCCCACGGCAGGCTCTACCCACGAGCAAGCGCTTCCAGTCGGCAACCATCCATTGCAACTCTACTCCTTGGGAACACCTAATGGCGTAAAAGTCACTGTGCTCCTAGAAGAACTCCTCGAACTCGGTATTAAAGACGCCGAGTACGATGCCTGGTTGGTTAATATTCAAGATGGCGAACAATTTAGCAGCGGCTTTGTCGAGGTCAATCCCAACTCGAAGATTCCGGCATTAATGGACCACAGCACAGAAGAGCCGACTCGCGTTTTTGAGTCTGGTGCGATCATGCTCTATTTAGCCGAAAGATTTGATGCCTTTATTCCCAAAACCCCAGCCCAGCGCACTCAATGCCTAAATTGGTTATTTTGGAATATCGGCAGTGTCCCCTTTCTCGGCGGCGGTTTCGGTCATTTTTATGCCTATGCTCCGGAAAAACTCGAATACCCTATCGAACGCTACACCATGGAAGTGAAACGCCAGCTCGATTTGCTCGACCAGCATCTGGCCGGCAATCGTTATCTCTGCGGCGACGAGTACAGCATTGCGGATATGGCCAATATGGCTTGGTACGGTGCACTGGTGATGGGCAAGCTCTATGAAGCCGGAGAGTTTCTCGACGCCTCAACCTACAAGAATGTTATTCGCTGGACCCAAGAAATCCAGCAGCGTCCCGCGGTAAAGCGTGGCCAACGAGTCAATCGTGTCTGGGGAACGGAAAAGCATCAGCTCGCCGAGCGCCACGATGCCAGTGATTTTGACAAAGACCCGATGGAGATTCTCAAGCAGGTTATGGCGCGCAAGATGACTCAAAAACAAGCCGATGAGTAAAAAGGTTTAGAGCCAGATATCCTGATTTTCTGACCATCCCAGCTCTCGCTTCAGTCTAGTCGCCAACAGTGCTTCAAGACCACAGCGTTGCAACAGACTAGTTACATCCTGCTGCTGCGCTGGCTCTAACTGGGCGTATTGTTGCTGTAATTTCTGTAAAACTACAAAACGATATGATTGGGCCACGGCACTTATAGACTGGCCGCGCAGACTAAACTGAGCCATGCCATACATGCTCTGGCCCAGTGATCCCTGGGCCAAGGTGCCAGATTCAGGTTGATGTTCAACCAGCCATTGGTTGATTACCTCTGCCGCCGCCTGAGTCTCAGGAACCAGGTCCTCTGCCAATACTTTGAGCACTGTTTCTAGGGTCTCGGGAATCCTGTCATCTTCGAGGTAGCTAACTCCTGGATTAAAAAACTCCAGAGCATCCTGATCGGCGCGATTCATACGTTCAACCCAGCGTGTTACACGCACCGCCCGCTGCTGCATAATCCGCAGCGGCGCAGGATCTCTTCCCAGGTGAGCATAGAGCGGTGCGATTAAACCAAAGTCACCAATGCACGGCGTCCATCCCAACAGGTAGGGATATTCACTAAAATGCTTATTGAGGGCGTCGAGAAACTCAATATAGACTGTCTCCACCAGAGCTGCACTTTCCTCTGTAACACCAAAAAGCCTTCCTGCATGCTGCATTTTTGACATCATGTACTGAGACTTCGCCTCTCGCTCGGGATGCTCCGGCTGGGAATGTAAAAAGTGATAGTGAAGAAACTCGCCATTTTCGTCGAGATAGTTCCAGCGATAGTGCATTGCTGGACGCAGTAAGCCACTTGTACCGATTAGATCAAATAGCGTACTGACGATCTGCTGCTTCGGACTCGATGGTGTAAATCGCCTCGAGTTGGATTTTTCAAAATGCTCAATAATCGCCCCGCCATCGCGGATAACCTGCCCCTCTGGGGTCACTAGAACGGGAATGGTCGCCAGTTTGCTCTCAGACAATACCTCAGCTTTAAAACTTTTATGACCGCTGGATAACTCACGAAAGGCAGTGCCGTTCTTGATCAGATAAGAACGTGCGCGGCCTGTATAGAGTGAATGGGTTATGCCGTAGAGACGGTGGATATTCGACCTATTCATGTACCGAGTGCCTTTTATATGCTTTTTAACAAGTGCGGTTTTTTTGTCTCCGCGATATCTCTCGTCGCTGCGCTCTGCCGAGATGAAAAACTGGTTGAGCTTCGCGATATCGCCAACTCTCAGCCAATAAAAACATCACAGAATAACCGCAACAAAATGCGCCATTGACGCCACCCATATGAGCCCCATAGGAACGTACAATCGCGGCCGCAAAAACACACTCATATTGATTTGAACCGGAAAGGAAACCGTTTTCTCAATAGCCGAGGTTTTAAAAACATGAATCGCAGCAAAACGCTGATCGGATGCCAGCTCAATCAGATCCCGCCGGCATCTATAACGCATCATTGCCGTTGCGGCCCACTGAGGATCCCCGTCAACATTCCAACTATCAATATAACCGCCTACCTTGCGTGCCATAAAAACGGGATGCCCAGCGCGCTTAAACAGCGCTTTGGAAAAGGGCTTAAAGTAACCGCCAATAACCTCTTTAGGGCTAACCTGCTCACCGCTAACTGGGTGAGAAATTTTTCCACCGTGCAATGAGACAAAATTCTGCATAACAAATTCTTTGCCGTCGTCCTCTTCAAGAAACCGACGCAGCACTTCCACGTCGGTGTATTGAGCACCGGAGCCAGCAGAGAAATAGTCTAAATAACCGTCAATTTCGTCAGCCGCAATGGGCCCGGACCAGTTGATATACCAGTATAAAAACACCAGATACAGAGCCGCTGCCGCCAACCAAATCCACGCTACCATTGCTATCGCTTCTCGTTTTTGAGCGAGTGCTAAATCAAGTACTTAATCAAGAGCGCTCTCAGACTGCATCCAAAACTTCTAATTCGGGCGCCGCTGCAACCAGTGCTCCCATTTTTTGGCTGGCCGCTAAAAAGTACTCAGTCTGCCCATGGGCTTTTAGAGCTTCTTTACTCGCGTATTGCTCCAGAACCTTATAAACCTGCGAATCGGATTTGGTTCTGTGCAGTGCATAAAAAGTTGCCCCCGGCTCATTGGCCAGCACCTGCTCTGTGAGTGCAGTAAACAGTTCTTCAAACTCTGCATTTTTACCGTCGCGAACCGTAATCGTTGCGATAACACCTATTGCCATGATCAATACCTTTTATTATTTTCAGTTATATTATTTTCAGTTATATTTTTTCAGCGGAACTCTACCCTGAAGCACGTTCATACTCTGATAGCAGAACTAGCAGAACTAGCAGAACTAGCAGAACTAGCAGAACTAGCAGAACTAGCAGTACTGTCTACTTTTACTTCAAGCCTTCGGCTATGGGTGCGTAATAAGCCTGCTTTATCGCTTTAAAGATGTCCGGCTCTTTGCAGGCAAGATCGATGGCCAACTCAGTGGCCATGCCGAGCAGCAATTCTGCCGATGCTTTGCCATCGGCGAAGCCCGCAGCAATGGCATCGTCAGCGGTGTAACGCTTGCCGGTTAGCACTGCGTCGCGAACAGTCGTGGCAGGCAACCGCAGACGTAAAAATTCCATCATTCCCTGAGGTAAAGGCACCCCGGCATCAACCTCAGAGATACAGATCCAACCACGATCTTCACGCATCACCCGGTAGTCACATGACAGTGCAATAAACGCCCCGCCGGCAAAGGCATGCCCATTAACCGCGGCTACAGTGGGAAAAGGTAACATCAGCATACGGCGATGAATTTCATTCATCTGGGTGGCAAATAGCGTCCAACCAGCTCCATCGAGCTTCCTTAATACGTCAAGGTTAAGGCCATTTGAGAAAAACTTTTCTTCGCCAACTAGCACCATTGCGGTGCCTGCTACAGGACTTTCTTCAAGCTGATCAAGGATCTCTAACATCCTTCGCTGCCAATCTAAACAGATCATATTTTCACCATTATTCATGGTGATCGTATAGATCGTTCCCACTTTACTTAATTTAATCACTGGTTTTTCCTAGGCGAATTTTTATTGGCACACTAAAAGCCACCTTATACCGTGCCACAAGAAACGGCAATAACAACATTGCATTAGACAGAGCCAAGTTTTTCCAATATCTTGCGTGGGCCGGATTCATCGTATAACAATAATCGGATTACAATCGACCAATGCCAAGACATTTATCAACCAGGACCAGCCCGCGACTCTCAAGCGCTGTAGCCTGCCTTGCAGCTGTCCTAACAATATCGGTTAGCCCCTGGGGAAGCTCAGCGTTAAATGCGTCTGCGGCAGATCAACGCCCGAATGTGGTGGTGATTCTGGTCGATGATGCAGGCCTAACGGATTTTGCCCCCTTTGGCGGCGAAGCCAAAATGCCAGCTATTCAGTCCCTGGCTGACCGCGGTACTAAATTTAGCAACTACCACACCTCCCCACTCTGCGCGCCGTCCCGCGCCATGCTACTTACCGGTATCGACAACCATCGCACCGGAATTGCGACGATCCCAGAGGTACTGACCGACAATCAAGCTGGCCAGCCAGGCTATTCGATGTTTTTTGAACCCGGTGTAAGAACTCTGGCTGATCGACTCAAAGTCTCAGGTTACAGTACCTATATGACCGGAAAATGGCATCTAGGCAGTCGCGAGCAGGATCTGCCCAATAGCCATGGCTTTGACCGCTCCTTTGCCCTAGACGCCTCGGGGGCTGATAACTGGGAACAAAAACCCTATATCGGCTATTACGCTTTTGCGCCCTGGTATGAAGATGGAAAACCGGCGGATCTGCCTGAAGATTTTTATTCCTCTAAATTTATCGTCGACCGCATGATCAGTTATTTGGATAGCGACAAACAGTCTAGCCAACGGCGGCCCTTCTTCTCCTACCTGGCCTTTCAGGCTATCCATATACCGGTTCAGGCGCCCCGAGAGATTACTGATACCTATAATGGAGTCTACGATCAGGGCTGGCATTCAATGCGTAAAAAGCGTCATCAACGCGCTATCGCTCTGGGTCTTATTGCGGCGGACACACCTCTGGCCGCGATGCCCGCTAAGAGTAAAAAGTGGGAGAATTTATCGCCAGAACAGCGCGCGCTCTATACCCGAGCCATGCAGGTACAAGCCGCGATGCTAGAGTCTATGGATAGCCATATTGGGCGCTTTGTTAAGTACCTGGACGACCGCGGTGAGCTCGATAATACATTGTTTATTATCACATCAGACAATGGACCTGAGCCCAGTTATCCCATTGAAATCAGCGGCATGAAGACCTGGATGAGCCTTAATGGATACAACCATCGACTGGATAATCTCGGTGAGAAGGGCAGCATGGTGGCTATAGGGCCAGAGTGGGCCAGTGCCACCGCCTCACCGCTCAATATGTTTAAGTTTTACGCTGCTGAGGGCGGTCTTCGAGTGCCCTTAATTATCGCCGGACCTGAAATAGCCAAGCAAGATTGGCAGTCGGCAATGACTATGGTCACAGATATAACACCAACCGTATTGGACTATCTCAACGTCACAGACCAACAGACTGACGCTGTTGCTATCACGGGGCGCAGCATGATGCCACTTCTCGACGGTTCGGCCAGCGCTATCTATGGGGACGATGACGCTATAGGCATAGAAGTATCGGGAAACTCTGCCCTTATCAAGGGGAATTACAAACTCACTCGCAATAGCCCACCCCACGGCGACAATATTTGGCGGCTTTACAATCTCGCGCTTGATCCCGGCGAGACTAACGATTTACGCGCACAGCAACCGGAGCAATTTCACCGATTGATGGAAGACTACGAACGCTATGAAAACGAGGTTGGCGTAATCCCTCCGGCGACAGGTTTTGACTATATAAAGCAGACCAAACGTAATTCACTAAGAAAACTCCTGAGCAGTAATTGGCAGATTTTCGCTTTGAGCGCAGCGGCTGTATTGACGCTAATCGGGTTGATCATTAAAACTATTTACCGGCGCCGTCAGGCGAAGCCCTTGTAAAATTGACATGGCTTGCGAGTTATACCAAATATAAGCGGGCCCTATTGACGCTCGTTATGTCGGTTAATACAGTAGGGGTCGATTGAGCGCCGGCTAAATTAATCATTAGTCTGTAAGCTTTCAAAGGCTGATTAAAATAATCTAAAAAAGGGGAAACCATGAAAACCAAAATCACCGAGATGCTTGGCATCGAACATCCAATTATTCAGGGCGGCATGCACCATGTAGGCTTGGCCGAACTGGCCGCGGCTGTATCCAATGCCGGCGGTCTCGGGATTATTACGGGTCTGACTCAGGGCACTCCTGAAAAGCTCGCCAATGAAATTGCTCGCTGTCGCACCATGACCGACAAGCCCTTTGGCGTCAATTTGACCTTTTTGCCCTCAGTGACACCTCCAGATTACCCGGGCCTGATCCAGGCAATTATTGATGGTGGCGTCAAAGTCGTTGAAACTGCGGGTAATAATCCCGCTCAGTGGCTGCCAATTCTTAAAGAAAACAATATCAAAGTTATTCACAAATGCACCTCTGTGCGCCACGCCCTGAAAGCTCAGGCAATTGGCTGCGATGCGGTTTCTGTGGATGGTTTCGAGTGCGGCGGTCACCCAGGCGAAGACGATATACCGAACTTTATTCTGCTACCACGCGCCGCCGATGAGCTGACGATCCCCTTCGTCGCTTCAGGCGGTATGGCCGACGGTCGCAGCTTGGTTGCGGCACTGGCAATGGGTGCCGAGGGTATGAATATGGGTACACGCTTTATTGTCACTGAAGAAGCCCCAGTTCATGAAAATGTTAAGCAGGCTATTTTGGCCGCCAGTGAACTGGATACTCGTTTAGTCATGCGCCCCTTGCGCAACACCGAGAGAGTGCTGATCAACCCAGGTGTTGAGCGCCTGCTGGAAAAAGAAGCGGCCCTTGGCAGTGATATTAAATTTGAAGACATTGCCCCGGAAGTGGCTGGCGTCTACCCCAAAATCATGAAGAACGGTGATATGGATGCCGGCGCTTGGTCCTGCGGCATGGTTGCTGGCTTAATCTATGACAAGCCAACAGTGCAAGAATTAGTCGACCGAATTATGTCAGAGGCGGACAGTCTGATCTCTGAGCGTCTGAAGAACTTTTTATAGTAGCGGCTTTTTAAAAAAATAATTATAGGATTTAACAATGGCGACAAATATTTTTGATCTAACAGGAAAAATTGCCTTAGTCACCGGTGCCAGCCGGGGGATTGGCGAAGCAATTGCCAAACTTTTAGCTGAGCAAGGTGCTCATGTTATTGTCTCGAGTCGGAAACTGGATGGCTGCCAAGCGGTGGCCGATCAGATCACTGCAGACGGCGGCAGTGCCCAAGCACTGGCCTGTCACGTGGGGAGCATGGAGCAGATTGAAGAGGTCTTTGCAACGATCAAAAGCACGTTCGGCAAACTCGATATTCTGGTGAATAACGCCGCAACCAACCCCTACTTTGGGCATATTCTCGACACTGATCTCGGCGCTTATACTAAAACCGTTGATGTGAATATTCGCGGCTATTTCTTTATGTCTATCGAAGCCGGCAAGCTGATGCGCGAGAATGGTGGCGGTTCAATTGTTAACACTGCATCTATTAATGCACTGCAGCCCGGTGCTATGCAGGGGATTTACTCGATTACCAAAGCGGCAGTGGTGAATATGACCAAATCATTTGCCAAGGAATGTGGCGATTTGGGTATCCGCGTCAATGCCCTGCTCCCGGGGTTCACCAAAACCCAGTTCGCCGGTGCACTGTTTACCGATGATAAAATCTATCAGTCAGCAATCGCGCAGATTCCCATGAAACGCCATGCGGAGCCCAGTGAAATGGCGGGCACCGTGCTCTATTTAGTGTCTGATGCTTCCAGCTACACCAATGGTGAATGCATTGTTGTCGACGGCGGTATGACGCTTTAAGCCCTTGATCATAACAGCCCTCAGTATTTTCGAGGGCTGACTAGGCCTATTCCCCTGCAAAACTAAAATCATCATCTATACTGAGGTAAAAGGTGTTTTTAGTTGGGGGGCTAAACCATGAAATTTTGCTTCCGCATTAATCATTCATGTTCTAGATATTTATCAGCACTCATTATTCTCGTTCTATGTGCACAGGGATTTCCTGCTCAGGGCGAATCCAAGGTTTGGTCTGAGAGAAAGTTTGATAGAACCATTCTCAGTATCGATAAAGATATCCGGCGCAAGCGCTGGGAAAAAGTGATCGAGCGCAGCCAACAAGCATTGCCTCAATGTCACGCGCTGTATTCAGAGCAGGCGACAAGCTGCATTCTGATCTTGAAAAAAATTAATCAAAGTTACGAAAAAATCCGCGTATTTAATCCAGATAAGGCGCAGATTGAGGGCGCCTATAGATTATCGTCCGACGTATTGGGTCGAGCGCATTCCACTACCAAAAGTGCCAGAGACTATTACTACAAGTATCTGATTTTTAATGAGCACTATGCCGAAGCCATTCCTCTTCTCATGGAAATTATCAACCTTGAAAAGAATGCTGCCAACGATGCCTATCAATTAATGGAGCGCTACAAGCAGCTTTATGCACTGGAAGGCTTGACCGAGAACTGGCCTGCTGAGGAAGCCGCATTGACCAAAGTGATGAGCCTAGCCCAACAAGTTCTGGGTAGAGAGAGTGAGGATTTTAAAGCTGCGGTGGAAGCCCTCGCCTACAACTACTGCACACAGAAAAAATACTATGAATACTTTGAGCTTATTCGAAAACAGCAGCAGGAAATCGCCTGCTTCTCAGCGCCTAACACGAGCCCCTAATAACAGCCCCTTATATCAGCTCCTAACAATTAAAAAACCCCGCTATTGGCGACAATAGCGGGGTTTCTTTTAAGACCTCTTGGCACGTGACGATTAGGCTGCCAATCTTCTGAGGCCTCTAAGCGTTTTCAAGCTGATAATAATCCATCAAAATTTTCGCCACTTCTGGACGAGAAAACTCAGGCGGCGGTGCTATACCATCACCCAACATCTGTCGAACCTTGGTGCCAGACAATAAAATAAAGTCGTCTTTGGTGTGATCTTCGGCTTCATTCATCATCACTACACGCTCTAGCTTCTTGGAAAATGCCGTGTGGTCAGCATTAAAGATTTCAATTTCCAATGCACCTGCAGGTACCTTTTCAGCAAAGATAGTCTGGGCATCAAAGGCACCATAATAGTCACCAACACCAGCGTGATCGCGACCTACAATCAGGTGGGTACAACCCATGTTCTGACGGAACACTGCGTGCAGCACTGCTTCTCGAGGTCCGGCATAGAGCATATCAAAGCCATAACCTGTCACCATTACGCTGTTCTCAGGGAAGTACAGCTCAACCATCTTGCGAATACAGTCGTCGCGCACTGAGGCTGGAATATCGCCCTGCTTAAGCTTGCCGAGCAGCATATGTACAACGATACCATCAGCGCCTAAACGCTCCATTGCCATATGGCAAAGCTCTTCGTGAGCACGGTGCATCGGGTTGCGCGTTTGGAAGGCGACCACTTTTTTCCAGCCGCGCTGAGCAATCTCATCGCGGATTTCAGTTGCTGTACGGAAGGTATCAGGGAAATCTGCCTGGAAATAGCTCAGGTTTAATACCTGAATATCACCAGAAATCAGGTGATTTCCCAAATGAGTAAAGGTTGCAACACCTGGGTGCTCGGGATCCAGAGTACCAAAAATATCCGCCGCCATAGATTGAATCTGCTCAGGGCTAACCTCTTCGATCGCCGCCACATCCATCACCGCAATAATCGGGTGGCCTTCAGTGTTGGGATCTCTCAGGGCAATTCGGCTAGCGCCGCTGATGCCTGAAATATCCTTGGTCAAATTGATTACTGGAACGGGCCAAAAAAGGCCTTCAGTGGTGTGCAAAGATTCGGAAACACTAAGCGCGTCAGCAAGGTTCATATAGCCAGTAAGAGGATTAAAATATCCGGCACCGAGCATAACCGCATTGGCGGCTGCAGCTGAATTGAGTAGCAGTGATGGCAGAGACTCTGCTTCCTGGAGCAGCGCCTGGCGCTGGGCGTCGTCGACTAACAGGGGGTTTAGACTGTCTGAACCATGGGGCTTAATTAAAATGGACTTGGTCAAAAGGTACTTCTCCGTTTTTCTCAGTTAATACGAGTTGGTAAGGGTTAATACAACAGAAGAGTTAGGCGATAAAGCCCTGCCCTTCGAGGTAAGTCATGATCGTCTCGACTTCTTGCTCGAGGCTCATCTGATCGGTGTGCAGGTGAATTTCTGGGCTGGAGGGCGCTTCATAGGGATCATCTATACCGGTAAAATTTTTAATTTCTCCAGCGCGGGCTTTTTTGTAAAGGCCCTTAGGGTCACGTCTCTCAGCCTCTGAAAGGCTGCAGTCGACAAAGATTTCAATAAATGCAAAGCCTGACTCTAGATGCAGCGCGCGAACCTGATCGCGATCGGCGCGATAGGGACTGATAAAACTCGACAGCGCAATAACACCGGAATCGACAAATAGTTTGGCAATTTCACCAATACGACGAATATTTTCCGTGCGATCCTCAGCGGAAAAACCGAGATTCTTATTGATACCCAAGCGTATGTTATCGCCATCCAGTCGATAACTCAGCTTGCCGCGCTGAAACAATGCTTTTTCCAGCGCCACAGCGACAGTACTTTTACCGCTACCTGAAAGCCCTGTAAACCAGAGGGTAGCGCCTTTTTGTCCCAGCAGAACACTGCGATCGTCGATCGTAATATCACCGTCGTGCCAGGTTACATTCGTTGCTTTTTGCTCAGCCATGAGACATTCCTTTCCAGAGATTAATGGGTCTAATATTAGAACCTTTAACTATACAAGTAAAACAGGATATTATGTTTTCCATAATCGATTTAACCGATAACAAAAATTATGTCAGCCATCAAAATAGTTAGGTAGTAGAGATGAAATACAGCCTTAGACAGTTACAGATATTCCTCAGTATTGCCCGCTACGAAAATATTTCCAAAGCTGCCGAGCAGTTGCATATGTCTCAGTCTGCAGCCAGCTCTGCCCTGCAAACCCTTGAGCAAGCCTTTAATCTCAGTCTGTTTAATCGCAGCGGCAAAAAGCTCGAGCTCAATGAAGTGGGTAAAACATTGCGCAATAAAGCTCAGGTATTAATTGCCCAGGCTGAGGAGTTTGAGCAGGCACTTAAAGGCCACAGCGAGATAGGCCACCTTAAAGTAGGCGCCAGCTTTACCATTGGCAACCATCTGGCGGTGAGCTATTTGGCAGGCTATCTGGCCCGTCACCCAGAAGCTCAAGTTGACATCAATGTCGCCAATAGCTCTGAGGTAGCATCTCAGGTGGCCAACTATGAAGTGGATATCGGCATGATCGAAGGTGCGATACAACACAGAGATCTAGAGTTAATTCCCTGGCGGCAAGATCAATTGGTAGTATTTTGCAGCCCCTCTCACCCCCTGGCAAAAAAGCAGCGGCTCACCGATGCCGATATAGTTGCCGCAAGATGGATTCTTCGGGAGCCCGAATCTGGAGCACGCCATACCTTTAATACTGCGCTGGCCGGGCTGATGCCCAAGCTGGATATCTATTTGCAGTTCAAGCACAACGAGGCAATTAAAAAAGCTGTGGAAGCGGGGTTGGGCATTGGCTGCCTATCTGAGATCGTACTGCAAAATAACTTTAAGAGCGGTGAGCTAGTGCCGCTGACATTACCAAAGCGCGATATGACCCGAACCTTCTATTTTGTCCTGCCCAAAAATCGCCATAAAACCGTCGCCACTGACTGGTGGATAGAGGAATGTAATCGCAGCAGCTAGCCTAGCCCGCCAATAATTCCCCTAAAGACTGGCGCTGAGTAGCAGGTTGTGTCAATAATAGGTTGCCGTTGCAGCACTACAAAATTCTAATAATAAAATAGTGAACCTAGACTATGCGCGCCCTCGAAAACCTTAAAATCCTCGATTTCACCACACTAGTCCCCGGCCCTTTTGCCACCATGATGCTGGCTGATATGGGTGCCGAAGTCCTGCGTATCGAGTCGCCGACTCGGCCGGATTTACTGCGTAATATGCCACCCTTTGCCGATGGCCAATCAACCGCCCATGGCACGCTCAATCGCAATAAACGCTCAATCGCTCTAGACCTGAAAAACCCCGAAGCGGTGGCTATAGCCAAGCGTTTGGTCGAGGACTACGACATTGTTATAGAACAGTTCCGTCCAGGCGTAATGCAACGCCTGGGTCTTGGCTATGAACAGCTCCATAAGATTAACCCTAAGCTGATTTACTGTTCTGTGACAGGCTATGGCCAGACTGGCCCCTATCGGAATCGCGCTGGTCACGACAATAATTATCTCTCCATCTCAGGTCTCAATGGCTACTCTGGCCGCGGTGGTGATCGCACACCGATTATGGGTATGCCGGTAGCAGATATTGCCGGTGGGTCTCTGCATGCGGTGATCGGCATTCTAGCTGCAGTGAACCAGCGCCATATCAGTGGTGAGGGACAGCAGATCGACATCAGCATGACTGATGCGATGTTCTCTCTTAATGCGCTCTTTGGCTCAACCTATCTCAGTGCTGGGGTTGAACCCACCTCAGGCTCCATGTCATTAAATGGCGGCAGTTTTTACGATTATTATCAGACCTCGGATAATCGCTACCTGTCCATCGGCAGCTTAGAGCCGCAGTTTTTTCAAGTGCTCTGCCAGACTCTGGGAGACGATGAGCTGCTCACTCTCGCCAATCAGCAAGACAGTGAAACGCAGAAAGCACTCAGAGCAAAACTGGATACTATTATCGCCACTAAAACCCTAGCTCAGTGGCGAGAGATATTTAAAGACAGAGAAGCCTGTGTCGAGCCAGTACTGACCTTTGCAGAAGCCTGTGAATATCAAGATTCCGCTCAGAGAGAAATGATCGTCGATGTAAAAACACCCAATGGTGGCTCCCAACGTCAAGTTGGCAGTGCATTAAAGCTGTCTAAATCAGCACCTGAGTATGGCGTATCCGGCGGTGCTATAGGACAACACTCGTCCGAGATATTAGCTGATCTAGGCTTTGATAAAGATGCCATCGCCACACTTCGAAGCAGCGGCGCGGTGGCCTAAGACTTTTATGTCGAGTACCTTTTAGGAAAAGAACCTTTATAGAGAAAGGCCAGACCAGCCTGCAGATTTATTTGGCAGGTTTATTTGGCCCTGATAGTCAACAGATAGTGACAGAGCCCCCCGTGTAAAACGTATAATGCGCCATTGCTTTTTACTTGGATTAATAAATGACCGTTCGCACCCGCATTGCCCCCTCTCCCACCGGCGATCCCCACGTTGGAACCGCCTACGTTGCCCTGTTTAATATGGCCTTTGCCCGCAGTCAGGGGGGCCAGTTCTTACTGCGTATTGAAGACACTGATCAGGTGCGTTCAACCCCGGAATCAGAAAAATCTATCCTCGATGCCCTGCACTGGTTGGGCCTCGAATGGGACGAGGGTCCAGACAATGGCGGCCCCCACGGCCCCTACCGCCAGAGCGAGCGTTCAGATATCTATCGCCAGCACGCAGACCAGCTATTAGATAGCGGCCATGCCTTCCGCTGCTTCTGTACCAGCGAGCGCCTAGACCAACTGCGTAAAACCCAGATGGAAGAAAAGCAACCAATAGGCTACGACGGACACTGCCAGCATCTAGAGCAAGCCGAGATCGACCAGCGACTGGCCAACAATGAATCCCATGTTGTGCGCATGAATGTGCCCCGCGAGGGCCAATGTGTGTTTAACGATATGTTACGCGGCGAAATTAGCATCGACTGGACTCAGATCGACCTACAGGTATTGCTTAAAGCCGACGGCATGCCCACCTATCATTTGGCCAATGTGGTCGATGATCACCTGATGAAAATCAGTCATGTGATTCGTGGTGAAGAGTGGATTAACTCAGCACCCAAGCATATTTTGCTCTATCAATACTTTGGTTGGGACACGCCGGTGTTCTGTCACCTGCCGCTGCTGCGCAATATCGACAAGAGCAAGTTGTCAAAACGCAAAAACCCCACCAGCATCCTCTTCTACCAGCGCATGGGTTATCTGCCCGAAGCACTGCTTAACTATCTTGGCCGCATGGGTTGGTCGATGCCCGATGAGCGGGAGAAGTTCACCCTCGCCGAAATGCTTGAGGTCTTTGATATTCAGCGCGTGTCTCTGGGTGGCCCGGTATTCGATGTAGAGAAACTCAGCTGGCTAAACGGCATGTGGATACGCGAAGAACTTACCGATGACCAGCTCGCCGATCGCCTGCAGGAATGGGCACTCAATCGCGACACCTTAAAAGCCTTCCTGCCCTTCGCCAAACAGCGTATGGAAACCCTCTCTGATATAGCACCTCTCGGCAGTTATCTGGTTTCTGGGATGTTACCTATTAGCGCCGAGGATTTGCGTAGTGCTGGCATCGAGGACGAACGCCTTATAGAAGTCCTGCAATTCGCCCTTTGGCGCCTAGAATCTGTGCAGCAATGGAACCGAGACAATATCTTCAATGCCCTAAAAGCAGTGGCCGACGGCATGGACATTAAACTCAAACCCTTCCTGGCACCCTTATTTATCGCCATCGCCGGCAGCAGCGCGTCGATCTCTGTAATGGACTCCATGAACCTGCTCGGCGCCGACATGTCCAGAGCTAGATTACGTCATGCCATAGAGCTACTTGGTGGTATAGGCAAAAAGAAACTCAAGAAGTTGGAAAAGGAATATCAGCAACTTGGCTGAAAGCCCTTTATACCGCGAAAACAGGCTTGACTTGGCCCAAGGTCATCCCTATTATGCGGCTTCCGTTTTGGGGCCTTAGCTCAGCTGGGAGAGCGCAACACTGGCAGTGTTGAGGTCAGCGGTTCGATCCCGCTAGGCTCCACCAAATAAAAAATCCTCCACACGCAAGTGTGGGGGATTTTTTATTTGCCGGAGATTAGTGGGAGTGAGTTTAACGCTCCGGTTCACAAGCCGTGAAACGGCGCAGAACGCACTTTAGGGCGGCCTCGAAGAGGTGAGGCCAAAGGCCGAATCATCTCGCGATGACGCAATGCCGCCCCCTATTTTCAGAGCGGCGCTCTTCTATTAGAGGGGTGTGAATAATCTCGCAGGAAAAAACCGCCCAATCATATTAAAAACTGCTTATAGAATCTCAATCGTCCAAATGCTAATTTGCTAAAGTCAGGGTGGGGTTTTCACTACAAAAGGAGTCTTATAGGTTACCGAACTGCACACATACAAACCACTTTGGATCATATTCCCATATGTCACTCCCACAGTATTTAAGCTTTTTAGCCTTCACGCTATTTATGTTTATGACACCAGGGCCCGTGGTTATTTTTTCGGTGCACAATGGTCTGAACTATGGCAGGAATAAAGCACTAGTAGCGTCCCTTGGCAATGTCTCAGCTCTTTTTACTCTGCTCATAATCGCAGCTGCCAGTTTGAGAATTGCTACCACTATATCTCCAAAAGGGTTAGTTTTACTCCAGCTTTTAGGCGCTGGATATCTAGTCTTTTTAGGCGCGAAGATGATTTTGAACGCCAAAAATTTTAATCGCCACAACAGTGACTATAAACTCGATATATCTTTAGGCACTTTATACCGACGCGGTTTCTTTATGACGCTGACTAACCCCAAGGCGTTTGCCTATTTGATGGCAGTGATCCCCCAGTTTTTAATGAGCGGTCATGATTTAATTCCACAACTATTGATTATGGCCCCAACAATTGCAGCTGCTCAATTTCTCTGCATTGGGACTTATGTGATGTTCGCCCATCATTTTCGTGAGTGGTTTTTGTCATCAAAAAGAATTGAACTGATTAATTATATTGCCGGTGGAATACTGGTCCTTTTTGGCTTGGTCATGGCGATTGAGTAACCTGCCTATTGCCTGTATAAACACTCAAAATATTCGAGAAAAACATTATGAGCAACTGGCCTAGCACTAAACAGCGAACCGCTCTCAAAGCGTCCACCCAAGACTGGCTAACCGAAGTCTGGATGATTTTCTCAAGCCTGATGAAAATCATGATCCCCGCCTTAATAATCGTTCGCTGTATTGAGCTGCTCGGCTGGATTGAAGCCCTGGGTGAAATGATTCACCCAGTGATGATATTGGTAGGTCTGCCCGGTGAAACAGGGTTGGTTTGGATGGCCGCTATGATGGGAAATATCTATACCGGCATGGCAGTGTTTTATCAGCTGGGCATGGCAGAGCAACTCACCATAGGACAAGTCAGTGTTGTTAGTTCAATGATGCTAATTGCCCATTCCCTACCTATAGAAATTGCCATTGCCCGAGCAGTGGGCATAAGCCTATGGTTTACCCTCTGCCTGCGTATTAGCGGAGCATTTATTTTCGGTTTTATCTGCTTTCAAACTTACAGTCATTTGGCTTTGCTACAAGAGCCTGCACCCCAGCTATGGCAACCGGGAATCGTAGATCCATCATGGGGCTATTGGTTTTTAACCCAAGGCCAAACCATTGTCATGGCCTTGGCCATTATTGCCGCGCTAACCTTTTTTCTACGTATTCTGCGAGTGCTGGGTGTCGAGCGCCTGATCCACTTTTTGTTGGCGCCAGTGTTACGGCTACTGGGTATAGCCACTGCGGCGAGTAATATTATTATTGTTGGATTAACTCTGGGCCTGTCATTTGGAGGTGGCCTGCTAATCAACGAAGCCCGTCGGGGACATATTGCGGGTAAAGATATTTTTATGTCTATGGCCTTTTTAGGCCTCTGTCACAGCCTGATTGAAGACACGTTGCTGATGCTACTGTTGGGCGCTGATCTCAGCACCATTGTGTTCGCTCGCCTGGCTTTTAGTCTATTGGCTATTTTAGCTCTGTCGCGATTATTAGACTGGCTGCCGGCGAATAAGCAGAGCTGGTTCTATCGTCAATCCCCATCCTAAAAAACATCAACGCCACTAGCCACGGCAAGCTCTGAGATACACAGTCACCTGTCATCACCAAAGAGCGCAGCGATCAAGCAATTCTAAGACCGTTACTGATATCTCAGAACCTACTCTGTAATCCTGAGCGCAGCCGAAGGATCTCTTTACCTCAATAAGCCTTTCGGCTGACTACTCAGCGGTTCTATTTCCCTAAGATTCTTGGTCCGATCTAGGATTTTTAAATGCTCTAAGCCTCAGGCTGTTGTAGAATTGCGGGCTTAAACTCGAAGGACTGGAATGAGACATGGGCAGAGCATACCAAAACCGTAAAGACTCAATGGCAAAGACCTCAGATGCCAAAGCTAAGGTGTACAGCAAATATGGACGCGAGATCTATGTCTGCGCCAAAGCCGGCGGTCTCGACCCCTCTGGTAACCTTACCCTGCGCAGTCTTATTGAGCGGGCAAAAAAGGATCAGGTGCCAACCCATGTGATCGATAAAGCCATTGAAAAAGCCAAGGGTGGTGCTGGTGAGAATTTCGAGTTGGCGCGCTATGAAGGCTATGGCCCCGGCAACTGCATGGTGATTATCGAATGCTTAACCGATAATCCCAACCGTACCTTTGGCGATGTGCGCCAGTGCTTTACCAAGACCAAAACCAAAATTGGTACTCAGGGCTCGGTGAGCCATATGTTTGATCATCTGAGTATCCTGATGTTTGCCGGCCAAGATGAAGAGGCGGTATTGGACGCCCTGCTGATGAGCGATGTGGATGTTATAGACTTAGAAAACGAAGACGGCATGTTGACCGTGTTTGCCCCTCACACAGAATCCTTTAAAGCCAAGCAAGCCCTTGCCGAAGCCTTTGGTGAAATCGACTACGAAGTGGATGAAATTCAGTTTATCGCCCAGAATACGGCACCTGTAACGGGCGATGATGTGGAGATGTTTGAGCGCTTTATGGCTATGCTCAACGATCTGGATGATGTGCAGGATATTTACCACAATGTTGAACCGAGCTAGTTTTACGAGCTAGTTTTACGAGCTAGTTTTGCGAGCTAAATTTACGCGCTAATTTTAAGAGCCAAATTTACGCGCTAACCAAACCTACACCCCAACGCTAGCTCCTCGCCGCCTTCTCAGCGGCGAGTGATCAAAACAGTCAGTCGCTAATCCCAAGCGCTCTGACAATCACAGCTCGAGTATCAGCTGGGTCAATCACTGCATCAATTTCCAAATGCGCTGCCGCTTCGGTGGCCTTGCCCAATTGATACATATTATCGACCAATTTATTAAACAATACTTCCCGGGCAGCCTCATCAGTCTCTGCTGCCAACTCTTTCTTAAAGCCTAGACGCACTGCCCCTTCAAGCCCCATGGCACCAAATTCACCGGCGGGCCACGCAGCGCTAAAACGGGGATGATGAAAGCTGCCACCCGCCATTGCCATGGCACCCAAGCCATAGCCTTTACGCAGGAAAATGGTAACCAGCGGCACGCTGATTTTGGCGCCCGCGATAAATAGATTGGCCATGCGTCGCGCGGCTGCCTGCTCTTCACTGGCGGGACCAACCATAAAGCCCGGCGTATCACAGAGTGATAGGAGTGGGATCGAGAACTGATCACAGAGGGTGATAAAGCGCGCAGCCTTATCAGCGGCCTCAGCGTCAAGCGCACCGCCCAGCACACGGCAGTCATTGGCGATTAAACCCATAGCCACGCCTTCAATACGAATAAAACCGGTGACAATACCGGGGCCGTAGGGCTGGGATAATTCAATAAAGCTATCGGTGTCCACAAGGCGCTCAATAATCGAGCGGATATCGTAAACAAAGCGCCGATCCAAGGGCATCATTTCACGCAACTCAGCTTGGTCAGCGCTGTCCCAGGCATGCATATCCCCTTGAAAATAACCCAGACATTGCTGTGCCAATTGCGTGGCATGAGCCTCGTTATCGGCCACCAGATCGACCACCCCATTTTCAGTTTGAATATCAATTGGCCCAATCTCTGTTGGAGCGAAGCTACCCAGTCCACCGCCCTCAATCATCGCTGGGCCCGCCATACCGATCCATGAGGTTTTTGTGGCAATACGAATATCAGCACAGCCAAACAGCGCGGCATTCCCGGCAAAGCAGTAGCCATTATTCACCGCAATCAGGGGTACCTGGCCGCTGAGACTTGCCCAGCGCGCGAAGGTCGGCACATCTAAACCGGCGATCTGAGTTTTAACGTCAGTATCCCCGGGTCGACCGCCACCGCCCTCGGTGTACATCACCACGGGCAGACCGACTTTACCGGCCTGATCCAGTATGCGATCAATCTTTTTATGGTGAAAATAACCCTGACTGCCAGCGAGCACCGAGTAGTCGTTGAGGATCACGGCGACCTGGCTGGCCTGAACACCAAACTCAGCACTGTTGATTGTTGCCAGACCGGTGATTACGCCATCGGCAGGGGTTTCTAACTTTAAGGAGTCGGCGTCTTTGCGGCCGCGCTGAGCGGCGACGGCGAGCTGACCATATTCAACAAAGGAGTTCTGGTCGCAAAGGTCAGCGAGGTTCTCACGGGCGCTACGATAGCCCTTTTTGTGCCGACGCTGAATGGCATTCGGGCGCGCAGCGTCGGATGAATAAGCTAATTGAGTTTGCAGATCATCAAGTAGAGTGCCAGAGCCTAGGGGTTCTGACACCACCTGTTCAGTGGACTCAGACGTCGCACTACCAGCCTCGATTTCAAACAACAGCTGCCCCGCCTGAATCGTATCGCCACTGGCGACCAAAACCGCTGTGATCACAGCATTTTCAGGGGCCGTTACCAGCGTTTGCATCTTCATTGACTCAAGGTTGGCCAATGGCTGGCCTTTAAACACCTGATCTCCGAGTTTAACCTCGACGCTAACCACTGCTGCTGCCAATGGAGAAGTAATCTGCAAGACTGAATTGTTCACAGTGTTGAATATCCTTTTATTCGTGCACTCCGGCACTTTTATTATTTTTTATGGCAGCTTTTACCTCATGCCACAATGGCTTCAGGATGCCTTGGTTTGGTATTAAAGAGCCATTTAAACTGGCTTTCAAAAACCCCTCAAGTGTAAGTGAGGCGGCCGAGCAATCGCAACTTTATCCTCGAACTGATGTGCGCAACGATCTAATCATCAACTAATAAAGTATCATATATAGTTAACGTTACTAGGGCTGCTGTTCTATAATTTTTTAGTAAGAGCAACGATTTTTATCCCCCTCCCTTTAGCAGTACCTTAGGAGTACTTTAGCAGCACCTTAGCAGTACTTTGAGAAGCGCTATAAAAAGCACAACCAACAAGGAGCAAAACATGAAGTCAGACCAAGAAAGAGTCTTTGTCGTCGTAGATCCTACCGCCAGCGAGCATATCGCCCTGCAGCGCGCCATTATTACGGCTCGCTTTCGCACCAAGGCGCCGACACTCTATGTGTTTGTAGCTGTAGATAGCGAGAGCATCGACACCAGAGCTACTAATGACTCTTTATTTAAAAACAGCCAGTGGTTTGAAGATGAGATCCACGGACCATTGAAGGAAGAAGGGCTGGATTATCAGATCGAAATTTCTTGGTCTAGCGAATGGCAGCGATCAATTCTTAAATCCGCCAACCGTTTTGGCGCAGATATGATTCTGCTGCCGATCCAGAAGAAGAAAAAACATTCACTGCGACTCACCTTTTCCGAGTCAAAATGGAAAGTGCTCAAGAAAGCCACCTGCCCGGTTATTCTAGTGCGTCCCGGGGCCGCCGAGCAGCGTAAAACGATTTTGGCTGCCGTTAACTTTCAGGCCATTGGCGATCAGCAAACGCTCTTAAATGCCAATGTCCTAGCGCGCGGTAAATGGCTTGCCGAGCACTATGGCGCGGAGCTACATGTGGTTAATGCTTGGAAAGACTCCATGAATTATCCAGACCGCGGCAAGTTAGCCAAAGAGGCTGATCTGCCATCGAAGAATATTCATGTAGTGCCAGGATATACAGATGAAGCAGTAGCCAAGACCGCCAAAGAGATTGATGCCGATCTAGTGATTATGGGCACCCTGGGTCAGACCGGCCAAACTGCCACGCGCAGAGGCAATACAGCTGAGCGGGTTATTTCAGGTTTGGATGTGGATGTGGTAGTGGTTAATACCGAATACCAAAGTTAACAACACCTAAGGCAAAAAATCGGTTAAAGACTAGAGTCGTCAGCCCGCTTAAGGGCTGGCGACTTTATCCGCTTGCACCTGTCGAGCTCGCGGATTGAGAGCTATCGCTGCGCAGATCACCACTATAGTGGCCGAGACGCCAACCAGAGTTGCCAACAGATTCCAATCCAGCGCAAAACCAATTACCGCATTACCTACCGGCACCAACCCCACCGACATAAACATTAAAATACTCATCACTCGACCCAGGAGTTGTTCTGGGCAAATACGCTGTATCCAAGTATTAAAGTGAACATACATATAGCTATCAAAAATCCCTGCAAAAAAGAACAGCAGCATTGCCCACCAATAGGGTTCGTACCAGACAACAAGGCCCAGGCTTGCCCCACTGTAGATAAACGCGCCAAACATCAGTGGAATTAAATTGCGATTACTGGGGCTGCGCAGCAAGCCGCTTAAGGTGGCGCCCAAAAGTGCGCCAAGCCCATAGGCGGCGAGTTCAAGGCCATAGACATAGGCACCGTCGGCAAACCGCGACTTGGCCAAGACCGGCAGACCCACATAGATAACCGGCATAAACAAAAAGTGGATAATTGCCATACCCATAAAACCGAGGCGCACCGCGGGAATCGAAACAACCCATTGCACCGCCACTTTGATTTCACGGTACAGAGACTCCTCGCGTTCAGACTTTTGATCGCCACCAAGCTGCCGCGCTTTGACAAAAAACAGTGATATCAGTGACAGCGCAAAGGTTATGGCATCGACAAAAAAGGCTCGCGCCAAACCCTCTCGATCTTTTTCATAAGCATCGCTCAGTCCAGTTCCGAGAGATTCAGCATTAGACCCAATTGGCTCATGGGATAAGCTATTGAGTTCACCGGCAATAATTAAACCGGCTAATACGGGACCTGCGGTCATGCCCAAATGAAGGGTGACTTGCAGTACTGCATTGCCCTCTCGAAGCATACTTCTGGGCACAATACTGGGTAATATCGAGGTACTCGCTGGATAGAAAAAAGCGTCCGCTATGCCAAACAAAAATGCGATCACAAACACATTGGTCAGGTTCACCAGATCATAGGTAATCATGTAAGCAAGGCCCAGCACCATAACCAGGCGCGCCGCATTGCTCAACATCATAACCAGACGCGGACTAGAGCGGTCGACCAACGCACCCCCTGCAAGCATCAGGGCGGCTCGCGGAATACCCTGCACAGCAAATACCAATCCGGTCATTAGCGCGCTGCCGGTCATCTGCAGCACCAGCCAGGGGAAAGCCAGCAGACTGATATGATCGCCAACCACCGAGGTCATCTCTCCAAACCAAAAAATGAAGAAATTGCGATCTTTAAAGATTTTTAACATAGGATTTTTATTATTTAACTCAGAGTATTTTATTCACAACAGTACAGTGTGCACCGGCAGCTTTGAGCCACAAGTGTACTTAAAATAAGTCTATTAGGTGGTAGTTTTAATCAGCAGTCGGCATCTAGAACCGGGTAACTAATGCCCATAACGCCAGACCAGAAATCAGACCCAGGAGAAAACCAGCCGCAAAACCCTCCTTGGTTAAAACGCCAAAGGGGATCGCAAATATAGAGCCCCGTGATTCAGGGCCACTGGCCGCTATATCATCGGAACGGCGATGAGCAGCAAAGGTCTTCTCTAGACGGCCGATCTCGTCATCGGCCCAGGGTTCGAGACTTTTCAGTGCATCTCGCGTCTTATCAGTGGTGCATTTATTAGACATCCATCAAGACAAATTCAGTTAAAGCCTTCTCTGTCTGTCCCCTGGCGCAGTCGATATGAGTGGATATTAGCGCCTCAGAGGCATTCATGTGCCGTGCAATCTCATCGGCAGGTAAACGCTTAAACTGGTGTAACAGATAGATATAGCGAGTCTTTTCCGGCAGCTGCGCAATACTCTCTTTTAATGTTTCACACTTAAGTTCATCGAGTAACACACGGTAGGCGCAGCTATTCTGGCTGAGTTGTCGTGACGGGTTTTCCCTTTGGCCATAGTACTGACTGTCCATCTTGCGCTTGCGCAACACATTTAGAGCCAGTCTCACGGCCATGCTAAACAAATAGTGACGCAGATCGCCAACATCCTGATTGTGCTTAACACGCAGTAATTTCAGGTAAGTATCCTGAGCCAGCGCCTCGGCGCCCTCTTCATCACCCAGCTTACGCACCAAAAGGCGACGTAACTGATTGGATGTATCTTTGTATAGTTGATCGATTTCGGTCTGGGTAATGCCCGCACCTGCGGCTGTCATATCCAAAATAAGTCCCTCTATTTCGAGCCTATCCCGATCCAGCAGAATCTGCTTTTCCGCCCTCAGGTCCAACTGCTCTGTCTCTTGCTGCTTATGACTCACCTTGTCACCTATACATCCGTTTTCTAACCTCAATCCTGAGGCCAGTATTTACCAAATAATCCTTATTTTGGTCTGCCTTACCAAGGGCATACTCTATAAGACTCCAAAAGCAGCATATTCCCCACCTTATCGCAGAATAATTTATTAAAGATGGGGAGTCGATTAGCACCTCAAAGCGCATAAGCAAGGTGATATCTGGTCTACTATAAATTTATAGCCAGTCATTGATATTCCACAGATATTCCATATTTGAGAGGTCGTTTTGCCCAGTACAGATAACCAACTTCGGCGCTCGTTAACCTTGCCAATGTTGATTCTCTATGGTCTTGGGACCACTATTGGCGGCGGCATCTACGCCCTTGTGGGTAAGGTTGCGGCGCGGGCCGGCATGCTCGCGCCCCTGTCTTTTGTCGCCGCAGCGCTCCTCTCTGCCTTCACCGCCCTCGCCTTCGCAGAACTCTCTAGCCGCTACCCCAAGAGCGCTGGCGAAGCAGTCTATGTGCAGCAGGCATTTAACAAAAAGAGCCTGACAGTGGTTATTGGAATGCTTGTGATACTCAATGGCTGTATTTCAGCCGCTGCACTGGCCAATGGTTTTGTCGGCTACCTTCAGGTATTTGTCTCGATCCCCGACTGGATAGCCATTGTCACGGTCACCGCAGCCCTTGGACTGTTGGCCATTTGGGGTATTGGCCAATCAGTTATCACCGCCGCAGTGATCACAGTTATAGAGATAATCGGCTTGATACTGATCGTCTGGGTCACCCGCAGCGATCTCGCCACCTTTCCAGTGCGCCTTAATGAATTCAATCCGGGACTAAACAGTGCGATGTGGTTGGGGATTCTCAGCGGATCCTTTCTCGCCTTTTATGCCTTTATTGGCTTCGAAGATATTGTGAATGTTGCTGAGGAAGTGGTGGATGTGGAGAACAATCTGCCCAAGGCGATCATTATCACCTTAATTCTGACCACATTGATTTACTGTCTAGTGACTCTTGCCGCAGTCTTAACTGTGCCGCCAGAGCAGCTCGGTCAGCAGAGTGCTCCACTAACGTATATCTATGCCGCTAAAACGGGATCAGACGCAACGCTGATTAGCCTGATCAGCATTCTAGCCATTGTTAATGGTGCCCTGATACAGATGATTATGGCCTCGCGGGTGTTGTATGGCATGAGCCGTCAGTCAATGATTCCCGCCCAGTTAAACTTTATGGCCGAGATCAATCCACGCACTCAAACGCCAATCAAAGCCACGCTTTTAGTGATGCTTTTAGTCTCTGTTTTGGCTCTGAGTTATGCCATTGAAAGTCTCGCCGAAACGACCTCGTTGATGATTTTAGTCATCGCCGTAGTAGTCAATACAGCGTTGGTTCAGATCAAATTGAGGGCGGAAGAACAGCCAGAGAAGAAGGGAATTCGGGTGCCTATAGCTGTACCCATTACTGGGCTGATAATCAGCTTTGGCTTTGCCATAATGATTGCAATTGACCTTATAAAATAAACTCAATCAATAATTTAGAGACATAATTTAATGTGTTTTCTAGTTATGAGTTTAGCCACCCTACCAATTGTCGCGCAGTGACCGCAGCTTAACAAAAACCTCTTTATCGGTTGCATCCATAGAGTTTAAACCCTCGCGAATCTGTGCATTACCCAAGCGAAAGAAGCTATTAAATTCCCGCTCATCGCCTATGCAGGTAACCAGAGGTGTCACCGTAGGATCTGCAGCCATGGCCCTAGGCAACCACGCCTGAGCCTGCTGATTATCCGGCTCCACACTGAGGGTAAAACGCAGGTTATTCTCCAGATAGTCATGACCGGGATAGACCAACACATTGTTATCGAGGCTATGAAATTGCTCAGATATAGTCTGATACAGCGAGTCGACATCACCTCCACGGCAGTGCCCCACTCCAGCATTGAATAATGTGTCACCGGTAAAAACAGCCACCGCCGTGCCCTGTTCGAGCACCAAAAAACACAGATGGGCATAAGTATGGCCGGGTGTATCCAGCACCCGCAACTGTGCGCCAGCATCGAGATCGATCAGTTCACCGGCAGTGAGTAAACGACTCAAGCCAGGAACCTTCCCCTGACCATTACTGTGCGCCCAAACCTCACAGCCATGTTCAGCCACCAGTGCCTTATTGCCTTGAATATGATCCCAGTGCTCATGGGTATTGATAATCGCCTGCAGACGCAGCTGCTTTTGCTGTAACAGAGTGTTTACCTCATCGGCATCCCAGGGATCGATAACCAGCGCTGAGTTATTCTCTAACTCGATAAGATAAGTGAAGTTGCGCAGTTCGCTTTCGGTATACACCTGATGGATTTTCATAGCCGCCTCTGGGAGTGATTGACACTTGATAGCAAGGACAATAACGACTTGTATTGGTGAAAGCTAGAGAGGGTTTAGTATTAATTCTCCCCACTCTAAAAACTCACCTTGCCACCTAAACCAAACTCGTTACCACACCCACTTCGTCATCCCGACAGAACACAACCACTTCGTCATCCCGATAGAGCGCAGCGACGAGGGATCTCACCCCCCCGCCACCACACAAGAGACAACAAACCCTCAAAGCCCCATTAAATACTCAGTCAACAACCCCACCGGCGTACCCGTAGCACCCTTATCCGCACCCTTAACCCAAGCAGTCCCCGCGATATCCAAGTGCGCCCAAGTTTGCCCCTTAACAAACTCCGACAAAAAACACGCCGCCGTAATAGTTCCAGCACCGGGCCCACCCAAATTGGCGATATCAGCAAACGGACTTTTCAACTGTTTGGCATAGTCATCCCACAATGGCAGCTGCCAAACGCGATCACCTGACATCTGCCCAGCATTTATCAAGGTCTTAGCAAGTCCATCATCATTACTCATTAAACCCGAGGCCTCATTACCCAGCGCCCCAATAACCGCACCAGTCAGTGTAGCCAGATCAATAATCGTCTTAGGTTTAAACCGTTGCACATAGGTCAACGCATCACATAACACCAACCGTCCCTCGGCATCAGTATTAAGGATCTCAATGGTTTTACCCGACATACTAGTCACAATATCGCCAGGACGGCTGGCATCGGCGCTAGACATATTTTCAGCCGCGGCCACCACACAGACCAGATTAATCGGTAACTTAAGCGCCAAAACCGATTGCAGCGCACCAAACACCGCGGCGGCACCACACATATCGTATTTCATTTCATCCATCGAAGCGCCGGGCTTTAGAGAAATACCACCAGAGTCAAAGGTAATGCCTTTACCCACAATAGCGTAAGGCGCATCGCCCTTTTTACCGCCCTTGTATTCCATCACAATCAATTGCGAGGGCTGCACGGAACCGCGACCCACAGACAGCAATGAATGCATACCCAAGGCGTCCATCTCTTTTTCACCCAACACTTTCACGCTTAACCGCGGCTCACCCCGAGCCATGGCTTTAGCCTGCTTTGACAGGTAACTGGGATGACAAATATTCGGTGGCGTATTGCCCAGATCTCGCGCAAAGGACGCGCCATAACCAACCGCCTCACCAATGGCCACACCTTTTTTCACCGCAGCCACAGAGGCTTTATCCCCAACCACATAGGTAAATTTAGTCGCTGGCTGCACCGGCGCTTTTTTACTTTTGTAAGCATCACAACCGGATACCATAATTAATGGCACGCCAAAGTGCGCGGCAGTTGCGGCACTGATAACCGTTTCTGATGCCACTTTGCCGTTCAAGCGAACTTCACTAATGGCTCCACCGTGCAACGTATGCGCCAATACACCCCGCATATCGCTGGCGCCACTGTGATAACCAATTAACATAGCCCCAACATAATCACCCAGCTCAACGCCTGCCATCATGCATAGCGGGCGCGGCCATGAGCGGACAACCTGAACATTGTCGGGAAGCTTATCGATCAATAAGCTCTGGCCATTGCCATGGGAGTCGCTAACCACTATTTCCTCAATGCCTTTTTCACAGGCGGCTTCGCAAACTGCCAGGACTTCAGCGGTATACCATTCGCGGGCCTGTTGGTCTTCAAAACCGGCGGGAGTTGTATGCTCGCTGGAAACTACACCAGCCACACCTTCGATATCGGCGGATATATATAAACGCTTTTTGCTCATTACTTATTCCCTGCAAATGAATTTATAAAGTTAATCTTCAATTGTCAGCGACAATCAGGCACTGAATCACTACTGCCGTGATAGACAAATAGAAAATTAATCATTAACCGACTCCTTTCCGTTTGAATCAATACACCCTATTAGCCTATGCAACTTAAACTCGGCGATACATAAACCGGTCATACCTCGAAAAAGCAATTTTTTGGGTTTTTTCGTCTCGATAAAACACTACTTTGGCATGACGAGATGATCGCAATGAGTAAACACTGAATTCCAAATTATCTATATCACTGGGAATCAATGGAAAACTAAAGCTGCCATCGTCTGTTTCTACATCTGCTTGCAGCACTCCGTTTTTACGACCGACGGTTAACTTATACATATCGTACTGGGACTGATAGGTACCTTCGACCTCAGCAAGGCACAGGTCCATGCGCAGATCCTCAACCACTACCTCGGGCTTATCTCCCAGCAGTTCGGCCACCGCCACTCGGGCTATAAGCGGTGTGATACCTGTACCCGCATTTTCTGCAGCAACAACGGCGGCGTTTAACTCGGGTATCAGCAGTAAAAAAGAATTGCTTGTTCCCATGCCACCGCCATGCTGCAGCACGCCATAAGGAACAAAATTTGTTGGTGACTCTATGCACCAGCCCAATGCATATTGGGGGTTGTTCCCTTCGCCGTAGGGCGTGGCAATTTGTGATGCGAACAATGTGGCTACTGATTCTTTAGAGAGTATCTGCGTGCCATTAAACTCCCCATGGTTTAACAGGCACTTAGCATAGTTAAGCATTTCGTTCATTGAGACATATAGACCACCGATCGCCTGGAGATAACCGTCGATGGGGACATCACTTTCTTTTGCACAGGACTTGCCGTTTTTCATTTCTAAGAGATAACCGGTCATGCGATTATCATCGGCGTCAAATGCTGACTTGGATAAAACCGCTCGGGTCATTTCAAGGGGATTAAGGATATTCGCTTGCACAAACTGTTCAAAGTTGAGGCCCGTAATTTCCTCAACGATAAACGCCAAGCAGGTGTACATATCGTTGTTATAAAAAAACTTCTCGCCGGGCTTAAATAGAGTAAATTCTTCAGCATCAGCTAAATGAGCTAAAAAGTCCTCACGATTGCTAGCTGGGTAAATGCGGCTAAAGTCGCCAAAGGTGTAGTTAAATGAAAGCATTCCAGCATCCATCGAAGGCACACCGCTGGCGTGCGAGAGCATATGTTTGATTTTGATCTCGGGCCGCGAGACGAAGGGCTCTACATTGAGATACTTGGCGGCGCTGTCTTCAATGGAGAGCTGTCCGCGGTCCTGCAGTTGCATAATGGCGAAGGCGGTGAAGGATTTGGTAATACTACCAATGCCTAGCAGTGTATCGGCATCCATGGGCTCTTGCTGTTTTAGGTTGCGAGCACCAAAGCCTTTTGAGTACAGGGTTCGGTTGTCTTTAATAATGCTAATCGCCATCCCTGGGGTGTTGCGCTTGCGCATTTGGGTGCGGATGATTTTATCGAAGTGTTGGAGATTCATGGCTATTCCTGTGCTGATATGAGGGACGATAAAGAACGCTATCGCAGGGGTATAAGACGCTTGAGTGTGGGAAAACCCCACCTTGGAATATAAAGTGACGTTAGATTAAATTTTGGGGCGGCTTGGACGGGACTTTAAGGCATGATTAGTTGATGGAAGATAGGTTTTGGGTTGTTACAGATCCGGCCAGGCGCTTTTTGGGTCCAAACTCGGCTGTAAGCCTAATTAGTGATGATAAGTCGCCTATCGGCTGTTGTTCACCCCTTCGGGGCGCCTGCGGCGTCCAAACTCGCCTGTAAGGCTAGTTTGTCGAACGTGGTTCTTTCCAGACGAACCCGCCGGACAAATAAAAAAGCCACCCGATTGGGTGGCAGATTGTGTTCGACTAGGAGAATGGGTGATGGATTGATGGGAGATAGCCCTTGGGCTATTTCCCACCCCTTCGGGGCGCCTTTGGCGTCCAAACTCGCCTGTAAGGCTAGTTTGTCGAACGTGGTTCTTTCCAGACGAACCCGCCGGACAAATAAAAAAGCCACCCGATTGGGTGGCTTTTTTATTTGTTTGGTGGGCCGTGATGGATTCGAACCATCGACCAATTGGTTAAAAGCCAACTGCTCTACCGCTGAGCTAACGGCCCTTTGAAGAGGTGCGTATCATACTGACCAGCTGCCAGAATTCAAGCGTTTTTTTGATATCTGGTAGGGTCTTTTATTCCGGCCTGTTCGAAGCCTTGTCGGCGCAGTCGGCAGCTTTCACATTTGCCGCAGGCTTCGCCTTCTAAATTGGCCTGATAACAGGAAACGGTATTGCTGTAATCGACGCCTAGGGCCATTCCAGCCTCAACGATCTGTCCTTTGGTCAAATCTATTAACGGCGCGTGGATTGTTAACTTCTGCCCTTCTACTGCAGCTTTGGTGGCAAGGTTGGCCATGGTTTCAAAGGCTTTTATGTACTCGGGGCGACAGTCTGGGTAGCCGGAGTAGTCGACGGCGTTAACGCCGAGAAAGATATCGTTGGCGCCAAGCACTTCGGCCCAGCCTAGGGCGATTGAGAGAAACACGGTATTGCGAGCAGGAACATAGGTGACCGGTATGCCGGTGGTTTCTGTTTCAGGCACTTCGATACTGCTGTCGGTTAGAGCTGAGCCGCCAATACTACCTAGATCCAATTTGACCACTTTGTGAGCATGGACGGTCATTAACTCGGAGATTTTTTGGGCGGCGACTAACTCGGAGCGATGGCGCTGACCGTAGTCAAAACTGAGGGTGTAACAGTCGTAGCCTTGGCTTTTGGCCATTGCGACTACGGTGGTGGAATCGAGCCCGCCGGATACGAGAATTACCGCTTTCTTTGCCATGCTTTTTAGATTGTCCTGTATTAACGACTTTTTACTTGGTGCTAGTGACCTGGTTGGTCACCGAAGATATATTTGTGAGTCTGAATCTGCATGCGCAGATTGAGTTTGTCGTGGAGCATCCATTTGGCGAGCTCTGCCGGGGGTAACACGCCCTGGCTGGGTGAGAAGAGTATTTCAGCTACCCTGCCCTGCAAGCCTAGTTCGTCGATTTTCATGCAGCTCCAGTCGTAATCTTGGCGATCACAGATAACAAATTTCACTTCGTCATGGGGCAAAAGATATTCGATATTGCTATAGAGATTTTTCGATACCTCGCCCGAACCCGGGGTTTTTAGATCGACAATTTTAAAGACTCTTGGGTCTACGTCTTCTACTGGCATAGCGCCGCTGGTTTCTAGAGATACGCGGTAACCCAGATCACAGAGTTGTTTCAGTAGCTCTATGCACTGAGGCTGCGCTAGAGGCTCGCCACCGGTGACGGTGACATATTTGGCGCCGTAGTCGGCTACGGTGCTAAGAATATCACTGAGAGTCCATTTACTGCCGCCTTCGAAGGCATAGGCGGTGTCGCAATAACCACAGCGCAGTGGGCAGCCGGTGAGGCGCACAAATACGGTGGGCAGGCCTACGGTGCTGGTTTCACCCTGCAGGGAGTGGAATATCTCGGTGATACGAAGTTCGGTTTCGGGCATGTGATTATTGTCTGGTTGGCTGGGACTGAAGGTAAAAACTATTGATTAAACGCTCAGGACTAAAAATTCGTCTTTAAGTAGCGCTGAGCTTTGCTGGCAGCACCACCGGTGCCTCTCGAGGCTTTCTCGAGAAGCTCGCGGGCGCGGTCTATCTCGCCCAGTTGGTGATATATCTTGCCAAGTTTAAAGGTCGCGTCCATCGCCTTACTATGTTTTGGGTGTTGCTCAACGACCAGGGTGAAGGCCTGGCGGGCCATTTCATCCTGTCCTTGCAGCAGATAGATTTCACCGAGCCAGTAGTGGGCATTGGCGGTATAGGGGCTGGCTGGATAGTCGATAACATGCTGTTTAAAAGCTTGCGCTGCGGCATTGATGTCGCGCTCCTTAAGCAGCAGGTTGGATGCCTGTGCGTAATTTTGCGCGATCTCTTCGGTGTTAATGGCCGGTGTAATCGTTGGAGTTTGAGGCACTCCATTTAACGACCGCCCATTTAAAGCCAGACCATCAACAGCCTGTCCCTCTAGAGCCTGGTTTGGCACCTGTCCTTCCATACCGTCGCCATTAATAACTGAGGATCCAGCAACCACTGCTGACTGACCATCGATATTAAGCTGCAAGTCGCCATCTGCATCAGCGGTAAATTCCTCTGGCGTAGCACCGGATAGCACCGCACTAAGTCGTCTGTCGAGGTCCAGGTAATCATCCATCTGTCGCTGCTTGACGCGCTGCAACTCATAGCTGAGCTGCTCAACCAAGCCACGCAGCTCACGCACTTCATTTTGCATCATCTGCGACTGGTTATAGCGGTCGTCCACTGCTGCCGCAGTGCGAACCACTGGCTTGGGCGTACTGGACGTTAAGTCGACTACAGGTGCAACCTGGGCCGCAACATTGCCGGCTAATGACACCAATAGCAGGGAGGTAGCTGAGAGTAAGACCGGTGCAAGAGAAGATTTCATGGCGAGTCGAGGATAATCCTGTTTATAACAAATAGAGAAACGGCCAGAGTATGTCACAACCCCGGCCGCACGCTTATTTCTTTTGGCTATTTTAACCCGCCAAAGAATTTTTTACTTCAGTTCAACTCGACGGTTGAGGCCCCAGGCATCATCGTTACTGCCATAGGCTGCTGCGCGTTCTTCGCCGTAGCTGATAACTTCGATCAAACCGGGAGAAACACCCTGCAGAACGAGGAATTCTTTAACTGCGTTGGCGCGTCGCTCGCCCAGTGCCATGTTGTACTCGCGCGTGCCGCGCTCATCGGCATGACCTTCAAGACGCACATTGCGCGGGCTGTTCTGCAGTGATGCAGAGTGCTCGAGCAGCGCTGCGCGCGACTCAGGCTTTAAAAGCGCTTTGTCAAAGTCAAAATAGAATACGGTATCTGCGGTCATCACTTCGACAGCGGCATCGTCGATCGCTGAGGTATCAACCTGACCAGTCTGTACAGATGTATCTTCAATATCAGTTGAAGTCTGCTGTTCTTCTACTACTGGATTACTGCTACAACCGGTCAACAGCGCGGCTAAAAGCAACGTGCTGAGGCCAGATTTGATAAAAGATGTTTTCATTTTGAACTCCTGTTTGGCAAAGGTTTTAAGCATTATAAGGTGGTACTGTTTTTGTCTCTATAAGTGTTTTAACTATGTATACCCTTAAAAAGGCAGTTAAATCAGCTATCACTAGGGCTATACACAAAATGTCTATCGCAAAAAAGGCGACCAGGCTGGCTCTCTGACATCACCACTGCTGGACGGCAGCACGTAGCGCACTCCAGCGTCCAATGATACAGCAGCTAGAACCCCTCGGTCACCTTGTTTAGTGGCATACATTAGCATAGCTCCATTGGGCGCAACCGTCGGAGATTCGTCTAGTCTGGTTTCGGTCAGTTCAATCATTCTGCCAGTCTTAAGATCAAACGAGGCAATATGAAAAGTGTCTCTCTGACGGTGCACCATGGCCATTGTGCGACCATCTGGCGCCAGGCTTGGACGGGCATTGTAATTACCGCTGAATGTTAGGCGCTCAGTGGCCTTGCTGGCAATATTTAATTTATATATTTGCGGGGTGCCACCTCGATCCGAGGTAAACAACAGGTGTTTACCATCGGGCATCCAAGTGGGTTCAGTATCAATAGCGAAGTGCCGGGTCAGGCGGGAGAATTTCTTAGTCTGCAAATCCAACAGATACAGTTCTGGGTTGCCGTCTTTCGACAGTACTAGAGCCATCTTCTTGCCATCGGGAGACCAGGAGGGTGCGCCATTAAGACCAGTAAAGTTGGTTAACTGTTCACGTTGAGCAGTGACCAAATTTTGCCGAAAAATAGCCGGACGACCAGTTTCAAAGGACACATAGGCGAGCTCTTTACCGTTGGCGGACCAGGCTGGGGACATAATGGGCTCGCCAGATTCCAAAACTAACTTCTCTCGGGCGCCGTCTGCATCGGCCACATTTAATCTGTAGGTATATACGTCATTGATTCGCGTGGCGGTGACATAGGCCAGTCTCGTGGAGAAGGCACCGCGGATGCCAGTAATTTCTTCATAGACTTTATCGCTGATCAGGTGGGCAAGATCGCGCATTTGGCTGCTGGTGCCGCTAACCTTGTGAGTCAATACGGTTTTTTGGCCGCTGACATTTAATAGGCTAAATTCAATTTGATAGCGGCCTTCGGATATGGCGCGCATATTGCCAGCAACCAGATACTCAGCCCCTAAAAGACGCCAGTCGCGGTAATAGACCTCTGAAGCTGAGCTTGGGAAGGCGAGCATATCGCGGCGTTCCATGGGAGCAAACAAACCACTGCGGGCCAGGTCGGCTTCGACAATCGCGCTGATATCCTCGGAGGATTGAATCCCGCCCATGGCGATTGGCGCTATGGCAATCTTGGTCGGCTGATCATTGCCTTGAGTCACGCGAATAACCAATTCACCGTAGCTCGGCGAGGCGACGGCTAACAGCACGGCAACCAGTAGCTTAACCGGCAGCATGCTGAGGATTGAGGATTTGGCGATTCTAACTGTCATTGCGTCATTACCTTATAATCTGAGATCTTCGGGACTAAATGCGACATCCACCTGACGAAATTTGCGTTCAAATAAGTCTGGGGCCATGCCCTGCAATTCAATAAACTGCTCTACCTTTTGTGCCGCCTGCTCTACCGAGCGATCGAAGGCTGTATCGCCACTGGAGGTGAGGATATTCACACCTACGATGCGGCCAGTGGGCACCAAGCGAATACGAATTAAGGTTTCCATCCCCAGCCGTGCACTGGGCGGACGGCTCCAGTTCTCCGATAGACGCTGCTGAATAAGCTGGCGATAACTGTTGGCGACACGCTCGTCTTCCTGAGCGTTGATTTCGGCCTGCTCCGCCGCTAGCGCCTCGGCAAACTCTGTCTCTAGGCGTTTGCGTTCAGCCTCTCGGGCCGCCTCCTGTTCGTCTCTGAGTCGCTGCTCTTCAGCCAGACGCAAAGCCTCTAGACGTTGTTTTTCGCTGAGCGCTTTAAGACGCTCTTGCTCACGTTTTTTATCCTTGGCCTTTTTCTGCGCTGCGAGTTTGTCTCGGCGTTTTTTTGCCTCGCGCTTTTGCTTGGCACTATCGGTCTTCGGTTTCTTTGGTTTGGCCTTTGGTTGAACGACTTTCTTCGGCGCCAATTCTACTAGCTTAGCCTCAATATACTGCGGCTGGATCATTACTCGAGTGGTTTCAGGTTCCCAGCCAACAAACAGCACTGCAAGCAGGCCAAGGTGCAGTGCAAGACTGACCAGTACGGCGACGGAATAACTGAGAAAACTGCCCATATTAATTTGGTGGTGGCTCCGTGACCAAACCCACAGAGGGCGCTCCGGCGGCCTGTAACTCGCTCATCAGATTGACCACCACACCGTAATCCACTTTGCTATCACCCCACACTAATACTGGGGTTTTCGGTGTCTGACGCAATATTTTGCCGACCCGGTCTTTGATCACCTCAAGGCTTTGAATCTGATTCTCGCCCTTTACGTCGATCCAATAACTGCCATCGGCTTTAATCGAGACAATAAAGGGTTCTTGGTCCTTGGCGTCCATAGGCGCTGAATTGGCCTCGGGCAGGTCCACTTTGACGCCCTGCATCAGCAGTGGCGCAGTAATCATAAATACCACCAGCAACACCAGCGTTACGTCGATATAGGGTACGACGTTAATCTCGGCAACCAGTTTTCGTTTTGTTCGTTTTGTCTTCACTTATCGAGCCTCAAAAGCTTATCCATTTGCTCACTGCGCTTGAGCCAATTAGTTGGCGCGAATCTGGCGATGCAAAATACTCGAAAACTCCTCGGCGAAGGTTTCGTAGCTGCTGTTCATGGTCTCCACTATGGCGGCGTAGCGGTTGTAAGCAATTAATGCGGGAATCGCGGCGAACAGACCCATGGCGGTGGCGATCAGTGCCTCAGAGATTCCGGGAGCTACTGTGGCTAGGGTTGCCTGTTGCACCATGGCGAGGCCGCGGAAGGAGTTCATAATCCCCCAGACGGTGCCAAACAGGCCTATATAAGGACTAACTGATGCGACACTGGCGAGAAATGGCAGGCTGATATTGAGCTTTTCATCTTCCCGAGACAGCGCTACACGCATGGCGCGATCGGTGCCTTCCATAATGGTATCTGAGTCTGCACTGCCAACTTGGGCAAGACGATTAAATTCACGAAACCCGGCGCGAAAAACATTTTCTACACCGTCGCGGCCGCCATGTTCTTTGGCTTCCTGAGTCAGTTCGCCGTAGAGTTTATTGAGATCCACTCCGGACCAGAAGGCATCTTCAAACTGGCGGAATCCACGCTGAGCGGCGTTGAGAAAGATTCCTCGCTGCACAATCATCACCCAAGACATGATTGAGGCGACAAATAAAAGCCCCATCACGAGTTGCACCAGCACGCTGGCATTGGAGATCAAATGCCAAATGGACATGTTTTCTTCTATCAACTGTGTCACTCCCTGTTTTGCTAAATTGGGTTCTCAAAACGTTTTGCTAACGATTTTGATTAAAGCTCTCGATTAAAGCTTTCGGTTAAAGTTCTCAGTTAAAGCTCTCGGTTAAAGCATGGAACATTGGTTTGGGCATGCCCTGGGGGCGCTTGCTGGTGGAATTAATGCAAGCCACTTTGACCCACCCCTCCACCAACAGTTCATCGCCACGAAAAACTTGCTGCGTCATTTCAAAGGTTACGCGACCGGCTTTGCTGAGCACTGCGGTAACGCTTATCTGGTCATCCAACATCGCTGGACTATGATATTTCAGGGACACTTGGCTAACCACAAACTGTATATCATCAAACAGCGCCGGTTTATCGAAGCCTAGACTGCGCATCAATTCGGTGCGCGCTCGCTCCATAAACTTTAGGTAATTTGCATAGAAGACAATGCCGCCGGCATCGGTATCTTCGACATAGATTCGGATAGGCAAACGAAATTCTGCCAGCGCCTTAGTCATCGATTGCATCCATAGACTTGGGTCTCTGCAACCCAAAATACTCATAGGCCATGCGCGTTGCCATACGACCACGGGAGGTGCGCATTAGATACCCCTGCTGAATCAGATAGGGTTCCAATACATCTTCAATAGTACCGCGTTCCTCGCTCATTGCCGCGGCGAGACTGTCGACGCCCACGGGGCCCCCTTCAAATTTTTCCATCAGAGTGAGCAGCAAACGGCGATCCTGGTGATCAAATCCACGCTGATCAACTGCCAGCATATTTAGCGCGGCATCAGCAATTTCTGCGCTAATCGAACCGTCACTTTTGACTTCAGCGTAATCGCGTACACGGCGCAATAATCGGTTGGCTATACGCGGGGTTCCTCGAGAACGGCGAGCAATTTCAGCTGCACCCTTGGCATCGATGGAGACATTTAAAATCGCACCGGCACGCTGCACAATATGGGTCAGGTCTGTTTCTGAATAAAATTCCAACCGTTGAACAATACCGAAACGATCGCGCAATGGGGCTGTGAGTAATCCCGCTCTAGTGGTCGCACCAACTAGGGTAAAAGGCGGTAGATCCAATTTTATCGAACGTGCTGCAGGCCCTTCGCCGATCACAATATCGAGTTGGTAGTCTTCCATTGCAGGATAGAGAATTTCTTCAACGACTGGACTCAAACGATGGATCTCATCGATAAACAGCACATCACCGGGTTCAAGGTTGGTCAAGAGTGCCGCGAGATCACCGGCTTTTTCGAGAACCGGCCCAGAGGTGGTTTTAAGGGCCACCTGCATCTCATTGGCAATAATATGGGCGAGCGTGGTTTTACCCAGTCCTGGAGGACCAAATACCAAAGTGTGATCTAGGGGTTCGCTGCGCTTGCGTGCCGCTTCAATAAAGATGCTCAACTGTTCAACCACAACTGGCTGACCCACATAATCTTTTAAGCTTTCCGGGCGCAGTGCGCGATCAAAACGCTCTTCGGCAACAGACATGTCGGGGGAAATTATGCGGTCGGGCTCTATCATCTGACACCATGGTGATTTTGCCCCTAAGCATACATTGATGGGTAGAGATTTTCACTAGCGGGCCGGAGGTTTATTGTGAAAAACCGGCCCTCTATGAACCCATACTTTTAAGCGCCAGACGAATCAACTCGCCGGCATCATTAACCGACTCCGTTGCTACGCGACTGATAATTTTCGCCGCATCTGCAGGCTTATAGCCCAGGGCAATCAATGCACTCTCTGCTTCTTGTGAAATATCCGGCTTCGCCTCTTGGGCACCAGTGGCAGATCCCGCCGCAGTGGCATCCATATCGCCGATCTTGTCACGCATTTCAATCAGCAACCGTTCAGCAGTCTTTTTGCCAACACCTGGCAGTTTTACTAAGGTGGCTATATCGTTATTGTGCACACAGATGGCAAAGTCATTGGCCGACATACCCGAAAGAATCGCCAGGGCCATTTTTGGGCCTACGCCATTAACTTTTATGAGATGACGGAACAGTTGACGCTCGGACTGAGTGCCAAAACCATAGAGCTGCTGCACATCTTCCCGAACGACAAAATGGGTGTGTAGAGTCGTGATTTCACCAACGCCGGGAACGCCAAAAAAGGTGTTCAGCGACACCAGCACTTCATAGCCAACGCCCTGCACATCAATTAAAAGATCCGGTGCCTGCTTTTCGATTACCTTGCCCTGAAGTCGTCCAATCATTTTCGCTATAGTTCCTGAGTTAGTTTATTTAAGTCGCCCGCGGGCATAGCCTTTGGCGCCTGTTGCGGCCAAGGCTCTCGACGTCTGGGCGTGACAGAGGGCCACGGCCAAGGCGTCGGCTGCATCTTCCGCTGGCGCGCTTGAAAGCTTTAATAGCTGCATAATCATCATTTGCACCTGGGACTTATCTGCGCCCCCGGTGCCCACTACCGCCAACTTGATACTGCGGGCAGAGTACTCTCCCACCGAGAGCCCGGCATTGACCCCGGCCACAATTGCCGCACCTCGAGCCTGACCCAGTTTTAGCGCGCTACTGGCATTGTGGGATAAAAATACTTCTTCGATGCCCATTTCTTCAGGCGCATACTGTTCGATCAGCTGACCAACACCATTAAAGATAATTTTTAAGCGCTCGGGCAGTGAGCCTTCAGGCAGACGAATAATGCCACTGGTGACATAGCTCACCTTCCCTGCCACAGCGTCGACTATGCCATAGCCGGTGCGGCGGGATCCTGGGTCTATGCCAATTATTCGAGTCATTGAGAATATTAGTCTTTTGGTAATGGTCCGCAAAGGGCCTATGCGTTAAGGATAAGAGTGTTGCAACCCCATGCTTGGGAGTCAACTACTATAGGGCCGTGATTCGGCGGGACACAAAAAAGCCCTCAGGCATAACACCCGAGGGCTTTCTCTAAACCAACCTGCTTACTCGTCGGTTTTAGCCTCTGCTTTGGCTTTTTTCGGTGCGGCTTTTGCTTTGGCCTTGGCTTTTGGTGCGGCCTTGGCTTTTGGTGCGGCCTTGGCTTTTGGTGTGGCCTTTGGTGCGGCTTTAGCTTTAGGAGCCGCTTTGGCTTTTGGTGCAGCCTTCGCTTTGGGCGCCGCTTTTTTTGCCGGTGCTTTTTCTTCGGCTGGTGCTTCTTCGGCTGCTGGTGCTTCCTCAGCTACGGGCGCTGCTGCGGCCTCTTCAACAACAGGTTCTTCAACAACAGGTTCTTCAACAACAGGCTCTTCAGCAACCTCAGCCGCAGGCTCTTCAACCACCTCAGCGGCGGGCGCTTCAACTACTTCAGGAGCCGCTTCTACGACCTCTTCAACAACGGGTGCCGGAGCCGACGCAGCGGCTTTAACCAGCCCCTCGGCCTGCAAAATAGTCACTTTGTCGTCGCCATTAACCCAATTATGTTCGCTGTTCTTTACGGCAAAACGCCCAGAACCCTTTTGATAAATTTTGTATTCTTTTGTTTTTCTTATAACTTTCATCGCTATTTCCTCTTCTGATTACTCGCTTGAGTTTATAGTATTTATCAATCCTACTACTTCTTTATGCCGATCTATGCGCTTGATCAATTGCCCGCTCATACTTGAGCGAGCTTGTTTAAAAGAGCTCATTTAAACGATCCAACACATAGTCCGGAATCTCTGCGTTAGTGCAAAGCAATCAAACGACTTTGCACTTTCTTAATCTTCCAAGCATTTTCTTTACAGACACTACTGTTTGTTAGCATCTGCACTTACACATTATTGTCGCCAGCCCTCAATATCCTACAGGCTGGCAATCCAAGTCAATAGCGAGTCAACAACCTTACTATCTATTACGCAGCGGGCTCTTTAGTACGCAGCTTAATACTGAGATCCCGCAGTTGGCTATTATCCACCACACCCGGTGCATCAGTCAGCAGACAGGCAGCCGACTGTGTTTTCGGGAAGGCAATAACATCGCGGATAGAATCGGCACCGGTCATCAACATAATTAGGCGATCTAGACCGAAGGCCAAGCCGCCATGCGGTGGCGCACCATGCTTAAGGGCATCGAGCAGGAAGCCGAACTTTTCACGCTGTTCTTCTGCGTTTATACCCAGCACTTCAAATACTGTCTGCTGCATATTCTGATCATGAATACGAATCGATCCACCGCCCAACTCACAACCATTGAGCACCATGTCGTATGCCCGAGACAGAGCCGCTCCCGGATTGGCTTTAAGTTCTTCTTCGCTGCACGAGGGCGCGGTAAACGGGTGGTGCAACGGCGTTAGCGCACCGGAATCAGTGGTTTCAAACATTGGGAAATCAATCACCCACATAGGTGCCCAGACACAGGTATAAAGATCCAGATCGGCACCTACTTTACAGCGCAGCGCACCCAGGGCTTCAGAGACTACCTGAGACTTGTCGGCACCAAAGAAGACGATATCGCCATTCTTGGCGTCCAAGCGCTGCATAATATTCATGGTTACTTCATCGCCGAGGAATTTAATGATCGGTGACTGCAGCCCTTCGATGCCAGTCTCAATGGCATTGACCTTAATCCAGGCCAAACCTTTGGCACCGTAGATGCTGACAAACTTGGTGTACTCGTCGATTTTCTTGCGAGAAATGTCAGCGCCACCTGGCACTTTAAGTGCGGTAACGCGACAGGCTGGATCATTGGCTGGACCGGCAAAGACCTTAAACTCGATGTCTTTAAGCAGATCTTTGACCTCAACTAGCTCTAAAGGAATACGTAAATCAGGCTTATCAGAACCGTATTTATGCATGGCATCGGCATAGGTCATACGCGGGAAGGTCTCGAAATCAACGCCCATATGCTCAGAGAAGACGCCGCGAATCATGGTTTCAGTGGTCGACATAATGTCCTCTTCATCGACAAAAGAGGCCTCTATATCAATCTGAGTGAATTCTGGCTGACGATCGGCGCGCAGATCTTCATCGCGGAAACACTTGGCAATTTGATAGTAGCGATCAAAGCCGGCAACCATCAGCAACTGCTTAAAAAGCTGCGGCGATTGTGGCATGGCGAAAAATTGCCCGGGATGCGTTCGCGAGGGAATCAAATAATCTCGCGCACCCTCAGGGGTGGCTCTGGTCATGATCGGCGTCTCTATATCTAAAAAGCCGTCGTCGACCAGATAATTGCGGATCGATGAGCTGATCTTGGAGCGGAAGCGCAGGCTGTTCTGCATTTCCTTGCGACGCAAATCCATATAGCGATATTTAAGTCTGACATCTTCACCCACGGTGACATAGTCATCTAACTGAAATGGCGGTGTAACGGCGCTATTGAGGATTTCTAGAGCAGTGCCATAGACTTCGATCTCACCGGTCGCCATATTCGGGTTCACTGTCGCAGCGCTGCGAGCGCGAACTACACCAGTAACCTTGAGTACATATTCCGAGCGCACACTGTCAGCCTGCTCAAAGAACTCACCCGCATCGGGATCAAATACCACCTGAACAATGCCTTCGCGATCGCGCAGATCAACAAAGATCACACCACCGTGATCACGGCGACGGTCTACCCAGCCGCAGAGGGTCACTTCTTGATCAATATGCTCACTGGTGAATAATCCACAATAGTTAGATCGATACATCTGTTGTCTATCCCTATTCTAATTTTGATTTGGTTAAATTTAAATGAGTTCTTTAATTAGCGCGTAAAACTAGCGCTTATTTAAGAGCTGCTGGCGTCCGTGGTAGCTGCCTTCGAACTACCACTGTCGCTAAGATTCTTTTTGCTGCCGGTTTTAAAGTCGGTCTCATACCATCCACTTCCACTGAGGCGAAAGCCTGCTGCGGAAAGCTGTTTTTTTAATTCGGGCTTTTCACAGGCTGGGCAATCCACCAGCTTGTCATCACTCATTCTTTGTATCGCTTCAAGCTCGTGGTCACAAGCCGCGCAGCGATAGTCATATATGGGCATAACGTTGTTTCCTAACTGACTAAGAGAGTAAAAATACACTTGTCCAATAGTCGCAGACAGTCAATATCCTAATATTTGTTGGCTGCCGCGGCGAAAAAGCGCCGCATTATACCCCAGCACCAGCACTTGTAGAATGCCCGCGCATGGGCTGAGCCCACTGCAGATTAAAAAAATGACGAAAAACATTGCCATTTTTGGCATATCAGGAAAACAGCGGCTATAAATGATTGCGAGGCCCTGTTGGCCCTCAATCGCAATACAGCAGGGATGAAATATGATTTACATTTATAAAGGAAAATGTGATGGCTTTTAAGAAAGGATCTGCGCAAGCAACCTCAACTGCAAAAAAGGGTAGGACGCCGCTAAAGAAAAAAACGCTGTCCGCCGCTAAACAAAGCACCAGCATAAAAAAAGCGGCAGTCAAAAAGGTCTCTAGTAAAGTGGCGGCAAAGAAAGCTCGGGTGAAGAAAGCGCCCGTCAAGAAAGCACCTGTCGCCAAGACAGCCCCGAGTAAAAAAGTCACTGCTGTCAGAGAGCGCTTTAGCAAGACTCAAATCATCAGTGAGCTGGCCGCTAATTCAGATTTGACGCGCAAGCAGGTGAATACACTGCTTACTGAGCTGGCAACTCTGGTGGAACGCCATGTTAAAAAACGCTCCGTGGGTGAATTCGTTCTCGCCGGCCTGATTAAAATTCATACGGTTAAGCGTCCGGCTAAAAAAGCTTATACAGGCACTAATCCCTTCACCGGCAAAGAAACGACATTTAAAGCACGCCCTGCTTCCGTGGCCGTTAAAGTGCATGCCTTAAAAGGCCTAAAAGATATGGCGCAGTAGCCTCCGCATCTAACTCCAATCAAGCCTGCTCAACGTGCAGGCCCAACGGTGCAAGCGCAGCGACAATACGCTCAGCTGTTTCAGTTAACAGTTGCTGCGGATAGGTCGCTGCGACCACTGCTCCCCAGACTGGCCCAGGCCAGGCCACATCGGCCTCAAATCTCACTATATGGTGCATATGCAGCTGCGGAACCATATTGCCTAGGGTCGCGACATTGATTTTGTCGGCCCCGAAAAGATCAGACAAGGTCTCGGCAAGTAGGCAGGATTCATGCAACAGCTGCTGTTGGTCAGCTTGGTCCAGCTGATAAATTTCGCGTCGATTTTCACGCCGAGGTACCAAAATACACCAAGGGTAATTGGCGTCTTTACTGAGCAGTAATAAGCTCAATGGAAAGGCGCCCAACAATTGGGTGTCCGCTTCTAATCGGGGATCTAATTGAAACATTTTGTCCTCATCTCTGCTTATCTGTGTTTACTCTCTGTACGGCGACAGCTCAGAGCCGTAAAATGGCGCCTCAAATCAACCGACCAGCAGTGTAAGAGAAACCATGCGCGCCAGCCAATACCTGATTTCAACAAAAAAAGAATCTCCCGCCGATGCCGAAGTCATCAGCCATCAACTAATGCTGCGCGCTGGTATGATCCGCAAAGTTGCCTCTGGGCTTTACTCTTGGCTACCCCTGGGCCTCCGTGTATTTCGCAAGGTCGAAGCTATTGTCCGTCAAGAGATGGACAGATCCGGTGCCTTGGAAATTATGATGCCGGTTGTGCAGCCCGCCGACCTGTGGACCGAATCTGGACGCTGGGGCCAATTTGGTCCTGAGTTACTGCGTATCAAGGACCGTCATGGTCGCGAATTTTGCCTCGGCCCAACCCATGAAGAGGTGGTCACCGATATTATTCGCAATGAAATTCGCAGCTACAAACAGCTGCCCGCCAACTTCTATCAAATTCAAACTAAGTTCCGCGATGAGCGACGCCCGCGCTTTGGGGTGATGCGAACTCGAGAGTTTTGCATGAAAGACGCCTACTCATTTCATGTGGACAGCGCCTCTCTGCAAGAGACATACGACCTGATGTATCAAACCTACTCGGCGATTTTCGATCGCACCGGCTTGGTCTATCGCGCTGTGCTGGCCGACACTGGCAGCATCGGCGGCAGTGTTTCCCATGAATTTCATGTACTGGCCGATTCTGGGGAAGATGCCATCGTATTTTCCAGCGAGAGTGATTACGCCGCAAATATAGAGAAGGCCGATGCACTGGCACCCAGTGAAGCTGCCCTACCCGCCACAGAAACCATGGCCGAATTGGCCACCCCCGGCGTGCACACGATTAAACAGCTCTGCGACTTTATCGACACCAGCGCTGAGCAAACGCTTAAAGCGCTAATTGTCAGCGCCGAAGACGAAGAAGGCAAAACTCAGCTCTATGGCTTGATGATCCGCGGCGATCATGAACTCAATGAAGTAAAGGCTCAGCGGGCCCTCGGCTTGCAAACTGAAGTGACTTTCGCCACTGAAGATCAGATTAAAAGCACTTTGAACTGCTCACCGGGATCCATTGGTCCAGTGAATCTCAATCTGCCAATCGTTGTGGATCACTGGGCCGCGCAGCTCAGCGACTTTGTCTGCGGTGCCAATCGCGACGGCTATCATCTGACCGGCGTTAACTGGCAGCGCGACTGCGGCGAATTCACAATTGCCGATATTCGCAATGTAGTGGCTGGCGATCCGAGCCCTGATGGTCGTGGCGTATTAGAAATTAAGCGCGGTATTGAAGTGGGTCATATCTTCCAGCTCGGCACCAAATACAGCGAAGCTATGAAAGCCACTGTACTCGACGAAAATGGCAAAGACCGCGCCATGTCTATGGGCTGCTATGGTATAGGTGTCAGTCGTATTGTTGCCGCAGCCATTGAGCAGAATCACGATGATAATGGCATTATCTGGCCGGAGTCGATTGCACCGTTTCAAGTCGCCATTGTGCCAATCAATATGCATAAGTCTGAACGGGTCGCCGAAACCTGCCAGACACTTTATAGCAAGCTTGTTAGTGCCGGTTATGAAGTACTGTTTATGGACGAGCCCAAAGCTCGCCTCGGTGGCATGTTGGCGGATATCGAGCTGATCGGCATTCCCCATCGAATCGTTATTGGCGATCGCGGTTTAGCCGATGGCAATGTTGAATACCGCAATCGCCGGGAACACGAAAATCAACATATAGCTATGGATAAGCTGGATGATTTTATTGCCGAGAACATCGCCAAGTAACTCGCGGCTAAGTAACCCGCGGCCAAGTAACCTGTTGCTATGGCCACAGTGGATTGCTGTGGTCCTGCTTCTGCTCTCTATTTCGGTCACTGTCTCGAGTGAAGAAAAACCCGCTGCCGATCCGGCACTCTTGGCTCTGCTCAAGCAAGCCGCTGCCGAAGCCAATAGTTTTGGCGATCAATATGATGCCGAAGTATGGCTTGTAGAAAAGGATCCAGTGCTCGCTCGTTTAGTCAAAGATCCAGTCCAGCGCATATCCTTACTCAAACTTATTCACAGCGAAGCCTCGCGGGCGGGGCTTTCTCCGGAAATTGTTCTCGCGCTAATTGAAGTGGAAAGTCACTTCGATCGCTATGCGGTCTCCTCCGCCGGTGCCCAGGGCATGATGCAGATAATGCCCTTTTGGAAGCATGAAATCGGACGCCCGGAGGACAATTTGATCAATATCCAAACTAACCTGCGCTACGGCTGCACTATTCTTAAATACTATTTAGACAGGGAAAAGGGCCGGCTGGCTGACGCACTAGCCCGCTACAATGGCAGCTATGAACAGTACTGGTATTCAGAGTTGGTGCTCGATAGCTGGACCAAACACTGGCGCTAAATTTACCCTGCTAGGGTTAATGAGTTAACGCTGTAGCTTTGTTAAACTCACCAGACAACAGTTGGAGTTGCTTATGTCAAAGTCCATCACCAGCACTGAACAGACAGTCTCACCACAACAGCTGCGCCAGCAAATACGCAGCGGCCAGCACAAGGGTAATACCTCAGGATTTTGCCACGGCTATGTGCAGTGCAATCTAGTGATTCTGCCCGCTGATTCCGCAGCGGATTTTCTACAGTTTTGCAAAACTAACCCGAAACCCTGCCCGCTGATTGCAACATCTGAACCCGGTAACTTTAGGCTGCCAACACTGGGGGAAGATATTGATATTCGCACTGACATACCAAGCTATAAGGTTTTTGAACACGGCCAGGTGGTCAGTGAAGTCAAGGATATATCCTCCCTGTGGCGGGATGATTTGGTGGCTTTTTTGCTCGGCTGCTCCTTTTCATTTGAGGAGGCGTTAATTGCTGATGGACTTGAGGTACGCAATATCAGTGAAGCGGTCAATGTGCCCATGTACAGAACCAATATAGACTGCACCCCTGCTGGCCCCTTTGCGGGAAAGATGGTTGTCAGCATGAGACCTTTTGTACCAGAGGAGGCGCTGCGCGCTGCAGAAATTTGTCAGCGCTTTCCCTCGGTGCACGGTGAGCCGATACATTATGCTAATCCGGAGCATATAGGGATTGCTGACATTAATCGCCCGGATTTTGGTGATGCGGTGACGATTAAACAAGGCGAATTACCACTATTTTGGGCCTGTGGTGTGACACCTCAGGTTGCCTTGGAGGCGGCTAAGTTGCCTTTTTGTATAACCCATAGTCCAGGCTGTATGCTGGTGACTGATTTGAAGAATAGTGAGCTTGCGGTAACGGTTGAATAATCGGTGATCCGATGGGATTGCAGCCAGAGAAGGGAGATCCTTCGGCTACGCTCAGGATGACATGTTAGGCGCTCAGGATGACACTCCACCCTGTCATCCTGAGAGAGCACAGCGAACCGAAGGATCCTCTTGCAGAATGGCAGAGTCCGAAGCACACAAACAAAAAACTAGCAGCATCCAGGAAAACACTATGCCACTACTATTAAATTGCGATCTCGGTGAAAGCTTCGGCGCGTGGACCATGGGCCTCGACGACCAGGTTATGCCCTTCATAGATCAAGCCAATATCGCCTGCGGCTTCCACGCCGGCGATCCGGTGGTTATGAAAAAAACGCTGCTCTCCGCCAAGCGCAATAATGTGATTGTCGGCGCGCACCCCAGTTATCCCGATCTTGCCGGCTTTGGTCGTCGTTCAATGAAACTACCGGCCATCGAAATCATCGCCATAGTTCAATACCAGATTGCCGCACTCACTGGTATGGCAACAGACCTGGGTGTGCCAGTCACCTACGTCAAACCTCATGGTGCGCTCTACAACGATATGATGGCCAATGGCCATATTCGCAGCGCCGTAATGGAAGCCATTGCCGAATCACACCTGCCCCTTGCCTTTATGTTGCAGGCGACACCTGATGCCGAAATTCATCGCGAAGAGGCCAAGATGTTTGGCATAGAGGTTATTTTTGAAGCCTTCGCCGACCGCTGTTACGACGATAATGGCGCCCTGCTCTCACGGGCCAAAGAGGGTGCAGTTCACAGCCGTGAAAAAATGCTCGCGCAGGTAGAGCAACTTAAAACCGAAGGCTGCGTCACTACGGTTAGTGGCCATCGCCTTGAATTGCAAGCCGACTCTCTCTGTGTCCACGGCGATAATATGGAAGGCGTGCAAGCCATCCAAGAAATTCGACAGTTAATCAATTGCTAATGGCGCCTCAGCGGACAATCTCCATTGCCGGAGAGAACGCGCTAATCGTTTATTTTGGCGACACACCCAGTGAAGCAATTGCAGCCGAGATAGCCGCAACCGCGTCACAGTTGCGCATTATCCTCGACGACACATTGGTTGATCTGGTGCCCTCCTACGCGTCTCTGCTAGTGATCTATGACCCCTTTAAAACCGACCATCATGCCGTGCGCAAAGCAATTCGCAAGGCACTGAACACGCCAATTGATCCCGATAGCAACCAATCAGCTAGTCTGGTAACACTGCCGGTTTACTACAGCATCGAATCGGGACCCGACCTACAATCGCTAGCCGACAATGCTGGCCTCACCATTGAAGACGTTATCACTATCCACCAACAATCCGAGTACAGAGTCTATGCCATTGGTTTTGCCCCAGGCTTTGCCTATCTCGGCGAGCTTGACCCGCGGATAGCCGCGCCGCGACTCGCCACTCCAAGGCAAAAAGTCCCCCGCGGCGCAGTGGCGATTGCCGATCGTCAGACCGCCGTTTATCCAGCTGAATCTCCCGGTGGTTGGAATCTTATTGGCCTCTGCCCGCAGCTGATGTTTGATCCTAGCCTCGAGCCGAGCACGCCGGTTCAGGTGGGTGATCGAGTCCGCTTTAAGGCGATCGACAGAGAGACCTACCTGGATATGGGTGGCCTATTGTGAGCAGTGGCTTAAAGGTTCTTCAGCCAGGCATCTTTAGCTTGATCGAAGATGCCGGTCGCTTTGGCCACCACGGCATCGGACTCACTAGCGGCGGCCCCATGGACCCCCAGGCCTTTCAATGGGCTAACCGACTCTGTGGTAATCCGCTTTCAGCGGCGGCCATAGAGATCACTGTTGGCGGGCTGATTTTAGAGGCGACTGTGGATACCACCATAGCCATAACAGGTGCCACTGTTCCATTTAGCATCAACCGTCAGACCCGAGAACTGTGGCAGAGTCATCCGCTAAAAGTCGGCGATCGAATCGAATTGGGATTTGCCCTATCCGGCAGTCGCAGCTACTTAGCCGTTGCCGGTGGATTTACCATTAAACCGATTTTCAATAGTGCCGCCACAGTGACGCGGGAAGCGCTCGGTGGGCTGCATTGCGATGGCACAGCGCTGCAGGCCGGCGATCTATTGCCCTGCTCGGTAAACCCGGCGAGGCAACAGCTGCGTGTCCCCGAGAATCAACGTCCAGATTACGCTGATAACAGCGCGCTACTGAGAGTGATACTGGGCTATCAGCAGCAGGCTTTTAGCACAGTTAGTCAACAGCGCTTTTTCAGCTCTGAATATCGCGTTACCGAGAGCAGTGACCGAATGGGCTTTAGGCTTAAGGGTCCAGCAATTCAATCGACGCTGGACGGGATTCTCTCAGAGGGTATTTGCCTCGGCGCTATTCAGGTCCCGGCAGATGGTCAGCCCATTATTCTGCTCAATGACCGCCAAACCATTGGCGGTTACCCCAAGCTTGGCTCGGTGTTGTCGCTGGATCTTGGCAAACTCGCACAGCTTTTACCCGGAGGCTCTGTTCGCTTTGAGGCTATCAGCATTGAACAAGCGCACAATGCACTGCTACTCAGTCAACAGCGTTTTAATGACGCTGTGTTAGAGACTCTAACGACAGATTTCGACGACGATGAAAAAGATGAAAAAGGTGAGGAAGGTGGATAATCCACTTCTTAATCTCAGCATCGAGATCGAAAACCTCTTGGTGGCACGCAATCCCCGAGGCATGCAAACACTGCAGCAAGCTCTGCTGCCAGGCTACTATCTGCGCGCCGCACAGTTGCTGCTAAGGGCTAGGGGCACTGTCTTAATCGGCACCGGCTTTCCGGTAGCCGGCACCTATGAAACCGATGGTCCAGTTGGGGCTATCGCTCTCTACAGCGCGCTGGAAACGCTGGGTGCGGAACCGGTACTGATCTGCGGCGCACCGCTGGCGGACGCCATCGCCAGTGACTTTCGAGTACACAAAATCAGTGTAGGCGAACCCGCCGTCAGCAAGCTCGAGGCAGCAAAAACGCTGCAGCACTACCAGCCCTCTCTGGTTATTTCCATTGAGCGCCCAGGCATGGCCGCGGATGGCCAGTATTACAATATGCGCGGTGAAAATATCAGCCCCGCCTGTGCCAGCTTCGATTATTTTTTAAGTACAGCCAGCTGCCCGACTATTGCCATTGGCGATGGCGGCAATGAAATTGGCATGGGTAATATAGCTAGCACAATCGAGCAACTGGATATTATTCCCTCGGCGACGCGCTGTGATGAACTGCTTATTGCCGATGTATCCAACTGGGCAGCTCATGGATTGATCGCCATGCTATCTGCGCTAAGGCAGCGAGATATGCTGCTCGGCTGGGATAATTTGGCCACGCTGCAATATCTCTCAGCCCGCGGCAGTGTCGATGGCGTAACCAGAGAAAACAGCCTAACTGAGGATGGCTTAAGCTCGGATATTAGCGAAAAATTGATTGAGGACCTGAGAAAATTAGGTGGATTTTGCCAGTAGCAGGGTTTTTTCTCGACATTCACCGTATCAGCCCTATAAAACACCTGATTAGTCGAGAATAAAGCGGTGATAACAATGAATTTACTTTGCGTGAAATCCACCCCGCTGATACCATTTTTTAAGTACCGGCCTAATCAAAAAAACAGCCAAAAAATAAATCAAAGTAAAAGTTTGCCACAGCCCAACAAGGTATCAATATGAGCATTGCGTTTCTAGATGGCCAATATATGCCAATAGAACAGGCCAAAATTTCCCCGATGGATCGCGGATTTTTGTTCGGTGACGGCATCTATGAAGTGGTGCCCTCTTACGCTGGGAAAATGGTCGGTTTTGCACCCCATATTGCGCGCATGAAAAGTGGCCTCGAAGCGATCGGTATCCAGCTCGACTGGTCAGCTGAAGACTGGGCACAACTGTGCAATCGCTTGATCGTCGAGAATGGCGCAGGCAATTTGGGGCTCTACCTCCATGTGACTCGCGGTACAGACAATAAACGTTTTCATGCTTTTCCTAAGAATATTGCGCCAACAATTTTTGCTTACACCTTTGAGATCGCTCCACCACCCATAGCCGACAAGAGCAAAGTTAAAGCCAAAAAAGTCTCCACCAGTCGCGACCTGCGCTGGGAACGCTGCCAGATTAAATCCACGGCGCTGCTGGGCAATGTACTGCACTTTCAGCATGGCTACGAACAGGGCAGTGATGAAACACTGTTATTTAATGCCGACAATCAGCTAACCGAAGCCAGTGCCTGCAATGTCTTTATTGTTAAAGACGGCAGCGTGATTACGCCCCTTTTAGATAATCAAAAACTCCCGGGTATCACCCGCCAAATTGTTATAGATGTGCTGCGCAACGATGGCCAGATAAGCGTGGAAGAGCGCACGGTTACCATGGACGAAGTGGCCAATGCCGATGAAGTGTGGATTACCAGTTCCTCGAAAGAAATAGCACCGATCACTGAGATCGACGGCAAGCCGGTCGGCGATGGCAACATTGGCGATATCTGGCTGGCGGCTCAGACCCTCTACTCCGCCGCGAAATTTGATTACTAGATTTTGCTATTCTATTTGAAAAACAGGTAGCGCCATGTCCAGACCCACCAAAGCGGTTATTGATCTGCAGGCACTGCGCCACAACTATGAGTTGGCGCAATCTCTGGCACCAAAATCAAAAACCATTCCCATGGTCAAAGCCAATGCCTATGGCCATGGTGCGATAAAGGTATCTCAGGCGCTTAGCGATATTGCACCTGCCTTTGGCGTCGCCTGCATTGAAGAAGCGCTGGAATTACGAGACACCGGTATCAAACAACCAATACTGCTACTAGAAGGCACCTTTGAAGCCACTGAACTGAAATTAGCCGCCACCAAAGGCTTTTGGGTGATGGTCGAAAATCATCAGCAAAAAGAAGCGATTCTCAATGCCGATTTAGCACTACCTTTAAACGTCTGGCTCGGCGTTGACACCGGCATGCACCGCCTCGGGTTTCAGCCCGGAGAAATTGCCGATATCTATAAAACCCTCAATAGCAGCCGCAATATTAGTCAGCCGATCGTGTTTACCTCGCACTTTGCCTGTGCCGATAATTTGGACAGTGACTCGACCCTAAAGCAGATCCAGACCTTTAAAGCCTGTGCGCCGGTCACTGCATTGCAGAGCCTAGCCAATTCAGCCGCCATTTTGGCCTGGCCCAAAGCCCAGCGTGAATGGCAGCGCCCGGGCTATATGCTCTATGGCAACTCGCCCTTTGCAGTGGCCCAAGAAAATGCCGATCAACTGAAGCCGGTGATGTCATTTGAATCGGCGGTGATTTCTCTGCGCACAATTGCCGCTGGGGAATCTGTGGGTTACACCGCCAACTGGACCGCTGAGCGCGAATCCACCATTGCCACAATTACCGTTGGCTATGGCGATGGCTATCCACGCAATGCTATTAATGGCACGCCGGTGCTGATAAACGGTATTCGCTGCCCGCTGGTGGGACGTGTTTCCATGGATATGATTACTGTGGATGTCACAGCCTTAAGTGAGGTTGCGATTGGTGATAAAGCAGTGCTTTGGGGCCCCGAGTTACCGGTCAATGAAGTGGCTAGCTACTGCGACACCATTGGCTATGAACTGCTAACCCGCATGCCAGAACGGGTTCCACGGGTCTATTTGTAACGCCAACTCCGGATTAGGGATTAATCTTAATCGCCGTTTCCGACTTCACATCCTCAATCACCACATAGGTGTGGGTCTGGCTGATACCTTTAATTGCAGATAGCTTGCCACCCAAAAAACGCTGATAGTCCTGCATATCTGCCACTCTAATCTTGATCAGATAATCGAAGCCCCCCGCCACCATCTGACATTCCGACACCTCTTCCAAGTCGAGTATCTGCTGATTAAATAGCGCAATTGCCTCTGTGGTGGTGCTCGACAGCTGCACCTCGATATAGGCACAGAGTGCAGCATTGGCTTTGACTGGATCTAGCAACGCAACATACTGGGTAATAAAACCTTCTTTCTCCAAGCGCTTAACCCGTTCAAGGCAGGGTGTGGGCGTCAGATTGACCAGCTTTGCCAGATCCACATTCGCGATGCGCCCCTGACGCTGCAATAGTGTGAGAATTCGTCGATCGGTACGATCCAGATCAGTCACTGTTTTCATTTTTAGCACTCCACTCAAGGCACCATAAGCCAGATATCGTTAATAGCATATTAGTCTACAAAAACTAAATTAGCAGATTATTAAACTGGATTAAACCGAATTATAGAGACATATACTGCAGTTTTTATTTGAAAATGCCATATCTTAAATTGAGTAATAATCAGGTAGGCACAGATGAATCAGACTGCACTGCGCAATAAAATCCGTCAGACAACGCATCAGGATGAGCATCAGGCCGTCACGCAATTACTGCACAGCAATCAAATCTCTGCAGCAACTCGGGAGCGGATTTTGCAGGAATCTCGAGAGCTGGTGACTCAGTGTCGCGCAGACAAATCCAGCAGCGGAATATTGGATGCTTTTTTACTCGAATTTGGGCTTTCTAATGCCGAAGGCGTCGCGCTGATGTGCCTTGCCGAAGCACTGCTGCGAGTGCCGGATGCGTTAACCGCGGATCGCCTAATCGCCGAGAAGATTAAGGCGGGCAACTGGAATAGCCATCGCAATAATTCCAAGTCCCTGTTTGTGAATGCCTCCACCTGGGGCCTGATGCTGACCGGCCAGTTGGTGAGTCTCGATGCAGAGATCACTGAAAACACTGACAACTGGGTCAGGCGACTCACCGCCAGTGCGGGGGAACCGGTTATTCGCGCCGCAGTGATGCAGGCAATGAAAATAATGGGCGGTCAGTATGTGCTGGGTCGCAACATTAAAGAAGGTCTTAAACGCGGCGCCAAACAAAACGATGCTGAAACTAGATTTTCCTTTGATATGCTCGGCGAAGGTGCCCGCACCGATGAAGATGCCGGTAACTATTTGGCCGCCTATGCCAGTGCCATTGACAGTATTGGCCAGAGCGCCAATGACTCTGATGTGCACAGCGCCAATGGTATTTCGGTAAAACTCTCAGCGCTTCATCCGCGCTACTATTTTGCGCAACATAAACGAGTAATGGACGAATTACTGCCGCGTATTAAGCAGCTCTGTGTCCAGGCTGCGAAATACAATTTAGGTCTGTCCATAGATGCTGAGGAGGCCTACAGACTCGACATCTCCATGGATATCTTTGAAGCTCTGGCCAAAGACAAGGATCTCGATGGCTGGCAGGGACTCGGCTTTGTTCTGCAGGCCTATCAGAAGCGCGCTCCGGATACGGCCAAATGGTTGATCGGCCTAGCCCGTAAGACTAATCGCCGTTTGATGGTGCGATTGGTTAAAGGTGCCTACTGGGATGCCGAGATAAAACATGCTCAGGAACTGGGCCTTACCAGCTATCCGGTGTTCACCCGCAAAGCCAATACCGATCTCTGCTATCAGCACTGTGCCGGTATACTACTCGATGCCCAGGACGCTGTTTACCCGCAATTTGCCACCCACAATGCCTATACCGCAAGTATGATTCTCAATATTGCCGGGGACCGTAATTTTGAGTTTCAGCGTCTCCATGGCATGGGCCATATTCTCTATAACAATCTGAGAAAGGCCGCGGCCAAAACCGTTTCAGTGCGCGTCTATGCCCCCATCGGCAACCATAGTGATCTGCTTCCCTACCTAGTGCGACGACTACTGGAAAATGGCGCCAACAGTTCCTTTGTTAATCGCTTCCTCGATGAACAGACGCCAGTGACAGAATTGCTCGATGATAACCGCAAGCAGGTCAATAGCTGCTTCCCCTACCAGCACAAAGGTATTCCTGTGCCGCCAGAGATGTTTAGCGCTGTAGGGGAAGATCGTAAAAATGCCCTTGGCATAGATCTGGATTCAATACTGGAAGCCGAGCAGCTCTTAGCCGAGGTTGCCAAAACCCCGCAACTGCTGTCGCAACCGATCGTTGACGGCGTGGCTTTAGAAAGAGAACTGATACCCAGCTACAGCCCAAGCGATCAAACTCAGCTGATTGGCCACAGCGCCCGAGTCGATGATAAAGATATTCTCCACGCCTTAGAGTCTGCCAATCGAGCCTATCCAGCTTGGAATGGCGTGGGTCATGGTGCACGAGCAACGATTCTCGAGAAAGTCGCGGACTTAATGGAGAGAGATTTTGGTCGGCTCATTGGCGTTATTAGCCTTGAGGGCGGCCGCACAGTTAATGACGGCATCTCTGAAGTGCGCGAGGCCATCGACTTCTGCCGCTACTATGCAGTGCAAGCCAAATCGTTACAGGGCTTAACTGGACGCGGGGTATTCTTCTGCGTCAGCCCATGGAACTTTCCCCTCGCCATTACCGTAGGCCAAATCGCCGCGGCTCTGGCTGCGGGCAACACGGTACTGGCTAAACCCGCAGCTCAAACACCGGCGATTGCAGCCTATGCAGTGCGTTTGTTTCATGGGGCCGGAGTGCCCGGCGCAGCATTGCAGCTACTGCTCGGAAGCGGCTCGCAGATTGGCAATCTAGTGCTCGGCGACCGTCGCATTGCCGGTATTTCTTTCACCGGCTCTACTGGCACTGCTCAATATATCAATCAACAACTGGCTCTGCGTCGCGGCGCACCTATTCCCTTTATCGCAGAGACCGGCGGTCAAAACTGTATGGTGGTCGACTCCAGCGCCCTCCCCGAGCAAGTGGTGGACGACGTGATTATGTCGGCCTTCCAAAGTGCTGGGCAGCGCTGTTCGGCCCTCCGTGTGTTATTTATCCAATCCGATATCGCTGAGGATGTGCTGCATATACTCAAAGGCGCCATGGCGTCACTGAACGCCGGCGACCCGCGCCTCTTAAGCAGCGACCTGGGGCCAGTGATCGACTCTAGGGCGCAAAAAGAGTTGCAGGCCCACATAGATCGCATGCACAGAGAGGCAGAATTTATCGCCAAGGTTGAGCTGGGCAGCAACTGTGAAAACGGCAGCTTCGTCGCACCCCACGCCTTTGAAATTGATTCCCTCGACCTGCTTACAGAAGAGGTCTTTGGACCCATACTCCACGTGGTGCGCTTTGATTCGGATAAGCTCGGGGATGTGATTGAACAGATCAATAACACCGGTTTTGGCCTCACCCTCGGCGTTCACAGTCGCATCCAAGCCTTTGCCCAGAAGGTCTTTAGCAACACCATTGCCGGCAATACGTATATCAACCGCAATATGGTCGGCGCGGTGGTTGGGGTCAATCCCTTTGGTGGGCGCGGGCTATCCGGCACAGGGCCAAAAGCCGGTGGTCCCAACTATATGCTGCGCTTCTCTCGTGCAGATATTCCTGAGACTGCAGGCCGATCATTTGACGTGGCCATCAATACACCTGAAACAGATCATGGAGCCTCAGTATCCTGCGCCCAAAAGGCACTGAAAAACTGGCAATGCACTTCAATCGACTCGCGACTGATTATTCTGCAACAGGCGGTGACAGATCAGTCATGGCTGCAGCAGATTGATGCTGTGGCTAGAGAAAAGCTGGCCAACCCCATAGAGCTGCCGGGACCCACTGGCGAAGACAATCGACTATCGGTCCAAGGCCGAGGTGTGGTGATACTTATTGTTACCCAGCAAGATTTTTTGGCCGATGCAGAGAAGCAAATTGCCAGCGCCCTACTCTGTGGCTGCCCAGTGATTGTGGCGGCCGACATCGTTCATCAAAAGGCACTAAAAAGTCTGCAAAATAACTATCTCAACGCCGGTGTGCCTAATCAGCTACTACAACCTACGGCTCTCGAAGGTCTTGGGAAGTTGATTCAGAATAATCAGGTGGAGGCGATTGTCGCCAATAGTTTAAATGCTGATAGCTCAAGCCTAAGGCAGGCCATGGCAAAACGCTCTGGGAGTATTATCCCGCTGATTGAATGGCCTCAGCGGGACCAGGATTACAGCTACCATTGGTTGCTGTGGTTTTTAAGCGAGCGCACGCGCACGGAAAATTTGGTCGCTCGAGGGGGCAATACCAAATTATTTAATCTAGAGGAATAATCTTACCTACAATTCAAAGTATTGACGTTAAGTGAAAACGATATCCAATAGGTGATTTATGATTAAAGGAAGTTGTTGTTGTGGTGCAGTTCAGTTAGAAATAACTGAACTGCCTAGTATGATGGGCACGTGCCATTGCAATCGATGTCGTAAGGTAGGTGCAAGCACTTTAGTATTTGTAAAATCTGAGTCGTTTCAGATCACTACCGGCATAAACAATATCTCAACCTATAAGGCTGTACCTCCTTACAAATATGACCGATGCTTTTGCTCTGCATGTGGCACGGCACTTGGAGAAGTTCTATCCAAGAGTGATTCATTTCCTGTTGCAGCCAACTGTTTCGACGAACATATTGGCATCGAAAACAACTTTCATGAATTTGTTTCGGAAAAGCCGGATTGGCTAAAAATTTGGTGACCAGGCAAAGCAATTTGATGAGCACCCACTAGAGTCATAAGAAAATTATTTAGCGCATCATAAAACTTTTTTTAAACTTGAACTTTAGCCACTTCCCAAGCTGAACATGCAGGCCAGACAAGTTGCTTATGTGTTCAAAAAAAGTAAACAGCGATCTACACTTCTTTAAAGAGCAGGCGTTCACTTAAGGCTTTGGAATTCAGTAGCTTCTTTAGAGGAGATATTATAGAGAGGACTAGAAACGCCATTCATTGCGCGATGAGAAACCATCGGCATTATTGATAAAGCGTAAAAAGGTCGGCGTTACCCGAAAAAAGTGGCTCTTGCCAAAGGCCGCGCCAATACGCTTTTCCTGTTCATTGGCCGGATTATCAATCAATGCCTTCACTTCCGGGTAACGCTTAAAATAACGCGCCGCTGCAGCAGCTCTATCGGTCTCTTCCACCTGACTGATATCAGCGGCCATCTGCACGCCACAGATTCCCAACCAATCGCCCTTATAGTCACTGTAAATCGACGCCGCAATACAGCCATCTTCCGGCAGGCTGGCAATATGTCGGGTCGAGGAAGAGGAGAGAAAATAGAGGTTTAAATCCTCGTCAGCCACATAGAGTACTGGCGCAGTCCAGGGCCCTTGATCGTCGTTAACCGAGAGAGTCAGCACCGATTCAGAATGCAGAAACGCCTTTAAGGGGGACGTATCAGCTGCCATTAACTGCCCTGCCCTTGCCAGCGTTTCAGGCTTGCAGTTTCAATATCAAATAGATCCAACACCCGGGCCACAGAGTGATTGATAATATCGTCCACGCTTTGAGGATTGGTATAGAACGCCGGAGAGGGTGGGCAAATAATCGCACCGTATTGGCTGGCCTTGAACATCAGTTCACAGTGGCCGGTGTGTAAGGGCGACTCACGGGGCACAATCACCAGTCTGCGGCGCTCCTTGAGAATCACATCGGCGGCGCGAATCAGCAGATTATCAGCATAGGAATTAACAATTCCTGAGAGAGTTTTCATAGAACAGGGGACTACGATCATGCCGGCCGTTTCAAATGACCCACTGGCGATGGTGGCGCCGATATTTTTATTGTTATGCACTTCATCGGCCAGGGCCTCAACATCTTCAGCAGCCCAATCAGTTTCGATGCCAATATTCATACGCGCCGCTTGGCTCATCACCAGATGAGTTTCAATTTCGGGTTTGTCGGCGAGCATCTGCAACATGCGAATGCCGTAAATAACACCGCTGGAGCCTGACATACCAATAATGAGTCGCATAGAAGTTCCTTTCTAGTTTGGCAGGTATTCTGCCCTGTTTGGCAGGGTCTGGAAAGTGGTACGTTCAGTGACAAGTTTGAGATCCTTCGACTGCGCTCAGGATGACAGATTGGGGGGCGGTGTCACTACGAGCAGTTAACCTGTCACTGCGAACCCGCAGCCTGTCATTTCGAATACACTGGCCAGCCCTGAGCTAGTCTGCAGGAGATCCTTCGACTGCGCTCAGGATGACATAGCGGGAGGTTGGCATAGCGGGAAATGTGACATAGCGGGAGGTGTGACATAGCGGGAGGTGTGACATAGCGGGAAGTGTGACAAAGCGGGAAGTGTGACTACGAACTGCAAACCTGGCGCTGCAAACCCCCAGCCTGTCATCTCGAACGCATGTGAGAGATCTCGAGATCCTTAGTCCCTGCGTTCTGTCGGAATAAAAGGCTGTTGATTAACCCTGGACTCCATCCGAAGCCCCTTTGGCAAGCAGCCGCCACTTTCATCGCATCGCTTGCCCTGATTAGCGCTTTAGCTTTGCGCTGCCTGAGCTATTGGCGCACTCTTCGAACACCAGTCAACTAAATTAAAAAAATAAAAAACCAGAGAAAAATCCATGCTATCTAGCTCACAGCTCTTTGCCTTAGTCGGCATACTTTGCAGTGCCCGAAAGTCCAGTCTGATCGTCCTGTGCAGTGTCTTGATGGCCTGTGGTGGTGGCGGTTCATCTGCAACTCAAGATCCAGTTACTGAAGAGCCCGTAACCGACGAACCTGTGATTGAAGAACCGGTAATTGAAGAGCCCGTTATTGAAGAGCCTGGTATTGAAGAACCAGCAGTTGAAGAGCCTGAAGAGGAACCAGTAACAGAGCAGCCTGATCCCCTATCAGCCCAATCTGATTCGGCTCGCGCAGGCAAGATTCCTGGTGTCAATATTTGGCAGCTGCCCAATTCTCCAGACGGTGACCGTCCCGATCAATGCTGGCTAGCGGTGGGTTCTGATGCCAGCGGTGAAATCTATATCTCTGGCCATGACCATCAGACCAACTCCATGCTCTACCGTATGTATCAATCCGATAATACAGTGCGCTGGATTGGCGATGCGCGCACTGCATCTGAAGCGGCTGACAATTGGGAAAATGGCGAAACCGCAGAGAAGTTCCATACCCGCCCGATTCATCACGATGGCCAAGTCTATGTGGCCACGCTGGACAAGTCCGGAATGGACGATGGTTTCCGCACCACCAGAGGCTTTCACTGGTACAGCTACAAAATCAGCCAAAATAGATTCTATGATTTGAGCGCCTCAGAGGCCAATGGCGTCGGTGCAGAGACACTGCAGTTAGCCACTATTCAAATAGATCCTGTGAACAACCTGCTCTATGGCATGTCGATTCCAGAGAATAAACTGGTGCGTTATGACATTGCGTCAGGCACCACTAGGGTACTGGGCAATCCTTCTCAGTGGACTGGTTACTTCTACACCAACCGCTTTATGTGGGTGGACTCACGGGGCCGGGTCTATATCACCGGCGGATCGTCGAGAGGTCAGTGGAATAAAGGTGAGTCTTCCGCAGTTTTTGATCATGTCTGGTATTACGACCCAGCCACAGGCTTTGGAGAGCTGCCAGAGTTTGAGCTTCAGGGCCCCAACTCAATGGAAGTTGGTCAGTGGGATCGCGAGCACAAAAATCTCTATACCAGCGATGACCAGGGCAATATTTATCGTTTTAACGATGCCGCTGCGAGCTGGAAATTTCTCGGCCGGCCGAATTTTTCCAGCTCATTAAAGACCTGGATTTTCCAACTCTCTGCCGATGAGAAAAAGATCTATATTGGCCTCAGTGACGGTCCACAGCCCAACGCGATCTATGAGTATGATATAGCCACCGGCAGTTCCTTTGAATTGCTTAAAATAAACGAGCTCGACGATGCCGCGGCGGCCGAAGCCTTTATTACCGGCTATGACTCCTGGGACAGCAAAGGCAATTTTTATATCGCCAGCTTTAGCATGTATGACAACGACAATGTCTATATGCTCGGCATTAATCCAGTGGAAATTAAACTGCAGAAAGGTCTGATCACTAATCGTATGCAAGTGTCAGCAGTACAGGAAAATAATGGCAATATCCGTGTTTCACGGAGTGGTTCAAACGCTGCCCCTCTAGATGTTTTGTATGAAATACGAGGGTCTGACAGCGCTGGGAATTGGGTAACCACAGGGTATGGGGAACTCACTATTGCTGCCCTGCAGAGCGATTTCAATATTGACCCTGTAGACCTGAGCTTGCCAGCTGGAGGCTCTGCAATTGGCTTTGAGTTTGTGGTTGTGGCGGACGGCAATGATTATCTGATCGGTGATGACACCTCAGTGGCATTTCTTCAGTAGTCTGGGGAATTGTTGAGATCCCTCGTCGCTACGCTCTGTCGGGATGACATATAGAGCGCTCTGACGGGATGACATATAGAGCGCTCTGGTGGGATGACCTAAAAGCACCTTGCAAGGAGTACCATAAACGACCCTGTCATCCTGGGCGCAGCCGAAGGATCTCATGCCAGCTAGCGGCGAACCTAAAAGAAAAAGTCCAAGCTTTAAAAAACTTAAGCCTTATCAAACATCTTTGCGATGGCAACATTACGCTGATCATCAACCAGCTTAATCATCGGCCGCTGCGACATCATCCGCATCCACTCACCCAGTCCATCCACTTCAGATAGTATGCTCCAACCCCAGGTTTTCTTGGCAATAATTCGCGCATTCATGACAATGTAATAAGCGTAAATATCGACCATAGTAATCTGGTTACCGATCATATAAGGGGAAAAACTGGCAAGGCGATCAACCGCAGCCAAGCCTCTTTCCATCACGGGTTTGACCTGATCGGCAACCGCCTGATTTAGCTCAGCACCAAAAAACACATAGCCCGTTAAACGGGCAGATTCATTGCCCACATAAAGTTCGAATACCTTGAGGAGCTCCGACATTTTGGCGCTGGCAAAGGGGTTGGCCGGCGTCATGGGCTGGTCGGGAACACAGTTCTCGAGAAAACCTAAGATCGCAGTGGTCTCGCTGAGATAACCCTCATCCACCTCAATAAAAGGCATCTTGCCCATGGGACTCAGCTCAATATAGGGCTCGCTGTAAGACGGCGCTATCTCCACCTCCTCAAACTGAAAACCCTTTTCCAACATAAAGGCTTTGACCGCAGCGTGATAATTACTGATTTCGAGACCGTAAAGTTTGATCATTTCTAGAGTACCTGTGAAGTGGAATAATTTATTAGCTCTTCAGGAGCCCTGTTTGAAACAGCTTAGCTGATAATTAAAAGCTTTTAATGATCAGCTTTTAAATATTAGTTTGTAATCGTTAGCCTGTGATTAGAAGCGCCTCATAATCGGCAACAATCGAGCCAAAGGCAGCTGGGTCCGCTGCAGCTTTTTTGCGATAGTGGTCAAGAGTCTTTTGCCAATACTGCTGATGTTTTGGGTTTACTTTATCCCACATAACACTGCCGGTGGCTGCAATCGCCTGCCCACCACTTTGCGAGACATAAATGGCCTCATAGAACCGATTATTCTCAAAGACAATCTGTTCCTCTTTTAAAAAGAAGCCATGCTCAATAAGGACTTTGCGCACCGCGTAATTGCCATGCACAGAACAGAGCAGCAGGTCAAAGGGCAGCGTCGGCATAGCGGCGCAGAGGCTCTCAATAAATTGGATGGTCTTGTTGCCGCCAACTCCGGCAATAATAAACAACTGCGACTCAACCTCGGGCACCTCAAGATCGTTTAAATCTTGGCAGATCACTTGCCAGTTGGCTTTATCGCCCGAGAAGCGCCCGTGTAAATCTTTTTCCAACAATGCCATTTGTGGACTGAGAATATCGACAAAAAAAATCTTGTCCGCCAGCTTGCGCTGAAGTAACGACATACCCAGTAAACCGTGATCACAACAGCAGTCCCAAATGATCGAATAGCGCTGTTTAAGCATAGTATCCAACTGCCTTAAACGACGCCCGAGCTTGACTGCTGTTTTACTACTCATAGGAACTGCCATGAAAAATTCTCGAGCAGGTTACCGGATATAAAGCGGATAAAAAACGTTTTTAAATGACAACCAGCATAACAATCCGAGGAATAGTGGTTATAAGCCATAATTCTGTAATTAAACTACAGATTAACGTACAATCTCGCTCGTTAAATAAGGGGCCCTGAGTCCCTAAACCATCCAATTTAAGACCAAAGGAGAAGCACCCCGTGCTAGAAGCCTATCGCGCGCATGTCGCAGAACGAGCATTACAGAACATTCCCGCCAAGCCACTGGATCCAGAATGGACTGCAGGGCTAGTTGAGTTATTAAAGAACCCACCAGCCGGCGAAGAAGAATTTCTGCTCGATCTAATTGCCAACCGCGTGCCTCCTGGGGTTGATGAAGCTGCCTATGTCAAAGCGAGTTTTTTGAGTGCTCTGGTTAATGGCGACGCTTCTTCACCGATTATTGATCGCAGCGCTGCGGTTACCCTGCTGGGCAATATGCATGGCGGATATAACGTCGCCACATTGGTCGCTCTGCTCGACGATGCAGAGCTGGCGGGCCAAGCAGCTGAAGAATTGAAGAGCACATTGCTTGTTTTTGATGCCTTCCATGACGTGGCTGAAAAAGCTGATAGCGGCAACGCCAATGCTAAAGCGGTAATGCAATCATGGGCCGACGCCGAATGGTTTACTGCCAATGATGCAGTCCCCGAAAGCATCACAGTCGCCGTCTTTAAAGCCACTGGCGAAATCAATACCGATGACCTCAGCCCTGCACAGGATGCCTGGTCGCGCCCTGATATTCCTTTACATGCCCGCGCCATGTTTAAAATGACTCGCGACGGCATGCACCCAGAAGAGCATGGTGTCACTGGTCCTATGACCCAAATCGACGAGCTGAAAGCTCGCGGCCTGCCAGTTGCCTTTATCGGCGACGTGGTTGGAACAGGCTCATCTCGTAAGTCAGCTACAAACTCAGTTTTGTGGTTCTTCGGTGAAGATATGCCCGGCGTTCCCAACAAGCGCTCTGGCGGCATCTGCTTCGGCAGCAAAGTCGCGCCAATCTTCTTCAACACCATGGAAGATGCCGGCGCTCTAGTCTTTGAAGCTCCAGTCGACAATATTGCCAATGGCGACGTGATTACCATCTACCCGTACGAAGGCAAAATTCTAAATGAAGCTGGCGAAGTGGTTTCCGAGTTTGAACACAAATCAGAAGTGATTCTCGATGAAGTTCAGGCCGACGGTCGAATCAACTTGATTATTGGTCGCGGTCTTACCCAGCGTGCTCGCGAGCATATGGGTCTGCCTCCTTCAGAAGTATTCCGCCACCCCACTGCTCCAATAGTGACTGACGCCGGCTTTACACTGGCTCAGAAAATGGTCGGCAAAGCCTGTGGTACCGACGGCATTCGCCCCGGCACCTACTGCGAGCCGAAGATGACTACTGTGGGCTCACAGGATACCACTGGTCCAATGACCAGAGACGAACTGAAAGATCTGGCTTGCCTGGGTTTCTCAACAGATCTGGTAATGCAGTCTTTCTGCCACACAGCGGCTTACCCCAAGCCCGTTGATATCTCCACCCAGCACAGCCTGCCCGACTTTATTATGAATCGTGGCGGCGTCTCCCTGCGTCCAGGTGACGGTATTATTCACAGCTGGCTGAACCGTATGTTGCTCCCAGATACTGTGGGCACTGGTGGTGATTCACACACAAGATTCCCGATGGGTATTTCATTCCCCGGCGGTTCTGGTCTGGTGGCTTTCGCAGCAGCAACCGGCGTTATGCCACTGGATATGCCTGAATCAGTGCTGGTGCGCTTTAAAGGCAAAATGCAGCCCGGTATTACACTGCGCGATCTGGTTCATGCAATCCCCTACTACGGCATCAAAGAAGGTTTGCTGACCGTAGAGAAGAAAGGCAAAAAGAACTTCTTTAGTGGTCGTATTCTGGAAATTGAAGGCGAAGGTATTGAAAGCCTTACGGTTGAGCAGGCATTTGAATTATCCGATGCCTCTGCCGAGCGTTCAGCTGCAGGTTGTACCATTAAGTTAAGCGAAGATTCCGTTGCCGAGTACCTGCGCTCCAACGCGACTCTGCTGCGCTGGATGATCGCTGAAGGCTATGGCGATGTTCGTACCCTAGAGCGTCGTGTCCGCAAGATGGAAGAGTGGATGGCTGAGCCAACTCTGATGGAAGCCGATGCTGACGCAGAATATGCGGCCATCATTGAAATTGACTTGGCAGATATCAAAGAGCCAATCGTCTGCTGCCCAAATGATCCGGATGACGCCAAATTGTTGTCAGAAGTTGCTGGCGACAAAGTCGACGAAATCTTTATCGGTTCATGCATGACCAATATTGGTCACTTCCGCGCAGCGGGCAAGCTCCTCGACGAAGCCGGTTCAGTAGATTCCAGATTCTGGATCTGCCCACCGACTCGCATGGATGCTCACACGCTGATGGAAGAAGGCTACTACAACATCTACGGCAAGGTCGGTGCTCGCACAGAGATGCCAGGTTGTTCGCTGTGCATGGGTAACCAGGCACGAGTATTAGCCGGTGCTACAGTGCTGTCTACTTCGACTCGTAACTTCCCCAACCGCTTGGGTGATGGTGCCAATGTTTATCTAACCTCTGCCGAGCTAGCAACAGTGGGCGGTATTTTGGGTCGACTGCCAACAGTAGCCGAGTATATGGAATACGCCAGCAAGATTGATTCCATGTCTGCAGAGGTTTATAGCTATATGAACTTCGATCAGATTGAGTCGTTCCAGAAGTCGGCTGAGGAAGGCAAGTTGATTGCTGCGCAGCAGATTGTTGAGGTTACTGGAGCTTAAGCTCCAGTTATCCTGAGCACAGCCGAAGGATCTCGTCCACGCGACTGTAGGCTTTAACTCTGCTGTCAGTCTGAGGCCTCGGCTGTCAGTCTGAGGCCTCGGCTGTCATCCTGAGCGAAGCCGAGGGATCTGAGATCTCTCACATTCGTTCGAGATGACAAGTGGGTAGTTCGAGATGACAAGTGGGTGGTTCGAGATGGATCGCTCTAAATAGCAGCTGGATGGATCGACAGCTCAGCTAGATTATTCGCAATGACCGATGAATAGCTCGGCACAATATATTTCTGATATTGGGAGTGGTCTGCATGAGACCCTTCGGCTCCGCTCAGGGTGACATAGACGCTGAAAACCCAGCCCCACCCAAACTGTCATCCCGACAGAGTGTAACGACGAGGGATCTCAAAAACCCTTTGATTCCACCCAGAGTAAGATAGGACTTTTTATTTCAAACGAGCGCAGAAAACCCTATAACTAAGCCTACCGCGTCTTCGCATAACGACAAATTATCTCAATAAAATCCGCACCATATTTCTCCAACTTACTGTCGCCCACCCCAGTTAAGGTCAATAACTCCGACCCAGACATAGGCATCACATCCAACATCTCTTTTAATGTGGCATCATGAAAAATCACATAGGGCGGCACATTATGCTCTTCGGCGAGATATTTGCGACACTCGCGCAACTCTTCCCACAACTCTTGATCTTCCGGCGCAATCTGCACTTTGCCCGCCGACTTCTTACCACCACCTTTGCCGCCTTTCAAAGATGGCGCCTTAACCTCTTCCTTGCGCAGATGCAGCTCTTGCTCACCTTTCAAAACCGGCCGACAGAGATCAGTTAGCTGCAAGGCACTATAACCCTCCAGATCCACGCGCAAGAATCCCCTCACCACCAACTGACGAATCACAGAGCGCCACTGAGCTTCATGAGTGTCGCGGCCAATACCAAAGGTACTCAGCTGTTGATGACCATGCTGAAGCACTTTTTCATTTTCTCTGCCCTGCAGCACATCCATCACATGCACCAAACCAAAGCGTTGACCAGTGCGATAGACGCAGGACAGCACCTTCTGTGCCGCTTCGGTGGCGTCCCAGGTCTCAGGGGGAAACTGACAGTTATCGCAGTTACCACATTGATTGGGGGCGTCGTCAGCGAAGTAACTGAGCAACACTTTGCGCCGACAGCTAGTGACTTCACAGAGTCCCAGCATGGCATCGAGCTTGTGACGCTCGGCGCGCTTAAACTGTTCTGAGCCATCTGAGCCCTGCGCCATCTGCTGCAGACGCACAACATCTTGCAGACCATAGACCATCCAAGCATCGGCGGGCTGACCGTCGCGCCCTGCTCGACCAGTTTCCTGATAATAGGCTTCGATACTTTTGGGTAGATCCAGGTGAGCGACAAAGCGCACATCCGGCTTATCTATACCCATACCAAAGGCAATGGTGGCGACAATAATCACGCCGTCTTCTCGGAGAAATCGATTTTGATGAGTCTGTCTTAACTGGGAAGGCAGTCCGGCATGATAGGGCAAGGCTTTGTAACCCTGCTGACTCAGCCACTCTGCGGTATCTTCAACTTTCTTGCGCGACAGACAGTAAACAATCCCAGCTTCACTTTTACGCTGTTGCAAGAACGCCAGCAGCTGTTTTTTCGGGGTCGTTTTGTTGGCGATAGCGTAGCGAATATTAGGTCGATCAAAGCCACTGATATAGGCCTTAGCACCGCCCAGAGAAAGTCGCTCAATAATTTCGTTGCGGGTGCGAATATCGGCGGTAGCGGTCAGCGCTATTCGCGGTATGGCTGAGAAACGCTCGGCAAGTAAACTTAGGGCCAGGTAATCGGATCGGAAATCATGACCCCATTGGGAGACACAATGGGCTTCATCGATGGCAAATAGCGCCAACCGACAACGGCTCAGCATATCCAGAACATAGGGCTGAATCAGTCTCTCTGGGGCAATATAGAGCAGGTCCAACTGCCCTGCCATCAGCTGTTGCTCAATTTCATTTTGGTCGCTGTGAGACAGACTGGAATTCAAAAACGCGGCCTTGACACCCAACTGCTGCATCGCACCTACCTGATCTTGCATCAGTGCGATTAATGGCGAAATAATGATTCCAACACCGTCTCGCAGCAGCGAGGGAATCTGATAGCAAAGCGATTTACCACCACCTGTGGGCATCAGCACCAGTGCATTATTGCCCTGACTAACATGCTCAATAATGTCCGCTTGATGACCGCGAAAGCTGTTATAGCCATACAGGCTGTTTAAAATGTCTAGCGCGTTTTGCGTCATGTTACTCTTAGTTATTAAGGTTAAATCGAAGAATGAATTCAGTCGCCCCATTCCAGTTACTTTAAAGCCGCTGCGGGAGCCGGCACGATTGTATAGGGCCAGCCACAATGTGGCCAACCATTACCACTCAGCCTGATAAACCCTCGACAAAAAATGTGTATAAAAACTGTTTAGAAAGGACCTAGAAAGCCCCTAAAAATCCCCTAAAAACCCCCTAAAAAGGGCCTGTATTTGGGTTCTGTCCCACAAGCCCCATCGGTCATTAAAAAAATCGGCCAATCAGTTGTGAGCGTTTGCATTTGCAACGGCCACTGGTTATCGTCAATTCATCATTTAAACTTGCATCAAAACGCCAAGAAATCATCAATAACAATAATAAAAAGTGAACCTATCATGAGCACTGCCAAATCCATTAATGCCTACGCTATTTTAGAGCCGGGCGGACAATTTGAATCCTACAGCTATCCAGTTGATGATCTCAAAAACAATGAAGTTGAGATGGACGTACTGCACTCCGGTATCTGCCACAGCGATTTAAGCATGGTGGAAAATGAATGGGGGCTGACTAAATATCCGCTGGTCGCAGGCCACGAAATTATCGGAAAAATTACCGCCAAAGGTGCCGATGTGCATGGCTTAAAGCCTGGCACAGTTGTGGGTCTAGGCTGGCATAGCGGCTACTGCGGCCACTGCCATCCCTGCAAAACAGGCGATCAAAACCTCTGCCCCAGTGCGGTGCGTACCATTATTGGCCACAACGGTGGCTTCGCAGAAAAGGTCCGCGCGCAGGCCTCTAGTGTGGTGGTGATTCCAGAGGGCATGGATCCTGTCTCTGCCGGCCCACTTCTCTGCGCCGGTATCACGGTGTTTAACCCGATTGTTCAGTTTGGTATCAAGTCCACTGACAAGGTTGCGGTAATTGGTATTGGAGGCCTTGGTCATCTCGCACTGCAGTTTTTAAATGCCTGGGGCTGCGAAGTAACGGCTTTTACCTCTAGCGATTCGAAACATCAGGAAGCGCTGGATTTGGGTGCTCATAAGACCTTAAATTCACGGGATCCCGATGCGCTTAAAAACGCCGCCAGTTCTTTCGATTTTATTATTTCTACAGTCAACGTTAAGTTGGAATGGAATCTTTATCTCAACGCCCTAAAGCCTAAGGGTCGATTGCACTTTGTCGGTGCGATCACTGCGCCCTTGGATATCAGTATGTTTCCGCTGATGCTCGGCCAGAGAGAGGTTTCGGGCTCCCCAGTGGGCAGCCCTGCAACGATTGAGACCATGTTAGATTTTGCCAACTTGCACAATATTAAACCGCAGGTTGAGTGCTTTCCCATGACTGAGATCAATCAGGCATTTGCGCACTTAAAAACCGGCGATGCGCGCTATCGAATTGTGCTGTCAAACGATTGATTCGCTATGAGGTAGCGGTCTAAATCGATAGCAAGTAATTAGTCGATAGATACAAAAAAGGGTCTGCAGTTGCAGACCCTTTTTTGTATCAGTAAAACGATCAAGCCATCGACAGGATAACTTTACCCTTGGCACGTCGCTCTGAGATCGAGGCAAAGGCATCTTTATAATCTGCCAGTTGATAGACCTCTGTGACCAATGGCGAGAACTGGCCGCCATCTATCATAGCGATCAACTCATCAAAGTTGTTGCGCGACTCCAGCGGGAATCTCGCTGCCCAAGCACCCCAAAACACGCCGACTAAAGAAGCACCCTTTAACAAACAAAGATTAAGCGGGATCTTAGGAATCGGGCCAGAGGCAAAGCCAATCACCAAGAAACGACCATCCCAGGCAATCGCTCTAAAGGCTTGCTCCGAAAAGTCACCGCCGACGGGATCATAGATAACATCTGCACCCTTGCCACCGGTGAGCTCTTTGACTTTATCTTTAAGGTTTTCAGTGCTGTAGTTAATACGCAAATCAGCACCGGCTTCACAGGCAAAATCCAACTTTTCTTCGGTGCTGGCTGCAGCAATCACTGTTGCACCCATGGCTTTAGCGATTTGAATCGTGGCAATACCCACACCGCCAGCGGCACCCAAGACCAGCAGCGTTTCGCCGGGCTGAATATTGGCCTGCTGCTTTAAGGCGTAGTAAGAGGTGCCATAAGTAATTGCAAAACCCGCGGCCTGTTCAAAAGACATGGTTTCACCCATGGCAAAAGCGCCGTGTTCAGAACCCACACACTGCTCTGCAAAACCACCGATCTGAACAGTAGAAACCACTTTGTCGCCGACTTTGCGGCTGGTTACACCCTCGCCTACAGCAGTGACTATACCCGCTACTTCGCCACCGGGAACAAAGGGTAGCTCCGGTTTAAATTGATACTTGCCCTGAACCGTTAACACATCGGGAAAGTTAACCCCGGCAGCTTTGATATCAACCAGAATCTCGCCTTTACCTGGGGTGGGTACCGGGCGCTCTTCAAGAGTTAAATTTTCAGTGGGGCCAAACTCATTACAGACTAACGCTTTCATATTTATGTCCTGGGCTAGTGTTATTATTATTTTTCAGCCAAATAATCGACGGCTTTTGCAATAAACTTATTGGTCTGTTGGAAACCGCCTACGAGAACTTCCTGCCCATCAGCATTGTCGATAGCTTCGATTTGCGCACGAACATTCTCTGGTGATTGTTGCTCTGGTGGTAGATAAATACCCTGAGTCTCATAGATCTGCGTGCGAGCGTAACCGCCGGCACCGGCACATAAAATCGAGCGGTTGGGTGAATCTGCATCGCAGAGAGTCAACAGACCAGCAGTTACCGACTCTACAGTCATCAGCTCAGAATGCTCTTCCGTGATCAGTCCCTCTAACATACGAGTACCGGCTGTGGGAGACAGACAGTTGACCTTCACATTGTATTTTTCACCCTCTATACAGAGAGTATTCATCAATCCAACTACAGCCATTTTTGCTGCGCCATAGTTTGCCTGACCAAAGTTGCCGTACATGCCGCTGGAGGAGGTGGTCATCACAATACGACCATAGCCCTGCTCGCGCATCAGTTCCCAAACCGCTTTCGAGCAGTTGGCTGAGCCCATCAGGTGAACATCCACAACCAGCTGGAAGTCATCCATGCCCATTTTGACAAAGCTTTTGTCGCGCAAGATTCCGGCATTGTTGACCAAAATATCGACACGGCCCCACTTCGCCACAGCCTGAGCAACCATGGCTTCAACTTCATCCATTTTTGCCACATTGGCACCATTGGCAATCGCTTCGCCGCCGGCAGCTTCAATCATGGCAACGGTTTCCAGTGCCGCAGCACTGGATACGCCATCACCATTTACCGAACCGCCAAGATCGTTAACCACGACTTTGGCGCCACGCGCTGCTAATGCCAGGGCATGAGAGCGGCCCAAGCCATTGCCCGAGCCTGTGACAATGGCAACCTGATCGTCATATCTAATCGTCATGCTGTTTCCTTACATATATTGTTTAATTTCGCGGCGACCAATCACCATACGGTGCACTGCATCTGGACCATCGGCAAAACGCAGAGTTCGCTGACCGCCATACCAGATCGCCAGAGGCGTATCCTGAGAGAGACCCAGTCCGCCGTGCATCTGCATGGCTTCATCGAGAATCTTCAGGGCCATATTCGGTGCCGCTACCTTAATCATGGAGATAAACGGCTGTGCCGCGTCGGTACCCACGTTGTCCATCAGCCATGCAGCCTTGAGACATAACAGTCGAGTCATCTCAATATCAATGCGCGCCTGAGCAATAATATCCACATTGCCACCTAACTTGGCCAGCGGACGACCGAAAGCTTCACGCTCTAACGAACGCTCAACCATCAATTTCAGTGCGGCTTCAGCCATGCCAATAGAACGCATGCAGTGGTGAATACGACCGGGCCCTAAACGACCCTGAGCCACTTCAAATCCACGGCCTTCGCCGAGAATCATATTTTCTTTAGGCACACGCACATCGGTAAAGCGCATATGCATATGGCCGTGAGGTGCATCATCTATATTGAAGATTTGCATCGGGCGCAGATTCTTTACACCTGGGGTGTCAAAGGGCACCAACACTTGGGAGTGACGTGAATGGCGCGGTGCGTCAGGGTTGGTGTTAACCATAACGATCATAATTTTACAGCGCGGATCACCGGCACCAGAGATCCAAATTTTCTCACCGTTCAAGACCCACTCATCACCATCGGCAACACAGCTCATGGCGATATTGGTGGCGTCAGATGAGGCGACTTGAGGCTCAGTCATGGCATAGGCAGAGCGAATCTCGCCGGCCAACAGCGGCTTCAACCAGGTTTCTTTTTGCTCTTCATTACAATAGCGAGCCAATACTTCCATATTGCCGGTATCCGGCGCAGCGCAGTTAAATACCTCAGGTGCCAGGTGCGAACGACCGGTTTGCTCTGCAATATAAGCGTATTCGACGGTATTTAGACCGTGACCGCCTTCGAAATGGGTGAGGAAGAAATTCCACAGATTTTTCGCTTTGGCTTTTGATTTTAAGCTTTCAAGAATTTCAGTCTGACGCTCGGTATAAGCCCAGCGATCGCCTTTCTCTACTTCAGCGTGATATTCCTGCTCTAGGGGCAAAATCTCTAAATCAATAAAGTTTGTTACTTCTTCCAGAATCGGTTTGAGCTTGTCACTTATACCTAAATCCATCGTCTCTATCCTTCTTGTTATATTTATGATTTTTATTCTGACAACATTCTAATACAGCCAGAATACAAAACGAGGCATCATTGCTGATAAGCCACTAATAATTGTTATTTGCTTAACTTAATAACGGCTCAACAGTGCAAAACGATCAGTATGATAACTGTTGTCACCAAACATGATCTGCGCTGGTCGCGCGCGCTTCATAAAGAAGCCAATTTCATATTCATCGGTCATGCCAATACCGGCGTGCATCTGCACCGCTTCATTAGTAGATAACTCAGTCACTTGGCAAAGCTTGGCTTTGGCAACGCTGGCCAGTGCCGGAGCTTTTACATCACCTTCATCCATTGCCTGCAGCGCTTTTAAGACCACTGATTTGCACAGCTCAACCTGACTCCACCAATCGGCAGCGCGATGCTGCAATGCCTGGAATGAACCAATCAATACACCAAACTGCTTGCGCTCTTTTAGATATTGCAGAGTGCGATCAAAGCTTTCCTGACAGATGCCTAACATCTCAGCCGCCAGATAGACATTACCGGCATCCAGTGTTCCAGAGAGCGCCTTAAAGCCCTTGCCCTCCTCACCTAAGAGCGCAGTCTCAGCCACTTCAACATTGCTGAAAGTGATATTGGCATAGTTGCGTGTATCAGCCATCTCAGTGCGCTCAACCTCAACACCCACAGCGCCGCGATCCACAACAAATAGGCTTATGCCCTTTGTGTCACCGGCTTCACCGGCAGTACGAGCCGCAACAATTAGCTTGTCCGCGGTGCTGCCATCGGCAACAAAACGCTTGGCACCATTTAAGACATAGCCCCCATTTTGCTTAACCGCAGTCATACTAATCCGCGACGGGGCATGATGAATTTTTTCATCAACCGCCAGCGCCGTAGTGATTTCACCCCCGGCGATAGCACCGAGTAACGCTGTTTTTTGCTCTTCGTTGCCGGCGAGATTAATCGCCGTTACGCCAAGCACTGCAGTGGCAAACAGCGGCGACGCGGTTAGCGTACGTCCACTTTGCTCAACAATTTGCCCCATACCCACATGGCCAAACTCCAGCCCGCCATAGGCTTCGGGAACCAAAATTGCCGCCCAACCCATATTCGCCATCTGGGCCCAGAGCTTGTCGCCGTAACCCGTTTGGCTACCGGCATCACGCTGCTTGCGCAACTCTGCCACTGGGGCAAATTCAGCGAGAAAACCCTGCGCTGACTCTTTGAGCATCTGCTGCTCTTCGTTTAAAACTAGTGCCATGATTCTGTACCTTAAAATTCTGTTAGTGCTCTAAAAAGAATGCTCTAAAAAAGAGCGCTCTCAAAGCCTGTTAGCCCAGGCCGAGGATATTTTTAGCGATAACATTGAGCTGAACCTCTGAGGTTCCCCCTTCAATTGAGTTACCCTTAGTGCGTAACCAAGTGCGTGGCAACCAGCCACCATTAGAGGCCTCGCCATCCCAGACTATGCCATCGCTGCCGTTGATCTTTAGCAGTGTTTCAAAGCGACGTTTATTGAGTTCGGTACCGTAGTACTTGAGCATGGCCGAGGTCGCACCCACGCCCTGACCCGATTTAACTTCGTCAGTTACACGCTCTGCCGTAAGGCCAAAACAGGCGGCATCCATTTCCCAGGTCGCCACTTCAGCACGCAGGATTGGATTGTTCATGCGGCCCTGCTCAAGGCCCATTACTTGACTGGCATGTTGGCTCAGACTCTCACCACCGACAACCGCCGCACCCATACCACCAATCATTTCACGCTCGTGGGTCAGCAGATACTTGGCAATAGTCCAGCCGTGGTTAACCTCACCCACCACCTGATCTTTCTCAACACGAACATCATCGAGGAAGGTTTCACAGAACGGAGAGCTACCAGAAATCAGTTTGATTGGCTTCGGCGTCACACCTGGTGTTTCCATATCAAAGAGCACCAAGCTAATACCCATTTGCTTTTTGGCTTCAGTATCAGTGCGCAGCAGACAGAACATCCAATCGGCCTTATCGCCGTAAGAAGTCCAGACTTTTTGGCCGTTGGCAATAAAGTGATCGCCCATATCTTCGCCCTTCGATTGCAGGCCCGCGAGATCTGATCCAGCGCCGGGTTCTGAATAACCCTGACACCAGCGAATCTCACCGCGAACAATTGGTGGCAAGTGCTGCTGTTTAAGTGCCTCAGAGCCAAACTTAAGCAGTGCGGGCCCAATCATCCAGATACCAAAACTGTCTAGCGGTGAACGAGCATTGATACTCGCCAGCTCTTCTTTTAGAACTTTGTGCTGCCCTTTATCCAAACCACCGCCACCGTATTCGGTAGGCCAATCTGGCGCGGTCCAGCCTTTGGCGGCCATGCGCTCCATCCACAGCTTCTGATCTTCACTGGCAAACTTAAAGTTGCGCCCACCCCAACAGGAATCATCGCCAGCGGTTGGTAGACGCATTGACGCGGGGCAGTTTTGCTCTAGCCAATCCCGGGTTTCTTGCCTGAAGGCTTGTAAGTCACTCACATTAGTCTCCTGCTGTGTCACAGAGTTAGAAAGGGTTTAAAAAAGACGATCGCTACGCTAGCAATCGAGATGTATTTTTATGGAATTGAACTTACAGTATGTTATTGTGACTTTCAAGTATTTACAGCTAATAGCCTGTATTTTGAGTACCACTGGTCGTTATTTGAGCTAGCAATACAGCGTCTTAACAACCATCATGTGGGTCGGTCAAAAACCACAATAACAAGTCACTCAAACCTAAAGTGGCGCCGCCAAATTAAGAGGAAAACTCCATGAGCCATGTTAACAAGAGCATCGTTTTAGCCAGTCGCCCAGTAGGCCAGCCCACAGCAGATAATTTCCGACTGGAGACCACCTCTGTAGCGCCTATCACTGAGGGCCAGATTCTGATCAAGACACTCTACCTGTCTCTTGACCCCTATATGCGCGGCCGCATGAGTGCCGCCAAGTCCTACGCTGATCCAGTAGCCATTGGCGAAGTGATGACCGCGGAAAGCGCCGGCGTAGTCGTGGAATCCAAATCGGCACTCTATGCCGTGGGCGATCACGTATGCAGCCGCTCTGGCTGGCAGGAATATTTTGTCAGCGAAGAAAATGATCCCCTGACCTACAAGGTCGATGCCGCCAAAGTACCACTCTCTGCCTATCTGGGCGTCTGTGGCATGCCAGGCCGCACCGCTTACTTTGGCCTAAAGACTCAGGGCAAACCTCAGGCCGGCGAAACATTAGTAGTATCTGCCGCCTCTGGCGCTGTGGGTTCAGCGGTTGGCCAGATCGGCAAAAAGCTCGGCCTACACGTGGTTGGCGTAGCCGGTGGCCCTGACAAATGTGCCTACGTGAAAGATGAGCTGGGTTTTGATCAGGTGGTCGACTACAAAGCCGGCAACCTAGATGCCGATCTCGCCGCCGCCTGCCCCAATGGTATTGATATCTATTTTGAATCCGTCGGTGGGGCGCTAACCGAAGCCGTGGCCAAGCAATTAAATGCTGGTGCACGAGTGCCCATCTGCGGCTATATCTCCAACTATAATTCCACCGATATCAGCAAAGAGCGTACGCCCTTTCATATCTTCGGTGAGCTTGAAACACCACCGGCGCACAAGTTCTTTTTGGTCTTTGACTACATGGATGATTATGCCGAAGCCAACAACGTCTTAACTGACTGGGTTGCCAATGGCGAACTGAAATATAAAGAGACTCTGGTTGAAGGTCTGGAAAAAGCACCGGAGTATTTCTCCTGGCTGTTTAGTGGCAAAAACTTCGGCAAGCTAGTGGTAAAAATTGCCGATCAATAGCCAATATTATTAACCTTAAATTAAAGGAATAAAGACTGCATGAGCGAAGCACTGCAACAACTACTAAATATTCTCGAGCTGGAAAAAATTGACGAGACTATTTATCGCGGCGTGACACCTGAAACCACCAACAAGCGAGTATTTGGTGGTCAGGTATTCGCTCAGGCTATGCGTGCAGCTCAGGACACAGTTCCTGAGGATCGCATGGTGCATTCACAGCATGGCTATTTCTTGCGTCCCGGCGATCCCAGCGTGCCGATTTTGTATCAGGTGGATGGCATTCGCGATGGCGGCTCTTTTACCACTCGAAGAGTGGTTGCCTCTCAGCGTGGCAAGGCTATTTTCAGCACCGAACTATCCTTTCAAGTGATTGAACCCGGTCTGTCACATCAGGCGGATATGCCGGACTGTGTTGGACCAGAGGGTCTCGAAGATGACAATATTCGCTGGGCCAAGCTTAGAGAGATGGTGGCTGACAAAGCCGAAACCGGAGCCATAGCTCATCGCCCAGCGCTGCGCCCGATTGAAATGCGCACCGTGAATCCAGTGGATCTGGCCAATCCCACAGTTCATCCTGCAGAACAATTTGTCTGGGTTAAAGCTGCGGGATCGCTGCCAGATATAGTTGAGGACCCCGGTCTTCAGCGGGCCATTTTGGCCTATGCCTCAGACTTTAGTTTAATGGGGACTTCACTACTGCCCCATGCAATCAATTTTATGAATAACAAATTGCAGGCTGCATCTTTGGATCATTGCATCTGGTTTCACGATGAATTTAAAGTGGATGAGTGGATGCTCTATTGCATGGACAGTCCGCGCAGCAGCCATAGCCGTGGACTGAGCCGCGGCTCGTTTTACTCTCGGGATGGCCGACTGGTTGCCAGCACGATTCAAGAAGGTTTGATACGTTTGCGCAGCTGATAGCTATGCTGCCAATAAGCTTAAACAGCCAAGACTTTCTCTAAAGCAGATCTAATTTGAGCGGGAATCGCCACTGACTTGTCAGTGGCGCGATTGACAAACACATGGGTAAAGGTGCCGACTGCTGAAGCAGTTTCGGCGCCCTGTTTAAAAATCGCGATACCGTATTCCACTGAGCTATTACCCAGCTTATTGACCCGCAAGCCGGCATCGATTTTATCCGGATAGGCAATCGGCGATTTGTACTGACAGTTGGATGCCACCACAAAACCAATTATCTCGGCGCTGTGAATATCCAAACCGCCCTCTTCGATCAAAAACTGATTCGCCACGGAATCAAAGTAACTGTAATAGACCACGTTGTTGACATGACCATAGATATCGTTATCCATCCAGCGGGTAGTGATATCGGCAAAATAGTTATAGCTACTACGTTGGTCGCTGTTATCAGCCATCACTTAAAACGCCTGTTGGTAGATTGAAAGCGCATCATCAAGACTCAGCTCTCGGGGATTGTTGATTAGTAGTCGCTGCTGCAACATGGCCTCTTCTGCTAGTTTGGGCAGATCCGATTCGGCAATATTCATCTCGCTTAATTTGGTCTGCAAACCTAAATCTGCAGCCAGCTGTAAAAAGTGCTCCGCCAGCAATTCGCTAACTTTAAGAGGATCACTGGGCAAGGTTGTGCCGGGCAAAATAATCGGTGCCAATTCAGCGTATAACTCAGCTGCCGCGGGGGCATTAAAACGCAGCACATGGGGCAGCACTAGGGAGTTACTTAAACCGTGGGGAATATGATAATTGCCACCCAATGGATAGGCCAAGGCATGCACCGCCGCCACCGGGGCATTGGCAAAGGCCTGACCTGCCAGCATGGCGCCCAATAACATAGCCTCCCGCGCTTGCAGATTATCCCCCTGCTTAACCGCTGTGGAGATATTGCTTGCCATCAGACGCAGAGCCTCGCGGGCTAACATATCGGATAGCGGATTTTTTAAACGCACACTGGTGTAGGCTTCGATGGCGTGGACCATGGCATCAATGCCCGTGGCCGCCGTAACTGTTGGGGGTAAGCCGAGAGTCAGCTTGGCATCGAGAATAACCTTGTCCGCTAGGAGGGTTCGACTGACTACACCGGCTTTGGTGGTTTCCCCTGTGGTAATAATCGACACCATGGTGGCTTCAGATCCAGTACCCGCTGTAGTGGGCACCTGAATCAATGGCAATCTCCCGCCGCTAATCTGATCCACACCGTAAATCTCGGACAGCTGCTGCTCGCCTTTAATCAGTACCGCCAACAGCTTGGCCACGTCCATGGAACTGCCGCCGCCAAAGCCGATAACGCCGTCACAGCCAAAGGCCTGGGCTGAGGACACCGCGTCCATAACAACTGACTCTGGGGGATCCGCAATCACATCGGAATAGATACTCAGTTCAATATTATTGGCTTTAAGATTGGCGACCGCTCCATCCAAAAGGCCAAATTTAATAATCCCCGGATCGGTGACGATTAAAGCGCGCTGAATACCCATGGATGCGGCTAGATCACCGAGCTGAGTAGAGGTGCCTGCGCCCACAAGAACATCAGATACTGCGCTGTAGAAAAAACTGTCCATAAAATTGCTGCCGTTTGCTTATTTTTTATTATTTATTTAGCTTTGTAAAATTCCATAGCGCTATCCCGAACCGAACCCAATCGTAGATTCATAATATCCAGCAGATAGTTCTGATGCAGTTTCCAGGGGCTCTTATCACCTTGCTTGGGAAATTGATCAATAGCTCGATCTACGTAGCCCGATGCCAGATCCAAAAACTGCAGCCGCTTGACGCTCGGATCATTATTGGCAACACAGTATTGATAATTGTGTCTGTCCATATAGCTGATCAGTCGACAGACGTAGTTGCTGGTAAGATCGCATTTAAGTGTCCAGGAGGCGTTGGTGTAGCCCGCTGCCAGGGCAAGATTGGGTATGCCGCTAAACATCATGCCCTTGTAGGTAAGACTATCTGAGACTTTTTTCTCGACCCCATCAACTTCAAGTTTGAGACCGCCGAGCAGCAGTAACTCAAGACCGGTGGCGGTGATAATAATATCCGCCTCTAAAATCTCTCCAGATTTAAGCTGAATACCGTTCTCGGTGAAACGCTCAATATGGTCGGTAACTATGCTTGAGGTGCCTTTGCGCAATGAGCGAAACAAGTCGCCATTGGGCACTAGACAGAGCCGTTGATCCCAGGGGTTGTAGCTGGGATTAAAATGGGTGTCTATATCAAAATCATCGCCCATCCAGGCGTGAACTACCTTGCGCACCAGCTTTTTAACATAGTTGGGAAAGCGTCGGCTCAATTGGAACAAAATCGCTTGGGCCGTGACATTTTTCCAGCGTGTCAGATCATAGGCAAACTGTTCAGGGAACCAGCGCCGTAGTTTTTGGCTGACCGAATCCACATCCGGGCGCGACAGCACATAGGTTGGCGAGCGCTGCAACATGGTGACATGGGCAGCGGTCTTGGCTAACGAGGGCACCAGTGTAATGGCTGTAGCGCCACTGCCGATAACGACAATGCGCTTACCACTGTAATCGAGGTCCTCTGGCCATAACTGAGGATGCACCACCTGACCTTTAAACTGATCGGCATCGGGAAAATCAGGCGTAAAGCCTTGATCATAACGGTAGTAGCCAGTGCAGCTATAGATAAAGTTGCAGGTCAGAATTTCTGTCTCTCGACGCTCATCGCTACTGGTATTCTCTAAGGTCAGGGTCCATTTTGCTGTTGTGCTATCCCAGGCGGCGGCAACGACTTTGCGCTGGTAGTGAATATGTTGATCAACGCCAAATTCGGCAGCGCTCTCTTTGATGTAATCGCGGATAGCTGGGCCGTCAGCAATGGCTTTCGCATCTAACCAAGGCTTAAAACTATAACCCAAGGTATGCATATCGGAATCGGAACGCACTCCCGGATAACGAAATAGATCCCAGGTACCGCCCATGCGCTCGCGGCTCTCGATAATCTTGTAGCTTTTATTCGGATGCTTAAGCTGAAGATGGCAGGCCGCGCCTATACCCGATAGGCCGGCACCAATGATAATCATGTCGAAGTGATTCATAAAAACGATCTTTTTTTATTGTTATCAGTCTCTATTGCAGCTTGAGGACAACTCAGTGATTGCGACTCAAGGCTGCAAGCCCCTCCATTAGAAAGGCCACCAACCTTTTACCGCTCTATCCAACGCTGGCTGACATTTCTTTAGCTGAACACTGTACGTGGCGGTTTGCTTTTTGACCTTGGCCGCAACGCCACTTAAAAACTTTTTCTTTTTGTAAGTGCCACGCTTATAGCCTCCCCAACCTTCATGATAGGCAAGGTATTGGTTAGACGCATCCCACTTCGAGAGGCCGAGATTTTTATGGCTCTTATCCGTGTACCAGCCAACGAAGTTAATCGCATCGCCGAACTTGTCTCGGTCGTGACTCCAGTGTCCGGTGTCGCGACGATAGTCATTCCAGGCAGGGTCCTGGGCCTGAGCATAGCCGTAGGCGGAAGATCTTCGTGGCAGTGGTATAAAGAAAAATTTCGGTCGGTCGGGGCGAACATTGTGCCGAAAACTGGATTCCTGATTAATAATCGCCATCATCAGTGGAATCGGTGTTCCCCAGCGCTTTTGCGCTTTTCGGGCAGCTTTATACCAATCGGTTTCACCGCGAAAAATATTACAGATATCCGTAGTCTTGGCAGGTTTGTAGGTGCTACAACCCGACAGAGCCACTACTACACAGAGTAATAGCGCCTTGAGGACCGATGATGTAGCTATGTTAAAACTATGTTTTTTAGGCATTTTTTAGGTATTGTATTGTCTGGAATTAGTCAGGCAACAAAGATAATTAGCGTATCTGTAGATCAACAGTAGACTTGCTAATTGCCTCCCGAATTGATTGACCATTTTACAGACTTCGCGGCATTATTCATGCGCTTTGTGATCGACCTGCAAAGCCGGTGTAATTGCTCGACGTATAACATTTATCTGACAGCAAATTTTTAGCGGACCCCTATCATGACGACTATGCCACAAGAGGCTAACAACTATATTTTCACTGGCACCTGCCGGGCAGGCACTGGTGTGGTTGCCGCCGTCACCAGTTATTTAGCCGAGCGCGACTGCTATATCTGCGCCCTTGAACAGTTTGACGACGACTCCACCGACAAATTTTTTATGCGCGCTGTTTTTCGTCCGCAAGACGGCTCGCCATCCATCGACAGTATCCGTGAATCCTTTGCTGAGGTATCAGCCAAGTTTGCTATGGACTGGCATATTCACGATCCCAAGGTTCCAGTTAAAACCTTGATCATGGTCTCTAAGTACGATCACTGTCTCGACGATATTTTATATCGCCGACGCAAAGGCGAATTTAATATGGAAATCACCGCAGTGGTGTCCAACCATGTTGATCTGCGCGCCATGGTCGAACGTGAGGGCATTGCGTTTATCCATCTGCCAGTAACCAAAGATACCAAGCCGCAGCAGGAGCAGCGACTGCTGGAAATTGTCAATGAAACAGGCACCGAGCTAGTAATTTTGGCCCGCTACATGCAGATTCTTTCCAATGAACTGTCAGCGCAGCTGTCTGGCCGCTGTATTAACATTCACCACTCTTTTCTGCCTGGATTTAAAGGCGCTAAGCCCTATCATCAAGCCTATGAACGAGGCGTAAAAGTGATTGGTGCAACCGCGCACTATGTTACCTCGGATCTCGACGAAGGGCCTATTATCGAACAGATCCTGACCCGCGTTAACCACAACTACAAGCCTGAACATCTAGTCAGAGTTGGCCGTGACAATGAAAGCACAGCTCTGAGTAAGGCAATCACTTATCACATTGAACGGCGAGTGTTTCTCGACGGCAATAAAACAGTCGTGTTTCTCGGCGGCTAAACGCCGCTGACAGCGCTCTGGAGGCAATATGCCATTTGGACTTTTAAAATACGGGCTCAGCAGTGAGTATCCGGGTGAACATCATTTTAATCCCACCACAGAGCTGAAAAAGCACTACGACGTAGTGATCATTGGCGCCGGCGGTCACGGCACTGGCATCGCTTACCATCTGGCTAAATACCACGGCATTACCAATGTCGCGGTGCTGGAAAAGAACTATCTCGGCAGTGGTAATACCGCCCGCAATACCGCGGTGATTCGCTCCAACTATCTCACTGAGGAAGGTGTCACCTTCTATCGCGAGTCAGTAAAACTCTGGCAAGACCTGAGCAACGAATTTAACTATAACGTGATGATGGAAAGTCGCGGCCAGCTCACTCTGGCCCACAGCGATGCCGCGATCCGCAGCTTTCGCTGGCGCGCCGAGGTCAATCAGCATATGGGTGTGCGCTCGGAACTGATCGACCGTCAGCAGATCGCCGAGATGGTGCCCAATTTGAATATGTCTGAGGACTCGCGCTTTCCGATTATGGGTGGACTCTGGCACGCGGATGGTGCAACAGCTCGTCACGATGCCGTAGCCTGGGGCTATGCCAAAGGCGCCTGTGAGCGCGGTGTGGAACTTCACCAGCTCACCGAAGTACAGGATATAGAAGTAACCAGTGGTCGAGTGACCGCAGTCAAAACCAATCGTGGCCGCATCGAATGTGGCTGTGTGGTTCAGGCAGTGGCCGGTGCCAGTTCAGTGGTAGCCAAAATGGCCGGCATACCATTGCCCATTCACTCCTACCCACTGCAAGCAATGGTCACTCAGCCCTACAAACCCATTTTGACGCCCCATGTCAGCTCGCCCCATCTGCATGTCTACACCCATCAGACTTCCCGTGGCGAATTTGTTATCGGTGGCGGTTCTGATCCCTACCCTCTGTATAACACCAGGGCAACGCTGGATCAGCGTGAATCGCTTACTGCAGCGGCACTGGAACTGTTTCCCTTTTTTGCGCAGGCGCGGATGTTGCGCCAGTGGGCCGGCACCACGGATATGACACCGGACTACAGCCCGATTATGGGACTTAGCCCAGTGGAGAATTATTATCTGGATGCCGGCTGGGGCACCTGGGGCTTTAAAGCGACGCCAATCTGCGGCAAGACCATGGCTGAGCTGGTGGCGACGAAAAAAGTCCCGGACATTATTAAGCCGTTTGAGCTTGAGCGTTTTTACAAATACCAGCAAATCAACGAAGCCGGCGCGACTGCAGCCAGCCACTAACACTTAAGGGAGACCAATATGAAACTATTAACCTGCCCTTTAAATGGCCAGCGCAATATCACTGAATTTACCTATGGCGGCGAATATCACCCCATGCCCGACCATCAGCAGGCTACGTCTAGGGAGTGGGCGGAGCATGTTTTCTTTCACGACAACAGTGCCGGTGTGGTTATCGAATGGTGGTGTCACAGTGCCAGCTCCTACTGGTTTTTGGCTGAGCGCAATACTATCAGCGACCAGATTCTACGAACCTTTCCCGCCGACGAAATCTTTAGAGAGCGCATCGACTTCAACCCCACTCCCGCGGACCAGGGGGAGAGAAAATAATGTCCAATAACAACCGTTTAGCCCCACCCTTTGGCTCGCTGATCAACCGCGAGCAACCTTTGAGTTTTAGCTTTGAAAAGCAATCCTATAAAGGCTTTGCCGGGGACAATATCGCCAGCGCACTGGCCGCCAACCAACAATGGTTACTGAGTCGCTCGTTTAAATACCACCGGCCGCGGGGCCTATTGACGATGGCTGGGCAAGATGCCAATACCATGATTCAACTGCCCTCGGATCCCAATGCACTCGCAGATCGCATTGCACTCAGTGAAGGCCTTGAGGTGATGGGACAAAACTACAGCGGTAGCCTCAATCGGGATAGCGGTGCCCTGCTCGGATTGTTTTCCCGGTTTTTGCCCGTGGGCTTTTATTACAAAGCCTTTTTCAAACCAGCCGGTATGTGGGAAAAGTGGGCATTACTGATTCGTAAAAAAGCCGGCCTTGGGGTGATCAACCAAGACTACCAGCCAGAGTATTACGACAAGCAGTATCAATTTTATGATGTTGCCGTGATCGGAGCCGGACCAGCGGGATTATCAGCTGCTTTGGAAGCCGCGAAAAGCGGTGGCGAAGTATTACTGGTGGACGAAAATGCTAGCCTAGGTGGCTCACTAAATTACAGTCGACTGGATGCCGAGGGAACTGCTGCTCGGGAACTGCGTCAGCGCCTAGTGGCCGAAGTTGAGGCCAGCGCCAATATTACCGCCATGACCAGCGCTACCTGCAATGGTTGGTTTGCCGATAACTGGCTGCCCATTATCTGTGGCAAGCGACTTTATAAAGTCCGCGCCAAGCAGACCATCCTCTGCGTCGGCTCTATGGAGCAGCAGGCTGTGTTCCACAGTAACGATCTGCCAGGCGTGATTATGAGCAGCGCCGCCCAGCGACTGATACACCTCTATGGCGTGCGTCCTGGCAAAGCTGCAGTCGTGGTCACCGGCAATAACGACGGTTATGGCGCCGCGTTGGATCTGCTAGATGCAGGTGTTGAGGTTAAAGCCATTATCGATCTCCGCAAGCGGCCCGAATATGACGCAGTTGCCCAATATGCTGTCAGCAAAGGTCTAAAAATCAAGACGGGTTGTGCGGTTTACGCTGCCAATAAAGATCGCAGCGGTCTGCATCTGGGTTCGGTGGAAGTCCGTGAAATTATTAGTCAGGGTATTTGCGCGACGCCGACAAGTGGCAAGGGCGAAATCATTGACTGCGATACTCTATGCATGTCGGTGGGTTACACCCCCACCTACCAGCTAGTCTGTCAGGGCGGCGGACAGCTCAGTTACGATGACGAAAGCTCTATGTTTACTCTGACCAACTGCCCACAGGATTGTCAGATTGCCGGATCAGTCAATAGTCACTGGCTGCTGAATGATGTGATGGCCGATGCCAAACGGGCCGCCATCATTGCCACCAATGCATTAGAGCTGACCACAGAAACTGTGCCCGAGACTATTGCCCTGTCACAGCAGCAGAGCCCGAACTTTGGCTGGCCGATTTTCGCCCATCCCAAGGGCAAGGAATTTGTCGACTTCGATGAAGATCTACAGATTGCCGATATTATTAATGCCACCAAAGATGGCTACGAGCATATCCAGCTGGTTAAACGCTACTCCACCTGCGGTATGGGCCCCTCTCAGGGTCGTCACTCGGCACTGGCAACGGCGCGTTTAGTCGCCGCCGCAACCAATAGAACTGTGGCTCAGACGGGCGTGACCACCGCGCGACCGCCATTTTCTGCAGAGCATTTAGCCCACAGCGCCGGGCGCAGCTTTTATCCTGCCCAGCGCAGCAATATGCACTATCGCCATCTTGAAGCTGGTGCGCAGATGCTTCAGGCCGGTGCCTGGTATAGACCAGCCTATTATGGCAGCGCCGATAAACGCCAAGACTGGATTAACAGTGAAGTGAATAATGTGCGTAACAATGTCGGCCTAGTGGATGTCTCAACACTGGGTGGTCTCGAAGTGCGAGGACCCGATGCGCCGGAATTCTTAAACCGCTTCTATACCTTTGGTTTTTTAAAGCAGCCTGTGGGCAAAGCACGCTATGCACTGCTGACCAATGAAGCGGGCGTGGTGATCGACGACGGTGTTGCCTGTCGCTTTAGCGAGCAGCACTACTATGTCACCGCTACCACTGGCGGCGTGGGCAATGTTTATCAAAGCATGCTCAAGTGGAATGCTCAGTGGCGTTTGGATGTGGATATAGCCAATGTCACCTCGGCCTATTCCGCGGTGAATATCGCCGGCCCCAATGCCCGAAAAGTATTGGCTAAGGTCTGCTCTGATATAGACCTGGACAGTGAAGCCTTTCCCTATATGGGTGTTCGTGAGGGCACTGTTGCTGGAATTGCCGCCCGAGTGATTCGCGTCGGCTTTGTTGGCGAGCTGGGCTATGAAGTGCATATACCTCAACACTGTGGCGAAGCGCTCTGGGATGCCTTGATCGCTGCGGGTGCTGAGTTCGATATTAAGCCCTTTGGTATAGAGGCGCAGCGAATTCTGCGTTTGGAAAAAGGCCACATTATTATCGGCCAGGACACCGACGCCATGTCGAATCCGGCTGAGGTGCAAATGAGCTGGGCTATTGCCAAGCAAAAGCCGTTCTTTGTCGGCAGTCGCAGTATTCAGGAATTGAACAAAGCGCCCCTTAAACGCAGCCTAATTGGCTTTGTGATCAATGATCTCAAGGCACCCATTCCTCTGGAGAGTCATTTGGTACTCGACGGCGATCGCATGACCGGACGAGTCACCTCCTGCAACTACTCACCGACCCTCGGCAAGGCCGTTGGCCTAGCCTATGTGGAGCCAGACAAAACCGAGGCTGGCAGTCACTTTACAATCAAATCCAGCGGCGCGGTGATGGTCGACGCAGAAGCGGTAAACCTGCCCTTCTACGACCCCGAAACTCTACGCCAGGAGCTTTAATCATGTTATCGACTCTCGCAACTGATGCCCTGCGCCGCAGTCAACTCTATCGCCGTCATATGGCCATGGACGCCACTTTTACCACTCTGGGTGACAGTGTTGTAGTGTCTCACTACGCAAGTGAGGACGAAACCAAACAGGCTCAGCATCTCGGGCTCGCCGACCTTTCAACTCTGCCCCGTACCGGTTTTAAAGGTCTGGGTACACCAGATTGGGCCCTAGACTTGGGTATTGAACTGCCGGCACGGCCGAACAGAGCGCTACTGCAATCTGATGGCACATTGGTCGCGCGTCTATCCCAGAGCGAACTACTGCTTGCCAGTAATCTAAATGGCTTGTCTGAGTCTATTGCCAATGCAACTCAAGCTGAGCTCGCCGAGCGTGTCTATAGCTTGCCGCGCAGCGATAGTCACAGCTGGCTGGTGCTCTGCGGCAGCCAAGCGGCAGAAACCCTCGCCAAAGTCTGCGGCGTCGATCTGCGCCCGCACAAGTTTGCCGATGGTGAAATAGCTCAGACATCGATTGCGAAAATCAATGGCGTGATTGTGCGTAATGATTTGGGCGAGACGCTTAGCTACTGCATTTTTAGCGACAGCAGCTCAGTGGAATTTTTGTGGGACAGTTTGCTCGACGCCATGGCCGAATTCGAGGGTGCCGCGGTGGGTATTCAGGCACTGCGCGACTGTCGGTAATCGACTGCTAAGCGACGAGTTGCTCCAGTACTTGAGGATGCCTCTGAGCAACCTTTATTAGTGTCACTGCAGCGCTATCCGGCTGCTTGCGCCCCTGTTCCCAGTCACGCAGAGTGCCGACGGGAATGCCCAATAGTTTGGCAAAGGCGGGCTGAGTCTTATGCAGTTCTTTTCGCACACTAATCACTAATAACTGCTCTGGGGACCAGGTTTTTGCCGAAGCTCCCGCTTTGATTGCCAACACATCATCGAGCAGAGCTTGGCCTGCAGTGGTCATTTTGCTTGGTTTTTTACTCTGCTTTTGACTCGGATTTTTACTCGACTTTCTACTCAATTTAGTCGTCATCGATCGCCTCCTTAATTCTCTTCAATTCATGAGCCGGAATGGTTTCGCGCTCGTTCTTACTGTGCAGCGTTAGCAGCAAGGTGACCTTGGAAGAACTATTGAAATAAATAATTCTAACACCACCGCTCTTGCCTCTATTTCCTCGGGTCCAGCGGATTTTCCTAACCCCCACCCGAGCCTGCCACAACCTCACCTGCTCTGGGGTGGGTGGCGATATACACAATAAACTCCTGGTAATCCGATGGAGCCCAGACCTTGCTCACCTTGGATGTAAAGATCCCTGTCTCTATAACTGTTTGCAAAGAGCCTATACGGCTAAGCCGTACCTCGTCAACTATAAAGTACCGAGATTAAATGACGCTGACCACCTCGCCTAGCCACAGCCGCCAATAGTGGAATCCAATACACAATTAACGGCAACAAACTGGGCCTAATACTATTACCGGGTAAAGCGTACGCCTAACCTTTAGCGCTGCCATAAAAACTCGGGGACGGTGGCCACAGCCAAATTAGTCATTATTGCTGATCTGGCACCTATATTGAGCTTAAGTGCTTAGTCACAGTTTGCTTTTAGATAACAGTATGTTTATATGTTGGGGCAAAAGTGATGACAGTCAAACTGTCATAATAATAAACAAATCTGTTAATTAACGTCTAAGAAAATCAAGGGGAACCCAAGTATGTCAGAACAGACTTCAAAAGAAATCCGATCAACAGTTACCAGCGATGGCGACATTACAATCTCTATTGTTAACGTCCCAATGCCAATACCCAAAGAAAATGAAGTGTTGATCAAGGTAGAAGCATCGCCGATTAACCCATCGGATCTTGCCCTTCTGACAACCTTTGCCGCAGATTTAGACAGCCTCACTGTAACCGGTTCTGGCGATGACACTGTAGCCTCAATGAGAGTGCGCCCGGCGCTGATGAAAGCCATGACCCCAAGATTGGATCAAGCCATGCAGGCCGGCAATGAAGGCTCTGGTGTAGTGGTCGATGCAGGAGCCAATGCTAAACGGCTTATTGGCAAGACTGTAGGTGTGGCCGGTGGAGCCATGTATTCTCAGTATCGCTGTGTTCCAGCTCAAAGCTGCCTGGTGATGGAAGACGGCACTACCTGTCCCGAAGCGGCGTCATCATTTGTTAACCCTTTAACTGCCCTGGCCTTTGTTGAAACCATGCGTATGGAAAACCATACCGCATTGGTCAATACTGCTGCGGCCTCAAATCTTGGCCAAATGCTGGTTAAGATCTGTAAAGACGACGGCATTCCTCTAGTAAATATCGTCCGCAAAGCTGAGCAGGTCGAAGTGCTGAAGAGTTTGGGTGCAGAACATGTCTGCAACACCAGTGATGAGAGTTTTATGGATGATTTGGTGGCTGCCTTAATCGCCACTGGCGCCACATTGGCATTTGATGCCACCGGTGGTGGTAATGGCGGCAAGCTTCCAGGACAGATACTGGCGGCTATGGAAATCGCGGCCAACAAAACCGCTAAAGAATACAGCCGCTATGGTTCAGATATTCACAAGCAGGTTTATATCTATGGTGGTCTGGATCAATCGCCAACTATTTTGAACCGATCATTTGGTATGCAGTGGGGTCTTGGCGGCTGGTTGTTAACGCCAATGATTGGACGTATCGGCATGGAGAGATTTGGTCAGATGCGCGCCCGCGTGGCTAAGGAAATCACCACTACTTTTGCCAGTCAATACAGCCAGGAGATCTCTTTCGAAGAGATGCTCCAGCCTGAAGTGATTAAAGAGTATGTTAAACAAGCTACAGGTGAGAAGTTCCTGGTCTGCCCACATAAGTAAAACTGCTGGCTAAAACAAAGAGCTGAGATAAAGAGCTACGCCACGTTAATCAGTGGTTGTAGCTCTTTTTTTTTGGACTTGTTTTATTACCGCACCCCACACAAGTTCCACCAGCGACATTTGTGCCACCACCGATTGCAAACACCTTAAACGCGTAAGATACTAGGGCGATGAAAAATACTAAAAATATCGAAATCGGCGCACTAAAAATTTTTGCCGCAGTCTCCACCTCAGACACTCTGACCCAGGCCGGCGAACAGCTGGGTATTACCCAGTCGGCTGTCTCACAGACTATTAAGCAGCTAGAAATTCAAACCGACACCCAGCTGGTTATAACCCGCTCGCGACCGATCAAACTGACCCCTAGCGGCCAAGTCCTAAAAGACTATGCCCAGCAGGTTATCGAAGACACTCAGCGTATGCTCTCAGATGTGCGCATGGCCTCCAAAGGCGGTTTGATTCCGCTGAATATAGGCATGGTTGACTCCTTCTGCGATGTAGCCGGCGTGCAGCTTATGGAACAGCTTAAGCCCTTTACCTCAAAACTGGCGTTGCGCACCGGATTGGTGTCCCCGCTGACCCAAGCTCTGCTCAATCGCGATCTGGATTTATTGATTACCGGCGATCCACTAGACGAACATCCGCAACTGCAACGCTACCCAGTCCTGCGCGATCCCTTTGTGGTCTTGGTACCGAAAAAATATAGCCAGCGCGCTGACTTAGATATTCAGTGGTTGGCAGATAATTTGCCGTTTATTCAGTACAACCGCCAGTCGCGCCTAGGCGCGCTCACTGACCTGATTGCCCGGCGCATGAATATCAAACTGATGGCTAACTATGAATTAGACAGCACTCAGACCCTACTGCGCTTTGTACAAGCCGGTCACGGCTGGGCGATTGTCACCGGGCTCTGCATAGTGCGCTATCCGGAATTGCTCAATGAAGTTGACGTTATGCCCTTGGCCAATGGCAATCACGCCCGCTATCTCACTTTGCTATCCCGTCCCGATGAACTGGGTAAGCTACCGCAACTCACGGCTAAAATATGCCGCGGTCTCTACAGCAATGAGATTGTCCCGCAGCTGGAAAAAATTGCACCCTGGCTCAAGCAGCAGGCCTATGCCTTAGACGAAATGCCCGCAATCTAAGCTCCTGCCTCGGCGAAACAGATTAATCCGCCAGTGCCGCGAGAATATCCGCGGAGAATCGAGCTATATCAAAGCGCAGGCCATCTTTGTGATCATAGCCTCTGCGCACAATCACCAGATTTCGCGATGGGATAATCATCATGCTTTGACCGCGCTGACCCTCGGCGTTAAAGGAATCATCCGGCATGCCCTCAAAGCGACTGGGATAGAGCCAAAACTGCGCGCCATAACCCGGAATCTTGGCACCCTCGATTTCCGCAGGCGGCTGCGCGCCAGATGGGCGACTAACATAGTCGCGCCAGCCTTCGGGCAAAATGCGCTCACCGCGCCATAGGCCATCGTTGAGATAGAGAATACCTAAGCGACCAAGATCTCTTGAGGTCGTCCAGATCTGACTCGACAGAACAAAATTTCCCTGCCAGTCGGTCTCGGCGACTGTGTTGTTCATGCCGATTTTATAAAACAGATTTTTACTCGGAAAGCGCAACATTTTTTCATCGTCATTCAATGTTGCCCGGAGACTACGCACCGCCAGCATGGTGTCATTATTGGCATATTTAAACTGAGTGCCCGGAGCCGCCTCAAGTGCGGTTGCTGTTGCATAGTCCGTTACCAGACCGCCGCCAAAATAAATCTCTGGGGTATTAGCGCCGTTTACCGTGCTATATAGGCCACTGGTCATCTGTAGCAGATTTTCCAAGGTTATTGTCTGACGTTCGTCGCCCGGTGCCGACCATTCGGGAATAGTGGCAGGCGCCTTGATATCCACCAGACCTTTTTCAACAGCCACACCGATTACCGTAGCGGTAATCGCTTTGCCAACCGACCAGGTGCGCTGAGATGTATAGGGCGTGTAACCCGATTTATACTGTTCGAGAAGTAATTGATCTGGAGTGCTGACCAATACCGCGCTAGTGGTATTCAAGTCGCCGTAGGTGTCGCTGTTTAGGGCCTTATCCACGACTTTCGCCAAGGCCAGATTAGGCTTATGGATGCGCTCGACTCTGTCGCCAAAGGGCCAGGGCTCATTGATTTGCTGAGCAACATTTTTGATTGCCGCAGTGGGCAGCAGCGTGCGCCGATTTAGCTTTGCACCTACAGGCAGCTGCGCGCAGCCAAATCCAGCACGCCAAACTGCATAGCGCGGGGGCAGATCGTCGTCAAACTGAGCGGCTACGTATTTTTCTTGGTGATTAATTTGCGCATCGGGAAGCTGCGCAAAAGTATCGCGAAAGTCCACACGAATACCGGTGAGTTCATCCGCAGCAATCATGGCGACAGACTTGCCCCCATTAAAGGTGGAGCCACAGGTAAGAACCGCTTTGTAGCCTGCCACCTGGGCGGCCAAACTTATTGGCAAAGAATTTGGCAAGGTTACAGACAAAGGCACTGAGGCGTTGGCGCTGAGCGCAGCCATACAAAGCAATGCGAAATAAAGCTGTCGACACATAATCTAAACCATCAATTAATGTCTCAGCCTATAACTAATCTCCCTGCATTAAAAGGCTATCGATAAACTAAAAATACTCTTCGTATAAAGCCTCTAAAACATATTCCCTGCTTAGACAATTAATCCAGGATCGTCGTCCATATCGGTTAATAGATCCGCTGCCTGCCCTATTGAAACATTCGCCGTGGCAATGGCAAAAGATTGCTCGCCATGGTCTGAAGGCAGATGTTCATCAGTCCAACCCAGTGAGGCAATTTTATGTTCAATCATCAGCTCCACCTCGGCCTCGGAGTAGTTCACCGACGCGAGAATTTCGCGGGTTGACTGACCGTGACGCTCGGCAGGGGAAACTGATCGAATCATGCTGTTGGTGGGTCGAATAGCATAGTGATCGATCTGGGTCAGGCAGTGTCCGCTAGGGTGGTTGGCATCAATTGAAAAAGCAAAACTGCCCAGATCGGTGCCGACAAAACCATCCGTCTCGCGACTGTACTGCGCGCGCAAAGTCTCAATAGACTGGGGCTGGGCCGCGGCAATATCGGCTGCGATAAAGCGTTTAACCCACTCTTCAGAGGAGGCCTGCTGGAAGGCCACGGTTAAAAAGGTTTGAATATCGCCAGTTAGGGTAATGCCCTGGAGACCGGGTACCGTGGTTTCCAGACGCTCGAGATCCGCTTCGCTGGAATCGATAAATATCCAGTCATCCCAGGTTTTGTAAAAATGCGACAGTGCATTGTTACCCATAGCGGCCCGACCCGAAGGCTCGTTAAAGGGCTCCAGTCCAGCGTAGTCAAAACAGAACGGCAGCTGCGCCAGATTGGTCACTGCGGACAGTGACGTGCGCGCCCGACAGGCCACACCGGTTTTGAGGTTATGGTAGAGCGCCATAGCCATACCCACACCACCGGCGAATCCACAGTTGACATCCAGAGTACCCAAATGAGCATGCTCCTCTGGGGTCTCTAGGCCTCCAAAACGGGACATAATGCCGCTGTTGGCCTGAATAATATCGTCGTAACCAATGTAGTTGGTCTTTGGACCCGCAGCTGGGCCGCCAAAACAGTCGAGGCGACAGAACAGTACACCGGGATTAATTTTTTGCAGGCTATCATGATCAAGACCTAGGCCAATCATCTGTCGTTCAGGGGCATTAATAACCACCATATCGACACTGCGTACCAAACGCTCAAAGGCTTCTCGTCCCTGAGGCTGATTAATATCGAGTAGGCCACTGCGCTTGCCCATATCCGACTGAAAGCCAAACAAGGTGCCAATAAGAGGGTCATAAGTGGGCACTACCGACTGTAGCTTTATAATCTCTGCACCAAAGCGCGCCAAAAAAGCGGAGGAGTGCGGCCCGGCAATTACATTGGTCAGATCCAAAATACGCACGCCATCCAGCCAACCGGTCTTGTCCATAAGGTTGGTTTGAGCGTCGCCCTTAATAGCCTGAGGTCGGGTAATGGTCTCAGCCGCTGCAACCACTTTTAATAGCTCCAAGGCCTGTTCAAAACTAACCATTTTGCGCGCTGCTGGCGTCAGCATTAGGTGCGCTGAATCCTCCAACCAGGCTACTGGGCCAGGCTGTTTCATCAAACCATATTCGGGATCATTGACCTCAACAATTAGACCTGCATCGCGGCAGTGATCACTATTGACCCACTCATTGGTCGTGCGATGAGGTGCACCGGGAATTTTTCCCTCACCAAACAAAACGCCCCACTCATCAGAAGTCTTGGTCAGAAAGACCAGTTTCATTTTTTCGGCGATTATATCCGCCCATTTTTTCGGCAGTGGATAGACACCAATAGAGGTCTCGCCGTCCCACTGGCTAACCGGGGCATGGAGGTCAGAGGTTTCCGGCAGCCCCTCGGCAACCAGCTCCTCATAGAGACCCAGCACGTCGAGGCAGCGGCGAGCATGGGTGCGATGAGACGGACAAACACAGTAAAATTTTCGGCCATCGGCACAATCATAGCTGCGGTAAAACGGATCTAAGTATTCCTGAAGATCGTCATAGCTGAGATCGAAGGCAATATTGGCTGCATTACGCCGTTCGATTTCCAGCTCACGCATGGTTTTATAGCGCTCGGGAAGTCCTTCTACAACATAGGAGTTGTAGGAAAGACCTTCCATCATTGCTGCCACAACAGGTACTTCAATGCTGTCGCCGCTGCCGGTTTTTTCCCGACCAAATAGAGCCAGTGCCAGTGCACTGGCGCCCAGGCAGGTCGCGTAGGAAGAACCCAGTGGCAAGGGTGAGAAGCAGGGGTTGAGACCCATTAGTACGCGGTTAAAGCCCATATCGGTGAAGGCGCCGGCCGTAGCGGCCACTACGGCTTCGGTGGCTTTCCAATCTCGGCGCAGTTGGTCATTGCTGGCGAACCCCGGCATTGAGAGGGTAATCAATTCTGGACGCTGTTCACGCAGTTGCTGAAAGTCGACGCCAAGCTTTTCCATCACACCGGGGCGGAAGGATTCGATCACAATATCGGCGTGGTCTATCAGACTCAGTGCGTCAACAAGACCCTGATCGGTTTTTAGATCTAGGCGCATGCAGCTTTTGTTACGATTTAAAATGGCGTTGGCAGCATGGTTCCACTGGGGACCCTGGGGCGGGTCTATATGGATGACTGTAGCGCCTAGGTCGGCCAATACCATGGCGACAGCGGGTCCAGCTATTTGCTGACCGAAGTCGATAACGCGAACTCCAACGAGTGGAAGTTGAGGCTGTTTTTGCATTGCTTGCTACCTATAAAAATCGTTTTTATTGTTTTGTTGAACTACTGTCATTCTGTTGTCTCTAATCGCCCTACTCTGTCGTCCCACGCCACCCTAACCTGTCATCCCGACCCGCTAAATTCTGTCATCCCGACCCATTAAATTCTGTCATCCCGACCCATTAAATTCTGTCATCCCGACCCATTAAATTCTGTCATCCCGACCCATTAAATTCTGTCATCCCGACCCATTAAATTCTGTCATCCCGACAGAGCGCAGCGACGAGGGATCTCAACCAGTCGCTAGGACATCCTTCGGCTTTGCTCACACCCAACCCAGAGATCCCTCGTCGCTGCGCTCTGTCGGGATGACAAATTGGGAGAAAACTAGCCTAAACAGCGCTAATCCGGTCACTTATGTGCGGCATAATAGGAGCGAATTATTCACCGCACCATCAATTAAAAATTGGCCTCAGGCATGGTTTTTCTTATGCCTTCAGAGCGGCCAAAACTGAATCCGAAAAGCCCCGAAAACACTGATCTAGAGCCCCATTAACCAATGGGATCAAGAGAGCCTACAACGTTAAATTTAGGCCTGCTTTAGCCCCTGAGTCCCAATGATTTTTAGGGTCTTGGGCCTAGTTTTTTAATGCCTGCAATCATTTACCACTAAAAACAATACAATTCGTATCGTTATACTATTTAAAGGCTAAAAATAGGTGTAATATCGCCACCATAAATATAAGAATTAAGGGGGAGTAAGAAAATGTCCGTGCAAATTATCCTGCCACGTATCCTGCAAATAGGTGCCGGCGCCAGCCAAGAGGCAGGCGCCATAGTCCAGGCCCTGGAATGTCAGCGTCCTTTAATCGTCACCGACAAAATGATGGTGCAGCTGGGTTATGTGGCACGTATCCAAGAGAGCCTCAGCGCTCTGGGTATTCACTCCGATATTTTTGATGACACCGTGCCCGAGCCCACTGTCAGTTCAATTCAGGCTGGGGTCGAGATGGTCCGTGACGGCAACTACGATTCGATTATTGCCATTGGCGGTGGCAGCCCTATCGACAGTGCCAAGGCGATCAGTATTCTTGGAAAATATGGCGGCGTGATGCGCGACTATAAATTCCCCCGCATAGTGAGTGAGCCGGGCCTGCCGATTATTGCTATACCCACCACCGCAGGCACAGGCTCTGAAGCCACCCGCGTGACCATTATTACCGATGAAACCAATGACGAAAAAATGCTCTGTGTGGGTATTGGGTTTATGCCTACCGCCGCTCTGGTGGACTACGAGTTAACCCTGAGTTTGCCTGCACGCACTACGGCAGATACAGGTATAGATGCCCTTACCCATGCCATGGAAGCCTATGTCAGCAAGAAGGCGAGCCTCTACAGCGATACTCAGGCGATTGCCGCGATGAAGCTGCTAGCGCCCAATCTCCGCCGCGCCTTCCATGATGGCAGCGACCGAGACGCTCGGGAAGCGATGATGCTGGGTTCAACTTTGGCGGGCGTGGCCTTCTCCAATGCCTCGGTGGCTCTGGTCCACGGTATGAGCCGTCCCATTGGGGCGTTCTATCATGTACCCCACGGTCTCTCCAATGCCATGTTGCTGCCAGCGGTTACTGAATACTCTATTCCAGCAGCTTCAGAGCGTTACGCGGACTGTGCCCGGGCCATGGGTGTCGCTGCCGTAAGCGACAGCGATGCGCAGGCCAATGCCAAACTGATGACTGAACTCTATGCCATCAACGAGGAGTTGCAGGTGCCTACGCCGGAGCAATTTGGTATTTCCCGAGAACACTTTTTTGGCAATCTCGAGATCATGGCGGAACAGGCGATTGGCTCGGGTTCTCCCGGCAATAATCCTCGGATGCCCAGCGCAGAGGAAATTATTCAGATCTATAAAAAACTTTGGTAGTTCGTTTCAACGAATTTCATTTTTACCAAATTAATTTTCTACACTTTATTTAAAGGATACAAACCATGACCACTGTCGGACATTTTATCAACGGTCAACTTACTACTGATGGTGAACGCACTCAGGATGTCTATAACCCATCCACAGGCGCGGTGAGCAAACAGGTAGTTCTAGCATCCAAAGCCACAGTTGAAGAGGCCATTGCGGCGGCTCAGGCGGCTTTCCCCGCATGGCGTAATACTCCTGCTATAAAGCGTGCTCGAGTGATGTTTAAGTTTAAAGATCTGCTGGAACAGAACGCCGATAAAATTTGCCAGATGATTGGCGAAGAGCACGGCAAGATTTCTCACGATGCCGCTGGTGAACTCCAGCGCGGCATAGAAAATGTCGAGTACGCCTGTGGTGCGCCGGAACTATTAAAAGGCGAGCACAGTAAAAATGTCGCAGCTGATGTGGATTCCTGGAGTGAGTTTCAACCTCTGGGGGTAGTGGCGGGTATTACGCCATTTAACTTCCCCGCCATGGTGCCACTGTGGATGTATCCCATGGCGATCGTCTGCGGCAACTGTTTTATTCTTAAGCCCTCCGAGCGGGATCCCAGTTCAACACTTTATATAGCGTCTCTGCTAAAAGAAGCGGGCCTGCCGGACGGTGTGATGAATGTGGTCAATGGCGACAAAGAAGCGGTTGATACGCTGTTGCATGATGAGCATATCAAGGCGGTTAGCTTTGTGGGTTCAACACCTATTGCCGAATATATTTATGCCACGGCCAGTGCCAATGGCAAGCGCTGCCAGGCTCTCGGCGGTGCGAAAAACCATGCCATAGTGATGCCCGATGCGGATATGGACAATGCAGTGAATCAATTGCTGGGCGCGGCCTTTGGCAGTTCTGGCGAACGCTGCATGGCGCTCTCTGTTGCCGTGGCGGTTGGCGATGCCGCCGGTGATGCGCTGGTCAGTAAAATGACTGCGGCTATGAAAGCCTTAAAAGTGGGTCCTTTTAACGACAGCAACAATGATTTTGGCCCGGTGATTACCCAACAGCATCAGCAAAAAGTGGTCGGCTATATCGACAGTGCCGAGCAGCAAGGCGCGACCATTGTGGTCGATGGTCGCAAGCCTGAAATTGCTGGCCATGAAAAAGGTTTCTTTGTCGGTGGTACCCTAATCGATGGCGTAACTGCCGAGATGGAAAGCTATAAAGCAGAAATTTTTGGCCCTGTATTACAGGTTATTCGTGTCGACAGTATGCAGGCGGCGATGGATCTAATTGACGCTCATGAATACGGTAACGGCACCTGCATATTCACCCGCGACGGTGAAGCGGCGCGCTACTTCTCCGATAATATACAAGTGGGTATGGTGGGCATTAATATTCCGCTGCCAGTGCCTGTGGCCTACCATAGCTTTGGTGGCTGGAAGCGTTCACTGTTTGGTGATCTGCACGCCTATGGCCCAGATGCAGTGCGCTTTTATACCAAACGTAAAACCATCACTCAGCGCTGGCCTTCGGCCGGTGTGCGTGAGGGTGTACTGTTCTCTATGCCGACAATGAGCTAAGGACAGATAAAGATGGAAACCAGCGGCAGAGAGAAAGGCTCGAGCATTAGCCGGGTGATGGACATTATTGAGGCGGTATCTAAAGCTGAGCGACCCCTGTCGCCAGCGGATCTCGCCCTGCTTTTGAATATCCCCAAACCGAGTATTCACCGCCTGCTCAATCAGCTGGAAAACGATCGGGTTGTGCAGACCAATATGCGCGGACTGATTGTTCCCGGTCTGCGTTTGCACGGTGTCGCCTGGGGCGTGTTGCACAGCCAGCGTTTTAGCGCTGCGCGCCGGGCTATTCTGCAGCAGCTCACCGAACAGACTGGGGAGACCTGTGGCATTGCCATAGCCAATGGCAGCGAGATGATTTACTACGACCGGGTACAGTCAGACTGGCCTCTGCAGCTCAACTTACCGGTAGGTAGCCATACACCGGCCTGGTGCACTGCCAGCGGCAAGCTCTATCTCAGCTCGCTGCCTAAGCAGCGCCGGCAGAAGATTATTAGCCATCTGCCTCTGCGCCAATATGCGCGCAATACGATTGTCGATGTGGAGCAGTTAGAGGCGGATTTGGCGACGACTAGGCAGCGCAAAATCGGCACTGATAATGAAGAGTTTGTCGACGGAATGGCGGGCTGTGCTGTGCCTATTTTGGACGCTGAAGGACGGCTCTGTGCCTGCCTGTTTATTCACGCGCCACTATTGCGTAAAAGTCTCGATCAATTGCTCAGTTACCGTGATATTTTACATACAGCGGCCGCCGAATTGGGCACACTGATTGACGGTCCAGACAGCGTCAACGGCTAATAGCGAGGGATAATAATGATTAAAAAAAGACTGCCCCCACTAAACTGGCTGCGCTCATTTGAAGCCGCTGCTCGGCATCTAAATTTCACCCTGGCGGCCGCCGAATTGAATATGACTCAGGCAACTATTAGTCAGCAGATTAAAGGCCTTGAATCCCAGCTTGGCTGTGCCTTATTTATCCGTTTACCCCGGGGCTTAGAACTCACCGATGCAGCGCGCGCCTATATTCCTGGAGTTCGTGAATCCATTGAAAAGCTCTCTGTAGTCACCGACGAAGTGTTCGGCAAAGAGCGTAGCCATACATTGACAGTGCGAAGCAACCTGGTGTTTTTCAATACCTGGCTTGCACCGAGGCTGGCCAACTTTCGCCATAACTATCCGGATATAGATCTGCGCTTTACCAGCAATATCTGGTTGGATTCGGTAAACAAAGAAGCGGATATAGAAATTCGCTATGGCAAAGGTATGTGGCCGGATCTAATCAGTGATCGGTTGACCTGGGATCAGTTGATTCCGGTCTGTAGCCCACAGCTTTTAGGCCCCGACCATATCAGCAAAGACACCCCGCCACCGTCCAACGCCGAGGAGCTAGCAGAGCACACATTACTCCATGTAATTGGTTACGAAGAAGGCTGGGGGCATTGGCTGAAAAAACTCGGCCATCACAGTATCGATGCTTCGCAGGGGATTCACTTTGACTCCTTGATTACAGCTATGGAAATGGCCGTGCAAGGCCACGGTATCGCTCTCAGTCGCACGTCCATAGCCTCGACCTTGCTGGCCTCTGGAAAACTGATAAAACCCTTTGAGGGTGGCGTCACAACCGAGGAGGCATTTTTTATTGCGATCCCGTCAAACAAGCCAATTCAGAATCATGTGCAGGCCTTTCGCAGCTGGGTGATTCACCAGGGGCAGAATGCCCGCTATTAGTTTTGTACAGGTATCCTACAAGGCGCTTTTAGAGAACCTATGAGCCGCCAGCTCCGGCACGCGAGCTGTCGGTAGATGGCACCAATACTCTGGTGACCAGATCATCTAGCGTTCGCCACAGTGCTTCGTCTATCTCTATGCCTCCCTCCAGTGAATCCTGGTAACAGGCGATCATCTCTTCCCCAGTGTAGGTTTCAAGCAATGTACCAAACTGCAACTGCAGGGCATATTGCTTTTCAATAGCCTCTAAGCTGGTGCCGCAAAATACTCGCAGAGACTGAGGTTCAAGCACTTCGGTAATCGTAAAAGTCTGATACTCGGGCAGTGCAGCGCCCGCCTCAATAGACACTTTGACGCAGTAATCAAGCTGCCGCCAATAGGCAATAAAGGCGTAATTGCGCTGCGCGGCCTTCACCAGCCGCTGCATAATAAAGCTTCGGTTATAACAGTCGAATAGCTCTATCGCTGCGCAGGAGCCCAGCATTACCTGAGATCTAACCAGATCAACTGCCTCACTACCGCAGAGCAGGATAGACGTGCCGCGGCCATCGAGCACAGCGTTATGGGTATCTTCCTGAACTAGCTCGGCATGAATCGGCTTGGTGGCATTGAGATAGATCAGCGCTGCCTGCAGACGTTCAAAACCATCAAAACCATGGGTCTCTAACCAGACCACCATATCCGCGGCGTCCTGATAGTCGCCGGAGCGGAACCCGAGGCCCTCAAAGGCCTTCTTTAGGGAGGCTATCAATTCATTTTTAGAGACTTTCATGGAGCTTATTGCGTCGTTAATACAGGTTTGATGGGAAACTGCCAATCATCGACAATGGCTTGGCCAAAATCACTAATCAGGGGAGCGCCCTGAAACATGGTGTTGCGTACCCAAAGGCGGGAGCGCGGATCAAATTTGCTGACACCAAAAAATGACAGCTTGCAGCGCAGTAGATAAATTGGCAGCACATCGCTGTGTACCAGGTTTTCACGAATATCCCCATAACGACTCTGGGCCATGGTTTGCATGCGCGCGACTATGCCGCTAAAAGTAGGATTTTTAATAATAAAATGTGCGACATTCTGACTAGGGCTGATTTTACTGTAGTCTTGGATACAGTCGTAGCACTCACGTACCAGACGGCCAATACCCAGAGGCATTTCTTTTTCCATGCCCATATCTATATTGGTTTGACCGAGACGCGGCTCCATTTTCTCTTCAGAGCGATACCAAAATGCCCCCACAGACTCGTGTTTACTAAAGTCGATGGCCAGGGCCCAATCGTATTTGTCTTCAATGATTGCCAACAGCTCGGAGACTGACATTTCGGGAGTTATCTGCTGAGACTCCTCTGCCCCCATTTGCTCTTCGAGACCATCGACCAAATCCGGATAGAGTTCGATCAGCATGCTATTGATCACTTCCTGGGTTTCTATATGCCAGTGCTGCTCGGCATACTGAATCAGATCGGCCCACACATAGTGGGTAATCGCCAGCTCAGCGGCCTGCTCTTGGAGCCATAGGTGCAGGGCCTGAAGCTCTTCACGAACCACGACATTGGAATTGCTCTGACGCTCATCGGCGGTAATAATTTCTCCCAGATGTTGGATCACTCTTTGAGTCGCCATATCTAACCGCGCCATGGTTTCTCTATCGACGCCGGTCTCACTAGCAACCACCGCTGTCGCCAGAGCAGTTTCACGCATCTCAATCCACTGATTAATCAGCAGCGGATGATTAATTAAAAATGGCGCCATACCCAGACCGGTGGAATTACCAATACCAAGATAGCGTTTAATATCTAGATGCAGATTCACCGCAGTTTCAGGACTGCGCTGGGCGGCTAAATAATCTGCCTGCTGCATACTAAAGTGACGCAACATATAGCAGGTGAACATCTCCGCGGCAAAGGGTCGAGCAAAGTCGCGATGTTTGGTGCGAACCTTCTCCCAATCTGCCATCCCCAACTTGCCGCTACCGTAGGCTGCGGTAGTGCGATAGAGGTAGCCCACTTCAGCAATTACATCGACATTCGGCTGGCGACCCTGAGCTAATTCATCCACGACGTAGTCAAAGGTCCGAGCACTGCGGTTGGCACGGGATAGCACCAGCACCCGCGAATCCACTCGACCGGCTTCCTGCTTGGGCACATTGGTGCGTAAAAAATCTAGCTGTTCAGGCCCTACAGTGCCTTCACAAAGGGCCATGGTGAGATCCCATTGGTTGGCAATTACCCGATCATTGCGCTGCTCTGGGTCGAGATAATGAGAGAACAAGACAAAACTAAAAGTGCCATATTTCGCCTCCACCTGATAGACCACAGTGCCATAGCCCTGATCATCTAAATCAAATATAGGGGTGCTTACCTGCCAATTTTCCGCCACCATTCGTCGCACCAATGTGCGCATAAAGCTGAGACGTGACTGATGAAAGCTACCTAGGCGTTCAAGTTGCATAACCTGGCTGGCAGGACGCAGCGGCAATAGTCTAATATTGCTCGCGGCCAACTGCTCTATTAAGTGCGGATCTTGCTGCACGGCGGTATCTTCCTATGTCTTTAACCAATGTTTTATCAATCTAATAACTTAATCAGATTGTCCAATATGAGTGTCTAATACGAGCGCTTAATATGACCCTGTTGCAAGGCCATTAATTTGGCTATTTTAGGCGCATTCCAAAGTGACGGCATTAATATAAGCGACACTGGAACGGCAGTTACGACAATAAATGACTGTAATGCCGATACGCCGCCAGAGCCGATTGAGATTAAAATTGCCGCCAGCACCCCCATCATAATTCCCCAGAATACTCTCAGGGCAGTAGGCGGATCATCGGTGCCGGTCATGACCATAGAAACCGTATAGGTCATGGAGTCACCGGTGGTGGCAACAAAGATTGTTGTGAGCACCAAAAACAGCACTGAGATCAAAAAGCCCCAGGGTAACTGCTGGGTAATGGCTAGCAGTGCCGCAGGCATACCAGAGGCTGCATAGGGACCAGAGATCACTCCGGGATTCGCCAGTTCAAAGGCAATGCCCGTACCGCCGACAATGGTGAACCAAAAGTAGGTTACCAGCGGTGCGATCAGCGACAGAGTAATGATCAGTTGGCGAATAGTCCGGCCCCGAGAGATACGCGCAATAAACATGGCCATCAGCGGACCATAGCCAATAAACCATCCCCAAAAGAACACTGTCCAGCCATTTACCCAACCGCTGTCGGCACGATAACTGGCCATGGGAATAAACTCGCTGATCAACACTCCCACGGACTGAATAAAACTATCGAAAATAAACGCTGTTGGCCCAAACAATAAAATAAAGCTGATCAACACAATGGAGAGACCAATATTAAATGAGCTCAGGATTTGGATACCCCGGGTAACACCAGAGACAGCAGAGACCGTATAAATCGCAATTAGGCCGAGAATAATCAGCAACTGAGCGCTGTAGTCATTAGTCAGACCAAACAGCTCAGAGAGGCCAAAACTAACCTGGAGGCCCAAAAAGCCAATCGGCCCGACAGTACCTGAAACAACTGCCACCACACAGACTGCATCGATAAAAGCACCGAGCCAGCCGTGCAACACTCGCTCTCCGAACAGCGGATAGAGCAGAATGCGGGGTTTTAACGGCAGACCTTTGTCGTAGTGCAGATACATAAAAATAATTGCCGTGAGACTGCCGAGAATCGACCAGGATAAAAAGCCCCAGTGCATATAGCTCTGGGCAAGTGCCGGATAGACCGCCTCGGGGCTCGCTGACTCCACGCCAAACAGTGGCGGTGAGGAGATAAAGTGCGCCATAGGCTCTGCGGCGGCCCAGAACACACCGCCACCCGCCAATAACGTGCACATAATAATCGCCACCCATTTATAGGTGCTGATATCCGGTGCCTCGAGATTGCCCAGTCGCGCCTTACCTGAATCGGAGATCGCAACCATCAGGGCCACCAAAAAAGTCAGTAGCATTAACACTTGCCAGTAAGCGCCAAATAACTTGGTTGCGCCGCCAAAGGCGCCGTTAACCGTTGCTGATAGCAGCTCAATATCGAATAGTGCGGTGGCAACAAACAGCATTAAGAATCCGCCGCTCAGAACAAATACGGGCCAATCAATAACTGCGACAGACTTTTCGCTGACCTGATGACTCATGTTCGCGCCTTGCCGAAAAATGACTTCTCAAAAAATGACTGCCAGTTCTGTCCCATGATCTTGGCCACATCTGTCTCGCTAAAGCCCACATCTTCTAGGCCCTGAGCAACAGTGTGCATATCCTTTGACCCGGCAAACCAAGTTGGCTGCCGCGGCCATGAAGGACTGGCGGCTGTGCCTTCGCCATGATCTATACCCATGGTCCAGCGGCCGCTACGCATCCACTCGAGGACAGAGTAATCCCAGTTTTCACAGAGATCCGAGCCAATACCCAGACGGTCTATACCGATCATTTCGGCGGTTTGCATAATCATCTGACAGAACTCTGGCAAGGTGCAATCTGAGCCATTTTTTAGATGAAATGGATACATGCTAAAACCCAGCATGCCTTCAGATTCACCAATCGCACGGAGTACCTTATCGGATTTATTTCTTAGGGCAGCATGGAAAAATGTCGGGTTGGCATGGGTGATCGCGATGGGCCGCTCAGAGATTTCGATCGCTTCCAGAGTGGATTTTTCAGCACTGTGAGACATATCAATAATCATGCCCACGCGGTTCATCTCACTAATCACCTGTCGGCCAAAGCGGGTAATACCGCCGTCCTGCTCTTCGTAACAACCGGTGGCCAGCAGACTCTGGTTGTTATAGCTGAGCTGCATAATACGCACCCCCAGCTGATGCAGAATCTGCACCATTTTAACGTCGTCTTCCATGGGCGAGCAGTTTTGAAAACCAAAGATAATACCCACTTTGCCGAGGCGCTTGGCTTCTAGGATATCTGCCGCCTGATGCACCGGCATAATCAGATCGCCATGATCGAGGAAATGACGATTCCAGTGACCGATATTTTCCAGCGTTTCGCGGCTATTTTCCCAATAGGCGATGGTCACATGAATCGCATGTAATCCAGCCCGCTGAGCCTGTTCAAACAGTCCTCGATTCCAATTGACGTACTGTAAGCCGTCAATCATGAGCATATCTTTGTTCATCATTGGCTCCCGATTAATAGGGCTTGCTGTAGTTAGTTTTCACAATGGTGTAGAACTCGCGAGCTGAACTACCCTGCTCTCGCGGACCGTAACTAGAGTTCTTGCGACCGCCAAAGGGCACGTGATAATCGGTACCTGCGGTGGGCAGATTGACCATCACACAGCCAGACTGAGAGTGACGCTTGAAGTGGCCAGCGTGATGCAAGGAGTTAGTAATAATGCCCGAGGTCAAACCAAAGTCTGAATCGTTAGACACTTCAAGGGCCTGCTCATAGCTATCCACCTTGATCACACAGGCGATGGGACCAAACACTTCTTCGCGGTTAATGCGCATCTGGTTGGTGGTATTCACAAACAGTGCGGGAGACATAAAGAAACCGTCTGTATCCAGGTTTAAACGCTCACCACCGACCAATAACTCTGCACCCTCATCTTTAGCGATCTGCATATAATCAAGATTCTGCTGCAGCTGACGGGCATCCACTACCGGGCCGATCTGTGAGCCCTCACCAAGGGCGTGACCCACTACCAACTTGCTCACAGCGGCGCTAAGCTTTTCAACGAATGCATCATGAATACCAGACTGAACAATAATTCTTGAAGAGGCAGTGCACTTCTGTCCGGTACCAAAATAACCACCGGCTAGGGCACAGTTAACCGCCGTATCCATATCTGCGTCGTCCAACACGACCAGTGCATTCTTACTGCCCATCTCCAACTGCACACGGGCCATATTGTCGATGGCATTGCGAGCAATATGGCGGCCCACGCCCACCGAGCCAGTAAAGGTTACGGCTTGAATATCAGGGGAGGTACAGAGGGTTTCACCCACATCGCGGCCTGAGCCCATCACTAGGTTGAACGCGCCAGCGGGCAGACCACTGCGGCTAATAATATCCGCCAGTATCCAAGCACTGGCGGGCACCAGCTCGGCGGGCTTAAGTACTACAGCATTGCCATAGGCCAGGGCCGGAGCCACTTTCCATGCTGCCACTGCCATGGGGAAATTCCACGGCGTGACTATACCGACAACGCCCAGAGCTTCACGGTGCACTTCTACATCCACGCCGGGTCGCACTGACTGCGTATTTTCGCCCATCAGGCGCAGGGCTTCGGCACCGTAGTATTGAAAGAATTGACCGGAGCGATAGACCTCACCCACGCCCTCAGCGCGGGTTTTGCCCTCTTCTCGAGCGAGAATCTCACCGATTTCGGCGCTGCGAGCAATCAGCTCTGCGCCGATAAAGTCGAGCACCTGTTTGCGCTGTTCTAAGCCGCTCTTGGACCAATCAGCAAAGGCCGCATTGGCAGCGGCAATGGCTGCAAGGCAGTCTTCTGAGGACGCTTTGGCGTAGTGGCCAACTATATCGCTGGTATCTGAGGGGTTAATATTCTCTATTGCTGCTGAGCTACCAACCCACTGTCCATTAATATAGTTCTGAAATATCTCGTGACTCATACTGACTCCCCTTTTTATAAACGATTAGCGCCTTGCGGCTCGCCAATCTTATGCTTATCCAGCTATAAATCTAATTAAAAAATACTATAGATATATAAGCTAAATTAATTTATTGTTATTCTCGTAACATTCCACTTTAAAAACCATAAAGGCATCTATATCAAACACTTAAACGTCACTCTTCGACATTTACGTACCTTTATAGTGGTAGCCAATGAAGGCAGCTTTAACCGTGCCGCAGAAAAACTCGCTCGCACCCAGCCGGCTATCACCTTAGCAGTAAAGCAGCTTGAAGGATTTATCGGCTTGAAGCTTTTGCAACGCACTACGCGCAATGTCAGCACCACTGCCGAAGGGGAGAACTTTCTGCCCATCGCGGAGCGTCTGGTGCGAGATTTTGACAGCGCAATCTATGATCTCAGGGCCACCTCTGAGCGCCGCAGCGGCCATGTGAGTATGGCTGTGGTACCCTCAGTGGCGACCAACTTGCTACCGGATATTATCAAAACCTTTGCCACTGAATTTCCCGGTATCAATCTGCACCTAGACGATGATAGTTCCCGCGGTGTGCAGCATCGGGTGGAAAGCAATGAGGTGGACTTTGGTATTGGCAGCATGTGGAACCCCAATAAGGTACTGGAGTTCACACCCTTATTTGCTGACAAGCTCGAATTGATCTGTCACCGGGATCATCCCCTGGCCCAGCATAGCGGGGGCATTGAGTGGCAACAGTTGGATCAGGCGACCTTTCTCGATACAGGTGTGACCCGAGACCTGAGACCGCGCCAAGAGGGTGGCCAATCCAAGTTTGATTTTCCCAACCTCACGACGTTGATGGCCATGCTGAGATCTAATCTCGGGGTTTCGGTACTGCCCTCTCTGGCCATACCGAAACCGGCTGGCGAGCTAATCTCACGACCACTGGTGCCTTCAGAGAGCCGTGAGATCTATATTATTACCCGCAAGGACTGGATCCTATCGCCCGCCGCGGAGGCAATGATGGAAACCATTATCCGCGAGACACCTCGTCAGGTTGCCAAATATGGTTTGACACTGCTTTAACTCACAGAGCGTCGAGAAACAGGAAGGTCACTATTGACCGGCAGTATTGATAAACTCAATGCAGCTGGCGTGGGTCTTGGCACTAATCATAATACCTTCGGCGGCGCTTTTTGCCCGATTGGCATAGCGACGATTGCCCGGCATATGTGCCCCCTCCATCCCCGCCAAGCGCTGCAAAAAGTCCTCAGAGTGGTTTAACCAGCCCTCGGCATCGCCAAAACGATTAGGATCTATAGCGAGCATAAATTCACCGCCATTCGGTGGGCCGCCATCATTATTGTCATTCTTCTGTGCTTCGTAGCTAAAGTCCATACCGGTAAGGCCAGCTACTAGCAGCTCAATCATCATGGCAATAGTGGAACCCTTGTGACCCCCAAAGGGCAACAGTGCGCCGCCATCAATAATCTTCTGCGCGTCTGTGGTCTGATTGCCCTCAGCATCGACACCGGTTCCCATAGGCACAGGATGTCCATCACGGGCAGCGATCATTACTTCACCACGGGCCATAGAAGCAGAGGCCTGATCAAACACCAGTGGCGGCTTGTCACCACGGGGCCAGCCAAAGCACATGGGGTTGGTGCCAAAGAGTGGCGTCTTGGCACCAGCGGGCACCACGGCGGGCTTGTAGGTGGTAAAGGCCATAGCCACTAGTCCAGCTTCGGCAATCGGCTCAACCTCAACCCAGAGCGAGGCAAAGTGATGTACATTGACCAGGGCCATTGCCGCAATGCCATTCTCTCGGGCGGCTTCGATTAGGGCTGCACGACCTTTTTCCAGAGCCAGTGGCGCGTAACCATGATCGCCGTCGACCTTGACCACTGCGGGAGAGATGCGCGTAACAGTTGGGTTGGCATTGCCATTGACCTTGCCGCTGCGCAGAGATGCTATATAACCGGGCATACGGAATAAACCGTGGGAGGCGCTGCCGTCCCGTTCGGCTGAGGCGATGGTGCGCCCCAGGGCTTCGGCGTTGTCAGTGTTGCAGCCATTGGCGATTAGACATTGCTCGACGAGCTGCTGAATTTCTGCTTCAGATAAGGTTAAGTCGGTCATAAGGTTCTCTCGGCATAAATTATTATTTTATTGGGTATCGGTCTAACACTGGACCCAGAGCCTCTTTAAGCGGATTGAGGCTAGACTCAAAGTGCTTCCACTGCTCTAGGCCACTAGTGTAGATAGGCTGTCTGACCTGCTCCGCACTGGGAGTGCGCACAGAGCGCTCATTCTTATGGAAGTTGATGCAGGCTTCTTCAAACGGCAGTCCACAATAATCAAGAATGCGACGCACCTGAGTCTCCAGATCAGCTACCACTTCTTCATACTGCACAGACAGAACTTTGCCGGGCAAAACCCTATCCCAGTGATCCATCAAATCTACATAGTTGCGGTAGTAGGTGCCCACCTCATGTAAACCATAGGTAAACTCCTGCCCTTCAAAAAACAGCTGTTTAAACCCACTAAAACAGCAAGCCATCGGATGACGACGTGCATCTATAATTTTGGCATTGGGCAAAATCATCTGAATTAGGCCAATATCACGGAAGTTATTGGGCATCTTATCGATAAAGTAAGGCGCCCCCTCGCGATGTATCTGGGTTTCATCTATGTAGGTCTGCCCAAGCTTTGCAGCAATTTCCGGCGTTAATTGCTCTAGTATCTGAGGGTATCTCGGCTCTTCAAATACAGTACGACGGCCATTTAAGCGATGGGCAATCGCGGGAATATTGTTTAACTCCAGGGTTCCATCAACCTGGGAGTGGGACGCTAGAATCTGTTCCAGCAATGTGGAGCCCGCCCTGGGCAGGCCAACAATAAAGATAGGGTCAGGAGCAGCGCAGCCAGATTGACCGAATCTTGCAAATAGCTCGGCAGTACAAAACTTCTGTTGCAGAGACATTTTGTAGCTCATACGCTCGCCATCGTACTGCACATCTTGCTTCTTTAGATGGTTGCCCTGAACATAATAGTCACTAGCTGCAGCATAATCTTTTGCATCTTCCATAGCCTTGCCCAGGGCAAAGCTAAGATGAATTCTATCGTCTAACCCAGTGGAATCTGATTGCTGATGCTCACGCATCAAATCTATTTCTGCATCTTCAAACCCGTAGGTCTTAAGATTAGCCAGACTCCAAAAAGCATCACCAAAATCCGGTTTGGCTCTATAGACAGCGCGATAGGCCTCAACCGCCTCATCAATTCTGCCAATGGTTTTTAAGGTATGTCCGCGCAGTAAGTGAGAAGGAGCCGCACTGGGGTCTGCGGCGATAAACTCATCATAAAGGGCCAAGGCCTCTTCAAATCGCCCTACGGCAACACATTGGTTGGCATAGGAAAAACGGTATTTACTATTCTCTGGATCGGCATCCAGCAGGACCTGCGCCTGCTCCATACAGAGCTCAAATTTCTGCCTCTTGTACAGTACGTTCATATAATCAAAGCGTACTAGCTGATTCTCTGGCTCATAGACCAACGCACTTTCAAGAATAAACTCGGCATCATCAAGCACATGGGTTTTTACACCCAGGTCAGCTAGCAGACGCATACCCTCAATATGTTTGGGATGTTGCTGCAAAAAGCTTCGGCACAGCTGCTCCGCTTTTGACAGCTTGCCCTCTTCCATCATATTTCTAACGCCCAAAAGCTCTGGCGGCAGCGCGGCTAAGCGCTGAAACTTATCTTCAAAAAAATCATAGGCTTTTTGGTCAACTGGCAGATCAGTCAATGTCATTAACATCTGCCAGCTGGCAATTAGACTCCCATTGTGGATGACCGCCTGCTGGAAAGACGCTCGCGCATCGGCTATTTCACCCTGGGCCATAAGAATATGGCCTCGCTCTTGCCAAGCCCGACCATAGGTTGGCTCGATCTCAATAAGTTTTTGCAACGAGCTCAGCGCACTCTGGTAGTTTTCACTAAACCTCTGAGCCACAGCAGTAAAGTAAAGAGCCTCTGAGTGATTGGGATAATCACTCAGCAAACGCTCCATACAGCTCTGAGCACCACTGAATTCACCTGTCTGGATAAGCGCTCTACCTTTTGATAAAAGTTCTGCTACCGCCTCTACTGAAAGCTTTGTTGAGTCATTACTATAATCAGTTGGATTACTGCCAGACATATAATTTTCCATTACCTAAGGAGTATTTAAATTTACCACAGCCAATTCTTAAAGCCTTATATTTAATACAAGCCTTACATTTAATACAAGAAAGGCGAGCCTAAGCTCGCCTTTCTCTTTACTTCGACTTAACGAATATTAACTAATAGTCACTTCTAACCATTAATTAAAATCGTAGTTGAATCGCATACCAATTGTACGAGGACGGTTGGTAGTGGTTCTCTCCAAGAAGTCCTGACGGTTGATATGCAGTTGAGCACGCTCATCAGTCAAATTGCTGACATACATCTCAACACCCCAACCTGCGTCAGTAGTTACACCAGCTGAAGCGTCCATAATGACATAGCTGTCCTGCATGGTATTTGGCTCAGTAGGCGTATCAACAATTGAGTTGAGTGCTTTGTCTGAGTACTTACCACCTAGCTGCCAGTAAGCTTCCATTCCGCCAGCCATATCCCAGCTGTAACGTGCACGGAGATTTCCCTGGAACTCAGGAGTTAATGGCAGAGGGCGGCCTTCGTCCTGTACAACAAAAGAGAAACCTGGGTCTACACGTACCAGTTCAGTCTCGTTGTAAGACATTGCACCAAAAATGGTCAGGTTATCACTGGCAGCCCAGACCATATCCATTTCAATACCAGTGATTTCTGCATCGCCGCCGTTATCTACGATAGTAAAGATAGAGATGTTCTGCGAGTCAAATTGAGATACCTGAATATCTTTCCAATCGATACGATATACAGCACCGTTCAAACGCATATCGCCATCCATCATGGTCATTTTCCAACCCAGCTCAAGGTTCTCGAGGGTGTCAGAATCAAACTTGTATGGCAGACAGTAGCCTGGGAAACCGTTGCTAGGATTGGCCGCAACATCAACACAGTCAGTACCGTCGTAGGTACCCTTCTGCGCTGCGCCACGGTTGAATCCAGGTGGACGGTAACCTTCAGAGGAAGTCACATACATTAGTAGGTCTTCATTAGGCGTCCAAGTCACAGTGAACTTAGTGATAGTATCAGTGGTGCTGATTGGTTGCAGCACATTAAACTTCTGCGCGTAATCTCGACCACCAGTTACATTTGGAATCACGTCATTAGTGGGGTCATTATCATCTGTAAACAGAGGACGGTTGCCATAACGCCATGCACCATAACCGGTGAAGCCATACTCCAGATCGTAGTAACGAGCCGAGGCGGCAACAGTTAATGTTTCGCTGATGTCATAGGAAAGCTCGCCAAATACTGCTATCTGCTCCTCATTACGATGGTTATCGTTACGGAACTGAGTAGCTGGGCTAACCAAACCACGGGCATTAGCATCTGCATCATCCAATGAAGAGTTCAGGTTGATGTCGATTGGTGTAAAGCCGGCTTCTGCTGGCCCTAAATAGTTGAAGTTACCGATATGAAGAATTTCAGCATCTTCGTAGAAAACACCACCAGTAAAGCGCAAAGAGGCTTCCGGATCAGTAGATACACGGAATTCGTGAGTCATACGAGTATTTTCATTTTCTGCATTGAAGTTATTGGCAGGGTTGCCACATTCGATCACACCAGTATTGCCACTGAGAGTTGGATCCCAGCTATAGTTAGCCTGACCAATATCTAACCCATGATAGTAAGGGCCAGTCAAATACTCACACTGGTACCCTGGAATATAAGCACCGATATTGGAATAACCGGTGTAGTCCAAGCGCTGTGATACTTCACGATCTAAGTAAGCACCGGTGTACACAAGGTCAAGAGCGCCAGCACGACCCTCTAAGGTCCAGGCAAACTGAGTAAATTCATCTTCGAGAGAATCTTCAGTAAAACGTGCTACCTTGAGATCGCCCAGAGATTCGTCGTAGTCAAAAACACCCTGAGTCTTTAGAGACTGCTGGGTGAACTGAATCAGAGCTGACCAGTCATCATTGATCAGGTACTTAGCACCTAAACGCATACCTTGGTACGACACATCGTTAAAGTCATCTTCAACTAAACCTGAGCTTGTTGCGGTGGTGTAGTTAACCGGAATAGTCACACCACCCTCGCCCACTACAGTGCCATTACCAAAGATATGACCTTCAGCAAAGTCAACTGAGTTCCCCGGGTAAGCTGGGTTTAAAGCCGGATTCGCAGTGAATGTGCCTTCGACATTATCGATGTAACCGCCCTTGTTATCGGTGTACACCGCAGCACGAACCGCAAGCTTACCTTCGATAAGAGGGATATTGATCATAGCTTCAACTTTGTTGCTATCCTCACCACCAGCGGTAGATGAGTACCCAGCTGACAGGCTTGCAGCGAACTCGTCGATAACAGGCTTATTAGTAATCAATCGCACTGTACCTGCCTGCGAACTTGCACCGTACAGAGTGCCCTGGGGTCCAGGAAGAACCTCTATTCGCTCCATATCAGTAATGTAAACATCGAGGTTACGGCCACCAGCTGTTACTGGCTGTTCATCCAGATAGAGCGCTACGTTGGGCGCAGAACCCTGTGATTCCGCAACAGAAATGTTGATCGCATCAACAGCTGCACCACGGATGTAGATTTCGTTTTGCCCCGGCCCACGGCCGCCTGCATTTACGCTAGGAAGATATTTAACATAGTCTTCAAAACTTGTAACATTTTGCTCTTCCAATGTCTCTTCAGTCATCGCCTGAACAGCAATTGGAATGTCCTGCATGCTGGCGGACTTTTTGGTTGCAGTTACTACAATTTCTTCTAGCATACCCTCTGCGGTAACAAGACCCGCAGTACTAGCGGCAATGGTGGCAGTCATAACCGCTACAACAGCGCGGTTTACTTTAGTTTTATGGAACATATGGTACTCCCCAAAAAAATGAATTTTTTTTTTATCACTTCCAAAAAAATTGGAATTGCGCATTTTTTTCAAACAACTCCCTGATGCGCTCCCTGGTTAAAGAGAGAGACATTATTTTAAAAAAACCAATTCCATTTAGATTAATTTTGACCACTAAGCTCTAAGGCTTAGATTTTTTTTAGACAGGCCGCAGCCTTTGCCATACACGTGTTACACATTTACGGCGGAATGATATCACAGCTAATTAGCAAAATCAGAGGCCCCAGCCGCTTCGCCAACGCCAAAACAGGCTTTTATAACAGTTGGCAGGGAGACAATTTGGTTATTGAGACCTTGAGCAGAAAAATAGAATTAATCAACCAACTGAATTTTTTCAGCACTCAGTAAAATTCTTTTACTTTTATAAAGTGACCCCAAAGCCTGCTTATATTTTTTCTTAGATACCTTAAAGGCACGGTATATCTCGTCTGGCTGGCTTTTGTCCGTCAGCGTTGAGACGCCATCGGATGCTCGTAAACGTTCAATAATTTGCTCACCCAGATCATGATCGCCCTGTAGAGTGCCCTGAGAAATCACCAAATCAATCTTGCCATCGCTGCGAATACTCTTAATAAAGCCTGGCAATCGCTCACCGACCTTAAGTGGTCTAAATGCGTCATCACGAAAAATAAGCCCTAAATACTGGTCATTTATCACCGCTTTGTAGCCTAGATCTGTACGTCCAGCAATTAACAGATCGACCGCCTGACGGGGCTTGACCCATACCGATTCCTCAGCCAAATAGTCTTGCAGTCGGGTCGAGGCGGCAATGCGATCGCTATCCTGATCGTGAAACGCATAAACCACATAGGAATAACCGACTTCCATAGGCTTAAGTTGCTCACTGTAAGGCACCAGCAGATCTTTGGGCAGCCCCCAATCCATAAAGGCACCGGCATTATTGATATCGATAACCTTGAGCATTTCACAGCGCCCTACTTCGACCCTGGGTTTTTCGGTTGTGGCAATTAACAGATCTTCGGAATCAAAATAGAGAAACACATCAATCCAGTCACCGACCTCGCAATCCTCTGGCACATAACGCTGGGGAAGCAAAATACTATCTAGCTCACCGCCATCCAGATAGACACCAAAGTCGACTTCTTTAATCACTTCTAATTTATTAAACCTGCCAACCTGTGCCATTTTATTTACCGCGCTTTGATTATTAAAAACCCGACTGACTTAATATCAATATTGTTTGAAGACAGTGAGTGTAAATAGAGGGCGGCAGTATACAGCAGTTGAGGTAACCTCGGCATTTAAGATTAGGTACTCTTAACCATTACCGCCCTCTTGCTCTAACTGAATAATATCTGAGCACTAAACCTTTGCCACCCCGCTAATGAAGGCTGTGCAGAGAGCGTTAGCTGAATATAATCAATAATGTCACTGACGATTACAAAGGTTTCGATTTGGAGCTCGAAAACATCGACAGTGAAATATTCTTCGATATCCACCGATAGTGATTTTTTAAACATAAAAATTTTTTCGGTCAACAAAGTAAAAATTTAAACTAATATTAGATTCAATTCGGCATGACTAAAATAAGTAGCAATACAATGCTCGCAGGTTTACCGCCATGCTAAGCTCATGGTAAAAATGCGGTGACCACAGTCAACAAGCTGTGTATCAAGAGCCAAAGAATTGTATCTCAGTACTCACCCCGCTTATTAATTCGCTAGTAGTTATTAATTCGGCGTCAACGAGGACACTATGCAAAACATCACAGCTAACGGCTTCAACAATGTCTGGATTTTAACCTTTAGCAATGCCCTGGCAGCGTCGATTATGGCACTGATGATTCTGGTGGGCAGTCTCGTAGGCAGTGACTTAGCACCGGCGCCAGAATGGGCGACTCTGCCACTGGCACTAACCATTTGCGGCACCGCCGCGGGCATTGTGCCAGCCACCAGAGCGATGCAGCGTTTAGGCCGAAAAACTGGACTCTGGGCTTTTATGGGACTCGGCATGATCGCCTGCGCAATGGCAAGTATAGCCCTGGAACAACGCAGCTTTGGCCTGTTTTGCTTGGCCGCGGTACTGTTGGGCACTACCAATTCAGCGCTGCAACAGGTACGTTTTGCCGCTATGGAATCTGTAGCACCGGAGTCTGGTGCCAGTGCGGCATCAATAGTGATGCTCGGAGGGATTCTGGCGGCTTTTGTTGGCCCAGAGCTGGCGGTGCTGGGCGCCCATATCACTGCAGTTGACTACCAGGGCTCATTCTGGCTCGGCGCCCTATCGATTATCTGTGGCGCGCTGCTGCTGAGCGCCTACCAGCCGGCCCAGATTGAAACTATTAGCAAGCCCGTCGCCGCGGGCTCATTGCGGACTATTCTGCGAGGCCGTGGATTTGTTCTCGCGGTGGCCAGTGGCGCTGTAGCCTTTGTGGTGATGTCCTTTGTGATGACCGGCACACCCATCAGCATGCATCATACCTACGGTCATTCTCTGGTGGATACCAAATGGGTGATTCAAAGTCATATTGCGGCGATGTTCCTGCCGTCATTAATAGCACCGTTACTTTTTAAATGGCTCGGCACAAGGGGCTTGATGACAGCGGGTCTCGGCTGTTACGGAACCACAATCGGCATTGGCTACTACGATATCAGTGTCAATGGTTTCTGGTTGCAACTGGTGCTGCTGGGCGTAGGTTGGAATTTTCTGTTTGTCGCAGGCACTGCCCTGCTGCCCACCAGCTATAGAGAGTCAGATCGCTTTAAGGCTCAAGCATTTAATGACTCGACGGTGTTTTCGCTGCAGGCGTTGGCGTCATTATCGGCAGGATGGGCGCTGAACTTAATTAGCTGGCAGCAGATGTTATTGCTGTGCGCTATCCCCATCAGCTTGATGCTGTTGGCACTGGCCTGGGACCTCACAAGATCCGCCAAAGCCAGCTAAGCGGAATATTAACCGCGATAGACACAACCGCTGGTGCAAGTCTCTTTAATAGTGATGCAGCTAAGCAGTGGTAACACAGGTTTGAGATGTTGCCAAATCCAGATCGCGAGATTTTCACTGGTGGGATTTTCCAGCCCGTCAATATCATTGAGGTAATGGTGGTCGAGCTGATCATAGATCGGCGCAAAGGCCGCTTTTATATCACCAAAGTCCATAATCCAGCCGGATTGCTCTCCTACAGGACCTTCAACAGCCACTGTTACAAGAAAAGAATGGCCGTGTAAGCGCGAGCATTTATGTCCTTCGGGAACATTCGGCAAGCGGTGAGCTGCCTCGATACTAAACTCTTTGTAAATCTGCATTTTTGTGCTTTCGATTGGCCTATATTGAGGCGTATCTTAGGGCCGTCGAAGAGATATGTATATAGCGATAGAAAAGGTTTGACAGCCCATCCCAATTCGGTAGAATGCGCCCCTCATTCAGTGGGTGGTTAGCTCAGCTGGTAGAGCATCGCCCTTACAAGGCGAGGGTCACAGGTTCAATCCCTGTACCACCCACCAAGTTTTGAAAGTTTATGCGGACCGGTAGTTCAGCTGGTTAGAATGCCGGCCTGTCACGCCGGAGGTCGCGGGTTCGAGTCCCGTCCGGTCCGCCACTAAAATAGAAAAGGCTGCTTCGAAAGAAGCGGCCTTTTTTATTGCCTGGGGGGAAGTGGCGACCACCATTTTTGTCATTCCGACAGCGCGCAGTAACGAGGGATCTTTAGATCTCTCACATTCGTTCGAGATGACAGCGGTGAGGTTTAGGATAACTGCGGTGAGGTTTAGGATAACTGCGGTGAAGTTCAGGATGGCAGCTATGGCGTTCAAGACGAGGATTGTGACGTTAGAGATGATAGCGGTAAATATCGAAATGGCAGCTGACTAACCAATCCGTTAATATCTTTCCCAGACCCGCAACCATAACAACAAAACGGACGCCCCCTATGTCAGTAAAATTTGACCACCAATTCAATGCCTCTGCAGACCAACTATGGGCCATAGTCGGCACGCCAGATCGAGTCGATTGGGTTCCTGGCGCTGCCAGCTGTACATTTGACGGTGAAGTACGCTCACTGTCTCTGCCTGGCGCCGGTGATATCAAAGAAAGAATCTTGAGCCGTGACCCTGAACAGCGAACTATGGAATATTCCTGCTTTGAAACCCCTGCCCCACTGGAGTCTCATCATGCCAGCATGCGGATCATAGCCAATGCAGATGGCTGCCGATTGATTTGGGAAACCGCCGTTACACCAGTAGCGTTTGAGACTTTTATTCGCAGTAGTATGGAGGGCTGTTTACAGAGAATCAGTGAGATTTTGAGCGCCTAGAACCGTGAAATCGACCTCATCTGTCATCCTGAGCGTAGCCGAAGGACCTCGACCAGTCGGCAGGAGATCCTTCGACTACGCTCAGGATGACATAATAAGGTGCTCAGAGTTACAGAGTTACAGAGTTACAGAGTTACAGAGTAAGATTTTTGATATCTCAAGAATTGAGGCCGCAGAAAAAAGGCTGTAGCGCGATTCCTAAGACGCCAAACTACGCTCACGCAATTTACCAATCTCATCGCGAACCTGAGCCGCCTCTTCAAACTCCAGATTACGCGCATGTTGATACATCTTCTCATCCAACCGCTTGAGCTCTTTGGCGATATCCCGAATGGCCACTGGTGGCTCATCAAGAACATAGCGCCCAAGACCCTCAGCAACCTTCTTGCCGCGCTTGGTTTTACCCTGCCCGGCATAAGCCCCTTCCATAATATCCGTAACCGATTTGGTAATACCTACAGGGGTTAGACCATTGAGTCTATTGTGCTCAACCTGCTTGGCCCTGCGACGTTCAGTTTCATCGATAGCACGACGCATGGAGCCGGTGATCTTATCGGCATAGAGTATAGCTTTGCCGCGCACATGGCGGGCGGAGCGACCAATGGTCTGGATCAGCGAGGTATCAGAACGCAAAAAGCCTTCTTTATCGGCGTCAAAGATCGCCACCAGAGACACCTCTGGCATATCCAACCCTTCTCGCAGCAGGTTGATACCCACCAATACATCGAATTCACCAAGCCGCAGATCGCGGATAATTTCGACTCGTTCGACTGTGTCTATATCTGAGTGCAAATAGCGCACACGAACGCTATGTTCGGCGAGATAATCAGTGAGATCTTCTGCCATGCGCTTGGTCAGCACCGTAATCAAGATGCGCTCGTTAGCGGCGGCGCAGCGTTTAATCTCAGAGAGCACATCATCTACCTGATTAAGCGCGGGGCGCACTTCGATTTCTGGATCCAGCAATCCAGTAGGCCGCACCACTTGCTCAACCACCTGCCCCTCATTAGCCGCTTCATATTTGCTCGGTGTCGCCGAGACAAAAATCATCTGTGGCGCCAAGCCCTCCCACTCATCAAAGCGCAGGGGCCGATTATCCAGCGCTGAGGGCAGTCTAAAACCGTATTCCACCAGAGTCTCTTTGCGCGAGCGATCGCCTTTATACATACCACCGATCTGCGGCACGGTGACGTGGGATTCATCGATTACTAGCAGTGCATCATCAGGCAGATAATCAAATAAGGTTGGTGGTGGATCCCCTGGCGGGCGGCCAGACAGATAGCGAGAATAGTTTTCAATACCATTGCAGTAACCCAGCTCTCGCATCATTTCACTGTCGTAACGCACACGCTCACCAAGGCGCTGGGCTTCAACCAGCTTGTCCACGGAGCGCAGCTGAGTGAGACGCTCATCCAGTTCGAGCATAATTTTATCGGCGGCTTCAACAACCGTGTGCCGCGGCGTCACATAATGTGACTTAGGATAGATGGTATAGCGCGGGACTTTGCGCAGTACTTCACCGGTCAGCGGATCGAACAGGGTAAGGTTTTCCACCTCATCATCAAACAGCTCGATACGCAGCGCTTCATAATCTGAGTCAGCTGGATAGACATCGATAACATCGCCTCGAACACGATATGAGGAGCGATCGAAGTCAATGTCATTGCGCTTATATTGCAGCTCTGCGAGCCGCCGAAGAATATCGCGCTGATCAATTTTCTCTCCTCGAGAAAGGTGCAACAACATCTTCATATACGATTTGGGATCACCTAGACCGTAGATAGCTGAAACGGTAGCGATAACGATCACATCTCGACGCTCCATCAGCGCCTTAGTGGCAGACAGACGCATCTGCTCAATATGGGAATTTACCGCGGCGTCTTTTTCAATAAAGGTATCAGACGACGGCACATAGGCTTCCGGCTGATAATAGTCGTAGTAGGAGACAAAATATTCGACCGCATTATTCGGAAAGAAACTTTTAAACTCGCCATAAAGCTGTGCCGCTAGCGTTTTATTGTGCGCCATCACGATGGTTGGACGCTGGACTGCTTCCATGACTTTAGCGACGGTAAAGGTTTTACCTGAGCCAGTCACACCCAATAGCGTCTGAGCGGCAAGGCCATTTTGTAGACCTTGAACCAACCCTTTGATCGCCTCGGGCTGATCGCCTGCGGGAGAGTAATCACTGACCACCGTCAAAGGTGGCATGGGAAGAATATCGGCCACGCTTATTTCACCACCGGGATGCAGGGCGCCCTGCCGCTGCTCTGAGTTTTAGTGCAGATACTGGCATAGTACTCGCGATTTTTGCGCTCTAAGTCTGTAATCAATGTCTCAATACCCTGTTCTTCAATGGTTTCGCGGAACGAATGTTTTTTGACCGCTACATAGGTGATACCTTTAAAGCGAATATCCACCGCTTGCCAGATATCCTTCTCGGGGTCAGTCTGCTTAATCAATACGTCTAAAACAATATCTGGTATCAGTGTCGATTCCATCAGCACTTGAACCCACCCCATTGCGGCACGTTGATTGATCACCACATCGACAATACGAAACTGCTGTCCAGAATATTTCTCTAGCCCCTCAAAGGCGTAACGCACGAGAGTCTCTCCAACTGCGTCAATTATCGCCTGCCGCTGTAATGGACTAATTGCCGAAAAATTGTGCCGCCCTAGTAGAGCTCTGGTGGTAGAGGATATATCCCACAGCGGACGCAATCTCAGATCGATAAAGTCCTGATAGGCCATTGGATCAGCGAGATAACGCTGCTTATCTGTCGCCAGCTGCACAGAAATGTCTTCAAACAGCGATGCAAACTGCTGCTGCACCAATTTCTGGATCGGCGTTTGCTGTTCGGCAGAGCTCGCCCCAGCCATAAGGCATAAAACGGCGCCAAATAGGCATTTTTTGAACCAATTAGTATTGTGCAAATGAATTCCCTTCCATAAACAGTCGACCCGAGGTCTGCATTGGGCATGAGTATACAGTCTATAAGAATACGAACGCATTGCGAGAAAGAAAAATATCGCCACCCAATGCTCAGCTTGGCAGATGCACAATTAGCCCTTAGAGCCTGACCAGATCGATCCGCAACCAGACATTGTCAAGAAGCTTAAAATAGCCCTAATTAAGTGCCCAGAAATTGTTGACTCAGCACTCTATGCCCCCTAAAATGCCGCCTTGTCGAAACAACAGACAATTCCGCCTTAGCTCAGTTGGTAGAGCAAATGACTGTTAATCATTGGGTCCTTGGTTCGAATCCAAGAGGTGGAGCCAAATTTTAAAAGGGTTGCAGAAATGCGGCCCTTTTTTTTGCTCAGTGAATCGCGCTTGGTTTTTACCAATCTGCCGACAGGTCAGCATTTAGCGACACGTTAAAGACTAGAACCCTCAACCAGAAAAGAGCATACTGGCGCTCGAAAAAGGTGATCCTAGGATGGATAGCCTTTTTTACGATCGAGTGACCGTCGGGGCAGATTTTAGACTCTGCGTATTAGCTACTGACCCTCTGTATCTATAACTAGAGGTGTTTAGAAAGCCTTAAACAAGACGTTGCTAACGTTCTCGATAGACTAGGGTTGAGACTAAATGGAATTACTCATGGAGAAACACCGATGATTCAGTACCTACCATCACTGGCAGGCGTAGCACTACTCAGCTTTGCCTTTACCAAACTACTAATCCCTATCTCACATGCCACCGGATTGCTCGACCGTCCGCAGGGTCGCAAAGCACACCATGGCACAGTGCCTTTAGTGGGTGGCATCGCCATTTACCTCTCAGTGTTATTTTGTGCAGTCCTGTTTCTCAACCTTCCCGAAAGCTTTATTGGCATAGCCCTGATATGTGGGTTAATCACCTTTATTGGCGCTCTGGATGATCGCTACCCGGTGCATCCCTATTACCGGCTGACAATGCAGCTTATCGCCGGCGTTAGCCTAGCCACTATTAGCGGCAGCAGCCTGCGCGATCTCGGTGACCTTGCTGGATTTGGCGCCATCAACCTGGGGCTGTTCGCTATTCCGTTTACCGCTGTGGCTATTACTGGATTATGCAATGCTTACAATATGGTCGATGGCATAGATGGCTTGGCGGGCTCACTCACCATTGTGTCGCTGCTAAGCCTGCTGGTGCTAGCCAATGGACAGGCCCCAGATAACCAGGTCGCCCTGCTCGCGTATATGGCTACCTCTATCGGCGTATTTCTACTCTTTAATCTTACGGTTGGGCCCTTTGCCAAAACGAAAGTCTTTATGGGCGATGCTGGCAGCACCTTTCTCGGTTGTGCCGTGGCCATTGCAATGATTCAATTTACCCAGAGTCGCCATGCAGTGATCCAACCCGCTACAGCACTTTGGCTGGTGGCTATCCCGTTGATGGATATGGCCAGCACCATGGTGCGCAGGGTCAGAAAAGGTCGGTCGCCGTTCCACGCGGATCGAACCCATCTGCATCATATTCTGATGCGCGCTGGCTTTTCTCAACGGCAGGCATTGATGGCGATTGTTTTAGTTGCAACTATTCTTGCCGGAATCGGCATCTTGCTGGAGCGGGTTTGGCCTCAGAGTGAAGCCGTATCTTTTGCCTTGTTTTTAGTTGCCTTTGGGCTCTACTTTCAGTTTATCTTTAAGCATGCGTTTAAGTTTGCGCGGACCGTGCGGCGACTCATTTTCGATCGTAGAGCGACAGAAACCCGAGCGGGAATCTAATTATTAAAGAAGCTTTAAAACACCCAGGTCACATTACTCGCTTACTTAACCAATTCCATTGCCATATGCCTAATGTTTAACCTAAATATCGGCCACTTGGCTAAAACTAAAGTATTTATTGATAACGCTGGCAGTACCTGTCTCGGCTGCGTCGTCCCTATTGCCGTGATCCAACCCAGTCAACAATGTAAGTGGCAACGGCACTTTATCTAGTTACTTTCTTAAAGACGTATAAACCCAGCACTATATTGCGTGGAGTCAGAAAAGGCCGATTCACCTGACATGCGGATCGAACCCATTTACATATTAGTGTGATGCGCGCGGGCTTTTTTCTACCGAAGGTATTAATGACAATTTTTGTGGATGCGACTGTTCTTACATGAATCAGCGCATTTCATAAGGAATATAAGCTCAAAGGGGAATCCTGTCGGATGCGTTACTTATGATCATTTTTGGACTCTACTTTCACTTCAGATTTAAAAATGCCTTTAAATTTGCATCCATAAACTGGCTAGATTTTTACCCTCGGGTTTAGCGTCCACGATTGGCCGTTACTCCAATTATGATGTGCTATCACTAAAATACACGAAGGCCCCATCAATTTATTGGTAGGGCCTTCTTTGTTTCACAACTCTTGTATTAATGTCCCAATATTAGAAACACCACCATTATTCGTACGCACGTCAGCAGCGACATAAAAGCTAAATCAGAATCAGGATCCATAGCAGCTCTTATGCAGCAGCGGCAGCGGCAGCGGCAGCATCCGTAGCATCCGTAGCATCCGTAGCAGCATCCGTAGCGGCAGCATCCGCTGCATCCGGAGCGGCAGCATCCGCTGCATCCGGAGCGGCAGCATCCGCTGCATCCGGAGCATCCGGAGCGGCAGCATCCGCTGCATCCGGAGCATCCGGAGCATCCGGAGCGGCAGCATCCACAGCCATAGCATCCGTAGCATCCGTACCCGAGCCTGTATCGTCAGCTTCACTTACATCAGCACTAGCACCAACAGCGAAGATAACATCTAGTTGGCTGACGACATTGCCATAACTATCAGCGATCGGGAGCCCTTGTTGCATCAACCGAAGATGAAAATCACCCTCTCGCAATAAACCTGAGGCTGATACAAAATCGACCTTACTCAAAAGAGACAGCATCTTGACTTTGAGGCTTGCAGGATAAACTGCACCACTGCCATTGACATCAATTATGTCTATAGCACTGTTCTCAATTTCGGTACTAACTTGGATTCCCTCACTATTGGTGTAAGTCACTGTTACTTCCTGGTCAGGAATACCTAGTCGGCCAGTGTTTCCATCAGCAGCCCAAACCACAAAGAATCCTGCAGAGACACTTCGCTCACTACCATCGCGAACAGCATCAGTTCCATCAACTAGATCAATAGTTACATAACCCACCTGAGCATTAAGTTGAGTTGGGATCTGATTTAAGCCAAAACTTAATGTAGGCGACTGAAAGTCACCTCCATTTAAGGCATTCTCGATATTCTGAAGATTGAGTGGCTTAACTCTAAGATCTGCAGACATAACGCCATCTTCATACTCGAGAAGGACATATGTCGGTAACGAAGTCAAAGTCAAAGGATCATAATCGTCAAGTCTCACGGTGTTATCTTCTAATTGAAAGTAGTTACCATCAGTTCCATCAGTTCCATCAGTTACATCAGCACTAGCACCAACAGCGAAGATAACATCTAGTTGGCTGACGACATTGCCATAACTATCAGCGATCGGGAGCCCTTGTTGCATCAACCGAAGATGAAAATCACCCTCTCGCAATAAACCTGAGGCTGATACAAAATCGACCTTACTCAAAAGAGACAGCATCTTGACTTTGAGGCTTGCAGGATAAACTGCACCACTGCCATTGACATCAATTATGTCTATAGCACTGTTCTCAATTTCGGTACTAACTTGGATTCCCTCACTATTGGTGTAAGTCACTGTTACTTCCTGGTCAGGAATACCTAGTCGGCCAGTGTTTCCATCAGCAGCCCAAACCACAAAGAATCCTGCAGAGACACTTCGCTCACTACCATCGCGAACAGCATCAGTTCCATCAACTAGATCAATAGTTACATAACCCACCTGAGCATTAAGTTGAGTTGGGATCTGATTTAAGCCAAAACTTAATGTAGGCGACTGAAAGTCACCTCCATTTAAGGCATTCTCGATATTCTGAAGATTGAGTGGCTTAACTCTAAGATCTGCAGACATAACGCCATCTTCATACTCGAGAAGGACATATGTCGGTAACGAAGTCAAAGTCAAAGGATCATAATCGTCAAGTCTCACGGTGTTATCTTCTAATTGAAAGTAGTTACCATCAGTTCCATCAGTTCCATCAGTTCCATCAGTTCCATCAGTTCCATCAGTTCCATCAGTTCCATCAGAATCATCAGAATCATCAGTCCGATCGTGCAACCGAGCACCATTGATATCAGTCACGACCAAATCTTTGATGACGACGATTTGGTCTCTATCAACAATTCTCATCAAGAAGTAGGTAAACACCGTATCTCCTTGCGCTCCAAACTCGACCGTATAGCTACGTTCAACATCACCACTCACGGTCACTTCTCCAGCATCAAAATACGGATAATTATCTGGGTGCGGAGCTTTTTCAAAAGCAAAAGATAGATCTATATCACCACCGCTTGGCACCGAGCCCGTAAAAGTGATAGTTCCGCCATTTGGAAAGCTATAGTCATAACCAAGGTTACTGGTGAACGCAGCGTAGTTTTCAGCCATTGTAGGCGTCTGGAACTTCGAGGTGCTTACCTGAAAGAGACCACCGCCAATCACATCCCAAGGGAAAACACCGACTAAGTTCGAATCAGGGGCCTGTGATCCATTCACCGCCGCCTCATTACACAGGCCAGCGCCGGTATTTCTCAGCACCTGATCAGCGGCCCGTCCGCCAGCAATCACGACTTCACCATGTACTACCGAAGCTCGGCCATCGTTGATTAGGGCTGTTGGCTTATCACCTATATAACAGGCATTGTCTGGGTTACCCATTTCTACTGCTCTGATACCCTCCTGCACAAGATCGGCTTCCGTGAGGTTATATAAACCATCGTAGTTGCCGCGCACATCGGCGATACCGGGAATACTACCATCTGCATCAGCCAGCCACTCTTCACCATCCAACGCCTTGACTTTGTAAGTTACCGTATCATCAAGAGCGTCAGTTAATAAGCCACCATCAGGAATGATAAAACGACTTAAATAGCGATAACTCTCTCTCCATTCGTTGACAAATTCCCCTAAATCTTCACCGGTTTCGGTGTCAAAAACAAAGCCTGGAATACCGCGTAGTTCACCGTGACCGGCAAATTCAAGACGCAGCCGCTTACCTGCGTCATCACCAAACGCCAATTCTCCATCATCGGTTAGCGATTCGGGAACCGTGTAATAGAGCACTTTTGGTTCAGAGATTATTACTGGGTCGCCAGTTTCTTTATCACTTAGCGCGTAGGTTGGCGTTGCTTCTAAGGAGATCGAATAGGTCGTAGTGATCTTACCCTCATAAATTCGAGATTCACAATAACGCAGCGTCGATGGATCTGTTCCAAAAACTGGGTGGAACTGATACTGCTGAGCTTCGCCAATCTTCTTGCACTCCATCAAAGCAAGATCTGACTCAGCAACAAGCTGACCAGTACGAATTCCCCAGGCTAAAGATTGCTCCCAGCCGTCAGCATTTGTGAAGCTGACGTTCTGCAGTAAGCTATTGGGGTCATCAAGCTCGGCAAAGGCCGCAGCGGCAATAGAGCCTTTGGTCAGCTTAACTGAATTGGGGTCCAGCACTTCACCAGAAACCAAAGAGTATTTATACGCATCTGAAGCTAGCACACCCTCAAAGTAGTCACCCTTATTATAAGTCTCGGTGCGAGTTATCCACTCGTCTTCGATAACTCTAAAGTATAGAGAGACTGCCTGAACCGACCCAGCACCCTCTTGTCCCAGAAGTTCGACTCCTAAATCATCGTTACCCAGGGTAACACTCGCCTGATAACCGAATTCGGTATTGAAGAAATCATCGACGCCAATATCCGTAAGCGGGTTTTGACCAGAAGTCCCATCAAGTAATTGGAAAAAATTAATGCTCAGACCGGAGATGCCAGATGCAGTTGCGAAGTCCCAGTCTTTACCACTGGTGTAGTCTAGTTCTATCTCAACACCATTATCGCCAAAATACATAAGGCCTATGGTTGTGCCCTTTGCAATGGTCAGGCTAAATCCAGTTGGAGTAGCAGCGTAATCAACCATTACCTCTGCTTCAAGCGCTCTACCCGTATCCACGTTCTCAAGACCAACAGATATCGGCATTGATCCAGAGGTACCAGTTGCTGGTATGGACACCAAATCAAAGTTTAGAATCGGCATAACGCCTGGGTCCGCCGGATCAAACGACAATAACTTATTTAAGTTGTTGGCACTAAAACCATCCCCTTCCAGATAATAACGCGCAGTCAGATACGACTCTTCGCCCTCTTCGTAAACGTTCTCTAAAACATCAAATGCAAGCCGCTGAATATTTTTTGCAGTGACATCGCCATTGAGAAAGTCAGTGGCTACACCACCAGCTTCGCCCAACTTGAAACCGACTGTCTCAAGGTCATAATCCGCTAGGTAAAACTCATCGGTTGCATCGCTGATCGTCGCCCATTGACTATTAACAACACTAACCGATACGTCTTCCTTGAGGTAGGAACCAACATCAGCAAAGGGGCTATCTACAGAACTTACACCTTCAGCTACTGCTTGGGTGAACGACTCCTGAACCAGCTGACCGTCTACACAGTCGCGGAAACAATAAAGTGGCTCAGTGATATCACTTGGCGAGACAGTCGACATATTTTCTGTACGCACACCTGCTTCAAATGTTGCCGAATTTGGTGACGTCATCGCTTCTGAGGATATGTCGTACCACTGGCGCGTATCATGAGACCAAACTCCCATCTGCCGAACTTCTTTGAAGTACCAGTCATCAGAAATAGTGCCATATTCCTTGACCATTTTTTCCTGCCATTGGGCAAGGCTAAAGGTAATAGGAGTGTCTAGCGACTCAGTCTCATAACCGTTGAGAAAGCTAATTCCCGTGGTAAATACAAACTGGCCAGAACCATCTTCCGCACCCTCTTTTTCAAATACTCCCTCGTACTCTTGAAACGTCGGTGCTGCGCCGAAAAGCGACGTAAATTCCGCACTCCACCACTCGTCATCGACGTACATAGCGACACTTAACCCATCAAGATCATTTAATGCTAAGTAAGATGTCTCACGTTTTTCGATCCGAATATCGGTCGCAGAAAGATTATAGGTAACCTCACTAGCACCGGCATTTTCATCAAAAGTTTCACGCTTAAACTCTGTTGATTCGTTGATTAAAGCTCGACCTTCAGGCTCTACCCAAACGCCCCAGTAATCTGCATAAGCGTGAATACGCTGCTCTTTACCCTCAGTATTAATGACATCGCTGTAGAGCGGGAAGCCACCCTGGTTACTTGCTAATCGTTGGCCATCGTCCGCGCCGCCATTGATATACACACCATATCTGTGGACATTGCGCTGAGCTTTAGACACATCGGTGCTGAAGCATTCATCATCGAGCGACAAGTCGTATTCCGGGTATTGATCCAAGCTATCTGTAATAAAATATTCGTCTCCGCCATCAGGGTATAGCGTTACCTCAAGGAGCTTCAAACAATATGCCTTATCTAACACACTTATGTAGTACTGGTACGTTAAGCCAAGCTCAAGCCCTGAGCCACGACCTTCACGATAAGAATAAACACCTTCAGAATCCCCATTCGGCAGATTCTTTTTTACAATATTGTCCTCTCCATGCCAGTCTCTATATTTAAGAGTGTCTTCAAAAACCTCGGCATAGCCGCCATCTCTACCTATACCCTCAAGTCCTGCTTCAGGAAGGTTAACACTGTAGTTAATCGCGAAATCGCCATTGGGTGAGGTTTCACTGACACCACCGCTTTGAGAAACACCCATAAATACACTTGCCGGCAGATCCGTTTCTTCGTCAACTATATCAATCCAAACAGAGGTTTCGATCATATCGCCGTCGCGGATTACACTGGCAACAGCAGGATCTGCCGCCTTGGCGCTAACAGTGGTCGCAGTTGCCGACGAGGCCGTTGTAGCGGATGAGGAACTGGTCGGGGTTGCTGCGGACGCTTCCGATGATGCGTCTGCGGCGGAGTCACAATCATCTGCATACAGCGTAGCCAGATAAGCACCGTCATTCACAAAGGCATCTGGCCGCACAGCTGACGCCATGCACAGAAGGAAATTCATACCGTCTAGGGCTTGGTTGATAACCTGCCCTTCAACGTTAAAATTTTGCCTATCCTCTTCAAACGGCGCAGCGATAACGGCCGGCGAGATAACAGAGCACAATAACAGTAGATTTTTGAATAATTTCATTTTCTTACTTGGCCTCAATAACTTTGATTTCTTTCGGTAAAACAAATCCTTCATCTGAAGCATCAGAGTCATCTGTATCATCAGGTTCCTCCGGATCAGCAGGTCCCTGAAGCACTGTTACGGTGATTGTCTGAGTCGAAATTCGCTCGCCAGTAGTGGCAGTGACTGTGGTGCTGTAGGTTAAATTGGCCTCGTATGTCGGAGCCGAAACAAAGCTAACCACTCCGTCTGCGCTAACCGTAAAGTCGGAGCCTGCAACGCTATAGGTAACATCCGAGCCCTCAACATCAATAGCCGTAACAGTGCCGACGGTGGTCTGATTCGCTTCAGCGCTAAACGCGGCCGTTGAAGTGAATACAGGAACCACATCATCGACAATTGCAACAACCGCCCTGACACCGTCAACTGCCAAACCAGACGGATCAATCAGTGGCATAGAGGTAATCACGTCAATATGGAAGACACCAGCAGATAAAATGTCCGCAAGCGGTAAGCCATTCAACTTAGCAATAAGAGACAGTAGTTTGAACTCTAGGGTGGCGGGATACCCGGCACCAGCTGACGTTACCGTCAAAACATCTAGGTCAGCATTGACCACAGCAATATCAACCTTAACCCCGTCACGAGTCAGATAGGATGCTGACAGATTCTGCGCAGGCACTGTAATCTCGGCGGACGTGCCATAGGCATCCCATTCGATATCGAGCTTGACCGAGACCTGACGCTCGCCATTATCTCGGTCTGCATCTGTGCCATCGGTGAGATTAATAGTGACTGTGTCGGTGCCGCTTCCAGAAGGAATAGAGCCAAGACCTAACACAAGCTTCGGCGATTTAAAGTCAAGACCGTAGAGCCCTTTCTCTATATTCAATAAGCTTAGCGGGGCAGAGCGCATATCAACTGTCAAAAATCCATCAGCTAAAGTAGCTTCATGACTGCTTGCAACCACCGATCCGTCCTGCGGGTTGATGTCTTCAAGCTTGACCGAAGAACTAGACAGTTTAAAGCCATCGGTGATTTCAACAATGGCGCTTATCCCATCAACAGATTCCCCAGATGGCGCATTCAGCGGCAGTGAAGTGATCACATCTAGGTGATAGACGCCGATATCTAGGATATCTGCGAGAGGCAAGGCGCTGAGCTGGCTGATCAAAGACAGTAACTTAACCTCAAGTGTCGCAGGATTATTTGCTCCAGCAGCGCTAACCTTCAGCACATCGGCGCCAACATTTGTCACCTGGACATCGATCTGAACGCCTGTTGAAGTCTTGTAATAAGCATTCACAGACTGCTGCGGAATGATCACCGATGCAGTGTTGCCATCAGACTCCCAATCAATATCTAGGCTCACATAAACCTGCCGCTCACCTGAATCGACAAACGAATCAACACCATCCACTAGAGCGATAGTCAGAGTCTCGCTGCCTGAACCAGTTGGGAGAGCTGCTAGGCCGAAGCTAATCACAGGCGCTTTGAAATCACCTCCGTAAATAGCGTTTTGCATATTGGTCAGATTCAGCGGCGCTGCACGTAAATCAACCTTGGCCATATTACCCACAACGGTGTAATCGAGAGTATTGGTAACCGTTGAGCCATCGAGTGGATAATAGTCAGTCAAGGTGACTGCTGCGTTTGACAATCTAAAGGTATCTGCATTATCGCCTACACCATCAGAGTCGCTGTCGGAACTCTCATTGGCATCGCGTGGAAACGCATCATCAATGTCAGCAACACCGTCGTTGTCATCATCGGGATCAAGTAAATCAAAGATACCGTCACCATCTGTATCCGTAATCTTGTCCTGCGCATGCTCTTCAACTTCAACCAAAATTAACGCCCGAGCTTCCTCAATACCTGTCGGACCGTCTAAAGTCAGAAAGTCCCCCGGTTGGACACCGGTGAAGCTACTGTCGTTAGTCGCATCGTAATACGCACGATAGCCTTTAGCGAAAGCGAAGATTTCTTCAGCAGCATCATGCTTCAGATGTGACGTAATATGTGTCTCAGCAGAGCTAAAGTCATTTTCACCATGTCCATCAAACTCCATGGCAATATTGCTAATGATTTCTGAGGTCTTGTCAGTGATCGCCGTTAGCACTGCTACAGGAACATCGGCCCCTATAGCCTCCAAGGCATCACGTAAATGGCCACTTGCTGCATCTTCATCAAGAAACTCAAACAACTCTACAAGATGTTCTCTATCAGCTAGATTCAGCTTCAACTCATCCTGAGCGGCTCTTTTTTCCTCATCTGAAAGACCTGCACCAGGAGGTGAGACATGACCAATGTGATTACTCTGCTTACCTTCCTGAACCTTAATCGTTTCAATAACGATTTTGGACAGTGCATCAAGAATCGCTTCATGGGCCATATCATCGGTGACTGAGGCGCCAGAAGCTGAGGTACCAGCACTCTTCGATGGCTTCGGTAACAACCAGCGTGACCAGCATGATATTGCTTTGACACGTAAATCGATAACAAGGTATGGTAGAATCTGGGCCGATTTCCAGTTTGTGGATTAAATGGACCAGATCCGATTGTGGGCTATATAACCTCTACCCATGGACTGGCGAATTGGCTGCACCTGTATCATCTCTGAACTACCGTGATTTACTCTCTAGCATCTAGTGCTTCACAGGGATAACAATCAATTATTTGAGCCTTCTCTCGCTGTAGGTAGGATCATCAGTAATTTGGGACCAAAGACATAAAAAAAGTGAGGGGAGCATTAACGTGAGCCATGCGCCATGGCACGAGTGAGGCAACACTTGCAATGTGCACGTATATATAAACATGACTTGCCACAATCGTGAAATAGATACGATAAGTCCGCTGTCTCCGTCTCCACCCCCGGCGTTGGAATAAATTGTAACCTACCACTTCTGTCCTAGAATGTGGCCCTACACTGGAAGCTAGACTAACCATATGGACTCACCACTACTCAACTATTTCCCGGGTAAAATCGTGTTTCAAACAAGTCATTTGGAAAACAAGTAAATGACCAATGTGCTCACATTGAAAAACATTAGTGAGGATGGACTCATGCCTGGAATCCGAATCCTCTGATCCCTGCTGCACCTTAATGGTGCATATATAACCAAGTAAGGGGCCGGTTCGCGGCAACGACAGGCCTTACCCGTCGACGACCAGCCGTCTCGAGGATGATCGAATGCACAGTGTGGCTGCCCAACACGACGCTCCCTTCAAGGTGATGATCGAGGCCTTAATGCGGGCCAAGACGCGATTTGTTCTTAACGGCCCTTACGAACCAGCTTAGAATGTTAGCTGGCTAGGACGAGATAACAGGTGCGTCTTCATCCGCATCCGTCACGGTTATCGCGATAATCTGGGTTGCTGTATTGGTGCCATCAGTGGCCGTTACCGTTACTGAATAGGCGCTTTTCGCTTCAAAGTCTGCCGCAGCAATAAAGCTCAGCACACCACCCGAACTGATCGCCAACTCAGTGCTATCAACACTAAAGGTGACCAAATCACTGTCCACGTCAGTGGCTGTTACAGTGCCGATAGAGGTCTGATTTTCAGCCGCACTGAATGAAGCCTCGGAGGTAAACACCGGCGCCACATCGTCAATATCGGTTACGGCGACAGTGATGTTTTGACTAGTAGCCAATGAACCCGCATCAGTCACTGTGACTGTGGCGGTGTAAGTCGCTTTAGTCTCATAATCTGGTGTAGAGACAAAGCTAAGCACACCCTCTGAACTAATCGCCAACTCGGTACCGGAGATGCTAAAGCTCAAAGACCCTGCATCAGTTGCCAAGACACTGCCTATGGCCGTCTGATTCTCAGCAGCGCTAAACGCCGGCGAGGACGAGATCACAGGTGCGTCTTCATCCGCATCCGTCACGGTTATCGCGATAATCTGGGTTGCTGTATTGGTGCCATCAGTGGCCGTTACCGTTACTGAATAGGCGCTTTTCGCTTCAAAGTCTGCCGCAGCAATAAAGCTCAGCACACCACCCGAACTGATCGCCAACTCAGTGCTATCAACACTAAAGGTGACCAAATCACTGTCCACGTCAGTGGCTGTTACAGTGCCGATAGAGGTCTGATTTTCAGCCGCACTGAATGAAGCCTCGGAGGTAAACACCGGCGCCACATCGTCAATATCGGTTACGGCGACAGTGATGTTTTGACTAGTAGCCAATGAACCCGCATCAGTCACTGTGACTGTGGCGGTGTAAGTCGCTTTAGTCTCATAATCTGGTGTAGAGACAAAGCTAAGCACACCCTCTGAACTAATCGCCAACTCGGTACCGGAGATGCTAAAGCTCAAAGACCCTGCATCAGTTGCCAAGACACTGCCTATGGCCGTCTGATTCTCAGCAGCGCTAAACGCCGGCGAGGACGAGATAACAGGTGCGTCTTCATCCGCATCCGTCACGGTTATCGCGATAATCTGGGTCGCTGTATTGGTGCCATCAGTGGCCGTTACCGTTACTGAATAGGCGCTTTTCGCTTCAAAGTCTGCCGCAGCAATAAAGCTCAGCACACCACCCGAACTGATCGCCAACTCAGTGCTATCAACACTAAAGGTGACCAAATCACTGTCCACGTCAGTGG
>CH672398.1:405048-410449 GCA_000153445.1 gamma proteobacterium HTCC2207 | reverse complement strand
TTGTTACCGCGGTACATCAGGCAAACCCAAGCCATGCATCATAGTGCTGACGTGAAGAGTTGGTCTCATCCATGCACGCCTGGCCCACGTCTCATCAAGAGAGCTGTAGATCAAGAGGGTGCTGTGTTGGCCGTCCCCAGCTGGCGTCTGACGTCGAAGGATACGAAAGAGTAAAATCTAAAGACTGTAATAAAACAGTAATGGGTAGTGCTAACGCCACAATCGTAGCCTTTGGCCTAAAGTATATCTACCTCTTAGAATTCAGCTAGAGTGATTACTGTATACTCGGCCCGCGAAGACCCGACGGATTGTGGGACCGCCTTCCGCAGCGATCACTGGTAGGCAGAAGGACAAGCCCAATGAAGTAGAGACAGATGTACAGTTAACGAGAGTTTCGAAAGGCAACTGTGAAATTGATGTCCGCGCATTAAAAGAAGAGCAGGAACATAAATCGACAGGGACTTTATCAATATAATGGCGATGCAAGTGTGTTTTGCGGGCATCAATCATGAGCAGAACCGTTTGTTACGATCGTTTCGGTTAGTGATGAATGGACCCTGTAGAGCCTCACTTAGGTGAGCCGGACAATAGACTGTAACTGGTTGGCACCCGATCGCCGGATATTAAGTGATGGTCGAACCAGCAATTGGTGCATACTGGTCAAGGTTAGTTACGTATTCCGTTAGCCGATGGGTTGGGGGGGACCGTATTAGAGCACACGTCACCCCTAACTGGGACCTGCTACGGTTACGGTTGCGGACACACTCGCACAATGTTTGTCGAACTAACTCTGCGCGATAACATGACCACTGCACCTCGCAGCACCCCGACACAATTAGCGTATCGGGCAACAATGTAAGATACGCGGAACTAATCCGGTTGATTACTGCAGGGGGACGATCCCCTAGCAGGGGCGCTCTCGCACAACCTTACGTAAGTTCCAGGGTGAGAATGGCGACCTCTGTGGGTGGCGTATGTAATCGGAAATTGCACGCCGCCCGGTTGACTGAATATGACCCCAAAGCGATAATGCCACACTGGTTCCCCTCCGTTTTACCCATCTTGTAATGAGTTTTATTGAGAATAGACGCTTGAAATCCCTTTGCGTTGCACAGAAACGGCGTATCGTGGACATATTAAAGGCTACTAGCTCGACGGTTTCGTGGAGGAAATCCTATCCGTTCTGAGACGATTAAAACCGCTATCAAGCGGGTGAGCGACTTAGACAGGCGTGCCGTTTACCGAAGATATGTGTGGACTCAAGACCTATCTATTTCACGGGGCGCACGTTTCTGAGTCATAACAGGCCACCTTTTCTCCCACATCTATGGGACCTGGCCCCAGGCAGGGGGTGTACCCTCGTACTAACCAGTGTATGGTAGCATACACTGTGAGCAAACTGAATTAGGAGTTCTCATGAATATCTGCACGTTTGCACACTTACATGGTGGTTCCGGTGCATCTGACCCACCCTTGGCAAATCGATCGACACGCCTGGAATAAACTTTGGCCGACGGTTTTTGGCAATTAGCCTAAGAAGACTGGGTCCTTCTCTTGGTCTTTACATCGTCCGGTCTCGTAGACATGTGTCTGAGCAACTGGGGCTCCGGTGGCATGTTTCAGGCCGGCACACCTGTCATTATAGCGACCGGTGGTAGACTGGGACGCTTAAAAATTAGGGGACATGAGGAATATTGCACTCATCTGAATCGTACCTGGCTTTTGCCGGCTCGATAATGTTACGTCTGAAATTCACACCTTCTTTTCGAGCATTATACTCGTCTGTGCGCGATACACAAACAGCGAGTCTTGCAATTAGTAAAGCAAGTCCATGTTATGTATATATATCAGCCTTGCTTTGATGTCGGCGGCCATTAAGTACCACTGTCCCCAGGGTTAAGTCGTATGACGCCCCCGCCCTACGGAAGCGGCTTAGAGGACAGTTAAACGACGGGTTGCTGTATTGGTGCCATCTGTGGCCGTTACCGTTACTGAATAGGCGCTTTTCGCTTCAGAGTCTGCCGCAGCAATAAAGCTCAGCACACCACCCGAACTGATCGCCAACTCAGTGCTATCAACACTAAAGGTGACCAAATCACTGTCCACGTCATTGGCTGTTACAGTGCCGATAGAGGTCTGATTTTCAGCCGCACTGAATGAAGCCTCGGAGGTAAACACCGGCGCCACATCGTCAATATCGGTTACGGCGACAGTGATGTTTTGACTAGTAGCCAATGAACCCGCATCAGTCACTGTGACTGTGGCGGTGTAAGTCGCTTTAGTCTCATAATCTGGTGCAGAGACAAAGCTAAGCACACCCTCTGAACTAATCGCCAACTCGGTACCGGAGATGCTAAAGCTCAAAGACCCTGCATCAGTTGCCAAGACACTGCCTATGGCCGTCTGATTCTCCGCAGCGCTAAACGCCGGCGAGGACGAGATCACAGGTGCGTCTTCATCCGCATCCGTCACGGTTATCGCGATAATCTGGGTTGCTGTATTGGTGCCATCAGTGGCCGTTACCGTTACTGAATAGGCGCTTTTCGCTTCAAAGTCTGCCGCAGCAATAAAGCTCAGCACACCACCCGAACTGATCGCCAGCTCAGCGCTATCAACACTAAAGGTGACCAAATCACTGTCCACGTCAGTGGCTGTTACAGTGCCGATAGAGGTCTGATTTTCAGCCGCACTGAATGAAGCCTCGGAGGTAAACACCGGCGCCACATCGTCAATATCGGTTACGGCGACAGTGATGTTTTGACTAGTAGCCAATGAACCCGCATCAGTCACTGTGACTGTGGCGGTGTAAGTCGCTTTAGTCTCATAATCTGGTGTAGAGACAAAGCTAAGCACACCCTCTGAACTAATCGCCAACTCGGTACCGGAGATGCTAAAGCTCAAAGACCCTGCATCAGTTGCCAAGACACTGCCTATGGCCGTCTGATTCTCCGCAGCGCTAAACGCCGGCGAGGACGAGATCACAGGTGCGTCTTCATCCGCATCCGTCACGGTTATCGCGATAATCTGGGTTGCTGTATTGGTGCCATCAGTGGCCGTTACCGTTACTGAATAGGCGCTTTTCGCTTCAAAGTCTGCCGCAGCAATAAAGCTCAGCACACCACCCGAACTGATCGCCAACTCAGTGCTATCAACACTAAAGGTGACCAAATCACTGTCCACGTCAGTGGCTGTTACAGTGCCGATAGAGGTCTGATTTTCAGCCGCACTGAATGAAGCCTCGGAGGTAAACACCGGCGCCACATCGTCAATATCGGTTACGGCGACAGTGATGTTTTGACTAGTAGCCAATGAACCCGCATCAGTCACTGTGACTGTGGCGGTGTAAGTCGCTTTAGTCTCATAATCTGGTGTAGAGACAAAGCTAAGCACACCCTCTGAACTAATCGCCAACTCGGTACCGGAGATGCTAAAGCTCAAAGACCCTGCATCAGTTGCCAAGACACTGCCTATGGCCGTCTGATTCTCAGCAGCGCTAAACGCCGGCGAGGACGAGATAACAGGTGCGTCTTCATCCGCATCCGTCACGGTTATCGCGATAATCTGGGTCGCTGTATTGGTGCCATCAGTGGCCGTTACCGTTACTGAGTAGGCGCTTTTCGTTTCAAAGTCTGCCGCATTAATAAAGCTCAGCACACCACCCGAACTGATCGCCAGCTCAGCGCTATCAACACTAAAGGTGACCAAATCACTGTCCACGTCAGTGGCTGTTACAGTGCCGATAGAGGTTTGATTTTCAGCCGCACTGAATGAAGCCTCGGAGGTAAACACCGGCGCCACATCGTCAACATCGGTTACGGCGACAGTGATAGCCTGACTGGTGGCCAAGGCGCCACTGTCAGTCACTGTGACTGTGGCGGTGTAAGTCGCTTTAGTCTCATAATCTGGTGCAGAGACAAAGCTAAGCACACCCTCTGAACTAATCGCCAACTCGGTACCGGAAATGCCAAAGGTCAAAGACCCTGCATCAGTTGCCACAACACTGCCTATGGCCGTCTGATTCTCCGCAGCGCTAAACGCCGGCGAGGACGAGATCACAGGTGCGTCTTCATCCGCATCCGTCACGGTTATCGCGATAATCTGGGTTGCTGTATTGGTGCCATCAGTGGCCGTTACCGTTACTGAATAGGCGCTTTTCGCTTCAAAGTCTGCCGCAGCAATAAAGCTCAGCACACCACCCGAACTGATCGCCAACTCAGTGCTATCAACACTAAAGGTGACCAAATCACTGTCCACGTCAGTGGCTGTTACAGTGTCGATAGAGGTCTGATTTTCAGCCGCACTGAATGAAGCCTCGGAGGTAAACACCGGCGCCACATCGTCAACATTGGTCACCGTAATAACTAATTCAGCACTATCGCTATTGACGCCATCACTGACCGTGATGCTTACCGAATAGTTTGCTTTAACCTCAAAGTTTGGCGCCGCTTTAAACTGCAGCGAACCAACACTTGAGAGTGTGAAAGCACTGGCATCAGCTCCAGACAGCACATACGTCAGGATATCTAAGTCAGCATCAGTCGCGGTAATAGTGCCGACAGACTTAGTATTTTCCTTGAGCGAAAACTCGTTCACCGAGGTAATAACCGGTGCAGAGTCATTCAGGTTAACAATACTGACATTGATTGCTGTGCTCGTGTCATTAGTGCCATCACTGACAACCACCGTAGCCGAGTAGCTCGCTTTAACCTCAAAATTCGGTGCAGTCACAAAACTGAGCACACCGTCAGTAGAAATTGACAGAGCCTCAGCATCGTTGCCAGAAAGGCTATATGCCAGCGCAGCATTAGATGGCGAGCTAGCTACCACAGCACCAATCGCTAACTGATTTTCATCAGCACTAAAGGACGAGGACGATGTGATAATGGGGGCGCTATCGTTAGCGTCAGTAATACTGATACTAATCGCCTGAGAAACACTATTGCCGTTACTATCTACAACGGTTACCGTGGCGTTGTATTGCGCTTTGGTTTCAAAATCTGGCGCGCTAACAAAAGACAAGACACCAGTATTAGAGATATTTAAGGCACTGGCATCAGCACCGGATAAGCTATAGGTCAGAACATCACCGACAGTATCAGACGCAACAACAGTGCCTACCGCAGTCTGGTTTTCCGCAGCAACAAAATTGCCGCCCGACTCAATCACCGGCGCAATAGTCGTCACCAAATAGGCTTCAACTTCCTGAATATTCAACGCAATAGTCGCGTTCAGTGCGTCTTCGTTATCCAAGGTGATAAACGACGAAACATCAACGTCTTCGACTGCCAGCACAACGGTTTCATTTGCAGCCTGCTGCACGCTAACCGCAGCCACTACAACCTCCGCTGCCGAAGTAATTTCAGCGACCGCCTTAGCCTTTATCCGCGATACCGCAGAAGCT
>CH672398.1:396843-404427 GCA_000153445.1 gamma proteobacterium HTCC2207 | reverse complement strand
CGATTCAGAGATAATTTCTAGAGTCGTCATCAGCTCTGAGCACCGCCTCAACCTGACTGGCGACCCCCACATCAACATAGGCACCGGAGTCATCTTTAGTAAAGGCACTATAGGTATTGATATCTAAACCCGCAGGGAGACCCAGGGCCGCCGAGAAGGCCTCAACGCTAAGCTCTTCACCTTCACCCAAATCACTTACCGCGAAGGAGTACAGGGTTGTCATTGGCGTGATCACTTTACTGCCTTTGACTGCCTCTAGCGTCACACCAGAGTCGGCATAGCTTTCTCCGGAAATACTGTCGATCGTATCCTCGTTCATCAACACAACAACCGCGTAGTTAGCCGGCGCGTCACTGGTCTCGGCTAAAACATAGTTGCCGTCAAAATCCGTCAGCGTCGACGGCTCGTTAGCATCGAGCTGTTTGTCACCGTCGTAGTCCAAGAAGACAGTGGCTTTAAACAATGGGCCTTTTTCACCCTTACCTTCTTGTTCGGCACCGGTGACAGTGACGGTCGCACTGGCGTTAACTGAGTTGCCCGCAACATCCGCAGCCGTAAATAGCACTGTTGTGTCACCAATAGGGAACGTTGCTGGTGCATCGTTTGACACGGTGACAGCAGCGTCAACATTATCACTAGCCGTTGCCTGCGCTAAAAACTCGACCAGAGCAGTATCGCTCGCAGCAATACCCTCAGCCGATGAAGCAACAAAACTGCTATCAGCGGGTGCCGATAGAGTCGGTGCAGTCTGATCGGTTACCGTTACCACTGCCGTCGCCGTGGCGGTGTTACCTGCAGCATCCGATGCAGAGAAGGTTACGGTGGTATCACCGAGAGAGAAAGTATCTGGTGCATCGTTCGTTACCGACACAGATCCATCGACATCATCGGTTGCCGTCGCACCGCCCAAGAAAGCAGCAATACCGTCACTGCTCGCAGGCGTACCCGCAGCATCAACTGCAGAAAAGACTGCCGCGCTGGGCGCAGTTACTGTAGGAGCAACCGTATCTGGCGCTGGCACCGGTGTACCACCCCCGGACCCGCCACCGCAGGCAGCCAGAAAAAAGGTTACAGCAACAACTTGATAGAGATTTCTCACGGTATTTCCTCGGTATTTAAATAACATGCACCAAGCTAAAAGTACTTTTACCTGCGCGCACGCGAGCCTATGCATAGTTTCATAGACAAGCATTTAATCATTATTGGATAGACAAAGCGACTTTTTTTTGGCGGACTATCACGCACCAAGGTAGCGCGGAAAGCAAGATAAGCGTGTATTCCAGAGGACATCAAAAACTCGCAAGGGCGCTGCGAAGAACACTCCCGATAGCGGGCTAAATCTGACAAAAATCAACTGATGCAGACTAGCCAGCAGATGACAAAATACGATCGCGTTAACTGAATTCTGAGAGCACTCTGAGAATACTTCGCCAGCTAAAAGGCCCTGCCATATCCTGACAGGGCCTATTTGACAGCTCTAAGCTTGCACCTTACCTCAAGACACAAGCTAGTTGCCTAGCTTAACAACAATTCCGAACTCACTAACATCCAACCCGTCGACGTCATGAACCATAAGACTGGGCACTACTCTGATATGCAACGTTCTGGGCACTAGCAAAGAGTCCAAAAAACCTCCAGCTATATCCACTGCCGCACTCAATGCCGATAAGAGGCGTATATCCAAGGTCTTTATACCAGATGATTGATCAACCGAGACTTCGAGAATGTCAAAGACCCATGGATCTGGAGGCCTTATGGTCAGTGCCTGACCAGATTTATTAACCTCGAGAATCATCGGCTCTGGATCGACAAGCTCAACAATCGATGCGGTTGATCCATTAGACGACCAAGCCACGTCCAACTGCAGGTACAGTTGGGACTCACTGCCAACCCGGATACCGTCTCCGCCAGTAGTCACATACAAATCAACGGTTCCGTTACCGCTAGCGATGGGCAGCGCATCATTAATCTCAAATTTCAGCAATGCATCGGAATAATCTCCGGCCGGCGTGGCTATACCATTTCGAATATTGGCCAGATTCAGCGGCGCGCCACTTAGGTCTGCACTCAGCGCACCGTCGACAATCGTGACATCAAACTGATTTGTCACCATCGATTGGCTGCTCGGATTATAGTCTTGCAGAGTCAGGCTGTTGCCGCTCAGTTCAAACGCACCTGAAGTATTGACCGGATCGGCATTATCGCCAATTCCGTCGCCATCAGAATCTACGCTCTCGGTCGAATCCAAGGGAAATACGTCATCCACATCCAAAACGCCGTCGCCATCATCATCGCTATCCGCATTATTACCCAGACCATCTGAATCCGTATCTACGCTTTCGGAGGCATCAAGTGGGAACGCATCATCGGCATTGGCAACACCGTCATTGTCGCTATCATCTGAGGCCTGATCGCCCGAAATAGCCAGAGTCGCCTTCATGGAAGAGTGGGTATAACAGTAGTAAGTGATAGTCGTGGCGGCAAAATCAGCAGGAATACTAATAGTGATCGACTGACCCTCTTCAATTGATCCTATTTCTGACACCAAGTTTGACGAAGAAGTACTAGACACCTCCAAGCCAGCCAGTGACTGTCTCCAGTCGGACCCTATATTAAAAGGATGGCCGCCGTCTGTGCGGACAAATTTATAGCTCGCGCCCTTTTCCAAGGAAAGCGTTTGAGCGGCGCCATCTTCCGTTGCGCTAAACAAGTAATAGGGCGCGGTAAAAGGCTGACCGTTTAATCTTACATAGATAACTTGAGGCTCGGTGGGCGGATTCTGATCATCAATTTCTGGAAGCAATGATTCAATATAGGATTCTATTGCAGGTGCAGTGACTCTATCACCACCACTCGCAACCACACCGTTTACCAGCACATCTCCACGCAAGCCAAACAGATAACGCAAAATCATTAGACCATCGGTTAGGGCATCAGATCGGCCGTCAGCGTCTACATCGACAATTTCCGATACGCTTTCAATACGCGCAGAGATATCCGCCGCAGAGGTATAAGCAGCTCCTTCAGAAACCGCATAGCTGATCAACGAGTCGCCATTCAAACCAAACAAACCGCGCAATAACAATAGGCCGTCGGTCAGTGCGTCATAATGGCCACTCCCATCTATATCGAGAGAATCAGCTGATGTTGTGCCAACCGTAACATTGCTGCCGGAGCGAACGTCAAGACTGCTCCGTTCACTGCCGTGGACAGAAGCAGCCGATCCCGCGCCTAGATCGCCAAACGCGGCTGAGCAAGAAAAATAGAGCCCTAAGGCGAGTGAAACAGAAGAGACAAGAGAAGTGGTCACAGGATGCCTTTTAGGCCAGATTAACTAAATTTAAAATTCCATAAGTAAAACGCGAATATCTATTCCGTTGAGATCAACTGAACTATCTGCATTTAATTTTGCACGGCGATAATAGATACCCACAGGTACATGGGCTATTGCGAACTCGGCCCCTAAATAAAACTGCGGGTCTGTATTGTTAGCTGTCACCGATGTCGACGCCGTAATACCGCCCCCGAGTACCCCATCAGCCGTCGCTTCCAAGGTCCAGTGCTTCAGCCCAGCACCGATTACCGCCGCTACATCGCGCGTAAACGCGTAGTGCATCGCCACCGAGCTATCAAACATGGTCACAACGGAGTCAACAGATGCAGTAACCGGAAGAGCAAACGCTTCGCCATCGAGGTCACCACTAATGTCATAGGAAACATAATCGGCAACGAGCGAAACCGCCAAGCGATTACTGAGATGAAAATCATAGCTGTAGCCGACACCGTAAAAGAGACTGTCAGCAGGACCCGAAACCTCAATTCCCGCAAAAGACGCGGACTGCCTTGGCAAATAACCACCACCAGCAACAGCATAGAAAGATCCTAGCTTGGCGGTATCAAACCGAAGTTTAATACCGACTCCGCCAGTTTTAAATGAGGCTGATTTACCATCGACCTGAATATTATCAGCCGCCTGACTGTATGAGGTGACTAACTCCAGAGACTGCTCGGAGCGTCCCTGAGAAAAGCTAGGTGAGGCTGCCATAAAGGCAGCCATCAAAAAACCAAAGTATTTAATCTTCATCAGCTATTTCGACAATTGCCTTGAGACCATCAACGACATATCCGGTAGAGGCAATAAGAGGTAAAGAGGTTGTTAAATCTAGATGGAACACGCCCACATTTAAGATATCATCCAGAGGCAAGCCACTAAGCTTGGCGATCAAAGACAATATTTTAATCTCTAAAGCCGCATCGCTAGGGAATTCACCATCTGCTGTAACCGACATAATATCAGCATCAGCATTGCTCAATGTAACATCTATCTGATCGCCATCAGCTGTAATGTAATAAGCCGCAATATCCTGCGTTGGAACAGTAATCGACACTGGAGAGCCATCAGCAGTCCACTCAATGTCCAGCGCAACCGTTACCTGACGTTCGCCAGCTTCACGAATTGCATTAACGCCGTCGATAAGATTAATGACAACCGTCTCGCTACCAGACCCCGAGGGCATGCCTGAAAGACCATAACGCAATATAGGCGAAGTGAAGTCGAGACCGTCGAGGCCGTTTTCGATATTTACCAAACTGAGGGGCGATGAACGCATATCCACAGTTAAAAATCCATCGACTAGACTTGTTTCATAGTCAGTTACGATTTCCGCACCAGTCGACGGATTTTCCTGCTCTAAAGAGACAGTAGCATCTGCCAAAGTGAAGGCATCGGCAATCTCAATAATTGCTTTTAAGCCATCAACTGTATGGCCATTGGTAGCAACAAGAGGTAGAGAAGTTGTTACATCAATATGAAACACGCCGGCAGTCAATAAATCGTCGAGAGGCAAGCCACTTAACTTCATGATCAGGGAAAGTAACTTAAGCTCCAAGGACACAGGATAGTCAGCACCGGCACTAGTCACCGAAAGCATATCTGAATCGGCATTACTCAGAGCAACATCTATCTGAACACCTTCACGGGTTAAGTAGTAAGCAGTGATATTCTGCACTGGCATGGTGATCGCAGCACTAGTGCCATCGGCATCCCATTCAATATCCAGAGCAACTGTTACCTGACGCTCTCCGCTGTCGCGAGTCGAATCTACGCCATCGACCAGATTTATGGTTACTGTTTCGGTGCCCGTACCTGACGGAATAGCTGAAAGAGCAAACGCTAAAGTTGGAGATGTAAAGTCGAGACCGTCGAGGCCGTCTACAATGTTTGTCAGACTGAGAGGCGCTGAGCGCAGATCAACTGACAGAAACCCATCAACCAATGTTGTCTCGTGGTCAGTTTCGGTTGTGGAGCCATCCAATGGATTAGCATCTTGAAGCGTTACCGTTGCATCAGCCAGAGTGAAGGCATCAGCAATTTCAATAATCGCATTCAAACCATCAACTGCCAAGCCCGTGGGTTCGATTAATGGCAGTGAGGTTGTCACATCCATATGGAACACACCGGTACTCAATATATCATCCAGTGGTAAGCCACTTAGCTTGGTGATAAGGGACAGCAACTTAATCTCTAGTGAAGCCGGATACTCAGCTCCTGCACCAGTGATTGACAGCATATCTGCATCGGCATTGCTCAGACCAACATCTATCTGAACACCCTCACGAGTTACATAGTAAGCAGTGATATCTTGCATTGGCATGGTAATCGCTGCACTAGTGCCGTCGGCATCCCATTCAATATCCAAGGCAACTGTTACCTGACGTTCGCCGCTATCGCGAGTTGCATCCACACCGTCGATCAGATTAATGGTCACTGTTTCAGTGCCGGCTCCAGTCGGGATCGCTGCCAGATCAAAAGACACTGCTGGCGAAGTAAAATCTAAACCATAGAGCCCATTCTCAATATTGCCCAAGCTTAGGGGTGCCGAACGCAGATCCACTGTCAAAAACCCACCGACCAATGACGCTTCGTGGTCAGTTTTTACCGTAGATCCATCCAACGGATTAGTGTCTTGCAAGGTGATTTTTGAGCCCGCAAGCTTAAACGGATTGATGATTTCAACAATAGCGCTGACACCTTTCAGAGTCTCACCCGTAGGCGCCTCTAATGACATTGAGGTAGTGACATCAACATGATAGACACCACCATCTAATATTTCACCCAGCGGCAGATCAGATAACTGAGCGATCAATGACACCAGTTTTATCTCTAATGTGGCAGGATAATCAGTGCCATCACTGGTAATCGTTAAAACATCAGAATCGCCATTAGGTACCTGAACATCAACCTGAACACCGGCAACAGTCTTATAAAAAGCATTAATAGTTTGCGCTGGAACCGAAATTAATGCAGTAGAGCCATCTGACTGCCACTCTATATCGAGCTGAACACTGACTTGGCGCTCACCGGAATCGACGCTAGCATCTAGACCGTCCACTAGGTTAATAGTAACAGCCTCTGCCCCAGAGCCAATCGGTAAGCTAGAAAGACCAAAGCTAAGTACTGGTGTTTTAAAATCACCACCATAAATAGCGTTTTCCATATTGGTCAGATTCAACGGCGTTACACGCAAGTCAACGTTAGCCATATCACCCACAATCGTGTATTCGAGGGTATTGGTAACCGTTGAAGCATTAAGAGGGTAATAGTCTGTCAATGTCACGGCAGTATCGGCGATGATGAAAGTATCATCCACGTCCGTCACGCTGACAATAATCACCGAACTCGTGTCATTGGTGCCATCGCTGACAACCACCGTAGCCGAGTAGCTCGCTTTAACCTCAAAATTCGGTGCAGTCACAAAACTGAGCACACCGTCAGTAGAAATTGACAGAGCCTCAGCATCGTTGCCAGAAAGGCTATATGCCAGCGCAGCATTAGATGGCGAGCTAGCTACCACAGCACCAATCGCTAACTGATTTTCATCAGCACTAAAGGACGAGGACGATGTGATAATGGGGGCGCTATCGTTAGCGTCAGCAATACTGATACTAATCGCCTGAGAAACACTATTGCCGTTACTATCTACAACGGTTACCGTGGCGTTGTATTGCGCTTTGGTTTCAAAATCTGGCGCGCTAACAAAAGACAAGACACCAGTATTAGAGATATTTAAGGCACTGGCATCAGCACCGGATAAGCTATAGGTCAGAACATCACCGACAGTATCAGACGCAACAACAGTGCCTACCGCAGTCTGGTTTTCCGCAGCAACAAAATTGCCGCCCGACTCAATCACCGGCGCAATAGTCGTCACCAAATAGGCTTCAACTTCCTGAATATTCAACGCAATAGTCGCGTTCAGTGCGCCTTCGTTATCCAAGGTGATAAACGACGAAACATCAACGTCTTCGACTGCCAGCACAACGGTTTCATTTGCAGCCTGCTGCACGCTAACCGCAGCCACTACAACCTCCGCTGCCGAAGTAATTTCAGCGACCGCCTTAGCCTTTATCCGCGATACCGCAGAAGCTTCCACCTGACCAAAGGACTCTACACTAAGGTCCGCAAAGGCCTTCGAGACAGTCGCAATAGTCTTGGTCGACAGGTCTAAAACAACAGAACCCGTAACCTCAGCCGCAGCCGTATCCACGACTACCCCTGTCACTTCAGCTGCTGCCTGCAGTAAC
>CH672398.1:385223-396630 GCA_000153445.1 gamma proteobacterium HTCC2207 | reverse complement strand
CCACATCAACATAGGCACCGGAGTCATCTTTAGTAAAGGCACTATAGGTATTGATATCTAAACCCGCAGGGAGACCCAGGGCCGCCGAGAAGGCCTCAACGCTAAGCTCTTCACCTTCACCCAAATCACTTACCGCGAAGGAGTACAGGGTTGTCATTGGCGTGATCACTTTACTGCCTTTGACTGCCTCTAGCGTCACACCAGAGTCGGCATAGCTTTCTCCGGAAATACTGTCGATCGTATCCTCGTTCATCAACACAACAACCGCGTAGTTAGCCGGCGCGTCACTGGTCTCGGCTAAAACATAGTTGCCGTCAAAATCCGTCAGCGTCGACGGCTCGTTAGCATCGAGCTGTTTGTCACCGTCGTAGTCCAAGAAGACAGTGGCTTTAAACAATGGGCCTTTTTCACCCTTACCTTCTTGTTCGGCACCGGTGACAGTGACGGTCGCACTGGCGTTAACTGAGTTGCCCGCAACATCCGCAGCCGTAAATAGCACTGTTGTGTCACCAATAGGGAACGTTGCTGGTGCATCGTTTGACACGGTGACAGCAGCGTCAACATTATCACTAGCCGTTGCCTGCGCTAAAAACTCGACCAGAGCAGTATCGCTCGCAGCAATACCCTCAGCCGATGAAGCAACAAAGCTGCTATCAGCGGGTGCCGATAGAGTCGGTGCAGTCTGATCGGTTACCGTTACCACTGCCGTCGCCGTGGCGGTGTTACCTGCGGCATCCGATGCAGAGAAGGTTACGGTGGTATCACCGAGAGAGAAAGTATCTGGTGCATCGTTCGTTACCGGCACAGATCCATCGACATCATCGGTGGCTGAAGCATCTTGTAGGAAAGTTGCAATGGCATCGTTACTTGCTGAAGCGCCCGTCGCATCTACGGCAGCAAAGGTTGCGGCGCTGGGGACAGTTACTATTGGAGAAGTCGTATCCGGCGTAGGCGTTTCGCCTCCAGAACCACTACCTGATCCTCCGCCACAGGCGGCCAGCAAAAAGGTGGTAGCAACAACAAAATAAAGATTTCTCACAACATTTCCTCGGCATTTAGGCACATAGATTCTTAAATAGGCTACTATTCTAGACTATTTAAGAATCTATTCGTATTTTTATTAATCATAATTGAAGCATTATTGAACAACAAAAGCCATCCCTCTACTATAGGTAAGACGAAGCACCATTACGGTGCTTTAGGGATCTTTATTGGTTATTGAACGCGGACAAGATGAGAGCTATAGGTTGCTTTTACCTCTGACTGGCAACACCGACTTGGATTGTTAAAAACGTAAAAGCCACGCTATAAAACTAACGTGGCCTTTAATATCGCCATTGATATAAGTTTTGAACAATGTGACTCACGCCTAAATCACAATTTTTTAGTTAGCAGCGCCAACCGAAAATACAACATCTAATTGGTTAACAGGATTGTTAGTACCATCAGTAAATGGAAGATCCGTTGTAACTGAAAGGTGAAAATTACCCACACTCAATAGCCCTGAAGGTGATATAAAATCGACCTTACTCAACAGTGAAAATAACTTCATATTCAGGCTGTTAGGGTAGTTTGCGCCACCGCTAGTGACGCTAATTATATCGGCATCAAGGTTCGTCATTGCCACATCAACACTCGCTCCACCACTGACTGCATAAGTCAGATTAACTATTTGCTCAGGAACGGAGAAGGTCGCACTGCTTCCATCGGAAATCCAATTCACTTCCAGCGCTGCAGAGACTCTGCGCTCACTGTCGTTGTGTTCTCCATCTTCACCATCGATCATATCAATCTCGAGATTAAAGGAGCCTTCTCCTACGGGTAACTGAGCCAGACCAAAGCTTAGAGTGGGCGATTCAAAATCACCTCCCTTTACCGCATTCTCCATATTCTCTAGATTAAGCGGAGTGCCTCTCATGTCTGCGCTCATAACACCGCCGACAACTTGGAGAGAGACATCATTAGACAGAGATATCTGAGTACTAGGGTTGTAGTCGATCAATTGAACTGAATTACCCGATAGCTGAAAATTAGCGTTGTCGAATGTTGAGAAAATAACATTGATCTCACTAACTGCAATATTGGTTGCGTCCACCAGAGGAAGGGTTGTAATAAGGCTTACATGATAGTCTCCCTCCCCCAAGAATGACGATGGATCGAGAAAGTCTATCTTGCTCAATGCAGCTAACCACTTAACATCAATACTGGCGGGATAATCAGCTCCAGCACTATTGATAGTAATCAGGTCAGCATCTCCATTGTCGATTTCCACGTCAATTTTGGTGCCGGAACGATTGATATAGAACGCAGAAACGGTTTGCCCTGGAATCGTAATGGTCGCATCAATACCGTCGGAAACCCAATCAGCAGTAACCTGAGCGCTAACTCTGCGCTCATTGTCATCGCGAACCCCATCAACACCATCAACTAGATCAATTGCCACAACAAAGGAGCCTTGGCCTTTTGGTAACTGAGCCAAACCAAAGCTTAATGTAGGTGATTTGAAGTCGGCCCCCAGAGCTGCGTTCTGCATGTTCTCCAGATTAAGCGGCGAGCCTCTAAGGTCCGCGCTCATAATTCCATAATTCATCTGTAGGCCCACATTACTAATCACAGACTGCTTAGTGCTAGGGCTGTAGTCAATCAACTGTATAGTATTGCTCAGCAACTGGAAGTTAGTATTTTCGAATGTTGAAAAAATAATATTAACTTCATTGACTTGTGCATTCTCCGCATCGACCAACGGCAGGTCTGTAGTCACGCTGACATGATAATCACCCTCCTGCAACAATGACGATAACTCAAGGAAGTCGATCTTACCCAATGCGGCCAACCACTTAACATCAATACTGGCGGGATAATCAGCTCCAGCACTATTGATAGTAATCAGGTCAGCATCTCCATTGTCGATTTCCACGTCAATTTTGGTGCCGGAACGATTGATATAGAACGCAGAAACGGTTTGCCCTGGAATCGTAATGGTCGCATCAATACCGTCGGAAACCCAATCAGCAGTAACCTGAGCGCTAACTCTGCGCTCATTGTCATCGCGAACCCCATCAACACCATCAACTAGATCAATTGCCACAACAAAGGAGCCTTGGCCTTTTGGTAACTGAGCCAAACCAAAGCTTAATGTAGGTGATTTGAAGTCGGCCCCCAGAGCTGCGTTCTGCATGTTCTCCAGATTAAGCGGCGAGCCTCTAAGGTCCGCGCTCATAATTCCATAATTCATCTGTAGGCCCACATTACTAATCACAGACTGCTTAGTGCTAGGGCTGTAGTCAATCAACTGTATAGTATTGCTCAGCAACTGGAAGTTAGTATTTTCGAATGTTGAAAAAATAATATTAACTTCATTGACTTGTGCATTCTCCGCATCGACCAACGGCAGGTCTGTAGTCACGCTGACATGATAATCACCCTCCTGCAACAATGACGATAACTCAAGGAAGTCGATCTTACCCAATGCGGCCAACCACTTAACATCAAGACTAGTGGGATAATTAGCTCCATCACTACTAACAGAAATAAGATCAGAGTCAAAATTATCGACTTCCAAATCCACTCTGGTTCCAGTGCGGTTAATATAGAACGCCGAAATGGTTTGCTGAGGAACTGTGAAACTTGCACTAACACCATCGGCAACCCAGTCAGCATCAATCTGAACAAACACCCTACGCTCATTCTCGTCTCGAACAGCATCAATACCGTCAACTAAGTCGATAGTCACAACGACAGAGCCCTCGCCTACAGGCAGTCTCTCCAACCCAAATCTTACCGAGGGCGACTTAAAGTCTTCGCCAGATTCCGCATTTTGGATATTGAGCAGATTGATCGGGGTGTCTCGTATATCAGCTGCCATCACACCATTGCTAGAAGTAAGCAGGATGTCACTTGTTATGACTTGCTGAGTAAGCGGGTTGTAATCCAAAAGCTGCACCTCGCCTGGCAACAATTTAAAGTTATTGATACCCGTTGGAGTGAATGTGAGCGTATCCAAAATCTCATAACGTCTGGTACTGTCGACTAGGAAGATCGGATCTAGGGTTCTAACTTCATGCTCTGCACCATTGATCAGACCTTTTGATGTTGCATACAGGGTTACCGTGTCTCGGGAAGCAGACCACAGATCTTCTCTAGCAAGAGGCACAGTTTCACTGCCGTTCCAGATTTCAAAGCGAGGAAGAACTGCGTATTGAGATAAAGGCTGACCAAAGTCAATCTTAAACTGCTGAGTAGAGGTCTCTATAAGAGTCACGTCATCTATATTTAATGGCGGCAATGGTTCAAGGGACGTAGCCGCGAGTATGATATTGGTTTCTCCAGCTCCATTCACCGCTGCAGTGAGCTCAAGTGCTGCCTCGCCTTGAACCATAAATTCAGTGATGGATGACTTAGCTTGATAATACTTATGATCACTAGAGTCTTTGAAGATGACGATTAACTCATCATCGAACAGCAGTATATTTTGAATGCCGGGAAAGGCATTAAAGCCCGAATCATTTGGGTAAACACCCTCTGCATCATAGCGATTAGATCGAAAGGACTCCATATCAGTTGTTAGCACCTGATAACTTTCAAAATTTACACACTGGGACACATCCGTTTCGATAGCATAGACACAAAATCCCTCTTGATCAGGTTCAGGAGACGCCCATTCGATCGAGCTTCCTCGATTTTCATCATTACGCCAGTTACCAATGGTCTGCTCGGTAACACTAAACTGTCTGGCCTCACTGCCAGAAGGTGTAGCCACTGTATAGTCGATCACTAGGTCGCCATCAAAGTCAGCGCTTGGAGTGATCAAAAATATATCGCTGTAATTTTGAATTTCAAGCGTGCCACGTCCATCACTCAAAGAAATTATTTGGTTATTAGAAAACTCAACCCCATCAATATAGTCAATCGGCGTGTCAGCTGCATAGAGCTTCATGTAACCAATATAGTCTTCGGCAAAGCTGAAGGCGCTATATTTAATATCAGTGCCGATACCACTCTGCTTCTGATAGTTATACCCTCCAATGCCTGCCTGACCATCGGTCAGAGACAACACAATCGATCCATCAACACTTTCTACTTTGTTACTTGGGCTGTTTGAATTTGAAAAGCTGAATAACCGTTTCCCGGCCTGATCGACTACAGGTAAACCATCAACTGGATTATTTTGAAGTTCGAGAGTGTCGCCATCAATTGATCCGTTAGACCAGTACAAATCGGCATTAAATTTCACAACACCTTGAGAAGCACCATTGGCCTCAACCAGCTTCACCTGCTCGAGTGTTGATGCATCATAGATAGCAATGCGTTCCTGACTGATTGAATAATTTTCATCCATAAACCATTCATGGGCTGCGAAGTAATTATCGTTAATCCAAACCGCGAGGTTAACTTCAAATCCATTTTCTTTTGATATGGGAGTGAGGGTTCCATCAGGTGCCATCATCCAGATACTACCAAGCGCAGCCTGCGCAAGAGGATCTGCAGCCAGCTGAGCCCAATTAAAGCCGTGCAATAAAGCTGCTCCATCAGACCTAAAGGTCATATTGCCACGTGAAAAGTCCAGCATAATGGATGGATTTAAAGAGCGCGGTTGTATATCACCGTCCACAGTCTGCAAAAGACATTTAAATGAATAGTCTTCCACATTTACGCGGTAAATAGAGCAAACTTCCTGGTCCAAATTGGGTATCGCGCGCTGAATATGTGCGCTGGTAAGCAAGTAAAGGGTTTTTCCATCTGGACTCAAATTAACTTCGGCTATATAAAATGTATCCGATGAGCGGATTGCATCCAGCATGGCTGCGCCCTCAGCATCCCAGGAGATCATATTAGTCATAGACCTGAGTTCATCAGCCCAACTTTTTGATACAAAGAAGTCCAAAATATGTTCAAGAAACAATTTAGTACCACTCAAAGCAGCGACATTGCTAGCCGTTGAATTAATGGCTTCGGTAAGTCCAATCGCAGCGGCATCTGATAAATTTAGCTGCAAGGCCTTTGAGACTGACGAGTCATTTGGCGCCACATCATCCCGATCAACTACACCATCGCCATCAGTGTCGACAACATTCCCTCTGTCCCGGGGGAACTGATCATAGATATCAGCAAGACCATCGTTATCATCATCTGTGTCAGCATTATTTCCCAGCCCATCACCGTCAGTATCTATTGACTCATTAGAGTTAAAGGGAAAGGCGTCAATGCTGTCAATCACACCATCATTATCATCATCTGGATCCATAGAGTCGGGCGAACCATCAGCATCAAAATCTGGCGCACCGCAGTCATCCCAACCTGGAACGCTATCAATAGTCGACAGTTCCGTCTCAGAAGTCCCATCTGCGAAAGTCGTTATGCGCTCATAGCTACCATTTTCGGAACGACTTAGCGTCACTCTATTACCGCTGACCGTTTCGCTGCGTGAACGAATCACTGAGTCGGCACCCGCATCACCTGATTGACAGAATCCGTATGGCAGATTATCAACATAAGCGACAAGACTATTGGTAGTTAAAGAGCCAATATTGGCGACAAGATTGGTCCAATCGTTTAACCCAGGAAACTCGCCATCGCTGGAGGAAAAAACAAACTGAGCACCCGAGTCAATACCATTAAAAATTGACCTATAGAAAACATAGCGCCCGGTGGATTGCTCTGAGAAGTTAGGCAGCTTGCAAGAATCAACCGACGCAACGTTGCTTTCGCCCCCTAGATTGACCAATTGATACTCAACACCCTCTACAAAAGCAGAGACTTCTTCCTTGTAGCTACAGTTATAAGCTGAACTGTCACCACCTCGTGATTCGTAACCAATTTCCTCGCGTAGCGACGCCCCATTAACTGTAGATACAGTCGTTTTCTCATAGAGGATAGGGCGGATAACATCAGTTAGATCATCAGAAACTTTGATCAATTCTTTAGTAATCGTATCTCCGTCGAAAAGGTCTAAGTCGCGATACCAAGCATTCGGATAGAGATCATCACCATCAAGGCTGCTAAAGAAATAATAATTTACCTTAGCCCAGCTCGCATTTGGATATTGAGCTTGAAGGACCAGTGTTTCCTCAAGACTTTTCTTCAGGCCTTTAACTATTTTGATCGCCTTGGCTTTGATCTCATCGTTGTTGTTTGCAATAAAGTCCTCAAAAAGCTGCGCCTCAGAAATATTGTAATGAGACACCACATCGGCAATTGAGCGCTCCAGCACAGCCGCCAGATTAGCTTTTTCATCTGCATTTGCCAAAATGGTGGCGCAATTTAAATTAAGCAAAGAAGACCGAAGTTCAGTTTCGAAAGCTTCCCAGACAACACTGGTAATCGGTGAAACATTTAGCCTGCTGACTGAAGTTAGACTGTTAAACCTTGGAGGAAGAACTAAATTAAATGCCCTATCAACAACGCCAAGCTCCTCGTCAACTGCACCAACGGGAACATTGACTACGGTGGGCACATAGGCGGCACAACTGAGCTCTTGATCGCTTAAGGCAAACTGGAATAAGCCGTTAACCCCAGATGTTGCTCTGGGTTCATTGGCAGAGAGTTCACCATCAAAATTCAAATCTAAGAACGCCAAGGCACCAGAAATGTAACCATCTATAACCCTACCGTTAAGCGCAGTCTTTTCATCATCGTTAGAGTCATTGTCGGAGCTCTTGGTTGGATCGCGCGGAAACGCATCATCAATGTCAGCAACACCGTCGTTGTCATCATCGGGATCAAGTAAATCAAAGATACCGTCACCATCTGTATCCGTAATCTTGTCCTGCGCATGCTCTTCAACTTCAACCAAAATTAACGCCCGAGCTTCCTCAATACCTGTCGGACCGTCTAAAGTCAGAAAGTCCCCCGGTTGGACACCGGTGAAGCTACTGTCGTTAGTCGCATCGTAATACGCACGATAGCCTTTAGCGAAAGCGAAGATTTCTTCAGCAGCATCATGCTTCAGATGTGACGTAATATGTGTCTCAGCAGAGCTAAAGTCATTTTCACCATGTCCATCAAACTCCATGGCAATATTGCTAATGATTTCTGAGGTCTTGTCAGTGATCGCCGTTAGCACTGCTACAGGAACATCGGCCCCTATAGCCTCCAAGGCATCACGTAAATGGCCACTTGCTGCATCTTCATCAAGAAACTCAAACAACTCTACAAGATGTTCTCTATCAGCTAGATTCAGCTTCAACTCATCCTGAGCGGCTCTTTTTTCCTCATCTGAAAGACCTGCACCAGGAGGTGAGACATGACCAATGTGATTACTCTGCTTACCTTCCTGAACCTTAATCGTTTCAATAACGATTTTGGACAGTGCATCAAGAATCGCTTCATGGGCCATATCATCGGTGACTGAGGCGCCAGAAGCTGAGGTACCAGCACCTTCGATGGCTTCGGTAACAACCAGCGTGACCAGCATGATTTTTTGCGAGATGGTTTCAATATCATGTGCAATCTTTTGATCTACACCAGCTGCATAGGGGTTAGCACCGACAGATACGAGATTTTCGCGAGTGTTATCGTGACCTATTATACTTTCCGCGGCTTGGACAAATTCGCCAGACAGCAGGCTATGGTTACGGCGTGGTATGAAAATTGGCATTGCTACTAATAGACTGCTGGAGATTCTTTAGCCCTTGAGCCGACCTTAACGTCCTTCGAAACCATACTATTGTTCCAATAGGGGTGGACGTATCCATTCAGTACAGCGCGCCGTCCAGGTCTGGACGCCGTTGATCCAGGCTACCTCGTGTCTGACATTTTCTACTCTAGCCGGACCACGATTTAACGAGCCCCAACAGGAAAGATACCTTTTCCTGAATTTATCGCCCTTTAGATATTGACGCCTCGGAAGTAGTGGAATCAGTACTGGTGCGAGTCGGTGGTCTGTCCGAAGAGGGCTTAATCTATGCTCTTAAGGACTCTCTTCTGCGTTACACGGAAAGTCCGACGAATAGGAGACCATAAGTATTTCGTGTTATGTGGAACTCTTCACCCTCATTTTGTTGCTTCTCCCCGTTGCTTTAAGGTATAACGGTCGCAATGTAGCGGAACTATTTTCTGGCCAGAGTCGTTCACGCCCAAGTGCGGGACATAAGGTTACCATTCGATCGGAAGGAACTGTACTCGAGCATGGAACAGTGTTTTGCCCCACTTTAGACCCCAATCTATGCTACAATGCAGTCATGGTTGAGCGCTATAGAAGGGTACGACTTAGCCTAATGCCACAAACTACCAGAACTGCTATTTGTGAAGCCATAATTGCGATGAAATAACGTGGTGTTACATTTGACCGAATGGTACTTCGCCCCAACCTGGGCTCCTACTCGTGTCTGATTACCAATCTACGGCTTGGTCCAACACGCTTAACAGGAACCCGGCCTACCAACCCGACTCCTTCATCCAGGTGTCGCCTTGTCGTACCGAAAACTAGGGAATATCTGCTGCCACCACTATAAGACCACTGATCTCGCCGTGCGACGAAGCGACTCATTCTATATCGGTTACGGCGACAGTGATGTTTTGACTAGTAGCCAATGAACCCGCATCAGTCACTGTGACTGTGGCGGTGTAAGTCGCTTTAGTCTCATAATCTGGTGTAGAGACAAAGCTAAGCACACCCTCTGAACTAATCGCCAACTCGGTACCGGAGATGCTAAAGCTCAAAGACCCTGCATCAGTTGCCAAGACACTGCCTATGGCCGTCTGATTCTCAGCAGCGCTAAACGCCGGCGAGGACGAGATAACAGGTGCGTCTTCATCCGCATCCGTCACGGTTATCGCGATAATCTGGGTCGCTGTATTGGTGCCATCAGTGGCCGTTACCGTTACTGAGTAGGCGCTTTTCGTTTCAAAGTCTGCCGCATTAATAAAGCTCAGCACACCACCCGAACTGATCGCCAGCTCAGCGCTATCAACACTAAAGGTGACCAAATCACTGTCCACGTCAGTGGCTGTTACAGTGCCGATAGAGGTCTGATTTTCAGCCGCACTGAATGAAGCCTCGGAGGTAAACACCGGCGCCACATCGTCAATATCGGTTACGGCGACAGTGATGTTTTGACTAGTAGCCAATGAACCCGCATCAGTCACTGTGACTGTGGCGGTGTAAGTCGCTTTAGTCTCATAATCTGGTGTAGAGACAAAGCTAAGCACACCCTCTGAACTAATCGCCAACTCGGTACCGGAGATGCTAAAGCTCAAAGACCCTGCATCAGTTGCCAAGACACTGCCTATGGCCGTCTGATTCTCCGCAGCGCTAAACGCCGGCGAGGACGAGATCACAGGTGCGTCTTCATCCGCATCCGTCACGGTTATCGCGATAATCTGGGTTGCTGTATTGGTGCCATCAGTGGCCGTTACCGTTACTGAATAGGCGCTTTTCGTTTCAAAGTCTGCCGCAGCAATAAAGCTCAGTACACCATCAGAGCTGATCGCCAGCTCAGTGCTATCAACACTAAAGGTGACCAAATCACTGTCCACGTCAGTGGCTGTTACAGTGCCGATAGAGGTTTGATTTTCAGCGGCACTGAAGGCAGCTGCCGAAGTAAAGACCGGTGCCATGTCATCCACATTATTAATGCTGACAGTGATCGCGGAAGTCGTCACGTTGGTACCGTCGCTGACAACCACCGTAGCCGAGTAGCTCGCTTTAACCTCAAAATTCGGTGCAGTCACAAAACTGAGCACACCGTCAGTAGAAATTGACAGAGCCTCAGCATCGTTGCCAGAAAGGCTATATGCCAGCGCAGCATTAGATGGCGAGCTAGCTACCACAGCACCAATCGCTAACTGATTTTCATCAGCACTAAAGGACGAGGACGATGTGATAATGGGGGCGCTATCGTTAGCGTCAGTAATACTGATACTAATCGCCTGAGAAACACTATTGCCGTTACTATCTACAACGGTTACCGTGGCGTTGTATTGCGCTTTGGTTTCAAAATCTGGCGCGCTAACAAAAGACAAGACACCAGTATTAGAGATATTTAAGGCACTGGCATCAGCACCGGATAAGCTATAGGTCAGAACATCACCGACAGTATCAGACGCAACAACAGTGCCTACCGCAGTCTGGTTTTCCGCAGCAACAAAATTGCCGCCCGACTCAATCACCGGCGCAATAGTCGTCACCAAATAGGCTTCAACTTCCTGAATATTCAACGCAATAGTCGCGTTCAGTGCGTCTTCGTTATCCAAGGTGATAAACGACGAAACATCAACGTCTTCGACTGCCAGCACAACGGTTTCATTTGCAGCCTGCTGCACGCTAACCGCAGCCACTACAACCTCCGCTGCCGAAGTAATTTCAGCGACCGCCTTAGCCTTTATCCGCGATACCGCAGAAGCTTCCACCTGACCAAAGGACTCTACACTAAGGTCCGCAAAGGCCTTCGAGACAGTCGCAATAGTC
>CH672398.1:261229-384453 GCA_000153445.1 gamma proteobacterium HTCC2207 | reverse complement strand
GGGCCGCCGAGAAGGCCTCAACGCTAAGCTCTTCACCTTCACCCAAATCACTTACCGCGAAGGAGTACAGGGTTGTCATTGGCGTGATCACTTTACTGCCTTTGACTGCCTCTAGCGTCACACCAGAGTCGGCATAGCTTTCTCCGGAAATACTGTCGATCGTATCCTCGTTCATCAACACAACAACCGCGTAGTTAGCCGGCGCGTCACTGGTCTCGGCTAAAACATAGTTGCCGTCAAAATCCGTCAGCGTCGACGGCTCGTTAGCATCGAGCTGTTTGTCACCGTCGTAGTCCAAGAAGACAGTGGCTTTAAACAATGGGCCTTTTTCACCCTTACCTTCTTGTTCGGCACCGGTGACAGTGACGGTCGCACTGGCGTTAACTGAGTTGCCCGCAACATCCGCAGCCGTAAATAGCACTGTTGTGTCACCAATAGGGAACGTTGCTGGTGCATCGTTTGACACGGTGACAGCAGCGTCAACATTATCACTAGCCGTTGCCTGCGCTAAAAACTCGACCAGAGCAGTATCGCTCGCAGCAATACCCTCAGCCGATGAAGCAACAAAACTGTTATCAGCGGGTGCCGATAGAGTCGGTGCAGTCTGATCGGTTACCGTTACCACTGCCGTCGCCGTGGCGGTGTTACCTGCGGCATCCGATGCAGAGAAGGTTACGGTGGTATCACCGAGAGAGAAAGTATCTGGTGCATCGTTCGTTACCGGCACCGATCCATCGACACTATCGGTGGCTGAAGCATCTTGTAGGAAAGTTGCAATCGCATCGTTACTTGCTGAAGCGCCCGTCGCATCTACGGCAGCAAAGGTTGCGGAGCTGGGGGCAGTTACTATTGGAGAAGTCGTATCCGGCGTAGGCGTTTCGCCTCCAGAACCACCACCTGATCCTCCGCCACAGGCGGCCAGTAAAAAGGTGGTAACAACAATTAAATAAAGATGTTTCATCGAAAGTCCCCGAGGTTTTAGTACTCTCACAAAGTCACAACGAACTTGCATGAAAGAGTTTTGTAAGGAATTTCAGTAGTACATCAGCATTGAACCGATAAATCTATTCGTTTCTCGATAACTTGTTACTTTTCAAACTAAACATAGCGTTCAAATAAAGAATATTGACCTCACCATAGACAAATGGAACGTAACGAGAATTAATTAGATGCCGTCTAACAGCGCTAGTTAGTAGAAAACGATAAACCTATTTATCGCACGCCATGATTTGGATGTGGATTTGGCTTCGTTTTGTTATTTTTTGATCTGACTGATCTTGCGCAACTGATTAAAGGCCCTCTGCTCATAGCGCATTAATTTTCGATGCGCCTCGAACTTTTCATACAGCAGACCCGACGTATCAGTATCTTTGCAGGCCTTATTGTAAAGCAGCATCCTAATGCGCTTTACCTTATCCTTAGCCGCACCGAAGTCTGGTTAAGGCATCTCTCGTACATACTCGCTAAACGCAAAAATTGAGAAAGTAAATAGCTCCCAGCATAACTGTATTTGCTGTAGAGGCAGAACTTAGTAGAACAATAGGAGGGAATAGTGCCTGCTCTAGGAAATGGTTTGCTTACTCCGAGGCAACCAGATGAGGACCTAATTCATGAGAGCCATGGGGGTTGATCAACGACCTTTTCTCAGAGAAGCGGTGGTGACAGAGTCTATAAAGTAGTGAATTGACTTGGAGGGATGGTCTTTTAGATAAACCCGAGTCAAGTGATACCTTCGATTACAGCCTGTACCGTTCTTTGTGAGAGAAGCCGAGAAAGACTGACTGCAATAGCTGTTGGAAACCGAGAAGTCTTATCCCTTGGATTATTCGCACAAAAAGTAAAAACCATATTCAGATATTAGGAACTTTCGCGTAACATGCCTGCTGAGTGCGGGCACTAAAACCCTAACAAAGGAATCCACCGTAATGGATCAAAAAGCAACCAATGTTCACTGGCATGACGGCGATATTAGTAAAAGTGATCGTGAGACTTCGCTTAACCAAAAAGGAGTAACTCTCTGGTTCACAGGTTTATCTGGAAGTGGTAAAAGCACCGTAGCCGTTGCTGTAGAGAACGCTTTGGCTGCACGAGGTCAACTTTGTTATCGATTGGATGGCGACAACGTTCGCCTAGGCATCAATAAAAATCTCGGTTTTTCAGCTGAAGACCGCACCGAAAACATCCGTCGAATTGGAGAAATATCTAAGTTATTTGTCGACGCGGGTGTCATCGTGCTCTCCAGCTTCATCAGCCCTTACGCTAATGACAGGGATACCGTTCGACGCATTCATGATGAATCTCGTTACCATTTTATTGAAATTTATGTCGATTGTAGCTTGGAGGCTGCAGAATCAAGAGATCCTAAAGGTCTTTATAAAAAGGCGCGAGCGGGCGAAATCAAGAACTTTACCGGAATAGACGATCCTTACGAAGCTCCTATAAAACCCGAAATTCATTTGCATTCCGATAAGATGTCTATCGACGACGAGGTAGGGGCTATTATCACCTATTTAGAGTCTCACGGTATTTTGCAGACTCGGTAGATCGCTAAATGGAGCTCGATGCCCTCATAACCTTAGTCTCACTGTTAGCATTTTTGGTGGTAGCACTCAGGGGAATTGTAGCTGTTGATATAGCTTTGGTGGGGGTAATGACTGCGCTGTTGCTGCTCGATATTCTAACGCCCACCGAAGCCTTCAAAGGGTTTTCAAACCCCGCTCTAATTGTGATTGCATGCTTTTATATAGTATCAGCCGCGGTGAAGGAAACAGGCGCTATAAAATGGTGGGTTATGAAGTCACTCGGCACAAGTAAGCAAGCATCATTGCTAATGCCTAGAATTATTCTCCCAACAGCAATGATTAGCTCTGTAATAAGCAACACACCGGTTGTAGCTATTTTCATACCCCAGCTGCAACAATGGGCTCGGAGACATAACCTATCCCCATCGAAGATTATGATGCCCTTAAGCTTTGCAGCGATTCTCGGGGGCACTCTCAGCTTAATCGGCACCAGCACAAATATCATACTGCTGGGCCTACTCGAAGATGCTGATATCGAAGTTCCTTTTAAATTATTTAGCCCTGCCTTAATAGGCATCCCACTAATCATAATCTGTACAATTTACTTTATACTGCTTGGGTCTAGGTGGCTTCCAAACCGGAAGGACGTTAGCGATGTCGCGCAAAATGCACGTAGCTATGCGGTATCTATGAGGGTGTCGGATAATAGTAGTGTTGCTGGGAAGTCTATCGCCGAGGCGGGATTAAGAGACCTGAAATACTCTTATCTGGCTGAGATACAGAGCCATGGCCGGATCATTCCAGCGGTGAGCCCCAGCGAGATTGTGCAAGAACGAGATATTTTGGTCTTCATGGGCCCACCGGAGGCGGTCTCAGAGCTTCGAGAGATTCCCGGTCTTGAGCCAGCCGAGGCGGATGTCTACAAGCTTAGAAATAATTATGGCAGCCGCTCACTCATTGAAGCAGTGGTCGCACCAACATCAAACCTCGTCGGCAAAACGGTAAAACAATCAAATTTTCGAACTACATACGGCGGAGCAATATTAGCCATCTCCAGAAATGGTGAAGAGGTAATCGGAAAGGTCGGAAGCATCACCCTAATGCAAGGTGACACACTCCTAATCGAGTCTTCACCCGATTTTCTGAAACGCCACAACTATGGCCGCGATTTCTTGTTGTTAGCCAACCTCGACGGCACGACATTACCAGACACCGCTAAAGCAAAAACCACGCTAGCACTCCTAGCCGTGTTCGTTTTAGTTGTATTCCAAGATCTATTACCTATCTCAAGCGCCTCCCTTGGACTTACTTGCGCCCTAGTATTAACAAAGTGTATTTCACTGGAAAACGCACAAAAAAGTATCGATCTTCGCCTGCTAGCTGCCATAGGCAGTTCTCTTGCCCTAGGGTTGGCAATTCAGAAGACCGGGCTGGCCAATGCAGCTGCAGACGGCATCATATCTCTCGCTAACGGCGATATTTATCTAAACCTGATCCTCCTATATATTGCGACCATTATGCTGACTGAATCTATCACCAACAATGCTGCTATTGTGATAGCTTTTCCCATTGCTCAGGAAGTCAGCTTGGCATTGGATGCTAGCCTTTTACCCTTTTTAATGGCCATCATGTTTGGCGCATCTATGAGTTTCCTGACTCCGTTTGGCTACCAAACCAACTTAATGGTTCAGGGTCCTGGGCGCTATAAACCAGCCGACTATCTTAAAGTTGGCATACCGCTGAGCATACTGTGTTCAATAGTGGTGATAGCCCTTATACCCTTAATATGGCCATTCGAGCTTCGATAATCTGAATTTATCGCACGCCATGATTTGGATGTGGATTTGGCTTCGTTTTGTTACTTTTTAATCTAGCCCTGCCGAACCGCTCTGGACAACCGAGCAATACCATTGCGCTGGTAGCGTATCAGCTTGTGGGTATCCGAGGAGCGACGAGATACCGGGCCACCCTTACGCCGCTCTTGTCTTTGCATGCTCGCAAAAAAAGATGCCATCTCTCGCACATCTTGGGGCTCACTGCCCGACGGACTGAGCAGCTCGCTAAAGATAGGGTTCGAAGCCTTCACATTCGCATCGCGCAAAAACTCATCAGCTGGCTCGGGGCTGGTATAGGTATCGTAATAGGCATCCATCACACGTCGATAATTGAGAAGTCCCGCGGCAATATCGGCACAGGCAGAGGCAGAGAACCCCTCCTCCGCAATCAGCTCGACAAGTGCCCTGTGCTCAGACGAAGACTCAAAGTCGGGGGCACTGTTTAGGCCATGCTTACGAGAATTTTGACTACTAGCGCGCTTTCCAGATGCCGATCTTGGGCCGGTTGATTTAAGTGCATTGCAGCGATTTGTAAGATTCCTACGAGGATTTGTCGTCAAGAGTCAGCGCTCCCTTCACAGACTGCTTTGACTCAAGTGCTGCCAGCTCAAGATCCATACGCTTTAGCAGGCGTGACTTGTAGTCAATGGAGTCGATGCTCCGCTGAAGATGCCTAAACGTTTGGTGCTGACGGTGAATCAGATCATCCACCATCTTGATATACTTGGCCGCATCCTTAAAGGCCCTAACCCGGAGATCGGATAGGGTCAGATTACCATCGGTAAGAGCTTGCTCAATCAGAGCCGCTTCGTCCTTGTGTGCGATGCCGTCCAAGTAATGCTCAAGGGCCACCGACAGCTTGCTGTTGCCAGACGGCATCCAATTGCTACCCGCCTTAAACAAAAGTCTCGCCATAGCCTCATGGAGCAGTAGCTCCTTATCCACGGTGTGCCTCTTAATCCACCAAAGGCACTCATAAAGTTGGCTGACCAGGGCAACGGCCAAGGGTGAGGGATTGTCTAGTTCGGATAAGAGACTTTGCAAACCCGATTGAAACTCAGACTCAGATTCATTGGGCAAAAGCTTGGGGCTTGATAGGAAGGGTAAAAGAGACTTGGATTTATCTTCAACAGGCATAGCGACATCCACATCAATACTAAAGTGAATATTATAGACCATAAGCTAAAAGATAAAACAGATAGGATTTAGTCAGCGCTTGATACGCAGCGTCACACCAGGATTAACCAGCGGATCGCCGGTGAATTCAATGCCGGTCGATTCTAAAACCGACTTAACCGCACTAAGAATTCGTGTATTTGCATTAGGTATTCCAGTCTGCGCCTCATACTTCTTAATGGTCGCCGACGACACTCCAGCGCGCTCGGCAAGCTCGACAGCACTCCAGCCCAGCATCACGCGACCAGCCTTTATTTGGCATACAGATATCATATTAGTTTACTTTTATATACTATTAGTATATATTTATAGCTTATTAATTCATAGATCATACCATGATTGATGATATCTTAGCCAAGTTTGATGGCGCCTTTGCCAAAAATACCATAAGAGCCTATAGATCGGACTTTATCCAATACCAGACCTGGTGCCTACACAATAATATCGACTCTATACCGGCAACTGCCGAGGTAATGGCAGAGTATGTTGACTACCTTGCCACCATTAGGAAAAGTGCGACCATCCGCAGAAGAATCAATAGCTTGGGGACGGTCCTAAAACTCTCCAAACACTACAACCCTACCAACCAGCCAGAAGTCATACTCGCCATCAAGCGAATGCACCGCAAAATTGGGCGGGCACAGCAACAGGCCACTCCACTCACCAAGCCACTACTCAACAAGCTACTTACCTCCTGCGATGACAGCATAAAGGGTTTAAGGAACCAAGTCCTACTAAGACTCGGCTACGAAACAATGCGCCGCCGGTCGGAACTCTGCGCCTTTAAGTTTGAGGACATCTGCCAAGCGCCGAATGGCAAACCCGCTATCAAACTCAACTTCTCAAAGACGGATCAATTCGGGACTGGAAAGATACTGCCCATCAGCCAAGAACTGTTCGACCTATTAGAAAAATGGAGGGGTATGATCAGCGATGAAGGCCATATTCTGAGATCAATTAATAGGCATGGGCATTTTGGGAGCAACCTACACCCAGCAAGTATAAGCACCCTATTGAAAGCACTGCAAAAGGATCTAAACATGGACTCCGATGAACAGCCACTCAGCGGTCATTCATTTAGAGTAGGTGCAGCACTAGATCTATTAGAACAAGGTGAGCCGCTTGAGAGGATAATGCTCCGAGGGGGTTGGCAGACGGATTCGACTGCCATGTCATATCTTAGGAATTGGATCGTATGAAGTGGAGGCAAGAAGAGCCATAACAGTTAGTCAGTATAATTAAGTGCCTGCTTTAACTCGGTCGGCGGCTCGGGCAAATCCTTAAAAACCCTCCACGCTATTTTTGTGCTTGGAATAAGAACCGCCCAAGCTGTAACAAAAATCGCCACAAAATAAATATACAGGCTCTTATTCGAGACAAACCACTCCTCAAGCGCTCCCTTATACGGCGCTATAACATTCGCATAGAAGTCAACGGAGGCGGTTACACCGTGCATTATCTCTTCCTCACCACGAAATATAATAGAACCTACCCCTGAGAGGCCTGGCCGAACTTGCTTTATAAGACCCTGAGTGTTCTCCGAATAAGCCCCAAACGTTTGAATAGTTAGCGGCCTTGGGCCGATAACACTCATATCACCAAAAAGGATGTTTAACAGCTGCGGCAGCTCATTTATTTTCGTTTTACGCAAAAATGTACCTACTGGAAGCACTCGAGGATCACCTCTCATGGTTACCGTACCAGTACCAATGTTAGGGCTATTTTTCAGCATAGTCGCGAACTTAAACAACTTGAATTTTCCCCCGTCCTTACCGATGCGTTCCTGTAAAAAGAATACCTCACCCTCGCCAGTGAGTCTTAGTGTTATTACTATAGGCACCAACAAAGGGGAAAGTAACAATAACGCTATCCCAGAAAATAAAATGTCAAAAAAACGGTCCATACTTACATCCTCTGATCTAGATATTTACCGGTCTCTTTATGGGCAAACTCTGGCAGGAGACCAAAATACAACTTAACAATATCATCTTTGGTCCAAGCACCTTTTTCCCTTAGCGCTTCAATTCCGTCCATAAAATCGTCCAACTTAGCCTCATCAAAATCAGGCTGATTTTTGATAACCCCAACCGTCTCAAAACGCTCCATATCTAAATCTTCGTTATCAGTAAAAAACTCTTCGAAGTCTTTTTCACCCGTTGTGTCACTCTTGAAAAAATAACAAGGCCATTGTTTGTTGGCTATCAACTCCTCCGCCCTATCTCGCGCCTCATCCTCAGATTCACATTCATAGGGTTCATAGCCTCTCTCTCTCAAGTAACGAACAGCAATCTCGGAGAAAGTAATCAGATGTAACTTCTCACTGAGCTTTGGGAAAAATATATCTCGATTATTGCCAAGTAATCCAGATAATAAGCACAGCTCACCCGACTCTTGCGGCGTTACAAAATAGCGGCGAACATCATTTGGGGCTGAAAACGGCTGTTTTTTTGCGAATCTTTGATTAAAACCATGCAAGAGCGACCCATCGGAAAATGCTACGTTAGCAAAACGCGCCATCGAAATATCTTGAGTCAGACTTTCACGCATCAAGAACATTTCCATAATACGCTTGCTGGCACCCATCATATTAACGGGGTTGGCGGCTTTATCCGTTGAGACACAAAAATACTTTTTTGTACCAGCCTCCCTAGCTAATCTCAAAGTTTTAATGGTATTGAAGACATTGACCATAATCATACGCATAAGCGTGTACGGATCTTTTTCACTTCTGACATGCTTCAACGCTGACAAATTGAAGACATAATCATATGGGGTCTCATTGTTAATAAGAGCCTCAAATTCAACAGAACCACAATCTAGAGAAAAAGTCTTAAATTCGCCACTTCCGTAGCCTTCTGTGCTTCTAATATCCCGCACCAATTCAACCATGTTATTCTCAGAGATATCTACCACATGAAGCGCTTTGGGATCTCGCTTAAAGATTTCTCGCGTGACCGACTGACCTATCGAACCTGCGCCTCCAATAACTAGAAACCTCGACTTAGTTACCGTGTCTCTGAGGTCCCCATAGAAATCCTCTACATCAGTGCCAAATAATTCCTCGTTCCTTCCTATTAAATGTAATACATTCATCTGTGCAATCCTTATTAGCGATGAGCATCTGATAACCAGCAATTGCTTAAGGAATCATTAACCTTAAACGGCGGGCTCCAACTAAGTTGTGATTTTGTGTCTTCAATATTAACTTGCATAGACCCACACAATCGCTCATATATCGGTAATTTACCCAATAGTCGGAGAGAAACGTACAGCATAGTAAGCGGAAATCCAAATACATAAGCTTTATAACCTCCGGCTTCCGCAAGCCTCGAAATCAATTCAGATATGTCCATATCATAATCATCACTAACTAAAAAGGTTTGATTTTTTGCTTTTGGGTGCGTTAAGCAAACAACAATGAGATCTACTAAATTCTCTACGCTTACTAAACTTCGTTTGTTTTGTATGGATCCAAATGGTAAGGGAATAGGAAATCTAGCTAACTTAAGAAGGCTCGCAAAATTCCCTTTCACGCCCTTACCATAGACCAAAGGCGGACGAATTATTACAATTTCCATGCCGTGAGCTTCTCCGATCAGTTTAAGACCTACTTCGGCTTCAACCTTCGAAATACTGTACGGATCTTGAGGATTAAAAGAATCACCATTTTTGAAAGCTTGACCCGGTTCGGTTTGCTCCCCTAATACCTTTACAGTACTTATGAATATAAATCGTTTAACACCGGCAATTGCCGCTTTCTCGGCTAGATTTAATGTTCCTACTGTATTCACAAGACGGAACTCATTAAGAGGACTTTTGGAGGTATCGTTCATGACATGCGCCCTTGCCGCCACATGAACTACAATCTCTTTATCATTGAAAACTCCGGCTAAATCGTCATCTGCGTCAAACGATACTATTTGAAAGTATTGATGATCACGTGGTGGAGTTCGTCCAATCGCCAAAGCCCTGCGAAAAGCCTCGTTTTTTAATAGGTGATGGCCTAAAAATCCACTTCCCCCAGTAAGAACAATTTTTGGCAAAGCATTAACCGGTTCCATATATATCCTCGGCCATTTCACGCATAATTTTCTGCCTATCAAACTTTTTTATAAATTCCTCTCTAGGCTTAATGGAGTAGCTCAGAGATTCAAATTTTCTAACCGCGTCTTCTGAGTCAGTCGGAGAGAAGACAGCGCAGTCACTAATTTCTGATTTTACAAACTCTTCACTATAGCCACTGATCCCAGCGAGAATTGGTTTATTCATCGCTCCATACTCAAATAATTTGGAAGGCAGTACTTTTCGAAACGCTTCATAATCATTTAAATGCAAAAAAAGAACATCTGCCTTAATATACTCTTTGATAAGAGCTTCTCGTCCCATAGGGGGTACTAGTTCAACATTATTCAAACCAAGCTCAGCAACTGCGTCTCTAAGTTTTTGAATAAGCCCGCCACCTCCAATGACTTTAAAATTTATTCGTTTGTTTAATCGATCAGCCATCTCTGGAATTATTTTATGAAGGCCCTGACCTTCGCCGACATTACCAGCATAAAGTATATTTATTGTGGACTTGGTAGCCAAGGTTTTATCATCGACATGCGAAGCCTGAATGAACTCTTTATCTATTCCATTGGTAAAAAAACTAATTGGAATATCTGAATACCGCTGTTCGAAATATGGAAGGAAACCCTTAGATACCATATTAATCTTCTTTGCCGAATTAAAAGTATACCGCTCTATGACAGATAGGACAGGACTCGCTAACCAAACTAATGCTGGCGAAAGAATGTTAGACATCGTGTCTACGAACAAGTCTCTAACATCTAAATATAAGGGTATTCGCTTTTTTCTTGAAACTCGCGCACCTAAGAAGGCAGTAAACAACCGTGATGATGTAGCAAATACTAAATCATAATCGTTAGCTGCGGTTATCCTCCTGGCGCCCCTATAAAACGCATAAAAAGACTTAATTTGATCAATCATCCCGCTATTGTGACTAGGAATTTCAATTCTGTCGATAACAACATTATTGGTCTTACTATATTTTACAGCTGAAACCTTGAATGACTCATAGCGATTAGGAACAGTAGTAATTACATGAATAGATGCTTTTGTCTTGGCCAACTCTTCGACAAGGGAGGTGCATCGAAAAGATCCAGCACACAAATCTGGATAATAATAAAAAGATAGCACTAAAATTTTTTTCATCTCTGCCCCTTATGGCTATAAAATTCAGCTGATTTTTAGTTTGAATTCTAAACCTCAGTCCAATCGAAAATAGTTTCCGTTTCGTTACCCAACAGATCAATTAGAAGCATTTTGTTAGGTATATCAATTCCAAATTGTGGATGCCAACAAGCATCCAATAAAGAAGCCTTTTTACCTGTCAAGTCACTCCTCAAATTAAAGGCCTTCCCCGAAACTAACAAAATGCCACTTTCTAGAATTACTTCTAAATCCGGATGAAAGTAAAACCGCAATTTTGCGCCTGTAAAATCCCCATGAAGCTCATCACGGACAACAAGACTGGTGCCATTAAATACCAATTCTCTCGAATGATAACATCCTCCAATCAATGACTTATAGCCATTGTGAGTCGCCTTTAAAAAAATATTATTATCAAATTTCAATTTTGAGGACCTTTCAATAATCCGCGCCCGATTAGCAACTCTAAAACCACTCCATACCTGCGATGAATCTTTTTCATCGACTTCGATAGTGTTATGAGAAGCTGTCTTGCGCTGGTTTACGCGCACTGGGCTCAAACCATATTCAGATATCCCGGAATTCACAAATACTCGCTGAGCACCGATGGATAGCTCAAATGCCAAAGTATCGGCGTGGGCATGTCCTGGAATATAGTCAGGGCCCACCGCTGCTGCATCAAATATAAGCTTACTGCTATTTGACGTAGCACAAAAATAGCCACTACTGGCATTATCAACAACTGTAGTCATACTAAAATCTAAGGGTTTAACCGAAAACCCCAGTTTTTCAGCATAACTTTCAATTTTTGATTTCTCGGGGGCAATTCCGTCCGATGAATCATTAAAGAATGATACACCTCCATCAGGATGAGACATCGCCTCCATAAAGGTCAGCATTCTAGGGATATAATCTTGTAAAAGGGAAACTAATCTAGCTGGCACCTGTGCCGGATAGGCCTTGCTTAAATTCAACATATCAAGCATATCCACTAGCATCAAGGAATGGTACATTGGACTGAGCTCAAAATGGGCACCATCCTCAAGAATCTGCTCAGGTATTTCAGAAATTAGGCCCTTTTCAGCAATGCTTAACCATCGAATATTTCCAAAAACCACACCGGCAAATAACAACGCTTTCAAATTAACAAAATAGTGGTTACCTAATAAATGTTTTTCAAGATCACTCGCTAAAAAACTGGCCTGTGTGAAGACACTAATAGACAATTTTTCATCTAACTCAAGCCCACCAAGCCAAGCTTTTAGAATATTTACAATCCGCAAAGATGTAGGGTACGGCTCCCAGCCATTACCAAATCCAACTGGGTTATGATCAACCCAACTATGCAATAAATGGAGATGAAAATTACGCTTTTCTGTAGCCTTATTGGAAAGAAGATCTTCAAAATAATGTAAGTTATAAACCCAAAGTTTACTTGGAATTTCTTTATTCCAATCACCAGGGAGATCAAGATTTTTAATGTGGTTTAGAAAACATGCTGTCGAATTCTCGTCAATTTTCTGACTGTAAAGTAAAGCATGTTGCCAGTTCGTGGGGCGAGCTAACTTAGACGCTTGAAATTGGTCTGTAATACCTGGCTTTATCAACTTCCGCAACATTCTGAAGTAGATTTGCCGCCACTTTAAATACCGAAGCGTATTAAATAGGAGAAGAGCTTTTTTCATAGAGGGAGGCGCCACCTATCTGGGATTTTTCATTTTAATGGCGTAAATACCACCTGCAATGAAATTATAGCCAAGTTTACGATCTCAATATTTGAGGCCGCTTACGTATGGTATAACTGTACAATACTTTTCAGCCCTAGGTAGCCAATCAGTTGGTCTCCTTGTGATTTGTAACACATGACCAACACTCGCAGACCAAGCCTAAGATAGAAGCCCAAGCATAAGTGACTAACGTCAAATTTAAGGCTAAAACCCAATTCATTCGGGACTGCTCCCAAATTAATTTAATATCTCCTACCGAATCATCAAAATCAGAAATTTTCCACCAAGGCTCCAATTTAGAGGAAACCCTATCGTCCGTAATAGGATTATTTAGCCACTTTGGAGGCTCATCTATTAATACATTTAGATAACTAAAAAGAGAAGCAGAAGTGTCCCATGTTAACACCGCGGACAGGCCTGACTCAGGCAATCTAGATTTTTCAAAGAAAGGGCTAGATGGGATATTTCCCTTTTAAAGTACAAACTGGATGGAGGGAGAGCCGGACTAGCAGCCTGTAAATAATGACAGATACAAATTCCAGAAGTCCTAGCTTCAACACAATTTTGATTCTCGATATTATAAGCTGCATTATATAAATCTCGCTTACTGATCTAACAATATATCGTTCGCTTCAATCGTAACTCGCGCGACTTCGAATATCTCATCAGCGGGAATACATGGGATTCCATCTCTGATACCCTTTATAAACTCTGCCGGACAAGCCTGCTGCCCCTTGTCCTGACTCCAAAGATTCAATTTTTTGAAGCCTTTCCAACCATACCCTTTTAGCTTTCGAAAATTATCCAACTGCAGAACTTTACCACCGGAAAACACCTCAATACGTTCTTTAGGAAAGTTTGAGGCACCATTCGCTAAATACAAAATCGTACCAAATGAACCATCTTCAAAACCTAAAGTAATTGATGATCGATCCGTCATAATGGTTCTCGATGAACCTGCAACCATAGATCTGCCGCTGACGGAGACAATCTTTTGGCCAACTAAAAACCGCATCAAATCTATAAAATGACAACACTCCCCTATGATTCTACCTCCACCAACAAATGGATCTTGAGTCCAATGATCTTCTGGTATAAATCCAGCATTAACGGTGATTATCAGGGTTTTTGGAGACTTTACACTCGACAATAGATCATGCATCTTTTGAACTTGTGGAGCGAACCGGCGATTAAAACCGACCATTAACTGAGGACCAGCGATTCCTGTATCCTTACTGTGAGCATCAAAATATGAAGATTCAATCAACGCCAGACTGTCTCTGTCGATGGCTAAGGGTTTTTCTACCCAAACATGCTTATTGGCATTCAGGCTGTCGATTACATATTTTGAATGAGTATTGTGCTGAGTCGCTATTACGACGGTATTCACCTCACATTCTGCTAGCATTTCAGCAGCATCAGTAGAGGCCTTTAAAAACCCACCCTTCTTGCCGTGAATAACAGAATTAACACCATTAGCCGTGACCAATGTGTGCAACCGCCCACCTGCGGCCTTAAACGCCGGAATTAGTATACGTGACGCATAATTTCCAGCGCCGATAAATCCTATAGTGGGGCTATCTCCATCAAAGTGCTCTTGCCGATCTAACGTAATAGATCGAGATAGGCGTCCCCTTGTCGCTGAACTATAATCAAGAAGTATACCGAGCCCCGAAGTATTGGATGAGAGCTCCTTATAAGCAGCCGATGCATCGGTAAATTCAAAACGGGAAGATATAAGCGGCTTAACATCAACCACTCCAGTTGAAAGAAGATCTAAAAATGCCTCAAAGTTCCGCTGCTCAGTCCATCTAACGTAACCTATAGGGTAATCATTTCCATCATCTTCATAGGAAGCATCATAACGGCCAGGGCCGTATGAACAACTTACCTGAAAGATAATCTCTTTTTCATAAAAGTCCGATCGGTCCAACTCTAACCCAACCACACCTACCAAAATAATCCGACCGTGCTTTCTGCACATTTGCGCAGCCTGCTTCATCGGTTCGTTAGACTTGCTAGAGGCCGTTATTATTACTCCATCCACACCTCTATCTCTACTCAAACTTGCTGCCTGCGATAGCGCATCACCTCCCGTGACCGGATTACATATCTCAGCGCCAAACTGAGCAGCCAGTTCAAGCTTATTGTCATCAAAATCGATTGCTAAAACTCGGCAGCCATTTGCCTTTAGTAATTGAATGACCAACAAACCAATAAGCCCAGCGCCAACAACGACAAAAGATTCTCCCAATGTAGGGTTAGCCAACCGAACCCCCTGCAAACCAATGCTGCCAACTACGGTAAACACCGCAGAATCATCATCTACATTATCCGGTATACGCGCACACAGGTTGTTTTTCACGGTAACAATATCTGCATGAGCCCCGTTAGACACAACACGGTCGCCAACTTGAAAGCCAGAGAGTCCTGGACTTATACCCTCCACAACACCTACATTTGAATAACCTAATGGAATTGGTTGCCCCAACTTGGACTTGACTGCATCGTAAGTCGTCACCAACCCATCAGTAGCCACCTTATCTAACACCATTTTTACTCTTTCAGGCTGTTTTCTAGCTTTATCTATGTAGGACGACTGAGCGAACTCAACTAGCATTCGCTCAGTGCCGGCCGAAATGAGGGACACTTTACTAGCAATTTTTAACGAACTGCTTGAAAGCATTGGAGCAGGACTGTCGACGATTAAGGTCTCGCCGGAAGATAAATCTTGTAATATTTGCTTCATATTATGTGGACCCCGTTGACAACTTTACCGAATCAACGTGCTGTCGACACCAAATTTCAATACACATCAAAGAAAAAATAGTATAAGAAGCATCCACTTGACCCTCATCATTCCTGCTTATAAGAGCGTGTACTGCTTCAGGATCAAATAACCCTCTGGAATACAGTGATTTTCGACTCAGTAGATCTTCTAAATAGTCACGTAGCTCAACTTTCAACCAACTTCGTAAAGGAGCACCGAAACCAGTTTTCGGCCTATATATTATTTCCTTAGGCAAATATGCTTCCATCGTCTTTTTAAAAATCCATTTTCCTTGTCGTCCATTTTGTTTCAAGTTATCAGGAATGGTAGCAGCATATTCAATAAGATTATTTGCCAAGAGTGGAACGCGCACTTCAACACCTGCGGCCATAGACATCTTATCGGTATACATTAAGTTGTGATCAGTAGTAAAAAAACGTTGCTCAAGAGCCAGCATCTTATCCAAATCAGTTGAATCGGGATGAGCGTGAGCTAAAAAATCTAACATTGGCTGCTCAGCTAACTCATTTTTAATTTCATTTCTGAAATCATTTGTGTACAAAGAAAGTAATTGACCTTGATCAGCCCATTTAAAATAATTAATTATTCTACTTTCACCCGCAAGCGAGATGCCATTAAATAGCTTAGCAAGTCGTCTAAAAAGCGTGACCCTTTTATCTAATTTACCTGAAAACAGCTCTACGGCTGAGAGAAGAACTTTTGGGAGTCGCTGTATCTGCCTATCTATCATAATTGCATGGTGTCGCCTATAACCAGTGAGAATATCATCTCCCCCTGCCCCTGACAAAAGAACTTTAATCCCATTATCCTTAGCCAGCTGCGAGATGTAAAATACATTAAGCGGAGCAGGATCACCCAACGGCTCATCGAGCATCCAAACCATCTTTTCCAAATTCTGAACAAGACTTTCTGGATTTACTTTGACTATCTCTAGAGGCACCTTAAGGTGCTCGGCAGCTGCACGAGCATATGGCAAGTCATCTGCCATTCCGTCATTTGCGGCATTACCAGCATCAATCGTGAAACAGGTAATATTGGGATCGATTTCCTTAGCAAAGGCGACAATGCTTGTAGAATCCAACCCACCAGATAGAAAAGCACCAACAGGCGCATCTGAAAGCATTTGATCATGAACAGCTATTCGGAGATTAGCATCTAGCCCAGAAATTATCGATCTGACTGATGTCTTCAGATTTTTAGCTGGCGGTCTAAAGATGGGCAGTCGGTAAAAGGTTTTTCTGTCGACAATTTTCCCATCAGTTACCACTAAAGTTTCGCCTGGGATATGTTTTTTAATCTCGGCAAATGGAGTGCCTTCTCCAGGGCACCACTGAAACGTAAGGTATTTGTTAATATTTGATTTCTGAAGCGTTAAAACAACATCTTTCAAAAAAATCTCGATCGCTTTGATTTCACTGGCGAAAACTAGCCTACTTTCATCCTGATAATAATATAACGGTTTAATGCCTAATCCGTCCCTTGAAATAATCAGCTGATTTTTTTCTTTATCAAAAATTCCAAGAGCAAAGATACCATCGAGCATAGCAAAGCAGTCCAACCCATATTCTTGATAAAGATTAAGAATAACCTCGGTATCAGTATTGCTAGAAAAGTTGTACCCCAAAAATTCCAGCTTTTCTTTTAAAACAGGAAAATTATAGATTTCCCCGTTAAATGTTATTGCATACTTTTCATCCAAGGACATCATTGGCTGAGTCCCTGCTGGACTTAAATCTTGAATAGAGAGCCTTGTATGACCTAGGAAAACACCTTCATCAAAAAAATATTTCGCGCCAGAAGCGTCAGGGCCTCTGTGAGAAAGAATAGCCAAACCCTCCTCAAAACATCGACTAATAGTCTCCTGGCGATCTCTGCGTGTGTAGAGCGTTTCTTGTAGTACCTCTGACAATCCCAAAATTCCGCACATAAAACTTAATTTCCTTTTCAAAAACATTACATAATAAATGTAACTCTTATACTGAGATCTCAGTCTGTTGTTTGACGACTATCAAGATCAATTAATTTTGACCGCCCTTCATAAATTTGCGTTGCTGTGAAATAAGCATGTACATTATTATTTTCTATTGAGTTTCCCACAAAGATTGCCGAACCAAACTGGCAAAGTCTTGAGGGCCATAAATCTTTGATATCAACAAGCACCTCAAGCAATGCATGGTTAGACTTTTTTAGCGCTACAATTTCAACTTGATTCAGAATAATACCCGGACCTTTTTCCCTATCAAGCAAAGTAGCTAAAAAACTAGACTTAGAATCACCCGGTTCCACTGTAGTGGAGAACATATAGTAATCTCTTAGCTCGCACCCATAAACGACTGGACCATTTACTTCGTACAATTTTTCACTGAGCCAACCTGCTGGCCCCTTATAAAGTCTTCTAATTGAGTTTTTCTCAAACTGTGTGTCAGTTGCATATATTAGTCCACCTTCATAAGGGAATGCGACGCACGCCCTATATTTTTGCCGCCCTTGAATAATCAATTCAACTTGCCTGAAATTATCCGCCGCTCTATAGATTGCGGCTGCAGTACCGAAATCCCCAGTTAAGATCCAAATGCAATTATTTACCTTGTCAGGAATCAGTGAGTGGATATGATTTATCGTGCCTTCCTCAAATGTGAAGCAAGTGACCCATTCTCCTAGTAAGCTTCTCTTTAAAATACGAATACGGTCCAGCTTGTCATCACTAAAATATTCACCAAAATAAAGAGTATCATCAAATTGATGGAGACCTTTACCATCACAAAAGCTGAGAGGTCCATGACCTTTGGCGAAACCGAATTCTTCCTTTAAGTGATTAGTTTTCTTATTAAACGAATACAATTTCCTATTAATACAAAAAAAATAAGAATCACCAAAGCTCGTTGCTCGGTAAACCCCTAAGCGAAATACCCTGCTAATCAACCTCGACCAAAGAAAAATATTCGCAAGAAACCCCACCGGTAGAGTCAATATATGTTCTTCAGCGCCGCCGTGAACGGAAAATATCTTGTTCCTCCTTGCAACTATCATTGAGTCGCCATCGCTAAATAGTGGCCTAGAGTAACTAAACATAAAATTTTCCCATCGAGACATTTTTTAAAACTTATGATCTATAGTAGTTATTACAAACCAACACTATTTTAAGAACAATCTAGTTTTCCAAGACCTACAAGGTAGTTAGGTATAGAGGTTTTTAGACGTTGACTTTGACAATTTCTCGTATAACTTGTCATAGAAGATAGAGGCTGATACAACATCCAACGTCATGGATCCATCTCGCTCAAGCGTTTCAATTGCCGCTCTAAGCGATAGCGTGTCACCATATTTACACAAAATACAGGTGTCAGGCCGTAAAACACAGTCTGTTGCAATTACCGGCACACCGTATGAAAGAGACTCCATAACAGAAACGGCGTCTCCATCGGTAGAGGTAAACCTCACAAAACAAAAACTATTTTGAATCAGGTAGCAAAAATCAATATCTCTATCGATAAAAACCACATTAGAAAAGTTTTTTGATTCATAATAACTGGTGTATGCTCCCGATGAATCAACAACTACGAGAGTATAATCACCTTGATTTTCAAAATAATCAACCAAACACGTAATACCATATATTTCACGACCAAAACTATCGAAGTTAAAAGCGTTAGCGTTAGTACAAAAGATCTTTTTGTTCGACAACGACTTCAGCACGCTATCAACAAAGAGGTCATCAGACTGAATAGGCGGGATAAACGCCGAGGAGGTCTCAGTCCGGCTGTTTAATGCTTTTGCAACCGCTTCGCTACCAATCCCTACAACTGGCGCATGAGCGAGCTTGATTGCATACTCCTCTAGTCTCTTTAAGACCCCTTTCGAAATTCCTACCTCACTATGGATAGACAGAATAAGTTCTTTATCGAGGACTTTACAAACCAAGGCTACGAAAAACATAGCCGCAGGATTCGAGCCATTAAAATGCACAAACGATGACTGATAAATAACCCTTATTAGCTTTAAAAGCTGCCACTTTTTGGTTGAATAAAAGGTATACCCTATAGAATTAAGATATTTTGAAGAAACTAATAATCGGGACACAAAGATACCGACACCACCTATATTATTAACTTCTGGGATCCGCCCAATGATTAGCGGAACCATAGCTGCACCAACAAAAAAAATGACTTTAATCTTAGTTCAATAGATGTTGATGCGCCCAGCATAATACTCATGAGATATCTAAAAGCTCTACGATCCATATTTTTTCTCATCAAATAAGTAGCTATGTTATATTTGTACCATCCCGGCTTAATATTAGGAAAATATTCAAGCCTTAATGCGCGATTCGCTTTGAACTGATTGGCTTTAAATGTTAGGGCTGTCGAAGAGTAATGATAGCTGCCCAATGATGAACTTATATACGCTAAGTTTTCCCCAGATCTAAGTATCCGACACCATAAATGTGCATCCTCCACCGCAATGAATTTCGCATCCGTTGAATACAAGCCAACCCTATCCAGAATGTCGCGCCGTATAACGATGCTAGACTGAGCTATATTGTTACCATTTTCGACAAACTCCTCGAACGTACGTGCAGGCTTCCTCTGAAAGACTTTTCCGAGACCCAATTTCGAAGGAGAACCAGTCAATCTTAAACTATGGGCTATGAAACCAGAGCCTTTCTTGACGTAAACAGCGCACATCGCGAGCTTATTTTTATCCCAACAATCATCAGAATCGCAAAACGCCAAATAATTAGAGTTTGATAAAGAAATACCATAATTTCTCGATATTGCAGGCATACCTCCATTATCGATCTGATAGAATTTTATACGATCATCGTTAAATGACTTTACTATCTTTTCCGTCTTATCAGTACTGTGGTTATCTACGACCAAAACATCAAACTTTGTCCAGGTTTGGCTGAGGATTGATGCCAACGTCTTACCGATTGTTTTTTCGCTATTATAGCTTGGAATTATTATACTAAACATAATCGGAACCAGATGAGAAATAGACTATAAAAGGCGCTATTAGAAAAGGGAAATAGTATGTTTCAAAAGGAGTAGTCCTCTGAACTGCAAACAATATGAATGCTGGAACAACACTACAGAATACTCGAATGCACACATCCTTATTCCGATGGTTTATTAGAGCATAATAAAGAGAGATGAAAAGTAGCGATATATAACCTATTAAAGAAATCAGTCCACCTTGCATGTAAATATTAAATGGACTGAAATTAGTACCTACTACGAATTTCTCTTCACGTGCCATCTGTTCTAGTGATTCAAAAAAGGGGTATCCGAGGGGATAATGGAGAACCATTTCTTTAAAATTTATAAAGAAAGAAAGGAAATTATCCTCTCTAATGCTAGCAGATTCACCCTTGGCAAGGTAGTAACCAACAAAATAGTCATACAAAAAATAAACCGACAAAATAATACCAACAAGCCAAATAAAGTGCCGTGGCCGGAGCTTACGGCTCGACGAATATGCAAGCATAGTAGCAACTACAAAGCAAAACGCCAAATATCCACCAAGCGATAATGTACCAATAAAACAGATAAAGTTAATAGCCAAAAATGCTGGCTTTCGCGTAATCACGTTATGGACTAAGACAGGCAATAGATACATCGCATAATGACCTGGCTCTGGAAATAATCCATATAATCTTGGATAAATCTGTCCATCCCCCAGTATTCCATAAAACGCAAATAGTCCCTTGGCATATTGATCACTGCCTCCTGCATAGGGCTCTGCTGCATATAGGCCCACAACGATTGCCGAAATATCAACAATGGCCAATGCTGAAAAAAGCGTAATAGCAATCACGTAGAGTTCTAAAACCCGATCTAAAAGTTTCTTGTGGGTCCCGATATAGTATGAAAACGTCAACGCATAAAAAAATGGAAATATTGTGGCGATATTAGCTGACACAACACCTGACTGCGCCATATTTTTAACATAGTTGACTAAAACACCAATTAATAAAAGGGCCACAGGAAAAAAGTAAGTAATAAAAGCTTTAACGGTGAAAGGTCTACGCCAGATAAAAAATGGAACCATACTTGCCAACACTGCGACAGATATAACAGAATTGAAAGCGTCTATACCCAAGAGTACGCTCACCAGGGTCATATTACAAAGTAACGAAAACCAAAATGCGGCAAGACATAAACGAGCCGAAACGCCAGTTGTCACTTCAATAATCCTTCAATCTCTTTTAAAAGATAAATGTCGCTATATTTTGAATATTTACTGCAAAGGTTATTTGAGATATTTTGCTTATGGCCTTTAGTTCTAAAATCAAATTCTATGAATTCTCTTCCTGTTACCCTATGAAAGATATCTATTATCTCGCTGGCCGATGTAGACTCTTCGCCGACAACGTTCATGACCGGTACGCAGAATCTACCTCTGTCAATTAGTGCAACCAAAATTTTTATCAAATAAACAATGGGAACATAGGACCTGAAAAAATCAACGGTGCTATTTATTTGATATTTTTTATGCGCTTTAAAGCTTAGAGCAATACTGTTAATGAATAATTTTTCTTCCTGTAACGATCGCGAACCTGACACACCAAAGCAATTCCCCAAACGCAACACGATACTGTTGCCGTTGTTTTCTTGTATAACCCTATCTTCAAAGCCTCTTCTATATTTAGTGTATGCCGACAATTGGCTCCACCCCGAAAGTTCGTCGATCACATGAAGGCCTTGTTCGTAGACATGGATAGTTGATAAAGAAATCAGCATGATACTTTTTGATAAGCAGTAGTCTAAAAGTCTATTTTGAAACCCATCGTAATACGCATAGGCATCTTGCGGACTGGCAGAAGAACTCTCTGCGCTCGGCCCTGCACAGTTGATCACTAAGTCAAAGTCAATTAGAGCGCTGAAATCGTGAAAATTGAAACGCTTATATTGCCCAGAGTCCCTAGCGAGGCCAACAACCTCGTACCGACCAGACTTAGATAGCTGACTGTATATCGCCTCGCCTAAAAACCCATTTGCCCCAAGAATTCCTATTCGAGCCAAGGCGCACTTCCAGTATTCCATAACTCGTTGAGTTTGTCGTAATCTTTTTTACTATCCATGCACTGCCAATAACCATTATGCTTGTAAGCGGTGATCTCAAGAGCTCGACATAGCTTTTCCATTGGCTCGCGCTCAAACATTTCGTTGTCACCGCTAATATAATCAAGAACCGAATTTTCACAAACGAAAAACCCTCCGTTGATCCATCCGTCATGAAGCTGCGGTTTTTCTTCAAATTTAACGACTTGATCATCTTCAATAATCAATTCACCAAATCTTGCTGGAGGTCGGACCGCTGTCATCGTAAGCAATTTAGACTGACGGTGATGAAGGTCAATGACGTCGTTTATATTGACATTAGCGATACCATCACCATATGTCATCATAAAGCTCTCACCGGCAATATACTCTTTGAGCCTTTTTAGGCGGCCTCCCGTCATTGTATTCAACCCCGTATCAACAATGGTTACCTTCCAATCTAAAGGTGAAGATTTGTGTATCGTAATATCTCCGGTAGCAAGATCTATCGTATAGTCTGACTTAGTGATGGATAGCTTAGAGAAGAATGCCTTGATGTAGTCCGATTTGTATCCTGCAGCAATAATAAAATCACTGAAACCATGCCTAGAATACAAATCCATTATGTGCATAATTATTGGCAAATCTCCGATGGGGACCATGGGTTTGGGCACGTCACCCGTCAGCTCCGACAATCTTGTGCCATATCCACCAGCTAACAAAATTACCTTCATTTTTTTCACCTTAGAAATGTTTAATATTCCAGTCATAGTTGATCTCACTCGCGTCATAGGACAAACGAGTTATTTCATTTGACCTGTGGGCAATCGTTGCACAATTAGCAACAGTAGCCATTTGCGTTCCAATTGCCTTGAACCCATTCCAAACCATCGGCGGAACCGTTAAGAGGTAGTAGTTCTCGGGAGATAGAATAAATTCATTAAAGCGCCCAAACGTTTCGCTTGACTCTCGAGTATCATACAAAACGACCTTTACGCTACCTGACACACAAGCATAGTTCAATTTCATTTCACTATGCTTATGCCAAGCTTTCACCACATCGGGAAATGTACAAGAAAAATAAATCTCACCAAATTTCTCAAAATGATCATCGTCTTCCCGAAGCATATGCATCACCTTTCCTCTCTCATCAAAAAACTGCCTCAAAGGAGACAACAAAACTCCGTCAATCAGATCATTCATTAAAGTACTCCTCGATATTTCTATCTGTAACTTTTTTTGGACAGTCACCTTGATTTACACTTTTATACCAATTGGCAGTCATCTGTATAGCTTCAGTACCGCTCCATCTTGGCTGCCAGTCCAGTTTTAGATTAGCTTTGTCACAATTTAACTGAAGTAATCCTGCTTCATGAGGATGCTCAGAGATGTCAACTGAAACTGTCCCAGATCCTAGAGTTTCCAGAACCATATTTGCCAGTTCTCCAGTTGTGATTTCTTTTTCTATGTTTGGACCAAAATTCCAGCTAGACGGCTGCTCCTCGATCTGTCCCAAAAATAATGATTTAGCTAACTTTAAATATGCCGATAGAGGCTCTAGAACATGTTGCCATGGTCTGGTCGCATTAGGATTCCGAAGATAGACATTTTTATTCTCAAGAGATGCTGAAACACAATCCGGAATTATCCTATCTTTAGAATAATCACCACCACCGATAACATTTCCGGCACGAGCGGAAGCTGAAAAATTAGCCCTCTTTGACCAATAACTGCGAACAAAACTACTAAAAACTATTTCCGCACAGGCTTTAGATGCACTATAAGGGTCATGTCCCCCTAGCTGGTCATGCTCTCTATATCCCCAAACCCACTCCAAATTCTCGTAACATTTATCTGATGTAATATAGACCAAAGACTTGACAGATGGCGTCGAATCAACCGCTCGCAGAAGATTCAATGATCCCATTACATTAGTTTCGTAAGTGTAAAAAGGATCATCGTAAGCATGCCTAACCAACGCTTGAGCAGCCAGGTGTATAACGATGTCAGGCTGAAAATCACTAAGAGCTTCACTTAGCTTGCCATAATCCCTAATATCTCCTTCGACATGATCAATATCCAACGACAAATCCAGCATCGAAAACAATGAACCCGAACTTGGAGGAAGCGCATAACCTTTAACTTGGGCTCCCCAACCAACCAATAGAAACGCCAGCCAAGAACCTTTGAATCCTGTGTGGCCCGTTATAAAAACCTTTTTCCCGTTATAGAATTCTTTCACACTTTTCTCCTAGTATAGTTTCCAAACGTGCTACATACGTCTCCGCCTGAAATTTGGCATAGTATGTACTAACACATTCCTGTTTATATTCATTCAAAATTAATGGGTTTTCAATGATATCTACCATCTCAACAGCTAGAACTGCATCGTCACCAATGGGAAAAATAATGCCATTCTTCTTGTGTTGGATCTGGAAGGGAATACCAGCTAGGTCAGAACCTAAAACTGGCACACCAAACAACATTGCCTCTGATATGATATTTGGAAGATCCTCAGAATGTGTCGAAGGGACAACTAGCACGTCAATTAATTTATACACTTCACTAATCTTAGTATCTCTTAAAAATTTCACATACGAATTCAAAGAATTATCTCTGACGAAGTTCTGAAAATTAGAAGTTAAAGGCCCATATCCTTCAATAACAACCTTGAAGTTTTTAAACCCTTGATTATTAAGACGAGTGACCGATTCTAATAACACCTTGTGTCCCTTTCTCTCTTCATGGACACCGATAATTCCAAACATAATTTTTGATGTTCCTGTGTACACCTTTGCTCTAGAAAACTCTATCATCGCAGCATCAAACCGATCCTCCTCTATTCCATTCGGCACGATAAATATCTTGTTAGCATCAAAAGCTCTTCTTTCAATGAGATAATTACGGTTCAATGTACTAGCAACTATAATTGATGACGCAGCGAAATTAATTGTGCGATCTATATGAGACTGAAAAATCCTAAGCGGCAAGCACCGTGATCTCGCAGGTGGAGTATTATTGCAGCTCAACAATATTTTATTGAAGCCAAATAAATAGCCGAGATAAACTGTAATAAGGGCATTCCATGAGGCAGGGTACCCGCCGTTGTTAACATACAGTATGTCTTTACGCGCAGTAAAAATAAACTTTAAAGAAATAATTGTTGTATTAAACATGAATAAAAGCGGCGACAATAATAGTCCCAACCCTCGCCAAATGACTCTAACCAAAAAAATATCCCTTACTATGCTCGGAAGGGTCGATCTATTCATTACTAACAGATACAGCCGGGATAGATTAGTTCGTTTATTAATTCGTACAAAGAGTTCTTTTTCATATCGCTGCGAAAACCGATACATGAAACCCACATCATAAAGCTTATTCATCTTTTCACTATTTAAGATTAGCGCTATAATGCCTTCACAGCCTGCGAAAAAATCACAATCCGAAACTATCGTTAACTTAGGCTTCAAGAAAAATCTCCATCAACCCTTCATCTAGCGAAACCAGATCTGATCCATCAAGCGGTGATTTGTAGTCCTCAATTATACACTGATAGTCATTTTCATCAGATATAAAATCTTTAAAGTGCACGATATCATTGACATCACGACCCACAATTTTGCTTACCATCGCTGCCACTACACCTAGCTCCACTAATTTTCCCGAATTTAAAAAAATATCAACGGCATCATAACTATCGAAATCTTTAATCATAGCGGCTATGGCCTGTCCAACATCGGAGACATGAATATAGTCTCTCCGCTTCTTACTTCCTGACGCACTCATCTTCATATCCTTGTGAAGATGATTTAATAAGGACGGCAAAAACATTTTTCCTCTTTGCCCCTTCCCATAAATCGATGAAGGAAAAACAATCTTTACGTCAATATTTATGGATGTTTTTGACAAATCCTTGAGTCGATAAACCATTCGGGTTTTTTCTCTCCCGTAGTAGGTTTCAGGGTTGTGATAGGTCGGATTTATGTATTTTTCGGTAGCGCCAAAACACGCCATCGAAGCCACGAAGATTAGTTTAACTTCTCCGCCCCACTCTAAAAGAGCTTCTAAAATATTTTCATCACGAACAATGCCTTTTCCAAATGCCGACTCTGTTTGGTTTCCAAGGCAAGATGACGCCAAATGTAATACGACACTTGGACTTTCATGTTCAAGCAGTTTCCGAATGGCACCTTTAGACTCATAATTGATATACCTAACCCCATTTTGAGCCGCAGCCTCTCGCGATGTAGTGTTAATGATTGTAAAACCCGATTCGGGCTCTGTAAGCTTGCGAATAATTTCTCTGCCAAGAAACCCTAATCCTCCAAAAATCAGGACCCTCATAATTTTATTCTCGAAAATAGTTCCTGCAATGAGGGAACATTTCCAGCATATATTGACGCCAGCTCCTCGTCGGTAAAAGTCGAGTCAGGTGTGTATTTAAGAACGAAGACTTTATCTTTTTTCTTCATAGAGCTCTTCTCAAAATCAGTAAATAGAGTTTCGCTAAGTTTTTCTCCTTTTTCTAAGCCTACAAAATTAAGCATCGTTTCATCGAACGAAAAATTAGTGTATTTAAGCATTGTTTGTGCTACATCAATAATTTTGTATGCTTGCCCCATATCCAGTATGTATGTCTCATTACGCCGAATCCTTGATGCAAGTAATATCAAATTAACAGCATCAGTGATCTTCATCATAAATCTATTCACATCCCTATGAGTAATGTTTAGCTTATGTGAATTTTTTATATTATCAACGAAAATAGGAGCCACCGAACCTGATGATCCGACTACATTTCCAAATCTCACGATGGAATATCGGAAATCAGCGTCCATAAAACGATTAGCATTTGCCAACAATTGCTCACATAAAAATTTCGAGAACCCCATTATACTAGAGGGACTGGCAGCTTTGTCAGTACTAATTTGGATTATATCTTTAACTCCGAATACCTTAGCCGATCTCAATAACTCAAGAAAATTACTAACGTTATTCGTAAACGCCGCGTAAGGGTTATCCTCCATAATCGAAACGTGCTTGTATGCGGCAGCGTTGATCACAAGGTCCACATCGTATTTCTGAAATATCGTAGCTAATAGCTCCTTGTCACCGTAAGACCCTACGTAAACGCTTACTAAATCCTTATCTCGAGATGCTAATTTCCGCTTTAAGTTGAAAACTGAAAATTCTGACAAGTCCAAACAAATACACTTGCTAACTCTATTGTCTATTAATTGACCAACAAGCTCTGAGCCTATAGATCCTCCTGCGCCAGTGACAAGTACGCACTTGCCGCAATAGCTATCGACCGCTTCTTCAACCTCATTATTCTGTAACGGAAACAAATCAATCAATTTGTCTTCGATAGCTTGCGCAATCGGGAGAATGTTCTTTGGATTAGAATAAGGGAGGCACCTTACGGGCAGGTCGGCTAAATATTTCTCAAAACGATAGTCTTCGTTCAAAATCAGCTGCATAAAAATATGAGGATTGTATAAAATCAGGTCAAACCGTAGGCGCTGTCTAAAGAATGAAATGACACCATCGATATTTTCAAAAGCAGAAATTTTCTCACAAACGGCATTTCCTTTATCACTTTCAAACTGGAAACTTAGCTCAAAGGAGTCTAGATAAAGTATATTCATTGTTATGGCTTCAACAAGTGGATTGAATGGAAAATTTTTAATGATTGATTCAGTTTAATCAGCATATGAAAAAAAGCTCCTTTTAATTAAAATTTATAATTTTAGCGAGTTTTAAGATTAATTTCTGACTGAGTGGACCTTCATTTTGAGTGCAGGTTGTTCGATACATTACCAACTGATCAGGGCCATTCCTAGCGAGGCAAAAACAAGTCGAGGAAAAAGTCGGTTGAAACGATTCCTAAAGTAATGCTAATTACTTATTGATTTTTCCTATGCTGCATAGATCAAAAATCTACTTACAAAGAAAAATGCGGAAACACCGGGGAGATAAAATAAAACGTGTAAAAAACTAAAGTCACTCTTCTCATCAACGTCCAACTGATTGACAGCATGCATTACCAAAACTTGACCTAAAAAATAATTTCATTAAATCAAGGTATTTATTTTTAAAATTAATCATATTGTTAGTGTATGACAACGGTAGTGTCAAACAACACTTTAAAATATCTCAGTAAACGTTTTGTCATGAGCATCCATGCGACATCTAAAGGCGGTGCAGTGCAACGAATAGAAAACACCAACCTTTCAGATTGATTTCACCCAAAAATACGGATATCCGGGAGTTACCTTTTGTTTAGCTCTCAGGAAATTATTTAACTCTCTGGCATCGATCATCTCAATTAACACGCCCAGCTCACTCGAAGTCCGAAGGATACCCTGCTTGACAAGATCTTTGCACAAAGTCCGCTCTCCATAGTGGAGAGCACCCCAATGAGGCCGCCGTTCTCGAATGATACTTTTCTGAACAAAGCCTTTATCAACGATCTTAAAGTTTTTTTCTATGTACCAATCATTAATGGGCCATTCAGATTCATAAGCGTCTTCAGAAACATGGATAGAAGTCAAACTATGAGTCAAATCTGTACCAAATGCTAAGATTTTTCCATTATTTTCAGCAACCTTTTGCCAAGCAGATCCAACCCCACATGCGAGAGGTGACCTATTGCTAAATTCATCCTGAAATAATTGAGTAGAAAGTGGACCAAGCGACACCAATGTATTTATTGGAAAGCGACTTCGAACTGACCCTCGTCGCTTGTGAAGCATAAGAGGGAGAACCCCAGTGGTTATTTTTGATTCTTGGACATCATATTCAAACTCTTCTGTAGCAAGGTTTTTTTTCGTCAAGTATGTCTCATAATCGCCACTATTATTAAATTTTGGCATCGCAGGCATCGCTAATGTCCCACTTGGACCCAATAACTGAAGCAGAAAATCAATTATTTCGTTCGCGTTCTTACCTCTACCTTTTAAAGATCCATACGATGAATGCGTAACAAGCAATGATCCTTGCTCAACACCCCATGATTTTAGAAGATCACTTATTTTATCGTAATCTAATTTATCAAGTGGACGATTCCTTTTAGCTTTTACAAACCTCGACAGATACTTAACATTTGCCCAATACAACCTTCGCGTAATCATCTCAATGTGAGGCGAAACAGCCATTATTTTATTCTTTAAACTATCGTTAGCCATAACTATCCTAAAACATATGCTGGCCACCATTGACCGCAATATTACTACCAGTCAAGAAGCCGCTGTTTTCGTCAACAATGAATTTAATAGTATGGGCTATCTCATCGGGACGCCCAAACCGACCAACCGGAATGCCAGATACGATGTATTCCTTAATATCATCAGGCAATTTCATAACCATACGCGTGGCAATATAACCTGGCGAAACAGAGTTAACAGTTACTCCCGAGCTTGCGCCCTCTGCAGCTAAAGATTTGGTAAAACCTAAAATCCCAGCTTTGGACGCTGCATAATTTGCCTGACCAAATTGCCCTTTTTGTGCGTTTATTGAAGAAATATTGATTATGCGGCCCCACCCTTGAACACACATCGGTGAAAACACTAACTTGGACATGTTAAACATAGAATCAAGGTTACAACTTACAACCGATTGCCACTGATCTAGGCTCATCTTTTTAAACGATGAATCGGCTGTAATGCCTGCATTATTAATTAGTACCGAGATAACACCATATTTTTGGGTTACTTTATTTATCAGGCTACTACAAGACTCGTAGCTTGAAACATCGACTGGCAAGATATCGATGTTATCATTCTCAGGGAAAAGTTCATTCTTCAAAGCGAGAATTTCTGCTTCTGACTTTATTCGACAGGTAGCTATAACATGAAAACCACAAGCACTCATCCTTCGTGATATAGAAGCACCAATCCCACCAGTACCCCCGGTAACTAAACAAACCTTATTGTAGCTTGTCATAATCCAATGTTCCTCTAAAAATCTGTACAATTAACAATAAACATTAGTTGCCCTAACATCAGTCTCTCTATAGCAAACATAAAAACGGGACAACCTATCGCAATCCATTAAAGTGATAGTGATAAAATTGATACTCTTTTCACTAACTCGACAAAACCCTCTTAATTTCTGTTCTCACGGACTTACTGCTTATAAAAATTGAGGATAGGGATATTAGAAAGATCGCCGAACATAGTAGAAACAAAATCGATAGATTAAGAATACTTTTGCCGGTAATTTCAAAAATACTATCGAGTAAGTAAGGCAAACCCATAACTAGCGTTATAAAGCAAATCAAAAGAACCGGCATTATTTTAATGAGCTCGCGAAGGACCCAAACATGACTGCGAAGTCCGTAAATGCAAACGACAAAGAGGGAAAAACCAACCAAGATCTTAGAAATGGCAAAACTAGCTAACCCATATTGAGGATATAGAACCAACAATGATCCAAGAAAGACAAGTACGCCAACAATTGCTAGCATTCTGATATAGCCATAATTTAGAGTGGAATTGAAGAAATATCCGGCCGGCTTTACCAAAAACCCGAATGCCAGGCTAATAAATAACAGTTTTGCTAGCCAGATGGAGTCCTCGTATTCAACACCTACCCAATAAATAATTAGATATTCGGAGACTAAAACAAGTATTGTTAGCGAAATCACATAAAACGGAAGACCATAAAAAATGAGTTTATGGAATAATGTAACCATGCTCTCTGTATTTTTAACTCCCGCAAAATGATTGAGGCGATGAGAGAATGGCGCATAGATGATATTGAAAATATTTCTAAGAAAATTAATGAGGGTAAAACCGACGGCATACAAGGCCACTTCTTCCGGACCCATTAACTTCCCAATTATAATCAAGTCAGCTTCGTAATAAATCATAAACGCTATAGTTAGTAAAAAGGTATTCCATGACAATTTACTAAGCCTACTGTAAAGCACTTTATCAAATCTAATATTTACAATCAGCAGCTTTAAGTCATAGCCTAATCGCTTTGACACCATAATTGTCACTAAAAGGGCGACAAGGATTGAAATAAGTGTCGTGAATAAAAAATACTCCGCAAGCCTGATACCTTCTCCGTCTTGAAACAAAAATATGCCGAATATTTTTACCATGTTGGCGCCGACATTTACTCGAGTGACTAAATAGTCCTTCAACCGAATCGCTGTTATACAAATCGACAACCTTTCAAGTAGGATTTGAATGGGAACCAATAATCCGATGATCAGAAGTAAATTTTGAGCTACAGGGAAATTAATATCTGACAAGCCATTAATTAAAATAGTGGGCGCAAATGCGAGGTAACAACCAATAAAAACGAAGGGAATAAACATCACTACAAGAATAAAAAATGTGAACCCCGTAATAGAGATTTCATCTTGTAATCTAGCCGCAGCAAATGCTTCAGCAGCGAATTTTTGTCCAGATGCGAGAAACCCAAAGTCAGCATAACTTAAATACATAACAATACTGACGCATATCGAATATATACCAAATAATTCTGAATCTCCTGCCAGCAGTGGCACCACTATCAATAATGAAGCGAAGCGTGTGCATAGAGATAATAACTGCCAACCGTATATATGCACCAAATCTTTTTTTAGGGAACCAAGCATTAGTAGTTACTAGTACAAGAAGTATGCGTCATACTCATTTTTTCGACCAATTAACTTGTTGATTTAAAAATTGAGCCCAAACGTCCGTTCCGTTTGGATTAACGGAAACACATTCAGAAAAGAAAAGCTCTCGGGCTTGAACCACTTTCGCAGAATCCCACCAACTTAAAGGATCATCATAAATTTGATTGATATGAGCTGCCGCAGATTCTACGCTCCAAAACAAAATATTTGCCTCACTCAAAGCTGTTAATGTTGTATTAAACGATGAGTCCAATTCCCAGTAAGACAACGAAAACACAAGTACTACCGGCTTCCCTGACATCATCGCACCAGAAAATGTAGTTTGCGGATATGTACAAATAAGAATTGACGACTCGCTAATAACCTCATCAAAAGAAACCAAATTTGATTGGCAGATTTCACCAAATTCAGAATACAATACCTGACTTACGTTCCAATTTGTTGACGGATATGGATAATATTCAACGACCCGAGAGTAACTAGCTCTGCATAACCTAATCAGCGTAGCGATGCTTTTAGCCTCTTCCAGCATCAGAGAGGACAATGGCCCACTAGCCATTCCTGAAACATATTTGTCCATATCAAGCCCAATTAAAGTTACTGGGCCGGCGTTGATCGATCTTTTAATTTTTTTTCCCAAAAATTTATTGGCGGGCAGCCTGACTTGTTTATTGGACAACGATTTATGCCAAACTATTCGTTTATCGCATACTTTTTCTTCATAATCGGTGAAGAGAGTATATCTCGACTTTAAAGCGCCACCGTGAGAAGAGATAATCAGACTAGCGCCACGGTAAACAACCTGGCGTGCACACCAGATTTTAAAAGCGTCATCAGAAATGTGGCTGTTAGCAGTTATAATTACCACTGGCGAATGTTTGTAACGTGACGCCTTTGCTTCCAGAATATTATAATTCTCTAAGTATGCAGCAGGAATAAAATTGACTAACTGTCGACCTAAAAACTGCTCAAACTCGTTTGTAGCTATAAAATCAAGATTGCTATCTCTGACCAGAAAATCCTCTGGAAGGCCTACATGAGATGAAGTAAGCGCTTTATGCCAATTAGGCAACTGGCCTATTCCGGAAAATATCGCTAAAAGGGACCTTATATCTATATAACTTTGAACAATTGCAACACTCTGCGTTGGATTTAACTTTAAACTAATATAGTCAACAACAGAGATTAATTTAATCTTTGACCGCTCTAACCATTTCACCGTTCTATTTTTCTCTGGATTTCTTACATTGCTATAACTTATCGTAATACCTGATGGCTTTAAAAAAAGTATTATTTCCGAGAAAATCGAGAAGTTATAAATATCATCCTTTAGAGAATTGTTTGACGAAGTATAGTCTCGTCGTAAAAGGTCCGACAATTCATTCCGGTTTACTTTAACCTTGCTGTAAGATGAGTTTTTCAATGTTAGATCTATAGACTCCCATCTATCAAAAAGCGCAGGAATGATAGTTATTAGCCACGGCCCGATTACTAACTCCCAATACCTTTCTGAATGCTTAGTTCCATGATAACTATTGAGGTATGTCACAACCGACGATAGAATTCTATGGTAGAGGTTCCATATGTACTGATAATCTTTCGCAAATTTTTCTCTATCTGACCAGTGATAACTACTAACTTCAAAATCAACGCTGTTCAAGTCCGTGCCTAATGCGCACCACGCTCCAACAAAAACATGTGATTGAGCTTCCGTCCAAGCTTCCTTGATGCCACTTAAGATCAAAGCCTTATCTTTCATATATAGATCTCTCAACTACCAACTAAAACGGAACCTTACCAAATTTTCTCGACCCAAAATGGCTATAAACAATAACTCAATCACCATAGGTACATAACCTTTCAGGGATAAACACACTGCAATTCACAAGACAAGATCTGAGATATCTCCTTTATAGGAGCTCAAGTCTGTACCGAAGAATTTTTCATTCCTTAGGATTCTTGACAGCGGCCAATCCCACCACTTTAAGGAGCACAAATCTTGAATTGTATGTTCTGGGAATCGAAATCTGATTAGACGAGCTGGCGACCCAACGTATACTCCGTAGGGCAGGCAGTCATTTAAGACCAAACTATGCTGCCCTATTACACAGCCATCGCCAACATTTACGCCATTTTTAAGAGTTACATCACGTCCAATCCACACATCATTGCCCATTTCAACACACGATGTACTATCTGGAAGTTCTTTATATGTAAGGTTCATAGAAAGCCCATCCTCAACCAACCGACTGTTACCATGAAAATTCATCATAGCCGCGTGATTAAGAGGGTGCGCATCGCTCCCAGTAAATATTTTGAGATTCTCAGCCAGGTTACAATATGAACCTACGAGGAACCTACCACCACCACGCACGAAACTCGGACCCGAAATGTAAGAGCGTTTCCCCATGACAATGGAGGTCTTCTCGAGCAAACTTATTTTTCCAAGAAAGACTTTCAATTCATTCTTTTCAAAATCTGTATGATCGCATGAAGTAACCCACCCAAATTTTGGATGATATACAACACGAGTAACATCATAAACATTATTTTGGTTTCGTATCTTTACAGAACCATAAATAACCGCGATCATATCATCATAGAAATCACGAAAAGTTTTTAATTGACCCCTGCTTAATTGGTAGATGTTCTTATTATCTGACAGCCCTCGAGCCTCGATAATCTCGGACAGCCAGTCATGGCTCTCATAGCAACGAGTCATATAATCATTTAAAAAAAACTGAAATGAATTATCTTCATTTTTCATATTGATCATAATTCCTCTATCAGAGCATTGTCTATCAAGATATTCACAACGTCTTTTAGCTCAAAGATAGACTTTTTTAATATCTCAGAAATTCTTAATAAATCAGTCTGACCGTCACAATATGCCAAAACATTAAGGATGATCTCAGCCTCAACATAATCCGCCTTGCTCTTAGTTGACAGACGCGGATACAAATTACGCTTGCCTAGTTGTGGCTCACAAAAAACTTTGCTTATATAAGTATTATTTAATTCTAAGCATTGAATCACCTTTTTAATCAGGCTGTATCCTCCACTTAAACCTGCTGGGGATATTAAAGAAAGATCATCCAGAGAGGTATGATACTCTGGATATATCCCATACTTGGTCCGCATGATTGATGCCACTGGCAAATCGACTCCTGGAGAGCAAAACTGTCTTTCATCGCTGCCTCTATCTAGAAAACTATACTTCTTAAACTCTCCTATAAAACTCGACATCACACTTAATGAAACACGGTCTATAAGGGTTGATCCCAAACGCGATGGCAAAAATGAATAATCGCGGTCATCACCAACGCAGGTTACAACAAGGCCTGCATCTACCTTTTTTTTCAAGTGCTCTAAGTGCTTGCTAAGGTAAACAATTGAGCCAATTGTTTCAGGAACAAATAGAATTCTATAGGTATATTTTCTGTTCATCTGCCCCATAAGCCATTTTGCTAAAGCAGTCGTTACAACTGGACCTGATAATTCATTATTAGCCATAGACGGATGACAGATATAGGTAGAAAGTAGGATTTCACGATCAGTTTCTCCAGGAATAATTAGCTCACCATAATTCAAGACTCCATCTTCCAGCTTTGAATCAATAACTACATGGTATTTTCCTTCCTTGAGCTGCTTCCGAAGAATATCGGTAATACAGAAACCCCAATTTAAGTCGTAATAAGAAGTAACATATGGAATAGCAGTTGGCTGCTCTGGCAGTGAAAACAAATGGTCATCTAATTCATCTAATTCAACCCACTTGTCAATCGAGTGTGAGTATCCAACTAAATGAAGATTATTGTCCTTAAAATCAACTACAACATTTCCTTTGTCATCTTCAATATATGCTGCTACTACGCTCCACTCTTTTGGAACAGTCCAATCAAACGCTTTATAGCCTGAAGGAACACTTTCGATTTTAAGCTCGGGGATCAGTTTCTTTAGATAATTGAGGGTTTCCCTGACTCCTGGTCCAGTCAGACTTCGGCATATTGGAAACAGATCCTCTGCCCAAGAGTACATCTCACTTCCAATTTTATTGTCGATATTTAACAACTAACCCTCCTCCATGACAAAGCTATCACTATAAAAGTATCTAGAATTATACTGCTCATAAAAACCGGAAAATTCTTTGTGCGACTGCGCCTCCGAAAATTCCAATTGATAACCCCAAACGTCCATTTCTTTAGCGAGCCAGTACTCAATTATTTTAATACTGGATTCGGAGACTCTCGATCTCCAAGCGCCAACCCTACTGGAGGATACACCTATGATGCTATTGCCATCATGGCTATTACCGCTGTAACCAACACCAAAAACAGAAGGAATAAGCATTACTGGATCAAACTCAATATCCAAAAATTTCGAGATACTCTTCAACACACGCTCAGGAGAACTAACTAAGTCCTCAAATTTGATTGCAAGAAAGGATTCGGGATATTTTTCCTGGTTCATAGCCGCCGACAACATATCCATGCGACCTCTGTTAATCAAACTACTTATAGATTCTAGTTCGCCCTCTCCCATTTTTGAATAATAGCGATTAACCCCATCAAAAATTGCAGCGAAGTTATCTCTCGGATCTCTAACGACAGAGATCATCTTCAAGTTCGGGTACATAGACAAAAATCTTTCTAGAAAAATACTCTGCGATGTTTCTTTAAACAGGAAAGGCAAGGAGTTTGATGAGATTCCGTTATATTTAGACCAGGATTCCCTAATAGCCTCAAGAATGTCATAGCGACTTCTCAGGTTGGCCCCAACAATTTCGGTTTTTAGTAGCTTGGTATACTTGCCAATGTCGACTGCACTCGGGTTATGCGTTAATAAGTATTCGAGGCTCCTACTTACCACTAGATGCAGTCTCGACTCTAATTGCTTATCTGATAATGCGCTATCGGAGGTAAAGTAAGGGAAATATGCGTACAGAACCGATATATCGACAGGATAACTGTTTAAACTGTTAACTCCATCAAAAAGCCTATGAAGTAGGCTAGTTCCTGACTTTCTATGACCCGTCAATATAACTATCGGTTGATCATTTTTATGAATCAACACAGTAGCTCCCAGGTAACAGCAGTTCCCCGTACGACATTACTTTTTGCTCTTTTCCCCAAAACGTCATCAAGGTGTTTGGGAGGAAGGCCGTATCCAGGCCGAATGCTTTTAACATGACTTTCACTGATAACATCACCCTTACTAATGTCTTTTATGAAATAAAGTGATCTTCTAAAAACTGCGTTATTTTTTTCCACTTCTGTTTGTTTGTAGTTCACTTTACCAAGAGCCTTCCAGGCAATGTTTGCATCTTTACATAAACAATTAAGCTCAGCAGGTTCTAATGAAAAACTATCATCCGGACCGCCACCATTTCTATCGAGTGTAATATGCTTTTCAATAACACAGGCACCTAGGGCAACTGCAGCAACGGATGTCGCGTTACTAATCGTATGGTCAGAGAGACCAGTCAACACTTTAAATTTATCTGATATGTTTTTAATCGTTTTTAGATTGTATTGATCAGCTGGTGCAGGATAACCACTCACGCAATGTAGTACTACAATATCACCACAACCATACTCATTTGCTACATTAATAGCCTCTTCAATTTCTTGCTCATTTGCCATCCCAGTAGACATTATTATAGGCTTGCCTGTTAGGGCAACTTTCCTAATCAGGGGCAAATCAATTAGTTCAAAAGATGCAATCTTATATGCCGGAGCATCTAAGGATTCTAACAATTCTACGGCAGAGTCATCAAAAGGAGAGCTAAAAATGGTAATGTCTAGCTCCCGTGCCTTTGCAAATAAAAGCTCATGCCATTCCCATGGCATATGAGCTTTTTTATAAAGTTCATATAGTGACTGTCCATCCCAAAGCCCTCCTTTAATCTGAAAATCATCGGCATCACAGTCAATTGTTATAGTATCGTGGGTATAGGTTTGAAGCTTTACAGCATCAGCACCAGCCATTTTCGCAGCCTTTATTATTTCAAACGCACGATCAATATCTCCGTTATGATTCGCTGACAATTCAGCAATAATGTAGGGCGGAAAGTCGGGGCCTATACGGCGACCATTAATCTTTATAGACGGCTTCATAGTGCTCTCGCATAATTGGTTTTCGTACGTATTTTTGATCTGATATTTTTTCATACCCCGCGCTTTGAAATAGCTTCTGGGAGGGTAGGTTTTTCTCTAAAACTGCAGCATGTAAAGTTAAGTCAGGGAACCAGCGGTCGGCGAGCCTTAACGCGGATAAAGCAATTCCTTGACCATGTAACTGTGGATCAAGAAATATAGAAATTAAGTAATTTTTTGATGACTGTCGATCTAAACGAAGAACACCACATTGAAGATTATTCACTCCGCCTTCAATAATATACATTTTGCAATGGGGATCCCTTAGTTTAGATTGCATCCATTTAACATGACTTACAAAGTTTGGTACTGATGGGTTATGGGCATACTTTCTTGTTTCTGGAAGTGTCTGCAAACCATACACAAACTCTATATCTTCTTCTGTTGCGGAGACTAACGAGACTCGGGCTTTTGAGGTATCACCACAAATAATATCGATTTCAGCAACTATACGCAGAACACCCCGACCATCACAAATTCGTAGACTTGATTCAAAATAATCAGACCAATGCTCTTTTAAGATACGTATCGCGCTAAACAATTCCTTGTTAATATCTTTTCTCCCGATGACTATTGATATTTTAAGTTCTTCGAGTAGACTCGAAATTTCTTTTTGGTTATCCGCCAAAGTCATAACTAAAGATGGCAAGCCGACGCATGCACGTTCCCACGTAGATGTGCCTGCAGCACCTATGCCTAGATCATGCTCCAACATCAATCCCGCCATATCGTCTACAAATTTTAGATGGGTAATATTATCACTAGCATTAATTAAATTAACTACATCGCTGTAGCCTGACGATCTTTCATTTAACAGAACAGTAATATTGTTGTTGAGGTCCTTCGATAAGCACTTTAGAATTTTGAGCGTGACACCTAACTCATCTGCACCACCCAGAAAAATTAATATTCTGGGCACACCTGAAAGATATTTTTTGTCTAACGCTTTCTCACGGCAATCTTTAAAGTTAGAAGCTAACATCGCGTAATCGGTTCCAGCGAGGACCTTCGCGGGCCCTGTATAATGATGTGATTTACGAGCATAGGTTTGATCAACTATGAGATCGGCATCATGATTACGAGCAAGGTCGTCAATTGCCAAAAGCATGCACATTAACTCTAACCTAACTATGTTCTGCCATCTGCCATCGATCGCGTAGTGGTCAGTGATAACAAGATCAGCCTTTTTAACGATACTTATGAAGTCTCTAGCGTCATCACCGACACTCCGCTGAAGCCATCCAGGATAGTCATCCGGCCCCATTGGAGGCACAAACTTAGGAGGGCTCGTGAGATCATAAACCTTGTATCCTCTCTTTATAATGAGATTTCGTAAATCACCGGGCAGGCGCAGGCATGCAAAATATATCATGTGGCCTTTTAGTTTTAGTTCTTCGGCCAAGGTCAAGCAGCGCATAACATGCCCAGCACCCATGAAATCAGAGGAGTCCACACGAAATACTACTTTCACTATTTACCTCCTCTGTAAGACACACAGGTAGTCTTTCATCAATGTTTCAATTTAATCTTTTGAAACCCGAGTGACATACCTCACCATCTAACAATGAACGTACATCGCGTCCATTTTCACACTCACTTATGAGAGCGAAAATGGGATCGAGACAATTTAGATACCCATCAATGATTTCTGAATCGTGAGATACCGATACATATGTACTTGTACCAGCAAGATAACCTTTTTTTAGCATTTCCTGAGTTATTAGTGTTTTGTAAAAAAGGGCGTTTTCAGAAAGAAAACTATAACCAGTTAAGGCCGGTATCCCTGAATTCTCTATCTTAAGGTGATGTGTCTTAGCAATACTCTCGATACCAGTTCTAATTTTAAGGCCGGCGCTCGTTATTTTCTCCCAAGATCGCTCTCTATGCATCACTTCTAATGTCTTTAGCGCAGCCGTCGGACCAATTTTTTCTGTCCAAAATGTGCTACTTATAAAAGTGCTCTGAGCTGACTCCATTACCTCTTTTCGACCTACAACTGCGCTGATAGCATAACCATTGCCTAATGCTTTACCAAACATAGCAATGTCCGGTTCAACGCCATATTTTTTATGGATGCCGCCATAGGTTTCTCGGAATCCGGAGGTACATTCATCAAAAATAAGGACAATGTTTTTTTCTGTTGCTAACTGACGTACCTTGCTTAAAAAGTCATCTTTAGGACCTAAATTTCTTACAACTTCCATTTTTATAACGCCGATATTTTCCTGATTTACAAGCCGCTCTAACTCATCAAAATCATTGTATCTAAAGGTGTACACGGTACCTCTTAACGTCTCAGGCACCCCTTTAGGCTCTAATCCAGGTAACAGATGGCCATCCAAACCTACATTTGAATCCTTATTTAAGTTTGCCGCTAGATACCAGTCATGCCAACCGTGATAGCCGCACACTGCTACTTTATCTCTACCAGAGGCTGCTCTGGCTATTCGAATAGCTACCGCATTCGCTTCCCCTCCAGAACGTGCAAATTTGACCATATCGGCCCATGGATGCATTTCAACCAGCTTTTCAGCGAGGTAAACTTCTTCAGGACAATTGAGCGTCGACATATTTCCAGTTTTCACAGCTCCCACAACCGCATCATCAACCTCGGCATGCCCATAGCCTAAAATGTTCGTGCCCACTCCCATAACAGACATATCAGTATATTGTTTTCCATCTAGATCCCACACGGTGCAACCACTAGCTTTACTGAAATATGATGGCCATAAATTTGGTAAAAACATTTCTGGCCGTTTAGAGAGGAGCATATTGCCTCCAGGAATAACTGTTTTGGCGCGCTTATATAACTTTTGCCCTGAGCACAAATCACTACCTTCATTTCGATTAATCATAGAATTACTCTTAAACGCTTCTGGATTAGTACGTTGATAATCTAATACCTCCATCCAGTTGAAAAATAAGTTTGGATGAAAGTGGTCAAAAACCCTTTTAATTACATCAAAATCTTGAGGCTCATCCAGAGTCCAACGTAAATTAGAGAGATCCTCATAAAAAGTAAATGCAGAACTCTTAAAGTCATTTGAATTTCTGATATAGGGTGTTACATGTTCTCGATCAAATGAATCAGTGGCGTTTTCATTAGCCAAGCTTAAAGAATCTGAAGAAAAAATCTCTGCATCAAGTCCATCGGGATATGAAGGTGGCATTGTGTTACTCAAGTAATCTACATTTTCAGTAAAATACCGCGAAATCATATCATCTATGAGATCTGGATCAATCAATGGACAATCACCTGTAATCCTAATGATTGCATCAGAACTATATTTCATAGAAACTTGGTGAAATCTCCCCAGAACATCATTCTCACTACCTCGCTCACAAGGAATGCCAAGATATTTCAGATGTTGTTCTAATATATCGTTTTCCGGTCGTGTTGAGGTGGCTACTACAATCTGCTTATCCGACTTTATCTTTGCAAGTCGAGAAAGCAGAATCTCAATAACTGTAGCTCCATTAATTTTCTTGAGGACTTTCCCGGGAAGCCTAGAGGACCCCATCCGCGCCTGAACAATAATGAGGACTTTTTTCACAAGTTAACCCAATTACTGGGATTAATTAGATTGTCATCATCACAACTCATTTCAGGCATTGGACTCAGATCATGAAGCCGCGGATTCCTTACTATGGCAACTAATTCATTGAGCTGCTTTTCACTATCAACACCTATCACTAATTTATCAACGCCCGAGAGTGACATGCTATAACTCAAGCACCCTTCAACACCTGAAATACCATTAGCTTTTAACCAATCAAACCATGGGCTCCAAATATAATCCCAATATCCAAACTTTATTGGGATCTTAATTCTTGGCATAGCTAATAAGCCCTGAAGAAAGCTCGACCGTGCATGAACTTCAACTCCATAAGCTTCTAATTTTGTAAGCCAGCCAGTCTTGACTAAACGCTGATCCACGACATTAAGAGGACACTGAACAATATCAAATTTATATAACAGAAACAAACTAGCAAGCTCCTCCGGTGAATATACCGAAACACCAATTTTTTTGACCTTTCCTAAATGCTTTAAACGAACTAGTGCGGCGAGAAGATCTTTCCCTTCCACGGTGTGAAGATCTTTCGGACTATGGAGTAAAAAACCATGCAATACGTCAACATTCAAACGTTTGGCTGACTGGTCAAATTCACTTTCCACCCAAGCATTTACATCACTTATGTCCGCTGGAAGAGCTCTGAGTTTAGACACTATGTTGAACCTGTCCACTCCAATTGAACCGAGAATCTGTTCACTGGTTCCATAAGAACTAGCAGTATCAATAGTGGTAATTCCAGCCAATTGGCAAGATCTTAAAACACGCTGCGTCTCTTCCTTGGAAACCTGACCAAATTGATTGGCAACCCCGTAAGGCAATCCGAATTGAGCAGTACCTAATGCTAATTTCATTTACTAGCCAATGAAGAAGTTAGAACTTTCACAACCTTGTCCTGCTCGCTTTCGGATAAACCTGGGTACATAGGTAAACTAATCGCCTCTTTGTAATATTGCTCAGAGTCCGGATAATCCCCGTATTTAAAGCCCATGGCTTTATAATAAGGCTGCATATGTACTGGGATGTAATGAAGGTTCACAGCAATCTGGTTAACTCTTAGCTCTTCAAACACCTCCTTGTGAGTCGCCGAAATCTCATCCAACTGCAATCGAATCACATAAAGATGCAGCCCAGAATATGTATTCTCTAGCTGATAAGGGATTAGAACTGGAAGACCTTTGAGTAAAAAACTATAACGTTCGGCTAGTTTATGACGTATTGCAACAAACTCTTTGAGACGCATCATTTGCGAGATGCCTAACGCTGCCTGCAGCTCAGTCATTCGGTAATTATAGCCCAGTGTAATTTGTTGATAGTACCAATCTCCATGTGAGACCTCAGTCATCTCATCCTGATCTCTAGTAATACCGTGGCTTCGGTATAGAGCCATTTTTTCTGAGAGCTTATGATCATTTGTCAGCGCAGCGCCCCCCTCCGCCGTCGTCACAATCTTAACGGGGTGAAAACTAAAGACGGTGATATCAGAATAATGACAACTACCAATCGGTTGCCCTTCGTAATAACCTCCAATTGCATGCGAGGCATCCTCAATAATTTTTACATCATATTTGTTACATAATTCTCTAATTCTCTTCATATCGCATGGCTGACCGCAGAGATGAACGGGGACTAAAACCTTAGGCAGACAACCCTCTACGCTTGCTCTTTCTAATTTTATTTCCAATTCATTAGGGCACAGATTGTATGTTCTAGAATCAATATCTACAAAATCAACTTTAGCACCACAGTACAATCCAGCATTGGCTGATGCCACGAAAGTGATAGGAGACGTCCACAACCAATCCCCTTCGCCCAACTCCAGTGCCATGCAAGCAATATGGAGTGCTGACGTGGCACTATTGACCGCTACAGCATACTTGGCTCCAGTATGCGAGGTAAGCGCACTCTCAAAAGCCGGCACTTTGGGCCCCTGAGTTAAAAAATCAGATTTAAGAACAGCGACAACTGCATCAATGTCTTGCTGAGAAATATCTTGCCTGCCATAAGGAATCATTTTATACACTATGCCTCAAAGCTAGAATCAATATGCTCTATTATTAGACCACGCAAGCTATCCACAGTTTCCCAGTCTTCATTAGTCCCTGAGTTATACTTAAATCCAAAGGAGACCTTCTTGGCCTTATGATGAAGTAGATAGTCATCCTCAGAATAGGTAAAAGACACCGAAGGAAGAATTGCATAATACTTCCCAAGGTCAATTGTATTAAGAGAATCAGTGTCAGTGATCATCTCCTCATGCAGTTTTTCTCCAGGTCTAATACCAACAATGGGAGTTTCACAGCCGGGCGCAATGGCTTCGGCAATATCTAAAATACGATAAGATGGAATTTTTGGAACAAAAATCTCACCACCCAAATGCTGATCTAGTGCATACATAACCATGTCCACACCATCTTGTAATGAGATATTAAATCGAGTCATTTCTGGGTGGGTAATCGGAAGTACTCCATCATTTTTTTTATTCAAAAAAAACGGAATTACGGAGCCCCTAGAGCCCATAACATTGCCGTAACGTACCACGCTAAACTTAATATCTTTTGAGCCTCTAATATTATTAGCTGCGGTAAATAGCTTGTCCGACACCAACTTTGTGGCGCCATAAAGGTTGATCGGAGCGCAAGCTTTGTCAGTGGACAACGCTACGACACTCTTAACGCCACAATCAAGGGCCGCATGAATAACATTTTCAGCACCATCGATATTAGTACGAATGCATTCTGTAGGATTGTACTCGGCAGTGTCTACTTGCTTGATCGCCGCCGCATGAATAATCACATCAACGCCTTCACAGGCTCTTTTCAATCGATCCTTGTCTCTCACATCTCCGATAAAAAAGCGTAGCTGCGGAAAACCAAGTTCTGGATACTTTTTCTTCAAATCTGACTGTTTTAGCTCGTCCCTAGAATAAATTATAATTTTCTTAACACCGGAATATCTATCCAGTATGGTTTCAATAAATTTTTTACCAAATGATCCTGTACCGCCGGTAATTAGTACAGTTTTGTTATTCAGCATCCTGTTATCCCTCTATGAAATTTGTGCCTGTAATTTTTTAGCTACTTATTTGGTGATAGCAATCACTCCTGCCATCTTTAAGCGGACCAAATCCCTCGAGTATCAATAACAATACCAGAGCTTGGCCGCCTATTAGAAAATTCGGAGTGGTCTACTAGCAATAAATGAATATCTGCTTTCGATAACGCTATATCGATGTTAGATAGCAAGCCGCCTTTGAGATCCAAAGGAAGTTTTACAATATTTGGCTCAACTAGCAACGTAGTGTTTGAATGCATTGCAATAATTTTTTTCGCTATTATAACCGCCGGACTTTCACGTAAATCATCAATATTTGGCTTGAAAGACAAACCATAGCATGCAATGGTAATATCACTAGATGACTTTAATGGGTCGGCTAATAAGATATTCGCAATTGCTAATTTCACTTTTTCTATAACCCATAAGGGTTTCTGATCGTTAATACTACGCGCTTGTTTAATTAATTTTGCATCAATTGGCGATTGCGAAACGATGAACCAAGGATCAACTGCTATACAATGCCCTCCAACGCCAGGGCCCGGCTGTAAAATATTGACACGAGGGTGCCGGTTGCATAGCGTGATCAACTCCCATACATCTATATCAAGTTCATCGCAAATAATGGACAATTCGTTAGCGAACGCAATACTCACGTCTCTTGACGCGTTTTCAGTGAGCTTCGCCATTTCCGCTGTACGAGCATTCGTGACAACACATTCACCTCGGACGAAAGTTTTATACACTTCTATAGCTGCTTTTGAGCATCTGTTAGTCAAACCACCAACTATCCGATCATTTTCCACTAACTCTCGCATTATGTGTCCAGGCAAAACTCTCTCAGGGCAGTATGCAATCCTAATATCAGATTCCTCGTTATGCGTTTGCGGGAAGGTTAAATCAGCCCTCTCTTGCGATAACCATCCAGCTAGTTTTTCTGTCGTGCCAACCGGCGAAGTCGACTCTAGAATTACTATATCGCCCTTTTTTAAGACCTTCGCAATAGCCTTAGCTGCCGATTCAATATACCTTAAATCAGGTTGTGGAATGTCAATTTGAGCTTCATCCAATAAAAACGGAGTGGGCACCGCAATGAAAAAAACGTCAGCGGACTGAGGTGTCACTGCTGCTCTCAAATAGCCTTTACTGACAGCATTACCGACAATAGAAGCAAGCCCCGGCTCAACAATATGGATTTCACCAAGGTTTATTTTGTCCACCACGTTTTGGTCAATATCAATGCCTGTAACGTACTTATGCCTTGAGGCAAACATAGCGGCAGTTGGCAATCCAATATAACCAAGGCCAACCACACAGATGACAGTGTCTTGCATTCACTAAACTCCAACTAATAATAAAACAGTAAACTTCAAACTCTCAAAGAGAAGGTCTTCATTTTCAATGCTGGTTTTTCAATAAAAATCCAACTTATGCTAGCAATTAACAAAGTCATCAACATGACATTAACCACACTGTACCAACCAACGATGATCAAGAGATTTATAACGACGCTATGCCAAATATATATACCGTAACTTAAATCAAATTTGATTTTTTTAGGTGCAGTGCCAAAACCCAAAAACATCACTGCTGAACTTAAAGCGAAAAAGTAAACAACACCCAAGCGATTGCCGGAAGCAGAGAATAAGATAGAATCCGGTATATCCAACAATATGAGAGCGAGAATAATAGGGAACCCTAAAGTAGTATATTTAAAGTACTTCTCTATATATTGTAAATTTTTGTACACAAGTGTTCCAACAAGAAACATCCAGCCCCAGATAATTGGTGTTAAAGCCAAATATTCATATAGAGACTTATCTCCAATAGACACATGCATTAACAACCCTTCAGAATAACCAAAAGCCATGAAGGACAGGACCAAAAGAACATGCACAGTGTGCTTAAATCTTTTTTCAATCAGATGTATTACAGGAACACTCAAGTAAAAAAATATTTCAACTGTAATGGTCCAAAGGGCCCCATTAATCACTCCAATTCCCAAGTCTCTAAACGAGGATGGATTCCAGGCCTGCCCGAGAGTAATTTGAGAAAAAAACCATACTGCATACTCTCCAGCGTGACCTGAATTATCTTGGGCAAACATACGGCCCAGTATAACAACTAGCAAACCGCCTAAGGTTACAAATATAAGGCCAGGCCATAGTCTTAAAAATCTATTTTTAAAATAAACTGAAACCTTAATGCTTTTATCATAGGACGCGTAAATGAGAAATCCGCTAAGAAAGAAAAATGCCGGGACCCCAGGAAAGTATCCCAACCAACTGAAAATATCGAAGTTAGCCTGCTCTTCTTTGTCCAACCAGGCAATGGAGTGCATAATCACCACTTGCAGTGCAAAAATTAACCTCAACCAATCTAGATTATTATGTCTTAGATTTATTTTCATTTTCGACTGCCTGAAATTTTAGAAACCATAAAATCCAAAATTTTTGCGCATGCAGTCCCGTCGCCATAAGGATTATGGGACAGGCTCATATTTTTGTACGCTTTTACATCAGTTAATAAAATATTAACCTGGGAGACTATCAATGCAACGTCAGTGCCTACCAACTTGACCGTGCCAGCATCAACTGCCTCTGGTCGCTCTGTGGTCTCTCGCATCACTAATACAGGTTTACCCAAAGATGGCGCCTCTTCTTGAATTCCACCGGAGTCTGTTAATATCACCCATGATCTACCCATTAGGTAACAAAATTGGAGGTACTTCTGGGGCTCTATTAGGAATACATTACTTAAACCATCAAGCAACCGATTGACTGGCTCCTGAACATTCGGATTTAGATGCACCGGATACAAAATTTGAACTTGAGGGTTCATAGTCGCAATTTGCCGAAGCGCTTCACAAATCCTGTCAAACCCTTCGCCAAAACTCTCCCTGCGGTGCCCTGTCACTAATATTAATTTTTTACTCGGATCAAGATATTCAAACTCAGCAGCTAAATTCTTTGAAAGTGACCTGTCTTCATTTAGCTTGCCCGTCACCCAAAATAAAGCATCGATTACGGTGTTACCCGTAACAGCTATATCACTCTCACTCACCCCTTCTTTAAGTAAATTATCCTTAGAGCCTGCGGTCGGAGCAAAGTGATAGCTGGTAATCGCGCTCGTTAATTTTCTATTCGCTTCCTCTGGCCAAGGTGAGTATATATTCCCGGTCCTCAAACCAGCTTCCACATGCCCAACCGCTATTTGTTGATAATAGGCCGCAAGCGATGCCGCAAAAGTTGTAGCGGTATCGCCATGAACTAAGACGATGTCAGGTTTAAAATCTTCCAATATTGGCTTCAAACCAATAAGAATTGAGGCGGTTATGTCATTAAGAGTCTGGCCAGGCTTCATGATGTTGAGGTCAAAATCTGGCTCTATTTCAAATAAATCCAGTACTTGATCCAGCATTTCTCTGTGCTGGGCCGTGACACAAACCTTCGATTTAAAGCGCTCATCGCAAGTAAAAGCATGTACTAGGGGAGCCATTTTGATGGCCTCAGGGCGAGTACCAAATACAATAAGAATTTTTTTCATAAATATCTAAAATAACCCGTTCAGATTAAATTGTATTAAACATAGCGATCGCCGCTTAAATACCATCAAGTAGCACTTCTCTTAACATCGAATCGCTTCATATCAGCATGCCACCATCCACTCCAATCTCCTGCCCAGTAACGTAGGTTGACAGATCGCTAGCTAGGAACAATGCAACATTTTCTACCTCTGCGGGATTGCCCGCACGCCCTAAATCAATCGCATTAACTCTTTTATGATAAATATCTTCAGGTATTGATCTAGCTATATCGGTATCAATAAAGTCAGGTGCGATGCAATTTACTCTAATTGATTGAGAAGCTAGCTCTTTCGCTAAAGACTTGGTAACGCCTGACACAGCCGCTTTACTGCCTGAATAAACCGCTTGGCCAGCATTTCCGTTTACACCCATAATTGAACTCACGTTTATAATCGAGCCACCGCCAGATCTTGCAATCAACCGACTCGCATATTGAGCGCAATACAACACTCACCGATAAATCAAAATAGACTCAACGTCACAAATTTTTCGCGACAATAGTCTTGGCCTCCAAAAAACCACTCATGGCAATAACATCGTCAACATCAATTATTATATCGAACTCCTCTTCTATTGCTGCAACGAGAATCATATGTGCCAGTGAATCTCACTCCGGGATTTCGTTATAGCTAAGTGAATCGATAACCTCAGCGGAGTTAATTTTTAGAGTTCTTACAAATACTTCTCTTAAATTTTCTTCCATAAAACTTCAACCTCAAAAAAAGGCCTATTTGTTACACGATAGTGAAAACATATTTATAGGTGTTTGTGTTAGCGAAAAACAGCGCGCCTCTGTCAGCCACCTACTTATCCCATTCTTCAATTTATTTAGGCTTTTGATAATAGCCTTTATCACTTTTTAAGAACCAATTACTCCACCGTCACCGACTTGGCTAAGTTCCTCGGCTGATCCACATCTGTGCCCTTTACCAGAGCTACATAGTAGGACAGGAACTGTAGTGGGATGCTGAACAGGATTGGAGCGATAAGGTGACTGGCATGAGCCATGTTCACCACATCCAGACCCGGCCCAGGCTCAAATTGGTCGTCACTGTCCGCAAACACATACATCACTGAGCCGCGGGCTCTCACCTCTTCAATGTTAGACTTGAGCTTGTCCAGCAGGTCATTACTTGGCGCGACCACTACCACCGGCATGTCAGCATCAACCAAGGCCAGCGGGCCATGCTTCAACTCGCCTGCGGCGTAGGCTTCAGCATGGATATAGGATATTTCCTTAAGCTTTAGCGCACCTTCCATCGCTACCGGATACAGATCGCCGCGACCTAAAAATAACGCATGGTGCTTATCAGCGAACTGTTCGGAGAGTACCTTCACCGACTGCTCCAGGCTAAACGCTTGCTCCATATGTGTCGGCAGAGCATTTAATGCCTCTGCAGCGTCGGTACAAAACTCTTGATTGATGGCCTTAGCCTCACATAAAGCCTTAGAAAGCAGCAATAGCGCCGCTAACTGCACGGTGAAGGCCTTGGTTGAGGCAACGCCAATCTCCGGGCCTGCCTTCATTAGGTACACCAAGTCTGACTCTCTTACCAAGCTTGAGGTTTCTACATTACAGATCGTTAATGAGGCTGAATAGCCTAATGATTTCGCTAATCGCAGTGCCGCCAGGGTGTCAGCAGTTTCGCCCGACTGGGACAGGGTAACAAGCAGAGAATCCTTGTGGACAAAGGACTCTCTGTATCTAAACTCTGAGGCAATTTCGACACTGCAGCTTATACCCACATACTGCTCAATCCAGTAGCGCGCCACCATGCCCGCATTGTAGCTGGTGCCACAAGCGACTATCTGCACATGCTTTATAGCTTCAAATAGCTCGAGCGAGCCATTACCGAAGGCATCCTCAGCCACCTTGCCATCAACTATTCGACCTTGAAGGGTCCTACGAATCGCTTCTGGCTGCTCAAAGATTTCTTTAAGCATGTAGTGCTTATACCCCGCCTTACCACCCGCATCGGCTGTAATATCTGACTCTTCAATGGGTCGGCTAACTGGCTCTCCAGACGCGTCGATAATACTCACCGACTCCTTGGTTATCTGCGCAACATCGCCTTCCTCCAACACCGCAAAACGACGGGTAACGGGTAATAGTGCCAACTGATCTGAGGCGACAAAGTGCTCGCCTAAGCCGTAACCTATAACCAAAGGACTACCTGAGCGGGCAACCACTAACTGACCGAGTGACTGACTATCGACAACTGCCATGCCATAGGCTCCTACCAGCTGCTGATTCGCAGCGAAAACAGCTGACCTTAGATCGGGATAAACCGCTGATAACTTATGGATCAAGTGCACAATCACTTCTGTATCTGTGTCAGAAATGAATGTGTAACCGTCGACGCTAAGCGATTTACGGAGCTCCTTATGATTCTCAATAATACCGTTGTGAACCACTGAAAAACGATTTCCTGACTGATGCGGATGTGCGTTCCGCTCTGAGGGCACACCATGAGTCGCCCAGCGCGTATGAGCAATGCCGGTGGTGCCTTGAGGCGATTGCTCTTTAACAGCCTTAGCCAGGACCCCCACCTTACCCTCTCGCTTGGTACAGGAAGTGTTTCCTTGTTGATCGAGAACCACTACACCCGCAGAATCATAGCCGCGGTACTCCAGGCGCTTTAAGCCTTCAATTAAGATCTCTATAATCGGTCGCTCTGCGACCGCACCTACAATTCCGCACATAAATTTGCATTACTTCTGTAAGTTAGTATCGAGACATGTTTATCTCGATAAAAGAGATGATTACACACGATAAAAGCCATTATCGAATACCAAGATCCGCAGGCCCCTCGTCCAACTCAGCCTTCAATCGCTCGATCTCTTCTCGCAGTAATTCATACTCGGCTTGTCTACTTGCCAGAAAACGCACCGTAATTTTCGCCTTCTCGGCAACGCCCTTCGGGGTGAGCAAGTAGGCGTAGCCTAACTTATTGTCACTGCGCCGAAAGTTATCTAACTTCACCCAACCCAAGTCAACCAGCGCCTTCACCACGTAATGTGTTTTACCCAAGCTAAAGCCCAACTCAGCGGAGAGTTCACGCTGAGACAAGTGGGGGTTCTGCTCGAGCAGCTTTAACGCTCTAAGCTGTATTTCTGGACTAGGCATGAGCTCACAATGATATAACGAGGCTTTGGTTCAGGCAGGCTACCGCAGGACTCTGTTAAAGAATCCTCCCCCCAAAAATGCATGATTGCACTGCGTTCAATCGATGAACGCAGTGCAATCATAACATACTGAGTTAGCAAATAGGCCTGAAATTACCGCTTATGTGAATCTTTCATGCAGCACAAATGGCCGTTCTACAGCGGGTCCGAATACTGAGTTTTAGGCTGAATGGAGGTCAGATATTTTAGCACTGAGAGGTAGGCCACCACCTCAAAGACAAAAATACCATACCAAAGGTCACTGGCTGAGGGGAGAACATCAAGTAGGTGGATAACCAAAACAAGCCCCGCTGTTGATCCACTAATGATGAGCCCGGTGAATGAATTCGCCATCACAGAAGAGCGCACCCTTGCCTTTAAAAACTGATGCAAGCGGTTGTGAAGGTGTCCGTTATCCGCAGAAAAGGATGACCGTCCCGCTCGCCAGCGGCGAATGACACTGACTAAGAAGTCTATACAGGGATAGCAAAACAACGCCGCCATAAAGCCCGCCGAGAAATGGCCATCGACCACTCCCAACAAGCCATAACCCAAGAGTACGGCACCGAGGCCATAACTGCCCGTATCACCCAAAAAATACCAACCAGAAATGACATTGAAAATAAAAAATATCGTACAGGCGAAAAGCAGCGCCCCGTCCATCGGCCGGCCGTATTCCATAAAAAATACCGCAAAGGCTGCCAGAGCTATCCCTGGAACTAACCCATTGGCGCCATCAGCCATATTCAATGCGTTAATAAATCCTACCGCAAACACGGTCACGAGGGCCCAACCCAACACAGGAAGATTGAGAAAAAAGTCGATGGCAGGAACGCCAATGGATACAGGGATAAGCGCGGGCGATAACCAAAAGAGCGCCCCGAGCACAGAAAATTTTGCGACAAGCCTTAGACTGGGGGTCAAAAAATCGGGCTTGATATCTTCCGCAAAGCCTAACAGGCCGCAGAACAAAACCGCACACCAGAGGTAGAGAAATGTGGCATCCCTCTCTAAACCCGGAGTGTAGGGCGACATCAGTGAAAGGCCCGCGATATAAATAAAGACAATAATAGCGATAGCCAGGCCACCCAGGCGGGAGGATTCAGACAGACTGATACCGTGCTTGGCAGACTCATCCTTGCCGAGATTGGTATTGGCGAGCAGGGTCATCAACAACATGGCGCCAAGGCCCGTTGCACCGAAGGTGATTCCAGCAAAGAAAAACATTAACACTAACTTCTGCGCTGTGGGCACTGACCACAACCCTAGAGCGTTCTTTTTAAGCCCAACAGGTGAGTTAACGCTCGGCATACTGCGTCCCTTTCATCGGAGGCACCCTAATCTGAACCTTCAACGGATCTGGACAAAACTTGATTGGACTCTGAAAACGTTTCGTGGCCTTCCGCAATCACGGTCCGGCGGCCATTGGTAATTATGCTTTTTACCACCAGATTACCGACTAGACCTACAGCAAGAATACGCTCAACCGAACCCTGATGCTCAACGTCGCCGACATCAGGACGGTGGCGAAAGTCGTCAACGCTTGACGTAGCACTCTCAATAACGCCAACCCATATAAGGCCAAAGGCGACCATAAAATACACTATGCTTCTCATTCCAGCCCCTAAAATACCGCTCAGCTCAAAGAAAAATTCACCTTTGAATTAGATTATGCATTTTAGAGTAGCGGGCGAGGCAAGGTCAACTCTTTACTACCTTACTGAGCTGAGAATAGACCAAGCCGTAGAGCAAGCACTGGGCCAAAAACACAATCAGCCAGCGGTCATCAAGGGCCGTCAACCATGAAAAATAATATAGCGAGAGAGAGAGCCCAGAAGTGGCCAGGGTAATGCTGATGCCGGTCGCAGCGCTGGGCCATCCAGACCCTCTCAAATAGCGCCGAAAGACAGTATGCAGGCGATTGTGCAGATGGTGATTGTCAGGCAGTAATATAGAATTGCCACTGAAAGCACGCCGACCCATGCTCATCAACATTTCTAAGCAGGGATACGCAAGGGTAGCGGCCAAAAGCCATGGCGATGCCTGCCCCTCATGGACCATAAACAGTCCGCCGAAACTCAGTAAACAGGCTGCACCATAGGCGCCCGCATCGCCGAGAAATAAGCGCCCTAAAATGAGGTTGCAGATCAAAAAGATACCGAAACCAATGACTAGGTAACTCCAGACTGGGGAGTTATCTAAAAGACTAAAAAGGTAAAATGACAGCAGAGCTATGCCCGGCACGAGACCATTGGCGCCATCAGCTATATTAATGGCATTGAGAAAGCCGACACAGAAGACAATCGTCAATACCAGACCCACCACAGGCAACGACATGACTGAATCTAAGGGGGCAATTCCCAGTGAGGAGGGAATTAATTCGGGTACCCCAATCAATACAATGGCATATACCGAGACGAGCGCTACCAGCCGAAATCTCGGCCGCAGCCCACCAACGGAGAGATCATCCCACAGCCCCAGGGAGAAGCATGCAACAAACAAGAACACAGAGAAAAATTGGATTGAGGAGGTTTTAAATAGAACCGCGTCCGGGTTAAGGTAACTCGAGCCGACCATCAATACGGAGGTTACGACAAAGGTCGCAACGCCACCGAGACGAGACGACGGCTTCGTTGAAATGCCATGTTTCGCAACAGAGTCTGCGGCATAATTCTGGCGCACTAACCACTGCATAAACAGCATTCCCAGTAAACCCGCCAAGCCGAAGAGGACAGTCGCCAATAGCAGCGCAACCAAAAGCTTGCGCGCGTCTCTGCCTGAGAATGCAGTCACAAGCCCAGCTCTCTAATTGGCTTTACTGAACGCATAACGCCGAACCAGCACCCACAATACAGACAACATACCGCCCAAGAGCGTACCCAGAATACATACCCGTGCCCTCTTAGGCTGTGATTTCTGTTCCGGAACCATTGCCCTGCTCACGGTGACAAATGCGTATTCTGGACTGGCCTCAGCCAACATTTTCGACTTGGTCTGCTCTTCAATTAGCTGGTAAAACACCTCACGCATATCGGCGATAGCGGTCTTCTCAATCTGTACCGTCAGGTATTCAATGTTGCGATTGACCTGCTCTAACTTTCGGGCGCGCATATAGTCATTGATCGTACTGATAAAAAGGTCGACCCACTGCTTGGCGATCTGTGGCGAGTAGTACTCAACACTGACATTAATCAGACCCGATTTCTTATCCTGAGAGACCGCGACTCTCGACTTAAAGTTCTGATACAGCGCCCAGCTACTGGGGGCACGGTTTTCACCGCTTGCGCTGTCTTCAATCAGCCAGCGCTTGGACGCCGCATCATAAAGATCGTCATCCAGCTTGAGACTATTAGAGCCTTTATCCCAACCAGTCGCAGCATACACCGGTACCTGCAGCGCATGGGTTTGGATAAACGCTTCGATAAACCCCCAGGACTGCATAATCTCCATGGCTTCCTGCGTTTCATTACTTTCGCCAGAGCCAATATTAATACCCGCTAGAGACGCCAACCCACCGAGCTGGCCAGCCATCGCACCCAGAGACGAGCCACCGGAATGTGCTGGTGACACCACAGCTGAGGCCTTATATTGGTTGGCTAAACTCAGTGCATAGATAACGGATACCACGGCAAAAACCGCCGTGACAGCGACGATCAGTTTTTTACCGGCCCACAGCACGGAGAACAATTCACGCAGGTCGATCTCATCATCGTAGGGTTGAGGTGTTTGAATCTGGTTTTGCACAGTCTCTCCTTTGAAATTGTTACGCAATTTTATCTACCCAGCATTAAAGGTCAGCCTAGGGACTCGAAAAACTATTAATAGCCGCAGCGCCCAAGGCTAATTCATAGATCATTCGGGTTGCTTCCGCCATTATCGGCATCAACTTGACAGCGCCGTCTGAGTCAATCGGGACAACGATCGTATCACCAGGCTCAACTTGCGCCCGCATCGATTTAAATTTAAACAGCCTAGAGCGAGGAAAAACAACTTCTCCACTAGACTTAACTAAGTAAATGGATCGCTTATCGCTGGTATCCTTAAGACCGCCGCTCAGCTCAATATAATCGTTTAACCGGCCATTGCGTCGAAACAGATGCGATGTCGGCCTCTGAACTTCACCAATTACAGTCACTTCCTGACTGAACTGAGGGATAATCAATTGGTCTCCATCATCAAGCGCAATATCATCCTCCCGCTGAGCTATTATCGCCTTCAGAGGAATAATCAGTCGTCCAATGGCTTGCGCGTCAGAAAGCTTATCTAGCGCATCCTGCTTCAACGCAGATGCCTCGGACCCTAGATCGTCGTCTGACCCATCTATCTGTTTCGCGGCTAGATCTAGTTCCATTTTTTGCTTTAATTCAGCCAACCTTTTGGCCTGATTTTCACGCAGCTTTGTCCGTGTAAAAAAGGCCGCATTAATATCCGCATACTCGGTAAAACCTCCAGCGCGCTCGATTACCTGAAGAAGAGTCTCACCCCGCGAAATAACATAGTCACCAGGGAAAACTACCTCGCCCGCCAGTGTGACAGCTTTCCTGTCACGGTACTCTGGCAGTACCTTAACAGCCACAAGATCTTTTGCCTCCAAGGTAAAGCCCGCCCCCGCATTGCCCAACTCGCCAGACAAGTCAGAGATCTTGATTTGGGTCTTGGCCAACTCTGAATCGGACAGATCTTCGCGGGTAATTTCGACAGAGCCCATGTAGGCACTTTCAATTGGGCCTCCAGCCGCATTAATCAGCTGCTTAATATCCATCGAAACAGTCAGAGGGTATACACCAGGGAATTTGACCGGACCAGAAATAGTTACCAACTTCTCGGGATTATCGAAGCTCCGTTGAGACCGCAACTGCAGTAGCAAAGGTTCCAACTGTCCGCCTCTGGCCAAATCTTGCCCAAACAGCATAACCCTATCACTGGACTTGAGAGCGAGGTCAGCAGTGCCAGCCGACTCCTCGATTAACTCCGCAGGATTGATCTGCAGAACCGAAAACTCTCCTGTCTCATGGTCTTTGCGAGCGATTATGGCGTATTCAAGATCTAACCCAGCAGCAAGGTCGCCCGCAGCTTTCAGCAAGTGGCTAACATTCATAGAGTTAGTCAGTGGGTACTCGCCCGGAAATTTTACTGGGCCACTTATAGAGACCACTTTGCTTGCATTGTCGATATTTTCCTGTGACTTCAACTGATCCAACAATGACTTCAACTGTTCACTTCTCGCTGAGTCATACCCAAATAACATTATTTGATCTTTCGAATGAAGGCTAACATCCTCAGCGCCACCCGGCTCGGCTATTACCCCTGCAGGATTGACCAGTAGCGCTGTAACCTCACCCGTTGCTGGATCTTTACGCGAAAGTATCGCGTAATCAAGATCCAGCCCCGGAGGGAACTGCTCCAAGCCTGAAATTAGATCTGAGAGACGCATATCTTCTGTCCAGCTAAAGCTGCCTGGATAATAAACATGCCCTGTCAGAGAGACAGTGTTTTCCATACGGTCTTTTATTGCAGAGACACTTAGGCCATCGCCTGACTTAAGTAACAATTTTAGGTCGCTTGCCTTGGTCAGATCTAGATCAAGCACAGTCAAGAAACCCCCACTCTGGATGCGCTCAATACTGGCATTGCTTGGATAGGCCTTTGGTCCCAACCCACCAGACAGCGCGATCAAATCAGCTACGCTTTCGCCGCCTTTTAATTCATAAATAGCCGGCCGCAAGACTTGACCATTTACAGACACCAGGTCACCCACTGTAGGGATGAAAATCACATCTGCAGGCTGTAATCGAATATCACTCTCAGTATCACCATGCATAAGCAGATCATAGAGATCAAGGCTCGTAATCGTCTTGCCCGCTCGCTTAAGTTGAATATTTCTCAATGAGGCAATATTGCTCACGCCACCACTGACCACTAGGGCATGAGTAATAGTCGAAAGTGAGGAAACCGTGTAAGCACCGGGCTTAAAGGCCTCGCCCAGCACAAATATCTGCATTGAGCGCAACTCGCCCATACTGATACTGGCCTGCACACCAATCATTTGAGTATTGATGCGGGTTTGAAGCATGTCTTTAGCTTCCTGAAAGCTTAACCCAGCCAACCCAACTGGCCCTAGCTCGGGGAAATTAACTGTACCATCACGATTAATCTCAAGCCCAAAGGCGCTGTTAGTCTTACCATAAAACATCACCTGAAGTATGTCGCCCGGGCCAAGTAGATAATTAGGCGATACAGGAACATTTGTCACAGGCGCAAACGTATTGGGAGTCCCAGCAAACAGATCATACCCAAATGGCTTTAGCTTCTTCGCTGGCGGAGCGGCGGTTACACCCACAACTGCCGTGGGAGCAATTTGGTCAGCTACTTTTTCTTGTGCTATAGCTTTGCGTTCTGGAATAGCGGCCGCCTGAGTAGCCGCTGCAACTCGCGCTGGCTTCTTTGCTACACCAGCGCATAGTGCATCGACATCATAGCCAGCGCTCTTGGCCATGGCTCTATTGGCTGGAGACACATCACTGCACAGTGCGTTGACATCAGTATTTTGCGACTGCACATGCAACGGAAACAGCAATGCAACAGCAATTATCGCTGCAGTGCTGGTTTGAAATAAGGATTGAAGTTTCATTGGATATTAAATTCTCACTGGTAGTGTCACGAATAGGTTATGCGACTGCTTATTAAGATATTTTTAGCTTTTGCGCCAAAACTGAGTCCAATGTCATCAATGACTTGCGGGACTAACCTACGCTATTTTTCACTCTACCCTGAGAAGTAATATTTTCGAGCATAATTATACACTATTATTATAGGATAACTTGGCGATCCCTAACATTTCTATTCATAAATGATTGGCCGGGCTTTAAAGAAATAATAGCAATGAAAATGATGGTTGAGGATCACACCAAAAGCGTTACTCCGACAGAGCGCAACAACACGAGACGCCCTACGCTGAAGATAGTTCTGCGGGTGCTAGGGCAACACAGTGAAGGTTTTTAAGTGTAGACATAATACAGCTTGGAATTGACGGCCTTCAGTCCCTTTAACAGCGACAACTGAAGTCATCTGCAGTACCAGCCTAAGGTTTTAATAATCCCACTTTCAAAAGTCTCTTGAGGCTGCCAATTCAATTCGTTTGAAATCCTTGAACTATCGACTGCATAACGCCAGTCGTGCCCGGGACGGTCTGTAACAAACTCTATTAGCTGCTGATGGGGCGTGGCAATTGCTATGCGCTTATCCATCAAATCGCAGATTATCCGACAAATGGCGATATTCGCCCATTCGTTATTACCGCCAATATTATAGGTTGCGCCGCTCTTGCCGCTGCGCACAACGGCGTCAATGCCGGGGCAGTGACCATGTAAATAGAGAAAATAAGGTATATTACTGCCGTCGCCATACACCGGTATTAGGGTCCGTTTTTGACAGGCGGCAATCACAACTGGACAAGGCTGCCAAAGAATTTGTTAAGGTCATAACCCACTGTTTTACCCCGCCTCTTTTCCTGCTAGCCAATACTGCTGCAAAGCTCTCTAGCCTAGCAGCGCCTCGCCTGCGGCCTCAAGGGATATCTGCTGCGTTTATCCTGACGTTCAAAACGATATCAGCGCGATACCAAGGTAGCGCAAAAAAAACTCTGGCTAGTCTTCATAAACAATTCCCTGTTATGTTGTCCTGCTTCCATTCGGTCTTTCTAGAGGAGCGGCATTGCTCTCTTGCACCGGTTGTAGCTCACATTTACGTGCTCAAATTCAAGTACTCGACCTAGACTTCTCACACTAAAACTACTGATACTTAAATTACGATACTAATTTAAGGTACTTAGACGTCAACCCGCTCGTCAGCTACCAAACTGGCAAAAGGCAATGACGCCGAAACCTGTTGATTCAATAGATTGATTAATACTATAGCTCGCCGATCGCCATCTGGCTGAGAAAATACAGCATTAAGACCGCGAAAGGGGCCGTCAATGATCTGTAACCTTTCACCCTTGCTGGGAAGACTGGATACCGTTTCATCATTGCCCGCATCGGTGCGCAGCATGAGCTGATTTATAAGTGACTCAGGAACCTTTACTGGCAGGCCTGCACTGGTGACAAAATGACTCACACCTCGGGTCGAGCGAACAGTGGTTGAGGAGACCGACGACTGATCAAAATTGACAAATAAGTAGCCTGGAAACAAGGCTTCCTCCTTAACCACCCGCGAGCCTCGAGAAAGCTTCTCAACCTTTATCATTGGGCAAAATGATTTAACGCCCTGACGCTCAAGGTTTTCAACCGCCCTGCCTTCCTGCTTTGACTTTGTCTGGAGTAAAAACCAACTTTCCATCGCTAAACCCTGTGAAATTTTATCCACTTGCTAAATTAATACGCGAGGTTGAACTGCTACAAAGCAAATCAATCGAGTAGTGCAAGAAGCTCCTGCTGACATTTGGTTAAGAGTTCCCTGTCACCACGGGTTTCTAGGTTAAGTCTCACGACTGGCTCAGTGTTACTCATACGCAGATTGAAGCGCCACTGTGTAAATTCCATTGAAACGCCATCGATTTCGTCAACTATTAAGGCACTGGCCTCATAATGTTCACGCACACGCTGTATCGCGGCGGCGGGATCGGCGATTTTGCGATTGATCTCACCGGGGGAAGGATAAGCCTCCACCATCTCATCAACTAACGCGGAGAGCGGTTTGCCACTCCGCGTTATCAGTTCCATCACGAGCAGCCAAGGAATCATGCCGCTGTCGCAATAGAAGAAGTCTCTAAAGTAGTGATGAGCACTCATCTCGCCACCGTAAACCGCATCCTCAGACCGCATCCGCTCTTTGATAAAAGCATGGCCGGTCTTTGACTGAATCGCTTCACCGCCGCCCTTTTTAACCACATCAATGGTGTTCCAAGTCAGGCGCGGATCATGAACAATTTTGGCACCCGGATTTTTTAACAGAAAGGCTTCAGCGAGCAGACCAACAATATAGTAACCCTCAATAAAGTGACCCTTCTCATCCACCAGGAAGCAGCGATCGAAGTCACCGTCCCAGGCAATGCCCATATCAGCCCTGTGCTCTAATACTGCATCAATGGTCGGCGCGCGATTTTCATGAAGGATTGGGTTGGGGATGCCGTTTGGAAATGTGCCATCTGGCTGATTAAATATTTTAACAATTTCGATGGGCAGCTTCAGTTCAGCAAAGCGCGCCTCAATCGCATCGACCACATGACCAGCAGCACCATTACCCGCATTCATTACTATTTTTAACGGCGTGATCGCGCTGTTATCGATATAACCCAGCAGATGATCCAGATAGTCATCGAGGACCGACAGTTTTTTATACCCACCCCGAGCAGCTGAATCAATGGCTGGAAAATCATTCTCTTCAGCAAGGCGCTTAATATCCAGCAGTCCAGTATCCGAACTGATAGGTCTTGAGCCCTCGCGGATCGGCTTCATACCGTTGTGGTCAATCGGGTTGTGACTAGCAGTCACTTCAATACCGCCATCAGCATTGAGAAAGGAGGTAGCGAAATAGACTTCTTCGGTACCGACCATTCCAATATCAATAACATCGGCGCCGGCATCGCGAATCCCCTCGCTGAGCGCAGCCTTGAGCGCCTCGCTGGTAAGGCGGATATCTCCACCTAAAACAATGCTTTTGGGCTTGAGGAACTCCGCGTAGGCGCGACCAATGCGATAAGCTATCTCCTCATCTAATTCAATTCCAAGTTGGCCGCGGATATCATAGGCTTTAAAGCATGTCAGGTCGGTCATTCGTCTCTCTCTAATGTAAATGTGTAATAGCCATCATCCAAAGCCTTGGGCAGCTAGGACAATAACCTTGCGATAATAATTTTGCGCGGGATTATAGCGTGATTTAATGAAGTAATCAGATTAACTAATGTCAGTATAGAGGCCAAAATACTGGCACCAAAAATACCACGGTGATACCAACCATAAGACTCAGCAAAACACCGACCCGAAAATAGTCGGCAGAATGGTAGCCACCCGGCCCTTGAACCATGAGGTTAGTTTGATAGCCGAATGGCGTCAAGAAACTCGCCGATGCAGCGAACATTATTATCATCACAAAGGGCAATAAGCTCGCTTCTAGCTCAGCACTTAATGCCTGAGCCAATGGAAACATCAACACCGCTGCGGCGTTATTAGTAATTAATTCCGTGGCTATCACTGTGGCTACATAGAGGAGCACTAGGTTAACGAAGGGATTGCCGTCTGCCAACACGATAATCCCCTGAGCTCCAAGATCTGCAAGCCCGGTTTTTTGCAAAGCAAAACCCAGTGCCAAAGAGGCTCCTATTGCCATCAGAACTCTAAAATCAATACTGCGCTGAGCGAATTCCATGGAGATACAGCCGGTTACCGCCAGAGCCACCACAAGCAACAGTGACGCAGCCACGAGTGACATAAGTCCTGACACCACGACAGCCACAAAAAGCCCCAACAACCCCAGAGCTACCGGAGCCTTGCTCACATCTGGAATACTGGCATCGTCAATACGGCTTAGCAGTAAAAAATCGCGACTGTAGCGATGGCGACGGACAAAGCCGCGAGCCGCCTCCAGCAATAAAGTATCACCAGCTCGGAGCACAATGCTGCCAACCTTTTGATTGATCCTGTCGCCATTGCGCGACACTGAGAGAATCACGCCACCAAACATAGTTCTGAAACTAGAGGCCTTAACTGTCTTGCCAACCATATTCGAGACTGGAGAGATCACAGCTTCAATCAATGCTCTTGAACTATAGGGCACATCGAGCTTTAACACTTCGCCTTCAGCCGGCACCAGACCGCGGAATTGGCGCAGCTCACTAACCCCTTCGGGCTGACCAACAAATATCAATATATCGTTACCACTGAGAATCTCCTCCGGCCCTACGGCTGGAATAATATGGCCCTTCGACTGAATCTCAGATAGAAAACTGAACTGCAGATGACGCAGGCCAGCATCGGCAATTGACATGCCCGCCAAGGGGCCGCCCTCTTCCACGCGCATGCTCACCGCATACTCACGGGTATCCGGCATGCTTTCTACCAGGCCTCCGCGGTCGGGAAGCAAGCGATGGCCGATAAGCACAAAATAGACAATACCTAAGATCACCAAGGGAATACCAATCAGGGCCGGACTAAACAAACTCAAACTATTGGCTTCAGTTGTGCTCTGCAACATACCCACAACCAAAATATTCGTGCTGGTACCAATCAGTGTGCAGGTGCCTCCTAAAATAGAGGCATAACTCAAGGGAATAAGCAGCTTAGAGACAGACAAATTGTGGCGTCGCGCCCAATCCTGAATCAAGGGAATAAAGATCGCCACCACCGGCGTATTACTGATCATCGAACTAGTGACTGCCACCGGCCCCATAATCCGCGGGATAGCCCCCTTGATCGAACCGCTGTTGCCGAGCCAGCGCATCACCCACCAGTGCAGCGCACCACTCTCTTTTAGAGCCGAGGCAACCACATAGAAACAAGCAATAATAAACAGGGCTGGATTGGAAAAGCCAGAAAAAGCTTCATTGGGTGTCAACACCCCAAACACTAACAGCGCCACCATGGCAGCAGCCAAGGCAAAATCCACAGCAAGGCGGCCACGAATAATAATGCCCAGAAATACTAGCAATACGCCAAGTGTGATTAGTGCGTCAGTACTCATTGATAAAACTGCCCTTTAACTACAGTGCCCATTTTTTCATCCCATAAAAAAATCCGGCCGCCTGAGCGACCGGATTATTCTACATGACTAGTCTGATTATTTGAGTAAAATACGCGCAGAATTTTTCTTCAGTGTCTTGCTGCCAACACCTTTGACCATGGTAATCGACTCGAGACTTTTAAAAGCACCATGAGCATCACGATAAGCCACGATTGCCTCTGCTGTTTTCAGCCCCACCCCTTCAAGCGACTTAGCAATATCAACCGCCGAAGCACTATTGATATTGACTTGCTGCTGAGTCTGTTCAGAAACCGGCGATCTGGTTTTTTCAGCAGGTGCTGCTATCGCAGGTGCCGATCCCGCTAAAACAATTAGGGAAGCGCCGATCAAAAGGATTTTTTTACTTGTTTTTAACATGTCTAACTCCTTGTAAGTTTGCAGAAATATGTCACCACTAATCGTCCCTGTCGACCCATCTATGGCAAGCCCTTCAGAGCATCCACGACTAATACCTGCGACCTGTAAATACTGGCAAAACCCGCACCACTGGCGGAGAAACTGGATCACAAAATAACTAATTTACAGATAGGCAATTGACAAAATCTTCCGCGGTTACTATAGTTCGCGCCCGCTGTGTGAGCGACTGCAGGTTTTGGCTTGAAGAGGTTCACAGCCATAGCGGAATTGGGTGCTGCAAGGCACTATTGAGATGGTCTATCCCAAGGGTTGCATCTTGAAGAGTAAGACAAGTTTTATTGCTATGCCCAGGTGGCGAAATTGGTAGACGCGCTAGCTTCAGGTGCTAGTCCTCGCAAGGGGGTGGAGGTTCAAGTCCTCTCCTGGGCACCATATTAGTGACAAGCCCCGCTATAAGCCTTGTTATACATGGCTTCACACAACCTATATCTCCAAAAGTGGTAAAATAAGTGGTCACCTACTTATTTCCAGAAAAACCTCTACCCTACCGGGGAGGGGCTAAGGTGGCATGGGATTGTTACTGTACCTGCCCACATACAAAATAAGCCCATTTCAAAAAGCTACATTTTATGATGCACCCACGTACGAAGGCACAATCTAAATGTTGGGTGTAACTTCAATGAGCTTTTGGAAGACATCATCTCTGTTACTGAGATACTTATGTACTGGAGGGCTTTAACTCTTAAGCTATTATTCCCTGCGTTAGATCGCTAACTACGCTTGCACTACCCTAACGCGGTATATATATCTGTGGAAGTATAGGTCGATAATGTCGTATGAATAATACCATTAGCATGCGTCTATCCAAATTAATGAAAGAGCGTGACATTTCACAAAATGCGCTCTCCCGTGCCACTGGTGTTGCACAACCCACAATTAATCGTATTCTTTGTGAAGTTACTTTGAATCCTCGTCATGACTCAATGGAGCGTTTAGCCAATTTCTTTGATGTGACGCCTGGCTCTATGTATCGGTCTCCTTCCAAAGAGGCCTTTTTCAGTAATGAGGCCTCTTTGGATGAGCTTTGCGAAAACATCGAGCGTCTTAGCGCTAGTGAAAGGTCAATTGTTCTTCTCAGACTCGCAAATAACTCTCTTAAACTACCCTACGTACTCCCTTTTGACGCCAATTATATGATCTAAGAACTGCAGTAACTTTCAAAGGCACATCCACGTCTACCATTTTGTCTACCATCAGACTGACACAAGGCGCTCCTTGAGTAATTGTGTGCCTGATAATCCTTTAGAGGGGCGGGAGGGGCTACGGTGGCGTGGGATTGTTACTGTATCTGCACGGGTACTTAATAAGCCCACTTCAAAAAAGCTGCTCATTCGTTAGTTGCTAGTCATCCTTGAATAACTCCATCTGTTCTATATAGTTGATGCATTAATTAACAAGAGTTACCCGGTATGAGACTTGCACTACTGATCACTGCCTTTCTAACGCTGAATGTTTCTGCTAAAACTTATTACATTGATGACTTAGTAATAGAGACGAGTTCTGACACGTCTAGCTCCAGCTGTGTTACTGGTAGCAAGCATTCAATATTGGTCACTGGGTCGATCGGCCCAGACATTACATTTGCAGTGGGCAAGCTAATAGATCAGAGAGCGCCGTGCTTAGGCGAAGATGGTGAAGTTGTCTCGCCCATAGAAGTTACGCTTGAGTCGGGTGGCGGAAATCTGGACGATGGATATAAGCTAGGTAAGGTTTTTAGGGATCGAGGCGTAACAACTATCATCTCTGACGATAAGATGTGTGCTTCGTCATGCGCTGTTGCTTTCTTAGGAGGCACGAAACGCTTTGTAGCTGATAAAGGTTAAATCCTGTTTCACGCTCCCTATCTGAAAAAAATGCAGCTTGAAGGCGAAGAAAGGATCACTTGCGACCTACCCAAAGAAGAGCTTCAGGCATTGAACGACTATTACAGCAGCATGACCAGCGTTGAAGTAGGTGACAGGCTGTATGAAAGAACAATGTGGTATTGCAGCGCCCAAAATGGCTGGACAATCAAAGGTGGGGCGGCGGCAGAGCTGTATGGTATTGCTACTAATGGTTGGGATCAGGATTCCAAAAAAACATCTACAGACAATGTTCCTTCACGCAGCCTACTCACATCGCAGTTTATAAGTAATAACAAAGCAAATGAGACGATAGGTGATTGTGTTTTAGCTGGTGCTAGAAAAGCCAGTCTGATGTCATGGCTAAATGATTACAATAGAAATCAAGTTGACGATATGGTATTTGAAATACTAAAAAGACAAAGATTAGGTGAAGCAAAACCACCCGAAACGAATAGCGAAGATTGGACAGCGAACTCCAACAAATACAAAGCTGATATATTAAAACTTCAAGATTCAGCACAAGAGTTACGAAATTACGCGCTAAAACTGGGCAAGTATGAAGATGCGGAACACTTGAATGCTATCGTTAGCTGCGGTGGTTTAAGTCTATAAAGGCCACACGTCTCTTCCTTAAACCTCAATAAATCAATGGGTTGCAGCAGGTTTGCACAGCTTTAAAGCAGTTTATTCAACGGCTCTACAGCACCTACACAGCCACTCACACCTATAACCTATTGATATATAACGTTATTTCTACAGATAAGAGCCTACTCTCCGCGCCTCTACCGCAGCTTTATAACCGTCATCATTCTCTAACTCTTTAACTAGCTGCTCAGCCTTATTGGACAGCATTGATTTCCTGCCGCTCCTGACCTGAAGCTGCCAACCTTTTCTAATCCAAAACTCAAATGTAGGGCCGCCATATCTCTTCTTAGGCGTTGCCAGCAGTCCGTCCTCTGATAGTTTGTACTTCTGTTGATTTTTTGGAACATCATGTTCATCCCAAATAGGCTTAAACATATCAACATTAAAGCAGATAGCAGCTGGACTCTCTTCCATGATGAGCTTGATCTCCTCAACAGTCCTATCATTTCGAGGATAACTCGATTGTTAAATTAATAGAATCGTTGTGACCACGCTAAGAGTAAATCAAATACGTAATTAATAATGAACGAGTGGTACGAAAGCCAAAACCATCACAGCACCAACTTACGCAAGTTTCTGCACGAACGCATAGAAACAGCCGATCCACTTCGCAAAGTTACTTCTGAAGAAGCCAAACGCCTTGCTAAGTTAGAAGATATTGCTACAAGATTAAAGCGAGGAGAAAACGTGCAAAAATCTCTTTGATTTAACTTTACCATAACGCCAAATTTATAAAATAAAACCCCGCGCTAGCGGGGTTTTACTCTTTGAAAAGTTTAAACAACTGAGTGATTAAGGATATATGGTGTAAGCATAAGCAGCAATCATATCGAGCATCACCGCTACATTATCCTGTGGACCTGGCGTTGGCATAGCTAAGCCAATTGCCAAGGACATAAGTCCTGAAAAATCACGAACAAACTCCATCAAATCTTCCGTATCCTGTGTACTGAAAGACTGACCTGAGGCGATTTTATTCAGCACACTTGGGACTGACGTAATACCACCGAAGCTAGCAATTTGTGCCAATTCTGGGTCAGCAAGCCAAGTAGTCGCAGCAGTCTCAAAGATAGTCGCTATTCTTGTAGTAGTACTCGCATCGCCAACCTTACTTATTTTGGAGGCGATGGATAGAAAATCGCCACTAAACCTCGTCGCGAACGAAACGGTTTTGGGCATTGCTTTGAGTATATCACCTGCGGCTCTCGACGGCATTTTGGACAATTTACCAGCCAGTTTAGAGGCAATACCAGCTTTAGCTGCTATGAAATTACCAGACACTGCAAAAGCAAAGTTTGTACCAGCCATCGTTTGATCCGCGATCGCCCACGTACATGCCGAAGTGCTCTTGGCGTAACCCAACCCGCACTGGACATATTTTGGCGGCACCTTTGAAGCGCAAACCGGCGTAACACCGACCATGCCACTGGGGCACTGATTATAGCAAAGGCCAGCAATATTGACTTTACCAGCGTTGCATCGAGGGCTCATCGCACGACTAGGTGCTGGGTAGCTTTTCGGAGCTTTTGTAGCTGTTGTTTCTTTTTTACGCCAACAAGTTGTTGCACCATCAAATTTGTACCCCCAATTTTTTCCCTTACCTTTTCTGCTACTACACTTCTCTTTGCGAAAACATAAACCACCAACCTTACTTGGGTAATCCCCCGTGCAAACATAAGTTGGAGCTCCGGTCGGCACCCTCACCCAAGTGTCCATCCAATAAAAGTTAGACGCATTGACATTACTTGCAAACATGAATGACGCGAGACATAACGCCAAAACCTTAAAAATTAAAATTCTAGACATTTTAATCCCACTCCGGTAGCAATTATATTTTTAGAAATCCATTCAATATTCGCATATGAATAAAAATATTTCAATTACATTTATGCCGTGAACAAATTTTTTCCAGAGAGAGTTCGAACGACGGATTGGCATCGTCCATTTTTTCACCGCCTTGCGAATAACGCTGTTAAGTGACTCAAAGGCGTTGGTTGTGTAAATGGCCCGCCGTATATCCTCAGAGTAATTGAAGAGCGTATTGAGATTGTCCCAATGGGTGCGCCATGACTTGCTGATCTGCGGGTATTTATCATCCCAGTGCTCAGCAAACCCATCCAGCGTTAGAAGGGCTTCCTCTTCAGTGACTGACTTGTAGATGCGCTTTAAATCGGCTGTAACAGCCTTGTAATCTTTTTAGGAGACGTACTTCATTGAATTGCGCACCATGTGCACGATACACAGCTGTATTTGCGTATCGGGGAAGGCTGCGTTGATCGCATCAGGGAAGCCTGCTAGACCGTCAAAACAGGCGATCAAGATGCCTTTAACGCCTCGATTCTGCAGTTCTGTTAGGACATTGAGCCAGAATTTAGCGCCCTCATTCTCTGAGATCCACAGCCCCAACAATTCTTTCTGACCGTCAAGGTTAACGCCCAGGGCTAGGTAAATAGCCTTGTTAATCACCCGATTGTCTTGACGGATTTTCAGCACAATACAGTCGAGATAAACGATGGGGTAAACCGCATCTAAGGGCCGTGACTGCCACTCCACGACTTGCTCAATAACCGCACTGGTAACCTTAGAGATCAACGTAGGCGAAATATCTGCGCCATACATTTCTTTAAAGGTTTCTACGATCTCACGCGTTGTCATACCTTGGCCGTAGAGAAAGAGGATTTTATCGTCCATGGTGGTGAAGCGTCGCTGATGCTTTTTGACCAGCTTGGGCTCGAAAGTGCCTTCTCGATCCCTTGGCGTCTCAAGCTCGAACTGACCATCATCTGTTTGAGTGTCTTCCTCGTAGTGCCATCTCGACTATTAGAGGCGTCTGACGCCTCATATTTGGAGTAACCTAGGTGGTCATCCAGCTCAGCGTTCAATGCCGTCTCAACAGTGATTTTAGTGAGCATCTGCCGAAACTCATTGAGGTCAGCTTCGGTTTTAATATTCTTTGCAGCTGCTTGAGCTAGGTTCTTTATTTCATCGTGGATCATCTGTCTATCCTTCCCTGTTTGGGGTTAACGATAGACAATTACACAGATGTTTTTACAGTCTCTTGGTCGCCAAATTGAACTCAATAGCGTCATCTATAAGTGCTACTATTTCGACGGAATCAGCAGCGCCTAAAAATGACGCTCGAGCATTTCGAATAAGAACAAGTTTATTCACAGAACATGCAGAAACATTATGCGAAAGCCAAGCGATAGCCTTTTTTTTCCGTGTAGCTGTATCGTGCTCACCAAGAGTAATAGATTTAAACTCGGGGAGGTAGCAAAGCGCTTCGTTTGTATTGTCTGCCAATTGCTCTTCCGTCGGCTCCTGAGCCAAAATAGGTGTAACTAATAAACAGAGAAAGGTCAACATAGTGCGTTTCGTAATAAAGCGAAACCTCATAATTCCACCATTCAATATTAAGTGCTTATCCACAGGGTGATTAAAATGACGGATGAGTCACATCCAACGATCCTTTTAGACAGTATATAAACGATTTAAAAAAATTGAAAGCTTAAGCTTACACCCAGCTTTGTATACATTTTTGTCAGCGGTTAATAGTTAGAAGAATCTCTCTCAATAGCGCCTTAAAGAGGTGTCAAAACTTTGTCTAAAGTACCTCTTACATAGCACCAGCCAATTGGATAATATAAGTAAATCATGCTAACCCTCCCCAGCAGCAACTCCAACGATCTAAATACTGGCTAATGGGCAGCTTTTTTGAAATAGGCTTATTTTGTATATGGGCAGGTACAGTAACAATCCCATGTCACCGTAGCCCCTCCCGCCCCTCTAATGGACTATCAGGCACACAATTACTCAAGGGGCGCCTTGTGTCAGTCTGATGGTAGACAAAATGGTAGACAAAATGGTAGACGTGGATGTGCCTTTGACAATGAACTGAAGGGCTGTCAACATCAATAAACACAAGGCTCAAGGGTGTTGTAGGTGCCTATCTAAGGCACTAATCGGCACTCCGGGTGCACGCACCCATTACAAGCAAAATCCTCAGCCTCTGACTGATTTTTTTATTGCTCTACCCAGAGGTTTGGTTCGATTCACTTTTAAGATATGTTGAGCGTGTATTAGATTACCAGCGTCCGCCAAGGCCGCCAGAGCCATAAGCGTCATAGAAATCATCACCAATGTGGGCATCTGTTCTTAGCCTGGACTTATAATGATGGTTACATGCAGAGCAAGATATATAGTTAGCAGTCACACTCGATTCAATAGCTTTCTGTAAATCAATACCTATGGCTGTAAATAACATAGGGGAATGCTTATACAAATCTTCTTTTTCTTCCTTGGTTAATAACACTGTGGTCTTAGTAATCGCTCGTGTCAGGCCACACTTAGAGCATTTTCTAAGTCTGACTCGAGGCCTAATGATTTCATTGATAATTAGCGCAATAATTGCAAAAGATATAAGACCAATCAAGCCATAATGCAGACTGTACTCTGCCCCATATGTTTTATCTGACCAAACAAAATATGGCAATGAGCTATACTCAGGCACATTAAGCATTAGCAAATGTAATAATAAGCAAACGACCAGACCGGAGTAGCAGCCGTAGATTAAGTCTTTAGCATTTTTTTTAGAAGGGCCATTCATGTAGGTTATTCCTTCGCTAATTTTAATTAGTCACTAATAATATGGGAGTTATATCGAACAGTATCTTATGGCTAATGACACTTACAGGTTAATGCGTCGACTATATAGGACAGATCAGCTTATGCAAGTATCTATAGATAGGCAACAAAGGTGCAGTTTTTTGACATCAAACTTTAAAGTACCCAGGCAGGAAATGTAAAACTCATGAAGAATTTAAAGGGTAAGGGATTTTAACTTTTTAAACCGTAGACCTTAAATATCGGAAACAATACAGTCTAAAAGCTGCGCTTGCCATTCGTCATTGACCTTGTCAGAAATAATCTCAATAAGACTTTCGGCACATTCATCTAATTCAATTTCTGTCAGCGCATCAGCAGTCAGGTTATAGCCGAATACCCCAAGTTCAGTAATAAAAACAGCCTTCATTCTTTCGGCGCTTATACCGCATAGAAACGAGAATAGTTTGTCATACGAAAACACAAGGCTTGGTGAAAATCGCCAACCGATACTATAAAAACCTTCACCTTCATTGGTGGCGCTAATGTAACCACATTCGGGAATTGGGGATTGCGAAAGTAAAGGTTTACCCTCAGTCAAATGGTGATGATGGCCTTTAGCGGCAGCAGCAGTTTTACCCTGTAAATGGGCAAGCGCTATTTCACCATTATGTGTGAATATCACTTGGGCTTGAGAAGCCCCATGTTGCTTTACATAGGTTTCAAGCTTGGTCTTTTCATCTTGCTGATATAAATCCAGCTTGTTGCCTACGATAATATCCGCAATGGCAATTTGCTGATTAAAGGTTTGATGTTGGGTATAGCGCTCATCTGACAATTTACGCGCATCGACTAACGTCAGGATTTTCTGTAAATCAAGCGTGCCCTGATAGTAGCCTGCTGAAAGTACTTGCAACACCTCTTTAGGGTGGCCTAAGCCAGTCGGTTCAATCAACAAACGATCTGGCTTAGCACGAGCGAGCAACTGATTTAATGCAACTTGCATCGGCAGGCCTGCGGCACAACACATACAACCCCCCGGCACCTCGCGAATAAACACGCCTCGCTCTTGGTTATGTTGCCCTTCAAACAAACTGCCATCGACGCCAATCTCACCAAATTCGTTTACCAGCACCGCCCATCTCTCGTTAGCAGGCTTAAACTTGAGCAGGTGCAAAATCGCAGACGTTTTTCCTACACCTAGAAAGCCCGTAATGATGTTAGTGGGAATAGCCTCAATAGGCTTGGAGTCATTCACCATTAATAAATCCTATTCGATGATTGCAGTAAACGTTTGTTGGGTGCTCCTGAACGACAATAGGAAGCAGCCCTTGTGAATTTGCATTGTTTAACCGAGGTGTTCAGCGGAGGTTTTTAACCCTATCAAAGCGCCTCACGATTTTAAAAAAAGACCGCTTCATTGATGCACATTTCTATAAACGTCCAAATTACTGAGCTTCACTGCACCCGCAAGCATCATGATTTTGACACAGGCGATAGTTCCAATAATGTCCCAGCGCAATGATCACCGCACCTATCACGGTGAGCACTTTTTCCAGGGTTTCGCCGAGTTGTTCATGTCCTGCAAAGGATACTGTGCCCAGCATCAATAGACCGATACCGCCTATTGATAAAAGCCGATAGCGTTTGTGTTTCCTACAACCCATTGTTAAGGCATAGGCGCTGACGGGAAATACAGCAATCAATAGCCAAAGATGGAATATTTCGTCTTCCAATGCCATAGCGGCAAATGAGGGTAGTAAAACAGCCGCTAGGGGCATTGCCAGACAGTGAACAGTACATAATACGGACAGGCCGATTGCGGTCTTATCGGTAATGGCTTGCAGGTTATTCATAGTGCATTTTCTCTCGAGGATACTATTTGTTATGTTAGGCTGCGCTACTGATACAGCTCTTGCAGACACAGTTCATTTCTAACTGTGGACTGAGCAAACGGAAACCTACCTCTTCTACACTGTGCTTTAACTGATTTACCATTGATTTGCCGATATTAATTTCTTTCACTCGCTGGCATTGACCACATATTAAAAACTGCGCCACCTCATGAGCGTGATCGCAGGTAATATGAGAGCAAGCAACATACTTATTTGCCAAGTTAAGCTTATGCACCAAATGTTCGTCCTGAAGAAATTTTAAAATCCGATACACTGACATCGCCGGAATATTTTCACCAAACACCGTTTTACAGTAATCCACCAGTTCGTAGGCAGACAGGGCTTTTTCCGACTGCAATAATCCCGAAAGTACCTGCTTACGCTTAAGAGTTAGACGGGAACCATGCTCTTTACAATGCTGTTCGGCATGGTCGATAATTTGGCTTACTTCTTTCATATTTGTTATCTCAAAGAAAATATTTTCCACTAGGATTCAATTTTTTTGATTCCTGCAAGCTATCTATCACCCCTATCGCGTTGATTTATCGGATTCTAAGGAGCTGACCCAATAATACTACAGACACGGACTATAAATGGCGGGTCTCATTACAGATAGATAATACTGAGATCTCAGGCCACATTAAATTTGTAGCTAAAGATTCGAATTGCATTTCCAACAGGTCATTTTCTAACCGCAGGATTTAGTCGCTAAAGTCCAGCGTCAATAGCAAACGATGTTCACCAGCGGATATCAGTGGCGATCGGTGTACCAAACCTGCATTTTCGTTACCCTCCCAAAGCTCACCTTTTAATAGGGCAACATCTCCACAAGTCAGGCGTTGGATATCCTGTGTGTTTTTAAAGAGGCCGGATTCCAGATCTGGTTTGCCCTGATTTCCAGCGCCCAATTTTTTACGGTTAACAACTTGATGGGACAACCACTCCGTTGCAATACCCTGATAAGTAGTAACCAAGCGACTAGGTACTTTATCAACATGAAATCTCGGGCACATCGCTCGGTCCAGCACCGTTAAACGCAAACCTGCTCGCCTGAGGCTAAACAGGCAGCAAAACATATCCACCAGCTCTGCAATATTTTCACACAACTCAGATTCACTCGAAATACCCATAGATTCGCTAACGCTGGCAAGTGCACTGCCTGGTGTGACGGTCATAGATACTTGAAAAGTGGGGTTCGATTTCAAGAATGCATCGACAGAATCTTTTAATGTCTCGGGTAACTCGCGCTGCCAAATAGCAATATTGGTGTCATCGCGATAGATATCAGTAAAAATTCCTGGCTGGTTGCCTTGGGCAGCACGGCGGATTTTTACTTCAGTGTTAGACAACGAACCAATACTAGAAATACTAGATACAGTGGCTGTACTTATAGAATTCATGCTTGCTCCCATGCAGGAAATGGGTCCTGCAAGGTCGCCCAATAGGCTTTACCCTGCAATACCTCTGCCTCACTTAATAGGCATTCATCAAGCGCTTGAGTGAAGCGCTCCCTGTCCAAGCCTTGGCCGATAAATACCAGTTCTTGCCGCATATCACCAAAGGGCTCAACCCATTGTTTTTCAATGGAGGCGAGATACTCTTCATCGGTGGGCCAGTTTTCCTTAGATACGGCTTTCCAAAACATCCCTCCAAAGCCATAGCGAGCAATGCCTCCGGCCTGACTCCATTGACCTGCGAACTCAGGTCGTGTGGCCAACCAAAAATACCCTTTGGAGCGAATCAGCTTGCCGTATTTATCGGTGCTATGCAGAAATTCATGAAATTTTTCTGGATGGAAAGGTCTCCGCGCCTGATAGCTAAAACTGCCAATGCCGTATTCTTCCGTTTCAGGAACATGCTCGCCGCGCATCTCTTTTAACCACCCAGGCGCTTGTTGCGCGCGCTCAAAGTTAAATAGCCCCGTGCTAAGCACCTCATCAATATTGACTTGGCCCTGAGTAATTGGAACTATCTTTGCGTCGGTATTCAGGGTTTTAAGAACAGCCGTTAAACGCTCGACATCAGCCGGCGTAGACAGATCCGTTTTGCTTATGAGAATAATGTCTGCAAACTCGACTTGGTCCACTAACAGGTCAGCGACACTGCGTTCATCTTCTTCGCCTAGGGATTCACCGGTATCCTGCAGGTACTGCGCCTCATCATAATCCTTGAGAAAATTGACCCCATCGACCACGGTCACCATGGTATCTAAATTGGCAACATCAGAGAGCGACACGCCATTTTCATCAGCAAAGGTAAAGGTTTCAGCAACGGGTAAGGGTTCAGAAATGCCCGTCGATTCAATCACCAGGTAGTCAAAACGGCCCTCCTGCGCCAACTTATTCACTTCCTCTAAAAGTTCTTCCCGCAGTGTGCAGCAAATACAGCCATTGCTCATTTCTATAAGCTTCTCCTCACTACGGTTAAGTGAAACCTCGTTCTGCACAATGCTCGAATCAATATTGATTTCACTCATATCGTTAACAATAACAGCGACTTTTTTACCTTCTCGGTTGTTCAATATATGGCTTAGTACAGTGGTTTTACCGGCGCCTAAAAAGCCTGAAAGCACGGTGACGGGGAGTCTGTTTATATGGGTCATTGATTTCTCTGTTAGTTAGACTTTGTTGCATTGATACAACTGCGCACACAAATTGATATGATACAACATATCATAAATGACTTTGATGGGGTTTTCTATCGCCATGTCGGCCATTCCCATAAATTATTGGATTAGAATTGCGATTAGAGGGTTAAAAACCCGTTTGCGGAGGAAATAGTGCTGTGGGGCGCAAGCCGACGAAACAGGCGGTCTGTGCTATGAAAAGTGTAGCGGCTAAAACGTATCCCAGCCCTAACCCCGCAAACGCCTTACCCTAAAGCTGCGCCCCTTGAGCTTGCCTTCACTGAGCTTTTTAAACGCCGTTTTCCCATGTTTACGGGTTACAGCAACATAGGCCCAGTGGTCACCTACCTGAATTTTGCCGATCTCTGTTCCTGGAATACCATCAGCACCAGTCAAGGCACCCACAATATCCCCTGGCCTCAGCTTCTGCTTTTTGCCACCGCCTATATGAATAGTCACCATAGGTGGATAGAAGACAGGCTCACGTAACAATTCTAAGTGCGGCAGGTCACCGCGATTAAATTTCTGTTCTAAATAGTCTTCTAACAAGTCAATTTTGTAAGTTTCTTTTTGCGTATATAAGCTGCAGGCAATACCTTGAGCGCCGGCACGACCCGTGCGGCCGATCCGATGAGTATGGACTTCAAGCTCCTGCGCCATTTGGTAATTGATCACCATATCAAGAGCGTCAATATCTAAACCCCGGGCTGCAACATCTGTAGCCACCAGCACAGAAACACTGCGGTTGGCGAAACAGGCTAAGGTTTGGTCTCGATCTTTTTGCTCCAAATCACCATGTAAAGCCGATGCTTCGTAACCTACTGCACGCAATTCGTTGGCCACTCGATCAGTTTCGATTTTGGTATTGCAAAAAATCAGCGTGGTCTCTGGTTGGTGTGCCTGCAACAAAAGCCTCACCGCCTCTATCCGCGACTGGTCATTGTCTATCTGGTAAAGGGTCTCGACAATACTCTGACTGCTGTGACTGTCTTGCACTTCTACAGTCACTGGGGATCGCATGATTCGCTGTGCAATTTTGTCGATTTTTTCAGGATAAGTAGCACTAAACAACATTGTTTGTCGCTGCCTAGGCATATAACCAACAATATCATCCAAAGCCTGTTGAAAACCCATATCCAACATTCTGTCGGCTTCATCTAATATTAAAGTCGTAAGATTATCTAAATTAAGATTCGCTTTGCGAAGGTGATCTTCGACCCGCCCAGGAGTGCCCACAATAATGTGCGCACCGTGCTCCAAAGAACCCACCTGAGGCCCAAAGGCTACCCCCCCACAGAGAGTCAGCACCTTAATATTGTGGATCCCTCGTGCCAGTTTACGTATTTCAGCAGCCACCTGGTCTGCTAATTCACGGGTTGGACATAACACCAGGGTCTGAACACGAAAACGCTTTACATCAAGCTTATTCAATAACCCCAGAGAAAAGGTTGCGGTTTTACCCGAGCCGGTCTTGGCCTTAGCAATAACATCTTTACTGGCTAAAATTGAGGGTAAAGCTTGTGCCTGAATCGGCGTCATCTCCGAGTAACCAAGGCTTGCAAGGTTATCTACTAGGGCGGGGTTAAGATCTAAGCTGGAAAAATCATATTCTGACAATGGGATTCTCATATTTTGTTTTCGTGATTACGATTCAAAGTCAGAGCTGAAAGCTCTAAACTAGCCGCGGCTTCATCAAGTGGCAACACTCTTTAGGGGTTGGCGCATTATAGAGGCTGGCGCATTCACAAAACAATTATATGGCCTAGGGCATCGAACGTCGCACATTAGTTCTCTGCTAACATACCCTAGAGCCATATGTTTTCCTGAGAAGATTAGACGCCTAGGAACTGCTCTGCAGTAAGGTCGTAGCAAGTACTGTCCAAATCCGCCACCAACCTAAGGTTTGGCTTGATTTTTGGCAATTCGTAACGGAAGAAAAACTGCATCGCCGCGACCTTGCCGTCATAAAACGCATCGTCCGCTGCATTGCCCTTTTGCTTACCATTTACCGCAGCCACTGCCTGCTTTAGCCACATCCATGCAATCACTAAATGGCCCATGGCATCCAAGAAAATCGTCGCATTGGCAAGCGCCAAGGATGGGTCTTCAGCTTGCTCGACCACAGAGATAGTGTCTTCAATTAGAACTAAGTACTCATTTAGTTGATCACAAAAACTGCTTAAACCAGCATGCCCTGCCGCCGAATCAATCGTTGCCTGCATCTCTTCGCGAAGAATTTTCACCGCAGCGCCATTTTGCATGCGTACCTTGCGGCCCAGAATATCTATACCCTGAATACCCCAAGTCCCTTCATGAATATGATTGAGCCGGTTATCTCGATAGAGACGTTCCACCGGATATTCGCGGGTGTAGCCATAGCCGCCCAGTATCTGAATCGCTAACTTATTCGCCTCAAGACAAAACTCTGAGGGCCAAGATTTACAAATCGGTGTCAACAAATCGAGCAGTAAATCACGACGCTGATTCGCTTCTAGGTCAGTCGACAGCTTTTTAGTATCGATCAACTCCGCACAGTAATACATCAGGGTCTGAGCACCCTCGATAAAGGCTTTTTGGGTCATCAGCATACGCTTAATATCGGCGTGTTCACTGATCATAATCTGAGGATCTTCTGGATTACGATTAACCAGTGGGCGGCCCTGAGGACGATTTCTGGCGTAATCCAATGAGTACAGATAACCACCCAGCGCAGACATAACTGCGGACATGCCCACAGAAATACGCGCTTCATTCATCATATGGAACATGTTTGCCAAGCCCTGATTGGGTTCTCCCACCAGGTAGCCGATGGATTCACCAGACTCACCAAAATTGAGCAAACAGTTGGTCGCTCCGCGACAGCCCATTTTATGATTGAGGCCAGCCAGCGCTATATTGTTATATTCACCAATAGTGCCGTCATCGTTAACGCGATTTTTAGGCACCAAAAATAATGAGATGCCTTTGACACCAGGAGGCGAACCGGGAATCTTTGCCAGCACCATATGCACGATATTTTCGGTAATATCTTGCTCACCGCCAGATATCCACATTTTGGTACCAGTCAGGGCATAGGACCCATCGGGCTTTGGCTCTGCCTTGGTACGAATATCAGCAAGCGAAGACCCCGCTTGTGGCTCAGATAAACACATTGTGCCGAACCATTTGCCATCAACAAGATTGGGCAAGTACTTGGACTTAAGTTCGTCAGACCCACAGGCATTAAGCATATTAGCCACGCCTTGAGTCAGAAAGAGATAAATATGCGCGGGGTTATTAGCACAGACAAACATGCCGTTAAGCGCTTGATCTGCCATCCAGGGTAACTGCAGTCCACCAACATCTGCATCATAGGCTGAGGCACATAAACCGGCTTCCTGGTAGGCAGCAATCGCCTCTTTGAGTTCAGGGATGGTTTCGACTTTGCCGTCGACAAACTGAGGTTCATTGGCATCCAGCTTAGAGGCGCAGCTCAAAAACTGATCTTCAGCAATCGTCTGACAGAGATCCAACATGGCGTCGAGGGACTCGCGATCATAGTCGGCGTAGTGCTCTGAATTGAGAATCTCATCTAACCCTAGGGTTTCATAGAGTACAAAGTCGAGATCTCGACGATTAACAATCATTGACATGTTTATTCCTCTTTTGATTTCAATAGGGAGTGGAACTCACTCACTAGATAGGTTTTCTCATCATCGTTTATGCACGGACGAATTGCTAAAGATACGGAAGCGTACTTGGTTTGGCCTTGGTTTAACAATTTAGGATATTGATACCGGCAATTATCCTGGCCTTATACCAGGCACAAATAACCTTGATCTCTAGCGTATTTCTTGTTGCTAGATTTCCGCTTGTCAGCAGGTGAAACGTACGCATTCGTATTGCAGCATTGCTGCTCTTTTACGGCAGCGGCGTTATAACGACATTTCCCATGCTGACTAGCTGATCAATAGCCGAGTTATCCCAACCCAGCTCACTGAGAACCTGACGACTGTGTTCTCCCAGCAGAGGGCTGGGTTTTGCCTGAGAAGTGGTGGCGCCATCAAACTGCACTGGAGGTCGGGGAACGGTCAGTTTGCCCATCGCTTTTGTGACATAGGTTTCCAGTGCATCGATCGCCTGAATCTGCTCGTTGGCCTCTATTTCGTTTTGATGTAAACAGGGTGCACAGGGAACATCTGCCGCTTTTAGTACGGCAACAGCTTTTTCTACACCTATATCCAAACGCGGGTTTTTAAGCACCTTGCCAACTTCTTTCATATTCGACATGCGCGAAGCAATACTACTGAAGAGTGGCGTTTCGAGTAATTCGGGATAGCCAATCAGCGGCAATACAGCCTGCCAATGACTATCGGTTAGGGCCGCGACAGCTACTGCGCCATCACTAAAGTTGAGGGTTTGGAAATAATCGGCACCCGGGGACATTTCAAATCTATCGTCATCTTTTAGGGTTTTATGCATCATGCCGTCTGGCCACATAAAGGCTAGGCAGGCGTGAAGCATTGAGATATCAATATGTTGTCCCTCACCAGTAGTTGCCCGTGCAACAAGGGCTGCGGTTGCAGCTTGGCAAACTGTGTAGCTGGTGACTTTGTCGCAAATAAAAGTGCGAATATGATCAAAGCCATTATCGTCGGGGGACTGCAAATTGGTTAACCCAGACATTCCCTGAATGACATGGTCAAAGGCTGGTTTGTCAGCCATCGGGCCCTGCTTGCCGAAACCACTCACAGCAACATAGACTAATCTAGGATTAATTTTTCGCAGAACATCTGAGCCCAGCCCAATGCGGTCCATGACTCCTGGGCGATAATTGTGCAGCAGCACATCAGCCCGTGCTGCAAGCTTTTTAACCGCCTCAACTCCAGCTTCGGACTTTAGATCTATAGCCAGTGATCGCTTGCCGCGATTACAGTTGTGGAAAAACCCGGAAACACCATTCTTCTGCGTTCCCAGAGGCCGCATTTGATCACCACGCTGTGGCGGTTCCACCTTAATCACCGTTGCACCCTGAGCAGCCATGGTCATGGCGGCCAGTGAACAGGTAATCATATTAGAAAGCTCAATAACTTCTAAGCCGGCGAGGGGCTGACGTGCGGTGGGGGTACTTGTTGGGGTGCTCATTGGGGTGCTCTTGTTATTATTATTTTTGGGTATCGATCTTCCAAGTATTACATAGCCAGAGGCCTAGGTCACCCCGAGGTAAAAGACCAATTTCTCTTCAATTAAGAGTCGTTGAGAGCAGCTAAAAGCCATTAACTGGCCAATTAGGTAATACCTAAAATCCCAGCTACACTGTCCGCAAAGCCTAATTAAGGATTGTCTTTGCTCTCTTTAAGTTCTACTGCACTGCGCAGTTATAGCCAGCTAGCACTTATTATTGTCGCGGCAGGAGCAATTTATCCACTGCTTTACTTGCGGCAAAATTTCGAATTGTCGATCATCGAAGCGTTTAATATCAGTCAGACCCAGCTGCGCTATTGCAGTTCGATACTGGGTTTTATTTTTATGATTACCTACGTCCCCAGCGGCTGGTTAGCGGATCGTTTTTCCTCGCGTAAATTACTCGCCTATTCCCTGCTCGCCACCGGACTCCTCGGACTCTGGTTTTCCACTATGCCGTCCTATACCTCGCTGCTAATAATCTATGGTGCTTGGGGATTGGCGACAGGTTTAAGCTTCTGGTCAGCACATATCAAACTGGTTGCTATGCTCGCCAAGAGCGATCAGCAAGGGCGGTTTTTTGGTATTCTCGATGGTGGACGAGGTCTCGTTGAGGCGCTATTGGCAACCCTGGCTATTGCGCTTTTTGCCTATGTGCTCAGTGCTGAATCTGGCTCTACAACGCTGGCTCTAAAGCAAGTTATTTACCTTTACGCAGGGGTATTGCTGGTTATGGCTCCCCTCACCTACTGGCTTCTCGATGAGCCCGAAGCAGAGCCAAAGCAAACGGCTACTGTGACAAAAAGCTCGTTTATGCTTGATATAAAGGTGGTTCTAAGACGCCGTGAGATCTGGTTGTGCGCAATTTGTATTGCCTGTGGCTACCAATTGTTTTATGCCACTTATTCTTTTTCGGCTTACCTACAGCAGCATTTTGGCCTCACTGCGGTGATGGTAGGAACCATTACCGTGGCGAAATTATGGATGAGACCTATAGGGGGCATAGCGGCGGGATTTATTGGCGACTGGAGTAGCCCTGAAAAAGTGCTTTCAATACTCTTGGCCTTGGCGTCACTGTCTCTGGCGATGATGGCCTTTTTGCCACCTAGCGCGGCGACGCTGTTGATGCTGGCTGTGGTGCTGCTTATCGGTTTATTAACCTATGCCGTGCGCGGACTCTACTGGGCTACATTGGGTGGCTGTAATGTACCCAACAATATCAAAGGCTTGGCTATAGGCATTATTTCAATGATTGGCTATTTTCCGGAGTTTTACCTACCACTTGTCAGCGCGCCACTTATAGAGCATTACCCTAACGGGCTAGGGTACAAAATATACTACTTGATAATATCGCTGTTTGGGCTGGCGGGTGCCTATGCCGCCTACCTACTCGCGAGACCAAAGATTTGATTTAGAGCACGGTTCTTTGGCCCTAGTCTATGCCCTTGTATAAAGCTCTTTTAGAGCTCCGCGAGGGCCGTCTCTAACCACTCCATACGATTGCTATACCAAGACTTCAAATGGTCAACCTCGCCCTGATAAGTATCGAAGACAACCGGATTGGGCCAGACGGCCAGACCAATGGTCTGCCATTTATCATTATTCTGCTGTTGCGCCCACTGCAGTTGCTCTGCATAGGCATCTATTTTGTCGAGGATAGAATTTTGATTTTGCTTAAAGTGGGCGAAGCGAACGTTAACCTTTTCTACAAAGGCAGGATCTTGAAACAGACGTTCAAACCATGGATGAAATTTAACCCAAAAGCCTTCGCTGTATTGCGCGTCAGAATAGTCGACGTTACCAAATGAGAGATCGAAGTCCCACAGCGGACCCATCTTAATTTTTTCGCCTGGCATAACATTGACGAACATACTGGACCAAGATCGTGAATCCTGATTCTTATTAATTTCGTTGATCAGATACCAATCGATAAAGCTATCAATATCTATGTACTTGGCATAGCCAGTCGTGGCACTGCGATAACTATTGCCGTAAAGAGCTGTCTCAAAATTTGCTAGCAGATCTTTAATATAAGTATATTCAACACTATTCAACTCTAAGCTGGGCTCCTTAATATTAATCAAGAACCGATCTGTAATAACACTATCAAAATAGACGTCGTCCTCATCCAGCCTTTCTAACTGATCCAGCTCTAGCAAATACCCGCTGTCACCCAAGGCTACGCGATTATCACTCTCTTCGACTTTTTGGGTGATATTGTATGTGCCGTTATACTGGTCATTGATATAGACCTCAGCGAAGCGCCCCTCTGGCGTCCAATCCAAGTGACTTAGATAACCCATTTCAAAAGTAATCTTATTGCGCAGCAGGGTTTTGTCGGAGTACTCCGCGAGAAACAGCCATTTTTTATCTCTGGGCATGCCCAGAAATTCAGCTTTATCTGACAATTTCATTTGGAAGGGCTGTTTAGGATGCAAAAACCATGTTGAATTGCCTCTGCCGCGAATTTTCATTTCAGTGGAGGGCATGTCATCGAAATCTCGACCACCATCGATTGAAACATCGCCGGTTACATAATCATCCTTTGACTCTATGAGAGCAGAGTTATCAGTCTCCAGATAGATAATCGGCAGGCCGGTAAACTTGGTCAGATCCACGCTATAACTTTCAGTTTCACCATCTGAATTAGCTACGGTATAGATAACAACCTCAGTAAAATCATTGACTGAAGTGCCACTCTCTTGAGCTACGCCCTCAATTGAGACGGAACTGCCAGTAAACTCAAAGCTAGCTATTAGCTCACTGACCCGACTATTGCTGAGCACACGCCCATTAAAACCCGTACCACTGTCACTTTTGCTCAGCATCAGGTCTGCTGGCAGGCCAGAGTTATTAGCGGTGCTAAATAAAATCTGGCTAATGCTAGGGGCTGCAACTGGCTGTTCAGCTGGAGGGTCAGCTGGAAGGTTAGCCGAACCATTATCCGGGAGTTTGGCTGGAGAGGATCCGCCGCCACAGGCATTGAGTAAGAATAGAAAAGTCACTAGTAAAGTCTTTTGGCGCACAGGCTGAGTCTCTTTTTAAATTATTGTTATTACTCTGATTCGGAGACTATAACAGGCGACTATATCTATATCGTCACTATTTGGCTCGCCACTAACAATAAAGCGCATCAATGGTTCCCATTCAGCCTAAATCGTCCCGCCTCGCCCCTGTTTCATTTTGCGTTATACTGCAGCGTCCTCGAAGGCGGAATGACGAAAAGAATAGGTGCTAAACAGCAACACAGAATTAAAAAAAACAGTACTATCTACCCTCACAGTCAGCAAGACGATAATCAGCATAGCCGTAGCAAAAATGAGTCGGTAATTAATAAAAACTAAAATAACAGAGAGTAATTATTCGCTATGGCCAATAAAAATACGGCATCAATATTTGGTTTGCCGACTGCAAAGCCGACATTAATGACCATCCTTGCACCACTAATGATCATTGCCTTTCTTTTATTTTCACTGCTCCGGCCGGACTATGCCCGCGACCTCTTCAACAGCATGCGCGACTTTATTACCAACCAGCTCTCTTGGTATTACATCAGTGTGGTGAATTTCTATCTGCTTTTTGTGCTCGGTCTAGCACTGAGCAAATTCGGTAATATTCGCTTGGGCGGCGACGATGAAAGGCCGGAATTTAGCAATTTCTCATGGCTCTCAATGCTCTTTGGTGCCGGCATAGGTATTGGCATTTTGTTCTGGAGCATCGCCGAACCGTTGACCCATTTTCAAGGTAATCCCTTTATGGGCGAAGCCCAACCACTGAGCCCAGAAGCCGCACAAATAGCTATGCGACTAACAATGTTTCACTGGGGTCTGCATGGCTGGGCACTCTACGCTTCAGTAGCACTTATTCTCGCCTATTTCGCCTACCGCAAAGGTCTGCCTTTAACCATTAGCGCCAGCCTCTACCCAATCTTGGGAGATCGTATCTACGGCCCTTTAGGCAAGGCAGCAGACCTGTTAGCGGTATTGGGCACTGTGTTTGGCGTGGCCACATCTCTTGGGCTCGGGGCACAGCAGATGAATGCGGGGCTCGCCACATTAACGGGCATAGAGATTAATACCGGGACTCAGATACTGCTTATTATTGGTATTTCAATTGTAGCTACGCTGTCTGCACTGACCGGCGTCAACCGCGGCATCCGCATACTCAGCGAGCTCAATATGCAGCTTACCGGCGTTATTCTGGCGCTCTTCTTAGTGTTTGGTCCGACCCTCTATCTGCTCTCCTCCTTCGCCGGGAATATTGTCGACTATATTATTCATCTGCCGCGTATCAGCACTTGGGTCAACGACGACCCCAGTGACCAATGGCAGGGTTGGTGGACAATTTTCTACTGGGGTTGGTGGATTGCTTGGTCTCCCTTCTGTGGTATTTTTATCGCCCGTATATCTCGAGGAAGAACTATTCGTGAATTTGTTTTCGGGGTACTGCTGACACCCACATTACTGACTATTTTTTGGATCTCGGTGTTTGGCAACACAGCTTTTGATATTGAGCTATTTGGCAATGGCGGGATTGTTGCTGCAGTTAATACCGAAACCACTAGCGCACTGTTTACAACGATTAATTTAATGGCAATGGGTAAGGTGCTTGCACTTATCACTGCCAGTATTTGCACCCTTATGCTGATCACTTACTTTGTGACCTCTGCCGATTCAGCCACCCTGGTGATCTGCACGCTGGTGACTGGTGGTGACCAGAATCCAAGCCCGCTTACGCGTATCTTTTGGGGTAGCAGTATAGGTGCGGTTGCCGCAGTGTTGCTTTTTTCAGGGGGCTTGTCTGCACTGCAAACAGCTTCGATTGTTACCGCCCTACCATTTTCCGTGATATTACTTTTGGCCACCTATGGCCTGTGCAAGTCGTTGTATCAGGAACAGAGTAACCGTAAAAATTCGCCCTTAAATATAGGCGAGACCTCCTAGTGAGTTCGGTGACACTGGTCAAAGGAAACTGAAATACTGAGAACTATAATTGCTTCAGCGGGCCTTAATTATTAACCATTCGCTGTAGAAAATGGCATCGACAATTAACGTCTAACATCCATATAATTTAGCGTAAGGAGGGAGATGGTAATTAACCGCAAGCAAAAAGAAATCGACGCTACCAGCGTAAAGTCTGGAAAAGACGATGCCAAATACATTTGTAGGTCGGCCCAAATCAAGGCAATAGGCACCATTAAGGCAATAACAGTGACCGATCTCAGGTAACTATTAGTCATCACTGCATAAAAATACACACCCGCGAGCACGATGCCTGCCACCAGCCTTGCAGAAATCAGTGACGATAGTCCTTCGGCATCTATACCTGCGCTTTCAAAAACAATGGGGACTAATGTTTGAGGATACACTTTAAACATTATTACCCTAGACAGAAGCAAGACGATAATCACACCGGTACGAATAAGAATCCGTTTTTTGAGCTTACGCCACTGACAATTGTCAACTTCGACATGTGCTTGAAGAGCAAGTAGCTCCTCTTCTGAGATAGTATTCATACACTTAACTCTGGATGTTATTACCGACGTCTTAGAATGGTCGCCTGATAGCTTACACTCACCGAGCTGAAGCGCCTCCATAATACACCGATACAAAGTTGCAGCGCCACGGCCCTACCCGTAAAGTAGCGTCAAAAATTTGGGATTCTATGCCAATGAAGCCATTACTAATAACCGCTATTTGCGCGCTGAGCTTTTGGGCCGGCGCAATCCAAGGAGACAGCCACATGATTATCGACGTTAGAACCACAGAAGAGTGGAACTCAGGCCATCTTGCCTCAGCACAGCATATTGAGCTGCAGTTGGTTGCCGCACAGATTGAGCAACTGGTACCCAACAAGAGTCAGCAGCTGTATCTCTACTGTCGCAGCGGCAATCGCTCTGGCCAGGCAAAAACGTTAGTTGAAGCCATGGGATATAGCAATGTAATCAACGCTGGCGGAGTTGCTGATGCCAGCGCCCTTCTCAATGAGGATATTATTAAATAGTGAAGGGCCAAATATAGAAGAGACAGCAACATGACAGCCCTGCCGAGATAGTTATGCCAGTAACTTTTCAAACTCGGCAATGGGTACTGGTTTACCAAACAGATAGCCTTGAAATAACGGGCAACCCAACGCGTCAAGAAACTCATGCTGGGCCTCAGTTTCAACGCCCTCCGCGATGACCTTGATCGCTAAGCTTTTGGCCATAGCGATAATCGTCTGGACGATAATATCGTCACCCTCCTTGATACCTATATTGCGTACAAACGATTGATCCATCTTCAATTGCGATAACGATGAGTAGCCAGTGCCAAAATCGTCCAATGCAAACTCCACTCCTGCCCGCTGCAGTTGGTGCATTTTCTCGATGGTTTCACTGGTATTGTCGAGGATCACTGTTTCGGTAAGTTCTAGCTTTAGCAAACTCGGGGAAATATTACAGCTGGCAATCGCCTGTAAAACCGTTTCAACAAAATTACACTGGTGAAACTGACGCGGGCTAATATTGACCGCGACGCTAAGCCCGCTGGTGTGCAATTGACTTTGCCAACGCTTTAACTGAGCACAGGCAGTTTCTAAAACCCACTGGCCAATGGAAAGAATCAGGTCTGACGCCTCGGCCAGAGGAATAAAATCACTGGGCGACACGATTCCAAGTTGAGGATGCTCCCAGCGAATTAACGCTTCAGCTCCCACAGGCCTCTGCTGGCTATCGACCTGAACCTGATAATAGAGCTCAAACTGCTGCAATTGAACCGCGCTGTGCAGTGCGTTGGCTAGCTGAGCCTGCAGAGTTACCGTTTCTTCCATGGCCAGGTCAAAGAAACACATTTGATTACGGCCCGACCGTTTGCTCTGATACAGAGCTATATCGGCCTGCTTGAACAACTCTTCTATAAGTATCTGACCATTATCTGTGAGGGCCACTCCAATGCTGGCACCGCTGTGTATATCTTGCTCATCGACGCGATAAGACTGGTTGAGAACAGCCAAAATCTTCGTCGTCACCACCTCGACTTCAACCTTGGCACTTTCAATATTCGAGTCTAAGTTCTCCAGCACTACGACAAACTCATCACCACCAATGCGGGCAACGGCATCATCACTTCGAACGCATCGACGCAATCGCTGTGCCGTTTCAATCAAAATTTTATCGCCCAGCTGATGCCCTAGAGTGTCATTGATGTTTTTAAAGTTGTCCAAGTCGATAGACAATAAAGCCAGACTTTTGATATGCCGTTGGCTCGAGTTCAATGCTTGAGAGACAGTGTCTATAAGAGCGCGACGATTAGGTAAATGTGTCAATGGAGCAAAAAAAGCCAGCTTATGGATCGCATCCGCATCTCTTTTAGTCGTAGTAATGTCGGAAAACGAAAATACGTAATGGGTAATTCGACTCTTGGCATCATGAATAGTCTTTACGGTAACTAACAGGGGGAACACATCACCATTTTTACGGGTATCCCAAACCTCCCCTTCCCAACTTCCCTCCGTTTCAAGGGTGCGCCACATGTCGCCATAGAACTGTTCACCCTGCACAGTTGAAGATAACAGACTCGGCCTGAGTCCAATTAAGTCAGCCGAGGAGTAGCCAGTAATATCAACAACCCTTTGATTGACGCGCAGCGTCCTGAGGTCTGCATCGGTAATAATGATGGCATCCTGACTGTTAAAGGTGATCGCAGAGATACGCAGTTCTTCAATATTTTTATTGTGCTCAGTGAGATCTCTAACAAAGCAATTAAAAAAACATTCGCCGTCACGCTGCAATACAATCAACGCAATTTCCACCGGCACTTTGCAGCCATCTTTGCGCACAGCATTAATTTCGAAGCGGTGGTGATTGTTATCATCGGCCCCAACCACCAGAAACTGCTCCATCAGCTGACGGATAACCTCATGCTGATGAGTGGGCAATAACAGCTCAATAATGTCCCGACTATGGGCATAGTCAGAGGAGTAGCCAAAGATCCTCTCGGCTTCGGAGTTCCAATAGGTGACCCTGCCTTGCTTATCAAGATTGATCACACCGTCCAGTGCCCGATCAAGAATCTGACGTGACAGCAGCTCAGATTCATTGTGCATTACCACTTCATCTTTTAGGTTCGCAGCGCCAATCTCAAGCTGCGCCTCTAGACGGCTGTTTTGAGTCAGCAGCACGCCAGTGGAGCTTTTTACCCGCAGCAGACGTCTACCCAATTCGATTTGTTGGGCAATGGCACGGCTCAGTACGGTCAGGGCTGTCCGCTGCGCCTCACTTAATGTGCGCGGAACATGATCAATCACACAGAGGGTTCCCAGAGCATAGCCATCAATCCCGATCAAAGGAGCGCCAGCATAGAAGCGAATATGGGGAGATTCCAATACCAAAGGGTTGTCTAAAAAGCGCTTATCAAGCTGTGTGTCTGGCACTTCCATTAGACTAGTGGGTTGCAAAATAGCATGGGCACAGAAAGCAATATCTCGGGAAGTTTCAGTCAAATCGAGACCCACTTTCGACTTGAACCACTGGCGATGCTCGTCAATCAGCGAGATTAGGGCTATCGGGGCAAGACAAATATGTGCCGCTAGGGCTGTGAACTCATCGAATTCCTTTTCCGATTCGGTATCAAGGATGTTGAGCTCCCGTAGAGCGTCTAAACGACTGACTTCATCAGAGGGTATATCCGCTGTCATGATTATGCAGGCCCTTAAGTGACTGATTATTAGTCAGGTTCGCGAAAAAATTGAAGTACGCTCCCTTTCCCAGGTGAGAACAGATGGATGATCCTATAGATATTCACGCGGGAAACACCATTCACAACAGGTATATTGAGATAAATCTTGATCTAAGCTGATTTAAGATAAGGAAAGGTTTATAAGAGGGTGACAAAAACACAAATGCCTGAGCTGCTTTAGCTCAGGCATTTGTCTAGGGCATCTTGAGATTGTCTAGCAAAACTATTTTTCTGGTTTAGATTCTAATGTAAGTCTGAGTAACAGTAGCGCCGTTCAATTCAAAAGACTGGCTCATATGGTTATCGTCAATCAACTGCATATTGAGCTTAAACTCCTCACCACCTGGACCCTCGAAGGAGCTAGTTATGCCAGTTTCAACAACATGACCGGCTTCATCGACTCGAAAAGAACCAAAACCGAAGTGTTTAACCGGCTCATCATCAACGACCATGCTTTGGAAAAAGATAAAGTGGCCACCGCCAATCAACTTCATTTCAACGAAATCTTCCCACTGGTCTGCTTCAGAAGAGCGACTATCCAACTTCCACAGTCCATCAAAAACCGTGGTTTCAGTTGAAAGCGTTTTCCACTGCTCAACCATGTTGACGCTGCGCTCGCCGTACATCATGCCTTTCAGACTCTGAGAATAACCCACTTCAGTTGGGACAATGGTTATATCAAAGCTCAGGTCTTCAAGTGGACCATCCTGACTGGCAATCGGAGTTTCAACCAACACCCCATCAACCCACTGAGTATAACCGGCGCCGGCATCAACCTTGTCGGTGAGATCATTGTAAAAGGCAAACATAAAGCGATCTTGATGATAGATTTTCATTTGATCGCGAAGGTAGCTCGATACGTTGCCCTTTTCAGTGACATCTACGGATATCAGCGCATAGGCACCATCGGACAGACTAGGTGTTGAATCAATTGCAGAGACCGTTGGCTCAGATACGGCCTGATCTTCGTCGCTGGAGGCAGTTGCAGATACAGTAGTGCCTGAACCAACCAGAGATAATTTTTTCAGCGTCATGCACATGTCCTTAGTTAGTTTTTTTAGCGCGGCAGCCAAGTACTTTGGCCTGGTACCGCTGGCGTGAATCGAATACTACATGAGCAGTCCCCGGGCATAACATCCCAGTATCCGCTTAAACGCACAGAGATCCCCGCTCGACGTATTTGTTGGGCGACTGCCGCTGAAACCCGAAAGAGGCTAAACTATGCAGCAAGATTTCCGCGAACCTTCTATGGAAACCTCCACCTTTGAATTAGAGATAATATTATGAGCAGTGCCACAACAGAGCTTGAAGCAGCAACCTTTAGAAAACTTTTAGACCATTTGGATAGTAATAAAGACGTGCAGAATATAGATCTGATGATACTCGCGGGTTTTTGCCGCAACTGTCTCGGCAAATGGTATTTGGCCGCGGCCGAGGAACGGGATATGGCTATAACCGCTGATCAAGCGCGGGAAGCCATCTATGGCATGCCCTACAGTGAGTGGAAAGCGGAGCATCAGCCTCCAGCTACAGCGGCGCAGCTAGAGGCTTTTGCGCAACGTCAAAAGTGATAACGTCGGTTGTTTGAGCTACAGACTATTCGTCAAGATGAAAGCCGGGAGTCGACAGCGACAGAGCCAGCTCGTCGGCGTCCATCTCTTCACCCACACCTTCAAACAATGGTGATGACAGATAGCGCTCACCGGTATCCGGAAGCATGCACAGAATCACACTGCCGGGCTTGGCAGTCTCTGCCAGCTGCAGTGACACGGCGAAAGTACAGCCACCGGAGATACCGGTAAAAATACCCTCTTTTTGCGCCAGTGCCCGAGAGGCGGCAATGCCCTCTTCTGCCTCGATTGGTACCAGCTGATCGAAGCGTTTTGCATCGAGGGACTGCTGCAATACATTGGGAATGAAGTCTGGTGTCCAGCCCTGAATCAAATGTGGCTGGAATGCGGGATGACTGCCAGCAGGTGACCCATCTGCAGTGCGCTCTTGAGGCGTCCCACTTTCAATTAATTGAGCATTGCTGGGCTCACTGAGAATAATCTGAGTCTCTGGGCGCTTTTCGCGCAATACCTGAGCCACACCGGAAAAGGTTCCACCGGTGCCGTAGCCGGTTACCCAGTAATCGAGATTACTGCCGTTAAAGTCATTGAGAATTTCTTGCGCCGTGGTATTGGCATGAATTTTTGCATTGGCATCGGTTTCAAATTGGCGAGCTAAAAACCAACCATTGGCCTCAGCCAGTTCCGTTGCTTTCAGATAACAGCCCATGGCCTTTTCCGCTTTCGGCGTCAGAATAACCTTGGCACCCAAAAAACGCATCAGTTTGCGCCGCTCAATGGAGACACTAGTCGGCATGGTCGCAATAAAGGGATAGCCCTTCGCCGCACAGACCATTGCCAAGCCAATACCGGTGTTACCACTGGTGGCCTCAATCACCGTCTGCCCGGGCTGCAGTTCGCCGCTGCGTTCAGCCTCTTCAATAATACTGATGGCCAGACGGTCCTTGACCGATCCGGCAGGATTAAAAAATTCTGTTTTAACATACAGATCCACATGAGGTGGCGCCAGGCTATTAATTCTGACGCAGGGTGTATTCCCTATGGTGTCTAGAATACTGCCGTAGAGCTGGCCTCGTCCTTGGGTAGTGCGCGCTGCTGTGTCCGTCATAAGAATACCTGCTAATCGTTAGGGTGAACTGGGGTCATGGATCATCGCTCAGTAATCATTTATCAGCACCGTAACCATGTCAAGGGAGACCAGAGATTGAGATAGGAACAGCTGTATCAATTAACATTCACCTGGGGAAATCTAGGCTCTACCCTAAGCTCTTCATTAAGCTCTTTATTAAGTACTAAACCTGGCTTTGAAAGGCAGGTGTTTACCAAGGTTTCTTCGACCAGCGCAACCACAGGCAAAATTCGCTGGCGCATAACATGGGGAAGCAGCATCACACTGCGCTTATATTGATCATCAAAGAGCTTTTGTAGACCTTTGTAATTCCCCGCGACGCCCTGCTTGGTTATTTCGAGTAATGCCGCGACCGGCGCTTGCTCCATCTGCGATTCGCAGACCCGAGTGTGATTGAGTCGGTCATTCATATTTTTTACCCGCTCCACAATTTCGAGGTTGCCGGAACGTCGCGCACAGTATTCAAAGATCGCGCCAGACGCATTGGCAATAATTTCGTCCGAAGGTAACTGAGCTAGGGCTAATTTCTTATTTAGCGCGACTAATTCAGGCATACCCAGTACCAGCCCCGGCACTTCATCGCGGATCAATCTGTCTATGGACCAAGTCGTCAATATATAGTTCATCTCATAGAGATCACGTATATCTGCCTCAGATAATGTGCGCATAAAAAACCCCATCTTCGGCACATTGATAATCAAGCCTTCGACCACTAGTCGCAGCAGCGTCTCGCGAACCGGTGTAATACTGACTCTGAGGTCTTCAGCCAGAATTTCTATATTGAGGCGTTAACCGGCAGCAAACTGCTGGGCTATAACTGAACATTTAAGACTTTGGTAAACACGCTTGATGATATTAGAGTTGTCTGATTTGCTGAGCATACTATTGCCTTCCCTATGGCCACTCATTAAAGAGCCTGATCTATATTATTCTCTTAGCTTTTTATTTAGCTCGAATGCAAAAAAGCGGCGAGGTATTTCAATCTCACCCAGACGGCTATTATCATGACGCTGGTCAACTTTTCTGGATTACTAATCCATACAAAAGCCTGGGATCGATTAATAAAAAGTGTACATAAATTACAGAATACTGCCATGACATTACAGAACGCTATACTCCCAAAAATTAGCGGCGAATGCCTATTAAAAACACACCCTACAGGGATATTTGGTATCGAAAATGGCGTCAAAAATATTCTTAATATATTTCCGATATGGCCTTAAATTAGATCTCCATCAATGGCTTTAGCTACTATTCATTTAGGCTGCTAGACACTTTAAGCGACCAGTAGACTACCCACTTTGCTCCAGAGACAATTTTGATAACCAACATTGCCTGTACCGCTCTTCGCTTTGGCAAGCGTATTATAAAAATCGTGGTAGCCATGAGATTTATTTAACTCGCAAATCGCTTTCATCATCCGTGTCATATCTATGTCGAATGGAGCATTTTTTGCGTAGTCATGGAGCGTAGATTGATACACAGGGGCGGTATTGCTGTCTGCATAGGGCAGTATCAGATCATGTTCATAGAGCCTTTCAGCAAAGTAATCAGTAAGCAGGTCACTGGAAACCGTAACCAACCTTTCTGAATCAGCAGCTCCGCCATCAGACCTAAAATAAGAAAATTCACTAAAACCTAAATCTCGAATGGCTTGTTCAATTTTTTTCTCAAATTGAGGTAGATCTTTAGCGGAAGAGAGACTTGCGTAATAACCAAATTCAATCGCTGCATAGGGTTTTGAGCTACGTAGAGCGTTCTCCGAAGGTATTCGAAGACTTTTGGAGGCATGAAGAATATCAATAATCCGGCTGCTACATTTGTCATCCCATGAAGGTAATTGCTTTATTTCTGCCATTTCCTATGACCGGTTGTTGCTGTATGAAAACACTACGCAGGAAATACTGCGCACCTCAATACAGAAGCGAATTTTTGGAGGGGAAATATAGGGGTTTTAAAAGACTCTAAAATAGACCCAGATCAATAAAAGCCGATCTCTGCGATCTGAATATCGGCACTGTGGTCTCTGCCGAAGGCAACTATGCCAATACTGCGGATTGAGCTGGGTTTTACGGCGCTGCTGAGCCAGTTGCCCGAGCGTGCGAAGGCGGTGAGTGGCACTTTAATAATCTGCCACTGATCTGTTGTCGTGAAACTGGCTTGATAGTACTGCCAGGGAAGCAGGGTTCCGGAGGTGCGAAGATGCAGATAGTACTGCTGGCCATTGCCTCGGACCTTTAGATAGGCGCCGATTGCTTTGTTCACGCTTTTCTTGGCAATGGTCCTACGCAGTTGAATAAAACCACCATTATTCTCGGTGCTGACCTGCCCCGTCATATGGGCATATTGTTCGCCTTTATCTTCTCTAAAGGCGACTCTACCCTCAGATAAACCGCCCATGACCTGATCGCTGACGTAGGACCAACGCAGTTGTGGGTCTGCTTCGAAGCTGTCGATCATCAGTGGCTCCAGAGCGATCGTACTGGGCATTAAAAATAGGCTAAGGCAACTGGCAATGATGTACTGACGGAGATTCGCTTTCATTGATAAGTGCCTTCTATCCACGTTTGTATTGAGTGGGACAATAGCCGCGGCTGACGTCTGGAGAGCGTAATTGCAGATGTTTTGTTTTGCGTCCTGTGACACGTTTGCGCCAGAGGCGAAATGAACTTGGCTTCATGTTGCGGCGCATTAACGAGATAACGGCAGATTCATTGAGTTTGAAAAGCCCCTCGATAGCTTCAAAAGGTGTCCGATCTTCCCATGCCATTTCAACTACGCGAGACACTTCGCTGGCGGTTAATCCAGCGGCTGCGCGTGCTGCTTTGGGACTTAGATTACCGATGCTATGGGCCATGGGGCTACCTTCACAATTCATATTGGAAATGATACGTTTTTAAAGGATTATCCGATGACTCACTCAGCTATTACATTTGCCCTAGCTTTGCGGTAGAGTCACTCGAATAAAGATTTAATCCATCATTAACTATTATTAGTAGCTGACTATGACCGATCAACAGACTGAACCACAGGCTCAACAACAAGCCATCAATATCGATGCGCGTAAGCTCTTTAATCTGGGTGCCAACTTACTGGTAGCCGGCTTTAAAAATCAAAGCCCCGAGAATGCTAAAAAACTGTTCAAAGAGCTGAAACAGGGTGTTTCGGTAAAGTCTGGTGAGCTTACCGGTGAGCCTAGTGGCGTTAAAATTCCGATTAGGTTAGAGCTTGATCGCAGCGAATATAAGGGCCAGTTTAATTTCCCAAACTTTGAGCTGTCTTTAAATGCCATGCTACAGAAGTTTCAAACCGAAGTGCGCAAGGACAAAGAGCTGAAGGATTTGCGCACCCTAACCAATGAGGCGACTGGCGGTATAGTGTTTAACCTTCCCACTGGTGTCGAGATTCAAGGTAACCTCAATGTGTTAATGCTCTCTATGGAACCTTCGGCAGATAGCTTGGCTGTGCGACTGATATTTGTTGATTCGACTCAGTTTCAACAGCAGGTTTAGCCCGCCGGCGCACTTTCTTAAGTCATCACTAAAGAGCCGCTTACTTTGACTACTCATATTCGCGAGTTAAGCAACCATCTCGCTGCTATCATGCCCGAGATTGGCAGCGAGCGGTTACCTTCGCTGTTGGTACAAATGCTCAACACTTTGGTGCCTTTCGACAATGCGGTAATCTTACATTATCGCCACGATGAGCAGCCCCTGCTTATCTACAACGATACCCCTCCTCTTGAAATAAAGCGGCAGATTGATACCTTCGTCAGTGCAGCATTCTTGATCGACCCCTTCTACCGTGCAGCGGTAGATTATCGTGCCAGTGGCTTGCATCGCCTGTCTGATCTGGCTCCCAGAGGCTTTGAGGACACTGAGTATTACCGCAGCTACTTCCGATACACGTTAATTAAGGATGAGGTCGGGTTTATTGTCCATCTCTCAGCGGATCAATTTATTAATATTTCTATGGGCCGAATGACCTTTTCGCAACCCTTTAATCGCGCTCAGATAAGTCTGCTGGAGGATATTACCGAGGTCATAGAGGCGGTTTGCAAACAGCAGTGGGCTGGTGAGAATGGCGTGCAACAGGTGCCTGAGAATAGGCTTCCCAGTCAGTTAGATAGTGCACTGAAGGATTTCGGTACAGCGTATTTAACCGACAGAGAGACACAAGTAGTGCAGCTTTTCCTACACGGTCATTCGACCAAGTCAATTGCTGAGCGTTTGGGAATATCGCCAGAGACAGTCAAGCTGCACCGCAAGAATAGCTACGCCAAGCTGGATGTGTCGTCCCAGGCGGAACTGTTTCATTTATTTATCGATTCTCTGGCCAGTCTGTCGAACTATTCTGGTGGTGATCCGCTGGTTGGCTATTTATAAACCAAAGCCAGTCAGCAACCACCGATCAACCAAATACCACCACGCCCTCTTCCAAGGTTCCCTTGATCTCTGCCCCCGGTGCAAACTGACCGGAGAGAATGCTCTGGGCCAATGGGTTCTCAACAAGCTGCTGAATCACACGCTTTAAGGGTCTGGCACCATAGACTGGATCAAAGCCTGCTTCGAGAAGCTTATCCAACACCTCCTCACTGAGACTCAGTTGCAATTCATGCTCGGCTAAGCGTTTACGCAAAAGATCGAGCTGAATACTGGCAATACCGCGAAGCTGATCTTTGGTCAGGGGATGGAATACCACCACTTCGTCAACTCGATTGATAAATTCCGGACGAAAATGGCCACTGACCACATCCATCACCGCGGATTTCATAACATCGTAGTTCTCTTCTCCAGCGAGCATTTGTATCACATCGGATCCGAGATTAGAGGTCATCACAATCACGGTGTTTTTAAAATCTACCGTGCGACCCTGACCATCGGTCAAACGACCGTCGTCAAGAACCTGAAGTAAAATATTGAATACATCGGGATGGGCTTTTTCAATCTCATCCAACAGCAATACCGAATAGGGGCGACGACGCACGGCTTCGGTGAGATAACCGCCCTCTTCGTAGCCAACATAACCAGGAGGCGCGCCAATCAGCCTTGCCACAGAGTGCTTCTCCATAAACTCGGACATGTCGATGCGTACCATGGCCTCTTCGCTGTCAAACAAAAATTCAGCGAGGGATTTACAGAGTTCGGTTTTACCCACGCCTGTGGGGCCCAGAAACAGAAAAGATCCATTGGGGCGATTGGGGTCCGAGAGACCGGCACGAGAACGGCGTACAGCATTGGATACGGCAACTACGGCCTCACTCTGACCCATAACGCGCCGGTGCAATGAGTCTTCCATACGCAGCAGTTTATCGCGCTCTCCTTCAAGCATTTTCGACACCGGGATACCGGTCCACTTGGCCACCACCTCAGCCACCTCTTCTTCGGTAACCCTGTTTCTCAACAGGCGCTTTTCAATCTGGACTTCGCTATTGGCGCTGGCTAACTGTTTTTCCAGCTCGGGAATAATGCTGTATTGAATCTGCGCCATCTTTTCGAGATTTCCGGACCTATGAGCTGCTTCAAGATTGACCTTGGCCTGTTCGAGCTCAGCTTTGATATGGGTCGAGCCCTGCATTGAGGCTTTTTCGGCTTTCCAGATTTCTTCTAGGTCGGCATATTCTCCACCAAGCTCGGCAATATCATCTTCAAGTTTTTGCTGACGTTTGCGTGAAGCTTCGTCTTTGTCTTTTTTCACCGCTTCCCGCTCGATTTTGAGCTGAATTAAGCGTCGCTCCAGGCGATCCATCTCTTCAGGTTTAGAGTCAATTTCCATGCGGATGCGACTGCCCGATTCATCGATCAGATCAATGGCTTTATCCGGCAGTTGGCGATCGGTGATATAACGCTGGGACAATTTAGCGGCGGCTACTATGGCGCTATCGGTGATCTCAACGCCGTGGTGAACCTCATAGCGCTCTTTCAGACCACGCAAAATGGCCACGGTATCCTCCTCACTGGGTTCCTCTACTAAGACTTTTTGGAAACGGCGTTCGAGGGCCGCATCTTTCTCAATAAATTTGCGGTATTCATCCAGTGTCGTGGCACCCACACAGTGCAATTCGCCGCGGGCCAATGCAGGCTTGAGCATATTACCCGCGTCCATAGCACCTTCAGCTTTCCCGGCACCGACCATGGTGTGAATCTCGTCGATAAACAGGATAATTTGCCCTTCCTGTTTGGAGAGATCTTTGAGTACAGCCTTTAAACGCTCTTCAAAGTCACCGCGGAATTTGGCGCCCGCTAATAAGGCACCTAGATCCAGCGTTAGGACACGTTTGTTCTTTAAGCCCTCCGGCACTTCGCCATTGATAATACGCTGGGCAAGGCCTTCGACTATGGCGGTTTTACCGACACCAGGTTCGCCAATTAAGACTGGGTTATTTTTGGTCCGTCGCTGCAGAACTTGAATGGTGCGTCGAATCTCGTCATCGCGGCCAATAACTGGATCCAGTTTGCCGGATTCAGCTCGCTCGGTGAGGTCGATGGTGTACTTATCCAGTGCTTCGCGCTGACTTTCAGCGTCAGCATCGCTGACCTGCTCGCCACCGCGAACCGACTCAATGGCGCTCTTGGCTTTGTTAGGGTCACCAAATTTGGTCAGGGTTTTGCCGAGTAGGTTTTTATCCTCCAATGCAGCCAGCAATAAAATTTCGCTGGAAACAAATTGGTCACCCTTTTTCTGGGCATTGCGATCGGCCATATTTAACAAGCGACTAAGATCTTGAGAGAGATTAGCTTCACCTGTGGGCGAACTAATCTTGGCGAGTTTGTCGAGTTGGCTGTTGAGCTCAGCTTGCAGGCCTACCACATCATAGCCTGCACGATTGAGTATGGGTCGCACACTGCCGCCTTGCTGGTTTAATAGTGCTAATAGAAGGTGCAGTGGCTCCATAGCGGAATGGTCATTGCCCACGGCGATGGATTGCGCATCTGCCAGTGCACTCTGTAGTTGATTAGTCAGCTTGTCGATTCGCATGGCATACCTCTGAATAGTTTTTAATCTTGCTTACTATTTTAGGTGGGGGCTGGCAGTGAGTTTTCAACGGGTAGGAAGTATTCATTGATGCAGGTCATAGAAAACCGCATATCAACAACTAGTGACTTAGAAGAGGGATCAGTCTGTGGCCAAATTTCGACGGTGCGAAAGTGCTAGCTAACAACCATATTGTCGCGATGGATAAGCTCATCATCTTCACGATACCCGAGAATTTCGGCTATGCGCTCAGTGCTCTGTCCCTGAATACGGGTTGCCTCATCAGAGTTATAATTCACCAACCCACGGGCAATTTCCTGACCATTAGCATCCATGCAGCTTACCAATTCGCCACGGGTAAATTGCCCTTTGACCTGAGTCACACCAACGGCCAGTAAGCTACGACCCTGCTGTTGCAGAACTTTAATTGCACCGGCATCTAACACCAGCTGGCCTTTTACTTGAAGCTGCCCCGCCAGCCACTGTTTACGTGCGGCCAAGGGTTGCTGAGAGGCGGTCAGTAATGTTCCAACTTCGGCACCTTCAGAGACTGCTGTTAATATACCGCTGTTGCGGCCACCAACAATTATCGTATTGCAACCAGAGCGTGCCGCCAGCCTAGCGGCCTGCAATTTGGTTATCATGCCGCCACGACCAAGGGCACTGTTGCTGCCCCCCGCTAAGGCATCGAGAGCGCTATCGTCGGCCATGGCTTCGCTGATCAGCTGAGCGTGCGGATCTAGGTCGGGATTGGCACTGTAGAGACCGTCTTTGTCAGTGAGGATCACTAGCAGGTCTGCATCGATCAGGTTGGCCACCAATGCAGCTAGGCTGTCATTGTCACCAAAGCGAATTTCGTCGGTGACTACGGTGTCATTCTCGTTGACTATGGGCACGACATTTAACTGGATTAGTGTCTGCAGTGCGCTGCGCGCATTGAGGTAGCGCTGGCGATTGGCTAGGTCGTCATGGTCTAGAAGTATCTGTGCAGTGAGTCGATCAAAGCGCTTAAAGCTACTCTCATAGGTTTGGATCAGGCCCATCTGGCCTACTGCGGCAGCGGCTTGAAGCTCATGAATGCTCTCGGGACGGGTTTTCCAGCCAAGTCGCACTATGCCTTCGGCAATTGACCCTGAGGAGACCAAAACAATTTCTTTACCCTGAGCCAATAGCTGAGCGATTTGCTCCACCCAGCCGTCGATGGCGTCGCGATCCAGGCCTGCGCCGTTATTGGTCAGCAACGCACTGCCAATCTTAACGACTAGGCGCTGTGCATCTTGGGTGATTGTTCTTGTCATACCTAACTGCTCTCTGCTCTCTGCTCTCTAAGCTCTAACCTCTGACTTAGATGCGGCTTTAGCTACTCTGCGTAAACCACTTCAACATCGTCATCATCTTCGTCTTCAAACTCTTCGTCGAACTCTGCACCTTCGATCTGCTCGCCGCCGAGGCGAGCTAGGCGCCGTGCTTCAGCTAACCCTTCAATGCGTTCGCGGGCTTCCGCTTGAATCTGCTGACGACGTTCTTCCAGCGCCACAACCAGTGTCGGATCTATACTTTCGCGTTCGCGATGACCGTCAATATAATCCATGATCGCTGCGCAGAGGGCTTTGGTGCCCTGAGCTGAGATCGCAGAAATAATAAATACTGGGCCTTGCCAGTTGAGTGTCTCAACCACGTTCTTGCAAGCTTGCTCCACTTCTTCTTCGGGCATCAGATCAGTTTTATTTAACACCAACCAGCGATCGCCGTCGGCCAGCGTTTGGCTAAATTTGGCCAACTCCTGCTCGATCACCACGGTGTTCTCGGCTGGTGTGGTGCCGTCATAGGGCATCATATCCACCAGATGTAACAATAATCTTGTACGCGTTAGGTGCTTGAGGAAACGAATACCCAAACCAGCGCCTTCAGATGCGCCCTCAATGAGGCCGGGAATATCAGCAACCACAAAGCTTTTGTCGCCGCTCATACCCACTACGCCCAAATTGGGCACCAATGTGGTGAAGGGATAGTTGGCGACCTTTGGACGCGCTGCCGAGACAGCGCGAATAAAGGTGGATTTACCCGCGTTAGGTAGGCCGAGCAGTCCAACATCAGCGAGTACTTTTAGTTCAAGTTTGATCTCGCGCAACTCGCCTTCGCTGCCGGGAGAGGTCTGCCGCGGGGCACGGTTGACGCTGGATTTAAAGCGCGCATTGCCGAGGCCATGAAATCCGCCCTGGGCAACTTTAAGCTGCTGACCCAATTCAGTGAGATCGCCGAGTACATCGCCAGTCTCTTCACAGAGCACTGTGGTGCCCACGGGAACCTGCATAATCAGGTCTTCGCCGCCGGCGCCAGTACAGTCAGAGCCACGGCCCTGCTCGCCATTCTCAGCGCGGAAGTTGCGTGTAAAGCGGAAGTCGATCAGGGTGTTGAGACCCTCTGCAGCAACCAGAAACACGCTGCCACCGTCACCGCCGTCACCGCCATCTGGGCCGCCTTTGGGAATATATTTCTCACGGCGAAAGCTCATGCAGCCATTGCCGCCTTTACCTGCCTGTACTTTAATTGTTGCTTCGTCGACGAATTTCATAGGGTCAGTTTACAGTTGCTGTTGCTGTGTGTCATCGCGTGGGCGACCAGTGCTAAATCGCGCGCATAAAAAAAGCCCCACGTAGGGGCTTTTTTAACAGGAAGTGGTAGTAACCTACGCGGAAACCACTTCTGCATACTTACGGTTCTTCGGACCTTTCTGCACAAACTGTACAACGCCTTCGGCAGTTGCGAACAGAGTGTGGTCTTTGCCGATACCAACATTGTTGCCTGGGTGGAACTTAGTGCCACGCTGACGAACGATGATGCTGCCTGAATTGATTGCTTGGCCGCCGAAAACTTTAACACCAAGGCGTTTGCTTTCTGAATCGCGACCGTTACGAGTACTACCACCAGCTTTTTTGTGAGCCATTGCTATTTCCTCTTCGGATTATCCAGCGTTAATGCTAGTAATCTTAACTTCTGTATACCACTGTCTGTGGCCCTGTTGTGTACGTGAGTGCTTGCGACGACGGAACTTGATAATGTTCACTTTGTCGCCACGACCGTGAGAAACGATCTCAGCAGTCACTTTGCCACCCTCTACGAGAGGAGCACCAACCTTGACTTCAGCACCTTCGCCGACCATCAAGACTTCTTCAAAATCGATATTATCACCAGTCGCCAGATCCAGCTTCTCAAGACGAAGGGTTTCTCCTTCAACTACGCGATGCTGCTTTCCGCCACTTTTGATTACTGCGTACATGTTCTGCTCCAATTTATAGTGGCCGCATCAGTTAGTTAGCAGCCAGATTCCGTCGCTTTTTTTCTTGAAGCCAATAGCCTCTGCGAGAGGGCGGCAATTCTAATGGAACACCCCCCTGTTATCAAGTGTTATCAGAGCGAAAACTAGAGGAATTTTACGCTCTGCTCAGAGGCTATCCACGCAGCCAAATAAGTGACCCATTGCGACCGGTTTTTGGCTCCCGCCTGTAGGAGTAGAAGCGCTCTGAATCGCTGTAGCTGCAGTAGTCGCCACCATAGATTTCCGTAACACCAGAGGCCTGTAGTTCGGCTCGTGCCAGGGCGTAGAGATCGGCAAGATACTTGTCTCCGACAGATTCTCGCAAGCGAAATGCAGCCGCTATGGCTTGTCGATGCGTTGGATTTTGCGCCTGATCGAGAAACGCCTGAAGGACTTCGCCACCCACTTCAAATACTTGCGGGCCAATGGCCGGCCCCAGATAGGCCAGCAGTAGATCAGGTGGATATTTAAAAGTAGCGACGGTTTTACGCAATATACCACCACAGAGTCCGCGCCAACCGGCATGGGCGGCGGCGACTTGGGTGCCAGCCCTATCGCAAAGCAACACCGGCAGACAGTCTGCAGTTAATACTGCGCAGACAGCGCCGAACTGATCGCTGTAGCTGCCATCGGCTTGCGGTGAATCGATAGCACTGGGTGCATAGACTAGATCGGTGCTATGAACCTGATCCAGCCATAGGGGCTCAGCGGGTAATCTGAGGGATTGAACTAGGCTTTGGCGATTGGCGATAACGCTCTGAGCATCATCCTGCACATGCAATGCAAGATTGCTCTGACTGAAAGGTTCAGTGCTGCAACCGCCTGAACGCAGTGTTATAGCGGAGCCTACATTGGCGGGCACTGGCCACTGGGGCCTGATAACATCTATTGGCATAAGCTCGCTTCCCGAATTCCTTATTCTTTTCAACTAGCCTTCTTCTAACGCAAGCAAAAGATTCTGCATATCCTCGGGCAGCTCAGTCTCCCAGTTAACATACTCGCCGCTGGCGGGATGGACTAAGCCCAGGGCTCTGGCGTGCAGGGCTTGACGACCAAAATATTGCAGGGAATCTCTGAGCTGATCGGAGACCCCTTTGTGAATACGAAAACGTCCACCGTATGTATCGTCGCCGACTATGGGATATTTAATACTCGCCATATGTACTCGAATCTGGTGGGTACGCCCGGTCTCAAGCTTTAAACGGATATAGGTATGTCCGTCAAAGCGCTTGACCACTTTATAGTGGGTGCGCGCCTCTTTACCGTCTCTAACAACAGCCATTTTGACCCGCTGTTTGGGGTGACGGCCAATCGGCTGATCAACTAGCCCTCCTCCGGTCATTACACCACTGACGACAGATTCATACTCACGGCTAACAGTGCGCGCCTGCAATTGGGCAACCAAATCGGTGTGAGCGGCGAGGGTTTTAGCAACCACCATCAGGCCGGTGGTGTCTTTGTCTAAGCGATGAACAATTCCCGCGCGGGGCACTGACTTTAACTGAGGGCAGTGAAACAGCAGTGCGTTGAGCAAGGTGCCCTCACGATTGCCTGCAGCGGGATGTACAACAAAATTAGTCGGTTTGTTGATCACAATAATATGCTCATCTTCAAACACTATATTTAGCGGGATATCCTCGGCCTGCCAATCACCCTCGGCTTTTAACTGGGCAGAAACCGCAATGGTTTCGCCACCCAGCAGTTTAAATTTGGGGGGTTGCTGCTGCCCGTCCACTGTTAGCTCACCGGATTTTATCCAAAGCTGCAGACGGGAGCGGGAATAGTCGCTAAACAATTCCGCGGCAATTTGATCCAAGCGGCGGCCGCAGTCAGCCGAAGATACGGTGGCGCTGAGTTCAATGTGGTCTATATAAACTTCTATGGGGTCTATTAAATCAGTCAATCGAGATAGTCCTAGCGTTGAATTTTGGATGCTGCCAACTTAGGCCGCCGTGCTGATTTCAGTTACCAGCGTTTTAACAGTACCTATATCGTCCACACAGATTGGTTTACCGCAGGCTGTGTGGTTAAATGCACGACTACATCGCTAGCGCGTCGACACTTTCTCAGGCTGGGAATATTACATGAAAATCAGGTCAATTATTTTACTCATATTGAGTTTGTCTGTTATCTCCGGGTGCTCTTGGCTGGGATGGGGTGAAGAGGAGTCTACCGAAGATGAAACCTCTGGTTACACCGAAGTCGATTTTTATGAAAAAATCCAGAGCAGCCTCAACGCGAGTAACTGGTCAGTGGCCATAAGCAATTTGGAGCTTCTGGAATCACAATTTCCCTTTGGCAAGTATGCCGAACAAGCCCAGCTGGAGCTGATGTACGCACAGTTTAAAACTGGTGACCACGACTCTAGTATTGCCGCTGCCGATCGATTTATCCGCCTGCATCCGCAACATCCCAACGTGGATTATGCCTTCTATGTTAAAGGGCTCTCTGAGGTCTCGCAGGCCACTAGCGCCTTTGATAACTTTTTGCCCACCGACAACAGTAGGCGTGACATAGGGACTGCACGAGATGCCTTTGGCACTTTCTCGGAGCTGCTTAATCGCTTCCCGAAAAGCCCCTATGCTCCCGACGCACGCAAGCGTTTGGTAAACCTACGCAACCAATTGGGACGCGCTGAAATACATGTTGCCAACTACTACTTCTCACGCGGTGCTTATTTAGCGGCCGCCAATCGCGGTCGCTTTGTGGTTGAGAATTTCCAGCAGACACCAGCTGTTCCGGATGGTCTTGCGGTAATGGCTCAGGGTTACCAAATGTTGGGCATGCAGGAACTGTCGGATCATGCGGTTGAGGTTTTAGCCGCAAACTACCCTGAGCATCCCTCGCTAAATCAGTCTGGCGAGTTCGATTTTGACAAGCGACTTGTGGGTAGCGGTGATTCATTTCTCGGCAAGATCACCTTTGGTTTAATCGAGCGCCTGCGACCACCAGCCTTTGACTCGCGCGCCATTTATAATCGCTCAGTGCGCGAAGCTGAGCTAATTGCGACCAATGATGAAAAGAAAGAAGAACCACGCTCGATTTGGAACCGTATCTCCTTTGGTCTAGTCGACTAACTTATCCACTGTCCAAAGGGTTGTTTCGAAGCTTATGAACAAGGCAGCTATTATCGAAGAAATGCGGGTTTTGCCAGAGATTGATCCGCAGTTAGAAATTCAACGCAGAATTCAATTTATTAAAAATCAGCTCACAGCGGCTGGCTGTAAAACCCTAGTGTTGGGTATTAGCGGCGGCGTTGATTCATCAACCTGTGGCCGCCTTGCGCAGCTCTCGGTGGAGCAACTAAATGCCGAACAGAGTTGCGATGACTATCAGTTTATTGCTGTGCGCCTACCCTATGGTGTGCAGATGGATGAAGATGATGCCCAGGTGGCACTGAGCTTTATTCAGCCCAGCAAGAGCCTTACGGTTAATATTAAAAAAGGTGCGGATGCTATTCATGACAGCGTCTGTCACACACTGGCCGAGAACGGCCTGCACCCTCAGAACGAAGATGTCACCGATTTTGCAAAAGGCAATTTAAAAGCCCGCGCGCGAATGGCCTCACAATACGAAATAGCCGGTATTCTCGGTGGCTTGGTATTGGGCACAGATCACTCGGCAGAAAATATTACCGGCTTCTATACTAAATTTGGCGACGGTGCCTGTGACTTGGCGCCACTGTTTGGACTGAGCAAGCGTCAGGTACGCCTGCTAGCCAAAACCCTTGGCGCACCAGATTCACTAGTGATAAAAACGCCTACTGCGGATCTGGAATGTCTAACACCACAAAAAGCCGATGAACAGGTTCTTGGGCTGAGCTATGACGAAATTGATAATTTTCTTGAAAACAAAACAGTCTCTCAAGAAGCCGAGGATAGGCTGATTGCGATTTACAACAAAACTCAACACAAGCGTTTGGCCATAGCGACAATCTACGACTAAGTAACGCTGGTTGAGTTACCTCCAATTTGGATGGAGATCTCAGTATGCAGGAAGCATCGCAGTACAACTACGCCCAGTCTAGGTTACTGACGTTTTACTCAGGCTATCGGGTAATCCTCTCCGCCCTGTTACTCTGGCTGGGCCACCTAGATTCCTCGCCTATCTTTTTCGAAAACAGTGACAGCAATCTGTTCTCGACCACTGCTGCAGCCTAAAAGTCATTATTGTCATTGTCATCGCGAAAAACTAATAGGCGCAGACCTGCGCTACTCACACAGCTATTTGACGCATCCACAGTGCATTCCGTCCACACCTGACGCTGCGATAGCGCAAGACCCCGGGCTAATTCTAGCGCGTTGTGCACCTGTAGTGTCTTTTGGCTGACCGCACATTTTTGCACAAAACCGGTGAATGACGGCACAGCAACAGCCAATAAAATGGCGGCGATGGCCAGGGTGATCATTAGCTCGACAATTGTAAATCCGCGCGACAAGGTAAATCGGTTCATCCCTAAACTCCTGACATTACGGCGACTGTAAATCAGTCTTGAGGTTATAACTTGCCATTAAACAATAGCAGCTAACCAGAACTAAGTTAGCTGAGCACAAATAGTTGAGACTAGAGTGGCGTTATCAAAGTCGCTGAGATAAATCGAGAGCTTATGCAGACCCCTGACTCTGAAACGAAAAAAACCCTTACAAACTAGAGTTCGCAAGGGTTTTAAAATCGGCGCAACTCTAAGGGCTGCTGAATCTGAAGAGATGGTAGGAACACGCAGACTCGAACTGCGGACCCCTTGCATGTCATGCAAGTGCTCTAACCAACTGAGCTATGCTCCTATCTCTTCCGACCGGCGCATTCTACACAAGCCCCACAACTCTGCCAAGGAAATTTAAGACAATTCGAACTACAGTTAGGCAGGTGATAGCTTATCGCCAAATAAGACTTTGTAAAACGGATATACATCATCAAAAAGGATTTTTCATGCTCCAACCTGTGATTATTGCTGGGGGCTCCGGCACTCGACTCTGGCCCCTATCTCGGCAGCTCTACCCAAAACAGTTCTTGCCTCTTGTTGGTAAACAGACGATGTTGCAGGCAACCCTAGCGCGCCTCAAGGGACTCAACTGCGCAGCACCGATTGTTGTCTGCAACGAAGATCATCGCTTTATCGCCGCCGAAAAATTGCGCATAGCAGGCTCTGAGCACAACGGTATTATCTTAGAGCCCTGTGGCCGCAACACAGCTCCGGCTATCTGTTTGGCTGCACTATTGGCCAAGGATATAGATCAAGACGCCACCCTGCTGGTCTTGCCAGCACATCATCATATGGATAATCCTCAGGCGTTTCTCGCCGCGGTCGGCGCTGCAGAAAAAGCCGCCATCAGCGGAGCGTTGATTACCTTCGGCATTAGGCCCAGTCATCCGGCCACTGGCTATGGCTATATTAAAAGCACCGAGCCATTGATCGCAGACCAGCCTCAAAAGATCGGTGAATTTATTGAGAAGCCTGATCTTGAGAAGGCCGAAGATTTGTTAGCCAGTGGCGATTACCTCTGGAATAGCGGTATATTTTTGTTTCGCGGTGATGCTTTTCTGACGGAACTGCAGAAACTGCGCCCCGACATTTACACCGCTTGCCAAAGGTCATGGCAGACCAATACAGTGGATATGGATTTTGTCCGCCCGGATACCAATCTCTTTTCTGCCTGCCCTGCCGAATCCATTGACTATGCAGTGATGGAAAAAACAACCAATGCCATGGTTATGCCCATGGACCCTCAGTGGAATGATCTCGGCAGCTGGTCATCGCTGCTTGATATGTTGCCTAAAAATGATCAGGGCAACGTTGCAATCGGCGATACTATAGGCATAGAGAGCCGCAACAATTATGTGCATGCCGAGCATAAACTGGTGGCGACTCTGGGTATCAATGATCTGGTGATTGTCGATACCAAAGATGCGCTGTTGGTTGCCCACAAAGACCATGTGGAGAAGATAAAACAGCTGGTTGATATTCTAAAGGTCGAGCAGCGCTCGGAATATATCCATCATCGCGAGGTCTATCGCCCCTGGGGGAAATACGACTCCATGGATCAGGGCTCTCGCTTTCAGGTCAAGCGCATCACCATAAAACCCGACGCCAAACTTTCCGTACAGATGCACCACCATCGCGCCGAGCACTGGGTGGTAGTCAGCGGCACGGCCAAAGTCAGCATAGACAATGTTGAACGCCTAATCTGTGAAAACGAATCGATCTATATTCCAATAGGCGCAGTTCACAGCCTTGAGAATCCGGGCAAAATACCCATTGAGCTTATTGAAATCCAGTCCGGTACTTATTTAGGAGAGGACGATATTGTCCGCTTTGAGGATCTCTATGGACGTGTCTAAATCATCAATCGGCTTGCCTTTAGGTACTGCAGCGCGATCTTCAAGGTAATTCTGACGGCCAATGGCAAAGTATTGCAGGCCATGCTCTTTTAAGCGGCTGGGGTATAGAGATTACGGCCATCAAAAATAACCGGATAGGTTAGCGCCGCCTTTATCTCACTAAAGTCTGGCGACCAAAATGGCTTCCACTCAGTGCACACTACCAATATATCGGCGCCACTGAGAGCAGCCTCTTTAGTACCACAGAGCAGTAAATCACTGCGCGACCCATAAATCGCTTGTGTGGCTTCCATAGCATGGGGGTCATAAGCACGCACTGAGGCTCCCTGACGCCACAAAGCCTCCATTAATAGACGACTGGGCGCCTCCCGCATATCGTCGGTGCCAGGTTTAAACGCTAAGCCCCACAATGCCACGGTTTTGCCACCTAAGTCACCATTAAAATAATCCGAAACTTTGTCGAATAGGCGATGCTTTTGCTCATCGTTCACCGCTGTCACTGCACTTAACAGCTTCGGTTGGTAGCACACATTAATTGCCGTAGCCTCCATGGCGCGTAGATCTTTGGGGAAACAGGAACCGCCAAAACCGCAGCCGGGGTAGATAAAACTGTAACCTATGCGTGCATCTGAACCCATGCCAACCCTAACCTGCTCAATATCTGCCCCCACAAGCTCGGCAATATTGGCAATCTCGTTGATAAAGCTGATTTTTGTCGCCAGCATCGAGTTAGCCGCGTATTTAGTCAATTCCGCAGAGCGCACATCCATAAAGATGAGTTTGTCGCGCTGACGATTATAGGGCGCATAGAGCTCCTGCATCATCTCTTCGACCCGAGCACTGTCTGTGCCGACAATAATCCGATCGGGACGAGTGAAGTCGGCCAGTGCCGCGCCCTCTTTTAGAAACTCTGGATTGGATGCCACACTAAAGCCCCAGTCAACCCCGCGTTTGTCGAGGGCCACCTGAATTTTCTCTGCGACTAAGTCGGCACTACCTACCGGAACAGTGGACTTGTTGACCACCGCTTTATAGCCATCCATATGCGTACCAATACTGCTGGCGACATTGAGCACATACTGCAGATCAGCAGAACCATCTTTATTGGCTGGAGTACCCACGCCGATAAATATCATCTCGCCATGCTGCACCGCCATTGCTGCGTCAGTGGTAAATTTGATACTGCCATCCGCCAGTGAGCTGCTGAGATAGCTTTCAAGGCCCGGCTCATAAATTGGCACCTGATCAGCATTTAGGGCATCGACTTTGTCCTGATCTATATCGACACAGATCACTTGGTTGCCAACATTGGCAAAACAGGCCCCGGTGACTAGACCCACGTATCCACTTCCAAAAATTGTTATCTTCAAAACAGATCCCTGTTCAATTATTTACGTCTCGTAAATATAGACCATAGAATCCAATTCACAGGTGAATTAAATAATACCCATAGGTAAGTCTGCCATAGGATTAAAGGCGATCTCCAAAAAGATAATCATATATTTGGGAACAGGTTTGAGAGCAGGTCTGAGAGCAGGTTTTGAACCACATTTGGACATTATTAATGTGATAATTTGTGTTTCTGATAGATTTTTGATCCAACATTCTGACTAATCGAAATTATAAATTTAATGGCTAAATCAATATTTATTTGATAATGAATGAATCCAATAATACAAACTTTTTTGTTATTAAAAAAAACTTTTAAATTCCAAATAGACATAGAAAAATAATATTTATCATTTACGTATTAATTTTTTGAACATTTGAATGTGTGCCGAGTCTCCATAAGCAGAATATGACCGAAATAGACATCTCTGTGACGCTTTATGACAGTGCTTAAGGATAGTCATGGGCTATGATGATTTTCACTGAAATTATCCTTACTAAAGCAACCGATATCCGCATGCCAAATTAAAATTCATTTTGGATATCAATTTAGGTGTGAATAGAATCAGTAGTTCATTAAAATAATTATTTTTACTTAAACCTTCTAGAAGCCATTTAAAAGCAATAATAAAAGTAGGCGATAGCTATATAAAAAAGTGCTGGGAATTGTTTAAAAATAACGCTTAAAAACCCTACAAAAGCGGCTAAAAAAGCCAGGTAGGGAATTCTTCTCAGCTATCAAAAAGAATAACTATAAACGCGGAAAAACCGCTTCAATAGCACTCAGGGGAAGACCAATGAAAACACGCTCATTTCTTAAACTAAGTAGTATGACATTAGCCATAGCGACCATATCCACCGGGGCATATTCTGCCCAACTTGAAGAAATTATTGTTACCGCACAAAAGCGCGCAGAAAGCCTTCAAGACGTACCCATTTCTATGACCGCCATCACTGGTGAGAGAATGAAAGATGCGGGTATCACAAGCTTTGCTGACCTTAATGGCTTTGTACCTAACCTTGCTATTTCAGAAAATGCGGTAAACACCATTATCACCATGCGCGGCATCAGCGTTGGTGCCAACCAGTCTTTTGAGCAGTCTGTCGGCGTTTATGTTGATGGTGTCCACTACGGCAAGAGTCGCCAGATTAGAACTGGCCTATTTGATTTACAGCAAGTGGAAGTACTGCGTGGCCCACAGGGTATCCTTTTTGGCAAGAACACCTTGGCCGGTGCGATTAACGTAACTACCGCAGAGCCTGAAATGGGTGAAGGGATGTCAGGCAAAGTTGCCGCAACGGTTGAGAGCGATGACGGTGAGTTACTGGAAGCACACCTTAACTATTCGCCATCTGACAATCTTGGTTTCCGCTTTGCCGTTAGAGATCGTAGCGATGATGGCTATATGGATAACGGCTTTGCCACTGCGGCGAATGGTGCACCAACAGCTATGCCCACAACTGACGAGACTATCTGGCGGTTTACCACTATGTGGGAGCCTAATGACAGTACAGCAATCAAGTTAACCCACGGCGAGAGCGATTTTGTCCGTGTTGGCGGACCTGGTGCAGTAACAACCTTTGCCCCTGAAACCAATATTCCTGCATCGAATTCAGTTATGTTCGCCATGATGGGAGCATCGTTCCCAGACTATGCTGCTAATGTGGCCGCTGGCGATATCGACGCATTTCGTGATGGCCGCTCCATAGGTGGTTTGGCGTTGGCTCAGTCTCTGGGTCGCGATTTAGACCGCACTGAGGAAAAATTCGAGGGCACTGACACTCAAACTAGCGATACCGCATTGCGTATCGATATCGAGATGAAAAATGGTTACAGCTTCCACTCGGTGACAGGCAGAAACACTTATGACTATGAAGATGGTATGGATGCCGATTGGCTACCAGTGACCTTTGTTGGTCGCAGCGATATCTCTGAATACAAACAGACAAGTCAGGAATTCCGCATCGCCTCTCCAACTGATCAGACCTTCTCATTTGTTGCCGGTGCTTACTGGTCTAAGGCAGAGCAGGACATTGACCGTACTGTTATTGTCGATGGTACTTTGGGAAATCCAGACCTGATGAAAGTCATCACTGGTCTCGGCGACCCGGCCAATGGCACAGCGTCATTCTTGGCATTCAGTAAAGCGCAAATTGCCGGCGCCATTCTTGGCGCGCAGGGCGTCACTGACCCTGCGGCAATCGGCGCTTGGATGGGAACGCCCACTGGCATCGGCACTGTCAACGCTTTCTGGGGTGTAGATGGCATGGCGATGTGGAACCAAGCCGGTCGGGTTAGTAACTACGCAAGTACAACAGACACTGTGGCTGCTTTCTTCCAGGGCACCTATGAGCTGTCAGATACGCTGACCTTGACTGCTGGTGTGCGTTATACCGAAGAAGATAAAGAAGCCTCTGCTAAAGCCGACCTTACCGCTAGCTATACTGGCTTGGCAACGCCAAACGAAACGCCGTTCTTGGCCGCTCTGCAATCTGCATCATTTGGTGTTTGGGCGCATGATTTCAACGAGAAGCGTTCGACCAACCAGGTTATCCCAGCAGCTAATTTGCAGTGGGAGCAGTCAGATACTAGCAAGTACTACATTAGCTACTCCGAGGGCTTTAAAAGCGGCGGCTTTAACTCTGTAGATGATCAAAACCCTAACATCCTTGCTGACGGAACCGTTCAACGAACTGTTCCAGGAATTGGTTTTGAGTACGATGATGAGAGTGCACGTTCTTTTGAGATCGGTGGTAAGCATGTGCTGTTGGATGGAGCCATGAACTTAAACTGGGCTTATTTCAACAGTGAGTATGAAGACCAACAGGTTTCTACCTTTGTCGGTTTGGGCTTTGTTGTAGCTAACGCTGCATCCTCTGAAATTCAGGGCATTGAGATGGATATGACCTGGCAGGCAACTGATGAACTGCGTTTAGGTTTGGCAATGGCCTTCCTAGATGGTGAATATGGTTCATTCGATGCTGCCGGCTGTACTGCCAGTCAAGCCTCTGCACTCTTAGGGTTAGGCGACCTGACTTCTAGCTCTCCTGTGACCTCAGCAATGGGTTGTCAGCAGCAGTTCTTGGGTGATGGCAACCCATCTGGTTCAGCTCAGGATATCTCCGGTGGCCAGTTAGGTTCCGATTACTCCGGCTCGATCACGGCTGACTATATTAAACCTCTCAGCAATGGCTTGATTTGGTTTGCTGGACTGGATGTTAACTTCACCGATATGTACTACATGACAGGTGACTTGGACCCAATTGATATACAGAGTGGTTTTGAGAAAGTGAATATCCGTGCCGGTATCCGCGGTGAAAATTGGGACATGATGCTCTTCGGTCGTAACATTACCGATGAGATCACGGCCACTGGTGCTGCTGACGTTCCTCTGGCCGGTGGTGCTCACTTTAGCTATATGGCTCGCGGCGCAGTTTGGGGCGCACGCCTCAGCTACAGTTTCTAAGCTCTGTGTTACTGAGCTAAATGTTACTGAGCTATATGTTACTAAGATAAAAAGCTACAAGGAAAAAGGACGGGCAACCCCCGTCCTTTTTTTATGTCCGAAATTGCCACAGTTCTGACTGTTGACGACAGTGAACAGTCAGTCTTTTTCGCTACCATAAAGCTCTTAATAAGAGCGCCTAATTAAAGCGCCTAATTTAAGCTCCTAATTTAAGTACCGACCTCACCTATCCTGCGGAACAGACTATGCAAAACAAAACTTCATTAGTAACCGGCGCCTCCGATGGCATAGGCCTTGAGTGCTGCAAAATACTTGCTGCCAAGGGCTACAATCTAATCCTTGTGTCCCGTCGCCAGGCACAGCTAGACGAGATTGCCGAGAGTCTTAAAGCCCAATACCCAACCATTACCTGCACCGTTTTGGCGGCAGATCTGGCCGCACCTCAGGCGGCTCAGGAACTGTTTCAGCAGGTTCAAGAGCAGGGATTAGAAGTGGATTTTCTAATCAATAATGCCGGCCTATTACAAAATGGCTTTTTTACCCAGCTGGATCTGGCCACTCAAGAGAGCATGATCAACGTCAATATTCTTGCTCTGACCTCATTGACCCACCTGTTTGCCAACAATATGACGAGCCGCAATGGTGGGCATATATTAAATGTCGCCTCACTCGCCGCCTGGACACCGATTCCCAATCAAAATGTCTATGCCGCCACCAAGGCTTATGTACTGTCGTTTACTCAGGCGCTGCACGATGAGCTCAAGGCGAGCAAGTCCGGTGTTACGGTCACTGCCCTCTGCCCCGGCTATACCGCCACAAAAATGATGGACAATCCAGCTCAGGGGGGCAAGTTATTGGTTCCCTCGAGTATGCTGCAATCGCCACGGGAAGTTGCCGAGCAGGGTATTGAGGCCTGCCTGGCCGGTCGATCGACCATTGTCACTGGCCTGGCCAATCGCATCACGGTGGCCATTACCCGCCTGTTCTCGAAAATGGCACTAGCAAAAATTGCCGGCCGTTATTACCGCAGCAATATGCACTAGCTGCGACGCAATATTCTTTCACAATAAAAGAGACCAATATGAGCGAGCAAACACCTAGCAAAGTCATGATCACCGGCGCCAATGGCTTTATTGGCAACAGCCTGATGCGCTACTATCAGCAACAGGGCATTGAGGTTGTGGGTGTCGACTTACGTGGTAATGGAGGAGCTGGTGATGGCGGAGCTGGTGATGAAGGGACTATTGTGGAAGGCGATATTGGCAATCCAGAGAGTATTGCCGAGCTACTTAGCCAATGCGATGTCATTATTCACACTGCCGCATTGGTCTCCAACGCCCTCAGCGATGCCGATATGTGGCGGGTCAATGTGCAGGCCACGGCCAATCTGATTGCTGCCGCTGAAAAATATAATGTTCGGCGTTTTGTGCAACTTTCGTCCATCGTCGCCTACGGTAATTCCGCTGCCGGTGAGCTATGTGAAGATCATCCAGTCCATGCCGATGGTGGCAGCTATGTATTGACCAAGCTCGCCTCCGAGCACGCGGTGTTAGCAGCACACGCCAAGGGCAATATCGAGATCGTGATAATACGCCCAGGGGATGTCTATGGCCCCGGCAGTCGGCCCTGGTTAATACTACCTCTAGAAGCCATTCTGAAAGGTCAGTTTATGCTTCCAGAAAAAGGCGAAGGGTTTTTCCGCCCCACGTACATAGACGATCTGATCCGCGGCATTGCGCTGGCAGTTGCCGCCCCTGCAGCCAATGGCGAGATATTTAATCTCTCCTGTCAGGGTTATATGAGCAGTAAAGACTTTTTTAGTCATCACTACAGCTGGCTCAATAAGAAAGGGCCAATGCTGGTATCCACTCGACTGGCAATGATAGCCGCCGCTGTGGCCACTAAGCTTGCGGATCTCACCGGTGGTGTTAATGAAGCGACCACTGCCACAGTAGCTCAGCTTTCGACCAAGAGCTGGTTCAGTATAGAAAAGGCTCAGCGGATTCTTGGCTGGGCGCCTGAGGTCTCTTTTGAAGAGGGAATGGAACGCTCAAAACAGTGGGCTACTGAACAGGGGTTGCTAAAAAAATAATCAGTCTTGGGAATTAGATAGATGCGCGGCTCTGAAGCACCCAGCGGTCTCGCCAGTCCATTGCTTAAAGCTGCGATAAAAAGAGCGCGCCTCAGCGTAGCCCAATTCGTAGGCAATATTATCCAAGGTCAACTCAGTATTTTTCAGAAAGTAGACCGCCAGTTCATAGCGCAATTCGTTCAGCACATCTTTGTAATGGGTGCCCTCTTCGCTCAATTTGCGCTGTAAGGTGCGACTGCTGATACCGAGCTTCTCGGCAATCATTTCACTGGAAGGCGGTTGCTGATTAATCATCAAGCGTAAGATGTTTTTTACCTGGTCTGTGGTGCGCTGACTTTGATCGAGACCAGCCAAAAGCTTGGTGGCATGTGCCAGTAGCATCTCGAGCAATTCTCCATTGGCCTGAGGTAATACCTCGTCAAGCAATGCCTCACGTATGCGGACACCACTGGACGGCTGATCAAACAGCACCTCACAGTTAAAAATCTCCTGGTAATCTGCCAGCAATGCTGGATCCTCCGGCGCCGAATGCTCAAACCAGATACTGTCCCAGTGATCGAAGTGGAGAAACTGACGCGCATAACAGACCCAAGAACCAATTACATTTTCCACTTCATGACGCTTCACTATGGGGTCGGTAAAGAGACATTGCCATCGCTGTAAAACAACTCCTTGAGTGGTCTCAAAAGAGGTTACACCCATATCGCCCACGATTTTTTCATAGATCGGAATTTTTGCCTGAACCATCCGCAGAGTCGAACAGTTCATGGAGATATAGCCGAGCACACTGAAGGATGCCGGTTCAACAAAGCGCGCAGCATGCAGACCAAAACAGGGATCTTTACTCGCCGGAATCAACAGCGCCAGCAGCCGCTCCATACAGGCGTTGGGCAGATGGCGATTATTATCTTCCAGTACCTTGGCGTCTATTCCCGCCTGCAACAGCAGAGGTTGAACATCTAGACCGCAGGCTTGAGCAGCGTTTAAATACTGCTTAATCGCAGGTGCCGATGCCAGTCCATTACTGACGACTTGATTCATCTTTTGCCCCCTGAGCAAGCAGCTGACCGAAATAGTCACACCGCTGTCGTCACCTGACAGTGACCAATATTACCTTCAGACTATCATACGCAACCAGTGTCCGTCAGAATAAAAAACTACAATAATAAGGTATCTAGCATGCGTCTATGGAATGGCTGGGGAAATGAAAACAGCGAGTTGCTAATGGAACTTAACAGTGGACTGCGCAATCTTCTGCAGATGCTGGTGGGCCCCGCCACCCCCCTAGGTGAGGCGACTCTGGAACAGGTTATGGCCAAAGTGCCAGCCTCCAGAGCCCCTGCCCACCCACTTATCAGTACAGACCCAGAGATCCGCGTGCGCCATGCGCGAGGCCAGAGCCTGCCTGATTGGCTGGCGATGCACAGCGGTGATGTAGACAGTTTTCCCGACGCCGTGGCACTGCCCGAGAACAGTGAACAGGTACGGGAATTACTCCGCTATGCCCGAGACAATAATATTGATGTAATTCCCTACGGTGGCGGCACCTCAGTGGTCGGCCATATCAACCCCGAAATCAGCCCGCGCCCCATATTGACCATTGATATGAGCACGATGAATAAGTTGCTTCACTTTGATCGCGAAAGCCAACTGGCGACCTTTGGTGCCGGCACGCCTGGCCCTGAAGTCGAAGCCCAATTGCAAAAAGAGGGTTATACCCTCGGTCATTTTCCCCAGTCTTGGGAGCTCTCCACAGTGGGTGGCTGGGTTGCCAGTCGCTCCAGCGGGCAGCAGTCCCTGCACTATGGGCGAATAGAAAATATGTTTGCTGGCGGCTCTATTGAAACTCTCGCAGGCACACTGGATATACCCACTATTCCCGCCTCCTCTGCCGGCCCAGATATTCGTGAAATGATTCTTGGCTCTGAAGGACGCATGGGTATTATTACCGAGGTTGTCGTCAGAGTAACCAAGTTACCTGAGAAGGAATCGTTTCAGGTAGTGTTTTTCCCTTCTTGGGAAGTGGGCCTTCAAGCAGCACGAGAATTAATTCAACAGCGTATCGCTCTGTCTATGGTCCGCCTGAGCAATCCATTGGAAACCACCAGTTTGCTGTATATGGGCGCGGGTGATGACAGCAGCGGTGTGGTCGCTCTGGAAACTGCTCTGGCAGAAAAAGGCATAGGTGCCGGCAAAGTAATGATGACCTTTGGCGTCACCGGCTCGGCCCGCCACTGCGACATGGCAAAAGAGATGGCCCTGGATCACTGTACCGGTCTTGGTGGTTTGGCTGATCAGGTTGGTTTGGGTGATAACTGGGCCCACGGTCGCTTTCGCGCCCCCTATCTGCGGGATCCACTGGGCAGTGCCGGCTATGCGGTGGACACTATGGAGACCGCGGTTGATTGGTCAACGTTACCTCAGGCGGTGGAGAATATCGAATCGGCAATCCGCAATGGCCTGGCTGATGAGGACGAGCAGGTCCATGCCTATACTCACCTAAGTCACGTCTATGGTCAGGGTTCGAGCATCTACACAACCTATCTATTTCGTCTTGGTGACAGCTATCGGCAGGCCATGGGGCGCTGGCACAAGCTCAAGGCTGCAGGTGCCAATCAAATCGTTGCCAGTGGCGGCACTATCAGTCATCAGCACGGCGTGGGTCGAGATCATCGTGACTATTTGGTGGCAGAGAAAGGCGAGTTGGGTTTGGCGGCAATCAATTCTCTGTGCCAACTGTTTGATCCCGAAAGCCAGATGAACCCGGGCAAACTGTTACCCGATGAGCTCAACTAAGATGTCATCTGAAGTCACTTCCCACTTTACCCAACAAACCAAGCTTCTGGCCGAGATGCGCAGCGGCGGATCTCTCGATTGGGACATCATTATTATTGGTGGCGGCATTACCGGTGCCGGTGTTCTCCGGGAAGCAGTGCGCCGGGGTTATAGAGCATTGCTGCTTGAGCAGGGAGATTTCTCCTCCGGCACTTCGAGTCGCTCATCGAAAATGGTTCACGGTGGTTTGCGCTATCTGGCTGCCGGTGACCTTAAGCTGACGAAAGAGAGCTTAACTGAGCGCGAACGTTTGCTGGCAGAAGCGCCGGGATTGGTGGACCGAATTAGTTTTTATTTCACCCTTAGCAAAGGTCTGTTCCCGGGCCGCTGGGCGATGGCGGTTATTTTAACGATCTATGACTTTATCGCCGGTATCCGCGACCATCGCTATTACAACAATCGCCGTCTCGGCCAACGCTTTCCTGGTCTGCAACAGGGCCATCTCAATGGTGCCACAGCCTACAGCGACGCCATGGTCGATGACTCGCGGCTAGTACTACGGGTATTACAGGAGAGTATTAGCGCCGGCGGCACAGCGATTAATTACAGCAAAGTCAGTGAGCTGCTGCTCGAAGAAGGTCAGGTTCAGGGTGTAGTGCTCAATGATCCCGAGGGCAGCGACGGCATTAGGCTGCGCGCTGCTGCGGTAATTAATGCCACAGGTGCCTGGGCTGACCGTCTGCGCAATCAAGTCAATCCAGAAAAGCGCATCCGCCCGCTGCGTGGTAGCCATCTTATTATCCCCCGCAACCTGATGCCGGTCACCGATGTGCTTACCTCACTGCATCCTGACGATAAGCGTGGAGTCTATGTCTACCCCTGGGAAGGCACCACCGTTATAGGCACCACGGATCTAGACCACGATGAAGATCTCGATATTGAGGCGAGCATTAATAATGCTGAAGTGGATTATTTACTGCAGGCGTTTAATGTGCAGTTCCCTGGGCACACCATTAGCCGCGTCGATATTATTTCCAGCTGGGCTGGAGTGCGCCCGGTGATTGGATCAGAGAGTTCCAAGGATCCTTCAAAGGAGCGCAGGGACCATGCAGTCTGGTCAGACAATGGCTTAATTACCGTGAGTGGCGGCAAGCTCACCACATTTAGACTGATTGCTCTAGACGCGTTAAATGCTGCTCTTCCTCAGTTGCCCAACGCAAAACCCTTTTCCGACGAGCGAGTGTTTATCGCCCCAGATCTCACCGCTAAAGAGCTGATTGCTGAGGACCCAGCCTGGGCGCAGCGCCTGCTAGGTCGCTATGGCATACAGGCCAAAGCAATGCTCGATAGCGCGCCCGCCTCAGAGCATCAGCGTATCCCCGGCACCGATTTTTGCCTCGCTGAATGTCGCTGGGCAGCGCGTAATGAAGCGGTTCTACACCTCGATGACCTACTGTTGCGACGCACTAGATTGGGCATGGTAATGGTCCATGGCGGCAGCGAATTATTTCCTGCTCTGGAAGCTATTTGCGCTGCTGAGCTAGGTTGGAGCGGTGACCATTGGCGCCATGAAGCCAAACGTTATCTGGATATATGGCAGCGCTTTTACAGCCTCCCCAAGAGCAATTAATCGCCTTTAAAAAATAAGAATAAGAATAGAGCACGATTGCAATGGAAAAAGTAGCAGACAAGCAAGAGTATTTACTCGCTATAGATAACGGCACCCAGAGTGTTCGCGCCATGATCTTTGATCGAGATGGTCAAATAATTGCTAAGAGCAAAGTTGATATCGAACCTTACTTTTCCACCGAGCCAGGCTGGGCCGAACAGCACGCCGACTATTTTTGGCAAGCCCTCTGCCAAGCTTGTCATCAACTCTGGAGTCAGCTGGAGATTCCCCGTGAATCGATTAAAGCTATGTCAGTCACCACCCAGCGCGCCACTGTGGTTCCTATGGGTGCCGATGGCCAACCGCTGCGCGCCGCGATAAGTTGGCTCGATCAACGTCAGATCCATAGCGAACCCGAGCTTGGGACACTGGAGTCGCTATTAATGCGCGCCGTGGGTGCCAAAGTGGCGGTAGACACTTTTCACACTCAGGCCGAAGCCAACTGGATTGCGCAGCATGAACCGGAAGTCTGGGGCCAAGTGGACAAACTGCTGCTGCTCTCTGGCTATCAGAATTACAAACTCACTGGCGATTACAAAGATTCTATCGCCAGCCAAGTGGGATTTGTGCCCTTTGACTTTAAACAGCTGCAATGGGCTGAGGCCAAAGACTGGAAATGGCGGGCGATTCCCTCCATAAAGCGGGATATGCTGCCAGAACTGGTTGAGGCCGGTGGCCTACTGGGTCATATCAGCCCGGTAGCTGCAGCGGAGACGGGTATACCCCAAGGGCTACGCCTTATAGCCTGTGGTTCAGACAAAGCCTGCGAAGTGCTTGGCACTGGCTGTCTGGATAGCAATACTGGCAGCCTTAGCTACGGCACCACCGCCACTTTTAATATCACCAGCGACAAATATCTTGAAGCGATCCCCTATCATCCCGCCTATCCCGGTGTAATTCCTGGCAGTTTTAATATTGAAATGATGGTGCCGCGTGGCTATTGGATGGTAAGCTGGTTTAAACAGCAGTTTGGGCTTGAGGAACAGTCCGCCGCCGAGCAACAGGGCGTAACTGTGGAATCCCTATTCGATGATTTATTGCGGCAGGTGCCCGCAGGTTCTGCGGGACTCACTCTGCAGCCCTACTGGGGCGCAGGTGCAGATAACGAAGGTCCAGAGGCCAAGGGCGCCATTATCGGCTTTGGCGATGTACACACCCGCGCGCATCTCTATCGCGCCATTATCGAGGGGCTCACCTACGCCCTCCGTGCCGGTAAAGAGAGAGTGGAAAAGCGTAGCGGCCAGCCGATCACTAAACTACTGGTCTCCGGCGGCGGCTCTCAGAGCGATCAGATTATGCAGATCACCGCAGATATATTTGGCATGCCGGTGCAGCGACCCCACACCTACGAGACTTCAGCTCTGGGTGCCGCTATAGCGGCCGCAGTAGGCAGTGGAATCTACCCAGATTTTGCCAGTGCAGCGGCCAATATGACCCACCCTGGTGACCGTTTTGAGCCTATAGAAGCCAATCAGAAAATCTACGCTCAACTCTATAGTCAGGTCTATCGAAAAATGTATAAAGGGCTTAAACCCAGCTATGAGGCGATCAGGAAAATCACCGGTTATCCGAGCTAAGCAGCAACAATCTGCTGCAACGCTTTTTCAAGATCGCTGTATTGGAATAGGTAGTCGCTGGCCAGCAGTTTCTTCGGCAGTACAAATTGCCCCTGTAACAACAACTCTTCGCCCATTTCACCAAACAGCAGTTTGACCATAAATCCTGGCATCGGCAGCACCGCGGGTCGCTCTAGGGCGGCTCCTAGGCTGACACTAAACTCCGCATTGGAGACCGGGTTAGGGGCGGTCGCATTAACCGGTCCAGAAATCTCTGGAGTGTTTATACAGTGCAAAATAGCCCCGACCATATCCTCAATATGAATCCACGACATTCCCTGCTTACCCGTGCCAATCGGACCTCCGAGGGCCAACTTAAAGGGCGGCAGCATACGCGCCAATGCACCCTCCTCACCCAGCACAATGCCAGTGCGCAGATAGCAAACCCGACTGCCAATGGCTTCAAACCGTTTAGCACTTTGCTCCCAGGTTTTACACAACTGGTGAGAGAATCCATTAACCGCATTGGAATATTCATCCACTGGCACATCGCTCGGGCCATAATAACCAATAGCGGAGCCACTGATCACCAGAGCCGGTTTGCGCTTTCGCTCGGCAAAAAACTCATAGAGGCGGTCGGTGAGATTAATTCGACTATCATAGAAACGTTGCTTGCGGCGCTGGGTCCAGCGCCCGTCTGCCAATGGCTCGCCGGCCAGATTGAGGATCACCTCTGGCGCATAGTCCGCGTCCAGTTCGCTGAGTCCCTGAATTAGGCGCACCGATGTTGGCAGTCGCGCCGCAGCGGCCTCGGGCTTGCGTGTCAGTACACAGAGTTGATAACCCAGCTGTTCGGCCTGACGGCAAAAGTGCCGACCAATAAAACCACTGCCGCCGGTGATTAAAATTGAACTCATAGATAGTGGGCCTTAGTCGTTATCGCTGTTAAAGATTGCATAGATTAATACGCACAAGGAATTATCCCAGCCTACAAAATCCCACCAGCCGCCGCAATCTTTCCTTTGCTCAGAGCCCATTGAGTTGCTAAAATCTCACGCTTATTGATCTGGCCTAAATCGGGCCGCAATACACTAGACACCTATACCAAATTAACCATAACTCTGTTCAAGGCATAACTATGAGTCTTGCTAATAAAGTATTAGCCTCCAACAACGATCTTCCTATTCGCAGCGACCAGCCAGTACACAGCGGCAAAGTGCGTTCAGTTTACTGGCTTACCGAAGCTGACAGCCGTCGTCTGATTGCCGACAAAGGCTACGATGTGGCCGCCGATGCACCACTGGCAATTATGGTCATCAGTGACCGTATATCCGCCTTTGAATGTATCTGGAAAGGTGAAGGAGGCATGAATGGTGTTCCCGGTAAAGGTGCAGCGCTCAATGCTATCTCTAACCACTGGTTTAAACTGTTCCGCGAACAGGGCCTGGCCGACAGCCATATCTTGGACGTCCCCCACCCGCTGGTGTGGATTGTGCAGAAAGCCAAACCGGTAATGATTGAAGCTATCTGTCGTCAATATATCACCGGCTCTATGTGGCGCGCCTACAGCAAGGGCGAGCGCAATTTCTGCGGTATTGAACTGCCAGACGGCTTGGAAAAAGACCAGCGTTTGCCTGAATTGCTAATTACGCCGTCGACCAAAGGTATTTTGACTGGTATTCCCGGCGTTCCTGAAGCCGATGATGTGAATGTTTCCCGCGCCGATATCGAAAACAACTACGCCAGCTTTAAATTTCGCGATACTGAAGATATCAATGTCTACGAAAAGCTACTTGGCGAGGGTTTTAATCTGATTAGCGATTC
>CH672398.1:9727-261129 GCA_000153445.1 gamma proteobacterium HTCC2207 | reverse complement strand
AAACAATGAAAAACTGATTATATGGACGAAGTGGGAACTCCCGACTCATCGCGTATCTGGGATAGTGCCAGCTATGCCGATGGCAAGATTGTCGAGAACTCCAAAGAGGGTTTCCGCCAACTGCTTCTCAATCACTTCCCTGATCCGGATATTCTGCTGAACAAGAATCGTATGCCTGAGCGTGCGGCGCTGGCAGAAGATAATCTGCTGCCTGAAGCTGTATTGATGTCTGTATCTGAGACCTACACTGGTATTGCGGAAAAGATCACTGGTGAGAAAATAACTCTGCCCGAAGATCCGAAAGCAGAGATTATTGCGATTCTCGCCGAGCAGTATGATTTGATTGTTTAGGTCTGGATTGTTTTAGTCTGGAGTGTTCTAGTCTGGAGAGCCTAAGTTTAGATTGGCCAAGCTTGTACTCACCAAGCTTGTGTTGAATAGTCTAGTTTAACTAACCTGAGGGCCACCTCAGGTTAGTTAAAGTCAGGATAGCCTTAACATTCAACAATATTGACCGGTACTTCCAGCACATGGGTTGCCAGTCCACCTCTAGATGTTTCCTTGTAGCGCACATGCATATCCTGCCCAGTCTTACGCATGGTTTTAATTACCTTATCCAGCGATACAAAGTGGTCACCATCACCACGCAGGGCGATTCGCGCAGCGTGAATGGCCTTCACTGAGCCCATAGCGTTGCGTTCAATACAGGGCACCTGCACCAGACCACCTATAGGATCGCAAGTAAGACCAAGATTGTGTTCCATACCAATTTCCGCGGCATTCTCCACCTGAGCTGGGGTACCGCCCATCACTTCGGCCAAAGCACCGGCTGCCATGGAACAGGCGGAACCCACCTCCCCCTGACAGCCTACTTCGGCACCACTGATAGACGCATTCAATTTGTAGAGCGTACCAATCGCCGCCGCCGTGAGTAAAAATCTCACTACTCCCTCGGCAGTAGCTGTGGGTACAAAGCGCATATAGTAGTGCAGTACCGCTGGAATAATGCCCGCTGCGCCATTGGTTGGCGCTGTTACCACTCGACCACCGGCGGCGTTTTCTTCATTCACTGCCAAGGCGTAGAGAGTCACCCAATCCAACACCGAGAGTGGATCTGACATGGCTGCCTCGGGTCGACTCAATAACTTTTCATGCAATTCTTTGGCACGACGTCGCACCTTGAGGCCGCCGGGCAAGATACCACCATTGCTCATACCATTGGCAACACAGGACTGCATTACCGACCAGAGATTTAACAGCTCCTCGCGGACCTGCTGTTCACTGCGCCAGGTTTTCTCATTCTCCATCATCAACTGTGAAATACTCATGCCATGCCGCTCACAGAGATCCAGTAACTGGCTCCCAGAATCAAAGGGATAGGGAATGGCGCTGGTATCTTCAACCAGATAATCCTGCTCGGCAGCACTCTCATCCACCACAAAGCCGCCGCCCACTGAAAAATAGGTCTTTCTACTGACCACCTCACCACCGCTATTAAAGGCGGTAAAAATCATACCGTTAGAGTGAAAGGACAGCGTTTTCTTACGGTGCAACAACACGTCAGTCTTATCGTTAAAGCCAATGCGGTGGCCGTCTGACAGACTACCTAACAAAGTAATAAAACCGCCCTCTCGAATCGCCGCGATACGCTCAGCAATGGATGGCACATCTACTGATTCCGGCTGATCCCCCTCAAAACCCAGCAATACGGCTTTGGCAGTGCCATGACCTTTGCCAGTGGCACCCAGAGAGCCATACATTTCCGCCTGCACTCGGGTGACCTCGGTCATACGGCCAGTGTCAGCAAGGGCTTCAACAAATTGCAGCGCCGCGCGCATGGGACCTACGGTATGAGAGCTGGATGGCCCTATACCAACGGTAAATAAATCAAAGGTGCTAATTGCCATGATGACTAATGTCCTTCTATACCTAAAAGTGCGCTGTCGGCGCACAGCAGAGGCCTATAACTATAGACTCAATTCCACAGATCGCTATTTGTTTGCATGAGCCGTTTTAACAGCTGTTCTTATCCACTTTATAAGAAAATTACTAGCCGCCACCATAGCACCATAAGCTCGGATAAGGGGCCTAACTAACTACCCCTCATGGGTGTAGTCATGGAACAAAAAAGCTCAGAAAATTAACAGACAAACCAAGTTGTGCCTGAGTAATCAACGGTCAACACAAAAACGTCTGCCCGGTTTGGAGCCCAGCAAGCAATAACCGGCAAAACAATTTGCTATCTAAGCTTATTGCTTTTAGAGTATTCAACTCCTAATAGCGCTATCTACAGAAGCTGCAGCGTTATTAAGAGAGTAAAAAATGACAATAATTAAGATCACATGCAATTGTGACTCTTGACAAATCAAAGGGGAAATCATGAAGTTTATACGTGCACAGAAATCGTGCTTGGCTCTTGCGGTGGCAAGTGTTTTTGCCAGCGGCATAGCCCAAGCAGCAATCGACGAAATCATTGTCACAGCCAACAAACGCGAACAAACTCTGCAAGACATTCCAGTGTCGGTCACAGTGACTACTGGCGATACTATTTCAAAAGCCGCGATCCAAGACATTATTGATCTACAAAGTGTTGTGCCTACATTGCGGGTATCTCAATTGCAGTCATCAACTAACACTTCGTTCGCAATTCGTGGTTTTGGTAACGGCTCAAATAACGAAGGTATAGAGCCTTCTGTTGGTGTGTTTATCGATGGTGTCTATCGTTCACGTGCCGGCTCATCCATTTCTGACCTGCCACGTTTAGAGCGGGTCGAAGTACTTAGCGGTCCACAGAGCATTCTGTTCGGCAAGAATGCCTCCGCTGGTGTTATCAGTATTGTCACACCTAAGCCTTCTGGTGAGACCGGTGGCTATATTGAGGCTAGTATTGGCAATATCGGATATAAAAATACCAAGGCATTATTTGAAAGCGCAATTTCTGAAGATCTGAGCTTCGACGTATCGGCTAATATGACCCAGCGCGATGGTTACTTTACCAACATAGCTGGCGGTCCTGCCATGAACGAAAGAGATCGCTGGGGTGTTCGCGGTCAGGTGTCATGGACTCCAACTGACAACACTGAGGTGCGTATAATTGCCGATTACGACGAGATCGATGAAGTCTGCTGTGGTGTGTCAAACTTGGTTAACGGCCCTACTGGAGCAGTAATCGGCCTTCTTGGCGGTCAACTGGTGCCCGAGCAGCCCTTCGCCTATCGCATAGCTGCAGACATTGACCCCTTTAATGAAGTTGAAAACGGTGGTATCTCGGCCCAAATTGATGTCGATTATGGGAGTTTTGTCCTTACCTCGATTACCTCTCAGCGCTTCAGTGACACGTTTGAGGCTCTCGACATTGACTTTACCAGCGCTCCCTTAACTCAAACCAGTCCTAACGACCTAAACGTAGACACTTTTAGTCAGGAAATTCGACTGACCTCAACCGGAGATGGCGATTTAAGCTGGATGATCGGAGCGTTTTACTTTGATGAGTCAGTGGACTATACATCCGAGGTTATGTGGGGGCCACAGGCGCGAAACTACTTTGATGCGTTAGTTGCTGGCTTGGGTGCTCCAGGTGCTCTTGGTGCCGTTGAAGCTGGAATTGGATTACCTGCAGGGACGTTCTTTGCTACTGGTACTGGTGCGCAAGATTCCTTTAGTCAAGAAGATCAGTCAACTTCAATATTTGGTCAGTTTGACCTGCAGTTAAATGAGCAGCTAACTTTAACCGCAGGCTTTAACTACACTCAGGCTGAAAAAGAAGTGACAGTCAGTCAAGTTAACACCAACGCCTTTGCCGCTGTACCAGCAGCTTTCGTCGGAGCATTGTCTGCCCTGCAATCTTCATTGCCTCCCGTGGTCAATCTTCCAAACGCAATTGAAGGCAATACCACTGACGACAGTGATACGACCTATACTCTTCGTTTAGCTTATGACATAAACGATAACGTCAATGTCTACGGAAGCTACGCTACCGGGTTCAAGGCGAGCTCTTGGAATCTGTCTCGCGACTCAGGTCCTAATGCCGCTGACTTAGCAGCATTAGTAGCCGCAGGGTTGACTGCCAACGCACCTAACCTGACAGCAGGTTCACCCTTTGCTGACCCTGAAGAATCAGAAGTGTATGAGTTGGGCCTAAAGGCGGTGTTTGAGCGCGGGTCTTTCAATATGGCGATCTTTGATCAAACTATTAAGGGCTTCCAATCATCGATCTTTAACGGCACCGGCTTTGAACTTCGAAATGCAGGTATGCAATCCACTAAGGGAGTTGAATTCGATCTAGTCTACTACCCAGTAGAGTCACTTAGGTTAGGTCTAGCAGGGACATTGCTGGATCCAGTTTATGATGAGTTCGTAGGTGGCGGCTTTGAAGGCGCAGATTTATCAGGCGCTAAGCCTGCGGGAATTCATGAAGTGAGCTTGTCTTTGTCGGCTCTCTATGATTTCCGCTTAGGCAAAAATGACGCCTACGCCCGCGCTGATTATCAATATGCCGATGAAGTAACAATCGTCGATAATCTGCCTCCAGAGGTTGCAGCTATAGCTACGCGTGAAGTCGGCTCTCTTAACCTGAGTGCGGGCATGAACACACCAAGTGGCTTAAACCTGTCTATCTGGGCGCGCAATCTCACTAATGACCAATATTTAACCAGTGGGTTCCCAACGCCAGCACAGGCAGGAAGCTTTAATATTTATCCAAACCAGCCCCGCACGTTTGGTGTAACTGCACGAAAAAGCTTCTAGTATTTAGATGTTGTGTTATGCACGGCCCAGCTTAGGGCTTTGTACCGGAAGGGCGACTTGCAAGAGTCGCCCTTTTTTTTGCCTGAGGAAAAGCTTAAATCCCCAGCTCGCGCTTCACTGCCGCAAAAGCCCCTAAGGCCAGCTCAAGATCATCTCGGCTGTGAGCCGCAGACATCTGCGTGCGAATACGCGCCTTGCCATGCGCCACTACCGGATAGGAAAAGGCCACCACGTAGACTCCATGGGCGAGCATTCTCTCAGCGAACTTGGCCGCCAGTGCCGCATCGTCCAACATTACCGGCACAATCGGGTGTTCACCGGGCAATAATCGGAACCCTAAGCTCTCCATGCCATCGCGGAAGAATTCAGTATTCTTGGTGAGTTGCTGTTGCAGCTGATTGGATTCAGTCACTAGCTGTAGCGCCTTTATGGCGCCGGCAACCACCGGTGGCGCAACCGTGTTGGAAAACAGATAGGGCCGCGAGCGCTGCCGCAATAGATCCACTACTTCCTGTCTGGCACTGGTAAAACCACCACTACCGCCGCCCAATGCTTTGCCCAGAGTGCCGGTAATAATATCCACATGATCCATACAGCCGTGATATTCATGCGTGCCACGACCATTGGCACCGACAAAACCACTGGCATGGCAGTCATCAAAGTGCACCAGAGCGTTGTACTTATCCGCCAGATCACAGATTTCATCTAATTTAGCGATGGTGCCATCCATAGAGAAAACACCGTCCGTGGTAATCAGCTTAAACCGCGCACCAGCCGTGTCCGCTGCCCGTAGCTGGCTTTCCAAATCTGCCATATCCGAGTTGCGGTAGCGATAGCGTTTGGCCTTACAGAGGCGTACACCGTCGATAATACTGGCGTGATTCAACTCATCGGAAATTACCGCATCCTCGGGCCCGAGCAAGGTTTCAAAAAGTCCTGCATTGGCATCAAAACAGGAGGGATAGAGAATCGTCGCCTCACTGCCGACAAAGGTACTGAGGTCATTTTCCAACTGCTTGTGAATGGTTTGGGTACCGCAAATAAAGCGCACTGAAGCCATACCATAACCCCACTCCTGCACCCCACGTATGGCCGCCGCCTGAACCTCAGGATGTTGGGCCAAGCCAAGGTAGTTGTTGGCGCACAGGTTGAGTACTGGCGCACCGCCAACTACCGAGACTCTAGCGCCCTGAGCCGAGGTGATTTGGCGTTCATTTTTGGTTAAGCCGCTATCTTCAATCTGCTTAAGCTGCGCTTGCAGATGATCTTGAAATCTACCGTACATAAAGTGTTCCTATCGCTATTCCATAAACCGTTGTGGGCTCTCTACTCAGTCCCAATTCAAAATCACCTTGCTCGCCTCTCCGGCGTTCATCGCATCAAAACCCTTCTGGAAATCGGTGTAGTGCATGCGATGGGTAATCACCGAAGAAATATCCAAGCCGCTCTCAATCATTACCGACATCTTGTACCAGGTCTCATACATCTCACGACCATAGATACCTTTCAGAGTGAGCATATTAAAGATCACTAGACTCCAATCGATGGCTACCTCTTCCGCAGGAATACCGAGCATTGCCACTTTGCCGCCATGGCACATATTGCTTAATAGGTCACGAAACCCAGCAGGATTACCGGACATCTCCAGACCCACATCAAAGCCTTCAGACATACCCAGTGCACGCTGCACATCAGCGAGTTTCTCGGTGCGCACATCAACTGTACAGGTAGCGCCGAGCTCTTTCGCTAGCGCAAGGCGCTGGGGATTAATATCGGTGATCACCACATTGCGCGCACCGGCATGACGACAAACTGCGGCGGCCATGGCGCCAATAGGCCCAGCACCAGTGATCAAAACGTCTTCACCCAATAGATCGTATTGCAGTGCGGTGTGCACGGCATTGCCCAAGGGATCAAAGAGCGCAGCCACATCCAGATCTATATCTGCGCGATGCTCCCACACATTGGACATTGGCAGCGCCAAATATTCAGCAAAGGCACCCGAGCGATCCACGCCTATACCACTGGTGTGGGCGCAGAGATGACGACGTCCGGCGAGACAATTGCGGCAGCGACCACAGACTACATGGCCCTCTCCCGAGACAATTTGCCCAGGACGAAAATCATTTACATTGGAGCCTACATCGACGATCTCGCCGACAAACTCATGCCCCACTACCATAGGTACGGGAATGGTTTCCTGAGCCCAGCTATCCCAGTTATAAATATGCATATCGGTGCCGCAGATGGCCGTGCGCTTAATCTTGATCAAAACGTCATTAATACCCATTTCCGGTTTGGGTACATCCTCCAACCAGAGACCAACAGTGGAATTCCTTTTAACTAATGCTTTCATAATGCTGCCTTCCCCTAGTTCTATTTCTTTTAATATCAATATATAAGAATTTATTCCTGTATCGTAGAATTAATATTTCCTTTATGCAAGATTTAAATCCTGTATAGTGATGCGAATAAATTGTGGTCGTTTAGAGGCAGCCTATGAGTAATTCTCAATCGGATAATGATCCCGCCAGTCAGGCACTCTCAAGCAGGGTTACAGCGCTGCGAAAAAAAAATAAGTTAACCCTAGATCAACTGGCTGGGGCCTCCGGCGTCAGTCGTTCTATGTTGAGCCAGATCGAACGGGGTCAGGCCAACCCTACCCTCACAGTGACCTTCCGCATTGCCCAAGCATTTGGCATGAGCATAGGTGAGCTTGTCGATCAGGCCTGGCAGTCGTCGACTATCGAAGTGGTTCATGGTGAGGACAAAAGCAATCTCTTCCGCAATGACAAAGAGTGTCAGATCCGCACTCTCTCGCCGCTGCATATGGAAAAAAGCATTGAGTTCTACGAGTTGCGTATAGCCCCAGGGGCGAGTTTAACCAGCGCACCCCATTATGAAGGCACCAAAGAGTTGCTGACGATTACCAGTGGCCAAGGGAAATTAATATCAGGAGAAAACTGTACCGAATTGAGTCAAGGTGACTCGGCGCACTATCGCGCCGATCTATCACATGCCATTGAGAACTGCGGTAAAAAGGAGTTGGTCTGCTATCTGGTGGTTACCAGCCCTTAAGGGCAGGCTAATATTGCCAATTTACTTATTTGCCCATCTAGGCAGGGCAACAATAAACCTGGATAGGGGCAGCGCGAGAAGCCCGTAGCGGGCGAGAAAATTTTCTGTGAGAGAGCCAGGACAGTCTGAGAAAACTTAGCGGCTAAGGCCCTTGAGCAGCACCTGTAACCTTAAATGGTATGCGGTTATCGTTATCTTAATAATTTATACCCGCTACAACCTAGCTGGGATTCTTTCGACTTAAGCTTATCTATCAAAAAGGAGCGCCTTCTGGAGCTCCTTGAACTCAGTAACTTTAGCCAAGCGAATCTTCGGCAACGAAGTACTTGGGATCTTCGATAACATTCACTTCAACCATATTGCCGGCTTTCTTTAGCAACTTGCGACATTCATCGCTCAAGTGAACTAGATGCAGTGTTTTACCCGCACTCAAATAACGATCAGCTAGAGTATCAATGGCTTCAAGGCCAGAGTGGTCGGCTACTCGTGACCGAGCAAAATCAATAACTACGTCATCGTTATCCTGTTGCGGGTCAAAGCGCTCAAGAAATGAGGTTACAGAGCCAAAAAACAGTGGGCCAGTCACTGCGTATACCGTCGAACCTTTGTGATCTTCGCGGGCTTCAATACGAATAAATTTCGCATGCTCCCAGGCAAATACCAAGGCCGAGACAATCACGCCTACTACTACAGCGACCGCCAGATCAGTGGCCACAGTAACGCCTGAGACGAGCACCAAAATTAACGCATCACTGCGCGGCACTTTGCCCATAATGCGAAAACTACTCCACTCGAAGGTGCCAATTACAACAATAAACATTACACCGATCAGAGCAGCTAATGGAATAATTTCAATTAATGCCGACCCCACCAGAATAAACACCAAAAGAGATAGCGCCGCAGTAATGCCTGACAGGCGACCACGTCCACCGGAGTTCACATTGATCATGCTCTGGCCGATCATCGCACAGCCACCCATGCCACCAAAAAAGCCAGTGACTGTATTGGCAACGCCCTGGCCGATGCATTCGCGATTACCCTGCCCGCGGGTTTCAGTAATCTCGTCGATCAGACGCAGAGTCAGCAGTGATTCAATCAGGCCAATCGCGGCCAAAATAATTGCGTATGGCAGGATAATAAACAGCGTCTCAAAGGTAAAAGGTACCTGAGGAATACTGAAACTGGGCAGTCCACCGGCAATCGATGCAACATCGCCAACGACTCTGGTATCCACTTCAAAATACATCACCACCAAGGTCACAGTAACAATGGCCACCAGTGATGAAGGCAGTGCGGTAGTAAAGCGTGGCAACAGATGGATAATGGCCATAGTCAGCACCACGAGCCCGAGCAACGTATAGAGAGCTTCGCCAGTCATCCAGGCAACATCAATAATTGAACCCTGCATGCTAGTCCCCTCGAGCCAACCTGGCTCTCCGGCAACACCAAACTGACTCAGCTGGGCAAGAAAAATCACAATGGCCAAGCCGTTAACAAAACCGAGCATTACCGGGTGTGGCACCATGCGAATAAACTTACCCAGCTTCAGCACGCCAGCGAGAATCTGTAAAAATCCCATCAGCACTACGGTAATAAATAGATATTGAACGCCATGGTCTGCAACCAGTGTCACCATCACCACAGCCAGCGCGCCAGTAGCACCGGAAATCATACCGGGACGTCCACCGATACAGGCCGTAATCAATCCCACCATAAAGGCGGCATAGAGGCCAACTAATGGGTCCACTCCAGCCACAAAGGCAAAGGCCACCGCTTCAGGAACCAAGGCCAGGGCCACGGTAAGACCAGATAATAGATCGTTTCTGTAGGAGATAACTCGACTAGCGCGAAGTTCAAACATTTAAATACTCAATTACTGTTACGAATAATCCCACATCGGTTAATAGTCACTGATTAACCGGTGCGGATAGGGTAAAAATTTTTAGTTCAAGCGACCTTAGTCTCGCGGACTACGCTGTTGCGGACGACTATTACCGCGAGGTGCATCACCCCGAGCCGCAGGCCTAGCACTGCGATTGCCGTTTCGATTGCCGTTTCGATTGCCACTCCGATTTTCGGCACCGCCACCGCTATTACGCGCGCCACCACCGTTGGAACCGGGACTTTTAGCATAAGGGCCACTAGCGCGACCTCCCTGTGGAGCTGGACGCCCTTCACTGCGAGCTCGATTACCGTCTCTGTTGCCGTCTCTGTTGCCGTCTCTGTTGCCCTCTCGATTTCCATCTCGATTTCCATCTCGATTTCCATCTCGAGAGCCATCACGCTGCCCAGAATGAGAGCCACCACCGGTTTTGTGCTTGGCGCCGGGCTTAGGGCCATGAGAATAGGTGCTGCTGCGCTTAACTTTCGGATCTGGCTTGCTCTTGCCGCGACTATTGGTTTGGCTGTTTAAGGCCTTGCGCTGCTTGTTGGTCCTAACCGGCCGATCGAGAAAGGTTTCTGGCACATCGTGGGACGGTTCAAAGCCGTCCATCACTTCACGGGGCAGCAGTTTCTGGGTCAGGCGCTCAATATCTGAGAGCAGATCCACTTCATCGGCACTGACTAGCGAAATTGCAGTCCCCGTAGAGCCTGCGCGACCGGTTCGACCAATACGGTGAACATAGTCTTCGGCGACATTGGGCAGATCAAAGTTAACCACCTGGGGCAGCTGTTCAATATCCAGACCGCGGGCGGCGATATCGGTCGCCACTAAAATGCGTACCTCACCGGCTTTAAAACCGGCCAGCGCTTTAGTCCGCGCACCCTGACTTTTATTACCGTGAATAGCGGCGGCGACAATGCCCTCAGCTTCGAGATGCTTAGTGAGCTTATTGGCCCCGTGCTTAGTTTTGGTAAACACCAGTGCCTGACCCCACTTATTATCGTGAATCAAACGCGTCAGCACCCCCGCTTTCTGTTTCTTGTCGACAGTGTATATTGACTGCGTGACTGTTGGCGCCGTGGCATTGCGTGGCGTTACAGAAATTTCGATGGGATTGTGCACCAGCCCTTTGGCCAGTTTGCGTATATCATCGGAAAAAGTTGCCGAGAACATTAGGTTCTGGCGCCGCTTAGGCAGCAGACTGATAATGCGCTTGATATCGTGAATAAAACCCATATCCAACATGCGATCAGCTTCGTCCAATACCAGTACTTCTAGGTAGGTAAACTTCACTGCATTTTGGCTGTAGAGATCCATCAGACGACCGGGAGTCGCCACCAATACATCAACACCTCGACGCAGCTTCATCATCTGCGGATTAATTTTTACACCGCCAAAAACCACTGCCGAGGACAGAGACATATGCTTGCCGTAGGTAGCAACACTCTCGCCTACCTGGGCTGCTAGTTCACGGGTGGGTGTTAATATTAAGGTGCGCACCTGATTCGGCTGCGCACGTTTACCGGCACTAAGAAGTTGCAGTATTGGCAAGGTGAACCCTGCGGTTTTTCCAGTACCGGTCTGCGCGGCAGCCATAACATCTCGGCCATCTAAAACAGCAGGTATAGCTTTTGCCTGAATCGGCGAAGGAGTGTCATAGCCCTGCGCAGTAATGGCTTTGAGAATAGGGGCTGATAAGCCCAAGTCTTTAAAGGTGGTCATAAGGTGTCTTTTTGCGGGTGGGCATAGCTCGAGATTGAGTGGCCCCTTTTGAATGGCGCGCATCCTACAGGAAAACCCTAATAAATGCTATGCCTCTGGGCTGGGCTGTGGTAATCAGAAAGCTGCGGGCAGGATAGGAGAATATTGAATTTATCGGGGCGCAAGGCTATGCAAAGAGCTATTCACTAGCCCTGCGTCGAGTCGGCTAGCGATTCGCTTTAGCGAGCAATAAACTTCATTGAAATCGAATTCACACAGTGGCGAATATTTTTTGCGGTAAAGCCCTCACCGACAAATACATGACCCAGATGCCCATCACAGGCGGCACAGAGAATTTCTGTACGCATGCCGTCGCTATCGACCTCACGACGCACTGCACCGGCAATCTCATCATCAAAACTCGGCCAACCGCAGTGCGAAGAAAACTTATCTTCAGAGTTATACAGTGGTGCATCGCACTGCCTACAGATATAGAGGCCGCCATCCATAGTATCAGTGTACTCACCCACAAAGGGGCGCTCAGTGCCCTTGTCCTGGATAACGTATTTTTCTTCTGCTGTTAGCGGATTAAGAGCCTTTGGGGGGTTAGAGGCCTTTAGCGCGTTAGAAGCCTTTAGCGGATTAGAAGCCTTTTGCTGGTCAGGTGTCTTGTCCATAAATATCCTCAGAAAATGCGTTTTGTACCAATGACCAGAGATCATCCATGCCACGCAGTAAAATTGCCAGTTGCTTTAAAGTTTCGTTGGCCTTCTCGGCACTCGTGGCTAAATGTACGCAGCTGGCAGGCAGATCGGTTTCATTGAAACGCAGTGCATCCAAAGCCGGATGGCCCAATGCTGCATATTCCCAATCGAGAACCATCAAGCCTCTCGGGGTAACCAGAATATTTTCTGGCACCAGATCATGATGACAGATTACAGCGGGCCAGTCTCCAGCATCAATCGCCGCCGCTGCGGTGAGTATAGTTTGCTGCAGACCTTCAATGGCAAAGGCACTACCTAACTGGTCAATGTAGGCTTGGCAGTACTGAACATAATTGCGCCGCTGCAATTGAGTAGCGTCCACGTCCTGGATACGCTGCAATAGCTGTTTCAACGCAGTCAGTTGCTCTGGGCTGCGACTGTCGTCTTCACCCCAGTGGCGACCTTCATGAAAAACACTTACCAGTACCTCATCAGACTGATAAAGCACTTTAGGCACAGCGCCGGTTGGCTGCAAGAGTTTGAGAATTAGGCCTTCGCGCTGACGATCAACGCCCAAATCAGTACTATTGAGAGCATTGATTCTCACCACCGCTTTAAAGTCACCACTGGCGACCAAAAACGAGCGATTGGTGAGGCCGCCAATCAATTCTCGCACCAGTGTCGGCTGCGCAGCTAATTCGTCGCAACCAGTATTCCACTGGCGCCAATTAGCGAGAGTTTGCTGAAACAGTTGCATAGGCAGAGAGCTGAACCTCATCGACAAGTGACTTTGCGGCAAGATTTTGCTGTTGCAAACCCTTGAGCCAAGAACGGTAACCGATTACCGAGAGCGCAATGTACAGCACTAACAGCGCTGCAGTCTGATAGAGTTCACGATCCCAGAAGAGATAGATTGACGCACTGTTAATCACCATCCAGTAGAGCCAATTATCGATCACTTTGCGCGCGACCATCACAGTGGTCAATACCGCCGCCCAGGTGGTAAATGAATCAAGATAAGGCAGTCGCGCATCCGTATTGGTATCCAGTAAATACCCCGAAACAGCCGTGGCTATGGCAATCAGTAATATGGCGCTGCTATGTTGTTTGAGTTTCCAGCGCGAAATACTCAGACCGCTATTTTGCTCGCCGCCACGCTGCCACTGATACCAGCCATAGACTGCCATGGCCATATAATAGATATTCAGTGCAGACTCCATATACAGACTCACATCGCCAAAGATCCACACATAGATTGCCGTGCTAAAAAACGCGCAGTACCAGCAGAGACTATTCTCTTTGATGGCCAACACCAAATAGGCGACAGCCAGAACTACAGCCAAGGTCTCAAGATTGAGCCAATCAAACATGCTTTATAACGCCTCGTAACCGGGGATGATTTTCGCCACATAAATAGCCATATTAAACTCCAAATAACAGGCAGCAATGGTCTCCTGCACGGCGTTCATCGCATGCTTGTATTCCCCCTGCACCACGGTGCTGGTTGGAAATGTGATGATCTCCAGATTATCAAACTGATTAATCTTTTCAATAAACCCATCAATGGGAGGAATAAAATCCTCCCGGTTGGGATACATACTTATATCGATTGTCACCTGCATAAGAAAGCTCCTTTTTACGTTGCGGTTTTTTTAAAAGTCATATTGGCCACTGACGCCGAACATGCGCGGCTCACCGAACTGATAATAAGCTTCGGTTGCATAAAACTTGCGCGGATCATTACCAAAACCTCCGAAACCACGCACAATCACATCCTTATTAGTAAGATTGCGACCCCATAGAGACAGGTCCCAACCATTCAGGAAATAGTTAATCCTCGCATTGACAAGTTCATAGGCCTGCGTCTGTTCATTATGGCTTGAGGAAAGATAAAACTTGTCCTTACCTTCAACATCAACACTAATTGAAAGAGTATCACTAATCTGATGGCTCCCACCTAGCGCAAATTGATAGTCGGGAGCATGGGCTTGCGGACGACTATCAAGATCCTCAGACTTGGGAATATCATAGTCAGCGGACAACAAACCCAGGCTACCGAACCAAGTAAGGGACTCTGAAGCCAGCCAATTAAACTCCACCTCAATGCCATAGTTAGCTCCGCTCGCCGCATTGCCAAAGTAGTCGGTGAAATCAACAGCATTACTGTCAACTCGCGACTGAACCAAAGACTGTTTAATCTGAATATCATCGCGCTTTTGATAAAAGGCAGCCACCTGCGCCTGAAGACGATCTTCCAGCCAGCGACCTTTCAGGCCTGCCTCAAAATTCCACATCAATTCGGTATCAAACTCTCGATCTTCAGACACCAAAGCGGGATCGCTATTTACACCGCCAGCTTTATAGCCTCGCGAAACTAAGCCATAAATCATTTGATCGGCCGTGATCTGGTATTGCAGGGCCAGCCGTCCACCCCAGAGGCTTTCACCAACGCTGTGAGCGACTGAATCACTGTCACTATAATATGCATCGCGATTCTCGACTCGCAGGCCGCTGACCAGGGTTAGCGACTCAGACAACTCTGTATCCAGCTGGGCGTAAAGGGCTTTATTGGTCGTGTCAAAGTCGCTGGTGAAATCTCCACCTGCATAGGTATATTCACGCAACAGCTGTTCATCCTGATCGCGCCAGTACATCCCTACAACCCAGCCCGAACTGCCATTTAAGATTCGCGCTTTAGGCTCTGATACAAGCTTGATATCAACACTGGCATTATCCCGCTGACGACTGTAGTTATCAGCAGAGTTGTACTCCCAACCCTCACAGGGCTGACCAGTACATATATCGGGAAACGCCCAATCCTCGTCATAACCATATTCGAGATCATTGTCGGCAAAACTCAGCAAACTCACCAGCTGAAAGTTTTCCGCACCCTGCCAACGGCTCTCCACTGCGGCAGCCGTGGCTTTATGGCGATCATGGCCAGGAGTGTCTGAGAGCGTATGACGTGTGTTATCCAGCGAAAAGCCATCGTAGCCATTGTCCGCATCAACATGGAATAGGGTCAATTTTAGATCCAAGTCATCGCTGGCCTGCCAATCTAAAATAGTACGAAGACTGAGTTCGTCAATATTATTGGTGTCATCACGCTTGAGAAAATCATTCTCTATATATCCGTCGCTACTATGCTGCTGCACAGCAACTCTATAACCCAAGGACTCACTGATCGGCCCTCCCACTGCTGCACTGACTGTGCCTGTGCCGTAATCACCCACAGAAACCTGCATATTGCCTTGCAGCTGCTCGCTCGGTTGATTGGACCTAACATTGATCAGGCCTGCCAGAGCGTTGGCGCCGTAAAGCGTACCCTGAGGACCACGCAATATCTCAATTTGCGCTATATCCATGGTCGTAGCAGCACCGGCGATACCGGTAAAATCGATACCATCAACCAATGTGCCCACTGAAGGATTCAACGGTTCGATAAACTGACTGCGCTCGCCAATACCACGAATCTGAATAAAGCGCCCACGGGAAGCACCACTGGAAAAATTGACGTTGGGAGCTAGATTGAGCACCTGTTCGAGATGTCGTGCCTGGCGCTGGGCAATAGCCGCGCTGTCAATCACCGTGACACTGGCTGGCGTTTGCAGGAGTGTGCTATCGCGAAAATCCGAGGTAACTATAATCTCATCAATTGTGCTATCGGAAAACGCAGAAATGGGCAAGAAAGCCAGAGCGGCGCAGAATTTAAAGATTGGATTGATTATTTTGGAGCGGTTCATAAGAGCCTCAGTAACAGAAGTAAAAGTTAAGGAGACCCGGAGGTAAAAGACGAAGAAAGGTACCAGTCAAGATTTCCTATTCCTACGCCGGCATAATCCGGATCAGGTTCAAAGGGTACTTCTCAGGCCAATAAATTGGCCGCCCCTTAGGATAACGCGACTATCATAACACCACGTTTAGGCAAGATATATGCGCTGTAGAAATTTGTTTCATGGGCCGCAGAAACATTGCCGCCACCTTGATATAGAACATTAACTAGCAGGGTCTAAACGACTAATTCAGCTGTTTAGTAGACCATAGACTAATGAGTTTAAAAGTTAGACAGTAAACGCCAGCATCCGACTCAACTCAGAGAGTGAACGACCCGACTGCTGACGAAGATCAGCAAACACATCTTCGACCAGCCGCAGATCTCTTTGCGCAGTGGGACTGAATTTTTTCATCAACCCCTGATTCACCAACGCATGACAGACATCGTTGGTCAATATAAAAGTGTCTTTACCCATATTTCGCAACATTCCCGGCCCTGAATTACCACCCAGGCGCGAACCATTTTTCTTTAACTCTAGCCACAGACCGACAATATCATCTTCGGACCAGTCGGCAATAAATTGTCCAAAGCTGCCGTGACTATGCTGTTTATCCAGCACATACATAGCATTGTGCCGTACCGAGACAATTTTGGTGAAATTGCGCACGATGCGCGTATCTTTGGCCAATTCTTCAAGCTTGTCATCACTGTAATGAGCAATCGCGAGGGGATTAAAATGCGAAAATGCTTCTTCAAATCCTGGCCATTTGTTGTTGATGACCCGCCATACAAAGCCGGCACGGAATACACAGCGCGTCATCATTGAAAGGTAGCGATCATCACCTAGCGCCGCCAACTGTTTAACGCTAAGTGGGCGCGGTAAGCTGGCCTCTAAATGCTCGACACCGCCACAGTTTTTAGCCGCTAGTTGATAGAGGTTTTTATAGGTTGTTTTCACTCGACTTACCTGTGTACTTAAACATTGACGGGATACAAATTTAACGCTTCAACTGGCGATTATCATTCACTGGACTCTACACAGTTTACGCGAAGTATCCTGGGACAGATTACGCCTCTCGGCTAACCCATCATGAGATAAAGAATTCAACGACAAATCCAGAGGCAATAAATAATAAAAGCACGCCAAAAAGCTTATTCAGCCAGCGGCCACTCTTTTGATATCGGAGCAGGTTACCTGGCTGCGATATAATCACCGCCACCAGCACGTACCAAAGTGCATCAACACTTCCAGCAATCCCAGCCATCACTAATTTTACCCAAAGCTCGCTATCAACGCTGATGAACTGACTAAACAGTGCACTAAAAAATAGGATAATCTTCGGATTGATCAAAGCAATCAAAAAACCGTCTCGGGCAGCAAACCATTGCGGCTTATTGGTAAGAATCACCAAACCAGTGTTCTCGCTGGGCGTCTGACTAACGTCTTGAACTGAAGTGGCGAAAAGCAATCTAAGAGCCATCCAAATTAGATAGAGACAACCCGCTAATTGCAGCAGATTGAAAACTAATTCATAACGACCCAATAAGACAACTAGTCCCAGCGCCGTAACTAGTGCGAATGCCGTTATGGCTAATCCATGAGCTACAGCGGCCATAACCCCGGCAAGACGCCCATAATTTAAAGCCAGACTGCCAATCACAGCCAAGCTAGGACCAGGAGACATTGCACCCAAAAGGCACGCCACTGTCACAGACAACCAAAATACTGCATCCATAAACACCCTCTTAATGCTGTCTAAAAATCTCTTTTATACAGGCTTGTCGTGTTAATGAACACCTAAAATCAGAATCTAACCTGAGTAGTCCTGCAACACTTTGGCTTTAGTCATATTCCGATCTCCACTCAATAAGCACCTCACAGGAATGTGCAAGACAAGTTATGCTGTGCAGCGAATGCGTCGTCAGGAAAGACTATTTAGGGGACATAATTCAAGGCAGTGGTTTACAAAAGGCCAATAGAGGAAGTGTTTGCGCAGCGGAGCTTGAAAATCATTTTCATGCAGGACGAGAAGATTTCAGGGTGCTTTTAAGCGCAATGGATAGCACGCAGAGAGGCACAATGATTGAGTTGATGGATACGGTTACTAAAGAGATCAAGCGACTAAGATAACAGCTGAACATGCTTGGATTTTAGATATAGCCACACAATAACAAAAGCTGCATGCAAGCAAGACGCGGCGGAACGAAACCAGTATTAAAACACTGGCATTCTAAAATCACCCTGAAGCTTAAACATCCTCATTGTATTTATTTTCAACCAAAGAAAGTAAGGATGTTCGCTCAGCCTTTGACAAGTTTAATATTCTATTAAACACATCCTCAACAGCCTTAGGATCTTTCTTCGACGACCGCTGGATACCAGGAGTGCCATAGAGCGATTCCAAGTGAACGCCGAAGTAGTTAGCGATGCTAATCATTGAATCACGCCGTGGATCCTGCGTGACCTGACTGAGAATACGGTTAATCGTCGGTTGGGGAACCCCAGTGGCTCGAGAAAGCCCGCTTTGGGATATTCCCTCCAGCTTCATTAACCTTGCCAGTTCTGTACTCATAGATTCTCTCATTAAGCGATTATGAACGTCTTTACTATCCATTGATGTATTATTTTTAGTCTGTTTTAAGATGATTTTCCAGTCTCTTAATTAACAGTCAAAATAATCTTTTCTATTTAAATATCAATAGCATGGAGAACATCTGGTCTGTCAGTAATAATCCCATTAACACCTAAATTTTTAAGCTCTAGCATTTGCTGTGGATCGTTAATTGTCCACACATCAACTGCCAAATTAAGCTCGCGGGCAGTTCTCAATAAAGACTTCGATATCAGCTCCACGCCTTTATATTCAAATGGCAACTGCACTGAATAACCAGAGGCACTGTATAAATGCCCAAGGCCGATCCAACTGAGCAAAACCAATACCTGCACTTCCTCCTCTCCAAGGGAGGTAGGCACGTCTGGACATTGCCGACGAAAATCCCGTAACACTGACGAATAAAAAGAACCCACAACTACTTGGTTCTGCAAGCCATGCGCTAACACCAACTGGCATAACGCGACGCCTGTATCGGTGCTGTTTGGCTTCAGCTCAATTAAAAAGCGCCTATCAGGCAAGGCTTCAAAAAGCGATTCAAGCGTTGGAACGCGTATGCCATCAACAGCCTGTTTCTCAGGGTAGTCAATTTCATGAAATCCAACATCAAAGGCTTGCAGCTCAATCAGAGTCATATCTGCAATCAAACCGCTGCCATTGGTGGTCAAATCAACGCTGGCATCATGTCTAACTACAACAACGTTATCCGCCGTCAAATGAATATCCAGCTCTATAATGTCAGCGCCAACAGCCACCGCATTTAGCGCACCCTCAAGTGTGTTGCCCGGCAGCAGCTCGCGTGCTGTGCCATGGGCAATATTATTGAAGTTTTTATTTTGATAGAAAGGGATGGACTGCACCCCGCTGTACCCGGGCAGCATCAGGAGAATTAGGTAGACCAACACCAAACAAAATACAGTGAAAGAAATTCTATACATAACCCTCGCCGCTCTATTTTCATATAAAAACTGCATTCTCCCACAGCTAAAATGGCGCGAAGATGGGAATACTAGTATATATACTTAGATAAAGATATAACTATATACTCATTTTAGAGACGGCAAAAGCGGAAATCAGTTAGACATCAGGTATTTTTTCGACTGGCAATCAGCTCATCGACCACGGCAGGATCAGCCAACGTAGAGGTATCACCTAGACTGTCGAGCTCGTTAGCGGCGACTTTACGCAGTATGCGGCGCATAATTTTTCCCGAACGGGTTTTAGGTAGGCCTGGCGCCCACTGAATAATGTCTGGTTTAGCGATTGGACCAATCTCTTTAACACAGAGGGCAATCAGCTCTAACAGAAGCGCTTCATCGGGCTCAACGCCATTCATTGGCGTGACATAACAGTAGATGCCCTGCCCTTTGATATCATGGGGATAGCCGACCACTGCGGCCTCCGCTATCTTTTCATGGAGCACCAAAGCACTCTCAACCTCGGCAGTTCCCATGCGATGACCCGAGATATTTAGCACATCATCGACACGACCGGTAATCCAGTAATAACCATCCAAATCCCGTCGCGCACCGTCACCAGTAAAATAATAACCCGCATAGGGCTTAAAGTAGGTCTCGACAAAGCGTTGATGATCACCATAAATAGTGCGGATCTGGCTTGGCCAAGACGCTTTAATCATCAACAGACCCTCTCCTGCCCCGTCGATTTCCCGATTTTCAGCATCTAGCAGTACCGGCTGCACACCAAAAAACGGCCGTGTTGCAGAGCCCGGTTTTAGCGCTGTAGCGCCTGGCAGTGGCGTCAACATATGGGCACCGGTTTCGGTTTGCCACCAGGTATCCACGATCGGGCAGCGGGACTCCCCCACCACTCGGTGATACCAGTCCCAGGCCTCAGGATTGATAGGCTCTCCTACGGTGCCAAGCAACTTGAGTGAGCTGCGCGAGGTATTACTCACAAAGCTATCACCATAGGCCATCAGCGACCTAATCGCCGTCGGTGCAGTATAAAACTGATTGACCTGATGCTTGTCGATGACCTGCCAGAATCGTGAGGCATCTGGGTAAGTCGGTACGCCCTCAAACATCAGCGTGATAGCACCATTACAAAGCGGGCCATAGAGAATATAACTGTGGCCAGTAACCCAGCCAACATCAGCAGTGCACCAAAAGACATCGCCATTTTTATAATCGAAGGTGTATTTGTGGGTCATAGCCGCCATCAACAGGTAGCCGCCGGTTGTGTGCACAACGCCTTTCGGCTTACCGGTCGAGCCTGAAGTGTAGAGAATAAACAGCGGATCTTCGGCATCCATTATTTCTGGCTCGCAGTCTTGAGTGACAGACTCAATCGACTCTTGATACCAGATATCTCGGCTGTCCTGCCAATCTATGCTGCCGCCAGTGCGACGTACAACAAGGCAGGTATGAACATCAGGGCAGTTTGCCAACGCTTTGTCAGTGTTGGCTTTCAGAGGAATAGGTTTTCCTGCCCGCATACCCTCATCGGCAGTAATCACCACCTGACAGTCGGAATCGAGAATTCGGTCCTTTAGTGCATCCGGCGAAAAACCACCGAAGACCACTGAGTGCACAGCACCAATCCTCGCACAGGCGAGCATCGCATAGGCCGCCTCGGGAATCATTGGCATATAAATACACACTCGATCGCCTTTCTTAACACCGCGCTGACGCAGCACGTTACCTAATTTAGAGACCTGCTCATGGAGTTGAGCATAACTAATATGGGCATCATCTGTGGGCTCATCACCCTCCCAAATAATCGCTGTTTGATCGGCTCTATCAACTAAGTGTCGATCAATACAGTTAACTGCCACGTTGAGCTTACCACCCTCAAACCAAGCTGCCTGGCCCTGCTCAATTTCGCTGCGGCAAACTGTTTTCCAAGGTTTATCCCAAGTCAGAAATTGCGCCGCTTGGTCACCCCAAAACTGATCAGGATTATCCACCGACTGACGATACATAGCCTGATAAGTAGCATCGTCAATCCAAGCTGAATCGGACCATTGCTGAGGAACTGGATGGGTTGGAAAATCTGACATTGGGCGACTGCCTCACATAGTTAATTAGATTTCTATATGAGAGTCAGTCTAGTGGAAAGCAGCGGCTGAGCTCAAGTTTATATGCCGAATGGCGTTTATCTGTATACACCCATCATGGACACCACAAAAAGCGCAGTGAGCACCGCGCCGAGATGTTTAGCTATTGCGCGCATAACGGGTTGGTTTAAGGCTGTTTTTGATCTTTTCTAAGTGCGGCAAAAAGTCCGGACCACGACGCAGGGTGACACCGGTGGCGAGCACATCGAGGATCACCAGATGAACAATACGCGAGGTCATCGGCATATACTCATCAGTGTTTTCAGGCACCTCAACATCCAGAGTCACACTGCTGACCTGAGCCAGAGGTGAATCCGGTGCAGTTAGGCCAATCACCGTTGAGCCACTGGCTCTGGCAATCTCAGCAATCTCCACCACTTCCTTAGTGCGCCCGGTATGGGAGATGAAAAAGAACACGTCGCCAGTACTGCCAGTGGACGCCAGCATGCGCTGCATTAAGACATCGTCGTGAAAAGAGACCGGGAGGTTAAAGCGAAAAAACTTGTTCTCGGCATCTCTGGCCACCGAACCCGAGGCACCAACCCCAAAAAAGTAGATTCGCTTGGCTTGAATTAGCTTATCCACAACCTGATTGACGCGACTGTGACTGATTTTGTCGCGCACCATGGCAAGATTATTAATTGTGCCGTCAAATATCTTTGGCGTGTAGCTGCTGACCTCATCATCAGGATCCACATTGCGATTAACAAAACGGACGCCGCTGACCAGTGCCTTAGCAAGTTTAAGCTTAAAATCGGGAAACCCTGCAGCATCAAAGCGCTTACAAAAACGATTGACGCTGGGCTCGCTAACCTCGGCGGCTTTGGCCAGGGTCGCAATACTAGATCTGGTTGCACTGTCTGGGTCTGCGAGAATCACTCGCGCCACTTTACTCTCAGACTTATTTAGATTCGGCAATTCATCAGAAATAATATTGATCAAATTTTGTGAATGCATAGCTATAAACCCTTCAGCTTTTCGTCTTGTTCCGTAATAGAGAGCGCCAGTTTAAGGTTTTTAAGCGCTGATGTCCGCTTTCACCCGAAAGTTGGTAAGAATATTTCATCAAAACCGCAAAAATAAGAACCAAAATCATCAAATACGTTCTTTTACATACTAAAGCAGGCTTATCATTGCCTAACAATTCATAAAAGCCTATAATTTACGTAAGTTTACTACATTTAAAGAGGCTCCATCATGTATAGAATCGCCATTAATGGTTTTGGTCGCATCGGCCGCAATATAGTCCGCGCCCTTTACGAACGCCCAGAGCTTCGCGAGAAAATCCAAATCGTCGCGATCAATGATCTTGGCAGCCTCGAAATTAGCGCGCACCTGCTTCAGTTCGATACAGTGCACGGCCGCTTTAACCAGCAAGTTGAGGTGACGGACAATGCCATCGTCATCAATGGTGATGTCATTAACTGGTCTAGCGAACGCAACCCAACGGATCTGCCATGGGCTGATCTGAACGTCGATCTAGTCTGTGAATGCACAGGCGTATTTACTAGCCGCGAAAAAGCAGCGATGCACATAGAAGCTGGCGCGAAAAAAGTCATTATCTCGGCACCTGGTACCAACGTGGACGCAACTGTCGTTTATGGCGTCAATGACCATATTCTGGATGGTACTCAAGAAATTATTTCAAACGCCTCTTGCACCACTAACTGCCTGGCACCCATGGTTCAGCCTCTTCAGGAAAGCATCGGTATTCTCAGCGGCTATATGACTACAGTACACGCCTATACCAACGACCAGCAGCTCAGCGACGTCTGCCACTCCGATGTCTACCGCTCTAGATCAGCCACCCAATCGATGATCCCAACTAAAACTGGCGCTGCAGTCGCGATCGGTCTGGTATTGCCAGAGTTGGCGGGCAAGCTCGATGGCTTAGCTGTTCGTGTACCGACTATTAACGTTTCCTTGGTTGATCTAACCTTTAATGCTGGCCGCGAAACCAGCGTCGAAGAAGTCAATGAGCTTCTGCTTAAGGCATCTCAAGGAACACTCAAATCAGTGCTTTGCTACAACGACAAACCACTGGTCTCTGTGGACTTCAACCATACTCCGTTCTCTTGTAATTTTGATGCCACACAAACTCGCGTCAATGGTTCGCTGGTTAAGGTTATGGCCTGGTACGACAATGAGTGGGGCTTCTCCAACCGCATGCTCGACAACTCCCTAGTACTATTAGCCAGTACTACGGAGCAAAAAGATGCCGCGTAGAACCAAAATTCTCGCCACACTCGGCCCCGCTACTCACCATGAACAGGGTATTCGCGGGCTGATCCTTGCTGGCGTCAATGTTTTTCGTTTGAACTTCTCTCACGGCAGCGCTGAAGAGCATTCCATGCGCGCCGCCATGATTCGGGAAATCGCTCTCGAACTTGAAACCCCAGTGGGTATTCTCTGCGATATGCAGGGCCCTAAAATTCGTATCGGTAGCTTTACCAACGATATGAAGATCGATTTAGCCGAAAACGATAGCTTTGTCCTCAACAGCCAAATTGGTGTTGATGCGGGAGACCAAAATGGTGTGCATATCGACAGCGATCTGCTTAACGATATAGATGCCGGCGATACATTATTGCTCGACGATGGTCGCATGACCTTTATAGTTGAATCGCGTAACTCCCACTCAGTGACCTGCCGTGTGGCTCAAGGCGGTGTGCTATCCAGCAAAAAAGGCGTGAACAAATTCGGTGGCGGACTCTCAGCTCCGGCGCTCACCGAGAAGGACAAGGCGGATATTAAAACGGCTGCGTCTCTAAAGACTGATTATCTGGCCATCTCATTTGTACGCTCGAAAGACGATATTGAAGAGACTCGCGAACTGCTGGTTGCAGCAGGTAGCGGCGCCCACATTATCGCCAAGATCGAACGTGCTGAAGCCATTACCGGCGAGTTTTTGCCCGGTATTATCGCCAGCGCCGATGGCGTTATGGTTGCCCGTGGCGACCTCGGCGTTGAGATTGGCGACGCCAACCTAGTAGCAGTGCAGAAGCAGCTTATTGAAGCGGCCAATGCCGCCAACAAAGTCGTGATCACGGCCACTCAGATGATGGAGTCAATGATTACTGCTTCTACGCCTACCCGCGCAGAGGTATTCGATGTGGCCAATGCCGTGCTCGACGGCACCGATGCAGTGATGCTGTCGGCAGAGACCGCTGTGGGCATGTACCCTGCAGAGACTGTCAAAGCGATGGTGCGCATTATTGAAGGGGCCGAATTACACCCTCTTGCCCAACGGTCCAAGCACAGAATTGATCAGACATTTTCAAGCATAGATGAATCCCTTGCCCTAGCAGCTATGTATGTAGCCAACCATCTGGAAGGGGTTAAAGCGGTTATCTGTATGACAGCAACCGGCTTTGCGCCACTGATTATGTCAAGAATCACCTCGTCACTGCCTATTTATGCCATGGCAGAGAAGCACGGCACCTGCGAGATAACCGCTCTCTATAAGGGCGTGGTACCTGTGCCATTTCATGCTTCAGCGTTAGATCCCTCTGAGGTTAATCACCGCGCTGTAGAAACTCTGCGCGCGCACAATGCTGTAGCTGATGGCGACCTTGTGCTGATTACCAAAGGGGATTTTGTCAATGTGCACGGCGGCACAAACACATTAAAAATTGTTCGAGTTGGCGACGTTATTCAGTAGCCAGCAAGAAAAACCGTCTCTTCCAGGCCATGGATGGCCACTTAATTTAGCCTCTCTAGAAATCTATCAACGTTCTTTCAGGACTTTTAGTGCCCGTGTAAAAAAGCCTTGTAAAAAATCCTGTGAAAAAAGCCCCATAAAAAAGGCCAGTCTCCCAGCCCTTTAACATTCATCCTACTTTATAGTTATCGTATTTCCACTCAGACATCTAGACTACAGCCTCGGCATCTAGTGGGGCGGCTGACTCGACCTTAGCATTCTGCACCTGGTTGTAGTAAGTAATGATATCCACCGTCGGAGCTGCAGCGGTTGCGGCCAGAATCTGCGCCTGACTCATACCCACTTCCAACTGTGCATTATTGACATTGAGCTCTAGATGTAAGTCTCCAGCCTGCTTATAGGCCGCTGCCCATTCAACTATGGCATCATCTATATCTGAGGCCACGGCAGTAAAGTTAGCCGAGCCTGCATCTGTGGTGGCAGTTTTAATATCATTGACAGCCAGCGCCACATCCGCCTCCAGTGTTTGCCATTCAGCCAAAATAGCTTGTAGATTGGTTTCAATATCATTTGCCTCAGTAGACATGGCGGTAAAGTTCTTCGACAAAATCTGCAGCGCCGAGACATCTGCAGTTAGACCAGTAATCTGGCTTTCGTCAGACTTGATTAGGTCATTGTCAGCTTTGATTTTGACCCCATCAATGGCGATAACCGCAGTCGCAGCAATCACTGCTGGGCCGAGTACAAACCATACTAACGCCCCTTCAGGAAAGGCAGCAATGGTTGCCACTATACCCAGAGTCAGAGCAATACCATCGACAATAGCCAGAGCCACTATGGAAGCGGTCAGACTTTTAATTTCTGCTTTAAGAGTATCTATATCGGCATTGAGTTTATCAATCTGCGCCTGATCAGCCTTTGCATCTACCGCTGACTTAGTCGCAATAGTTTGCAAATTGGTCGCCAGCAGGGGCAGCTCTTCTTTAAAGTTTTTAACCGCGGTCAGTGCACCACTGATAAAGGTGACCACCAAACTCAGTGTATTATTTACATTGGTGAGATCGGTATTGAGGGTTTGCAGTGCAGTTTTATTGCTTGGATCTGCCTCTAGAGTCATCGCCTGAGTTTTAGCATCGGCTAACAACTGCGTAATCGTCGCGTTATAACTCTGAACTTCATCGGGCACATTTAACAGCCGTGCCATCACGTTATTCACCCAAGTCAGGGCGCCAGCATCAGCAGCTTCAAAAGCCGCGGTAAAGTCTTTCCAGTCTGGTGGGTTAGTATTGAGCGTGGGTAAATTTGATGACAGAACACTGGTGACCAACGTATTCACGCCACAACATTTTCTTTGTAAGACGTCTGCTTAACTGCCAGTGATAATGCATTTTTACTAATTGCTAGAGCAAGAGCCATAATGGTTTCCTTGATGGTATTCTTATTTTTAGGGAGCCCCATATCCTTCGAGGCGCCGCAAGCCTAATCCATATGGCGATACTTAAAATAGGAACAGGCATTCATATCGCTGAACAGATGATATTGATCAGAGCTAGTGCACAGAGAGGTGATAGAGGAGGTAAGGAGGGCTTACAACGATGCGTATATGGACAACGTAGATCTAGTTTCTAGCGCTTTTAATCTTTTAGGCTTTATTACTTTTAGAGTCTTTTGTTGGCCACAGAACCTGAAGAGGATTTCAGGCTGTGGCCTAACAGAGGTCATTTCGTTTAAAAGCTTACTGAGCCCAGTAAATCGAAACAGGTGTTATCTGCTGCTGCAGAATCGCACGAATTGGCAATTCCATAACATCATTTCCGGCGTTAGCTTGAGTCAGTACCTGCTGTTTGCTGGCACCACTAATATGAATCACCAGGGACTCAGCATTCAATAGTCGCGGCAAAGTCATGCTCATACGCTCATGGGGGGCATCCAAAGGGGTAACCGCAATACAGTCAGCGCCGGAGTGCATATCAAGACCGCGCTCTAAAGCGTCGGAACCAGGAAACAATGACGCAGTGTGACCATCGTCTCCCATACCCAAAATAACCACGGTAAAGCGACCTACAGCATTTAAACGCTGCTGACACTCAGCTTCGCCGTCGACCGCATTTTCAGCAGTATTTTTCAGTGCCAGATATTCAGCGCTAAAAGCTTCATTGATCAATAAATTCTCACGCACCAGCTTTTCATTGCTTGCAGCATGGTCGGCATTGACCCAGCGCTCATCAGCCAAAGCAACGGTAACCTTTGACCAGTCGAGCTGACACTGGGACAGCAAATGAAAGAAGCCCACTGGTGTGCGTCCACCAGAGACAACCAGAGAGGCTTTACCCTCAGCCGCTATAGCCGCTTTTAGCAGATCACTGACCTTTGCCGTAAGAGCCGCATCCAGCGCGGAAGTATTTTCAAATTTAAGCATCGACATAAAATTCTTCACTACCCTTTTTCAGTATTCTAGGATTCGTACCAGCTGCGCTGATCTTTTTCCATCAACATATCGGCCTTGGAAGGGCCCCAGGTTCCAGCGCTATAGGTCTTTGTAACCACGTTCTTTTCAGACCATGAATCCAGCAACTGATCACACCAGCGCCATGAAGCTTCAATCTCATCACGGCTAACAAATAGCCACTGGTCACCTTTGATCACTTCTAAAAATAAGCGCTCGTAGGCATCGGCAATGCGCGACTCACCGGACGAGTCAAAGAAATCCAGGTTGAGAGTGCGCTTTTCAAGACTTAAACGCTCCTTTAGACTCTGCTTTTTAGAGAACATTTCCAGTTCAATACCTTCATTTGGCTGCAGACGGATGATTAAACGGTTTTTTGAATCGCCGCCTTTATCCGGGAAAATCGCATGGGGAATTTCTTTATAGGTGATCACTACCTGAGTCACCTTGTCTTGCATACGCTTGCCGGTACGCAGATAAAATGGCACACCAGCCCAACGCCAGTTGTCGATATAGGCTTTTAGCGCAACAAAGGTCTCAGTGTCATTGCTACTCTCCTGACTGCCCTCTTCTTCCATATAGCCAACTACGGGTTCACCAGAAATCCAGCCAGCGGAGTATTGACCACGCACCGACTGCTCGAGAACATTGTCGCTATCAATGGGTTTTAGGGCGCGTAATATCTTAACTTTTTCCGCACGGATCTCATCGGCCTGAAGTGAATTTGGCGGCTCCATGGCAACCATACACAGCAGCTGCAAAAGGTGATTCTGGATCATATCCCGAAGCTGACCTACGTTGTCATAGTAGCCCCAGCGGCCTTCGATACCGACGGTTTCAGCAACGGTAATCTGGACATTATCGACACAGGTATTATCCCATTGGGAATTGATCATTCGGTTGGCAAATCTCAGGGCCAACAGATTCTGTACCGTCTCTTTACCCAGATAATGGTCAATGCGGTAGATATTGCGCTCATCGAAATGAACACCAACTGTGGCGTTAACTTCGCGGGAACTGTCGAGATCTTTACCGATCGGCTTTTCTAACACGATGCGCGCCACGTCATCAACGCAGCCCGCATCATTCAGATGGTTACAGATAGCGCCATAGAGGCTCGGCGGTGTCGCCAGATAATAGATGGCGGTGCGTTTCTCAACCAGCCACTCTTTAAGCAGCATAAAATCTTTTTTCTGGGAGAAGTCGACTTTCATATAGCTCAGGCGACGACTAAATTTACGCCATGCGGCATCGTCCCATTCGGACTCAGGTATATGCTTTTTTAAGCTTTCCTCAACAGTGGTAATAAAGTCAGCACTGCTGATATCTTGCCGCGCAAGGCCGGCGATACGCACACTGTTACCCAGCAGACCAGCGCGGTCTAACTGATAGAGCGCGGGGTATAACTTGCGCTCAGAGAGGTCACCTTTGGCGCCAAAGAGTACCAAATCAATATTGTTGTTCATTATCAAGCTCCCATTTACAACAGTGAGATACAGCGTCGAGTTTGTGCAAAATTTAAAACACAACGCTGTGAATTATTATTTTTTTAAAATTACTGACCCAACAGGCTGGCATCGCGAGCCAGCTGCTCAATTTCATCCCAGCGCTGTTCGCGGACCAATTGCGCAGGACAGATCCAAGAGCCGCCAACACATATTACATTTGGTAGTGACAGATATTCCATTACATTGTGCAAACCAATGCCACCAGTGGGGCAAATTCTTGCCTCGCTAAAGGGGCCATACAAGGATTTGATCATAGCGGCGCCACCTGCAGCTTCAGCAGGGAAAAACTTAAAGTCCTGATAGCCCTGCTCCATGCAACGCATCATTTCAGTTGCAGAAGAGATACCAGGCAACAGGCCAATAGACGAATCGGCGGCAGCGGCTAATAGCTTGTCAGTGCTTCCTGGAGAGACCATAAATTGACAACCCAAATCTTCAGAGAGCTTTACCTGATCCGCGGTACAAACGGTTCCAGTACCCACTATAGCGCCGGGAACATGCTGCACAATTTGGCGGATGCCCTCTACAGCGGCCTCTGTTCTCAGAGTCACTTCAAGCACGTTTAAACCACCTGCAATAAGCGCCTTTGCCAGCGGCACAGCATCTTCTACACGATCGATAACAATTACTGGGATTACCGTATTACCGGCCAAAAGATCTCGCACTGATCACTCCTTAAGTTTTTAATTAAACGTCTTTTTATCAAAGACGTTTTTCAATAGATGTACTGTCATTAACTGCTTTTGATAAAATGTTAATAGCTAATTTTTACGCACTACTTTTTACAAGCTAACTTTTACGAACTACTTATTACAATCTAAGTGTTCTGTAATTTTTTCGCCGCACCCAACAAACCAAGATTATTGCGCGTCACCAAATAGACCGGTATGGGCTGTAGATAAGAGGCAAAGCGGCCCTTATCTTCAAACTTTTCGCGGAATCCACTATTGACAAAGAACTCACTGAATCTCGGCACCACACCACCAGCAATATAAATACCCCCTCTGGCACCTAGGGTCAGGGCCAAATTGCCTGCCGCGGCACCCATGGACTCACAGAAAGTATCCAGTGCCGTCAGCGCTTGGGGGTTGCTATTAGCCAGTGCCGCCGTTACTACATCCGGAGGTGTCGTTAATGTCGGATCAGTCCCTTCCATCTGGCAGATGGCGTTGTAAATATTGACTATGCCTTTGCCGGACAGCACGCGCTCTAGAGATACTCGCTTAAAATTCTGACGCAGGCAGGTCAATACATCCATCTGACGCTGGCCTACAGGGGCAAAATCAGCATGACCGCCCTCAGTATCCAATACATGGTAGCCATCGCTGTGCGAAATCAGTGCCGCCATACCTAGACCAGTACCCGCACCCAAAATACCTATGGGTTTGTGGGCCTGGGGTTCACCGCCACCGATCTTGATGCAGTCATCTGCACCCAGCTCAGTAATACCGTGCGCCACGGCTTCAAAATCATTGATTACCACCAACTCCTGGCAATCAAACCATTCCAACAAGTGAGTTTTAGTAAACTCCCAGTGGCTATTGGTAAAGGAAACATGCTCTACATCCGCGGGGCAGGCCACGGCGAGACAGACGCTGTGTGGCGCGCCAACAAAACCGGTTGCCAGAGCAATTTCGTCTCTCAGCTTAATGATCAAATCACTAAACTGGGGGTACTCTTCCACCGAGTGATAGAACTCAAATTCGCTTTCCAGTTGGCCCTCATGCAACGCCGCAAAGCGCGCATTGGTGCCACCTATATCGGCAACTAAATTCCAACGTTGCTCTGTCACGGTTAAACGCCTCCAAACAAGAAGGAAGCACCTTGCTCTGCATTACTGATATTGTCGCGATTGACGGCGAAGTACTCACGACCACAACCACGCTGACCCGCATCTGGCTGTGGTGACGCAGCTCTTGCTTCCAGCTCATTGATCTCACCGATAAATTGCAATTCACCGGTTACCGCATTAACCCGAATTACATCGCCATCGATCACCTTAGCGAGAAGGCCACCATTGGCCGCTTCAGGAACCAGATGGATCGCTGCAGGCACTTTGCCCGACGCACCAGACATACGGCCATCAGTAACCAGCGCTACTTTGTAGCCTTTGTCTTGCAGAATACCAAGCATCGGCGTTAGCTTGTGCAGCTCTGGCATACCCAGCGCCTTGGGGCCCTGGAAACGCACGACTACAACACAGTCGCGATTTAACTGGCCAGACTCAAACAGAGCCGCTAAATCATCCTGAGCTTCAATCACTACAGCCGGTGCTTCGACAATCCGATGCTCTGCGGCAACCGCAGAAACCTTGATCACTCCGCGACCCAAGTTACCTTTTAACAGTCGCAGACCGCCTTCAGTGGAAAACGCGTTGTCCACTGTGGTCAGTACTTCCAGATCCAAAGGTATTTCAGGTGATTCGCGCCAAACCACTTTGTCGTTATCCAAAAATGCTTGCTGAGTAAAGTCACCAAAGTCGGTTCCCCATGAGGTCTTGGCATCGGCGTGCATAAAGCCACCAGCCAACAGCTGACGGAACATGCAGCTAGTGCCACCGGCCGCATGGAAATGATTCACATCTGCATGACCGTTGGGGTAGACCTTAGCCAACAGTGGCACAGCCGCTGAAAGCTCAGAGATATCATCCCAGTTGAGGATAATGCCTGCAGCTCGGGCTATAGCCACAAGGTGCATGGTGTGATTGGTTGAGCCCCCAGAGGCCAGCAATGCAATCGTTGCATTGACCATGGTGCGTTCGTCAACGATTTCACCTACTGGACGATAGTCATTACCCAGCGCGGTAATACGAGCCATTTGGTGGCAGGTCTCAACAGTGAGTTTATCGCGCAGCGGATTAGACGGATTGACAAAGGAGCTACCCGGAAGCTGCAAGCCCATGGCTTCCAGAACGACCTGATTACTATTTGCCGTACCGTAAAACGTACAGGTACCGGCGCTGTGATAAGAGTCGGACTCAGCCTGCAGCAATTCTTCGCGGCCAATTTTACCTTCGGCAAATAACTGACGAATTCGCTGCTTTTCTTTATTCGGTAGACCTGACTCCATGGGGCCGGCAGGAACAAACAGTGCCGGCAAATAACCAAAGCTGAGCACACCCATCAACAGTCCAGGAACGATCTTGTCGCAGATGCCCAAGGCGAGGACACCATCAAACATCTGGTGAGACAGGGACATGGCCGTACACTGAGCGATCAAATCACGGCTCAACAAACTCAGCTCCATTCCGTCTTGACCCTGAGTGACACCGTCACACATAGCCGGAACACCACCGGCAACCTGTGCCGTGCAGCCAATCTCACGCATGGCCTGCTTGATCATATCCGGATATTCCGCGTAGGGCTGGTGCGCCGATAGCATGTCATTGTAGGAGGTGACTATCGCGATATTACTGGCTTCCATCAGTCGCAGGCTGTTCTTATCCTCTTCGCCACAGGCAGCAAAGCCATGTGCCAAATTGCCGCAACTTAACTTGCCGCGCTCGGGACGATTACTGTGATCTTCTGCAACTTGACGCAGATAATCAGCTCTCAAGCTACTGCTGCGTTCGATGATACGCTGAGTGACTTCAGCAACTGTGTTATTCAACTGGACCATAGCGACTCCGCTCAATAGCGGCTCCATGTAGATTAGCTGCGAATTGTAACAAAATTACGGAATTTAACCAGACTCAATGTATAATTCCGCTAAATATCGTAATTTTATTACATTGGTAATTTGTTGCGGCAACGCCGTTTTAAATAGGCTATTGTGACGCCGTTCTTATTGTTAGGCGTTATTAGCGGCCGCCATTTTACGCCTTAGCGGACGCCAATTAAACGGCCTAGACAGACTAATTAATCACAGGAATTTGGATAAATGACCTCCAGCACCAATCAAGCAGCAGATTACACGCCCACCACCACTTCAGCGTGGAAATCACTTGAGCAGCAGGCAGAAAAAGCCCAGCACCAAAACATCAGCGGGTTTTTTGACCAAAATCCTTCTCGCAGCAGCCAGATGTCAGTGCAGTGTGGCGAGATTTTTCTCGACTATTCAAAGAACCTAGTCAGTGATGAATCCTGGCAAGCGCTGTTGGAGTTGGCTAACCAGTCACCTCTGGAACAGCATCGTGCAGCAATGTTCTCTGGCGAAAAGGTCAACACCACAGAGGGCCGCGCAGTACTTCATGGTGCCCTAAGAGCTGAGATCGGTGACCAGCGCGTTGCCTCGGCCGCAGTTGAGTCAGATCAACGCGTGACTCTAGTCAAGCAGCAGTTGGTGGACGTCGAGCTAGTCAGTGAACAAATCCGCAGTGGTCAGTGGCTGGGCAGCACCGGTAAAGCGATTACCGATGTGGTCAATATTGGTATTGGCGGCTCTGACCTGGGCCCCAAATTAGCCTGCAGCGCACTGCAAGAATTTGCTCACCCGGATATCAAGCTACACTTTATTTCCAATGTCGACGGCGCAGAGATTCTTACTACTTTAAAAAAGCTCAATCCAGAGACCACTCTGGTGGCCCTCGCCAGTAAAACCTTTACCACCCACGAGACGCTGCTAAATGCCAAGACCGCGCGCAACTGGTTTGCCGAGACACTGGGACTGGAGAATGCACAATCAACCCGTCACTTTGTCGGCCTGACTGCCAATCGTGCCAATGCACTGGCCTACGGCATACCTGCAGATCAGATTCTGGAGTTTGCTGAATGGGTTGGCGGCCGCTACTCGCTCTGGTCAAGTATTGGCCTTTCTATTGCCATCTCCATTGGCTTTGAAAAATTTGTTGAGATGCTCGCCGGCGCCCGGGAGATGGACCTGCATTTTCAGCAGGCTCCACTGGCTGAAAATATGCCGGTTATCATGGCCCTGCTGGGCATTTGGTACAGCAACTTTCTCGACGCACAGTCTACTGCAGTGATCCCCTACTGCGAACGCTTGCTATTACTCCCCTCTTATCTTCAGCAGTTGGATATGGAGAGCAATGGTAAGTCCACGACGCTGAATGGCGACTCAATTGATTATCAGACTGGCGCGATTCTCTGGGGACAGACTGGCACCAATGGTCAGCACGCATTCTTTCAGTTACTGCATCAGGGAACTCGAATGGTTCCCGTCGATTTTATTGCCGCCGCCGTGGATAACCTCAGCAATGAAGAGCATCACCGAGTCCTGCTGGGCAATATGTTGGCCCAGGCATCGGCATTGATGTGTGGTCAAGACGCGCCCGACGGCGAGCCCTACCGCTACTACCCAGGCAATAAGCCCTCTAATACGCTGTTACTAGATACGCTATCACCAAAGAATTTTGGTGCACTGATCGCACTCTATGAACACAAGGTATTTGTTCAGGGCAGTATTTGGAATATTAATTCGTTCGATCAATGGGGCGTTGAGCTGGGCAAGAAGATGGCAAATCAGCTACTGGCCTCAGATAATAGTGGCCAGGCGGAGTTAGATCCCTCCACCACAGCGCTATTTGCCCACATTAAGAAGTGCCAAGAGTAACGGCTAAAGATTAAGCTGCGCTGTCGACTAGACGCGCAGCTCTTTTGGCAGAGAGAAGGTGACATTTTCGATTACGCCGCTCAGTTCTTGAGGGGCGTTAGCACCCAGTTCTACCAAACGTGAAATCACATCGCGGACCAGCACGTCAGGAGCAGATGCCCCGGCGGTAATGCCAATAGCCTTGGTCTGCTTTAGCCACTGAGCATCTATGTCTTCAGGACCATCAATCAAATAAGCCGTGCATCCACAGCGCTCAGCCAACTCTCGGAGACGATTAGAATTAGAGCTGGCAACCGAGCCCACTACCAGAATTAAATCCGACTCTATGGCTAACTGCTTAACCGCATCCTGCCGATTTTGCGTGGCATAGCAGATATCGTCTTTTCGCGGCCCCTCAATCGCTGGGAATTTTTCCCGCAGTGCGTCGATAACTCGCGCCGTGTCATCCATAGATAAAGTGGTCTGAGTGACAAAAGCCAGCCTTGAGGGATCTTTCACCTCAAGCTTAGCCACATCGCTCTCATCTTCCACCAGATACATATTGCCACCCTGGGAGTAATCATACTGACCCATGGTGCCTTCGACTTCTGGATGACCGGCGTGACCAATCAACACCGACTCCATGCCATCGAGGCTGAACTTGGCTACTTCCATATGCACCTTAGTCACTAGAGGACAGGTGGCATCAAAGACTTTAAGGCTGCGGCGGCGGGCTTCCTCTTGCACGGCCAATGAAACACCGTGAGCACTAAAAATAACGATCACATCATCGGGAATTTCATCCAGCTCATCGACAAACACAGCACCGCGACTACGCAGATCATCGACAACGAATTTGTTGTGTACCACTTCATGGCGCACATAGATCGGCGCACCGAAGATTTCCAGAGCACGGTTAACAATATCAATAGCGCGATCAACGCCGGCACAAAAGCCCCGCGGGTTGGCCAGTTTGATATCCATCAGTGCAGGTTCTCCGGAACAACACCGATAATGTTTACTTTAAAGACAATGTTTTTACCTGCCAGTGGATGATTAAAGTCCACCATCACTTCGCCGTCGACTATATCGGCAATCACACCGGGCAGTTCACCGTCGCCGTTCTGAAACGAGAACATGGCACCGATCTCAATCTCCAGCTCATCAAAATTATCCATGGCCACAGCCTGAACATTTTGTTCGTTGTGCTGACCAAAGGCTTTTTCCGGCGGCACCAAAAATTCACCCTCGTCAGTCGCTCTCAAACCCAGCAATGTCTCTTCAAAACCGGGCAAAAGATTGCCATCGCCAATTGAAAATGTCGCCGGCTTGCCTTCAAAATTGGAATCCACTACCGCGCCGTCTTCTAGCGCTAGGGAAAAATGCAGCGTAACTGTAGTGCCTGTATCTATGGGTATACTCATTTCTAAAGCTCTTAAGGTGTTTTAGGTATTTAAAACGTGTTTAACCGATTATTTCATCCAGCTACTTTTTTTCCGGCTTGGCTCCAGAGGCGGCATCAGCGTCCTCTGCTTGCTGAAAAAACAGCCCATCAATAATTATCAACACAGCTCCAACAGAGATGGCCATATCGGCGACATTAAAGGCAGCAAAGTGCCAGCCGGCCCAATGAAAGTCGAGGAAGTCGACCACATATCCCAGGATCAAACGATCGTAGAGATTACCTAGTGCGCCACCAAGAATAAGCGAGAGGCCCAGTGCTTCAAGTACGCGCTGACGCGGTAAACGGGTCAACCAAACGGCAATGACCACACTGACAACAATCGAGATAATGCTAAATAACCATCGTTGCCAACCACCGGCATCACTGAGAAAGCCAAAGGCAGCACCCTCATTGTGAGCCCGCACCAGATTAAAAATACCATTCACATAGCGACTCTCGCCAAGACTAAACTCCGCCATAATCCACAGCTTGGTAAGCTGATCTAGCAGCAGTATGGTTGCCGCCAGGGCAAACCACTTTAGCCAGGGCAATGTTTTAACCTCGGCGCTTTGATTCGGCATGGCGCTATGATTAGGCATAGTGACGAGTCTCGCCGGTATCCGAAAGGTTAGTGACACAGCGACCACAGATCTCAGGGTGCTCTGCATTGCTGCCAACATCGTCAATAAAGTGCCAGCAACGGACACATTTCTCAGCGCTAGATCTCTGCAAGCCGACCTTTAGACCTTCTAGCGAAGACTGATTGGCATCAGCACCCTTTTCCAGAGGCAGCAGAGTTGCCTTCGAGGTGATAGTGACAAAGCGCAGCTCATCGCCCAACTTAGCCAATGATCGGTGCAATTCAGGCTCAGCATACAATTGAATATCGGCACCCAAAGACCCTTTGACCACGCCCTGATTGCGCTGATCTTCAATTACCTTATTAATCGCTTCTTTGGCCTGCATTATCGCAGCCCAGTCGGCCTGATTGATTACATCAGTGCCCTCTAAGCGCGGCAGTGAATACCACTCGGCAATAAAGACCGAAGACTCGCGCTCACCGGGCATAAAGCCCCAGAGCTCACTGGCGGTAAAGCTCAGAATCGGCGCGATCCAGCGGGTAAAGGCTTCGGCAATATGATGCAGTGCCGTCTGTGCGGAGCGGCGGGCAAGGCTATTTTCCGGGCAGGTATAAATCCGGTCTTTAATAATATCCAGATAGAAACCGCCCATATCGCGGACACAGAAGTTGTGCAGCTTTTGGTAGATTAGATGAAACTGAAACTCATTGTAGGCAGTAATAATTTCTTCCTGCAGACCTGCTGCGCAATCCACAGCCCAGCGATCCAGAGCCAGCATATCCTCGTGAGCAACCCCATGTTGCGCTGGGTCAAAGCCGTCAATATTGGAGAGGAAGTAGCGTGCGGTGTTGCGAATACGTCGATAGGAGTCACCGGCACGGCTGAGAATCTCATCCGAGACAGTCATCTCGCTGCTAAAGTCTGCCGAGGCAATCCACAGGCGCAAAACGTCGGCGCCCATATCATTAATCACTTTTTGTGGGGAAATCACATTGCCGATGGACTTAGACATCTTGCGACCATGTTCATCAACGGTAAAACCATGGGTCAAAACCGCCTTGTAAGGGGCTGTGCCATTAATCGCAATAGCAGTCTTAAGTGAAGACTGAAACCAACCGCGGTGCTGATCTGAGCCCTCGAGGTAGAGATCTGCCGGATAGCGCAGCTCTTGCCGGGCATTGACCACAGATTCATGCGTGACACCGGAATCAAACCATACATCCAATGTGTCAGTGACTTTTTGATAGTCGGCGATATCCTCGCCAATCAGCTCTGCAGCGTCCAGTTCAAACCAGGCTTCGATACCCTGCTCTTCAACACGCGAGGCAACCTGTTCAATTAATTGGGCCGTGTCGGGATGTAACTCACCTGTCTGCTTGTGAACAAACAATGCAATTGGAACGCCCCAAGTACGCTGGCGAGAAATACACCAGTCCGGGCTATTGTCGAGCATACCTTCGATACGCGCCTGGCCCCAATCCGGGTGCCAGCTAACATCTTTAACCGCGGCCTTGGCTTTGGCAAGCAGGCCATTTTTATCCATGGAGATAAACCACTGGGGAGTGGCGCGGTAAATCAATGGGGTTTTGGTACGCCAGCAATGGGCGTAACTGTGAACAAATTGGCCACAGCTAAGCAGGCGTTTGTGCTCTCGCAGAACCGCCAAAACTGACTCATCAACCTTGTACACGTGCTGGCCAGCAAATAACGCCACATCATGGGCGAACAGACCATTATCCAAAATATAATTGATCGTGCCGATGCCGTATTGTTTGGCAACAACGAAATCTTCCATACCATGGTCTGGGGCAGTATGAACACAGCCAGTACCGGCGTCGGTGGTGACATGCTCACCCAGTAGCACAGGAATATCCCGCTCATAGAATGGGTGCCGTGCAATAATATTTTCCAACTGCTGACCCTTACAGCCGGCCAGTTGCTGATAGTCGTCAATCTCAAGGCGCTGCATCACTGATTCCAGTAACAGCTCAGAACAGACCAGACGCTGGGGTCCACTCTCGCCATTAATCTGTACCAACACATAGTCTAAGTCGGCGCCCACAGAAATTGCTTGGCTGCTGGGAAGAGTCCAGGGAGTAGTGGTCCAGATCAACATATTGATCTCACCCTCACCGGGCAGACCGCCAAATGCAGCGGAGACCTTATCTAGCTGCACAGCGTCCGTTACCGCATAGGCAACGTCTATGGTGTAAGACGTTTTATCCTGATATTCAACCTCGGCTTCAGCCAGGGCTGAGCCCCCTACTACACTCCAGTAAACCGGCTTGTAACCTTTTACCAAATGGCCGTTGGCGGCAATTTTACCCAGTGCACGAATAGTGTCGGCTTCCACCTGATAGTTCATTGTCAGGTAGGGACGTTCCCAGTCGCCAAAGATGCCCAGACGAACAAAACCCTGACGCTGACCATCGACCTGCTTCATAGCGTATTCACGGCATTTTTTGCGGAAAGTTGAATACTCGACTTTTACCCCAGCCTTGCCAACTTTCTTCTCCACATTGTGCTCAATGGGTAGACCGTGACAATCCCAACCAGGGATATAGGGCGCATCATAGCCACTCATGGTGCGCGCTTTAACAATAATATCTTTAAGGGTTTTATTCACCGCATGACCCAGGTGAATCTCACCATTGGCGTATGGAGGGCCATCGTGAAGAATATACTGTTCGCGACCGGCGCGGGCCTCGCGAATCTGCTGATAGAGATTGCTGTCCTGCCATTCTTTTAACATTCCCGGCTCGCGCTGGGCCAGATTGGCACGCATGGGGAAAGCGGTCTTGGGCAGATTCAGTGTTGCTTTGTAATCAGTCATTGGTCCTTTTGTTTGACCACAGTGGTCAACCCTATATCAGTTTATAATTTAAAAAGTGTTTGGCCTTGGCTCTTCTCTAAAGCCCGGACTAAAAGCCCAGACTATTTTTCATTGTGCAAAAACCACTGGCGGATAATGTTGATATCTGCAGTGATTGTCTCCACCAGTTTTTCAACCGTGGTAAATTTCTCTTCATCACGGATTTTGTGCAAAAACTCGACTGCGATTCGCTGACCGTAGAGATCACCGGCGAAATCCAGCAGGTGCACCTCTAAAATTGGCTTGACCAAATCCCCCACTGTGGGTCGCAAGCCGACATTAGCAGCACCGCGGTAAAGCGTACCTGCAACATTTACCTGCACCGCAAAGACACCAGACAATGGCGCACTAAAACGACATAGCTGCACGTTAGCAGTGGGAAAGCCTAGTTCACGTCCGAGCTGTTGGCCATAACCGACAACACCGCTAATCGAAAAAGGTCGTCCGAGCAGCGCCGCGGCACGGGGAAAATCCGCTTGCTCAACCACCTCGCGCACCAAGGTGCTACTTACCCGCTGCCCTTCAACTTCGACCGTGGCCGTGTCATGCACATCGAACCCGCACTGCTCGCCCTTTTGCTGCAAACGGGCAAAGTCACCGCTGCGATCACAGCCAAAATGAAAATCATCACCGACGATTAGATGTCTTACCGCCAAACCGCGGACCAACACCTGATCAATAAAATCCGCCGCAGAGAGGTTGCGTAGTCGACGATTAAACTGCAGACAAACCACTGAATCCACGCCCAATTCGAGCAACGTATCAATTTTTTCACGCAATCTCATCAATCGCGCTGGTGCCTGCTCAGCAGAAAAGTACTCTTTTGGCTGCGGCTCAAAGGTCATGGCCACCGAAGGTAGTTGCAAACGCTGCGAGGCCTCTTTTACCTGACGCAAAATTGCCTGATGACCAATATGCACACCATCGAAAGAACCGATGGTGACCACCGATTTTTCATCTGGAGTTTGCAGGTTGTGCAAACCGCGAACAAAGGTCAACTTGGAATGTGGCACAGGCGAGGATTTCACTGTTCAAAATAATCGTTGAGTATACCTAGCAAAGGTTAGAAAGGTAAGGCACTGCAGCCAATTAACCGGCCTCAAAAGGCTAATTAAACAACCCTGTAAAGCGGACTAATTTAATCCCCAGAGGTGGTGGCTTTAGCTGGCCCTTTTAAATCACTGAGGCGCATACCACCAACCCCAAGAATAGCCATATAGACCGCAAAACCACCGAGACAGATACAGGCAACGGAACTGCTGCGCTGCCACCAATCAAGCTGCTGCCAGAGGCTTGCGTCGAAGGCATCAAACTGCCCGCCGAGCCAGACCAGCGTCACAACCATCAGTGTCACCGCAAGTAACAGAGTGACCATAAAGTGCATCCAGGCCGTGCCAGGAAGGTAGATAGCCTTGCTGCGCAGAGCCAAAAACAATAGCAGCGCATTTAAAAAGGCCGATAGCGAGGTCGCCAGCGCCAGGCCCACATGGCCTACCTGCCAATAAAAATGTAGCGGTATAACCAGAATTAGATTGAGTGCCATATTAGAGACCATAGCAATCACGCCGATACGCACTGGCGTGCGCATATCCTGGCGGGCAAAGAAACCCGGGGCCAACACCTTGATTAACATAAACGCAACCAGACCTAGGGAATAGGCTCGCAGACTCAACGTCGCCATGGACATATCTCTCGGAGTCATTACTTCACCATAGAGGAATAAAGTGGCGAGAATAGGTTCAGCGAGCAACATCAGTGCAGCAGCCGCAGGTATGGCAATCAACAGCACCATGCGTAGCGCCCAATCTAAAGTTTGAGAATAGGCCTCCACTGAACTGGCCGCATGGTGACGCGACAAGTTGGGCAGTATGACTGTGGCAATGGCCACCGCAAACACCCCCAGAGGCAACTCCGAGAGACGGTCTGAGTAATACAGCCAAGATACACTTCCGGTAGGCAGAAAGGTTGCCAGCATAGTGTCTAACATCAAATTAATCTGGCTTACGGATACTCCAAAGATGGCCGGCCCCATCAGTTTGAGTATTTTTTTAACCCCTGGATGGTGCCAGTCAACCACAGGGACCGGCAACATATGAATACGCGCTAAAAAAGGTAATTGAAAGCAAAACTGAATCGCGCCAGCAGCGAATACACCCCAAGCCAAGGCATAAGTCGGTTGATCAAACCAGGGCGCCGCAATCAGGGCCGCAGCAATCAGGGACATATTGAGCAGTACCGGCGTAAATGCGGGAACGGCAAAGCGGTCATAGCTATTTAAGATGCCGCCGGCCACACCGGTCATTGAGATAAATAGCAAGTAGGGGAATGTAATGCGCAGCATTTCCGCTGTGGCATTAAATTTAAAGGGGTCGTTGAGATACCACTTCGGCGCAAACAGCGCGGCAAAGAACGGCGAGGCAATCACAATGACCAAGGTCAATAGCAGCAGTGCCATACCAAGAGTGCCAAACACACGATTGATCAGTTCTTTTAGCGCCGCCTGACTACCGTTTTGCCGATACTCTCCGAGCACTGGCACAAACGCTTGGGCAAATGCACCCTCAGCAAATAACCGACGAAAAAAATTGGGGATTTTAAAGGCGACAAAAAATACATCCGCCAGTGCCTCTGCACCTATCACTCGAGCAAAGATAATATCCCGCGCCAAACCAAGAACTCGGGACAACATTGTAAACAAGCTCACCACACCACTGGAACGCAGCAGCCCGCCATCGGCCTTCACTTTCTTAGCAGGCGGCTGTGGTGGATTATTGCTGGGCGTTTGATTCAATTTTTACTCATTTAAGCGGGGCTTTCCACAGCAGTTTAACGACCTCTATGCCCATCTCCAAGTGAATACTGAAAAGCCTTGTGCGCTAGGTTGGCACTTCATGCTTCTCTGGTGGTGAAAAGTAATGATATTGCTTCGACAATTGGGTTGAATGTAGCTAACAAACCCTGTATATTTCCGCGCCTTCAGTGAGACCCTTTGAGAGGAGTACGACAAGTGGCAAATTCAGTACAAGCTAAGAAACGCGCACGACAGAACGAGAAACGCCGACAGCATAATGCCAGCTTGCGCTCTATGGTTCGCACCTATTTGAAAAAAGTTGATGCAGCAATTGAGAGTGGCGTTCAAGCCGACGCACAGCAGGCTTACACCGCTGCGGTTCCAGTTTTAGACCGCATGGCAGATAAAGGCATTCTGCACAAGAATAAAGCTGCTCGTCACAAGAGCCGCCTAAATGCAAAAGTTAAGGCGCTGGGTTAATAGTTGTTAATTATCCAGTAGTAAAAAGACCGGCTCTGGCCGGTTTTTTTATGCCTGAAATTTATCGCTGACAGCTTCCACCTCGATTTATAAAACCGCATAAAAAAACCCCGCCGATTGGCGGGGTTTTTAATATTGCTTAAAGACAACTTAAGCCTGATTGAGCGCCGTGGTCATCTCAACTACTGCTTTCTTGCCATCGCCGTAGACCATCAGGGTGTGATCCATTGCAAATAGCGGATTGGGCAGACCGGCAAAGCCAGGGCTCAGTGAGCGCTTGATCACTACAACCGTCTTTGCTTTATCGACATTGAGAATCGGCATACCGTAGATTGGGCTACCCTCAACATCTCGCGCCATTGGGTTGGTCACATCGTTGGCACCAATCACAATCACCACATCAGTGTCTTCAAAGGTCGGGTTGATTCTGTCCATCTCGACAAGATTGTCGTAGGGCACTTCGGCTTCAGCCAGCAAAACATTCATATGCCCCGGCATACGCCCAGCTACCGGATGAATACCGTATTCAACTTCCACGCCCTTAGCTTCCATCGCATCAGCTAGCTCGCGGACTGCGTGCTGTGCCTGAGCCATAGCCATACCATAACCGGGCACAATAACGACGCGCTGAGCCGTCTCAAGCAGCATAGCCACTTCATCGGGCTGGGCACTGGTGACCTTTCCGGCATAGACTTCATCGGCATCTATCGACTCGCCGCCGGCGGCCATTTTACCAAACAGTACATTGGCCAGTGAGCGATTCATGGCGACACACATAATCCGCGTCAGGATCAGCCCTGAGGTTCCCACCAGTGAGCCGGCAATAATCAATACTGTGTTGCCGAGAATAAAACCGGCCAGAGCAGCTGCTATACCAGAGTAGGAATTCAGCAATGCAATCACTACGGGCATGTCGGCACCCCCGATTGGCATCACCAGGAAGAGTCCTAGCAACAATGCCAGAGCCACCACGGCGACCATAGCGGCAACATTGCCTGGCTCAACCACTACCAAGGCTACGGCAACTAATGCGACAGTGAGGAATAGCGCGTTGCCAACTGGACCACCAGGAAGACCATAGCTGTTCTTCATCAGCTCCTGCAGCTTGGCGAATGCCACCAGGCTACCAGTGAGGGTCAGAGCACCAATTAAAACCGTTAAACCAATAGCCACCAGCGCCACAGTACCCTCGGGTCCGGCACCAAAAGCACTGCCATCGACAACAACTGGGTTTAATAGCTCGGCAAAGGACGCAGGCGTGACACCCAGCTTAGTGTAATACTCAGCCAGTGCGATGGTCAGTGAAGCGCCACCACCAAAACCGTTTAGCAGCGCCACCATCTGTGGCATTGACGTCATTTGAATACGTAGCGCCATAATGCTGCCGATTATGGAGCCCACTGCAAAACCAGCCACTATAAAGGTGTAATCAATGGTATTCATATTCACCAGGGTCACTACTACAGCGATCAACATACCCAGTGCCGAGAGCATATTGCCACGCACAGCAGTCTTGGGTTTGGTCAGGCCTTTAATGCCGAGAGTAAACAGTACACCGGCAATCAGATAGACAAAACTTACAATATTCTCATTCATCGCTTACTTCCTCTTAAACATGGCAAGCATGCGATTAGTCACAAGGTAACCACCAACAACATTAATGGTCGCCAGAGTCACGGCAATAAAGCCCAGAATATTCACCATCATTGGTGAACCGTCGTTACCCGCTGCCAGTAAGGCGCCTACTAAGGTAATACCGGAAACCGCATTGGTTCCAGACATCAACGGTGTATGCAGTGTTGGCGGCACTTTTGTAATCAGCTCAACACCGAGAAATAGCGACAGCACAAATAGCGCTAATAAAAGAATTAAGATATCCATTTAAGTTACTCCCCTTGCTTTTCTTGTTCTGGTGCATTGAGTTCTGGCAGTCCCAGCAGCTTGCGCATATGGGGATGTGGAATCTTACCCTCATGAGCCACAACCGTACCTGCGACAATTTCATCATTAAAGTCGAGATTGAGGTTACCCTCATCGTCGAGAATTAACTCAAGCAATGTCTGCATGTTTTTGCCGTACATCTGACTGGCGTGATAAGCCAGTTCTGAAGGCACATTCTCAGGACCCAAAATAGTTACACCGTGAGCCACAACGGTTTTGCCCTCTTCGGTGAGATCGCAGTTACCACCGCGCTCTGCCGCCAGATCAACAATCACCGCACCTGGTTTCATCGCCTTGACCATATCTTCAGTCACCAGAATCGGCGACTTGGCTCCGGGAATAGCTGCGGTGGTGATAATAATATCCTGCTCGGCAACCACCGCCGTCATCAACTCACGCTGACGTTTCAAGAAATCTTCGCCCTGAGCTTTGGCATAACCACCAGCGCCTTCGGATTCACCTGTATCCAGATCCAACTCAACCGGCTTGGCACCCACTGAAATAATCTGTTCGCGAGCCGCAGGACGGACATCGTAGGCTTCAACCACAGCGCCAAGTCGCTTGGCGGTGGCGCAGGCCTGAAGACCGGCAACACCTACACCCATAATCAACACTCGCGCAGGCTGTAGGGTGCCAGCGGCGGTCATTAACATAGGGAATATTCGCGGTGCGGCAGAGGCACCCATCAACACAGCTTTGTAACCAGCCAATGTGGCCATGGATGAAAGTACATCCATACTCTGAGCGCGACTGATACGTGGCACCAGCTCCAGGGCAATGGCAGTAGCGCCTTTTTCTGCCACAGCTTGGGCAGCCTGAGGTGAAGCCAGTGGGTCCATCATGCCAATAACTAACTGTCCGCTACGCAGACTCGCTAAATCAGCTTCACTGTTTTCATTGTTAGAGCCAAAGGATTGGACCTGCAGAATAATATCAGCCTGGGCAAATATCTCTGCGCGATCTGCACTAATGGTTGCTCCAGCCTCTGTATAGAGTCCGTCTGGATAACCTGCAGCATCTCCTGCGTTTGTTTGAAAAAGTACCTTGACGCCTTTGTCAGTCAAAGACTGGACATTGGCAGGGGACATGGCGACTCGTTTTTCTGCGGTTTTAATTTCCGCCGGAATTCCGATTATCACTCAATTCTCCTTGTTGTTATGGAAAGGTTTGACTACATAAAGAGCAGTTATAGTAACAAAGTTCATCGACTATTTTTTTCTGTATAGCCATTATTAGGGAAACCTATGCCAATATAATCGCAACGCCACAATTACAGTACAAAAAAGTTTAAATAAAGAAGGGAAACTTACTTAACTTTTGCCGCAACGGGCATTTAGACGATACGGGAAACTGCGAAATCAGCTAGATCAGATAATACCTCTTTGAAATCGCTCTCTGGCATCTGGGCCAGAGACTGCTTGGCGAGTTCGGCTTGCTCTTGAGCTTGAGTAACAGAGTATTCGAGACTTGAGGATTGACGAACTGCCGCTAGAATTTTCTCAAAATGCTCGGCGCTCTTACTCTCAATTGCCGAGCAAATTAGCTGCTTCTTTTGATCGTCCAGGTGGTCGCGCGCATGAATCAGCGGCAGAGTCATTTTACCCTCAGCTAAATCATCACCAACATTTTTGCCTATCGACTGACTATCTCCCTGATAGTCCATGACATCATCAGCTATCTGAAAGGCCAATCCAAGGTGCTTGCCATAGGCGGCCATTGCATCAGTTCTAGCATCAAGAATAGCACTATCACCAACAAACAAATCAGCCTCTTCGGCAGCTAACATGGCCCCAATACGCGCAGCAGCTTCAAACAACTTTGCCGTCTTGCGGTAAATCACCTCGTAATAGGTCGCTTCGTCGATTGCTGAGTTACCGGCGTTGCCCATCTGCTGAACCTCACCTTCGGAGATAAGGTTGGTAGCATCGGCAATAACACCCATAATTGGCATATCGCCAACATCGACAAGCATTTGAAATGCGCGGGAATAGATAAAGTCGCCCACCAGTACACTGGGCGCATTGCCCCACTGGTTGTTGGCTGTCTCACGGCCTCGGCGCAGGGCCGAGACATCGACCACATCATCATGCAGCAGAGTCGCGGTGTGAATAAACTCAATCACAGCCGCCATAGTGAGATGCTGCTTACCCTGATAGCCACTCGCCAAAGCACTCAACAACACAACCACTGGACGCAAGCGTTTGCCACCGGAGCCGACAATATAGTGGCCGATATTCTCTACCAATCCAACATTGGACTGGAGATTGGCAATTATCAGTTCGTTCACTGCTGAAAAGTCGCTTTCAACAGCTTTGTGGAATGACAGCATGGATGCTCAAAGTCGAGGTGATTAGACACGCAGCATGCTAGGGAGCTACCGCGAAGCTGTCAACCGAAAATAAATTTGGTGACCGAAAAGCCTGTCCTCTTCATCCTATTTATAAGCCCAACAGACTCTAAAAGTTGCCGCTAAAGCCAGAACTGGGTACGATGCTCGGCTTCTGACACTACTGCGAAGGAACCTATGTCATTTCAGCCCCAGTCCTCTTATAACCGTGAAGAAATCCTAGCCTGCTCACGCGGTGAGCTGTTTGGCCCAGGCAATGCAAGACTCCCAGCTCCAAATATGCTGATGGCAGACCGCATTGTTGAAATCAACAACACCGGTGGCGTCGCCGGCAAAGGTCAAATTATTGCCGAACTCGACATTAACCCTGACCTCTGGTTCTTCGGCTGCCATTTCGAAGGCGATCCAGTAATGCCCGGCTGTCTAGGCCTAGATGCACTCTGGCAACTGGTTGGCTTCTTTTTGGTTTGGAACGGCAACAGTGGTCGCGGCCGCGCTCTGGGTGCTGGAGAAGTTAAGTTTTTTGGACAGGTATTGCCTACCGCAAAGAAAGTCACCTACAAACTTGAACTGACTCGCCTTATCCAGCGCAAGCTAGTGATGGGTATAGCCAACGGTTCAGTCGAAGTGGACGGACGTGAAATCTACTCCGCTAAAGATCTAAAAGTGGGTCTCTTCGAAAGCACTGATAACTTTTGATCCTAATCGCAGTTAATTAGTACGCTGTTAAACGTCATACTAAATATCCAATTCAAGAGGACCACCGATGAAACGTGCAGTAATTACGGGACTTGGTATTGTTTCATGTCTGGGCAACGATAAAGAAAGCGTTGCTCACTCACTTAAAGAAGGCATCTCCGGCATTCGCCGCCGTGAAGACTTCGCTGAAATGGGTCTGCGCTGCAATGTTGGTGCCGTTCTAGATATAGATCCCAAAGATCATATTGATCGCAAGATTTTGCGCTTTATGGGCCCCTCGGCCTCCTATGCCTACATTGCCACTGATCGTGCAATAGCCGATGCTGGCCTCACACCTGAGATGGTCTCAAACCACCGCACCGGTCTGGTAATGGGCTCGGGAGGCGTTTCCGGTGAAATGTTTACCGAATCTATAGATGTAATGCGCGACCGAGGTATCAAGCGTGCCGGCCCCTATAGAGTAACTCAGATTATGGCCAGCACCGTCTCTGCCTGTGTTGCCACACCGTTTAAAATTAAGGGTGTCAACTACTCAATCGCCTCTGCTTGCGCCACCAGCGCTCACTGTATTGGCCACGCCGTAGAGTTGATTCAACTGGGCAAGCAAGACGTTTTGCTCGCTGGCGGTTCTGAAGATATGCATTGGTCTATGGCCGGCATGTTTGATGCCATGGGTGCTCTGACGAGTAAATATAATGATACGCCAGAGATTGCCTCACGTGCCTACGACTCACAGCGCGACGGCTTTGCCCCAGGTTTGGGTGCTGGGACCGTGGTCGTTGAAGAGCTCGAACACGCATTGGCTCGCGGCGCTAACATCATCTGTGAAGTGACCGGTTACGGTGCGACATCCGATGGCGCAGATATGGTGTCTCCATCAGGTGAAGGCGCTGAGCGCTGCATGAAGATGGCGATGGAAACGGCCAAAGGTCCAATCGACTATATCAATACTCACGGCACAAGCACGCCTGTGGGTGATGTGGCTGAGCTGGGTGCGATTCGCAATACTTTCCCTGAGAACTGCCCCGATATTAGCTCAACTAAATCACTCTCTGGTCATAGTTTGGGTGCTGCTGGCGTTCACGAAGCGATCTACTGCATGCTCATGATGCAGAATAATTTTGTTGCTGGCTCTGCACATATTGATGAACTCGATGAGAACGCGGCCGGTCTGCCGATTCTTTTAGAAACCAAAGAGAAGCAGCTGAATTGCATTATGTCCAATAGCTTCGGTTTTGGCGGCACTAACGCCACACTGATTATGGAACGTTTCACTGGCTGATTTTTGTCATTGTTTGGAAAAGGCGGCCTCGGCCGCCTTTTTTGTGCCTGATGATTTCAGTCATAACCACAAGAGCAGAGACCCAACTCAAAATCACCAGACACAAAAAAAGGGAACCACCGAAGCAGCTCCCCTTTTGACGAATCCTAGAGCAAATTACAACGCCGCTAAAATCGCCTCTGCACTTGAAGCTTCCAGCGCGCCAGCATCAACATTCAGCAAGCTCACCACACCGTCATCAACGATCATAGCGAAGCGCTGACTGCGAGTACCCATACCAAAACCACTGCCGTCCAAAACCAGACCCAGAGCTTCAGTAAACGTTGCATTGCCATCAGCCAACATCATCAGATGCTCAGCATTAGCCGACTGGCCCCAAGCGTGCATTACAAACACATCGTTTACTGACATGCAGGCGACTGTATCAACGCCCTTGGCTTTAATGTCGTCAACATGGACAACAAAACCCGGCAGATGTGCAGCGGAACAGGTAGGAGTGAAAGCACCGGGGACGGCAAACAGTACAACTTTTTTGCCGCTGAAAATATCAGCAGTGCTTACACCAGTAGGGCCTTCTGCGCCCATTACAGTGAACATGCCTTCAGGAATTTTATCGCCAACTTGAATCGTCATAACAACCTCGTAATAGTAAGTTTTAACACTGACATTTAAACGCCAGGGTTAAGGAAATCTCAATAATTTTCGTTAACAGCGGTCAGACTCTAGAACGGGATATCGTCATCGAAGCTGTCCATGCCCTGTGGCGCTTGCGGCTTAGGAGCCTGATTTTGCTGTTGCTGCTGACCTTGATTTTGCATCTGGCCCTGATTTTGCTGACCTTGGTTCTGCTGTGGACGATTTTGCTGATATCCGCCACCACCGCCACCACCTTCCTGACCACCGCGACTATCGAGCATCTGCATTTCGCTAGCGACAATCTCTGTGGTGTAACGGTCGGAACCATCTTGGCCCTGCCACTTGCGCGTGCGCAGAGAGCCTTCAACATAAACCTTGGAACCCTTCTTTAGATACTCGCCGGCAATCTCACCAAGACGGTTAAAAAATACCACCTTGTGCCACTCTGTGCGCTCTTGCTGCTCACCGGTGTTTTTGTCTTTCCACGACTCTGATGTTGCTAGACTCATATTGGTCACAGCACCACCTGAAGGCAAATAGCGCGTCTCCGGGTCTTGACCACAGTTACCGACTATTATTACTTTGTTAATTCCGCGCGCCATTTTGTTCCCCTGTTCGTTATAAATTTAAGTAAGGCTTCAGACCGGACATATCCACGGTCTTCTTATTCACCTTGGCATAGGCCAGCTGTTCCCCACGAACGACGAGTATATCCTCTACGCCAGGAACTTTTAAGATTAATTTCGCAAAATCCTCATACGCTATATCACCACTATTTAGAACCACGGTTTGCATTGCTTTGGGTGCTTCCAATCCCAGCGCCAACAGCCACCAGACAAAGCCAATTGCCGCAAGCAATAGGAACAAACTGTCGACACCCAACTGTTGCACACTCCAGCCACCGAGCACACCGCCAACAAACGCCCCAAAAAATTGGCATGTGGAGTAGATTCCCATTGCCGTGCCCTTGCGACCAGCGGGACAAACTTTGCTCAACCACGAGGGCAGTGAGGCTTCGAGTAGATTAAACGCGGCAAAAAACAGCAGCAACATAATCGGCGTCAATAACGGCCCTCTAAACAGAGCTAACAGCAACATAGCCAGAGTCACGCAGACAACCGCCGTGGTAAAACTGAGTTTTTGACGCTGTAATTTCTCTCCGATAATCATTGCGGGCAACATGGCCACAAAGCCGCCACCCAGTAACAGCAGATAAACCCACCAGAGATCAGCTCCTACTATGCCGAGCTCTTCGGAGAGCAGCGCGGGAATCACCACAAAGGCGGCCATTAAAATTAAATGCAGCGCAAAAACACCAAAATTGAGGCGCAGCAAGCTGGGATCTTTTAAGAGGCCGCGAATCTGTTGTAGATCTGTGTGAGTCTCACGATTGCGCTGCACAGTCACCGCTTTTGGCACCCAGCGCAAAAAGATAATAATGCCCAGGCAACCGAGCAGTGCAGTGACCCAGAACACACCAGACAATCCCAGTGCCGTGGCTATAACTGGACCAAAAATCATCGCCAACACAAATGATACGCCGATACTGGCTCCTATATTGGCCATAGCCTTGGTGCGATTCTCCTCGCGAGTAAGATCGCTGACCAATGCCATCAGAGTGCTGGCAATGGCACCTGCTCCCTGAATTGCGCGACCGACAATCAAACCCGCACTGGTCTCCGCCGAAGCCGCTACTAAACTGCCAAAAATAAAAACTAATAGACCGCCGACAATCACCGGCCTGCGGCCAATCTTGTCAGATAATAAACCCAATGGAATTTGCAATGCCGCCTGGGTGAGGCCATAGATACCCAAACAAACCCCCAATAGCAGTGGGCTGAAGCCGGGATAGTCATCCATATACAGAGCCAGAATAGGCAGTACCATAAACAGACCGAGCATTCTAAAGCCATAGAGACTAGCCAGTGAGGCCACTGCGCGTTTCTCTAGCGAGGAAAATGAGGAAGAATTATTCAAGTCAGCATCAGGGTAATAAATGGGCACAGCATTTTAACAGCGCTGCGCCACAGTGCACGGTCTAATATAGAAATTAGACCCCAAAACTCACTCTTTTTGGAGCAACTATTTTCCCACCATTGCAGTCTGTCGCAGCGGGCTATTCGTAATAGTTTCATGAATTTTAAAAATCACTTTGCCGGGTGCACCAACAGCACCCTATAATCGATCGATTAACACAACCAAAAGACTCTTCAATGAATACCATCCAGGTACGCGGCGCCCGAACACATAATCTGAAAAACATTGATCTTGATATTCCACGGGACAAGTTAGTCGTGATTACGGGCCTCTCTGGGTCGGGAAAATCATCTCTGGCGTTTGATACGCTCTACGCCGAAGGCCAGCGTCGCTATGTAGAATCTCTCTCGACCTACGCGCGGCAGTTTCTCTCAATGATGGAAAAGCCCGATGTAGACCATATTGAAGGGCTCTCCCCGGCGATTTCCATTGAGCAAAAATCCACCTCACACAACCCGCGCTCGACTGTCGGCACCATTACCGAGATCTATGATTATCTGCGTCTACTGTTTGCCCGTGCCGGGGAGCCACGCTGCCCAGAGCACAACCAACCACTTAAAGCTCAGACGGTCAGCCAGATGGTGGATCAGGTACTGGCAATGCCAGAAAATACTAAATTAATGCTGTTGGCGCCGATTATCAAAGGCCGCAAAGGCGAGCATCTGCATCTGTTCGATAGCCTCCGCCGACAGGGTTTTATTCGCGCTCGTATCGATGGTGTGGTCTGCGATTTGGATGAAGCTCCAGCCCTAAATAAAAAGCAAAAGCACGATATAGAAGTCGTTGTTGATCGCTTTAAAGTGAAGGCTGATATGGGTCTGCGTCTAGCGGAATCCTTTGAAACCGCCCTCACCCTGGCTGAGGGGCTTGCTGGCATAAGTTTTATGGACAGCGACCAACCGGACCAGATGTTTTCGGCCAAGTTTGCCTGTTCAGTCTGCAACTACAGCCTCAATGAACTAGAGCCACGGTTGTTCTCGTTTAACAACCCGGTAGGTGCCTGCCCTACCTGTGATGGGCTGGGTGTGCATCAATTTTTTGATATAGAGCGCGTGGTTCATCATCCGGAAGCCTCGATCTCCGAGGGCGCGATTCGCGGCTGGGATCGTCGCACACTCTACTACTACAATATGCTCACTTCCCTGGCTGCTCATTATGATTTTGATATAGATTCGCCCTGGGAATCTCTGAGCGAAGATCATCGCAAAAAAATCCTCTACGGCAGCGGCAAGGAAGAAATCACCTTTAGCTATGTCAACGACCGCGGCACCATGTTCCGTCGCGAACATACCTTTGAGGGTGTGATCAACAATATGGAACGCCGCTTCCGCGAAACCGAATCCGGTTCAGTGCGCGAAGAGCTCGCCAAGTATATGACCAGTTCTCACTGCCCCGAGTGCGACGGCACGAGACTGCGCAAGTCGGCGCGCCATGTATTTATCGACAACCGCCGCATTGAAGATATGGTCAGCATGCCTGTAGGGGACTGCTGTGATTACTTCGATAATATTGAGCTAGAAGGTCGGCAGGGTGAGATCGCTGAAAAAATTATCAAAGAGATTCGCCAGCGCTTTCGCTTCTTGGTGGATGTTGGACTCAACTATCTTTCACTGAACCGCAGCGCCGATACGCTCTCCGGTGGCGAGGCCCAGCGTATTCGTCTGGCCAGCCAAATCGGTGCGGGCCTGGTTGGGGTTATGTATATACTCGACGAACCCTCGATTGGCCTGCACCAACGGGATAATGAGCGCCTGTTGAAAACGCTGGTACGTCTGCGCGATCTCGGCAATACCGTCATTGTCGTGGAGCACGATGAAGAGGCCATCGCCGCCGCTGACTATATTATCGACATTGGCCCCGGTGCCGGTGTCCATGGTGGTGAGGTAGTGGCCGAGGGCACGGCACAGCAGATTCACGACAACCCCAACTCTGTCACCGGTCAGTTTATGTCCGGCGTGCGCGGAATAAAAATACCCACTGAGCGCAATCAGCCCAAGGACAAGTTTATTGATGTCACCGGCGCCTGCGGCAACAACTTACAAAATGTCGATCTGCAAATTCCCATTGGCTTGTTTACCTGCATTACCGGCGTCTCCGGGTCAGGCAAATCAACACTGATCAATGGCACTCTCTATCCCGCGGCGGCTGTCGCGCTAAACAAAGCGACAACACTGAAGTCTGCCGCCCACGATACTATTACTGGACTCAACCATCTCGACAAGTGTATCGATATTGACCAGAGCCCAATTGGTCGTACTCCGCGCTCAAACCCCGCCACCTACACCGGTATTTTTACGCCGATTCGCGAACTGTTTGCCGCAACCCAAGAAGCCCGCTCCAGAGGTTACAACCCTGGACGCTTTAGCTTTAATGTTAAAGGCGGCCGCTGCGAAGCCTGTCAGGGTGATGGCGTAACCAAGGTTGAGATGCACTTCTTGCCGGATATCTATGTGCCCTGCGACGTGTGCAAGAGCAAACGCTATAACCGTGAGACCCTAGACATCCACTTTAAAGGCAAAAATATTCATCAGGTGCTGGATATGACGGTGGAAGATGCGCGAGTATTTTTCGATCCCATTCCAGCTGTGGCGCGCAAACTGCAAACACTTATGGATGTGGGTCTCTCCTATATCAAGCTAGGCCAGTCCGCGACCACCTTATCCGGTGGTGAAGCACAGCGTATTAAGCTATCGAAAGAGCTGTCCAAGCGCGACACTGGCAAGACCCTGTATATTCTCGATGAGCCAACCACCGGCCTGCACTTCCACGATATTGAACAGTTGCTGGCGGTACTCCATAGACTCCGCGACCAGGGCAATACCATGGTCGTTATTGAGCATAATTTGGATGTGATTAAGACCGCCGATTGGATTGTCGATCTGGGTCCTGAAGGAGGTTCTGGCGGCGGACAGATTATCGCTGAGGGAACACCGGAGACTGTGGCCACGGTTAAGGCCTCACACACAGGTCATTTCTTAAAGGATATGCTGAGGGAAAAAGTCGCGGCCAAAGCTGTGGCCTAAACTGCCCGACTCAGACCTTTAGAATCAATCAGGCTTCGCAGTGACGGGCCTGATTGTCTAAATACGTTGCCACCATCAGATCTATGGCCTCCTGCTGATATTCACGGAGGCCACTGAGAATTAAAGTCTTCACACCAGTGCCGACGATCTTGCCGCCGTCTGTCAGACTAAACCTAAACTCCGCGTTGCCGCGCTTACCATCAACCTCAAGACTAGTGCCGGCCAACTCAACACTGGGCTGGTCTAGCGCCAAGGTCTCCAGTTCCAATGACATAGACTCATAGATCACTAGAGGTCGCTGAGGGTTGATCATGACATTCTTCTCGGCCATCAATGGCACCAGAATATGCGGGAAATTCTGTCCCGAAAAAAACACATAATTTTTAATCAGGCTTTCCAGCACTTGCTGATCCTGAAGCGGGTCACCAGCGCGGGAAACCTTGAGATAGGTTTTTTCGCGGGCATCGGCAATTTCAAACTGATCCGCTGGAGAGTCGGGCATAACCAATGGCGTATCCGCCGACACCATTCCGGAAAATTCAAAACGCATTTGCTGGCTCAAGCCATAACGCTCCAATACCAATGCAAATAGCAGATCACCTGGAACACAGAAGCGCTTGCTATCTATGTCGTGAATTGGATTGAAATCATTGCTGATAGTTTTCGCAAAGCCACTGCCCTGCTCAGCACTGATGCTGACAGTAGAAGCGGAATCGTCACCAGTATAAAACTGCTGTAAAAACATACTCGTCTCTAATCCAGTTCCGCTTCAAATTCTTCAAGCAGATCCAGCGGCTCCATTTCCTGGCCTTCAAGATCTGAAGTCCAGTTAACGCCGACCATTAATACATCGCTGTGCATACCCGGGAGCCAGTCATCGAGAAACTCTTCCATGTCGATAGCTACAGGTGTATACACATCCCAATCGCCATTGCAGAGTGCCTGAGCAAAAGTTTGATTTGACCAAAATGGAATAACATCAATGGTGTCGCTATCGGTTGAACCCACCAGCGCCCAGTTGTCATCCACGTCCTTTAATCCCCAGACGCAACCAGTTTCTAAACTCTCAACAATCATGCGATCGAGGTTTTCTTGAAGATCTTCAGACAGTGGTTCCATGGCTACAGCTCACAAGCAAGTTAACAAGCGCGCATGGTACTCGCTTTTTCACTTTGTCCCAACTGTAATCTGGACTCTGCTTCAAGGCCCGTTAATGGTTTTTTTGGGCCGCCGAATAGCGCCGTGCTGCGACAATTTGTCACATTGTTCCACAATCGCCAAATATCTAGAATTGTGTCTTCCAAAAATTACCCTCTGGCTCTACTTATGCACGCTAAAACTGCTCTCGCTCTCGGTGCCTTTATTATTACCTCTACCACTACTTCCGCACTGGCAGATCATGATCACTCCATCGAAGAAATCACCATTCAGGCTTTCCCTCTCGCAAGTCAGATTAGCGTATCTCCACAGAGTAATCCGCTGCACAGCCCAGACAGCGCCGAACTGCTCAAAAGAATTCCCGGAGCCAATAATAATTCCAATGGCGTTATTACTGGCATTGCTCAGTATCGCGGCATGTACGGCGACAGAGTCTCAGTTAAACTCGATCAGGCACCAACTCTGAGTGGAGGCCCCAATGCCATGGACTCACCGCTCTCATATGCCCCCGCTGGCCTGCTCAAAGAACTTATTGTCTATCGAGGCATTACGCCAGTTAGCCAAGCTCAGGAAAGTATTGGTGGCCATATGGCGGCACAGTTTAATCGTGGAAATTTCGGATCAAACGGCGAGATTGAAATCAACGGCTTTGCTCGCGCCCAGCTAACTGAGAACGGTAATCAGTCGAACTCGGATCTGCAGTTGGTGATCGCCAATAACCAACAGAAATTCTCATTCCTCGGCTCCTATAATGAGGGCGACAATATTGAAGCAGGCGATAATAAAACCGTTGCTGGCAGTCAGCACCAACGGGATCGTTTTGATCTGGCTTATGGCTGGACATCCGGCTCCACTGAGCTAACTATCTTTGCCGGCCAGCTGGATATTAGCGACAGCGGCACTCCGGCACTGGCAATGGATATAGCCTCGGTAGAAACCGATCTCGCCGGCATGACTCTGAGTACTGACCTAAATGGTACCTATCTAAATGGTACCGACCTAAGTGGCACTAGTATCAATATGGCTGTGGCATGGGCCGACGTGACTCATTCCATGGATAACTTTAGCCTGCGTGCTGCCCCGCCTATGACCATGGGATACCGCAGTAATCTGGCCACTGCAGACAATCTCTCCTGGAGCTTAGATGCTCAACTGCCACTGTCCTTTGGTGAATTAAAAATCGGTACCGATGGCAATCTCAGCAGCCATGACTCAACGATCACCAACCCGACTAATGCGATGTTTCAGCTGCTTAACTTTGCTGGCACTCAGCGAGATATCCTCGGTCTATTTGCCGAACTCAATGGTGATATGGGTAACTGGGGTTATCAGGCTGGTATCCGACAGAATCGCATTACATTGGATAGCGGTACCGTAAGCTCTTCCGGAATGATGGCAATGATGGCAATGATGGGCGACACGGCAAATATGCTTGCTATGCAGTTTAATCAGGCTGACCGCAATCTCGATTACGACACCACCGATGTGGTTTTGAAATTAAATCGCGCCCTAGATCCTCAGACAGCACTGACTATTGATCTCGGCATTAAAAATCGTGCTCCCTCTTATCAAGAGACTTTTCTGTGGCTGCCACTGCCAATATCCGCTGGCCTTGCCGATGGGCGCAGCTATGTTGGCAACTTATCGCTCAAGCATGAGACTGCCAGCGAGATCAGCATTGGTCTGAGTAAAAGAGCTCAGCGCTTTAGCCTTTACCCACAGATTTTTTACCGTCAGATCGACAACTATATCCAGGGTGTCCCGAGCATGAATATGGCCGCCAATATGGTTAGTAATATGATGAGCGGAGCCACTGCTCTCAGTTACGAGAATACCGATGCCGAGATCTATGGCGCCGATGCCAACTGGGATTACTCTATTAATTCGAATTGGTCAGCGGACGGAATATTCAGCTATGTTCGCGGCAAGCGAACTGATGTTGCTGACAACCTCTATCGAATCGCACCAGCCAATGCACGCCTCAGCCTGCGTTACCGACCCGATCAAATCCCGGTGCAATTAATGGTCGAATCAGTGATCTATGGACGCCAAAAGTATGTCGCCAGTTATAACGATGAAACGCAATCTAGCGGTTTCGGCATTATTAATATTGGCGCCAACTGGTCCCTTAGCGAGAGTATAGAACTGCGCTCTGGGGTTAAAAATCTATTTGATCGATACTATGCACCCCACTTGAGTGGTCGCAACCGCACTGGCGATAGCGATATCACGCTGGGCGCAGCAATACCTGGCCTGGGTCGCGCGGTTTATCTCTCAATGGCGATAAATTTCTAGTACCATCTGATTTATGGAAAAAGCCCAGCCGACAAATAACAACGCCGCCACCAGAGAGAATCTACATATTCTCAGTATGATTCGCGGCGTTGCTCTGCTGGGCCAGGTACTGGCGCTGATCTTTTTCACCTGGGTGCAGCCGATTGGCCTGCCAGTGGCTGCAATTGCCTTTGTTCTCAGTGTCTATGCCCCCCTGACAGCTGCAATTTGGGTCCGTAGCCGCCGCGCAGTAGCCATAGGTGATACGGAATTTTTTATTCACCTGCTCGCCGATATAGCGTTCTTTTCAATACTGTTATTTTTAAGTGGCGGCGCATCCAATCCGTTTGTCTCCTATCTGCTGATTCCAATTAGTATTGCCGCAACCACCCTGTCACGGGGTTACAGTATTGCCATCGCAGTGATCGCCCTGCTCTGCTACAGCCTGTTACTAAAGTACTATGTCGCCATTGCTGCCCTTGCCCCGAGCCACCATCAAACAACGGGCAACAGTCTGCATATCCTCGGCATGTGGGTTAACTTTGCTATCAGCGCAGCGATTATTATTTACTTTATTAGCCGTATGGCCGCGACACTTAAACAACAAGAGCAAGAAATTGCTATGCGTCGAGACGCCCAGCTGCGGGATGAACAGCTGCTAGCCGTGGGAACACTGGCTGCAGGTACAGCCCATGAACTGGGCACACCGCTAAATACTATGAAGCTCATTGTCGATGAAATGCTCTTGGATACTGACAATCAAGCCGATGTGGTGTTGCTCTATCAACAGATCAAACAGTGTAAAACCACTTTAAAGCAGCTGCTAACCACCGCTGAAGAATCCCAGTCTACTAAGCTCGAAGCGCAACCGGTGCAAGATTACTTCGACAATGTATTAGCGCGCTGGCAGCTGATGCGACCGCTGCTGCAAACTCGCATCCAATTCACCGACAGCTCAGCTGTTAGTGCGGTGTTTCATCCAACCATTGCCCAGTCAATTCTCAATCTATTAAACAATGCTGCCGATGCCAGTGAGAGAGTCAATATAGATCTCAGCTGGAATACAGAGATGGCGACGATCAGTATTCGTGATTTTGGCGCTGGCCTAGATACCGATAAAATGAAAATGCTGGGGCAGCCCTTTGTCACCGATAAAGCTGATGGTCTTGGTTTGGGTCTGTTTTTATCTCAGGCCACCCTAACCCGCTTTGGCGGCATAGTGAGTTTGCAAAATGCCCCTGAAGGCGGAACCCTGACTCAAATAAGTCTACCCCTAGTCACGGCTGAAGTATCTTGAACTACCTCCTAGTCGATGATGATCCCGCTTTTAATGCAGTGCTTGCCAGAGTATTGCAGCGGCGTGGAGAGCAGGCATTTACAGCCAGCAATGGCGACCAAGCCATTGCACAACTGCAGTGTGAAAAGATTGATCGAGTAGTCTTAGATTTAAAGTTGGAACAGGAATCCGGGCTCGCTATTTTGCAGCAATTATTGGAAAACCAACCTGCTCTAGAGGTTGTGATACTCACCGGCTATTCCAGCATCTCAACTGCGGTGGAAGCGATTAAATTAGGTGCGGTTAACTATCTGTGCAAGCCGGCTGGATTGGAAGAGATTATTACAGCCTTTGAAACACGCACCGGAGGTGCGACAGAAGTACCGCTGGAAGACTCGCCGCCCTCAGTCAATCGACTGGAGTGGGAACATATTCAAAAAGTGCTGAATCAGCATAAAGGTAATATTTCCGCCACGGCAAAAACACTGGGCATGCACCGCAGAACACTGCAGCGAAAATTACAAAAAAGGCCGGTCAAAAATTGAGCGGCCTTGTTTAAATTTATGCCCTACTATAAGCAGCTTAAGAGAGCCGTTTAATTCAATACACGGTAACCACGGCCAGATAAACAGCGCCGAACTATACGCTCTTGCTCATGACGAGCACTTTGATTACCTTTAACACCACCGACCACAGCACCCGCGCCGGCACTGCGTTGAGCATTATCGGAGTTACCTAGCACCGCACCTAATACACCCCCAAGCACTGCCCCGGCCACAGCTCCCTCAGTGGTTTCCGCGCCGACATCAACATTACGCGCATACTGTTCACAGTCCCCTAGATCATCATAGTAGGCGTTAAGGTCCACGCCTTTAGTATCAATAATAATCTCTTTGGGTCCACCATAGCCGCGATAGCCATTGGCACAGCCACTTGCGATGACAACCACAAGGGTTAGTCCCAGAATTAGTATATTGTTATTTTTCATAAGTGACTCCTTCACCAAAATATTCCCCTTTACAACGCCCAACCCAACACTTGGTTGACCTGTGCCGCTCTCGCTAATTTATTACTTTGTATTGTTCATAATGCCGCGCACAGCAGCCGGAATATCTGCCGGCAGCACCACGAGTTTGGCATTATCGGATTTGCCCATTTCACGAAGAGATTCCACATACTTCTCACCGAGTAAATACATGGCCGGAAGCTCTTTATCCTGAATCGCATCACTGACTTTGGTCAGTGCAGTCTTGGTGGCTTCAGCCAGTACCACCTGAGCTTCAGCATCGCGACGAGATGCTTCAAGACGGCCATCAGCGGTAAGAATAGCCGCACTTTTATCACCCTCGGCACGCGTTACTGTCGCGCGACGCTGGCGCTCAGCGGCGGCCTGTTCTTCCATCGCAGACTGCATAGTGCCGGAGGGATTAATATCCTGAATCTCAACGGTCTTAAGCGTAATACCCCAGTCGGCAATGTCATCGGAAATCGATGTCTTAAGCTTGGTCTTAATCTGATCCCGTGACGACAGCGCATCATCGAGTTTCATTTCACCGACAATGGAACGCAGTGAAGTCTGTACCAATGTGCGAATGGCCAGCTCATAGTCTTCAACGCCATAAACGGCTTTTTCCGGCGAGACAATATTGATATAGGCCACGGCATTGGCCACGATTACCACGTTATCTAGAGTAATCACTTCCTGAGAAGGGATATCCAAAACAATATCTTTAGTGGTTACTTTAAAGGCGACGCTGTCTATGTAGGGAACGATAATATTCAGACCCGGATTCAACGACATATGATACTTACCCAGCCGTTGCACGACCCACTTGGAGCCCTGAGGAACCAGGCGCACACCTTTCAATAGGGTAATCAGCACCAGTAATAACAAACCTATAACAACAATCGGACCTTCCATTTTATTTACTCCCTTAAAGAGTTGCGCCACAGCAAGAGGCTGTGAGCTAATGTATTTAGCGTAACTTCACAACAATCAACGTATTGCCGGAAATCTCTTTAATATAAATCCTATCACCGATACTCACTTGATCATCGCAGATAAAATCCCATTCATCGTCACCCAGTACAGGTGTGGTGAAACGCACCTGACCGCGACTGTGCTCGGTGGGTGCTTTAATCACCTGCCCCGCTTCACCTATGGCCGCATCACGACTGATACCAGCAGTGGTTCTATCAGTCATCTTGGGCTTAAAGTATTTAAACCAGAGCACCGTAAATGCCACTGAGGAAACAGTCCAGATCAGAATCTGTGCAGTAAAGCTCAGTTCAATCACTGTCATTACCAGACCCACAACTATGGCGCCCAAACCAAACCAGAAAATGGTAAAGCTAGGAATAAAGATCTCTCCAGCCACTAACACCATGCCTAATATCAGCCAGTGCCAATACAACATTTCAAATTCCATAGCGTATCCTTAATCTCTTTTCTCAACTCTGCACACTGCCCGCATCAACAACTGCCCGCTGCAGGGTCATCAATATAGCATCTTCACGTCCAAACTCGGTTCTATAGTAGTCGCGTCTGCGCCCCACCTCAATAAAGCCATAGTTGAAATAGAGGCTAATCGCAGGGAAATTACTCACCCTCACTTCCAGCAATACCTCCTGAATAACCTCAGGTAGTGACCGCAATCCATAATTGAGTAATTGCGAGCCAAACCTATGCCCCTGATATTTAGGATCTATGGCGATATTAAGTATCTCGGCCTGGTCCAGCACAGTGCACATAACCATGTAGCCGATCGGCGCTGTAGGATCAGCATTCTGACGACAGATGACTAGGCACTGGTGATCTTCGAGGCTCTGTTGAAACTGTTTAGCGCTCCAAGGATCCGGTGTCACCTCCACTTCGATGGCAGCGACCTGGGCAAGATCTCTTGCATCCATCGGGCGGATCAGTATTTTATGGGTATCTGCTAGATCAACTGTCACAGGAATTTTAATGGGAAATCTAAGACGCGGCTGGCGCAAAAGAAACCGACTTCAACACCGTCCAGGCACTGGCTTTAAGCTGCGGTGTATCGATCATGCTGCTTAGGGATGGTACCAGCAGCGCAGTTGTCTCTGGCGTCAGCGCCAGGGAGCCAAAGCCAGATTGTTCACTGCGCTGTTGTGGACTCAGCAACCAGTCGGCCGCCGCTTCGCCGAGCAGCAATAAATGCTTAACCGGCTGGGTTTTCAGTCGTGCCTGAAGCAACGTGGAGAGAAACTCACGCACTTCACTCTCGTCGCCATCGGCATTGGGGTACGGCGGCCACTCAACCAGGTCCATCTGCGGCAAGCGGTGAATACCGCAGCCCATAGCATTGAGGATATTGGTCAACAATTGCATTTGATCGCTATCGGCCAGAGCCCCCTCAACGCCGCTGCAGACCAAAACCTCTGAATTGGGCTGCCACAGAGAGAACTTTACTTCAATCAGTTCTGTCGGCGCCTTGGACTCTGGGGTTCCACTCACAACCGGCTCTGCAGTTGGCGCAGCACGCGGAGCCTTTTTAGTCACTTTAGGCTCATCGAAATTGATGTTCATGCGCGCCGCTACGTCGAGGGTTTTGCGGTCACCAACTGCCTCAGTTTTTTGTAGATAAGAATCATTTAACGAGGCATTATTCAGCGAGTCATCATTAAACGCTGCAGCAGGCGCTTCATCAACTAACAACACAGCATCTTTCGGCACATATTGCACTATGCCGAGAGTCTGTAAGTAGTAGGCCTGCTGACTGGGTTGCATTAGATACCGCCCAACTGTGGGTGCAAACGACCCGGGTTGCGCATCAGTGTTAAGGCATTCAAATAGGCTTTGGCACTGGCCACCAGAATATCCGTATCGGCGCCCTGACCATTGATAATACGGCCATCTTTTTCTAAACGCACGGTAACACCACCCTGAGAGTCAGTTCCCTCCGTCACTGCATTGACCGAATAGAGCTGCAGGTTGCTACCACTGCTAACCAGCTTTTCAATGGCATTAAAAATCGCATCTACTGCACCGTCGCCAGACGCTTCGGCACTGTGCTGTTTGTCCTGATAGGAAACAATGATTTTTGACTGAGGTGCCTGACCTGACTTTGATAACACCTCTAAATCAATCAGCGTTAAGGCGTCCGCTTCGCTGCCCAACTGCGCGTCGGAAACCAACGCCTGTAAATCTTCGTCGAAAATTTCACGCTTTTTATCAGCCAGGGCTTTAAAGCGTTTAAACAGCTGATTAAATTCCTCTTGGCTATCAAACTTAATGCCCAGCTCTTCGAGCCGTGACGAAAGTGCCGCACGACCAGACAACTTGCCCAGAGATAACTTATTGGTGCTCCAGCCAACATCTTCGGCACGCATAATTTCGTAAGTCTCGCGAAACTTTAAAATACCGTCTTGGTGAATGCCCGATTCGTGAGCGAAGGCATTGGCTCCCACTATGGCTTTGTTAGGCTGCACAGGGAAACCTGTGATGCTTGAGACCAACCTTGAGGTCGGCACTATATGCGTTGCATCAATATTGGTTTGTACTGGAAATACATCTTGGCGTGTACGAATGGCCATAACCAGCTCTTCAAGAGCAGCATTGCCTGCACGTTCGCCAAGACCATTTACCGTACATTCAACCTGGCGCGCACCACTCTGGATTGCTGCCAAGCTGTTTGCCACGGCCAGACCCAAATCATTGTGACAGTGTACGGAGAAAATCGCCTTGTCAGCATTGGGCACGCTGTTCATCAAGCGCTTAATCATCGCAGCATATTCGCCGGGATCGGAGTAGCCAACGGTATCGGGTAAATTAATTGTCCGCGCACCAGCACTAATAACGGCTTCGGTGATGCGACACATAAAATCAAACTCGGTGCGACTGGCATCTTCGAGGGAGAACTCCACATCGTCAATAAGGCCGCGGGCAATTTTCACCGCGCCCACTGCCTGCTCAAGAACCTGATCTGGCTCCATCTGCAATTTGTGTTTCATATGGATCGGCGAGGTCGCAATAAACGTGTGGATACGGCCAGCATTGGCACCCTTAAGGGCTTCCGCAGCGCGTTCTATATCGCCACTAACCGCACGGGAGAGACTACAGATGCGACTCTCAGTAACGCTACGGGCAATCGCCTGAATGGCTTCGAAGTCGCCCTGGCTGGAAATCGCGAAACCCGCTTCGATAACATCAACGCGCATTTTTTCCAGCGCTATAGCGATACGAACTTTTTCATCTTTGGTCATCGATGCGCCGGGGCTCTGTTCACCGTCACGCAAGGTTGTATCAAAAATAATTAATTTTTCTTTGGGTTGCTCTGAGCTGTTCATACTGTCTTCTCTTCCTAAAGGGAGCCATGCTTTTTAGCTGGTCTAATTATAGTTAATCAACTAATAACTAATTTCAGTGGCTCATTGTAAAACGGATCGGACCGCTGTGGGGTCAGAATTTCACTGCATTTTTGCCTAGCATGACCTTGGTAAGAATTTGATAAGTCTTTGGCATGCCTTTGAACTAAATAAAGCTTGGCCAATGCACGGAGTTTTGATGAGGTATAACGATAGATGCCCCTCAGGGCAGGAGAAGAAGTAGTCCACGAGCAGAGACAGCGGTCGTAAGACCGATGCTGAATGCGCTTTTGATTGAGTGGATTTTCATAACTCTATTCAAACAGATTTTAACGCTGCTGCCAACGCCTAATTAAGCATCCTCTGCTGGCTTGCTACCAGCGTAACCCAACTTGCTTAACAGCCAGATCACCGGAGCTGAGAAACTAAACGCGGCAGCCATGGTAAACAGGATACGCGGTGGATCAATAGTGATCACCACAAAGCCCATGACCACGGATAAGATAACCATAAAAGGCACTTTGCCGCGGAGATCGATCTCTTTAAAACTGGGATATTTAAGGTTGGACACCATTAACAAGCCAGCAATTGCAGTGAGCAAGGCTCCGGTAACAGACAACCAAAATGATGGGGCCAGCTCGTAGGCTGACCAAATAAAGCCGGCTACCAACGCGGCTGCCACTGGACTAGGCAGTCCGGTAAAGGTTTTATTATCCGATGATTCGGCCTGCACATTAAATCGTGCAAGACGCAGCGCAGCGCAAGAAGCATAAACAAAAGCCGCAGCCAGGCCCACTGTACCCAAATCACTGACACCCCAACCATAGGCAACTACTGCTGGGGCCACACCAAAGGAGACCATATCTGAGAGGCTGTCGTACTGCACACCAAAATCACTCTGAGTATTGGTCATGCGGGCCACGCGGCCATCTAATCCATCAAAGAGCATCGCAGTGAAAATTGCCATGGCGGCCCATTCATAGTTGCCACTAAAACCCGATAACACTGCATAAAAACCACCAAACAGTGCGCCGGTGGTAAGTAGATTAGGCAGTAGATAGATACCTTTGCGACGTGCTGGAGTATCGTCCCCAACAGGTGTTTTGAGATTGACTACATTCTCGGAGGTATCGGCTTTTTTGATCATACAATTATTGCTCTCAATCGTTACTGGCCAGAGTTACTGGCTAGAGTTACTGGTTAGAGTTACTGGCTAGAGTTACTGGCTAAAGGCCCTGGCTAGAGGTACCTGCACTGGTTACTGGAACAACTGTTCGCGCATTATAGGCTCTTAACCTTCCAAATAGCAGCTCTGCATTTTTTCCAAATCCGCAGCGGACAGGCCCAGAGCACTGGTCAAGTAGGTTTTAACATCCCCGTACTGCTCATCTATGGCGTCCAGAAAAGCCACTATATTATCCTGATGCACCGAGCAATAGGGAATCAGCCAGTCACGATCCCAGCTCTCAACTTTAGCCGCACGCAGATGACCTTCAACAATCTCAATTAGGGCATCCGAATCATAGTGCTCGATAGTCAGCATGTAGTCATCGACTATCGTCTGTCGCGGTACATCTAGCGCCGAGAGAATCAGTGCCGCTGCCATACCAGTGCGATCCTTGCCAGCGGAACAGTGAAATACTGATGCGCTGTCGGCGTTATCCACTATATGGCGCATAAAACGACTAAATGCAGGAATCACTGCTTCTATGCAGGAACGGTAGGAATTAACCACCAGCTGATGGGAAGAGTCGGCGGTGAGTTCACCGCCAAATAGGAACTCCCAGAAACGTGAGATATCACCAATATGGATCTGGTAGTCATCAATAAACTCGGCGCGCACTGCACAGCTGGGGGACTGCTCCTGCTCTTCTGTGCGACGGAAGTCATGGATCTTACTCACACCTATGGTTTCAAGCGTATCCAGATCGCCTTCACTGAGTCGCGCCAGATGTCCGCAACGCATAATTTTGCGCCACTTAACAGTGCGACCCTGAGTGTTGATATAACCCCCAATGTCACGGAAGTTAATACCACCCTCTAGGCCCACTACTCTAGTTTGATTCTCAGCTGCTGACATATTGTCCCCTTGTCTACTTCGTTATAATTTTGTTATTTGAATAGTTCTACTGTCAGAAAACTAAAACGGCCCACTACTTAGCAAGCCGTTTCAGTAATTATCACACTTGATCAAACTCAGCGAAATTAAACACGCAGAAATTTATCACCGCGCGCTATACCGGAAACACCACTTCTGACCACTTCCATAATGCCCATTTCGCGCACCGCCTCAATAAAGGCATCGAGCTTTTCACTGTCGCCAGCAAGCTGAACTGTGTAGGTAGCCGGTGTGACATCGATAATATGACCACGGAAAATTTCCACACAGCTTTTAAGTTCCCGTCGAATTTCACTTTCGGTCGCTTTAATTTTAACCAACATCAGTTCGCGCTCAATATAGGCGCCCTGAGTCAAATCAACGACCTTAATGGTGTCGATCAACTTGTGCAGCTGTTTAACAATCTGCTCCGCCATATGATCGTCACCCTGAGTGGTTAGGGTTAACCGGGACAAGGTATCGTCATCTGTGGGTGCCACAGTCAGAGTGTCGATGTTATAACCACGCTGGGCAAATAGACCCACTACCCGTGAAAGTGCGCCGGATTCATTTTCGATCAAAATAGAGATTATCCGTTTCATTAGGTTCTCTCCGTCTTGTTTAGCCACAGATCCCGCATGGATCCGCCGGGCATTTGCATTGGGTAAACATGCTCAGAACGATCTACATCTATATCCAAAAAGACCACACGATCTTTCATGGCAAAGGCCTCACGCATTTTCTCTTCGAGCTGATCTATATGAGTGATTTTCATACCCACATGACCGTAGGCCTCAGCCAACCTTATAAAATCAGGCAGTGACTCTTCATAGACACTCTCAGAATAGCGGCTGCTGTAGTTCATATCCTGCCACTGGCGAACCATACCCAGTGCAGCATTATTGAGGTTGATAATCTTCACCGGCAAATTGTGCTGACTGCAGGTGGAGAGCTCCTGAATATTCATCTGGATACTGCCTTCGCCAGAAACACAGGCGACATCACAATCCGGGAACGCCAGCTTACAGCCCATGGCTGCGGGCAAACCGAAGCCCATAGTGCCAAGACCCCCAGAGTTAATCCAAGTGCGCGGCTTGTCGAACAGATAGTACTGAGCGGCAAACATCTGATGCTGACCCACATCGGAGGTTACAATCGCCTTGCCTTCAGTGACTTTGTACAGCATCTTGATAACGTCTTGAGGCTTGATGCAGTTGCCTGAACTCTCTTCATAGCGGCTGGCAGTGTAGATACCTTTATCAGCACGCCACTGATCAATCTGCTGCCACCACTCAGCGATCGCATCGCTGTCCGGAGTAGTTTCAGACTGATCGATAAGGCTAAGCATTTCCGGCAGTACCGAATTACAGGTACCCACTATAGGAATATGCGCCTCGATATTTTTCGATACCGAAGTGGGGTCCACATCTATATGAATAATCGTTGCATGGGGGCAGAACTTTTCCAGATCATTAGTAACCCGATCATCAAAGCGCGCGCCAATGGCAAAGATCACATCTGCATGGTGCATAGCCGTGTTGGCTTCGTATGTACCGTGCATACCCAGCATACCCAGATACTGAGGATCAGTTCCGGGATAGCCACCCAGACCCATCAATGTATTGGTCACTGGATAATTAAGCTTTTTCGCCAGAGCAATCAAATGCTCAGAGGCGTTATCCAGAACAACACCGCCACCAGTGTAGAGAACCGGACGCTTAGCGCCGATCAAGGTTCTCACTGCACGACGAATCTGTCCACGATGACCCTTGTCTGAGGGCTGATAAGAGCGCATTTTGACTTCAGCAGGATACTCATAAGGTATTTGATAGCTGGGGTCAGTGACGTCTTTTGGAATATCGACAACGACCGGGCCGGGACGACCAGTAGCAGCAATGTAATAGGCTTTAGCGATGGTTTCGGCTATATCTTCAGCGCGGGTAACCAAAAAACTGTGTTTAACTATAGGCCGTGAAACTCCCACCATATCAGTCTCTTGGAAGGCGTCCTGACCAATTTTGGTCAATGGAACCTGTCCAGAGATCACTACCATAGGGATCGAATCCATATAGGCTGTGGCAATACCGGTAATGGCATTGGTCGCACCTGGACCTGAGGTCACTAGGGCTGTACCCACTTCACCAGTGGAGCGCGAGTAACCATCGGCGGCATGCACTGCGGCCTGCTCGTGGCGAACTAGCAAATGCTGGACGTCTTCCTGTCGATACAGGGCGTCATAGATATGCAGTGCAGCTCCTCCAGGGTAACCCCAGACATGCTTGATACCTGCATCTTTTAATGCGCGGATAAGTATTTCACCGCCAGATAGTAATTCCACAATAATTCCTCGTCACTGTTTAGTGTCAGGACGGTTCTCAGTGGCAAGCGGCTGTTGCATCAAACTGGATTCCGCGAAAGGCGGCGAACTTCAGTCACACGGGTACGTGCTCAATGACTGTTATCGGTGCTCGTACTATTGGTAAATAGCTGCACCATCTCTGTTGATGACCAGCGGCATGGATAACGCCAACCTGGTACTGGGTCCAAAATTTCTGCGTCAATACGAGCAGAACCTGTGCAATTTAACAGTTTTAAGTAATTAGTCAACGAACAATTGAGCAGCTCAGCCTCCCCCACTCGGCTGTATCTTCACTCAGATTCGAACTATATCTCTAACGCACAGGGAATCAACGCAACTTTACCTACTAAAGGAAACCCTCATGGGACGATTTCTGAGCAGATTAATTATCATCGGAACAGCAAGTGGTAACTCAAAAAAAACTGTGCCATGGACCGCAAGCCCTAACATTCGGCAAAATGTCGGCCGCCTAGGGCAGCTTAGCTCTGCAAGTGGCGAATACGTCTACCTTCCTGAAAAAAGTAAAGCTCGCACAAATGCACCCGATAGGCGACTATCTGCGTAATAAGTATCGTGGTTAGCGAAGCTTTGGCTAGCCTCAGGTCAAAAATAATAATAAAAGATCTCGCGGAGCCACACTATGAGCACCCATTCTCAATTCCTAAGCCGGTTTGCAAGCCGATTCCTACCCTACGCACTACTGATTGGTCTACTTACCGGTTGCTCTGAACCTGAACAACCAGACACTCTGTTAATCGACAATATTCATGGCTACAGTTTTAACAATCAGCGTGAGCTATTTAACTTTTCTGCTATGGCGATTAGAGACGGTAAAGTCCTGGCCACCGGCGACTCAGAAATCGCCGCAAATTACCCCAAGGCAGAAAAATTTGATGGTCAGGGGAAAACTCTGATACCCGGCATAATTGATGCCCACGGCCATGTTTCAAGCCTCGGTTTTACGCTGCTTAGCATTGATGTCCGCGGCCTCGCATCCGCTCGGCAGGCCGCCGAAAAAGTTGCCAACTACGCCGCTGAACAACCTCAACTGCAGTGGATTAAAGGTCGCGGCTGGAATCAGGTATTGTGGCCAGATCAGCAATTTCCCACTGCTGCACTATTAGACCAGTTTATCGATGATCGCCCGGTTTGGTTGAACCGAGTCGATGGTCACGCGGGCTGGGCCAACAGTGCTGCAATGAAAGCTGCCGGTATTGATAAAAATACCCTGTCACCCGCCGGCGGCGAAATTCTCCGAGATGCCGATGGCATCCCCACGGGCGTATTTATCGACAATGCCATGGACCTTATCGCCCAAGCAGTACCCAAACCAACCGCTGATGAAATTACCGTCGCCTTGGATACGGTCAGCAAACATCTCCTGAAACTGGGTATCACCTCGACCCATGATGCCGGTGTCAGTGCCACAGAGCATGCTCTCTATCGCGAACTGGCTGATAGTGGCGCTATGCAAGTGCGCCTCTACGGTATGATCTCGTCAACCGATCCCGAGCTTGAACAGATTCTCGCTGCAGGCCATAGCCTCGGCAGCAATGATATGTACAGCGCCCGCAGTATTAAAATTTATACCGACGGTGCTCTCGGCAGCCGCGGCGCCGCCTTAATTGAGCCCTACCAGGATCGTCCCGATCACAGCGGCCTGCTGCTCACCAGTGCTGAACAACTGCGCCAGTTGTTTAGCCTGGCTACGAAGGCCGAATTTCAAGTTGCGATTCACGCTATTGGCGACAAGGGCAACCGCATTGCCTTGGATGAAATTGAACATGCTTACAACACAGTTGGAGGCCGCCATCTGCGTCACCGTATCGAGCACTCTCAGGTAGTCGCCCTAAGCGATTTGCCACGCTTTAAAAGCCTCGATGTAATTCCCTCCATGCAGCCTACTCATGCCACTAGTGATATGAATATGGCCGAAGACAGAATTGGTGCCGAGCGCTTAAAAGGTGCCTATGCCTGGCGCAGTTTTCTCAATCAGGGCAGCCGTGTGGTTTCAGGGTCCGATTTCCCAGTTGAGTTAGCGGCGCCTTTCGATGGTATACACGCCGCCGTAACCAGACAGAACAAAGCTAATCAACCTGAAGGTGGCTGGATTGCAGAAGAGGCCATGACCATAAAAGAAACCATGCGCAGTTTTAGTATCGACGCTGCATGGGCAGCTCACCAGGAGGACAGGCTTGGAGGACTAACTCCTGGGAAGTGGGCCGACTTTATTTTGCTTGATCAGGATATCTACCATATTGCTCCCAAAGACTTGTGGAAGACCCAGGTATTAGAAACCTGGCTAGCGGGAGAGCGAGTATTTAAAGCAAAGTAATTAAAGCAGAGCAATTAGAACTAGAGTGACTATAAGCGCCCGTGAAACGGGCGCTGAATTTCAAATTTATTCCGCCAGCTGCACAGCAATGGTATTGGCACTGCGCTCGACGGTATTATCTGGATTGAGGTAGACCAGCTTAGGCTTATGCTCAGCCGCTTCTAACTCGGAAAACTGGCCGTAACTGGCAATAATAATCCGATCGCCAACTTGGAATTTGCGCGCCGCTGCGCCGTTCATAGAAATGATTCCGGATCCGGCTTCAGCCACAATGACATAGGTGGTAAGGCGCTCACCATTGGTAATATTGTAAATATCGATCTGCTCAAATTCCCGCATGCCCGAGAGCGCTAACAAATCCGCATCTATGGCACAGGAACCGTCATACCAAAGCTCGGCTTGGGTCACGGATCCCATATGCAGCTTGGCTTTCAGAAAGGTCGACAACATCCATTTGCTCCTAAAAATACGTTAAAAGATGTACTTAAATAAAATAGCTAATTGGTTCTATAGGCCTAGTCGAGGCGAATACTGAGGTTATCAATCAGTCGCGCCGACTCAGTAAAGATAGCACCCAGAATAGTGATTTCCAGATCGTCTTCGGCAGCCGGATCTAAGGTTTTGCTATTGCTAAGAGTGATATAGTCAGTCTTAAAACCGGCGCTGGCAATACGTTGAATAGCCAGTGTTTCTAACTCGCGAAAGTTGCGCGCGCCCTCTTGAACCTGCAACGCAATCCATTCAAGACTCTCTTTTAATACAACTACATTGGGGCGTTCTTGCTCAGTGATATAGCTATTGCGAGAACTCATGGCCAAGCCATCAGCTTCACGATGGATTGGCGCCGCAGTAATTTGCACCGGCATACAGAGATCCTCAGCCATGCGTCGAATCACCGCCAACTGCTGATAATCCTTAATACCAAAAATAGCCTCGTCAGGCTGAACTATATTAAAAAGCTTAGAGACCACTGTGGTGACACCCTCGAAGTGGCCAGGACGGCTAGCGCCACAGAGTACATCAGTCATAGTCGGGCAGATTACGCGACTCTGAGTATCCAGACCATTGGGGTACATCTCAGTATCATCGGGATGAAAAAGATAATCGCAGCCGGCTGCTGTGAGTTTTTCGCAATCCATTTGATAGGTGCGCGGATATTTGTCCCAATCTTCATTGAGGCCGAACTGTAGTGCGTTGACAAAGATCGAACAGACCACCACGTCGCACGTCTGGCGAGCCTGCGCCACCAGTGCCAGATGACCCTGATGAAGATTCCCCATGGTTGGCACAAAGCCAATACGCAAACCCTCACGGCGATGAATAGTCAGCGCCTCTCGAAGACCACTAACAGTGTGGAAAATTCTCATGATTGATTACCCTGTAGAAGCTTATCTGTAGGAAATTAGTTTTCGGTGAAGTAGTCGCCAGCCAGATTTTCGAAGCGAGTGTACTTACCCAGGAAGGCTAATCGGCAGGTGCCAATCGGACCATTTCGCTGCTTGCCGATAATGATTTCGGCGCTGCCCTTGTCGGGACTGTCTTCGTTGTACACTTCATCGCGATAGAGAAACACAATGACGTCAGCATCCTGCTCAATGGCACCAGATTCTCTCAAGTCTGAGTTAATCGGTCGCTTATTGGGACGCTGCTCAAGATTACGACTCAACTGGGAGAGTGCAATCATCGGGCATTCATATTCACGAGCCAGGTTTTTCAATTCCCGAGAGATCTGCGAGATCTCCTGCACACGACCATCAGCCGGATTATTACCGCTCATCAGCTGCAGGTAATCCACCATAATCAAACCAGGTTGGGCCTGAGCATAGAGTGCTTCCGTATCTGCCGGCGTATCTGCACCATGTTCCTGATGCCATTCCTGACGCAACTGCTCAACACGTTCACGGGTGAACTGTTTAATTTGATTGCGCATGCCCAATGGCGTTATGCCGGACGTGTCATCGATAAATAAGGGGCGGTCTTTAAGGCGCTGCGCAGCACTGCTGAGGCGCGGCCAATCATCTTCGGTGAGATTACCGGAGCGCATGCGTGTCTGATCGATCTTGCCGATCGACGACAGCAGTCGAATAATCAACTGGCTGGCTGGCATCTCAAGAGAGAAAACCAGCACCGGACGATTTTGATTAAGGGTCGCATACTCAACCATATTCATGGCAAAGGCGGTTTTACCCATAGACGGTCGCCCTGCCACAATCACTAGATCGGACTTCTGCCAACCGGAGGTCATATCATCGAGATCTTTAAAGCCAGTGCCCATACCGGTGATATCGGCATCGTTCTTAAACAGCTCATCAAGACGTTCGACAGCCTCTTTAAGCAAGGCATTAACTTCTTTGAAACCGCCCTTTTTCGGCCGGTTTTCAATAATTTCTTGGAGTCGGCTCTCCGCTTCAGCGAGCAGCTGAGCACTATCCCAACCCAGGGGATTGTAACCTTTGCGCACCGTCTCACTGGCCGCGCCAATCAGCTGGCGAACAATTGAGCGCTCGAGAACAATTTGAGTATAGGCCGCAATATTCGCCGAGCTCGGCGTGCTGCTGGCGAGATCCACAAGATACTCGGCACCGCCGATGCTGGCTAACTCATTACTGTTTTGTAGAGATTCACTGAGAGTGATGGGATCAAAGGGCTGACCCTCTTCCGCCAGTCTCGCCATCGCATTAAAAATAAGCTGATGGTCCTGGCTGTAAAAATCGGTATCAGATAACACTGTCGCCGCAGCATCAAAGGCATCATTTTTTAGCATCAAACCGCCAAGTACGGCCTGCTCTGCCTCAATCGAATGGGGCAGTGGCTGGCTGGCTGTAGGTTCTGCAAATAATGCTTCGTTCATAGTTTTAACTGATCATCAGGCTCTAGTTGAAAAGACAGTCATACGACAGTTGTTACGAAAGTTGAAACGAAAACGGCACTGCATCTTATTCAGAAGCAGTGCCGTTTTGCAATAAATTCCCGCTTTAAATTCTAAGTGGGGACTTATTCAGCTTCAACAATAACTGTGAAGCTTTGAGTAACGTCTACGTGCAACTGACACTCAATGCTGAACTCACCAACAAAACGGATTGGACCGTCTGGCATGTTGATTTCGCTCTTATTGATATCGCTGCCTGCAGTAGCCAGAGCATCTTCCAACTCACGAATACCGACAGAACCGAACAGCTTGCCTTCGTCGCCAGCAACTGCAGTGATAGTCACTGATCCGATTGCAGCCAGTGCCGCAGCACGTGCTTCTGCTGCGCCTAACTTGGACGCCGCAGCGGCTTCGAGGTCTGCGCGACGCAGCTCAAAGTCAGCAATGTTTGCCGCTGTAGCAAAAACAGCCTTGCCCTGAGGGATCAGGTAATTGCGACCGAAGCCAGATTTAACAACAGCCTTGTCACCAATATTGCCCAACTTGCCGATCTTTTCTAACAGAATGACTTCCATCTTAATATCCTCTTTTCATACTTGGCTCAAGAGTTGCGGTTTTTAAACGCCGCAAGACGAGAGCGTAAATTCAATATGCTATCAACCAATCCAAGGCCGATCAGCACAGTACCTGTTGGACCGATAAAAAACAGTCCGAAGTACATTAATCCAAGCCAGTGTCCGCCCCATCCCATAACTTTCACACTTGAGTGAACCAGTGCCACGCCAGCGATTAACAGCGGCAGCGACAACAATTCAATCCAAGGTGTGTACTCACGGGGTAACGCCACACCAGCAACAACAATCGCGAACAAGATAACCGCAACCCGCTGTTCTAATCGAAAAGCGTGGAATTCTTCGCGAAATCCACCGGGATTAAATAACAGCGCCTGCCACCACCTAGCAACTAACAAGCCACAGACCACAGTAAGAGCAATCATCCATGCCAACAAACCGAGCACAAATGTTCTGTCGGGAACCAGACTGAGCTCCTCCGACACACCGGCCTGTGCACTAATCTGTGCAACCAGCTCGGCAACCTCTGCCACTACCTGATCTATATCTGCACTGGCAACAAATCCAACAATGGACACTGCTACTGCACTGCAGAGACCTACTCCGATCAATGTCCACTGCCACGATGCCGTGGTGCGTAAAACATTGGCTGCAACCACTATGACCACTAGTGCCGCAGATGGAGCCAGGGTTAACAACGGGCTCATACCGCCAGTAAGGTAAAGTGCCAACCAGGGCAACAACGCCCAAAGTGCAACAATTAACCCTTCTGAGCTATCTTTACGAAGGGTGACCAGACCGATGGCCGCTGGGCTTATTAACGGTAGCAAGCTACCAAATACCGCAACACCACAAGCCTGAGCACGCCCACGCATAATTAAGTCTGCTAGGGCTCGCAAAGGACTTAACCTCTATTACTTATGGCTATCGGTGTATGGCAGCAGCGCGATGTAACGAGCGCGTTTAATAGCTTCTGCCAATTGACGCTGATAGCGAGCTTTGGTACCAGTGATACGGCTAGGTACAATCTTGCCGCTCTCTGACACATAGCCTTTCAAAGTGTCTAAATCTTTGTAATCGATCTCAGGTGCGCCTTCGGCACTGAAACGACAAAACTTTCTACGACGTACAAACTTAGCCATTATTCTTCTCCCTCGCTTTTCGCTGGTTCAGCAGCGTCTTCTGCGGCTTTAGCGGCATCAGCAACGGCCTTGGCAGCTTCGTCAGCTTTAGCTTTCGCGGCATTGCGACGCTCACGTGCTTCTTTGTCTGCTTTATCAGCATTCTCGATTTTCATAATCGGTGACTCAGCTGTGATCGCTTCATCGCGACGAACAACCAAGCTGCGCAGAACAGCATCGTTATAACGGAAAGTAGAACTAAGCTCGTCGAGAACTTCCTGACTACATTCAACATTCATCAGAATGTAGTGAGCTTTGTGAATTTTGTTGATTGGGTAAGCCAACTGGCGGCGGCCCCAGTCTTCCATGCGATGAACCTTGCCTTCACCAGCTTCAATAGAAGCTGTGTAACGCTCGATCATGCCGGAAACTTGCTCGCTCTGGTCCGGGTGAACCAGAAATACGATTTCGTAGTGACGCATTGTATCTCCTCGTGGATTTAAAAGTCTCCCGCTAGCGCCTATCGGTCGCTGCAGTAAGACAAGGAGTGCCTGAGCCAATTAGCCCAGACGCTGTAAGGCGCGCTATTGTAGTGACTTGACCTGCCCGATGCAACCAGCATTTTTAGCCCGATAAAGAGGCCTTAATCGGCCAGTTTTGAGTTGCCAATAAGGCTGAAAACCGAGCGAACATTACTGCGTGGGTGGTTCAGTACAGAGGTGATCGCCATCTCTTCAAAAGCGACGATAATATGGAAGATAATCACTGCATTAAAGAACAGATCTGCGTCCATCAAAGTAAGAAGGTAAAACGCTGGCGCCATCAGCACCGCCGCGGTTTTGGCTCCAAGCGTATGATAGCTGGGATATTCGCCAAACTTACGGAAGGCGTGCATCACAGGCACGACAAAAGACAAACCTGCCGCAACTAAAAACCAAACCTGCTGGGCAAACACCTGAGGCCAGATCCAGTAGAGACCAAGAATCATACAACCGTAAGTAAGCACATCACCCCAGCTATCCAACTTTGCACCCAACTCTGATGTTTGATTTAACTTCCGCGCAAGATAGCCATCAAACACATCACTCAATAGAGAGATCGCGAGAACGATAAGAAATTCTTGCGCTAGACCAAAATACGCCAGCGCAATCAGAACTGGCACCAGCGCCAGTCGAGAGAGACTGAGGATGTTAGGTATTGAATAAATGTTGGGCTCTGCCATATTCCCCACCACAGTTTTCCAATAAGTTTAAAAGGCTATTTTTTTTAAGCATGTGTTTTTAAAGCACAGGTTTTAAAGCACAGGTCTTAAAGCAATTTGGCGGAAAGGCCCACCTTTACTAAGCATAGTCGGAAATGACAGCCGAGAGCTTTAGTCTCGGCCTGCATATTCTGAAATCTGACATCACCAATGATAGGGGTAGTTTCTGAGACGTTATTAGCCGCGTCGCTGGCGGACGATTTCAAACAGACAAACCCCCGTTGCCACAGACACATTTAAACTACTCACTTCTCCGGCCATAGGTAACTTGGCCAGATAATCGCACTGCTTGCGTGTCAGCTGACGAATACCCTTGCCCTCCGCACCCATCACCAGCACCAGAGGCCCAGTGAGGTCAATATCATAGATAAACTGCTCCGCCTCGCCTGCGGCACCAACAACCCAGGCACCCGCCTGCTGTAACTTCTCCAGAGTTCGGGTCAGGTTAGTCACCATCACCAGGGGCACAGACTCGGCTGCACCACAGGCTACTTTTTGCACCACAGGTGTCAAGCCCACAGAGTTGTCTTTGGGCACCACCACCGCATGTACCCCTGCGCCATCTGCCGAACGCAAACAGGCGCCCAGATTATGCGGATCAGTGACGCCATCGAGGACTAAAAATAGCGCCTTGTTGCCATGCTTTTCCATACTCTCAAGTAAAAACGCTTCATCATGAGTTTGCCCCTCTTCACAGAGAGCAATAACACCCTGATGGCGAGCATTGACTTTATCATCGAGATTTTTCACCGTCGCCCACTGCAAGGTGACACCGTGCTGCTCAGCCAACTTGTGAATCTTTTGTAGACGATCATCCTGACGGCCACGTTGAACATGCAACTCACGCACGCGCCCTGGCGCTGACTTGAGCATGGTTTGAACAGCATGTATGCCGTAAATCCAATCCACTACAATCTCCCGATAGTTTTTCTAATGATTGCGCATTGTACTGGCTTTCGGCAGAATTCGGAGATGATTAACCACTGTGACCAATAATATATGTCCCCCTCTGAATCTGAGTCCTATCCCACAGCCAATTTATGGCGTCGTCTCGCGGCACTTATTTACGATGCCTTTCTGCTGTTTGCGATTATCCTCGCCTATGGACTCCTATTAACCATGCTTAAGATTTTATTCAATGGATCGCAGCAAGTTGAAGATGTGCAGCCCGGGGCACTATTGCAATGGCTTAGCTTTGCTGGCTTGATCGCCGCCTTAGTCGGCTACTACTATATATGTTGGCGTAAACAGGGCCAGACATTGGGCATGAAATCCTGGCGGCTAAAATTGCAACAGGCGGATGGTTCACTGGCAACCCCCGAGCAATGTATCAAACGCAGTTTTCTCGCTAGCCTGTCTTTTGCATTCGGTGGCATTGGTTATCTATGGTGTCTACTACCACCAGCGAGGGCCTGTCTCCACGACACTTATAGCGCTACCGAAGTTGTGGTGTTACCAAAAACAAAATAATAGAAAGGCGCAACCATGGACTCAGAGAAAAAATTGATCCTAGCAATGGACCAGGGAACCACCTCCTCCAGAGCCATATTATTTGATCAACACTACGCCATAGTTGCCCAGTCTCAGCAAGAATTTGATCAGCATTTTCCCGACTCCGGCTGGGTTGAGCACAACGCTCTAGATATCTGGCAGACTTCTTTAGATACCGCAAAACAGGTACTGGTAGAAGCCGGTATCAACGCCCAGCAGATCGCCGCCATCGGCATCACCAACCAGCGCGAGACCACATTACTATGGGATCGTAGCACTGGTAAGCCAATCTACAATGCCATTGTCTGGCAAGATCGACGCACCGCAGAGTACTGCAACGGCCTTAAAGATCAGGGTCTAGAATCTATGGTCAGTGCTAAAACTGGCCTCTTGCTCGACCCCTATTTTTCCGCCACAAAAGTCGCCTGGTTACTGGACAATGTAGACGGCGCCAGAGACCGAGCCGAGCGCGGTGAACTGGCCTTTGGCACCATGGACAGCTGGTTACTCTGGAACCTCACCGAGGGCCAAAGCCATGCTACCGATGCCACCAACGCCTCGAGAACCATGCTCTACAATATCCACCAGGGCCAGTGGGACGAAGAACTATTAACCCTCTTTAATATTCCTCGGTCACTGCTACCCGAGGTTAAAGATTGCGCCGCTGACTTTGGCATCACCAGCCTGCTAGGCAGCGATATCGCTATTTTAGGCATTGCTGGCGACCAGCAAGCCGCGACAGTGGGTCAGGCCTGCTTTGACACAGGCATGATGAAATCTACCTATGGCGCCGGTTGTTTTGCACTGTTAAATACAGGTACCACCGCCGTGGCGTCGAGCAATAAGTTACTCACCACCATCGCCTATCAACTTGACGGCAAAGTGACCTATGCCCTTGAGGGCTCAATTTTTATCGCCGGCGCCGCCGTGCAATGGTTGCGCGATGGTCTCGGCATTATCGACAGTGCCAAAGAATCAGGGGAGTTGGCCCAGCAGGCCGATGACAATCAAGATGTCTATATGATTCCCGCCTTTACCGGACTGGGTGCCCCCTGGTGGGACGCCGATGCCCGCGGTGCACTACTAGGTTTAACCCGCGGCACAGGCCCGGCCGAAATCGCCCGAGCAGCGCTCGAGTCAGTTTGCTATCAAACATTAGACCTGCTCAATGCCATGCAGGCAGATTGGGATGAACGTGCAGAGACGGTATTGCGTGTTGACGGAGGTATGGTCGCCAGCGACTGGACCATGCAGCGCCTCGCCGATATTTTACAGGCACCGGTTGATCGCCCAGTGATTGCCGAGACCACAGCATTAGGTGCAGCTTGGTTAGCGGGATCCCGCGCAGGAGTGTGGCCGGATCAGCAGGGCTTTGCTGACAATTGGCGATTAGATAAAAACTTTGCGCCTGAGATGGCAATTGAGCTGCGTGATAAAAAAGTGGCTGGCTGGAATAAGGCGGTTCGGCGGGTACTGACTTAGGCGATAGAGCGGATTAATGGTTTAGGGTTTAGGGTTTAGGGTTTAGGGTTTAGGGTTTAGGGTTTAGGGTTTAGGGTTTAGGGTTTAGGGTTTAGGGTTTAGGGTTTAGGGTTTAGGGTTTAGGGTTTAGGGTTAAGAGTTTCACTCCTGAACAATGAGATCTCTCACATGCGTTCGAGATGACAAACTTCACTCCACACTATCACCTCAACATCGCCTCCATCCGCGCATACAGCGGAACCCTCCCATTCTTTCATCCCATCAGAGCCACCATCTTGTCATCCCGACAGAGCGAAGCGACGAGGGATCTCATACCCTACCCACTGCGCCTAAGCAAAAACACCCCAACCAACACACAGAAAAGAATCGGCACCAACACCGCCAGCAGTGGCGGAAACTGAAACACCACACTCAGCGGCCCAAGCATATCCTGGAAAATACGGAAGCTAATACCAAATACCACGCCGATAAAAATCCGGAATCCCATAGTCGAGTCCCGCAGCGGACCAAAGACAAATGAGATACCCAACAAGACCAAGCCAATAATAATCAATGGCTGCAGAGCCTTTCGCCACAGCGCCACTTCGTAGCTGGCAGTGTCTATATTCTGCAACTCAAGAAACGCAATATAACTGTAGAGACTCTCAATCGATAGCGAGTCCGCCGGCAAAATATTTAGCATCAACACATTCGGCGTCAACTCCGAATCCCAGCGTCGAGTAATCAGCTTATCTCTCTCAGTACTGTCACCCAAGAACCGAGTTACCGAGACATTCTCTTCTATCCAGTAACGCTCAGTTGAATTAAAGGTCGCCCGGGAGGCAAAGCTCGCCTCTTGAATCTGCCGCTCATCATTAAACTGATAGCGTGTTACGCCATACAAAACCCCACCAGGGAACACTGCGTTGGCATGCACAAACTGATTGCCTTCACGATTCCACAGGCCTGACGACGAATCCTGAGCACTCTCACCCTTGCGCAAATACTCACGTTTACCCTCAGCCAACTGATCCAGGTAAGGCGAAAAGTACTCTCCAATAGTCATACCCAAAATAATAAAGATCAGCACCGGCTTGAGTACAAAACCGACGATACGCAGTGGCGACACACCAGCCGCACGCATAACAATCACCTCGCTATTGCCAGCCAGCAGACCTAGGCCAACCAGACAGCCAATCAGTGAAGCGAAGGGAATATATTCATAAATTCTTGAGGGCACCAGAGTGACTACATAGATCATCGCATCGGCGAAGAAGTAGTTGCGCGTCACATCAGCGGACTGATCAATAATCGCACCCACGGAGTCTAAGCCAACCAACACCAATAGCGTCACTGCGATAGCGGCGAATACCGTTTTACCCACATGCCAAGATAGACGATGCATCATGCTGTCACCTCACCATTGGCCTGACCTGCATTAGACTTTTTCGGACCACCAGACCTAAGCAGCAAAACAGCAATCCCCAGATACACTGCATGGACCGGAAGCAGAGTTACGGAGATCGGAATCGCACCAGATTCCAGCGCACCACGCATGGCATTGAGAGCAACCAAATAGGTAAAGTAGAGGGCAATCGCCGGCAACAATTTGCCATAGCGGCCCTGACGGTTATTAGTGCGACTCAGGGGCACTGCCAATATAGTCACCACTAACACCATCAACGGAATCGATAGACGCCACTGCAAGGTAGCTTGCAACTCCGGATCATTTGAGCCCAGCAATAACCCTGTCGCCATAGCATCGGTCTTGGTCTTCCTGATGGATGGCGCACTGTCCTCCAAGCGCGAGCCATATTCTTCAAAGCGGGTGATTTGGTAATCATTCTGCCCGGGCACACCTTCAATGCGGTAACCACTCTCCATTACCAGATAGCGCTCACTGCTGTTCTCCGCTTGCTGTTGGCGACCTTTGTCGGCGAGCACCAAAATCAAACGGCGATCAGAGTTTTCATCACTGCCCGCGGTCATCGCCAAAAAGATCTCATCTAACTCGCGGTCTTCGGTCACCGCCTCGGCATAGGTAACGCCTTTGCCTCCGGACAGAGAGTAAAACTTTTTCGGCATTAACTTATCCAGCTCACTACGGGATTTTTCGGCATCAAACAGGGCCTCAGCCTTGGTCATGCCCGAAGGGGAAACCGAGAGGCTCAGCCAGCCAGTAGCCAGAGCAAAAACTGAGGCAATAATGAGCGTGTAGCCCATCAGCCGACGCTCGGAGACACCACAGGCTTTTAATACACTCATCTCATTCTGCACATAGAGCCGTCCAAAGGAGAGCAGCACTGCGAGAAAGAAGGCCAGAGGGAGTGTCAATTCAAGAAAGCTTGGAATGCGATAGCCGATCATCGCGAAAATAGAGTTGGAATCCATATCCCCGGCCACTGCTTTGCCGAGGTATTTAACAAAGCGGCCGCTCATTAGCACCAGCAACAGAATCACGCAGACGGCCGTAGTGGCAGATAGAATTTCGCGGCAGAGATAACGGAAAATAATCACAGGTTAAGCTTATAGCCCTTGGGTGTTGTAGCGAAATTTATGCTATCGTTCGTGCCTTATTGAGATTCAAATCATTCAAAAAAAACGACTACCAAACGGAGCAAACATGGATTTTACTGCATCTGCCGCACAGCTGTTAAACATAAAAGCGGATTCTCTCATTCTCCCGACCGGCCCACAACTAAAAGACAGTGCTGATGCACTAGATAAGTCTTTAGACGGTGCCATCTCTTCTTTAATTAAAGCAGGTGATTTCAGTGGTAGTAGCGGCGAGACCCTGGTTATGCATATTCCCGGCGTCAGCGGCAAGCGTATTATCCTGCTTGGCACTGCAGGAGCCAACAGTCAGCAGCAACAGATAAAAGTCATAGGTGCAGGTGCTGCGGCACTGCTCAAGACCCCTAGCGTCAAAGCCGTTTGGGTTGGAGAAGGGCTTTCCGATGACAGCGAGTGGCAGGCCGGTATAGTCGCACGCAGCATTCAGGCCGCAAGCTACCAGTATGCTCCGGTACCGAAAAGCGTTAAAAAATCTAAACCCAAAAAACTCAAGAACCTCACCTACTGGGCACCGAGCAAAGCCGATGCCACAGCCGCGAAAAAAGGTCTGATTTATGGCGCAGCCGTAGGCAATGGCATGAACGCCGCGCGTCAGCTGGGCAACCTGCCAGCCAATATCTGCACCCCGAGCTTTATTGCCGCTGAAGCTAAGGCATTGACCAAGGGCCAGGCTAGTAGTCGTGCTAAGAGCCGCGCCAAGGTCAGCACCAGTGTGCTCAGCGAAGCGCAGATGAGAAAACTCAAGATGGGTTCCCTGCTCTCCGTCAGCGCCGGTTCAGTCGAGCCAGGACATTTAATTGTGATCAAATACCAGGGCACCAAAGCCAGCACCAAACCGGTTGTCTTGGTGGGCAAGGCAGTGACCTTTGATACCGGAGGCATCAGCCTTAAGCCAGGCGGCGGCATGGACGAAATGAAATACGACATGTGCGGTGGCGCCTCGGTGATCGGCGTAATCAATGCCCTTATCGAAACCCAAATGGCAGTCAATGTAGTGGCCATTATTCCGGCAGTCGAAAATATGCCCAATGGCAATGCCACCAAACCTGGCGATGTAGTCACCAGCATGTCTGGCCAGACTATTGAGGTATTAAATACCGATGCCGAAGGTCGTTTGATTCTCTGTGACGCGCTGACTTATGCCGAGCGCTTTAAGCCCGACACAGTGATCGATATCGCTACTCTTACCGGCGCCGTAATCAGCGCACTGGGTAAAGTTACCGCCGGCCTGCTATCCAATGATGATCAGCTCGCCGAGCAACTACTCAGCAGTGGCACTCGCAGTGGTGATCGCGCTTGGCGTCTGCCGCTCTATGAAGAGTATGACGAACTGCTGAAAAGTAACTTTGCCGATATCGCCAATATTGGCGGCCCTCAGGCTGGCACTATTACTGCCGCCTGCTTCCTTGCGCGTTTCACTAAAAAGTATAAGTGGGCCCATTTGGATGTGGCCGGAACCGCATGGCTCTCTGGTGCCGCCAAAGGTTCTACCGGACGTCCAGTGCCTATCTTGATGGACTATCTGCGCAGCAAAGCGGGATAACGCCGAGATGACCAGTGTTTCATTTTATAAATTATCCGGCGACCTTCAGGTCGCCCTAGCACTGGTCTGTCAGCTGACCCAAAAAGCGGTTAATGCCAAGCAACAAGTACTCTGTTTAGTGCCGGATAACGACACCGCAGAACAGTTAGATAAACTGCTCTGGGGCTTTCAAGCCAGTGCTTTTGTACCTCATGGCGTTGGTATTGAGCATTTGCCCATCGCAATCAGTGCTGACAGCAGTGACCCCGGCGAGCATCACGGTATTCTGATCAACTTACAGGGGGCAATTCCCACTTGGTTTAGCCGCTTTGAACGGGTTATGGAAGTGATCTATCCGGAGCCCGACTACGAGCAGGCCAAGCGCGATAACTTCAAGTTTTATAAAGAGCGAGGCTACCCCCTAAGCTTCCACGACCTGACTGAAAAATTTAAACCCTGATGAACGACAAGACCCAAAACAACGCAGAGAGCTCCACCACTAACGCGCCTGATCTCGAAGATCTTCTCGACGACCTCTACTCTCTGCAAAATAATCTGCTCTCAGATACCAACGCCCAATCCTTGGCGGACTCAGACCTGCAACTGCCAGAAAGTCTCAGTGAAGAGGATGTGCACAATCTTGAGATCCCTATTCTCAGCGATGTGGTTGACGATGAAGTGGATGGTGAAAAGCAATTGGGAGACCAGTTTAATCGGGCCCAGCAGCATCTATTTGAAAAGCCCTCCAGTGCGCAAGCCAGCAATCATGGGCCAAGCAACGATCAGATCAATGCCGTGGTCAACAAACTGATGGCCAAAATGCGGCCGCGAATTGACCAGCTGTTGCGCGAGAAGATTCGCCACCTAGTGGTCGAGCGTTTTAAACGGGAAAATTAATTCTCTCTCAGGGCTGTTGTTGGCCCTCAGTGCTAGGAACAAAAGCTACCAACCCCTATAATCTCCCTCTTAAATTTCCCGCCCTAAAATTAGATAGCCGAGTTCGATAATGGATAAAACATTTGCCCCCCAGGATATAGAAACCAAATGGTATAAAACCTGGGAAGACCGCGGCTATTTTGCCCCCGACATGAGCGAAGGCGGTGCAGGCGAGCCCTACAGCATTATTATTCCACCACCGAATGTCACCGGCAGCCTGCACATAGGCCATGCTCTGCAGCACGGCATTATGGATGCCCTGACCCGCTATAACCGCATGAAGGGCAAAAATGCGCTCTGGCAAGTGGGTACTGATCACGCAGGTATTGCCACGCAGATGGTTGTCGAGCGCAAGCTTGCCGCCGAGGGCCAACCTGGCCGCGAAGAGATGGGCCGCGAGAAATTTATTGAAAAAATCTGGGAGTGGAAAGAGGAATCTGGCGGCAATATCACTCAGCAGATGCGCCGTCTCGGCAACTCTGTGGACTGGGAAACCGAACGCTTCACCATGGACGATGGCTTTTACCAGGGCGTGCAAGAAGCCTTTATTCGCCTTCATGCCGACGGCCTCATTTATCGCGGCAAGCGTCTGGTCAACTGGGACCCGAAACTGCACACCGCGATCTCTGATCTCGAAGTTGAGAACCGCGAAGTCAAAGGCAAGATGTGGCATCTGCGCTATCCATTGGCCAATGGCGCCAAAACACTGGATGGCAAAGACTATATAGTGGTTGCCACCACCCGCCCAGAAACCATGCTCGGCGACACTGGCGTTGCGGTGAATCCAGAAGACGCCCGCTATGAAAACCTGATCGGTCAGTTTGTCGAATTACCCTTGCTGGGCCGTCTTATTCCCATAGTGGCAGATGACTACGCCAATATGGAAAAAGGCACCGGCTGTGTAAAAATCACCCCAGCCCACGACTTTAATGACTATGAAGTTGGCCAGCGTCAAAAGCTGCCAATGATCAACATCCTCACCACCAATGCCGATATTCGCCAGACCGCCGAATGCGTTAATAGCGATGGCAGTGACAACAATGAACTAGATTCAACACTGCCGGAAAAGTATCGCGGCATGGAACGCTTCGCCGCGCGTCGAGAAATCGTCGCCGACTTTGAAGCCCTAGGTCTACTGGAGAGTATCGAAGAAAACGATATGACCGTGCCCTATGGTGATCGTGGCGGCGTGGTTATCGAACCGCTGCTCACCAACCAATGGTATGTAGACGCCAAGAAACTCGCCGGCCCAGCCATAGAAGCCGTAGAGGATGGACGGATTAAATTTGTCCCCCAGCAGTACGAAAATATGTACTTCTCTTGGATGCGCAATATCCAAGACTGGTGCATCTCTCGTCAGCTGTGGTGGGGTCACCAGATTCCCGCCTGGTACGACGAAGCCGGCAAAGCCTATGTTGGCAGCAGCGAAGCCGATGTCCGAGAGAAATATAACCTCGGCGATATAGCCCTTAAGCAAGACGAAGATGTTCTGGATACCTGGTTCTCGTCAGCACTCTGGACCTTTGGTACTCAGGGCTGGCCCGAGCAGACCGACCGCCTAAAAATGTTCCACCCCACCGATGTGCTGGTGACCGGATTTGATATTATTTTCTTCTGGGTCGCACGCATGGTGATGATGAGCATGCACCTAATCAAAGATGAAAAAGGCGAGCCCGAGATACCCTTCAAAACCGTCTATGTCACCGGCCTGATTCGCGATGAGCAGGGGCAAAAAATGTCCAAGTCTAAGGGCAATGTGCTCGACCCCTTGGATATGATCGACGGCATCGATATTGAAAGCCTGCTAGCCAAGCGCACCGGCAATATGATGCAGCCCCAGCAAGCCGCCAAGATTGCCAGCCGTACCAGAAAACAATTCCCCGATGGCATCGAGCCTCATGGATCAGACGCATTGCGTTTCACTCTCTGCGCCCTGGCCTCCACGGGTCGCGATATCAACTGGGATATGAAGCGCCTGGAAGGTTACCGCAACTTCTGCAACAAGATCTGGAACGCCTCACGCTATGTGCTGATGAACGCTACCGGAGAAAATGGTGCCGAGAACTGTGGTCAGGACAATTCCGAAGATTACACACTCAGCCTCGCCGACCGCTGGATTATCTCGCGCCTGCAGCAAGCGGAAACCGATGTCACCGACGCCATCAACAGCTACCGATTTGATCTCGCCGCACAGGCCCTTTACGACTTTGTCTGGAATGAATACTGCGACTGGTATTTGGAACTGTCCAAGCCGGTTCTCTGGGACGAGAATGGCGATCCGCAACTGCAGAAAGGCACCCGCCGCACACTGGTTCGAGTATTGGAAGCCACATTGCGACTGGCCCACCCCATGCTGCCCTTTATCACCGAAGAGATCTGGCAAAATATCGCGCCACTGGCCGGTATTGAACTGGACCCCGCAGGCGACACCATTATGTTACAGCCCTATCCAGTAGCCGACAGCGGCCAAGTGGATCAAGATGCATTGGCCGATATCGAATGGCTGAAAGCGGTGATTATCGGCGTGCGCAATATTCGCGGCGAGATGAATATCTCTCCTGCCAAAGCGCTGCCCATCTATATGACCAAAGGTGGCAACAACGATCAGCGCCGCATGGAAGACAATCGCCAGTTCCTCAGCAAGCTGGCCAATCTTGAATCGATTACCTGGCTCGACAATCCAGAAGACGCCCCACTCAGTGCCACATCATTGGCCGGAGATCTGGAAATCCTCGTGCCCATGGCGGGCATCATCGATGTCGACGCCGAACTGGCGCGCTTGGATCGTGAAATCGAGAAGAATGCCCTGGAAGCGAAAAAGCTTTCCGGCAAACTTAGCAATGCCAAATTTGTCGACAACGCCCCGGCAGAAGTGGTCGCCAAAGAACGTCAAAAACTCAGCGACTTCGAAAGCTCACTGACCCAGTTACAAGACAAGCGAAAAGTAATTTCTGAAATGGCCTAGGGTCTTTTGACGCTAACCGAAAAAACAAAGAGAACCGAATGGCCAAATCGCTCAACCCCCAGCAGCAGGCTGCGCTGAAATATATCGACGGCCCGCTGTTGGTACTCGCCGGTGCCGGCAGTGGTAAAACCAGTGTAATCACGCAAAAGATCGCCTACCTAGTCGAAGAATGTGGCATCCCCGCGCGCAATATCGCCGCCGTAACCTTTACCAACAAAGCCGCCCGGGAAATGAAAGCCCGAGTCGCCAGCCTACTTAGCGGCGCAGATGGCAGAGGCCTTACCGTCTCCACCTTCCACAACCTCGGCCTAAATATTATTCGCAGCGAGATCAAAGCCCTGGGGTTTAAACCCGGCTTCTCCATACTCGACCAAGAAGACTGCCGCAATCTGTTAAAAGAACTACTAGCGCGCAACACCGAACTCGATGAAAAGCTAATCGACACCGCCCAGAACACCATCTCCAACTGGAAGAACGGCCTACTCGAACCCCATCAAGTCGCCAGCGCATCGGCCAGCAATAGCGAGCAGGCCACAGCCATGCTCTACGAACGTTATCAGCGCGCTCTAAAAGCCTATAACGCCGTCGATTTTGACGACCTGATCATGACCCCGGTACTGCTGTTTCGCAACAAACCCGAAGTCCTCGACAAGTGGAAGCGCCGTATCCGCTATCTGCTGGTAGATGAATATCAGGACACCAACCTTGCCCAGTACGAGCTAGTGAGAACTCTGGTCAATGATAAGCAAGCACTCACAGTAGTTGGCGACGATGATCAGTCGATTTACGCCTGGCGCGGTGCACGCCCGGAAAATCTTATGCAGCTGCAGACGGATTTCCCCACCCTCAATATTATTAAGCTTGAGCAGAACTACCGATCTACCGGGCGCATACTCAAAGCTGCCAACACATTAATCGCCAACAACCCTCACCTCATCAGCAAAGCGCTGTGGAGTGAATTGGGTCCCGGCGATCCACTGCGCTTTATCAGCAGCGACAACGAAGACGACGAATGCGAACGCGTGGTCAATGAAATTATCGATATGCGGCTCAAGCGACGCTGTAAATACAGTGATTTCGCCGTGCTCTATCGCGGCAACTACCAAGCCAAAATAATTGAAATTAAACTCCAATCTCAGAGCATTCCCTACGAAATCACCGGCGGCCAATCGTTCTACGCCAAGACTGAAATCAAAGATATCATGGCCTACCTGCGGTTAATTATTAACCCAGACGATGACAATGCCATGCTGCGGATTATCAACACCCCACGCAGACAGATTGGTCCCACCACCTTAGAAAAACTTGGTGAGTATTCCAATAAACGCACCTTGTCACTCTACGATGCCATCGACGAAGTGGGGCTCACCGCCACCATGCCAGCCAATAGTTTGGAGCGCCTAAAACGCTTTAAGCACTGGGTGCAAAATATCAATCGCAACGTCTATAACGGCAAACCCATTGAAGCCATCAATGAAATGCTCGACGACATCGAATACCTCGACTGGCTAAAACAAAACGCCAGCAGCGACCATGTAGCTCATAAGCGCTGGGACAATGTGCAGTTTTTGCTCAAGCAATTGGCTCAGGTATTAAAGAATGATGAAACTGCCACCGACGAAGAGAAAGGCGACAGCAAAATTGAAAATGCCATCTCCAAGCTGATTCTCCGGGATCTTCTCGACCGAGAGAAGGAAGAGTCTGCGGATGATAAAGTCCAGCTGATGACATTACATGCGGCGAAGGGATTGGAGTTTTTGCATGTGTTTATGGTGGGAATGGAAGAAGATATTCTGCCCCATAAAAACAGTGTTGAAGGTGGCGCAATTGAAGAAGAGCGGCGTCTTGCCTATGTGGGTATTACCCGTGCTCAGCGCACGCTGACTATGACCAGCGCAAGGCAACGGACGCAGTTTGGGGATACGTCGCCGACTACTCCGAGTCGCTTTGTGGATGAGTTGCCGGAAGATGATTTGGTTCGGATTGGCGGTGGTGTTGAGATTAGTAAGGAAGAGAATCAGGCTAAGGGTGAGGAGTCATTGGCGGCGTTGAAGTCGTTGTTTGGGTGAGACTGAGAGATTATCCTGCCCAGAACTTATCTTTAGAACCAGTCATGTGAACCTTTCCCAGGGGATTGGCTTGCCTAATAAAAGTGCTCGAAACACTACGGTAAATTCAAGGCAGCCCTGACGCCAATTCATTCGCTATTGATACAGATCTGACGACTGTAACTCACCTTTGAGCACTTTATAGAACCTAGACTCTCCCCCGCTGCCGGGAGAAAAATTCTTTGTTGTAAAGTCTTGGTCCGTCAAAGCCAAATGAGAGAATTTTTGCTTAAACTGAGTCACTGTTGGTACAGCGCCAATATCATCACCAACAACATCTAAATACACATCATTCTTCAAATACCGCATTAAAGCTTTGAAAGCATTTGACTTAGGGAGAAGATTACCAGTTCGTTTTTTTTGCTCCCAAGCGTTCGGCCAAATTTCTTTAACGGCAAGGAAATAATTACAAATAATCTGATAAATCTTAAGATCTCCCTTTTCTCCATCCTTAAATAAACCATTAAACGGGTATTTTTGGAGGTCTAAGTCTTGTAATTTTTTACCGTCTAATATGTTATTCCTGTCTCTTGATGGATCATCAGAAATAAATCTCACTAGAGAGTCAACGAAAGAAGCCTGTGTCAATGGTTCATGGTTTCTTCCTGGAGTAGCAACACCTAAACGTTTAATTCTCGCGTGCAAGGGACTATCTTCGTTTGCATCTAAAGCCACCGCAACATGGTGACATGTTTTAAATGGATTTCTTTTTCTAGCAAGGTCTTCCAAATCATAAACCAAACTTTTACTTACTTTAGTTTGAGCCAGATTAACTGTTGCAAATATTTTTGCTTGTTCAGGGAGGTCAATTCCGATAAAAATCGCAACATTAATATCAAAATCCCTATCGAAATCGAAGCTACGCGTATTCATATCTCCGCCAAAGAATCCGGCAATGCGATGTTGCCCATCCAATACTTTTGCTATTTTATGTTATGGAATGGAGACATTTTCACCTTCTGCATGATCTGGCTCATACGGATATATCCTCAAAACCCCCTTATCTGGATCATATTCTGCTCATTTTTCATCAATAGCTAAAATTATAGATGTCGGAAATGTAGCATTTCGATCGTGTAGGATATAATTACGTATTTCCTTTATTCGGTTCTTTTTTAAAGGCCTCTGGATCCCTAAATATCGCTCAATTTCACGTCTACCATCCCTATTCTCCATTCGGCGAACATCAGAATATGAAATATCGACCAATAGATTAGCTTTTATAGATGCCGAAAAAAATTCTCCAATCGGCTGGCTAACAGTATGAGCTGGAATATCAATGATATAACTTGTACCTTTTTTTGATTCATCTCATAACTCCTATCCTCGCCTCGTGGAATTAACAAATTTGTCGGTATCGCCATTAACAATGGACGCGAAGTCTCGACCATCATTACAACTATCAGCGATTGCTAGAAACCAGAAATAAATTGAAAGTGCATAAATATAAAAACTATATTTCATGAATTGTTCTTGTACAACGCCATTATTACTTTCAAAAATTTCATTTCCATAGGCCCATGCAGAACCAAAAAAGATAATAAGGGTACACAGCATGACTAATCCGGCACCTTGAAATATTTTTTCTTTTTTCGGGTAAATCAATCTCTCCGCAAGCATATAAAGAAGTGGGGCTAAAAATGCTGCGGTATATAAAAACATAACCTTTATATTAAGCATTTTCTCTAGGGCCTCACCAAAACCTACTCCATTAAGCATTTCATCCAAAACAGAAAATACTATCGGTGCTGATGTTAGAACCCACAAGAAGAAAAGTTGGAAAAAAGCAACCTTATTGACCACCCATGGAAAAGTGAAGACGGGACCAATAATAGGAATACGACTTAAACATCTCGCTATGCCTTGTAAAATTTAACCACCAACTCAGAAAATGTTCCTCTTCCATTAGCTTTTCCAGCAATAACACTTGGTCTATTTAGACTTAACATTTCACCCATACCTTTATACAGCTCCCTCACGGACTCATGATCTGAGTTAGTCAAAAGAACCTTTACCCCTCTAGCAACAGCATTATCAACACAATCCCTTAGTCGGACTTGATCATCCCAACTAAAAAGCTTGTCGTTATACTTAACAAACCCGTTTAAGTTATGTTTCACAGTGTATGGCGGGTCAATGAATAAGAAATCATTACGCTCTGCTGAATCAACTATCTTGTGAAAATCAACTGTATGCAATTCAGTGTTCTGAAGGCTATTTGATACACCTTTAAAATTGTCAGAAGCTAAAATAACCCTTTCTTTTGTTCCAACTGGGACATTAAATTTACCTTTTAAATTCAGTCGATATAAACCATTCCAGCAAGTACGATTTAGGTATATAAATTGAGCGGCTTTTTTAGAAGGGCTTCTGAAAGTTCTATCTCTTACCTCGTAGTAGAACTCTCTATTATGCCGACGATCGTATGATGTTAAGGCTTTAGCTATTGGCTCCCAATCATCTTTAATTGCAGTGTAGGTATCAATTAACGCAGAGTTTGTATCGCCTAGAACAGCTGATTTAGGTTGCATATAAAAATATACAGCCCCGCTTCCCAAGAAAGGCTCTAAGTACCTGTTGTAATTCTGAGGAAATAGCTCAGGATGGGAAGTGATAAGCCAACGTTTTCCGCCTGCCCACTTTAAGAAAGGAACAGTAATAAGCTTACGTTCCAATACTTCGTCTGCCTTTCCCACTCAAACACCTTTGACGATAGTTACTGTCGAAAGTCCTAATAAATCGGCGTTCACAAAGCTAATATAGTCGTCCATTTCTAAAGTTATCGCCTTACTTGTGACTTATTAAGGCTAACCATAGTCAAGAAGTTGGAGGTTTGCTAATGAGATAGTGAGTAGGTGCGGATGGTCTTGAGATCCCTCGTAGCTGCGCTCTGCGGAATGACAAGTTAGGAGCGCTTTGGGGATTACACAACAAGCGAGGTGTTGCTGGGATGATTGGATTTTGTAATCTCTGCAGGAGGTAGTTGAATCGGTTGAATGCTATCAGATCGACGGACTCAGACTACCGGTGCAAAAAAAGCCTATGTTGCTAGGTTTGCTAAAACCTCAGGATGGCTTTGCGCCACTTTAATTAGCGTTACCGCCGCACTGTCTGGCTGCTTGCGCCCTTGCTCCCAGTCTCTGAGAGTACCGACGGGAATACCTAATAACTTAGCAAAACCGGGCTGGGATTTTTGCAGCTGTTTTCTAACAGCAATTACTAAGAGTTGCTCTGGGAACCAAATCTTCGCGGGCATACCAGCGTTAATGCCTAAGACGTCATCTGATAGGGCCTGACCTGCATCGCTCATTTTCTTAGCCATTGATTGCTTACTTTATCTTCCTTTAACTCATGAGCGGGAATAGTTTCAGGTTCATTTTTGCCATATAGGGTTAGTAGCCATGTCACCTTGAATGCAGTATTGAAGTAGATAACTCTTACACCGCCACTTTTCCCGCTTGCTGCCTTGACCCAGCGGACCTTTCTAACGCCACCGGAGTTGGGGACTACCTCTCCGGCACTTGGGTTGCTGGCAATATAAACTACAAAGTCTTCAAAGTGCTTTTACGTCCAGACTTTAGACGCCTTGGCTGTGAATATCTTTGTTTCAATGATTGTGTTCACGGATGCTATGCGGCTACGCCGTATCCTGTCAATTGTGGAGTACCAAGGTTAAGTGGGTAGGGGCTTGGGCTAGCATGGAATAGTAGAGTTGGAATCGAGTGCGCAGAAGTGCTTGTCGGCTTAGAGAAGTAATAGCGGTGTTGGAGATCCCTCGTCGCTGCGCTCTTTCTGGATGACAAATTTAGAGGCTCTGGCGGGGTGACGGGTTAAGAGGCTCTGGCGGGAAGAGATATTCGAGGCTCTTCAGAGATAGCAGGTTAAGAAGCCGATAGAGCTGACGGGCTAAGAGTGCGAGAACTATAGGAGTGAACTTCGGTTTGACTTTAGGAGGCTTGAACAGATGCTTAGGATAGATCAATTACAGACTGTCATTAACTCTTATACGCAATTCTTTACCCGGCTTGAAATAAGGCACGTACTTACCACTCAAATCAACCGCATCCCCAGTCTTGGGGTTGCGACCTACGCGGGGTGCGCGGTAGTGCAGTGAGAAACTGCCAAAGCCACGTATTTCTGTGCGCTGGTTGGTGACCAGTGCATGGGTCATCCGCTCTAAGATCATCCTTACGGCTAATTCAACATCCTTTGGCGGAAGCTGGTCTTGGCTGGCGGAGATTTTCTCAATTAGCTCAGATTTTGTCATGTCACCTTCAGGGCTTTCTATTCATTAATTTATATAATCTGGCTATGCCATCGGGGTACTTAAACGGCGCTGTTGATTACTCTTTGATTTTATTGAAGTTTTAGATTTATACAAGCAAAACCTCGATTTATGTCATTTCACAGACGAAAAAAAGGGTGGCAGAGCCACCCTTTTCCGATCTCAGCAGAACCTTACTTGTCCATTTGCGCTTTGATCAGGTCTCCAATAGTTGCTGGAGAAGAAGTGTCGGCTTCAACCTTGCGGTGAGCTTTAACCACTGCTTTCTCTTCTGCAACGTCTTTAGCCTTAACAGACAGGCTAATAGCACGGGTCTTGCGATCAACGTTGATGATCTTAGCTTCGATCTCTTGGCCTTCTTGCAACTCGTGACGGGCATCTTCTACCTTGTCACGTGAGAGCTCAGAACCTTTGAGGTAAGCTTCGATATCGTTACCCAGATCAACAGTAGCGCCTTTAGCATCAACTTCTTTGACGATGCCTTTAACAATTGCGCCTTTGTCGTTCTCGGTTACATAGTTGTTGAACGGGTCGTCAGACAGCTGCTTGATACCCAGTGAGATGCGCTCGCGCTCTGCATCAATACTGAGTACAACTGTTTCAACTTCTTCGCCTTTCTTGAAGTTGCGAACAGCTTCTTCGCCAGTTTCGTTCCAAGAGATATCAGACAGGTGAACCAGACCGTCGATGCCGCCGTCTAGGCCGATAAAGATACCGAAGTCAGTGATTGACTTGATCTTGCCTGAAATCTTGTCGCCTTTAACCATAGTAGTGGCAAAGTCATCCCAAGGATTAGTGTGACACTGCTTGATACCCAGTGAGATACGACGACGTTCTTCGTCGATATCAAGAACCATAACTTCGACTTCGTCGCCCAGATTAACGATCTTAGATGGGTGAACATTTTTGTTAGTCCAATCCATTTCAGAAACGTGAACCAGACCTTCAACGCCGTCTTCCAACTCGGCAAAACAACCGTAGTCAGTGAGGTTAGTGATCTTAGCTTTAGCACGTGCGCCTTCTGGGTAACGACCTTTGATGTCGCCCCAAGGATCTTCGCCCATCTGCTTCATACCCAGTGATACGCGGTTACGCTCGCGATCAAACTTAAGGACTTTAACGTCAATCTCGTCGCCGACATTGATCATCTCAGAAGGATGCTTGATGCGCTTCCAAGACATATCAGTGATGTGCAACAGACCATCAATTCCACCCAGATCAACGAACGCGCCGTAATCAGTAAGGTTCTTAATAACACCTTTGAGTGATGCGCCCTCTTCGAGGTTGGCCAGCAGTTCTTCGCGTTCTACAGAGTTTGCACTCTCCATTACGGCACGACGGCTAACAACAACGTTGTTGCGCTTAGGATCGAGTTTGATAACTTTAAATTCTAATTCGATGTTCTCAAGGTGAGTAATCTCACGCAGTGGACGAACATCAACCAGTGAACCTGGAAGGAACGCGCGCAAGCCGCGAACATCAACAGTAAATCCACCTTTAACCTTGCCGCTGATAACGCCGATAACAACTTCGTCAGCTTTGTGGGCTGCTTCAAGTTCGATCCAGGATTCTGCGCGACGGGCTTTTTCACGGGAAAGCTTAGTAGCACCGAAACCATCTTCAACGGCTTCGAGAGCAACCTGTACTTCGTCGCCAATGGCAACTTCGAGTACGCCTTTCTCGTCATAAAATTGGTCAATCGAAATAACACCTTCAGACTTCAGTCCAGCATGGACTGTTACCCAGTCTTTATCGATATCGATAATTACGCCAGTAATGATGGCGCCGGGATTCATCTCAACGGTTAATAGACTTTCTTCAAATAGATCTGCGAAATTTTCGCTCATGGTTTGTACCTGATTTTTGACAGAGATATGACAGAAGACGTGCTAGCGTCACTCTCTTTTTTCCGCGCGGCCAGTTTACGCGGGTCAGTTAAAATAAAGGCCTACAGCAATAAAACCTGGCGATTGCTGCGTTGCCCGTTTGGTGTTGAATACTAAAAATTCTGTCTAAAATGACTACTAAAGTACTACTTGATGCCTTTAACAGAGAGGATATTAAGTACCGTCTCTGTTACTTCCTGAATCGACATGGTCGAGGTGTCTAACTCGATTGCCCCCTCTGCTGGTCGCAGCGGAGAAGCGTCTCTACTTATATCTCTTTCATCCCTAGAGCGCACCTGCTCTACGAGGGCGGGCAGACTAACATCTTCACCCTTTTCTAGCAACTCTTTGTAGCGCCGGTTGGCACGTTCTTCAGCGCTGGCGGTAAGGTAAATCTTGAGCTCTGCCGCGGGGAAAACTTCAGTGCCCATATCACGGCCATCAGCGACCAAACCCGGGGCTCTGGCGAACATTCGCTGGCGCTTTAGCAACGCCGTGCGCACGCCTGGAAACTGAGCCACTTTTGAGGCTAAAAGGCCAGTTTCTTCAGTGCGCAATTCGCGACTGACATCCTCTCCCTCGAGATAGACCTTAAAAGCGCCCTCTTTTTCAGCCTCAAAGCGGATATCCATATGTTCGGCCAAGGCCATCAAACCCTTTTCACTCTCGACACTCACATGATGACGTACGGCAGATAAACCCAAAAGACGATAGAGCGCACCGCTATCCAGGTAATCGAACCGGAGTTTCTTAGCCACTATACGGCTGATAGTACCCTTTCCAGCGCCACTGGGGCCGTCGATGGTAATCACCACCACTTTGTTTTCCTCAGCCATTTACGACTCCTGAGTCTCAACGTTTATGGTCAGGCCAATAGCTGTGGCCAGATCCACAAATCCGGGGAAAGAGGTGGCAATATTATTGCACTCGATAATTTCAATCTCGCCCTGAGAGCGCAGACCGGCGATGGCAAAGGCCATGGCGATACGGTGGTCGTCGTGACTGTGGACTGTGCCACTGCCAAGCTGGCCGCCCTGAATACGAATACCGTCGGCTGTGGACTGGGCATCAATACCCAGAGTCACAAGGCCATCGGCCATGCTTTGAATACGATCGCTCTCTTTGACGCGCAGCTCTTCGGCGCCGGTTAGCACTGTTTCGCCAGTGGCGCAGGCAGCGGCAACAAACAGTACTGGGAATTCATCAATCGCCAGTGGTACCTGATCTTCTGGAATCACAATACCGTTTAACTCGGCATAGCGGATTCGGATATCCGCTACGGGTTCGCCACCCACTTCCTTTTCGTTGGACAGTTCAATGCTGGTGCCCATCTGCCGCAAAATATTAATCACGCCGACACGGGTTGGGTTAACGCCCACATGGCGCAGGGTAATATCCGAGCCAGGGGTAATAGCCGCTGCCACCATAAAGAAGGCCGCGGAGGAAATATCTGCCGGCACATCAATACGTGTTGCAGTCAGTGATCCACCACCCGATAGAGAGGCCTTGCTGCCATCGCTGACCACTGAGTAGCCAAAGCCGCGCAACATGCGCTCGCTGTGGTCACGAGTCGGCGCTGGTTCAATCGTAGATGTTTCACCCTCGGCATAGAGCCCGGCTAATAGAACGCAGGATTTAACCTGGGCGCTGGCCATGGGCAGGACATAATCAATCGGCTTGAGTTTATTGCCACCTTTTATAAGCATTGGCGGTCTGCCGCCTGGTGCTGTTTCAATTACTGCGCCCATCTCGGCCAGTGGATCCGCCACACGGGCCATGGGTCGACCGGAAAGAGACTCGTCACCGGTAAGTTCTACATCAAAGGTTTGGCCAGCCAAGAGTCCGCTGAGCAGACGCATGGAAGTACCGGAATTACCCAAATAGAGCGGCTTGGTCGGTGCTTTTAAACCGTGGAGGCCTACCCCATGAATCACAACGCGGCCTTGGTCAGGACCTTCGATAATCACGCCCATACCGCGAAATGCCTGCAGTGTTGCCAGGCTGTCTTCACCCTCAAGGAAACCCGTCACTTCGGTCATACCCTCGGCAATAGAGCCAAGCATTATGGAACGGTGAGACATTGATTTGTCGCCAGGCACACGGATATCACCGCGGGCAGCGCCACCAGGTGTGACTTTATAATTTATAATTTTTTCTGACATGGTTTTTTGTAATGCCTTTGGGTCGATTGATTGTCCAAAATGGTTGCGTGCATCGCGAGCCCGCGTAAACACGTCCATCAGATAGGTTTCGTCGCCACTGTCTATGGCGCTGCGCATCTCGCTAAAGTTGCTCATAATCTGATCGAGAACACTGAGAATAGCTTCGCGATTGGCCAGTGCTATATCGCGCCACATAATCGGGTCGCTGGCGGCAATGCGGGTAAAGTCGCGAAAGCCTCCAGCGGCGTAGCGAAAGATCTCGCGGTTATCACGCATACTCGCCAATGTGTCGACTAGGGAGTAAGCTAAAAAATGCGGCAGATGACTGGTGGCGGCCAACACTTCGTCATGCTCTTGGATATCCATGCAGGAGACCACAGCACCCACTTTTTGCCAGAGTTTTTCCACCAGCTGCACATGAGCTTCACCACTATCTGCATGGGGCGTTAAGATAACTCTGTGGTCTTTAAAAAGGTCCGCTTTGGCTGCGGTGACACCGCTTTTTTCTGAACCTGCAATGGGATGTCCGGGCACTAACTGCACCGGCAAGTGGCCATAGACCTCTTCTGCGGCAACCATCACACTGCCCTTAACACTGGCGACATCGGTAATGGTGACCTGATTTGAGAGCAACTCAAAACACTCTTTAAGAATCGCAGGAACGGTTAACGTTGGCACGCCAATAACCACTAGATCACCAGCACCCAGTTCCGAGGCAATAGCCGCCAAGCTCTGTTCTGGGCGGTCGATAACGCCCATCTCAACCGCTAGATCGAGGGTTGAGGAGCGTCGTGATATGCCTACCACCTCAGTGGCTAAGCCAGCATTACGAGCGGCCAAGGCGAGGCTGGAGCCGATTAGCCCGAGTCCGATAACCACCAGACGATTTACAACCGGCTGACGTGTTTTAGGTGTTTGCAACATGACAGATCACATGGAAATAAATAGATTAATCGCTGTTATAGCAACAGTTATAGAACAGCACGGGGATAGGACCCGAGAACCTTCAAGTCAGCTACATCTTCGGCTAACTCAGCCAACACAGCAGCTGCAGCCGGATCATCAACATGCGCCGCAAAATCAATAAAGAAAATATAAGACCACTTGCTGTTGCGCGAGGGCCGCGACTCGAGTCGAGTCATATCGACACCGTGGCGACGAAATGGCTCAAGCAGATTATGCAGCGCACCGGGCTTATTCTGCACAGATACCACGATGGAGGTTTTATCATCACCACTGGGTGGCACCATCTCGCGACCAATAATCAAAAAGCGCGTTGAGTTATCCGGGAGGTCTTCGATCTTTTCCCAGAGCTTTTCCAAACCGTAGAGCTCGCAGGACATATCGCCGGCGATCGCCGCTGAGTTCCACTCACCCTGCACCCGTCGCGCCGCTTCAGCATTGCTGCTCACCGCCACACGCTCGATATTGGGGTAATTGGAATCCAGCCACTTGCGGCACTGGGCCAGTGACTGGGAGTGAGAATAGACGCGAGTCACAGTGTCTTTATTGGTGTTGGGGCCAATCATAAAGTGCTGATGAATACGCAGCTCTACTTCACCACAGATTTTTACTGAGGAGTCGATAAAGCTATCCAGAGTGTGGCTGACCACACCCTCGGTGGAGTTTTCAACGGGCACAACACCGTAGTTGCAGGACTCGGCTAACACATCGCGGAACACTTCATCGATCGCCGCTTTGGGAATTGTTAGAGCAGAGTCGCCAAAGTGTTTGAGTGTCGCTTCCTGAGTAAAGGTGCCCTCGGGCCCAAGAAAAGCCACTTTAATCTGCTGTTCCAGCGCCAGACAGGCGGACATGATCTGTCGAAACAGACGCGCCATATCTTCATCGCCCAGGGGACCCACATTTTTTTCCATGATCGAGCGCAATACCTGAGCTTCACGCTCGGGTCGATAATAGGCCTCGTCACCCATCTCTTTTTTGATCTTAGCAACATCCTGGGCACAGCGCGCACGGGCGCTGATATTGGCCATAATCTCTCGATCAAGGCCGTCAATCTTGTTGCGCAGTTCGAGCAGTGGATTCTTTTCAGTCATTATTTAAACCTTACTCGTCAGCAGAGCTGTCTTCGGAGGAGCCATCAGAGGTATTGTCTTCGGAGGAGCCATCAGAGGTATTGTCATCGGAGGAGCCTTCAGCGGTATTGTCATCAAGAGCTGTATTGTTATCAGCAGCATCTTCAGCCACAAACTCCTCTTCCTCCGGCTCGGCAATACGTGCCAACCTGACCAGATTCTCGCTGTCTTTCAACCGAATGATGCGCACGCCCTGAGTATTACGACCCACAACCGAGACTTCGTCACCGCGGGTTCGCACCATAGTGCCCTGATCCGAGATCAGCATAATTTCATCACCAGCAAAAAGCTGCGTAGCGCCAACCAATGGTCCATTGCGCTCGCTGGCCTGAATCGCAATCATGCCCTTGCCGCCGCGTCCTTTGGTGGGGAACTCGTCGACCTTGGTGCGCTTGCCGTAACCATTTTCACACACGGTCAACAGGAAGCCATCTTCTTCAGGGACTACCATAGAGATAACTTCATGGCCTTCTGGCAGACGCATTCCGCGCACACCTTTAGACACTCGACCCATAGAGCGAGCATCGGTGCTGGCAAAGCGCACGGCCTTGCCTTCAGAGCTCAGTAACATCACATCGCTGTCGTCATCAATAATTGCGGTGCCGACCAGATGATCGCCTTCAACCAGATCCACTGCACGCAAACCAACACTGCGTGGGCGCGAGTACTGCTCCAGTGAGGTCTTCTTCACGGTGCCATTGGCAGTTGCCATAATGACAAATTTATCGGCGCTGTATTCTTCAACTGGCAGGATCGAGCTAATGCGCTCCCCTTCACCTAAAGGCAGCAGGTTAATCACTGGGCGTCCACGAGAATTGCGGCCGGCCACGGGAATCTGATACACCTTGAGCCAGTAAACCTTGCCCAGGTTGGTAAAGCACAAAATAGTCGCGTGAGTGCTGGCCACCAGCAGGTGTTCAACAAAGTCTTCATCTTTAACTGCCGTTGCCGATTTGCCCATACCACCGCGACGTTGAGCTTGATAATCGCTCAGCGGCTGGGTCTTGGCATAGCCACCATTGGAAATGGTGACAACACGGTCTTCTTCGGTAATCAGGTCTTCAATAGTGAGGTCGTGGAGAGATTCAATGATCTCAGTGCGACGCTCATCGCCAAACTCTTCAACCACTGCTTCGAGCTCTTCACGAATAACCGTCATCAGACGAGTCAGGTCACCGAGAATATCTTGATACTCGGCAATCTCTTCAAGCTTAACGGCAAATTCAGCAATAATCTTATCGTGTTCCATACCGGTTAAACGGTGCAGACGCAGCTCGAGAATATCTTTGGCCTGTTCTGGAGACAGGTGGTACTTGCCATCGCGCAGACCGTAATGGTCTTCCAGCCATTCCGGACGTGTGGCTTGAGCGCCAGCACGATCGAGCATCTGAATTACTGAGCCAGGATTCCAGCCGCGGGCAACTAGCGCTTCACGGGCTTCAGTAGCTGAAGGAGACGCCTTAATCAGAGCAATAATTTCATCGATATTGCCCAGGGCAATAGCAAAGCCTTCCAATGTATGGGCGCGCTCACGGGCCTTTTTCAACAAATAGATGGTACGGCGCGTAACCACTTCGCGGCGATGACGCAGAAAGTGATGAATCAGCTGCTGCAGATTGAGAATCTTTGGCTGACCATCGACCAGCGCTACCACGTTGATACCAAATACACTCTGCAACTGCGTCTGGGCAAAAAGGTTGTTTAGAACAACTTCACCAACATCGGTGCGCTTAATTTCAATAACCACGCGCAGCCCGTCTTTATCGGACTCATCGCGAAGTTCAGAAATACCTTCAAGCTTCTTCTCTTTAACCAGCTCGGCAATACGCTCAATTAGGCGCGCCTTGTTTAGCTGATAGGGAATTTCAGTGATGATAATCGTTTCGCGACGGGTCTTTTCATTCACCTCGATATCGGCTTTGGCACGCACATAAATGCGCCCGCGACCCGTGCGGTAGGCCTGAATAATGCCGGCTCTGCCGTTGATAATTGCAGCAGTGGGGAAATCTGGTCCAGGGATATATTCCATCAGCTCATCGACGGTTATCTCCGGATTTTCGATCATCGCCAGACAACCTTTAACCACTTCAGTGAGGTTGTGGGGCGGAATATTAGTCGCCATGCCCACAGCAATACCAGAGGAACCGTTGACGAGCAGGTTGGGTATGCGGGTTGGCAATACATGAGGAATCTGTTCAGTTTCGTCGTAGTTGGGGACAAAGTCGACAGTGTCTTTTTCCAAATCTTCCAGCAGCGCATGAGCGATCTTAGTCATACGAATTTCGGTGTAACGCATGGCGGCCGCGGAGTCACCATCGACAGAACCAAAGTTACCCTGACCGTCTACCAGCATATAACGCAGTGAAAACGGCTGAGCCATACGGACGATGGTCTCGTAAACAGCAGAGTCGCCGTGAGGGTGATACTTACCAATTACGTCACCGACAACACGGGCTGATTTCTTGTAAGCCTTGTTCCAGTCGTTACCCAGCTCGTTCATGGCGAATAGCGCCCGTCGATGCACAGGTTTGAGGCCATCTCTCACATCTGGCAATGCCCGGCCGACAATCACGCTCATGGCATAGGCTAGGTAGGATTGCTTGAGTTCGTCTTCGATATTTACCGGAACAATTTCTTGTGCTAAATCACCCATAAGTTTCCGTCGCGCCCTGAAGTTTTATCGCTATTATTTTAGATCCGCCAATAACGCATTTAATGCCGTCATTAAGGCGTCCCAGTAGGCGTCAAAAGCAGCCTGTTTAAAGGCCCTAATTCTACCATACATATCCCCATAGTGGCGCGCTTTTATTGACCTGAAACTGTCTCCAAAGCTTAACCCGCGGCAAAAAGTCGGTATACTCCAAACCTTCGCTCAGGAGGCTTCATGCAGCCCATAAAAATCGATTTACTTATCAACAGCCGATGGATTATTCCGGTGCTTCCAGAGAACCGGGTGTTTGAAAACTGCGCCCTGGCCATTGACCAACAAAAGATTGTCGGTATCTACCCGCAAGCCGAGGCCCAGAGTAAGTTTGATGCTGCGTCCGTAGTGGATCTGGCCGATCATATTCTGATGCCTGGACTGGTTAACGCCCACGGGCATGCTGCAATGAGCCTGCTGCGCGGCTATGCCGACGATCTGCCACTGAAGCCCTGGCTGGAGGAGCATATCTGGCCGGTGGAGGCCCGCGTGCTCAGCGAAGAATTTGTCGCCGACGGCACCAACCTAGCAATGGCCGAGATGATCAAGACCGGCACCACCTGTTTTGCCGATATGTACTTTTTTGCCGATACCGTTGCCGAGCAGGTTCAGCGCAGCGGCATGCGCAGCCAGATTGGCTTTACTGTGTTTGATTTCCCCACTGCTGGCGGCAAAGATCCAGACGACTATATTCACAAGGGTTTGCAACTGCGGGACAGCTACAAGGGCGATGGGCTGATTAAAATCGCCTGCGCACCCCATGCGCCCTATACCGTGGGCGATGAAACCCTGCGCAGAATTGCCACCTATGCCAATGAGCTGGATATGCCGGTCCATATTCACTGCCATGAGACCGCTCAGGAAGTCGCCGATTCGTTAAAGTTCTTCGGCAACCGACCTCTTCAACGCCTCGATGATCTGGGTGTGCTGTTGCCACAGACCCAACTGGTGCATATGACGCAAATTGATGGCAGCGATATTCGCCTGATTCAAGACAATAACTGCCATGTAGTGCACTGCCCCGAATCAAACTTAAAACTTGCCAGCGGTTTCTGCCCTGTGGGCAAATTGATCGATGCCGGCATCAATGTCGCCATCGGCACCGACGGTGCGGCAAGCAACAATGATCTCGACCTATTTGGCGAATTGAAGACTGCAGCGCTGTTAGCCAAAGCGGTCGCCAATGATGCGTCAGTACTGGATGCCCACGCTGCGCTGCGCATGGCGACCATAAACGGCGCTAAGGCGCTGGGTTGGGATGATCAGATCGGCAGCTTAGAGACTGGCAAGAGCGCCGATGTGATTGCTGTGGAAATCAGCTCTCTAAGCCAAAAACCGCTGTATAATCCAGCATCTCAATTGGTCTACAGCAATGCTGGGAGCCAGGTAACCCATAGTTGGGTGGCGGGCAAAGCGCTGCTTAGGGAGCGCAGCTTAGTCACTCTCGATGAAGACAACCTGATCCGCCGTGCCGATGCCTGGCGTAATCAGATCAGGCCCAGTTAACGAACATTTTATATTGCCACTTAATGACTATTTTCCCGATTCAGGTAGCGAATTCCTATGCCAACAAGCAACAGTGAAGACACCGCATCAATAAATGTCGACCCCAATGAGGTTGCCAAGTTTGAACAGCTGGCCAGCCGCTGGTGGGATCGCAACAGTGAGTTTAAGCCACTGCATGATATCAACCCGCTACGCGCCAATTGGATTGACAAGCTGGCGCCCGTCGCCGAGCAAAAGATTTTGGATGTTGGCTGTGGCGGCGGTATTCTCTGTGAAGCGATGGCCCAGCGCGGCGCTGAGGTTACCGGCATCGATATGGGTGAAGCACCGCTGGCGGTGGGTAAGCTGCATAAGTTTGAGTCAGGAGTTGAGGTGGACTACCAAAAATCCACTGCAGAAGATTTTGCCCAGAGCCACCCAGAACAGTTCGATGTAGTCACCTGCCTGGAGATGCTCGAACATGTTCCCGACCCAGGCTCAGTGGTACGGGCCTGTGCCGCCATGACTAAACCCGGTGGAACATTATTTTTCTCGACCATTAACCGCAATCCAAAGGCCTATCTGCTGGCGATTATTGGCGTTGAATACGTGCTGCGCATGCTGCCCAAGGGCACCCATGAATACGGCAAGTTTATTCGTCCGGCGGAGTTGGGCCAGTGGATTCGCGAAGCTGGTTTGGAACTGGATCAGATGACGGGACTGACCTACAACCCGATAACAAAAACCTATCGCCTCACTGAAACCGATGTCGATGTCAATTACATGATCTGCGCGCGCAAGCCCGCATAACGGATTTTCTATGCTCGACTTCAAGGCTCTGCTATTCGATTTGGATGGCACCTTATTAGACACAGCGCCCGACTTTGTCACCGCGCTGAATACTCAGCTGGTACTCCACAACCGAGAGCCACTTCCCGATTCAGCGATCCGCACTAGCGTGACTAACGGCTCTATAGGGTTAATTCAAAGCGGCTTCAATATAGAGCCGGGGCACGCCCAGTTTGAATCCTTGCGCGAAGAGTTTCTCGAGCTATATTTTGCCAATCTAGCGGACAAGACCGCACTCTATGAAGGTCTTCAAGAAGTGCTCGACGAGTGCAGTGCACGCAGTATTCCCTGGGGCATAGTGACCAATAAACCCTGGCGCTATACCGAAGCGGCGCTAGTTCAGCTGGGCTTAATGGAGCCCGCTGCGACAGTTATCTGTCCCGACCATGTGACGCTGCCAAAACCTCATCCGGAAGCGATTTTGCTGGCCTGCAAAGAAATAGCGACAGCCCCTGAAGACTGCCTCTATGTCGGTGACCATGTGCGTGATATAGACGCCGGGCGCGCTGCGGGCACGCGCAATATAGCCGCTGCCTGGGGCTATATCGAAGCTGGCCAAGTTATTGCCGACTGGCAAGCGGACTGGATTGTCGAGCAGTCTCAGCAACTGCACTCGCTATTGTTTGCCAACTAAGTATTGCGCTAAAAAAACTATTACCCAGATTTAAGAAGAGACAAACCTATGCTTTCCAATGCCGAAATCGCCGCCTATCAGGCTCCTGAAACATTACTCGCGGATCGTGTAATTATGGTGACAGGTGCTGGGGATGGCATTGGTAAAACCGCTGCGCTGCACTGTGCAAAACATGGTGCCACAGTGATTCTGGCCGGTCGCACAGTCGCTAAATTAGAGCAGGTCTATGACAGTATTGTCGCCGACGGTGGTGCTGAGCCGGTTATCTACCCGATTGATCTCGAGGGTGCCAGCAGCGACGATTACAATATTCTTTGCAACCAGCTGGACGAACAGTTTGGTCGTCTCGACGGACTGCTGCACAACGCAGGTATTCTTGGTCAGCGTACACCGTTGAGTAACTATCGCAGCGATGTGTGGGACAAGGTGATGCAGGTGAATGTCACTGCCGCATTCCAGATGACCCAGGCTTTGATGCCGGTATTGGAAAAATCCGCTAGTGCATCAGTGGTTTTCACCACATCCAGCGTTGGTCGCGCGGGCCGTTCATTTTGGGGCGCTTACGCGGTATCGAAGTTCGCCGTGGAAGGCATGGTTCAGGTCTGGGCGTCGGAATTAGAGGGTTTGGGTACGGTGCGGGTCAATGCGATCAATCCTGGCGCCACTGGCACCAGTATGCGGATGCAGGCTTTTCCGGCGGAAAACCCCAGTTCAGTGACCAGTCCCGCGGCAATCATGCCAACCTATCTATATTTGCTCGGCGCCGACAGTGCGGCTGTGAATGGTCAGTCTATAGATGCGCAACCGCATCGCTAGATGATTTAAAGCTTTAAATAGAGGGCTATCGAAGTCTTGAGAAGCAGCCGAGGCTACTTCCACGTATTACCTCGGGCACGCAACTTTCTCTCTTTGCGCTCACGCATATCTTTTAATACATGCCGTTCGGTGAATCTCGGCGGATGCAGGGCAACCGCTTTAAACAGTGACACCACCTGCTTGGGATCCAGCTCCAGAAAATCGGAACGGCGCACAATCGACGGCAGTTCAATCGGGCCATAGCTAATACGCTTAAGACGATTGACTTCAACATCCTGAGACTCCCAAAGTCGACGCACCTCACGGGTACGACCTTCAGCTAGAATCACTTTAAACCAGCGATTGCGTCCACCCAGATCTTCAGAACTGCGGGCATGCTGAGCCTTAACGCTTTTAAAACTGGCAAGGCCATCTTCGAGGACAACGCCATCAGTCAGGCGTTTGATCATGGCTTCGTCCACTTCACCATGAATACGCGCCATATACTCGCGCTGCACTTCATAGGAGGGATGCATCAGGCGGTTGGCTAACTCACCGTGATTGGTAAATAACAGTAGTCCACTAGTATTGATATCGAGACGGCCGATAGCAATCCAGCGTCCGCGAGATAGACGCGGCAGACGGTCAAAAACAGTAGGGCGACCATCGGGATCAGAGGTGGTGCAGACCTCCCCTTCCGGCTTGCTGTACATCAGTACCCGAGGACTGTCGTCGGTGACAATTTTGATCAATCGACCATCGACCAAGATGCGGTCGTCGGCGGCAGCGCGATCACCCAGCTTGGCAATCGAACCATTAACGGAAACTCGGCCTGCGGAAATCCACTTCTCAAGTTCGCGACGGGAACCCAGTCCTGCAGTAGCCAATACTTTCTGTAATTTTTCACTCATGGTTAAAACTGCTCACCTGGTCGTCGGAGTCGAGACTTTCATCGTCGTCTAATGGGTTAGTACCTTGGGGGTCGGTATCTAAGAGGTCTGTATCTAAGGGGTCTGTATCTAAGGCGTCTGTATCTAGAAGGTCAGAGTTAATGGCATTCTGGCCATCAACCTCTTGGTCGAGGCTAAAGCTATGGCTTCCAGCAAGATCAAGGCCCTGCTCATCGTCATTGGCTGCACTATTATCTGCATTTAGCCCAGCACTGTTGTTTGAGCCGCTAGAGAGCGCCAACTCCAACTCAGGATCCAGCTCGGCAAAGTCTTTAATTTCACTGAGTGCCGGCAGCTGCTCGAGACTTTTAATATTAAAATAATCGAGGAAATTTTTAGTGGTTGCATAGAGAGCGGGCTTACCTGGCACATCGCGGAAACCCACAACTCGCACCCAATCTCGCTCCTGCAGTGTTCTAATAATATCGGAACTCACGGCAACGCCACGCACCTGCTCAATATCACCCCGCGTCAGGGGCTGACGATAGGCAATCAAGGCCAGGGTCTCGAGCATGGCTCGGGAGTAGCGCTTGGGCTTTTCAGTCCACAGGCGATTGACCCATTCGGCAAGGTCCTGACGCACTTGAAAACGATAACCACTGGCAGTCTGTTTTAGCTCAAAACCGCGGCCGCGACAGTCGGCTTCAACTTCTTCAAGCGCCGCTTTAATCTGGTCTCTGGGTGGACGTTCGTCCTCATCAAAAAGACTCTCGATGCGCGCTACGTCCATTGGTTTGCCCGCGGCTAACAGTGCGCCTTCAACAATTCGTTTAATCAGTTCAGCATTCATGAGCTTCTAGCTTTAACGTGGATAGGGCCAAAGGTTTCGCTCTGCACGATCTCAACCAGTGACTCTTTGATCAGTTCCATAATGGCCAAGAAGGTCACCACTACGCCGAGTTTGCCTTCGGAGCTTGTAAACAGGCTGACGAACGGCACAAATTGTTCACCGCGCAGCGCTTCCAAAACATGGGTCATACGCTCTCGGGTGGAAAGTTTTTCCATCTGCACTTGGTGACTCTCAAACATATCTGCTCGCTGCAACACTTCGGACAGAGCGGTCAACAATTCACGCATATCCACATCCGGGTGCTGGACTTCCTGATTGCGCTCTGGAGCATGGGCCGAGGCCTGATGAATATCGCGACCCAAGCGTGGCATCTCATCAATATCATCGGCGGCTTTTTTAAACCGCTCATATTCTTGCAGACGGCGAATCAGCTCAGCCCGAGGATCCTCTTCACTGTCTTCATCCATTACCTGACGAGGCAGCAACATGCGCGATTTGATTTCTGCGAGCATCGCCGCCATGACTAAATATTCCGCCGCCAACTCAAGCTGAATGGATTCCATCAGTCCTATATAACCCATGTACTGGCGGGTAATTTCCGCGACATTGATTTCCAGGATATCGAGATTCTGACGGCGAATTAAGTAAAGTAGCAAATCCAGCGGCCCTTCAAACGCCTCGAGGAATACCTCTAGAGCATCGGGCGGGATATACAGATCCTTGGGGACAATGTTCAGTTCTTTACCCTGAACTAGGGCGAACGGCATTTCAGATTGAGACGGACTTAGCGGCTTACCTTCACTCTGCACTTCTGTCGAAATGGCACCACCCAACTCAACAGCACTGTTGCTGTCGTTTTCCGGAGGCTGTTGCTGCAGAGAAGTAGCTTCGTTGGTCACGGTGGGACTCAATTATTGATTTGCCGGCAATTATAACCGCAATGACCGCTGTGGCCATCATGATTATCCATTAAGCGGAGAAATCGCCCATACCCTGCCTAGTGACCTCTGGCACTGGGCCAGTCATATCGACCACAGTGGTGGGTTCAAGGCCACAGTGACCGCCATCAATCAGCACATCCACATGAGCTTCCAGGGCAGCGCGAATGTCGTAGGGGTCAGAGAGCGGATACTCGTCACCGGGCAAGATCAATGTGACGCTCATCATCGGCTCGCCCAACTCATCTAAAAGGGCCTGAGCAATAGGACTGTCGGGCACACGCAAGCCAATGGTTTTACGCTTTGGGTGCATTAGTCGGCGTGGCACTTCAGAGGTGGCAGGCAAAATAAAGGTGAAAGGTCCTGGCGTCTGCGCTTTGAGGCTACGAAATGCGCTGTTATCCACACGGGCATAGCTGGCAAGCTCGGAGAGATCTCGGCACATCAGGGTGAAATTGTGATTTTTGTCCAGTTGCCTGATGGAGCGAATACGGTCCATAGCCTGTTTATCGCCAATATGGCAACCGATGGCATAGACGGAGTCCGTGGGATAGACGATCACACCGCCTTTGCGGACAATCGCCGCAGCTTTGGCAATCAGTCGCTGCTGGGGATTTTCTGGATGAATACTGAGGTAATCGCTCATGAATATGTCTGCCCCTAAATAAGGCGGGTATTATCACATAGCAGAGGCCTGAGCGGTGAATTTAGATAACTTTCTCGGCGGTCAAAAACTGCTCGGTAAACAGCTGTGGTGGGACGGGTTTACTAACCAAATAGCCCTGAAATGTATCACAACCAAGCTGCTCCAAAATCTTGCGCTGGGCTTCGGTTTCGACACCCTCGGCCACTGTGCTCATACCAAGGTTTTTGGCCAAGGCGATAATACCGGCAACAATGGCACTATCGTTGGGATCCGACTCAATATCCGAGATAAATGAACGATCAATTTTCAGTACATCAACTGGCAGCTTCTTAAGATAATTTAATGACGAATAACCACTACCAAAGTCGTCCACAGCAACAGTGATGCCCATTTTTTTAATTTTATTTAGCTCCTTAATCATCAACTCCGGATGATCCATCAAGGTGCTCTCGGTAATTTCCAGTTCAAGCACATCAGGCGGCAGATCACTGCGTTTGATTAAATCCTCTAACTTGGTATGAAAATCCTCCTGCATCAGATCCTTAACTGACAGGTTTACCGCAAGCCTTAAACTGTAACCCTCATCGAGCCAGCGCTTAGTTTGAACGGCGACATTTTTAAGCACCCAATCGGTGAGCTGGTTTATCAGCCCGCTCTCTTCGGCGAGGGGAATAAAATCGTCCGGTGACACCAGGCCTTTAAGCGGATGTTCCCAGCGCACCAACGCTTCGGCGCCCAAAAGATCACCCGTCTTGAAGTCAATCTGCGGTTGATAGTGCAAGACCAACTGATCGCTGTCTATGGCCTTGCGCAACTCCTGCTCCAACTTAAGCCGTTTGGCAATCTCAGCCTCCATACCGCGTTCATAGAAACAAAAATCATCGCGCTTTTCTTTGGTTCGGAACATTGCCGAATCGGCGTGCTTGATCAGCGCACTGACATCCTCACCATCATCGGGAAAAATGGAAATACCTATACTGGTGGTAACAAACATTTTTTGCTGCATAAAGACAAATGGCCGTGCAACCGAGCGGCAGATTTTTTAGGCCACTAGTAAATCTGCCATCTTGGGCCCCATTGGTGTAACAGCCCGGCACCGTTCTCTACCTTCCATGTCGGTCATTTCTTTCCCTTATAAATGAATGTGCTACAAAGCAATATTGAAGTGTTTTTGATTAAATTTATTAATAGATGATCAATTGCTCCTTATCAACCCAATCTACTTAGTGATACGCGTCAAAGCTGTTTGCCCGCCCTTGTCTCGACATGGGCCGCTGAGTGGTTACAATGCGCGTCTAAAATTGGCAAAAAAACTATGACTGACAGCACTGATATGAAAACAAAGCCCGCAGAAAAGAAAGAGAGCTTGCTACTCAACCTGGCGTTTAATATCGCCATACCCACTCTCGTACTCACTAAACTCAGTGGCGAAGACTATCTGGGGATTAAGCTGGCCATTATTGTCGCGCTGTCATTTCCAATTATTTATGGCGTCCGCGATTTCTTTGTGCGCGGCAAAATCAACTTCTTCTCCGCACTGGGTGTCGTCAGTGTCGCCCTAACCGGTGGCATTAGCCTGATGGAGTTAGATGCGATCTATATAGCGATTAAAGAGGCCAGTATTCCGGCTCTATTTGGTCTCGCGACACTGATTTCGCTGAAGACCTCGCAGCCACTGATTCATACTTTTTTACTTAATGACTCAGTGCTTGAGATCGATAAGATCAATGCATCTCTGCTCAGTCGCAACCGCAAGCCAGAGTTTGACCAACTGCTGATTAATGCGTCATGGATTTTAGCAGGCTCATTTTTACTCTCTGCGGTGCTGAACTATTTTCTCGCTGTCTATCTGCTGACCGCAGACCCCGGCACTCAAGCGTTTAATGAGCAGCTCGGCCAGATGACGGCACTGAGCTTTCCGGTTATCGCAGTCCCCGCCATGTTGGTAATGATTGGCGATATGTTTTATCTCTTCAAGGGCATTACCCGCATTACTGGGCTGTCCTTGGACGAAATTATTAAACAGAAATAAACTAAAACCAAAGATAAGAGTAAGAGTGATTTTATGTGGTACGCAATAATCAGTGAAGATATTGAAAACAGTCTTGCCAAGCGTCTAGAGGCACGTCCAGCACATTTGCAGCGACTGCAGGATTTGAAAGACGATGGACGTCTATTTGCCGCCGGGCCCCATCCGGCGATTGATTCTATGGAACCTGGTGAGGCCGGATTTACCGGCAGCTTGGTAATCGCTGAATTCTCATCGCTGACAGATGCTCAACAGTGGGCCGATGCTGACCCCTATATCGCAGCAGGCGTGTATCAGCAGGTAACTGTTAAGCCATTTAAGAAAGTGCTGCCTTAACGAACGGCCTTAACGAACTGCCTCTACAAAGTGTCTATATAAACTAAAGGGAGACAATGATTAGCAGCCAAATGGTTATCATTTGCTGCTGATCAGAGTATTATCCAACCTTTCCTAACTTATCGTTTTTGAAACCATGAATTATCTGTTTTTGGCACTACCGATTTTAGCCCTATCCATCAGCCATTCCCCAATTGCTCAGGAATCTGAAAATTCTGACTCTGTGGATTCAGCAGACTCACAAAAAACTGAAGAGCAAGCTCCAGAGAAGGCTTATTTAAAGGATAAATCAGTCTGGATTAGCGACGAATTTCTTGTGCCGCTGCGTTCGACACCCTGTGCTCGCTGCACCATTGTTCACCGGGGCCTTAAATCTGGCACCAAGCTTCAGCTGTTAGAAATGGTTGATGGCTGGGGACATCTGATCACCAATCGCGGTGTCGAGGGCTGGGCGGAAGAGCAATATCTAGTGGATCAGCCGATTGCACGTATTAGAGTAAAGACTCAAGAGAAAGAACTGGCGGCACTGAAGCAGCGTAATATTGAGTTAGAAGAAAAGGTCGGCGAACTGACTCAGGCAGCCAACGCTGTTCGCGGTGAACTGGACAACAGCCAAGATAACCAAAAGAGCCTGACGACCGAGTTGGCAGAAATTCGTGAAATTTCCTCCGATGCTATCGCTCTCAGTGAACAGAATCAGCAGCTGGTGAAGAACAATCATATGCTGCAGCGGGAGAATGATTCCCTGAAGGCCAATGTTGATGATCTGCAAAAAGATCAGCGCAATGAGTCATTTCTCTATGGCGGCTTAACCGTATTTCTCGGTGCGATCTTGGTGATCCTGATTCCTAAGCTGCGCGGTCGAAAACGTTTTTCTGAGTGGCAGTAAGCGGACACTCAAATAGGACTATTCCAAAAAACATCACTCGGAGGCAGCATGCAAAACGTCCACTTCAAATTATTTAGTCGCCTGCTGTTAGTGTCTCTGATGCTGGTATCCCAGGCATTTTCAACAAATGTGTATGCCGAAAATCCACAGATTAAACTGCAGACGGATATGGGCGATATTCTGCTCGAGCTCTACCCAGAGCAAGCTCCAGTATCAGTGGATAACTTTATTAAGCACGCCAATAGCTTTCACTATGACGGTCTGATTTTTCATCGGGTCATCAAGGGTTTTATGATTCAGAGCGGCGGTCATACCTTTGATCTGACTCCCCGTGAATCAGAGCGCGGGCCGATCATCAATGAATCATTCAATGGTTTAAGCAATGCTCGCGGCACTATTTCCATGGCCCGAACCAATAATCCTGACAGTGCCAAAGCACAGTTTTTCATTAACCACGGCAACAATAAATCGCTCGATGTGCGTAGCGCAAGAGCTGGCTATGCGGTGTTTGGTTCGGTGATTAAAGGTATGGATGTGGTCGATACCATAGCTGAGACCAAGGTGGCGACTATGGGCATGTATCAAAATGTTCCGGTCACTGCTATTCGTATTCTCAGCGCCCGCTTACTCAATCCTGAGGCCTGGACGCCCCTCGCGGAGCCGAAGACACTGCCGGCCTTTGAGCGGCCGACCCCTGTTCGCTAGTAGAGCCTTTTTTAGTTAACTGCTCTCTGGAGGCTTGTTGTTAGAAGCCTGTAATCAAAAGCCTATATATAGAAGCCAAGCAGATATGACAGATCTCAGCATTAACCTTAATAAAATCGCCCTAATCCGCAATTCCCGCGAGGGCAACTACCCGGATGTAGTGGAGTTCGCCAAGGTCTGTATAGATCAGGGTGCCAATGGCATTACCGTGCATCCCCGCCCAGACCAACGTCATATTCGTCCCGATGACGTACGTCGACTGGCCGCACTGGTTAAACCTCTGACCAATGTAGAATTTAATGTTGAGGGCAATCCCTTTGCTCCAGCAATTGGCGACTACCCCGGTTTTATTGAATTGGTTGCAGAGACCATGCCAGATCAATGCACCCTGGTGCCCGATGGCGATGACCAGCTCACCTCAGACCACGGCTTTGACTTAACCAGCTCTGGCGAGCAGCTGCAGCCAATTATTGAGCGACTACACAGCCTAGGTATGCGTGTCAGTCTGTTTATGGATCCAGATCTAGCACAGATTGAGCTGGCCAAAGAGATCGGCGCCGATCGCATAGAGCTCTATACTGGCCCCTATGCCGCGGCCTGGGGCAGCGATCAACTGGAGCCATTATTTCAGCAGCATTTAGCGGCTGCTGAGTTATCTACCCGCTTGGGCATGGGTGTTAATGCCGGCCACGATCTCAACCTTCACAACCTGGCTAAATTTGCCAGCATACCCAACCTGCTCGAAGTCTCGATTGGCCATGCCTTTACCGTTGACTCTCTATCTCTGGGTATGGCGCAAACTGTGCAACGCTACAAAGCGCTGCTCGGTTAAGCTATGAATACCCCTGCCCTGGCGACCACCCACCTGACAATCTCCTGCATAGGTGCTGGACGCCTCGGCACAACGCTTTGCAGGCTATTGCTCGAACAACAGTCAGATATCAGCATTTCGATTCGCCAAGTACTCAATAACAGCCTAGAATCGAGCCTAAAAGCAGTAGAGTTTATAGGGGGTGGCAAGGCAATAAAGGATTCCGAACGCTTGAAATCTGCTGATCTATGGCTGATCAGCACGCCAGATGACGCTATCCAAGAAGTCTCTGAGGCGCTGGCCCAATCTGGGGTTTTAACACCGGGCAATATCGTCTTTCACTGCAGTGGATCCCTTAGCTCGAAGATTATTCGCCTGCCCGATGATCAGTGCTACCGCGCATCAGTGCACCCTATACACAGCTTTGCCAATCCGGAAAAATCGATCGCTACTTTTGCTGGCAGCAGCTGCGCGGTGGAAGGGAACGATCAGGCAGTTAAGGTATTGAACAGCTTATTCTCTGCCATAGGGGGCAACTGCTTCCCCCTGCGGAGCGATAAAAAAGGCCTCTATCACGCCGCCACTGTGATGGCTTGTAATAATCTGGTGTCGCTATTGGCTATCAGCAAGCAGATGTTGACTGAGGCCAATATAGATCCTGCTCAGCAGGAACAGATTCTCAATCCACTGATACGCCAAACCGTTGACAATTATTTAACTAACGCTGATCCAGCCGCTAGCTTAACCGGGCCGATTTCCCGGGGAGATCAAAGTACTGTAGAAACTCATCTAGATGCCCTCTCATCAGAGCCCCAGTGGCGCGATGCCTATGCGGCGCTGGGTAGTGTCGCGGTTGGCCTTGCTCGACAACAGGGTTTTGCCACTGATGAGGAGTTGCGCAAAATAACTGACCTGTTGACCCGAGCTACTGACGATTAATAATAATTTTAATAACCGCGACTAAATAAAACCTTATGAATCAAACCGACAGCCCCGAATATCTGGCGCGCAAATCTGCCTACGACCGTTTGATCACCGTCTATGGACGCAAGCCGGTGTATGAGATTTTAGCCGACCGGTCTCTGGAGATTTTTCGCCTGCATCTGGCCGACTCCAATCGTGGCGGCGGTATTGTCGAGCAGATTAAGTCATTAGCCGCTCAGCGCAATATCGAGATCTGCTATCACAGCCGCGAACAGCTGGCGCGTATCTCGCGCAATAGTAAGCAGGACCAAGGAGTTGCCTGTGATATTCACAGCGCCGGTTATCAGCCCTACAAAAAGGCCTTAGAAAAGCTCCCCAGTGCCGATCAGCGACCACTGATTGCATTGGATGGCATTACCAATCCACAGAATCTTGGGATGATTATTCGCAGTATTACGGCCAGCCCAGCCTATGGACTGTTATTGCCCAGTAAAGGCTGTGCCGATATCTCGGCGCTGGTGATCAAAGCCAGTGCAGGTACGGTATTTAAGGGCAATATTTTACGCTGCGAGTCTCTGGCCAAGGCGCTGCCAGCCTTTATCGAAAAGGGCTTTGAAGTCTGCACATTGTCATCCCATCAGGCGACGCCACTAGCAGAGTTTAAACCTCAGGCACCGATTATCTATGTCTTGGGCAATGAGACCGAGGGTGTCAGTAAAGAAATTGCAGCGCTGAGTAAGCACCGGGTGGGCATTCCCATGGCTAACGGTGTTGAGTCACTAAATGTGGCGATCACCGCAGCATTAATCGCTTTTAGTGGTCTGTAGTTTCCTGTTTCCCTCTGAGTGACCAGAGTGGCGAGAATGCCGCCGCCATTATCGAGACTAGCAGGGTCAGAATGGCGATAACCGCAAAGGTTGGTGCTAACCCAGTGTGCTCGATAGCATAACCACAGGCCCAAGCCCCCAGTGGCGATCCACCAAATAGACAGAGCTGGTACACCGAGGCAGCGCGGGAGCGATGGGAGTGGGGAACCTGATTATGCAATATGGTTCGGCCCAATGTCATGGAGAGTCCAGAGAAAGCTCCCCAGGCAAAAATTATCGGAAATAACAGCCAGAAATTAGGCAGTAAGGCAATAAAGAATACCAGGGATCCGCGACCTAGAAAGCTAATAATCATTAGGCGACCGGGACGCTTAAAGGTGTCTTTTTGCCGGCTGACTGAAAAATTAGCCGCGACTATACCCAGCGTAAAACTCACCTGCATCAATGCAAAGAGCCCAGCTCCGCCCTGATAGCCCTCTCGAGCCAGCAATGGCATTCCCACCAGATAGACACCAAAGGCGAGGAAGCCTGTGGCTGAAACCAGCAGCAAAAGGTGCAGCAATATTTTATCGCGAGTAAACAGCGCAAACCCAGCACGCAACTCGCTGAGACTTTTGCCTGACTCAGACTTCTCCGTCACGTCAACGGGCACTACTGATTTATTCGCAACCACCTCTGGGTGACTGCGCTTAATCAGAACCGAGCTGAGTAAGAACATGCCTAGCTGTAAACTCAGCATCACAGCCAGCCCCAAACCCTCCAACTGCCCAGCGATGGCAAAGCCAATCCCCTGAGCGATAAACTGAATCATCACCACCTTGGCCACGGCCTGGTGCATCAACGTCTGGGAAGCATAACCCAATAGACTTTCGCGAGCTGGCTGAACAAAAGCCGATACAGTGCCGAAGGTCATACCAAAGACTATCAACACCGTGAAAGTCAGCTGATCATAGATAATCGCGCCGAGTAGCAGCGCAATCGGCAAGGTATAGAGCATATAGAGTTGTGACAGCCAGCTGCCGCGATGGCGACGATCGGAGATCACCCCGCCGGGCAGAATAAACAAAAGATTGGGCAACAATACCGCAAGCTGAGCCAGCCCTAAACGACTGGGCGACTCCTCCAGTACGCCGACAACCAGCCAGGGATAAAGTACTGCGTGAAGCCCCATGGCCAGATTGCTACTGCCAATGGTTGCAAGATAGTGACGAAACGAAAAAGTTTGAGTTGAAGGGGTTTGAGTGGACAATTATTTACGACGCATTCTAACGCGCGCTATGACCCAACCAAGGGCTGCGGCTGCACCGACAATTATTACCAACATAAACAACACGATCACCAGATTTGATGCCAGGCTACTCAGTGACACATTGTAAAGCTTCACTGCCATCAGCAAAAAGGCCGCGCAGCCAAACATAGACGCCAGCCAAGCCGAGCGCTGTCTGATTACTTTTTTTGCGCTTGCCTTCAAAGCTTTTACCTCTGTGTCTAGTGTTACCACTAGCTCGATTAATAACGAATTTTTAGGCTGTGTCTTTGACCCACTCACAGCGAATCTGAATATCCGAGCGTTCCGGCTCATGGCAAAAGCCATCGGTCGCAAAGACAAAGCTGTGCAGGCCGGACATCTCCGTTTCTAAATGCACTGTAGCGCTGACACAATACATCTTACGCAGCAGTGACTCAAACTGTTCAAGCCAATAGGTCCACTCGTGCTCGACTCCTTGATAGGAGGCGCCAAAATGAACCACTTCGGTGGCCAGGTTTAGATCTGTGGCGCCGGGTTCGGTGAGTGAAAACATCTCCCGATTAACCAGACTCCAGGTCTCAGCGGAGGGCAGTGCTTGCATGGCATCACGATTTCGCCGGCGCTGTTGACTAAGCTCCTCGCTGGCAATATTTTTAATACAGCCGTAAACCACTGACTCGCTGCGAACATCTGTGTTCATCTCTATCTCCTTTGGCCTTTTTATGGACCTATTATCCCATCACGCCATTACTGCTTTTTTTAGCGCTATTTATGACCTTCTAAAAAAGCCAAGAACTGTTCTTCATCGAATACTGGAATATCCAGTGACTGAGCCTTGGTCAGCTTTGAACCGGCTCCAGGACCCGCTACTACCTGAGATGTTTTTGCCGAGACACTACCAGCTACTTTAGCACCGAGCTCTTGAAGTCGATCTTTGGCCTCAGCGCGACTCATAATTTCCATGCCGCCTGTCAGTACCCAAGTCTGGCCTTTTAAGGGCTGAGAATCCTGAGCGGTGATATCTATATCGTCCCAGCTAACACCGGATTCACGCAATGCGTTGATAATAGACAAGTTATCCGGGTTGCGGAAAAAATCGCGAATATAATAGGCCACCACTGGACCAATATCGTCGACCTCGAGTAGGGCATCCTGCTCCGCTTCAATAATCGCCTCTAGAGAGCCGAAATTACGCGCCAGAGTTTGTCCCGTCGCCTCCCCCACTTCACGAATTCCCAGGGCAAAGAGAAATTTTGCTAGGGTGGTCTGGCGACTGACGGCGATAGAATCAATTAAATTCTGTGCTGACTTCTCTCCCATGCGTTCAAGATCCGCAATCTTGGTAGCACTGAGTTCATAGAGATCCGCAGGAGAGTAGATCAATCCACGGTCTACCAATAGTTCCACTAACTTATCACCTAGGCCATCTATATCCATGGCCTTGCGCGAGGCAAAATGTTTAATTGCCTCTTTGCTCTGAGCGCCACAAAACAGCCCCCCAGAACAGCGCGCTACGGCCTCACCCTCAACGCGCCTAACCGATGACTGACAGACCGGACAGTTTTCGGGAAAGACTATGGGTTGGGCATTTTCCGGACGTCGGTCCAGGACTACTGCAGCTACCTTGGGGATCACATCACCCGCCCGACGAATAATCACTGTGTCGCCGATACACAGGCCTAGCCGGGCAATTTCATCGCCATTGTGCAGCGTCGCATTGCTCACCGTAACACCGCCGACAAATACTGGCGCCAAACGGGCAACTGGCGTTAAAGCACCGGTGCGGCCCACTTGAAACTCCACATCCACTAATTGAGTCATCTCTTCCTGAGCGGGAAACTTGCGCGCAATGGCCCAGCGCGGTGCTTTGGCGACAAAGCCAAGGCGCTGCTGTAGACCCAGATCATTGACCTTGTAAACAATGCCGTCGATATCATAGGGCAACTGATCGCGGCGTTTTTGCATGCGCTCGTAATAGGCTTCACAGGCGGCAATGCCCTGCACGGCTTCCACATAGGTATTAATTTTAAAGCCCCAACTACCTAGTGCTTTTAGCATATTCAAATGGCTATCTGGGGTCTCGCCGCCCTGAAATTGGCCAACGCTGTAAGCACACATTTCCAGAGGTCGGCTGGCGGTAATTTTCGAATCCAACTGGCGCAAACTGCCAGCGGCGGCATTGCGTGGATTGACAAAGGGCTTGTCGCCCTTGGCGATGGCTGCGGCATTGATCTTGTCGAAGCCACCGCGAGGAAGATATATTTCACCGCGCACCTCGAGCAGCTCGGGAATACCGTCACCGTTTAATCTCAATGGGATACTGTTGATAGTGCGCACATTGGCAGTGATATCTTCACCCACCTTGCCGTCACCACGGGTGGCACCGCGGACTAATAAGCCTTGGTTGTAGAGCAGACTTACGGCAACGCCGTCGAGTTTCGGTTCACAGACATAGTCGATCTGTTGATCATCTTTATAGTTGAGGCGGTCGCTAATCCGGCGATCAAAGGCTTCCAGCTCTTCTTCACTGAAAGCATTATCCAGAGAGAGCATGGGTACGGCGTGACTGACCTGTGAAAACGATGGCAGAGCAGCGCCGCCAACCCGTTGACTAGGAGAGTCATCGCTGAGTAATTCGGGATGTTGCTGCTCAATATCCTGGAGTCGACGCATACTGCGATCGTACTCACTATCCGGGATCGTCGGCTCATCGAGCACATAATAGCGGTGGTTATGCTGGTTTAACTCATCCTTGAGCTGTTCATACTCTGCGCGAACCTGCTCGAGAATTTGTGCCATTTAAGTATCCTTAAAATCACTGACCCTGACTGCGACGAACAGAAACGTCACGAGCCCGCTGGCGATAATGGTCGATGGTCTGACGAGTCATAGAACTGCGTGTTTCATCAAGCACGTTAAGATTCATTACTGCCGCCATACTATCCACTGACTCAATCATAATATCGAAGGCCGAGACTGGATCGTCTATATCGTCTAGAGCCATAAATAGCGTTACACCTGGGGTGCTCATCTGATCTATGGTTTTCAGATCGAAAGTCCCGGGGTTAACCAGATTGGCCATGCTAAACAGAACTTCGCCAGAACCGTCTTCATCGAGATGGCGCTGAAATATTTTTAATTCACCATAGCGAAGGCCGACATTTAAGGCGGCTTCTTGCAGCTGCTGGCCTCTTAGTAGCTCGCCCTTGGGCGCCATAAGGTGCATAACCAGTATCTGTTGCTGAGTTGGGGCTGGTTTTGCCACTGCTGGCTCGGATGATTGGGGCGTGGTTCGAGATCTGGCAACAGTCTCTTCACTGAGTTCAAACTGCTCTTGCTTGGGCTGCTTGTGACCAAAATCGGGCTTATTTTCAAGCGCGCGGCGTAAATTTTCCTCGACCTGCTGAATATCTTTTTCGTCTCGTATTCCCACCAGACGTGAGCCACCAGAGGGAAACTGACTGTCATTTAAGGGCTCATCAAAGTCATCGGTACGAGAGTTTTTCTGTAACTTTCGCGATGACATATGCAAATTTTCGTAGCGATGCTGCTTTATACGTCGCGCACCATCCAAGAGCACTGCTAACAAAACCAGCAGACCTACGGCGATTAGAACTTCTCTTGGGCCTATTACATCCATACAGTCGGTTACTCAAAAATATCAAATTTTTATGCCGGGTAATTTCTTTTCAGAAATTGATCCGCCCAGGTCACTACTCCATTTAGCTTTTAACCTTTAGCCTTTAGCTTTTAACCTCTAGCCTTTAGTAAAAGCTTTTAATTCACTATCAGGCATCTGCCAATTCGGCGGCCTGATTGACGTCAACACTCACTAAACGTGAGACGCCCGGTTCATGCATGGTCACGCCCATCAACTGATTGGCCGCTTCCATTGAAATCTTATTGTGGGTGATAAAGATAAACTGCACCTGATCAGACATCTCTTTAACCATTGCCGCATAGCGGCCCACATTGGCATCATCCAAAGGTGCATCGACTTCGTCAAGCATACAAAACGGCGCAGGGTTAAGCCTGAATATGGCAAATACCATGGCAATTGCGGTAAGTGCTTTTTCACCACCAGAGAGCAGCTGGATTGAAGCGTTCTTTTTACCTGGCGGTCTGGCCATCAGGGTAACACCAGTGTCCAGCAGGTCATCGCCAGTCAGTTCAAGGTAGGCGTGGCCGCCACCAAAGAGTTTCGGGAACAACTCCTGAATATTGGTGTTGACCAAATCAAAGGTTTCTTTGAAGCGAGTGCGGGTTTCACGGTCAATTTTTTGGATCGCCGTTCTTAAGGTTTCCATGGCTTCTTCAAGCTCAGCGTTTTGGGTATCCAGATAATCTTTGCGCTCAGACTCAATCTTGTACTCGTCGATCGCGGCCAAGTTAATCGGGCCCAGTCGATTGATACGGTTGCCGATCAATTGCAACTGCTCTTCCCAATCGACCATCTCGGCATCTTCGGCCAGATTCTCTAGCAGGGTTTCAAGATCGCCATTCTTTTCGATGATCTGTTCTTCAATAGTGCGACTCAGAGTGCGGATCTCTTGAGCGGCAATACGCTGAGTCTCAAGTCTGCCACTCACCTCTTGCAACTGCTCTTCACGTTCGCTGCGCTGCGTCTCTTGCTTGCGCATTTCGTGATCAACTTCCTCCATTGCTGCGCGCGCGGTGTTTAGCTCGCCTTCAATGGTCAGTCTCAACTCTAGCTTTTCTTCCAGCTCAAGCTGATATTTGTCCGATGGATCATCTTTTATATCAAAGGCTTCACGCAATTGTGTGCGGCGCTCCTGGAGTCTCGCCACCTGCACTTTTAAACGTTCAATACCCTCAAGAATAGAGCTTAACTGAGTACTCAACGAGCCTTCGCGGACTGCGAGATCATGACGCTCATCGCGATCTTGGCGGGCTTTTTGACGGGCTGTATCCAGATGCTCACGAAAGCCTTCGCGCTGTTCAACCAACGTCTCACGACGCTCGGTATCGGTTTCCATCTTTTCGATTGACTGCTGCAGCAACTGGCGCGCTTCAGCTAAATTTTCCTGCTCCAGCAGCTGTTGCTGATGGACTTCCTCGAGTTCTTTATCAGCGCGCTCTTTACGCGCTTTAAGCTGCTCGATCTGAACCTGGAAACCACTGAGTTTAGAGCGCAGGTCGGCATAGGTACTCTGCTGCTGAGCGACACTGCCGGCAATTTCCTGACGCTGTGCTTCCAGCTCCTGCAGTTGGTTTTCGCTACTCTGACGCTGAGTTTCCAGTTCGCCAATCTGTTTATCTAGAGTCTGCTTCTGCTCACCAATACTGACTAACTCTTGCTTGCGCTTAAGCACACCAGCTGTGGCGTCTTTGTCTCGCGAAACGCGCAGCCAGTTACTGCCCAACCAGATACCCTCGCGGGTGACCACTGATTCAATCGGCGACAGAGATGGTTGCAGTGCAACTGCTTCAGTCAATGTTTCAGCGGCATAAATATTACCCAGAAGACCCTGCACGGCATCGCCGCTAACCAGTTCGCTGAGTAATTTGCCTTTGTTGCCACTGGCGGCAGGCTGACCGGTTTTACCAATCAGTAATAACTCGCCCTTTTTGAAATCGTCGAGCAGATCTATATTCGCCACTACATCATCGACGGCAACAGCCTGGAGATAACTACCCAGCACAGTTTCAGCGGCCACTTCCCAACCGTCGCTCGGCTTGACCGAGTCCACTAGTCGCGGATTGGAGCCCAAACCTTTTGAATCGAGCCATTTCTTCTCTGCATCATCGCCCATCGCCGCTTGCTGGAGCGCTTCAAGGGAGGCGCGACGGCCATTGAGACTCTGCTGCTGGCTGCGGGCTTGATCTAACTCAACGCTGAGTTGCTTGACGCTGCTTCGAGTCGTTTCGATCTGTGCGCTGTTTTCTACGCGCTTATTCTCGATACTCTCGCGCGCCTGTTCTGCGTCGCTGAGCTGCTCTTGGATCAGCGCCATCTCTTCCTCAGCTGGACTCGCTAAATAGCTGCTGGCTTCAGTGGCAAGATTTTCGTGGCGCTCGCTGAGACGTCGCATCAGCTGTTCAAGATGCTGAATGCGCGACTGCTGAACTTCAGCTTGCTGACGCGGTGCAGCCGAGGTCTGATTAAACTCATCCCAGGCCTGCTGCCACTGCTGCATAGATTCCTCGGCAGCTTGCAAGGTTTCCGTTGACACTATCTCGGCTTCGAGAGCCAATTCAAGAGCCGGTGCCAACTGATCGAATTCCGCCTGCCAGCCGCTGGCTTTCTGAACATCAGCGTTAAGATGCTGCTCTGATTCGGTAAAGTTGCGTTCAGTCTGCTCGAGATCTTTATGCAGTTCCGAGGCACGCTGTTGGGCATGCTCAATAGCCTGTTCAATACGGGCAACATCACCGCCAACTTTATAAAAGCGCGCCTGCACTTCATTAAAGGTATCGTTTAGGTCGGTGGACTGAGTGCGCAATTTCTCGATGGAGGTATCACAGCCAATACGCTCGGTGACAATACGCTCGCGCTCGATTTCCAATTCGCCAATGCTGTGTTTCTGTAATGTGGCAGACGCGTCGTAACCGCGCCATTTTAGAGCCAGTAACTCAGTGGTAAATTGACGCTCTTCTTTTTTGTACTCGGAGTATTTTTCTGCTGCTTTGGCCTGGCGTTCGAGGCGATTAAGCTGGCGTCCCAGTTCATCGCGAATATCGGTGAGGCGCTCAAGGTTTTCCATGGTGCGACGGATACGGTTTTCAGTGTCCCGACGACGCTCTTTGTATTTCGATATACCGGCAGCTTCTTCGATATAGACTCGCAGCTCTTCTGGGCGCGCTTCAATTAAACGCGAGATCATACCCTGCTCAATAATGGCGTAACTGCGCGGGCCGAGACCAGTGCCGAGGAAAATATCGGTGATATCACGGCGGCGACATTTGCTGCCATTTAAATAGTAGTTGGACTGACCATCTCGGGTCACTTTGCGCTTGATGCCGATTTCGGCATATGAGGCATATTCGCCGACGATGCGGCCTTCGGAATTATCAAAGATCAGTTCAATGGACGCTTGGCCCACTGGCTTGCGGCCGCCAGAGCCATTGAAGATAACATCGGTCATAGACTCGCCGCGAAGGTTCTTGGCGGAGCTCTCGCCCATTACCCAGCGAACGGCGTCGATAATATTGGATTTACCGCAGCCATTGGGACCTACGACGGCACAGAGATTACTGGGGAAATGGACTGATGTCGGATCAACGAAGGATTTAAACCCCGCCAGTTTTATCGATTTAAGCCGCATAGGTAGTCAGTCTTTTCTGTAATAAGTCGAGTGAACAATGTTTCACCAGCATCAGACAATCCAAACTGGGGATTTTAGCCCAAGTGACTGCCTGCAATTGTTGGTTATTCTACACGTTCAGGCACTGACACAAAACAGAAATAAAAACTCAACTCACTGAACCTCAGAAGCATTCAGCAGAGCATTAAAATAGCACCGAAAAACACCCTACTGAGGATAGGGCGAGGCAATCTCTAGAGCAAATTGAAGTGCGCCGGAATTGCTCTCAAACGCGTCGCTAATCACCTGCCAATCACCTTTTTGGGGTGTGGCACTGCCAGTACTGGACAACCTTGCCACCACCCTGATGGTTTTATCGGCGAGACTGCGGTCAGGCATCAGTGCATCGCTGTCACTGAGAACCAACTCTAGGGGTAATTCACTGGCAAGTAGCTTGCGCGCTGCCAGCGGCATTGGCGGACCCTCAGCTTCAATGATCGCGACAAACACCAGCTGGTCTTGAGCGAAATCAATAGTCGGCGCTATGCTCAAAGCAATACTGACAGATACCGCATCACTGGCTGGCGACGCTTTACTGGGTGCTTCTCCCGCTAGTTGGAGCGCCTGCTGAATGCCTCCCTGCAGCGCCTTCCAGCTGTCTCCCGCTGGGTTCAGCCCACGAGCAGCGCTCTGCCAATAGCTGATAGCGCGCGGGTAATCCGCTTCTTGAAAGGCCTGAATACCCTTGAGACCGAGTACGGTTTGATTTTGCGAGTCGGCACCATAGGCCTGATCCAATGCCGCAACCACCCGATCCGAAAAGCGGTTGGCATCGACAAAAAACAACGCCTGAGCATACTGACCCAAGAGATAGGGCTCGTTGGGTTGAACTCTAAGGGCCTCGGCAAAATAGCCGGAGGCGGCCAACATATTACTGCCGGCAACCGCATCTTCGGCCAAAATAGTCCAGTAATAGAGATTATCTGGACGCTGCTGCACCCGCTCAGCAATTCGGGCAATCAGCTCAGGCGTCACCTGAGATTGCTGCTTTACAATGCGCTCGGCAAGGGTTTCAGCGATCTGCTGATCAATTCCAGAACCGAGGCTGCGATAGAGACCCAAGCTCGCCACGGAGATGGCAATAATTAAAACCGGCAGCAGCCAAAAGCCCTGCGCCATTTTATTTGAAACGCTATTCTGCTGCTGCACAGCCACAGTGTTGTTTAACAATAATTGTTCGGCCTCGGCCAACATCTGGGTTTGCTGCTCGGCACTGATTTCACCGCTCTCCAGCTGCTGTTGGTACTGCAGTTGTTGGTCGCGAAAAATATCGACATTGGCCTGTTCGGCAATACTGGAGCCATCATCATTCTGCTCAGGGTTTCTAGCACGGTAAAAAGGCAGCGCGACAAACAGTGCTGCAGCCAAGAGTAATAGTGTTGTGACGAGCCCAAGACTCATTATTCGGATCCTCGTTTATGACTATTCAACAGCTTGTCGAGACGCTGCTGCTGTTCAACACTGCGCACGCTTGATGCAACTTTTTCACTTTGGCTGGGCGTCTTGCGTCGCGATAGACGCAGAATAATCAACCCACCTAACAGAACTAGTACCACAGGTGCAGCCCATAAAAACCCTGTAGCGCGATTCACTTCTGGGCGGTAGAGAATAAATTCTGAGTAGCGATTTTTGAGGTACTCCTTGATCTCCGCATCAGTCAAATCCTGTTCCAGCAAACGCTGCACTTCGGCGCGCAGGTCCTGAGAAATGGCTGAGTTGGAATCGGCGAGATTTTGGTTCTGACATTTGGGACAGCGCAACTCTTCCAGTAACTGCTGGTAGCGTGGACGGAGCGATTCATCGGAGAAACTGACTACATCCTCAACCGCCGAAGCAACACCAGAAAGCAGCAGCACCATTAAGGTAGTCTGTTTCAACCAACCCAAACCCAATAGGGAATTACTCTGCATTGGCTTCATCCACTAACTGCTGATAGAGGTCGCGGAACTCTTCATTCCACACCCGCTCGTCAACCACACCGACACGCCGGTGACGAATAATGCCCTCGGCATCAACCAGGTAGGTTTCCGGCGCGCCGTAGACACCCAGGTCAATACCCAGAACGCCACGGGGATCAAAAATTGAAAACTGATAGGGATCGCCGCGCTCTTGCAGCCAGTCCTGAGCCAGCTTGCGGTGATCCTTGTAGTTAAGGCCGACTATCACGACGCCCTCTTTGGCCAGGCTGTTTAACCAAGGGTGCTCAACTCGACAGGCAAAACACCAGGTTGCCCAGACATTGACCAGCAGTACCTGCCCATCGAAATCATCGGTGCTGAGTTGACGCTCAGGCTCGTGTAATTCTTCAAGGGCAAATTCAGGAAAGGCTTCGTCGACCAGCGCCGAGGGCAGATCCAGAGGATCTTTGCCGAGACTGAAAAACAGAAAGGCGCCCAGAGCCAGACACAGAGCAAAGGGAATAAAAAGGGTCAGTCGATTCATTGGGTGACGGCCTCTGCCGCTGCTGATTGAGCACTCAATTTAGCCCCTGACTGACGTCGGCGACGATAGCGCTTATCCATCACCGATAATAAGCCTCCGAGTCCAATCATTAATCCACCCAGCCAGATACAGCGAACAAAGGGTTTTACATGCAGGCGAATCGCCCAGGCATCGCCTTTAAGCGGTTCACCGAGGGAGACGTAGAGATCGCGGGTCAGTCCGGCATCCAGAGCAGCTTCAGTCATCACCTGATTACGCGCTTCATACTTGCGTTTTTCTGGGTACAACACAGCGACCAGACGATCATTTTTATAGGCACTAATCTGTCCGCGACTGGCACCGAAATTTGGCCCCTGTACAAAATCGAGACTGTCGAAAGTAAACTCATAGCCGGCCACTTCCACACGATCTCCGGGCACCATGCGTACATCTTTCTGCACATCGTAGACGGAGCTTAGCCCAACACCTAAAGCACAGACGGCTATGCCGATATGAGCAACCTGCATGCCCCAGTAACTGCCGGGTAATTTTGTAAGGTTTTTTAATCTAGAGTCCCTTTTAGAGGAGCCCCTTTTAGAGGAGTCCCTTTTAGAATATCCGCGATCCAATTTCTGCCACAGGTCTTCAATGCTCATGGTCACCACCCAAAAGCTCGCGCCCAGTGTGATCGCCGCGGTAATCGAGTAAGCTTCCCAAGACATACTCTCCCAAGAAATAGTCTCAGCCAAAAATAGCGGCAATATCAGCGCAGCGCCGAGGCTAATCAGGAAAGGCACCATGCCCTTTTGTCGCAACATCAGAGCATCGGTTTTTTTCCAGCGCGAGAACACCGCGAACCCCATGGCCACCATCAGACCCAGCGTCATGGGCACAAAGAAGAAATTAAAATAGGGAGGACCCACCGAGATCTTGCCCAGCTCCAAGACATCCGCGATAAGAGGATAGAGTGTGCCAATCAAAATCATCGCCATAGCACTGACCAACAGCACATTGTTTAGCAACAGAATCATTTCTCGCGACAGGCCACTATAACTAACCACCTCAACGTCACCCTGCTGGCGCTGAACAACGGGTCCCCGAAGGGCAAACAACAGCAGTGAGCTGCCGACGACCAGACCGAGAAAAGCGAGAATAAAGATGCCCCGCTCAGGATCATTAGCAAAGGCGTGCACCGACGTCAGCACCCCCGAGCGCACTAAGAAGGTACCTAAGAGGCTGAGAGAAAAAGCCAAAATAGCCAGCAGTAGAGTCCAGCTGCGAAAGGCACCGCGCTTTTCTGTCACCGAAATACTGTGCACCAACGCGGTTCCCACCAGCCAGGGCATCAACGATGCATTTTCCACCGGATCCCAAAACCACCAGCCGCCCCAACCCAGCTCATAGTAGGCCCACCAGCTGCCAAGGGTGATACCAACGGTAAGAAATACCCAGGCGCTATTGATCCAGGGTCGAGCCCAGCGCGCCCAAGCGCTATCGAATTGTCCACCTATCAAAGCGGCTACAGCAAAGGCAAAGGCCACAGAAAAACCCACATAACCCATATACAGCATGGGCGGATGCACAATCAGACCAAAGTCTTGCAGTAGCGGATTTAGATCACCGCCTTCGGTGGGTGAAAACGGCAGGATTCGGGCAAAAGGATTGGACGTTAAAAGAATAAATAAGCCAAAGCCTACGGAGATAGCGCCGAGAATCGATAGCACTCGCGATGAAAGTACCAGCGGCAGATGACCGCTAAACAGGGCCACCGCAGCAGACCAAACCGCAAGAATCAGCGCCCAGAGCAATAGTGAACCCTCGTGAGCACCCCAGACCGCACTGATCTTAAATTCCGTTGGCAACAGAGTATTGGAATTATTGGCAACATACTGCAGAGAAAAATCATCCTGCAAAAATGCCGCGGTCAGACAGGCAAAAGAGATCGCAACAAATACCAACTGCCCCAGGGCCAGAGAGTGCCCAAGGCGCATCCAGGTGCGATAGCCAGCAAAGGAGCCCGCCATTGGGACAATCGCCTGGGCTACAGAGAGACAGAGGGCGATAATTAGCGCTACATGGCCGTACTCAGCAATCATTTATAGCTCCCACTCTTCGCCGCTTCCTTCTGCTTATACGCTTCGTTCATGGCATCCGCGACTTCGGGAGGGGTATATTTTTCATCGTGTTTAGCCAAAATTTGAGTTGCCTGAAGCACCACGTTTTCATCTACCTTACCGGAGGCAATTGCGGCCTCCCCCTCAGCAAATAGATCTGGGAGAATACCGGTGTGCTCAATAGTCAGCATCTCAACCCCATCAGTGATTTTAAACTGTACCCAGAGGGAATCATCTGACCGCACTACCGAACCATCAACCACCATGCCACCAGCGCGCAAAAACGTGCTCTTGGGCGCTTCACCTGAAACAATCTGTGCTGGGGTGTAAAAGAAATTACCATTCTCCCGGAGCATGTAGACCACCAGACCAACAACCAACGCGGCGGCAGCCACAAGCAGTATAACGAGCTGTAAACGTTGTTTACGCAATGGATGCATTAATGACTTTCCTTATGATTGTCTGTCGGAACCGTTGCTTTTAAAGCAAGCTCGCGATCCTGTTGACGCTGGATATCTCGATTGACTTCTTTTAGCAGAGCGCGATGGTTTAACAATGGCGCACTCACCAACCACAGCATGGCTGCCAAAGTCACTGCAACCGAGGACCACACATAGACGCCATGACCGCTCATATTTAATAAAGCTTCAATACTTTCAAAGTACATATCAGCCTCCCGCCTTGGCAGTCGCTAGCTCGCGGACCCAACTGGTCTTGCGCTCACGACGGAGAATTTCATTGCGCGTGTGCAAAATAAGCGCCACCGCGTAAAACAGATAAAAACCGACAATCATAACCAGCAAAGGCATAAACATATCCATATGCATACTGGGTGCCGAGGTCAATTTAATCGTCGCCGGCTGGTGCAATGTATACCACCAGTCCACAGACTTATTGATAATCGGAATGTTAACCGTGCCCACCAGGGCCAAAATGGCACTGGCTTTACTCGCTGCATCGACACTGTGATAGGCGTACTGCAGCGCCATTACACCAGCGTAGAGAAACAGCAGAATCAGCATTGAGGTAATCCGTGCATCCCAGACCCAATAGGCACCCCAGGTGGGCTTACCCCATACTGCGCCGGTAAACAGCGCAATAAACGTTAAGGCAGCGCCTATGGGTGCTGCCGCTTTCATTACCATATAGGAAATTTTCATCTTCCATATCAGGCCGATAGCACCCGCTATAGCCATAATAAAGTAGCCTGACTGGGCCAGAAATGCCGCCGGCACATGGATATAAATAATTCTAAAACTATTGCCCTGCTTGGCATCTTCTGGGGCAAAGGCCAGCCCCCAGACTAAACCGGTGGCCAATACTAGCAATGCCGCCAAAGACAACCATGGCAACCAACGCTCGCTGCGATGGTAAAACCAGCGTGGCGAACCAAGGCGGTTAAACCACTGCCAATTAGTTGGCAGCCAATTTGAAAGCCGACTCATATTTGCAACCTTATTCCATTTATTAATTGCTGGCGGTAACACGCAATGCGCCAGCTGCTGCCATTGGGCAGAGCGCAACTGATGCGGCAAACATGGCACCCAGTATCGCCAGCGGCGGCAGCCAATTTACTCCGTCGACGGCATAGCTTACCGTCGCGGTGCCAAAAATAATTACCGGCATATAGAGTGGCATGACTAGAAGTGACAGCAACAGCCCCCCTTTGCGCAGCGAGACGGTTAGCGCAGCACCCACTGCACCCACCAAACTTAAACAAGCGGTACCCAGAGCCAAACTGCAGAGCAGTGGCAGATAACCAGCACTGGGCAACGACATCATCAACCCCAACAGCGGTGACACCAAGGTCAAAGGAAGCCCAGTTGTCAGCCAGTGCGCAGTGACTTTGCCCAGTATCGGCAGCGGCAACAGCTGCGGCGTAATCAACATCTGTTCGAGACTCCCATCTTGGTAATCACTGGCAAACAGGCCATCTACCGAGAGTAAAGTTGCCAATAACGCCATTATCCAGATCATTCCCGCCGCGACCTTGGCAAGTTGCGCAGCTTCGGGCGTTAAGCCCAGGGGAATAAGTGTCGAAACCATAATAAAAAACACTATAGGGCTGGCTACTTCACCGCGGCGACGATAAGCCAGCAGCAGATCGCGGCGCAGCCAGGCGGCAAAACCACTGTCCATTTTTCTGGTGCCTTGAATAGCCATCAAACGACCCGCTCAGTCGCAGGCAATAGCCTGTACTTACGTAGATTAGTCAGCTCCAGATCTTGGTGAGTCGAGAGAACCACAGCACCACCGCGCGCCACATGCTGCTGCAAGCAAGATTGCAGAAATTCGACACCCTGTTTATCGATTGAGGTGAAGGGTTCATCTAGATACCAAAGCCTGGCCTTGCTAATTAGCAGACGGGCCAGTGCCACCCGGCGATGCTGTCCAGCAGACAGGGCATAGCAAGGGATATCAGAGTAACCAGCTAAACCGACTTGAGTTAGTGCATCGACAATCGAAATATCATTTGACTGAGCTGCAGTGGCAATCATCCAGCGCAGATTTTCCTCGGCGCTAAGATTTAATTTAACCGCAGGCTGGTGACCTATATAGAGCATATCTGACAGATAATCGTAGCGGCATTTGGATATGGCTCGACCTAAATAGGCAATTGTGCCTGTACTGGGCTGCAGAGAGCCTGTCAGCAAACGCAGCAGCGTGGTTTTGCCGCTGCCGTTGGCGCCTTCTATCTGTAAAATCTCACCACTGTCCACAGCAAAGCTGACCGCCGAGAACAGACAGCTGTCATCACGTTCGAAGGCGAGATTTTCAACACTCAAAAGTGGCGCTTGCGACACAGACGGTTCCCAGGTGGAGTGGACTTTTTACCTTGGGCATTATGCCAAAAGTCGATATGGAATGTTGCAAAATCTGTCTGCTCGCGCGGCCACGAGATGAGGGTTTACGCTATTGTGAAAGCTCGGCGGAACTGCCGAGTCTAGATTTTTACCTCAGGGCCGAATATTCGGGCTCAATCCAGGTCAAAATCGTAATCTTGAGACTGTTTTTTAAGCCGCGTTTCCTCGAGCTTTTGCTCTAGGCGTCGGCGCGATTCGCGGTTAACCTCCGCCTGACGTTTTTCAGAGAGCTCTGGTGGCGGCTCTTCGACAAAATCGTCGTCCAAATCCAAGTCTACATCGTCACTCATCAGTCATAACTCACATGTTAAATAGAGCCAAGGTTTTATCTCAATCAACCATGGCAACACACAATCAATATGCGAAAAATAATTCTAAAATGGGTTTTCGTCAAGCACTTAAAGTGCACCCATTCTCAGTGAATCCTGATTAATTACGCCAGACTCCCAATGAATAGATCAAATTGCCCGCAACAGCATGTGCAGAGCATCATCCCGCGTCTAAACAGCTGCTAAAATATTACTCCACCTTTAATGAAACTGTGGCCCGACTTTGTACTCCAATCCCTAACTGCGCCCAACGCGTAATAGTTTTAATCGCAACAATTTAGGTGCAAACCATCCACTTACATCACCAGCACGGAGCATTTCCAAAATGAAACCTACATTATCCCTTGTCGGTATATTTATGACCCTCAGCCTCTGCAGCTTTGTGACACTGAAATCCATTGCCGAAGAGCAGGTCGCGGTATTTGCCGGAGGCTGTTTTTGGTGCACCGAGAGTGATTTCGAAAAACTTGATGGCGTTGTCTCTGCTGAGTCCGGCTATATTGGGGGTCATATAAAAAACCCGAGCTACAAACAGGTTTCAGCCGGTGGCAGCGGTCATACGGAGGCGGTGCAGGTAATCTTTGATGATCAAAAAGTCAGCTACAGTGACCTAGTGGAGTACTTCTGGAAGACCATTGACCCGACAGATGGCGGTGGTCAGTTTTGTGATAGAGGCCAGCAGTACCGCAGCGAGATTTTTTATCTATCTGAGGAACAGCACAGCATTGCCAAGGCATCAAAAAAGGCCCTTGCCAATAGCGGTCTGCTCAAGTCGGAGATCGCCACCCAACTCACCCCCTCGAGCCGCTTTTATCTTGCCGAAGATTACCATCAGGATTATTACCTAAAGAATCCGGTTCGCTATAACTATTACCGCTGGGGCTGTGGTCGCGAGAAGCGTCTTGAGGCGCTATGGGGAGCAGTAACGAAGTGAATTTTAAGTGCGGCGCCGAGATCGGCTACTGGTGCACTCTTAAATCACTCTCAACCCACTCTTAAAACCTGTCTAATGCTCTTTTTAATGGACTTCTAAAACATCGCCACGGGCATGGTGGATAGCCTTTTCTGACGTATTGCCAAATAGTTTGTCCGACACTTTGGCCGGTAGATTTCTCGCGGCGGCGCTGCCAATCACCAGAGCGCCGGTCTCGCCTACTGCATCGCCGAGTTCAATATCGACAAAACCGCTTCTAACCTCGATAACATCTGCATCTATCGCCAGCTTTTCAAGAGTCTCCTGAATAATTTCTTCGGCACGATCTAGGGCCTGCTCCCCTATATCAGCCATCACTGCTGGGAACTGGCCGGGCATGCCGGGCATGGGACCGACAATGGCCTGAGACTGGAGCCAGTCGGGAACTACCGCCACTACATGCAGCTCTGCACCCAGAGCGGTGGCCAAATCACGGGATTTCTGTAAGACCCGCTCTCCCAGATGACGGTGATCTTCAGTCTCTTCTAAAGTGCTAAAAGCCGCCACCACTCGATCTATTTGTGCGGTGGTGTCATTGACCAACCAAACTGGACAGCTGGCGCCGCGAAGAAGATGCCAGTCCTCCGGGGTATGTAAAAATTCGGCGATACGAGAATGTCGGCGCACTGCCTTGATCACCAAATCTGCGGAAATCTTTTTCGCCTCGGAGATGACATGGAAGTGCCAGCGGTGCCCCCAGTGCATGGTCGATGAGAAGTGATCGTCAAACTTGTCAGTGAGCCGGCGCAGCTTTACCTCAGCCTCATCGAGTATCGACTGTTTTACCTCTTGATAGTTGTCGAACCCAATATAGCGATTAAGCTCTTCAATGGAATCGTAGACAGTCATAAACAGATGTATGTCACCACCACTGCTAGCGGCCAATTGAATAGCCTGTCTGAGCACATGCTCGTCACTACTGGAGCCATCTAATACAACCAGCATATTTTTCATTACATCCCTCGCAATCTGCTTATTTACTGTAGTTTCAGTGTAGTAGGCAAATCTTCTAGCGGCACAAATTATCTGTGCACAGAGAAAATCGAACTGATGTAAATCAACTCAAGGTCTATACTCATGTAGCTAGACGACTCGGATTAAAGATTGCTGGATGCGACCTGACCCGCGTAAAAGATATTGTGACTAGCGGTTTAAATTACTGTCCCCAGATATCGCTGACAATCTGGCCGCTGACAGACTCATTATTGAGAGGGATTTCTAATCATCGACACTTCAGTGAAAAAAATATTCGTCGGCTTTGCAAAACCATTTAGCTGCCACACCTGCCGTATGAACAGCCTCTGTTTACCCTTGGGGCTGGACGCCGATAATCTGTATAAGCTCGACGAACTTATAGATCGGAAAAAACCGCTACAACCGCGGGAGGGGGTATTTTTTAGTGGTGACCCCTTCACATCTATCTACGCTGTTCGCAGCGGTTCAATTAAATCATTCTGTATAGATTCCGACGGTCGTGAACAGGTCACTGGGTTTTATTTCCCCGGGGAAGTATTTGGTTGGGATGGACTTGCTGACGAACAGTATCAAAATACTGCAGTTGTCCTTGAAACCACATCCCTGTGTGAAATACCTTATCAACAGCTTGACGATCTGGGCACTTCTATACCCTCTATAAAAAAATATGTCATGAAGTTAATCAGCCGCGAGATCAATGCCGATCAACGCTTGATTGCCCTTCTGGCAGGCAACTCAGCACAACAGAAGCTCGCCAGCCTGCTGCTCAGTATTTCTGATCGCCTAGCCCAGCAAGGGCTCTCCTCGACGCGCCTGTGGCTGCCTATGTCGCGAGGCGAAATCAGCAATTATCTCGGCCTTACAGTTGAAACCGTCAGCCGCGTATTGGGGCATTTTCAGAGAAACAAGATCCTCGCCGTAAATAAAAAAGATATCGACATTCTCGATATGCGGGCTCTTCGCGACGTAATGCACAGCACAGAGGAAGTGGAGTAATTTACAACGGCCTTATTTGGCACGATAATCACGTCCAGCAAGTCCTTAATCTAATTCCACACGGAGAAATACAATGGCCACAGCAAGTGCGCGACACATATTGGTTGATAGCGAAGAGAAATGTGCAGATCTAAAGCAACAGATTGAAGCCGGTGCAGACTTTGCTAATGTAGCAAGTGAACATTCAAGCTGCCCTTCAGGGAGCCGCGGTGGTGACCTAGGTCAGTTCGGCCCAGGTCAAATGGTCAGAGAATTTGATGAAGTTGTATTCAGCGGTGAGCTGGGTATGGTTCACGGCCCAGTTCAGACCCAATTTGGCTACCATTTGCTAGAGATCACCAGCCGCGAAGGCTAGTTCATCCCTCTGCCCCATCAATGTCGTCAAAAGAAGCTGCCTGCTTCTGGCATTGATGGGTCTTTATCCCGTTACTGGAAACCCTACCACCGAATCGGTTATTGATTGAGCTCAAACTCAGCGAGCCTTACAATAGCATTCATACACTGCGCTGCTAATTAAACCGTTCAAGCGCAGACAATCCGCAAGCTGCGGCTATTAAATTTAGATACTAGTTCAGATATTGGAAACCTAGATGAAAATTTATCGAGTTGGCGGCGCTGTGCGCGACAAACTTCTCAATTATTTCAGCGATGAAAATGATTGGCTGGTGGTCGGCGCGACTCCAGAAAAAATGGTTGAACTCGGTTATCTTCCTGTCGGCAATGACTTCCCAGTATTTATCAAACCTAACACAGGTGAGGAATATGCGCTGGCGCGCACCGAGCGCAAATCAGGTCATGGCTATGGCGGCTTTACCTTTCACGCGGCAGCGGATGTTAGCCTTGAAGAAGATCTGGTGCGTCGAGATCTAACCATTAATGCCATGGCTGAAGATGATGAGGGCCAGCTTTACGATCCCTACAACGGACAGGCGGATCTGGATAAAAAGATTCTCCGTCATGTCTCTGAGGCCTTTACTGAAGATCCATTAAGAGTCTTAAGAGTCGCCCGCTTTGCTGCCCGCTACCATCATTTGGGTTTCACTATTGCCCCTGAAACCATGGAACTGATGACAGCAATCGCCAGCAGTGGTGAACTGGATTATCTAGTTGCTGAGCGTGTCTGGAAAGAAACCGATCGCGCCCTGGGCGAGCGCTCACCGGATATCTTTATCGACGTTCTGCGTCAGTGCGGCGCCTTGGATGTGCTGTTTCCTGAAGTCTCGCGACTTTTCGGCGTACCCCAGCGCGCAGACTATCACCCAGAAATCGATACTGGCATCCACACATTGATGGCTCTGCAGCAGTCCGTTCGGCTTTCAGATAGCAGTAAAATTCGTTTCTCCGTGTTGGTCCACGACCTTGGTAAGGGCATCACGCCAGACCATGTTCTGCCAAGCCATCGCGGCCATGAAGCTCGCGGCGTGCCATTGGTCAATGACGTCTGCGACCGCTTTAAAGTACCCAATGATGTGCGCCAATTAGCTCTGGTGGTCACTGAGTATCACCTGATGTGCCACAAGGCCGAGGAGCTAAAACCAGAGACTATTGTCAATCTACTCAAAGGCGTGGGTGCGCTAAAATCCCGCGAGCGACTGGAGGACTTTATTCTCTGTTGTGAGGCCGATGCTCGCGGCAGAACCGGTTTTGAAGACCGCGAATACCCCTCTTCGGATTATCTCCGTGCGGCTCTGGACGGAATCAGTGATATTAGCGTTGCCGATCTGGTGGAAGCCGGCATTGATGGCGCGGAAATTGGTCGGCAATTACATCTGCGCCGTACTGCACGTATGTCAGAAATCAAACAACATTATTCTAATAAGTAGTCAATTATGAACAACAGCACTGAAACCCCTGTAGTACTGATTACCGGCGCCGCTAGACGCATTGGCGCAGTCACAGCCGAACTATTTCACGATGCCGGCTATACCGTAATTATTCACTACAATCGCTCAGCCGCGGATGCCGATCGACTCTGTGAAAAATTTAATCAGCTGCGTGCCGATAGCTGTCTGTTAGTACAGTCTGACCTCAATGATATGGCCGGTATCGAAAAAATTATTCAGTTGGTGGGTTCTATCGGACGTCTCGATGTGCTGATTAATAACGCCTCAAGCTTTTATCCAACGCCCCTTGAGCAGTGCACCAATGAGCAGTGGGATGATCTGATCAACAGTAATCTTAAAGGGCCATTTTTCCTTACCCAAGGGCTGGCACCACAACTGATCGCAGCACGTGGTTCGGTGGTTAATATCTCTGATATGCACGCCCGACAGGCACTTGCAGATCACCCGATTTACACCATTGCCAAGGCAGGCAATATAGCCATGACCAAATCAATGGCGCTGGATATGGCGCCTCATGTGCGAGTCAATAGCGTTGCACCAGGGGCGATTCTGTGGCCGGAACACGAAGAGGATGATATCTCTAAGCAGAACTCAGTACTCAACAATGTCCCCATGGGACGGCTTGGCAATGAAATGGATATTGCTGGAACAGCGTTCTTTTTGGCAGTTGATGCGAGTTATGTAACAGGTCAAACGATTGCGGTGGACGGCGGTAATTCCAACAGTCTTTGATGTTACATGACGCCGCAGGCGCTGAGCACTAGCAGAGGCTTCTTGCTTCAAGATACTAAAGGGCGTGAATCAACGAAGACACTGATGCGCCTCGCCTATATTGACCTTTAAATCGAGTCCAACTGTTTGTGCATAATAAAGGCGTCGACGTAGCCACCGGCATGCTGGAAAGCCTGTGGAACTGTTCCGATAATCGAAAACCCATGTTTCTCCCAAAGGCGCACGGCACCAACATTTGTTGACACAACAAAATTGAACTGCATAGCCAAAAAACCTTGTCTTATCGCATCCGCTTGAGAGTGTTCACACATCATGGATGCAATCCCCCTGCCCCGCTGAGGCTCTTCAACCACATAACCCACATTGCATATGTGTGCGCCTAATTTTGGTTGATTCGGCTTGATGTAATATGAACCCAGAACGCAATCATTTTCATCCACAGCAACAAAGGTTGCAGAGACCTTCTCAACCCAAAGATCACAGGCTTGGGTTTCGGTAATATCGGACCATGAGTAGGTTTCACCTGCGTGAAAAATAGGCTCAATGATGGCCCAAACAGCGGGCCAATCGGAGGATTTAAAGGGTCGAATTGTAATCATAGTATTCCATTGATTAATCGGCGCGTCAGGTGTTCAGCCAGCAATTGGCAAGAGGGTAATTTCCACTCGTCGATTGAGCTGCTTGCCCGCGGCGCTATCATTGCCAGCAATAGGCTGTCGCTCACCAAAACCGACGGTCTCTAATCTAATCGGCAAGATGGATTGGGACACCAGGTAGCCAGAGACAGATTGCGCGCGGCGTTCAGATAAATCCTCATTAAAAGCGGCTCCACCGTCGCTGTCGGTGTGTCCGGCGACCACAACCAATGTCTTGTCATACTCCTCCAGCACCAGGGCAACCGAATCCAACACCGAGTAAAAGCTGGCATTGATATCGGCACTGTTGCTGGCAAAGGTAATATTGCCCGGCATAATTAAATTGATATTGTCGCCAACTCGCTCAACGCTAACCCCTGAGCCACGCAACTGTTGACGCAGCTTTGCCTCTTGAGCATCCATGTAATAGCCAATTGCAGCGCCACCGCCGGCGGCGGCCAAAATGCGCTTATTGCGCTTGCGACTATCTTCATCTTTGTTATCAAGGTAGGCAACCACAGCGCCAACGCCGGCGCCTATGCTGGCACCAATGGCGGTTTTGGTGGTTTTTTGCTCCCCGGTATAGGGATCAAAGGTGGTGCAAGCTGACAGTGAAACAAGGATGGCGAGAGAAAAGAGACTGGCGTGGGATATTTTCATGGTTACTCCTTTACATATTCTGGGCGTCATTGCCCTGGCTAACAAATTCTAACTGGGTTGAGTATAGCGAATGGATGATTAGCTGCACCCAGCAATATAGCATTAGGTGATACGGGTAATATTTTTACCACGCCAGATAAACTCAATCGGCCATAACTTTTGCTTATCTTTATTAAAATTTTGCCACAGCTGCTGGTAGCTGAGTCTTTCCTGGGGGTGCAATGTGGTGCCAGCAATCTCGGCCAAGGGCTGCAGCACAAAGGCATTTTTGAGTATTTCATCCCGCGGTATAGTGACTCCCTCAATCTCACCCACAAGATCATCAACGGTTAAAATATCAATATCCAGGCTTCGTGCACCGAACTTCGGCGCACTGCGATCGCGACCCTGAACATCTTCAACTGACTTAAGTATTTTCGACAGTTCACCAACCCCAAGAGCAGAGTGAATACCCACCACCAGATTGTAAAAACTGTCACCTTCAAAACCCACCGCCTCACTCTCATACACAGACGAGATGATCAGCTCACCAAAGGTGTCGGCCAGTGCATCCATCGCCGCCTCAATATTGCGCTGGGCTTCAACGTTGCTACCGAGACTCAGATAGATAAGTGCCACTAGGGCTTAACTCCTCTTTCAATTAAGATTCCCACATCTTGAGAACCTCTAAGAGCACCCGGTTTGCTGACACGCAGGCGCAACCAGGGCACCGAAAACTCATTTCTGACAATACCAGCAACCTCTTCGGCCATGCGTTCAACCAATAAGAACTCGCTCTCTTCAATAAACTTAATCAGTCGCTTGGCAATTGATTTGTAGTTGAGAGCATATTGAATATCGTCAGTTTCTGCAGCTCGACGAATATCATGGGCCATCTCCAAATCAAGGCTAACAGTTTGTTTAACCTCGCGCTCCCAATCGTAAATACCAATAATGGTTTCAATACGCAGGTCTCTTATATAAACAATATCCATCAAACGGCTTCCTGTAACCCAGTCAATTTATCCAGCGGCCATCGAGGCGTCGCCGCAATCACCAATTCATTTTTCTCGCCTGCCAACAGACGCTGACATCCAGCATAGGCAATCATCGCACCATTGTCGGTGCAAAACTCATGGCGTGCATAAAATACCTCGGCTCTCTCTTTAGCCAGAGCTACCTCAAGTTTTTCCCGCAGCCTTCTATTGGCAGAAACACCACCGGCAATCACCAAGCGCTTCATACCAGTCTGCTGCATGGCGCGACGACATTTAATCACCAATGTATCCACTACCGCTTCTTGGAATCCTGCGCAGATATCGAGCATGGTTTGCTCGTTGGGAAGTACATCATCACCGCGATTTTTTTCAATCAAATTGCGGGTGAAGGTCTTTAAACCAGAGAAACTAAATTCAAGCCCTGGGCGATCGGTCATCGGCCTCGGGAAACTAAATCGATCAATATCACCTCGATCGGCCATAGCGGCCAGACGCGGCCCACCAGGATAATCCAAATCCAAGAGCTTGGCAGTCTTATCAAAGGCTTCACCAGCGGCATCGTCAATCGACTCGCCGAGCAGTTCATAATCGCCAATCGCGGTCACTGAAACCAGCTGTGTATGACCACCAGAGACCAGCAGCGCAACGAAGGGGAAAGCTGGCGGATTGTCTTCAAGCATCGGCGCCAACAGATGCCCTTCCATATGATGAACGCCCAGTACAGGTATATTTAAGGTATATCCCAAGGCAGTGGCCGCAGCGCCACCGACCATTAATGCACCCATAAGACCTGGGCCAGCGGTATAGGCAATACCATCTAGATCAGCAGTGGTGACATTAGCAGAGTCCAAAACCTGTTCTAGCATGGGCAAGATTTTGCGCACATGATCCCTTGAGGCTAATTCCGGAACTACCCCGCCATATTCAGCATGAAGTTTCACCTGAGAATAGAGATTGTGTGCCAACAGGCCGCGCTCACTGTCATAGACAGCAACGCCGGTTTCATCACAGGAGGTTTCGACACCAAGAACAAGCATTTATAGGGCCTTCGAGCATTGTTTTAGAATAGCGTCAACGTCTGGCAAATCGTCGACTTAGACTGCAACTGTAAACCCTCTGTGGGGCTGAGGGAACCTGTAGTTTTAAGTCTCGCAAGCAGCACTAAAAATACGCTGAAAAGCTTTGCATCAAAACAGGGAAGTGTATAGACTACTCGCCCTTAAAGGGTCAGCTAGCAATTATGGTTAGCGACAGATCACTGTACACAAGTGTTTACCACAGGATTATATATAGATGCCAAGCGTTCGACTTAAAGAAAACGAGCCCTTTGACGTAGCATTACGTCGTTTCAAACGTTCATGCGAGAAAGCCGGAATTCTGGCTAAAGTTCGCAGCTGCGAGTTCTACGAGAAGCCTACGTGGGAACGCAAGCGTAAAGCAGCAGCAGCTGTAAAGCGCAACCAGAAAAAAGTATCTCGCGAATCACGCAAGTTTACTCGACTCTACTAAGCACCGCTCTACAACCTAGAGCAGTACTCTAAAGAGTTAATTCAAAGAGCGCCCAACCGGCGCTTTTTGTGTTTCTGGAATTCAGTAATACCATCCTCAGGAGAATTCGTATGTCCATGAAAACGACGCTTAAAGATGCCATGAAAGAGGCAATGCGAGCCAAAGACAAAAACCGCCTAAGCGCTATTCGCCTAGTCCAAGCCGAAATCAAACGCGTCGAAGTTGACGAGCGCATCGATATAGATGACGCACGCGTATTAGCTATCCTCGACAAGATGGTTAAGCAACGTCGCGACTCGATTTCTCAGTATGAGAATGCAGGCCGCCAAGAGCTGGCCGATATCGAAATCGCTGAAATCGCTGTTATTCAGGATTTCCTCCCCACCGCCCTCACCGAAGCCGAGATTGCCGAGCTGGTACAGAGTGCGATCAGCCAAGTTGGCGCAGCTTCAATGGCCGACATGGGCAAAGTCATGGGCATTCTGCGCCCACAGGTTCAAGGGCGTGCCGATACTGGCGCTGTCAGTGGCCTAGTTAAAGCTGCATTAAATAGCTAACAGCTTAATCATCGTGCAGGTTTATTTCCCGGCGCAAGGCGTTACACTGGATCCTTTGAGAACGAGCAACTTGTAACGCTGATGGCCGGACGAATACCGCAAACATTTATTGATGACCTGCTCGACCGCGTCGACATTGTTGACGTGGTCAACGGCCGTGTGCCACTTAAAAAAGCCGGTAAAAACTACAAAGCCTGCTGCCCCTTTCACGACGAAAAAAGCCCCTCATTTACTGTTGCCCAAGACAAACAGTTTTACTATTGCTTTGGCTGTGGCGCCGGCGGCAACGCCCTCGGCTTTGTAATGGAGTTCGACCGCCTGGATTTTTTACCCGCAGTGGAAATGTTGGCGCGCAACGCCGGCCTGGAAATTCCTCGAGAAGCGGCTCAAGATCCAAAGATCAGCAAACAAAAAGACAACCTGTACTCAATATTAACCGAGTCCGATCGCTATTTTCGTCAGCAGTTGCGCACTCATGCAGGTGCCGCCAGCGCAGTGGATTACCTGAAGGCCCGGGGCCTCAGCGGGCAGGTCGCCGCGCAATATGGCATGGGCTATGCACCTCCGGGCTGGGACAATCTTTTAAAAGCAGTTGGTACTGATGAACAGCGCACCGCACTGTTAAATGAATCCGGCATGCTGGTGATCAAGCCGGAAGAAAAAAAGCAGTATGACTTCTTTCGCCACCGCATTACTTTCCCGATCCGCGACCAGCGCGGCCGCACTGTCGGCTTTGGCGGACGAGTGCTGGATGACAGCAAACCCAAATATCTCAACTCGCCAGAGACTCCGGTATTTAGCAAAGGCCGCGAGCTATACGGACTTTATGAAGCAAGGCAAAAGCTTAAAGAGATCCCCTGCTTAATAATGGTAGAGGGCTATATGGATGTTATCGCCCTAGCCCAGTTCGAGATTAATAATGCCGTTGCCACACTGGGTACCGCACTGACTGAAAGCCACCTGCAAAAGATCTTCCGCTACACTTCCGAGATCGTATTTTGCTTTGATGGCGACAGCGCTGGTCGTAAAGCCGCAGCCAGAGCACTGGATACCGCCCTTCCAGAAATGCGCGATGGTGTCTCGGCAAAGTTTTTGTTTTTACCGGACGGCGAAGATCCCGACACCATGGTGCGCCAACTTGGCAAACAAGAGTTTAATGAGCAAATTGATCGTGCCCAGCCCCTGTCCGAGTTTCTCTTTGAACAGCTTAGCGACGGTATAGACAGCAGCACAGCCGATGGCAAAGCGCGACTTAGCAAGGTCTGTGCACCGCAGATCAACCGAATTCCCCAGGGAGTATTTCGCCAGCTGATGCTTGAAGAGCTCTCGAGCCGCACGGGTATATCGGCAGAAAATCTGCGAGATTATGTAGCCACTCACAAACCTCCCGCAGGGCGAGGTAACGCATCCCAACAGACTCATCAACCGGCCCATCAACCAGCTCCACGACTGGCGAGCCAGCCAACGGCCCACACATCGAATCAAGCGCCGACTGACGAATTTTACTCAGGGCCGCCGCCGGATGATATATACGGCGATGGCGATTATGAGCCTTACCCAGAAACTGTCGCCGTGCGGCGCAGCAAAATTCGCTTGTCGCCCATTAAGGTTCTCAGCGCCCTATTAGTCAATCATCCGCAGTTGGCTGAGTATGTTGAAGATATCGAAATGCTCAGCGTGTCTGCCGACCCAGATATGGCCCTATTTTTAAAGATTCTGGCGCTGATCAACAGCGATCCAACGTGCAGTAAAACGTCACATATTTTTGCCCGCTGGCAAGCCACCTACTCGGATCAAACAGAATTACAGCTCCTTAAAACGCTGGCCGGAAGTGAGCTACACCAACCTCCAAAAGGTACAGGTCGCGACGACAATCAGGAGTTTGTCGACAGTCTCAATCACGTTATTCGAGATGCATTTGAGTCTCTTCCCCCAGAGCGCAAGGCCGATTTTTTACTGGCTGCGGAAACGCTAAATGAGCGCCAGATTAAGCAGCTCTGGAAGATTCATATGCAGCTGGGCGATGACAATCAGTTCGTCGAGCTAAAAAATAAGATAAAACAACGACTTGTGGTCTAAGATAAGAAAAATTGCGGCGGCTAAATTAAGCCCAAATTGGTGCGGACACAGGTGATATTTTCGGCTATAATTCCCCGCTATTTTTAAGCCTCTAAACAGTAATTGAGTCCTATGAGCGATACGAACCAAAAGCAACAGTCCGGCATCAAAGATTTGATAGCCAAGGGCCGCGAACAGCGCTACTTAACTTACGCTGAAGTCAATGACCACCTGCCAGAAGATATAGCCGATCCGGAACAGGTCGAAGATATCATTCAGATGATTAACGACATGGGTATTACTGTCTTCGAGACAGCGCCCGATGCCGACACTCTGTCAAGTCTCGCTAGTGACAATACGCCCGACGAAGTAGCAGCTGCTGAAGCTGCCGCTGCACTCGCCTCTGTTGAATCCGAGCAACACCGCACTACCGATCCAGTCCGCATGTATATGCGTGAAATGGGCTCAGTTGAGCTGTTGACTCGTGAAGGCGAAATTGAAATTGCCAAACGTATTGAAGAAGGCACTCGCGAATTAATGTCCGCCGTTGCTGACTGGCCGACTACCGTTGCCACCATAGTTGCGGAATATGAAAAAGTTGAAGCGGGCGAGAAGAAGCTTACTGATATTATCAGCGGCTACCTCAACCCAATGGAGCATGTACCCTCAGCACTGGCTCAGCAGCAAGCTGCCGAAGCCCTAAAGCTCGAGAATGGCGAAGAGGAAGAGGAAGAGGAAGAAGAGGAACAGCACGAAGGTGGATTGGATCCTGAAGTTGCCTTCGAACGCTTTGACACCATCCGCAAGCAGCTGAAGAAAACGGATACTTGTATCGCCCGTTACGGCCGCGGTGGTGAAGCATCACAGAAAAATCTCGAAGAATTGGCTGAGCTTTTCAAATATTTGAAGCTAACTCCACGCCAGTTCGATCCATTAATTGCCAAAGTACGACTGGCAGTTGAGCGGGTTCGTGCAGAAGAGCGCAAAATCATGCGCCTTTGCATCCGCTTAGGAAAAATGCCGCGCAAAGACTTTATTAAAATGTTTCCCGGCAATGAATCCAATATGCAGTGGACTGCCGAACTCGCCAAGTCAAAAGAGAGTTGGGCTGAGCGCGTATCTGCGCAGGAAGTTGAAATCCTTCGTTCACAGCGCAAACTGGCGCAGGTTGAAAAACTTGCCGACATGAATATTGCGCAGATTAAAGATATCAATCGCCGCATGACCATGGGTGAAGCCATGGCCCGTCGCGCCAAGAAAGAAATGGTTGAGGCTAACCTGCGGCTGGTAATCTCCATCGCGAAGAAATACACCAACCGTGGTCTGCAGTTCCTGGATCTGATTCAGGAAGGCAATATTGGCCTGATGAAAGCGGTAGACAAATTTGAATACCGTCGCGGCTATAAGTTTTCCACCTATGCAACCTGGTGGATCCGTCAGGCGATCACTCGGTCTATTGCTGATCAGGCGCGCACCATTCGTATTCCAGTGCATATGATTGAGACGATTAATAAACTCAATCGTGTATCCCGTCAGATGCTTCAGGAAATGGGCCGCGAGCCCAGCCCAGAAGAACTGGCAGAGCGCATGGAAATGCCAGAAGATAAAATTCGCAAAGTCCTTAAGATCGCTAAAGAGCCAATCTCCATGGAGACGCCCATTGGTGAAGACGAAGATGCCAGCATCGGCGATCTGATTGAAGATACTACAATTGCGCTACCCCTTGATGAAGCGACCAAGAACAATCTTACCGAGTCGACTCGCGGGGTTCTTAGCAGCCTGACAGCAAGAGAGGCAAAAGTATTGCGCATGCGTTTCGGTATCGATATGAACACCGATCACACGCTGGAAGAAGTCGGCAAGCAGTTCGATGTAACCCGAGAGCGTATTCGTCAGATTGAAGCCAAAGCACTACGCAAGCTGCGTCACCCGACGCGCTCGGATCATCTGCGTAGCTTTATTGACGAGTAAGAAGAATTAGCCGAAGCTCGGGAAGGATGACACCCAACACCGTCATACTGAGTGAGCAGAGCGAAGCGAAGGATCTCCTGCAAGAATGCAGTGTATTTTAATAAGATCCCGCTGCGCTCGGAGTAATAGTTGTGGTGTTAACACCGAAAAGCCACACAACAGAATGACAAAGTTAAACATTAGCGCCAAAATAGACGTTCAAGCTTAACGCAGAATTTTTGTTCCTAAACGAGGAGCCGCGCAGCAAGCTGAGGGAGCATACATAAAGTGTGTGACCGAAGATTGTGAGCACGCAACGACGCATAGGGACAAAAAGACAAGTTAAGGGCCCTTAGCTCAGTTGGTTAGAGCATCCGACTCATAATCGGCAGGTCCCGTGTTCAAGTCACGGAGGGCCCACCAATTCACCAGCCACGTGTCTTTTCATCAAAAGACGCGTGGTTGGCTCCCAAATACACAAATCCCCGCCCCTAAAAACGCAAATGAGCCAAAGCTAGTCCTAAGGTTTCCTGAGCAGCCAAATAAATTCATATAAGTATAGACACACAGAACAAAACCAGTACTATTTATTCACAGGTGAATATTTGAAATTTTCTAAAGAAGGGATCGTTCTTGACTGCTTTCTAGAAGCAAGTCTGACTGTGCTGAATCAGCACATCACCATGACATAAATAAGTGGAATCAAATTAATGCCCAGTGAAAGCAAGAATGTCATTGTCGTAAAAGTTCTTGGCGCCCCCGCTTCGACCCTAAAGCAAATTTCAGAGATTAACAGCCACTCCGTGACCGACAATATAGTCACCATGAGCCTGACACCCAACTTTGACTTTTTTAAGCGCCAGGCCCTCGATAAGGTCAAGAGCAAAAGCAAAATTGCAAATTTGACAGTACTCAATCTAGTTTTCGATGACTCGGCTGAGGCAGGCGCTGAACAACTACCCAGTCAAATTGGCCGGGATAAGCTCAGCTTTATCAGCCCAAAACAATTATCCAATCTCGAGGAGTTCAGTAGTTTTGTAATGACATCTGCACTGCCTGAAATACCGCTGCCAGAAAATTTCTGGATTCCAGTTGAATCCCTGTTAACTAAGCGCGAGTGGGATGTTTTACACCTGGTATACCAGGGCCACTCGAGTAAAAAAATTGCCGCGGCGCGAAAACTCAGCCACAGAACGGTTGAGCTGCACCGCCAGAACTGCGCACAAAAACTCGGCCCAATTACTCCGATACTGCTTACTTCGCTATTTTCAAACAGCGTATTGGAAACCTACTCTTGGAGTAATGTCGAGCCTGAACCCGCCATTTAAGCAGGTAGCCCTTAATCTTCTTTTAATCAAAAAGGGACAGTTTAAAACGGGCCGTCCTGACGTTCCGAGGCGGTCCATAGAGTAGACCAAACCCTTGTGCCATCGATATAAAATACCGCATCACCGTCAAACACCGCACGCTGGCGATCATCCCACCACTGCTCTGTCTTAGCCACAATCTGCCCAACCTCGATAATTGCAGCGTCTGCTGGGCGATCTTTGCTGTCGATTTCAAATAAGAAAAGACGTCGCTCCTCACTGTAGCCCATTTCATCCGAATAGAGACTCAGGGAGACTGGGACTGAAAAGCGATCAGTGGTCTCATCGATTGCCTGATAGGTAAACGCATGGCGATTGTAACGCGCCTCTGAATAACTCCAGTTGGCGCCAGGGCTGAGACTTGTGGAACCCAGAGAAAAAGGTGCCGTCAGAGATGCCACATTAAATAGCTCAAGCTTAACCAGACCCTGCTCATCCTGGCCCAAACCGAGCAGCAGGTCATCATTAACCGGATGCAGGAAATCTGAGAAACCGGTAACGCTGAGCTCCCCCGCGATCAGTGGATCTAGTGGATCGGAAAGGTCGAGTACATAGAGCGGATCTATGCGCTCAAAAGTCACCAAATAGAGTTTGTCACCAAAAAAGCGTACGCCATAGAGATCTTCATTGGGCTTACCTATGGCGGCAGTGCGCTCAGTATTGGGCAGTGTAGCCACCAGATTTAATTCAGGCTTATCGGTTGCCAGTTTAAGAACTGAGAGCTGATGATCAATTCGGTCTTCTGCATCAGCAGTGCGCTGGCTGGTAACCAGGCGCAGATAACCCTCATGTTCATTGATGCGAAAATCCCTGTCGCCACTGAGTGCCAGTGCGCCGTCGACTACACCGGATCCGAGATAATCGAGGTCTGCAGATAGGGAATAGCTGTGCACCAGAGTCCGTGAATCAGCCTCACCATAATCAACTTGGGTCAGATAGATCGCATTATTACTCACATAGATTCCCGAAGTGGGCTCTAGGTAGCAAACGGCGTTAACCACTGACTGGCTTGCCAGATCAACGGCAATCAGCATTGTCATGGTCGGAAAGGCAGAACTCACTGGCGCGAGACTGTTTTCACTATCGGCGACACGACAGTCTGAGGCGCTGAGCAGTGGACTTTCGACACCATTAATCGACATATTGGGCAGAATATCCTCAGGCTCCAGCGCATCTAGCAGGGTTTCATTTTCTGCTGTTTGAAGGCTATCGGGATAATAGTTATAACTTACTACCTCGGGAGTATGGCGAGCCACAAGGTAAACCATATCGCCCTGCCTGCGACTACTGACAAAGCCACCCTGAAATTCAAGCTGCAGCTGTCTAGCGGGATTGGCGGCATCAGTTATATCGTAAATATCTAGTGCTGTGGTCTGCCCTGCCCAGATTGATGGCGTATCAAAAGAGTCACCAAAAACACCCCACCAGCCACTACTGCTGATCGAAACTAGCTGATTATCGTTGGTGTAAAGACCTTCAACCGTGCGGCTATCACTGAGAGGAATAGTGCCGACCTGACTGGCCGTGGCGACCTCAGGATCGGTGGAGAGAATGCGTATGCTGCGCTCATCATTTCCACCTGAGACGGGCATTATATCCGCGGCTATAGTTTCGTTCTCCTCAGGAAAAGGTTCTCTAAAAGCGATATCATCGACTATAAAGCAGCAATCCATACCCCGGCTCGGTGCAATAAACAGATGATCGCCATCGTACTTTACGTAGTCATGCTCATCGACGCTGGCTTCCAATGTATAGGTGGTGGTAAAGCTATCACTGCTGGCTGGCGCAGAGCTCTCCGCATCCAAGGCGACCCCATCGCCCAACTCAACAGTGCCGGCTTTAGCCACATTGTTAGTCGCTACCTGAGTAAAACCCTGACGCACTCTTTCCAACAGCTGATTTTGGCTCTCTACTTCAATCAGCAGGCCCTCAGCCACCGGCACAGTAGCCGGAGGTTGCGTGGCTTGTGGCGCAGAGGAACCACCTCCACCTCCGCAAGAGGCCATTATCATCGCCAATGGGATAAACATTAACTGGGGTATGTTTTTCATTATTATTATTCTTTATTAAGTTCACGGCCGAGTATATTCAAGTTTACATCGAGCCTCAATATGAGCCAGTAACACTGCACTCATTAGAGCTAAAAATTTAGAATAGGCTTTCTTGAACCAAGCCGCTAAACTGGAGCGATTCTGTGTGAACCGCCTTTGTAAATAGCCTTTGTAAATAGCCGTGAAAAAAGGATGATAAAAAAGTCTTATAACAAAGAAAAATCCGCGGTTTAATATAACCCTTCCGTTTAAAGTTAGCCTAAGAAATGAATCCTCCGCGCGCCAATTTTATCTATCGCCTCACATTGATTATCAGTGTCACTCTGCTGTTAGGGTTTATTGGTGCGGCAATTATTAGCCCAAAAGCACCGACTGATCCGGTCACTATTACTGGCACGGGTATAAATGGGTTTCTTGGCAGTAGCAGTTGCGCAGGATGTCACACTGAGGCCTATCAAAATTGGCAGGGCTCCCATCACGACCAGGCCATGCAACATGCCACCGCAGCCACGGTCAAAGGCGACTTTAATAACGGCTCATTCGAAGCACCAGGTAATAGCGCCCTATTCACCACAAAAGCCGATGGCTTTTATGCCCGGCTGGCAGGCAAGGATGGGCAGGTAAAGGATTATAAAATTCTCTACACCTTTGGCACCGAGCCACTGCAACAATATTTGGTCGCCTTCCCCAATGGTCGCCTACAGCAGCTGCCGGTAGCTTGGAATACGCTCACTAACCAATGGTTTGATCCGCAACCAGAGTTACTCGCGCAACCGGGTGAGTGGGTGCACTGGTCTGAGGGTGGCAAGAACTGGAACAGCATGTGTGCCGATTGTCATAGCAATAATGTTGAGAAAAATTTCGATATTGCCAGCAACAGTTACAAAACCAGTGTCTCGGAAATAGATGTGGGTTGCGAATCCTGTCATGGCCCGGGCAGCAATCATGTAGACACGGTGAGCTCAGCCAATTTTAATGCGGCATTAGACCCGCTGCATATCAATATGAAAGTCGGTGAAGACTCACAGGTAGTAGTCGATCAGTGCGGTCGTTGTCACGCTCGACGTCAACAACTGACCACTAAATTTGAACAGGGTAGCAACCAACTACTCGATCACTATTTACCGCAACTGCTAACCCCGCCCACCTATCACAGCGATGGGCAAATTCTCGACGAGGTGTTTGTCTACGGTTCTTTTGTGCAAAGCAAAATGTATCACTCAGGCGTTGGCTGTGTGGACTGTCATCAGCCCCACAGCGTTAAACTTAAAGCCGAGGGCAATCAGCTCTGTGTCGGCTGCCATAGCAGCGAGCTATTCGATACGCCAACACATCATCAACATGGCATGGAGGGCGCTTTATCAACAGCCAAAAATGATCAAGCTCAGGGAACTCAGTGCATTGACTGTCATATGCCAGGACGACTCTATATGGGCAATGATTACCGTCGCGATCATAGCTTTCGTATTCCACGACCGGATCTGAGCGTCGACCATGGCACACCCAATGCCTGTAATGATTGCCACAGCAAAGAGTCTGCTGAATGGGCCGCGGCAAAAATAGCAGAGTGGTTTGGCCCTGAGCGGCCAGCCCATTTCTCTGAAATTCTTACCGCCGCGGCCAGTCAACCCAATGACTCGGTTGAGCCATTAGTGTCGCTGTTAAAGGATCTTTCACAGCCAGCCATTGCCCGTGCCACTGCCGCCTCTCTGTTGGCACCCGATATCTCACTGCCAATGGTTGAGCGTGCTCTGACCAGTGCCAGCAACGATGCTAGTCCCCTATTGCGAACCACTTCGGTTCGCAGCCTGAATGGTAGTGCTAATAAAGTTAGCCCCTTACTCGAACGCCTCAATGATCCGGTGCGAGCAGTGCGAATTGCCGCCGCTGAAGGGCTGGTTGATGTGCCACAGGATCTGATACCAAACGCCCTGAAAGATGCCTTTAGTCGAGCAAACAAAGAGCACCAAACCGCCATGCTGGTCAATGCAGACTTTCCCTCGGGTCGCATGCGTATCGCGATAGATCAACACCTCAGGGGCAATCTCGACAGCGCAGCGGAAGCCTATTTGGCAGTATTGAAAATCGACAGTGGTTTTAACGCGGCGCGAATGAATTTGGCGCAACTCTATTACAGCCAAGGAAAAACCGAGGCTACAGAAGAACTCTATCGAACAGTGATTGAGCGCGAGCCGCAAGCCAGCGAGGCGCACTATTCACTGGGACTATTGATGGCCGAGCAGGCGCGTTACGAACAGGCAGCACTGTCATTGGAAAGCGCTGCGACCACCGGCAATAATCCTCGAGCCTGGTATAACCTTGCAGTGCTGAATCAGCAGTCAGGAAAATCATTAGAGGCAGAAAAAGCCTATCTTGCCGCGCTCCAACTTATGCCCGGCAATGCCGAGTTTATCAATGGCCTAGTCAGTCTCTATGGCCAACAGCAGCGCTGGCTAAAAGCCCTGCAACTGATTGATCGGGCGCTGGTCATTGACCCGACAAACCCCAGCTTACAGCAGTTGAAGCGGGCCATAACTCAACGCATTTAAGAGTCAGCAGCCCAACAGCAACAGCTGACAACTATTTTAAGGCCTCTGCGGCTTTCTGAAATAGATTCCCGGCGTGATTCATCGCATGGAAAACAATACTCTGCTCATTAGAACCGCCAACCAAATGAGCGCCAGGGCCAGTGGCATAGACTGCCACATCTTCACCGCCGTGAGTCTCACCCTCTAGGGGTACTAGTACTTCCTGATGAAAGCCCGAAGTCTCAGTGTCTGTACTGATTAAATTCTGCCGCCCTGCCACCGACTTGCTGTAATAGGCTAAATCGGCATTGGTTTCTTGTCCCAAGTCACGAAACCCAAGACCATTGGCATAACCCAAAGTAGTGTATGGCAAGCCATCATCATCTAAGGCGGGGCTGTCGGAACCCACATTGACGACCTTACCCAAAATCGGATTGCCCCGTTTCGGATACCCGGCCATGGTAAACACATGACTGTGATCGGCGGTGACAATAATCAGCGTGTCATCGCGACTGGTGGCATCCACTGCTGCCTGCACAGCACGTGACAGCTCCACCGTATCGCTCAAGGCGGCGTAAGCACTGTTGGCGTGATGGCCATGATCAATGCGCCCTGCCTCCACCATCAAGAAAAACCCCTGCTCATTGTTATCGAGAATATCAATCGCCTTGGCGGTCATCTCTGTGAGAGAGGGTTCACCTGCGCGATCATTCTTGCGATCGATCTCATAATGCATCTCCGACTCATTAAAAAGACCGAAAAGATTCTCGCTAGTGGCAGCATCAACAGCGTCGAAACCAACCTGGTCAATCACATAATCGCCCCGGGGATAGAGTGCAGCCCACTCCTCAACAAGATTGCGACTATCGTTGCGATCGCCCTCTACAGAGCTGCGAGCATCCTGGCTATTGGCGGCAGGATCATTGGGCAAAAACTCACGACGCCCTCCCCCCAGTGCGACCTCAATACCATCTACATCAATACCGGGATAGCGGGCTTCAAGATTGCGTTCAAAATTAATCAACTGCGAGGCGATATCTTCACAGCCAGCGGCGATTGCTGCAGCTGGCATCACCGATGGGTTTTCCCAGTCGCGATCAACGGATTTAGCGTAGGTTGCAGCCGGTGTGGCATGGGTAATTCGGGTGTTTGTAACAATCCCAGTAGACAGGCCTGCAATCTCCGCCAGTTCCAGTGCGGTAAATACCTGGTTCCCGGCAGTCGATGCGCAATCGCCTCTGCGAGCATCTTCATCGAGCCCAACAATACCAATATTGGTTTTAACACCACTGACTAGCGCGGTCATAGTGCCCGCTGAATCCGCTGTTTGGGCGTCGACATTGTAGGTTTTCGAAAGACCAACAAAGGGAAACTGGCCAAAGCTGAGACTGTTCTCCTCACCTGACATACCCCGCTGCTGACCGTCAAAAATGCGCGCGGCAGTAACCGTGGTGATTCCCATGCCATCGCCGACAAAGAGAATAATATTTTTCGCCGAGCCCGCCTGTAATGCCAGGCGCTGCACCTGCTTATTGGTCTCAGTGACCACTGCTGCGGACTCTGTGTACCACTGATTATTAATGGTGCTGAGAAATGCCTGGGGCACAGCGGACGGCGTCTCTGGACTTAGAGGAGCACTCGTATGCGGGACATCAGAAGTATCAGGAGGCATACAGCCGATCAAAAACAGTCCAACTAGACTTAGGGTAGATCGACTAAGTCGACGAAAGGCTGGCTGGGCAACGTTGTACATACTCTAAATCCTGTTACTAGGGTTATTGGCAAAGAGTAGCCAACAATTATTAAGATAGTATGACAGCGCACCGACTGTGGGAAGGCAAGCATTAAGCAGAACTTAACAGAGGATATAACGGGAGGAATAGAGAGGCGCGGTTAGTCGAAGCGCAAAATTTCGTCAACATCCAAGCCATGGGCCTTGGCTATTTTGAACAGTTGCCAGAGTGACACTATGGCTTGGGGATCCTGCTCCATTCTTTGATACTGACGCAGAGATAACTCATAGTCAGCCATATCTTCTTGCACTAAATGCCCATTTTTACGCAACGAAACGATTCTCTTCTGCAGTTTTTCCTGTAACTGCAAAAATTCATCGTAGTAAGCAGAGTCTGCATTTGGGCGCTGCATATCAGTTTGCTCAGATATCTATTGACCTAGGCCGCCAAGGTTGGCATATTCGGAATCACAGCAACACGCCATGCTTGACGTCCTCCGTGACGAACTAACTGAATGTGATTCTGTAGACAGTGAAAACAACAGGGCTCTCTCAGAGAGCTGACAAAGGAGTTATCTAATCAACAGTGCAATGCACAGGGAGCCATTACCAGTGATACATAAACTACCGAACAAACTTACCGCCTTTTTCCTCGTTCTGATGGGCAGCCTAACATTACTGGGTTGTGCGAATAACCTATCACAGCAGAATTATGACCTGGATACCTACACCTTGGGTCGCAGTGCGGTATTTACTCAGCGCAAGCTGATTAACGAACAGCTAAAAGAGCCAGCCGAAATAAACACGGAAGTCCGCGACACGCTGCTCTTTAATTACTGCGATCTGGTGGCGCGGGATTCAATCTACGTATCCAGTGACAACCTACCCCAACAGTGCAAGCCCCTCGACAGCCAACAGCGCCAATGTGCCTACGACTATCATATTTGTATCAAAGCCTGCCCTCTGCGCACCAACGACTGTCAGTCCTGCATTAACCGCGCTAAAAGATGCCTCGCCGCTGCTGGCTAAAAAGCCAGAGTTAGGTTTCATCCGAACCATAGGCGTAAAACCCGCCGCGCTTGAGTGCAGCTTTATAGGCTGGGCGCTTCTGCATGCGCTGGCGATAGGCAGCAATATTCGGCAGGGTATCAAAGGAGTAGAGCAACGGTGTAATTTCAGCTACAAACGAGAGTTGAATATCAGCACCCGAAAAACAGTCACCTACCAACCAATCGACGCCCTGCAGTGCATTCTCTATATAGCCTAGATGGCGCTGTAGTTCCTCGCCGATACGTGGCTGCAGTGGCGCGCCGGCGTCACCCAGGCGCGCTGTATACATTTTTAGCATCATTGGCAGCATCGCACTGCCCTCCGCATAATGCAGCCATTGCAGATACTGTTCATGGCCATCGCTGCCTACTTCCGGCTGCAAACGTCCAGCACCATAGTGGCGCAAGATATAGTCAATGATCGCGCCGGACTCAATCACCGTTATTGCATCATCGGTCAGGACCGGCGACTTGCCGAGAGGATGCACTAGTTCCAATTCCGGTGGGGCAAGATTGGTCACTGGGTCGCGCTGATAGGTTTTTAACTGGTACTCAAGACCGAGTTCTTCAAGTAACCAGAGGATGCGTTGTGAGCGGGAATTATTTAAATGATGGACAGTTAACATAGCTGAGACTCTAGTAAGAAAGATTAACTACTGCTCTACAGGGCAGTTTATTGCGCTGGGTTTACAGCTGCAAAGTAGTATACCTAAAAACTCAGCCGGTAAAATACAGCCGCTAAAGCCAACTCAACCGCTACGCTGGGTATCAAACAATTGTTCTCTGATATTAACCGCTGTAAGCTATGGCTTCGTCTGATTCCACCCCGAGATTATCTTGCCCAAAGCCTTTGTCTACCCAGCGTTGCGTTCAACCCGCGACAATTTTAAATGCCCCAGCTGCGATCAAGCACTGATCCTACAGGATACTGTGCAACCCCAGACTTACCGCTGTAACAACCAGCACAGCTTTGATTTGGCCCGTGAGGGATATCTCAATCTATTGTTAGCTCAGAACAAGCGCAGTCGCAATCCCGGAGATAGCGATGAGATGATCCGCAGCCGCCAGCGCTTTTTAAATGCGGGTTACTATCAGCCCTTATCAGATGCCATTGTTACCGCCGTTGCCAAGGCTGCAAGTGGTCCTGAACAGACTGTTTTAGATCTCGGCTGTGGCGAAGGCTACTATATGCATCAGTTGCGTATAGCGCTTGGTTCAAGAGCGCTTGATTCAAGAGCGCTTGGCTCAAGAGCATCTGAATCAAGAGCGCCTGAATCAAAAGCGCCGAGTCAAAACACAACAAAACTTAATCTACTGGGCATGGATATCTCCAAGCTTGCCGTGCGCCTCGCCGCAAAGCGCAAGATGGACGCGCGTTTAGCAGTGGACAGTGTCTACACTATCCCGCTATTTGAAAACCGTATAGACACAGCTATTTCTGTGTTTTCACCGATCAGTGTCGAAGAGACCGCGCGCGTCCTTAAACCCAACGGCCAGTTAATTATGGTCGGCCCGGGCGCGGAGCATCTATCGGGCCTGACATCCTTAATCTATGAGCAGTCTCTTCCCCATGGTGGTAACACGGCGAGCCTAGAAAAGGCCTCTCAATTTAATCTGTTGGAACAGATTGAAATCAAGCAGTCAATTGTCGTCAGTGGCAGTGATATTCTTGACCTATTAAAGATGACGCCCTATTACTGGCACAGTCGTCCAGAACAGCAAGAAATGCTGGCCACACTGGATAAACTCGAAACAGTGATTCACTTCAATATTAATATTTACCAGAATCAAAGTCATTAATGTCAGTAAATAGTGCCCGAAAATAATGTACACAACTAACATAAGTATCCAACATGACCCCTGCAGAGCAACAATTTTTAACCCGCAATAAACTGCCAGAGAGCTATCTAGACAGCGCCGAAAAATGGTTTTCTCCTCTGCTTGAACACTACAAAACCGTTGGTGATCGACCATTGATTATTGGTATCAATGGCTCTCAAGGTTCAGGTAAATCAACTCTCGCCGATTATCTCTGCACCCTGCTCAGTGAGCGTTACGCATTGCGCTGCGTATCTCTGTCGCTGGATGATTTTTATCTGACGAAATTAGAGCGCCAGCAATTGGCGGCGACGGTGCACCCATTATTGGCCACTCGCGGTGTGCCCAGCACCCACGACATTCCTCTGGCCATGGAGACCATTGCAAAGCTTGCCAATGGATCCGCCGACACGCTTATTCCACGTTTTGATAAAAGCCGCGATGACCGCATGCCGGAAGCTCAGTGCGAGCGCATTAGCGGGGCAGTGGATATTATTGTTTTTGAAGGCTGGTGCGTCGGCGCACAGCCTCAGACAGACGAGCAATTGGCAGAGTCACTAAATAGCCTAGAGGCCGAACAGGATGCCGATAAAATTTGGCGAACCACTGTCAATCAGGCTCTGTCGGGAGAGTATCAGGAACTGTTCGATCTGCTCGATGAGCTAATTATGTTGCAGGCGCCCTCTTTTGAAACGGTGTTTAACTGGCGTCTAGAGCAGGAAGAAAAAATGCGTGCGCGCCTAGGCGACTTGGCCAGCGGTGAGCACCTCAGTGGCATTATGTCGGCCAGTCAAATCAGCCAGTTTATCGCCCATTACCAGCGTATTACCGAGCACAGCCTAGGCGAAATGCCTCAGCGTGCAGACCATTTATACAAGCTCGATAACCAACGACAGATCGTTGACTGCTCGCACAAATAGTCTGTAGATGGCTTTTTGGACCGCCTTTTAGACAGCCTTTTATAGAGCCTAAACGTCTAAAGGGTTAGGCTGCCACATTAGTGAATTGGCTAACGACTGTGAGCAATTGACGGCAGGTTATCTGCCCAACCAATTTGCCCTTATCAACCACCGGTAATCGACGATGGCCCTGTTTGATCATAAAATCGGCCACTTCCACTACGTCTGCGTGCAACTTGCAGGAATCGACCTCTTCGGTCATGTAGTCGCGAACCGCACCAATATCGCTAGTGTTGTTGTAACTGGCATTGAGAATAGCTCTAAGACAATCGAGCTCCGACAGCACACCTAATAATGTACTCTGGTCATCTACGACACAGACGCCTGAAACCTTGTGTTCAACAATCAATTCGATGGCATCAAAAACATTATCAGTTGCCGATACACTCACTGGGTTGCGCGACATGTAGTCGCTTAAATCAACAGAACGCAGCATAAGATTTCCTTAATCAATAAATTAACCGTATTACTTCATAAACTACTGACTACACCATAGTTTATATTTTAGCGTGAATATACAGGCTAATATAATTTTCTCGCCACACAGATTTTAAACCCGGATACAAAAAAGGCCTCCCTTTTTTAGTAGGAGGCCTTTTAAACTGCAGAGCTTATCGCTTAGGCGTCAAATGCATGACGCAAAACAATAGTTTCGACTCGGTCGGGGCCAGTTGACACCACATCCACTGGGGCGCCAATCAGTTCTTCGATACGGGTGATATAGTCACGTGCAGCAGCGGGCAAATCATCGATATTTTGCGCTCCTACCGTGACATCAGACCATCCAGGCATAGTCTCATAGACTGGGGTGATCGCCTCAAAGTCATCGGCATGAGTCGGAATTCCCGCATCACTGCCATCACTGCGGATATAACCAACACAGATATTAATTTCTTCTAAACCATCCAACACATCAAGCTTGGTCAGACAGATACCAGAGATGCTATTAATCAGCACAGCCTGACGCAGTGCCACAGCATCAAACCAACCACAACGGCGTTCACGACCCGTGGTTGTGCCGAATTCATGGCCTTTTTCACCCAGGTAGGCACCGATTTCACAGTGCAGTTCGGTAGGGAATGGACCTGAGCCAACGCGCGTAGTGTAGGCCTTGGTAATACCTAAAATATAATCTAAGTACAGCGGGCCAAAACCGGTTCCGGTGGCAGCGCCGCCGGCAGTGGTGTTGGATGAAGTAACGTAAGGATAGGTACCGTGGTCTATATCCAACAATGAGCCCTGAGCACCCTCAAAGAGGATATCCGCACCGGCTTCGCGGGCATCATGCAATATCTTGGTGACATCGCCTTTCATTGGCAGCAGTGCTGCGGCCCATTGTTTGGCATCAGCGAGAGTCGCTTCATAGTCCACTGGGTCGGCTTTGTAATATTCAGTCAGAGCGAAGTTATGGTAATCGACAACTTCTTTTAGCTTTACGGCAAAGCGTTCCATATTGGCCAGATCCCCGAGACGCAGAGCACGACGTGCCACTTTGTCTTCATAGGCAGGACCAATACCGCGACCGGTAGTACCAATCTTGGCGTTGCCACGAGCAGCTTCACGAGCCTGATCCAGAGCTATATGGTAGCTGAGGATTAACGGGCAAGAACCTGAGACCTTAAGGCGGTCGCGCACTTCTATACCGCGCTCTTCAAGCATCGCAATCTCTTTTAATAGCGCGTCTGGCGCTACCACTACACCGTTGCCAATCACACAGGTGACATGGTCGCGCAAAATTCCCGAGGGGATTAGATGTAATGCCGTTTTCTTGCCATCGATTACTAATGTATGACCAGCGTTGTGGCCACCTTGAAAGCGTGCCACCACTGTTGCTTTATCGGTTAATAAATCAACGATCTTACCCTTGCCTTCGTCCCCCCATTGGGAACCAAGAATAACGACATTTCTACCCATAATAATGCTTGCTCGTAAAGATAATGATTAGGCTGCCTAGGATTTAATATTTAAACCTTAAGACAGCTTTTGAATAACCCAAGAACCGTCTTGCTCGACTAGAGCACGGTCACAATTTAGTTCGTTGTAGTCAACCTGTTGGCGATCAAAACCCTGCACAACCCGCTCGCCCTGTGAACGCAAAGCTGCGATCTGTTCTGTCACGGCAGGGTTGCTGCTGTAGGCGACAAACACACCCTGTTTGGCGGCGTAATTATTCGCGCTCTGACTGACCAGAGATTTTAAGTTGCAGGCGAATCCGGTAGCCGGACGGGGCCGGCCAAAAGCTTCACCGACGTGATCATAGCGACCACCATTCCCCAGTGCCTTGCCATAGCCCTGCACATAGGCGGCAAATACCACGCCTGTGTGATAGTGATAGCCAGGCAGTTCACCTAGATCCAAATAGACAGTGACATTGCGCTCAGCAATGGCTGCGACAATCTCTTCCAGCTGCGCCACGGCAGCTAAAACAGCTGCGGGTGCACCGGCTAATTTTTCACGAGCGGCGGCTAGCACTTCAACACTGCCAGCAAGGCTGGGTAACACATTTAACCAACCAGCCAACTGCGGATCGCTGATATTGGCTTCAATCCATTGACCTAATTCTCGAGCAGCTTTGCGCTGGACTAGATCAAACAGCTCGGCTTCGCTATCGGCACTGAGACCGGCATCAGCCAGCAGACCGCGGAAGATATCCACGTGGCCTAAATCTAGATGCACGTTTTCAACACCAGCGCTGCTGATGCTCTGTAACAATAATTCGATGACTTCGATATCGGCGGCCACTGTGGCTTCGCCAAATAACTCGACGCCAATAGAGATCGGAGTGCGTGATTCCAGTGGACCTCTCGGACGGGTGTGTAACACCGTACCTGCGTAACAGAGTCTGCTGGGACCTTCACGGCGCAGGCTGTGAGCGTCCATTCTCGCGGTTTGCGGAGTAATGTCGGCACGAATGCCCATCATTCGACCACTTAACTGATCGGTAATACGGAAAGTCATAAGGTCTAAATCGGAACCGGAACCGCTAAGTAGCGAATCGGTGAATTCGACCATTGGTGGGATCACCAGGTCATAGCCCCAACAATTGTAAAGATCGAGAAGCTGGCGACGCAGATGCTCGACAACCTGAGCGCGCTCTGGAAGTACCTCATCAACACCGTCTGGCAACAACCAACGATCTGCAATTGTCATGACTCTTTTTCAACCTCTTACTGTAAAGCGTTTTTGCTCTAAATTAGCCGCTTAGCTACAAGCTCACTAACTCAGCGCAAGAAAAATAGGGCTATAGCACCAATGCTCATACTTAATAGGCCAATGCGGCGCATTTGTCGATCATCGACTTTGGCTATCACCTCAACCATGCCGCGCCATCTCGATGGAGACAAAAAGGGAATAATCCCCTCCAACACCAGCATCAGGCAAATTGCTGTACCTATATCTTTAAGCATAATGATGACAACCCACAGTAAATCACACCTGAATCGGCACAAAAAAACCGGGACGAGCCCGGTTTCGCGATTTTAGCAAAGTCACCAACAATGTGGCAGGAGTTTTTACGCTATTTAGGCTAAATGACTCTAAAAGGCCTTAAAAGACTCCAAAAGGCATTGAATGCCTTTTGGAGACTAAACAGCATCAAAACGATAACCCTTTTATTATTTGCCTTCTTGGCTTTGCAGATATTTGAAGAAGTCACTGTCCGGTGCCACAAGCATTACGTCGCCCTTATTGGAAAATGAGTTCTTGTAAGCATTGAGACTGCGCACAAAGGAGTAAAACTCAGGATCTTGCTGATAGGCGTCGGCATATATCCCTGCCGCCTCAGCATCTCCCGTACCGCGCAGCTGTTCCGCATCGCGATAGGCATTGGCCAGCTCGATGGTGCGCTCACGGTCTGCAGAGGCCCGAATTCGCTCAGCTTTTTCCTTACCCGTAGAACGCAATTCCGTGGCTTCTTTCTCACGCTCAGCGGTCATACGCCTAAATACCTGGCTGCTCACTTCCTGAGGTAGGTCGATACGCTTAACACGCACATCTACCACTTCAATACCCAAACTGCCAAGTACCGACTCATTGAGATCGGAAGTAATATCTTCCATCAGCGCATCGCGCTCTCCAGACACCACCTCGTGCAAGGTGCGCGTACCAAACTGGTTGCGCAGTCCGTTGTTGACACGATTGGCCAGACGGTTACGCGCTACAGTTTCAACGCCACCAGTAGCCTTGTAGTAAGTCTCAACATTGGAAATTCGCCACTTGGCGTAGGAGTCAACAATCAAGCGCTTCTTCTCAACAGTGAAGAAACTGGCTGGCTGTGCATCTACGGTCAATACACGCGCATCAAATAGACGAACATCATCTGCAAATGGCAGTTTGACGTGTAGACCAGGCTGAATGTCCGCTTCGATCAGACGTCCAAAGCGCAACTTTACGCCGCGTTCGGTTTCGCTAACCACATAGAGTGTGCTGCTGGCCACGATTAGCAAAAGAGCGAGGACCATTACCGACTTTACTAAATTACTCATCGTCTTCTCTCCATTGAAGTGGGCTCGACGTTACGCTGCAACTTTTCAAGCACTTGGTTAGTAATACGGTCAATCATTTCACCATTGCCCTCATCAGATCTGAGCTTCGACTGAGTACCCTCTTGAATCAGCTTGTCGAGCGGTAAGTAGAGCATATTATTGCCACTCTCGGTGTCGACCAGAATTTTGGTACTGTTCATCATCACGTTCTCAACCGCATCTATATAGAGACGGTCTCGCGTCACTTCCGGCGCTTTGGCATATTCAATATAGAGGTTAGTAAAGCGTTGAGCTTCACCCTCTGCTTTCGAAACCACCTGAGACTTGTAAGCACCTGCCTCTTCACGCATGCGCTGAGCGGCACCACGAGCTTCTGGAATAATACCGTTGGAATAGGACTGCGCTTCATTGACCAAACGCTCCAAATCTTCCCGAGCCTTAATCACATCATCATAGGCAGACTTAACCTCGTTAGGTGGTCGCGCCTCTTCGATATTGATTTTCACTACATTGATACCGCTTTTGTAGTTGTTTAGCAGAACCTGCAACTTGTCGGCTGTGGAGATAGCAATCTCTTCACGACCAGTGGAGATAACACCATCGAGACCAGTGCTACCAACCACATGGCGCAAGGCACTGTCGGTGGCATGCTTAAGACTTGTTTCTGGATCGCGGATATTCAGTACGAAAGCCTTGGCATCTTCAATGTTGTACTGAACAGTCAGGGAAATCTCGACAATATTTTCATCCTGAGTCAGCATCAAACCACGAGCGGAGTACTGTCGCTCTTCGGTCACACGAACGGTATAGACATTGTCGATAAGCTTGGGGTTCCACTGTAGGCCGGAACCCAGAGTGTCGTGGTACTTACCTAGGCGCAAAACCACGGCCTGCTCTTTCTCATCGACCTGATAGAAGCCCATCAGTCCCCAGAGTACCAGTAGTACCATTGCCACTACTGGAAGTAAACTTTTGCCATCAGGTCCGCCGGATCCACTTGATCCACCGCCAAAGCTGCTGAATTTTTTCTTCAGTTGATTAAGCGCTTCATCGAGATCTGGCGGGCCATCATTGCCGCGCTTTCCACCCCATGGGTCCTTGCCACCACCCGGTTCATTCCAGGCCATAATTTTTCTCCAAATTAAGTGATTGTATTGCCGACGTCTAAATCATTTTAGAGCCGGCATAATTCTAAAGCCTTTGGCATCAACTAGCTACACTGTCACCAAATCGTCCACATTCAATCCTGAGCTCTTGATCAAGCGTAAGAAGTCAATTTCCGAAAGCTTGATCTCGACGTTGATCCAGCCATTTTCATCAACCTGCTCATCTAATACGGCTTTATGGCTATAAAGGGATGCACGCAAGGCACCCTGATCCGGCTTTAGACGCAGGGTTTTGTGTACAAACTGCCCTGGCAAACGCTCAGCCACAGCTTGCAGCAAAAGATCCAGGCCTTCATTTTTTAGCGCCGACAGCCAAACTGCCACTGGCTGACCCTCGGCATTGCGATCAATTCGTGCGCTAAAGTCCTCGAGTAGATCAACCTTGTTGTAGACCATTAGAGTCGGCAACTTGTGTGCATCAATTTCTTTGAGCACTTCTTCAACTCGCTTGATATTGGTGGCGCGATCCTCCGCCGCACCATCGACCACATGCAATAACAGCGTTGCGTTGGCCGCCTCTTCTAAAGTAGCGCGAAATGCATCCACCAAGCGGTGTGGTAAATGACTGATAAAGCCCACGGTGTCTGCAAATACCACCTCACCCTGCTCCGGCACTTCAAGCTTGCGCATAGTTGGGTCAAGCGTGGCAAATAACTGGTTGGCGACAAAGACATCGGCCTGGGTCAGATTATTGAACAGGGTCGACTTACCAGCGTTGGTATAGCCGACCAGTGACACGGCAGGCACCTCGGCTCGCACTCTGGCACGGCGCCCCTGAGCACGCTGCTTACGCACTTTTAACAGACGACTCTGAATTGACTTGATGCGATCGCGGACCATGCGGCGATCTGATTCGAGCTGAGTTTCACCCGGACCGCGCATACCTATACCACCTCTCTGACGCTCAAGGTGTGTCCAGCCACGAACCAGTCGTGTCGACAAATGTTGCAGCTGCGCCAATTCCACTTGCAGCTTGCCCTCATGGGTTCTGGCGCGCTGCGCAAAGATATCGAGAATCAAACCGGTACGATCAAGCACTCGACACTTGAGCTCGGCTTCGATATTGCGCTCTTGGCTGGGAGATAAATTGTGGTTAAAGATAACCAGTTCGGCACAGTGACTGTTTACAGCCGCGGCAATTTCTTCGAGCTTGCCGGTGCCAACAAATAATTTAGCGTGGGGAGCGGAGCGCGATCCAGTGATAACCTCCACTGGATCGCCGCCCGCGGATAGGACTAATTCTTCAAACTCTCGGGGATCTTCGGGTTCAGACTCACTCTGCAATTTTAACGTGACAAGAACCGCTCGTTCCCCAAATTCGGGGCGTTCAAAAAATAATGTCACTCTAGTTAGTAGTCATCAGCGTAGTTTCCGCCATTATTATCAAAGCCGCCCTGACCCGCATTTCCCGCGGCACCAGAAGTTGGTAACTTAACCACACGTGACGGAACGATTGTTGATATAGCATGCTTGTATACCATTTGGCTGACGGTGTTTTTTAGCAACACTACGAACTGATCAAATGATTCTACCTGTCCCTGTAACTTGATTCCGTTGACCAAAAAGATCGATACCGGGATGCGTTCTTTCCTTAACACATTAAGAAAAGGGTCTTGTAAGTTATGCCCTTTTGACATTTATACTTCTCCTTATTAACAAATAAAGCCGCTATTCCAGCAGCAAAAACGCACGTCAAAATTGACCTGCAACTAAATCAACAACATTGATCGCCAAATTCTCATTAACTTTCCATGTTCTGTGCATATATGGGCGCTAGAGGCAGTTTTTTCAAGGCCAAATGGCAAATATTGTTACCCGATAAAAATTCCGTCTCATTATCAATCTGAATCTCGCTACTCGACGGCCAGTTTCTCAACCAGGTAATCTGCCTCTTTGCCAGCTGGCGGGTTGCAATAATACCCTTCTCAACTGCCTCATCTAAACTGCAGTGACCCTGCATATGCTGCCACAACTGACGATAGCCAACTGAACGTATCGCCGGCAGATCTTCATGCAGATCGCCACGCTGAAACAACGCTCGGACTTCAGCCTCAAACCCGTCCGCCATCATCTTGCCAAACCTTACTTTAATACGATTATGAATGAGTTTCCGATTGTTGGGTAACAGGGCAATTTGTTTAATACCGTAGCTTTCGGCAACACCGCCGACATTTGGTTCACTGCGCAGCACCGACATAGGCACACCACTTATTCTATAGACTTCAAGGGCCCGCTGTATTCGCTGAGAATGATTCGGATGCAAACTGGCCGCGCTTTCGGGATCCACAGCACGCAATTGCTCATGCACTGAGGCCCAGCCAAAGGCTTCAGCATGCTCGAGTATCTCCGCGCGAATATCAGCATCGGCAGAAGGCATATCGGACAGTCCCTCAAGCAGCGCCTTGAAGTAGAGCATGGTGCCGCCAACTAACAGTGGAATTTTTCCTCTACTGGTAATCTCAGCCATCTCTCGAGTCGCATCGGCAATAAAATCCGCCGCTGAATAGGTTTCTAGAGGATCAAGAATATCGATCAGTCGGTGGGGAGCCGCGGCAAGCGTTGTTCTATCAGGCTTGGCGCTGCCAATATCCAACTGCCGATAAATCTGCGCTGAGTCTACATTGATTAGCTCAACCGGCAGATGCTCCTGCAGTGCTATGGCCAAATCGGTCTTGCCACTGGCAGTGGGGCCCATAACGAAGATAGCGGGAGGCCGCTCTGCACTCGCCACGCTGTTAGCGCCCTCTCAAAAATAGCTTGTCGAGCTGATCTAGAGTCAACTGCGACCAGGTGGGTCGCCCATGATTACACTGACCGCTGCGCTCTGTGGCTTCCATATCACGCAGCAGAGCATTCATTTCAGTAACGCTCAACTTGCGGTTAGCGCGCACCGAACCATGGCAGGCCATGGTCGATAGAATTTCATTAATATGATCTCTGATGCGTTCTGAGTTACCGTGTTCGAGTAGATCTGAAAGAACATCGCGCAATAGCGCTTCAACTTCCGACCCACGCAGAATTGCCGGGATTTCTCGGACGATCACACTCTCCGCCGCGGCCCGCTCAACCACAAAGCCGAGTTTGGCAAAAACCTCATTGTGCTGCTCCGCAGCATCCGCCTCCCGCTGACTGACGGCAAGACTTTCTGGCACCAATAAGGGCTGAGAAATCAAGCCCTGATCATCAAAGGCACTCTTCATACGCTCATAGGTAATGCGCTCATGAGCCGCATGCATATCGACAATAATTAAGCCCTCGCGGTTCTCGGCGAGAATATAGATGCCTTTTAACTGAGCAATGGCATAACCCAGAGGGGGAATATCCTGCTGATCACCCAATTCACTGCCCGATTCAGGCAGATTGATACCGCTGGTGGAATAAAGGCTCTGATAATTTTGCATTGATCCAGCTGAACCCGACATGGCGCCAGATGAGCTGTTACCAAAATTGGGGCGAGAGGAAAACTGCATCGCTGGCTGGGATTGGGGTGCTGCCTGCCAGTTGGGATCAGGCTGGTTAACCATCCCCGAGAATTGGCCGCCGCCCCCAGTGTGTTGAGCACTCCCATCACTGGGAAACTCACCAGTGCTATTTGACTGCAAGTGATCCTGCGGACGATCCTCCGCCAGTGCCTTTTTTAAGGTGCTGGAGATAAAGCTGTGAATCGAACCACTCTCGCGAAAACGCACCTCGTGCTTGGTTGGGTGCACATTGACATCCACATCCGCGGGCGTAATTTCAAGAAACAGTACGAAGGCCGGATGACGACCGTGGTAGAGCACGTCCTGATAGGCCTGACGCACGGCATGTGAAACCACTTTGTCGCGAATACAGCGACCATTGACAAAAAAGTGCTGCAGATCAGCCTGACTCCGAGAAAATGTCGGCAGACCAATCCAACCCCAAAGGCGCAAGCCAGGACGGGTATTATCAACATACAGCGCCTGCTCCATAAAGGTGGTGCCGCAGATATCCGCAACACGCTTTTCCTGTTCCAATTGGGTCTTGGCCGGCCGCAAGCTGAGCTGGGCACGCTGATTGTGGCGCAGATTAAAGGCCACATCGAAACGGCTCAGGGCGAGCTTTTTAATGCTGTCATCGATACGGTTATATTCGGTTTTTTCGGTGCGCAGAAATTTACGTCGCGCTGGGGTGTTAAAAAATAGGTCGCGCACTTCGACACTAGTACCCTGAGGATGAGATGCGGGAGTGACTTCCACTTGCATATCACGGCCTTCCGAAATCGCTCGCCAAGCGCTGCTGCCACCATTATTGGAGGTCAAGCTAAGGCGCGATACTGAGGCAATACTGGCTAGGGCTTCGCCACGAAAACCCAGAGTAGCCACAGCTTCGAGGTCTTCGAGATCATCAATTTTACTGGTTGCATGGCGACTCAGTGCCAATGCTAGATCGTCGTGATCAATACCGCCGCCGTCATCGCGAATACGAATTAACTTAACCCCGCCCTGCTCAATATCGATCTCAATACTCTGGGCACCAGCATCGAGGCTATTTTCTACCAATTCTTTAAGCACTGAAGCCGGACGTTCCACCACTTCACCCGCCGCAATCTGATTGGCAAGCTGGGGACTGAGAATTTTAATAACGGACATAAGTGGTGGCCTTTCTCTCACATGTTAGCGGCGTGTTGGTAGCCTGTTTAAAATAAATCAGGTCAAGTCTACGGCGATTTTGGCGGACATTACCCGGCGGGAATCATGATTTTCTGGCCGACTTTAATGGTGCTGGAACGCATTTTATTATAGCTTAATATGCGATTCACCGAGGTGTTGTAGCGCTGGGCTATCCCGGACAACGTATCGCCGCGAGCAATCACATAGCTGCGCGCTTTGGTGCTTCTAGCTGCCGCAATCGCCGTACCAGCGGGAGGGTGATCGGTAAAATAACCTACCAGACCAGTATAAATCGCCACAGCCATTTTTTGCTGGTAGGCACTATTGCTGAGGCGACTGGCCTCAGTGGGATTAGAAATAAAACCAGTTTCAATTAATAGGGACGGAATATCTGGCGATTTAAGTACCAGAAAACCCGCCTGCTCAACTTTCTTTTTATGTAACCGCGCCACACCGCCCATATTTTTAAGCACATAGCTGCCAGCATCTAAACTGCTGCTCAGGGTAGCCGTCATAGATAGATCAAGTAACACTTCAGCTAGAGCATCGTCTTTGTCATCAAGACTCAGTGAGCCAGCACCACCAATCAGGTCGGCACGGTTTTCTTTGCCCGCCAAATAGCGTGCGGCCTCACTGGAAGCACCGCGAGTAGAGAGCGCATAGACAGATGCACCATTGGCTTTAGGATTGGTGAAGGCATCTGCATGGATCGAGAGAAAGAAATCGGCACGCTTATCATGAGCTATGGCCGTGCGTTTGCGATGGGCCAGATAGTAGTCACCCGTACGCACTAGCTCGCCGGTAAAATAAGGATCCTTATCAAACAGCTGCTCCAAACGTTTGGCAATCTGCAGCACGACCACTTTCTCACGAACCTTTCTCGGCCCCAGCGCGCCGGGATCTTCGCCGCCGTGACCGGCATCGATTGCCACAACAATTCGGCGATTATCCACTGGTACGACTTTGCTAACCGGCTTGTTGGAACTCTGTTGTTTGTCGAATATATCGACAACCAAACGATCGCCGTACTGTTCATAGGCTTTTAGCGTAAAGCTTTTTACTGTCACCGGCTTTTTTAGGTCAAACACCAAGCGTAGGTCGGCATCGCCACGCAGGCCTGAACGCATTGCATCAATCGGTGTGGACGGTAAATCGAGTTTATCAAAGGTGGTTTTCAGCGTGCTATTTTTTATGTCTATAACCAACCGATTGGGGTTATCCAGAGTAAAAACTTTATGCTCGACAGGACCGCTAAGATCCAGCACTAGGCGAGTATTATCCGGTGCCCGCCAGAGCCTTAAACTATCCACCTCAGCAGCATAGCTGGGACTGATCCAAAGCATTGTTAGGCATGCCAAAAAACAGCCTGCTAGCGCACTGCTTTTGGATAGCGCACTACTTTTGGGTAGCAATTCGCTTTTGAAAAGTGACGTGCTTTTAGTCGGCACTGTTAACCCCAGTTATTTCTCTGTCGAGCTGAGAAATTATATTTTTGGCCTGTTCTGAACGTCCATTCAACGTCAGTTTACGCCCCTCAGCGAGCTGAACAATTTCAATCAACATATCGGCTTCAGGCAAAAAGCCAGCACCGCGCTCTGGCCATTCTACCAAGCACAGCTGCGACTCCACCAGATAATCTCGAAAACCCATATATTCGAGTTCTTCTGGGTCCTGCAGTCGATAGAAGTCAAAGTGACACACCTGCCCCAGCGTCAATTCATAGAGCTCCACCAGAGTGTAGGTCGGACTTTTGACTGCACCAACATGACCTAGCCCAGTTAGTAGGCCGCGGCTGAGAGTAGTCTTTCCAGCACCTAAGTCGCCCTGTAGTGCAATCAACAAAGCTGGTTCTGACGTCTTTATCAAAGGGCTATTTTCGACTACCTGATTAATCGACGCAGCGATTCTAGCGCCGAACTTAAGCATTTCCGCTTCACTGATCAGCTCCAAAATTATGGAGTGAGTTTGTCTCTCAATCACCAGGCTATGCTCTCATTGTCTTAAAATAGGGTCTTAAAATAGGGTCTTAAAATAAGGTTCAAAAATTTTGTCTTAAAATGGTTTTGCAACCTTAACCTGTAAACTCGCCGTTTAGTAGTTTGCGCAGATATGCCAGCACATCGGTTGCAGTCAGCCCGTGCATGCCCTGATCTTCCACCGCCATATCGGCCGCGGCTGAGTGCAGACAACAGCCCAGCTGCGCAGCCAACTTTGGCTCGAGCCCCTGAGCTAACAGTGCGCCGATAATTCCCGAGAGCGCATCGCCCATACCGCCAGTGGCCATACCGGGATTACCATAGGGACAAACTGCGATAATCTCATCACCGGGGGCAGCGATTAAAGTGCCTGCGCCTTTTAATAAAACCACAGCATTGTATTTTTCTTGCAGCTGTCGCACGGCGGAAAATCGATCTGCCTGGACGTCCTGAACACTGATATTTAATAGGCGCGCTGCCTCAGCTGGATGGGGTGTCATAACCCAGCCACTGCCATTGGGCTGAGACACAACGCGACCCTCGGCAATAATATTCAGAGCATCAGCATCGACCACCATGGGCAGGCCCGTGGCAACGGCTTTCTGCAATAACTGTTCGGACCAGGGCGAGCGGCCCAGACCGGGGCCGACAATTAAAATTGAAGGTTTGTCCAATAGCGGCTCTAATTCTTGCCCTGAGACAATCCCACTGACCATCACCTCCGGCTGGCGCGCTAACGCACCCGCAACATGGGCTGGGCGGGTAGCCATGCTGACTAGTCCAGAGCCGGTTCGCAGCGCCGCTTCGGCGGCCATCATTGCCGCACCACCAAAGCCATGATCACCGCCGATTACCATGCTGTGACCAAACTGATTTTTGTAGGCCTCCGAATTTCGTGTCGGCAGATTTTCAATCAACTCATGAAGATCCATCAGCTGGGCCGAAGGAGCAACCTGATGAAAGATATCTTCATCTACCTCTAGGGAGTGATAGATGACCTCGCCACAGAGGGCCGGACCACGACCACTAAACATGCCCTGCTTTGCGGCGACGAAGGTCACGGTAACATCAGCACTAATAGCAACCTCTGCTGCGGCACCGGAATCGGCATAAAGCCCCGAGGGCAGATCAATTGCCAAGACAGGTAAAGCGGCCTGATTGATCATCTCTATAGCGGCACCATAGGGCTCACGCATTGGCCCAGTAGCGCCTATGCCCAAAAGGGCATCCACTACAACACCTTCGGAGAGATCTATGGCATCGTTATAGGGCGCAAAAATAACCCCGGCGTTAACCGCATAGTCTCGAGCTAACGCCGCATCAGCGGACAACTTGCCTGGGGTCGACAACTCAACCACTCTTACGGCAAGGCTTTTTTCGGCGGCCAATGTGGCAACTATGTAGCCATCGCCGGCATTATTGCCTGAGCCACAAAATACTGTGATCAGTGAGGCTGTGCCAAAGGCTTCGAGCAGTTCATTAAAGGCTGCACGACCGGCACGTTTCATTAGTTTGATACTTTGGCTATTGGACGTCGCGGCTTCGGCCGGCCCACCGGCCGAAGCCACAAGCTGTTCGGTGGCTAATTGATCTAATTTACGGACAGATTCGGCCTTGAATAAGGCGTCTTGAATAACAATGTGCGACATAACCACGAGTTCCCAGTAAGATTAGCGCGATTATATGTCAGATTAGCCCTGAAACCATGCCCGAAACCGATAAGCTCAATGATCTCGCGAAAAAAGTTAAAGCCTGGGGCTTGGAACTGGGTTTTCAGCAGGTGGCTATTTCTCAACCGGATCTTAGCGCGGCATCAAACAACCTTTTGCACTGGCTGGATAAGGGCTATCAGGGATCCATGCAGTGGATGGGAGAACACGGCGAAAAGCGCTACACCCCGGATCAACTTGTAGAAAGGACGTTGCGGGTGATCTCTGTCCGTATGGATTATCTCACCGACAGCAATATGATCGCGGTCTTAAAAGATGATAATAAAGCTTATATATCAAGGTATGCGCTGGGTCGTGACTACCACAAACTGATTCGTAAACGGCTAGCTAAATTAGGCAACAAAATCGAATCCGAAATAGATTTTAATGGCCTCAACCATCTGAAGTTAACCCAGCGACCTTTTGTAGACAGCGCCCCAGTGATGGAAAAACCCATCGCAGAACAGGCCGGACTCGGTTGGATTGGCAAAAACACGTTAGTTATTAATGATAAAGCCGGCTCTTGGTTTTTCCTTGGGGAGATCTATATTTCACTCGAGTTGCCGGTGGATAAGAGTGAACAAGCCAATAAGTGTGGCAATTGCCGTGCCTGTTTAAAAGTCTGTCCCACCAATGCCTTTCCCGAACCCTACGTGCTGGATGCGCGTAAATGCATTTCCTATCTGACCATCGAGAGCCAAGAGCCGATTCCGGAAGAGTTGCGTCCACTGATGGGCAATCGAGTCTTTGGTTGCGATGACTGTCAGATTATCTGCCCCTGGAATCGCTACTCATCAAAAACGCAAGAGAGTGATTTTTCACCGCGGCACAATCTCGATAACTCGGATTTAGTTACACTGTTTGAATGGACTGAAGAAGAGTTCTTAAACAATACTGAAGGTTCGCCGATTCGCCGTATTGGTTATCAGCGCTGGCTGCGCAATCTGTCTGTAGGCCTGGGTAATGCGCCGACATCACAGCGGATTATCGACGCACTAAAGCAAAGAATTGATCATCCCTCAGACCTGGTGCGTGAACATGTTGTCTGGGCTCTCAAACAGCAGCAAACCCGTGCTGGCGAGGTTAAGATTTTTACAGCTGAATAAACACTTCGCGATAGTATTCCAGCTCGCGGATCGAATCGTGAATATCATCCATCGCCAAGTGACTGCCACGCTTTTTAAAACCATTGGCGAGCTCCGGCTTCCAGCGCTGCACCAGTTCCTTGAGCGTACTGACATCCAAATTGCGATAGTGAAAAAAGCGTTGCAGATCGGTCATATAGTTAGCTAGAAAACGTCGATCCTGACAGATTGAGTTACCGCACATGGGCGAGCTACCCGCAGGTACCCATTGACGCAAAAACTCAATCGTGGCCAATTCCGCCTCGGCTTCAGTCACCAGACTCTGACGCACTCTTTCAGTGAGACCAGAACCCCCATGCTGCCGTGTATTCCACTCATCCATACCATCGATTAATTCATCTGACTGATGCACTGCGATCATCGGGCCTTCGGCGAGAACGTTGAGATCTTTGTCGGTGACCACCGTGGCAATTTCAATAATCCGGTCACGCTCAGGGCTCAATCCGGTCATTTCTAAATCAATCCAGATTAAATTCAGCGGGTCAGAGTTGGGATTGGTGGTTGCAGCGGTCATCTAAATCTTCCAAGTGGGGTTAGCAAAATGTTCCTCGAGGCGGATATGCTATATCCTTGCAGCCGATAACGCCAGACATGGCGCTCAACCCAAATCCGCGAGAGCATTAATGGCCAAACGCAATCTCAGTAAACAGCAAAAAGGTCGTATCCAATCGATTCAGGAGCGACGCCGTGAGCGGGCTATTGCGAAAAAATCGGTATCCGAGGATCAGCTTGATAATCTCACCCAGCTGGGTCCAGAGATACGCGGAACAGTAATCACTAACTTTGGCGCTCAGGTGGATATCGAAGGTCTCGAAGATCGCTTTAAGGGCAATATTTACCGCTGCCATTTGCGCACCAACCTCGAACCCCTGGTAACGGGCGATCGCGTGGTTTGGCGCTATGCCGAACCAGTGGGTGTTGTAGTAGCTCGAGAACCTAGGGATTCAGAACTACTGCGCCCTGATCCCTATGGCAAGTTGCGCCCAGTGGCGGCTAATGTGGATCGAATCGCCATTGTCTTTGCCGCTAAGCCGACACCCTACAGCAATCTTATCGACCGCTATCTAATTGCCTCAGAAGCCCAAGGCATTCAGCCTGTATTGATCATTAATAAATTCGATATGCTCAGTGACAGTGATTTTCCCAAGGTTGAGCAGCTGTTAAAGGACTACCAGACTGTGGGCTACGAGGTGCTCTGTGTCTCGGCAGCCACTGGTCAGGGTATCGAGGAATTGAAAAACTATATGGCTGCGCATACCTCGGTGTTTGTCGGCCAGTCTGGCGTCGGCAAATCGTCGCTGATCAATGAGCTGCAACCAGACGCCAATATCTTGGTTGGCGAACTCTCCGCGGGCAAAGACAAAGGCCAACATACCACCACCGCATCAAAACTCTTTCACCTTGAAAATGGCGGCCACCTAATTGATTCCCCCGGCATTCGAGAATTTGCTGTGACCAATTTAAGTGATGAGCAGATTATCGATGGTTTTATCGAGTTCAGACCTTTTCTCGGCTACTGCAAATTTAGAGACTGCAAACATTCAGTTGAGTTGGGTTGTGCTCTGCTTGCAGCTGCGGAAGAGGGAAAAATTCTGCCGATTAGATTGCTAAATTATCGCAATATACTTGCCAGTCAGGACGAAGAATAATGGCCGCTGATATTCCGCGCCTGTTGGAGCCGGCGCTTTTGCAATCGATACTTGATTCAACTGCGGGCGACAATAATCTCATTATTGTCGACCTCTGCAGCGATGCACTCTATCGTCAGAAGCATGTTCCAGGCGCTGTGCATCTGCAGCCCGGCGTCTTAATGGCTGGCACCGCACCCTACCCAGGCAAGCTCCCGACAATCGAACAGTTAACAAATATCATCCAGTATCTGGGTATAGATGCTGACAACCACGTGGTAATTTATGACGATGAGGGTGGCGGCTGGGCCGGACGCTTCGCCTGGACACTGGATCTGCTCGGCTATCAAAATTGGTCCTATCTAAATGGCGGGATAGTCGCCTGGATAAGAGAAGGGTTTGCTACCGAGAGCCAAGCTAATCAGGCAACAGCCTCTAACACCTCTGTCAGCGTAGCCAATCCAACAGTATGGGTTAGCACTGACGACATTATCAGCCAGTTGGGTAACTCAGATTTTGCCGTTTGGGATGCCCGTAGTCCCGGTGAGTACAGTGGCAATATGGTGCGCTCAGCACGGGGTGGGCATATTCCCGGTGCGATTAATATTGAGTGGACGGAACTGATGGATCGACAGCGCAATTTGCGCATTCGCGAAGATGCCGAAACACTCCTCAGCAACGCTGGTTTGGGTAGAGATAAGGCCATTGCCACTCACTGCCAGAGTCACCACCGCTCCGGCTTCACCTATATGGTGGCGCGTATTTTGGATTATAAACATATCAGTGCTTACGACGGCTCTTGGGCCGAATGGGGCAGTCTCGATCACACGCCCATTGAGCGTGGCGATTGAGCTTTTTATTTGAGACACCGATGGCGCGACCAAAGACCAAATTAACAATTAATTAAGAGTTTGACACTATGAATCACCAAGCAGAATTATTTGTTGCTCTGCAGCGACTACTTCCCCAGCACGCCCTCTCAAGACTGATTGCTCGAGCCGCGGAATCGAAGATGCCCTGGCTAAAAAACCTGCTTATCAAACGCGCTATTGCCGCCTTCGATATCAATATCAGTGAAGCCGCAAGTAGCGACCTGGATGATTATAAAAACTTTAATGACTTTTTTACTCGCGCCCTAAAAGATGGCGCACGCCCAATGGATCAAGACCCAAAAGCCCTGGTCTCGCCCGCCGACGGCGCAGTCAGTCAGGCTGGACCCATTACCCAGCAACGAATTATCCAAGCTAAGGGCAGCGACTACTCAGCCAGTCGCCTGCTCGGCGATTCCGAAGAGGCCAAGCTGTATCAGGACGGCGCTTTCACAACAATCTATCTGTCGCCGAAAGACTATCATCGTGTGCATATGCCTATTGCCGGCACACTCATCAGCACGCGCTATATTCCCGGCGATCTTTTTTCTGTCAATGATAAAACCGCTCAGGCTCTTCCCGGCCTATTTGCCCGCAACGAACGATTAGTCTGTCAGTTCGATTCGGAACTGGGGCAATTTGCACTGGTATTTGTCGGTGCCATGTTAGTGGCCGGTATAGAAACCGTATGGGGCGGATTTGAAACACCTGGACGCGGCGCGGTGCGCAACGCAGATTTTTCAGGCCGTGACCTAAGCTTTGATAAAGGTGAGGAGATAGGACGTTTTAAGTTTGGCTCAACGGTTATTTTGTTATTTCAACAGGACAAAATTGACTGGCAGGATTCATTTATTCCTAAGGCCGCTGTTCAGATGGGAGAAAAGATCGCCAGTTACAAATAGGAAACTAGCCGAGTAAGCGATGTTTTAACGCAGCAAAAAAACCATCTCTAGGCTCTGACTGCCGCTGGCTTTGCGTCAACAGTCCAGTATTGGCAGACAGGGAAAAAGGCTTGGTGATAAGTAGGTTTAGCATTTTCTCGTCGACACCGAGTTTTTCCGAGTCGATATCTTTAACTATGGCCAACTTACCCACATCATAGGCGCGGCGTGTGCCAAACTTTTGCAGCTGAGCACGGGCTCTATCTTCATTTTTAAGATCGACAAAAATATAGTTCTCAGGGTTAACCTTGCCCTCAACTGAGTCAAAAATCGCCAGTCTGGGTGACAACCGCGACTTGGGATTTTGCTCGATCACCATGCCCTGATCACCTGTGGTCAATTCCACTACTGTTCCAGCCGGATAGAGCCCCACGGACTGAATAAACTCAACGACCAAATCCTCGGCAAAAACGCGGCCACGAAGTTCGTAGAGTCTGCCAGTAGCTTTTGAAGGTGTCAGTACCGCCGCTACTTCACGGGGATTGCAGAGACGATCAAACTCAGAGGCGATACCGACAATCGCGGCCAAGAAGGGAATGCGCTGACCGCTGCATCCTTTTGGAAACCCTCTGCCGTCAAATCGCTCACAGTGGAATTTAATAATATTCATAACACGGCGATTATCGAAGTCAGATTGCTTTAGCTTTTCTAGACTGGCGCTAACAAAGCCACGGTATTCTGCCTCTTCCACATCGTTGCGATCTGACTTGCGCAACAGAGTTCGATCCATTTCAGACTTGCCTATATCCTTTAACAGACAGGCGAGACAGAGGTCTTTTAGTTGATCTAATTCAAGCCCAATATGGCGGGCAAACTGAGTCGCCCAGAGACCGGAACGGATGCTGTGATCATGGGTATGTCGATCCTTGGCGCGCAACTGCAACAACCAGGTAAAGGCATCGGGACAGCGCACAACGCTGTCCACCATATCGTCCACTGACTGCTGTAATTGGTGCAGATTAAACTGACCGCCCTTGGTGATTTGACGAGTTGCAACACTAAGACAACCAACCAAATTATTCATCACTCTTCGCGCAGCGGGCATCTCTTTAGAGAGCTCGACGGTTTTTCGGTATATATCGGATTTGATAACAAAGCTGCGCGGGGCGGCAAGTTGGCGATGATCCATTAAGCCGCGAACAACCGGATTGATGTCCTGAGCTTTGTTGCGCAGGTCATTGTTGAATTGTCGGCTACCGGCAGCGGGACTTTTTAAATCCAGCGGTGAAATACCTTTAGCGATATCTATATAGATGTAGTCACAATAGGCTTTGACGCGGGACGCGTCGGCGGCGTTTTTAATCAGAAAACCCTGTATGGGGAATGGCGTCTCAGCCCATGGCTTGTCTAGCGCGGAAACAAACATTCCCACTTCAAGTTCATGAATAAAGACTTTAAGTTGCTGTAGTGACATACAGTTTTTAGATCTCTCTCAGCGCTATTTATACAAAACCGGACCGTATCGAAATGTAACGCTTCTACCAGAGTAAAAGCGTGCGCCGGTGCGGTTTTAGTAAATATAGACTAAGAAGAGCTAGGGTAAATCAGTACTTTGCAGAAAACTTGTGAACGGCATCAATAAACACTTTCACATGGTCTGGGTTTATATCTGGTGTAATTCCATGACCAAGGTTAAAGATGTGCCCGGAACCAGCGCCAAACCCCTTGAGAATAGACTCAACCTGGGACTCGATTACGGCGGGATCAGCTCTTAACACTGCTGGATCCATGTTACCTTGCAGAGCAACTCTATCGCCAACGCGGCCCTTGGCAGCGGCAATATCGGTACTCCAATCCAGACCCAGTGCGTGACAACCGGTGTCGGCCATCTTTTCAAGCCACAGCCCACCGCCCTTGGTGAATAAAATAACCGGCACATCGCGACCGTCGTGGTGACTGATTAAGCCATCGACAATTTTCTGCATATAGGCCAGAGAGAACTCTGCGTAAGCGGCATGGCTCAGCGCGCCACCCCAGGTATCAAATATCTGGACTACCTGCGCTCCGGCACGGATCTGAGCGTTGAGGTAATCAATGACCGACAGGGATAACTTTTCCAGCAGCTGATGCATTAATTCGGGCTGGGTATAGAGCATGGTTTTAGCGCGAGCAAAGTCACGGCTGCTCTGACCTTCAACCATGTAAGTGGCCAATGTCCAAGGACTGCCGGAAAAGCCGATCAGCGGCACACGACCATTGAGTTCGCGGCGAATCATGGTCACTGCGTCGGTGACGTAGGCAAGATCACTAGCGGTATCGATCACTTCAAGAGCGTCAATATCTGCCTCAGTTCTGACTGGCTTGCGAAACTTAGGACCCTCTCCCGTTTCAAAATAGAGGCCCAATCCCATGGCATCAGGGATGGTCAAAATATCCGAGAACAGAATTGCCGCATCCATCTCATAGCGCTCTAGAGGCTGCAGCGTCACTTCACAGGCAAGCTCAGTGTTCTTGCACAGACTCATAAAGTCGCCGGCCTGAGCTCTAACGGCCCGGTACTCGGGCAGGTAACGGCCGGCTTGACGCATCATCCACACAGGCGTGCGGTCGACAGGCCGGCGCATCAGCGCCTTGAGAAATCGGTCGTTCTTTAATTCAGACATTCAATTTCCAAAATAATAAAAGTTAGTGCAATAAAGTTAGCGGCAATATAGTCGATGCTGCGGATTAAACGTCGAGATAATCCAAAATGCCTTTGGCGGCCTCGCGACCTTCCCAGACGGCGGTAACCACCAGATCAGAACCACGCACCATATCACCACCGGCAAATATCTTCGGGTTAGTGGTCTGGAAGGGGAATGTCTGCTCTTCAGCGGCCATTACTGCACCCCAGTCAGAGGTATTTACTTCAATGCCAGTGAGCCAGGCTGGCGGACTTGGCTTAAAACCAAAGGCCACTAGCACTGCATCAGCGGGTAAAATTTCTTCACTGCCCGGAATCACTTCTGGACGGCGGCGGCCATTTTGATCTGGAGCGCCAAGGGATGTGGAAACCACTTTAACCCCTTCAACACGGCCCTCGGCATCGGCCATAAGCTCTACCGGCTGCATATTAAATTTAAACACTACGCCTTCTTCGCGAGCATTTTGAACTTCCTTGCGCGAACCCGGCATATTTTCTTCATCGCGACGGTAGGCACAGGTGACGCTGGTCGCGCCCTGACGGATCGAGGTGCGGTTACAGTCCATGGCTGTATCACCACCACCCAGTACCACTACACGCTTGCCCTTAAGGCCTATAAAGTCGTCCTTGGATTTTTCAAAGCCGAGATTGCGGTTAACGTTGGAGACTAAGAACGACAGCGCTTCGTGAACGTTCTCAAGGTCTTCACCGGGAAATCCGCCTTTCATGGTGGTGTAGGTACCCATGCCCATAAACACGGCATCGTATTCACTGAGCAGTTCTTCGACCATGATGTCTTTGCCGATTTCGATATTTAAACGAAATTCAACACCCATGCCTTCAAGGATTTCGCGCCGAGTGCGGATTACTGACTTCTCTAATTTAAATTCCGGGATACCAAAGGTTAGCAGTCCGCCAATTTCTGGGTAGCGGTCAAAGACTACCGGCTTGACGCCATTTCGAATCAGGATATCTGCGCAGCCAATACCTGCAGGTCCAGCGCCGATAACAGCAACTTTCTTATCGGTCCACACCACGTCCGACATATCCGGACGCCAGCCCATGGCAAAGGCCGTATCGGTAATATACTTTTCTACGGAGCCAATAGTCACCGCGCCAAAACCATCATTCAGGGTACAGGCACCCTCACAGAGACGATCCTGTGGGCAGACGCGACCACAGACTTCCGGCAGTGAGTTAGTCTGATGGCTGAGCTCAGCAGCTTCGATCAAGTTGCCTTCCGAAACCAGCTGTAACCAGTTGGGAATATAGTTGTGAACCGGGCATTTCCACTCACAATAGGGATTGCCGCAGGACAGGCAACGGTGAGATTGATCTGCAGCACCCTCGGCATTGAACGGATCATAAATTTCAACAAACTCGCCAACGCGACGCTTCATATCGCGCTTTGGCGGATCGACACGTTTGATGTCGAGAAACTGAAATTGGTTATCTAATCTTTGGGTCATAAGTTTCATCTCTATTCTCTAATCAACGCTATTGCGGGTTGTCATGGGCCTGAGCTAAAAGGCTGTTCAGGGATGCCGCTTTTGGCTTAACCAACCAAAACCTCGGTGCGTAATCAGAAAAATTACTAATCAGTTCTTGTCCCCATGCGCTGCCAGTCTCTGCGACATGCTCGCGGATCATATTTTTAAGGAATACTCGATGGGATTCCGTGGCCTCAGCTGTAATACGCTGAATATCCACCAGCTCCATATTGTAGCGATCGACAAACTCACGCTCCATATCGAGAACATAGGCAAAGCCACCCGTCATACCAGCGCCAAAGTTGTAACCTGCGGCACCCAGTACGGCCACTATGCCGCCAGTCATATATTCACAACAGTGATCGCCGGCGCCTTCGACTACGGCTGTGGCACCTGAGTTGCGCACCGCAAAGCGTTCGCCGACCGTACCTGCAGCGTGCAGACGGCCCCCGGTGGCGCCGTAGAGGCAGGTGTTGCCCATAATCGGCGTGTCATTGGAATCAAAGCGACTATCGCTGGGTGGACGCAAGATAATCTTGCCGCCAGCCATACCCTTGCCAACATAATCATTGGCATCACCTTCCAGATAAAGCTCTAAGCCACCGGCGTTCCAGACACCGAGAGACTGTCCAGCAACACCTTTTAAATTCAATCGAATCGGCGCGGCTGACATGCCAGTGTTGCCATAGCGTTTAGCTATTTCACCAGACAATCGAGCACCGATGGAGCGGTCACAGTTATTGACGGTAAAGTTGAAGCTACCGCCACTCTGAGACTCAATAAACGGAAGTGCTTGCTCAACCATTTCTTCTGCCAGTAAACCCTGATCTAGCGGATTATTTTTGGGCTCTGAACAGGTCTGAGGTTTGCCATCTAACTCAGGCCGCACTTCCAGCAGTGGTGAAAGATCTAAATGCTGCTGCTTACTGGTATCACCTGGCAGAGTTTCCAATAGATCAACACGACCGATCAGCTGCTCCAGTGAACTGACACCCAAAACGGCGAGCCACTCGCGGGTTTCCATGGCAATAAACTTAAAGAAGTTAGTCGCCATAGCCACGGTGCCGCGATAGTGATCATTGCGCAGACGCTCATCCTGAGTCGCTACGCCAGTGGCGCAGTTGTTCAGGTGGCAGATACGCAGATACTTGCAGCCCAGTGCAACCATGGGTCCGGTACCAAAGCCAAAGCTCTCAGCACCCAAAATGGCTGCTTTAATCACATCCAAACCGGTTTTCAAACCACCATCAGTCTGCACCCGAACCTTGCTGCGCAGATCATTGGCGCGAAGCGTCTGATGGGTTTCAGTCAGGCCTAGCTCCCAAGGTGATCCAGCGTAGCGTATCGAACTCAAAGGACTCGCGGCAGTACCGCCATCGTAGCCAGAAATCGTAATCAGATCAGCGTAGGCCTTGGCCACACCCGCGGCAATAGTGCCAACTCCCGGACGTGATACTAGCTTCACTGAGACTAGTGCACTTGGGTTGACCTGCTTTAAGTCAAAGATCAGCTGAGCGAGATCTTCGATGGAATAAATATCATGGTGCGGCGGTGGTGATATCAATGTCACACCAGGCACGGAGAAGCGCAGTCGAGCAATTAGCTCGTTGACCTTGCCACCGGGCAACTGGCCCCCTTCGCCGGGCTTAGCACCCTGAGCCACTTTAATCTGCAGAACTTCAGCACTGGAGAGATAGGCCGGCGTAACACCAAATCGACCGGAGGCGATCTGCTTAATTTTCGATGACTTAATAGTGCCGTAACGCGCTGGATCTTCACCGCCTTCACCGGAGTTGGAGCGCCCACCGAGAGTATTCATGGCTTCTGCCAGAGACTCGTGGGCCTCCGGCGAAAGTGCACCGAGAGACATACCGGCAGAGTCAAAGCGCTTGACGATATCCGATACTGACTCAACTGACTCAATGTCTATCGGCGTGCAGTTCGCATTCAATTTCAGTAAGTCACGAAGCGAAGAGACCGGACGGTTGTTCACCAGACCAGCATATTCGGTAAAGGCCTTGTAATCACCGTTCTGAACAGCACTGTGAAGGGTCTGCACCACATCTGGATTGTAAGCGTGGTATTCCTGACCGTGAACATATTTCAGCAGGCCGCCAGGTTCGATCGGCTTGCGCAGCTTCCATGCCAGCTTTTTAAGAGCAGCCTGATCAACTTCGATATCCTCAAAAGTAGCGCCTTCAAGACGACTGACAAGACCGGGGAAACAGAGGTCGATCACTTCTGTGCTGAGACCAATAGCTTCAAATAGCAGTGCGCCACGATAGGAAGCAATGGTAGAAATACCCATTTTCGAGAGTATTTTTAGCAGGCCTTTATTGATGCCTTTGCGGTACTGTTTAAAAGCTGTATCCACATCGACTAACAGCTCGCCACTGCTGATCAGATCGCAGAGCACATGATAGCTGAGATAAGGATAAACCAGTGACGCACCGCACCCGATTAAGGTCGCAATTTGGTGTGAATCGCGAGCATAGCCTGTACTGGCAACTATGTTGGCATCGGTGCGCAGACCCTGTTCAATAAGGTAATTATGCACAGCACCCACCGCCAATAAAATATGGATCGGCTGCTTTTCGGGGCTAATATTATGATCTGAGAGAATACAGATAACGGCGCCGCCGCGAACTGCGTCAGCCACTTCAACACAGACGCGCTGAATCGCTTGTTGCAAATTCTCTTCTGACGCATCGTAGTTAAGGGCAAATTTAGCCACCGGGAACTGCTCAAACTCGTTGCGTTTCAGAGCATAGTATTTGCGCGGTGAAAGCACTGGGCTAGATAGGCCAATTCGCGCACCCAAATACGGGTTTTCAGCGAATACGCTCTCTTCTTGACCCAGCTCCACGCCCAGAGACATGACTATGGCCTCACGCAGCGGATCAATCGGTGGGTTAGTCACCTGAGCAAACTGCTGACGGAAATAATCAAACAAATTTCGTTGCTTCTTCGATAGCACGGCCATGGGGATATCGTCACCCATAGAGCCCGTGGCCTCTTGACCGCCCTCGGCCAATGGACGCAAAACCTGGTCCCGCTCTTCAAAGGAGACTTGGAACATCTTCATGTAGCATTTAATTTGATCGCGGCTGAGGCTGCCTTCAATTTCGATACTGTCCCGATCAAAGCTGGATTGAATAGCGTAACGGCCGTCTTCGAGCCACTCTTTGTAAGGGTGGCGAGCGGCTAGCTGATCTTCAATCTCATCGCGGAAAAAGATTTTTCCTTCCTGAGTATCAATCGACAATATATCGCCGGGCCCAAGACGCCCTTTGGCAACCACATCTTCACTGCGGTAGTCATACACGCCGATTTCCGATGCAACGGTAATCACATCGTCATTGGTAATCACGTAGCGCGAGGGACGCAGACCATTGCGATCTAGGGTACAAACGGCAAACCGGCCATCGGTAATAACCAGACCTGCTGGGCCATCCCAGGGTTCTTGGTGCATCGAAAGGTAGTCGTAAAGTGCGCGATGATCTGGATTCCGATCTTCAACATTCTGCCAGGCTGGCGGAACCAGAGTTCGTACAGCGAGGTGCAGGTCCATACCACCGGTAACCAGCATTTCGAGCATATTGTCGAGGCTAGATGAATCTGAGCCAGTGCGATTAACCAACGGCGCAGCTTCAGCCAGGTCGGGTAATAGATCGGTGCGGTATTTAGGTGTGCGCGCAACCGACCAGTTGCGGTTGCCCACAATAGTGTTGATCTCGCCATTGTGCGCCAACATTCTAAAGGGTTGGGCAAGTGGCCACCTGGGCATGGTGTTGGTTGAAAAACGCTGGTGAAACACACAGATCGCCGTCTCTAAACGTTCATCTGCCAAGTCCAAATAGAACCCTGGCAGATCTACGGGCATCATCAGCCCTTTGTAGCTAAGAATATTGGTGCCGAGGCTAGCAATATGGAAGCTGGTGTCATCAGTGAGCTGTTTTTCAGCCTTGCGGCGGCCCATAAACAGACGCGCACTAAAGTGCTTCTCGTCAGTGATCTCACCTGGGCCGACAAAAACCTGCTCAAAGGCCGGCAGCGACTCAATCGCAATCGGGCCCAAGCAGTTGTTATCAGTAGGGACATCGCGCCATGCGAGAATTTTCAGACCCTGAGCAGTCAGTTCTTGTTCGAGAATATTTTTCGCTGCACTGCGCTGCTGATCATCGGTGTTAAGCATCACAGCACCGACTGCATAGAGCTCGGGAAGCTCTATCTGCTGGCTATCTCGCAACACTGTGCGCAAAAAGCTGTCGGGCTTTTGCATCAATAGACCACAGCCATCACCGGTTTTACCATCGGCGGCAACACCGCCACGGTGAGTCATACAGGTGAGTGCCTGAATCGCGTTCAGCAGCAAACTGTGACTTGTCTTGCCCTTAATATGAGCAATTAAACCAAAACCGCAATTATCTTTAAAATCGTCAAGCCGACATAAGCTCTGAGCCATAAATAAACTCTAAGTAAAATTCCAAGTTAAACTCTCAACGCAGCGCTATACCAGCGCCGGGATGCGCTAATAAAACAGCACTAAAGAGCAAAGTGATAACAGCCTTGAGAAACACAGATAGGCTAACCAGACAAAGTGATGCGCATTCTACACATTGCAAAACTGTTCGACAATTGTCTGTACGCACTAAACGGCGGTATGGAGCCTAATTGAGACGAAAAAGTCGTAGAATACACGACCCCAGGCTTTTAACTGGCAGCACAGGCTTTGGTCAATACCTGATTGAGGTGATCAATTGAAAACTGGTCGGTAACCCAAGCTTCGCCGAGGCGCTTGAGCAGCACCAGACGTAACTGTCCATCTAGGACTTTCTTATCTCTGAGCATTAACCGAGCAAAATCATCCGACGTCATATCTGCAGGAGGAGTCACAGGCAATGAACAGCGCTGCAAAAGCGCTTTAGTCCTCTGCAAATCCGCTTCAGGGAGGTCCCCAGTGACCACCGACAGCTCGGCGGCCATAACCATTCCCGCAGCAACCGCTTCGCCGTGAATCCACTGCTTGTAGTTCTGGAAGGTTTCAATGGCGTGACCAAAGGTGTGGCCTAAATTTAAGATAGCCCGGATACCCTGCTCAGTCTCATCTTCGGCAACAATGCGCGCCTTGCTCTTACATGAAAGCTCTATGGCATAAGCCAGCGCCCGCTTATCACGCTGCAATAACAGGTCAATATTATTTTCCAACCACTGGAAAAAGTCAGCATCAACAATCAAGCCGTACTTTATCACCTCAGCAAGACCAGCATAAAACTCTCGATCAGGTAGCGTAGACAGTGTATCTGTATCAATAATCACCGCCTGAGGCTGATAGAAAGCGCCGATCATGTTTTTACCCATGGCATGATTAACAGCGGTTTTGCCACCCACTGAAGAATCAACCTGTGCCAGCAATGTGGTTGGAATCTGAATAAATGGCACACCGCGCTGATAACAGGCCGCGGCGAAACCAGTCATATCACCGACTACACCGCCACCCAAAGCAATCAGCGTGGTCTTCCGATCATGGTGACCGCCAATCAACTGATCAAAGATTAGGTTTAGCGTCTCGAGATTTTTATGCCGCTCACCATCTGCAAGAATAACGCTGTCTACATGTTTGTCCGACAATTGTTGTTGCAGCGATTCAAGGTAGAGGGGGACAATGGTCTCATTGGTAACAATCAGGACCTTTTTGCCGCTGACATAGCGGGCTATATCAGCATTACGAATTTCATCAGAACCGATAAAAATAGGATAAGAACGATCACCCAAAGAAACCTGAACTTGTGTTGATTTTGAGGCCATGAATCACTCTGACTGAGACTAGTAAAGGGCGCAGCCACAGGGTGGCGACGAAAAATAGAATCAGGAGTTTATCATAGGGCAGAAACAGCTTCAGCCAGTTTCTTTGCCAACTTGAGGGGCTGTGTGGACCCTGAAGGAAATACCAGATCAGCGACCTGGTGGTATAGCGGACTGCGAGTTTCGATAAGCTGCTTAATCACTGCTTCACGATCATCAACCTGCAGCAACGGTCGGGTTTTATCTCGCTTGGTGCGCTCGACTAGCTGCTCGAAGGTGGCAGAGAGGTAAACGACTAAGCCACTGGACTGAAGGATTCCACGATTATCACCGCTGAGAATAATTCCACCCCCGGTGGCTATGACTTTTGGCTGTTTGTCCGCCACCAGATCGATTAGCACCTTGCTCTCACGCTCGCGAAAACCGGCCTCACCTTCCATATCGAATATCCATTGAATATCGGCTCCAGCTCGGGCCTCAATTTCAGAATCCACATCAATAAAGGCTGTCCCCAGCAATCCTGCCAGGTGTTTTCCTATAGTAGTTTTGCCGGCACCCATGGGGCCAACGAGAAAAATATGTTGTGATTTCATCGATCCAGCAAATTATCGTCAATTATTTTTGGTGTTATAAAACTGAGTATTTCACGTTTTTCAATATTGCGCAGGTCATTTCGAAACAGCTTACCCAAAAAGGGTAAATCGCCCAGCAATGGCACTTTGTCTGTGCCATTAACTTCTTCTGTTTGGAAAATACCCTCCAATACCAGTGTCTGCCCATTGCCAACCAATGCCTGAGTCTCAATCTGAGTGATATCGATCGATGGCTCACCTGTGGGAGTAAAGGCGCCTACTGAGTCTTGCGAAACCAGCAGATCCATAATAATTCTGTTGTCCGGTGTAATCTGAGGCGTAACCTCAAGCTGCAACACCGCCTCTTTGAATTCTATGCTAGTTGCGCCGCTCGAGGTAGCCTTTTGGTAGGCTATTTCAGTTCCCGACTTAATCACCGCTTGCTGTTTGTCACCGGTAAGTACTTTTGGCTGGGAAACAATTTCGCCAAAGCCATCAGACTCCAGTGCGCTCAACTCCAGATCAATCAGGAAATTATCGGTTAGATACCCGAGACTAAATGAGCCAGTTGGATTATCAACTCCTAAGTCCACCGCCAGACTGTCACCCAATCCAATATCATAGTTTCGAGTATAAGTCGTAATCCCGTCATCGTCTGTTTCAATCTCATCAGCCGAGTAAGTAAAGGTTTCCTTTACGCCAGCGCCTGGCGTTAACCCAGACCTACGTCCCGAAAAGCCCAGAGTTTTATCGCCAAATGGGCTACCAATAGTGCCACCGGTCAGCTTTTCTATACCCGCCAAGCCCCAGGTTACACCCAGTTCCTTTTTGAAATCGGTATTGGCGATAACAATGCGCGCTTCAATCAACACCTGTTTAATCGGCACGTCAATTTCATCGATCAAACGCTTAAAGGCGTTAATTTTATCTTCTGTGTCGGTGAGAATAATGGTGTTAGTACGCTCGTCAACTATGGCACTGCCGCGCTCCGACAATATGGTGGTTGTGGCATTACCTTCCCGACCTCCGCTGCTGGACTGACCCTCATCACCGCGACTTGCAGTAAACAATTCAAAAATTTCTGCGGCGTCAGCATATTTAATTCTAACGAACGTTGTTTCCAATGGTGCCAGTTCCTGCAGCTGTTTGTTGGCCTCGACCTGCAGGCGCTCCTGCTCAGCAATTTCAGCCGCCGGCGCCACCATGAGTACATTGCCTTCCTGACGCTTATCTAAACCCTTGGCTTTAAGAATAATCTCCAGGGCCTGATCCCAGGGCACATCGTCCAACCACAGCGTAATATTGCCCGTGACTGTGTCACTGGCGACCAAATTGAGCGAGGTAAATTCAGCGATAATTTGCAGTACTGAGCGCACCTCAATATCTTGGAAATCAAGGGTTAAGCGCTCACCATTAAAGGCAAATTTTCTCGACTGTTCTTCAACTTCTGCATCGGTGAGTGGTTTGATATTAACCACATACTGACCATCGGCTTGATAAGCTAGATAGTCATATTGGCCAGAGGCATCAATAGTAACAGTGGTGGTAGTGCCGACCTGCTTGCTATCGATGGTTTTAACAGGTGTCGCGAAATCCACAACATCCAAGCGCCTATCAAATTGATCAGGCAATTCAGTCTGATAAAAAGATAGCTGAATCTGATGATTGCTACGATTGATATCCACATTGACTGAGGGCTGGCTGAGACCAATAACTATGCTGCCTGAGCCATCTTCGCTGCGACGAAAATCGACATCGGTTACAGCTAAAGCATTGCGTTTAAACTGGCCAGCATCGGCGATATTGGTGGCACTAGATATCTGGGCGCTTGATACTGGCGCTCGCACTAATTGAGAGCCATCTTCCGACAATGAGTTAGACTGAGCAGAAAGAGTACTTTTAGTTCCAGCACCTGCGCGAACAGTAACGCTGTTATTTTCACTGTCGATCTCAAAAGGTATTGATTGATTCAGATTAACTATAAGTCGCATTCGACTGCCATCGGAAATGATCACAGCCTCATTGGCATTCTCGAAGCCCAGGGCATATTTTTTCTGCGGCAAACTGCTTTCCACTCCCGGAAAATCCACAACCAAACGAGCAGGATTGCCAATCTCATAGGCGTTGGCCTGCGGTGGCTGCTCGGAGAACTGCAGTCTGATCTCAAACTGATCCCCTTGCAGAGAGGCAAATTCAATATCTGTCACCTGAGTTGCAGCACCAGCAAGTCCCGGCAATAGCGCCAATAAAAAATAGATGTTGCATTTGATTCGACTGATCATTTTTCGATTCCCTAGCGAGTTACTCATTCTTCCATGGCCAATGTGCGCGGTCGGTTAATCCATCCGCCTTTACCGTCTGGAACGGTTTCCATAACCTCGATCTCACGGCGATTTATAAGCGTAATTAATCCAAAATTCCTGCCTATATAATTTCCAGCTTTAACACGATGGACCTTGCCATCACCGTCATCCACAAGCGCCCACATCTGATTACCTCTGGCCAAAATACCGGCCATGGAGAGCGATGTGTAACTAATCAATTCGAGGGGTTCTTTGATTCTTGACTGATCTGGGGCCGACACTGACTTGCCAGAAACTTTTTCGTCTCCAGTGAAAATAGCGGGTGCTTCAAACGGACTGCGCAGAGCCAGTGCAGAATAATTAAAGCGATCTGGCTCTGGATATTCAGGGAGCGGCTCTATAACCCCCTGAGGCCTAGTGCGCGCATCGCTCATTTTCTTATCCAGATCACTGTGCTGGCGATCGCTCGAACAGCCTGCAAGACTCACCACAAAGACTAATGCGATTGCTATAAAACATTTACTCATTGCTCTGCCTCTGCTTTATATCTGTAAGTCCTGGCATCAATTTGCATATTTAAACGAGAGCCATCAGATTGCTTGATCACATAATCATGTAGCGTAACTATGCGAGGTAGGGAGGCTACGCCACTGGCGAAGGAGCCAAAATCATGATAGTCACCCGTGACATCGATTTTGATCGGCAATTCCACATAGAACTCGGAAATCTTTTCCGGTTGCAGATTGATCGACTTCATCACAAGACCACTGTCATAGGCCACCTCAGTAATATCCTCTAACAGCCCTGGCACCTCGGTATCTTTGGGAAGCTGTTTGAGCAGTGCGCCGAAGGTTTCATCCAACTCAATCATCTGCTGGCGGTAGGCATCCAGATTGGCGGCGAGAAAGGCTTTACTCTGGTACTGCTGCAGTAACTCGTGCTCTTGAGTAGCAGCGCGATCAGTCAACAGACTGATATCTTTGACCTTTAAAAAATACCCCAAGCCAATGATCAACAGCACGATTGATACGACTAAAATGGTTTTTAATGCCGCGGGCCAAACGCCAATCTGCTGAATATCCAGATCGGCAAAGTCGATATCCTTGAGTTCACTTAGATTCTCTTTAAATGACATAACATCCCTGCTAGTAATTTTGTTCTGTTGTCTTAATTAGCGTGCAGTAATCTGTTTAAAAAGCCCTATTAGAGGGCTCTATTAAAAGGCTCGATTAAAGGACTCTATTAAAAGGCTCGATTAAAGAGCTCAATCGAAGAGCTCTACTGAAGTGTTTTCTCTGACACTGCCGCGGCTGGCCTCTCTATTTCCACCTGCAAATCAAAAACGCTGCCCTGCTCTCCCATCCTTGCGTCGTGCTGTACTTTGGTGAGATTTGAATTGGCGTATTTATTCGACATATCCAGATTTCTCATAAGAGCAGAAATACGATTATTGGACTCAGAATAACCAGACACTTTAAAGCTGGCGTTGTTGAGCTCCAGTGAATCCAGATAGGTACCATCGGGCACTGCACGAACTAACTCATCAAAGATCTTCACAATCTCAGAGCGATTACCCTGCAGATCCTGAATAACCTTCATTCTCGACAGCATTTCCTGCTTTTTGCCTTTTAACTGGCTGATCTCGGCAACTTTTTTATCCATCTCGGCGATATTTGACTGCAGGTAGCTGTTGCGTGAGTTCTGGTTGTCCAATTGGTTCTGGGCGAATAAAACCCATAAGAAAACCAGCGCAAAACCGCTGAGCGCCGACGCTACTAACTTGCCGAGAAACGCTTTTCGCTCCAGTTCACGGGCTTCTTCCCGCCAGGGAAGTAAATTAATCTTTGTCATTTACTCAAAACTCCTCATCGCTAGACCCACGGCGAGGAGCATGGCCGGCGCATCATTGGCCAGCGCAGTGGAGTTGATCGACTTGTGTAACTGCATATTGGCAAAGGGATTGGCTACGGCTGTCGGCAGACCTATAACCTGCTCTACTTCATCCACCAGCCTCTCTAGAGCTGAGACACCGCCAGCCAAAAACAGCTGGTCGACATAATTAAAGTGGCTGGAACTGTAAAAAAATTGCAGTGAGCGGGTGATATGTTGCACCAGGGACTCTTTGAACGGCGCCAAGACTTCAGTGGCATAGTCTTCAGGTAGCCCGCCTTTGCGCTTTGCCTCTCCAGCCTCTTCCCAGGAGAGCCCGTAGCGGCGCTGAATTTCTTCGGTAAGCTGTTTACCACCAAACTGCTGCTCTCTGCTGTAGATAATCTTGCCGTCCACCAGCACAGTAAAGCTAAAGACGCTTGCCCCTATATCGGCAATGGCGACCACCTGATCACTGACCTCATCCAACTGCCCCTCAATAAGTTTATAGGCGCGCTCCACGGCAAAGCTTTCTACGTCGATGACTTTGGGATTAAAACCAGCCATCTCTAGAGCCAGACGGCGATGTTCAACATTTTCTTGGCGGCAGGCGGCTAAAAGCACTCGGACTAGATCGGGATTATTTTCCGCTTCACCCAAGACATCGAAATCAAACGCCACTTCCTCCATTGGGTAGGGGATGTATTGATCGGCTTCCACTTCGATTTGCATTTCCATCTGCAATTCAGTGAGGCCCGCCGGCAATTCAATCTCTTTGGTGATTACTGAGGATGAAGAAACTGCTGCCACTATGTCTGTGAGTTTGCTACCTGAGCGCTTGACCACTGCGGTAATAGTCTCTGACAGGGCATCGAGATCAGCTATATTTTTGTCGACAATAGTATTGGGAGGCAGTGGAAGCACCCGGTAGGCCTCCACTTTAAAACTCCCTCCGGTCTTACTCAGTTCAATTAGCTTGACCGCCGACGAGGAGATATCCAATCCCAGCATGGCCTTTGAGGGCTTGGTGAAAAAATCGAAAAATTCCATTTTCTTATATCAGTCCTTTATTTAGGCTACTCTTGCTCACAATCCTAAGTGGCGGCTCAAGGTAACAACCGACGGTATCCTTGCAAATGATGCACTTCACATTCTCTACACACTATAATAGTCACTGATCTCGCTGATGCCCGAAATTGGTGCCTTCAATTGGATGAGAGTGAAATAACATTTAGGCCACAGCAACCAAATGGTTAAGCGACAGTTATGCGAAAACTGATTAAACCCCTAGCCCTGCTAGCCCTCCTTGGAATAGGCGGGTTTCTCGTTGTCGCCTCTTGTTTGTACCTCTACCTTAGCCCAAAACTCCCATCAGTCGAGGAACTAAAGGAGATCGAGTTACAAATTCCACTGCGAATCTATTCACAAGATTTGAAAGTTATTGCGGAGTTCGGCGAAAAGAAGCGCTCGCCGGTATCATTCGACGAAATACCCCAACCAATGATTGATGCGTTTCTAGCTGCCGAGGATGACGGTTTCTTTGAACACGGCGGAATTGCTGTAACTGGCCTGCTTCGAGCTGCGAGTGAACTGATTACAACCGGCCAAATACGCAGTGGTGGCAGCACTATCACCATGCAGGTGGCGCGCAACTTCTTTCTTAGTAATCGTCAAGAATTTACGCGCAAGTTTAACGAGATACTGCTCGCCTTTAAGATTGAAGAGGGCCTCAGCAAACAGGAGATCCTCTCTCTTTATACCAATAAGATTTACTTCGGCAACAGAGCCTATGGCATTGGCGCCGCAGCCAATGTGTACTACGGCAAAAAACTCGACCAGCTAACTTTGGCGCAAAGCGCAATGATTGCAGGCCTGCCTAAAGCACCCTCATCCTACAACCCAATTGCCAATCCCGAGCGCGCACTGATTCGCCGTAACTGGATACTCAAGCGCATGCTGTCCCTGGATAATATCACCGAGGAACAGTATCAAATAGCGCTAGCGGAACCGGATCAAGCGTCTTATCACGGCTCTATATCAGAACTCAGTGCCGCCTATATTGCCGAGATGGTGCGTCAGCAAGTTGTGGATAAATTTGGACTCAAGGCCTACACCGAAGGCTATTCCGCAATCACCACTATTGATTCAACCATGCAAAAGCAGGGCGTCGATGCTCTGCAGGCGGGCATACTTGCCTATGATCAGCGACACGGCTATAGAGGTCCGGAAGTCTCTGCTGTCGCGGAACAAGAGTGGCTTGAACTGCTCAGCAAGACTGCCACCTTTGGAGCACTTGAGCCCGTTATTGTCAGCGATGTGGCCGATGACCGTCTCTGGGTACTCAACCGCAGTGGCGATATTGAAGAACTAAACTGGCTGGATGGGCTTAAAAATCTACGCCTATATAAAACGGTTAATGCCCGCAGCGCGCCTATTACCAGTGCCATAGATCTGTTTAGCCGCGGCGATCTGATCCGTATAATTCGCCGAGTTGACGGTTCTCCCACACTGGCGCAGATGCCCGAAGTACAGGCTGCACTGGTGGCACTCAATCCTCAGGACGGCGCTATCCGCACGCTGGTCGGCGGCTTTGATTTCCGCCACAGTCGCTTTAACCGAGTCACCCAAGCTCTGCGTCAGCCAGGCTCAAACTTCAAACCGTTTATTTACGCAGCTGCTCTTAACAGCGGTTTTACGCCGGCTTCAATTATCAATGATGCGCCGGTAGTGTTTAACGACAAAAATTTAGAGGATATGTGGCGACCGGAAAATGACGGCGGTAAATTCTACGGCCCGACCCGTTTGCGTGAAGCACTCTATCGCTCGCGTAATATGGTATCGATCAGGCTGCTGCGACGCATGGGTATTGATCGCACTCTAGAGGGACTGCAGGCATTCGGCTTTAATACAGGCGATATGCCTATAGATCTTTCCCTTGCCTTGGGAAGCCACGCTTTGACACCACTCAAGGTGGCTAGCGCCTACAATATCCTCGCCAACGGAGGTTACAGTGTTTCGCCCTATGTGTTGGACACTGTAATCGACCGCGACGGCAATATTATCTTTCAGGCGACGCCAAAGACGCGGTGCGACAGCTGTGAAACCGATACAGATGATAGCCAAACTAGCTTTAAAGCTATGACTGCAGATCAATCTGAAACTAACGCAGAAACCTATTCTGCTGCGGTTAATCAAGTGGACCTTCAGTTGGAAGAATTGCTCAATAGCCTCGCCAATGAATCTATAGCCGAAGAAGAGCGCAAGAGCTTAGAGGTGATTAAGCGCGTACTGCAGCAGCGACCAACCGACGAGACGGCTAAACCCAGAGCCGATAGAGTCATCAATAAACAGACTGCTTTTCTGATCGACTCAATGCTAAAAGATGTTATTTCACGCGGTACTGGCGTCAAAGCAAAAGTGCTGAACCGCACCGACCTTGCGGGCAAGACCGGCACCACCAATGGCCCCAGAGACGCATGGTTTTCTGGCTACTCGCCGCATCTGACCGTAACCACCTGGGTTGGGTTCGATGACAATTCGAAGATTGGTCGCAATGAATACGGCGGCTCAGCCGCGCTGCCGATCTGGATCGACTTTGCCCGTGAGGCACTTGATGGCAAGCCCAATATAGAACGACCGCAGCCAGATGGAATCGTTATGGTAAAAGTTGACGCCAAAACCGGTAACCGTGTGGCACCAAACCAAAGCGGTATTTTTGAATTTTTTAGAACAGAAAATGTACCTGAATTAATCGGTGGTGAAACACTGCCCGGCGGCGCTGACAATAGCTTGCCAGATGATCTGTTTTAGTCACAACAACCCTATGTAATTGCTGGATTAATAATAATGATGCTAAATTGGCGCGACATCGACACTGTACTCTTGGACATGGATGGCACATTGTTGGACCTGCATTTCGATACCTTTTTCTGGATGCAGCATCTGCCCAAACGCTATGCCGAACAACATAATATGTCTTTGGAGCAGGTTGCCGAGAAGCTCGCCAGACGCATGAACGACTTTCAGGGAACCCTAAACTGGTATTGCACCGATTTCTGGTCTGAGGAATTTGATCTGGATATTCTTGCCCTGAAGCAGGAGATTGATCATCTTATTGGCTACCGTCCACATGCCCGCTCATTTCTTGAAGCCCTGGGAACTCACAACAAACAGCGCGTACTGGTGACCAATGCTCATCGCGACAGTGTTGACCTGAAGTTCGGCCTAACCGGCATTGATGCTCATTTGGATTCGGTCATCTCTTCCCATGACTATGGTCAACCAAAAGAAGACCAGCGCTTCTGGCAGCAGTTGCAGGAGAATATTCGCTTCGACCCAAAACGCACATTGTTTATCGACGACTCGGAACCGGTGCTGCGCTCTGCCGAGAAGTTTGGTATTGCTAACCTGCTCTCCATAGAACAACCGGACAGTCAGAATGTCCGACGCCAGCCGTCCAACTTCCCAATGCTCGATTCATTTGCCCATCTTATGACCCGCGACGGATTGAATTAAACTATGGACAAGGTGCGTATCGATAAATGGCTCTGGGCCGCACGTTTTTTTAAAACACGGTCTCTGGCGAAATCAGCTATCGAAGGCGGCAAGGTGCAGATAGATGGCAATAAATCCAAAGCCAGCCGGCAGTTAGAACTGGGTACAATTTTGACCATTCGCCAGGGCTTTGACAGTAAAACCGTGGAGGTTATTGGCCTATCAGAGCAGCGCCGCGGCGCACCAGAAGCACTGTTACTTTACACAGAGACCGCAGAGAGCATCGCCCTGAGAGAGAAAGACAGTGCCCTACGTAAAGCCGCCAATGGCTCGTCGATCAGCGACGGCAAACCGAACAAAAAACAGCGCCGTCAGATTCACCGGTTTTTAAGTAATTAAGGCAGGGAGTTTCACTCAATAAGCCTTGGATTTTGCCCAAATTAAAGTGGGCCCGTTGCAAAATATCAGTACAATGCTGCCCATGAATAATAAAGACAATGACACACTCCAGCGCTTCATCTTTGAAAGCACCGATATCCGTGGTGAAATCACCACTCTATCCTCAAGCTATCTGGATCTCTTAGCGCTACAAAAATATCCCCCTCAGGTGGCGCTGTTATTTGGCGAATTTCTCGCTGCGGCTAGCCTTTTGAGCTCGAGTCTAAAGCACCGCGGCATGATCACAGTGCAAGCCAATGGCAATGGCCCCATAACAGCGATCATGGCTGAATGCTCACAGGACAATAAACTGCGCGGCATAGTGCGCGGCAACTTTGATAATCTCGGCGACCTCAGCAGTCTGCAAGAACTGCTCGGCAAAGCGACACTGGCTATTACTCTTGAACCAGAGGGCAGAGAGCGCTACCAGGGTGTAGTGCCTCTGGATGAAGACAATCTCAGTAAGTGCCTCGAATTTTATTTTTATCAATCTGAACAACTGCCGACCAAGATAAAACTGGCGTCGAACTCTGAGGCTGCTACAGGATTATTTATTCAACAGTTACCCTCATCCGGCGATCTAGAGAAAAGCCAAGAAGACTGGCAGCGAGTTTCAACTCTGTTTGAAACACTCTCCTGCGACGAACAGCTGCAACTGTCTCATAATGACCAGTTATATCGATTATTCCACGAACAAGAATTACGCCTATTCGACGCCAAACCAATGCAATTTTCCTGTAGCTGTTCACGTCAGCGAACCGAAAATGCACTGCTTTCTCTGGGACGCACGGAGGTCATGGAACTGTCCGAAGAGCAGGGCCTGATTATGATTCACTGCCAATTCTGCTCACAGGAATACCGCTTTACGGCGGCTGACGTAACTCAACTCTTTGACCCCCCACAACCTCTGCTACACTAATTCTGTCTGCCCATGCCATTGCTTAAGCGCACTTAGATTCACTGCGCTTTTCTGGCATACTTGACGTTCACTTTTAGACTCTAAGAAACACCCTAAAATCGTTCACCCTTTGGAAGAGAGGAAGAGAATGACCGACGCTGCTGTACACAGAGATCCCGGCTCCAGTGAGCTTGTTGAAATGGCTATTAAACGCGGGGAGGGACATCTTGCCGATACTGGTGCATTTGTCGCGACCACAGGCCATCGCAGCGGGAGATCTCCCGCCGATAGATTTATAGTCGACGAGCCCAGCTCGACCGACGCCATAGACTGGGGTTCAGTCAACCGACCCTTTGATGCAGCCCGCTTTGACTCACTCTGGGAGCGTGTCTCTGAATATATCGCCGACCGTGAGCGTTTCGTTTCAGAGCTCCATGTTGGTCAGGACTCGGAGCACTATATACCCGTCCAGGTCACTACCGAGACTGCTTGGCACAGCCTGTTCGCCCGCAATATGTTTATTCGCACCGACAAATATAATCCCTCCAACAAAGCGCCCTGGAAAATTCTCCATGCGGCTAACTTTGTCTGCGAGCCAGGGCTCGATGGCACTAACAGCGATGGCGTAGTGCTGATCAACTTTGCCCTGCGCAAAGTTCTTTTGGCCGGTATGCGCTATGCAGGTGAAATGAAAAAAGCCATGTTCTCAGTGCAGAATTTCCTGCTCCCTGAAAAGCAGGTTATGTCTATGCACTGTGCCGCCAATGTCGGTGAAGACGGCGATACTGCGCTGTTTTTTGGTCTCTCAGGCACAGGTAAAACCACCCTCTCAGCAGACCCAGATCGCTACCTAATCGGCGACGACGAACACGGCTGGGGCAAGGGCACAGTATTTAATATTGAAGGCGGCTGCTACGCCAAAACAATTGATCTCAGTCAGAAAAACGAACCGGTTATCTGGGACGCCATTCGCTTTGGTTCGATTATTGAAAATGTGGTGATTTCAGAGGGTCAGAGAACCGCTGATTATTCAGATACATCGCTAAGCGAGAACGGCCGTTGCAGCTACCCCCTTGAACATGTGGAAAAGCGCTGCGTAGAAAATCAATCCGGTGAACCGAGAAATATTATCTTCCTCACCTGTGACGTGACTGGCGTATTGCCTCCGGTTTCAATGCTCAGTAAAGAGGCCGCTGCCTACCACTTTTTAAGTGGTTATACCGCGCGAGTGGGATCCACTGAGCTGGGTGCGGAAGCCGGTATTCACCCGACCTTCTCAACCTGCTTTGGCTCACCCTTTATGCCGCGCCCTGCAAGTGTCTATGCAGAGCTACTTATGAAGCGTATCGAAGACTTTGGCTCTAAAGTCTATCTGGTCAATACCGGTTGGACTGGCGGATCTGGAGGTGCTGGCGGTGAAGGAAACCGATTCCCTATACCGGTAACCCGCGCTGTAGTCACTGCAATTACTAGCGGCTCTCTCGAAAACTGTGAGTCGGAACACTTGGATCTGTTGAATCTTGATATTCCCACCGCGATTGACGGCGTTGATAGCAAGTATCTCAACCCACGCAATGCCTGGGACGACAAGGACGCCTATGATCAAAAGGCGGCAACCTTGGCCAAGCTGTTCGTAGAGAACATCGTCAGCTTTGCACCCTCTCAGGATATTATTGATGCAGGTCCGCAGCTGTAATTTAAGCCGCAAGCATCAGCCAGAAACTAAATACCCGCCTATTAAAAAGCGGGTATTTTTTTGCCCTCGTTTTCGACCTATAAACAGCAGGCGTAAAAAAACCCGCCTGAGCGGGTTCTTTAATCTGTGGCAGTTCTGACTTGAGGGCTCTACTTGCTGCCATCAAGAATATGATCTACTGCAGCCTTAACTTCGTCATCGCTACAATCCATGCAAGTACCACGCATAGGCATACCGCGAATACCATTAATCGCATTGGTATAAACAGTTTCCAAACCCTGCTCAAGACGAGCAGACCAGGCAGCCACGTCACCCATTACAGGTGCGCCTGCAACGCCTGAGCTGTGACAGGCAATGCAGTTGACCGCATAGATGTCACCGCCGGTACGAGCTGATGCTACAGCACCCGAAACCACGGCCGCAACCTGACCCGCCATGGAGACATGGCCTGCTGGAGCGATTCTGGAAGCAACTTGTTGTTCCTGATTGGCGGTCAAACTAACCGTCTTATCACCGGCTCCACAGCCCCATAAAACGGCACTGGCGATAGTGATCAAAACGAGGTTCTTTAATCGACTGCTCATGATTGTATTCATCAAAGGTCATCTCCGGTTGAAACTTAATTAAATAACTTGGTTGTTGAGCTCGAAAAAATCTCGAGAAAGCCAAGCTTAGTAGCAAATTTTGGCGGCATTATAGCGCGCAATGATTAATTTCTCATTACCAATACGTTGAATTTTTGTCTTCGTATCGGCGCACTGAACATATTCTTACAAACGACCTAGACCAGTGGTCTGATTCCAACCGCTTGACGCACTTTGGCGATCAACTCCTGACTTTCAGTTCGCGCCTTTTCAGCACCTTGTTGCAGGATCTTTTCTATTTCAGCTGGGTCTTGTATCAGCGTCTCATAACGTTCGCGAGCATCGGCTAACTGGCTATTAACCAGCTCAAACAACTGCTTTTTGGCTTCACCCCAGGCAATACCGTTGGCAAACTGCTCTCGCATAGCAGCGGTTTGAGTTTCTGTAGCAAAGGCTTTCCAAATCTGAAACACCGCGGATGAATCAGGATCTTTGGGCTCACCCGGCTCAAGTAGGTTAGTTTTAATCTTATTGATATGCTTCTTCAACTGCTTCTCCCCTAGAAATAGCGGGATGGTATTGCCATAACTTTTACTCATTTTGCGGCCATCTAAACCCTGCAACACGGCAACCTTGTCATCGACCACTGCCGCCGGCAGCACAAAGTGCTCTCCATAGTGGTGATTAAAACGCTGAGCTACATCACGGGCCATCTCCACATGCTGGATTTGATCTCGGCCAACAGGAATTTTGTGAGCATTAAACATCAAAATATCCGCAGCCATCAGTATCGGATAACTAAACAGTCCCATATTGATGCCATGATCGGCATCTTCACCCTGCTCTTCATTGGTTTGCACGGCGCCCTTATAGGCGTGCGCACGATTCATTAATCCCTTGGCGGTCATACAGGTGAGAAACCACGTTAGCTCAGGAATTTCTGGAATATCAGACTGGCGATAAAACGTCACCTTGTCTGGATCTAACCCCAGGGCCAACCAAGTGGCAGCGATCTCCATGGTCGAACGATGCACCATTTCGGGGTCTTGGGATTTGATCAACGAATGGTAATCAGCCAAAAAGAAGAACGACTCAAAATCGCCGCTGCGACTAGCCTCAATCGCCGGGCGAATAGCACCCACGTAGTTGCCCAAGTGGGGAGTTCCGGAAGTGGTAATACCGGTTAAAACGCGCTGCTTGCTCATATTGGCTCAATAATTTTTCAGGTTGAAAATAATGCTAATTATAATAATCGATTCGGCATCAGACTGCAGTTAAAGCTTAATTCTTAACTTCCCTGACAACGCTCAGCCACCGACAGTTATTTGCAAGCGCCCAGGTTGATTGAAAAACCTTGTTAGCACTCTGCTCAGTCGCTCGGGATCCAATGCACCCGTCAGCTCACGACAGGAATGCATGGCCAGCTGGGGAATGCCCACATCCAGTGTTGGGATACCTAATTTTGCCGCGGTAACTGGACCAATGGTGCTGCCGCAGCCGAGATCAGTTCGGGTTACAAATGACTGCACAGGCACATCGACCTGATCACAGAGCTGACGAAATAAGCTGGAGGTAACACCGTTGGTGGCATAACGCTGATTGGAGTTAACCTTGATTACCGGCCCGCCATTTAACTCTGGCTTATGACCCGCCTCATGTTTATCAGCAAAATTAGGATGCACTGCATGGGCGTTGTCACAAGAGATTAATAGCGAGCCATCTAATACCCGGGCTTTATTACTGGCGCGCTCACCAGGGCACAGTTCATTGCACAGACGATCGACGACCGATTCCAAGAATGGCCCATCAGCGCCCACAGAGGAAACGCTGCCGACCTCTTCATGATCATTGCAGACCAAGACCGATGTGCTAACTGTATCGGCATTAATAAGTGCTTTGGTGGCAACAAAACAACTGAGCAGGTTATCCAAACGCGCTGCAGCGAAAAATTCTTTCTTTAAACCAACCATTGCTGCACCCTGAACATCATAAAAGCAGAGTTCGTAATCCATTACCTTTTCATTATCAGACAAAAAGTGTTGAGCCAGTAACTCACGGAAATCCGTTGTTTCCTCAGCCTGCATTAAGATTGGCGGAATATCAGTTTGAGAATTAATCGTTCGATCTTTGTTAGCAGTGCGATCCAAATGAATCGCCAAACTGGGAATAATCGCAATCGCCTCATCAAAGTTAACCAGCTTCTGTTTTAACTGACCACTGACGTCGCTGTATACCAGGCGCCCAGCAAGGGACAGGTCGCGATCAAACCAGGGATTGAGCAACGCTCCGCCATATACCTCAACACCGAGCTGAAAGTATTTATTGTTAAGCATCTCTGGCTGCGGTTTAACCATCAGGCAGGGACTATCAGTATGCGCGCCAGCCATGCGAATACCGCTCTCAGCCAGATCTTCGCTACCCGCCACAAAGGCGATAATCGATGAGCCATTGCGGGTGACAAAATATTTTTCACCCTGCTTGAGAGTCCAGTCTTCAGATTCGCTCAAAACCTGGAATCCAGCTTCAAGCAATAAAGTCGCAATATTGGCTACAGCATGAAATGGTGTTGGTGAACCATCAATAAACTCCGCTAACTGCTTATTAAAGTTTTCTGCAGGGGTATTAACCATGTCCATTTTCAATTCCTGTTCTCTGCTCGCTATAAAATATTTTACTCAAGACTTGTCGACATCTTGTTCAAGTCTAGCCAACAAGCTCGAAGTGTCCCAGCGGTTGCCGCCGATCTCCTGAACTTCCTCATAGAAACTATCGACCATTTGGGTCACAGGCAAGTCACTGCCATTAGCTCTTGCCTCATCTAGGGCAAAGGCTAAATCTTTACGCATCCACTGCACCGCAAAGCCATGGTCATATTTACTGCCCAACATAGTCTGGTAACGATTTTCCATCTGCCAAGACTGTGCTGCACCTTTGGAGATAACCTCAACAACCTGATGCGCATCAAGACCGGCACGCTTGGCAAAGTTAAGCCCTTCGGCAAGACCTTGAACCACACCGGCAATACAAATTTGATTGACCATCTTACACAGTTGACCACTGCCTACATCACCCATCAGCTGAAGAGATTTGGCGTAACTCTGAATCACTTGCTGCACTCTACCGAAATGCGCCTGCTGGCCACCACACATCACTGTTAACTGGCCGTTCTCTGCGCCTTGCTGACCACCAGATACTGGGGCGTCGACAAATCCAATCCCCAATGCATAAGCTTGCTCTGCCAACTCGCGAGCTAAAAGCGCAGAGGTGGTAGTGTGATCGACCAAGATTGAACCCGATTTCATAGTAGCTAATGCGCCAGATTCACCGATCACTACAGCTCGAACATCGTCGTCATTGCCAAGGCAGCTAAAAACAATGTCGGCACTTGCAACAGCCTCAGCTACCGTATCCGCTGATGTGCCACTGTAGTCACTCAACCAACGTTGACTCACTGCCTGGGTGCGATTATAGACAGTCACTGCATAGCCACGTTGACTAAGCCATCCAGCCATGGGGTATCCCATAACGCCAAGACCTAAAAATGTCACCGCCGTTTGCATCACAGTTTCCTCTTCAGCACTTAAATTCAGTTTATACAGATTGAGAATAGATCAAGCCGATAAGCACAGCACCCAAGACCATTCGATAGATCACAAAGGGCATCATGCCGACCCGCTGAATCACTTTCAAAAACAGCGTAATACAAAGATAGGCAGTGATCGCCGACAAGACAGTGCCAACAGCAATTAATATCCAGTCAACCGACTCAGTACCGAGTAACTGCGACCCTTTGTAGCCGCCGCTCAACATAATGATCGGGATCGCCAGCAGAAAGGAAAAGCGCGCTGCGGTCTCGCGATCAAAACCTAGAGCCAGTGCTGCGGTAATAGTAATACCCGACCTAGAGGTGCCGGGAACCAAGGCCAAAGCTTGGGCTGCCCCTACAACCAGTGCGGTGCGCCAATTAAATTGATCAATACCCCGACCACCGCCGCCGCGACGATCAGCCCAAGCTAGCATCAATCCAAAAAATATGCTGGTAAAGGCAATCACAGCCATGGACCGCAGATTAGCTTCAATAAAACCACTCAGTAACAGACCGGCTAAAGCCGCTGGCAAGGTTGCCAGAGCAATGTACCAGGCAAGATGGCTTTCGGGACTGTGGCGACGCAGAAAAATACTGTCCAGCCAAGCGCGAGTGAGTGCTGCCACATCGTGACGGAAATAGCCCACCACGGCGATCAGAGAACCCACATGCACCGCCACGTCGAAGGCAAGACCCTGATCCGGCCAACCCAACACAGCAGAGGGCAAAATAAGATGAGCGGAACTGGAGATCGGCAAAAACTCAGACAATCCCTGAATAACGGCCAGCCAAAAAGCCTGCATCAAATCCATTTTTAAACGGTCCTTAACTTAGTATGTTTCTTCCATGCATCAGTGCCGCGTAAGTACACCAGCTCAACCGAACCAATATCCACGGCTTCGTTGCGAGCCTGTTTAATTAATGCAATTTCTAGTAGGTCTAAGGCGTCCGGGTGAAGACTCTGATAACTGTACTGCTGAAGCCCAGCAGTATCTATGAGAGCCAAAGCATCACCGACAATAACCTGCGGCTTCAATCGCTCCACAAGCTGCCCTGCGGCATCTGTAGTGAGCAATTGGTCTTCGATAACAGATTTATACTGTCCATCGCTATTTAGCTGGTAGCCACCACAGTTGAATTCGCCCATACGCGCATCCAATAGCGGCATCACTATCCCCGGGTGCTGATCGTTTTCACTGTATTTGCGTTTATAGGTCTCAGCCATTACCTGCAGTGTAGAAACTGGAATAACCGGCAGCTGAGCACCAAAGGCCAACCCCTGGGCTGTAGCAAAACCAATACGCAGACCAGTAAACGAACCCGGCCCAACAGTAACCGCAATGGCATCGAGCATAGGGACTGTTATACCCGCCTCAACTAGCACTGCGTCGACCATAGCCATAATTAGCTTGGTGTGGGAGCGGGGCTCTTCCGAATAGCGCGAAAATATCGAATCGCCAACACTCAGCGCAACCGAGCATGCAGCCGTAGATGTCTCAATCGCTAGAATGGATGCCATTAATACAATGCCGTAACTAGGGCTCATCAATGCAGCCAAAGGTACAAAAGAAGAGCTTGGTTTTAATTGGGCAGAAACAAAAATCCCCCACCATTAGGCGAGGGATTTTACAGGTCTCAAGACAATTAAACTATCTACAATTTACCGTCTTAAGAACCTGGCAGCTGGGATACCAGTACTACTTTTCAACGACTGGTGCTGGTGCTGCGACTTTCTTAACCGCTGGCTTCTTGGCAACTGCTTTCTTAACAGTGGCTTTTTTAGCCGCTGGCTTCTTGGCTACAACTTTCTTAGCCGGCGCTTTTTTTGCCACTGGCTTCTTAGCGACAACTTTCTTGGCCGTTGCTTTCTTAGCCGCTGGCTTCTTGGCTACAACTTTCTTAGCTGTCGCTTTTTTAGCCGCAGGCTTCTTAGCGACAACTTTCTTCGCTGTCGCTTTTTTAGCCGCAGGCTTCTTAGCGACAACTTTCTTAGCTGTCGCTTTTTTCACCGCTGGCTTCTTGGCTACAATTTTCTTCGCTGCCGCTTTTTTAGCTACTGGCTTCTTAGCGACAACTTTCTTAGCCGTCGCTTTTTTAGCTACTGGCTTCTTAGCAACAACTTTCTTCGCTACAACTGTCTTAGCTATCGCTTTTTTAGCAGCTGGATTTTTGTCTGCAGCTTTTTTAACCGCAGCTTTAAGTTTGGCTGCCACAGCTTTCTCAGCTGCCTGTAATTTAAGCGCTGCTTTCTTTTCAGCTAACTTCATTTTTTTCGACGTTGCTTTAGCACGAGCCTTTAACCAACGCTTTTCGAATCGTTTCATTGCTGCAGCAAGATCAGCATCCTGAGCTGCCTGCAATCGCGCTTCTGCCTTCAACACAGACGCTTTGGCTGCAGTTTCAGCAGCTGCAACTTTATGCTTTAACTGAGTCGCTTTAAGTTCAACCTTCGCAGAGCGCAAACCGTCGCGCAGTGCAGCTGCAACTTTACGGCTGGCGGAAGCTTGCGTGCGAGCTGTAGCCAATCCAGTCTTAGCAGCAGGGGTCGCCTTGGCGGCAATTTTTGCTTTAGCTTTATTAACTTTAACCACAACAGCAGCATGTTTTTTCTCATGAGCTACGATTTGCTTTTTAACGGAATCGACAAGTTTAGCTGCAGCTACTACAGGTGAAACTGGTGATTTTGCTTTCGCTTTTGATTTAGATACTGCTTTCTTGGCTGGACGTTTCATTTATGCGTTCCTCACGTAAATAAATAAAGGTTTTACCATCTCGATAAAAAGACTTTAGGTCATGTAAGGCGCGAGTTTAAGCAGTTGTGGGATTTTTTTCCAATTAAAACACCGATTTTCGACGAAAATAGGGTTTTAATTGCAAAAAAACAGGTTTTGAAGAAATAGTTTTAATAAGCAGCGTTTTTACTCACTGCTTATTAAAAAATTAAGCTAATGCGGAAACCAATCTAGCCTGCACATCATTGAGACTACCAAGACCATCTACAGTTGAGAATTTCGGCGCATCAGCGTCTTTGGCTGACAGGCCTTGATAAAATTCAACTAATGGTTTGGTTTGACTGTGATAAATACTCAGACGATTGCGAATCGTTTCTTCTTTATCGTCTGGACGCTGAATTAATGTCTCTTGGGTCACATCATCAAGCCCGGCAGTGTTTGGCGGATTGTGTTCAATATGATAAACACGACCGGAATCTTCATGCACTCGACGGCCACTGAGACGCGAGACAATCTGTTCATCGTCGACAGCAATTTCAACAACATATTCAATCGGTACATTGGCATCTACTAGAGCCTGCGCCTGAGGAATCGTGCGCGGAAAGCCGTCAAATAAGAAACCGCCATTGCAGTCTGGTTGCGCTATACGCTCTTTAACTAGTGCAATAATAATTTCATCGGACACCAAGCCACCAGAAGTCATAATGTCTTTCACTTTAAGACCCAGTTCGGTACCTGCTTTGACTGCACTTCGCAGCATATCGCCAGTGGAAATTTGAGGTACTGAATATTTATCAGTAATAAACTGTGCCTGAGTACCTTTACCTGCGCCTGGAGGCCCTAACAAAATAACTCTCATCAATATGATTCCTTGAACAGTTAAAACTACATGGGATGCCGAGCAGATGAATAAGCTAGAAACTAATATTCTAGAGGCTAGAGACTTAAAGGTTTATACAACACCTTTAAACATCTTCGATCCCGAAAAAGGTCGCACACAATACACGGATTAAATTAGTCAGACAAGCAGCAGTATAGTGCTAGCTCTTACTCGGCCAACTTGACCTCAACCCAGAGCTGTTCCATTTTTTCTGTGCTTAGCTCAGAAAAGTCGTTCCCAGCCCGCTGTGCCAGCTGTTCCATAGCTTGAAAACGTCGCTGGAATTTGCCATTGGCCTGACGCAGTGCACGCTCTGGATCCACCTCTAAATGGCGCGCCAAGTTAACGCAGCTAAATAATAGATCACCCAGCTCATCTTCAATGGCAGCCCTATCATTGACTGCAATCTCTGCCTCTAGCTCTTCGAGCTCCTCGCGGACCACTTCCACCACTTGATTAAGACACTGCCAGTCGAAGCCTTTAGTCGCCGCTCTTTTTTGCAACTTCTGGGCGCGACTCAACGCCGGGATCGCCAGAGGAATATCATCCAACGTTTTGCTCTCGCCCTTTGCTGCCCGCTCCTCAGCTTTTATCTCTTCCCAGACTTTTTTGATCCGCGCCTCCTCCGCAGCATTATCCATTCGGCTGTCCGGCTCAATTTCGCTCTCAAGGGTACCCAGGGGAAAGACATGGGGATGACGACGCACAAGCTTTTCTACCAGCCCTTGTACCAGAGTATCGAAATCAAAAACCTTCTGCTCTGCGCCCAGCTCTGCGTAAAAAATAACCTGAAATAATAGGTCGCCTAATTCCTCACCCAAATGATCAAGATCATCGCGCTCAATGGCATCTATAACCTCATAGACTTCTTCCAAGGTATGTTTGGCGATACTGGAAAACGATTGTTTTAAATCCCAAGGACAACCGCTTTCAGGATTTCGCAGTCGCTGCATTAAATAACGCAGATCATCAACCGTGTATTGTCTAGCCATTGAGATAACCTTGTCAGAGATTTGAGTCTGTTAAATAGTTTGAGCGGCGGCAGTCTAGTCGCTGACGCGTCTAGCGGCCACCACATTGGGGATTTGATTTAACTGCGATAATACTGCACTCAGCTGATCGAGACTGGGTACATCTAGTGCCAGCAAAATATGTGAGCTATTCATGGCTCTTTTACGTCGAGTTTTTGCATCGCTAGTCATTGAGGCTATATGCAAACCCAGGCGATCAACGGTTTTAGTAATATCCAATAACAGCCCACTTCGATCATAGGTGTCCAAAGCAATTTTTACTCGGTAGTTTTTTTGTGGCTGCCCGCCCCATTCAACTTTAATAATACGCTGGGGCTCGGCGCCCTGTAAGCGTAAAAAGTTGCCACAATCCTGACGGTGAATAGAAATACCACGACCCTGAGTAATATAACCCCCTATACCATCACCGGGCAGTGGGCGGCAGCAGCGGGCCATCTGAGTGAGCAGATTACCGACACCATGGATAAAGACATCCGAGGATTTAAAACGCTGGGCTGTCGAGAGATCCTCGCCAGCAGTGGAGTCGAAAGCTTTTAGGGAACTAATTGAATCAAGAGCCCCCAAACTTCTGTTTTTCCCCTGACGGCTCTGCAGTGAATTAATCACCTGCTCTACCCCTACATCGCCGGCGCCGATAGCCGCATACAAACCAGATATACCCTGCTTGTTAAATCGTTGGGCGGCTTTCTGCAGATCAATTCCGCTGATATTTAACTGGGCCAACTCACGCTCTAAAAGCTTTTTCCCCTCTATCTGATTGTGCTCTTGGTTTTGTTTGCGAAACCAATACTGAACTTTGCTGCGAGCACGGCTAGTTTTCAGATAACCCATGGATGCGGACAACCAGTCTCGGGAGGGCTCACCCTGACGGGCAGTAATAATACTGACTTGATCACCAGTGCGCAGTGCGCGACTCAGGGGCACAATGCGGCCATTTACTTTCGCACCACGACAGCGATGGCCGAGATCTGTATGCACGTAATAGGCAAAATCCAGTGGCGTTGCCCCAACCGGAAGATCGACTACATGCCCCTCAGGCGTGAATACATAAACGCGACCTTCACTTACTGATTGCTGTGCTTGCGCTGTCGACTCTTTACGCTCAATTTCCTTTGACCAATCGAGAACATGGCGCAGCCATTCAATTTTTTCTTCATAGCTTTTATCTGCGCTCTTTACACTACCGCCTTTGTAACGCCAGTGGGCACAGACACCCAACTCGGCGGCATTGTGCATATCGAAAGTGCGAATCTGAATTTCTAAAACTTTTTCTTCGGGCCCAATAACGGCTGTGTGCAATGACCTGTAACCATTTTCTTTGGGCGCGGCTATATAGTCATCGTATTCACTAGGCAGGTTTTCCCAACGGCTGTGCATCCAACCCAAAACCGCATAACAGTCCGCCACCGTCGGCACCAAAACACGCAGCGCGCGAATATCATAGACCTGAGTAAAACTCAGATTTTTACGTTGCATTTTTGACCAGATCGAATAGATATGTTTTGGGCGCCCACTTACCTCACCCTCTATATTAAGGCTGTTTAACTGGGCTTCCACCTGTCGAATCGTCTCGGCAATATAGGCTTGGCGATCGCGGCGCTTTTCTGCCAGCAGGCTTGCAACTGTTGCGTAGTCCAGAGGTTGAAGGTAACGAAAGGCCAGATCTTCAAGCTCCCATTTAAGGTTGCCGAGACCCAGGCGATGAGCCAGGGGTGCATAGACATCCACAACTTCCCGGGCAACGCGGATCTGCTTATCTGAACTGGCCGTTTTAACGGCACGAATAGCACAGGTGCGCTCGGCAATTTTGATTAGTGGCACGCGAATATCGTCAATAATTGAGACTAACATTTCACGGGTTTTATTCGCCTGCTGGCCAACAACATGACCGAAAACCGACTCACCCTCGGCGTTACTGATAGTGCTAATCACCGCCATGCGCAGCACCTTATCGATCAGCCCTGCGACTTCATTACCAAACTCACGGCGCACCTTATCCAGCGAGATCCGACCTTCGCGAATGGCACGATAGAGTATTGCTGCCTGAAGAGCGGCTGTATCAAGAGATAGTTCAGCGAGAATTTCGGCCATTTCAAGACCAGTGTTAAGGCAGCCAGTGGCAGAGTTCCACAGCCGTTCAGGATCAAATTCGTCAGTTAGAGCCCGACGGGTGAATTCGCTGGCGTGAAGCAGTAATTTGGCATCGCTCTCAGCCATTTCATGGCGTTGAATAAGCTCATTAGTCCAGCGTTGAATATCAACCTGATCGGCGTCATCCTGAGGATGCTGTTGACGAACTTTGACCATTTCCTTGATCTCGAATTGCGGCGCTGTACCTTATCCTTTTTAACTTATTGCTCACGCGCCTATAGATATTTTCGGTGATAGAACCTTATCCGTAAATTCCGGATGAGAGGTAACGATCACCCCGATCGCAAATAATAGCAACGATAACGGCATTTTCCACCTGCTTACTGATTTCTAGTGCGGCGGATACAGAACCCCCAGCTGAAACACCACAGAAAATCCCTTCCTCTGTCGCCAAGCGGCGCATGGTCTGTTCGGCCGCTTGCTGAGAAATATCTAAGGTTTGATCTACTTTGGCGGCATCAAAAATACTCGGCATATAAGCTGCAGGCCAACGTCGAATGCCGGGAATAGAGGCACCCTCTTGGGGCTGTAGGCCAACAATTTGAATATCCGGATTCTGCTGCTTTAAATAAGCTGAAGTCCCCATAATGGTACCAGTGGTGCCCATCGAACTAACAAAGTGGGTTATAGAGCCCTGAGTGTCACGCCAGATTTCTGGCCCGGTACCCTCATAGTGGGCCAGAGGATTGTCCGGATTATTAAATTGATCCAATACTTTGCCCAGCCCCTGCTCTTGCATCTGTCGGGCCAAATCACGGGCACCTTCCATGCCCTGCTCTTTGCTCACTTCAATCAATTCGGCGCCGTAGGCGGTCATGGCCCATTTGCGCTCATCCGTTGCATTGGCCGGCATAATAAGGGTCATACGGTAGCCCATCATCGCCGCAACCATAGCCAGAGCGATTCCAGTATTGCCACTGGTGGCCTCGATCAGACGGTCTCCAGGCTTAATCTCTCCCCGCGCCTGAGCCTTTTTTATCATACTCAGGGCCGGACGATCTTTGACTGAGCCAGCAGGGTTATCCCCCTCCAGTTTCGCAAGAATAGTATTCGAGGTATTGCCCGGCATACGCTGTAACTGCACAAGTCTGGTGTTACCTATGCCTTGATCAATAGTTGGGTACTGCATGAACGCGACTCTTTATAAGGTTGTAATGGATCAAGAATTCAGTTGGCCATTGTGCCTGAACACTGACCCTGCTGCCTCTGCAGGACTGTTATAGCCCATAATTGTTTGGCATATGGCTACTCACTAAGCCCCAGATTAATAATTATTCGGAGAGTATGGCGTAAGCTACGGCGTAATCGCGCTCGTCCGCTAGACTCAGCAAGACTCGCCGGCCGCCGCGACTGTGCATTACTGCGGCAGCACCTCCAGATAGGTGCACCTGAGGCGCACCCTTTTCGTCATTACTGATTTGCATATCCTGAAAGCTTACGCCATGACCTATACCAGTACCCAGCGCTTTTGCGATCGCTTCTTTGGCGGCAAAGCGTGTCGCAACAAAAGTTACTGGACGACCTCGAGAGGCGTATTGCTCCTGCTCACTGGGACAGAGAATACGTTCGACGAAACGCTCGGCCTGGCGCTCTAACACCTTGGCAATGCGCGCGATCTCAACTATGTCTGTACCTATAGCGATGGTCATGGAATGTTCTCTTTAAATGCTCTTGATTTAACAGCGTTTGATTTAACAGCTTTTAATTAACATTATTCTACATTGAGCTCTGAGACTGCAAATGCTGACGATAGAGTTCACGACTGTGTAGCTGTCGGCCACCGAGGTAAAAATTAATCACACCGCGCAATAACTGCTTGGCGGTTTTCTGAGCTGTGCCACGAGAAAAATCACCTGCGGCGATATTCATTAGATCAGCACCAGAGTAACTTCCGGGCGCAGCTTCACGCTGGTTAATCGCCATAAGTAGCCCCTGCTCAGGAATATACTGATAGTACTTGTCCGCAATCAACGGAGTACCAGTTTGTCCCTCGCAGTCCAACACCAGGCCGTAACCGAGCTCTTCAAGCAGCGTCATCTCCAACTGGCGCAAATGCACTTCGTCGGGCTGAGCGCCACAGAGAATAGCCATAAACTGCTGGTACTGCTGATAGAGGTATTGGTGAATATCCTGTTCTTGAAGCAGACGGTAAAATAACTCATTGATATAGAGCCCGGTAAAAAGGCACTCTTGTTTGAGAAACACTGGAGCCTGAACCACGTCTGCTTTGGTCAGGGTTTTCAGCTCACCGCGACCCTGCCAACTAAAATGATGTTCTGTGTAGGGGAATATACTGCGATTGATACCCTGCTTATTGGGCTTGCGAAAGCCCTTGGCAACACAGCGCACACGTCCGTGATTGGCGGTGTACAGATCTACCAGCAGACTGGTGTCACGATAGGGCGTAGAGTGTAATAAAAATCCCGGCTCAGCCTCAATGCGCACAGCGCTTACCTGTCGGTGTAGCCGAGGCTGCGCAGGGCGCGCTCGTCATCAGACCAACCGCTGCGAACCTTGACCCAGGTTTTAAGCATGACTTTGCAGTCGAGCAGGCTTTCCATATCGGCCCGAGCCTGCTGACCAATACTTTTAATACGCTCGCCTTTATTGCCGATAATAATTTTCTTCTGCCCTTCCCGTTCGACCAGAATCAACGCGCCGATATGAGTGACATTGCGCTCAACGCGAAACTCTTCGATTTCAACCGTAACCTGATAGGGAACCTCAGCACCCAACTGGCGCATAATTTTTTCACGAACCATTTCGGCTGCCAGAAAACGTTCGCTGCGATCAGTAATCTGATCATCTGGGAACATATGCATGGCTTCAGGAATAAAGCTGCTAATTTTTTCTTCAAGCTGTTCAAAATTGGTTTTACGCAAAGCTGACAGGGGTATCAAATCCGCTGCCTTAACTTTGTCAGAGAGAAACTGCAGGTGCGGCAGCAGCTCTTCTTTATCTTCGATGAGATCCACCTTGTTGATTGCAATAATCACTGGCACATCATAGTTGGCAATATATTTGGCGACATACTCATCGGCCTCGCTCCACTCGAAACGATCCACCACGAAGATCACCACATCCACATCGGCTATCACGCTGGCCGCGGAGCGGTTCATTACACGATTGATCGCACGCTCTTGATTGGTGTGGATACCCGGAGTATCGACAAAGATAACCTGGGTTTCGTCTACGGTCTTGATACCCAAGAGAGTATGTCTAGTGGTTTGAGGTTTGCGTGAGGTGATACACAGCTTCTGCCCCAAAATATGATTGAGCAGCGTCGATTTACCCACATTGGGACGACCGACTATGGCCACATAGCCACAGCGTGTTGGTGTATCTGTCACTAAATATTCTCCAATTTTTTAACTAATTTTTCGGCAACCAACTGCTCTGCCTTGCGGCGGCTACTGGCAGTTGCCTCGGCAGTCTCGTCCACCGCGTCGATTTTACAGCTCATGGTAAAGAGGCGACTATGATCCTCTCCCTCGGTTTTTACAACCCGATACTCAGGTAAGGGCTTACCGCGGGCCTGCAACCATTCCTGTAGAGCGGTTTTGGCATCCTTAACCGGGGTATCCAAAGTTAGGGTGTTCAGCGAGGCGCCGAACCAATTTTGTACACAGGCTTCTACAGCCACTAGCCCCTGATCAAGGAACACAGCACCGAGCAGCGCTTCAACCGTATCACCTAAAATCGAATCGCGGCGATGACCACCACTTTTCATTTCTCCTGGACCCAGTAACAACTCCGGGCCTAGGTCGAGCTTTCGTGCGATCTCAGCAAGTGACTCGGCGCGCACGACCTGTGAACGGATTCGACTGAGGTCGCCCTCTCGGGCTTCGGGAAAACGCTGAAACAGAAAACTGGAAATAGCCATGCCAAGAACAGCATCGCCGAGAAATTCGAGACGTTCGTTATTGTTGCTGCCGCAGCTCCGGTGAGATAGCGCCAGAGTCAGTAGCTGGGGATCGCTGAACTGATATTGCAGGCGATCCTGAAGTTGCTTGGCATTGCTCGCCACGAAGTATCCTCACTTTAATTATGTTACTCGGCACTGTCATATTGGTTGCTAAAGCTAAGCACCACATCGACATTGCCAAACATGGCAAAGCGCTTTTCATAGTCCAGGCTGATGCGGGTTGCTGTATCGCCACGGGCAATGACGATCTTTGCTATATCGACATCGCGAATATTGTTAATGGTAAAAAAATTGGCAATCGTGTGGCGTATTTGAGCATCTGACTTTCCGCCAATATTAGATTCTCCCACCTGATTAAAGGCCGACTGAATCATCCTGTTATCCAAATAATGGGGTGCCAGTTTAAAAACAACCGTAAAAAACAACCCGACTATTGCGAGCATAAAAAGTGTCGACACTGTGGTCATGCCAGACTGCTTATTGCGTCTCATATACTTAACTCCCTTTTCGCTGTCCTGATTACATCCTGCAATCGCGGCTTTTAGCTTTTAAATTGAGCTTTTAAATTTGGCTTCTAAATTGAGTCTTTTAAACCCTGACATTGGACCCCAGCAAGCAGCCTCAGTCTATAGAGCCAGCTCGCTCAAAACTTGGCATACTCAAGAACTTATCCCAAAACATCCATCGAGCAAAAGCTTTACCGACAATGCGCTCTTCAGGAACCGGACCCCAAACGCGACTATCACTCGAATTATCGCGGTTATCACCCATCATAAAGTAATGTCCCTGAGGTACCACGGCAGTATAGTTTTGGCTCAGGCGTGTCGGCAAAATGCGCCTCTGCATAGCGTGTTCGACACCGTCTAGATCTTCGGTCATCACCACTGAACGGGGGGAAGGAGTCTCACCGTGCAGGACTTTCTGGCTCATTTTATCACCGTTAATATATAGCACGCCGTCCAATACGTGAATCTCATCACCGGGCAAGCCGATTACGCGTTTAATAAAATAACGTTCTTCATGGGGCGGAAAGAAAACCATCACATCGCCACGCTCAGGAGAATTAAGCTCGATAACTTTAGTCCGCAGCACCGGCAGTCTGATACCGTATGTCCACTTATTCACCAGAATAAAGTCGCCAACCTTGAGTGTTGGAACCATAGAGGAAGAGGGAATCTGAAACGGTTCTACAACAAAAGAGCGCAGCACCAAGACCACCCCCAAAACCGGTGCCAGTGAGGCAACAAACTCAACAGCACCCTCTGTCTGGCGCACAACGAATTTATTCAACAGCCAAAACAGCGCTGAAACCAGAAAAATAACCGTTAAAATCAGTTCGAAATTTAAATCCATAGAGATATTGCTCCTTTCTGGTTGACCCGCACTGGACTGATCAACTTTTTAATACGGCGAGGAAGGCGTCTTGGGGAATCTCAACATTGCCCACCTGCTTCATTCGCTTCTTACCGGCTTTCTGCTTTTCAAGCAGCTTCTTCTTACGCGATACATCGCCACCGTAGCATTTTGCTGTCACATTTTTTCGCAGCGCTTTAACGGTTGTGCGAGCCACAACACTGCCGCCAATCGCAGCCTGAATTGCAACATCGAACATCTGCCGTGGAATCAGGTCTTTCATCTTGTCCGCTAGGGTACGGCCTTTATTCTGTGACGTATCCCGGTGCACAATCGCTGCCAAGGCATCGACGCGATCGCCGTTAATCAGCACATCAAGACGCACTAGCGAGGCAGCCTGAAAACGCACAAAGGTGTAGTCAAGAGAGGCAAAGCCACGGCTCACCGATTTAAGCCTATCGAAAAAGTCCATAACCACTTCACTCATGGGCAACTCATAGCTGATCGAAACTTGACCGCCAACAAATTGCATATCTTTTTGTACACCACGCTTTTCGACACAGAGTGAGATTACATTGCCCACATAGTCTTTCGGCACCAGAATATTGGCTTCACAGATTGGCTCGCGCATTTCATCGATCTGAGCCGGATCTGGCAGCGCAGAGGGGTTAGACATCTGCAGGATATCGCCACTGTTGGTAAGAATTTCGTAGACTACTGTAGGGGCCGTGGTGATCAGATTGAGGTCGTACTCACGCTCCAGCCGCTCTTGGATAATCTCCATATGCAGCATACCTAGGAAGCCGCAGCGAAAACCAAAGCCCAGGGCATCAGAACTCTCAGGTTCATAAAATAGCGAGGCATCATTGACCGCTAACTTGGCCAGCGCCTCGCGGAAGTCTTCAAAGTCGTCTGAATCCACCGGGAACATACCGGCATAGACCTGGGGTTTAACACGCTGAAATCCTGGCAGTGCTTCCGTCTCAGCGGTACTCAAATTAGTGATGGTGTCGCCCACTGGCGCACCTAAAATATCTTTGATGCCGGCTACCATAAAGCCAACTTCACCGGCTCTCAGGATACCTGTCTCTTTACGCTTTGGGGTGAATACACCAACGCTATCCACCACATGACTCTTGCCTATGGTCTTGGCGATAATCTTGCTCTTGGTGGTCAATGTGCCCTGCATAACCCGCACCAGAGAAACTACACCCAGATAGTTATCGAACCAGGAGTCAATTATCAGTGCCTGCAGTGGCGCATCTACATCTCCCACTGGCGGCGGTACCTGGCGCACTAGTTCTTCGAGAATATCGTTGATGCCCTCACCGGTTTTGGCACTGCAGCGGACCGCTTCAGTAGCTTCAATACCAATAATATTTTCAATTTCATTGATCACTTTTTCCGGCTCGGCCTGGGGCAGATCCATTTTATTCAATACGGGGAGTACTTCTAGACCCTGGGCAATCGCCGTGTAGCAGTTTGCCACTGACTGAGCCTCGACTCCCTGCGCCGCATCAACGATCAGCAGCGCGCCTTCACAGGCGGCCAGGGAGCGCGATACTTCATAGGAAAAATCTACGTGCCCCGGGGTATCAATAAAGTTTAACTGGTAAGTGATACCATCCTTTGAGGTAAAGGGCAGAGTCACGCTCTGGGCCTTGATGGTGATACCGCGCTCGCGCTCAATGTCCATAGAATCGAGAACCTGAGCGGCCATTTCACGCTCGGTCAAGCCTCCACAGACCTGAATAAAGCGGTCTGCAATGGTCGATTTGCCGTGGTCAATATGGGCAATAATTGAAAAATTTCGGATATGACTTAAATCGGTCAAGGGTATTTGCTGCCAGTGGAAAATGCGTGCGCAGTTTAGCCTATTCGCGGCCCCTGCGCTATCGGCTGCGCGCCCTATTAATCAAGGGGCGCAGTTTAAAGAGAGCTTAGATATACAGACTTGTTTGTGACTGCATTATGATCGTGATCAGAGTTTAACAAAGCGCAATGTCATGCGATCGGTTTCACCAATGGCGCGATACTTTTCTCTATTTTGGTCTTTCTCACGGTAACTGGGCGGCAGAGACCAAACACCTTTAGAGTGATCCTTGGTATCTTTGACATTGGCATTGATTTCAGACTGAGCCACCAGTTTAAAGCCCATGCTTTCCACCAACTCAATTAAATAGGCTTGAGGGATATAGCCTTTCTCAGCAGCTTGCTTCACATCGGCGTCCGGTGCAGCCCGATGTTGCACCACACCCAGTACGCCACCTTTCTTTAAAACACGATTAAAGGATTTGTAGGCTTGCTCTATACCGCCGAAGCGTATCCAGTTATGGCTATTTCTAAAGGTCAGAACCAGGTCCTGTGAGTCGCGGGCAATCTTAGTTAGATAGCCCTCATCTTCGAACAGTGCAACGTTAACAGCTCCGTATACATGGGGATTAGCCTCCATATTGGCGACATAAGAGTTGTGCGTATTGCGCATATAGTCGGAGGGATTATCGGCTCCAAAGCTGGCCACGGTTAGCTGACCGCGACCTTTTAACGCAGGCGCGAGAATTTCAGTGTACCAGCCGCCACCGGGAAGGATCTCAAGCACCTTCATATCCGGTTTAACGCCAAAAAACATCAGAGTTTCTTTCGGGTGACGCTGACTATCGCGAGCCTTATTCTTTGCGCTGCGATGATCTCCGGCAATGGCATTGTCAAGCAACGGGCCGACCGCTGATTCAGCGCTAGAAACTGCATTGGCATTGAGTGCTAGGGATGAAAATGTAATAGCCAATAACGACGCTAGCATTGTCGTCTTTGTTGTGTATTTCATGTTTCGTCTTCCTAATCAGATTTAATGTTTACTGCCTAAAAGGCCATTATCATCCAAGATCGGCGCTTCAATTTGTCACTTCGCAAGGATAATCGTTCGTGAGATCGCTCTACCCTGCCGATAGAATCGGATTAATATTGGCGTATCCACAGGTAATTCTCGCACAACTTGTTTGTACTCATCGCTGTCATCAATACGACTGTAGCCGAGCTGCAAGATCACGTCACCGCGATTTAAGCCTGACTCCGAGCCCGCCGAATCTGGCGAAACCTGCTCCAAAATCACCCCACCGCGAATTCCCAGAGAGCTCCTTTCGCGGTCACTGAGATCGGCAACCACTAAACCCAGGCGGTCGCTTCCATCAGAACCACCGGCGACACTGGAATCACCGTTATCCAGACGACCCACTGCGACAGTCAATTTCTTTAGCTTGCCCTTGCGATAGAGCTCCACCGGAGCCTTTTTTTCAGGCGCCAGCATGCCGACAACATGCGGTAAATCACCGGATTCAATGATCTGTTGTTTGTTAAATCGGACAATCACATCGCCAGGCTTAATGCCTCCTTTGTCTGCTGGACTATCCGGTTCAACAGCATTAATGAGTGCGCCCTGCGGCCGATCCAGATCCAGTGATTGAGCCAAATCTTTGTCTACATCCTGAATCACTACGCCGAGCCAGCCGCGCTGCACTTCGCCATTTTCCTTAAGCTGTTCGATAACACCGACTGCGACACTGGTGGGGATGGCAAAAGAGAGCCCAATAGAGCCTCCAGAGCGAGAATAGATCTGTGAGTTGATACCCACAACCTCGCCGTCCAGATTGAACAGTGGGCCACCGGAATTTCCTGGATTAATTGCCACATCAGTCTGAATAAAGGGCACATAATTCTCCCCTTTTTCTGTGGGAATACTGCGCCCTATGGCACTGACAATCCCGACGCTGGCCGAATAGTCGAGACCAAAGGGCGACCCTATGGCCAACACCCATTCACCGACTTTAAGTTGGTCTGGCGCGGCAAGTTTGAGCGTAGGCAAATTATCTGCTTCGACCTTGAGCACGGCGAGATCTGAGCGGCGATCTTTGCCCACCACTGTGGCAGTAAATTCGCGTCGATCTGAAAAGCGCACAACAATCTCGTCAGCACCATCAATCACATGGTGGTTGGTGATAATGTAACCATCTTCGGAAATCACAAAGCCCGAGCCCATTGCCATAACCGGACGTTGGGTTTGCGGCCGCTGGCGCTGCTGAAATAGATCGCGGAAGATCTCCGGAATTTGGTCAGGCGCAATCTGCCCCGACCTGTTCTTGCGGGCTTTCTGCACCGTGTTGATTTTCACCACTGCGGCGGATGTATCCTCAACCAATTCAGTGAAATCTGGCAGCTGAGCAAGCGCACTGAGAGGGTTAAAAACAAGACATACAAAGGAAGTAACAAGCAAAAGTCTTTTAAGCACGAAGTGTTCTCCAAAAGTTAGTGTAATTTTTCTCTATTACTCATAGTGGCTTTCTTAAAAGCCTATTTAGAAAAGCCGCTATAAAAAGCCGCTATAAAACCCGCTGTAAAAAGCATAGCCAAATTAGGTTACGGCGGGAGCTGGAATTTCGACTTTTACTCAAAGGTTCTTGGTTGAAGCTTTAACCGAGTAGATTTAGACGTTTTAAACCCCGTAAACAGATCAGACAACAGGGTTAAAAAATAGTTAGCCATTTTTTGATAAGAGCGACTAAGAAGATACTTACTGCTGAAAGTTGAGAATGCTAGGTTGAACCGGCTCTTCGATAAGAACAGGATTAAAGCGCATATCATCACGCTGTTTCACACTGTGCAGATTGACCATTAGGCCGCCCAGTAACAGCCCCCCAAGAGCACCGCCAACAGCCTGCAAGTCGCTACCAGAAAATAGCCAGGCGCCGCCTATGGCAGCAAAAATTGGCAGCAGATAAACCAGCAGAGAGGCCATTACAATAATATCCTCAGGAATACCTATGGTCACTGACTGACCAACCGAATATTCCGCCGAGGATTTCTTATTGCGCAACACCCGGATACTGACAGTCTTTCCCGCCAGCTTGGATAGGAATTTTTGCCCACAACCCTTCTCCGCCACACAGACTTCACAGGCAGACTTTTGAATCGTCTCGACCCATAGACCATCGGCCTCAACCGCAACAATAATGCCATTTTCAAGAATCATGGAAGCATCGACCCTAGGGTAAAGGTGACTTTGAGGTTAATGGAGAGGGTGATGGAGAGCTAGAGGCTGGTGAAGAGGGTGGTGGGGGCGAAGACATGGAGATAGCACTGGCAATTTGACTTGCCGTTGCACGTGGGATCTCACCCACCACGCAGATAGCATACTCCTGATTATTGATCTCAGCCTTGGTTAACACCGCTACTGTGGCCCCCAAATTGGCCTCTATGGCCGGTAGAGAACGCGCTTTATCTATATCGATAAACACCGAAAAAACCGCCAAACCATCGGTAAACATCATCGATTCCTGACCTTGGTTATCGACAAGTTTATGAGACGCCATCACAAATCCGGGAGGCATCCACTGGGTGCTCCAACGAGATGCCGAGGTCGTAATTTGACTGTTGCTGTCGATGCAGTTGCCTTGATCCAAGGCAACATCGCTAAAATCGCTAGCCTCGGAATCAAACCCTAACTCGGCCATTGAACCGCCGATCTGAATATCAACAAACTGAAAGCGCTCTAAAGGCTTACCGGTATGGCTCATCAATACTGACTGCAAGAGCAAACCAGACTCTTTATCTATTGCCACAACATAGCCGTAGCGATGCTTATCTTTGGGCAGAACATGGATCATCACCACTTGGCGATTGGCGATGCGCCCCTGGCCCTTGATATGAAACTCGTAGAAATCTTCTAAGCGGGCATAACTCTGGTCGTTTAATCTATAGGCGCTGCCGCGGAGCAACATATCACCAGTGCGCAGGCAGTCGACATTGTCGGTGCGACGCAGAGCATTGCGCTGAACACCATCCATATGCTGCATACGCTCGTAGATTTGACCATCTTGCACTGCATGAGTCAGTTTTACGCTGGTTAAATTACCGCGGTACTCGTAGGTAAACAAACCCTGATAATTTAGTTCTCGTGATGCTTTGGCCATTTTCGAAATCAGATCATGGGCCGATTCCATCTGCGCCGCAAATAATGGTCCATGTAGCAAAACGGCGGCTACTAGAGCCGCCACTTTGATTTTTTTAACGAATGATAAAAACACCATTATTACGATTTATTCCTTTTCGGCTGCTGCCTCTGCTTCATTTAAGCGAGCAAATGGCAACATTCCCTGATTGCTGTTTAACGCCGCATGATTCGAGTGTCTGGCCATGACATCATTCATATAAGCGCGCAGCTGAGCTTCCGAATAGTTGCGTTCAGCCTGTTGACGAACTTCAATAACCGGGGTTACAAACTGTGAACTCTTGTTGTTGCCGCCAGCACTGACGGTGCGAGCGTTAATAATTGGCTGAAAACCTGAGGGAAACTGTATAGCCGGGCCAACATTCTCTTCATCGACCTGCTCAATACCGGCAAACTCCGATACAGGTGCAACGCTGTCCAGAGGGCTATTGAGTTGTTGAACGCCCAACACCGCAACCAGTGCGACTGAGGCGGCTATAGCAAAGCGACCAGCAGATCCGACGAATCCCGCGAGAACGCTCTGACGGTGAGACGATTCTTCATCTATGGCGGCAGAAATAGCAGCGGAGTAATCAATTGGGGTAATGGCCGCATCACCTTTAAGAGCGGAAGAAACCATATGGTAGCGTTTCCATTTGTCGCGCAGCTCTGATCCCTCAGAGACCTCTTTAAGCAGGCGGTGCAATTCCATATCGGTCGCCTCTCCATCCATTAGAGCGGAGAGTGATTGATCTAAGCGTTCTTTGTGATCGCTCATTAATTTACCTCGTCAACACGAAAGTGAGTTACCTTAACATTAGCCTTAATAATGGCCGAACTTATAGCGCGGTTTTGCAAATAGTGTGGGTAAGACCCATGTTTATATAAAAGGTTCATCATTCTTTTAATGACCTTCAACTAATTCCACTACACGTGCATCAATGGCCTCTCTGCCACGAAAAATGCGCGATCTAATAGTGCCTACAGGGCAGTCCATCACCGCGGCAATATCTTCATAGCTCAGGCCTTCATACTCTCTCAGCGTCACCGCAGTTCGGAGGTCCTCCGGCAGTTCAATAATAGCCTGGTTGATCGCCACTTCAAGCTGATCGCGAAACAGCTGGTTCTCAGGTGAACTGTGATCTTTTAGGCTGTCGCTGCCAGAGTAATACTCCGCATCGTCTAGATCAACATCCGAGGATGGTGGTCTTCTGCTGCGTGCGACCAAATAGTTTTTTGCGGTATTCACAGCAATTCGATAGAGCCAGGTATAAAACTGGCTATCGCCCCGAAACTTGGGCAGTGCTCGGTAGGCCTTAATAAAAGCCTCTTGCACAACGTCGCGCACCTCATCGCTATCGCGAATAAACCGCGCCACGATGGCATGTACTTTATATTGATACTTTAGAACCAGCAGATCAAAGGCGCGTTTGTCGCCTTTCTGAACTCTGACAACCAACTGTTGGTCAGTGGGTTCTGTTTTCTGTTCTGTCATCTAGCAATCCATTTAGCCTACATATCCAGTTTATTATCTTTTTCTGCCGCATTCGTGGTGCGATAAAAGTTAACCCCAATCATAGACAGACCGCTGGGTCTCGATTTAGTTCGCTTGCAACTTTGGCTTATACTATCATGCCGCGTCAACCTATTGTGGCCAGCAAATGAAACCAACCAATCTATATGATGTGCTGATTATTGGCAGTGGTGCGGCAGGCTTAACCGTCGCCCTCCAGCTAGACCCAAGTCTGCGCGTCGCGCTTATCAGTAAAGCCAGCCTTCAAGGGGGTGCCTCTTGGTTAGCCCAGGGCGGCATAGCGGCCGTTATCGACAAAGATGACAGCGCTGAAGCGCATATTGCCGACACACTTGCCGCAGGTGCAGGTCTCTGCCACGAAGACGCCGTGCGCTTTGTAGTTGAAAATGGGCCCAAGGCGGTACACTGGTTAATCGACAGTGGTGTCGACTTTACCAAGGAAGTGGCCGAGGAAAATGGAGAGGGGAATGGAGAGGGGAATGGAGAGGGGAATAGAGAGCCAAGCTATCACCTCACTCAGGAAGGCGGTCACAGCCATCGCCGTATTTTGCATACAGCAGATGCCACTGGCAAAGAAATCACCGGCACCTTGGTCGAGCGCGCTCTGGCCGCCGAAAATGTGCAAATCTTTGAGCATCACTGTGCCGTCGACCTCGTTACGCAAGCGGATAAAAGCTCGCGTAAAATACGCTGCACCGGCGCCTATATCCTCGATATTAATAGCGGCGATGTTGAACTGCTGCAGGCCAAGAGCGTTGTCTTAGCATCCGGCGGCGCGAGCAAAACCTACCTTTATACCAGCAACCCAGACGGCGCCAGCGGTGATGGTATAGCTATGGCTTGGCGTCGAGGCTGCCGTGTCGGCAACCTCGAATTTAACCAGTTTCACCCTACCTGTCTTTATCACCCCAAGGCCAAGTCATTCCTGATTACCGAAGCACTGCGCGGTGAAGGAGCGATTCTTAAACTGCCCGATGGCACGCCATTTATGCAGAATTTTCATACAGATGCCGAGCTGGCACCAAGGGATGTAGTGGCCCGAGCTATTGACCACGAGATGAAACGCCTCGGCAGTGACTGCCTGTATTTGGATATCAGCCACAAGCCAGCTGAATTTATTATCGAGCACTTCCCTACTGTTTATAAGCGCTGCCTGGAATTTGGTATCGACATCACCACCACACCGATCCCAATAGTTCCAGCCGCCCACTACACCTGTGGTGGCATAGTGGTGAACACCAAAGGGCAAACTGATCTGCGCAATCTATATGCCATTGGCGAAAGCGCTTTTACCGGGCTCCATGGTGCAAATCGCATGGCCAGTAACTCGCTATTAGAATGCTTGGTTTATGCCCAGGCAGCAGCCACTGAAATCAACCAGCTCAATGACAAAATTCCACAGCCAGACTTTGTTCGCCCCTGGGATGAATCACAGGTTGAGTACTCGGATGAGAATGTGGTGATTTCTCATAACTGGGATGAGTTGCGGCGCTTTATGTGGGATTACGTCGGCATTGTGCGCACAGACAAGCGCCTTCAGCGGGCTCAGCACCGCATCCAACTGCTGCAAAAGGAAATCCAAGAGTTTTACAGTAACTATAAAGTGGGTCGAGATCTGCTGGAACTGCGCAATCTCACCACAGTCGCTGACTTGATTATTCGCTGCGCCCTGCAACGCAAAGAGAGTCGCGGACTGCACTACACGCTCGACTATCCGCAACTGGCACCGATCGCCAAAGATACCATTCTGGTGCCGATCAACTTTGCTGGGCAGGATGTGATTATCAATCTCGATTAGGCGCTTAACGAAACTATGAGCCAAAAGCCCGACCGATCAGCACCATTCGCAACAGCCGATGCTGCGGGGCAGATAAAGCATCTCTGGGAAGTACCCGAACGATCTGTCGCCCCTGGGGCAACTTGAAATACAGGATTACTAAGTAACGAGTAGCAAACTGTGTTGGCGCTAACACCAGCTCCACTGTCTCCAATGTCTCCACTGCCTCAAGAGCCTTGAGTACAGACACCAATCGCCATCGATCCTCACTGGCATCCAGCATAATCAGCGTCTCGGGACTCTGACCTAGGTAATCCACAATTAGCCAACGAGCCGCTAAACCAAGACTTAGCAGACCCATTATCTTCACCCAAATTAATAGCGGCAATGCAGCAATCAGTGCGCTGGCGATGATAACTAGAACCAGCCGCGCACTGAGATAATAGAATGAGGGGCGAAGCTGAAACTCAGCCGAGTTGGGGACGGGACTCATGAATGATCTGCACAATCCTTTGCATATCGGGGTTTTCCGGTGCCTGACGCTTCATCAGCCACATAAACAGAGACTGGTCTTCACTTTCCAGCAGCACCTCAAAACGCAGCTGGTCAGCTTCTTCCAGAGTCTCGTAAAAATTCTCGACAAAAGGCTCCAGAATCAGGTCGAGTTCTAACATGCCGCGGCGACAAGCCCAGCGCAAACGATTTTTATTCATAGCTAATCAATCATTGTTTTAAAGCCGTATTATAAGAGACAATCATGCAATAACCTACACAGTCGACAAAGGATTGGCTATGACTCAGCAAACTTCTTCCGGTGGCAATTCTGCTCTCGCAGCCTCAGCCCGTGGCTATATCAGACTCTCAGGGCCCGACAGCGGCAAGTTTTTGCAGGGTCAGGTCACCTGCGATATGGATAGCCTTAGCCCATCAAACAGTATTGATGGCGCCCACTGCACTCCCAAGGGGCGCATGGTGTTTCTGTTTACTGCCCACTGTGATGAAGATGGCAGCATTATCTTGGAAGCTCATCCATCGATCATTGATAGCGCCCTCGCCAATCTAAAAAAATATGGGGTGTTTTTTAAAACTGAGATCACCGATATCAGCGACAGCTATTCGAACAACCAGACCCATCTATCCGATCTCGAGCGATTGCGGGCAGGAAAAGCTGAGGTAGTGGCTGAGACTCTCGAGATGTTTATTCCTCAAATGCTCAATCTCGATGCACTTGGATATATCAATTTTAAGAAAGGCTGTTACACCGGCCAAGAAATTATCGCTCGCGCTCATTATCGCGGTGCCGTTAAACGCCGCATGCATCACCTAGCACTGACCACAGAAAGTCTGCCCAGCCCGGGTGACGAAATTAAAGATAATCAGGGCAAGAGCATCGGTAATATCGCCAGCGCCGTTAGAGCTGAGGATACCAAGGTTGAAATACTGGCAGTGCTCAACGACAAATACAGCGACAGCAATGAAATGCAGATTGGCGATCAAGCCCTGACCGCAGTCACCCACCTTCCCCTACCCTATGAGATTCCAACCAGCCCGTGAACGAGTTATTGGGCTGGGTATCTGATCATCAGCAACTATTGGTCTGGGCGGGCGTTGTATCATTTGTCGTTTTTATCCTCAGCCTTTTATCACTGCCCTGGTTAGTGGCACAGATTCCCGAAGATTATTTTTTACCCAAAAAGCGCCAACCTGCAGAGTGGAAGCGCCTGCATCCAGCTGTTCGAATACTGGCTTTAATGGGCAAGAATTTGATTGGTTATGGTTTGATAGTGGCCGGCCTGCTGATGCTGTTTTTACCGGGCCAGGGAATTCTTACTCTGGTGATGGGCCTTCTATTGGTCGACTATCCGGGCAAGTTTAGGTTAGAGCGGAAGCTGGTTAAAACGCCGGCGATACTAAATAGTCTTAATTGGTTGCGCAAAAAAGCCAAGAAACCACCGCTGATAATGTAGTTACAAAAGCCCTGAGATTTCTCCCTTCGGTCGAAATAACAGAATCATGCTGCTAAACCAAAACAATGCACCCTCATCCCGACAGAGCGCAGCGACGAGGGACCTCAAACTCCCAGCCCACCCCCAAACTCAACAACCGCAACAACCCCTAGCTAGCTACCTCAGGTAAATAAACCACCTTTCCAAAAACCACCTCATTACCCGCCCGCGGTGCCAACGGAATATTCCGCGCCAACAGTAAACTCACCAACGCCATACCCGACCCCATCAAAAACACTAGCATCGGCGATACCAACCAAACCAAACCAAATAGCACCGGTATCACCACCGCAGCAATATGGTTAATCGTAAACGCCACACCAGCAGTCGACGCCATATCCGCCGGATCAGCGATCTTCTGAAAGTAAGTCTTAATCGCAATGGCGAGAGAGAAAAATAGGTGGTCAGCCACATAGAGCACTGCTGCCCAGTTGGCGCTCTCAACAAACGCGTAGGCGGTAAATACACAGAACAGGCCACAGTATTCAAAGGTCAGTGCCCGACGCTCGCCAATACGGCCCACCAGAGCACCTATGCGACCGGCAAAGGCCCAATTAAAAAGATGATTAACAATAAATAAAGCCGCGATATTACTGACGCTATAGCCGAATTTTTCGACCATTAAAAAACCGGCAAAAACAGTAAATATCTGTCGCCGTGCACCGCCCATAAATGTCAGAGCGTAATACAGCCAGTAGCGTTTGCGCATCAGCAGATGCTTGCGCTGTGGTGTCTTGGCTTGAAAACGCGGAAATCCCAACCAGGCAAACAGGGTTAATCCCAGACAACAGCCACCACCGATAACATAGATAATCTCGTAGCTAAGACTAAGGTGGTCTTGAGCCAGCCATAAAAAACTATAGGCCAGCAGCGACGCCATGGAGCTTACTGCAATTAAGCGACCGAGCATCGCCGGCGCTTCCTCAATACTCAACCACTGCAGCGACAATGACTGCTTAATGGTTTCGAAATAGTGAAAACCCACAGACATCAAAAAGGTCGACAAATAGAGGCCAATCACCGAGGGAAAATAACCGGTTATCGCTACCCCAATTCCTAACAATGCCAGAGAGAGATAAGCAAAGGTCTGCTCTTTAATAACCAGTAATACCAGCACCGCGGTAAAAGCTAAAAACCCAGGAATTTCACGAATACTTTGCAGCATGCCGATCTCAGCTCCGGTAAACGCGGCCCGCTCAATAACAAAATTATTTAACAGGGCCATCCAGGTTGCGAAGGCCAGCGTCATGGCCACAGACATAACAATTAATAGGTTCATTGGCGTTTGCCAGGATTTTTCGGTAACCGTCACTCACTACTCTCCAGAGCTGAAAATTAACGCCCAATATCTTGTTCAGCAGGCAACTGCCAATCTATAGGCGCTCCGCCCTGCTGCTGCAAGAATTTATTGGTCTTGGAAAAATGCTTGCAGCCCAAAAAGCCACGATAAGCGGATAGCGGCGACGGGTGCACAGACTTCAATACCAGATGCCGGGACTGATCAATAAAGGCGCCCTTCTTCTGGGCATAGCTGCCCCACAACAAGAACACTATGCCTTCACGCTGATCATTTAAGGCCCGAATAGCCCGATCGGTAAATTGCTCCCAGCCCTTGCCCTGATGGGCACCGGCATCGGCCTGTTCAACAGTCAAGGTGGCGTTTAATAGCAACACACCCTGCTCCGCCCAGCTGGTCAGACAGCCGTGACCCGGCGGCACCAGATCTAGATCAGCTTGCAATTCTTTATAGATATTGGCCAACGAGGGAGGCACTTTGACACCGGGCAATACCGAGAAGCACAGGCCGTGAGCCTGACCTGGCCCATGGTAGGGATCCTGCCCCAGAATCACCACGCGCACCTTATCGAAGGGCGTGGTGTCGAAGGCACCAAACCATTGTGACGCCGGCGGATAAATTGTTTTCCCCGCCGTTTTTTGAGCCATTAAAAACTCACGCAACTGCGCCATATAGGGTTTATCAAACTCTTCCCCTATTGCGCTACACCAGCTTGGGTGTAGCTTGATCTTTCCTTGATCCGCCATATCCATCTCATATTCTGTTTTCAGTTTAAAACTCCTAACCGCCGGTTGCCGGCGAATGGTAACATGCCGGCCATGAAACCTGTCTCAACACTCAATATCTGGCGTCTTACTTGGCCAACCATGCTCAGCAACACGCTCTATATGCTAATGGGTGTCGCGTTTTTGAAGATGGCGGGGACCTTTGGCACAGATGCGGTTGCCGCTGTAACCACAGGGCAGCGCCTCTACTTTGTTCTGCACGCCATTATGATGGGCCTCTGCAGTGGCACCACGGCTATGGTCGGACGCTATTGGGGTGCCAACGATAAAAAGATGGCCGGACGCTTTGCCGCACTCTCGGTGCTGGTCTTTGTTATCGATGGCGCCTTACTGTCCTGGATTGCCATTCCTTTTCTCGACCAGCTTATCGGGATGTTTAGCCTCGCCGATGAAGCGCATATTATGGCCATAGAGTTCACCTTCTGGACCGCTGTTTATGCACCGGCAGTGTTGATCACACTAGTCTTTAATATGTCATTTCGCGCTGTCGGCAATGCGACCACACCACTTTGGACAGCCCTAATCGGTGTTGCTCTGAGTATAGCGCTGGGTGGAGGACTAACCTTTGGCTGGGCCGGCCTGCCCAATCTCGGCCTAAACGGTATAGCTATTGGTGGTGGCATTGGCATCGCCGTGACTATAGCCGCCTATTTACTAATTTGGGTTCTCGGGTGGCTTTCCTTTAAGCCGACAAATCCGCTGCCGGATATTGTCAAAAATGGTAAAACACTGATTGATATCGGCATGCCCGCCGCCTTTGAGCAGGCCTTTTTTCAAGCCGGCATGCTGCTGTTTATGGTCTTCCTGTCCAGCTATGGCAACGCCGCCTTTGCTGCCTATGGTATCGGCCTATCGATTCTCGGTTTGATTATTGTTATCGCCTTTAGCTTCTCGATCTCCGCGGCAACACTGGTCAGTCAGCATCTCGGCGCTGGCGATAAAGAAGGTGCCTATGATGCCGGCTGGCGCACCATGCGCACCTGCGTCTATTTGATGATCGGCTGCAGCCTCGTCATGGGCTTCTATGCTGAAGAGATTGCGCGATTTATGATCGACGATCCAGAGGTCATGCGGAATATGGTCAACCTCACCTATGTGCTCTGTTTTAGCCTGCCGTTTATGGGCGTAGAATTCAGCATGGCCGGCTCACTGCGCGGCGCTGGCGATACTCGCTTCCCGATGATGGTTACCATTTTTACTATGCTATTAACGCGATTGGTATTGCCGCTGATACTGATTGAAATGGGCGCCGATGTAATCTGGCTCTACGGCATGTCACTGGTCGATTTCGCCACTAAAGCAAGTCTAAATATGTGGCGGTTCCGTAAAAAAACGTGGTTGGGTGACGATTAATCCGTCGCTAAATTTTCGATAATAAGTCAACGGTTAAAGTATTAATGTCTCACGCAAATTCAACTCTGCACTTTAATAAGCAATATGATCTGCAAATAGCCTACTGGCTGCTTGCCTGCGCCGCTGTTATATTCGGCATGATCCTGCTCGGTGGCGTCACACGCCTGACTAACTCAGGCCTGTCTATGGTCGAGTGGAAACCGCTGATGGGTATTATTCCACCGCTAAATCACGCTGACTGGCAGGAATTGTTTTTCAAGTACAAGCAGTTTCCCGAGTACCAAAAGATCAATGCTGGCATGTCTCTAGACGCCTTTAAGTCGATATTTATGTATGAATATCTGCACCGTGTACTGGGCCGATTTATTGGTATTATTTTTGTTCTGCCGTTTTTATATTTTTACTTTACCAAGCGCATCAAGCCTGGTCTGACGCCAAAACTCCTGCTGATGTTGCTGCTCGGCGGCGGTCAGGGCCTGCTCGGCTGGTACATGGTGAAAAGTGGCCTAGTGGACAACCCAGACGTCAGCCAATATCGCCTAACGGCTCACCTGGGCAATGCGGTTTTAATCTTCGGCTTTATCTGGTGGACGGCACTTGGATTGCTCTCAACGCCCAAACCTCAGCAAGCCGGGCTTAACAGTTTTGCCTACGTCTTGAGTGGTCTAATTTTCTTAATGATTCTCTCCGGCGGACTGGTTGCCGGCACCAATGCAGGGCATGCCTACTCAACGTGGCCGCTGATGGGAGATAGTTTTATCCCCGCCGGGCTCTACAGTTTGCAACCCGCTTGGTTATCGGCCTTTGAAGATATCACCACGATCCAGTTTAACCATCGCATGTTTGCCTATTTGATTGTTGCATTGGTGCTGACTTTTGCATTTAAAGCACTGCGTGCAGAGATTTCCAAGCCGGTTAAGATTGCCGTTTGGTGCCTGCTTGGACTGCTAGCCTTACAGGTCACTCTGGGCATCAGCACATTAATATTTTATGTTCCTGTGCCGGTTGCAGCAGCGCATCAGGTCGTCGCCGTCGCACTGTTGAGTGCCTCACTATTTATTAGCCACAGCTTTTTCCACAGCTCGGGCCAACCAAATTAACCATTGGAGAAGTACTATGAAAACATTCACTACTACCTTATTAGCAGCCGCCCTCGCAGTAGCATCCTTTAGCGCACTGGCTGGCGATCCTGTGGCAGGTAAGGCTAAAGCCATGTCCTGTGCCGGTTGTCACGGTGCTAACGGCATTAGTAACAACGGCATGTGGCCCAATCTTGCAGGTCAGAAAGAAGCCTACCTCGCCAGTCAGTTACAGATGTTTAAAGACGGCCGTCGTAACAATGCGATGATGTCGGCTATGTCTAAGGGTTTGTCGGACGCTGATATTGCTAACTTGGCGGCTTACTATGCTGGTTTGAAGTGATCGGCGAAGCCTATTATGCCGACAGTACATTGCGACTAGGGATCTACGAGTAACTGTTGAGATCTCTCACATGCGTTCGAGATGACAGAAGGGAGGTTCGAGCGACATCGGGATGGTTCGAGCGACATCGGGATGGTTCGAGCGACAGCGGGATGGTTCGAGATTACAGTAGAGTGATTCGAGCGATAACCTAGCGGTTCGCAATTACAGCTCCCACTGTCATCCCGACAGAGCGAAGCGACGAAGGATCTCATGCCAGCAGGCAGAGATCCTTTTTTGTGCATTTATATAATCAGTGTCAACACAAAAAAACACACCGAAATATTAAAGACATACCTGTTTGTTTTATTTAAAGCCTGTATAGTTATGGATAATTAGAAGCCAAACACTGGCCAACTTTCCACAGGAGCTCTCCCGCCAATGGCAGCAAAGTCCAGATGCATTATTTTAGGCGCCAGCCATGCAGCGGCCCAGCTCGCCCCGACACTGCGCCAACAGGGCTGGACCGGCTCTATCTCAATGATCTCCAATGAATACGCCCTGCCCTACCATCGCCCTCCACTATCAAAAGATTATTTAGCTGGAACAAAAACTGCCGAGCAAATTCTAATCCGCCCCGCAGCTGTCTATAGCAAATGTAATGTTGGTATCACCATGGGTGTCACCGCGGCGGCCATTGATCGCAGCAACAAACAGTTACTCCTCGACGATGGCATGGCCCTCGACTACGACAAGCTGGTACTGACCACGGGCGCTCGAGTACGCAAAATAGATATTCCTGGGGTGGATTTAAATGGCGTATTTTATTTACGCGACCTCAACGATGCCCAACAGATCAAAATGTTTACCGGCGCCAATAAGCGCGCAGTAATAATAGGCGGCGGCTATATAGGCTTGGAAACAGCCTCAGCACTGCGCAAACTCGGCATGCAGGTCACCGTCCTCGAAGCCATGCCGCGTATTTTACAGCGCGTCACCGCGCCGGAAGTGGCAGCATTCTACTCACGCATACACGCCGAAGAAGGCGTTGAGATTGTTGCCGACGTGCAGGCCGTAAGTATCAGTGGTGCGAAGCAGGTGGAATCGGTGCAGTGCCACGATGGCACTGAATATGAAGCAGATATAGTGATTATCGGTGTAGGTGTCATACCCAACACTGAGCTGGCTGAGCAAGCCGGCCTGAAAATTGATAACGGTATAGTGGTGGACGAATACGCTCGCACCAGCGATGAGGATATTTTGGCCGCTGGCGACTGCACCTCACATTACAATCCCATCTATCAGCGCCACCTGCGTCTCGAGTCCGTACAAAATGCCCTAGATCAAGCCTCGGTGGCAGCCAATACCATCTGCGGCAATCTCAAACCCTATTCAGCACTCCCCTGGTTCTGGTCTGATCAGTATGACCTCAAGCTGCAGATCGCCGGACTTTCCCAAGGTTATACCGATGTAGTAGTGCGCGGCGATATTGACGGCAGTCGAAGCTTTGCTGCCTTTTATATGCGCGAGGGCAAATTGCTCGCAGTGGACGCCGTTAATCGACCGCAGGAATTTATGTTCGGCAAGAAACTAATTATGCAGGGCAATCAGCTCGATACGGCTCAGCTAGCAGATGACAGCCTGTCCTTAAAAACCCTTTTAACCAGCTAACTAAATCATTTATTTTTACAATTACTTACTATCGGAGTTCAGTTATGCCCAGAGTCACTTATATTCAGGCCGATGGCCAGAGCCAGGAAGTTAACCTGGAAGCCGGTAGCAGCCTGATGCAAGGTGCCGTTGACAATATGATCGACGGGATTGTCGCCGAGTGCGGCGGTTCATGCAGCTGCGCAACCTGCCACTGCTATATAGATGCCGACTGGATCGATAGAGTCGAGCCCGCCGAAGAGATGGAAACGGATTTACTCGACTGCGTTAGTGAGCCAAAGGATAACAGCCGCCTGTCATGTCAGGTAAAGGTCAGCGATGACCTTGATGGTCTGGTGGTACATTTGCCAACAACGCAGTTTTAGGGATAAGTGAAACCTAGAACATGTCATCCAAACAGAGCTCTTTTATGCCATCCCGCTGAAGCTCTTTTATGTCATCCCGACAGAGCGAAGCGACGAGGGATCTCCGGCTGGGTAACGAGATCTCTCACATGCGTTCGAGATGACAGGTTGAGCGTTTGGGGTGATATACAACAATGTCATCCCGACAGAGCGCAGCGACGAGGGATCTCAAATTTCCAGCTCAATCCATTGCGGATTTATACTCTCCACCAGCCTGTTCTTCTTTTCTCTGCGCCACTTCTTAACTTCTTTCTCTCTAGCAATCGCCGACAAAACATCATTGGTCAATTCATAATAAACCAGCCTATCGACACGGTATTTAGCAGCAAATCCAGATACGGACTTATCTTTATGCTGTGCTAAGCGCCTCTCCAAATTACTGGTCACACCCACATACATAACCTTGTTACTTCTATTTGTCAGAATATAAGCCGCGTATTGTTTTTCCATCATTCGCTGCTGTTAATAAGATCAAGATTATTCTATTGCTGTCTTCAGTCGCGTGATTGTATGGATTCACGTTTTGGTGACAGGCTGGGAAATGTATGCTCAGTAAGGAGTAGTAACTAGCCTTGAGATCCCTCGTCGCTGCGCTCTGTCGGGATGACATTGTTGTATATCACCCCAAACGCTCAACCTGTGACCTTAAACGCCCGCAATCTGTAATCTCAACCCCCAGCCTGTCATCTCGAACGCACGTGAGAGATCTCAAAAACCAGCAGCCACAACCCTAATCAACCTGCCCCATCAGGATGCCACTTCCCGACCAAAAGGCACAGAAAGCAAAATAATAAAAACCACCCACAAAACCATCCATCTTGTTTGTTTTTTTTAAACAGACGCGGTATAGTTTCTTAAGCCTAATACTAATCATAAAAAAGGGGCATCTCTATGCCATACAGCACCGAATTTCTGCTCTCAGCTTACCGCACGATGAAGACCATCCGCGAGTTTGAAGAGCGCTGCGTCAAAGAATTTGAAGGGGGGAACGTCCCCGGTTTTACCCACGTTTCCAACGGTCAAGAAGCGATTGCAGTCGCTGCCTGTATCGACCTGAGTGACAAAGACATTATTGGCAGTACCCACCGCGGGCACGGCCACTGTATCGCCAAAGGCTGTGACGTTGGCGGCATGATGAAAGAAATTATGGGTCGATCCACTGGACTCTGCAAAGGCAAAGGCGGCTCTATGCACATTGCCGATATCGACAAAGGCATGCTCGGTGCCAACGCCATCGTTGGCGGTGGGCCACCACTGGTGAATGGCGCAGCCCTAGCCGCCAAAACCCTAGGCACCAAAAATGTCGCACTGTCCTTTAATGGTGACGGCAGCGCCAACCAAGGCACCGTTTTTGAAGCCATGAATATGGCCGTGGTATTGAAATTACCCCATGTCTTTGTCTACGAAAACAATGGCTACGCTGAGGGCACCGCGGCCAATTACGCCGTCGGCTCCAATAGTCTAACCGAGCGTAATGCTGGCTTTGGCATGCCTGCCGAGTGCATTGATGGTCTCGATTTCTTTGCCACTTATGAAGCACTCAAGATTGCCACAGAGCGTGCCAGAAATGGCGACGGCCCCACCGCTATCGAAGCCATGTGTGTACGCTTCGATGGCCACTTTATCGGTGACCCACAGCTCTATCGTCCAAAAGATGAAGTTAAGAACGCGCGCAAGAATCAAGACTGCATAAAAATATTCCGTGAGCGAGTGATTGCTGAAGGCTGGCTAAAAGCTGCAGCCATGAACGCCATCGACAAAGAGGTAATGGTTGAAATTGAAACCGCTGTTGTCAATGCCCTAGCGGCACCGCACCCAGACCCCGCCACGGACCTTATGTCCGATGTCTACTGCTCATACTAAGGATACTGAAATGACCAATCATTCTAATAATCCCGCTATTGGCGGCAAAACTTCCCTTAAGACAATCCGCGAAGCGATTAATGATGCACTGCGCGAAGAGATGCGCCGCGATCCCACGGTTATTGTTCTCGGAGAAGAAGTCTCTGGTGGTGCTGGCTGTGAAGGTGAAGATGACGCCTACGGCGGTGTCTTTGGTGTTACCAAAGGCTTAATGCCTGAGTTTGGACGCGAGCGTGTTATCGACACGCCCATCAGTGAAGCTGCCATTATTGGTGCCGCCGCTGGTGCCGCCAACAATGGCCTGCGCCCAGTTGCTGAACTGATGTTCTTCGACTTTATCGGCGTCTCCTTCGACCAGATCTTTAACCAGGCAGCCAAGTTTCGCTATATGTTTGGCGGCAAGTCAAAAACACCAATGGTTATTCGCGGCACCGTCGGTGGCGGTTGGCGCGCCGGTGCCCAGCACTCCAGTATGCTGCACTCTATTGTTACCCATATCGCCGGTCTTAAAGTGGTGATGCCCGCCAATGCCTATGATGCCAAAGGCCTTATGGTGCAGGCGATTCGCGATGATGATCCGGTTATCTTCCTCGAGCACAAGGTCATGTACGACATTGCCTGTGAAGTGCCAGACGAGCAATATGCCATTCCCTTTGGTGAAGCGGCGTTTCCCCGTCAGGGTTCCGACGTCACCATCGTCGCCATATCCAATATGGTCACCCATGCCATTACCGTCGCCGACATTCTGGCTAAAGAAGGTATTAGCTGTGATGTTATCGACCCCCGCACGGTATCGCCACTGGATCACGAAGCCATTCTTGAAAGTGTAGAAGTCACCGGTCGCCTGGTAATTATCGATGAAGGTAATCCACGCTGCGGCCTGGCCACAGATATTGCTGGCATAGTTGCCGAGCACGGCTTCTACAGTCTTAAAGCACCGATTCGCACCGTTACGGCACCTCACACACCAGTGCCATTCGCCCCAGAACTGGAAGATGCTTACCTGCCCAACGCAGAGAAGCTGATGGTCGCCGTTCGGGAAGTACTGGCCGCGGGCCCATCGGGAGCATAGTCATGACAAATGAAATCAAGCCGATCAATATGCCCAAGTGGGGCATGGAAATGTCTGAAGGTGATATCAATGCTTGGTATTTCGCCGTCGGTGATGAGGTCAATGCTGGGGATGATTTAGTCGATATAGAAACCAGCAAAATCATTAATACAGTCACCGCAACAGATAGCGGAATTCTCAGAGCCATACTGGGTGCAACGGGTGAAACCCATGCAGTCGGTGCTCTGCTGGGTGTTATAGCCAGTGCAGAGACTAGCGATGCGGATATTCAGGCGTTTATTAACAGCAATAGCAGTGCAGCAGCTGAACCAAAGGCTGTCACTGAAGCTTCAGCTCCAGTAGCCGCAGCAGTAGAAACTGCACCTGCACCTGCTCCTGCTCCTGCCACTATTCCACAGGCCGCCAGTGGCCTCAGCAAACTCGCTGAGGGTGAAGATGACAGTCTGGTTGCCGCATCACCAGTGGCGCGTCGACTGGCCGCCGAATATGGCGTCAATCTTAATAATATAACCGGAACTGGCCGTCATGATCGGGTTTCCAAACGGGATCTCGAAGCCGCGGTAGTAGCCGCCGGCGGTCAATTAATCGGCAATAACCGTAGCGCCTCAAGTGCCGTTCGCTACGGCGATGACAGTAACGTTAAAGCCACACCAGTTGCCCGTCGCATAGCCACTCAGCTGGGTATTAACCTGCTCGAATGTCGTGTCAGTGGCGATCGTGGTCGGGTCTGTAAAGCGGATGTCGAAGCCGTTGCCGCACTTAAAAATAAAATACCAACCCAGACGGATAGCAACACAACAGTGAGTAGCAATACCGTTGCATCTCAACCGATCAGCGGCATGCGCAAAACCATTGCTGCACGACTACAGGCATCGAAACAAACTGCTCCGCACTTCCGTGTCCATATAGACGCCGAAATCGATGCCCTGCTCGCCGTGCGCAAGCAGATTAATAGCAGCAACACTGACGCCAAAGTCTCGGTCAATGACTTTATTGTTAAAGCCTGCGCCAGTGCACTGATAAAAGTGCCAGCACTGAATGTGCAATTCGATGGCGAGCAACTGAGCTATTTTAGCAATGCCGATATCTCAGTGGCCGTGGCCATAGACGACGGCTTGATCACTCCGATTGTTAGCGACGCCAATCACAAAGGTCTGGTGGAGATCTCCAATACCACTCGCGATTTGGCTACTCGAGCCAAACTCGGTCGGCTTAAGCCTGAAGAGTTTCAGGGTGGCAGCTTCTGTATATCCAATCTTGGCATGTATGGGATCAAGCAGTTTGACGCCATTATCAACCCGCCTCAGGGTGCCATTTTGGCCGTCGGTGCTGGCGAACAACGCCCAGTGGTAAAAGACGGAGAGTTGGCGGTGGCAACGGTGATGAGCCTGACCCTATCCAGCGATCATCGCATTATTGATGGTGCTGTCGCGGCGCAATTTATGTCTGTTCTCAAGGGTTATTTAGAGCAGCCAGCCACCATGCTGGGTTAATGGAGTAACGACAAAGTGACTACGCAACAATTTGATCTAATGGTCGTAGGTGGCGGCCCCGGCGGCTATGTGGCAGCCATTCGCGCCGCACAGCTGGGCTTCAAAACTGCCCTAGTGGAGAAACAGCACCTCGGTGGCGTGTGCCTAAACTGGGGCTGCATCCCCACCAAGGCACTGCTGCGGGGCGCCGATATTGCCCATACTTTAAAAGAGGCAGAGCACTTCGGTTTCACAGTCGACAACCTTAGCTTTGATATCAAAAAGCTAGTGCAGCACAGCCGCTCAGTGGCCAGCAAACTTAGCCAGGGTGTTGCCTATCTCATGCAAAAGAATGGCATCACCGTAATCGATGGTACCGCCAGTCTGGCTGACAAGTGCCTGTTAGATGTGGAACAGGACGGTAAGGTCACACAGTTTAAAGCCACTCATATTATTCTCGCCACCGGTGCACGGGCGCGCAATTTGCCGAGTATTGAAATCGATGGCGAGCGCGTCTGGGGTGCTCGTGAAGCCATGACCCCCACCGCCCTGCCAAGCAAGTTGCTGGTGATTGGTGCCGGCGCCATCGGCGTTGAATTTGCCAGTCTCTACAATGATCTCGGCAGCGATGTCACGCTGGTTGAAGCGGAACAGCGTATTACGCCCGCAGAAGATGCTGATATTTCCGCCCTGGCTGAAAAAGCCTTTGTCCAGCGCGGCATTAAGATTTTAACCAACAGTATTGTCCAGTCTTTGGATAGCTCCGGCGCAGACACAGTTGCCCTCATAAGCGGCCCCAATGGCGAGCAGCACCTAGAGTTTGATCAGGTGATTCTCGCGGTGGGCATTACCGGCAATATTGAAAATCTCGGCCTTGAACCCTTAAAGGTTGAAACCGAAAAAGGCTTTTTGCAAGCCGACGGCTTTGGCAAAACCAATCTCGCCGGCTTATATGCCATAGGCGACGTTGCCGGCCCACCTTGGCTGGCCCATAAAGCTAGCCATGAAGCCGTTATCTGCGTAGAAAAAATTGCCGGTGTTGACGCTGTTAAACCACTGAATAAAGATCAGGTGCCAGGCTGCACCTATTGCCGCCCACAGATTGCCAGTGTCGGCCTCACCGAAGCCCAGGCCAAAGCCGCCGGACACAGTACTCGCATTGGCCGTTTTAACCTTAATGCCAATGGCAAAGCGCTGGCCATCAATGAAGCTGAGGGGCTGGTAAAAACCGTCTTTGACGAGCAGTCAGGTGAGTTGCTTGGGGCCCATATGATCGGCCCAGAGGTCACCGAACAGATTCAGGGTTTTGGCATAGCTCAGCAACTTGAAGCTACAGAGCACGAGTTGGCCCAGAGTATTTTTGCCCACCCCACGGTCTCCGAAAGTATGCATGAGTCTGTCTTGGACAGTCTGGGCATAGCTCTTCATCAATAGCGATACATCAACAGCTGGTCACCAATAGAGTGTAATTATGAGCAACCAAGTCCCCATCCATGAAGGCCTATTTACCTGGCCTTCCGCCAAGCCCCAGCTATTAGGTAGCCGCTGCGTCAACTGTGCAGAAACCGCTTTTCCGGCCCAGCCAGACTGCCGCAACTGTGGCTCTCGCGAAACCACGATTGTTGAATTGGGTGATCAGGGCATATTGTGGAGCTGGACCATTCAGACCTTTATGCCCAAGGCCCCTTACAAAAGCGATGAGACAGCAGAGACCTTTCAGCCCTACGGCGTTGGCTATGTGGAAATGCCCGGCGGCGTTCGTGTCGAATCGCGCCTGCTGCCCAATAAGCCAGAAGATTTACAGATTGGTATGCCCATGAAGCTGGATATTATTCCCTTTCGCACTGATGGCACTGACGGCAGCGGCGACCAAATAATGACGTTTCGTTTTAGCCCAGTGAAGGAGGCATAGATCATGGATGTAGCAATTATCGGTATAGGACTTCATCGCTTTGGTCGCTCACCCGGCCTCTCAGGCATGCAGCAAGGCGCATCCGCAGTGCGTAACGCATTGGCCGACGCCGGACTCTCCTGGAAAGATATGCAGTTTGCCTACGGTGGCAGCCAAGATGCTGGCAATGCCGACGCACTGGTTAACGAACTGGGTCTTACTGGCCTGCAATTTACTAATATCTGGAATGGCTGTGCCACCGGCGGTAGCTCATTGCACGCCGCTTACAGCGCAATTAAATCTGGCGAATACGATGTCGGTGTTGTAGTCGGTTTCGACAAACACCCCCGCGGCGCCTTTAACCCGAAACCCGCAGACTGGGGAATCGACGAATGGTATGGCGAGACCGGCATGATGCTCACCACCCAGTTCTTCGCCCTAAAAACCCAGCGCTATATGCACGATCATGGGATCACTGAAGAATCATTGATTCGGGTCTCAGAAAAAGCCTTTACCAATGGCTCCCTGACGCCCACCGCCTGGCGTCAGCAAGCACTGAGCTACGAAGAGATTGCCAACTCCGCAATGATCAGCGACCCGCTGCGCAAATATATGTTCTGCAGCCCCGCCGAAGGTGGCGCCGCACTGATTATCTGCAATGCCGACAAAGCCCATCTATACAGCAGCAAACCGCTGTATCTCAAGACCGCCGCCGTGCGCACCCGCCACTACGGCAGCTTTGAAGTCTTTGCCCCCTCCCAAGCTATGAATGTGGCCGACGCCTCAACGGTCACCGCCTCCAAAGCCGCCTTTGAGCAGGCTGGAATCGGCCCCGAAGATATCGATGTGATGCAGCTCCAAGACACCGACAGTGGCACCGAAATTATCCATATGGCCGAGAACGGTTTCTGTGAGCACGGCGAACAGGAAAAATTATTGCGCGAAGGCGCCACCGGTATTAATGGCTCAATGCCCATCAATACAGACGGCGGCTGTCTCGCCAATGGCGAACCCGTGGGCGCATCAGGCCTGCGCCAAGTCTATGAAGTCTGCGTACAGTTGCGCGGTGAAGGCGGCGCACGACAGGTACCGAATAATCCCAAGGTTGGCTATACCCATGTCTATGGTGCCCCCGGCCTCAGTGGCGTCAATATCATTACCAAATAATTACAATAAAAAGCAGGAGAGACTCTATGTCCGAATTAATCAAAGTAAAGCAGCAGGGTGAAGAGCGCTGCGAAGGTATTAGCTATCAAAATCTACTTGATGAGGAAACCATTGAGGTCCCGGCCTACCTGCGCGAAGACACCAACCCCTATATGGGTGACGAGGATATCAGTGTCGATCGCTGGATCTCCCGAGACTTTCACGACAAAGAAAAAGAGAAACTCTGGCCCAAAGTCTGGCAGATGACCTGTCGCGAAGAAGATATTCCCGAAGTCGGTGACCACCATATTTATGAGATCATCGACCAGTCGATTATTGTCACCCGCACCGGAGAAAATGAATTTAAAGGCTTTATCAATTCCTGCTTACACCGCGGCCGCATTCTCCGCGACTGCGACGGTCATGCCGACGAATTTGTCTGCCCCTTCCACGGTGCCACCTGGGATATCAATGGTGAGTTTAAAGGCATCCCCTGCAAATGGGACTTTAGCCATCTAGACGAAAAAGATATGAGCCTGCCACAGGTCAAAGTAGGCACCTGGGGTGGCTTTATCTTTATCAACTTCGACGAGAACTGTATCCCACTGGATGACTACCTGAGTCCATTGCCCGAGCACTTTTCCCGCTTCCCACTGCATGACTATTACAAAGGCGCTCATGTTCAGCGCGAAGTCCAGTGCAACTGGAAAGTCGGTGCCGAAGCCTTTATGGAGTCTTTCCACACCTTGGAAACCCATAGCGAAATTTTGACCTTTACCGGCGATGCCAACTCCCAGTACGACACCTTTGGTGACCATGTCAGCCGCTCGGTCACGCCAATGGGCATTCCCAGCCCGCATTTGCCACATGTAACTGAAGCCGAAACCATGCGCGATATTCTCGAGCTGTCAGGACGAATGGCCACCGACAGCGCCGAAGGCCACGAGATGCCCGAGGGAATCACCGCAAGGACCTATGTCGCCGAAACCAATCGAGAAATGTTTAGCGAAATTATCGGTGAATCACTGGATCACGCCACCAAGTCAGAGCTGGAGGACGCCATACTCTATATGTTGTTCCCCAACACTCAGGTATGGACCGGCTATCACGGCAATATTGTCTATCGCTTCCTGCCCAATGGTGACGACCACAACAGCTGTATCTTCGAAACCATGATCCTGCTCCGTTATGAGAAAGGCACCAAGCGCCCAGACTCCGCGGAAAAGAATATTCTACGTCCCGATCAAGCCTTTAGTGAAGCCCCAGAAATTGGCGGCCTAGGCCCAGTATTTGATCAGGATGACAGCAATATGGCCGCCGTACAGAAAGGCATGATCGCCTCGAGAAAAGGCGCCGTGAGTCTTGCCAGCTATCAAGAGAGCCGTATTCGTCACCTACACCAAAGTATCGACAAATACCTCAATGCCTAAAGGCATTTGCTGCCGGGCATCAGACTATCTGAGCCCGGCATTTTCCTCTGCCCTATATTGACGAGACCTCTATGACCACCACCGCAGACAGCCTAATTCCCGCAACCGATATCACCGACAATCAGACCGTAGCAGTCACAGTCGAAGGTAAGAATATTCTTATCTGCAAAGCCAACGGGGACTATTATGCCGTGGATAATCAGTGCACCCATCAGCGCGCAGAACTCACCAATGGTCGTATTAGAAACTGCTATCTGGCATGCCCACTGCATGGTGTTCGCTTTGATTTACGCACCGGAATGCCCAAGGGCGAGCTCACCCGAGTGCCTTTAAAAACCTATCCTGTCAGTGTCGCCGAAGATGGCAACCTGCATCTAGAACTGGATTAATTATGCCAACCAACCGCCAAGTTGTACTCGCCTCCTATGTTACCGACGCCGCTCAACCGGAAAACTTCGCCCTATCTGAAGGACCCATGCCAGAGCCCAGCGAAGGAGAATTTCTACTGCGCAATATGTACTTCTCAATGGAACCGGCAATACGCGGCTGGGTCGATGGCAAAGCCAACTATTTTGAACCTATCCCCATAGGCGGCGTGATCCGCGGCCCCTCGGTTGGACAGGTAATTAAATCTAAAAATCCCGATTTCGCCGAGGGCGAATATGTCTACGCCCTCAACCAGTGGGAAGACTATTCACTCTGTCACAGCGAAGCGATCCTGTTAGAAAAACTTAAGCCAGAGCCGGGTATTCCCCTCTCCTATTATGTTGGTTCTCTGGGTGGAGCAGGTGCCACGGCCTATATCGGCCTTCGTGAAGTGGGTTTAATTCAAGCTGGGCAGACAGTCATTGTGAGTGCCGCAGCCGGCGCCACCGGCAGCATGGCGGGGCAGATCGCCAGACTGACTGGCTGTAAGGTTATTGGTATTGTTGGCAGTGATGATAAGGCCGAATTGATTGTTGAACAGTTTGGTTTTGACGCCGCGGTTAACTATAAAACGGAAGATGTCACTGAAGCGGTGATGGCCATTGCCCCAGAGGGAGTGGATATCTATTTTGATAATGTCGGCGGGCCGGTGCTCAATGCCATGCTTAAGACGATGAAGACTTATGGGCGCATTGTGGCCTGTGGGATGATCTCGGATTACAACCGTACGGATAACCCTAACCCGATTACTAATCTCTGGGAGATGGTCTCGCGACAGCTGACAATGCAGGGGTTTTTATTGCCGACTTATCAGGATGAGGTGCCAGCGGCTATGGCGGAGTTGGAGGGGTGGATTCGCTCTGGGGATATTAAGGTATTGGAGAATATTACTGAGGGGTTTGATAATACGCCGCGGGCATTTTGTGAGCTGATGTCGGGGGGGACTGTGGGGAAGGCGTTGGTTAGGGTGGATATTTAGAAGAGACTATTTCGACTGAGATATTTGAGACCTGCTGCTATCGCGAGACCTGCTAGGCCAATCAAATCGATAATGGCAATTTTGGTTATAGATGCATTGTAATGATCGGCAGCTGCGACAAAAAACAAAAAACCCAACATAGAAATAGCCGCCATCACCATAGCTACGGATTGATAAGAAGGTTTCCATACGGAATAAAGCATAAACCCACCGATCAGTCCGAATAGTAATGCTCGGTGGCGCATCAAAATAACTATATCGTTACCAATCAACTCTACTGCATAGGCAGCAGATAATTTTTCGGCTGAAATAATCCCTATTACCGGCAAAAAATTAATTAAACCGACAGTGATCAAAAGTATGGAGATTGTTAGGTTCATATCGCTATCCTTATCGAGTTATTACTGGCTCTCTAGATGAATTGGACGTGACCTCGAATTTTGGTTTTAGGGTGATCTTTAATGTGTCATCTAAAGTGCTTTAGTCAGGTTTCTTACTAGATCATAGGTATAAAATCAGGCGTATATTGAATTTAGTTTGACTCTAACTTTTCTGGGTCAGCATAGTGCTAACAAGAGACATAAGGTCTTGGCGCTTGAAAACTTAAGAGTTGGCCTTGGCGGGCTGGTTGTTTCGAGATACGTTTGGGATTCTGAGATCTCTCGTCGCTTCGCTCTGTCGAGATGACAGGGTGTAGGGTCTGTCGAGATGACAGGATACGCATTCGGCGAGAAGGCTGGCTGGGGCTCTAGTGGGATAAGACAGTTTAGGCTTGGAATGTCGCAGTTTAGCCTCTTACTTGTCACCCTGAGCGTAGTCGAAGGGTCTCCTGCCGACTGATTGAGATCCTTCGGCTACGCTCAGGATGACGGTTTTTTTTGTTTGGGATCTAAGGGTTTAGGCCTGACTAACAGGGAGTAAATTCGACCCCTACTCCCGCTCCAACTGCACCTGATCCTCTGCCAAGGTCAGCCAGCAATGCTTGCGCTCGGTCCAGACATGCACCGACGGCACCAAATCATCCACCTCATCCAATGTCCCGGCCTTAATAAAGATCAGCCCCATCTCCGGCGCATGCTCTGTATCCGTAATTACCGGTGAACCACAGTTGCCGCAGAAGCGCCGAAAGACGGTTTGGCCGCTGGTGCCTTTATCTTCAAAGGTCTGTAACTCGCCTTCTAACTGCAAACTATCCCGAGGAAAAAACGCCACCACGGAGAACGCGGAACCGGCCTGCTTTTGGCAGTTGCGGCAGTGACAGACGACGGTTTCTACTGGTTTGGCTGGCACTCTGTAACGCACCTGACCACAGAGACAACCGCCCTGCCGTGTTTCTTCATTCATGGGTTGTTCCTCATTCAATTAAGAGAAAGTGCACCATCAACAGTAAAAGCCGAGCCTGTCACAAAGGAGGCGTCATCACTGGCCAGATAGACGGCCATGGCGGCCACATCTTCCGGCTGGCCGATTCGTCCAATGGGATGCAATGCTCTATAACTGTCCATCAGTGCGTCGCCATCTTCTACCTGACTCATTACTTTCTTGAGCATATCGGTTTCAATTACACCGGGGTTAATGGAATTCACATTGATGCCATAACCGCTCACGGCGCAATGGAGGGCGACCGATTTGGTCATCATATCGACACCAGCTTTTGAGGCGTTATAGGCCACCAGTTCCGGTTTGGCTTTTACGGCAGAAACGGAGGCCATATTGATAATGGAGCCGCCGTGGCTTTCCGCTGAGTTGCTCTTCATTAATTTGATTGCGCCCTGACAGCCGAGGAAACAGCTGCGCAGGTTGATGGCCATGGTTTTATCCCAGGTCTCTAGATCCAGTTCTTCAATGGTGCCCATTAGGGTGACGCCGGCCACATTGACCATAATATCGAGGCCGCTAAAGTGTTTTTCAGCGAAGTAAAACACGCCATCCCACTGGCTGGCTAGGGAGACGTCGTGGTGTACAAATTGGCAGTTATCACCCAGTCTTTGGGCGGCGCTGGCACCGCCCTCGGCATCTATATCGGTAATAATCACAGCGGCGCCCTCGGCGAGAAAGCGTTTGGCAATGCCATAGCCAATACCGGTGGCGCCACCTGTAACTATGGCGCGTTTACCTGCTAGTTTTGTTTGTGACATGGCCCTGCACCTTTAAATATAAACTTTTTAACTTAAACCTCTTTAACTTAAACCTCTTTAACTTAAACCTTGAGCATCAACTTACCTTTATTACTGCCATCAAAGAGTTTGTGAAATGCGGTTAGGGTGTTATCAAAACCATCGACAATCTCATACTTAAACTGCAGCTTATCGTCGGTAAGCAATTCGGCAATGGCGGCGGCACCGGCTTCAAACTGGGGGAAATAGTTGCTGATCAGGAAGCCTTGAACCGTGGCGCTCTTGGCCAGTATCTGCCACCAGTTATAGGGGCCGGGAACTGGCTCTGAGGCGTTGTAACTGGAGATGGAACCACAGAAGACAATCCGGGCATTGCTATTGATATTTAACAGGGCCGCATCGAGGATTTCGCCACCAACATTATCAAAGTACACATCTACACCTTCGGGGCAGGCTGCGGCTATGGCGGCATTGAGGTTGCCCTGTTCGGTTTTGTAGTTGATCACGGCATCAAAGCCTAGGTCATCGGTGAGCCACTGACATTTCTCGTCTGAGCCGGCTAGGCCAACAACTCGACAGCCCATATTTTTTGCCAACTGGCCGCCCAGTGAACCAACCGCTCCGGCGGCAGCACTCATCAGCAAGGTATCACCCGGCTTTAACTTGGCGGCATCGGTAATACCGAAATAAGCTGTCAGGCCAACAGCACCAAAGGCGCTTAAATAGTAGTGCAGTGGGAATTGATTGTCCTCTGGCACCTTGGTCAAAAAGTAGCCGTCGGAGACACTGTATTCTTCCCAGCCATTAAGCCCGTAGACCACTTCGCCTGCGGCGAAATCCGGGTGCTTGCTCTCAACAATGGTGCCTACGGTAGAGCTGCGAATCACATCCCCTAGGTCAATCGGTGGCATATAGCTGGGCTCATCACTCATCCAGCCACGAATCGCTGGATCAAGCGAGAAATACTCATTTTTAATCAGCAACTGGCCATCGGCTAAGCCATCAACTTCAACTGTGCGGACTCTAACATCACTGTCGGTCGTATCACCCACTGGGCGCTGGTGGAGGTAGTACTGTTTGTAGTTGATAGACATGCTAGTTCCCGTTTTTATTCTAATAAGTGGGCTGTCGATATTGCTCTTTATAGCAGCCGACAGCAAAGGTTTAAGCTACAGCTCAAGGTACCCCTTTAACAATAAAAAATCAACTGAGATTGTTTTTTTGACATGCTCTACTGTATAGTCTTTGCAATCAAACAATAACAATTTTAAGGGGTAATATTATGGCTTTTTCAGGACCGATCGAAGACCGTCTCGCCATCCGTGAGCTGATGGATATCTACGCCGATGCCGTAAACCAGCGCGATGCTGAACTCTGGGGTTCCACCTGGGCCGAGGGCTCTAGTTGGAAACTGCCGGTTATCCCCGGGATGGAAAATGTTGCTGGCAAAGAAAATATTGTCGCTGCCTGGAATGCCGGGATGGCAATGTTCCCGTTTATCTTTATGTCTATTTCAGTGGGCGATATTCAGGTGGATGGCGACACTGCCACAGCACGAGCCTATACCACTGAGGTGGGTATCACTCTCGATGGCACCGAGATTCGACCCCGCGGCCAGTACGATGACAAGTTAATCAAGGTCGATGGCGAGTGGTTATTTATTGAGCGTATTTTCAACTCACTCTACGGTGAATAAGGACGTCCTATGACTGTTCTAATTAATGGCACTGTTAACTTCAATCCCGATGATGCGGTAAAAGTGTTGCGTGAAACCGCGCAACTAATGATTGATACCCGCACTCAAAAAGGCTGTCGTCACTATGTCTGGAGTCTTGACCCAGCGGTGCCCGGGCGCATCTATGTCCATGAAAACTGGGAGTCCAGCGAGCATCTTGCCGCTCATCTCAGCAGCGCTTATTACACTGATATGCTGGCCCTGCTCTATCAGTATGAGATTCATGACACGGATATTCTTAAGTACCGTATCGATCATGCCGAGCCAGTCTACGACGAGACTGGCACACCGCGGGCCGATTTCTTTACCGGCTGAGACTTATTTAAAAAGAATCTCTAATATAAAAAGACTTATTGAAAAAGCGTCCACTATGAAAAGCTTAGAGCAACGTATTCAGACTCTCGAAGATCGTCAGGCGCTGCAGGAACGGGTTAGCAGCTATCTGATTGCACTGGATGATGCAGCAGATCTAGAACAGCTGCTCAGCCACTTCACCGAAGATGCGGTGTTCGATATGACGGCGTTGGAATATCAGATCTTTGAGGGCATGGCGGCATTGCGGGAATTGTTTGCCGGCGCCTTTGCCAGCATGAGTCACAGCGCCCATTACGCGACCAATTTTAAAATTGATTCTCTGGATCAAGACACCGCTGCGGCGCGAACCCACGTTATAGGCATGGGTGTTCCTGCGGCGGCTGCATCTGCACCTGAATCTAAAGGAAGCGAATCGGTACTGTTTTATGTGCAGTACCATCTCGAGTTTGCTCGCATTAATGACAGCTGGAAAATATCCTCTCTGCGAGGACAGCCGCTAATGCCTAGCTAGCCCTATTGTGCGCCTTGCGCAGTGCCTTCACGGCAAGATCAACGCCCTCTCGGGCTGCTTCGATAATCCCCGCCTGGGAAAAGAAGCCATGCACCAAACCATCAAAGCGCCGCACTTCCACTTCCACACCGGCAGCTTTTAAGCGCTGAGCGTAGGCTTCACCCTCATCCCGCAGGGGATCAAACTCTGCGGTCATCATCAGAGCCGGTGGCAGTGTCGATAGATCCTCTGCGGTTATGGGACTGGCTAGGGGGTCAGCTCGCAGATCGACATCCGGGCAGTAGAGATCCCAAAACCAGGCCATCATGGTTCTCGACAGCAGATAGCCATCGGCATTATCGCGGTAGGATTCACTTTCCATTGTTGCATCGATCACCGGATAAATAAGCAGCTGCATTGCTATAGCGGGCCCGTTGCGATCACGGGCCATCAATGCAACTGCGGCGGCCAGATTGCCACCGGCAGAATCGCCACCCACACTGACCGGGCCGGGCAGCCCGCCCAACAGACCTTTATTTGCCGTGGCCCAACAGAGAGCCGCGTAACAGTCCTCTGGTGCAGCGGGGAAAATATGTTCCGGCGCCAGGCGATAATCCACAGCCACCACTATGCAATCTGCGCCCGCACAAATTTCACGACAGTCGCGATCATGGGTGTCCAGATCACCAATCACCCAACCACCACCGTGAAAATGCACATGCACTGGGGCAGGTGCAGCACTGGGTCGGTAAATACGCACTGGAATAGGGCCAGCTGGCCCCTCGATGGTTGTATCTGCGACGCTATACACCACAATTTCAGGTAAATCAGGCTGCATCTCTCGATACATTTCACGACTTTCGGTGACCGCCATATCGTATAACTCGGGGCCAGCTTCTGCGGCTATATGGGCCAAAATGGCGGCAGTAGCAGATTCTAATGGCATGGTTTTATCCTTGCGTTTTTTTATTTTTATTTTTATTAAAAGCACTTAAAAGAATTTTGATTACCACTACGCCAAAACCCTCCGCACAGAGTACGAAGGGTTTTGGCGCCAGCAAGATATCGGGGGGAACTGCTCTTGCTGTAGAGCTCTCAATTCCAGAGCCCTAAACACTATTTTTCAAAGCCTTTCGTTTACGATCTAAAGCTTAACCAAGCATTTACCCGTGCTATTACCATCTAACATATCGATAAACGCCTGCCCTGACGATTCAATCCCCTGGGATATATGCACAGGACTAACCAGCGCATCAGCCTTGAGCATGGCGGTAATATAGTCGAGGGCTTCTGGATAGCGATCGACATAGTCAGAGAACATAAAGCCTTCGGCCTTGGCTCGTTTGGTGATCAGCTCCCACATATTGGCAACACTTTCATGGCCACCCTCACGCTCATATTGAGAGACCGCGCCACAGAGAACCACTCGCGCATTCTCTGCCAGATGACCGAGCATAGTGCCGAGCATCGGGCCACCCACATTATCAAACATAATGTCGGCGCCTTCCGGGGCCAGTGCAAGCAGTTGATCATCGAGAGATTCGCCAGATTTATAGTCAATCACATGGTCGTAGCCGAGTGTATCTTTTAACCAAGCACATTTGGCTGGACCGCCAGCAATACCTACAGTGGTGCAACCCTCGGCCTTGGCCATCTGCCCAGCCAGAGAACCGATGCCACCAGCAGCAGCATTAATCACAAAGATATCGCCACTTTTAGGCGCGCCAATATCCATTAAGCCGAAATAAGCTGTCATGCCAGAGGGACCGAGACTGGCAAGGTATTCATAGGGCTCGACATCGGGATCCAGATCGAGAATCGCCATAAAGTCGGTGCCATCATCAATACTGTATTGTTCCCAGGAGGTTCTGCCCATCACCGTGCTTCCCACCGGATAACCACTGTGACGCGATTCGATAATGCGGCCCATAATAATGCTTTGGACCGGCTCACCCAGCGGCATAGAAGCCAGATAGTTATCCCCAGAGCCCTCATTCATCCACTGGCGAAATCCAGCATCCATCGACAGATAGGTGTTCTGAATCAGAAACTGCCCTTCTTCTATAGTGCCCAGTGGCTGCGTATCTACCTCAAAATCAGCCGCTACCAAATGCTCGGCTGGCCTGCGTGCCAGTAGTACGCGAGTGTTCATCTGCGTCATAAACCTATACCCATATTTATTAATTATCCTGACAGCGAATAACAATAGCAGCTGTCATACTTGGGCCTTATGTTACCGCAGCTAATGGCGCAGGTAAATAACAAACATGTTTGATGGTTTTTATTGACTGATACTAGGTGGCCAAGTAGTATTCATCACTGATAAAGACAGAATAATAA
>CH672398.1:0-8645 GCA_000153445.1 gamma proteobacterium HTCC2207 | reverse complement strand
ACCTGCTCGGCAATTACGATATTCAGGTCAATGGTGATGAGGCCCAGACCACCTGTTATCTGGCCGCTATGCACGCCGGACTGGGTGATTATGCCAGCGAAGTGCTGACTGTTTGGGGTGAGTATTCAGATAAATTAGTTCGCACCGCTGACGGCTGGCGTATTGTCCACCGCACATTGACCTCACTCCATGCTCAGGGCGATATTGGCCTCAATGCATAGCTAGATATACCCAAAGCTGGCAACCCAAACAGGTTTGACTGGGTCTACCTGTTTGGTTAGTTTGAAATATCGCAAAAAAGAAAGACTGCCCCATCTAGCCTTTTGCTGGGCAGTCATTATAAAAATTATAAATAGCGAGATCTCCAAGATGATACGACTGCACTCTCACCACGATATCGGCGCGCCGCGAGAAACAATCTGGCAGCTACTGATGGACTTCGGCAATATCGAAGCCTGGTGGCCAGCCAATACTCCGATCGATATTGACCGGGTTGAGTTAGATGGCAGCGGTGTTGGCATGACCCGTCATATCTACAATGTCGGTTTCGACGCCCCTGTCAGTGAGCGCCTCGATGCTCTCGATCTGGAAAACTATATAGTGCAGCTCTCCATTGTCGGCGAACGACCGGCTGGGCTTTTGCACTATCAGGCCAAAGGCCAACTGACCGTTTTAGATAATGGCGGCTGCCGCCTTACCTATGACTCAGAATTTATTGCCGAAGAGGGCCGCGAAGAGGAAGCCAAAGCGTTTCTCCTGGGAGCCTATGAGCTTATGTACTTGGGCTTTGACGGCGTAGACGCCTAAAAAAATAACAACCATTGTTACCAACATAAAATAACTCGGGATTCGATTATGTTAGCTATCTCCGCAAGAATTGAACTAGCGCCTAAAGACGCCGCCGCCTATATTGCCGCCGCACAAAAAATCATTGAGCCTACCCACGCTGAGCCTGGCTGTCAGCTCTATGCAATCGCTGTGGATATCAACCTGCCCAATGTGATCTGGATAACCGAGCAATGGGAGAGTGAGAGCGCCATTATGGCTCACCTCGGAATGCCCCATATCGTTGAGTTTATGGCCTTCTGTGGCACAGTCGAGATCACCGATATGAATGTTATTAAATACGATGTATCAGCCGCTGGCCCGCTGGTGCTGCCCGAAGCCTAAACCCTTCATCAGGTGAGGAATATTGAGCATGACTATTGCAGAAAACTATAACCGTATTGTCGCTCGCATCATTGATGATGTTGACAATAACACCACGGACCAAGCCGAAAGCACGCTGACGGTACCCTCTAAAAATTATACCGATGCCGATATTTGGCAGCAGGAAATGGACCTTATCTTTAAAAAGGTACCTGTTTTTGTCGCCCTGACCGCCGAGCTGCCCAATGCTGGCGACTATAAAACCTTTCAGTTTCTCGACAAGCCACTGCTGATTACCCGTCTTAAAGACGGCACTGCTCGAGTAATGCTCAATGCCTGCTCGCACCGCGCCATGACCGTGGCCACCGAGCCCTGCGGTAACAAGTCACGCTTTACCTGCCCCTATCATGGCTGGATGTATAGCAATGACGGTGTGCTGCGCGGCGTTGCCGATCAGCAGAAATTTGGTGACTTTGATAAGCAAACCAATGGCCTCACTCAGCTGCCTGTCTACGAGCGCGGCGGTATGATCTTTACCGTGCTTGAACCCGGTGAAGACGAGGTAGATTTCGATGATTTCTTGGGCGGCATAATGGAGGATATCGGTCTTCTGGGTATGGAAAACTGGCATTTCTGTGGCCAGCGCAAGATTGATGGCGCCAACTGGAAGGTGGCCTATGACGGCTATCTAGAGGGCTATCACTTTGCCGCAGCCCACCCGGACACCATCGCTGAGCGCACCTATTCCAATGTTATGCAATTCGATGCCTACGGCCCCCATACCTTGATCTGCTTCCCCCATTTAGCCATTAAAGAAAACCTTGCGGATGTGGCGCCAGAGGATTATCACAAGCACGAAAACAATGGTTACGATTGGATTCGCACATTGTTCCCTAATATTTCGTTGTTTGTGGCACCGGAAATTACACTGGTCAGTCAGATTATTCCCGGCCCACTGCCCAATCAAAACACTACCTATATCAACTTTATTCACCCCACCAAACCCGCCGGAGAAGATACCGAACTCCAGGGCATGATGGACTTCTTCCAAGAAGTGGTGGATGTAGAAGACTATCAAGTCGGACTGAAGATTCAGAAAGGTCTGGAATCTAATGCTCATGCCAATGTTACCTTCGGTCGCAATGAAGCGGGCAATCAACTGTTCCACAAGTGGGTTGAATGGTATTTGGCGCAAGACCCCTACGCGCCCAAGCCTGAATTGGACAGAAAAAAGGGTGCCCTATGAGTATTCACGAAAACCGCGCAGGCCGAATCAACTGCTTATTAATTGCCGGAGGCGTGTGGCACGACATCGATCATGCGCGGCTCGAACTGCTAAAACTATTGTCGGAAGATGAGCGTTTTAGAGTTCGTGTTTTTGAAGATTATGAAAATATTCAGGCCATCGAAGAAGCGGACTTTATTGTCAGCTACACCTGTAATGTTGTGCCCTCTCTCGGCGCCCAAGAGGCCCTTAAAGCCTGGGTTGAGCGAGGCGGTCGCTGGTATGCACTGCACGGCACCAATTCGATTATTCGACTGATGTCCAGTGGACTCTATGGCACTCCAGACTGGGCGCCACTGTTTGTTGAAACCCTCGGCTCGATGTTCCGATCGCACCCGCCAATTGCGCCCTATACCGTGTCTGTTGCAGACCCGGATCATCCACTGGCACAGGGTATTGAACCCTTTGAGTCGGACGATGAACTCTATCTAATGAAGACCTATGGTGACCTCCACGTTATATTGGATACTGAGTACGGCGGCAAGGCCGAAGGCTTTGAAGAGGATGAATGGGAACATGCACGTCACCCGGTGTTTTACACCCATAAGGTGGGAGATGGGGAAGTGCTCTATCTAACTCTGGGGCACTGCCGTCATCATCATGATATGCAGCCGATGCTGGACTTCTGGCCCACTATGGATCGCGGTTCGTGGGACTTGCCGGTATTTTATCAACTGTTGAGACGGGGTATTCAGTGGGCGATTGAGCCTATGGATAAAGAGACTGCTGATGCACTGGCTAAGGCTCGAGCTGCTGTCGAATAATAGCCTTGGATTCCACATAAAAAAAGGGACATGTGAATGTCCCTTTTTTTATATTCTGTTTTATACATGTTGTTTTAAATTGTTTATTGATACGCTCTTAACAAAAAGCCTAATCGTTAAATTACCAGCGTAGTTTTAACTCATTAACCACACCCACAATACCGCTACTGAAACTGATCGGACTGCTCTCATCAACCTCAAAATTCGGAATCCGCTTGAGCCACTCTTCCAGTGCCACGCGCAATTCAACTCGCGCCAGATTTTTGCCCGGACAGGTGTGTGCCCCGCGGCCAAAGGTAAGGCTATTACCCTGTTTGCGACCAAACTCAACATCCACTGCATTGGCGGTAAAACTATTATCCATACCCGCCAGTGGTGTTGGCGCGGCAATCATATCGCCAGCCTTTAACTGGATGCCGTGAAATTCCATATCCTCGGTCACTTCTCTCGCCACAGTCACCAGCGGAAAGCGCCTTAAGATTTCTTCAATCGCTTCCGCGGAGGAGACTTGTCCCTGAATTATCTGCACGCGATGCTTTTCGTTGCGAGCCAAAAACAGGAATACAAAACCCAATAAATTAACCACTGTGTCAACCCCGGCAATAAATACCTGAATGGATAATTTAATCGCTTCATCGCGGGTCAAACGACGACCAGCCGTTTCAGTGTTAATCATGCGACTAAGCATATCGGTGCCCTCTTGGCCCATGCGCTGATCCACATAGGGGGCAATATAATCTTTTAGATTTTTCAGTGCATCGGCAAAGCTAATGGTGCCATCGGGTCTAATTAATTGGTCGGTCCAATACTTGGTGGTGGCAATATCATCTTCCGGCAAATCCATCATTGAAAGGAAGATACGGATAGGCAAGATATCGGCAAACTGCTGGGTAAAGTTACACTGACCTTGAGCGACAAAATCATCGATCAGAGATACCACAATGGCGCGAATCTCTTCCTCCATCGTATTTACCGATGGCGGTGATAGAGTCTGATTAAGGGTCTTGCGATAGAAGTGATGTTCTGGAGGATCTATGGTGGTGGGCAACAGGCCATGGTCGGCGCTATGGCTTTTGGGAAGAATAATGCTGCGGCTGGAAAACTTGCTGTAGTCGGTCAACACCTCTTCGATAATCGCTGAGCGGGTTGGCAGCCAATGGCCTTCATTGGCCTGAGTCCAGACCAGCGGACAGTCGTCCGATTCTTGCAGTAGAGTTGCCCAAGCCTGATGAAAGTCTGCATCGATGCCTGGCGGTGCATAGATATTAAAATCTCTTACCAACGCCTCTGGCACATGGTCGGGCAAGATTACACTTTCCATGGGTGCTCCCACTTTTTATTATTTTAAGTCTGCCCGGCTAATGCTATTAGCCCAATCGAATTGAGTGAGCAGCGTCCACAGTGATTACCGAACCACTCATATAACTGGAGGCATCACTGGCCAACAACAGCAGCGCCCCATCCAATTCCTTCAGCTCACCTGCGCGCTTTAAGGGTAAGGTGGCAAGATCTCGCTGACCGGCTTCGGTGGCATAATAATCGCTCACCATATCAGTCATCATATAGCCCGGCGCCAATGCATTAACACGAATGCTGTGCTCTGCTAGCTCATGACCCATCACCGCGGTGAGCTGATTGAGCGCCGCCTTTGAAGAACTGTAATGGGTAAGTCCCTTAAAGGATGCCACTGCGCAGATAGATGAAATATTGATAATGCTTCCGGGTTTGCCTGCTGCAACCATGCGTTGGGCGGCTTCCTGTCCAAGATTAAACACACCTTTTAGATTCACATTAAGTACGTTATCCCAAACCGCTTCTTCCATTTCAAGAAAGGGCTGCGCTCCGGTTGCTCCGGCATTACAGACAACAATATCCGGTGTACCCAGCTGTGCTTCTGCGGCATCAAAACCGGCTTTCACCGAGTCTCTGTCCGTCACATCCATAGTCACCACTATGGCCCGGCCGCCCTTGGCAGTAATCCGATCGACCACCTGTTGTAAGCGATCGGTTCTGCGTGCGGCACAGATAACAGCTACGCCGTTATCGGCAAACATCTCAGCCATATGTTCGCCTAAACCGCTCGAAGCGCCGCTTATCAGAGCGACTTTACCCTCGATAGAAAATTTATTATCTGTCACTGGATTTACCTTTTTTATTATGTAGCTACTTATATCGCTGTTTAACCGCGCCGCTTTTCAATTACAAAGCTCAGCGTCTAATCCGATTTCCCTAAAACTGGATTCGCTTGGTGAAGCCACCATCGATAACCACATTGGTACCGCTGGTATAACCGGAAAGTGGACTCAACAAGAGTGCAACTTGAACACAGACTTCTTCAGGTGATCCCATACGTCCCGCCGGAATATTGGCTACGGTGCCCTCATAGATCTCAGGCATGGCTGCGCGGATATCTTCCCAGGCGCCGCCTTTAAAATAGATTGGGCCAGGGCTTACGCTATTCACACGAATACCCGCGGGTGCCAGTTCCTGAGCCAGATTGCCAAAGTAGTTGAGCAGTGCCGCTTTCATTGCGCCATAGGGCACAGCGCCGGCAAAGGCTTCGAGGGAAGCGGTTGAACCTATGCTGACAATTGAGCCGCAATCTGAGGCTTCCAGATAAGGCTTCACTGCGTTGACCGCTTTCCAGCTAGCCAGTACGTCCGCTTCGAAGTTACTTCTCCAGCCAGACTCTTCATTGTCGGCGCCACCGGCGCTGACGTTGGCGACAAAACCATCGATGCCACCCAGGGCTTCGGCACAGGCTTTAATCCAGGCTTCAAGAGAGGCGCTGTCAGTCACATCCACCACTTGACCATAGGCCTTAACACCCATCGCCTGAATCGCGGCAACTGCAGCATTCACTTCATCGGCATTGCGCGCGCAGATGCCCACATCACAGCCTTCGGCGGCCAGTGTTTTTGCCATGGCAAACCCAATACCCTTCGAAGAGCCGGTAATCAATACTGTTTTATTTTTTAGTTGAAGATCCATAATGATCGTTCCTTATTATTATTCGAATGTAATTTGGTTAACGCTCATGCTTGGGACGACAGCTGAGTGCTCAATTGGGCGTAGCGCGATAGGTGAGAATCTCTGGAGCCAAACATCACTCCTATGGTCGCCAAGCGTTTAAAATAATGTCCGACACTAAACTCGTCGGTGGTGCCTATACCACCGTGAAGCTGCACGGCATTGTGTGACACATAACGGCCGGCCTTGCCCACTTTGGCTTTTAACGCGGCGACACATTGCTCCGCATCGGCGGCGTTGTTATCCAACTTCCAGGCTGTGGCCATAAGCAGTGATCGGGTCAATTCAATTTCCATAAACATATCGACCATGCGATGTCGCAGAACCTGAAACCCTGAGATCGACTGACCAAATTGTTTGCGCTGTTTGGTGTAATCCACTGTCGCAGTTAGCAAAGCGTCCATCGCGCCGACGGCTTCAGCACAGACTGCTACCTGGGCACGGGAAAACACCGGCGCTGCAATAGCAAAGCCATTATGTAATTCGCCGATCAGAGCTTCGCCGCCGACCACGACCTGATCCAACTGCAACTCAGCAGCAGAGCGGCCATCGTAGGTTTTATAATGTTTACTGCTCAGGCCCGGCGTATCTTTGCTGACAAAAAACAGACTGATACCCGCAGTGGAGCCCTGTTTGGCAGCACCTGTACGCGCCGAGATAATAAAGAAGTCAGCCTCTGGGCCATTTAGCACTACGGTCTTTTTGCCGTTTAGCACAAAGCCATTTGGCTCAGAACCGTCAGCACTGACCTCAGCGGTTGTCTGAACCTGAGTTGGGTCGGCAACACTGCCCTCTTCCAAATAGGCAAATGCACCCTGTAATTCACCGGCGATCAGGCCGGGTAAAACGGATTCTTTTATGGCGGGCTGAGCACCTGCTTCAATAAGACCGCCGGCTAAAACTACGGATTCCACATAGGGTTCAAGCACCAGAAATTTGCCAAACTGTTCGCAGAGAATCATGGTTTCCAGAGCACCGCCGCCAAAGCCATCGGACTCTTCTTTAAAGGTCATCGCCAGCCAACCCAACTCTGCAAAGGTCTGCCATTGCTCAGCGTCAAATCCACGGGCCCGCTTGACGGCGGCCTGACGATTATCAAAGCTGTAGTTGTCGCGAAGATAACGCTCTGCGCTGTCGCGCAACATATTTTGCTCTTCGCTATATTCAATAAACATTAAATGTATTTTCCTATTTTTATTCCTGGCTCTGTCTCTCTATCTTTTCTAGCTAGAGATGCAGAACACGCTTGGCGATAATATCCCGCTGAATTTCAGCCGAGCCACCATAGATGGTCGCCGCGCGATTATTAATATATTCGGCCATAGTGGTCAGGCCACAGCTGGGACCTATGGGCTCGCCCTCAAATCCGGGAAGCAGTGCATCGAGTTGTTTAACAAAGGCATGTTCGGCCATCATTTCCACACTCAGTTCATTAAAGCGCTGGCCGATTTCGGTACCCATTACTTTAATCAATGAGGACAGTGCACCGGGATTGCCACCGGCCTCAAAAGCTCCTTTAACGCGCAACTCGGTAAATTCCAGAGCTAGGGCATCAACCGCAACATCGGCCAACTTAGCCTCAAATACTGGATTGTCTTTCCAAAGGCCGCCGTCGCTTGAGAGCTGCGTACTGGCCTGACGATGAATTTTTGCCATCTGTTTTTTGTGGTCGATGGTGAAGTTATGGCCACCGCGCTCAAACTCCAGCAGTGACTTGGCCACATCCCAGCCCTGATTTTCTGCACCGACTAAATTGGCTGCGGGAACCCGCACATCATCGAAGTAGACCTGGCATTGTTCAACGGTGCCATCGAGACCCACGATAGGCTCAACGGATAAACCCTTGGCATCCATATCCACAAGAATAAAGCTGATACCGGCCTGGGGCTTACCCTCTTTTGAAGTTCTAACCAGACAGAAAATTTTATTGGAATGCTGAGCGTAACTGGTCCAGATTTTGGAGCCATTAATAATATAGTCATCGCCATCGCGAACCCCGGCGGTCATCAGTGATGCTAGATCAGATCCAGCCCCGGGCTCTGAGTAACCCTGACACCAAACATCCTTACCGGAGAGCATGCGCGGCAGGTAATAATTTTTTTGCTCGGCGGTACCGTAGCGAATCAACATGGGCCCAAGCATCTGCAGTCCCATGGCAAATAGCGCTGGGGCATTGGCCAACTTGCACTCTTCTTGGAAGATATAGCGTTGCCCTAGGGTCCAGCCAGTGCCGCCATATTCTTTCGGCCAATCCGGGGCAACCCAGCCTTTGGCATAAAGGGTTTTGTGCCAGTCCATAGTGGCATCAAAGTCGGCAAACACACTGGTCATCAGCTCACCCGCACGCTTAATCTCTGGCGTTAAAGCCTCAGCTAGAAAAGCGCGAACCTCTGTGCGAAAAACATTGTCAGTCATAA
>CH672399.1:113579-342995 GCA_000153445.1 gamma proteobacterium HTCC2207 | reverse complement strand
TGCACTGGTAACCGGCGCTGCTGGCACGCTGGGTGCTGAAATATGCAGGGGCCTAGTGTCAGTTGGTGCCTCAGTATTAATCACCGATATCCAAGAAGAAACGGGCAGAGCGGTGCGTGACGAGTTACTTGCCACTGGCGCCAAAGCCGAGTTTATTAAACATAATGTTGTGGATGAAGGTGAGTGGGAAGCTGCTATTAAATGTGCGGTGGATACTTTCGGCGGCCTTGACATTGTTGTGAATACCGCAGCCATCGTACCCATGAAGCTACTGGCTGACTTGGATGTAGAAGAATTCAAACAGGTACAGGATGTTAACGTTGCTGGCACTCTGTTGGGCTGTAAGCACGCCTCTATTGCCATGCGTCCCGGCGGAGTAAGCGGTCGCGGTGGTTCTATTATCAATCTGTCATCGGTGATGGGTCTGTCTGGCAGTATTGCTCTGGCATCATATAACGCCTCCAAAGGTGCTGTTCGTCTGTTGACCAAATCGGTGGCTGCTGAGTGCGCCATGCTCGGTATGGGCATTCGCTGTAATTCAATCCACCCAGGCATTATCGAAAGCGATATGGGCACTTCATTCCTGCGCCAGCTGGTTGATTTGGGTGTCGCGCCGGATATGGAAGCTGCAGAAGGGGGCTTCTTAGCCGCCGTTCCTATGGGTGAATCAGGTAAGCCTCAAGATGTTGCCTCAGGAATTATCTTCCTCGCGTCCGATGCCAGTCGTTATATGACCGGTGCTGAATTAGTAATCGACGGCGGCTTTAACGCCACCTAGCCCTCAGGCTGTCAATAACAGGAGAACTAAAATGATTAACCAATTAGTAATATCTGGCGATGAATTTCACGCTCGAGACCTTGAACAACCTGCAGTTATTCAAAATCCATTTCCGTACTATGACATGTTGCGCGACAAGCCAATTCAGTTTGGCGTTGAGGGCTATCCTCCAGGCACAGTTAAAGGTATGGATAAGCCGATTCCAGCCTGGGCAATTTTGAACTATAAAGATTTAGTCCATGTTGCCAGTAATCATGAGATTTTTTCGTCTCGTGACCGTATGCAAGAAGCGTCGGATGCACCCACTCTGATGTTGGTAAATCACGATCAGCCCGAGCACACATGGCTCAGAAGCATCGCTCGGCAGGCCTTTACTCCACGGCGAGTGGGCACAGATGTAGGCCCTTGGCTCAAAGACGTTATCGATCAAATGCTCACCGATGAAGGTGCTGGCTATATCGACTTTATGGACAATCTCGCTGCAGATTTGCCGGCGCGTTTTATCTCTAAATTGCTCGGTACACCGCAGGAAGATTACCGCAAAATTCGCGATTGGTCAGATGCCTATATGGGTACCTCGAACCTGGATATGGCTGGTAAAGCCCAGTCCAATATTGAGATGTTTAATTACTACACAGAGCAAGTGGCGGAGCGCTATGACCAGGTCAAGCGCGGTATGGCCGAAGATAATTTGTTGACTGGATTTATCGAAGCCAAGGCTGAAGATGGACGTATGTTGACGCCTGAAGAAGTGGTTCGCTTCTGTATCACTATGGTTGCCGGTGGCGCTGAATCCAGTGTATATCTGCTTGGAAATCAGGTTGCAGCAATGCTTGAGTTTCCTGAGCTTTATCAGAAAATGCGCGCCGATAGATCATTGGTTCGTCCATTCCTCGAAGAGAGTATTCGCCGCGATGGTCCTATCCAGCGTCTGTTCCGTGAATGTACTCAAGACACCGAGATCGCCGGCCAAAAAATGAAGAAAGGCGACTGGGTGTGCGTATTCTTTGGTGCCGGTAACCACGATCCTAAAGTCTTTGAAAATCCACATGACTTTATTCTCAATCGTCCAAATGTTGGCAAAAACCTAACCTTTAGTCACGGCATTCACCACTGTATCGCCTCCATGGTTGCGCGTAATGAAGCTGCCGGCATGATCAACGGTATTTTGGATCGCTACAAAGCTGTTGAACCTGGTAATGGCCCAGTGGTTTATCAAGATAAGGGCTTTATTAACTACGGGCCAGAGAAATGCCCAGTTAACTTTATTCTTGATTAATCCATAGGAGAGACGACAGATGGCAATTGCAGATAAGAAAAGCGACCATGTGGATATGGTCATTGTTGGCGCTGGTTTCGCCGGCATGTACATGCTCTATGGTGCCCGTGAAAACGGGTTATCAGTGCGCTGTTTTGAGGCCGGTGATGGAGTTGGCGGTACCTGGTACTGGAACCGTTATCCCGGCGCCCGCGTCGATATTGAGTGCTTGGAATACTCCTATTCATTCTCCGAAGAATTGCAGAATGAGTGGAACTGGACTGAGCGCTATGCCGGACAGCCAGAGTTACTTGATTACGCTAACCATGTAGCGGATCGCTACAATATGCGTGACGATATTACTTTTGAAACTCGGGTAGTGTCTACTATTTTTAATGAAGATACTCAGCGCTGGACCGTCACTACTGATAGTGGTGAAGTTGTTTCGGCTAAGTTTTGTGTGATGGCTACAGGTCTTATTTCAGCGCCAGTGGAACCCGACTTTGAAGGTCTGGAAAACTACACCGGTGAGCAGTATATGACCAGTCGCTGGCCCAAGGAAAAAATCGATTTCAGTGGCAAGCGAGTGGGTGTTGTGGGTACTGGCTCCAGTGGTATTCAGGTGATCTCGGAAGTGGCTCAAGATGTTGGCGAGCTGTTCGTTTTCCAGCGCACACCGGCTTACACTATCCCGCTGCAAAACCGTGAATCAGATCCGACTCAAACGGCAAAAATAAAGCAGAACTACGGTGAGTTGCGAGAGCTGGAAAAGCAGTCATTTGCCGGCTTTACTATGATGCACTCCGACCTGTCACCACTGCCTACACTGTCTGCCCTTGAAGTGACTGCAGAGGAGCGTGACGCTGAGTACGAAGATCGTTGGGCCTCTGGTGGTCTGTCGCCTTACTATGCCTATGTCGACACCATTATGGATGAAGAGTCGAATCAGACTCTCGGTGATTTCGCGATCAAGAAAATGAAAGAGCGTGTTAACGATCCAGTGACTGCTGAGAAGCTAAGCCCGGATTATGCGATTCTCACGCGTCGGCTTTCTCCTGAAACCAATTATCTCGAATCCTTTAACCAAGACAACGTCCACCTGGTGGATTTGCTCGAAAGTCCCCTTGAGCGTATTACCGAGAAAGGCATTGTAGTGGGTGGTGAGGAAATTGAACTCGATGTCATTATCTTCGCAACTGGCTTTGATGTCATGACCGGCGCTATGGATCGCATTGATATCCGTGGTCGGGAGGGTCAGTCATTGAAAGAGCGTTGGAGCGGTGGTCTCACCAGTTACCTGGGTATGATGACCCATGGTTTCCCCAACTATTTTTGGGTCAACGGTCCTCACAGCCCATTTTACAATCCAATTCTGTTGGCTGAGTATCAGGGCGACTTAATCTTTAATGCCGCAAAACAGCTTGATGATCTGGGTAAAGATTGTCTCGAAGCGAAAGCTGATGCTGAAGATGATTGGGTTGATCTGACCAATACAATTGGTGATATGACGTTGTTCCCTAAATCGAACAATTATTATATGGGTGACAATATTCCAGGAAAGCCGAGACGAGTGGTATTTTTCTTGGGCGGTTTCGTTGCCTATGAAGAGCAATGCACTGCGGGATACGCGGATCTAAGCGGCTTTCTACTCAGCTAAGGTATATGGCTAATTTACAGTCCTAAAATAATAAAAATTAATGAGGAGTAATGATATGAATGTTCCTACTTTAGAAACTCGCTGGCTAATGAAGCTTGATATCTCTTTTGATGCGCCGGCAGTTGCGACGCCAAATAGAGTGGTTATTAATGTCACCGATGGCCGCGCCGAAGGTCCGCGCTTTAGTGCTGATGTGATAGCGCCGAGCGGTGATTGGGTGCGCCTACAAGATGATGGCAACTGGAAAATCGATGCCCGCCTTGCTCTGAGAACTGACGATGGCGAAAGTATATTCTGCTATTACAGTGGCGTTGTGGTGATGGATGACGGTCTCAATGCACGATTTGGTGCCGGAGAAGCCATATCGGGTACAGAAACCTATCTGAGATCAGCGCCTAACTTTGAGACCGGTTCCGAAAAATATGCATGGCTCAACGACATTGTTTGTGTTGGTCGAGCCAGTACTTTTGGTGCCGGTAAACTTGTTTATGATATTTTTGAAATATTGTAATTAATCTATAGAATACGCGTTTTATTTAAACTTAGAAGTGAGATTTAGAATTGAAAATTCATGTTTATGATCGAGATGGCGAGAAGCACACTGTTGAGGGTGCTGTCGGTGATTTGTTAATGACGCCTCTGCGTGCTGCAGACTTGGTAGATGGCACCTGTGGGGGCTCATGCTCCTGCGCTACCTGCCATGTCTACATGGATGAGAAAACCTTTGCTCAGTTGCCTGAACAGAACGAAGAAGAGAGCGAAGTGATCGAGTTTATGGAAAAAGTAGAGGCCACAAGTCGCCTTGCCTGTCAGGTAAAGTTGACTGAAGCCTTGGATGGAATGACTGTAACAGTGGCGCAGGAAGAAGGGTTTTAATTAGACTTCTTTCTCGTCGCGGAAAGGCCCGGGATAGCCTCCGAAGATTTCGGAGGTTCTCTCAAACACATGCAACACCATATCAATCTCTTCACTACTAAGATTTTCGATGACCTTGTCTAAGAACTGAATGCCGTTTTGAAACATATCGTCCGCAAACGCTCTTCCTTCCTCAGTGAGGCAGACCAGTTTTTCACGTCCGGATTCTGGGCGTTCGACTATGGTCAGAATATTGTTTGGCGCAACCGTCAAAGAGCGAATCGCTTTCGACACAGAGCTGCTGGTGATCTCTAGCCAGTCTCTCAACGCCTTCTCTATGGCTTTGCGTGGCATGCTCATACCGTTATGACCCTCAGCACTAATAATCCATAGAATGATCACTTGCTGGCGGCTTAAGTTAGCGCCGCGTCGAAGGGCTATTTCTAAGCGATTTCCCGCCGTGTAATGAATCGGAAAGAATGCATTGAGCTGCATAAGCGCCGCGTATTCTCTCGGGATGCGTGGGATTTCTTCCAGAGAGTAGGAGCGTGTCAGAAAGGTTGACGTCAAAGGGTGGCGCAACATCATTTCATTGGTGTTGATATGCTTGAGCGACTCTCCCCGTTCTTGGTCAATAAGCGACTCAAAAATGGCGTTCACTTTAGAAAAAATATACAGACAGACATCCATCTCTTCAGGGAATCGTTCCATAGCTGACAGGTACCAGCTGCAGAGCAAAACGCCGTTATTGGTCATCTGCAGTAGGAATTTTTCCCCTGCAGGCGTCAAAGTCACCAATTTTTCGCGAGCGGACTGGGGATGTTCCTGAATAGTGACCAAGCTTAGAGGCGGCTTTGCCAGCGCTCGGACCGCTTTGGATATGGCACTGCTGCTGGTTTCGTACCAGCCGGTTAAGGCGTTTTCGATATTTTTACGGCGCATGGAAATGCCGTTGGTGCCCTCAGAACGAATGATCCAGAGCACGGCCACCTGATGGCGATTGAGCAGGTCATTAGTCCGAAGAGTATCCTCTACCTTCATGCCGACCACATAATGAACCGGATAGAAAAGATCGAGGAGTTTTTTGGCAGCATCCGCACGATGAATATGCGCAATGCTGGATTTTACGATTTCTGAATCCATGAAAGAGTGTTCTCCACCTTGGCTAATCAGGTTTTATTATAAAAAGGCACCGGAAAGAGGCATTATAATACCGCGAAGGCAACTTTGCGCTATTTAAATTATGTCTAGAAATAATATTTCACATATAACATAATATATTTTAGAAAGTTTCAGTTGCCAGGCTCAGTTGTTGAGATACGTCGACTTATCGTTTTACTTGGGGGGTAGTTATATGAAATCAGGCGTTGTTATTATCGGAGCCGGTCAAGCGGCCGCCGTCGCTGCAGCCACGCTGCGCAAAGAAAAATACACTGGGACGATTAAGATCTTGGGCGATGAGAGTCACCCGCCTTATGACCGCCCACCCTTATCCAAACATTATCTCGCCGGTGAACTGTCATTGGCCGAAACGCTGATCCGTCCGCTGGCGTTTTATAGCGACAACGATATTGAGTTGCTGACCAATACTCGTGTTGCATCGATTGATATTGAAAGTAAACAGGTGGTCACTGAGTCGGAAACGGTTTTTGACTATGACAAACTGGTTATCACCACCGGTTCACGGGCGCGCCGACTGGATCTTCCCGGCTGCCAATTAGGCGGTATCTTTTATCTGCGCTCGCTTAATGATGTTGACTTAATTCGTGCATCCATGGGCAGCGCTAAAAAACTCTGTGTTATTGGCGGTGGTTATGTAGGTCTTGAAGTTGCCGCTGTGGCGACGAAGGCCGGATTAGACGTAACGGTTATCGAGACCCAAGAGCGCATATTACAGCGCGTCACTACCCCTGAAATGAGTGATTACTACCATAGCCTGCACACTGAACGCGGCGTTAATATTATGCTTAATCAGGCGGTCACGGGTTTTGACGGTGAAGGCTCGGTCAGCAAGGTGCTTTGCGGTGACCTAAGTGTGGATGCCGATATAGTCGTTATTGGTGTGGGTATTCTGCCGAATGTTGAAATCGCAGAGAATGCTGGGCTGGAATGTGACAACGGCATTGTGGTGGATGATCACGGGCAGACGTCTAATCCAGATATTTATGCTGCGGGCGACTGTGCCAACCACCCCAATCGGTTACTCAATCGCCGCCTGAGGCTTGAGTCTGTGCCCAACGCCATAGAACAGGCGCGAGTTGCCTGTATTAATCTGCTTGGCGGAGATCTGGAATACGCGTCGATCCCCTGGTTTTGGAGTGATCAATATGAACTGAAACTGCAGATGGTCGGGTTCTCCGCCGATGGTGAAGAAAGTGTTGTCCGCGGTGATAAGTCGACCAATAAATTCGCCGTGTTTCATTTAAAAGAAGGGCGTGTGGTAGCGGTGGATGCAGTGAATAACTCAAAAGCCTTTATGCTGGGTAAGCGCCTCTATGGTAAATCTGTAGATGCAAAACTACTGGCCGATGAGTCGGTTGAGCTGAAGGCTTTCCTAAAGTAATTGGGCTTCGTGCGTTTATAGAGCGCCTGCAGCTCGCTTTAAAACACCTGCAGCTTGCTAGAGAGCCCACAGCTCGCTAAAGAGAGCCTCTAGTGTTGCAGAATAAAAAAGACTAAGACCTAAAACAATAATTATAAAAGCAGTGGGCGTAGATAATAGCGCGCCTACAAGCGGGGGTTTATACGGTGCATATTCGTCGCTATAAAGCGGACTATTCCAGGCGTCACTTCCTCAAGCAGATGGGCCAGGGTGTGTTGGCTACAGGCGTGCTGGCGCCACTCTGGTCGACCATTGGCAATACCGGCAGTATTGAGCAAGCTTACCCCGAAGAACTGCTCTCTATCAGTGCCTACACTGGCGGTAAAATCAGCGATGGCGACACTATTAACGCAGACAATGTCGCCCTCGTAAAAGAGTTGCTCGATCCTATTCAATACAAACAGGTTGCGGAAATGGGCCGGGTTATGCGTATGCGACCCACCACCACGGACATTATGAAACTCAGTCCTTGGGAATATATTGAGGCGACTCTGCGCCATCAGGGCCAGGCTACTTTCGCACCAGACGGCAATGTAGTCACAAAAGAGGGCAAACCCTGGATCGGCGGCAATCCGTTTCCCAGTCCAACCTCTGCGCTGGAAGTGTTCGCCGGCAGCACATTGAGCTGGGGTCGCCACGATGTTTCCTTTAATGCGGTAAAAGAATACGACCTCAATCCAGATGGCGTTGTGGCTTATCAATACCAATGCTGCTGGGTGGAGATGAGCCCAGTGGGCCGCGTCTCCCTTGATCCTATGCCTTATCTCCCGGGGCATGAAGATAAGCTGCGCTACCAATCAGTGTTTTTTGTTACGCCCAGTGATGTCCGTGGTACGTCTTATTTAAATATTTGGCACTACGACCAGAACCGTTACCCCGACCTCTATGGCTATTTGCCAGCCTTTAAGCGCGTTCGACGCTTCCCCACCAATCAGCGTTTTGAGCCCTTGATACCCGGGTCCACCCTGTATCTTTCAGATGCCTGGGCTTCTGGCGACCCATTTTTGACCTGGGGTAACTATAAAATTATCCATCGTGGTCCTATGTTGGCGGCGGTGAGTGATAGCTGGAATGCCGACTCGCCCAACTGGGAGCACAGCGTTCACGGTGGTGATCAGAATCAGACATTCTGGGATACGGATGTTGAGCTGGTGCCTGAGACTATTGTGGTTGAGGCGGAGCCAACCGGCTATCCGCGCGCGCCAATCAGCAAAAAGCGCGTCTGGTTTGATGCCCGAACTATGCTGCCCTTAAGCATGGTGAGTTTTGATCGCCGAGGAGAGATCTATAGATCTTTTGACGGCGCTTTTTCCGTCTATGAGAAGGGCGATAAAAAGGTGATGGACGGCAAGCATCCGTACTGGTCCTGGACTAGAGTCCATGCTCACGATGTGCAGACCAATAGAGTGACACGTATGGAACAGGTCAAAGAAGTGGCCGGAGGTTACCGCACAGAGGCGAATAACCCCGACATTTACGATCGCTTCCTTACCCGAAGTGCTCTCCGGCGATTGGGAAGCTAACTGGGTTACCCAGCGCTAAAGCTGTGCTCCAGCAAACTTGAGCAGTTCACTGTGATATTTCTCTGCTTCTTCAATAAGCGGAACATGCCCGGAATGTTCTAATTCCACGATAACCGTGTCGGCATTAAAGTCCGCGACAGAGCGGCCAACGGCCGGATCGGCCAAGGCATCATTGCTGCCGACAAACGATATCATCGGAATATTGAGTGCAGAGAGCTTTGCCCGTTGGTCTAGTGGACCCAACTCAGCCAGCGTACTGGCCGTTATCGGTGAAGCGGCCAGAAAAAGACTCCAGGTCCAATTAATCACGTCCTCGCCGACGTCGGCGGAATAAATACCCTGCGCCAAACCCTTAAGAAAATTCGGTCGATCCGCTTTTAAGGCAGCCAGAGTGCCACTCAAAACCTCTTCGGTGCCACCGTGAGGAAAGTCATCTTTTTGCAGGTAAACCGGCGCGGCTGGACAGGTTAAAGCCAAGCTACAGCAGGTTGATTTAAGAATTGATGCTGCTTCGATAGCAATGGCACCACCAATTGACCACCCATTGAGCATCACTTTCTCAAGCCCCAGTTCTGCCACTAGGGCGACCACATCGCTAGCAATTGCATCAATGCTCATATCGTCGAAGTCTTTGTCAGAAAGACCGCAGCCGCGATGGTCGAGAGTAACCACTCTATGACCTGCGTCTAAAAGATGAGGAATCGTGCCATCCCAGGCTCTGAGATTCATTCCCCAGGCGTGAATAAGGATGATTGCAGTTGCGCCGTTGCCATTATCTTCGTAGTAGATATTTCTACCATTTTCTCTGTTGAGGTAAGCCAATGTAATTGCTCCTAGCCCTAAAGCTTGTGGTTTGGTTTAAGTGGATCGAGATACATCCCAGACTATTGCCAAACTCTTATGAATGGTGGTTATTGACTGAAAGTCTGCGACTAAAAATACTGACATATGTATACTATGTCAAATAATTATAATGTTACTTTGACGCTAACTGTGCCGAACCACTGGTCGAGATCCCGCTTAAAACAGTCTATTTAACCGGTTAATCCGTGGTTTCTCGTTAAGCCTAGGTAGTCAACAGCAGTAGCGAAGCGATTGAGGAGTCAAACTATGTTTCACAAGCAAGTGGTTAATATTGGCATGGGGCAGACCATTCTAAAAAGCGCCGAGCTTTTTTCACAGGATCCTGCGCTGCGATTTGAAGGTAAGGTGCAAACCTATGCTGACCTTTCAGATCGTATACGCAAGCTGGCTGCAGTATTGAGCCAGCTGGGCGTTAGTCGCGGTGATCGTGTTGGCTATATGGGTTTGAATCATCCCTGCTTTCTTGAAGCTGTTTACGCCTGTAGCTGCCTAGGGGCTATTTTTGTACCACTGAATTTTCGCCTAACACCCTCCGAGGCGGGTTTTATTATTGATGATTCTGGCATCCAAATTGTGCTGGCGGATGATGCCTGCACGGCGATACTGGACAAGCAAAAACAAGAACTTTCTGTTCAGCACTATCTCGCTATTGAGAGCGATAGACCCGGTTGGCAGTCTCTCGAAAATCTGCTGGCGACTGCTGCGCCGATTGAGACGGTTACAGCCATAGAAGCTGATGATGTTGCCCTTATTATGTACACCTCGGGAACCACTGGGCTGCCAAAAGGCGCCATGCTGACCCATGGCAATATTTTTTGGAATACGGTCAATGTGTCACTGCTTGAGGAGAGCATGGTGGGCGCCAGTCTTACCTGCGCGCCGCTGTTTCATATTGGTGGTCTCAATGTCACCACCCATATCTCATTGGTCCGCGGTGTTGCGGTGGTGTTGCACAGAAGTTTCGATGCCGGCGCTGTATTGCATGATATTGAGAAATATCAGGTATCTACTATGTTTGGTGCACCGACCATGTTTACCATGATGTCTCAGCACGAAGCCTTTGCGAGTACCGACTTTAGTAGTGTTATTTCGTTTAATGTTGGCTCGGCACCAGTTCCTCTGCCGCTGCTTAATATCTATGCCAGCCGCGGTGTGACCTTTTGTCAGGGTTATGGACTCACCGAAACATCGCCCTATGTCACGGTGCTGGGCAGTAAGTTTGCAACCAGTAAGATTGGTTCTGCCGGCCAGAGCTTAATGTTTACTTCAGTGCGCATTGTCGACGGCAGAGGCCAAACTGTTGCAAATGGCGAGCGTGGAGAGATTTGGATCAAGGGTCCCAATGTGATGAAGGGCTACTGGAATCGCCCCGAAGCGACTGCCGAAGCCGTGGACGAAGATGGCTGGTTTCACAGTGGTGATGTGGGCTATTTCGATGACGATAACTTCCTTTTTATCTGCGATAGAATCAAAGATATGGTTATTTCTGGGGGGGAAAATATCTATCCGGCGGAGGTCGAAAGCGTGCTGTTTGAGCACAGCGCGATTGCCGAGGTGGCGGTGATTGGGGTCCCCGACGACAAGTGGGGTGAGTTACTGGTTGCTGTTGTAGTCCTGCATGAGGGTACCACATTGGATCTAGAGGAGCTGCAAGGCTTTGTCGGCGGGAAATTAGCGCGCTATAAATTACCGCGGAAATTGCATCTAGTTGATGCCTTGCCTCGCAACCCTGCGGGCAAGGTGAAAAAATTTATTTTAAAGCAGCAGATGACCGAGGCGGTTTAATCAATGTTGAGCCGGCTCTTTCTCTGAGCGAACCAGTCGGCCAAATAGGATACCTATCTCAAATAGCAGCCACATAGGTATGGCGAGTAGTGTTTGAGAAATAATATCCGGTGGCGTTAGCAGCATGCCAAAGACAAAGCAGAGTACGAATACATAGGGGCGCTTTTTCGCCAAGTTATCTGGGTCAACTGCTCCCATCCACGATAGGATCACCACGGCAATAGGAATCTCGAAACTCAGGCCAAAGGCAAAAAATAGCTTGAGTACAAAGTCCAAATAGCTGCGAATGTCCGGCATCACTGTAATGCCTTCTGGGGCAATGCTGGTGAAGAACAAAAATACCAGTGGGAAAACCACATAGTAGGCAAAGGCCATGCCGGCGTAAAACAAAACCACGCTGGAGATAAACAGCGGTATCACAATTTTCTTTTCTCGCTTATACAGACCAGGTGCGAGAAAGGCCCATGTCTGAAACAGGATGTAGGGCATAGCGGCAAACATGGACAATACTAGCGTCAGCTTAAAGGGTGTTAAAAAGGGCGATGCAACTTCGGTGGCAATCATGCTTGAGGAGGCGGGAAGATACTCGCGAATGGGCTCAGAGATATACAGATACAGCTCGTTACTAAACGAGAATAAACCGGCAAAAATAACCAGCACAGAGGCGACGCAACGCAGCATGCGATCTCTAAATTCGATCACATGACTCATAAAGGGTTGGCTGCTGAGAGTTTCTGATTCAGACATCTGATTTTTCACTGGTCGGCTTTACAGGATTGTCTTGGCTGGGGTCGGTGTTGGGTTCTTCACTTGGCGCTTTATCTTGCTCTTTATCTTGTTCTCTGTCTTGCTCTTTATCCTGTTCTTCATCCGCAGGGTCTTCTAAATCTTCATCCAGTTCTGCTCTGGCGTCCGATAGTTCGTTTTCATGTGCGATCTTGGCATCTGAAATTTCTTTTTCGATTGCAGCTTGGGTATCAATAACTGTGGCTTCAATATTCTCTTTGGCTGCGTCTAGGTCGCGCATGATTTTCTCGTTGTGCAGCTGACGACGAATTTCATCCATGCCCACTTCGTTTTCCAATTCTTGTCTGGCACTGGAGAACATCTGTTTCATGCGTCCCAGCCATAAGCTGATGGTGCGCACGGTTTCAGGCAGTCGTTCGGGACCCATCACAACAAGCGCAATGATCGCGATAACCAGCAGTTCGGAAAAGCCTATATCGAACATAAATTATTCAGCAACGGCTTTTTTCTCGACTGCCGTATCGCTGTCAGCAACGGCTTGGTCTTGAGGTTCGCTGCCAACAGACTCTTTAAAGCCCTTTACGGCACCACCCAAATCAGAGCCTATATTGCGCAGTTTCTTAGTACCAAAAACCAACGCGACAATTACCGCAATAATTAATAATTCTTGCCATCCAAAACCCATCAGATTGTTCCTTTTTTGATTTTTTTCTTTCGACTTTTTATAGTCCTTTATTTAAGCCTTTTTAGCCTAGATTGGCAAGACAGGAATCGCCTTTAAAAGCCTGTTTGACGCGCCGTAAACCCTGAGTTCTGCTGATTCAATAATGCATAAATTATTCGCAAAGCTCTCGTAAAGCTCTCACGGTTTTTTTGCGGACTTTTTGATCCTAGCATCCGTGGCAATCTCTCCTTATTCGGCAGCGATCGAAGGTATGGTCCGAGTATACTCAGTACCATATCGCCTTCATTGATTTCCCAGTGCATAATACCCAGCGCATTAATCAGCCGCTGCGGTGAGTCGGTTTCTATAGCCGCGGCGACAGTAAACTGTTTGATCAAATTAGGGGTAACGCTGCATTAGACGGCGTGCCGGTTACTATTTAGGGAATGCAGTAATGACCAATCAAATTAGAGTCTTCAAGGACGCCACAGCGATTATCACCGGCGGTGCCTCAGGTATTGGCCGCACTATGGCGCTGGAGTTGGTCAGCCGCGGCTGCACGGTTGTCTTGGCGGATCGACAGTTAGTGTTGGCCGAAGAGCTAGCGGCGAGTATTGTTGCCAATGGTGGCAATGCGTGGGCCAGAGAGTTGGATGTCTGTGACTACCCAGCTTATCAAGCACTGGTAGATGAGACTGTGGCCAAGACTGGGCGTCTTGATTACCTGTTCAATAATGCCGGTATTGCCGTTGGTGGTATGACTCATGAACTAGAAGTGAATGACTGGGATATGAGCCTCGATGTCAATGTTCGCGGCGTCACCAATGGCGTCCAAGCCTGCTATAAGCTAATGGTTGAGCAGGGCTTTGGCCATATAGTCAACACCGCCTCGATGGCGGGACTGATTCCATCAACCAATGCCGTGCCCTACAGCACCAGTAAGTTTGCCGTGGTTGGATTGTCTCAGGCGCTGCGTATTGAGGCTGAGTATCGCGGTGTTCGTGTCAGCGCGCTCTGTCCCGGTGCTATTCAAACGCCCATTTTAACCGGTGGTGAATTCGGCAAGCTGGGTTCAGGTATCACTAAAGAGCAGGTGACTAAATTTTGGGCTGCCTTTCAGCCGATGCCGGCAGATGAGTTTGCCCGAGAAGCCATCGATAAAGTGGCGAAGAATCCGGCATTGATTATTGTGCCCGGCAACTGGGCTCGAGCTTACTTAACATTCCGTTTGCTGCCGAGCCTGTGGTTTAAGTGGGCAAAGAAGGGTATGGCCAGATCAATGCATATCTTTGGGCAAAAATAGGGCCTCTGCTCTTTAAATTCTGAATGAGATTCTTAATGAAATTGCCAGCAGAGGTCATCGGCTGGCAATTTCACCGTTAACCCTAAGATTTAAATTAAGTTGACAGTGAAATCTGTCGCTCTATCATTGGCCGATCTGACCGACAATGATGGAGTTTTGGCTATGACAGCCTCGCAGGACAAAACAATCCGCAATAACTGGCAGCGCGAAGAAGTTCTAGCGCTATTTAATCAGCCATTTAATGATCTGCTATTCGATGCTCAAGTGATGCATCGTCGCCATTTCAATCCCAATCAGGTGCAGTTGAGTACCTTGCTGTCGATTAAAACCGGCGCCTGTCCTGAAGATTGCAAGTACTGCCCCCAGAGCGCTCGCTACGACACCGGTCTGGAAAAAGAAAAACTACTCGAAATCGAGGCGGTGATTGAGGCGGCCAAAGTAGCCAAAGCCAGTGGTTCTAGCCGTTTCTGTATGGGTGCCGCCTGGCGCTCTCCCCACGATCGCGATATTCCAAAAGTCGCGCATATGATTCGTGAAGTGAAGGCCCTGGGTCTGGAAACTTGCATGACACTGGGTATGCTTAGCGAAGAGCAGTCAGAGAAGCTGGCCAGTGCCGGTCTCGACTACTACAACCATAATCTCGATACCTCTAAAGAATTCTACGGCGAGGTAATTACCACCAGAACCTATCAAGACCGCATCAACACCCTAGCTAATGTGCGCAACTCGGGCATGAAAGTCTGTGCTGGCGGTATTGTGGGAATGGGTGAAGAGCAGCAGGATCGGGCCGGGCTGTTGATGGAGCTGGCTAATTTGCCGCGGCATCCGGAATCTGTGCCGATCAATATGTTGGTTAAAGTAGCGGGAACGCCCATGGCCGATCAGGCGGATCTGGATCCCTTTGAGTTTATTCGCACTATAGCCATCGCTCGTTTGATGATGCCCAAGTCCTATGTGCGTCTTTCGGCTGGCCGCGAAGATATGAATGAGCAGATGCAGGCCATGGCCTTTATGGCGGGCGCTAATTCGATTTTCTATTGCGAGAAATTGCTCACGACGCCAAACCCTAAGGCGAACACAGACATGCAGCTATTTGAGCGTCTGGGTATTTCGCCTGAGCCTTTTCATGTGGATAAAAGTAACGACGAGCAGGAAGCTGAGTTGCATCAAACGCTTGCGGACGTTAAGACTGATTCACAGTTTTATCGTGCTGGTTAGCTCCCTCAATGAACTCTATGGACGCGACACTTCAGGCACAGTTAAATCTGCGTCGTGAAGAGCACCTCTATCGTACGCGTCTCAATGTCGCCTCCGGCTGTTCCTCGACTCTGTCGGTTGAGGGTCGGTCGTTAATTAATTTTTGCAGCAATGACTATCTGGGTCTTGCCAGCCATCCGGATATTAGTCTGGCGCTTAAGCAGGCGGCGGATCTATATGGCACCGGCAGCGGTGCATCCCATCTGGTTAGCGGCCATTCTGTGGTTCATCAAAAGCTTGAAGAACAGCTGGCTCAGTACACAGGTCGCCCGCGAGCGCTATTATTTTCAACCGGTTATATGGCTAATATGGGGGTGATTAATGCCTTGGTTGGCCGTCGTGACCTAGTGCTTCAAGACCAGCTTAATCATGCTTCGTTACTCGATGGCGGGCGTCTTTCCCAAGCGGATTTTAAACGCTATAAACATGTTGATATGGCCAGCCTTGAACAGCGTCTCGAACAGTCTAGTGCGGAGCGCAAGCTGATTGTCAGCGACGGGGTCTTCAGCATGGATGGCAATCTGGCACCGCTGTCTGAGATCAGTACGCTGGCTAAAAAGCATAATGCCTGGCTGATGGTTGATGATGCCCATGGCGTGGGTGTGTTGGGTCCGCAGGGCGGTGGGTTGGTCGAGCAGCTAGGGATGAACCTTAAACAGGTGCCGGTATTGGTGGGTACGCTGGGCAAAAGCTTTGGCACCTTTGGCGCGTTTGTCGCCGGCAGCGAAGCGCTAATCGAAACACTGATTCAATTCTCACGCAGTTATATTTACACCACTGCACTGCCTCCAGCGGTGGCTGCGGCAACCCTCGCCAGCCTAAAAATTGTTCGTCAAGAAAGCTGGCGCCGCGATAAGTTGGTGCAGTTAGTAACCCGTTTTAGGCGTGGTGCAGAGCAGATCGGTCTGCAGTTAGGGGGGTCGAATACGCCAATTCAGCCAGTGTTGATTAATAATGATGCAAAGGTTATGCAGGTGGGCCAATCATTGCGTGACGCAGGATTTTTGGTCGGTGCTATTCGTCCGCCTACTGTGCCTGTGGGCACCGGTCGATTGCGGATTACGTTTTCCGCCGATCACAGCGAAGAACAGGTCGATCAGTTAGTAGCAGCATTGGATAGTCTCAACCTCAGGGCGGCAATCTAATGAATGCTTTTATTGCAGCACCGTCGCCGGTTCTCTCTTCTAACAATCCTGCTTTGACTGACTATCCTTGTACTGGCATGCGTCTCTATACGCAGCCGCTGGTGTTGCTGCACGGCTGGGGAATGGACAGCCAAATCTGGGCGCAGCTACCTCAGCAGTTGCGTCAGTTTGCCGATGTTATGACCCTCGACCTACCGGGTTTTGCGCAGTCGCCAACCGTGCAAAATTATTCTTCAGCCGGCCTCTACCAGTGGATGGCCGAGCTGCTCCCCGAGCGCTGTTACTTGATTGGTCTATCCCTTGGAGGCATGCTGAGTTGTGGATTTGCGGCGCGCTATCCGCAGCGTGTCGCAGGATTGGTGACGCTGTCGAGCAACAGTCATTTTGTCGCCAGTGAAGCCAATCCGACGGCTTTGGATAAGGCGCTATATCTCGGTTTTCTCGATAACTATAATCAGAATGAAGACCAGTGTCTGAAGCGTTTTGCAGCTCTGCAAGCTCAGGGTGATAAGCAGCAGCGGCAGTTAATACGTCAGTTGCGTAGCATGCAGGTCTGCCTCGATAGTCACAGCGGTGTTCAGTTGTTGACGCTGCTTGGCGACATCGATAATCAGTCTGGACTGACTCAGTTACAGTGCCCAGCGTTGATGCTATTGGGACAGGGCGACGCCTTGGTGCCGGTTGCCAGTGGCGCGCGGATTGCCAGCCTAAATAGCAAAATAGAGGTGAATATTATCGCGGGTGCAGGTCATTTGCCGCACTTGACCCAGCCAGAGACTGTTATTGAAAAGATCAAAAACTTTTTAGCGCGCCAACTCTATGCCTTGGATAAGGCTAAGGTGGCGCAATCCTTTGGTCGTGCGGCCCATAAATATGATCGCGCAGCTCTGTTGCAGCATCAGGTGGGTGAACAGTTGATCTCGACAATGGCCGCAGATGCAGGGCTGGCCAGCCTGATCGATCTAGGTTGTGGTACAGGTTATCACTGTGCACAGTTACAGACTCAGTTTCCCCGCGCCAAGGTGACTGGTGTGGATCTCTCTCCGGCAATGCTTGCCTATGCATCTAATCAGTACCCCGAAGGTCATTGGCTCTGCGGTGATGCTGAGGACCTGCCGCTTGCAGACCAGTCTCAAGACCTTATTTTTTCTAATTTTGCGCTGCAGTGGTGCGCTGATTTGCCGCGCCTCTGTGGAGAATTATCGCGTGTGCTTAAGCCTGGCGGGCAACTTTTTTTTGCCGTACCCGGCCCCGAGACCTTATCTGAGCTGCGAGTTGCCTGGCAGCAGGTTGATTCTGAGGTACATGTTAATCGTTTCTATGGGGTTGGCGACTGGCGCTCTGCTCTTGAGCAGGCAGGATTTAGTCAGATTCAATTAGAGACGGATAATCAGCTTCAACAACACAGTTCGGTGCGTGAAATATTGATGGAATTAAAAAATGTCGGCGCGCACAATAACAATGCTGGCAAGCTCAATACGGTGACCGGCAAGCAGAGTTTAAAGGCGCTCTATGCTGCCTATGAAGATTACCGACAGGCCGATGGCACTATTCCGGCGACCTGGGAAATTATTCGCGTCCGCGCGATCAGATAACAACAGGGTAGATAGGGCAGCATGGCAAAACAGTGGTTATTTATTACAGGTACAGATACAGATGTGGGCAAAACGGTTGTCGCCTGCGGCTTTTTGGCTGCAGCCAATCAACAGGGTCTGCGTACTGCTGCGATTAAACCTGTGGCCGCTGGTTGTGAGGTTACCGAGCAGGGCATGACCAATAGTGATGCACTGCAACTGCAGGCTGCGGCCAGTCATAAACTGTCCTATCAACAGATCAATCCGGTTGCCCTAGAGCCAGCCATTGCGCCCCATATAGCCGCAGCTGAGGCCGGTTTGCGCATGTCGGCCTCCCGATTGGTGGGTTATTGCCGTGGGGTTTCTCTGATGCCGGTGGATACGGTGGTCGTGGAAGGGGCTGGCGGTTGGCGGGTACCGATTAATTCACGGGAAACACTTGCCGATGTGGCCCGAGAGCTGGAGTGCGCCGTAATAGTAGTAGTGGGTATGCGTCTCGGCTGTCTCAATCATTCGCTGCTGACGATGGAGGCGATCCGTCGCGATGGGTTGCAGATTGCCGGCTGGGTGGCGAATATTCTCGACCCAGAGATGCCCCGCTTGCAGGAGAATATTGATACACTTAAGCAATGCATTAATGAGCCCTGTTTGGGCACTGTGCCGAGATTGGATGATCTGTCAGCAGAGCGGGTGGCGGACTTTCTCACTGTCCCGGGGCAATAAAACAGTTCTATAGAGAGCAGAAAAATGGCTGAAGAAAACAAATTATCCGACGAAGATTTAGCGCGCGTTCGTTCAGTGACTAACAGCGGTTACAACAGTACAGAGAGACAGCCATTCCGTCCTCTGAGACTGCTTGCGGTTCTCTGGGTTGTGGTGTCCGTACTGGGTGGCGTCAGCTGGTTGATCGGTAAAAATACCGGCTTTATCTAAGTAAAAAAGTGGGTTTGCAGAACGTACTCCAAGCCCATATGCTGTTTTGAACGGGACCAATTCTATGCTGATTGAAGCACGTACGTTTGATGCCCTTGACGGCGATTTTGATCCACAATTTGATCCGCTGTTAAAGCGAATTTACCTAGCGCGCGGTGTTACTCAGCAGGCGGCTCTGCAGCGCCAACTCTCCTGTTTACCTTCCCCTTCCTCAATGCTCGGTATAGATACTGCAGTGGCAATCTTGGCCGCTGCACTGGTCGAGCAAAAGCGCGTTTTAATTGTCGGTGACTTTGATGCCGACGGTGCTACTAGCTCGGCCCTAATGGTGCTCGCGTTAACGGCAATGGGGTATCAGCATGTGGACTTTCTGGTGCCCAATCGCTTTGACTATGGCTATGGCCTGACCCCAGAGATTGTCGATCTGGCTGCTGAGCGCGAGCCGCAGTTGTTGATCACCGTGGATAATGGCATCTCCAGTATCGATGGCGTCAAAAAGGCCAATGCGCTGGGCATGCAAGTTATAGTGACTGATCACCATCTTCCGGGTGCTGTGCTACCTGATGCAGCGGCGATTGTTAATCCCAATCAACCCGGCTGCACATTTGTTACAAAAAATCTTGCTGGTGTAGGTGTTGCCTTCTATTTGCTCAGTGCGCTGCGTGGGCAATTGCGGCGTGATAATTGGTTTGATGAAAACACTATTGCTGAACCCAATATGGCCACTTGGCTGGACTTGGTGGCGCTGGGAACTGTAGCCGATGTGGTGCCATTGGATCAGATTAATCGGGCTCTGGTGCATCAGGGGCTGATGCGTATTCGCGCCGGGCAATGCCGTCCAGGTATCAAGGCGCTATTGACCATCGCTGGAAAAAATCCTCAGCGACTGGTGGCAACCGATCTAGGTTTTGCCCTGGGCCCGCGCCTCAATGCAGCTGGACGACTGGATGATATTTCTCTGGGCATTCAATGTCTGCTGACGAGTGATCCGCAACTGGCGATGGACACTGCCCGAGAGCTCGATGAGCTAAATCAGGATCGCAAGGTCATTGAGCAGGATATGCAGCGCGAGGCATTAAAAATTGTCGAACAGATTCCCCTGTCATTAGAGGGCGAAGTGCCGCCGGCACTGTGCTTGTTTCAAGCGGAGTGGCATCAGGGTGTTGTGGGGCTGCTAGCCTCGCGGATTAAAGAGAAATATCATCGTCCGGTAATTGCCTTTGCCCGCGGTGACAATGGTCAGCTTAAAGGGTCCTCTCGCTCGATTCCCGGTCTTCATATCCGCGATGCGCTGGATGCAGTTGCATCGCAAAACCCGGGACTGATCAGTAAGTTTGGCGGGCATGCCATGGCGGCTGGCCTCAGTCTTGATGAAGATAAATTGCCCGCTTTTAAGGAGGCGTTTCAGCGTCAAGTTGCGCAACTTTTAAGCGCTGACGACCTGCAGGCCAAAATTGCTACCGATGGCGAATTAATCCAGCAACAGCTCTCCATGCAAACTGCCGAGTTATTGCGCGACAGTGGCCCTTGGGGGCAGCTGTTCCCGGAGCCCTGTTTTGAGGGCGAGTTTGAGGTTTTGCAGCAGCGTATCGTTGGTGAGAAACATTTAAAACTGGTACTGGCACCGGTGAGTGAAACCGGTCAAAAGCAACCTTATGCAGGTATAGACGGGATTTGGTTTAACGCCGATACTGAAGTCTGGCCAAGTAGCCATCATCGCCTTGTGCGCTGTGTCTATCGTTTAGATATCAACGAATATCGCGGCCAACAGTCGCTGCAGCTAATGATTCAGTTTTTAGAGCCATTGGTTCGTTAAACGCCGCTAGAGCAGTCAAAAAAAACAATAATAAAACCGCTGTCAAAGGATTTATCTTGAGCATTAAAACTGATCTGCGGGCAGATCTGATACTGCTATTAACCGCATTTATCTGGGGCCTAGCCTTTGTCTTTCAACGTTCGGGAATGGACCATATTGGCCCTATCACCTTTACCTTTGGGCGCTTTGTTATAGGTGCCCTAGCGATCCTGCCACTCTGGTATTGGATGGAAAAACCGAAGCAGATTTTTACTTTTAACAAAGTGAATAAGCAGGCCGCTCTGCTGGGCATTGTATTAACCTCCGGTATGCTTCTGCAGCAGTGGGGTATGGTCTACACCACCGCCGGTCGCGCCGGATTCTTAACCGGTGTCTATATTGTGTTTGTGCCATTGATTGGCCTGTTTTTTCGGAATAAGACCGAATGGCCCACTTGGTTGGGTATGGTGATGGCGCTCTGCGGACTCTACTTTATGGCGCAGATCGACAGCGATGAGATTTTTATTGGCGATATTTTGGTGCTGGGCAGCTCAGTACTGTTTGCGCTACATATTATTTTCACCGGTATTATTGCCAATAACACCTCACCGTTCCGCTTAATTTTCGTTCAGTTCTCTGTGGCCTCATTGATTACGGCAATTCTAGTACCAATCTTTGAAGGCTGGAATTGGCAGGGCATTTTAGATGCAGGTGTCGCTCTGTTGTATGTGGGTGTGTTGTCATCGGCTGTGGGCTTTACCCTGCAAGTTGTGGGGCAGCGCACCGCGCCCTCGTCTCACACAGCGATTATTCTCAGCTTTGAAGCGGTATTTGCCGCTCTCTGTGGCTGGTGGATATTAGATGAGATGCTCACTCGCCCGGAACTGGTCGGCTGTAGCTTGATTCTGGCTGGCGGTTTGGTGTCGCAGCTAAAATCTCTGTTAACCCCCAAGTCCGGTGAGCCGATTCAGCATCCTCACGGGACTCATTAGCGCGCTGATGGCACTAATATTATTGATCCGTTGTCATAGTGTGCAGAGTATATTTTTTGACACTGATTGGTAGAGGGCAGGTTATGAATAGACGCAAATGGATACAGCAATTATCTCTCGGCCTGATCGGCCTCGCCGGTGCGACAAAGCTCTGGGCTTTGGAGAAACTGGAACTCTCCAAAGATCAGTGGCGTCAGCGTCTGACGCCAAGTCAGTACCGTATTCTACGTGATGAGGGCACCGAGCCAGCGGGTAGCAGCGCCCTTAACGATGAACATCGTGACGGACACTATCACTGCGCCGGTTGTGATCTGGCGCTTTTTAGTTCAGCTATGAAATACGAGAGCGGCACTGGCTGGCCCTCATTCTTTGACTATATAGAGGGTCATCTAGAGACCAAGACGGATTTTAAATTGATTTGGCCGCGCACTGAATATCACTGCGCCCGCTGCGGTGGGCATCAGGGACATGTCTTTAACGATGGGCCCGAGCCGACAGGGCAGCGCTGGTGTAACAATGGTTTGGCTCTGGTGTTTGAGCCCAGCGCATAAACTAACCGCTAGAGTTTTTCACTGCAAAAGCAGCGGCGCATTACTTAAGCATTAACGGCTTTATATAACGTTTGATCACCTCTTTGATAATCGGTTGCGCCATTGCAGTGGGGTGCAGCCCATCTTCCTGAATCATGCCCTCGGTGACACTTAATTCCTCAAGCTGAAAGGGAATCAGCAGTACATCTTCGGCTTCCGATAATTGCGGATAGACTGCGGCAAAGGCATCGGAATAGCGGCGTCCATAATTGGGTGGCAGGCGCATACCAAATAACACCGGCTCGGCACCGGCTTCTCGGACCAGCCTAATCATTGCCTGCAAATTAGCTTTCATCAAAGCCAATGGTTGGCCACGCAAGCCATCGTTGCCACCCAGTTCCAGCAAAACAAAGTCAGGGCTGAATTCCTCCAGCAGACGCGGCAGTCGATTGAGGCCGCCACCTGTTGTATCACCGCTGATACTGCCATTGATAATACGGTGGTCGTCGCCTAAATCTTTCTCCAGCAGGGCGACCCACCCGTTCTCCTGATTGATCCCATAGCCAGCACTCAAGCTATCTCCCAAGACCAGTAGGGTTGATCCATAAGTGTTGGCACCCAGTAAAATAAACAGGCACCATAGGCTCTTTATAAAAGATCGGGTTTTAGAGGTTTTGTTAGCAGAAAGCCGCATAAAAATTCTCGTTACTCTTCTTAGAATGGAACACATTTTTTAAACCGTTTAACGCGGTGCCCAGTGTAGGCATTTTTAGGCACAATGGAAATTTCAAATGATTGAAGTTAGCAATATCAGCAAGCAAGTGAAAACCACAGAAGGTACGCTCACTATTTTGGATGGGATCAATCTGTCTCTGTCCGCTGGGGAGAGCTTGGCCATTGTCGGACCATCGGGGTCCGGTAAATCGACATTGTTGGGCATCTTGGCCGGCCTAGATCTGCCTAGTTCAGGTTCGGTGAGCCTCAATGGTCAGGATATTACGGCCATGGACGAAGAAGGCCGCGCCGCTGTGCGGGCCAAGACTGTGGGCTTTGTCTTTCAATCGTTCCATCTACTGCCGGGTCTGACCGCCTTGGAAAATGTGGCTCTGCCACTGGAGCTGCAGGGGGATAAAGAGGCGCTTAAAACGGCCGCTTATTATTTGCAGCGAGTGGGTTTAGAACATCGCACGACGCACTACCCGCGTCAGCTATCCGGTGGCGAACAGCAGCGCGTGGCTGTGGCTCGGGCCTTTGCCTGTAGACCGGTTATTCTGTTTGCCGACGAACCCACGGGCAATCTAGATACGGGCACAGGCGAGAAAATTAATGACCTGCTGTTTGATCTGAATAAAGAAGAGGGCACAACCTTGGTTTTGGTCACGCACGAGCACAATCTGGCCGAACGCTGTGGTCAGCGTCTGGTTATTGCTGCGGGTCGGCAGGTTGCTCCCTCTACTGATGTCACTCATGTTACTAGAGGCAGTACCGCCTGATGCAAGCATTGCGAATGCTACTGCGCACCTGGCGCGGCGGGCAGCTGAATCTCATTATCTGGTCTCTGGTATTGGCGGTTGCGGTGGTAACCTCGGTGTCGCTATTAGCAGAGCGGATTGAGCGGGCGTTAACAGCTCAGTCGAGCAGTTTCTTAGCCGCTGATCTCGTAGTCAGAAGTAGTAAGCCAATTGCACCAGAATGGGTTGCAGGGGCTCTGCAACAGCAGGTGGAAAGTGCTCAGGTACTCACTTTTGCCTCCATGGTTTATCACCAAGATGATATGCATCTAGCGTCGATCAAAGCGGTAGAGGGCAGTTATCCCCTAAGAGGGTTGCTGCGTCGCACTACCACGCCGTTCACTACCGATACCTCTCTAATAGAAGAGATTGATTATGGTCCCGCCCAGGGAGAAACTTGGGTTGATGCGCGACTTTTACCGCTGCTCAATATTGAACTCGGCGATGAAATTGAGCTGGGTGAGATACGCTTAACCGTGTCGCAAATTGTTGTCGAAGAGCCGGATAGCGGCGGTTCCTATGGCGCCTTTGGTGCGCGGGTGCTGATGAATTTCAGTGATATAGAGGCCGCTGGAATTATTATTCCCGGCAGTCGCGTCACCTATAGATTTCTGATGGCTGAGGGTGCCAGTGGCGCCGATGGCTTTGCCCGCTACAGCGAATGGATGGAGGATCAGTTGGATGTTCATGATCGACTGATAACCCCAGATGAAGCGCAGGCCAGCATTGCTGACACCATGGATAAGGGCCGTCGTTTTCTGTTGCTTGCCGGCAGTATAGGTGTGGTGTTGGCCGGTATAGCGCTGGCTCTGGCGAGCCATCATTTTGCCGCCGGTCAAACGCGTCAAGTGGCACTGTTAAAAAGCTGGGGTATTGCCGCCAGCCGAGTCCGAAGTTTGTATTTACAACAGAGTCTGTGGCTTGGTGTCGGCGGCTCGGCGATTGGGTTGCTGGTGGGCTTTGCCTTTTCCGAAATTCTGATTGCCGTGGTGCGTGAATGGCTGCCAATTTCTTTGCCCATGGCGGGAATCCGTCCCTGGATTACTGGTCTGGCCACTGGTCTGCTGTGTTTGGCGGGTTTTACCCTTCCAGCAATCTGGCATCTGCCAGCACAGTCACCTCTGGCGGTATTGCGCGATGATGTGAAGGTTGAGCCGGTAAGTTCCATGGCGCGGGGATTTTTGGGCGTTATAGCTGTCGCTGCGCTGCTGTTTTGGTACAGCAATAATGTCTATCTATCTCTGGCGATTTTGGCGGGCTTTGGATTGACTACATTGGCAACAGTGGTGATTGGTTTACTGATGCTGCGGGTCGGCAAAACCTATGGTGAAAAGCTCGGCAGTATCTGGCGTCTGGCCTCGAGTAATCTCTGGCGACGCAGATCCCAGAGCATTATTCAGATGGTCGGTTTTTCCGGTGCTATCGCGCTGCTGATGATTATGAGCGTGGTGCGCACCTCGCTGATTGACGAGTGGCGCTGGCAGTTGGCCGATGATGCGCCGAATCATTTCTTACTTAATGTGGCGCCCTATGAACTTGAGGGGGTGCGAGATTTAGTCACTGCACAAAATCTCGAGACAGCCGGTTGGTACTCCATGGTGCGCGGACGCCTGACACAGATTAATGGCGAAGGTATAACGGAGGAACAGCGTGATAAGCATGAGTCTTTCCGTCGAGAGCTGAATCTGAGCTGGACCACAGCGCTACCAGAGGGCAATAAAGTCACCGCGGGCAAGTGGTGGGATGAGTTAGATCTCTCGGGCGATATTGCGCCGGTTTCTCTGGAAGAGGAGTTGGCCGGTGAGCTGGGTTTGGAGATCGGGGATCTGCTGAATTTCAGTGTTGGCGGGCTTATTTTTCAGGCTAGAGTAGCCAGTACCCGCAGTTTGAATTGGGACAATATGACACCCAATTTTTATTTCCTATTTCCCGAAGGGCTATTGGAGAACTATCCACGGACCAGTATGACCAGTCTCTATATTCCCCCGCAGCAGAAGCTGCTGGTGAATGATCTGTTGCGCCAGTATCCCACGGTGCAGGTGATTGAGCTGGATAAAATTATTGATCGTATTCGCAGTATTGTCTCTCAAGTGACCAGTGGTCTCGAAGTGATGACATTGCTGATTTTGAGTTGTGGTGTATTGGTGATGTTTGCCGCGGTTAGTCTGTCTATGTCTGAGCGCCTTCAGGAAAGTGCCATTTTGCGTACTCTGGGCAGTTCAAGGCGTTTGATTCTGGGTATTCAATGGGTCGAGTTTAGCGTTCTGGGTGTGATGGCAGGCCTACTGGCGGCGATTGGTGCCGAGGCGGCGGTGGCACTGTTGCAGCACTATATGTTTGATCTGCCCTTTAGCTGGCATCCCTGGCTGTGGCTGATGGGACCCTTGGCCGGTGGCCTTTTGGTCGGTGTGCTCGGTGTGGGCTACAGCCGCAAGGCGGTGACACAGCCGCCACTACTGGTGTTAAACAGTCTATAAACGGTTTTTAGAGAGTCTCTAGAGGTGGGTTATCTGGCTCTTTAACTAGTTCGCTATCGGCTCTATATCTAGCTCTCTATTCCAGCGTCTGCGTCAGCAGCGATGGGGTAGGGCAGTTGGATATGGAAGGTAGTGCCTATATTGATATCCGAGGTAACCGCAATCTTTCCCTGGTGTTGCTCAACGATAATAAACTGCGCAAATGACAGACGCTCGCTGGCACTATGCTGTTCGGCATTGGTGTCGCTCTGACCTTCGCTATCTGCTACGGCATGGCTGCTGGCGAAAAAAGGTTCAAACAGGAGTTGCTGTTCTTCGGTGCTGATTCCCAAACCATTGTGCTGAATACGCACCCACACTGCGTCGTAAAATTCACTGATTTCAATATTGATCGAGGGTGTGTGCTCTGGGTCTTCTATCTTGCCTAGGGCATGGCAGGAGTACCTAAAGAGACTGAGGAATACCTGCTGCAACTCAGGGACATGACAACTCAACTGCGGTAATTCATCTGCGTAGTTGTGATTGATCACCACATCTTTAAAGCGCAGGCCTTTGGTCACAGAGAGCACATCGGCAGCTAGTTCAACACTGTGATCCATCACCTCGATAATATTGGCAAGCTGTTTTTCACCGGCGCTAGCATCGGAGAAGCTGACTAAATTATTGACCACCGAGGCCGCTTGACGGCCGCGTATCAGTGCGTCGTCCAAGAGTTCGTGGATACCAATCGGGTCTATATGTTCTTCGGTCAGATCCCGGCGTACGGTTTGCAGATCTTTAAGAATGGCTTGTAGGGGAATATTAATATCCTGAGCCATAACTGAGGCCATTTCACCCATGGATGACATCTTGTCCCGCTGCACCAGCATATTCTCACTCTGCACGCGTTGAGTGACATCATCAACCATAATCACCACGCCGGTTTCGAGCTGATCATGGAGTGGATAGATAGTGATATCAAAGTGGTACTGGCCGCGTTGGCTGTATTTTACGGTGAGTGTCTTGTCTTCATCCTGGGCCTGTTTAATCTGCTCTGGCGTCACCGCAATAGTAGGGTAGGCATGCCACAAATTCTTACCCAGCACTTTGTCTGAGGCCAGGGTGCTAATCTCTTCGGCGCGGTTGTTCCACTGAGTGATTTCACCGTTTTTATTGAGACCGATTAACATCAGCGGCATAGAGCGCAAAATACTGGTGATATAGGATTCGGATAAACGTAGCTTGGTAGTCGTGTCGCGGTGCTCGGTAACTTCTGCTTCAAGAGCACTATTGCTCTGTTGCAACAGGCTGTTGGCATTGTCTAGGGTGGCGGTGCGCTCTTTTACGCGGTTTTCTAGCTGGGCACGTATTTCTTCTAGATCGCGGTTGTAGCGTCTTGCGGCGCGGCGGGTAAGGGCCAGGCGAATTGCCGTAATCGACAGGGCGACAATTAAGATGCCGCTGGAGAAGTTGGCCACATACTGCCAGTTGGTGTTGCCATCCTCTTGGCGCACGAACCAAAATACATCAGCAGTAGCAATCTGGCTGAAGAGCAAAACAAATAGTGCGGCGATATTTTTCAACGGACTCAACCTATGTAGATCTCATAGAATTTTCTCTGGAACCCTATTATAGCCAAGTAAATCTTCCTGTCAGGTATGATTATGCGGAACCATAACCATTGGGGGTCATTTGGCTCTCTGGTAGCCTTTCTACTGGGCTTTCTAGCAGGCTTTCTAGTCGGTAGGCAAGGTTGGTACCGACTAAAAATAGTCTTCAATAAGGGGTTAAAAGCGCTTTTACAAGCGCAAAGTATTAACCTGCTGTGGACAAGCGAATAATTGCACACTCTATTCAAATTTGAACTATATTTATCCTAAGTGCCAAGCATGGCTATTACTAGAACTAAACCTAAGATTAGATACTCAAACCTGCGCAAGGAATGGCTGCCCCATGAATACGCCTGACGTTATCAGTACCACCGTGTATGACCTTATTCTGGCTAGTCCAATGACCAAAATAAAAGATGTAGAGCCAGAACATGTACTCAGTGAAATTAAGATGGATTCTCTGGAAAAGTTATCTATGGCAATGGATCTAGAAGAAACTTTTGAAATAGATATGAGCGATGAGGATATTGAAGGGTTTGAGACAGTATCCGATGTGATTACCTATCTGCAGCGAGCGGTTAAAAGCTCAGACTAGCCGCACACTTTTCAGTAATAAAATCCAGTCTGGCGATCGTTTAGCCTCTGCTATTGATTGCTGTGGGGGCAGCTATATGTAATATTTTCAAAAAGACTGTGTTATTCAAAGATCTGAGGTGGGGTTTTTGCCCGCATTGGAGTCTTATAGAGTAGAACGGGTTAAAAAGGTAAGTGACTGTTTTTCTGAGAGCTGGTCACACAGGACTTACCAACTTGGTTTTGCCCTTTAGATTCTAATGTTTTTATGGCCCCTGCTGATCTGCGTTACTCCCCCCTTTTATCCGGCAGGGGCTTTTTTATTCCACAAAATAGCCTCATCCAAATTTGAGCCTAAAAAGAAAGCGAAAAGAAAGCGAGACAACAAAAAAGCGGCCCTAAGGCCGCTTTTTTTGCACTACATGTTCGCTATTGTCGCTCTAGCCGCGCTCTTTACCCGCGCTCTTTAGCCACATTTAGAATCGCCGCAGTTAAGGCAGGTCATGCAGCCGTCCATCATAATGACGGCCTTCACACTACACTTTTTACACACTTCAGCAGTGGGAGGGAAATCATTAGCTTCTGCAGCTGGCGTGCTAGTGGCTGTCTCAGTGCTGGCGGCACCCTCAAACTGAGCGCGTTTCTCGTCCATAATCTTTTGCTGATGCTCTGGGATCTCAGGCATTTTCAGCAGGCCGATTTTCTGCAGGTGATCTTCAATAGCCCATCCAATCTCAGCGACCAGTGAAGGCATAAACTTACCACCTGGCTTAAAGTAGCCGCCCTGGGGATCGAATACGGCCTTCAGTTCTTCAACAAGGAATGTGCAGTCGCCGCCTTTGCGGAACACTGCCGAGATTACTCGCGTCAGAGCAACAATCCACTGGAAGTGATCCATGTTCTTGGAGTTAATAAACACCTCAAATGGGCGGCGCAACTCGTGGTCAGTGCCCTCATTCAAAATAATGTCGTTAATCGTTAGGTACAACGCATGATCCGACATAGGCGTCTTGATTTTGTATGTGCTGCCAGCCAGTGCTTCAGGTCGAGAGACCTTTTCGTGCATCTGGATGATATTGCTCTCAGAGACTTTGGTGGCCGCTTCTTTAGTCTGCTCTTCGGTGGCTACAGTGTAGCCAACGATTTTTTGTCCAATTTTCTTAGTCATGTTAGTCCTCTCAGGATTCTACGGAATTAGGTTAGGTTGATCAGAATTTACCGTAGTAACCTTCTTTCAATGCATCAAATAAGTTGGCGGCGGTGTGAGTTTCACCATCGTACTCAACTTCTTCATTTCCTTTAAACTCAACCTTGGAACCATCTTCCAAAGTAAAGCTGTAGGTGGTGTTCTCGAGATCTTTCTCCGTTACCAAGACACCCTGGAACGCCTCTGGATTAAAGCGGAAAGTGGTACAGCCCTTAAGGCCTTTCTCAGCGGCATAGAGGTAAATATCTTTAAAGTCTTCGTAGTCGCAATCGGTTGGCACATTGATGGTTTTGGAGATTGAAGAATCTACCCACTTCTGTGCTGCTGCCTGAATATCCACGTGAGCTCTCGGCATAATGTTCTCTGAGCTCATAAAGTAATCGGGCAGTGCCTCGTCTTCATTAGTGGCGTATGGCATAGCTTTGTCATTGATCAGCGTGCGGTAGGCCAGCAGCTCATAGGAGAATACATCGACTTTCTCTTTTGACTTCTTGCCTTCGCGGATCACGTTGCGCGCATAGTGATGGGCAAAGCTTGGCTCAATACCGTTACTAACGTTGTTCGCCAGTGACAGGGAGATGGTACCAGTGGGTGCAATTGATGAGTGATGGCTAAAGCGACAGCCCTCTTCAATAATTGACTCGATTAGCTCTGGAGCAACTGTGGCTATGGTCTGCATATACTTGCTGTACTTGCCCAGTAAAACCTTACCTTTGAGGCTATCGCCTGCTTTGATACCGTCTTTGGCTAGCTCTGGACGCTTAAATAGCAGTGCAGCAGTGACTTCAAAGTCGTCTTCCATAATCGGTGCTGGACCTTTTTCACGGGCGAGTTCGAGGCCGGCTTTCAGGCCAGCAACAGCCATGTCACGAGCGATGCGATCAGTGAATTCCAGTGAACCCTCATCGCCATACTTCATTTGCAGCATGGTGATAGTTGAACCCAGTCCAAGGAAGCCCATACCGTGGCGGCGCTTGTATTCGATTTCTTTGCGCTGGTTGTCCAGAGGCAGGCCATTGATCTCAACCACATTGTCGAGCATGCGGGTAAACACAGCCACGACTTCGGCGTATTCTTCCCAATCAAAATAGGCATCTTTGGTGAACGGGTTGCGCACAAACTTGGTCAGGTTGACTGAGCCCAGCAGGCAGCTTCCGTAGGGAGGCAGCGGCTGCTCACCGCAGGGGTTGGTGGCGCGAATATCTTCGCAGAACCAGTTGTTGTTATTTTTGTTGACCTGATCAATCAGAATAAAGCCAGGCTCAGCATAATCGTAGGTGGACGACATAATAGCGTTCCACAGTTTCTGCGCACGGATAGTCTCATAGATGCGGCAGGCCACTAGACCATCGTCATTGCAGTAATAGTTCTCGGTGGTTGGGAAGGGCTTCCAGACAATATTGTCGCCTTTTAAGTCGAGGCCAGCGTCGATTTCTTTGGCGCTGATTGGGAAGGTCAGGTCCCAACTGCCATCGTTGCGCACGGCTTCAATAAATTCTTCGGTGATCAGCAGCGACAGGTTGAACTGACGCAGACGGCCGTCTTCGCGCTTGGCGCGCACAAAATCAAATACATCTGGGTGGCTGACATCAAAGGTCGCCATCTGAGCACCGCGACGGCCACCGGCAGACGATACGGTAAAACACATCTTGTCGTAGATATCCATAAATGACAGCGGGCCAGAGGTATAGGCACCAGCGCCAGACACATAGGCGCCTTTGGGACGCAGCGTGGAGAATTCATATCCGATGCCGCAGCCTGCTTTCAGGGTCAAGCCAGCTTCGAGGTTGCGCTCGAGAATGCCAACCATGGAGTCGGGAACTATTCCGGAAACTGTACAGTTGATTGTCGAGGTGGCGGGCTTATAGGCTTGGGCTCCGGCATTGGAGATAATGCGGCCAGCTGGGATCGCGCCGTGTTTTAGGGCCCAGACAAAACGTGTCTGCCACTCTTCACGGAGACTTTCGTCTTCAACATCAGACAGCGCCTTGGCAACTCGAGCATAGGTCGCATCTAGGTCGGCATCTACAGGGTTGTTCTCTTTATCTTTGAGGCGGTACTTCTTATCCCAGATATCCAGAGACGCTTCCTGAAAGGTAATTTCGGGTGTTTTCGTTACAGCTTTGACGGCTTTCACTGTTTTTAATTTGGTTGCGGTGCTCATTGGCTGACCTTTTATGTTTGTTATATATTCGTTTCATTCATGGCTAGGCTCGGGTGACGTGCTATTGCCTAGCGCCAGTTGATTTTGCGCTTATCTTTTCGCCCTACATGTTCACTTTAACGCCTGTTTTAGACAGGTCTTATTTCTGAAGATGGACGCTAGTTTATCCTACATGGTGTGTCATGCAACCCTTAATCCACTATATGTTGTGTTTGGTGGTCTGGTTGGCCACAGCTTATGGGGGTAAGTCATTGAAAAACTTGTGGATAAATCGCTGTGATCCCTAGCCTGTATGGGCTTGCCAAAATAACTGACCGACGCCAATAAACTAGTCACGTCGTTCAGGCGTATAACTCACGTAAACGACACATCCATGTGCTTCTAAAGCATGGCACCGTTGTGTCACTCCGGTGACTTGGCTAAACTAACGTCCCTGTTTACAGCAGTACTTATTAACACGTTTAATAAACATGTTTAAATCATTGAGTAATTCATTCGAACTGCGGTCTGCCAATTGTGCTTCGACCGCGATCTATTGAGGCGTTTCATGGATATTTTTGACTTTTCCGAGGGTCGTGAAGGCTACTACGGAGAGTACGGTGGTGTTTTTCTGCCAGAAATTTTGCACGCAACTATCGAAGAGCTCCTCGAGTGCTTTCGCGAGTGTAAGGCTGATCCAAAATTTTGGCAGGAGTATGTGTCGCTGTTGCAAAACTATTCCGGACGCCCAACACCTATAACCCATCTGGAAAATCTCTCTCGGAAATTGGGTGGAGCGCAGATTTATGTCAAGCGCGACGACCTCAACCACACCGGATCTCACAAAATTAATAATGTGATGGGACAGGGGTTGCTCTGTCAGCGTCTCGGAAAATCCAAAGTGATTGCTGAAACCGGTGCCGGGCAACATGGTTTTGCCACGGCGACCATGGCCGCCAAATTTGGCTTTGAGTGCAAAATTTATATGGGTGCAGTGGATGTTGCACGTCAGCGACCCAATGTATTTTGGATGGAAAATCTCGGCGCTGAGGTGATTGCAGTCGAAGATGGTCAGAAGACGTTAAAAGATGCAGTCAATGAATGTATGCGCGACTGGGTCACCAATATGGCCGATACCCACTATATTCTGGGCACCGCCTGCGGACCTCATCCTTTCCCGGAGATGGTCAGCTGGTTTCAGTCAATTATTGGTCTCGAAGCTCGCGAGCAGATGCTCAAACAGGCCGGACGCCTGCCGGACCGTGTCTATGCCTGCGTCGGTGGTGGCTCCAACGCCATGGGAATCTTCCAGGGCTTTATGAATGACGACAATGTCGAGTTGATTGGCTCTGAGGGCGGCGGCCACGGTGTAGGTTCCTATATGCACTCCTCACGCCTCGCCTATGACGATGCCAGTGTTGGTGTTGCTCAGGGTTATAAAACCTACTTCCTGCAGAACGACGAGGGCAACATGAATGAGACTCATTCGGTTGCAGCTGGTCTCGACTATATAGGTGTGAACCCTATCTTTGCCCACCTCCATGATCAGGGCAAAGTGCGCTTTGAAGCGGCCACCGATATAGAAGTAAAAGAAGCTCTCAAACTGACCATGCGCACTGAGGGATTGATTCCGGCGCTGGAAAGTACCCACGCCTTTGTGACGGCCATTAAAGAAGCGCCGACCATGGGCAAGGATCAGATTATCCTGATCAACCAGTCCGGTCGTGGCGACAAAGATATCTTTACCATTGCCGATGCCTTGGATGATGCCAAGTGGAAGTCATTTATCGGTGGCAAAGCCGATCAGTATCGCGGAGAGAACAACTAATGGGCCTGCAAAGTTTTATTGCCGAGCGCAAGCAGAGCAAAGATATTTTGGTTATGGCCCATGTGGTCTGTGGCTATCCTTCCTTTGAGGAGAATCTTCAAGAGTTGGAAATCATGGCTGAGGCCGGTGTAGATCTGGTGGAACTGCAGTTTCCATTCTCTGAGCCCAGCGCCGATGGCCCATTGTTTGTGCGCGCCAATGAACAGTCGCTAAAGTCCGGCACTACGGTGGATCAGTGTTTCGAATTTATGAAACTGGTCAGCGCGCGTTTCCCGTTTAAAGTGTTGATGATGGGGTATTACAATACGGCTTTTAAAATGGGTGAAGCGGCTTTTGTAAAGCGTGTTAAAGACGCTGGTGGAGTAGGCTACATTCTGCCTGACTTGCCCATTGAAGAATCACCTGAGTTACACCGTCTCTCCGAAGAGGCCGGTATAGAACCGATTATTTTAATGACGCCTACCACCAGTGATAAGCGCTTAGCCAAACTTGGCGCCGTAAGTCGCGGCCTGGTCTATGTGGTTGCACGCAAGGGCGTCACAGGTTCGAAGACAAAGATGGGTGACGATGTTCTGGCCCTAGTTGAACGCTGTCGTCAACACACTGATGTGCCCATGGGTGTGGGTTTTGGTATTAGCAGTAAAGCGGACATAGATGTATTGCGCGGCCATGCTGATATCGCCATTGTCGGCACAGCAGCATTGAAAATCTGGGAAGAGGGCGGCGCATCTGGGCTGCGTAATTTCTTTGCTGAATTGATGGCCTAAGCTAGTTAGGCGTTTCTCGGCTGACTGAGAAACGCCAGTCATTGATCAATTGATTTTCCACCTCTTCGAGGGGTGGGTAATCCCCCCAAATCATTTTATCGACGCACACCAGATGGGCACCCAAAGACGAACTGATGGGTCCATGCCAGCAGGCGAGCGGTGGCGTTTTCGAAAGTGCTGAGATAGGTTGTTCGATCTCCATCAGGCTGTCGACAAAACTCTGACCGTAAAGCGTCTCAAGTTCAATAGTCGAGATGGCGGTGTATTGGTCCCTTAGGTCTCCCACTGGCGGTTGTCCCGTCTTCAGCTCTTGCTCAGCCCGCTCGAACACTTGACCACCGTGTTTGGCGGTGGCGAAGCTAATCACCTCTAGCCAAAACGTTGATGGGTTGCGATAGCGCTGTTGATTGAGCGTATAAAATGTCTTCAGCTCGTCGGCGGTGGGCAGTCTCTGAGTTGTCACATTCTTGGTTAATCCAGCCAATTTTGCCTGCATGGCCAATGTATCTGTGGTGCTGTCGATCTCAACACCCATGCCTTGAGGTTCGGTTATGGCTTCGCCAAATAGTTTGTTGTTGATATGCTGCTGCAGTGCTTCGCTATCGATATTGGTCAACGCATCCAGGCCGTTTGATGAATCCACATCGGGGGCGGTTCTGGCAAGCCAATAGACGGTTGTACTGATGGCTATAAGTGCAGCCAGCAGCAGAAAAAAGCTGCTAGAGCGATTTGCGGGTAGTTTAATCAAGGTCGTATCACTGTTTAAAAATCTTTATCCAATCACCGGCCTGGGGCTCGCCGCTGGGGTAGTGACCGTTGATTATACGCAGGTCATCAACCTCGGAGGTGCTCAATTTTAGGGCCTTGCCGAGCTTCTCAAAAGTGGTGGCATTAGTGGCTTTGACATAGTGAATTCGCTTTGGCTTTTGGCCTTCAATTTCGCGTCGAGAAATGGGTCTAAAGGTGGAGATAGATTTGACAAAGAGTTTGTCAGCCTCGGCGAACTGCTCTGCCTTGTTCACTTCGCCGGTAAACACAAAGGCATTTAGTTTGTAGTAAATAACCGCAATGCGACTGTCTGGTTTGTCGCCGCCACCGGGCAAGATACCGCTAAAACCTGTTAGACCTGCTGGTGTAATGGCGCTGCCCTGATCCAGTTTTGAGACTTTAAGGTAATTGTAGAGATACTCTTCCGGTGTCTGATTGGTTCGGGCGATAGGGGCCATGGTCAATTTGGCATCGCCGCTTTTAAGGGTGCTGGCTGCACTATTGTCTGAAGTGCTGTTTGAAGTGCTGTCCGCAGTGCTATCTGACTTATCGGCTGCGGCATCTTTTGCATCACTGACTGACGTACCAATAGAACTCCGGGTCTTGCTGTCATTTGTCTGCGCCCAGCCCTCCGGGTAGTCGAAGCGCACGCGCAGTGTCATATCAGAATAGCGCTGGGATTTAGTCTCTTTGGCGAGAAAGTTTTCTCCCCAGATTAAGCCCTCGGTGAGTTTGCGATAGGTTGCTGCACCGTCGCCACGAGACTGCTCAGCCTGAAAAGTCTGCGCCTTACCAACCACGGTACGCAGTCGGGAGTCGTTGCGCGGGTGGCTGGAAAAAATACCGTGATAGGTCTGCTTGCTGGCACCTTTGGCTCTGGCGCGATCTTTTTGCAGCAGCTCATAATCTTTCATCATCGACAGCATGCTGATCATTTCGCTGGGGGCATAACCCAGTTTAGCCATATATTCAGCACCGGCTTCATCGGCCTCCAACTCATTGCGCCGACCGTAACCGCGGATCAGCGAGTTGGCATAGGCCATACTCGCTTCATAGACTTCGCCACTGCCGGAGAGTATTGCGGCTACAGTGGAGAGAATCTGCGCGCCTGTGGCTTTGCCCTCTTGGCCAGTAACATGTTTGCGCGTGATATGACCCACCTCATGGGCCAATACAGAGACCAGCTGTGCTTCATTGCTAACATAGTTGAGCAGGCCGCGATTGACATAGACATAGTTATCGCGAGTGGCGAAGGCATTGAGGTCGGGTGAATCGAGAAGTGTGAAGATAAATTTTTCACCGGCCATTTCTGACTGGGCCACAACCTCTTCGCCGAGTTTTCTAATATAGCTATCCAGCGCCGGGTCATCGTATAGGGGGGTGCCCTGAAGTACTTCTTTATAAAATTCTGCACCTGTGACTTTTGCCATAGCCTGCCCTGGGGCAAGTAATGCGAGATAGATTAATGACAGGGCTAGATAGTGTTTCATTGCGACTGATCTACAGTGAAAAACTGTTTTAGCTGAGTGCCAAGACTGGTGCAGGCATCATTTTTTACTGGCGTTAAAAGGGGTATTGGCGCGACTACGCCGAGCAGGTAGGAGGTTCCGGAGGAGTCCACGCGCAGCCGACCTTTTTCCGTAAGGTTGGTCAGGTCCCAGACTATGGCTTCATAGGTCGAGCTTTTCTCCCACTGGGCGAAGCCAAAACAGCCACCACCACCGGGCCCTACGGCACAACTTATTGAACCGCCCTGATCATGAGTCTCAGTGGAGCCGTCTAACCACACCAGGTAGCGGATACCATTGCTCTCAATCTGTTCTTTGATGGCGGGGTCTTCCACTAGTCGCCGCAATCGTTTGAGTCCTTTGGGTGCGGTGCGCGGTTCAAACCAGGGATAAATCGCATCGACAAATTGCTGCTCGGGAAATACACCTATATCTGCGCCTTTCATTTTATTGGCGACGCAATTGATAAATTCCCGGTCAGTGTCATAGTGCCCGGCATCGCGACGGCCGAGAATTACCACTGACTGTTCGCTATTAATGTCCATAACCTGATTACTCGGTCGGTACTCATCGATAGTGGTAGTTGCGCCACAGCCGGCCAGTAGGATCAGCCCGCAGAGTGCTAATAATTTATTCACTAAGGCTGCTCCTGTTCCTGTTGTTTTCCGATATCTGCTCTGTGACTAACCAGTTGTAAATACTGGGTATACGATAAAAATCTAGCAGTAGCTTGGCGCCTGCGTCCCGCAAGGCGATTATGGCGGCTTCTTCGATCGCGTTTGTTTTGGACAGCATAAAGGAATCGGGTGTTTTGCCGTAGGCGGGCATAAACCAGCTGTCTACCTGATCACCGCTGACTGTTTCAATGTCGAGACTGTATTTAATCCACACTTCGTAAACATTAAGGTAGGTGTCTGAGGGGGTGGAAACCTGTACTTCCTGCACCGATGGGGTAATTACCAACGCGTTTTCAAAGGTTACATCTGATACTGCTGAAACAAATTCTATTTCGTTAAAAAGACCTGCAAAGGCATTGCTTAGCAGCTCGGTCTGGGCGCTGCCCAGATCGATGCTGGTTTTACTGTTGGGACTAGCGATATAGCGTTTAAAGTCTTCAGTGAAGACAATTGCCGCTTTAACTGGTTTGGGTTTTGACACCACAGTGGGAAATTGTGAGTCGATCTGTACCTGCGCCGTAGAGCTGCAGCCGCTGATGAAAATCACTGCGATTAGCACAGAAAATAATGTTATTTTAGTTTTTGGCATATTCGTATCCCTTTAGTTAAGGCTATTCAAGCCAATAAAGGTTCCCCCGTTGTTATAACTTAATTCACGCATCAATGCGGCAAACTTGATCGCCGATACGCTGGGTGCGCCTCCTCGGGCAAAGTGCACCGGAAAGCCGATAGCATGAATGCGGACTAATCGATCGGCGCCAAGATTAGCGCGGTTAAGTTTGTCTACAGCGCGAACCACATTTCTAATGGTGCGGCCCTGAAAATCGTCGCCCAGTGTGTAGATACTGATTTTGCGATCCCGTTTATAAAAGGTTTGAATCGCGGCGTTAATCCCCTCCACCGGACTGGAGTTACTGAAAGGTGCCCAGTTACCGAGAGTGGTAATAATCTCTTCGCGCATCTTTGGGCTGTCGGGAATCCAGCGCTCACGATAGGCGGAGAACATATATTGGCCCATATCATTGAGTACCTGAATACCTTTTACGTCCGGATAGATATCGAGAATATTGATCATCTCTTTTTTGACTCGCTCCCAGGCGGCTACCTGCATGCTACCGGAGGTGTCGATAACAAAAATAATATAATCGCTGTCCACGGGAATACCGCCGATCAGATTATTTTGCTGCTTAAACTCTGGACCCACTAAACGCTCCATCTCCTCGGTGAGAATTTGCATCACCAGCTGTAACTGCTCTGTTTCACGGGCCTGAGATAGGGAGATGGTCTGTGCCTGTTTGTCGACGCTGGCGAGCTTGGCCTTTAACCGCGCCACGCGTTCAGTCAGTTCCGAGAGCTGTTGCTTGCGGGATTTAAGCTCAGTGTTTAGCACCACAGATTCGCCGCGCACATCAAATAGCTGCTGCTGAAATTCTTTGACTGTGCCGCGCAATGCCTCTTCCGCCTCCTCGAGAGCACTGGGGTCGCCCACCCGGGCGATTACCAGTAACAGTACAATCGCGCCAAAGCCACAGCTGATAACGTCGAGAAACGAGATGCTGGCTTCTTGAAGTTCCCGCCGTTGACGTTTCATGGCCAATCTCGCGAGGGTGCGATAAAGGCACCCTGTGTATTGACTCCAAGCTGCCAGAATAGCGCGGCTGCTTCGGGGTCACCTTCCATTGGGAAGAGGATGGTATTCACTGGCATTCCGCCGGGCAGGCTTTCCAGTGCTTTGGCAAAAAAGCTGCGACGCTGTTGGCCACTGACCATATATTTTTTCGGTGGCGCAGCGCCCTGAGTTGGCAAGCCATCGGTGAGAATAAACATATTGTCGGGCTGGTCTTCGAAATCATTGATCGAATTTAATGCATTAACCAGGCTGGTGCCATTGCCCGGCGAGTATTGGCGAATACCCTCCACAACCTGCTCTAAAACTAACGAGTCTGCTGCATCCAGCCACTCACCCTCAGAGCCGACCAGTGCTGGCTGAGTTTCGGTGTTAAACATATAGACTTGAAAACGACTGCTGGGGGGCAGCTGCGCCAAGAGCCATTCCACTGTGCGCAAAGTCCACTGCCATTTAGGTGACTGCTGTTTATCTTCGTCACTCATATTCCTGCGTCGCACTGCGTTCACCACGGTGTCCGCGAGCATACTGGCGGAGCCGTCCACCAGGATAATTACGCGCTCGCCGCCGAGCTTTAACCCAGTGAGATATTGACGGTTGCCGTCCCCGAGAAATTCGCGCACCTTGTCACCAAAATCCAACTCTTCCATCTCAGCGGTCTGTTCTTCAAGCTGTTCTACCTGACGTCGCAGTTTGGCAATATCGTCTTTGGGGTCTGATTGAATACTTTTTTCGATTTCTTCGAGATCCGTGAGCACTCGGTCTGATGCTCCCTGTGCTTTGACTAGCTCTAGCTGTAATTGCTCAAGACTATTTAAGAGTTCGGTCTTCGCCTCTTCAGCCTGGCGAATATCTTCCTGTAATAGTTCTACTTCAGAGGCGAGTCGTGGATCCGGTGTAACAATCTCGGTGGCATTGTGACGCAAAATCAAAAATAGCAGCGTTACCGCACCAAAGCCGCAGGCCATAATGTCCAGAAACGAGAGGCTAAAGGCTATATTGCGGCGCTTTTTAGCCATTGCAGACCTCAATTAGCTCAAACCTGTAGGCGTTTATAAACAGCTCCATACCACAGAGAGCTATATGGGGTAACTCAACTGTGGCTTTTGGGCTTTTGTGCAGTGCTTTAACCTGTTCACCTTCGACGACTAATACCGCTGTTGCAGCGTCGTCATGACGCTCTAAAACCTGCACCCGGTCGCTCTCTATAGTGATACTCAAAGGTTTTTGCAGCGGCCAAGCCTGCCCTTGGTAAAGTAGATGAGTCGCGGTGCCGGCCGGTCTGAGTTCGAGCTGCGGCTTTGCAGACTTGTCCTCCAGATGCTGAATGGAGGTGATGCGGTGAAGATTGTCGCTGTCGGACTGCAACGCATCGGCAAGTAAATCATCGGCTAATTTAAAACAGCTATCGACGCCCTGATAGGCTTTTAAATGTCTTGAGGCGTGAAACTCATCAGTGAGTACGGAAATCATCCGTGCATTTTTCGAGAAAGTGACATCGTTGTCGGAAAACTGTCGCAGCATAGATGAGAGCTTATTGAGCCGACTTGAGAGTAGCTCTAGCACTTCCGATTTATACAGCATTACCGGCAGATCCCCTCGGGGTGAGGGAATTACCATGCCGTATTCCGCCTGCGACTCAAAGCATATTACCCAGTCCGGAAGCAGGTCATGGATTGCCTGTTCGCCCTGGGGCGCATCCATGGGGTCAAAGCGAAAGTTCTTTACCAGCTTGTCACGAATATGTTTTGCCAGCAGCGAATAGATATCCATGGCGCCGAGTTCCGGCAGCACTCGCTGTGCGGTAACCTGCACACCGTCTTCGCGGTAGGTGATTTGGCTGGCGACTGATTGAAAAAGATGCAGATCAATATGCAGTGTGGTTTTTTCTTCTTCTTTCGGACCGTGGACATGGTCCGCCATATACATACAGTCGGCTAGACTACTATCTACTACCCCGATGACCTCAACCGGAATTGCACCGAGTAATCCCAGTAATAAAGACAGCTGATCATCATCAAAGCAGGCGGCAACACTGATAACCAATCGTTCTGGCGAGCCGGCGCTGTTGAACAGAGTTTTAAGCTGCGCAAAGGCAATATCGGCATGGTGGCGGGCCCAGAGCAGATCTCCGGATAATTCGGTCTGGTTGAGATTGCGCCAGTACTGGCGGTAGACATTTTGCGGTTGTAGCCAGGCCTGCTTGCGGGCTTCTATTCCGGTGACAATGCCTTCGCCTGTGTGCAAGGCAAAGCCGGGTTCGGAGAATACCTCTCCATCCTGATTTTTAATCAGCAGAGCTTGATCATTTAGTTCGAGGACAGCGAGACGCATAATTTATTTGGCCCTTAAAAAGCGCAGCAAGTTATTTTCACAGTAGGCGTGAGAGTCGAGCACCAAGCGCTCTTGAATAAGTTGTAGCTGATGCATAAAAAACATCACCACCATACTGATCAGCAGGGCAATAAAGGTCGAGTTAAACGCCACTCCAAGACTGCTGGTAACACCGGCAATATTGCCCTGCATGGCTTCATGAGCCTGACCTAGTGCAGCGCCTATGCCGCGCACAGTGCCAATAAATCCAATCGATGGAATTGCCCAGGTGATATAGCGGACCATAGAGAGTTCGGAATCCAGGCGGTCGTTTTCATTGTTGCAGACAACGTTCACCGCATCGGTGGCAGATTGCACGCTGTCAGTTACTTGGAAGCGTGTCAGGGCAGTTTGCAGTGCCCGGGGCAGCAGCAGGGAGCGCTGTGACTCAGTCAGTGATTGCAATGGTCGCGCCAACTGACTGGCATCCTCAGGTAAGACCCTCGACCCTTCGCTGATACTGATCAGCGCGCTTGAGAACATTTTTTGCTCGGTCATGGCACTGCGGGTTTTGTAACCCATAATTGCCAGAGCCCAGATCATCAGAATAAAACAGGCCTCCTGCTCTAGGTCTTTAATCACAATAAAAAATGATCGTGGCACCTCGTAATCTTCTCCCGCTGCAGCCATCTCTGCATGGTGGCGAATAGTACTCTCGGCATTGGGCCGCACTACAGTGACAAAAATAGCGTGCACGACAATGACTGCCAGCAGCAGGGCGACGAGTTGAAAAAACATTTCATTGGTGTGACTTTTCATTAAAGGCTCCTGTTATTGCAGCCTTCTGAGGGCTACTTAATGTTCGATTGAGTCTAAATATCGGATGGCAGCGGCACAGGGAAATCTTCAGATATCTCCTCGCTGGGCTTAAAATCTCCAGCGGGTTTCTTGTCGCTGTCTGTTGCCGATTGTTGGTTTTTGGATGCTTGGTCTGGTTTTGTTTGAGAGACCTCTTGCTCAATAGCGTCCTCTGCCTTCCCTGCAGTCGTCTGCGACCGCTCTTCCAGCCCTTCTTGCGGCCCTTCTTGAGACCCTTCTTGAGACGAGAGCACCGAAGAGACCAGCATAGTGGCTATAAGCCCAGCGGCACATAAAAATCTGACAATCTGCATCATAGTGTTGCTCTTATTTGATCTATCGTAGTTTTTACCCACTCGGCTGTCGGAATACCTGAGGAGTTTTAGCTCTGGGCACAACTAAAGTGTTCCCCCTGGTTTATCTACATAGCGCGCTATTCTAAAGCCTAAATCAATCCGCCCATCTGTACCAGAATCCCTGTAGCTGAGGCGTAGCTCGGTGCGCGAGGCGAGGGCCCAGCTGGCGCCGCGAATCACATGTTTGCTGCCCTGTTCTGGACCCCGAGGGTCCACCTCAGACTCACTGCGATTGGGTCTAATATCAAAGTAGTCATTGACCCACTCGGCAACATTGCCGCTCATATCATAGAGCCCTTTGCCGTTGGGCGAAAAACTGCCAACCACCGCAGAGACCGGATACTGGTCATTGTAGTCGGCCAGGGTAAAGCTGAGGAACCCGCTGGCACTCTGATCGGCATAGTTGCCGCTGACTTGCATAGGTGGATAGAGCTCATTAGCCCAGGGGAACACCTGGCTGACAGATTGTGAATTAACTTTTGCGGCCCAGGCCCACTCAGCTTCGGTGGGCAGTCGGTAGCCATGAGCATCCCAGTTAGTGCCGTTAATGCGCCCCTCTTCAACAGTGTAAAATTCAGGCAACCCGTCTTTGCGACTCAACCAGTTACAGAACAGTGCGGCGTCTTCCCAGCTTACCTTGGCCACCGGTTGATCGGTCATATCCAGAGTTTGGCCCTTTACCGCCGTTGAGCTGTGTCGATCTTTCCAACGCTTAAATTGACCGTTGGTGGTCTCATTAGTGGCCAGATAAAAAGGTCGCTCGAGACGCACTGCGCGCTCGGCTTCATTGGCGCGTCGGCCAGGCTGACGTCGCGGCGCGCCGAGCATAAATTGCTCGTCGGGCTGAAACAATTTCAGTTTTCCCCCGACCGATGTTTTGATTGTCGCCGGACGTGAGGCCCAATAGGCTTGCTGCAGAGTCAGTAGTTGAATAGTCAGTGCCTGTTGATGTCCGGGTCTAGGTGTAACAGTCATAGACTGGGTTTCGTAGCCGCTTTTTTCGACACTGATACTCTGCGGTTTGGCGTTTAGGCTAAGGGTCTGGCTGCCAGTGCCAAGGCGTTTGCCATCGACCAAAATAGCCGCATCAGCTGGCGTGATATTGAGACGAACTCTGCCTATATTGGGAGTCAGATTAACGCTGATTTGACGCTGCTGTTCAGGCTTAACACTGACTGACTGCTTGGTATTCAGATAGCCTTCGAGGAACAGTTCAATGTTGTGTTTGGCAAAGGGTGTCACCGCCACATCCATAGGGCTGGTGCCTTTAAATTGCTTGTCGATGGTAATGCTGGCCCCCTGAGGTACGCTGTTGATAGTCAGGGTTCCATCGGCGACGATCATTTCGATTAATGGGTGCGTGGCCTTGCTGCCGGCTTTGACTCTGACCTGCTGTTGCAGGGTTTTGTAGCCGGGAGCCTTGAGGGTTAGCTGACTACCAGTCTCCAGTACTTCGGCACTCAATGGCGTCTGGCCGATTAAGCGCTGGTCGATAAACAATTCAGCGCCTTCGGGAACTGTGGTGAACTCAACCTGGCCCCAGGCTGGCTGCAAGCTAATATCAATGGCTTGGGTTTTGCCCAGCCCCTCAATTTCCACCTCTTGCTGCAGGGTGAAGTAACGGTATTTAGCAAATTCCAGTTTGTGGGCGCCGCGACTAATTTCGCTGATGGTACCGGGCACTGTCACCGGATCCTGATCGTCAATTGATAGCTGAATGTCGTCGAGGGTCGAGCGCACCAGCAAATTGCCTGGCAGTGGTTGTAATGCCACATCGATTTCTTGGGTGGCTTCACCGCTGACTTGGATGGTTTTGCGCAGGGGATAGTAGCCGGGAGCTTCGGCGCTGAGCTGGTGTTCCCCCTGTAGCAGCAAATAATTATCGCCAATATGAAATGCCAGACCGCCCAAGTCGACTTCGGCTATGGCTGGATCAAGGCGCAGGATAATGGCTCGAGCAGCAAACAGAAAAACCATTATGGCAATGGCCACTACTGTGAAGGCAGTGGTAAATATAATTGCTGGCGAGGGGCCTCGGCGACCCGTGACTGGCTTTTGTTCCAGTGGCGTAAAGTCGGTAGCGGAGAGCGGTGTGGTATTCCTTGTCTTGACCATATTTTATGTCTAATTGTTTTTATTTGGTTGGCGGCAACGACGTTTAGTTAATAGCCCCTAATTAAATAGCCCCTAATTAAATAGCCCCTAATTAAATAGCCTCTAGTTTAATATCCCCTAGTTAAATAGCCCCTAGTTAAATAGCCCCTAGTTAAATAGCCCCTAGTTAAATAGCCCCTGGTTAAATAGCCTCATTACAGCGAATATTAATCGGCTTATCCAAGCCCTGATCTGTCAGCGTAAATTCGACTCTGACATCTCGAAACCCGATCCGTGTACCAGCAACTATGTAGCGGCCGGGCTTTAGGGATACGGCGGTTTTATCGAAGGCGCCTAACTTGGCGACCCTAAACAGTGTGACATCGGTATTGCTGTCTGAGGTTAGTAGCACTTGAATTGGGGTCTGCGAGGCTTTAAGGACCTGCCGCAGTTCGGCTATTTGCTGCTGTAATACCGGCCCTGGATTGCGTATTCCGGCGGCATCCTGAAGGACTTTTTGGCCGCGGCGAAATTGATTGATTGCGGAAAGGGCCAATGGGTCACTGAGGGCTTTTTTAATCCGCGTGTCGAGATCTGCTCGCACTGTCACTGGGATTTGCTTCACCCTTACATCGGTGAGTGTGCCATCCGTTGCCAGCAGCTTCTTATACACTTCTAAAGCCTGTTGCCATTTTTCCTGAGTTTCTAATTCAGCGGCCTCAGCAATGCGGTTGCTCACCCATAGCTGGGAGCGGCGCGTCTCTACCTGAGCTAGTGCCTGGGCAACGGCCGGATTGTCCCGATAGACAGAGCCAGCTTGTTCGAAGGCCTCGGTGGCATCGGTAAATCTATTCTTGTCCAGAGCGCGGAAGCCATCACTCATATGACCAAGGAAGCGCTGCTCGGTGATTTTCTGCGCTATTGAGGCGAGGGCGGCAGCGGCTTTTTTATGTTTGGGATCGGCAGTAACCGCCTCATTAAAAGCCTGCTGAGCTTGATCTAATCTATCCAGAGCCACCAGTTGATCACCTAATTCCATGGCTTTGATAACTGTAGGTAAACTTGACGCTCGTTGGCTTAACTCTGTCACTGTACGATTTTCTGGAGCAATAGCGGTGGCGAGTACTGTGGCGCTAAGTGCGGTGCTGAGCACTGAGTTTTCGATTGCCACCCTGGCTTCAGCAATTGCTTGTTCAAGAAGTGATTGAGCGTTGTCTTCCAGTTTAGTGAGACCATCCAGGGCAGACTGATAACTATTGACGGCATCTTGGTAGTCGCCAAAGCCGTACTCTTGATCGCCGCGCTCAACAGCCTTTTGCGCCTGCTTAAATTCAAACTCTCCCCACTGCTCGACGCCCAACTCATTGATCAGACGGTCGCGTCGCTGAATAATCTCCGCCAGAATTGTCTGGGAATCTTGGCGATACTTGGTTTTTTGCGCTGCGGTTGAGGGGCTGACAACTGTGGCTGATGGCACTGATGCTCGCTGTGATTGATCCGCACCGCTGATCCAGGGTTCTGACACTAGATTGGGCAGCACAAAGATCACGCCACAGGTCAACAGCAGCAACAGGGCTACGGCGAGCTTCTGTATTCCCTTTTGTTTGCTGTCAGTGGCGATCGGCTTATCCATCAATCAGGGCGTCCCACGTTCCTGTTGGTAGATTTTACCCAGCAGGTCCTGCCACTGTTGATACTGAGCTTGCACCGTACCGGTGAGGGTCACGGTGCGATCTTCCAGTTCAATCACCTGGGGTGCGATTTCAGCTTCCAAAGAAGAGCCCATCTCGGCCACGGATTCATTGTACTCAGAGGCTTTTTGTTTTTTGTCGAGGCCGGCTTTGAGCACAAAACCACCCACTGCAGCCGTGGCGGTGCCAGCGTCATCGGCAATACCTGTGCGCGCCTGAGAGCGACCGTAGATGCCCGCCAAAATAGCACCAATACCGCTGATAATCTGTTTGTTACCCTGCTGGTTTAGCTGACGTGCGCGGACTACTGAATCGTAGGAGGCGCGGCGAAAGTCCTGATAGGCAAGGTGCATCTGTTGCGAGAAACCGTCGTAGTAATCCTGCATGCGATCTATGTAGAGATAGTCGCGCTCACGTATTTTACGCACGCGCATCAGGATGCTGTCGTTTTCGGCTGGTAGTCTGGAGATGGTTAAAATGCCTTTGCGGTTTTCATTGATATAGTTATCAAAGGCCTCGGGGGAAAACTGTTTGGCAAAGCGCAGCTCAGAAATGGTGCGCAGCTCTTCGGCACGCTGATCGCTAATCTTTTTTTCGCGATAGTTGAGCAGGTCATTGGCGATGCGGATAAATAGATTTTGAAAGGGGTCGCCAAGGCTTTTTAAACGTCTGTCGTATGCGTATTTTCCTGTGTTCTGTTTGTAGCGTTTGCTAAACCATTGCTTGCCGCTGCTGTCGGTGGCGATGATTTCTAGATCCATAGTTTCGCCATCGGATTGATAGATCGTGCCACTGATATAGAGGTCCATAATCACCTCGCTGGTGGGGGTGACGCGGATGGCGCCCCAGGCGCCGCTCTTCTCTAATACTTTGCCGAGCTGATTGGAAAAATAGATCGCCTCGGCGTAACGCACTTCGGGAAACACAGTGTCGTTGTCGTCGGTGAGGTAGAGGCCATCATTTAATGTGGGTATGCCTACATCTAATAGTGTTTCGATTGGGTAGGCTCGAGAGGGGGTGTCGAGCGTCAGCTGGGTCGAAGAGGTGACTTTGGCCACTGCCGCGTTGGCATACCCGCAGCCAACTATCAAAAGCAGGGCTAGAGTCTTCAGTTGGATTGGCTTTAAAAAGATAAGGCGATTACTCATGGTTGGTCACTTTGGCTAACTCTGGTCTTTTATACGTCTGTATTCATCCCAGAGTTTTTCCCTGAGAATTGGATCCTGTTCTTTGCTGGCTGCGTCACGAATTTGGCGCAGCACAATATCATCTCCTTGACCGTCACCGATATCCTCGGGAATGGGAATAATATCAGCTTGATCCTGGCCTGCAGCGCTGGCTGATTGATTGCCAGAGCCTTCAATAGTGTCCGTACCCTCACCCTCGGCGCCTGATGAGGCACCCTCAGCGGCACGCTGTTCTATGGACGCGCTGCGGTCAGAACCGCCTTCTCCGGCTTCTTCAAAAAGCGGCTCATCACTGTCGACTCCACCGCTGGCGCCGCTGGGGCTAAGAATGTCTATTTCACTCGAGCCGCCACCATCGCCCATAACGGTATCGTCAAACTCTTCTAACGAGGCGTCTAATGCGTCGTCTAGGCTCTCTGTGCTATCGCCGCTTTCGCCAGAAGAGCCGTCAGCGCCAGAAGGACCATCAGCGCCAGAAGGACCATCAGTGCCGGATGATCCATCAGATGGCGCCGAACTGCCTCCTGGAGAGGGCATGCCGCCACCAGGACTCGGAGAGCTTGGTGGTAGACCAGATGATCCTCCTCCAGAAGAAGAGGGCATGGGTGACCCTGAGCTGGTTGGTGATGGCATCTGACAGCTGCTCAAGACGAGAGCCAGCATGGCAGCCATCGCTAAACCCCTAGGCAATTTTAGTGAAGGTAACTTCAGCGTCAGTCCCAGCGTCTTTCGCGCTGAACCCCAGCAAGAATTTTTAGTAAAAGCTCTATCCATTATTAGTCTCTTGTCTCGGTGGTGGGTTTAATGTCGTAGGGGAATTGAATAGCAGAGCTAACCGGCGCACCCGCTGCTAATCTGGGTCTGTAACGCTGGGCGCGGATATCGGTTAACACTGCGCGGCGGACATTTTTGCCGAGATCCTCTGGCGGATTAACAATTTCTACATTCCTCGGCACACCATTGCTTGAGATAGTCATAGAGATTTCCATTGGCTCTTCAGCAGGTGCGCCGTTATTGGCTTTCTCATAACGCTTAGCTGCACTGCTCTGATCGGTAAATCCAATCAGTTTCGCGTCACTGAAAAAGGATTCTTGCAGCTCCTCTGATTGCTCGCTGTCGCCAAGAAAATCGTAGGCCAACTGATAGGTTCGATTTGCCGAGGCACGCTGACCAAACACCAGATACCAGTCTCCCAGTTCGGCTATGGCACTAGCCTGATCTAAGGCTGGGGTGTCCTCTTGAAGCTCCAGTGATTCCACTACCTTTTGCAGGGCCACCTTGCCTCGGCGATAGTGCATATGTGAGGTGCTATTGGCGCTGCTGGTTGTGGAGGAGGCATTAAAAGTAAATCCGGTCTCGGAGGGCTCGCCATGTTTTTTAATATGATTGGCAATAAAGTAGTGCAGATGGCTGATTTTTCGATACATCTTTGGCGCTGCAGGATCCTTGAGTTCGTCAGTCTGATTGAGAATGCTCTGCATGCGTGTGCTGAGCTTCTCTGAAATAACCAGGTTCTGGTAGCCGCCACTGGTTGAGCGGTCGCTGTAGGCATCAAGATACCAATCGAGCAGTTCATTGAGAACCGGAAGCATACGAGGGTCTTGGGCACCGTAGGCCTCAATGTTAATTATGTAGAGATTTTCTAGCGCTTTTTGCGATTCATCCCAATTGCCAAGAAAACTTTCAGTTTCGGCAATCGACATCAGGTAGGGAGTCTGTGTCAGGCTATTGAGGCCAAAATTAACCCGTTCGATTTGCATGCCACGCTGAAATGCCTTGCGCGCGCGATCGTATTCTCGATTTGATAAGTGGGATTTACCCAAGCCTAGGTAGAGGTCAGAGAGTTCTAATGAATAGGCGCTAAGCTCTGCTTCGGCGGCATCTATAGCATCTAAATAGTCGCCCACCGGATCGCTTTGTTTATAGGTGGGAATGTCGGATTGAGCGCTAGCGGGGCCAGTCAGTATTGAACCGAAAAACACCATTGCAGCTAAAGTTAGTTGGCATAATTCGGTCGCTTTGGCTTTATCCTTCATATAGGGCTCCCCCGTTGACATGGAAGTTTAGAGTCGACATATTGCTGCCGGTTCCATAACGTTAATCAGCGTCTGTAAATTGCCTTGGCTTGGCTGTTTTCAGTCTCCAGTGATATCCACTATGAGTTACGCTGTTATTGACGCGATTATTGTTCTGTTATGATTCTGCGTCTAATTACAGTCTATGCACTTTACAGTCTATACACTGGTTCAGAAAATTTCATGGCATGAGAAGAGTTTCTTCACCGAATTAGAGAATAAAAAGAAAGGCCAAAAGATGAGCAAAGCACTAGAGGGATTAAGAGTTATTGAGTTGGGCCAGCTGCTGGCCGGACCATTTGCCGGTTGTATGCTAGGTTATTTCGGCGCAGAGGTGATTAAAGTTGAGCCCCCCGGCGGCGATCCGATTCGCAATTGGCGCGAAGTCAAAGATGGCACCTCGCATTGGTGGCGCAGTCTGGCGCGGAATAAAAAATGTATTTCTCTGGATCTCAAAACCCCCGAGGGTCGAGATTTGGTTAAGCAGTTATTAAAAACTGCAGACATAGTGGTTGAGAACTTTCGTCCCGGCGTACTCGAAGGCTGGGGGCTGGACCCCGAATCCATGCGCGCCGATAACCCGGATCTAATATATGCGCGTATTTCGGGCTATGGTCAAACTGGGCCCTACTCAGTGAAACCGGGGTTTGCCTCGGCCTGCGAAGCGATCAGTGGTTTCCGCTATGTGAATGGCTACCCCGGCGAAGCACCGGTGCGACCCAATCTAAGCCTTGGGGATACTATTTCGGGACTGCATGCGGTACTGGGTATTTTGATGGCACTGCGCTCCCGTGATCGTGGAGACGGCGGTCAGGTAGTGGATGTTGCCCTCTATGAATCTATGTTTAATCTGCTTGAGGCTGTGGTGCCCGAATACGATGGCGCCGGTGTTGTCCGCGAGCCCTCAGGTACCACGGTGACCGGCATAGTGCCGACCAATACCTACGGCTGTGCCGATGGAAAATTTGTCGTTATTGGCGGCAATGGCGATTCAATCTATGCGCGACTAATGGTTGCAGTGGGTCATGCAAAGATGGGCACCGACGAGAAATACTCAACCAATTCTAAGCGCGTGGTTCACGAGGCGGAGATCGATCAGGTACTAAAAACCTGGTGTGCCAGTTTGCCCCTTGCCGATGTTATGGCAATTCTCGAGAAGCACCGAGTCCCTTGCGGACCGGTCTACAGTGTCGCGGATATGATGGAAGACAGTCATTTCCAAGCGCGGGGATTATTTGAGCAGGTCGAGATCAATGGTGAGCCCTTAAAGATACCAGCGATGATGCCTAAGTTAGGCAATACGCCAGGTGGAACCGAGTGGCCCGGCCCTGAAATCGCCAGTCATACCGATGAGATATTACAAGGGCTCGGCTTGGATAATGATCAGATTAAGCATCTAAAAACCTCGGGCATAGTAACGGATAGCGACGGATAGTGATGGACAGCCACTGATAGCAATCTGTGGTCAAAAGCGGTTTTTTTAAAAATTATCAAAACAGGAAAATTCAATGAGTATCAGTTCATTTCATCCACCCCGTCGCATACTGATGGGTCCCGGCCCCTCCGATGTTAGTGAGTCTGTATTGGCCGCCATGGCGAGACCTACAGTAGGTCACCTGGATCCCAGTTTTATCACCATGATGGATGAAGTTAAAACCCTACTGCAGTATGTTTTCCAAACTAAAAACGAACTCACCTTCGCGGTGTCGGCTCCGGGTTCTGCGGGCATGGAATGTTGCTTTGCCAATTTAGTTGAGCCTGGTGACAAGGTGATTGTCTGCCAGAACGGCGTCTTTGGCGGCCGTATGAAAGAGAATGTCGAACGCTGTGGCGGAGTTGCAGTCATGGTTCAAGATGATTGGGGTCAGGCAGTAGACCCGCAAAAACTCGAAGAGGCACTGATACAAAACCCGGATGCCGTGCTGGTGGCCTTTGTTCATGCCGAGACCTCCACGGGTGCCCAATCCGATGCCAAGACATTGGTTGAATTGGCTCGCAAGCATGGCTGTCTTGCGATTGTTGACGCCGTGACCTCTCTCGCGGGCACGCCACTAAAAGTCGATGAGTGGCAGATCGATGCTATCTACTCGGGTTCACAAAAATGTCTGTCGTCCTCTCCCGGACTCTCGCCGGTGAGTTTCAGTCCGCGCGCGGCGGAAAAAATCAGTAAGCGCCAGACCAAGGTGCAGAGCTGGTTCTTGGATCTCAACTTGGTTATGGGTTACTGGGGTGGAGAAGGCAAGCGCGCCTATCATCACACTGCACCGGTTAACTGCCTCTATGGTCTGCATGAGTCGCTAGTGATCGTTCAGGATGAAGGGTTGGAAAATGCCTGGGAGCGTCATCAGAGCAATCACTTGTTGTTGCGTCAGGGCCTTGAGCAGATGGGTATTTCGTTTTTGGTTCCGGAGGCATATCGCCTGCCGCAGCTGAATACGGTCTTTATTCCCGAGGGCGTTGATGATGCAGCAGTGCGCACGCAACTGTTGACTGATTACAACCTCGAAATCGGCGCCGGCTTGGGTGCACTAGCCGGCAAAGTTTGGCGCATTGGCCTGATGGGTCATGCCAGCAAACAGGCGAATATTGATTACTGTCTGTCATCTCTGAAAGCGGTTATTTAGCCGCCTAGGCTCTTAAGCTCTTTCTTCTAGTTCAGTGTTCTAGCTCTTTTCCCGACCTCAAAAAAGAGCTATGCCTGGGGTGATCCTTTTAGTGGATCAGTTCGCGGGCGGCATCAAATCCATTAATGCCAACACTGTTGCCTGCACTCCGCGGGTAACCGACGGCTGGGGGTCTATCTTAAATAGCGGGCTGTGATGTGATGGGATCGCTGGGCCACCTGCCGCTGCGGCTTTGTAATCCTCGGCGCTGGTGCCACCAACGGAAAAATAGACACTGGGAATCGCTGGCTCAGTTGTAAAGTAGGGGAAGTCCTCCGCACCCATACCTTTGGATGAGATTGAAACAACCTGACGCTCTCCCAGCCCTGCCTGCCATACGGCCTTTAAACGTCGCACCAGAGGGGCATTGTTTATCGTTGGTGGAGTCGAGGATTTTGTCAGGATGACTTCGGGCAATTTATCTTCCGGGAGACCAGCTGCGCGACCTAGATTTTCAGCGATGCGTTTAATGCCATTGATCAGGGTGTCGCGGGTCTCGAGATTGGTGTTGCGCACGGTCAGCTGCAACACTGCACGATCAGAAATAATATTGTGTTTAGTACCACCGTGGAAAGAGCCAACTGTCACCACTCCCGGTTCCCTGGGGGGCAATTCTCTCGATACCAATGTTTGCAGTGCCACAACAATCTGGCTGCCAAGCAGAATGGGATCTTTGCCCGCATGGGGCGATGCGCCGTGAGCGCCGACACCGTGAATAATAATATCGAGACTATCCGAACCGGCAAAGGGCGAGCCCTCCTGCACATTGATCAGGCCTGCAGGCATACCGGCGCCAACATGAAATGCCAGAGCATAGTCCGGTTGGCCAAAGCGCTCCCAGAGGTTGTCATCCATCATCGCCTTGGCGCCGCGAATACGCTCTTCGGCCGGCTGCCCAATAAGCATCAAAGTACCCGACCAGTTATCTCGGCGCTCCGACATCTGTCGCGCGGTGCCGGCCAGGCTGGTGATATGCACATCGTGACCACAGGCGTGCATAACCGAGACTTGATTGCCGGTAATGGGGTCTTTTTGAGTTGCTGTAGAGGCGTAATCTAAGCCTGATTTTTCTTTAATCGGCAGGCCGTCCATATCGGCGCGCATCATCACTAATGGGCCATCGCCGTTTTTTAAGATAGCCACTATGCCGGTACCGCCGACTTTTTCCGTCACCGTGAAGCCGCTTTTACGCAGTTCATCGGCAAGCTTTTTCGCGGTTTTGGTCTCCATAAAGCTGAGTTCTGGATTGCGATGAAAATGGGTAAATAGCGCGCCGAGACGATCGTTGTAATCTTGAGTTACGGAGCGGGCAAGTTCTTCACTGTCGATAGCATGAGTAGTGGAGCTAATAGAAGTAAAGCCAAAAGCTAACACCAGTGAGGCGGAAAAAAATCTCAGTCGCGATACGGACATATTTTTCATAACGGTTCCCGTTTAAGATAGATAAATTCTGCAATCACCCTGCCTACCTGCTGCAAGCTGTCAGCACTGCACTGGTCAATAGTATCACCACTGGTATGCCATGACTTGGGGAATGGCCAGTGGATTAGGTTGACCACGTCTAGTCCGGCGCGCAAAAAAGGTAGGTGATCGTCTTCGATATAAGTGCCTTTGCGATCCTTAAATGCGGTGGCTCCCTGAGAGCGAGCAATACGCCAAATTTGATCTTGCAGGTCTTTAGCGCCGTCTCGGGAGAAGCGTTCAAGGGGAATCTCCAGTTCTCTGTCGCAAACCATATCCACCACCACACCAGCATTGGGGCGATAAAATGGATTTTTTCGGACAAACTCTGTAGCACCAATCGAGAAGGGCAGGTTGTCGATATTGCCCATATCCTCGAGATCAAAAAATACCAGATCTATAGTAGCTGGCGCGCGCTTTTCACTCAGCAGTCGTGCGATCTCAAGTAATACCGCGACTCCTGAAGCACCGTCATTGGCGCCAATCACTGGCTCTGCGCGTTTCGCTGGAACACTGTCGTGCTCGGCGATAGGGCGAGTGTCCCAGTGTGCCGCGAGCATAATTCGGCGGTGGTTAGTCTGCTTTGAGTCGGTGCCATAAAAGCTCGCCCAGAGATTGTTGCCGACCAATCCATAAGACTTAAATGATTGCACCAGAACCTGGTCGGCCTCGGGTTCCAATAACTGCTGAATATAGGTAAGGGTTTTTTGTTTGCCGGCATAGTCCGCTGTGCGGGGCCCAAAGCTGACCTGCTGAGCTATATGCTCCATAGCCAGCTGACCATCAAACGGCTGTTTATCGGGTTGCCCAAAGGCCAATGCCGGCAGAGTAAAAAGGCTCAACGCGATGCGAAGTCGAACTGTTGATCTGCAAGCTCTAGGCAACATATTTATTGATACAGCTCTTTTGCGGGATTTATCAAAATAGCTTAGCCGTTGTTTGGCGCGGACGCTTCCGGCTCAGTAATCAGCGGCAACTTAATCTGATAAAAACCATAAACCATGGCAATGAGTGGGCAGCAGAGATTAAAAAACGCGTAGGGCGCATAGTAAAAGGTGCTGACGCCCAATGTTGCCGACATAAATGCACCGCAGGTGTTCCAGGGCACCAGTACCGATGTCAGGGTTCCAGAGTCCTCTAGAGTGCGCGAAAGATTAATGGCTTTTAGATTGCGACGCTTGTAGGCGTCGGAAAACATCTGCCCGGGAATCACAATTGACAGATACTGATCGGCAGCCAAAACGTTGGTTCCTATACAGGTGCCGATGGTCGTAGTGATCAGCCCGCCGGCAGATATTACTCGGCTCAGCGCGGCTTCCACTATGCGTTCCAACAGGCCGGTGCGAGCCATTGCGCCACCAAAAGCCATGGCATTGATAATCAACCCGATGGTCAATAGCATACTTTCCATACCGCCCTTAGACAGCAGCGCATCCATAGATTCGTTGCCACTCGCCGAGCTAAAGCCCAGGAACATGGCTGTGAACAGGCCCTTGAAAATCGCCGCGGAGCTGCTTAGGTTTGAGTCTGCCGCCAGAGCAATCACCGCATCCCATTGAAATACCACGGCAAAGACACAGCCGGCCACTACTCCACAAATAAGTGTCGACAGTGCTGGCTTGCGCATTACCGCCATCACCAAAAGCATGACTAGCGGCGCGAGCATCAGGGGGTTCACTAAAAAGGCTTGCTGCATCGCAGCCTGAAGAATCTCAATATCATCTACTTTGACATTGATATCACTGCCCATACCGAGAATAAAAAAGAGTGCTAAGGCAATAATGAAACTCGGGATAGTGGTCCACAGCATATGCTGAATATGATCAAACAGATCGCTGTTGGTAACCGCCGCCGCAAGGTTGGTGGTATCCGAGAGTGGCGATAATTTGTCGCCAAAATAGGCTCCTGAAATAATGGCTCCAGCACTGATTGGCAGCGACAGATCCAGCGCCGCGGCAATGCCCATAAAGCCAATGCCCAGAGTTCCCGCTACGGTCCATGAGCTGCCAACACTAAACCCGATCAGGGCGCAGACCAGACAGCAGGTCATATAAAAGTAGTCCGGCGACATAATTTCAACGCCGTAGTAGATCATGCTCGGTACCGTACCAGCGAGAATCCAGCTGCCGATCAGGGCGCCGACCATAAACAGAATAAGGATTGCCGGCAGTGACACAGTAATGGTGTCGATCATGCCCTGCTCTATGTCCTTCCAACTCAAACCATTCTTGATGCCGATTAGCGCGGCTATCGCAGCAGCCAAAGACAGGGCCACTTGATTGGGTCCAGAGGAGTCGAGACCGAACACATACACAGTGCCGGCGAGCATGGCGATCAATAGGATAACGGGAATTAGGGCGTCGACAAGGCTGGGTTTTACCAGAGGTCTGTTCATATATGTCTCAGTTATTATTTTTTAGATCTCGAGAAGCTTACTTTAACTGCAATCCAAATCGACGCAGTGTGCGCTAGCGACCTCCGCGCCCCCTGCGCAGAAGGCCTCTAACTTACCAGCACGGCAGCGATCTATCTACCTTTCTCGGCAGCCTGGTACGACTAAATGTTTGTTTGACAGCAGAATGGTGCCAATAAGGCGCATAAGGCTGCTGGCGCAGGCCGGACTCTATACCGAGAAGTACTCTGCAGTCTGGTCTAACGCCTGAGTTACGCGATCAATAATAGTGTCAATCTCGGCATGACTGCAGATCAGTGGCGGCGAGATAATCATTGAGTCGCCTACGGCGCGCATTACTAGACCATTGGCAATGGATAGGTCCCGACAGACGCCCCCCGAGACCTGATCCGGCGCCAACCGTTCACGGGTTTCTTTGTTGCGCACCAACTCCATGGAGCCAAACATGCCCAACCCTCGGGTATGGCCGACAATCGGATGTTGCCCCAGTTCTGCCCAGCGCTTTTGCAGATAGGGTGCGCTGTGATCATGCACAGTTTGGAAAATATTATCACTTTGCATAATATCTAATGTCGCCATTGCCGCGGCACAGGCGATCGGATGGCCGGAATAGGTAAAACCATGGGCAAATTCGCCACCTTTGGCAGTAATCACGCTGGCAACTTTATCGCTGACTAAAACGCCACCCAGCGGCTGGAAGCCATTGGTAACCGCCTTGGCAAAGGTTATTAAGTCGGGTTCTGTACCCAGAGTTTGACAGCCGAACAGACTGCCGGTGCGACCAAAACCACAGATCACTTCATCGCTGATAAACAGAATATCCCTGGCTTTAAGAATGCGACTGACCTCTGGCCAGTAGCTGTCGGGCGGCACAATAACGCCTCCGGCACCCTGAATCGGCTCGGCAATAAACGCGGCAATATTTTCTTCACCGATCTGATCAATTTTTTCTTCCAGTGCTCGCGCCGCTTGCAGACCAAACTCTTCAGGGCTGAGATCGCCGCCATTTACGAACCAATTGGGATCCACTATATGCTCAACGTAGGGTAGGGTTTCAAACTGCTGGTGGACAGACTTGAAACCACCGAGGCTGGCAGAGGCGATGGTGCTGCCGTGATAGGCATTTTTGCGCGAAATAATAATCCGCTTGTTGGGCTTGTCTTGCAGATCCCAGTAGCGCCGCACCAGGCGAATGTTAGTGTCATTGGCCTCCGAACCCGAGCCGGTAAAAAACACATGGGTAAAGCGCTCAGGTGCCATATCCACCAGACGCTCAGCAAGCTCAACCGCCGGCGCGTTGCTGCACTGAAAGAAATTATTGTAGTAGGGCAATTGCTCGAATTGACGACTCACCGCCTCGGCAATCGCCGGTTGGCTGTAACCGAGACTGCAGCACCATAGCCCAGACATCCCATCGAGTATCTGATTGTCGTCGGTGTCGTAGATATAGATATGCTCAGCACGGTTAATAATGTGCCCAGGCTTCTTCGCATACTGATCAAAATCAGTAAAGGGATGCAGATGCCGCTGCGTATCTAGATCTTGCCATTGTTGGGTAGTTCGGTTTTTGGTCATGATATTCGCACTTGCGTTAAGGTTTGGTTTCACCGGTTTTAGGGAATTTATGGGGGGTGATGCTAAAGACTTATATCATCATAGAAAGCCTATTGGGTCATGTACCCAAAGGGGTGGTTAATAAGGGATGGCTATTAATATGTGGGTGGGGCTAGAGGCGCTAGCTCAGGCCGAAAACAAATGCTCAAACGGGTAAAAAAAATCTGGTCGGCGGCGAGGGCTGGCTATACACTTAGCAGCACTGAACAGCGCTGGGAAACCGTACTCCTCACTGTGTGGCTCAAGGGCCTGATGAGGCACGCGAGTGATTTTACAGCGAACGCTTTAATAAGCGATCTTAACACTCATTTTAAACCGCCAATTTTACAACAAACAAGGCAAAAAATTGCCGACGATGTTTACTGGGAGAGTTGCTATGACGCACACTAAAATTAGAAAAACCTTGATCTCAGCGGCAGTGGCCGCTGCAACCTTGAGTGCCGGACAGCTGTCTGCTGCACAGATCGAAGAGATCATTGTCACGACACAAAAACGCCAGCAGTCGCTTCAGGATGTGCCTATTTCGGTTTCCGCATTCAGCGGCAGCTTTATTGAAAAAGCGCAGATTTCCGATGCCAAACAGGTAGCTCTGTTAACCCCGGGTGTATCCGGTGATACGGATGACTCTTTTCTCGATTCGATGAATGTTCGTGGCATCAGTACCAATGATTTTGGTGTTGGTGCTGAGCCCTCGATTGGTCTCTACCAAGACGGCATCTATCTGGGCCGAACCGGTGGTGCTGTATCCAGTTTCTTTGATGTCGAAATGGTCGAAGTGGTCAAGGGCCCTCAGGGCACATTGTTTGGCCGCAACGCCTCCTCAGGAGCAATCTCGATTACTACGGCTAAGCCTACTGGTGAGGCCGGAGGATCCATAGATATTGGCTTTGGCCAAGATGGCTACGGTGAAGTCACGGCGGTTATAAACACGCCGATCAATGATCAGTTTAGTGGCCGTTTGGCGGTCTATCACCAGCAGCAGGATGGCTGGGTGACCAATATCAATGATGGTCAGCAGACTGGCGGAGTAGAAAATACCGCCGCTCGCTATACCCTTGCCTTTGAAAATGACGATATCACCAGCACATTGATGCTGGAGTATGAAGATCGTCAGGGACCGCCGACTATTTATCAGGCCTTTGATCCCGATGAAACAGGCCTGCCTTTTTACAGCACCGATGCCGCTGAAGATCAGTTTACGTCGGATGTTAGTTCGTCCGATCTAATTGATGAGGGTGAAGTATGGGGTGTCACCCTGAATGTTGAAGTGGATCTGGGCAATGACTATACGCTTAGCTCAACCACCGGTTTACGCGGGCATAACTACTACTACCTTGAAGATTTTGATGGCGGCAGTAGCTTCCTGTCTAACTACAATCAGATTCAAGAGCAGGACTACTTTAGCCAAGAGTTCCGCATCAACAAAGAGACTGACAGTGTAAGTTGGTTTGTCGGCGCCTCTTGGTACAAAGAAGAGCTCAAGGTACGCTTTAATCAAACTCTGGATGAAGATACCTTTTGTGCAGCCTACGGCACCTATTACGAATATGACGATATTACCGATTGCGCAACGCTCTATGAATACTATGAGTACGATCCCATTGTTGGCATTGGCACACGCAATGATTCGGTTGATGTGGATGCGGAATATGACGGTTGGGGTCTCTATGGCGATGCCACCTTCCACGTTAATGAAGACTTAGACTTTATAGTCGGGGCGCGCTATACCGAGGATAATCGTGATTTTGCCCAGAATTTTGGCGGCGAAGAACGCAATGCCACCTGGTATACCTTCCCGTTCTACACCTCTGATTTTGTTCAGGGCAACGATAAGTGGACGAATACCTCGGTTCGCGCTGCAGTGAATTACCAACTCAGCGACGAGGTATCAACCTACGCCACCTATTCAACGGGCTACAAAGCCGGTGGTTTTAATACCATGGAACTGTCCTTTGCCGACGATATTGCCGTCGATGACTTGGACGGTGAAGATGCCCTAGATTTTGACCCCTCTCTGGCAAGCTTTGATAAAGAAGAAGTCACCAATTTAGAGCTGGGTTTAAAAGGTCAGTTTTTAGATGGTCAGATGCAGTTGAATGCTGCTCTTTACAGCTACCAGTTTGACGGTATGCAGTCTGGCTATTATGTGGATGGCCGCTACACCGTGGCCAATGTAGGTGATGCGGAAGGCTCTGGCTTAGAGTTGGATATGCGTTACCTGCCCACCGATAACGTGGATATTTATCTCGGCTTAGCCTGGGCTGACTCTGAGTTAACCAAACCCAACTCCAGCCTCTCCGCTGACTTCTGTGAAGATGACTGTACTGGCGCTATGTTGCCGGGCACGGTGGACTTTAGTGCCGCCTTGGTTGCGACTTATAGTCGACCTATTGAAGGTGGCGATCTTAATCTGACGTGGGAAACCTTCCATCAGGGCGCAAGCCCAGGGTTTGGTGACTTTTCTCGAGAGCCGATAATGTTGGATGAGTTTACTGTGAGCAATCTGCGTGTAGGCTATGACAGCTCGGACAATTGGAGTATGACGGTTTGGGTCAATAATGTATTTGATACGTTTTACTACAAGGGCGTAGCGCCGGCGGATGGCATTATTGCCCCTCATTACTTTGGCTTCTCGGAGCCGCGTCGTATGGGTCTGGATCTAGCGTATAAATTTTAACCTCAGGCTTTTTCTAGTCATCTATCAGCCCCTAAAAACAGCCGACATTCTCGGCTGTTTTTTTGTAGACTGTGAAAAATAATAAACCACCTCGAGATCAGTATATGGATCCGCAACAACAGTTCTTTAAAGCTTTAGCGGCATTGCGCGAAGGTGATCTGGAGGGTTGTGAATCTATTTGTCAGCGTTTGTTGGCTGTTAATCCCAGAGAAGTTAACACTCTCAGGCTTCAGGCCCAGGTTTGGCAAAACCGCGGTGAACTAGCCCGAGCCGAGGCTGGATTTCAAACAGTCCTGAGTATTGCTAATGATTTTGCCCATGCCTGGGCCGATCTCGGAAAAGTCCAATTGTCCCTTGAGAAATATCCACTCGCTGAGCAGTCATTGCGTCGAGCACTGCAGCTAAATTCAAGCCTCAAGGCCGCCAACAAGCTACTTGCCGAAGTGCTTAAACAGCAGGGTAAAACCACTCAGTCGGCGGCGGTGGATTGGGTCAATCAACAGCATCAAGTGCTCAAAGAAAAAGTTATTGAAGCCTATAGGCTCTCCACTGATGCTCGGGAGGAAAGGGGATCGGAAAGAGCCGAGGCTCTCTGTAAAGAAGTGCTAGAGGCGGACCCAGAACAGGTTGGCGCCAAAGAATTTTTAATTAATCGCGCCCTCGAAAGCGGCCGCGCGCGCTGGGCCGAAGAGCTGGCTCGCTCGCTGGTGCGAAAAATGCCAGAGCAAGCAAAGTGGTGGTTAAAACTGAGTTCCGCACTGGCTAGGCAGGATCAGCTGGTTGAAGCCCAAGAGGCTGTGCAGCGGGTGTTGGATATCGAGCCGCATCTGGAGGAGGCGCAGATGCTTTTGGGAAGCATTTTTCTTCGGGATAATCGCTTTGCTGATGCCCTTGGCCAGTACGATGCGGTGTTGCGACAGAGCCCAGACAATATTTCCGCGTTGGCGCAAAAAGGTAGTGCCTTGAAAACGCTCGGTAGGCAGGATGAATCTATCCAATGCCTGCGTCGCTGTATGGAACTAGATAGCAGCTTTGGCGAGGCAGCCTGGTCATTATCAAATCTTAAAACTTACCGTTTTAGTGATAGTGAAGTGGCCAGCATGGAGGCATTATTGGCTTTTGATAAAAAGCGCGAGGATAAAAAGCTCGGGGACAAAAAGCCTGGAAATAGACCGCTCAAAGACAAAGATGTAGTGCACTTTAACTATGCCCTCGGCAAAGCCTATGAGCATCGCCAGCAGTGGAATGGTGCGTTTAATGCTTATCAGACAGCAAATCGTGTTAAACAGAAATCGGCAGTCTGGAGCGCCGATGACTTTTCAGCTCAGGTGGACCAGATTATTGCCACCTTTACTCCCCAGTTATTACAGCAGCATAGCAATGATGGTTTAGATGATAGCTCGGCCATTTTTGTGCTGGGTCTGCCGCGTTCAGGCTCGACCCTGCAAGAACAAATTTTGGCCTCTCATTCACAGGTCGAGGGCACTCGCGAGTTGCCTTATATACCCTGGTTGGCCCAGCGCTTGAACCGCAAGCCCAATCCAATGTGTCGCGATAACTACCCCTTGGGTGCAGCGCAGTTAAAGGCCGAGCAATGGCCATTATTGGCCGAACAGTTCTTAGCTCAGGCCCAGCGTCATCGTCAGACTGATGCGCCGTTTTTTATCGACAAGCTACCGAATAATTTTCTCTATGTGGGACTGATTTTATTGGCCATGCCCAATGCCAAGATTATCAACACTGTGCGCAATCCTATCGACAACTGCTTTGGCTGCTTTAAACAGCTGTGGGCCGAGGGACAAAACTTTACTTACGACCTAGTGGACTTGGGGCGCTACTATCGCGACTATCATCGCCTGATGGTGCACTGGCAAACAGTCTTTGGTGAGAAGATCTATTCGGTTAACTATGAAGCTGTGGTGGCGGATCTCGAGACCAATGTCGAGGCGCTATTAGACTATTGTGGCCTGCCAATGGAAGAGCAATGTTTGCGCTTCCACGAGACTGAGCGGGCAGTCAACACCGCCAGTTCCGAACAGGTTAGGCAGCCAATTTATACTTCAGCTGTGGCTTATTGGAAGCACTTTGAAGAGCATTTACAGCCGCTAAAAGATGCGCTGGGTGATCTTGCCGAGACTTGATTAACACAACCGCCGGAAAAATAGAGCTCAATATGAAATCCATCGATGCGCTAACGCAGTTTTTACAGACCCATCCCGATGTCGAGACTTTCGAGGTTATTCTTCACGATCTAAACGGTATCCACCGTGGCAAATGGCTGCCTCGGGAGCAGATTGATAAGCTCTTTGAGGGCGGCTATAAAATGCCGCAGAGTACATGCTCACTGGACTGCTGGGGCCGCGATCTCGAACAGTTGGTAGCGGCAACCGGCGATACAGACGGCATATGCACGCCTCACCCAGAAACTCTGGCAGTGGTGCCCTGGGCTAGTAGACCCACAGCGCAGATTATTGTCTCTATGCTTAGTCCCGATGGTCAGTCAGACTATCCCGCCGATCCCAGAGTCGTCCTACAACAGGTTTTAGCGCGCTATACAAAGCTCGGCTTAACCCCAGTGGTGGCCAGCGAGATGGAATTCCATCTGCTGGAAATCGACCGCGACCAATTTGGCCGTCCCCAGCATACTCAGCGCGCCCTCGACGGATCGCCAGCACTGGGAGGGGCTACCTATGGTATCGAGGCTATGCGCAAAATAGCCCCGTTGATGGATGCCATTAACAGTACCGCAGGGCAACAGAATTTACCGGTAGATACTTTAATTAGTGAGTTTGGCGCCTCTCAGTGCGAGATTAATTTACATTATCAGGACTGCGCTCTGCGCGCTTGTGATCAGGCCAGTATGTTACGCAGAGCGATTCGCGCTGTGGCTCATCAGCAGGGTAAGCAGGCCAGCTTTATGGCCAAGCCCTTTGCTGATGATGTGGGCAATGGCATGCATATCCACTTTAGTTTGATCGACAACAACCGCAACAATGTCTTTGATAATGGCACCCCTGAGGGCAGTGACCTCTTGCACCATGCAGTTGCCGGCTGTCTCGATAATATGGCCGACTCTATGGCGATCTTTGCACCGAATATTAATTCCTGCAGACGATTGGTGCCCGGCTGTTATGCGCCCACAGCGCCCACCTGGGGTTATGAAAATCGCACTACAGCGCTGCGTATTCCTGCTGGGAAAGGTCATGCTATGCGCATCGAGCACCGGGTTGCAGGTGCTGATGCCAATGTCTATTTAACGGTGGCGGCAATGTTGGCTGCCGCGCTCCATGGCATTGAGAAAAAACTACTGCCGCCAGCGGCCATCGTAGGTGATGCTGGAGAATTGGCCATAAAAGCAGAGCAACAGCTGCCGCGCTTCTGGGGCGATGCATTGCAGCGTTTTGAACAGTCTGAGTTTGTAGAGGGTTATTTGGGCGAGGCGTTTCAGACGGTTTATGCGCAGAGCAAGCGCAGTGAAAAAGCCGAGTTTGATAGCCGCGTGACGCTGCTGGAGTACGATGCCTACCTCTGAGTATAAGGCTATTTAAAGCGCTGCTAAATCTTGCGTTTTAAAAGCAGGCTGTCGATTTGGTTTTCCGCTAGTTTGGTGCGTGCATAAGTCATGCTTGATGCATCATCAAAAGGTCCAACCAGGACGCGGTGCCATTTCTCGCCATTGCCCAGATTGATCAGTTCGACGCTGGCATTTAAATTGAGCAGCAGCAATTTCACCCGCCGACTCTCGGCATCATTGGCAATTTTGAAAGAACCGGCCTGTAGCAGATAGGTAAAGTTTTCCTCTGGCTGCTCGTCTTCGCTCTCTTCAGAGGTATTATTGGGAACAATAATTTCGGTTTTTTTCAGCAATGTGTAAAAGTCGAACTGCAGGTCTGAGGCTTCAGCTTTGACGGTCTCGGTCACATCCTGAACCGTTGCAGTAGCCGTAGGGGCTTTCTCCATTAGGCTCGGTAAAAGGCTGGTTAAGATGGCACCAAAAGCCGTGCCCAAAATAAAGGCGGGCAGCCCAGAGGTGCGCTTAGCGGGTTGCTGCTTGCCCCGTCCAGAGTTCCTTTTGGCATAATTTTGCGACATTCTTAAAGCTCCTGATTCGAGCGGCGATTGTAGGGGATGGAGGCGCTTTTAAGCAAACTGCTTGGCCGAAAAATTTATCTTTTCCGCGGCTTTTTTGACGGTTTTAACCACAGGTCTAGTGATCTGCCCAGAGCCCTGGCTAGCGCCCCTGTGATCTGGTTAGAGCTCCTGTGGATCCACATCCACCCCCCAACGCACATGCCGGGCCATGGGTAACTTTTCTAATTCGAATACCAGCTGCGAGAGCAAAAAATTTAAATCACTGCGCCGCCCGCCACTAATTTGTAACACATAGCGGTGTCGGGAATTGCGCCGCTCCATCAGTGCCGGCAGTGGGCCGAGATAATTGACGGTTTCACCTGAGGGAAAAATTGCCTCCGCGCACTGGCGTGCTGACTGTAAAAACGCCTCGGCATTTTGCGCATGGGCAGCGTCGGCACGAACCAGTATCAGCTGTTTAAAGGGTGGCAGCTCTGCCTGCTTGCGCTGTTTGCGCAATAATGTGGAGTATTCGCCGTAGCTCTGCTGAGTCAGGACTTCGAGCAGCGGATGGTCCGGTTGATGAGATTGTAGTATGACTTTTCCAGCCATCTTGCCGCGGCCACTGCGTCCGGCCACCTGGGTCAATAACTGTCCGAGTCGCTCATGACTGCGAAAATCTGGGCTAAACAGGCCGCTGTCTGCATCCAGTACCGCGACCAGTGTGATATTGGCAAAGTGGTGCCCCTTAGCCAGCATTTGGGTGCCTACCAAGATACAGGGTGCGCCACTGTCGACCGTGTCATACATGGCCTGCATAGCATTTTTTTTGCGCGTGGTATCTCGGTCAACTCGCAGGACTGGCGTATCGGGAAAACATTCTTGCAACCAGGCTTCGCTGCGCTCGGTACCATCTCCTGCAGCGACCATACGATCGCCGCGGCAGCTGGGGCACCAGTGCAGCAGTCCCCGTTTGTAGTTGCAGTGGTGGCAGATCAGACGCTGATGACGGCGGTGCACCGTTAGGCGAGCATCACAGTTGGGGCACTCGGCACAGAAGCCGCAGTAGTGACACAGCATGGCCGGGGCAAAGCCGCGACGGTTGAGAAATACCAATACCTGTTGTTTGTTGTGAATCGCCTCGCGAATGGCATTTAAGGTCGAGGCTGCCACGCCGCTCTCCACCTGCTCAGACTTTAAATCGACCATAGACCATGTGGGAGGTTGGGCGTCGCCGGCCCGAGTACTTAGGATCAGGTGTTGGTAGCGTTTTTTCTCGCAGTTGTGAAGAGACTCTAGCGAGGGCGTGGCAGAGCCGAGGATAATTGGGATTTTTTCCTGTTTGGCGCGAATAACCGCTAAGTCGCGTGCCGAATAGCGAAAGCCATCCTGTTGTTTGTATGATTGGTCATGTTCTTCATCGATAATAATAATTCCCGGATTTTTCATCGGCGTAAACACTGCTGACCTAGTGCCGAGAAGGATCGCTGCTTGCCCAGTGGCAGCCTCAGTCCAGGATTCTAGGCGCTCCTGATCCGTGAGCCCGGAATGCATCATCGCAACTTCTACATTAAATCGATCGCGAAAACGTTTTTCGGTTTGCGGGGTCAGGCTAATCTCAGGAATCATTACCAGTGCCTGACGACCGTAGCGGATAACTTTTTCGATGCACTGAAGATAGATTTCGGTTTTGCCACTGCCGGTGACGCCATCTATCAGCCAGGTATTAAAACCGTGGCAGTCGATGGCATCCATGGCCTCCTGCTGTGATGGATTGAGACTTAGAGGTTGCTCAAGCAACAGGTTATCCAGATCCACTTCTTGGGGGCCGATGCAGACCAGCTCGGCAATCCCTTTTTCCTCGATGCGCTGGAGCGTTGCCCGAGTATAGAATTTCAATATATTGCCCTGTCGGGTCAGAGATTTTTTCGACAGCTCATCGAGCAGGGCGCGCTGCTTGTGCAGTCTGCCGCCGCGGAGCATTTCCTGGCCCCGCTCTTTGCCGGTGTCTGTAACCCGCCACCATTTAGTCACCTTGGGCAGGGGCAGTGATTGACCCAGGCGCAAGCGCACTGGCAAGGCGTTAAACAGGGCGTCGCCTATGGGGTGGTGATAATAGTTGGCGGCCCAGATAAACAACTTAAAGAGTGATTCGGGCAATAGGGGTTCGGCGTCTATTACAGCCACAACCGGCTTTAGTTTGTCGATAGCAAAGTCACTTTTATGAGTCTGTTCTATCACCAGACCAATCACCTCGCGCTTGCCAAATGACACCCTAACTCGGCAGCCGCGCTGGGGCGGCGCAGCGACAAATTCATCGGTCACCAGGTAGTCAAAAGTCCGCCGCAGAGGCGATAGAACCGCAACCCGGACAATTAGAGGCTTGGCGTTATTCGAAGGCTTAGAATGGGACATAATAAAAGTTGAGAATTCCTTTTGTAACCGAGTTCATTTCTGCTAGAATCCGCGCTCTTTAGAAATGGCCTGCCGTGCCATACAAGAGTTGGGTCGTTTTACCAGCTGATTGATAGGGTGGCGGCAAGCGACTTGGAGTATATGATGAAATCAGAGATTCACCCAGCGTATAACGAATTAAAAGCGACCTGTAGTTGCGGAAATGTAATTACTGTCGGATCAACACGCGAGCAAGCTCTTTACCTTGACGTGTGTTCTGCCTGCCACCCTTTTTATACCGGCAAGCAAAAAGTAGCAGAGACTGGTGGACGAATCGATCGCTTTAACAAGCGTTTTGGTGCTGCCAAGAAGTAAGCCGATACTGGCTAGCTTCAACGAATATCAAAATGCGCCGTTGGTTATGCCTGCGGCGCATTTTTTCGCCTGTAATTTATTAAGCTGATATTTTGTCGTAAGGGAAGGCAGAGAGTACACTCTAGAACTTATAATTTAGCAGCTACGATCTAGAACCTAAAATCTAGCACCTATAATCCAAGGGTTATAATGCGGTTTTGTACCAACCATGGTTGAAAAAGGAGATCCCTGTGGGCGCAGTCTGGACATTGATTAAGTTTTTTTTATTACTGGCCATTGCCGCCGTCGGTGCGTTTTTTGCCTTGGAGAATAGCCAGCAGCTGACTGTCGATTTCGTTATTTTTCAAAGTACAGCTCTGAGTCTCGGACTCTGGCTGATGATTTTTTTGGCCGTTGGCTGCCTGCTTGGGCTGTTGGCGAGCTCTGTTCTTATTACCTATTATCGGCGCAAACTAGCTCGCGCCGCAAAACGAGATTAATCCGCTTATGAGTTCGTCTGCACCCGTTATAGTTGCCCTAGACTTTGATAACCAACGGGCAGCCCTGGATCTGGCTGAACAGCTCGATCCCACTCAGTGCCGCTTAAAAGTTGGCAAAGAGCTATTTACCGCTGCCGGTCCAACATTGGTCAAGGCACTGGTAGAGCGCAACTTCGATGTATTTCTCGACCTTAAATTTCACGATATTCCCAATACTGCTGCGAAGGCCGTGAGTGCCGCTGCGGATCTGGGTGTGTGGATGGCCAATGTGCACGCTTCAGGCGGCAGTCGTATGATGAGTGCCGCTAGAGAGGCTCTTGAACAGCAGGGCAGCCCAATGCTGCTGATTGGGGTTACCGTGCTGACCAGCATGGATGAATCTGATTTGCTGGAAATTGGCATTCAGCGCAGTCCCAGTGAGCAGGTGCTGCATTTGGCCCAGTTGACTCAGAACTGTGGATTGCACGGTGTGGTCTGTTCGGCCCAAGAGGCGAGTAGTTTGAAGTCTGATTTGGGTGCCGAGTTTCAGCTGGTAACGCCAGGTATTCGTCTTGCGGATAGCGTCGCCGATGATCAGCGGCGCATAGTTACCCCGCAAAAAGCCATGGAGTTGGGTAGTGACTATTTAGTGATTGGCCGACCCATTACACAATCGGCTAATCCCTTGCAGACGCTTATCGAGATAAATAATTCTTTATAAGTGTCTTTAGCTCTTGATGGCTCTTTAAAGTCCCGCTAACTGCGATTAGCCCTTCGCCAGTCTTAGAGTCTTAAGATTTTAGTTATTAAACTCATCTGCCCACACCGGGTCTGCTGTTGAGCTGGCGTTAGGGGCATAAACTCTAACGTAATCGACTTCCATCTCGCCTTCGTTAAAACTGCTGGCGATACTGGGCTCGATGGCAAAATTTAGCAGCAGATACTGGTCGGCATCGAAGGGCCAGGTGGACGCATTTTTGACGTTGGGGGAGTAGGTGTAATGCTCAACACCGTCGACACTAAAGATCATCCGATCGGCATTCCAGTCCAGCGAGTAGACGTGGAACTCAGTTGACGCTGTGGCTACATACTGCCCTCCTACGTTATAGGTGTTACCGGAGCTGGAAGGTGTATGCAGTGCGCTAGATACGTAATTTTGCTCTCTGCTGCCCCAGTGCTCCATGATGTCGATTTCCCCAGTGGCTGGCCAATAAGTGGTGCCAAAGCCCTGAGTTTGCCAATAGCCGCCGTTCTCGTTGATATTCTTACCCAACATCCAGATTGCAGGCCAGGTGCCAAAGCCCTGAGGTAGCTTGGCTTTTACGTCGACGCGTCCATAGGTAAAGGCATATTTCGAATTGAGTCGCGCTGAGGTGAATTGCTTAGTGCGATTTTGATCGGTAAAACTTTCTTTTATAGCGACAATCTTCAAGGTGCCATCGCTGATATAAGAGTTTTGCATACGGTTGGTGTAGTGCTGTATTTCATTGTTGTACCAGCTGTTGCCATTGGGCAGGCGGGTTTGATGAAACCATTTTCCTGAATCTATAGCTTGAGGGCCAGTGGGGGCAGCGGCAATCACTGTGATGGTTCGCGTTGCGGTTGCTGAATTGCCGGACTTGTCAGTCGCTGTGTAAGTAATGGTGTAAACGCCCACCGCATTGGCAACTATTCCCGAAGTGACTACGGTGATACTGCCATCAATCGCATCAGAGGCGCTTGCGCCAGAATCTGTATAGCTAAGGTTCTGGGGAATAGTCTGAGCAAGAGAGCCGATAACGGTGATCACAGGTGCAGTAGTGTCCCTCGGCGTGGTAATTGGCGCTGGGCCTGCTTGAACTGAACCGCCTCCACCTCCACCGCAGGCCAGTAGTCCGCACAATATAATTGTCGCAGCAGACAGTCGAATAAGTGTGCTGCTCACCCGGTTTGTTTTTATCGTCATGGAAAACTCTTATTGTTTGTTTTAGAACCGCTCTTGCGCCGCATTTTGTACCAAATTACCTACTCAATACGAGTAGCCTGAGCTAGGCGGTCTTATCACTGAGGTAAATGGGTATAAATACCTACCCATTTTTGACTAATTTTTTACTAAATTGGATTTAACCCACTGGTGCCACAGTCTTAAGTGTTTTGCTACAATGCGGCCGTTTCCAGAAGAGATATCCAAGGCCCTCGCCCTATGTCTGATCAATATGTTTCCTGCGCACTGTATAAATTTGTCACCTTGCCAAATTATGTTGCTCTGCGCGCGCCGCTGCTCAAGACCATGACCGACCATCAGGTGTTTGGTACATTGTTGCTCGCCAGCGAGGGTATCAATGGTACTGTATCCGGCACTCGCGAGTCTGTCGATGCACTGCTCGACTGGTTGCAACAGCAGCCGGGCTTGGAAAATATCGACTGCAAAGAGTCTTTTCATAGCGAAATTCCCTTTTATCGCACCAAGGTAAAACTCAAGAAAGAAATCGTTACCATGGGTGTCGAAGGCATAGATCCGAAAAGGTCAGCCGGCACCTATGTTAAACCTGCCGACTGGAATGCACTGATCGCCGACCCCGATGTGTTGGTGGTGGATACCCGCAATGACTATGAAGTGGAAATTGGTACCTTTGTCAATGCGGTGAATCCCAAGACTAAAACCTTTCGCGAATTTCCTGCCTGGGCTGAGGAAAATCTCGACCCCAAGAAAAACAAAAAAATTGCCATGTTTTGCACCGGCGGTATTCGCTGCGAAAAGTCTACTGCCTATATGAAAGAGCAGGGCTTTGATGAGGTCTATCACCTTCAGGGTGGAATTCTTAAGTATCTCGAAGAAGTGCCTGCGGAGCAGACCCTTTGGAACGGCGAGTGTTTTGTCTTTGATAATCGGGTTGCCGTTGACCATGATCTTAAGCGCGGTTCCTACGACCAGTGCCATGCCTGTCGTATGCCGATTACCGAGCAAGAGATGAACCATATAAATTATCAGGAGGGCCTCTCCTGTCACCACTGTTTTGGCAGCGTAGACGAAGAGCAGCAACAGCGTTTTGCCGAGCGTCAGAAGCAGGTTAAGTTAGCCAAAGCTCGGGGTGAAGAGCATATAGGCAATGCCGCTCTGGAAGCGACTGAACGTCGCAGAGCAGAGAAAAGTGCGGAAAAGAAAGCCTCGCGTGAGCGCCAGTCTTAACGCCGCTATTAGTGAGTATTTAGCTCGGTTGGCTAAGCCAGCGCAGTTTAAAATTGGCCTCAGGGGACTGACCCAGTTTATCCACTAGCCAGGGCAGTAATTCACTCATCTGCTGTTCTAGCTTCCAGGGTGGATTGACCACAATCATTCCGGATCCAGTCATACCATAACGATTGTTAGCCTGCAGGACATTGAGTTCTATTTGTAATGTTCCTGGCAGCCCTGCGCTAGAAAGCTTACGCTGTAAAAAATCCACATCATTGCTGTGCACCACCGGATACCAGATCACAAAGGTGCCTGTTGCCCAGCGCTTTATGCCATCCACAACCGCCTTCACCACATCCGCATATTCATGATCTAGCTCATAGGGTGGATCAATTAAAACCACGCCGCGCCGCTCTAATGGTGGCAGTGCGCCCTTTAACTGGGCGAAGCCATCGGCCTTATTTGCCTGAGTGCGTCGATCCCGATTAAACAGCTCTTGCAGCAGCACAAAATCAGCAGGGTGCAGTTCGCTTAATAGCAGACGGTCTTGAGCACGGCAGAGTTCTTTGGCCAGCAGTGGGCTGCCTGGATAGTGGCGCAGTTCGCCATCTGCATTGAGCGTTTTTAAAACATCTAAATAGACTTGCATGCCAGCGGGAACACTATCCTTCCAGAGCAGATTAATACCCTCCAGATATTCACCCGTTTTATCCATCTCTTTTGACTGCAGGTCGTAACAACCGGCTCCGGCATGAGTGTCTATATAGGCGAAGGCTTTATCTTTGGCTTTAAGCGACTGCAAAATCAGCGACTGCACTGTGTGTTTTAAGACATCAGCGTGGTTGCCTGCATGAAAACTATGGCGATACGATAGCATGGACGATTCAATATTCTGGCTTTGGAGCTTCAGTGTAAATCACTGAAGCTAAAAAGATAGCTGAGAAGATAGCTGGGAAGATCAAAATGAGCACAGGCGCGGCATACCTATTGAGTGCACCTGAAATTGCTACAGACGCACCTAAAACTTGTTTAATACAAGACAAATAAAAAGGCTCTCGTATATTGAAAGCTTTTTGGTGAATCATATTTTAGATGTTTAGCCCTTAGCGAATAACTTGTCGTACTCAGCCTGATCAATCTCGATAATCTGGTGCTTGCCTGTTGTAGTTTCAAAAACGACCACTTTATTTTGACTCAGTTTAGCAATTTCCTCTTTACCTACTGACAGCTTGACCTTTTGACCCAGAGTCAAAGGGGCGGTAGGACGTATAAATGATAGCGTCGTTGTGTTGCTAACTTCAATTGCATGAAATTGACAAAACTTATTTGACGCACAGGAACTTGCAGGAGACTGTAATTGGCTTTACTGTCAGACCCTTAGTTGTGTCTTTTTAGGGCCAACTGCACCTACCTTAGGACAGCACTATGCCGGGAATTATTAGTGATTTAACCGTTGCCGGAGCACTTTTCCTCCGCGCTAGCGCCAGAAAGCTATTATCCAAAAATGAGCCTGAACCAGATCTAGATAAATATTCTGCAGCCATGCAGAATCTATTGAATCGAGCTCCCGAAGGCTTGATTAAAGACTACAAATGGTTGGATATTCCAGGTAATTGCCCACCCTGGGTGGCTTCTGGTCTCAGCCTAGAAATCGGAGATGAAATTAGCTGCTTTATGGCTGGCCGCGTATTCGCCAGTAAACCCCTGGATATTTGGCTGAGTCTGGCACTTCAGGTTTGGTACAAGGTCGGTGATGGCGACATATTTAGGGGGACTCATAGTAGTCACTCCTTTACCGCCCAAGACAATGGTCCGCTGCAGTTTGGCAATTACTTCCCCAATGACTGGGAGAACTTGCAGGGGGAGCGTCAACAGGACGATAAGGTTTATCAGACCTCCAGTGGTGGGTCGCGAATTTTAATTATTCGCTGGCATAAACCGGCAGTTGAGTGCCTGAGAGAAATGCTTAGCTTGGGTGATTTTGAAGGCAGGTTAAGGTGTGAAATTGAGCGCATAGACATCGGCGACACTACACCCAAAGGCTGGTCCTATCTGTGGAATATCGGACGGAGTAATATTTTTCGCAAACAGCCGTCGGAGTCTGCCAATGATTGTATTCATTGCCAAACTCAAGGTGATACCGGAATTCTGCAGAAAGATGTGAATCTGGTTTTGGATAAGAATACTGAAATAAGCTGGAAATGGTGTGTGGATCAACTGCCCTCAACCTTGCGTGAAGATACAGTGCCCAGTCATGACTACCTAAGTATCGCCGTCGAATTTGATAATGGCAGAGATATCACTTACTACTGGAGCAGCACCTTACCGGTGGGCACAGGTTATGACTGTCCGCTGCCGAACTGGAAGGGCAAGGAATACCATGTAGTGATTCGCAGTGGCAAAGAGGGGCTTGGCGAATGGAAGGATGAGCGCCGCAATCTTTTTGATGACTACAAACAGTATATGGGCGAGCCACCGGCGCGTATTGTCCGCGTATGGCTAATTGCCAATAGTGCCTTTCAACGGAATAAAGGTGACTGTAAATATGCGGATATTGTTCTGCATGGCAAGCAGCCGCTAAAGGTTCTTTAGCAAGAGTGTTAAAGCTTAGAGACACCCTATCTGCAGCATAATAACCCTTGCTGTCATCTCGAACGCAGTTGAGAGATCTCGGTATTTGGAGATAAGATTCCTCGTCGCTTCGCTCAGTCGGGATGACATGGATTTTATTAACGTTGCTCGTCAGAGTATGGTGGGCCGTACTTTGTACGGCTCTATTTTTTAATCAATGCCGCCCGATCAAATTTAATTCCATTCCAGCCATATTGGATGAACGCTCGAATATTGCCATGATTATTAGCATCTGGCTGCTCAAGCACTTCTTCTCGGTAAAAGGCTCCAAAACAGGCTAATGTATCATTTTGAGATAGCCCCTCATGCTGAGCAAAAGCAAAGATTTTGCAGGAACCCTCATTTGTTCCTGCTTCGTTATAAACCTCTGGGCCATTGCGAAAACTGGAGGGCGTGTATTCGTAGTGCTGCTCGATAAGCTCGATCACCTGTTTAAACTCGATGCTATTTGGGGCGCTTGCTAGTTGTTTTAAGAATTGCTCAAGGGTCATTTTTGCACTTACCTTTCCGGTTTTAATTTGGCGCTGCATAGTACCTAAAAGAGACCCCTTTGGGCGACTTTAATGCAGGAGACCTGCGGGCTCTAAATTACTTGAATGCCTCTTGGTTGGGCGAATAAGGTGCTGGTTAGTGATTAGTGTGCGCTTGAGTTCCTCATATTGGTTAGCTAAATGATGGTTTATCCATGCAGTGTTAGTGAGATTAACAGAGAGCTCTTTCTCCAGTCTGTTAATCGTCACCCAAATAACGTCTTCAGCATCGGCGATTCGAATCGCATTTTTAAAAGTACTGGACAGTAAAAGAGCGGTGTCGGAAAACCGTTCGCAGGCATTTCTATGGTCAATGGTAATGTTGCTAAGCAGTATTTCCGCAGTCTCAAATGCGCATCCGAGATGGGGAATGGCCTCTAGCCAGAGCATATGGTCGCGATAGAACTGGCCCGTATCAGTGCCGACCTTCCAGATTTGCATGGCCTTGGACAGGTTGCGCTCGAGTTCTAATCGATGATTCCCACATAAAAATTGCAATTTCATTATTAACCGTTCCCAAATCTATAAGTGCTTACTCCTTACTCGGCGAGAATAATAATTGACTCAATCCTAAATGTAAATGATAATCATTCGCATTAAGGGTAGGCCAGGTATTTAAGCGATGAGGCGCAACCGAAATGTTAAGTACAAGAGAAAAAAGATTAGGTTTAGAGCTAGGTGTTAGAGTTTTGATTAGTGCGTTGGTGCTAAGTGGTATTAGTGCGCTTTATGTCTATAGCTGGGTATTGATTTATTAATTGATATGTTGATTTGGTTGCTGGCATTAGGCCTTAGCCGGTAGATCTTTTGATGCCATTGATATGGGCCACTAGTTAAATGCTACTTACTCGGTGGTTGAATGACCAACTCAAGTAAATCAGCAAGTTCTTCCCGGTGGGAGCGCTGGGCGTTGTGATCGCTGACAAGACTGTGCACAGGCCAGTTTCGTGAGAGGGCGTTTTTCCATGAGGGACTGGTGACTGATCGCACCACTGCTGCAGCTTCGTCTTTAATAAAGGGTATAAAGGTAGCCGGCAATGCGTGAGCATCGGAGTTGTCGAATGCGACAGGCTCGGTGAGCGTGGCCAATGATTGTGGCACGTCATGAGGAGCCTCAGAGCCTTTTATCAGCCATGAAAAGAATACTTGCCCGTCGACTACTGGGTGATCCGCCATATTTGGCCACAAATCCATAGCGGACATACCGTGATTAGGGATGGCAGCATCTAAGAAAACAGCATGTTTGATTTTTTCGGGGACCTGATTCATCACTCCAGTGATCACCATTCCGCCGTAGCTATGACCGACTAAAATAATCTGGTCCAACTGCTCATAAATAATGGTATTGACGACATCAGTTATGTGAGTTGTTAAGTTAATTTCATTGCTTGCTAGGTGCGCTCTTTCTCCAAGTCCTGATAATGTTACTCGATAGACTTCATGACCTCTGTTGCTCAAGAGCAGATCCATTAATTTCCAATCCCATGCACCACCACTGGCGCCATGGACTAGCACGTAAGTTTGGGACTGGGTCTGAGTGCCTGCTGTGCTGCCTTTATTAGCAGGCTTAAAAGTCTCATCAAACCCAGATGCAAAAGCACCAGAACTGAGCACAGCAGTTAGCAGCAGTATGTATTTCATAGAGGAACGCCCGTTAATCGACGCAACCGACTATACAGCTAATACGCTTATCTGTAAGTGTCTTTAGACTTGTGTAGTTCAGGGCTACATAGAAATGGACTTGCGCGGTAAAAATAAAAGAAGGATTTTGGATTGAGCCCCTAACGAAATTCAGCGTGACTCCAATTGTGACTGCAAATTGCTATGCAAGAACTAAAAAGCCCCTGTAGGCTGGCGCTTACAAGGGCTTGAAAGTATACATAGATGGTACCAGTGGCCGGACTCGAACCGGCACGCTTTTAAGGGCGCGGGATTTTGAATCCCGTGTGTCTACCAATTCCACCACACTGGCATTCCGATAATTTAAAGAGATCGCTCTCTTCCCCCTGCGGAGATATCCAGCAGAAGGGCGGCGATTATAGCAGTGATCAACAGGCGGTCAACTGCAGATAGGGGGCTTCTGCGATTAAATGTTACGCACTGAAAGAGTTTGGCCTTTGGCGCCGTTTTCTATACCCTTGCCGGCTGGTACAAATCAATCAATAACTACTGGCTTTTGCCCCGATATTTATGCGCCGCGATCTCTTTCAATTTGACCTTCCCGATGAGCTGATAGCCCGCCAGCCCGCTGAACAGCGGCAGGGTAGTCGGCTGCTATATCTCGACTCTGCATCTGAGGATTTGCGTCATCAGCAGTTTACTGATCTGCTGTCGCATATTGAGCCCGGTGATCTGATGGTATTTAACAATACCAAGGTGATTGCGGCGCGGTTATTTGGTCAGAAGGAGAGTGGCGGCAAGATTGAGGTCTTGGTTGAGAGGGTGCTGAGTACGGATTCTGTGCTTGCGCATATTCGTGCTAGCAAGTCACCGAAACCGGGTAATCAGCTGCTGTTTGAAAATGGCTACAGCGCCGAGATGTTAGGCCGCAGTGATGCTCTTTTTGAACTGCGATTCAGCGCGCCGGTGCTGGATGTGTTGGATCAGATCGGTCATATGCCCTTACCACCTTATATAGATCGTGCCGATACTGAGGAAGATCAGAGTCGCTATCAAACGGTTTATGCCGATCAGCTGGGTGCCGTGGCAGCGCCTACGGCTGGGCTACACTTTGATGACCAGATGTTAGCTGATATCAAAGCCAAGGGTGCCAAGATTGCCTTTGTCACTCTGCATGTGGGGGCTGGGACTTTTCAGCCGGTGCGTGCGGACAATATTCATGACCATCATATGCATACAGAGTGGCTGCAGGTCAGCGACGAAGTCTGTGCGCAGGTGCGGGACACTAAAGCTGCTGGCGGTCGGGTAGTTGCCGTCGGAACTACCAGTGTCCGCTGTCTTGAAACAGCGGCTAGTTCAGGTTCGATTGGGCCCTTTGAGGGCGATACCAATATTTTTATCTTCCCGGGCTACCGCTTTAATGTGGTGGACGCACTGTTGACCAATTTTCATCTGTCGGAATCGACGCTGCTTATGTTGGTCAGTGCTTTTGCCGGTTATAAGCCTATAATGCAGGCGTATTCCGAGGCGGTGGCTGAGCGTTACCGCTTTTTTAGTTATGGCGATGCAATGTTTTTGCGTCACAACCCCCAAGCCTCTGAGACTATTCCCCAATGAGTTCCGCAACTGATTCCACACCTAATTCCCAGGCCGAGCCTCAATCTAAGCGTGAGTGCTTTATGAATTTTGCTGTGTCTGCCACTGACGGCAAGGCGCGGCGTGGTGAACTGACCTTCCCCCGAGGCAAGGTGCAGACTCCTGCCTTTATGCCGGTGGGGACTTACGGGACGGTAAAAGGTATGTTGCCGAAAGACATAGTTGAGATCGGTGCCGAGATAATTCTTGGCAATACCTTTCATCTGATGTTGCGTCCGGGTACTGAGGTGATTAAAGCTCATGGTGATCTGCACGACTTTACCCAGTGGCAGGGTCCGATTCTCACCGACTCCGGTGGCTTTCAGGTGTTTAGCCTTGGCGATATGCGCAAGATCACGGAAGAGGGGGTGAAGTTTAAGTCACCGATTGATGGCAGTCCGGTATTTATCGACCCCGAGACATCGATGCAGGTACAGGCTGATTTGGGCAGTGATGTGGTGATGATCTTTGATGAGTGCACACCCCATCCGGCTACGGTCAAGCAGGCCAGTGACTCTATGCAGCTGTCGCTGCGCTGGGCTGAGCGCAGTAAGGCCGCTCACGGTGACAGCCCCTCCGCGCTGTTTGGCATTGTGCAGGGTGGTATGTATGAGTCGCTCCGCGATGAATCGCTAAAAGGCTTGGTGGACATCGGCTTCGATGGCTATGCCATCGGAGGCTTATCAGTGGGCGAGCCAAAAGAAGATATGATGCGCATTCTCGATCATGTGGCGCATCAGATGCCAGCAGATCGTCCCCGCTACCTTATGGGTGTTGGCAAGCCTGAGGATCTGGTTGAAGGCGTGCGCCGCGGTATAGATATGTTTGACTGTGTAATGCCGACGCGCAATGCCCGCAACGGTCATCTGTTTACCAGCACTGGCGTAGTCAAAATTCGCAACGCTCGCCACCGACACGATACTGGCACCTTGGATAGCCAATGTGACTGTTATACCTGCACTAATTTTAGTCGCGGCTACCTGCATCACCTAGAGCGATGTGGTGAGATGCTCAGTGCGCAGCTAAATACTATTCACAATCTACGCTTTTATCAGACCTTGATGGCGGGCTTGCGTGAGGCCATTGCTGAGAGTCGATTAGAAGCTTTTGCCGATGAATTTTATCTGCAACAGGGTAAGGAAAAGCCTGCGCTCTAGGGCGCGAGGTTGTGTGGGGTTTAAATCGTCAATTGTGCCCCCAATTAACATGCTAATGCCGCTATAATGCGCCGCTGAATTTATTGGAATGTCTGACCATGCCTAACAAATTTCCCCTGTGGAAAAATATAACTATCCTCTTGGTTATCACCTTTGGTTTTGTTTTTGCCTCGCCCAATCTCTATCCGCCGGATCCAGCGATTCAGCTGTCGGGGCAGAGTGGTGCCATGCAGATTGACGCTGCCGTATTGGACAAGGTTGAGGAGTCGTTAGACGAAGCGGGTATTGCTTACTTTGCCGGTGAAACTGATGGCGAAGCGCTGTTGATCAGATTGCAGGATATAAAGCTGCAGCTGCGGGCCAAGGAAGTGATTCAGGCGGCTATGGGCGGAGACTATATTGTTGCACTGAATCTGGCGCCAACTACCCCGGACTGGTTGCGTGACCTGGGTGGGATGCCAATGAAGCTGGGCCTTGATCTCAGTGGTGGTGTGCACTTCTTGCTAGAGGTCGACTTGGCTTCAGCTCTGGCTACTCGCCTTGAGAGTGATCTCGAAGACGTTAAAACGGCGCTGCGGGAAGAACGTATTCGCTATCGCAGCTTCGAGCTGAGCAATAATCAAATCGTTGGTCAGTTTCGCGATACAGAGGAAGTGGCTCGTGCCAAGGCTTTAATTCGGGCGAACCTGCGTGATCTGCAACCACAGTCTCAGACGGGACAAAATCCACTGACTTTAGTGCTTAAACTGAGTGATATTGCCAGCCGCGAAATTGAAGATAACGCCATCAAACAAAACCTTACCTCGCTGCGCAATCGAGTAAACGAATTGGGTGTCTCTGAGCCCATGGTGTCTCGACAGGGTAAAAACCGTATTGTGGTTGAATTGCCTGGTGTTCAGGATACAGCTGAAGCGAAACGTATTATCGGTAAGACTGCGAATTTGGAATTCCGCCTAGAGGCCAGTGGCCGTGTTGGCGAGATGTTTGATTTCCGCGATCCCAAAGGCCAGGGCCCAAATGCTCGTCTTGAGAGCAAGACAGTGATTACCGGCGAGAATGTTACTGATGCCCGCGCTAGCTTTGACGAGAATGGTCGCCCCCAGGTCAATATTACACTCGATGCTAAAGGCGGCTGGCAGATGGGTTACGCCACAAGAGACAATATTGGTCGTCGTCTCGGCGTGCTGTTTATTGAGTTCAAAACTAAATTGGAAAAATCCATCGACGAGAACGGCGAGTTAGTACTGACACCTGTGCCTTTCGTTGAGGAAAGTATTATTAGCTTGGCCACGGTTCAGGCTCAGCTAGGCAAGCAGTTTAGAATTACCGGTCTTGAGCAGCGCGAATCTTCAGAGCTGTCTCTGCTCCTGCGCGCAGGCGCTCTGGCCGCGCCCATGTACATTGTTGAAGAACGCACTATTGGCCCCTCACTAGGTGCTGACAATATTGCGCTGGGTGTTAAGTCGGTCGCTGTGGGCCTAGCATTGGTACTGTTGTTTATGCTGGTGGTCTACCGTGGCTTTGGTGTCTTTGCCAATATAGCGCTGGCCATGAATCTGGTGCTGCTGGTGGCCTTTATGTCACTGCTTGGTGCGACCCTAACGCTGCCTGGTATTGCCGGTATCGTTTTGACTGTAGGTATGGCGGTGGACGCCAATGTGCTTATCTTTTCACGGATTCGCGAGGAGCTGGCTGCTGGAGCGTCGATTCAAGGCTCTATTAGTGCCGGTTATGACCGTGCATTTGTGTCGATTCTGGATGCCAATATCACTACCTTAATTGTTGCCTTGATTCTGTTTTTAATTGGCTCCGGTCCAGTTCAGGGTTTCGCCGTGACATTATCTATTGGTATTTTGACCTCGATGTTTACCTCTATTGTGATGACCAGAGGGCTGGTTAATCTAGTTGTCGGTGGCCGCAACATCAAAACCCTGTGGATTTAGGAAGAAGATTATGACTAATTTAAAAATCTATAATTTCATGGGGCTGCGTAAAATCGCAGCGATTTGCTCCGCTGTATTGTTGATTGCCTCTGTAGCTTCTCTGTCGACTAAAGGCTTGGTGCTGGGACTAGATTTTTCCGGTGGCACACAGATTGAAGTGGGTTATGAACAGCCAGCTGATGTGACGGCGATCCGTGAGCAGCTTGAAGCGGCCGGTTTTGAAGGCCCGGTAGTGATTCAGTATGGCTCTGAGACTGATGTATTGATTCGTCTGCAGGGCAAGCCTGAGCAGGGCCTGTCGGAGAAGGTTTACGCTGTGCTAGAGGGTGGTAGCGAAGCGGTTGAGTTACGTCGCGTTGATTTTGTGGGTCCACAGATTGGTGAGGAACTCCGTGAAGATGGCGGTCTCGGCATGCTTACAGCTCTGGCCGTGGTGATGCTCTATGTTGCCATCCGCTTTCAACTTAAGTTCTCCATTGGCGCTGTATTGGCACTGGCCCACGATGTGATTATTACCCTAGGGTTTTTCTCTATTACCGCACTTGAGTTTGACCTCACTGTGTTGGCCGCCATATTAGCGGTGGTGGGTTATTCACTCAATGACACCATTGTTGTGTCGGATCGAATCCGCGAGAATTTCCGTAAAATTCGCAAGGCAACACCGGTTGAAGTGATTAATGAATCACTCTCTCAGACATTGTGGCGCACCATTAATACTTCGGTAACCACCATGCTGGTGCTGCTTGCTCTGTTCTTTATTGGCGGTGAGTTGATTCATAACTTTGCTGTGGCGTTGATGGTTGGTGTGGGTATAGGTACTTACTCATCAATCTATGTTGCTGCTACGGTGATGTTGGCACTCAAGGTTGATCGCGAAGATCTACTTGAGCCAGTTGAAGGCGAGTTGGTCGACGACCTGCCTTAGCGGCCTTAGCCGCCAGGCCTCAGCTCATATCCTCTGCCGATTCGCTAGCTCCTGTGGGACTAGCCTGTGCTATCTTAAGAGGGTTGCAGGTGGCGATACTGACGTTGGTCAGTAGGGAGGAGGGTGATGAGCAAGCATGAAACCATAAATTATCTTGAAATACCTTCGCGGAATCTGGCCGCGAGCAAAGCTTTTTTCAGTGCAGTATTTGACTGGACCTTCACCGACTATGGCCTCGAGTACACGGCGTTTTCTAATGCCGGAATCGACGGCGGTTTCTATGCTTCAGATCTAACAGCTAGCACGGAGACTGGCAGCGTACTTGTGGTTTTCTACAGCCATAACCTTGAAGCGACTCAAATCAAGATTGAGGCCGCCGGTGGGATGATAGTGAAACCCATATTTTCTTTTCCCGGCGGTCGCCGCTTTCAGTTTACGGAACCCGCCGGCAGTGAGTTTGCAATTTGGAGCGACCTGACAGTGAACGAATCAATATGATCTTTGTTGGTAGGTTTCTACCAGGGTCTATGTCTGAAATACCCGCATCAAATAGTCTATCCAAGTCGCTATTGAGTTTAGTCGCTAGCTGCCTGGTATCTAGCTGTGCACTTATGCCGCAATTAACTGGACCGACAGAATGTTCGCCGCCAGACGATATTATTCCACCGCCAGCCATTGAACAGCAAAGCTGTCCAGCGCCTCAGGTAATTGAGCGTGTGGTTACCAAAATTGTCGCAGCAGAGCCTCTGCCGCAAGCTACCACCGCGGGAAAATTACATCTTCCTATAGTGGGAGCTGTGGAGTGGGCGAAAATTCAACCCGCGGGGCTCTGGCTTGAATCGCGCATTGATACAGGCGCCGATACAACGTCTATTCATGCCGAAGATATTCAGTTGGTGGAAAAAGATGGCAAACGCTATGTGCGCTTTGTACTGGTTGATGCCGCAACGGGCAGCACTCATCAACAGGAATTAAGGTTGCGCCGTCGGGTCCTGATCAAGCAGAGCGGTGGTGCTGATGAGCGACGCTATGTTGTCAGGATGTGGGTGATGGTAGGAGCGATTCGGTCGAAGATTGATGTCAATCTCTCGGACCGCACCGACTTTGAGTACCCGCTTTTAATCGGGCGCAACTTTCTGATGGACAATATGATTGTTGATGTTAGCCGTCATCACACTCTAGTTGTGCGCCCGGATATCAAAAGTGATTAATTCAAAGATTCAGATCGCTTTAATCAGCGGCGTATTAATTGCCTTGGGTGTTGGCCTAACTCTCTACAAGGCGGTGAGTCTTAATTTGCCTCTACTGCCGGGTGAATATCGTGAAGTCTGGACAGTTGAATCAAAAACCAGCTTTACCCCCACTGATGGTCCGGTGAATGTGGGTCTGCGCCTGCCGGCATCACTGGCTGGCTGGACTATTTTAGATGAGCATTTTGTCTCCTCGGGCTTTGGTTTTTCGATCATCGAAGAGTCGGCCACTGTTAGCACTGCGCGCTGGACGCGCCAGTCCCTTGATCACGCCACCACGCTCTATTACAAGATGCAGATTTATCGTGCTCGCGCTGACCGACAGCTGCCAGCGCTGGCGGTGAATAAGCCAGCGCAACCATTGTTAGAGGCAGACCAGCAGGCGGCGATGGATAGAGTGGTGCAGCGTGTTAGTCAACAATCCTCTGACCGAGAGAGCTTCACACTACTGCTAATGCAAGAACTCCTGAGGGAGTCTCAGGATCAGGATATCCAGTTTTTGCTCAGTTCTTACGAGAATGATTCTCTGGCGTTGATTTTAGAGAGTTTGGCCAGCGCAGAAATTCCCGCTCACGAGCTGCGTGGTTTAGAGTTAGAGGACGGCCGACGTCGCCAGACCCTCAGTTCACTAATTGAGGTGCACACTGGCGACAAATGGATTATTGCCAACCCCAAAACCGCGCGACTTGGTCTGCCGGATAATTTCTTTATTTGGCAGCGTGGTGGAGATGCAATTTTGAACCTTAGCGGCGGCCGCAACTCAAGCCTCGAGTTTGCTCTAGTGAGCAATAGTCTGCCTGCTAAAGCGGTGCTGGGTATGGAGCAGCGCGCAGAGGAATTTGCATTATTGGACTTCTCAATCTATACCCTACCGGTTGAGCAGCAGGGTGTTTTTAAAGGCCTATTACTGATTCCGGTTGCGGCCTTAGTGGTGGTTATAATGCGCCTATTGGTCGGAGTCAAAACCTCCGGTACTTTTATGCCGATATTGATTGCCCTAGCCTTTATTCAAACGACTCTTGTGGTTGGCCTGATTATTTTCTTAGCCTTGATCGGCAGCGGTCTATGGATTCGCTCTTACCTTAGTCGGCTCAATTTACTGCTGGTGGCGAGGGTGGCGACAGTGATTATCGTGGTGATTTTGCTGATGGCGGCTCTGGCTGTTACCAGTTATAAACTCGGTCTAGATCAAATACTGACGGTGACTTTTTTCCCTACAGTGATTGTCGCTTGGACCATTGAACGGATGTCGATTATCTGGGAAGAGGAGGGTGGCCATGAAGTGCTGATTCAAGGTAGTGGCAGTCTCCTGGTGGCAGTGCTCGCCTATTTAGCGATGTCCAATAGGTTAGTTGAACACCTTACTTTTAATTTTCCGGAATTGAGTTTAAGCCTACTTGGGGTGATTTTGCTGCTCGGGAAATATACCGGCTATCGCTTGTCTGAGCTGTATAGGTTCCGCGATTTAGCGAGCAAGAAATAGCATGAGTCTAATGGTATCGCCATTCAAATTGAATGAGCTGGGTATTCTCGGCATGAACAAACGCAATATAGGTTTTATTGGTCGTTACAATCAGCGCAAAAATTACCGCCTTGCAGATAACAAACTGAAAACCAAAAGTGCCGCGATTGCCCGCGCTATCCCTGTTCCGGAGTTGATCGGGATAGTCGATTATCAGTTTCAAATCAGAACACTTGGGACCCTGCTGCAAGACCGCGATGCTTTTGTTATCAAGCCCAGTCAGGGCAGTGGTGGCAAAGGTATTCTGGTGATTGTCGGGCGCGAGGGCGATAAGTTTATCAAGTCCAGTGGTGCGCTGATCGATCAGGGCGAGGTGCATCGGCACAGTTCTAATATTCTCGCCGGGCTCTACAGCTTAGGTGGCCGGAACGATAGCGCGATGATTGAAGCGCTAATTGACTTTGATCCGATTCTTAAGGACTACAGCTACGAGGGCGTGCCTGATATTCGTGTGATTGTGTTTCGCGGTGTGCCAGTGATGGCAATGATACGCTGCGCCACCCACAGTTCGGATGGCAAGGCCAACTTACATCAGGGAGCCGTTGGGGTCGGTATTGATATTGGCACTGGCCAGAGTATCTGTGCGGTGCAGCACAACCGAATTGTTAGGCAGCACCCAGATACTCATGTTTATTTTGATAGCTTGAGCATTCCTCACTGGCAACAAGTTCTGGAGTTAGCATCTGGGTGCGCCGGCATGACGGGGCTCGATTATCTGGGTGTAGACATCGTGCTTGATCGCTTACGCGGGCCCATGTTGCTAGAACTCAATGCGCGGCCTGGGCTGGCAATTCAGGTAGCCAATCAGGCGGGACTTCAGCATCGTTTAGAGTTGGCGGCAAAGATCGCTGATGACTTTGATAAAGCGGATCAAAAAATTGCTGCAGCACGACGTTATTTCACTTCTGTGACTGCTCAAAATGTACTTTAAGAGGGCCAAATACTGTCTTGAGATCGGTGACAGCAATATAAGGACTTCTATTGATATTATTGATCTTGGGCAACAAGCTCACTCTGTGTACCTTCTAAACCCTTACTTTTTGTCGGATACGTAGTTACCGCAATAAATTACGCAAACCCCCTTATTGTCTGGTTAAACCCCTTTGATATGCTCTGTTCCCCAATTGTGGAAAGCTCGACTGCCTGATTTTTTATAATCAGCGATTCCGGGCTAGTGCTCTCAGGTTGGCAGGACAAATTTAAGTACGCACAAAAATATTTTCATACTGGTAAAGGGTATCAATTGAAAGTTGTTGAGACTATTTAACGGACTAAGATTGGCGAGTTATAAGGAGTTTTTTAGAAATGGAATCAGCAACCCAGGTGGCGAAATTAAAAGACACTCAAGAGATTACCTGTAGCCATTGTCTGGCCAGAAAGAGCTGTCTTATCAGCACATTAAACAGCAGCGAAAATAATGAATTATCCAGTCTTATCCACCATGAAAAACCCATGGCTAAGGGGCAACGTCTATTTCTACAGGGCGATAACTTCCAATCCCTCTATCTGATTCGCTCTGGTAGTTTTAAATCCTGTATTGTCGATGAATCCGGGGAAAGGCAGGTCACAGGTTTCCATTTTTCAACAGATATTCTCGGTATAGACGGTATCGACTCGCGAAAATATACCTGCGAAGTCGAGGCCTTGGAAACATCGAGTGTCTGCAGTCTCGCTTTTGATATCTTCAAGGACTCGCCCCTAAAGACCAATCAAAAAATCTACAACCGTCTACTCTGTGCGGTGAGCTGTATGATGTTTCGCGAGAGCCACCTGATGATGGTGCTGGGTAAGATGAGAGCTGAGCAGCGGCTGGCACACTTTTTATTGGATATCTCACAGCGAATGCATGATCGTGGCGAATCTGCCCACGAATTTCGGTTGAGTATGGCGCGCTATGATATTGCCAATTATCTGGGTTTGGCTGTTGAAACCGTCAGCCATCTGTTCAAGCGTCTCGAAGAACAGGGGCTAATTGTTGCAAACCGGCACCGTGTGCGACTTATGGATATGGATGGTCTGCATTACATTATCGCCGGCGGCTATGGAGATCGTCACGCCGAGAAGTCATTGGTGTTACCTGTAGCAGGTTAGTTCTGATCTTAGATTGAGTTGTGCTGGGGATTCTAACAACTTTTATTACAGAGACTCTCGATCACCAGCTTCGACTACCATCTGAACTAATTGGGCTAGGGTTTTGGTCTGCATTTTTTCCATGGTCCGAGCTCGATGAATCTCCACTTTACGGGGGCTAATTGTGAGTCTCAGCTCAAGCGCCTCGGCTACAGCAATATTGAATTGATTGGCAATGGTGCCTATGGCTTTGTCTTTGCCGGAACTAGCACCGCCAGTGACGCCAATTCTCCCCAGTATGTGTTTAAGTTTTCTCGTATTACCTTGCCGCAACATATCAAAGATCGCCTGGAAGAGGAGGGCTTTATGCTCAGCCTTATTGAACATCAGGGTATCCCAGAGTTTATTGCCTTTCAGAATATGCGCGGTCAATCAATTTTGATGATGTCCCGAGCGCCGGGAATTAATCTACAGGACTATGCGCGAAAGGTAGGCCGGCTAGAACCTCGGCTAATACTTAAAATTGCAGCGCAGATGGCGGATATTTTACTGCGCTTGCGCAACAACCCCGGCAAGTCGAGCATAGTCCACGGCGATATTAAACCCTCTAATATTATGTTCGATGAACAGACAGAGACGGTTTCATTAATTGACTGGGGTGCCGCTGTAATCGCCCAGTACGACGAGCAGGGTGAGCGCGCCGATGGCGTAGGTCTGGATGCGATGAATGCCGAGTTTCAACAGACCAATGCCAAGTTGGGCGATATTTATTTTATTGGTGACGAACAGCTGCAGGGAACCTGTTCTTCGCCACGCTTTGATGAACAGGGTCTAGCGGGAACGCTCTATGCACTGGCCTCAGGGCAGGGCAGCCGTTTTGGCAGTGGGGTGATTAGGCCCCAATCGCTGGACCTACCAATTGAATTCGCTCGCACGTTGGCGGGCATGCTCGACAGTGACCTCGCCACTCAGTATGAGGCTGGGGACTATTTTTTCGCCAATATGCGCTATATGAAACATATTGTCAGTCGCACTCGCGCAGCAACGGAGGCTGCAATCTCAGCATTACCGCTTATTCCTGTTGCTCTGGTGGCCTCCAATCTCTCTTCTACTGCGACACTTGAGACTGTGGTCTACAGCTCTAGAAAGGGGTTCTTGCGTCAGCAAATTGGCGCAGAGGCGTTTTTTGCCCAGCCTAATTACAGCAAGCATCCTCTGGCGGGTGATCTCGGCGGCTATCGCGATGATCGCAACTATCTCTCGGGCATGGGGGATACTGAAAAAGCCTTTGTTGTTGCCGTTACCCACCTGGGTCGCTATCCGCTGGTCGATGGATTGGCAGTGAAATGGGATGACGGCGGTATCTATATTGATTCCAGTCTCAATCTCTACGAGCGACAACTAGAGCCGGCACTCACTGCGGCGATCAATAATGTGGTGCATCTGGGTCGGGCGATCAGTCGAAAAGGGGTGTTTAAAAGCTGTATGTTCGATGCCCGCAAAACCCTGCATATCAGCCGTAAAAATCTTGGCCAGCCGTTTGTGGCAGATGCGGCTCTCAAAATAGCCTTTGATCTTGTCGAGGGAGTATCGGTTGCCAGGGCTGGCGAAAGCAACGGCGGTGCCGATGACACCCGCTTACACTCCTATTTTGAAGATGGCAGTGATCCAGATGAAATGCTGCACTTACCAGAATCGATTATGCAGGTGTTATCTCGGATGAATCAGATTCATCACACTGGCTGTATAATTTTTGAAGCTGTGGAACAGGACCTTAAAATCCACAACTATCTGACCCTTTTAGATGGATCCAAGGAGTCGGAATTTCGCGACTGTCTAGATAGCCTTCTCACCGAGTTACCCGCTATTGATGGGCTCGGTGTATCTGGGTTTATGAAACTGCCCTATAAAAACACCAAATTTTTTAACCAGCTTGAACAACAGCCAGATTTTCCCAGTCAGAAAAACTAAGCTCTGCCACTAACGTCCAAATCCCAAATTCTAAAGACGGAGCTAATTAACCTCATGTTTGCTACTCTGCTTGGCAATTATATTGAGAATCGTTTGGGGTGGGTTTGATGGGTACGAGAAAATCCTGGCAGCGGCTGATCTGGCAAGATCCTTTTCTTCTTGAACAGCAGTTATCGGACGAACAGCGAATGGTCCGTGATTCGACCCGCCAATATGCCCAAGAGCATTTGCAACCAAAGGTACGAGCCGCATTCCAACAAGAAACCAGCGACCCGGGTACCTTTCGTCAGATGGGTGAGATGGGTCTACTCGGCTTAACCATTGAGGGGTATGGATGCGCGGGGATGGACTACATCAGCTATGGTCTGGTGGCGCGAGAAATTGAGCGGGTCGACTCCGGTTATCGCTCTATGATGAGTGTGCAGTCTTCTCTGGTAATGTATCCAATCTATGCCTTCGGCAGTGAATCTCAACGTGAAAAGTATTTGCCGAAGCTGGCAAGCGGTGAATTTATCGGTAGTTTTGGGCTAACTGAACCAGACTATGGTTCGGATCCCGGCGGTATGGTCAGCCGAGCCCGGAGCACTGATGGCGGCTATCTGTTGAATGGGACCAAGACTTGGATCTCCAACAGCCCCTTTGCCGATGTATTTGTCGTTTGGGCGAAAACCGATGATGAGCAGATTCGTGGCTTTATTCTTGAGAAGGGTATGCCCGGATTGAGCGCACCTAAGATTGAGGGCAAGCTTTCGCTACGTGTGTCGACCACTGGCCAAATTGTAATGCAGGATGTGTTTGTTGCTGAAGAGCAGTTGCTGCCCAATGTAAAAGGATTAAAAGGGCCGTTTAGCTGTCTCAATAATGCCCGTTACGGTATTGCCTGGGGTTCACTGGGCGCTGCCGAAGCCTGCTGGCATGCAGCGCGAACCTACACTATGGAACGCAAGCAATTCAATCGACCGCTGGCAGCGACCCAGTTGATTCAGCTTAAGCTGGCTGATATGCAAACTGATATCAGCCTTGGCCTTCAGGGTTGTCTGCGTGCCGGACAGTTGATGGATGACAGCAATATATCTCCGGAACTAATCTCATTAATTAAGCGTAACTCCTGCAGCAAGGCTCTGAATATAGCCCGCAAGGCACGAGATATGCTCGGTGGCAATGGCATCTCGGATGAATACTCAGTGATGCGCCATATGATGAATCTAGAGACTGTGAATACCTATGAGGGCACCGAGGATATTCACGGCTTGATACTGGGCCGGGGACAGACGGGGATAGCGGCATTTTGATTGAATTTTTGATGGGCTTTTAGACCTTAGCTACCATTGATAAACAATAATAAAAAAGAGAGCGTTATATGAAGGGCAAAAAAGCGATACAAGTCAGTCAGATAGTGGTGGGGTTGCAGATGCTTTTTGTTGCCGCGTTTATCCTTGTGGCGCTGTTTTATTATTCGTTCTTTAGCTCGGCTTCTAATTCGGCTTCTAATTCGACTTCTAACGCGTCTTTTAACGAAGTAGAACAATACGATGTGGTGATTGCCAATGGTCGTGTTATAGATCCAGAAACCCATCTCGATGCCCGCAAACATATAGGTATTCGCGACGGCACTATAGTCGCTATCTCTGAACAACCATTAAAGAGTGAAATCACTATAGATGCGACTGACCTAGTGGTTGCCCCCGGTTTTATCGATGTTCACAGCCACAGCCCCACGATTCTCGGCCAGCACTTTAATGTTTTGGATGGCGTCACCACACAGCTGGATCTCGAGGCTGGATCCTATCCTGTGAGTTTTTACGGTGAACATCTTCGCGCCGGTGCGGCGATTAATTATGGTTCCTCAGTGGGTCATTTTGCCGTGCGCATCAAAGTCCTCGAAGGCATAGACCAGCCTTATATTTTTGCTGGCGACAAGACCGTTGTAATGGGCAGCCCGGCCTGGATGCAAGAGGCGACTCCAGAACAAATTGAACAGATGCGCCTGCTGCTGCATAAGGGGCTGGATGAGGGCGGTCTGGGCATAGGCGTGCTCTTGGACTATATGACCGAAGCTGTTTCAGATGCCGAACTGGCAATGTTATTCGATGTGGCTGGCGCCCGAGAAGTGCCAATCTATGTCCATGTGCGCCGCGGTTATACCGGCGATCCGGCGGGCCTTATCGAAGTCATCGAGCTGGCCAAGAGTACCCAGGCGGCACTATTTGTCTGTCATATTAGCCACAATGCCATGGGCCGTATTGGCGACTGGCTGACCATGATCGACGAGGCTAATCAGGCCGGTGCCAATATCACCACCGAGACATTATCCTACGCCGCTGGCGGCACCAGTATTGGCGCTGATGTTTTTCGACGTCGTGACTGGCAGGCAATTTTTGATATCAGCTATGAAGATGTGCAGTGGGTCGCTACTGGTGAATGGCTGACTAAAGAGAGCTGGGAGAAATATTCCCAGGAGCAGCCCGCCGGCGCGATCAATCATCATTATGTAAAAGAACAGTGGGTCGAGACTGCACTGCAGTGGCCGCGGATGATGGTCTCCACAGATGCACTGCCAGCAGTGGATACGCGTATTCCAACCAACCCCAATATAGCCGGTACTTTTGCGCGGCTGTTGGGACATTATGTGCGCGATCAAAACGTTATCGGTCTCCATGAAGCACTGGCCAAGGTAAGTCTTTATCAGGCTCAGTGGATGGAGCAGGCCGCACCGCTGTTTAAGCGCAAAGGTCGCATTCAAATGGGTGCCGATGCGGATATTGTTATCTTCGATGCAAAAACAATTTCTGCCAATGCTGACTACGGCGACCCCTATCAGCCGTCCACCGGTATTGAGCATGTCTTAGTTGCGGGCCAGCAGGTCGTCAAAAATGGCGTCCATCTAGAGCAGGTTTACGCGGGCAAAAAATTACTCAATAACTAAACTCCTTTATCGCTGCGCAGATGTTTTGCATCGTGGAAGAATGATGTAGGCTACTTGGCGAGTTTAATTGGCCAACTTGCTGCACACCTAGGCCTACCAATCCGAAAGTAATAACAATAACAATAACGAGAGCAATAATATGTCTGACCGAATTCCCAGAGACAGTGATAATGATTACAGTGAAGTGATGGCCAAAACCCGTCGCGATTTTGCCGCGGACAAAACCTCCTCCAAATTGGACCATATTGGTCACTACTCAGTTGATCCAGCCACTACTGCTGGCAATATCGAAAACTTTATCGGTGTTGCCCAGGTGCCTCTGGGCCTGATTGGACCGCTGCGGGTAAACGGTGAGCACGCCTCTGGTGACTTCTATGTGCCTATGGCCACCAGTGAAGGCACCTTGATTGCCAGCTATAACAGGGGTGCGCGATTGTTGCGTGACTCCGGTGGGGTAAAGGTCACTGTTGTCGATGACGCCATGCAGCGCGCACCAGTGTTTGTTTTTAATGACGCCCGAGAGGCCCGTGATTTTGGTCTCTGGGTTGAGCAGAACGTCGAGGAGATTGCCGCCCAAGCCGAGACTACAACCTCATCTGGAAAGCTGCGCAACATCGAGCAATACGCCGCAGCGCGTATGCGCTATCTGCGTTTTAACTTTACCACCGGCGATGCTGCGGGCCAAAATATGGTTGGCAAGGCAACTTTTATAGCCTGTGAATGGATTATGAAAACCTATCCTGGCATCCAGCGTTATATGCTTTCTGGTGCTATGGACACGGATAAAAAGCATTCTCAAATCAATACATTACACAGTCGTGGCAAACGCGTTGTTGCAGAAGTACTGATTCCCGGTGAGCTGTTAGAGAAGACTATGGGAGTCACGGCAGAGGTATTGTTTAAGGCGCGACAGATCAATCAGGTGGGCAGCTTTATGGCAGGTTCGTCTAGTACCGGAGCTCATGCTGCCAATGGTATAGCTGCGGTGTTTATCGCCACAGGTCAGGACGCCGCCAATGTGGCCGAGTCCTCCTCATCAATTATTTTTGCGGATGTTGATAAAGCCGGAAATTATTATTTATCCATTACTCTACCCTCATTGATTGTCGCCACCTATGGCGGCGGAACCGGTCTGCCAACTCAGCAAGAATGCCTCGATATGCTCGGCTGTAATGGCGCCGGAAAAGTGCACAAGCTGGCTGAGATTATTGGTGCCACGGTACTTGCAGGAGAAGTCTCTCTAATGAGTGCGGTGCTCGCAGGTGATTGGGTTACCAGTCACGATGCTCTGGGGCGTAATCGTTAATGGCAGCTTAAATAGGGTCTTGCCTAAGCTGTTTTCCCCTAGCTGTCATTGCTCTGTCGGGATGACAGAGTGGTATTAGGTTGAATTTTGTCATCCTGAGCGAAGTCGAAGGATCTCCTGCAGACTAGTTGAGATACCTCGTTACTTTGTTCTATCGGGGTGACTGTGTTTGTGATGAGAAACTAACTGGCTGGTTACAAAGCTATCCCGCCGCAGATTAAGCCGGCGGGATATTGATACTACTTCGAATACCGGCTTTTCCAGCATAGTAGCCTAAGATGCAATAGCTATAGCGTCAGCGCTCTCACTATAAAACTGCTCTTCAAGCCTATCCCCTTCAGCAAGCAAATATTCAAAGGACGACAATGAAGCTTTCGATCCTTCACCCATAGAAATAATAATTTGCTTGTAGGGCACAGTGGTCACATCGCCACAGGCATAAATACCGGCTTCCGATGTTTGGCATTTCTCGTTAATCACAATCTCACCAAAGCGGGTTTTCTCAACCAGGTCACCTAAAAAGCCACTGTTGGGTATCAGGCCAATCTGCACAAAAATGCCATCCAACTTAAGGCTGTGTTCGGTATCCGTAGCGCGATCAATATATTCAATCGCTGAGACCTTACCATTGGTGGCACTGATCTCTTTGGTGGCAACATTTTTATGAATGGTAATGTTGGGTTTGGCTACGGCTTTATCAATCAGTATTTGGTCGGCTTTAAGGTCCGGCATAAATTCAAACACATTGACCGATTTAACCATGCCAGCCAAGTCCAATGCAGCTTCGATTCCTGAGTTGCCGCCACCAATTACCGCCACGTCTTTGCCTTTAAAGAAAGGGCCGTCACAGTGAGGGCAGTAGGCTACGCCATTGCCGACATTCTCTTTCTCACCAGGTACGCCGAGCTCACGCCAGTTGGCACCAGTGGCAATAATCACTGTTTTAGTGAAGATTTTTTCACCGGAAGAGAGCGTGACTGATTTGATATCGCCGCCCTCAACTTTGGTGACTTTAAGATATTCCTTAAAGGTAATCTCATACTCATTCATATGTGACTGCAGGGCGCCGGATAATTCTGGTCCGGTGGTTTTGGACACTGAGATAAAGTTCTCAATACCCATGGTATCTTTTAGCTGGCCACCAATACGGTCGGCGATCAATGTCACTTTTAAGCCTTTACGAGCGCTGTAAATCGCCGCACTAGCACCTGCAGGGCCGCCGCCAATAATAGTGACATCTTGCAGGGGCAGGGCTGGCTGGTCGCTGCTGTCCTGAGCCGCTGATGGCGCTCGCTGTATCAGCTTGTCGATAAGCTGTGCTGTATCTACTTTGCCGTTGGCGAACAGCTCTCCATTCAAATAGACACTGGGGACGCCTTGAATATCTCGTTCTTTAATCAGCGCTTGGTAATGACCTCCATCGATCATCTCGGTGCTGATATTAGGGTTCAGCAGAGCAAATTGATTTAGCGACTGCACAACATCTGGACAGTTGTGGCAGCTGAGACTAATAAACACTTCAAAGTGCAAATTTTCCTCGACGCCAGCAATAATATTTTTAACGCTGTCATCGAGCTTTAATGGGGTGCCAGAGGCATGCAATATGGCCAGTATCAACGAGTTGAACTCATGGCCGCTGGGTATTCCTGAAAAACGAATTCCGGTATCTACACCATCAGCTTGCATCAGAAAGCTGATTGGACTGCGCAATAGGCCATCCATATCGCGTTCTTCAAGTTGAATATGCTCACTCTGCTTTGAGATATCCGTTAAAAATGCCACTAGTTCAGCGCGTTTGCTGTGCTCACCCGTTTGCAACACAAAGGTCACAGCTTTTTGCATATTCGCGGTGTAGCCGGCAACGGCTTTTAATATCTCGTTGGTTAACATGGTTGTGTTCCTCTGGGTAAAAATGCGGGTGGCAATTAATTCAGGTAGCGATCAATTCGGGTAGCAATCAATCCGCGAGCAATTAACACCCATAATAATTGAGGTCAAAAATGGGGCCTTGATTTAGTCTCAAGGCCCCACTTACTTGCCATTTGAACTGCTAATGGACTTGTACAGTAAAACGCTCTTGCAACTGCTTAACTAAGCTAATAGCTTAGATCTTGCCAACCAGATCTAAAGATGGCGCCAGTGTGGCTTCGCCTTCTTTCCATGCAGCTGGGCATACTTCACCTGGGTGAGCTGCAACATACTGTGCGGCTTTAACTTTGCGCAGCAGGTCTTCCGCGTCACGGCCAATACCCTCAGCAGTGATTTCCATTGCCTGGATAATGCCGTCTGGATCAACAACAAAGGTACCGCGATCAGCAAGGCCTTGACCTTCACGCATAACGTCAAAGTTGCGGCAAATCTCACCAGTTGGATCGCCAATCATGGTGTATTGGATTTTGCCTATAGTCTCTGAAGAGTCGTGCCATGCTTTGTGCGTGAAGTGAGTATCAGTAGATACTGAGTACACTTCGACACCGCGTGACTGCAATTCCGCATAGTGATCAGCAACATCGCCAAGCTCAGTTGGACAGACGAAGGTAAAGTCGGCTGGGTAAAAGAAGAATATTGACCACTTGCCGGCAATATCTTTTTCTGACACTTCAATAAATTCGCCTGCTTTAAAAGCAGATGCATTGAAGGGTTTAACTTGGGTGTTAATAAGTGCCATGGTGGGCTCCTTGTTGAGGTTGGTGTTATTGAGTTGGTGGCTCGTAAGTCTTTTTCAAGTACGAATGTTTAAACTCTGTGTGAACTATAAGAGAATCCGCTTATTCGGTAAAGTTGATTGTTTGTATTGTTACGTTCTGTTTAATAGATTATATTGAGAGCAGAATAAAACAATCTCCAAAGCACGGTCTATTTGGGTGATATTTTCATGATCTCGACTAAACAACTTTCCTATGCCCTAGCAGTAGAGCGCACTTTACACTTCAAAAAAGCCGCTGCCGATTGCAATATTAGCCAGTCGGCACTGAGCACCGCACTGAGCGAGCTGGAGAGGCAGCTGGGCTTGCAGATATTTGAGCGCGATAATAAAAAAGTACTGGTGACACCGATCGGACGAGAAATACTCGATCGAGCACGCAGCATAATATCTCAGGTCAATGAGTTGCAGCAGTTGGCCGACAATCAGCAGTCGGCGCTGAGCTTTCCCATTACTGTTGGCGTGATCCCGACGATTGCACCCTACCTTCTACCGAAACTCTTCCCCTTGCTGAGCAAACTCTATCCCAGTGCACAGCTGACAATTGTCGAGGAGCAGTCCCATGTGTTGGTTGATATGGTCAAGCGAGGGGAGATCGATACTGCTGTGTTGGCAATGCCTTTTCCCTGTGAAGGCCTGCTTAGTTTAGAGTTTTGGCAGGAAGACTTTTACTGGATCGCTCTGAAAGGTGAAAAGCATACCAATCAAACCGAAATTACCAGCAATGAGTTGATTGATAGTCGCCTGATGCTGCTCAGTGAAGGCCACTGCCTAAAAGATCATATTCTCGCGGCCTGTAACTTTCCCGAGCAGACCGCTAATCATGGTTTTGGGGCCACTAGCCTGCATACTCTTGTACAGATGGTGTTGGGTAATTTGGGGACCACCCTGATTCCGGAAATGGCTCTGGAGCAACTCACTCGCCAGAGTGACCATCTCACGGCAGTGCACCTTAATGAGCCCAGCCCGCACCGCCGTCTATCATTTATTATCCGACCTAATTACACGCGCCTTGCCTGTGTTGAGGCATTGATTAAGGTATGTAAGCAAGCGCTTTAAACACTTTAAAGGTTACCTCGGATGCACTATGTGACTGGTACGCTAGGCCAATCGAGACCACTTGAAGGCAATTACCCGCTAATGCAATAGCTCAAAAGGTAGTAATTTTCCGGGTGGCTATTATCGATTTCGGCAGCACATTTATCGGCTAAACAATCACTGTAAAAGCTATTTCCGTAGTATAGATTAAGGTCCTTTGTTTTATTGGTTTGATAGGTTTCCTGCACTGTCTTGTATGTGTTCTCACCAACTTGTTTTTCTTTATTATCACCCTCCATTCATTCGAAATTGAATATAACGATTTGCCGAGCTATTGCCCAGTCCTTAAATGCTGTAATTGGGGTTATTGGAGAGGGATAAGATCCAATTTTACTTCCCCGCCGACTGTAAGCTCAGCACTCAATCAATAAGGTTAAGCCGTATCCAATTGAGGTTCCATTCAGGCCCAATAGCATTAATCCGCAGAGTGTGGGTGCCGGCAAGTAACTCGACTGTCTCAGACTGAGTTATCCAGTTCTGCCAGCCGCCGGTATTTGGCACCGCCTGTTGATCGATCTCTTCACCGTCCACTAGGGTTTTAAAACCACTACTGCCAACATTGCTGGCCATGCGATACTCGATTAGATAAGAGCCAGAACTCTGCACATCAATGCTGTACTCCAACCAATCACCTATATCGATATAGCCGACATTGACACCGCCGCCGGTGCCACCGCCGCTATCAGAGGAAACCTCCGTTCTGACGCCATTCATAGCGATATACTGCTCCGCTTCAATAGTGCCGGGAACCGAGAAAAGGATCTCCACCTCCCCGGTGCCACTGTCCGCGGTGTCGAGATCATCACCGAGGGTATCGCTGTCCTGATAGGTCAGGCCAAAGCCATAGGCAAACAGGGGATCATAGTTGCTGTCATTGCGGTTGATAACTGTCTGCTCGGCGCGCTTGGGCCAAGAGAACGATAGCTTGCCCTTAAAGTCGTAATTAATCTCACCTGAGGCGGTTTTAAAGATAACCTCTGCCACACCGGCGCCCTCACTCCCGGGTAGCCAAGCTGCAACAAAAGCATTGGAGGCGTTGAGTTCTTTATTTACCCACAGTGGACGGCCCGTTAAAAAGATCGATACCACTGGGATATTTTGTCCGCGCAGAGATTCGAGCAAGGCCAGATCCGACTTGTTGCCAGCCTGATACTCAATGTTATTGAGATCACCCACTCCCTCAGCATAGGGCGACTCACCAAACACCACAATCGCAACATCGGGCCTGTTACTGCTTGAAAAACTGCCGTTGGCACTTAATCTTGTGGTGCCGCCAGCGGCATTAACCAGAGACTCAATGCCCGAGTAAATCGAAGTGGCTCCAGGGAAATCACTATTGGAATTGCCGGTTCCCTGCCAGCTCAATGTCCAGCCGCCGCTCTGCATGCCAATATTATTGGCGCCACTGCCGGCGACCAGAACATTGCTATTGGCCGCCAAGGGCAAAATACTGTCGCTATTTTTAAGTAGCACCAGGGACTCGCGCACTGCTTGACGAGCGATATCTCGGTGCGCCGTGGAGCCGATCAGTGAACTGTTATTGGCGTGTAAACGACTAGAGGGTTTAACCTTGTCTTGAAATCCGGCGCGCATTTTCACCCGCAGAATACGCGTGACTGCATCATCGATACGCGACATCGGGATAGTGCCATTTTGCACCTGAGCGATAGTGTTTTGAATAAAAGCCTGCCAGTCAGCGGGTACCATCATCATATCGACGCCAGCCATAATCGCCTGAGCGCACTGACCATCACTGCACCCGGGTACCTGGCCATGACCATTCCAGTCACCGATAACAAAGCCATCAAAGCCCATCTTTTGTTTTAGTACCTCGGTAAGCAGATATTCATCGCCGTGTAATTTTGAGCCATTCCAGCTGTTGTAGGAGGCCATGACCGTTTGTGCACCAGCAGCCAATGCTGACAGATAGCCCTGAGCATGGATATCTCGCAACTCTACTTCAGTCACCACCGTATTGCCTTGATCGATACCGTTCTGGGTGCCGCCATCGCCGATAAAATGCTTTGCCGTGGCAATAACATGGGCGGCGCCAAAGCGATCGCTGTCGTCACCCTGAAGACCGGAGACCACCTCACCGGCATAGGCCCTGACTATTTCTGGATCTTCGGAATAACTTTCATAGGTTCTACCCCAGCTGTCGTTGCGCACCACGGCTAGGGTTGGCGCAAACACCCAATCAATGCCGGTCACCGCTACTTCGAGAGCAGTGGTTTCGCCAATCTGGCGCATTAGGGGAGCATTATTCATCGCCCCAAGGCCAATATTGTGAGGGAAAATAGTCGCGCCAATAACATTGTTATGACCGTGAACTGCATCGGTACCCCAGATCGCCGGAATACCCACACCGCCATCACTAATATCTGTGCTGGCCTCGTAAAAACTGTCTGCAAGGGCAACCCAATCGGCAATGCTAGAGTTCTTGCCATTGGGCCAAGTACCGCCGCCATTGAGTACCGAGCCGAGATTGAAATCACGCACCTGAGCCGCGTTAACGTTGCTAATTTCCGCCTGAACCATCTGCCCGACTTTTTCAGCCGTGGTCATCTCGGCCAATAATAAGCTGACAAGGGTATCCACATTGTCGGTCACATCACTACTGATCTGGGGCCATGAGAAAGGCTCATTGTTAGTGACAACAGTAATAGAAACAATGGCTGTGGATTGATCGCCATCCCCATCGACAATGGTATAGCCAAAACTATCGTTACCGCTAAAGCCCGGGGTCGGGATGTAGGTTGCACTGCCACTCTCCGTGAGGGTCAAGGTGCCATTACTGGGCGCTGTATCAATGCTAAAGGTTATCGGACTATCTCCAAGACCTGAATCATTGGCCGCAAGGTTAGCGTTTAAAGTGGCATTTTGATCGGTATTAAAACTGTCAGCCACGGCTACCGGGATATTGTCCGCTGGGGGAGTGGGAGGTGTCACGGGAGGCGTCACTGGAGGAGTAACAGACGCCCCCGCTGAACTGCCGCCACCGCCGCAGGCACTTAGCGATAAGGCGATAAATAGCACTGCCACGCCGCGGCCAAACGTTTTTAAGCGAGTTATTGATTTATTGTTGTTATGTAATTGACTAGACCGCATTTGAAAACCCTTGAGAACAAGACCCTGATTTTGATCTATTACAGTCATTATTTACATAAGTTTGAGTTTGAAGGTATTCAGGAAGGGGTGAAAGCGAACTAGACCAGCTTTACTTAATTCTTTGGAATGGCTCATTAGCACTCTTTTAAAAAACCACTTTTTTAGTAGCCTAAGCCCTTGATCTATAGGTAATACAGCCCCTTGCTATGGGGTTTTTTTATGTCTCAATATTATTTTTTTTAGAGTGTCGCAAAACCATATTTTAGGGTCGGCCAATTATATGCAGGATACCCAAATTGGGCACAAAATGCGGGCCTGTTTGACGCGCAAACCGCGCCGATATTATTGAGTGTGAGCCATGATAGAGTTAAAAAAAAATACTGCAGCCCCTGAGTTTTTTTTCGGCACCCAAGTGCGTAAATCCCCATACTTTGACGCCACTATTCGCTGGGGTGCGAAAGGCTTTTCTGTTTACAACCATATGTATATTCCTCGGGATTTCGGTGATGCCGAACAGAATTTCTGGAATATGGTTAATGGTGCCACTCTAAGTGATGTAGCGGTTGAGCGACAGGTAGAGATTACCGGGCCAGATGCCGCTGTATTTACGCAGCTATTAACTCCGAGAAATCTGTCTGAATGTGCGGTTGGCCAGTGCAAATATGTGCTGTTAACCAATGACTCCGGCGGTATCCTAAATGACCCGGTGTTATTGCGCTTGGCAGAGAACCACTTTTGGTTGTCTCTGGCTGATAGTGATATTTTGTTGTGGGCGCGAGGTGTGGCGATTAACGCTGGTTTAGATGTAACCATCTGCGAACCGGATGTATCGCCTCTGCAGCTACAGGGCCCTCAGTCAGGGCATATTATGCGTCGTCTATTTGGTGAGCGCATCGATACTCTGCGCTACTACTGGCTGGAAGAATTTGAGCTCGAAGGAATTTCTCTTATTGTTTCGCGCACTGGCTGGTCCAGTGAGTTGGGCTATGAACTCTATCTGCGTGATGGGAGTCGTGGTGACGATCTGTGGGAGTTAATTATGGCCGCCGGCCAAGAATTTGGTCTTAAGCCTGGGCATACCTCATCAATTCGACGGATTGAAGCGGGCATGTTGTCCTACCATGCGGATATGGATGCAAACACTAATCCCTATGAACTCGGCTTGGGTCGATTGGTCGACCTGGACATGGATGCGGAGTTTATTGGCAAGGCGGCGCTAAAGAAAATCTACCAGCAGGGTGTCAGTCGCAAGCAGGTTGGTCTGCGTATTGATGGCGATCCGTTAACTGGGCCAAACAACGAATTCTGGCCCATAATGGTAGCTGGACAGCAGGTGGGAAAGGTCACTTCGGCAATCTATTCGTCGCGCCTTAAGGCCAATATTGCCTTGGCGATGGTGGCTGTAGAACACACTGAAATTGGCACTGAACTTGAGGTTATTACGCAAATGGAGACGCGTTCTAGTACAGTGGTAGAAAAACCTTTTTATGATCCAAAGAAAAAACTGGTTAGCGGCTAGCCCAATAATAAAAAAGCAGATAAAACATGGTTGAACGAAGCGATTTGTCGACAACGTCAGAGGTAGATGAGTATTCGGAAGAGTATCTTCTGCAGATTCTCACCGACGTAAAAACTATTGCTCTGGTGGGAGCCAGCCCCAAAGCTCATCGCGACAGCTATCTCTGCATGCAGGTCCTTTTAGAGCAGGGTTATACGGTTTTTCCAGTTAATCCTCGCGAAGCTGGCAACGAAATTCTTGGACAACACTGCTATGCTAGTCTCGATTGCATTCAGCAGTCGATTGATATGGTCGATATCTTTCGTTCCTCTGAGGCTGCATTGGAGGTCACTGAGGAGGCTATAGCTTTAGGTGCCAAAGTTGTTTGGATGCAGCTGGAAATCATTAATCAGCAAGCTGCTAAATTGGCAGCAGCAGCTGGCATAAAAGTGGTGATGAATCGCTGCCCAAAAATAGAGTTACAAAAATCTTATTGGACTAGCAGGCTGGCTTAATTGTTAAAGACAGGTGTCGTTATGGGAAATCACAGTGACGGAATTTTACACAGCGAGTTGTTTGACAGCGGTATTCTGCGCCTAACTCTGAATGATCAAAAACGCCGCAATGCCTTGTCGGAGGATATGCTCGCTCGTTTAGTCGATGTGTTTTCCAGTGCCGCAACCAATGCTGAGGTTCGGGTAATTGTTTTAGCTGCTGAGGGCCCAGCTTTTAGTGCTGGTCATGATCTAAAGGAAATTACCGCTGCGCGATCTCACGAGGATGCGGGTAAAGCTTACTTTACAGAGCTACTTGATACCTGCGCCTCGGTGATGCAGTTAATTGTTAGCAATCCCAAGCCTGTGATTGCGGAAGTGACGGGAGTGGCTACCGCCGCAGGCTGTCAGTTAGTGGCTAGCTGTGATTTGGCGCTAGCTGCAGACTCTGCTCGGTTTGCTACGCCGGGGGTCAATATTGGTCTGTTCTGCTCAACCCCTATGGTGGCACTGTCGCGTAATGTAGCCAATAAGCATGCGATGGAAATGCTGCTAACGGGTGATATGGTAAGTGCCAGTAAAGCGGAGGAAATAGGCTTAATCAATCGTGCAGTAGCAGCTGAAAAACTTACGGCTGAGACGATGGCAATGGCAGCCAAGATCGCCAGCAAATCTGCCATGACCTTAGCTGTGGGCAAGCATGCCTTTTATAGACAGTCTGAAATGAGCTTACCTGATGCCTACAACTATAGCTCTCAGGTGATGGTCGATAATATGCTCAAGCATGATGCCGAAGAAGGAATTGGTGCTTTTGTGGAAAAGCGCACTCCACAATGGAAAGATCAGTAATCCCTATGAACGGTATTTATGATCGGCATCTAGATAAAAATCAGGCCAATTATCAGCCGCTCACACCGCTGACTCTTCTAGAGCGTGCGGCTACAGTCTTTCCCGATCATATCGCGATTATTCATGGCGATATGCAAATAACCTACGGCCAATTCTATTCACGCTGCCGCCGTTTGGCCTCGGCGCTCACCGATCAGGGTATAGGTTCTGGCGATACGGTATCGGTAATGCTGGCCAACACGCCTGCGATGCTTGAAGTGCACTATGCGGTGCCAATGTGTGGTGCGGTGCTCCATGCAATTAACACACGGCTGGATGCATCTGTAATTGCTTTTCAGCTCGACCATGGGGAGAGCAAGGTCTTGATTACTGACTTAGCGTTTAGCCAAACAGTTAAGTTTGCACTCAAACTGATAGCGGTTAAGCCTCTGGTTATAGATTATCTGGACCCAGTATTCCCCCAACAGGGTCAGTTGCTCGGTGATGATTATGAGGCAATGCTTGCGTCCGGTGACCCTGACTTCGACTGGTTGATGCCAGATGATGAGTGGGATGCCATAGCTCTCAACTACACCTCGGGCACCACCGGCGATCCCAAAGGGGTGGTTTATCATCATCGTGGTGCCTCCCTGTTGGCTCAGGGTAATGTGATTACTGCCTCTATTCCCAAACATGCGGTGTATCTGTGGACACTGCCAATGTTCCACTGCAATGGTTGGTGTTTTCCCTGGACTATGTCGGCGGTTACCGGAACTCATGTCTGTTTGCGTGAAGTACGTGCCGATGCCATCTGGGCCGCTATGATAGAACATAAGGTAACTCACCTCTGTGGCGCGCCGGTGGTTATGTCGACCATTTTAGGTGTAGAAAAAGAGCACCGACAGGCTCTGTCACAGGTAGTTGATTTCTTTACTGCCGCTGCGGCACCGCCAGAGGGAGTGCTTGCGGAGATGCGCGAGGCGGGCTTTAACGTGACCCATCTCTATGGTCTTACTGAGGTGTATGGCCCTGCAGTGGTCAATGACTGGAATCAGCAATGGGAAGCGCTGCCAGCCTCGCAGCAGGCCCGTGTCAAGGCGCGTCAGGGAGTGCGTTATCATGCCTTGGAAGGCCTAGATGTGGTTGATCCGCAAACCATGAAGCCAGTTCCTCGGGATGGCGAAACCCTCGGTGAGGTTATGTTTCGTGGTAATGTAGTGATGAAAGGTTACCTAAAAAATCAGCAGGCTACAGATGAAGCGTTTAAAGGTGGTTGGTTTCATTCCGGTGATCTTGGGGTTGTTCATCCAGATAATTATATTCAGCTCAAAGATCGCTCCAAGGATATTATTATCTCTGGCGGCGAGAATATCTCATCCATAGAAATTGAAGAAGTGTTGCACAAGCACGCCGCTGTAAGTTTCGCCGCGGTAGTTGCCATGCCGGATAAAAAGTGGGGAGAAACGCCCTGTGCTTTTATTGAGGTTATTGAAGGTGCACAACTCAGTAGCGAAGATTTAGATCGTTGGTGTCGACAACATATGGCCGGCTTTAAAGTTCCACGGCACTATGTTTTTGAACCCATTCTCAAGACCTCTACAGGCAAGGTGCAGAAATTTGCACTGCGTCAGCGCGCCGCAAAAATGGCGATCCAAGTCGACTAATATCCTTCTAAATAGTCATCTAATTACTGAGCCTATTAACAGGCCCGCATCATCGTTGCGCTTGAATTTTTGAAATTCTGCCGGCTGATATTTGTATTGGTTCTAATCTAGCTGGTAGGTCAACCAAATACGGGCCATGACGTTAATTCGCTAAATAAAAAATAATAGTCACCTTTTATCGCAAGGATAATTCATGCTAAAGCCAGATCTGTTAAGCGTATTTCTATTGTCACTTTTGTTGCTCGGTTGTGGTGGAGGAAGTGGTGGAGGCGGTGTTTCTGGGAATCAAATAACTGACTCTGACCCTGATGTTACTGACCCTGTTGTTGAGGATGACAGCAGTAATAACTCTAGCCATGGCTCAGTCTCAGATCAGCCAAATATTCTATTGATTATTGCCGACGATCAGGGCATCGATGCCTCTGCACAATATGCTGTTAGCTCAGATCTGCCTGTGACCCCGACGCTTAATCAGCTAGCGTCTAACGGCATTGTTTTTGATAATGCCTGGGCGACACCGGCCTGTACCACAACGCGTAGCACGATGATTACTGGCCAGTATGGCATCAATTCTGGGGTGCTTGATGTGGGTGATAAATTGCCCGCTGATGCCGTGACTCTGCAACAGTTTCTCTCTAGCGATGAAAATACCGACAACTATCAATCTGCTGTGATTGGCAAGTGGCACCTTAGCGGCATACCAGCAGATGCGAATCACCCTTCCAGTGTGGGTGTCGATTACTTTGCCGGTAATCTGCGCGGGGCAATTAGCGATTACGCGGAATGGGATCTCACCATTAATGGCGAGACCAGTGTATCGACTCAGTATCACAGCAGCGCCATAACCGACTTGGCGATTGACTGGATTGATGACCAGACTCAGCCGTGGTTTATGTGGCTCGCCTATGTGGCACCCCACAGTCCTTTTCATCTGCCGCCTGCAGGGCTTCATACACAGACATTGGCTGGGACTGAGGCTGATATTGCGGCCAATCCACGAGCCTATTACCTTGCAGCCATTGAAGCTATGGACACAGAGATTGGCCGTTTGCTTGGGGCTATGACCGAGGCCGAGTTAAGCAACACGATTATTCTCTATATTGGCGACAATGGAACTCCGGGGCGGGTGGTCGATCGCTCAGTCTATGGGAGTGGTAGCAAAGGCAGTTTGATGGAAGGTGGGCTGCGGGTGCCCATGGTGGTGTCAGGGGCCGGTGTGTCGCGACAGAATGTTCGTGAAAGCGCGCTGATTAATAGCAGTGATTTTTTCGCCACCATCGCCAATTTGGCCGGGAGCGGTGTAACTGCGGTAGAGGACAGTCAGAGCTTTAAAGGCTTGCTGAGTAACGTCGATGCTGATCAACGAGATTATGTCTACAGTGATTTTGAGGGTGACTCGGTGTCTGGCTGGGCAATCCGTGACCGTCAATACAAGTTGATTACCACCCTAGATGGTCAGCAACAACTCTACGATTTAGTCGATGATCCGCTTGAGACTAGCAATTTACTGGACGGCTCCAGCAACTACTCAAGCATTGTCGAAGGGCTAGCCTCTGTGGCTACAATGATTCGCGATACGGACAGGGGTGGAGATGGCGAGACAGTGGCGATTGACATTACCGGAGAGATATTCACCCAACGCAGCGCTAACTGTGAAGACTATATTGCCAGCTACCAGTCGACCGCTATGGATGTTTTTCGCTCGGTGCTATTTTCCGGAAATCTAACCATTTCGGCCAGCGCAGGAAAATGTCAGCTGCAGTCAAACGGTGTGCCCAATCATGATTTTAATGATGGTCAGCAGAGTTTTCCAAATAATCTCAGTGAGCAAAACTATAACTATCAGGTTACTACTAGCCCTGTGTTTGCCACTTCCAGCACCGCACTGGCAATTGGCAGTGACAATGGACTTATGTTGAATGGTGTCAAAGTCGATCTGCTCGCCGCGGCCTGTTTTGCGGTTGGCGATGAAAAAACCGGTTGTGGCGATATGTCACAGCCATGGCGGTTTGATCCTATGTTCCCAGCTAATGGTTTTAGAGTCGACAGCCACAATGCTCATGTCCAGCCCAATGGCAGTTATCATTATCATGGTACGCCGAACGCGATGTTCGCCGCGGATACCGCCGTGGAGTCGCCACTGGTAGGCTTTGCTGCTGATGGTTTTCCAATCTTTGGAAGTTGGTTTGATGATAATGGCACTGTGCGAAAAGCCCTGCCCAGCTATAGAATCAAGAGCGGCACACGTCAGGCCGTATCCGGTTACGCCACACCCATTGGGGACTATGACGGCACCTACAGAGATGACTATGAATATATTGAGGATCTGGGTGACCTCGATGAATGTAATGGTATGCAGGTGAACGGCGTGAATGGGTATTTTATTACCGATGGTTATCCCTACATTATGGGCTGTCTGAAAGGGCAGATGGATCCGAGTTTTAATTAATCTATTACAGGGAGTCTAATGTCTGAGCGGGCAACACCTGGGGGTGTTTACACGCTTTATCCTTATACCTACAGGCTGATTGTCAAAGATGGCATGTATAAAGTTTTTGCAGGAAAAAAATCTGTTATTGACCAAACTCTGCCGTGGGCAGTGTTTTTGAACCCCGTAATGGTTCAAGTCCCGGTTGGGATTTAGTGCGCTTAGAGAGGGAACTGCCGAAGTTTATCTTTAGTCTTATGGTGCCCAGAAGACCAATCATTGCCTTAGATAGGCACCTACAACACCCTTGAGCCTTGTGTTTACTGATGTTGACAGCCCTTCAGTTCATTGTCAAAGGCACACCCACGTCTACCATTTTGTCTACCATCAGACTGACACAAAGCGCCCCTTGAGTAATTGTGTGCCTGATAATCCTTTAGAGGGGCGGGAGGGGCTACGGTGACATGGGATTGTTACTGTACCTGCGTGGATACTTTAAAAGCCCATTTCAAAAAAAGCTGCTCATTCGACAGCACCTAGTCATCCTTGAATAACTCCGCCTGTTCTATATAGTTGATGCATTAATTAGCAAAGGTTAATGCTCCATGCGACTAATTCTAATCCTTACTGCTTTACTGGCTTTTCAAAGTGCTGCTGCGTCTGAATTTGATGAGACTAAGGCGCTTGCTGAGCAAGGTGTGGCTACGGCTCAGTACAACCTAGGTGTTATGTATGCCGATGGCGACGGTGTTCCAGAGAACGGTACTGAGGCTGTTAAGTGGTTTAAAAAGGCTGCTGACCAAGGTGATGCAGATGCTCAGTACACCCTAGGTTATATGTATGCCGATGGCTTAGGTGTTCCTGAGAGCGGTACTGAGGCTGTTAAGTGGTTTAAAAAGGCTGCTGACCAAGGTGATGCAGATGCTCAGTACACCCTAGGTTATATGTATGCCGATGGCTTAGGTGTTCCTGAGAGCGGTACTGAGGCTGTTAAGTGGTTTAAAAAGGCTGCTGACCAAGGTTATGCAGCGGCTCAGTACAACCTAGGTAATATGTATCGCACTGGCGAAGGTGTTCCGGAGAGCGCTGCTGAGGCTGTTAAGTGGTATAGAAAGGCTGCTGGCCAAGGTGATGTCAGGGCTCAGTACAATCTAGGTCTTATGTATGCCGATGGCGACGGTGTTCCAGAGAACGGTGCTGAGGCTGTTAAGTGGTACAGAAAGGCTGCTGAGCAAGGTGATGCAGATGCTCAGTACAACCTAGGTTATATGTATGCCGATGGCTTAGGTGTTCCTGAGAACGATGCTGAGGCTGTTAAGTGGTTCAGAAAGGCTGCTGCTCAAGGTCGCGCAGATGCTCAGAGTAAGCTAGGTTTTATGTATGGCACTGGCAAAGGTGTGCCAGAGAACAGTATTCGCGCTTACGTTTGGTTTTCTATGGCAAAGACACAAGGTGACACAGGCGCTGCAACTAACATCGACATACTCAAGTCTGACATGACACCGCAGCAGATAGCTGATGGCCAAGCCCTAGCAGCCACGTGCTATGAGTCTAACTACAAAGATTGTGATTAAGGTTTAACGAAATGAGCGAAGTCTATTCCATGCTGGTACTGATGGCACTGATGGTTCTCGGTATCACACTAAGTTTGTACCTAGGCTATAAGGGTATCGACCCTGAAATGATAGGAAGAAAGGCTTTCAGGGAGGATAATCCTGCTGAAAACGAAGAGAGCGATGAGCAACCATAGCAACACTAAATGAAAAAACTACTACTAGCCCTAATGTTAACAAGCCCATTTAGCTTTGCTGATTAGGGAGGTCTGCCAATGAGCGTTAAGACTGATTGTTTCTAATGTCATTGAGCGTATCTTCCATGCTTTCTAACTTAGCCTCTAACTGACTAACTGTGTAGCTAAGATCGGTTAGCTTTCCTACACTATAATCGACACCCACATATATGCACATAGCAGTAAACCAAGCCGCATATAAAAAGAACCACCAATAAAAAGGGGCTTCAGAGAAATACAGGTACAAAGCGGGTGGCAGCACTAAAGTCACCCAATGAAGAAAACGCATGATATCGAAAGGCTCATCTCTACTCATAACTCTCTATTTCCTTTTGATCCAAACATTAAACGAACCTGTTTCCCGTAATAGAGGAACTAAAGAACCTCTAGAAGAACAACAAGTAACCTTTATAACCTAGCCTCGCAGGGTAACCAGCCTAAGGCATATCCACCTTAACCCTAGTCTTCACACCATCCATATACCGCTGCCAAGTGTCTAGCATGACTTCCTTAGCCCACGCTTGATGTTGCTGTTGCACAGCTACTGCGTCATGTACTGGTAAGCAGACTATGTCTTTCTTTACACCCTGAAGCATTACATCTTTGAGTATTTGTCCTTCAAAGTTCTGAGCATAGACTCCCCAACCTTTAAACAACTGAAGCTTAGGGAAACGCTTTAATGCTGCATCATGGATTCTTCGAACATAAGCTTTATTAAAGCCTTCGGTATACAAAGAACCGTACCCACCGGCCTCATCAGAAGCACCCATAGCAACCGTAATGATTCTTTTTATTTGGTCTCGATTATTTACTCCTGCTATTTCACCAATGTCTTCATAGGGAGTGTCACCTGCGCTCTCTTTAGACCTAAAAGCTAAATTAAGCCTAAGGTGATTAGCATTAAAATCAACTTCACAAATGGGCTGTTCATCAATCAAAGTGTTTATCCTGATCCTCACGTTTCTATCAGGTAGGTTCTGGAAAGGCGTGGATAACCTTCCTCCATTAAAAGCATTACTCTTGTAGACAAGACGCACAGGCGCCTTACAAGCCCAAGAATGACCTTTAAGGAACTCATTGATGGTTGTCATCTCTATTACTTCAGGGTGGTCATCCGGCAATGACAAAATAGTGCTTGTCCAGTTACCCTCTCCTTCATTAATTCTTAAGTAAGGAGGCTTAATATCCTCCTCAATGAAGAAAAAAAGACTGTAGAGAACGTTAGCTAATTTCGGAGTAGGGAAAAGCCTAGTTCTTGCAGGATTGTTCTCGTAACGCTTACCTAGTTTTAGCTCAATCATTCCCGTAGTGACGAGATAGCTTACTATTTCTTTTGTAAGGCCATAGGAAAGGCCTTGTAGCTTTAACCAATGGTCATTGGAGTATTCATTCTTATCAAGAGAGACTAATAACCAGCGTCTTTGAAACGATACGGAGCATAGGTTCATCAGCATATACTGCCAATGCCTTTTGAACTCAGCTAGCTGTTTGGCGCCTCTCTGCTTTGTATTTGACCTAGCTACAAAGCTTTCAATAAGCTCATTAGCATAGTCATATTTAGGGCTACTTTTATGGACTACCAATGGCCTAAAGAAGGTGTGATTGGAGTAATCATCATCAGGCAGCTTTAAACTATCAAGTAAGTCCCACAGTTTGGCTGTAGATTGGTTAACTTTGGTATGCATAGGGCTTACGGTACCTGCTGCCTCTGTAGGCTAGTTATGGTTGTTACTTAATTGCTGTACCTTTTAAAGACCATCATTATTGATAACCATTAGTTACTTAACTTTGGTATGCATAGGGCTTAGAGCCTACCTAGCTATGCCCAGAGACTACCTATCTCTGTTACTTAGTAGTTATACCTTTAAGGATATTATTCAGTGATAACTCTTAGTTTTAATCAACATCGCTGTAATTATAATTCATTATCGCATAAGACTACCATGCGGCGATAAGGTAAATAAAAGGGGCTGGCGCAGGTCGCTCAGAAGGCAGCTCAAGAGGCTTCTAAAGGGCATTAAAAACAGCCTAGTATGCATGCAGAACAGAGGGTTAACGCCCTTGTGTAGCTTTCTGTGAGGGCTCAGGAAGGCCTGAATAAACAGGTGTAGAAGTGGGTGTAAATAGGCCTTAAATAGGCACCATTCTGGATACTCACACTCGAGCATGTAAGTATATTTTGGCCTCTTTAAGTGTCTCCTAAAGCCCCATGTGGCAGTCAATGCTAAGTTAAATCATTAAGTCGCATTGCCAAAATAATGCCGTATAGCAAAATTTAAAAACGACTGGCTTATCAAATGGATAAGCGTATCTTTTTTTTGTTATTTAGAGAGACATTTACTTTTTTAAGGTATGGAGCGCACGAGACTGACGGAACCCAAAGTCTTGAGAAACAAGATAATAATTAGGTGGTTTATGCCAATCAACGTCTGATATCAAAATAGTTTGCAGTAATAAGGTAAATCATCCACAGGCGCAGAATCAAAAAAGTGAGCGCTTCAGCCGTAAACTGTGAAAACCCGCCGATAATATAAACTTGCAAGTCTGACCAAAAGAGCGCGAAAACTATCACCACGCCAGCCATAGATATGGACCTAAGATAAAGATTATTTTTTAAGGCATACAAGGATACGAAAAAGAACAGAAAACCTAAGAAAAGCCGGCCATAAGCCAAAGTCACTAAATCATCAGTACCGGAATCTGCGTTTTGGTAGACTATCATGCTATAGGTTTGAGGGCTGTAAATCATATACGCAACTCTTATACACGTAAGTACGAAAGCCACCCATAGGCGAAAAAATATTTTGCGCTTTAGTCTTATCCAGTCGGAAGTGTTTACCTCCTCAAAGGATAAAAGAGCGTCCATCTCTTCTTCTGAGAGATTGTTCATGGCATACATCCTAAATTATATAAGGCTTGAACTACTGTTTGGCAAACTAAAACGGCTATGAACCTACCTATTTTTTAACAACAACCGTCTATCCGCGGAACCAAAATTCACCGGATTTTTACAGTCACTGTTGCCCTTGCACTACAAGCCTCAGCAGAAGGCGATATAGCCTGCTAAGCCATCTTTATCAATGCTGCGCTAGAGCGTCAAAGCACGACCTACGGCCGTTTAGGTGAAGCTTTATTTGACCTTTTCAAAAGTAATTACACTACCAGATATGCTGGCATAGCGAGCTAAGCATACCGTGCATAGGCACAGAAATTTGTTTAGTAGTTAATATTTAATGATTGGACATAGCGAACGGCATTATGTTCCAAATGCCGCTAAAGTGAAACTCTAAAATATGTAGTTATTCTTATTCTAGCCAGCAAGTAAATTCACTTTTAAAGTATCCACGCAGGTACAGTAACAATCCCATGTCACCGTAGCCCCTCCCGCCCCTCTAAAGGATTATCAGGCACACAATTACTCAAGGGGCGCTTTGTGTCAGTCTGATGGTAGACAAAATGGTAGACGTGGGTGTGCCTTTGACAATGAACTGAAGGGCTGTCAACATCAGTAAACACAAGGCTCAAGGGTGTTGTAGGTGCCTATCTAAGGCACTAATCGGCACTCCGGGTGCACCATTTTTATTGGTAACCCATTGTTTTCCTTGTGTATTATTCCAATTACACAGGTAGGGTAGACAATGCCCGTTAGATGACAATCTTCTCTAGCCACTTACTAAGAATCTCTACGCTGTAACCATCTCCATATCCTTGTCCTACAGTCTTTAAGCTCCAACCACCTAGCTGGTCAATTACTTCTGATGGTGCTTCTACTGCTCTTAGCCTGTCTCTAAAGCTATGACGCAAACCATGTATAACCGCATCAGAGTCAGCTACTGTCTTAATCCATTTATTAATAGCTGCACTAGCAGAGTTAGCATTACATCTCGAGCTAGATGTGTAGCGAGGGAAGGAATAGACAGATGTTGAAGTTCCTATAATCCGTTTAGCTGCCCAAAGAGACTGTCCAACTAATGGAACAATACGCTCGCTGGATAGTGTTTTTAACGACCTGTGAGGGTAGGGCGTAATGACAATATGCGGATAATCACAATCAAGGTTAATGTCTGACTTCATTAAGCCTGTTGCTTCTGACAATCTCATGCCAGTATCACTAATTAACGATACAAGATGCCTTAAGTCATCATCTAATTCCAAGCATTTAGCTTGGATAGCTTTTAGGTTATTGGTGGCAATAGGCCTACGTTTTTTAGATGAGTTATCTGAATGAAGATAAACGCCATTAAATGGGTTACTACATGTTAGTCCTTGCTCAAGGATGACAAAGTTAACCACCGCTTTAATAGAGCCAAAGTTACGTTTTATCGATGCAATGGCTAAACCTCGTAAGACAAACCAGTCTCTTAATTGTGCAGCATCAGCTGAAGTGTATTGGTCTAAAGAGCGAGAGCCTAAACAATCTGTAAGGTATTTAATTGAGCGTTTGGTGTGACTAAAGAACAGGTCAGACTTACCACGTCCTTTAATACGTAGATATGTTTCTAGTGCTTCATCAATAGTTGGGAGGTTTGATTCAAGGTTTACAGTAGCGCCACTGACCAGCAAATGAGATGCAGGAACATCTACTTGTTTGAGTCTTAAGCCTAACCAATAATCATCCAGCTTTGCTGAAAGCATCTTGGATGCAACAGTAGCTCTGCGCGCTGACTTGGTCTTGAGACTCTGAATGATGCGAGATTTGCTGTAGTGATGCTTTAAATCACTAGGTATTACCCTTGAAAAGTAATACACATCACGTTTGATGTAAGTGTGTTGGGGATGCTTTTGTGTATACCGCATTGTCTACCCTACCTGTGTAATTGGAATAATACACAAGGAAAACAATGGGTTACCAATAAAAATGGTGCACCCGGAGGGATTCGAACCCCCGACCAAGTGGTTCGAAGCCACCTACTCTATCCAGCTGAGCTACGGGTGCGTAATTACGCGAATTACTTTTATCTTACTCTGTTCTTGCTGACTCTTACGTGTAAGAAATTAACGTTCTAAATATTGCAGTTTGTTCTCAACACCATCCCATTCAGCAGCATCAGCGGGGGCGTCTTTCATTTCAGTAATATTGGGCCAGACGTCGGCCAGTTCGGCGTTGATCTCGAGGAATACTTCCTGACCTTCTGGGATTTCGTCTTCTGCAAAGATAGCACCTACTGGACATTCTGGCTCGCAGAGGGCGCAGTCAATGCACTCGTCTGGATGGATTACCAAAAAGTTAGGGCCTTCATAAAAACAGTCTACAGGGCATACTTCTACACAGTCTGTGTGTTTGCACTTAATGCAGTTGTCGCCGACGATAAAGGTCATGGTCTCGCTCTCGTGTAAATATTGGTGGGCCGATTCGGGCGGCATTATAACAGCAACTTCAGCCCTGTGAATGGCCGCTGGCGCTTTTTTGGCGTCAACTTATACCTTTTTGGATTAGAGTAGTTTTTTTAGTTCGTAGAGCAGCTCTAATGCATCTCGTGGCGATAGGTCGTCGGGCTTGAGTTGCTCGAGTCGCTTTTGCAGCTGCGGGTTAATCGATGGCAAGAATAGTTCGCTCTGGCTCGGCTGTGAGGGCGCGGCTGGCTGTGCTTTATCCGCTGCTGGTGTTATGACTGCGTGGCTGCCCGCTTCAAGTAGGGCCAGTTCTTGGCGTGCGAGGCTGATCACTTCTTCCGGAAGACCGGCGAGTTTGGCGACTTGAATACCGTAACTTTTATTTGCTGGGCCTTCTTCGATGCTATGTAAGAAGACGATGTTTTCATTGTACTCGGTAGCGCCTAGATGAATGTTGCAGGCGCCGGAGACTTTGTCTGGCAGCGAGGTCAGCTCAAAATAATGGGTCGCGAAAAGTGTAAAGGCACGGACCTTTTCGGCCAGATGATAGGCGCAGGCCCAGGCCAGTGAGAGTCCGTCGAAGGTGCTTGTCCCACGACCCACCTCATCCATCAGTACTAGGCTACGGTCACTGGCATTGTGCAAGATATTGGCTGTCTCAGTCATCTCCACCATAAAGGTGGAGCGACCACCGGCGAGGTCATCGGAGGAGCCTATGCGCGTAAAGATTCGGTCTACTAAGCCTATGGTTGCTGAGGCCGCGGGAACAAAGCTACCAATTTGAGCGAGCAGAACTATAAGGGCTGCCTGGCGCATATAGGTGGATTTACCGCCCATATTGGGGCCGGTAATCACCAGCATTTTGCGCTCGCTGTGCATTTCTAGATGATTGGCCACAAAGGGGTCATTGGAGACTTTTTCCACGACTGGATGTCTGCCGCCCTGAATCGAGATGCCTGCTTCTAAGGAGAGGTTGGGCTGACAAAAGTTAAGGCTGTGGGCGCGCTCGGCGAGGGTCGCCAGCACATCAATTTCGGAGACGGCGGCGGCGCAGTTTTGCAGCGCCGCTAGGCTGTCGTTGAGTTGCTCGAGCAATTGTTCGTAGAGAAACTTTTCCCGGGCCAGTGAGCGGCTTTTGGCGCTCAGTGCTTTGTCTTCAAACTCTTTTAGCTCTGGGGTGATAAAGCGCTCGGCATTTTTTAAGGTTTGCCTGCGGATGTAATCCACTGGGGCATTGTCGCTCTGGCCGCGAGAGATCTCAATATAGTAACCATGAACTCGGTTGTAACCGACTTTTAAGGTGCTGATGCCGCTACGAACTTTTTCCCGCTCTTCCAGTTCGAGTAAAAACTCGCCGGCATTGGTGTTGAGTGCGCGCAGTTCATCGAGCTGGCTATCATAGCCGTCAGCTATAACGCCACCCTCACGGATCACCACTGGAGGATTTTCTTGCACTGCGCTGCCGAGCAGGTGCACCAGCTCCGGCAAAGGTTCAGCGGCAGTGGCCAGATCACCCAGATGTGCAGTTGATGGGTTGGCGAGGGCGGTAGCCAGCTGCGGCAGTACGGCCAGAGATTGATGCAGTCGAGTAAGATCTCGGGGCCGCGCTGAGCGCAGGGCCACTCGGGTGAGAATGCGCTCCATATCACCGATTTGCTTTAGATGTCCGTGAAGTACTTCATAGAGATAGTTGTGGTGCAGAGCGGCAATACTTTGCTGGCGTGCCTGCAGCGTTGGTAAATGCTGCAGCGGGCGATTGAGCCAGCGGCGCAACAGACGGCTGGCCATGGTGGTGGCGCTGGTATCTAGCACCTCAAATAAGGTGTTTTCCGAGCCCCCAGTCATATTGTTATCGAGTTCGAGATTGCGCCGGCTTGACGCATCCAGCGAGACGCTTTCGGTATTGTTCTCGGCAACTAAGCTGCGGATATGGGGTAGATCGCCACGCTGGGTATCTTTTGCATACTGTAGCAGGCAGCCTGCGGCACTGATGGCCACCGGTAAATGGTCACAGCCAAAGCCACTTAAGTCGCGAGTGCCAAACTGTTTGTTGAGTAATCGCAGGGCGCTGTCTAAATCGAACTCCCATATTGGGCGTCGCTTTATGCCTTTCCGGGCGCTAAAAAATTCAAACTCAGGCAGAGCCTCGGAGAGCAGAATTTCAACCGGATTTAGCCGCTGCAATTCACTGATAAGCTCTTCTTCTGAACCCAACTCTAGCAGCTGAAAACGGCCGCTGCTCATATCCAGTGACGCCAGTCCTGTGGTTTGGTCAAGGTGAGTAATGGCGACTAAAAGATTGTCACGACGGGCATCGAGAAGCGCTTCGTCACTAATAGTGCCAGGAGTCAGGACGCGCATGACTTTGCGTTCCACTGGCCCCTTGCTGGTTTCAGGGTCGCCGACCTGCTCACAGATGGCAACTGAGTGACCCTGCTTTACTAGCTTGGCCAGGTAGCCTTCGGCGGCATGATAGGGCACGCCACACATAGGGATTGGGTTGCCGTTAGTTTTTCCTCTGGCGGTGAGTGTGATATCTAGAATTTCACTGGCTCGTTTGGCATCGTCAAAAAACAGTTCATAAAAGTCACCCATACGATAGAACAGAATATCATTGGGGTGGTCTGCCTTGAGACGCAAAAATTGCTGCATCATCGGGGTGTACTGTTCTTGATGGGCCAATGTTGAGTCCTTGTTTTAAGTCTAAAGATTTATATCGAACACTCTGCTGTCGCAACTCTTCACAGGTTCTGTTGCATACAATCTGCTAACCACAATCTGATCTGACCACAACCTCGAGACAGTATAGTCCCTAAGGTGCAATTTATGCAGTCCTGACAAGGCTGTCTGAGGCTGCATTTCAATATTTAATCTACGCCATATTAAGTCCTAATCAGACCAAAATTACTATCTGAGTAAATCAAAGCGAGATACACTTCCTCTATGAGCAAAACGATCAATTCCCTAGCCGAAACACTCGGTAATGCACTGTCTCAGTGTGACGCCAAAGTCACTGCAGCTGAGTCCTGCACCGGCGGCGGTGTGGCCCATGCCATTACTGGTGTCGCAGGCAGTTCAAAATGGTTCGACTGCGGTTTTGTTACCTATGCCAACAGTGCCAAGCAGGCGATGCTTGGTGTTCCCCAGGAAATGCTGGCCAGTCAGGGTGCGGTGAGCGAAGCGGTGGTACGATCAATGGTTGCTGGTGCGGCAGTCGCTGCCGATGCTGATTATGCTGTGGCGATTAGTGGTATCGCTGGTCCCGGTGGAGGTACCGAAGATAAACCTGTGGGTACGGTCTGGTTCGCCTGGCACAGCCCGGCTGGCGTAAAGGCAAAAAAGTATTTACTGGCTGGGGATCGCGCTGCGGTTCGCGAGCAGGCTATCGAAATTTCTCTGCAAGAACTGTTGCATCAGGTTACTGGATGTAATACTGTATAACCATACAGTTGATAGTCTAATTTATGTCTGCCAACTTAATCCAATTGAATTTATCTCGAGGTCACAACAATGGACGCGAACAAGTCAAAAGCACTAGAAGCCGCACTGGGGCAAATCGAACGCCAGTTTGGTAAAGGAACCGTCATGCGCATGGGTGAGGGTACTCGCCAAGCCATTCCGGCTATTTCTACTGGTTCTCTGGGACTGGATATCGCGCTTGGCATTGGCGGCTTGCCAAAAGGCCGTATTGTTGAAATCTATGGTCCCGAGTCGTCGGGTAAAACCACTTTGACCCTGCAAGTGATTGCCGAAGCGCAAAAAGCAGGCGGAACCTGTGCCTTTATCGATGCGGAGCATGCACTGGATCCGGTTTATGCAGAGAAGTTGGGTGTCAGTGTTGACGACTTGATTGTTTCGCAGCCGGATACCGGCGAGCAAGCACTGGAAGTTACCGATATGTTAGTCCGCTCTGGTGCCTGTGATGTACTGGTAGTGGATTCGGTTGCGGCATTGACCCCAAGGGCAGAAATTGAAGGCGATATGGGCGACCACCACGTTGGTCTGCAAGCCCGACTGATGTCTCAGGCGCTGCGTAAGTTGACCGGTAATATTAAAAATGCCAACTGCCTGGTTATCTTTATCAACCAGATTCGTATGAAGATTGGTGTGATGTTTGGCAACCCTGAAACAACGACTGGCGGCAACGCGCTGAAGTTTTACTCCTCAGTGCGTCTGGATATCCGCCGTATTGGTGCGGTTAAAGATGGCGACGAGATTGTCGGCAATGAAACTCGCGTTAAGGTGGTTAAAAATAAAGTGGCGCCGCCGTTTAAGCAGACCGAATTTCAGATTCTCTATGGCCGCGGCATCAACCGCAACGGTGAGCTGGTTGATCTAGGTGTTAAAAATGGTTTGATCGATAAATCCGGTGCCTGGTATGCCTATAAGGGCAGCAAGATTGGTCAAGGTAAAGCCAATGTAGGTATTTACCTCACTGAAAACCCTGAGATTGCGGCTGAGATTGAAGCCATGATCCGTGAGAAAGAGATGGGTGGCCCAGCGCCTGTTGCTAAAGAGTCTGTCGAGAAGTAATTTTCAGGCTTTCGTTGACAGAGTAAAAAGTCTCTTCGGTGATTGCCAAGCAAAAAGCGCCAATTGGCGCTTTTTGTGTAATTAGCCCGTAGATAAAAAAGGTTAAATACGCTGCTATGTTAGAAGCTCCTGCAGATGCTACCCCAGCCAAAGCACGCAATTACGCTATGGGTCTGCTTACGGGCCGGGATTACTCGCGAGCAGAACTGGCGACTAAGCTCAACAAACGTTTCGATAATCACAGTGCTATTGATGAGGTTTTGCAGCGTTTAGCAGATGAAGGCCTGCAATCTGATGAGCGGTTTGCCGAGGCTTTTGTGCGTTCTAGAATTCTTCGTGGTCATGGCTTGACGCGTATTCGTCAGGATATTCGCCAGAAGGGCATTGCCGATGAATTGGTGGGGCAGACATTGGATGCGGCAGACGTGGATTGGATGGATCTAGCCCGAGAGGTTGCTCAGCGAAAATTTGGACAACGGCAAGCGGCTGACCAACGCGAGACCGCCAAGCGCATGCGCTTTCTGCAATACCGTGGTTTCAATTACGACCAAATTAAATATGCTCTTCAGGGTTGTTCAGATGATCCAGTAAATGATCTTGGCTTTATAGACTGACTCAATAGTCGGCAGTCACGGCTACAGGTAGCCGCGAAATAGGTCCACAAGACGATTCTCCACCCAGCTATGTGCCGATAGGTTTTTAATAAAGCCGCAGTGGCCGCCATATTCTTGTAATTCAATACTGAGCTTTTCGGGACAGTTAATCTGCTGCAAATCTTCTGCTGGAATAATCGGATCATCCTCTGAGGCAATCAGATGGGCCGGTATCTCAAGTGCCTGCAAACGGTCTCCGATTAGGGAATAGGCTTGGAAATAACTCTCTGCGCTATCGAAAGGCGTATGTTTATCGATAAAGAAACTATTCATATCCTCAATGGTTCGAGCGCTATTTAAAACATGCTCAAAGCCATGCTCGGGGAAGTGAGCAATTTTTTTACGCAGAGACTTCGACCAGCGATAAAAGAAATAGCGCTCATAAATAAATAAGGTGTTATCCAGTGCTGTCATGGCATTGGTGGGGTCAACCGGTGGGCAAATAGCCACCGCAGCCGTGAGTTTTAAGCTACTGCCATGATCGGCCGCAATGCGCAGAGTAAAATTCCCACCCAGGGAGAACCCTGCTAGAAAGCGTTTTTCGTAGGCATGGGTTTCAAAGAAGCAGGCGATAGCTTCTGCTACCTCATTGGTCATGGTCGAGTTAAATAGTTCAAAGTTAAGATTATGACTGTCGCCATGGTCGCGAAGATTCAGTCGCAGTACATCAAAGCCCTGCTTTAACAGATAGTTTGCGGTAGTAACCTGATAGGCCGATTGACTGGAACCCTCCCACCCGTGAAGCAATACGATTAGGCTATTGTTCGGTGTTTTACTGCGATCATACTCAGCCAGTAAACGCGTCCCATCTTTTGCAGTAAGGGTTAAAATTTCGCTGTCTAACTTGTTGGCCAGTCGCTTGGCGCGAATTTTTCGTGGCCCTAGGCTGTTTAAAATACTCTGTATATGAGGGTTTTTTAACATCGAAGGTGGGGTAAAGCGGCTGTTCTGAGTCATATATAAGTGTGTAGTGTTTTTTTGGTTAATAGGAGGACTTTAGTGCCTCTAGAGATGGGCCGTCAATGGTTCTATTGAGTTGGCCTTTCTTCATCTCACCAAGGAGGTCTTGATGAAAGCAATAAATTACCCTTTATCCCTAGTATATCTCTTGTTTGGTTTAGTTTTAATCAGCTCTGTTAGTTACTCTTCTGCTGGCTACTCTTCTACTAGTGACTCTTCTGCTAGAGACTCTTCTGCTAGAGGCTCTCCCGCTAGTTACTCGGAGGAGACTGCAAATACTTCTGATTCTTCTGACCCTTCTGATGCAGGGGCTAAAGAGTCATTATCTGACAAACTTTCAGCCATTGACAAAGAGGCGGGCTCTAGCGGCTGGAAGGTTCGCAATGGTTGCCTACCAGCGAATCGAATTAAACGGATTAAATTTGTCGATGACAAAACTGCCCTGATAACCCTGTTTGGCAAAAAAACCGCAATCTTGCGTTTGCAGACAGAGTGCCCTGGTATTAAGCGTTCAGGGTATGTGAGTTATCGCAGTAATAGTAGGCTTTGCGCTCGGTTCGATCGACTTTCCGTGATGGGTGGTTCAGGCTATAGTTGTCGTATCGCCAGTATTGAGCACTTTGTCGCGCTTGAAGAGCCAGTACTGGAAAAAGACTTCGATTAACTGACAATGCCGCTGGCTCTGGTGGATTTGTCTAGGGCTCTGTAAATGCAATCTCAGTACTTCTCCCAGAACTTCTCTCAGGTAGCTGCTTTTTTGGTCAGCCTGATATTGACCTGTGCGTCTTATGCCGATACCAATCCGTTGATTAAATGGCGTGGCAGTTGGCAGCAGGGTGGTTTGCTGTTGGGGCAGGTGCAATCTGGCACAACGCTTAGCCATAACGGCGAGCTCATCAAAACTACCATCGATGGCCACTTTTTGTTTGGTCTGGGTCGCAATGCAGCGGCGGTCTCTACCTTTTTGGTAACCGATAAAGCGGGGGTTGCCACTGAGGTCTTATTTGAGGTTGCTGCTCGCAGTTACAATATTCAGAGAGTTGAGGGAGTTCCCCAGCGCACGGTTGAACCTCCGGCCGGACAGTTGCAGCGCATTCGATCTGACTCCGCTCTTGTTCGCGAGGCGCGCCGTCTGGTGACCGATGAAACTGATTTCTTATCTGGCTTTATCAAGCCATTAGAGGGGCCGATAACGGGAGTCTATGGCAGTCAGCGGTTTTACAATGGTGTGCCTAAAAGTCCTCACTATGGTCTTGATTACGCAGCACCCACTGGCACTATTGTTGTGGCGCCAGCGGCGGGGGTTGTGCGTATGGCGCATGATGATCTGTTCTATTCTGGTGGCACACTAATTATTGACCATGGCCATGGCCTATCGTCTAGTTTTTTACATCTCAGTGAAATGCTCGTTGAAAAGGGCGGTCGTGTGCAGCGCGGAGAGCCCATAGCGCGAGTGGGTTCCACCGGGCGAGCCACTGGTGCACATCTGGATTGGCGAATGAACTGGCTCAATCAACGGGTAGATCCGGCGCTTGTTCTGGAATCCTTCCCCGTGCAATAGTTTTCGCAACTAGACCGCGGTATGACTGACTCTTGTAAGGCTATGGCTTACAGGTTATTTACCTCAGATAATGGCAGTTGAGCATCATTTTGCGTAAACTAACGCGATTTTCAAATGGACGATTTTATCGTGGACAAAAAGCTTCTCAGTATATTGGTTTGCCCTGTCAGCAAGGCGCCACTTGAATATGATAAAGCCAAGCAGGAGTTGGTTTGCCGTGCCAGTGGTTTGGCCTATCCCATAAGCGAAGGCATCCCGGTAATGTTGGAATCTGAAGCACGTAAACTGACTGCCGATGAAAAGCTTCATGACTCGGGCAAATAAAAAGACTGCACTAGACTGAGGTATTCCTGATGGTCGATTCAACGCCCACTCTCTTTACACGTATTATCAACCGAGAAATTCCTGCGGAGATTCTCTATGAGGATGATAAGTGTATTGTGATTAACGATATCTCTCCTCAGGCGCCTATCCATATGCTGGTGATTCCACGTCAGCCTATCGCTAAACTGGCTGATGCCATTGAAGCTGATAAAGCACTGCTTGGGCACTTGATGTGGGTGGCCGGTGAAGTAGCAAGGCAGGCCGGGGTAGAAGAGGCCTTTCGTCTAGTGGTGAATAACGGGCGGGCAGCTGGTCAGACAGTATTCCATTTGCATCTGCATGTTTTAGCTGACCCCTCTGGTAGTCAAGATTTTTCAGAGTCTACGATTTAATAGTCTGCTATCTGTGAGTCTGCTATCTGTGAGTCTGCTAGCTGAGAGCCCAATGTCTCAGACCTGATTAGCTGAAAGCCTCCATTTTGGGCACCTAAAATTTTAAAAAGCGCTGGTCACCCAGGCCATGCTAATAACTGGAACTAAACAATGATGAAAAGCGCCGACATTCGTGACGCATTCTTAAATTACTACGCCAGCAAGCAGCACAGTATTGTGCCAAGCAGTAGCCTAGTGCCGGGAAATGATCCTACACTGCTGTTCACTAATGCTGGCATGGTGCAGTTTAAAGATGTTTTTCTCGGTGCCGAAAAACGTGATTACAATCGTGCGGTTTCGTCCCAGCGCTGTGTGCGCGCCGGTGGCAAACACAACGATCTGGAAAATGTTGGCTACACCGCCAGACATCACACCTTTTTTGAAATGCTCGGCAACTTTAGTTTCGGCGATTATTTTAAGCGCGAAGCAATTGGTTTTGCCTGGGAGTTTCTTACTGAAGTACTCAAATTACCTAAAGAACGTCTCTGGATTACCGTGCATATCAGTGATGATGAAGCCGCTGATATCTGGGTCAATGAAATTGGTATAGATCCGAATCGTCTGTCGCGTCTGGACGAGGACAACTTTTGGCAGATGGGCGATACCGGACCCTGTGGACCGAGCACGGAGATTTTTTGGGACCATGGCGAGGACATTCCCGGGGGCCCTCCGGGGAGCCCAGATGATGATCTAGACCGCTATATCGAAATTTGGAATCTGGTGTTTATGCAGTTCGAACGCGATAGCACTGGCAAGATGACACCACTGCCAAAGCCCTCAATCGATACCGGAATGGGTCTTGAGCGCGTCGCGGCGGTTATGCAGGGTGTGCATAACAATTACGATATTGACCTGTTCCAACATCTGATTAAAGCTGCAGCAAAGATTATTGGCGTCACTGACCTAGCGGAAAATTCCTTAAAAGTAGTTGCCGATCATATTCGCTCCTGCGCCTTTTTAGTGGTTGATGGCGTGGTGCCTTCTAATGAAGGTCGCGGCTATGTGTTGCGCCGTATTATTCGTCGTGCATTGCGCCACGGACATAATTTAGGTGCCAGTGGTAGTTTCTTCCACAAGTTGGTGGTGTCTCTTGGTGAAGTGATGGGTGAGGCCTATCCCGAATTGCTGAGCATGCAGCAGGAGATTATTGTAACGATCAAAAAAGAAGAAGAGCAATTTGCCCGCACCTTGGATAAAGGTATGGGTGTATTGGAAGCGGCGCTGGAGAATCTGACAGCGGAGCAACTTCCAGGAGAATTGATTTTTCAGCTCTATGACACCTTTGGATTCCCCACTGACCTGACCAATGACATAGCGCGCGAGCGTGGTTACAGCATGGATATGGAAGGTTATGAGGAGTGTATGGAAGCTCAGCGCGCTCGTGCTCGCTCGGCCAGTCAGTTTGGGCTGGATTACAGTGAGAGCATTCGCGTTGAGGGCAGCACCGAATTTGTTGGCTATAACAGCCTTGAACATAGCGCTGATGTGGTTGCCCTCTATTCCGCTGGCGAAGAGGTTTCTGCAGCCGGAATGGATGCAGAGGTCGCAGTGATTCTTGGCAGTACACCGTTTTATGCAGAATCTGGCGGCCAGGTCGGAGACAGTGGTTATTTGCAGACCGCCTCGGCGAAAATTGAAGTAACCGACTGCCGCAAAGCCGGCGAGCATCACCTGCATATTGGCAAGGTGTTGTCCGGTGAGCTGAATGTTGGTGACGCGGTAACCGCTACTGTGGACTGCTCTGTGCGTACCGCAACAGCCTTGAATCACTCTGCAACTCATCTATTGCATTCGGCACTGCAGCAAATACTGGGTGAGCATGTAAATCAGAAGGGCTCATTGGTCGATAGCCAGCGCCTGCGCTTTGACTTCTCCCATGGAGAGTCCATCAGCGCGCAACAGATTCGTGACATTGAACATAGGGTTAACCGTGAAATTCTGCGTAATACGCCAGTGCAAACTGACGTAATGAGCATGGATGAGGCAGTTGAGAAGGGCGCCATGGCACTCTTTGGAGAAAAGTATGGCTCCGAAGTACGCGTGCTCAGCATGGGTGGAGACTTCTCCGTCGAACTGTGCGGTGGCACCCATGCTAATCGCACTGGCGATATTGGCCTATTGAAAATCAGCGCTGAATCCAGTGTCTCGGCTGGCGTAAGACGAATCGAAGCTGTAACCGGAGAGGCGGCTATAGCTTACTGTGACGCGTTACAAGATACCGTTAGCGAGATGGCCAATGTGCTGCGCGCTGCGCGACACAGTGTCGCGGACAAAGCGCGTCAGGTGGTTGAAGATAACCGCAAACTGCAGAAAGAGATTGATGCACTAAAGAGCAAACTCGCCAATGCTTCAGGTAATGACCTAATGGCTGGCCTGCGGGAAATCAATGGTTTTAGCGTTCTCTCCACGGTAGTCGAAGGCGCTGATGCAAAGAGCTTGCGCGGTGTTGCCGATCAGGTCAGATCTAAGCTCCAATCTGGTGTCTTTATGCTCGCCGCAGTGGATGGCGACAAAGCCGCGCTAGTGGCAGGTGTGACGCAAGATTTAACCGATAAGTTGAAAGCCGGGGACTTGCTCAAATATGTCACCGCTCAGGTTGATGGTAAAGGCGGTGGTCGGGCAGATATGGCTCAGGGAGCCGCAGGTAGCACAGTGAACTTAGCCGCTGCGCTCGACTCTGTGTATGATTGGGTAAGTGATGCATCTTAGGGCGTTTGACCCTAGTTACTTAACATTTGCGCGAGATTGCTGTTTAATCTGCGCCCTTATTAATCCAAGGTGATAGTGTTTCGATGAGTTTAATTGTACATAAATATGGTGGCACCTCTGTTGGCAGCGTTGAGCGCATAAAAGCAGTCGCAGAGAAAATTGTAGCTAAGCACCGGGCGGGTGACAAAATCGTGGTTGCCGTCTCAGCAATGAGTGGCGAGACCAACCGCTTGATTGGTCTGGCAAAGGCTATTCACGAGGAACCCAATCTGCGTGAAATGGACGTACTGGTTTCCACCGGCGAACAGGTAACCATTGCGCTACTCTGCATGGCGCTGGAGGCCGCCGGTGTCTCGGCCCGCTCCTACACAGGTAGTCAGGTACGCATTCTTACTGACGATGCCCATGGCAAAGCGCGGATCAAAGAAATCGATAGCCATCGCATTCACAGCGATCTCGATGCTGGCAGAGTAGTGGTTGTCGCGGGCTTCCAAGGCGCGGACGATGCCGGCAATATTACAACCCTGGGTCGCGGTGGTTCAGATACCACTGCGGTGGCGTTGGCAGCAGCTCTTAAGGCCGATGAGTGTCAGATTTATACTGATGTAGATGGTGTTTACACCACTGATCCTCGGGTTGTGGCTGATGCCCGCCGTCTAGACAAGATTACCTTTGAAGAAATGCTAGAAATGGCCAGCCAAGGCTCAAAAATACTGCAGATTCGCTCAGTCGAGTTTGCCGGAAAATACAATGTACCACTGCGTGTAATGTCCAGTTTTGAAGATGGTCCAGGCACGCTGATCTCTCTTGAGGATGATGACCAAATGGAAAAGCCAGTAGTCTCAGGTATCGCGTTTAATCGCGACGAAGCTAAACTCACTATCCGCGGTATTCCAGACCAGCCCGGCGTTGCCTACAAGGTTTTAGGTGCGATCAGTGAAGCCAATATTGAAATCGATGTGATTGTGCAGAATGTCGCTAAAGACAACTCGGCGACTATTACCTTTACTGTTCACCGCAATGATTTGGCGCGGGCTTCGAAACTACTTGAGCAAATTGCAGCAGATCTTGGCGCTGAAGAAGTTGCCTCAGATGACCGTATCGTCAAAGTGTCTATTGTTGGTGTTGGCATGCGTTCACATGCTGGTGTAGCGGCAACTATGTTTGAAGCACTGGCTGCAGAGGGCATCAATATCCAATTAATTACTACCTCAGAAATTAAAATAACGGTGGTAATTGAGGAGCGGTACTTAGAATTGGCAGTAAGATCGCTTCATTCGGCCTTTGGTCTCGAGCAATAGTACTTGTGAGCAGTCGGATCTTGGACTTGTTACGTAAAAACTGATAAGTTCTGCGCTGCCTGTTGAGATAGGAAAGTAAGCAGGTAGCGTTCAATAGGGGGATTGGCCGTGTGCACTAAACGTGTTGTAGTGAGTATGGCGGATTAGGGAAATAGTTTTCACCAATGAATGGTGAACAGTAGTGTAGGAGCTGTATATGTTAATACTTACTAGAAGAGTCGGCGAGACTCTGGTTATCGGCGACGACGTCACCGTAACAGTTTTAGGAGTTCGAGGAAACCAGGTTCGCCTGGGGGTAAATGCGCCAAAAGAAGTGGCCGTTCACCGTGAAGAGATCTACCAGAGAATTCAAATGGAAAAAGGTGGTGCTGATTCAGCTCCTAGTGAAGATTCTTCTGATAACAGTCTTTGATTTTCGCCTCAATGTGCTATTATGCCGCCGCTGAATTCAGGGCGGCATAGTTGTTTCTGAGGCAGGCTGATTACCGAATAACAGTTTATACAGAAGTGGCCGAATGGCTGACTAAATGCGAAGGCATTTTGGACGCCGAAGGCGGGGTGAAACCCTGAGTAGCGTAGCTACGAATCAACGCGCGCCCCGGGCGTGACTTGAGATGGTATTTACATCTCTAAGTGAAACGGGTGGATAAAAGTTTATGGAGAAGTGGCCGAGTGGCTGAAGGCGCGCCCCTGCTAAGGGTGTATACGTTAATAGCGTATCGAGGGTTCGAATCCCTCCTTCTCCGCCAAGTGCTACCGATTAAACCCCTGCTAACGCTGGGGTTTTTTCGTTTCTGGTATATCTACCGTTAATAGGTACAAAATGGCTGGGTGCTCGGCTCCCTTTGGTGTCGACCTCGTGAGTATTCGCGGGCGCAACCGATGCCCAGTCATCAAAGCTTATCTCAAAGCCAGCCCGCTATAGTATGCTCCAGCTAAGCCCGTCGGCCACTCAAACCACCAGTTAAGAGATAACACAGTTCCGTTATACCTAACCTCATAGGTAAGATATCTTTGCGGGCCAATAAAGCTATCCTTAGGGGGCATTCTGGGGCTAAGTCGGGATAGGGTATAGCTGTTGTTAAGGGAGCTAGCTAATAGGCTTAGGGTAGGGCTTAAATGGATGTTTTGCAGGGCATGACGAAAGCTACTCAATAGAGCTACCCAATAGAGCTACCCACTAAAGGTAAGAGGCAGCCGCCACTACCAAGAAGGGTTAACAGTTAAGCCACAAATAGTGCCTCACAAAAAAGTTTAAGGAGAAATAATCGCGATTTACAACCAATAAGTTAGGGTTGAAGAGGTTACAAGGTACTGATTTGATAGAATTGGTTTATTCTCTATTTTTAGAGTCTAAACCTTATCTGACTAGGTTGCCATCAGCCGAGAACTGACAGCATCAAAGCATCTGGTGAGGGAATTCTTCGAGGATTTTGTAAACTAAGTGCTGCTTTCACTGCATATTAATAGTCTCTGCAGTGTCAATGCTCAAAACCAGTTTGAGAAAATTTATGATGCCTTTGGTCGAGCGCAGCCGCACCTAAAAATGAGTGTAAGGTCGGTGTTATTGCCTACAAAAAAGGGACTCGTTAAAAGTCCCTTTTTTTGTAGGTAATAAACTCCTCAGAATCACAAATGGGTCAAGAGTTGACTTTGTTGACCTAATATCAGATCAAAAAGTACAACCCCTGAGCATTGGTGAAAGACTAGTTCTCTAGAAAGAGTAACTAGCCCGAATACCCAAGTTTCTACCGGACATTGGCACCTCGTTCTTAACAAATGAGCTGTGATTTCTAGCCACTTCATCAAGCAAGTTTTTACCGAATACTGAAAGTGTAAACTCGTGTCCTGGGCTGGTCTCAATTGTTTTTGATAGATTCAGATTTAACATTTGGAATCCGTCGGTGGCAGTTTCATTTTCAGCCGTGTCAGTCTGAGCTGATACATCCTTGAGCGACAACACAAACCTAAGCTGATCTTCCACATAGGTAACCTTATAGATATCTCTATCTGGGGTTATGCGTGGGATATTGTCCCCGTTTGTAAACTGTCCTGAAACAGAATCTCTTCCTAATGAAAGAGTTAGAGCGCCACGAGTCAGTTCAAACGTCTTGCCGATTTCCATTTCATAACCGTCAAACTCGGCATCCTGCTGAAGGTAATTGGCAAGAATCAAACCTTCATGGTGCTCTTCGTCGCCATGATCATCATGCTCGTCTTCAGTCTCATCCATAAGGTAGATATAGTTATCCACATTATTTTGGAAGAAGGTCAAGCCAGCATAAAATCCTGCGTTACTATAATTGAAGGACAGGTCGATATTGTTTGACTGTTCAGACTTCAGGTTGATATTGCCAACTTCTAGTCTACCTGTTGCCAGATGAGGGCCGTTCATTAACAGCTCTACCGCTGAAGGCGCTCTTTCGACAGAAGACAGTCCTAAACTTACCGCTACTGAATCATTAATATCTCTGCTTAAAGTCAGGGCATAGCTAGTATTGTTAATATCTCGATCAAAATACTCTAGTTCCGCTTCATGCTCGTCATGCTCATCTGCGTGATCCTCTTCGTGATCTTCATCCTCCTCGTGCTCTTCTTCATGACTGACAGAACCCTTCTTGGAAATTTGGTCATGCCTAACACCAAAGTCGAGATGAAATAAGTCAAAGTCTTTGCTCAGATAGTAACCAAGGGTGAATTCTTTGGTTTCCGTTGGATTTATAAAGGCCTCATCGCCCATTACAGAAATATTCTCGTCAACAAAATTTATGGCAACTTTTTGTGACAGGGAGTCATTGGTCAAATCAAAAATTGCACCATATTCTCTGGCATTATTGCTAAAGGTTGTTGGCCCTTCCTCGTGATGTTCGTCGTCATGCTCTTCATCTCCATGCTCTTCATCATCATGCCCTTCCTCTTCGGCATGTTGCTCAGTCAATGAGTAATCGGAATCTCTGAACTGGTAATCAATTTTTGTTAACCAACCATTATTTACAACGAAGGAACCCTCTAGATTAACGACGTTAGATTCAGTTTTGGAGAAGATTCGTTCACCTTCGTGCTCATTTTCGCCTTCATGGTCATCATGGTCAGCTTCATCGGCATGGTGATCTTCATCGGCATGGTGATCTTCATCCTCATCGCCATGCTCTTCGTGACTATCTCCATGAAAAGGAATGCCGTATAGACTTTCGGTATCGATCACAGATAGCCCAATATATCCCCAATCTCCGGTCTTGGAGAGACCTAACCTCTGAGAGGTAGATCCAACATCAGAATTTGGCAAATAACCTAGATCTTCCTCGTGGCCTTCGTCTTCGTGATCTTCATCACCGTGGAGCTCTTCGTCATGGTCTTCGCCTTCGTGCTCTTCCTCAGAATGAATCACCGCACCATTTGGAATTTCAAAGTTACCAAATTCGGAGTCTTTGTAGGCAAGGCTGATATTCAAGCCGCCAAGATTATTTTGGTACGAGAAATCATGGGAGTCTCCATCATTGACAGACTGAGTCTCCAAACCTAGCTTAAATATTGACTCTTCAAAGTCTTTCCTAGCAATAGTGTTATCAACGACATTAATTATTCCTCCGATCGTTCCGCCGGAATAAAGCAAAGAGGATGGCCCTCTGATAATTTCGATTTGCTCGATATTGTTTAGATCAACATCATTGCCATGATCCGGTCCTAGACCTGAAATATCTCTGACCACTCTGCCGTTATTGAGGAGCTTCACCCGGCTACCGGACATACCTCTAATAATGGGTTGGCCAACGGCGGCACCATAATCACTGGAGGATATACCCACCAAACCATCAATGCTCGCACCGATGCTTTGGCTGGCATCGGTAGCAATAGATTCACCACTGATAACATGCAGCGGGTTTGAGATTTCGTCTGACGAGGCATCAATCAACGATGATGTAACAATAACTTCTTGCATTTCCTGCGTGAAAGCACTGCAGGACAAACCTATAAGGCAAGCTGCTAGGGGCAACTTAACAGTAACTAGCTTTTTCATAACACGTTCCTCTAAAAAATAACATACGCGCCGAATGACCGGCACGAATTCGTCCCAATAAGGGAATACAAACTATTTAGATTAGAGGTTAAGTGGCGGTGCTCGGGCTAGCTGGCAACTTCTGATACGGCTGCTTTTAGCCTTGCTAATGCGGATGGTATAGGGGGTTGTGGCGTTAGTGACAAAAATCGTACTACTTTGACTCGCCACCGCTGCTGAGGATTTCTGTAAGACAGAGACCGAGCAACTGGTATCCTGGTGATCATCATGGCTGTGGGCAACAGCCGTCACCGAGCCCAACCCGATTATTAAGGCTAGAACGATGCTATATAGTGTGTGGAACCGATTCATTGAAGTTTAAAACGCCCGGTCAATTTAAACCTTTTGGTAGGGTGCGGATAATACCGATTGTTTCCAATTTGGCAAGCTATTATCGGTAAGGGGCGGAGGGATTAACTTTGGTCATTCTTCGTTGGCCGCCCTCTTGCTACATAATTGCGATAACATACCAGCTCAGCCACGACCTATCATCGAGATTCTACGCTATCTGATGCTTGATAATAATCTATGGCCTTGCAGGTCGCATCTGGGCGCCTCTGGCTCTTATCTATGCCAACGACATTGGCGGACACTCAGTTAGTCGCCGTAGCAGGGGTCGTCCAGAACGAATAAGGTTGTTGAGTATTGGCCACGTTGGCGAGTCTTTAGTGGTCCTTCAGATATCGGATTACTCAGGTATTTCTGAATTAGCCTATACGACAAACAGAGTTTACGAGTCTATAAAAAAGCAGCACTCTCAGTGCTTATGTCAGTTCTTTAATGCTCTTTTTGAAAAGGTTTCTCAGGGTAATGTCACGGCAATGATTTACTCTCTAAAGGTTAGAGATCAAGTGAGCTGGGGCTAGAACCGACTGGCGCTTTTGAGAGAGATTCCACTTATGCAGATTGTTTTAACTAAGTGCCTGCCTGAGGCTCTCTAAAAAATGCCTACTCCCTTCATAAGTTAATCTATTCAGTATAGACTCTAAGTCACCCATGTAGATAAGGTTGGATGAGATATGAACATTATTAATAAATTTACCTCGATTTTCTGTGTGTTATTTTTGTTTCTTTGCATCTCAGTACTTGTGAAGTCTGAAGAAGGTGATGCAGGATTATGGAAGAGTGAAGACTGTAGAAACGTCAGTGAGGCAGCAGGATTTTTCTTATACACGTCTGGAGAATTATTAAAAACCGCAGACAAAGAAAGAAAAGCAGGAAGCGAGGAAAAATCTGAAAAGTCATATTCAGCAGCATTGTTTTTTTCTGAGCTATCTGCAAATTCGGCAAAGAATTTTGAGGTATTTTGTAATTAATAATAACAAAACTATTGGTGATGAACTTAATTAACCCTGTATGAATAGCTCATCTAGTCAAATCAGGTGAGGGGTAAGAATTTCTTGAGTCTATAAAAAATGGCTGTCAGTAAAATAAAATATCTATGTAATCAACAGCATATCTTTTAAAGACACTTCTCCACCGCGGTGCTGTCGTTGATAGGAGGCCACAGCAGTACCAGGGGTCTTTTGGGCGAGGGCGTGCTCAGCCACTGCACCGTCAAAAGTGGTGTTGTCCGCTATGTAATCACCAAAAGTAGACCTGAACCCGTGCACTGAAATGTTGGGTCCTCCTTTACCCTGCCATTCATGGGTCTTATTCATAGGTTTCAATACTGAGGACATACCTGATTTTAATAGATGCTGTCCGTTTGAGAGATTAGGGAATACGTATTCGCTTGTCCTCAGGTTGCTCAGTCTATTGATTTTGAAATCACTATCTTTTGATAGAGGTGTCGAATGTTGCTTTCCCCCTTTCATCCGTCTGGCTGGAATGACCCAGAGCCCTCCTATTAAGAACGCCAAACTATCCCAAACGCGAAGGCTCTTGTATTACAGATTTCCTAAAGTCTTTAATCTAAAAAAACATCATTATTAACTCGGGCTAACTCATTCCCCCTGATACCAAATCGGTGATGTCCAAGCCATCTCTCGAACTGTCTCAGGATAAGCTCCGTTAGTACAAACCTCAGGTCGATCAGCCTCAGCCAATGCGGCACAGTCATAGGTGTGCCAGCGGGCAGTCTCAGGTTCTACGGCGCGCAGATAGTAATAAGCTGACTGGCTAGCATTAAACTCTTTATCGCTATACACCACGCAGAGGCTATCAGCGCCGGTTTCCGCTTCGGCAACTGTTATCACCTCATTGCGCATTTTGCCGTCACCGTCGATCCAGCCCTTGATTAGATGCAGGGCTACCAGCGGTTTGCCATCTGGATCCTTAGACGCATAGGCAAGTAGGCTAGGGGTCTTAGTACTGTCTCCCGAAGCGACTAAATCAGAACCCATGGGAACGCCGGAGGCATAGGCCACAGCCACCATATCAGGCGCATCACAGAGCCCTTCGCTGAGGTCCCAGCCAGCAAATAGGCGCGGTCGAATGCGTGGGCCCGAGGTGCCAAATACTTCTTTGCGCAGCATGGCGTCAAAGATGGCATCGCGAGTATTTTCCTTCGCCCAAACACCGGCTAGACCGCCGGGATTGCCATCAATACCACTGGTTAGCAGTCCGGGTTTAAGTCTTTCCGCCGGAGTTGATTCGCCAGTGACAGCACCAGTCCATGCGGATTCAATCACGGCACCTGGGGTGCTCGAATGGGTATCTGTGGCCGCAATTGTGCCCAGCTTAACCGGATTCAAACCAATTGATTGTTCCTCGAGTAGGCCGACCAGTAGGCCAGAGCGCTGAAAGTCAGTAGGGTGGACGCAGCCGGCACCGAGCATGCCATTGCTGCCGGTCTCACCGGGTTCACATTCTGCGGTGACCTCTGATGCCTGACCCATTGTTAGGTCGCCCTGATTTAAGCTGCGGGTGACATAGGTCTTATTCTCGCCCATGCGCCTGACGGCTTCAACTTCACAGAGCTCGTCCGGGGCACCAAAGACACTGCTCAAACCATTGATACATTCAGAGCTTCCTTTGTGCTGGAAGATCTCCATAATCGGCTCGCGCTTCAATCGTGCAGTGGCATAGGCGCGCTTGGCTGCAGTGGTGTCTTCAAGCTGCATATAGGGCGCCATTCGGCCATTAGCCAAGTTGGAGTTGTGGGGGATAGTAAGATAGTCACAGCCCTCGGCTATATCGCAGACCGCATCCAGTGCTGACCAGAGCTTGCTGTCGATGGATGCATCTATATAGCTGACAGGTTTGGCCGGAACATTGTTATCGCGAAAGATAACATTGCGATGGTAATTCGATGTGCCAGGTGTGCCGGTGTACTCATAGGCGACAAAGCTGGTGAATTCGCAGGGAGTATTGGCCCTGTTGGCCGCCAGTTGAATATCTTGCCAGGGTGATTCGGCATAGGTGCTGCACTGGCTGCCATCGCTGCCGCAAATTTCCTTAATGCGCTCTGGTGTTTCGGTGGTGATTACCGAGCCCAACATCAACATACCCTGACGTTCATTAACCCGATAGTTGTTACAAAAAGTGGTGTTGTAGGCCGGTGAGCCTTCGGTGCGGCACAGTGCTCGCTCACCGAGGAACTCCCCGTGATCAGTAACCGCCAGAAAATCCAGTGGCCGATCGATCTTTACTGAGCCAAGGGGAATACCCTGTTTGTCCACGGGGAAGAATGGAATCGCCTCACCGCGGGCATAGCGGTGGGCATCCGTAGGTGTGGTGCCGACGCTGTTGGCCGCGGCATCAAATGAGTAGCTGGTATGCACATGGAGATCGCCAAACAGTGCAGTGCCATCGGTATTGAAATTATCACAGCCGCCGGCTTCAACCGCGGCGGTGTCAGTGGATATTGACTGCTGAACATTGGGGGCGGTCGAATTATCTGATCCACTGCAGGCGCTGAGCAATACTATTCCAAGTGCTAAAAAGAGTTGGCTTCGCATAATATTTCCTGTTCGGTATGAGCCGCTGCCTAAAGAGGCGCGGCTGATCCTTGTTGGTGTTGACGTTAAAGAGTTGTTTAAAGTAGCTGCATCGCCATGTAGATCAGTGCAATCAATGCGCTGACCCAACTAAGGCTGCGCAATGTCGCCAGGCCAAAGGTATAACAGGCCAGATGAATAAGGCGCAATGCCAGCCAAGCGCTTGCAGCCTGAGTGTTGTCTATATCCATCATCATTGATAGGAGTGCCAAAGTCAGAAAAATTGGCAGCGTCTCTTGAAGATTGGCCGCGGCGCGGGCGATACGCTGATAGGTTATTGAAGTCTCGACTTCCTCGTCGCGGTTACCTAGCAGGTAGCCGCTATTTTTTAAATTGACGGCCATCGGCAGCAACCAGATTTGAAATAATGTCAGTGCTAGGGCGTAGAGAATTATATCGCTCATGATTTTTCCTTTTTAGAGTGTTATTTGTTGTGAGGATTAATTTTCCTCGGGTTATTGTGCTGGGTTAAGAGCGTTTTTTACGCCATACAGCAGTCTCTGGTGTGAATAATTGAGTGGGGCCGTCAAGGCTATGCCGGCGGGCAGTGAACCAACTAAGTTGGATTGGCTCGGATCACTGGCCGAAATGGTCATCTTCCGTTCATCGGATACAGCTAAAATGGGACTGTAAAGGCCATTGCGAACCACCACAATATTATTATCAAAGTCTATGGTGATGTACTGACCATCAAACCCTACGGTTGAGATCAGCGTATTTTGCGGCGGATATACTGAGCCGTCTTCCTGAGGTGCAGCGCTTATAGTCCAAAACTTCAGGCCGTAGCTGAATACTCCACCAGCGATTTCGGTTACTACAGAGTCGACTGTAATGTTTTTGATACTGTCGATATAAGCACTGGGAATCACCTGCTCATTATCCCATACGCCGTTATTTAGCAGTAACTGCCCAAATCGTGCAAAATCACGAGGAGTTGCATCTAGGCAGCAGTAGGCCAAATAGTTTCCATCCACCTGGCTGGTGCCTTGGTTATCACGCCACCATTGGGCCTGCATGCCTATCTTAGAAAATAGATGCAGGTCAGCATAGGTTTGAAGATCCTGACCCGTAGCTCGGTAGAGAATTTCTCCCAGCACCATGGTGTCGCAATTTGAATAAAGCCAGTAACCAGACTGCCAGGTTGGCCCGTATGTATACCAGGGCTGACTCACGTTGGTCTCTGCCAGTTGGCGGTTAATGCAGCCAGACATCTGATCCTCAGAGAAGACCAAACCACCACCGGAACCGGCAGCACTGGTGCAGGTACTCAAAGCCTGTTCAACAAAGTCATAACAGGCTACGGGTAGTCCAGAGCGCATATCCAACAGATTACGGATGGTGATTGTCGCTCTGTCATCCCCTTGCCACTCATCTATATAGGTTGCGGCGGGTTCCGAGAGGGATTCGATAAAACCCTGTTCGATGGCAATGGCGATCATCACACTGGTAAAGGATTTCGCCGTCGACCAGGAGGTTGCAAGACTATCCTTGTCACGAGTGCCATAGGTTGCTTGGCTGTCGAGAGTACTGCCTGCGGAAACACTGGCGGCCTCTGTTGGCAGAATGCCTCTGTAGCGCTCATAAACGAGTTTATCGTCTTTGATCACCAGAGCGGCCTGAGTGAAACTACCATCGATAAAGGCTTGGTCGAAGGCCTGTTCTAATGCGCCTGAATCCATGCCGACTGACTCAGGCGTGGCCTCTTGCCAAACTACGGATTCAACGACCTCTGGGGTTTCTTCTGTCTCTGTATCCGGAGATGCTGGTGGGTTTGCTGGCGCAGATGAACCTGAACCGCCGCCGCAAGAGGCCAGTAGGGTTAAAAAGAATATTAAAAATAGTGACCTGATGAGAGTTTTAAACATTTTGCATGTCTCCTCTACTTATTATTATTTTTATATTTTTAAGTCAAGCGATAGTAACGTCAAAAACCTGTCAGCGAAACTCCCTCCTATGACCGGCGAGACTTGGCTTTTAAAATTTTACGGTTCTAAGATTTTACGGTTCTAAGATTTTACGGTTTTGAAATTCTAAGGTTCTAAGGGTGCTGGCAGCCCTTCAAACACTGTGCCCCAAATTTTGATATCTTTTAACCCGCTGGGCCCGACCTCATAGGGGTCGGCTTCAAGTATTGTAAAGTCGGCTTTTTTACCGGCGCGAATCGATCCAATCTGATCTTCCCAACCCATGACCCAAGCTGCATCAATGGTGATCGCGCGCAGACCTGCGTCCAGACTGACTCGCTCATTGGCACCAGTGAGATTGCCATTAATGGTGACTCGGTTAACCGCCGCTGAAACCAGAGTTAGCGGCTCCAGAGGCGCCATGGGGCTATCGGAATGAAAGGCGAAGGGCATGCCCAGTCGCTCTAGTGAACCCAGACGTACCATCTGACTGCCGCGATCGGCACCGAGCCACTGATCACTGTACATATCGCTGAGCATATAGTGGTAGTAGGGATTGGCCGAGACCACTGCACCGAGCTCTGCAAGCTGTCGATTCTGATCTTCTGTGGTGTAGGCAAAATGTTCCAGAGTCAAACGGTGATCGGTTTTCGGGGTATTTTGTTGCAGGGTTTTTAACAGATTAATTAATACCTCGGCGCTGGCATCACCGTTGGTATGGGCATGAATCTGATAGCCCGCATCCCAGAATGCTTGAGCCCACTGCTGAGACACTATTGGGGGCACCATCCACACGCCTTTGTGCCCGTCGATATAGCCGGGGAATTTAAACTGGGCCAGCCCGCTATAGATCGCACCATCAATCATCAGTTTAAAGCGCCGGTCAAACATCACTCGGTGACTGTTTTGTGCGCGCCACTTATCCACTTGCAGAAGGGCCTCTTCAATGGAGACTCCGCGGCCAATAAAATCGGTAATAATGGGCGTCAGAATTAATCTGGCTGGTGCTTGGGCGGTTTCCACTGTATGGCGAATAAGGCTTATTTCTGCATCTGGATTACCAAATACACCGGTGCCCATATCCAGGGCTGTGGTCACACCGCCCTGATGGACCATTTGAATAAAGTTTTCCATGCCTTTGCCAAAGCGAATGGGGTCAAAAAGAAACGCCATTTTTGGAATCAGGGCATACAGTCCATTCTCGAAGAAATGACCTTTTGACCAGTCGGTTAATGGATTGCCTGCAAGATCCGCTTGTTTGATATCGAGTATACTAAGTGCCGCATCATTGGCTACTATTTCGTGGAATGATCGATGCCAAAGCATAACGGGCTGATCGGGAAACAGAGCGGTCAGCTGCTGGCGAAACAAATATCCGTGCCACAGTGGGTGGTAGCCCCAGGCAATAAAGGGAATGTCTTGGTTACTGTGCTCAGAAACCAGCTGGGTAAGGCGTTTGAGATAGGCTTTGGGCGTTTTGGCACCGGGAAATTCTCCAGTAGGCAAGGACCAGTCATCCGGGGCGATAAAGGGGAACTGTGTCAGTACCGCTGGTAGAGAGGGGTGCACATGGGGATCAATAAAGCCCGGCATAATTACCTTGTTCTCAAAGCGCCGATCTATACGCACCTCTTTTTGATCGCTCCAACTGCTGAGAGATTTCAATGAACCTACGGCAACAATACGTCCATCGGCTACGGCCACTGCGCTGGCCTCGGGCAGTGCCGCTTCCATGGTGATGATTTTTTGCGCGGTATAGATAACCAATTCGCCATTAACACTATTGCTATCTAGGCTCTGAGTGCTGGATACCGCAGTAGACGTAAGGGTAAGGCTTAGTAGCCATAAACAAGCAGTTGTTATGCGTTTCATGATATTCCCTAGCTATTATTCATTCTTATAGGAACCTAATCTGATAGGCAAAATAACCGGTTTTCGCCTAAGATGGAAATCTATCCTGCCACCTATCGGGTCATAGGTGCAGCAAATAAATTAAAACTATAAGTGTTTCCTAGAGGGTCAACAGTATGAAAACCAGAGCAGCAGTGGCATTTGGAGCAGGTAAACCTTTGGACATTGTCGAAGTGGATCTCGATGGTCCGCGAGCCGGCGAAGTCTTAGTTGAGGTGAAAGCCACAGGGGTCTGTCATACGGATGCCTTTACACTGTCTGGTGATGATCCTGAGGGCGCCTTTCCGGCGATTTTGGGTCATGAAGGTGCGGGTGTGGTGGTTGAGGTTGGCCCAGAGGTAAAGAACCTCAAGCCTGGTGACCATGTGATTCCGCTGTATACCGCTGAGTGCCGCGAATGTGAGTACTGTCTAAACCCCAAAACCAATCTCTGTCAGGCCGTACGCTCGACGCAGGGTCAGGGCCTAATGCCCGATGGCACTAGCCGCTTCTCTTTTGAGGGCAAACCTATTTTGCACTACATGGGTTGCTCGACTTTTTCTAACTACACTGTGCTGCCAGAGATATCCCTGGCCAAGGTGCGTGAAGACGCTCCCTTCGACAAGATCTGTTATATCGGCTGTGGCGTGACCACTGGTATAGGTGCTGTGGCGTTTACCATGAAGGTTGAGGCTGGTTCCACTGTGGCGGTGTTTGGTTTGGGCGGCATTGGTTTGAATGTGATTCAAGGCGCCAAAATGGTGGGTGCCACGCGGATTATCGGTATAGATTTAAATCCGGCCAGAGCGGCTTTAGGTAAGCAGTTTGGCATGACTGATTTTATCAATCCGAAAGACGTCGAGAATGTCGTCGACCATATTATTCAGATGACCGGCGGCGGTGTTGATTACAGTTTTGAATGTATAGGCAATGTCGACGTGATGCGCCAAGCCCTTGAGTGCTGTCACAAAGGCTGGGGCGAAAGCTGCATAGTCGGCGTCGCCGGTGCCGGCAAGCAGATCACCACTCGTCCGTTCCAGCTAGTGACCGGTCGCTCATGGCGTGGAACTGCCTTTGGGGGTGCCAGGGGCCGTACTGATGTACCGCGTATTGTCGACTGGTATATGGAGGGCAAAATCAATATTGATGATTTGATCACCCATAAAATGCCTCTCGACGATATTAATAAGGCCTTTGATTTGATGCATGCCGGCGAGAGTATTCGCTCCGTCGTTGAGTTTTAGCTCCGGAGTTATAAATGGTATCTCAAACTCCAGAACAGATTGGCACAAACCAAAGCTTTGGCGGTCAGCAGCTGCGTTACAAACATCAGTCTGCCGTTTTAAACTGTGAAATGACCTTTAGCATTTACTTGCCGCCCCAGGCCCAAAAGGGACCGGTGCCGGTTTTATATTGGCTGTCAGGCTTAACCTGCAACGATGAGAATTTTGTCCACAAAGCCGGCGCTCAACAGCATGCTGCGGAGCAGGGTATTGCCATAGTTTGCCCGGATACTAGCCCCAGAGGCGATGGCGTAGCTGATGACCCTGATGGCGCTTACGATATGGGTTTGGGTGCGGGCTTCTACGTCAATGCCACGCAGCAGCCTTGGGCGGAGCACTATCAGATGTACAGCTATATTTTAGATGAGCTGCCGCAATTGATTAATAAAGAATTTCCGGTGGATGGCGAGCGAATCTCGATCTCAGGGCATTCCATGGGTGGCCATGGGGCCTTGACCATTGCCCTGAAAAATCCGCAGCGGTTTAAATCAGTGTCGGCTTTTGCACCCATCTGTTCGCCATTAAATTGCCCCTGGGGCGACAAGGTGTTGAGTAATTACTTGGGTGATGATCGGCATACATGGAAATACTATGACGCGGTTGAGCTGATAAAGCAGGCCCAACAGCATTTGCCGGTGTTAGTTGATCAGGGCACTGCAGACAATTTCTTAACCGAGCAGCTAAAGACGGAGTTACTTGTTAGTGCAGGTCAAGTGGCTGATTTCCCCATACAAATTAGAATGCAGCCAGATTATGATCACAGCTACTTTTTTATCGCTACGTTTATTGCAGAGCATATTAAGTTTCATGCTCGGGCTTTGCTGTAAAGGAGTACTTTAAAGAAGTGCTTTAAAGGAGTGCTTTAAAGAACTGCTTAAAATCAGCGCTAATCGTGAGTTAATAAGCAGTCCTTATTAGGTAAATAAGAGTCGCTTGGGTAAGGCAGAACTGGGTAGTGATAGTGCTAGACTGCGGGGCCTAGCGGGGCTTCAATAGACTAGACGCCAGATATAACCACAGGAGTAGTTGAGTTGGGTATCAGCCAAAATGAGCAGCAATCGATCAGTGCTTTAGTCGGCCAATATACGCAGTTGCCCGGCGCGTTATTGCCTCTGTTACATGCCATTCAGTCGGACTTAGGCTATGTGCCTGATTCAGCTGTGCCGATTATTGCCAAAGGTCTGAATCTCTCCCGTGCCGAAGTGCATGGTGTCATCAGCTTTTATCATGATTTTAAAACCACCCCAGTAGGCCGTCACACCGTCCAAGTTTGTCGCGCAGAAGCTTGCCAGTCTATGGGCTCCCGTCAATTGGAAGCTCATGCCAAGCAGGCCCTGGGTATAGACTATGGTGAAACGACTGCCGATGGGGCTGTTACGCTCGAGCCTGTTTACTGCTTGGGCAACTGCGCCTGTTCGCCTTCAGTGCGAATAGATGATGCTATTTATGCGCGAGTCGATACAGATCTTTTTGATGACCTAATGTCCGGACTCTTAACGGAAGAGGGGGCATCCAAATGACATTTTATATTCCACAGGATACCACTGCATTAGCCCTGGGCGCTGACGCTGTAGCCAGTGCATTGCAAAGTGTCGGCATAGAGCCGGTGCGCAGTGGCTCCCGCGGCATGTTTTGGCTAGAGCCGTTATTGGAAGTCGAAACTAATAAGGGTCGTATAGGCTTTGGCCCGGTAACCGCCAAGGATATCCCCAGTATTGTCGACGCGCTGGAATCAGATCCAGCTAGACATACCCTGTATCAGGGTGAAGTGGCAGACATTCCCTATTTTAAATCCCAGCAGCGCCTGACCTATAGTCGTGCTGGTTTGGGTGATCCGGTTTGTCTGGATAACTATCAGGCTTTAAACGGCTTTAAAGGTCTTAACAACGCCCTGAAAATGACCGGTCAGCAGATTGTTGATCAGGTTAAAGACTCAGGTCTGCGTGGTCGCGGGGGTGCAGCATTTCCCGCAGGCATTAAGTGGCAAACAGTGCATGATGCTGGCAAGGATGGCTGTCAAAAATACATAGTTTGTAATGCTGATGAAGGTGACTCGGGAACCTTTGCCGACCGTTTAGTGATGGAGGCAGATCCCTATCAGCTAATTGAAGGCATGATTGTCGCCGGGCTAGCAGTGGGTGCGACCCAAGGCTATATCTACCTGCGTTCGGAATATCCTGTGGCTCATAAATTATTAAATATCGCCATCGACCGAGCTATCGCAGCGAACTTTCTCGGTGAGAATATCCAAGGTTCGGGCAAAACCTTCTATCTCGAAGTGCGCTTGGGTGCTGGTGCCTATATCTGCGGTGAAGAAACCTCATTGCTAGAGAGTCTTGAGGGCAAGCGTGGAATGGTTCGCGCCAAGCCACCACTGCCCGCCATTGAAGGCTTATTCGGTATGCCAACCGTGGTGAACAATGTACTCACCCTAGCGGCGATTTCAACTATCTTGGAGCAGGGCGCAGACAGCTATCAGAACTTTGGTATGGGCCGCTCAAGAGGCACATTAGCCATTCAGCTTGCGGGCAATATTAAACGCGGTGGTCTAATTGAATTGGCCTTTGGTGTGACATTGCGCGAAGTAGTGGAAGACTACGGGCAGGGCACTTATAGCGGCCGGCCGATCCGGGCTATTCAGGTGGGCGGGCCACTGGGCGCATTTTTACCCGAGTCTCAATGGGATACGCCTATGGACTACGAAGCCTTTGCTGCCATCAAAGCTATGATTGGCCATGGCGGTATTGTGGTCTTTGACGACACTGCAGATATGGCTGCTCAGGCTAGATTCGCCATGGAGTTTTGTGTGGTGGAATCTTGCGGTAAATGCACACCTTGTCGAATTGGTTCGGTGCGCGGTGTTGAAGTGATTGACCGCATTGTTGCCAATGAGAACCGCGACAATAATTTAATTCTGCTGCATGAACTTTGCGACACTATGGAGTTTGGCTCGCTCTGTGCGATGGGGGGTATGACGCCCTATCCGGTGCGCAGTGCACTTGCCCATTTTCCTAATGACTTTTTATTACGGGACGCCGCTGGCGCTGCTCAGGGAGAACATTAACATGTTGGAATTCTACGAACCCCAGGCAGATTACGGCACCCCCAAAAGCACTAGCACCAATATGGTGACCCTGAGTATTGATGGCGTTGAGGTGACAGTCCCAGAGGGCACCTCGGTGATGCGCGCTGCCGCCGAGAGCGGCGTAAAAATTCCCCGCCTCTGTGCCACTGACCAACTTAAATCCTTTGGCTCTTGCCGCGTTTGCCTTGTAGAGATTGAGGGCCGTCGAGGATTCCCTGTATCCTGTACCACTAATGTGGAAGCGGGTATGGAAGTCAAAACCCAGTCAGATGAAATCGGCAAACTGCGCCGCAATGTGATGGAGCTGTATATCTCCGATCATCCCCTCGACTGTTTAACGTGCCCCACTAACGGCGACTGCGAACTGCAAGATACTGCCGGCGAGCTGGGCCTGCGTTCGGTGCGTTATGGTTTTGAAGGTGAAAACCATTTGGTTGCCGAGAAAGACGAGTCCAACCCCTATTTTACCTTCGACCCCTCCAAGTGCATCGTCTGCTCACGCTGCGTACGCGCCTGTGAGGAAGTGCAGGGCACTTTTGCCCTGACTATTGATGGTCGTGGTTTTGAATCCAAAGTCAGCGCTAGTCAGGCGGAAGACTTTATGGATTCTGAATGTGTGTCCTGCGGTGCCTGCGTCAATGCCTGCCCCACTGCAACCCTGACCGAAAAAAGTATTATTGAAGCGGGTAAGCCCGAGCATTCAGTGACTACCACCTGTGCCTACTGCGGAGTTGGTTGCTCCTTTAAGGCGGAGATGAAAGGCAGCCAAGTGGTACGTATGACCCCTTACAAAGACGGCAAGGCCAATGAAGGTCATGCCTGCGTTAAAGGCCGCTTTGCCTTTGGTTATGCGACTCACAAAGACCGTATAACGGTACCTATGATTCGCGATAGCATCGATGATCCCTGGCGCGAAGTGTCTTGGGAAGAGGCGGTAACCTATACCGCAAAAAGGTTTAAAGCTATTCAGGCACAATATGGTCGCACCAGCATTGGCGCTATCTCATCAAGCCGTTGCACCAATGAAGAAGTTTACTTAGTGCAAAAAATGGTTCGTGCGGGCTTTGGCAATAATAATGTGGATACCTGTGCGCGGGTCTGCCATTCACCCACCGGTTTTGGTTTGAAAACCACCCTCGGTGAGTCTGCTGGTACTCAAACCTTTGCCTCAGTTGCCGATGCCGATGTGGTGATTGTGATGGGTGCCAACCCAACCGAAGCTCATCCGGTATTTGGTTCGCGTCTAAAACGCCGCCTCCGTGAAGGCGCCAAACTGATTGTTATAGACCCTCGCAAGATTGAATTGGTCAGCTCGCCGCATATTACCGCCGACTACCATCTGCCTGTGCGTCCTGGTACCAATGTGACGCTGCTTAATGCCTTGGCCCATGTAGTGGTCAACGAAGGTCTTGAAGCTCGCGAGTATATTGCCGATCGCTGTGACGTGGCTGAATTTGAAAAGTGGGTGGCCTTTATTGGTGACGAGCGTCATTCACCGGAAAATACCGAAACTATCACCGGTGTTTCGGCAGCTGATCTAAGAGCCGCCGCAAGACTCTATGCCACTGGTGGCAATGGCGCTATTTTCTACGGCTTGGGTGTCACCGAACACAGTCAGGGCTCAACCGCAGTAATGGGTATTGCTAATCTCGCCATGCTCACCGGCAATATTGGTCGCGACGGCGTAGGTGTCAACCCACTGCGTGGACAAAACAATGTTCAGGGCTCCTGCGATATGGGGTCATTCCCCCATGAGTTGCCCGGCTATCGTCATATCTCTGACAAAGCCACTCGCGACCTATTTGAAGGGGAGTGGGGCGTCACTCTGGATTCAGAGCCCGGCTTGCGTATTCCCAATATGTTTGACGCAGCCCTAGATGGCGAGTTTAAAGGTCTCTATTGTCAGGGTGAAGATATAGCCCAATCCGATCCCAACACCCAACATGTAGAAGCTGCACTGCGATCGATTGAATGCTTGGTTGTTCAGGATATCTTTCTTAATGAGACCGCCAAATTTGCCCATGTGTTTTTGCCCGGCGCGTCATTCTTAGAAAAAGACGGCACCTTTACCAATGCCGAGCGCAGAATCTCAAGAGTGCGAAAAGTGATGCCGCCACTCAGTGGCAAAGCTGACTGGGAGGGCACCATGGCCCTGGCCAACGCTCTCGGCTGCAAAATGGAGTACAGCCATCCGTCAGATATTATGGATGAGATTGCTCGCCTAACCCCTACTTTTAACGGCGTCTCTTACGATCGGTTAGAGCAGCTGGGCAGCATTCAGTGGCCGTGCAATGACAGCACTCCAGAGGGTACGCCAATTATGCATGTGGACCAGTTTGTCCGCGGCAAAGGCTTTTTTGCCATGACCGAATATGTGGCCACTACCGAGCGTGCTAATCGCAAGTTCCCACTGCTGCTTACGACCGGGCGGATACTCTCTCAATACAATGTAGGTGCCCAAACCCGACGCACTGACAACAGCGAGTGGCACGGCGAAGACCTAATCGAAATTCATCCCCATGATGCCGAAGAACGCGGTATTAATCATGGTGATTGGGTGGGTATCAATAGTCGAGTGGGAGACACTGTATTGCGTGCCGATGTGACCGATAGAGTAAAACCCGGCGTTGTCTACACTACATTCCACCATCCAGTTTCCGGTGCCAATGTAATCACCACAGACAATAGTGACTGGGCCACTAACTGCCCAGAGTACAAGGTCACCGCCGTGCAGCTTAGCAAGGTTACTCAGCCCTCAAACTGGCAGGCGCGACAAAAATCTTTCGATAAGCAGCAGCAAGGCTTATTAAAAGACGCGCGTCACTAAGCGTGGTCAGCGAGAGTTCAGATAAAGTTACTCGGGTTATCTGGAAAGCCGGAGAAACCGCCGAGGGTGCAGACTGGGTTGCCAGAGAAACCGCTGTGGCGATGGTTTATAACGGCATCTCCCATGTGGTGATGATGGCTACCCCTGAGGACTTAGAAGACTTTGCGCTGGGCTTTAGTCTTAGCGAAGGTATCTTGCAAAGTGCCAAACAACTGCTGGACACTGAGATAATAGAGACGGACAAAGGCATAGAGTTAGCCCTGACGATTACTGCTGAACCCTTCGCCCAATTAAAACAGAAACGCCGCAATTTAGTCGGTAGGACCGGTTGCGGTCTCTGTGGTGCTGAGTCCTTAGAGCAGGCCATTGCAGAGCCAGCGATGGTGGCCACTGAGTTAGCGATAAGTCACCGAGCTATTCAAAAAGCCTCCAGTGCCCTAGCCGCAGAGCAAAAGCTGCAGCAACAAACTGGCGCAGTGCATGGCGCGGCTTACTGCAATCAGCAGGGCGACCTAATATTAGTGCGCGAAGATGTTGGTCGCCACAATGCCTTGGATAAACTTTTAGGTGCGCTGGCGAAAAAAGAACAGGCTAAAGATAAAGAGCCAGGCTTTGTATTAGTGACCAGTAGAGCAAGCTATGAGATGGTTGCAAAAGCCACCAGTGCCAATATCCCATTATTGGCCGCAGTGTCCGCTCCTACATCATTAGCGATAGAACTAGCCGAGAAAAGCGGCTTAACATTAGTCGGCTTTACCAGAACCGGTCGCCATGTGGTTTATGCCAATGGCCAGAGAATTCACTAAGAGAACCGCCATGTCAGAATCAAAGCTCCAGCGTCTTGTCGATATGATCAATCAAATTGCCCTCAATATGAGTGCCAATGGCGGCGAGCAAATGGTTGCTGATCAGGTGGCTCAGCACCTTGAGAAATTTTGGGCTCCACCGATGAAGGCACTTATTACGCAACAGCCATTGGGGGTTGATATTGGTTTGACGCCTATAGCGCAAATAGCGGTTCAGAGTTTACTCAAAATTCAGCAGGCCAAGCTAGACTGAACCCTGGTAATGATGGCAATGAGAGCCTTAATCTTTTAAAGTCGATCTAGATATTTTGCGCCCGAAAATTCGTTGTGTTTTGCCGCATCAAGTAACTCTCGCCCCGCCCCCAAAAAAACAAAAAGGACTTTTGCTGTGACCAACCCTCTTTTAGAATTCCATACTCTGCCTCCATTCAGCGCAATTTGTGCCGAACATGTTGAGCCAGCAATCGAAACGTTAATCGAGCAAAATCGCGTTGCTCTTGAAGCACAGCTTGCCGAGCTTGAGACAGTGACCTGGGATTCGTTAATTGAGCCAATCGATGCGCGCAATGAAATACTTAATCAAGCCTGGTCACCGGTAAGCCATTTAAATAGCGTAGTGAATTCCGACGCCCTGCGCGAAGCCTACAATAACTGTGTCGGGAAATTAGCTCAGTGGGGAACTGAAGTGGGACAAAATGAGGCGCTTTTTCAGGCCTACAAAGCACTCTCAGAGAGTGAGGAATTCGCCGAATTAACCCAGGCTCAGCGCCACAGTATTAAGCTTGCCCTGCAGAGCTTTGACCTTTCGGGCGTTTCATTGCCAAAAGATAAAAAGCAGTCTTTTTCTAGATTAAAGCAACGATTAGCCGAACTTAGCAGCACGTTTGGCGATAATGTGATGGATGCTACCCAGGCTTGGAGTCTGCTGATTACCGATGTCGAGGAACTTGCCGGTGTCACCGACAGTTCGTTGGCCCTTTTTAACCAGGCCGCTGCAGAAAAAAATCAAGAGGGCTATTTACTGACTCTAGATCAGCCCTGCTTTATTGCCATTATGACCTATGCCGACAGTCGTTCACTGCGTGAAAAACTCTACCAGGCGTTTACCACCCGCGCTTCTGATCAGGGTCCTCAGGCAGGGCAGTGGGACAATAGTGCAATTATTGATGAGATCTTAAAGCTGCGCCATGAAGCGGCACAGATACTAGGCCTAGGTAATGCCGCCGAGGTTTCACTGGCGCCTAAGATGGCTAGCTCAACGGATCAGGTGATGGCATTCTTAAGTGATCTAACCCGACAGGTTAAGCCTCAAGCCGAAAAAGAATTTGCCGAGCTTTCAGCCTTTGCCAAGGCAGAGTTGCAGATCGATGACCTCAAGGCGTGGGATATTGCCTATGTATCAGAGAAACTGCGCACACAACGCTATGCCATCAGTGTTGAAGCTTTGCGTCCTTGGTTTCCCGTCGAGCGAGTATTAAATGGCCTCTTCAGTATTGCCGGCCGTTTGTTCGATATCAGTATTGAAGAAGACTCCAGTGTCGACCTGTGGCATAAGGATGCCAGGTTCTATCGTATCTCGCGTAACGGTCGGGCGATCGCCAGTTTTTATCTGGATTTATATGCTCGAGAGAGAAAGCAGGGCGGGGCCTGGATGGATGTCTGTCGCTCAAGACGCAAGGTGGCTGACAGTATCCAGCTTCCGGTGGCCTATCTCACCTGCAACTTTACCCCGCCTGTAACCGGTAAAACTGCACTGCTAACCCATGACGAAGTCACCACCTTATTTCATGAGTTTGGGCATGGCCTGCATCATATGCTGACACAGGTTGAGGTCCTTGAAGTCTCAGGTATCAACGGTGTCGCCTGGGATGCGGTAGAGTTGCCGAGTCAGTTTTTAGAGAACTGGTGCTGGCAGGAAGAGAGTATTGCATTGATATCAGGCCATTTTGAAAGCGGTGAAGCGCTACCCAAAATCATGCTCGACAAATTATTGGCAGCGAAGAACTTTCAGTCCGGTATGGCACTGGCGCGCCAACTGGAATTTGCTACCTTCGATTTTCGTCTTCACTTAGAGTACAACCCCGTTAATCCTGACAGTCCCCAAGCGTTAATTAATCAGGTGCGGGAGCAAATCGCTGTTATTAAAGCGCCAGATTACAATCGCTTCCAAAATGGCTTTGGACATATTTTTGCTGGCGGGTATTCAGCTGGTTATTACAGTTATCTCTGGGCTGAAGTACTGTCGGCCGATGCCTTTTCGCTATTTGAAGAACAGGGTATTTTTGACCAGACCACAGGGGATAAATTTCGCGCTGCGATTCTTGAGAAAGGTGGGTCTGACGATGCGATGAATCTGTTTGTGCAGTTTCGGGGGCGCGAGCCTTCTAATGAGGCGCTGTTAAGGCACAGAGGTATTGCTTAGTTGTAGGCTTGGGTGTGAGCGATAGCGTTGACTGTGGCGGGAGGTTTTGAGATCCCTCGTCGCGTTGCTCCGTCGGGATGACCGTTCTGATTAATTTTGTTATCCCGAAAGTATCCTGCTGTGTTCTCTAACCCTCTCAAGCTGTTCTCTCTAATCCTCCCAAACTGTCCTCTCCAATCCTCCCAACTGTCATCTCGAACGAATGTGAGAGATCTCGATGCTGATGTGACCAATAGAAAGCCAAGAAAAGCTCTCCACTTAGTATCCTGTACTAGACTCATAAAATACCAGCGGATACAGCAGTTTAGAACGGAGACTCAGTATGAAGACGCCAGAAATTCCTCCAAATGAGGTAGCAAGGCTTCAGACCCTCAGATCATTCGATATATTGGATACCCCTCAAGAAGAGCGCTTCGATCGTTTAACCCGCATGGCACGACGACTATTTGATGTGCCCATAGCGCTTGTTAGCCTCGTGGATAAGGACCGTCAGTGGTTTAAATCCCGTATTGGCTTACCGGTATCCGAAACCCCAAGAGATATTTCATTTTGCGGCCATAGCATTCTTGGAGAGGAGGTTTTTATTATCCCCGACGCCTCTTCTGATGAACGGTTTCAAGACAATCCTCTAGTGATTGATAAGCCCAATATTCGCTTCTATGCCGGCTGCCCCTTGCGTGCGCTGAATGGAACTCAGATAGGTACGCTGTGCATTATTGATGACAAGCCTCGGGACTTTAGCGAAGCTGATCTCAGTGCACTGACCGACCTCGCGGCTATGGCTGAGCAGGAGCTGGCGGCTCTGCAGTTGGCAGTGCTCGATGAGCTGACAGAAATATCTAATCGGCGAGGATTTATGACATTGGTCGGCTATGCAATTTGCATGTGCGTGCGGCAAAAGATATCTGCCTCTCTAGTGTTTTTCGATCTTGATAAATTTAAGTTAATCAACGATACCTATGGCCATAGTGAGGGCGACCGGGCTCTGGTGACCTTCGCAAAAATCTTGCATAAAACTCTACGCGAGTCTGATTTGGTCGCGCGTATTGGGGGCGATGAGTTCGCCGCATTGCTTTTGGATACGCCAAAAGCCTCGGCACTTGATGTGATCCTTAGGCTGCAGGCGAGATTGGATGTCTACAATGATAAGTCGCCCCATGATTATCAAATCGACTTTTCCTTTGGAGTGGTCGATTTCGATCCCAAGGTGCACGCCAATGTTGAAGCTTTACTCGCCGATGGCGATGCACTGATGTATGAGTGTAAACAAAGAAAGGGTTAACACCGGCGGCGAAAATCTCATAGACTACAGTTTCGTTTTGAGACTGTGTTGAGAGTATTTCGATGACTGAATCCAACGGTTTTATTCCGCTGAACTTCACTGTTCAGGAACCGCAAGACATGCAACAGTCGGCGCAATCATTTTACCAACAAATGGCCACTCGCCGTTCGGTGCGCGACTTTTCAGACAAGCCGATTCCCGACGCTGTGCTTGAGCATGCCATTTTGGCCGCAGGCACCGCCCCCAGTGGGGCAAATATGCAGCCCTGGCACTTTGTGGTGGTCCAGAGCCCAGAGCTTAAAGCACAGATTCGTCAGGCCGCTGAAAAAGAGGAGCGTGAGCTCTATGACAATCGGGCCTCTGATGAATGGCTCGATGCTCTGGCTCCCCTGGGGACTGATGCCAATAAACCTTTTCTGGAAACCGCGCCGGCACTGATCGCAATTTTTCTCAAGAAGGTAACCATTGATGCCGATGGCAACAAACATAAAAATTATTACACCTCGGAGTCGGTCGGGATTGCCACGGGTATGTTGATTACCGCCTTGCACCAAGCCGGGCTGGCCACCTTGACCCATACCCCAAGCCCAATGAGGTTTCTCACTGAGATTCTCCAGCGTCCGAGTCATGAGCGGCCGTTCTTGCTCTTAGTAACGGGCTATCCTGCCGAAGACAGTCTAGTCCCAAATATTCAGCGCTTACCCTTAAGAGAGATAGCCACCTTCTCAAAGTGATTAGGTACGCTTAAAGCGTGTCTATGCCTGCCAGACTTTGCCATAATGGACGGACTAAATACTTGATCGTTAGCCGCTAATAGTTAGTCGCTAATAGTTAGCCGCTAATAATTAGCATCCGATAAGTTGATGGAACCCTTATGTCGCACTCAACCCCGCTAACCCACTTAAATGCCAATGGTGAAGCCCATATGGTCGATGTATCGGCTAAAGCAGATACTGAGCGCACTGCCATAGCGCAGTCTCGGGTGGAACTGACGCCCGCCATAGTGTCAGCAATAACCGATAACAGCCTGCCGAAAGGCGACCTGTTTGCCACGGTGCGCATTGCTGGTATTCAGGCGGCGAAAAAATGCAGTGATTTGATTCCCCTTTGTCATCCATTACCGCTGTCGAAGATTACTGTGGATATTGAGCTGCAAGCAAATAGTCTAGTGATCAGCGCTCTGTGTAAAACCACTGGCAAGACGGGCGTTGAGATGGAAGCTCTTACCGCCGTATCGGTTGCAGCCCTGACGGTTTACGATATGTGCAAAGGTTTGGATAAGGGCATGATTATTGGTGAAACAAAGCTACTGGAAAAGACCGGTGGCAAATCTGGAGATTGGATGGCCAATGATTAATTTACTGTTTTTTGGTCGCCTAGGCGACTTTGCCAAAGCGGTGCCATCGACTCTGGAGGCATCAACCCCAGCAGAGGCCCGTGAACTATTGGCAGCAGATTTTCCCGATCTTGGGCGAGAGCTCTATGAGCCTCAGGTATTGGTCTCGGTTAACAAGATGATTGTGCCCTGGGATCAGCCCCTGTTTGAGGGCAGTGAAGTGGCGTTCTTGCCGCCGGTTACTGGGGGTTAAAAATGACGAGTCGCATCCGGATTCAGCAGCAGGATTTTGATTTGGCCGAAGAGTATGAACTGCTCCGCCAGACCGATTCTGCCGTTGGCGCGGTGGTGACTTTTTCGGGGCTGGTGCGTGACTTTGAAGTTGAGGCTGATGTTGGTGTTGAGGACGTGACCTGTGCCAAGAAATCCATCGATTCTCTGAGTTTGCAGCACTACCCTGGTATGACCGAGAAGTTGCTTGAAGCTATAGTTGAGCAAGCTAATACGCGCTGGAATCTGATCGCCACTACGGTGATCCATCGGGTCGGGGATCTAGCACCTAGAGAGCAAATTGTTCTGGTTGGCGTCGCCAGTCAGCACCGCGCTGAGGCCTTTGAGGCGGCGCAGTTTTTGATGGACTATCTCAAGACTCAGGCGACCTTTTGGAAGTCAATAAGACGCGATAACCAGCAGCAGTGGATCCACAGCAAAGCGTCCGACAAACAGGCTGCAGAGCGTTGGAGTAGATCGAAAGATGAGTAATATAGATGGTCTTATACTGGCAGCAGGCCGTTCAAAAAGAATGGGTTGTGAAAATAAATTAAAGTCAATTCTAGCTGGTAAAGCACTTCTTGAGATTGTGGTTGAACGGCTCAAACCTCAGGTGAAAGAGCTGTTTATCAATGCCGATCCAGTGCTCTTGGAAGGCCAGTCTCTAACCCTAATTAACGATCATATCGAGGGGTTTCTAGGTCCCTTAACCGGTCTCTGGAGTGCGCTAAAAAGTGACCAGTTGAGCACGGCCAATTACCTTATGATTGCCCCCTGTGATGGGCCTTTTATCCCGTGTAACTTAGTGTCTGAGCTGTATCAACTGATCATTGCAAATGATGCTGATATTGCCTGCGTCCGCTATCAAGGATTTGCCCAGCCGACCTTTTCTCTGTGGCACAAACGGGTATTGCCAGCGGTTGAAAAGACCCTTTTAGTCAAAAAGCAGGGCGGCTTTAAACCGCTTTTAAAGGAGCTAAATACGGTCTATTTCGACTGGCCAGAGCAGCCGCTAAACCCGTTTTTTAATATAAATACACCTGCAGATTTAGCCGAAGCGGAGCGACTTTTAGCGTGAGCCCTGAACTCAGTCATGAGCAATTTATGCGCTATAGCCGTCATCTGCTGATGGACGATATTGGTGAGGCAGGGCAGCAAAAACTGTCACAGGCGCGTGTATTAATTGTGGGGCTGGGTGGCTTGGGTTGTCCGGTTGCGCTCTACTTGGCTGCGGCCGGAGTTGGGCATCTATCCCTCTGCGATCCAGATGTAGTTGAACTGAGTAACTTGCAGCGACAGATTCTCTACCGCGAGAGCGACTGTGATCGGTATAAGGTGGAATGCGCAGAGCGCGAGTTGAAGGCTTTAAATCCTCCTATCAGCGTCAGTGGTTACGCTGTTGAGATTACCGATAAATTGATTGGCAACCAGGATATTGTTGTCGACTGCACTGATAACCTCGCGGCTCGGCAGTTGATCAATAGTGCCTGCTATAAGAATAAAATTGGCTTTGTTAGCGCCTCTGCGCTGGGCTGGGAAGGGCAGTTGATGGCGTTTGATTTTGCGGCTTATGACAGCGTCTGTCTCAACTGTATTATTGATAAGGATTCTCCAGAGCCGATGCAGAATTGCTCGAACTCTGGAGTAGTGGGTCCGGTACTGGGCGCTATGGGCAGTTTGCAGGCGACCACGGTGATAAGAATGTTGCTGGGCTATTTTCAGCAGCATGGTGAGATGCAACGCTATGATGGTAAAGCTGGGCGCTGGATGGCGTTGACTGCCAGTGCGAGGCCTGATTGTGTAGTTTGTGGTGAGACTCGATAAGAGGCGACGTATTCAGGATGACAATATGAAATGCGCAGGATTACAAAGTAAGACAGTAGGCTGACAAATTAAACATTAACAACAGGAGTAATACACGTGGCTCACGATGCATCAGCCCCAAGACGTTTTGTTAAAATCGCCATACTCACGGTGTCCGATACCCGTAGTCTGGACACCGATACCAGCGGTTCATTCCTCCAGCAGGCGCTGGAAGAAGAGGGCCATCACCTGGCTGATCGCAAGCTGGTGATCGATGATATTTACCAAATGCGCGCCGTGGTTTCCCATTGGATTGCCGACCCTGAAGTCGAGGTGATTATCACCACTGGCGGTACAGGATTTACTGGCCGTGACAGTACTCCTGAGGCCCTGTCGCCACTATTTGACAAGCATATTGAAGGCTTTGGTGAACTGTTTCGCCAGCTCTCCTACGATGAGATTGGCACCTCTACTGTACAGTCGCGCTGTTTGGCTGGGCTGTCTAATAATACTGCTATTTTCTGTGTGCCAGGATCTACAGGAGCCTGTAAAACCGGGTGGAATGGCATTATTAAACAGCAGTTGGATAGCACCTTTCAGCCCTGCAACTTTGTTCAGCATGTACGTAAGAAATCACTCTAATGTATAGCGTCCCAGAGGCCATTAACCAGCTTGTTGCCACCGCCGACAAGACCGCTGCAATCGAGTCCCTGGCCGTGCTAGACAGCCTCGGACGAATTCTAGCGGCGGATATTTGCGCCGCAGTCGCTGTGCCGCCTGCCGATAACAGCGCAATGGATGGCTATGCCTTTTGCTATGCCGATGCTGTGGCAAACAACTTTAAGTTACCACTCAGTCAGCGCATCGCCGCTGGAACAGCGCCACAAGTCCTGGCTGCCACTACCGTGGCGCGAATTTTTACCGGTGCAGAGATTCCCCCTGGAGCCGATACAGTGGCCATGCAGGAAAACTGCAGCGAACAAAATGGACTTGTTGAAGTAGATGAGGGAGTTAAGGCCAGCGCTAATGTCAGGCCGCGAGGCCAAGATATTCAGGCAGGCCAGACTATTTTGACTGCAGGCACCAGAGTGCGCGCGCAGGAAATGGGTTTGCTCTCTTCCATCGGCATTGCAGTAGTTGAGGTATACAAACCTCTGCGAGTGGCCATTTTTTCCACTGGTGATGAACTGGTGGAGCCCGGTATGGCGCTTCAGCCGGGTCAGATCTACAATTCCAATCGCGCCACCCTAATCGGTTTGATTCAATCATTGGGTATGATTCCGGTGGATTTAGGCACAGTGGCAGATAGCCCAGAGGCTACTAATGCCGTATTAATCAAAGCGGCTGAGATAGGCGATATTATTATCAGTGCCGGCGGCGTTTCCGTTGGTGAAGAAGACTATGTTAAAGATGCCGTGGCCAAAGCCGGTGAACTCAATTTCTGGAAAGTCGCAATTAAGCCCGGCAAGCCGCTGGCCTTTGGGCAGGTCGGCAATAAGCCCTTTATGGGTCTGCCCGGCAATCCGGCCTCGGTGTTTGTCACTTTTATGATTCTGGCGCGACCCTTTTTGCTTGCCAGTCAGGGCGCAGCCGATACTGCGCCAAAATTCTTAAAAGCACAGGCTCAGTTCGCCAAGAGTGGCGAGGCTCGCGAAGTCTATCTGCGCGCGCGGCTGCAAGATGGCGTGGTTGAAATCTATCCCAATCAGAGCAGCGGAGTGCTTGCCTCGGCCTGCTGGGGGGATGTCTTTGTTAGGCAAGTTAGCGGTCAGTCTATTGAAGTGGGGGATCTAGTCGATGTGTTACCCTACGCCCAATAAGACAATGTTATGGAAGCCACTGCTTTGACTCAGCCCACGTCATTAATTGATCCCTTCGGTCGATCGGTAGATTACCTGCGTCTATCGGTGACGGATCGCTGTAATCTGCGCTGTACCTATTGCATGGCCGAAGAGATGACCTTTTTGCCAAAGCAGCAGATTCTCTCGCTAGAAGAGCTGCGCGATGCGGCAACTGCCTTTGTTGAGTTGGGTATTCGCAAGATTCGTCTCACTGGCGGTGAACCCCTTATTCGCCGGGATATTCTTAAACTAGTCAGTTCCCTATCAGCCCTGCCTGGGCTAGACGAGCTGACCATGACCACCAATGGCCTGTTGTTGCCAACTATGGCGCAGCCATTAAAAGATGCCGGTATCTCAAGATTAAATATCAGTGTCGACAGCTTAAAAGCTGAGCGCTTTAAACAACTGACCCGCGTGGGTGATCTGAGCCAGGTGTTGGAAGGCATTCACGCCGCCAATGCAGTGGGGTTTGGCAAAATCAAACTCAATGCAGTTATTTTGGCTGGCTTTAATGACGATGAAGTAATAGATCTTGCGCGCTTTGCGGTGGATAACGGCATGGATATTTCCTTTATTGAGGAGATGCCATTGGGGGAGATATCCTCCCATAAAAGAGTTAATACCCAGATTACTAGTGCTCAGATCCATGAGCAGTTAGCTGCACAATTCACCATGGTGGATAGCGCCGAGACTACTGGGGGTCCATCGCGGTATATGCGAGTTGCTAACAGCGACAGTAAAGTTGGGTTTATCTCGCCGATGTCGAATAACTTTTGCGAGTCCTGCAACCGCGTGCGTATGACCGCAGAGGGGCGCTTGTTACTCTGTCTGGGCAACCAAGATAGTTTAGATCTGCGCGAGATCTTGCGCAGCCATCCCGGCGACGCCGAACTGTTAAAACATAAAATTGTGCAAGCCATTGGCAACAAGCCCGAGCGTCATCACTTTGACCCTGAGCAGGTGGATATAGTGCGCTTTATGAATATGACCGGTGGCTGAGGTCGATGGTTCTAGAGTCCTTTTTTGTTTTTCAATACTCTTTCTGGCTATTAGCCGCTATAGCCTTAATGGCAGTGCTCTATTCCTCTGTGGGTCATGGTGGTGCCTCTGGTTACCTGGCCGCAATGGCACTCTGGGGGTTGGCTCCCCAAGAGATGCGTCCCGCCGCTCTGGTGATGAATATTGTGGTTACCTGCTGGCTGCTGTACCGATTCCAACCCTATAAGTTGATGCCTCATAGCCTGTTTTGGCCTCTGGTAATGGCGTCCACACCTGCAGCGTTTATAGGCGGTCTATGGGTGATCGATGTGCTCAGTTATCGCTTGCTGGTGGGCTTACTACTTGGCTTGGCTGCGATTCGTATGCTGATGAGTCATAAAGCTAATCAGCAAATTCAGTTGCCGGCGCTTTGGTTAGTTTTGACGGTTGGCGCGCTATTGGGCTTCTCGGCCGGCTTAACCGGTATTGGTGGCGGGGTGTTTTTAAGTCCGATACTGTTAATTTTTGGCTGGTGCAGCATCCGTCAGAGCACTGCCGTTGCCGCAGGCTTTATTCTACTTAACTCGATTGCGGGGCTTGCCGGTTATGTCGTCAGTGAACAACCCTGGCCTCTTGGAACCGGTTGGTTAATGCTCGCTGCATTTGTTGGCTGTTTGCTTGGGGCCGAGCTGGCATCCCATCGCGCCAGTTCTAATGTCCTGCGTAAATTGCTTGCGGGCGTACTGATCATTGCCGCAGGCAAGATGATCTTCAGCGCCTTTTAAGCTTTCCTGTAAGCTCGGTTAGATTCTGATTTGGTATGGAACTAGTAGTTGAGTATGTTATTCTTCTGGATAGTATGATTATTCACCCTGGGTTGGTATGAGATCCCTCGTCGCTTCGCTCTGTCGGGATGACAATTAGGGGGTTCTGTCGGGATGACAAATAGGGCGGCTCTGTCGGGATGACAGCTGGGAGGGCTCTGTTGAGATGACATAAAAATACTCCGTCATCTCGAACGCATGTGAGAGATCTCATGGAACAGACACACCATTACCTGGAAACTAATGAATTCACTTGTAGACAAAAAAATAGCTTCGCCTTTCTCCAAAGGCCATCAGCACCAGCGTAAATTTCAGTCGATTCTGTCTGAAGCGGCGCAGTTGTTCAATTGGCAGGGCTCCCGAGCTACCACGCTAGTGGATATTGCCGGCAGTCTGAAGCTGACTAAAACCTGTGTCTATTACTACGTAAAAACCAAAGAAGATCTGGTCTACCAATGTTATGTCTCAAGCTGCGATATGTGGCTAGATAAGGCTCGGCAGGCTAATAGCTTGGATGCAAGTGGTGTCGAAAAAATTGTCCAGATGGTGCGTGAGCACTTTAACCAATATATAGAGACCCTCAATGGCAAGGCGCCGCACTTCGCGATGCTGACCGAAGTCACTTCCCTCAATACAGACCATGCCGACGATATAGCCCAACGCTGGGACGAAATCTTTCAGCTGTGCTGCGATATGGTCGATCAAGGTATGGCTCAGGGGCTGATTGAAAAGCAGGATTCGGCAATTGTGAGTTCAGCAATTTTCTCTATTATTCAATGGTTTCCTGTATGGCTTAACCGCACTCATGCGGCCAATCCCGAGCCCGTAATTGATGGCGTACTAGATGTTCTACTCAATGGTCTCGCCGCCGAGCGCCACCAGTTTGCCGCAATCGATTTTCCCGACTTAAGCTATTTAGCGTTGGATAGTTTTGATCGCGATGTACAAAATCGTATGAAGCGCGAGGCATTTTACCGAGTGGGTTCGATCTTTTTTAACCAGAAAGGTTACAAGGGCACATCTCTTGATGAAATTGCTAGTTCTCTGGAAGTGACCAAAGGTGCTTTTTACTACCATATTAAAAATAAAGAAGAGCTGCTCTATCAGTGCTTTAACCGTACTTTGGATGTTGAGCGATTACTATTGGCCAAGGCAGGTAGTGTTCAGGGTAGCGGCGTTGAAAAGCTTGAGTTGGCGCTGCGCTATTTATTTAATGTGCAGTTTTCTGAGGAGGGGCCCCTGATCCGTTACCGTGCACTGCCATCTCTCGATCAGCAACACCGCAAAAAAATTCTTAAAGCAACCAGTGCCAATAGTGAGCAGCTGGGGGCTTATATTAGGCAAGGTTTGGAAGATAAGACACTGCGAGATACGGATTCAAGCGTCGCGCAATATATGCTCTCTGGTGCTGTTGAAGCCAGCCCGGATCTGGTAAATAAGGTTGTGGATGTGGACAGTAAGCTGTTGTCTGCGGCTTATTTTCAGTTGTTTATGAATGGGTTGGCTGTGAGTGTTTCCGCTGACCTGTGATTTAGATTTCGCCTCAATTTCTAGCTTTTGATTACTCTACAGGCTGTCATCCTGAGGTATTTCCATAGTGTTGTTAGTTTGGTTTTATCTGCTCTGGTAGGGGGGGTATTTCTAATCTGCGGGCTCACCGCGTTGCAGTTCGGTCCAAGCTTGCTGGAGCAAACTTGGCGAGTCTGAGAGGTTCTCAGGCTTCGTCGTGGGCCGTATATGAAAAAACCCCACTGCATGCAGTGGGGTTTTTCGTATATGGTGCACTCGGGTGGATTCGAACCACCGACCGCCCGGTTCGTAGCCGGGTACTCTATCCAGCTGAGCTACGAGTGCTTTACTGTCTCCTCTCAGAGGCCGCGTACTATAGGGGGGCAGGGCGGTTGTGTCAACAATCCTACGCGGCTTTTAGAGGGTTTTTTTGTGCCTTTTATTAGCTCTGTGGAATTGCTAACTGCAGGGTTTCTTTAAGTTCTTCCATTACCACATAGCTTGTTGATTCTTGTACGGCTGGCAGTTTAAGGATCCGGCTGCCGAGTAGCTCTCTGTAGGCGCTCATATCGGCAACTCGAGCTTTGAGTAGATAGTCGTAATTGCCTGAAACCAGATAGCAGCTCTGAACATCTTCAAGATCCATTACTGAACGGTGGAATTCTTCGAAGTTTTTCTGCGAGGTGTGGTTGAGGCGTATTTGCACAAATACCACCAGTCCAGCGTTCAATAGTTCGGGATTGAGTTTGGCGGTGTAGCCTTCGATATAACCGTTGCGCTCTAGCCGTTTGACGCGTTCTATGCAGGGAGTAACGGAAAGGCCGACTTCCCGGGAAAGGTCGGTGTAGCTGATGCGACCGTCGCGCTGCAGGATGCGCAGTATATTGCGATCTATTTTGCTGAGCTTCTTTGACGTCCCGTTTTCGTTGCTAGCCATGTTTTATTATTTCCTGTTTAAAATAACTATTAAGGAAAATATTCTATATTAATCCCTATAAAAGTAATAAATATTTTTATTTAAAACTAAAATATCAGGAATAAATCATAAAGCTGGGTAGGAGTTTACGCGGTTTATTTGGGTTGTTTCTATAGATTAGAGGGATTGAACTATGTTGGTAGGTGTTCCGAAAGAGATTAAAAATAATGAATATCGTGTGGGTCTGACGCCATCTTCGGTTGTCGAGTTAGTCGCCCGTGGCCACAAAGTTATGGTAGAAGTAAATGCCGGTGCGGGAATCGACTTTAGTGACGAGGAGTATCGTGCGGCGGGGGCTGAGATGGTGGCCAGCGCGGCGGACGTTTTTGCAGCGGCGGATATGATCATTAAGGTGAAGGAACCGCAGCCTCGGGAATGTGAAATGTTACGCGATGGTCAGATTCTTTATACCTATTTGCATTTAGCCCCAGATCCTCAGCAGACCAAATTATTAGTTGAGTCCGGCGCCACCTGTGTCGCCTATGAAACGGTGACGGATAATCAGGGTGGCTTGCCTCTGCTGGCACCCATGTCTGAGGTGGCTGGGCGCATGTCGGTGCAGGCGGGAGCTTACCATTTGGAGAAAGCTCAGGGCGGTCGTAGTGTGTTGCTGGGCGGCGTTCCCGGCGTGGCACCGGCGAAGGTGTTGGTTATTGGTGGTGGTGTGGTCGGTGACAATGCGGCGGCCATTGCCGTGGGTATGGGGGCTGATGTGACTATTCTCGATCGTTCTATTGCCCGCCTGCGTGAGTTGGACGCGAAATACGAGGGGCGCGCCCACTGTGTCTATTCCACCATGGCGACTATCGAGGAGTATGCCCTTGATGCGGATCTGGTAATTGGTGCGGTCTTGATTCCCGGCGCAGCGGCGCCGAAGTTATTGAGCCGCGATATTATCAGTCGCATGAAGAAGGGTTCGGTGGTGGTGGATGTGGCCATTGATCAGGGCGGTTGTTTTGAGACGTCTCGTGCGACGACTCATCAGCAGCCGACCTATATGGTCGATGATGTAGTCCATTACTGTGTTGCCAATATGCCCGGTGGTGTGGCGCGGACGGCGACTATGGCGCTAAACAACGCGACCTTGCCCTATGCACTGGCGCTAGCGGATGATCCTGTCAATGCACTGTTTCGAGATAAGCATTTGCAGAATGGTCTCAATGTGCACAAAGGCCATGTGACTTACAAGGCGGTGGCAGATGCATTGGGTTATAGCTATGTGCCTGCCGATGAGGCGCTGAAGGTCTGAGCTTAATGTTGAAACGCTCTTATTTATTGAGCCTGATCCACAGGTGCTCGGCTCTAGCCAGTACCTCACCTTCCTCTGTACAGAGGGCTGCGGCAGAATAATGTTTGCGGCCTTCTATATAGCGCTTCCAAGCATAGACTATTAGGGGTTGATCACCAGGTACCGGCTTGTCGATGCTGGCGGTCATTTCGCCAAGTAGGCAGATAAAATCGGCATTTGCTGGCACATCTAAAGCGAAGTAGCCGGGGCAGTCCAGTGCTGACCAGATAAATTCTGCTTTAACCTGGCCATTGGTATCGATTAAGTCCGCAGAGGGTTCCCAGTCACAGGCGACCATTTCTTGGCCGTTAATAGCGCCGGTAAACAATCTTAGGCCATCACCTTGCTCGCGACCGGTGCCGCAGACAAAGCAATGGGGAAAGCTGTGTTCGCTAAAACCACTGTAGTTGTTTCTCGCTGCTCGAGCCTGTTCCAGGCTCGGGGGTTGAGGAGGCTGCATATCCAACTGCGCTGCCATAGCAGTGCCTATCAGTTTCTTATCCTGCTTTAATAACCAACTATTTGCGTCCTGTTTAATGCTTAGCTGGGTGTCGAGTGGCGGTGGCATATGCAGTCGAACCTTACTCGGGCCCTCGATCTGTTTGCCGAGCAGACCGCAGCTGTAGCCTCCATTGCCTGATTGTGGTGGTCCGCAGTAGCGCTTGGCAATTGAAGTGGTAAACATAGCGGACTCTCTGAAAAGGGTGCAGTAATAGAACTAATTAAGCTCGCTATCCTGCCAGAATTTGGTGCCTTTTACAGTAGCCTGTAGCGCTAAGCCAGATTCGGTGAGTTGGTACACGGTGATATTATCAAATGTGGCCTCGCCACCTACGGCTGCACCTTTCTCACTGGCCTTGGCTGCTGCGTCGGCATTGACGCCAAAGGCCCAGCCATCGTCAATAAATTGACTCAGTGCATCGCGGCTGTGAAAGACAAACAGGGCGCGAAAATCTTTTAACCCTATACCCAAGCCAACACCGGCTTCACCCATTTTCATAAAGGTGTTTTTACCGCTTTTATTATCGCGGACTACACCGTGGCCGGCACCGACGCTGGTAAAGATAAGGTTAATATTGGCGTTGCTAAATACCGCATAGCCCGCTGCGCTGCCAATCTGAGCTTTGACGTCGGGTTTGATTTTATACAGGTCCTGGAGTACCTGATTGCGCATATCAATAATGATCTGGCGTTTTTCGATGGGGGTTTTGGTTGGGTTGTTGCTGCAGGCGCTGACGAATATCAGCGCAATAATACTAATGCTTATACTAAGATTAAATTTGAGTTTGTGCATGGTAATTCCTTTTAGTGTGCCCGACTCTAAATGGACTTTTCTTAATGAAAGAGCCTCCACTAAATGTAGCACCAAATTAGTAAGGTGCCTCAGCGACAAAGACAGCTCGCACTGGCGCCGGATGACCTTCGACAGTTTTACTCGGATCATTTGGGTCCAAGAAGTCAGTCAGTGATTCAAACTTCATCCAATCCGTAGTGCGCTGTTCTTCAATACTGGTGGTGCTGATATCCACCATGCGGGGATTCTTTAGGCCATTTTTGCTCATCCAGCTAATCAACATATCCGGAGAGGGGATAAACCAGACATTGGGCATTTTCGCATAGCGATCCTGCGGCACTAGTAGCTGGTCTTCTGCGCCCTCGATCACTAGGGTTTCGAGAACCAGTTGGCCGCCGGGCTTTAATAGCTGGCGCAGTTCGCGCAGATGATCCATGGGCGAGCGACGGTGATAGAGAATGCCCATGGAAAATACCGTATCAAAGGCGGCCATTTTCTCTGGCATATGTTCAATGCCCAGGGGCAATACATCGATAGGCAGCCGATTGCCCGCAAAGCGCTTGATCGCATAAAACTGAAAGACAAATTTTGCTGAGGGGTCTATGCCGATAACACGCTCGGCGTCAGCGCCGAGCATGCGCCAGCAGTGGTAGCCATTGCCGCAGCCAACATCGAGGATGGTGCGACCTTTTAGCGGGGCCAGATGGGGCAGTACGCGATCCCACTTCCAATCTGAGCGCCACTCGGTGTCCAGATGCATACCAAATAAATTATACGGTCCTTTGCGCCAGGGGTGCAGGCCCATCAGAGTAGCTTGCAGGGCCAGACGTCGACCTTTGTCCATCAGGCTGATATCACCAATTTTCACGCCATTGCTAAAGTCGGTAAACAGAGGGTCGATTTCCGGCAGGCGCCTCATTGTCTCTTCCCACTCGGGCATATCGCCCCAGCGCTCGCGGCGCAGTTGTTTGGCCACCAGCTCGGGCAGGTCTTGGCCCCACTGATGGAGTTCGGACTCTTCGAGCCAAGAGAACAGGGGGCCATAATCGAGTGATGTTGGGATCATGCGGGTACCTAAAATTTTAGTAGCAAATTATAAGGTATTTCCGCTATGGTTTGACGCCTAGAAAACAAATAGTAACTAGAGTTTTAAAATCAATGAATAGCGATACCATAGAGCAACGATTTGAACAGCTGGAAGAGAAGCTGGCATACCAGGAAATGACTAATGCCGAGCTGAGTGAAGAAATTTTCCGTCAGCAAAAAGAGATCGATACATTGACCCTGGCCCATCAATCAATGGTGCAGCGTCTTGAGGCATTGCAGGATGTGGCGGCTGAGGGCGATGGCTCTCAGAATGAAAAGCCGCCGCATTATTAGAGGTATCTAGTACCACTCAGTCGCAACTCGTCAAATTTAACCGTGGTTATGCTGTAGTCTGCGAGCTAGGTTTTAGACGTGATAGCCGAGAAAATATAAGGTCCTAATAGAAGGCCATAATAATAAAAAAGTTAGTTAATCTACTTGTTAGGGGAATGCCATGACTAATCCACAATTAAGTGCAGAAGACAAAACTGCCATTGATGCTTCATTTGAGGCGCACAAAGCCTATGCACTTAAGCTCCGCAAATCCACCTGTGCTCAACGCCTTGAGGTGCTGGCGCGCTTTGAAAAAGTGTTTAAAAATTCCTACGATAAAATTTATGCCTCAGCCATGGCAGATTTTGGCAAGCCGGGCGCGGAAGTGGATATAGCTGAGATTATGATTGTGTTGTCTGAGTTAGCTCATACGCGCAAGAAATTGAAAAAGTGGATGAAGCCGGTATCTGTGCGTGCATCCATGACCATGCTCGGTACTTCCTCCAAAATTGTTACCGAGCCGAAGGGCACCAGTCTGGTGATCTCGCCTTGGAACTATCCGTTTAATTTGACCTTCGGGCCAATGATCTCAGCGATTGCCGCTGGCTGCACTGTGATGATAAAGCCTTCGGAAATGACACCCCACATGTCTAAGGTAATTGCAGAGATTGTCGAAGAGGCATTTCGTCCGGAAGAGGTCAGCCTGTTTCAGGGAGAGGCCGATGTTTCCAGCTATCTAACCAGCCTGCCATTTGACCATATCTTCTTTACCGGCAGCCCAGCGGTGGGCAAGCATGTTATGGCTGCGGCGGCAAAAAATCTTACTTCAGTGACTCTGGAGCTGGGAGGCAAGAGCCCGGTGATTGTCGACAAGAGTGCGGATCTGATGAAAACCGCGCGCAGTGTTTCCTGGGGCAAGTTCAATAATAATGGTCAGACCTGTATTGCGCCGGATTATCTGTTTGTTCATGAGAGCATTAAAGACGAACTGATAGTTGAGTTAAAGGCCAGCATGGCGCGTCAGTATGGCGAGGGCAGCGATGCTCAAGCCAACTGCGATTACTGTCAGGTGGTTAATTCTGGCCATCACGGTCGTATTTCGGGACTGTTATCCGATGCGTTAGCCGGTGGTGCTGAGTTGATCACTGGTGGTCAGATTGACGATGCTGAGCGCTTTATTGCGCCGACGCTGCTCCAGGGCATGACGGCTGATTCCCGGATTATGAATGAAGAAATTTTTGGTCCAGTACTGCCGATTATGACCTTTACCGATCTCGACGAAGTGATTGGTTTTATCAATGACAAACCAAAGCCTCTGGCGCTTTACTTTTTCGGTCGCGACAAGGCTGCGATTAATAAGGTGATGGAAGAAACCAGTGCCGGCGATACCTGTATCAATCAGGTGGTGATGCACTTTGTGCATCCCAATTTACCCTTTGGTGGGGTTAACAATAGTGGTATTGGCAAGTCCGGTGGCGAGTGGGGTTACAAGGCATTTTCCCATGAACGCAGTGTGTTACAGGACAAGTTTGCCAGCGGTCATATGATGCACCCACCCTATACACCGAAGGTGCGCAAGTTGATTAAAACCATTACGGGATTGGTGAGTCGCTAGTCACTTATCTAAAAGCTTTTTGCTTGCGAAGAACTACTTAATCGCGACTAAGGACGCAAAGTTAAAACATTGAAACCAAGGGCTTGCGGAGTTAAATCCGCAGGCCTTTATTCTATTGATATGGGTCTCAAGGGTTTCTGGAAGCAGAAAATTTTCCAGAGAATCACGCTTCTGACTAATCTCCAAATCACTGTAACCCTGAGCGCTTTTAAACTGATGATGCAGTTCCGAGAGCAGTTGGTTTAGGGATTCCGGTTCAAACAATAACTTCTCTGAAATCACCAGACAGCCGCCGGGATTGAGTCCCGCATAAATTTTTTCTACCAGCGCCTGACGCTTTTCAATAGCAATAAACTGCAGGGTAAAATTCATCACCACCAAGGATGCGTTACTGATTTCGATATCACAGATATCTGCTTCCACTAGCTCGATTTTAGCTGTGGTTTGGCCTTGTTCTAGCACCGAAGCACAGCGCGATAGCATCGCCGCAGAGTTATCCACCGCCACTATACTGACACCGGGCTGATTGACTTGTTGAGCAATAGCCAGAGACGAGGCGCCCAGCGAACAACCCAGGTCATAGCAGTTACTATTAGGCTGCACATAGCGTGCGGCCAGTTCGCCGCAGAGATTAATAATCGTCTGATATCCGGGCACCGAGCGCTGAATCATATCCGGAAATACATCCACTACCGCCTCGTCAAACGCGAAGCGGGGTACATTGCCCAATGGGCTGGCAAATAAATTGTCCTGTTTGGGCGTGTCGCTCATAGGGCTTAGACCGCAATAATATCCAGGCCAGTTTTTGCCGCCAGATCGCTGTTGGTAATCACCGCGGTCTGAGCCACTTCGGGGCGCAGATACTCAGTGGCAACGCGCTTCAGATCGGCATCGGTCACTGCTAACACGCGATTGCGAAACTCGCTGATTGAGGCTTTGCTGCGACCATTGAGCTCACCGTGAAATGCTTGCATGGCTTCACCTGCGGGAGAGGCGGGTTTATCCATGCCGCCAATAACGCCCAAGATCGCCTCTTCAATGCTGTCGTCGCCCAGCGGTTTGTCCATCAGCCATTTAATCGAGTTATCGAAGTCGGAAAGTGTGCCTTCGATGCGCGGATCGCGATAGGAGAAAAAGCGGAATGCACCGGATTGATTATCCTGCGACGCGCCACCACCGTAGGCGCCGCCCTGTTCGCGAATAGTGCGGTGTAGATAGCCATTGCGCAATACGCCGCCGAGTACTGTGAGGGCCGCTGAATCTGCATGGCTTGAAGGCACTGTGGCATAGGCTTTAGCGCAGAAACTCACCTGAGTATTAGCGGTCCAGCAGTGATTGACCGATTGTAGATTGGGCTGGTAGTCGATCAGGTTGGTTGGCAGGGCTGCGACCTGCTGATCAGCGCCAAAGGTGTTATTAATGCTCTGCTTAAAGCCATCCAGGCGGTGCTCTTCAGCGACCAGTAAATACTGTCGCGGTTGCTGCAGTACCAACTGATGTATCTCCTCTAGCTGGGCAGCTAAGGATTCTAGACCGGCTTGGGACTCGAGGCTCTGGTCCAAGGCTTTGATCTGGGCCAATCCGCTCATACCGCCCCAACGCTGGTTTAAATAGGCATTAGCCGAGAGGCCACTGGCCGCTGCGGTCATCGCCAGCACATGGCCGTTGCCAACGATGGACGATTCACGGTGAGTGCGGATTTGAGATACCAGTTCGCGCAGTCGCGAGAGCTCGTTAAAGCGGTTGTTTTGCATAGACTCATGCATCAGATCACTCATGGCGCTTTGGTTGCGCGCCAGACCTTTTGCCGAGAAGCTAATATTGCCGTGGAGTTGATCCAGGCGATCTTTGTCACTGCGCACAGATGCAGAGGCCGAGTAGGCACCCACCACACTCGAGTGCCAAAGCTGTGTAGCCTGATAGTCTCTGTCGCCGACTCCCATTTCCGTTACACAGGTGCTGTAGAGTGGCAGAAGGTCCATTTGCTGCTGGGTTAGCGCGGGCATTGGCATAATGATCTGCTGGTAGGCCAGGCCATTGGTGCCGGCGCTGTAGCTGGTTAGGGGCAGAGGCGTGCTATCGACACTGTGGCGCTCGGCATAGGCAATATCGGCGGGTACATCTTCAATGCCAACCTTGGGTAGGATATCCAGATTCTCTTCCATTTCCTGACGCTCTTTAAGCGCCGCGGCGTTGTCTACTATGGCCTGTTTCTCACTGTCGTTGAGCTTGACCTGAATCGCTGCTAGCTGATTTTTCTCAGCCTGATCTCTGGTGTTGGCGAGCTGGTGATCGGGTTTCATCACCAAGCGAATGCGGTGCTGATTATTGATTAGCAGATCCTTGGCGAGGGACCGTATAAACTGCGGATCTTGGATCTGCTGCTGGAGCTTTTCCAGTACCGGATCCAGATTTAACAGATCCACCGGATCACCCCGATGAGTGGCGCTGGTCAATGAGGTAAGAATTAAATTGAGACCATAAGGGTAGCCGCCACCGGACACTTCCCGCTGAGACAGCTCCAACTGATGGAGACTGGCAGCCACCTGTTCTAGGGGTAGTCCATTGTCAGCAACGTCCTGCAACACATCGAGAATCAGTTTTTCAACGGCATCCGCCTGCTCAGGATTAGAGCCCTCGATACCACAGGCAAAACACAGCTCTTTCTGCGAGTCTTCAAGGCCGCACATGGGTGAGGGCGACGTACCCAGATCGGTGGTTTCCAATGCTTTGAGTAACGGTGAGCCGCTGTTATCCAGCAGTACACTGGCCAGTAGGCGGGCCTGCATAGTAGCTTCTAAATTAGTCGAGTCACCCAGCAGCCAGGACACAACAATATGGGTGTGATCGTCTAAAGGTGCTTGATCATCAGCGGCGTAGGTCTCTTCAAAATACTGTGGTGTGGTGTAGCGCTGTTCGTCAGTGACGGCAATATGACAGTCGAGTTTTTCAAAGCGACTGAGGGCGTTGGTTTCAAAAGTCGCCTGATGCTCGGCGGCGTCTATATCACCAAAGGTCACAAAAATCGCATTGCTCGGGTGATAGTGAGTTTTATAAAACGCTTTAAATTGATCGTAGGTCAGGTCCGGAATATCCGCTGGCTCGCCGCCACTGTTGTAGTGATAGGTACTGGTAGGGTAGAGATGCTTACTCATGGTTTGCCACAGAGTCGAGTTGATCGAGCTCATGGCACCTTTCATTTCATTGAATACCACACCTTTGTAGGTGAGCTCAGAGCTTGAGTCGGCGGCATCGGCAAATTCTAGGCGATGGCCTTCCTGAGCAAAATCCAAGGGGTCTAGGCGGGCAAAAAACACTGAATCCAGGTACACATCGAGGAGATTGTTGAAATCTTTTTTGTTCTGGCTGGCAAAGGGATAAGCGGTCCAGTCGGAACTGGTAAAGGCATTCATAAAGGTGTTGAGTGAGCGCCGAATCATCATAAAGAATGGGTCGCGAACCGGGTATTTTTCACTGCCACAGAGCGCGGTATGCTCGAGAATATGGGCAACACCTGTAGAGTCCATTGGCACTGTGCGCAGGGCAACGAGGAACACATTCTCTTTATTGTCGGCAGCTAGGTGGATATGTTGCGCACCAGTCACTCGGTGGCGATATTCCTGATAGCAAACATTTAGGGAGGGTATCTCTTGCTCGCGCAAAAGCTCAAACGCTGGGTGCTGGGTCATAGGGACTGTTGCTCTGTGAGATGGAAAAATAAAATCAGGCTGCATTCTACTGCATGTGACTTGTGGGGGAAATGCCGTCGATCATTGGTGGCGGGTTTTAGGGGCTTATTCAAGATTCTAGGCCAAGACCTTAGTTTAAGACCTTAGTGTAAGAGCCTAGATTAAGAGCCTAGCTTTCGCCCGCTTGCGGTACTCAATCGGTGTAGTTCCCTCCCAGCGTTTAAAGGCGCGATAAAAGGTACTGGGTTCAGAGAAACCGGTGAGATAGACAATTTCGCTAATCTCCTCATCGGTTTGCGATAGCAGTCGTTTGGCCAGTGAGCGGCGGTGCTCATTGAGTAATCGCTGAAAGCTGGTCTCTGCGGAATTGAGCTGATGCCTAAGATTCCGCGGCGTGATCTCAAGTTGCTCGGCAACCTTTTCCAATGTTACCTCAGCACTTTCCAATAGCGCTGCAATCTGAGTGCGAACCAAACGCACAAAATCCTGCTGTTGCAGTCGTGCCAGATGCTGATCGGCGGCCTTAACATGGAGGTTGAGTAACTCAGGCACCGCATTCAGTGAACGGTAGTTGAGAATCTCTGGGGCAAAGTGGAGTTGAAACGATGGCGCATTAAACTCAACCTCACATTGAAATATCCGCTGGTATTCGTCCAGATTGGTATTGGGCGCATGATTGAAAACAATTTTTTCCGCCTTAAACGCGCCGTCGGTAACCGCTTGAAAAGATTTAATGAGTCCCAGAACCATGGCTTCTGCCAGGTGCGAGGTGGCGTATTGATGCTCGGCAAAGTAGCTGGTTAGGCAGGGTCTTGGATGTTCACTGAGCTGTCCATGGAGCGCATCGCTGATCAGGCGCTGATAGCTGATTACTCGGCGCAAGCCATCGCCAAAGGTGGCGCTACTGAGAAACAAATATTCGAGGATCTGACCCTTGTAGACGGGCATCTTTTCGCCCAGATGAAGTCCTATGCAGGGGTCCCCGGAAAGCTCAACTGCGGCTTTCCAAAAATGGGGTTGGGCCGAGAATTGGGTGCGTAAATTAGTTTGGTAGAGTTGTTGTGGATCCAGTCCACTGCGGCGCAGAACGGCGTCGGCATCGACATCTAAGCTGGCTAAACCTTGATATGCCAGTCTGACTAAAGTTCCCGCATCGGTTAAACCTGACATACACTTACCTAGTAGCCGATTAAAAATAGTAGTTCTTAAAATTGTAGCTCTTAAAAATAGCAGCTCTTAAAAATGCTTGATGGCGCTCTTGACCCGCTCCATAGCGCTCAACACGACGCCATTAGGCTCTATGAGTCTGAGATAACGGCGAAGATTGATATTATATGTGATTGGCCGAAATGACAATATAGAGTTTTTTTACTGCCAATGACTACCAGGGAGGTTTCACGCAGAATGAAAGATATGAATAGTCAAAACCAGCAGTCCGATAAAGCCCATAGCAGTTCGCCATCTGTAGGCTTCGCGCCAATAGTATTGGACCATTTGCCGAGCATGCCTTCTCTTTTAGGCCGAGCCGCGTTTAAATCTGGCTACTATCAGCTGGGTGATGTGCTGCCGGCGCTGAGTACCGAAATCAACCACCTGCGAATTCGTCAGGCTGACCTGCGCGCTTATCGGGCCCTCTGCGGTTTTAGTGATAACTCAGTGCTGCCCGCTACCTATCTGCATATGCTGTCTTTTCCGCTGTCGTTAAATTTACTTATTCAGCAGGACTTTCCCATGAAAGCCATGGGTCAGGTCCATTTGCGTAATCAGATCTCGGTTCTTGAAGCGTTTGATCTGCGGGCGCCGATCAGTATGAGAGCGACGATTGGCAACAGTGAGGTGACCAGTCGCGGTGTTGAATGGGATATAGATGTCTCTGCTGTGGTGGATAATCAACTGGTCTGGTCTAGCACCTCGACCTATTTGAATCGCTGTGAGACGGGTGTGCCCGTAATTCGGAGCAAAGAAACCTCTCCTCAGGGCAACTCGCAAAATTGGACAGTTGAGGCTGATATTGGCCGCCGCTACGCCAAGGTCTCCGCTGACTACAACCCGATTCATCTCTCCGATATCACGGCTAAACTATTTGGTTTTAAACAGGCGATTGCCCACGGTATGTGGTCCAAAGCGCGCTGTTTGGCCGCACTGGAAGAAAAACTGCCGAGCGCCGGCTACAGCGTCGATGTGGCATTTCATCGCCCATTGTTTTTGCCCGCTGAGGTAGTCTTTAATAGCCACGTAAATCAACAGGGTGAGAGTTTCTCATTACAAAACAAGACCAGTGGAGTTCTCCACTTGCTAGGCCAAATCTCATAGGAGAGTAGTAATGCCTGATTATAAAGTTCCGGTAAATGATTACCTGTTTCTGTTCAACGATGTGCTCGATATGCAGAGCAAATATAAAAGTGTTCAGGGCGGAGACGAAGCCAGCAATGACATGGTTGAGGCTATCTTTACTGAAGCAGCCAAGTTCTGTGAAAACGAATTGGCGCCCATCTATCAGAGCGGCGACGATGGCTGTACTTGGGATAACGGTGTGGTAACTACACCTGCAGGCTTTAAGGAAGCCTATCAGAAGTTTATTGAGGCTGGTTGGACTAGCTTGACGGGTAGCACCGATATGGGAGGCCAGGGATTGCCATCGTCTATTGGTATCGCGATCAATGAGATGATGACTACCGCCAACTGGGCCTGGGCTATGTACCCCGGTCTCAGTGAAGGCGCTGTTGCGACGCTTGAAACCAGCGGTACCGAGCAGCAGAAGAAGGATTATTTGGTCAAGCTGATCAGCGGCGTTTGGAGTGGCACCATGTGTCTCACTGAACCCCACTGCGGTACTGATCTAGGTTTGATGAAGACTAAGGCGGTTCCCAACGATGACGGCAGCTATAAGGTCAATGGTACCAAGATCTTTATCAGCGCAGGCGAGCACGATCTGACTGACAATATTGTTCATATAGTGCTAGCCAAATTGCCGGATGCACCCAAGGGTACCAAAGGTCTGTCGCTGTTTATTATTCCTAAATTCTTGGTTGCTGAGGATGGTTCTGCAGGGGAGCGCAATGGCGTTCGCTGTGGCTCCATTGAGCACAAAATGGGTATCCACGGAAACGGTACTGCAGTGCTCAATTTTGACGACGCCAAAGCCTTTTTGATCGGCGAACCCAACCAGGGTCTGGCGGCTATGTTCACCTACATGAATGTTGCGCGCATAGGAACTGCTAGTCAGGGTGCCGCGGCAGCTGAGCGCTCTTATCAGGGTGCCGCCAAATATGCTCGCGAGCGTCTGGCTATGCGCTCTATTTCAGGTGTAAAGAATCCGGAAGGTCCAGCCGATGCCATTATTGAGCATCCAGATGTGCGTCGCATGTTGCTGACCCAGAGAGTTATCGCCGAAGGCGGTCGTGCCATGGTGACTTATGCCAGCCAGTTTGCCGACCTCTATCGCGGCGGCAACAGTCAGGAGGAACGTGATGCTGCAGAAATTCGCTTGGGCTTCTGTACCCCTATTTTAAAAGGTTTTATTACTGAGCTGGGTGTTGAAGCAGCCAATCATGGTGTCCAGGTGTTTGGGGGTCACGGCTACATTAAAGAGTGGGGCATGGAACAGATTCTTCGGGACAGTCGCATTGCCACCTTGTATGAAGGCACCACCGGTATTCAGGCCTTGGATCTGGTTGGGCGTAAAGTGCTGATGGATAAATTCAAGCAGCTCAATGTCTTTACTGGCGAGATGCTCAGTTTTGCTGGCCAGTTTCTGCCTTGGAAAAAATCACCTCAGGCTAAGCAGATGCGCAAGCAGGCTTGGACTGTTGCCAAACTAGCGATCAAGTGGCGCTATCTGGCTTATCGCATGGCGATGCGAGCGAAGAAGAATCCAGATAATGTCGGCGCTTCATCGGTTGATTTCCTGATGTACTCTGGTTACGCCTATATGGGCTTTATGTGGGCAAAGATGAGTTTCGCTGCACACAAACAGTTGGCGGCGGGTGGGGGTGACAAGAACTTCCTCGAGTCTAAGTTGCACAGCGCAGAGTTTTTCTTTGAGCGTATTTTGCCCCGAGCTGACGCCCATGCTAAAACCCTGAGTGCCAATCTTGAAAGCCTGATGGCAATGCCGACTAGCTACTTCGAATAGATAGTATTGCCAAGAAAAACGTTCAGGAACCCTGTAGTTTGCGCTGCAGGGTTTTTTTACATCCAGCGTTTTAAATAGCTAGCATTTAAATAGTTGCTCTTTAAATAGTTACCCAATAAATAGTTGCTATAGGCCTGAAATACGTGACAGGTTATAGCGGCATTGTTACAGTCCAACGCATACAAAATAGTCAAAGGAAGAGAGAATGGAATTTGCAGATGTGGTTAAGGCTCGACACTCCTATCGTGGATTTTTACCCAAGGCGGTGGACGAAAAGACCCTAAAAGAGATTTTTGAGCTGGCCAACTGGGCGCCCTCCAACTGTAATGTTCAGCCCTGGCATGTGCATGTTCTATCCGGTGATGCCTGCAATAATATGCGTGAAAAGATGAAGGCGGCGGCGGTAAAAGAGCCCAGCGGCAATCCCGATTTCCCCTGGCAGGGTAAGTTTAGCGGCGACTATCGTGAGCGTCAGATTTGTTCTGCATTGGGTCTCTGGGAGCATCAGGGAGTCACTCGCGAAGATCGTGAAAAGCGCGCCTGGTCGTGGATGCGCAACTTTGAATTCTTCGATGCACCGCACATAGCATTTATTTTTGTTACCGACGAATTTCCCGAGCTGGTGCGTCTGGCAGGTGATACAGGTATGTACGCTCAGACCCTGATGTTGGCAATGGAAAATGCCGGTCTGGGTTCTTGCCCACAGACATCAGTGAGCTGCTATCCGGATCTAGTACGTGAAGAACTGGGTATTGAGAGCCGTTTTAAATTGATGATGGGCCTCTCCTTTGGTTATGTAGATCATTCAGACAGTGCCAATAATCTGCGCACTGATCGTGCAACCCTAGAGCAGTCTACGACTTTTCATAGCTAAGTTTTTTACAGCTAGGCTTTTTATAGTTAGGCTTTTTATAGCTAGGCTTTCTTTCCACAAGAGTCAGGCCGCCTGAATACAGTTGCGGCCTGAGGCTTTAGCGCGATAGAGCGCCTGGTCAGCGCGCTTTAAAACCTGCTCAAATGGATTGAGACTGTTGCTAGAGTGGGCCATATCACTGCTGGCGACGCCAATACTTACCGTCAGGCGCAGATTACTTTTTCTCTTGCTGGCACCGCGTCTGGTCTCGCCCTGTTTAAGCTTCTTTGGGCGCAGTTGTTTATCCCGCACCACCATATCATAGTTGGCTATGGCCTGACGGCAGGCTTCCAGTGCATCCAATACTTCCTGCTCAGTTTTACCCCTGAACAGCAGACAGAACTCTTCACCACCGTAGCGAAAAGGTTTGCCGCCCTCAGCGGTTTGGTTAAGCAGGCTGGCGATCACGCGCAGGGCTTGGTCTCCCAAATCATGGCCAAACTGATCATTTATTTTTTTAAAGTAATCCGCATCTACCATGGCAATGCTGTAGGGGCCACGCAATGTTTTGGCCGTCTGCTGTAGAGCGCGACGATTGCCTATTTGAGTTAAATCGTCGCGGTAGCCTATCTGTAAAAGGCTGATAGTGAGGTTAATTGTCAGCAACAGACCCATGCCGGAAAACATAAACGCTGAGATGCTATTGAGTTGGATCCAACCATAGGTGATCACACTCATCAGTGCGCAGCCCAATACTGAGTTGTGAATGCTCTGATGCTGATAGAGGCTTAAACCCAAGCTCAGACCGACAGCGGCAAAATAGAGCATCCAACTCAACGCTGAGAGATAGCTGCCGATTAGACTGGTACTCAGGGCGTCGGTAGCAGAAGTAAGAAATAACGAGTGATTAATTGCCAATAGACCGGCGACCAAAAGAATAATCAATGGTGCCAGCAGGACCGTCAGCAGCCCCTGTAACTGAAGACAACTGCGCTGTGGCAGCAGTGCATAGGTGATCAATAGCGCCGGACTGAGCAAGGTCAGCAGATAGAAAATTTGACTGGCAGGTTGGGTATTAAGTGGCGACTGCAAAAAACGTTGAATTAGCCAATAGGCGCAGAGCAGGCCAATGGTGATTCCGGCCTCTAGAGCATGATTGCTTAGAAGTGCTGTAAGGGCCGCCAGCCCCAGTAAAATATAGGGTAGCTGAAGCAGTAAAAAGTCTAGTTGGCTGGTGCTGTATAGGGGGTGATCGACAAATAGATAACGTAGGGCTAAAGCGGCTACTGGACAGGTAAGCGGCAGCATAAGGCGCAAAATTGTCGAGGACATAGGGCTAGCTCAAGGCTTCTTGTTAAACACTCCCTTAATAGTAGTCAACTTTTAAGTCAAAGGAGGCTAAACGACGATCTGCAGGAGTCCAATCAGACTAGTGCTCAATAACACCCACCCGAGAATTTGATAGAAGCGCGCATTGCTGTGCTGCAGTAAGCGCTGGTGGAATTTCTGTCCGATCATATGACCGATTCCGGCAAAGGGCAGGAGCCATAATGAGGCCATCAGCTGCAAGTCGACACCGGCTAGGTTAAAGGCAAAGAGTTTGATGCCAACTAAGACAAACCAGAGTACATACAAGGTATTGCGAAACTCATGGGCTTGAATGTGGCGCATGGCCACGGCGATCACCAAGGGTCCACCGATTAGCGAGGTGCCGCTGATATAGGCGCCGAGTATCAAAAAGACCGTATCCAGCAGGCGACTGTTACTCTGCAGAGGTTTGCCGATAATATAGGTGATCGAGTAGGCCGCAATTAACAGAAAAATAATGCTGTTCATCAGGTTGCTAGGCAGTATCAAAAGCCCCACAACCCCTGCTAGCTTGGGGATTAGCATAATCAGCAGGGCGTAGCGTACAAAGCGCCAATTGATCGCTTCTTGAGGCGACTCGGACTGTTTCTCTCCAGTTTCAGCGACCGCAACAGTAACAGCAGCTGCCCAGTGAGATAAAAACAGTGTTAGGCCGGCAAAAAATAGCAGATGTATGGAAATGATCGGCAGGAAAAACAGCGGATCATTGTGGATTAACAGCAAAAACGGAATAGTAAATAGTGCGCCACCAAAACCGAAGCCAGCGCGAACAAAGCCGCTCCAGATAAACACCAAAACAATCAGCGCGTACTGATACCACTGAAAATCCAAATTCATTTAATCGGCCGCTCTAATGATCACAGCCACCGCTGCCGTGAACATGACCATGGCCCACTTCGTCATCGGTGGCGGGGCGAATGCTAATCACTTCGATTTCGAAATGCAGGTTTTTACCGGCCAGTGGATGATTCATATCCACATCCGCATTGAATTTTCCGACCTTCATTATGGTGCCTGGCTTAACCCCGTTTTCAGTATTGACGTTGATTGCCTGACCCGCGGATAACTTGCCTTCGTGCTTGAGGTATTTGGTTGGAATGCGCTGCATATTATTCACATTGCGCAGTCCATAGCCCTCGGCTGGGCTAACGCTAAAAGCGCGCTTTTCACCTTCCTCGGCACCGGCAATGGCGGCTTCGAAACCACGGATCATCTGGCGATGGCCATGGAGATAAACCATTGGCTCCTGACTGTCGTAACTTTTATCAAGGATCTTGTCATTATCATCTTTAAGCTGGTAGTGAAGGGTGATAACGTGATTGTGCTTGACCGGCATGGCGCTGACCTCTGGGGAGCGAATTCTGAGGGCTGCAGTTTACATCAGTTGTGCCATCGGCAACATTGTCGCAAGTACTAAATAACGGGCACAAATTTAAGTAATCGAGTGAGGAGAAGGGCAGTTATGTCAGGGGCCAATAAAAACCGCGAAATAAATACCGGCGCTGGCAGCCAAGATGATCTCGAAGAGGACTTCGATGCGCTGTTTGGCGATGCCGTCGAACCTCTGCGCGGCAAGGGTGCCGCTTTTGTGGCCAAGTCTGCTCAGTTGACGCCAGGTGTCTTGGCGCGTCGTCAGGCGGCTCAGTTGGAGGTTCAAGACGAGGGTAATTTTCTGGATCCCAATAGTATTATTGAACAGGTCGCGGCACTGGATCCGCTAGAATTTTCTCGCCCCGGTGTGCAGCACGGTGTGTATAAAAATCTCCGCATGGGTAAGTATGAAATTCAATCGCGCCTCGACTTGCACCGTCACACGGTGGAACAGGCACGAGCTGCGCTGTGGAATTTTGTCGATGATTGTCAGAAACACTCGGTGCGTTGCGCCCTTATCACTCATGGTAAGGGTGAGCACCTTGCGCGACCTGCTGTGCTTAAAAGCTGTGTCAATCACTGGCTAAAACAGTTTGATCAGGTCTTGGCCTTCCACACGGCGCAGAAGTATCACGGTGGTTTGGGTGCCACCTATGTATTGATCAAAAAGGGCAGTGCTGCTCGTCAGACTACCAGTGAGAATTTAGAACGAGCGGGGCATTATAAGCCTTAGTTATAGCATCGCAGCCTACTCCTCAGCGTCTAAGTGAGGTTGATCTTTTTTTTCAAGACCCGCGTAAAGGACAGATAATAAATAGAATAATCCGAAGCACTGGGTAAGCCTATGAATCTGTTTCTAGGCCTCGATATACAACTTATGTTGGAGGCTGTTCCCCTAATACTTTTAATCGCTCTGAGCGCCTGGTTGGTGAGCTTAGTGATTGAGGATATCAGAATTATCGACTATCTCTGGTCGCCAATGTTGTTGGTAAGCGCGTTGGTCTATGCCTACCAGATCGGTTTTGAGATCAGTCTCAATACGGTCAATTTGGTTTTCCTCCTAATGCTCGCAGTCTGGGCTCTGCGCCTGAGTACCTTTCTCTTACTTCGCGGGCGAAACCTTGGGGAAGAGCGGCGCTATAAGGCGATGCGTCAAAAGTTGTCGCCTAATTTCGCCATCAAAAGTCTGTTTAATGTATTTCTGTTTCGGGCACTTTTAATTTGGATACTTAGCTCGCTGTTTGCAGTAGCGCTGGGTTCTGGGGCTAGCCTAAGTTGGAATTACTGGCATACAGCTGGCGCTGCTCTTTGGATGGCTGGCTTTACCATGGAGGTGCTTGCTGACCTGCAGCTGTATAGATTTAATCAGTTGGTGTTGCGTGATTCGGAGACGCTGAGCAGCGGTCTCTGGCGCTATTCCCGTCATCCCAATTATTTTGGCGAGTGCTGTGTCTGGTGCGGCTGGGTCGTTTTTTCCATCCCCTCTGCGAGTGCTGCAACCCTGCCTTGGCTTTTGTTGGCGCCGATGATTATGATAGCCCTGTTATTAAAATTATCCGGTATCGGTCATATGGAGCGAGGCATCACTGAACGGCGTCTCGACTACCGGCAGTATATCGAAACGACCAGTGCTTTTATTCCGTGGAAGCCAGCGCAAAAAATAGGCACAGATCTATGATTCGCAGTTTGTTTATTGTTTTCTTTTTACTGGCTACTAACCAAGTTGTAAGCAATGAGCTTGAGGATACGAGTATCAGATTTTTGGATTTTGACGTTTTTTTAAATGACCGTGAAGTAGGGCAGCATCAGTTTGAACTGTTACAGCGGGGCGAGTCGACTGAAGTTTCCTCAACGATGGCGCTAGATTTCAAAGTTTTTAAAATAAAGCGCGTTAAGTACCTCCATCAAGCTAATGAAATTTGGCAGTCTGGTTGTTTGGTTTCGCTGCAGAGCGAAACCGAGAAGCAGGGTAATGCCTTTGCCATCGAGGCCAGCACTGATCAGACCGGGCTTGTGGTTCAGCGCCCCGACGAGACAGAAACACTCACTGGCTGTGTACGTGGCTTTGCTTATTGGAACTCGCAATGGTTGCGGGGTGAAAATTTATTAAACGCAGAGACCGGGATCAATGTGCCGGTCGATATCAGCTCCCAGGTTTCTGAAAAGGACAGTATTACCCATATCAAGATTGTCTTACCTAAAGTCGATATTGATCTGCAATATGACGCTGCAGGAGAGTGGCTGTCGCTAGAGACCGAACTGTTAATTGGCGGCACACTGCGCTATCAGCGCGTCCTTTAGCCTCAAAAAAATTGGTAAAACATTGGCAAAAAAGAGAGCGGAAAAAATGAAACTAATAAGAGTAATGACCGCCGCTACATTGATGATGGTACTCACCGCCTGCAGCAGTCAGCCGCCTATGGCTACTGTGGACGAGGTTGATCTGCCTCGCTTTATGGGCGATTGGTATGTCATTGCCAATATCCCAACGTTTCTTGAGAAAGGTGCTCACAATCCCGTTGAATCCTATGAGCTGAATGCCGATGGCACTATTGCCACCACGTTTACCTTTAATGCAGGTTCTTTTGAGGGGGAGGAGAAGGTCTACCAACCCAAGGGCTTTATTCGAAACGCCGACAGCAATGCGGAATGGGGTATGCAGTTTCTCTGGCCGATTAAAGCTGACTACCGCATAGTCTATTTAGACGAGGATTATCAATACACCGTGATCGGCCGCAATAGCCGCGACTATGTATGGATTATGGCGCGTAGCGCACAGATCCCGGATAAGACCTACGCAGAGTTGCGCGACTTTGTGATCGACTTGGGTTATGACCCTAAGCTGTTGCAAAAGGCACCTCATCAACTGCCCCAGTAATGGTTACAGTCAAAAGGGGTAAGGCTTTTCCATAGCCTTACACCCGTACTTTAAGCGAGAACCTTAAGCCAGAACCTTGTAAATCCCCCTTAACAACGTTGTGAGTTCCCTGTCGCTAATAATGTAGGGCGGCATAACATAGACCAGCTTGCCGAAGGGACGAACCCAAATACCCTCGGCGACAAACTTTTTCTGAATCTCGGCTAGATTGACCGGCTCCTTCATCTGTATTACCCCTATGGCGCCTAGAACGCGAATTTCGTCGACGCTATCTAACGCGCTAAAGACTTCCATCTGAGCACTTAAAAGCGTTTCAATACGCTGAATATTGGCCTGCCAATCGCTGCTTAGTAATAGATCAATGCTGGCATTCGCCACCGCACAGGCCAGGGGATTACCCATAAATGTTGGGCCATGCATAAAGCAGCCAGCCTCTCCCTCGCAGATTCCACGGCTCACTTCTTCACTGCACAGAGTTGCGGCCAGAGTCATATAGCCGCCGGTAATGGCTTTGCCTAAACAGAGAATATCCGGAGAAATTCCCGCCCATTCGCAGGCAAACAATTTTCCGCTACGACCAAACCCGGTGGCGATCTCATCGGCGATTAACAACACATTGTGCTGATCGCAGAGTTCGCGGACACGCTTTAAATAGTGCGGTGAGTAAAAGCGCATGCCGCCAGCACCCTGAACAATTGGCTCCAGAATCACTGCAGCTAACTGATCGCTTCTAGTTGAAATTATTTCGGTAAACTCAGCGATATCCTCTTCGTTCCACTCCTCGTAAACGCCAGTCTGAGGTGCCGGGGCAAAATGATGTTTGTTCACTACCTGATCAAACATATGGTGCATCCCAGTCTTGGGGTCGCACACGGACATGGCGGCAAAGGTATCGCCATGGTAGCCACTGCGCAGCGTTAAAAGCTGAGATTTTTGCGTCTGGCCCTGAGAAATCCAGTATTGAAAAGCCATCTTGATCGCCACTTCAACTGCCACCGAACCCGAGTCCGAGAGAAACACCTTGTCTAATCCTGACGGCGTAATGGCCACCAGTTTTTCACAGAGCTCCACCGCTGGCGCATGGGTAATGCCGCCAAACATCACGTGGCTGACTCTGTCGATCTGGTCTTTTGCCGCTTGATTTAACACTGGGTGGTTGTAGCCGTGGATCGTGCACCACCAAGAAGACATACCGTCGATTAGCTCCCGACCATCGGCCAGTTTGAGATAGACCCCTGAGGCTGACACTACCTCATAGGCGGGTATGGGGTCACTGAGTGAGGAGTAGGGGTGCCAGACAAATTGCTGGTCTTTTTGTAGCAGTTCTGCATTTTGCTGCGCGGTTTTGGTGATGCTGTTCAAAGTTTTATGGGCTCCAAATTGATTGATAACAGGGGCGATGTTACTAAAGACGGGTTACAGAAATTGTGTTCTCGGCGTCAGCTATTTCGCCGGTTTGATTAAAATAATTTTTACCTCACAACGGATTCAAATGGAGTTGGTTATGCAGCGGTTATAAATATTGTTGGTGGTGGTTCTAGTCGCCCTATCTTGCGCCTCAAATGCACTTGCAAAAAAAGACAGTCAAGCCTGGGCTATGTGGAATAGCAGTGACGAGACCAATTCGATGATTATAGATCATTCGGCGTTTGATGGCTTTTTAAAAACCTATGTATTGAGCAATCATTCCTCGGGAATTAACCGCTTTCGCTATGCTGATGTGACCCGCCGAGACGCCAAGGCGCTAGACAAGTATATTGCCAAGATGGCATCGATTGATCCCCGAGATTATCGCAAGCTTGAGCAAAAGGCCTATTGGTTGAATCTCTATAATGCGCTGACTCTGCAAGGTCTGCTTAAGGTCTATCCGGTGACTGCTGTGGACCGTGACAAAATAAGTCGCAAGCGCCGGGTATCGGTGGCCGGCAAGAAGCTATCGGTAGCCGATATAGATCAGCGTATTCTGCGGCCCATCTGGCAGGACTACAAAATGGTGTTTGGTCTCAGCTGCGCCACTGTCGGCTGTCCGGCAATTCATGCTCAGGCCTTTACTGGACGCAATACCAATAAATTGCTCAAGCAGTACGCTCGTGAGTTTATTAATCATCCCCGTGGTTTGACTGTGTCTCGGGATCAGTTGCGTGTGTCGAGGATATTTTCTTGGTATCGAGATGACTTTGGTGGTGGAGACCGCCAGTTGATTCGTCTATTTTCCCATTACGCCGAGGATAGTAAGGCGCTGTATATTTTGGGTTTTAGTGGGGATATTGAATATGCTTACGACAAGCGGATTAATGCACCGGAGACGCGCTGGCCGCTTTAAGTGGGGTTTGGGTGGTTTGAGATCCCTCGTCGCTCCGCTCTGTCGGGATGACGGGTTTTAGAGCTGTGTCGGGATGACGGGTTTTAGAGCTGTGTCGGGATGACGGGATTTAGAGCTGTGTCGGGATGACGGGTTTTAGGGCTCTGTGGGGATGGCGGGTTTTTAGAGCTCTGTCGGGATGACAGGTTTTTAGAACTCTCTTGAGGTGACAGGTTAGTGAGCGGCAAGCCACCTCCAGCCTGTCATCTCGAACGTATGTGAGAGATCTCAAACTCCCCGAACAGAGAATATCAACCTAAGACTTGGTGAAACCCCTACGCTGCAATTACAATGCCCAGCTTTCAAACCACGACCCTCAGAGCAGCCCCAATGTCGATCCGCAAAAACCAGCTGGAAGCCAACAAACTGCAGAAGCGTCTGCGCCGCAATGTGGGCAAAGCGATCGCCGATTACAATATGATTGAAGAGGGCGACCGCATTATGGTCTGTCTCTCTGGTGGCAAAGATTCCTACGCAATGCTGGATATTTTGATGGGCCTGCAATCTAGTGCGCCTATCAAGTTTGAGCTGGTGGCGGTGAATCTGGATCAAAAACAACCCGGCTTCCCCGAACATGTATTGCCCGAGTATCTGGATAAACTCGATATCGAATACCATATCCTTGAGAAAGATACCTACAGCATCGTCACCAGCAAGGTGCCTGAGGGTAAAACCTACTGCAGTCTCTGCTCCCGTCTGCGTCGTGGCACACTGTATGGCTTTGCCGAACAGATCGGCTGTACCAAAGTAGCCTTGGGCCATCACCGAGATGATATAGTCGAAACACTGTTTTTGAATATGTTCTACCAGTCTAAGCTCAAAGCCATGCCGCCTAAACTACTCTCAGACGATAAAAAGAATATTGTTATTCGACCGCTGGCGTACTGTCGAGAAAGTGATTTGGTGGCCTTGGCGGAACTCAAAGAATTCCCGATTATTCCCTGCAACCTCTGTGGCTCTCAGGATGGACTGCAGCGCAATGTGGTCAAAGATATGTTGGTGCAGTGGGAGCGTCAGTATCCGGGTCGTGTGGAGAGCATTTTCAGTTCGATAAAAAATGTTTCCCCATCCCAGCTTGCCGACACTGAGCTGTTTGATTTTGAGACGTTGCAAATCGAGCGCGAGAAATTCGATCAGGCTACTGAGATTAAAGCGATTAATCTTTAGCAGGCATGTTAGCCTTGTAATGAGTTAAAAAAAATAATAGCAACGTAGAGGGATCTTATGTCTCAACTATCACTGCCCACCACCATTGCCTTTCTGCTCTATGTGACCATCGTTTTGGCAATCGGTGTCTATGCTTACAGTAAAACTAAAGACGCCAGCGATTATTTTCTCGGCGGTCGAAAGCTGTCACCGCTAGTCGCAGCAATTAGTGCTGCCGCCTCCGATATGAGTGGCTGGATTTTACTCGGGCTACCCGGATATGCCTATCTAGCAGGCTTGGAGGCTGCGTGGATCACTATCGGCCTGACCATCGGCGTAGCAGCCAATTGGGTGCTGGTAGCCAAACGTCTGCGTATCTACACCGCTATGCTCGATGATGCCGTGACTATTCCGGCCTATTTGCAACGCCGCTTTCAGGACTCAAAAGTTTGGTTAAAGTCGATTGCCGCAATCAGCATTTTGCTGTTCTTTCTCTTCTATGTGGCCTCAGGATTGATCGCCGGCGGTAAGTTATTTAATGTGGTCTTTGGTCTCGACTACTATATCGCGGTGTTTGTTGGCGTCATCCTGATTCTGTTTTACACCCTGTTTGGCGGCTTTTTAGCGGTTTCTTGGACCGATGTGTTTCAGGGCACGCTGATGCTAATTGCTCTAGTCGCTGTGCCGATTCTGGTGACCAGTAATCTTGGCGGTGTCTTGGCAGTTGCGGCGGATATCGATGCGACCAATCCCGAGTTGTTAAATATGTTTACCGACGCAGCAGGGGAGCCGCTGGGTTGGCTGACAATTGTTGGTCTGCTCGGTTGGGGCTTCGGTTACTTTGGTCAACCGCATATTCTCGCCCGTTTTAAAGCGATCCGGTCTGCCGACGAAACGGGTGTGGCAACGGTTATTGGCGTGGGCTGGGCATCCTTTGGTTATCTGACGGCAATACTGGTTGGATTCTGCGGTATTGCTTTTTTGAATGAGCCTTTGGCAGATCCTGAAAAGGTCTTTATCACCCTGACCAGTTTGGTTTTTCATCCTCTGGTCGCCGGTATTTTATTGGCGGCGATTCTCGCGGCCATTATGAGCACTGTGGACTCCCAGCTGTTGGTCTGTTCAGCAGCGCTGGCTGAGGATTTATATCCGCTGGTGGTAAAGAGAGCGCTCTCTGCAGAGGCGCGCATGAAAATTGGTCGCATTGCCGTGGTTGTGCTGGCAATGGTGGCTTCCGCACTGGCCATGGATCCTGAAAGTAAAGTGCTAGATGTAGTAAGTTACGCTTGGGCCGGTCTTGGGGCTTCCTTGGGGCCCGCTATTTTAATCAGTCTCTACTGGCGTTCGATGACCTCTCAGGGCGCTCTGGCAGGTGTCTTAGTCGGGGCGGTTACCGTCATAGTCTGGTCGCAGCTCAGTGGCGGCCTATTTGATGTTTATGAATTGGTGCCGGGCTTTATTCTCTCGTCTATTGCGGTGGTGCTCGTTAGCAAGCGCAGCCCCGCGGTTCGTGATGCCGTTGGCATTCAATTTGACGATATGCTCACGAAGATGAGAGGTGGCGCCTAGTTGCCTTGTGTGCGGTGAGTAACAGCTTGCCGCCAGCATTGAGAGAGCCGTCAACATTCCGATAAGTTGTTTGCCATATACTGCCAGAATCTTGTTTTGGGTGGGAAAGGCGGCAAACGACGTGCACCGAATAAAAATTCATCAAGGAAAAATCGCCACTCTCAATGTTGAGGCTGTGGTCAGCTGCTACTCGCAGAGTGGTGCGCTAGAGAGGCTAGCAGTGGCCAGTGGTGATGGGCTGGTGCCGCTCAGGATTGGCGATGTGCATGTGGTCGCAGAGGCTGTTGAAGTCACCAGCAGGATTTTGATTGAGGCAATTGGTCCGCGCTGGCGTGGCGGTGATTACCAGGAAGAGCAGCAGTTGGCCTCTTGCTATAGCAAAGCCATGGATGTAGCCAAGCAATATAATGTTCGCAGTATCGCTTTTACGCCCATTAGTTGCGGCCCCCTGGGGTTTCCCGCCAACCGTGCAACCAACGTTGCTATTCAGCAAATTAAGCTAGGCCTGGGGAGAAATCCATTAATTGAATCAGTGATTTTTTGCTGCTTTGACCCGGTGACTACTGCGCTTTACCGCAGTCGATTAGGAAAGTAGGCCGGGGCGCTTAATTGGCCACAGCGCTTGATTAGCCGCAGCGCTTAATCAGCAGTGGCGCTTACATCTTCTCCATCACTTCAATACCCAGCAGATCTAGACCTTTGGCAATGGTTTCTGAGGTCAGCTTGCACAGTTGCAGGCGACTTTTCTGCAGTTCCTCCGGCACCTCATCTTTTAGTACCGGGCAGTGCTCATAAAAAGTCATATAGGCGCTGGCCAGTTCATAGACATAGTTACACAGAATATGCGGGTAACCCTCTGCGGCAACCTGATCTACTACATTGTCAAACTGGAGCAACTTCATAATCAGGGCTTTTTCTTGGTGTTCAGTAATACTGATCTCTGCGCTAAAGCTTTCGGCGCTGATTCCGGCTTTGCGGAAAATACTGCGTATGCGGGTGTAGGCATACTGTAGATAGGGTGCGGTATTACCTTCAAATGAAAGCATCGCATCCCAGTCAAAAATATAATCATTGGTGCGGGTCTTGCTCAGATCGGCGTACTTAATTGCACCTATACCAACACTGCGGGCGATGTTGCTGATCTCGTCTTCGCCGAGATCAGTATTTTTACTGCGCAGCAACTGCTCGGCACGCTCCACCGCTTCCACTAAAAGATCAGCCAGCTTTACGGTTCCACCGCTGCGGGTTTTAAACGGTCTACCGTCTTTGCCCATCATGGTGCCAAAGGGGTGATGCTCAAGACTCACTGCATCAGAGACATAGTCGGCTTTGCGAGCGGCGGCAAACACCTGTTTCATATGCAGAGATTGTCTTGCGTCAATAAAGTAGAGAATGCGGTCGGCCTGCAGTTGGCCAACACGATAGCGCATAGCGGCAAGATCAGAGGTGGCATAGAGAAAGCCGCCACCGGATTTTTGCACAATCATCGGAGAGGGATTGCCGTTCTTGTCAGCCAACTCATCGAGGAAGACGACCTTTGCTCCGTCGCTCTCTAAGGCTAAATCTTTCGCCAGCAGATCGTCGAGAACATTTTGTAGATCATCGTTATAGGCGCTCTCGGGCATAATGTGCTCGGCGGTGAGGCCGACATTGAGCTGGGCATAGATTTCCAAATTATGCGCCACAGACACCTGAATAAATTTCTGCCAAAGGCCTCGGCAGTGAGCGTCGCCGGACTGTAATTTGACCACATAGGCACGAGCTGTATCGGCAAATTCTAGGTCGGCATCAAAATGCTTTTTTGACTGCTGATAAAACAGTTCTAAATCACCTAATGCCAATTCGGCTTGTTCCCCTTCGCTGAGTTGCTGTTCCAGCTCCGCAATCAACATGCCGAACTGAGTGCCCCAGTCGCCCATATGGTTTTGACGCAGGACTGTATGACCCTGATATTCGAGTACGCGAGCAACCGCGTCACCAATAATGGTTGAGCGCAGGTGGCCGACATGCATTTCTTTGGCGAGATTGGGTGAGGAATAATCCACAACGACTCTTTTCTGGGTGCCATCGAGATCTGATTCACTCTGAGTGTAAAGAGTATTAGTACCCAGACTGGCTGTCAGAAACGCGTCACAGAGATGTATGTTGATAAAGCCGGGGCCAGCAATTTCAAGTCTGTCGGCAATGCCGTCGAGATCCGCAAGCTGAATAATTTTTTCAGCTAAGTCTCGGGGATTCATCTTTAAACGCTTGGCCGCAGCCATGGCGCCGTTGGCCTGATAGTCGCCAAATTGTGGTTTGCCACTTAACGCTAAAATCGGAGAGCATTCACTGGGAACTCCCGCGGCCTGCATAGCGGCGGAAAATCGCTGATTGAGAATCTCTTTGATGCGCATAACTGGAGCTTTCCTTGAGTGTGGTTCAGGCCCTAAATATAGAGCGAGGCAAAAAATTGAGGTGAATTGTAGGTTTCCCGCGACGGAAAGCAAAGCCATACTTGCAAATAATCGCGGTATTGCTATAGTTTTGCCGTTCGGTCATACCGTGACCACCCTTTAAACACTTTTGCATTCTTTAGGATCTCCGATGGACTCAACACTGATCTCGCAAGGCTTAGATCTGATGCTCTATGGTATGGGCACTGTGTTTACCTTTTTGACCCTTTTGGTGGGTGTTACCACCCTGATGTCCAAGACAGTCAATAAGCTGGTCGTTGAACAGCCAGAGACCGCTGTTAGCTCAGTTGCAACTGTACTAGTACAGTCTCCTGTTGAACCGCGCATTGCCAAAGTGATTCAGGCTGCGATCGATCAGCACCGCAGTAAGAAGTAGTTATAGCCGCCTAAAACGAACTCTCAACGAACTTACCAAAATGGACATGAATATGCCCTCGACACCTGCCGCCCTTGGCATTACCGAAGTTGTTCTGCGCGATGCGCACCAGTCTCTCTTTGCAACCCGTATGCGTATCGACGATATGCTGCCGATCGCCGAGAAGCTCGATCAGATTGGTTATTGGTCAATGGAGTCATGGGGTGGAGCGACATTTGATTCTTGTATCCGTTTTTTGGGTGAAGATCCCTGGGACCGTATCCGCGAAATTAAAAAAGTCATGCCCAACACGCCGCAGCAGATGCTGTTTCGCGGTCAGAATATTCTTGGCTATCGTCACTATGCAGATGATGTGGTGGAAAAGTTTGTTGAACGCGCTGCGGTAAACGGTATAGATGTGTTCCGTGTATTCGACGCCATGAATGATATGCGCAACCTCGAAACCGCTCTACGTGCAGTGGTTCAGGTGGGCAAACATGCTCAGGGCACTATCTCGTACACAGTTAGCCCAGTGCACACTATTGATCGCTGGGTGGATATGGGTCGCCAGCTTGAAGATGCCGGCGCACACTCAATCTGTATTAAAGATATGGCCGGACTGCTGACTCCCTATGCGGGTTTTGAGCTGGTCAGTAAGCTTAAACAAGCCGTTTCTATCCCGCTTCAGCTGCATGCTCACGCCACAACTGGTCTCTCTACCAGCACCATTATGAAATGTGTCGAGGCAGGGATTGACCGTGTGGACACCGCCATCTCTTCAATGTCTATGACCTATGGCCACTCGGCGACAGAATCGGTAGTCTCTATTTTTAAAGGCACTGAGCGCGACTCGGGTCTGGATATAGTAAAGCTTGAAGAAATTGCTGCTTATTTTAGAGAAGTACGTAAGAAATATTCTGAATTCGAAGGTTCAATGCGCGGTGTTGATTCGCGTATTTTAGTGGCTCAGGTGCCTGGTGGCATGCTTACTAATATGGAAGGTCAACTGCGTCAGCAGGGTGCGGAAGATCGTATCGATGAAGTGTTAGCTGAAATTCCTCGAGTGCGGGAAGACCTTGGCTTTATCCCATTGGTTACGCCTACCTCGCAGATTGTTGGTACTCAGGCGGTGTTAAATGTTCTTACCGGCGAGCGTTACAAATCAATTTCAAAAGAGACATCCGGCGTCTTGCGCGGTGAGTACGGTGCCACACCAGCGCCGATGAATGCGGAATTGCAGTCGCGCGTATTGGATGAAGGCGAAGAGGCGATTACCTGCCGCCCCGCAGACAATATTGAACCTGAGTTGGAAGCATTGACCCTGGAGCTGGAGGGCCTTTCAGCAGAGCATGGTTTTCAGCTGAGTGCCGGAGAAGGGCAGATTGATGATGTTCTGACTTATGCACTGTTCCCTCAGGTCGGCCTCAAGTTTTTGCAGAACAAAGATAACCCGGATGCCTTTGAGCCAGTGCCCACAGGTAAAGCCAAATCTGCAGTGCAGACTAACGACGCTGGCGAAGAGATTTATACCGTTGAAGTTGAGGGTGTCTCTTACACTGTGGCGGTCAGCGATGGCGGTGATGTGACGGCAATTGCCGGGACGGGAACTGGTGCACCATCTGTCGCAGCAGCAAGTGGTGCAGCTCCAGCAACGGGCGGCGATCCTGTCCCAGCCCCGCTAGCGGGAACTGTGGTTAAGATCTTGGTTCAGCCCGGACAGCAGGTTGTTGAAGGTGAAAGCATTGCGATTCTTGAAGCCATGAAGATGGAGACATCGGTCAGTGCGCCTAAAGCCGGTCAAATTGTTGAGGTCAGAGCAAAGAGTGGCGACAGCGTAACTGTCGGCGATGTGTTGCTAACCCTGGCTTAAGGAGTCATTTGAAAAATGGATAATCTACTCAGTTTATGGGCCAGTTCAGGTCTTGCGCAGATTCAGGCGGGTCAGCTGGTGATGATGCTGGTCGGTCTGGGCTTGCTCTTTCTCGCTATCAGTAAAGGTTTTGAGCCTTTGCTGTTAGTGCCAATCGGTTTCGGTACTATTTTGGCCAACGTTCCTGGTGCAGGCTTTGATGCAGCGCCGGTCTATGATGCCATGGGCCATATGGAGAGCCCTGGTGGGTTGCTCTACTATATTTATCACGCCGGTATTGAGACCGGTCTGTTCCCTCTGGTGATCTTTATGGGTGTCGGCGCTATGACCGACTTCGGTCCGCTGCTGGCCAACCCAAAAACCTTATTACTGGGTGCTGCAGCTCAGGTGGGTATCTTTACCACTGTAGTGGGCGCAGTGGCTCTAAGCCATTTTGGTATTTTTGATTTCACCATTCAGGAGGCGGCATCCATCGGTATTATTGGTGGTGCAGATGGCCCTACCGCGATCTTTGTTACCAGCAAACTGGCGCCGGATCTGCTCGGGCCCATTGCGGTGGCAGCCTATTCCTATATGGCGCTGGTGCCGATTATTCAGCCGCCAATTATGCGCGCCCTGACAACCCCAGAGGAACGCCAGATTAAAATGGTCCAGCTGCGTCCAGTGACCAAAGCTGAGCGCATTGTCTTCCCGCTGGCGCTATTGGTCTTGGTAGCCATGTTGCTGCCAGATGCTGCTCCATTATTAGGCATGTTCTGTTTTGGTAATCTGATGCGAGAATGTGGTGTGGTTAACCGTCTTAGTGATACAGCGCAAAACGCATTGATCAATGTTGTGACCATCTTTTTGGGTCTGGGTGTGGGCTCCAAAATGAGCGCCGAGAAATTCCTCAATCCAGAAACTATGGGTATTCTTGCCCTGGGTGCGGTGGCCTTTTGTATAGGTACTGCCTCTGGTGTATTGATGGCCAAGCTGATGAATATGTTTGCCAAGCACAAGGTCAACCCATTGATTGGTGCCGCTGGTGTTTCAGCAGTGCCTATGGCTGCACGAGTGGCCAATAAAGTGGGCTTGGATGCCAATCCACAAAATTTCCTGCTGATGCATGCTATGGGCCCAAATGTGGCCGGTGTGATTGGTTCGGCAGTGGCCGCTGGTGTAATGATTAACCTTGTCGGCGGCATGTAAGTCGATGGGTCCCGTTGAGCAGATTGTTACCGATAAGCTCGTTGGTCAGTTTGAGAGCGAGGTTTTGCAGGTCACAAATGAGAGCTATATGCACTCTGTGCCTGCAGGATCTGAGACTCACTTTAAAGTGGTGCTGGTGACCGACCAGTTTGCTGGCCAGCGCCAGGTACAGCGTCATCAGGCGATTTACAAGCTGTTGGCCGAGGAACTGTCTGGGCCTATTCATGCTCTGGCACTACACACTTACAGCGGCGATGAATGGGCTGAGGCTCAAGGGCAGGCACCAAGCTCTCCTCAGTGCCGAGGTACTAAAGAAACAGATTAATATTTGAAACAAATCCGCCCTAAACTTCGCAATACTCTTCCTTAGGCCCCTTCTTAAAGAACAATCGCCTCTTTATCGCATAATAATCCCCCTTCGCCGTTTAAGACTGGAGCTTGAAGGGAAGGGCGCAGAGAATTACGATTCGAAATTCTGTAGAAGCCGTAAAAGGTTCCAAGAATTATAAAAGAAGTTATTTAGGGGGAAGTATGCAATATAGATCGCTTTTAAGCAGTCTCAGTCGGATCAGTGGATTGCGACAAACAAATCATTTCGGTGCGATCCTCGCGCTGTCTCTTTCTTTAATTCTTACGGCTTGTGGTGGCGGTGGCAGCACTGTTACTGACAATCCTGCTGCAGACCCAGGTCCAGATGGCATTGCGCCAACTCTTTTGAATGTTTCGATCAAGCAGTCCAAGACTAGAAATGGTTCTGCAGACGGAACGGCTAAACTCGGCGATTCTATTACTGTGACCTTTGAAGCCAGCGAAGGCCTCATGCGGCCTGAGGTTACCATCGGTGGCTTTGCCGCAGATGTTAACGGTAAGATTGGTGATTGGACTGCTGTTCGCGAGATGACCGAACTCGATATGGACGGCGTAGTCGACTTTACAATTACTTATACCGATATTAGCGGTGTTGAGGGTGTTGCAGGTACTGCAACCACCGACGAAAGTGCTGTTGAATACTGCGCAGAGGGTTGTGTAGAGCCAGAGCCAATTTCTCTAACTGGTACTTGGCGTCTTGACGCAGCTGGCGTAGGTCCAGCTGCAGGCAGCCGAGAGTGGTTTGCCCTCAATCGTAGCAATGCCGATGATGTTGCCGCCCGTCCCTGTTTGTTCGATGACGCGTTTGTATTGGGTGCCGATGGCTCCTTTGCTAACCAAATGGGCGACACGACTTGGGTTGAAGGTTGGCAAGATACTGAAGCCGGTGAAGGCGCTTGTTTAACGCCTGTCGCGCCCCATGATGGCAGCATTGCTGCATCGTATGTCTATGATGAAGCTGCAGCGACTCTTACTTTAAATGGTCAAGGTGCACATCTGGGTCTGGCCAAAGTAGTTAACGGCTCTGAACTCGCATCGCCCTCTGAAGCGCCTGAGTCGGTTACTTACACCGTATTGACTTTTGATGGTGATTTCCTATCTGTTGTGGTTGTAGCAGGTGACGGCGTCTACTGGTCTTATGATCTGGTTAAAGATCAACCGTCTGCGTTGGCAGGTACTTGGAGACTTGGCGCAGCTGGCGTAGGTCCTAGTTCTGGCAGCCGAGAGTGGTTTGCCCTCAATCGCAGCAGTGCCGATGATGTTGCCGCCCGTCCCTGTCTGTTTGACGACGCGTTTGTCATTGGTGCCGATGGCTCCTTTGCTAACCAAATGGGCGACACGACTTGGGTTGAAGGTTGGCAGAATGCCGATGCTGGTGAAGGCGCTTGTTTAACGCCTGTTGCACCGCATGACGGCAGCATTGCTGCATCGTCTGTCTATGATGAAGCTGCAGGAACTCTTACCTTAAACGGTAAAGGCGCACATCTAGGTCTGGCCAAAGTGGTTAACGGTTCTGAGCTCGCATCGCCTTCTGATGCGCCTGAGTCGGTTACTTATACCGTGTTGACTTTTGATGGTGATTTCCTATCTGTTGAGGTTGTAGCAGGTGACGGCGTCTACTGGTCTTATGATCTGGTTAAAGATCAACCGTCTGCGTTGGCAGGTACTTGGAGACTTGACGCAGCTGGCGTAGGTCCTAGTTCTGGCAGCCGAGAGTGGTTTGCCCTCAATCGCAGCAGTGCCGATGATGTTGCCGCCCGTCCCTGTCTGTTTGACGACGCGTTTGTCATTGGTGCCGATGGCTCCTTTGCTAACCAAATGGGCGATGCCACTTGGGTTGAAGCTTGGCAGGGCGCTGCAGCCGATGGTTGTGCTACTCCTGTTGCACCGCATGATGGCAGCATTGCTGCATCGTCTGTCTATGATGAAGCTGCAGGAACTCTTACCTTAAACGGTAAAGGCGCACATCTAGGTCTGGCCAAAGTGGTTAACGGTTCTGAGCTCGCATCGCCTTCTGATGCGCCTGAGTCGGTTACTTATACCGTGTTGACTTTTGATGGTGATTTCCTATCTGTTGAGGTTGTAGCAGGTGACGGCGTCTACTGGTCTTATGATCTGGTTAAAGATGCCGATACCACAGATACTCCCGACGCTTCATCTTCGGTACTTGAAGGTAAATGGGTACTTGACGCAGCTGGCGTAGGTCCTAGTTCTGGTAGCCGAGAGTGGTTTGCCCTCAATCGCAGCACTGACGCTGATGTTGCAGCCCGTCCCTGTCTGTTTGACGACGCGTTTGTCATTGGTGCCGATGGCTCCTTTGCTAACCAAATGGGCGATGCCACTTGGGTTGAAGCTTGGCAGGGCGCTGCAGCCGATGGTTGTGCTACTCCTGTTGCACCGCATGATGGCAGCATTGCTGCATCGTCTGTCTATGATGAAGCTGCAGGTACTCTTACCTTAAACGGTAAAGGTGCACATCTAGGTCTGGCCAAAGTGGTTAACGGTTCTGAGCTCGCATCGCCTTCTGATGCGCCTGAGTCGGTTACTTATACTGTATTGATCATTGAGAGTGATTTCTTATCTGTTGAAGTTGTAGCGGGTGACGGTGTCTACTGGTCATATGATTTTGTGAAGCAGTAATAAGCTACTAACTAGCAATACAAAAAAACCGCACTGCAATCAGTGCGGTTTTTTTTCGTCTGTTAAATGTTAAGTCGGTGTCTATTGTCAGGGCATCGTAGAGCTAATTGGTATTACTGGGTAACTTATACTGAGTCGGCCGGGCAGTAGTTTGAGACAAAGCTCTGATGACTGGGCAGCTGATTTACAAGATGATCGATATTGCCAGCTAATCCTTTCAAGAAGTTATCCAGTTCAGCCTCACTCATACTGTCGACAATTGGATGGTATTGCTCTGGCAGTAAACCTTGGCCGAGCATCACCTGCACCCAGTTATTTTCGGCAAATACATCTCCGGCCTCCTGAAAGACCCGGCCAGTCTGTTTAAATAAATCGAGACGGTGACGCAGACCATCGGGAATGGGCATTGACTGACAGTGACGCCAAAACGGCGTGTCGTCGCGCTCAGTGAGGTGATAATGCATTACGATAAAGTCCCGCACAAACACAAACTCATCGCTCATCTGCCGATTGAATTCAACCACATCCGGCTGACATATACCCTGGTGGGGGAACATCTGTAACAGACGAATAATGCCACGCTGAATAAGGTGGATACTAGTGGATTCTAGCGGTTCAACAAAGCCGCTGGCGAGACCTAGGGCAATGCAGTTTTTATTCCAGTGCTGCTTGCGCTGGCCAGTGCGGAATTTAATTATTCGTGGTTTGGTCAGAGGAGTCCCCTCGACATTCTTTAAGAGACTGTCTACAGCTTCGTCATCGGACAGATACTTGCTGCAGAACACCATGCCATTACCGACTCGCGACTGCAGTGGGATACGCCACTGCCAGCCGGCATCGCGCGCTATGGCTCTGGTGTAGGGAATCGGTTCACCGACGGATTCAGTTTGCACGGCTACGGCGCTATCGCAGGGCAGCCAGTTGGACCAATCTTCGTATTCGGTTTGCAGGGTTTCATCGATCAAAAGGCCGCGAAAGCCACTGCAGTCAACAAATAGATCGCCCTCTATCTTTTGGCCAGACTCAAGAGTGATACTATCTATGTAACCGCTATCACTGTGAGTATTGACCTGAGTAATCTTGCCTTCAACACGCTCACAACCATGTTTTTCGGCCATATTGCGCAAAAACTTGGCATACAGTGTGGCATTCATATGAAAGGCATAGCTGAGGCTATGGTCTGGTAACACGGCAAATTTCCCTGCCTTTGCAGCCACGTAGGAGGCGCTGTAGCGGCCGTAGCCTTCACTAATGCCTAGTTCCTTACCTCTAGTCCAAAAGTGCTGAAAACCGCCTGCCCAGCAGTCCTGGCCGGTGCGTCCAAAGGCGTGCATATAGCTGTCGCCGAGCTTATTCCAGTTCTCAAAATTAATCCCCAGTTTAAAGGTACCCTGAACCGCAGCCATAAACTCAGGCTGGTCAATCTTAAGCAGTTGGTGGAGCGTCATCATAGTCGGAATGGTGGCTTCGCCAACACCCACGGTGCCGATTTCATCAGACTCGACTACGCAGACTCGAATATTGGGTCCAATCAGCTTGGATAGGGAGGCCGCGGCCATCCAACCTGCGGTGCCGCCGCCGACGACCACTACCTTGGTGATATTTTTATCGGTCATTATCGGTTCTCCAATAATCTAATTTAGTGGCCGAGTTTTTGCGCCAGCATATTGCGGATCTTTTTTGCCGTGACGTCGTCGATTTTATTTAGCACGCCACGGGCCTGCTCGGGTATATGAGCTACATGCTCTGGATCCGGGTTAAACACATAGTAGTCAAATAACTGCTTCCACACTTCGCGCTGTTCTGGTGGCAGATCGCGCAAGCCGAGAATACCGTGCTGCAGAACATTTAATGGGCCGCCTAGAAAAGTGGGCGTGTCGCGCCACCAGTAATTAACCAATACATTGAGAGGTTCAAGGGCTTCCACATGATGCCACCACATACTGGGAATTAAGATGGCGTCGCCGGGCTCCAGCTCAACTACCTGTGCTGACTCTAAAGCCTGACGAAATTTGGGAAAGCGCCGGTAGTCGGGATCGTTAAAATCCACCAGGCTAATAGGCTGTCCAGCTGGGGTGACATCTATAGGGCCCACATAGAGATTCTTAAGCTGGTCTGGGGGGAAGAGGGTAAAGCGCCGCCGTCCAGCTGCGCAGCAGGCAATATTCGTTGGGAAATCATAGTGCGCCGATATACGACTGCGGTTACCGATCCAGACGCTAGCAATGGGCTTGTGATCTGTCAGATTGAGGTCATTGTGTTGTCGAAATCCTGGGAGCCAGTGGTCGACATTGGTGGAGCCCACATAGAATGTCGGTGGGGCGCTGGAATCTCTGTGCGTGGCAAGCTGCTCTAGCACCTCTGCTAGGTGCAAGCGCTGATAGTCAAAGTTGAAGCCACTGAGCTCGCTGTTGTAGAAAATATGCCCTTTTATCGAGGCATCACCGACCATAGCGGTCAAAGGCTTGCCGCTATCAAAAGACAGCAGATAGTCAGCCGCTTCTGTGTGGGAGTTTTTTGCCGCGGTAACCAGGGGCCAGTCAGAAACCAGACCACGCAGCAATAATGGCTGGCTGGACGTCAACACCTCATGGGGAATCGAATCGGCCTTGCAGCCGTCGATCTCTCTCACCGCTGTTTTAATTTCAAGCACAGTCACTCACCTTATGTACCAGCCTGTATGTAAATGGTTCCCTGAGCACAGGGCTATCCCAGCTGGGCATTTTTCTTATCGATCATTGGGCGCAGACGTGCGAATGAGGCAATCGCCATATAGATAGACTGCAGGTAACCCTGAGTATTAAATTTGGCTAGTGTTTCGCCGTCCAATGACTGGAGTTTTTCTTCAGCGATTGTGTAGAAACCCATCAGCTGGTTATTTGAACCATCGTTGAGGGTTATTTCCAGGCTAAAGGACTCGAGCAACTCATGTTCAAGCAGTGCTGCTATAAAGCCTTTATTGTGTTCTAGACCGCGATGAATGGACTCCAATGTACCTATGCTGGTCTGTAAAAAATCACTTGGCGTGCCATCTTGTTTAAACAGTGCTTCGCCTTCTTGGCTATCGTCGCCGCTCGCTTCAATCAAACGTGGGCTATCAGAGTCAATCGACACTACCGGCTTGGTAGCGCCTTCAGCGCCGTCTGGATCCGCTTGAAAGCCGATCAGGAAAGGGTGACGGCGAACCATCAATGGTATGTAAGTCGCGTCCCATCCGCTGTCGCTAAGGAACAGATTTTGATCCTGCTCAAAGCCGAGTAGGGCAGCGGGGTAGAGCTGCCCAGATTCTGGGTCTTTGCAAAAGAAGATCGGGTAGCACGACTGGATATCTCTAAACTCCATAGGAAACGTCATGGTGTACATAATGTTATCGCCGTACTCTGCGCTTCTCATGGTGTTCACCCTAAGATCTTTGTGAACATTGTTATTGAGGATTGTGTAGTTGCTCATGCTTACTCCAGCATAGTTCTGAGGCCCCTGAGGTTAAGTGGTAAGAGGCCCAGTGGTTATATTTTTTGAAACCCGAAGGTATAAATTTTGTTGATCAGGTCGCGATTACTCGGAAGAGAAGTCTGCAACTGTTGAGTGCGCGTTGCATTTTCTTGAAACAGGGCGCCTGCTCGCTGTCGCTCGGCTAACTCTGAGCGGCGCTGAGTTTGGCTCGGCATGGTCTCAAAATCCATGCCGTAGATAACATATTGAAAGCTCGCCGATGGAAACATATCGTCAACATTATTGTTGTCGCGATGCCATGGGCTCTGATGACGCCAGAGGGCGAGTAAATCGACTAACTGTTCTGGCACGCTTGAGGATTCGCAGTTATCACGCCAGTACTCTGTGTCTCTGCGCTGGGTGAGAATATAGTGCAACTTAAGAAACTCAATGATGCGATCCCAGCGATATAAAAATTTGTCATTAAAGCGTTTGGCAACCAGATCCATAATCTGACGATTGGCGGGTAACTGCTCGGCGATCATTGCCGCAGAGAGTTCTACTAATACCAGTGCTGAGGCCTCTAAAGGTTCGATAAATCCAGCAGACATGCCTATGGCCACACAGTTTTTATGCCAAAACTTTGCCCGATGACCGGGGCTAAATTTCACCTTGCGCAGTGTTGCAGCCGCTGCCGCTTGATCGCTGACCGTGCTGGCTATATAGGCCAGCAGCTCTTCACTGGCACGCTCTTCGGTGTTGTGGTCGCTGGAATACACATGACCGATACCGCGTCTTGTGGGCAAGCCAATTTCCCATATCCAGCCAGCAGATTGGGCTGTCGAAAGCGTGCAAGACTCAATCGGGTCGTTTTCATGAGTGTAGGGAATTTGCGCCGCCAGGGCCGTGTTATTGAAAAGAATATCACTCTTGCTGCACACTGGGATGCCGAAGTGCTCACCTATCAGCAGGGCTCTTGAACCACTGCAGTCGATAAAAAGTTCCCCTTCGATAGTGCCGTGACTGTCTGTGGCTATGGAAGCTATGTCGCCATTGTCCGCAGAGTTGATCCCGGTAACATTGGCCTTTATATGGGTGACGCCGAGTTTTTCGACACAGTGTTTACGCAGGAATTCGGCAAATTTTGCTGCATCCAGATGGTAACCGTAATTGACGTTAAAGGCGTATTCCGGTGTTGAAATTTGTTTTGGGGCTAGCTTATCTGTAAACAGGGCGCTCTGTGGTGACACTGCCTGAGCAAAGTTGATCTGCTCGCGTGCAGTCTGCCAGTGGGGTGCCAGATTGACCTCGGTATAACCTTGAGGTGGGGTAAAAGGATGAGTATAGATATCGTCTGCGCCCGTACGCCAGCCTTTAAATAAGGTGCCTTGCTTAAAGCTTGCGCTGCACTCACGAAAAAAGTCTGTTTCTGAAATACCCATCTTTTGCAGGGTGCTGCGCATGGAAGGCCAGGTGCCTTCGCCAACGCCAATGGTAGCAATATCTGGTGACTCCACCAGAGTTAGCTGGAAAGGATTCTCAGGGCTACTAGTTTTGGTTCCAATACAGTGCTCAGCAGCAATTATACCCGCGCTTAACCAGCCCGCTGTGCCGCCACCAACTATCACTACTCTATTGATTTTATGATTCATGGGCTTCAGTTACTTTTTTACTATTGAAAAATCTGATTGTCTAGATCTGGACTTTCTCTATTAACCTTATCCGCTTTCCTGTTTTGATAAAAGCATGACCGCATTAATACAATCCAACTCATTATATACGGCGCAATGAAAGAAGCCGCTCAAAATACTTTAAGCGGCTTCCGTTTTCATCATACTAGTGATTTCTCACTATGGCGGGTTACTTAAAGCTGTAACGTACGCCGATGTCGTAACGAGCACCAGTCTGACCAGCCTGCAATACTTGCAGTTCGTCGCGACCGTAGACGTTGTAAGTCTCTTCAAGGACATTAAGTCCGGCGAAGAAGATCGTTAGGTTGTCGCTGTAGTCGTAACTAGCACTTATATCCAGCTGACCGTAGGCTTCCACATTAGTAGGGTTAGTGGTGGTACCTGCACCCTGACCAACGCCGGCGAGAAACTCATCACGCCAGTTGTAGGCTAAGCGCGCCTGCAAGCCGTCTTTGTCGTAGAACGCAACCAAGTTAGCCGAGTCGCTCAAGCCGTTAAGTACAAACTGTGAGTCGATCTGCATGTTGTTATAGGCAACGTCAGCATTAACGAAGGTAGCGTTGGCAATCATACCGAAGCCAGTCTCACCGAAGTTGTGCTGCAGGTTGATTTCAACGCCATCAACCGATGCATTTTCTTGGTTTGCCGGGCTAGTGATCTGGAAGGTTACCAATGGGTCACCGTCTACGCCGTAGATACGATCGCCGTCAATTGCTGCGTTGTCCGGATAGTTGGCTAGGATATAGGCACCAACTTCGCTGTACTTCAGTGGGTCTATGCCGCTATCCGCAACCGCTTGGTTAAACAGCGCTCCTTCAAGTGGGAAGTTCAGGTTAAACAGCGTCTCACCCTTGCGAACTGACGAGCCGATAAAGTTAGCTACGCTTTTCTCAAAGTAGCCTACCGAGAGGTAGCTGCCTTCATCGTAGTACCATTCAACAGAGACGTCATAGTTGTCTGACTCAATAGGTATCAGACCTGGGTTACCACCGTTAGCAAAACCGCCGTCATTCTTAAACGAAGTGCCGCCAACTGTAATGCCGCCTTGAACATCGGTGAAGCTTGGACGTGTCGCTGTTTGGCTGTATGAAGCGCGCACAATCACGTTTTCTGCTACTTCAATATCCATGTCGATACTTGGCAGAAGTAAGGAGTAATCGCCAACGTAGTCGTCAAATGCCTGAATTGGATCGCCATTTTCGTCCACTGCTGCAACCATAGTGAACTCATTACCGCCCAACCAGAAGACTTCGTCATAAGTTGGAGCAAGAGCTGCAGAAGTAACGTCAGTTTCTTCATAGCGAAGACCAACTTGCAGGTTAACCGGCATGTCATAGTATTCCAGAGCGCTGTTCAGTTGAATATACGCTGATGACGTTTCTTCTGTAGTGCGCTTGTCTACGGTCCAGTCGGTAGATGCACAATATCCAGTGCCACAATCTCCAACAGCAGCGTAATCTGCGCCGCGGGCAGTGTAGCTTGCTTCGCCAACGCTGATTATTTCTTCAAGAGACGTGGTGAAGTATTCAGTGTGCAGACGTGGGTCATTGCCACCGTCGACCTGATCGAACTGTCCTGCGATCGAAGAGCGAGTCAGAATATCGGTTAGTTCGCCTGGCTGAGTAAAGCCGCCCCAGTTGTCAAGCTGAACATTGCTGCTGACAAAGCGGTTGCTTACTTCGGTTAGCTGTACACCAAAATCGATGCTGGTGCTTTCCGATAATTCGAAGACACCGCTAAGTTTGGCTTGCTCGATGTCCATCTTGGCTGCTTCGTTGCTAAATACGCTACCAGTGATAATCATGTCGTTCTTGTAGAGTGGACGATCAGCACCATCAGCACCTGAGTTCAGGTTCTGAGAGAGGATTGGTAGTTCAGTATCGTAGAAAACTGTAGAGCCAACCTTGTTAAAGGATGCCATAGTTACCAGTGAGCTGGTGCCATAAGGGGTGTTGGCGCCAGTCTCTGCTGATGAATCGTGGTAGTCCAACGCAATGTTGAGACGATCTGACGCTTGCCATTCGAGGTTTAAGCCAACAGAGGAATTCTCGTTTTTGCGACCCATTTCGTGCACACCCATCGCAAAGTCAGCGTTATCGTGTGTTTCGGAGTACATCAGGGGAGAGCGCTGCTCGCCATCATTCCAAAGGCTTGTTTGGCTCGATGCATTAGCGTTGCTAAACCAAGCAGACATGTCGCTCATCGTGTGATCAAGGTCTAGTTCTGAGTGGATGTAATCTAATGTGCCGGTGATAGTGTCAGTTGGGGCCCACTGTAAAACGAGCTGTCCATTAATTCGCTTAGACTCGTACTCACTAATCGAGTAGGCGAGCTGCTGGGGAATAGAATAGAACTCAGCGTCGCTTGTAGAGCGGTTAACCTGGTTAGCATCGTTGGGGACGCCGCGGGCTCCGGAGTAATCTCCTGGATTGGTAAACCAACCTGTAGTCTCTGCTGCGTTAACGCCATTATTACGCGTCTGTGATGTTGCAGTGATCGCAATGCCAATTGTGTCATTGGCAAATGTGTTGGAGTAAATTCCAGAGAATTCTGGGGTAATTTCATCGCCTTCTCTAGTCGATGTGTCGTTAACCAGTTTTGCTGAGAAGCTGGCGGTTTGGCCTGGGCTCTCAAGAGGACGAGTGGTTGAGATATTGATTAATGAGCCGATACCACCGGTTGGGACATCGGCGCGGCCTGTTTTGTACACCTGTACACCGGCAATGCCTTCGGAGGCCAGATCACCAAAGTCAAAAGAACGACTAGTGTTACTGTGAGTAGGCATTTGACGACCATTTAAGGTCACTAGGTTGTACTCGGGGCCGAAGCCGCGAACTGTAACCTGGCTGCCTTCACCGCGTTGGCGGTTGATGGAAACACCAGTGATACGCTGCAGAGATTCTGCCAAGTTAGCGTCTGGGAACTTACCCATATCTTCCGCTGAGATTGCGTCTACAACACCAGCCGAGTCACGCTTGACGTCCATGGAGCGCGTAAGGCTTCCGCGGATACCGCCTTGAACAATCACTTCCTCGATTAGCACGCCATCTTGTGCGTAAGCTGGAATAGCCGCTCCAACTAGCGCTAAGGCAACACTGCTAGAAAGAATTTTCTTTTTAAATAACATACTGATTAACCCCCTGGGTAAACAAAAAAATCTATGAACATAGGTTAGCTGTCGCTTTTTATATTTACTACGTCCCCATCGGTACTCTACCTTTTCATGGCCGGCAAACAACTTATATGAGTTAAACGGTTAATTTTTTGAGGTTAAGGAGGGCATCACCTGCCGTATCCTTGTCTAAGGTGATTTAGCCTGCACTTCACGAGTCATAAAGTGCCCCGTTGGGCGCAAAGTTATGGGACTAATTGAGTGGGGCTTATGTGGTCTTTGAGTAGCCTTTAAAGCGGGCATTCGTGAGATCTGCCGACTACTTTATATAAGGCCGCTCTCAGTTGGAATGTAACTCGGTTTTGTTTTTTTTCACTAGAGTCTGCAAGAGAATATGTTAGCCAAGAGCGACTTACCGTTTTTGCGTTAAATCGGGCGTCGATCTTTTGTCAGAATGGTTAGCCAGTCAGTCGCGTCCGCCGATGGCGAGAATATACTTTTCGGTCTTCCAGGGATGATCGATTCTCCGCGATATCACCTCGGCGCCTAGCAGCTCAACGCAGCGATCGGCGAGATCCCAGAATGGCGGCCTGCCTGGGTCGGCAATCAGCACCTGTTCGACACCGGCCGCACGAGCTCGCTGAATAAGCTTGAATAGCGGAGTGGTCATTTCATCCCAGAAGCAGATATCTGTGCCCATCAGAGTGTGCAATTGGGTCAGCTCGTCATTTTGTAGCGACTCGAAACTGCGCTGTTGAAATTCAACGCTGCATTGATTGATACTCGCCTGGAGTTTTAGGAAAGGCTCAACGCTGGCATCTATATCCACTCCAGTGACCTGCGCCTGATAATTTTTTGCCAGATAGATTCCAGTTAGCCCCCAGCCGCAGCCAATATCTAAGACCTTAGAGCGGTCGGGAATCTCCCAGGTACTTAAATAGTCGATTAAAACAAAGCTTGAGCGCCAAACTTTGTTGCCATGAGCCGCGTGAGACTGTTGACGCTTGAGCCTTCTCACGCCGGGGTGCGACGCCTTGAGTGCTTCGATGTTCATATATGACACTGTATGAGATTTTGGCTGTGAACTTGAAGTCATAGGCTTGAGTCGATGTTAGGGTCGATTTGAACAGAAATTCTAGCAGTAAACGAAACCGGTGATTGGATAATGTTGCGATTTGTCTTTTTACGGTAAATCTCTATGATGGAAGGCTGTTCCAAAGACGCTGAAGAATACGGCAGCACTTATAGGCATATATATGAATCAGACTACTGTGAATCCCTGGCTTGGGAGGCTCTATCGAGATCGTAACACTCAGTTTCTATTTCTGCAGATCCTCGGATGGTTTAGCCTTTCTCTGATAAGCTTTTTTAGTTTGACACTGTGGTACAACCAGCAGAGCTTTGCCTATATCTCGCACACTCTATTGCAGTCTGTCTTGGGTGTGGCCGTATCTTGGCCATTGCGGTCAGTGTTTCACTATCTGTGGAACAAGCCACTGCTGTCGCGTCTACTGTTGACAGTGCTGTCGGTTTTGGCCTGCTCCATTATTTGGTCGGCTCTGCGCATAGGAGCTTTTTTGTGGATGACGACTGAGACCGATGTCTGGGCAGACTTTGGCGGTTGGCTATTTGGTTCGATTATGATTTTCTTATGCTGGGCGGCGTTTTATCACGGCATCAAATATTATCAGTTATTACAGTCTGAGCACGAGGCGCTGCTTCATTTTGCCGCCGAGAATAAGGAAGAGCAATTGAAGCGCAGTCGCGCTGAAACGTTTGCGCAGGAAGCACAGCTAAAAATGCTGCGCTATCAGCTTAATCCTCATTTTTTGTTTAACACATTAAATGCGATTTCAGCGCTAGTGGTTAGCCGCAGCTCGGCCAATGCCAATACTATGATTATGCAGCTGAGCAATTTTTTACGCTATTCACTTGAGAATGACCCGATCAAAAGAGTGACCTTAGAGGAAGAGGTTCGAGCGTTAAGGTTATACCTTGATATTGAGAAGACGCGTTTTGCCGATCGCCTGGAATTGGAGTTTGATGTAGATCCCGCTGCTCATGAAATTAAGATTCCTAGTCTGCTATTGCAGCCTCTGGTAGAAAATGCGATCAAATATGCCATTGCTCCAGCTGAGAAAGGCGGTAAGATTAGCGTCTTTTCAAAGCTCGATGGGGAGCACCTTGTTATTGAAGTAAAAGATACTGGTGCTGGTATAGAGGGCGATCACCATTCCATGGTATCGGGGCCCGGTATTGGTTTGAAAAATACGGTTGACCGATTGAGCGCCTTTTATGGTGATAACTATGTTTTTGAACTGCGTGGCCCGAATGCCAGCGGCATGACTATTTATATTCGTCTGCCGCTGGAAAAACAGACAGCAGAGAGTAATGCTGAACTCGTGCTTGGCGGATAAAGCAGTATTTCGAAGAGTGAGAATGTATCAGTATGTCTAAACTAAAAACCATTATTGTTGATGATGAGCCTTTGGCTCTGGATCTTCTGCGCTCTATTCTGGGTGATATTGAGGGTGTCGAGATAATTGGTGAGTGCAGCAATGGTCGCGATGCGATTGCCGCGGCGAGTTCTCTGCATCCGGATTTAATCTTTCTCGATATTCAAATGCCTGGTGTCAATGGTTTTGAAGTGGTCAAGGCGATGCAGTCGGACGCCATGCCCATGGTTATTTTTGCCACGGCATTTAACCAATTTGCGATTGATGCCTTTGATATGCATGCCGTCGATTATGTGCTCAAGCCTCTGGATCCAGAACGTGTCGAGCGAGCAGTGCAGCGAGCACTTGAACGCTTTTCGGTACAAGATGAGGATACGGTTCACAAGGTTCCCCTGATTGGGGCAATCAATGAAATCACCAAGCGTCTCGATAAAGAGCCCGGGGCCAGTGATAGTTTGGCCGAGGAGTTACCTGAAGGCATTAAGCGAAAACTGCTGATTCGCGACTCCGGTGTGGTCAAGGTGGTACCTTTTGACGATATAGATTGGGTCGATGCAGCTGGTGACTATATGTGTGTGCACGCTCTCGGTGAGACGCATATTGTGCGCAGTACGTTACGTGAGTTATTGGAAAAACTCGATGAAAAAATGTTTATCCGTATTCATCGGTCGACCGTGGTGAATATTGAGCGTGTGGCGAGTATCACAAGGCTTCAAAAAGGTGGCAGTCTGCTGCATCTGGCCGACGGCAACTCTCTGCGCGTAAGTCGCAATTACCGAGAAGCTATTCGCACTTTATTCCACTAAGCGTCCGTGTACCTTTCTCCGCTCTCAGCCTGATTGCCCCACTCAACGCAGCGGTCAAGCGCGTCATCTCATCTGATCTTCCCTCGGCACAGCTGTCCATGAAAGACTGCGATTTACGAAGAGGGAGCAAATAACCCCCGAAAATTGGCATTAGTCAGAAAGAACCGTGCGGATGATAGATCGGATGATAGATCGGATGATGTCCGGTGCTGCGCAGTTGCAAAAATAGGGTAGAGTCAATAATGTTGACAGTCAGACGTTATGCTTTGGCGAAGGGATTGGTAGCTGTAGTGGCTGGATTGGCATTGTCTATGATGCCGGTAAAGCTGGTTGCTCAAGACCTCAATGCTCCAGATAAGGCCGCAATTGTTGAAAAGCGTGTGGCGACAATTTTGGCAAGCATGTCCGTCGAACAGAAAGTGGGTCAGATGATCCAGCCAGAAATTAAGTTTATCTCGCCCTCCGAAGTCAAAGAATACCATATTGGTTCGATTCTCAATGGCGGCGGTTCATTTCCAGGTGAACGCAAAAACTCTGCTATCCAAGACTGGATCGATCTTGCTGACGATTATTACAACGCATCTGTTGATCTATCCAACGGCGGCACAGGTATCCCGGTTATCTGGGGTACCGATGCGGTGCACGGCCACAACAATGTGATCGGGGCTACGCTGTTCCCGCACAATATTGGTTTGGGAGCGGCGAACGATCCTCAGCTGTTGCGCCAGATTGGTGAAGTAACAGCCAAAGAGGTGGCAGCCACAGGTATTGACTGGGTTTTTGCGCCTACTGTAGCGGTGGTCAAAGACCTCCGCTGGGGACGTACGTATGAGGGATACAGTAGCGATGCTGCGCTGGTTAAAGCGTATGCCGGTGAAATTGTTAGAGGCATTCAGGGTGAGCCAGGCCAGTTAGGGTCCGACTCCTCAAAAGTGGTGGCTACGGCCAAACACTGGATTGGTGACGGTGGTACTTATCGTGGTATGGATCAGGGCAATACCATACTCGAATTTGATCAGCTGCTTGAGTTACACGGTCAGGGTTATCTGAGTGCGCTTGATGCTGATGTGCAATCGGTAATGGTGTCATTTAATAGCTGGAATGGGCGCAAAATTCACGGCCATAAGGAATTGCTTACCGACGTACTAAAAGGGCAGCTTGGCTTTGATGGTTTGGTGGTCAGCGATTGGGACGGTGTAGGTCAAGTCGAAGGCTGCACTACCGAAAGCTGTCCCCTGGCAATTAATGCCGGTATCGATCTGATTATGGTGCCTAAGGGCTGGAAAAACCTCATTAGCAATACTCTGGCACAGGTGCAGAGTGGCGTCATTCCTATGGCGCGGATCGATGATGCGGTAACCCGTATATTGCGTATAAAAGTTCGTGCAGGTCTGTTTGATAAAGGTGCGCCATCGACCCGCGCACTAGTCGGAGACTCAAAAATTCTCGGCTCTGCTGAGCACCGCGCGATCGCCCGCGAGGCTGTACGCAAATCCCTGGTGCTGCTGAAAAACAAAAATCAACTTCTGCCTTTAAAAGGCGAACAACATATCCTTGTTACCGGTGATGGCGCTGACAACATCGGTAAACAGAATGGTGGCTGGACTATTACTTGGCAGGGTACTGAGAACAAGAATAGCGATTTCCCGGGAGCCACGTCGATTTATACTGGCCTCAAGCAGGCCGTTGGAAGCAATGGCGGTTCGGTTGAGTTAAGTGCTGATGACAGCTGGGTGAAAAAGCCTGATGTGGCCGTGGTGGTGTTTGGCGAAGAGCCCTATGCTGAAGGTGTTGGTGATGTGGAGTCACTGATGTACCGCGATGGTTACAGAGCCGATCTCGATTTACTGCAGTCATTAAAGGGAAAGAATATTCCGGTTGTCGCAGTGTTTTTGACGGGGCGACCGCTGTGGGTGAATGCCGAAATCAATAGTTCAGATGCCTTTGTTGTGGCCTGGTTACCCGGTTCCGAAGGTGTAGGTATTGCCGATGTATTGGTGGCCGATAAGGCTGGCAAACCACGTTTTGACTTCACTGGTCGGCTCTCTTTTGACTGGCCTAACCGTGAGTTAAACGCTGTAAATAAAAATCTTGAAGTCCGGGATAATCTATTGGTTCGTGGGCAGGGGCTTAGTTATGGCGATGGTGAAATTCTTGCCGGCAAGCTCAGCGAGACGCCAATGTTAGATGTGTCCAAAGTAGCTCGGGTTATCTTTAATGGCAGTGTAAAACCACCTTACAAAACGTTTGTTGGTGACTCGAGCAATTGGCAGAAGTTGGTTGAGGGTCATAAATCCTCGAGTGCGTTTGGCGATTTAACGGTGACTAAGGTTGATGGTGCAGTGCAGGAAGACTCGCGTCTGGTAGAGTGGAAAAAGGGACGTGAAAGTCAATTTTACTGGCAGTCAGAAACCTCTATGGATTTTAGCGCCCTGCTTGAAGAGGACGCGTCCTTGGTATTAGCGTTTACGGTTAACAAGCATCCCCAAGGGCCTGTGACTCTGCGTATGGACTGCGGATGGCCCTGCTCGGGCGGGTTCGATTTTACTTCGCGCCTGCGAAAAATTCCCGAAGGGCAGGCGGTCCGAATGGGTGTCAGGTTGAGTTGCTTTGAAAATGTCGGCGTCAACCTCAGCAGAGTGAATTCGCCATTTGTTTTATCCAGCTCCGATGTCTTTGCAATCACATTGTCGGATGCTCTGATTACCTCAGATATTTCAGACAAGTCTACGATTAACTGTGAGTAGGTCTTCGCCCGATTGACAGAGTTTGTTCTCGCTGCCAGCCCTTTTTAGGGCTGGTTTGCGTTTGGCTGTACTGTTTGACTTAGGCACTTAATCTAGAACGTCAAAAAGGAGCCTTTTTCGGCCATAGAAAAACCCTCAGGTTGCTGCTAGTATCGAACCATTCCGACAATAAAAATAAGAATTAATCTGACTGCGGAACTTCGCTTTGTCCGCCAAGAGGAGATGACATGAACGCATCATTTACCAAGATGTCTGAGAGTACAGCGGAAGATTGGAATATTATTCTTCCCGAGCAAATGGCCTATTTTAAGAAATTGCCAGATCGCATATTAACTCATCTGGAATTGCTGACTGGGGATTATGGCGGCTTCGCCGTAGACAGATTACAGCACTCATTGCAGACCGCGCACCGCGCTGCTGAGGCCGGTGAAGATGAAGAGTATGTTGTCTGCGCGCTACTTCATGATATTGGTGACACCCTTGGCAGTGCCAACCATGCCGATGTCGCCGCGGCGATTTTAGAGCCTTTTGTATCGCCAGAAAATCACTGGATGATTAAGCATCACGCTATTTTTCAGGGTTATAATTTTTTCCATTTTCTCGGCGCCGATCGCAATATGCGGGACCAGTATCGTGAAAACCCAAACTTTAAGCGCACCGCGAGATTTATTGCCAAGTACGATGATCCCTCTTTTGATCCCGAGATGCCTAAGTTGGCGTTAAGTGTCTTTGAGCCCATGGTTCACAGGGTCTTTAGCGCGCCGAAAAACAGTATGTATAAAAGCTTTCTTGAAGACTAAGGAAACCTAATGACAGTGGGAAGTATTCTCGGAATCTATATTGCACCAAGCAAAGGTGCTGGGGTGATGGGCTATAAAAAGGTTTCATTGCGCGCAGGCAAAGGCATTGAAGGGGATCGCTATTTTTCGCAAACGGGCAAGAATCGCTCTAATTACAAAGGTCAGCCGGACTGGGAAATTACTCTGATCGAATCCGAAGTGATTGAGGCATTCAATCAACAGAAGGGGCACAGCTTTCACGAGAGTGACTTTCGCCGAAATCTGGTCACCCAGGGTATTGGGCTAAATGACCTAGTGGGCAAAACCTTCACCATCAACAATGTTAGCTTCTATGGTGTTCAGCTTTGTGAGCCCTGTGCCAGTCTGCAGCGTCGTCTCGCGGTGAGTATCCTCCCTGAGCTTATAGGTAAAGGGGGCCTGCGTGCGCAAATCCGCAGCAATGGTGTGATCGCAGTGGGCGACAAGCTTAGCTCAGTCGAAAAAATCTAAGGCTGTTTTCATTGGTCCGCTGAGCAATCTCCTCAGCGGACTCATTTCTATGCTCAGCTATAGTGCTAACCACCCAGGGTAAAAACGCCGGCTCATTGCGCTTGCCCTTCGGCGGCTCCGGCATTGTCTTGGGTAGCAGGTAGGGCGCATCGGTTTCCACCATTAACCGCTGCAGTGGGATATCAGCCACTAGCCCCTGAAGCTCTGTGCCGCGCTTGTCGTCGCAAACCCATCCAGTGATGCCGATATGCACATCCAGATCTAAATAGCCGTAAAGGGCCTCTCTCGAGCCTGTAAAGCAATGGGTTACGGCGTCAACTAAGTGGTCTCGGTAAGTTCGGAGGATTTGCAGCTGTCTGTTGGCGGCATCGCGCTCATGGAGAAATACCGGCAGCTTTAATTCTGCTGCCAATTCGAGTTGCGCCTCAAAGGCTTTTTCCTGTTGCGCCGAAGTGGAAAAGTTACGGTTAAAATCGAGACCCATTTCGCCCATTGCGACCACATATGGTTGCGCGGCCAGCGCCTTTAGGGTGCTTATAGACTCTCTATTTAAAGACTTAGCGTCGTGGGGATGAATGCCTGCGGTGGCATAGAGCATCTCGGGAAATTGATCTGCGAACTGGCGACAGAGTTCGACAACCGATTCACTCTCGCTCACGGAGGTGCCGGTGAGAATCAGTTTTTCCACACCGGCGTCCTGAGCGCGCTGAAGAATCTCAGGGCGGTCATTATCAAAGCGTGAGTTGGATAGGTTAACGCCTATATCGATTAACATAATTACAGTAGCCTAAAGATTTCATCCTGCATCAACAGCGGCGCGCGCTCGCCGATTTTGCGAGAGTAGATAATCGAATACATCAAAATATTGCGCACATAGGCGCGGGTCTCCCGGTAGGGAATCACTTCAATCCAAATGTCGAACGGCAGCTTTCCGTCGCTCTTGTTGAGCCATTGAGCAACCCTGGACGGGCCAGCATTATAAGCAGCGCTGGCAAGAATGCGACTGCCATTATAGCGTTTAAGCAGTTCCTCATAGTAGTGGCTGGCAATCGCAATATTGGTTTCAGGGTCATGTAACTGGGAACTTTTGAGGTAAGGAATTTTATATTTCCGCGCCGTGCCCTTGGCGGTAGCTGGCATCACTTGCATTAAGCCCATGGCACCGGCTGGAGAGGTGGCCGAGGCATCAAAGGCGCTCTCCTGACGAGCCAGCGCGAAGAGTAGGGCGCTATCCACGTTATTGTCTTCGGCTGCACTGCGAATGGTTGGCTCAAAGGCGAGTGGAAAGCGCAGTTCGACATCGTCCCAGTACTGAGCGCGACCGAGGCTGGCTATGGCTTTGCTATGCCATTGCCACTGTCCAGCGGCGATGGCTGCCATCAGCCAATCGTCATAGACAAAGCTTGCTGTCGCTTGGTTCCACTCGCGATTGGCGGCGAGACTGTCTTGATGAAACATCAGTTCACGGGCTCGCGCCATGGCGGGTAACGCTTTAATGGTTTCTAGGCGCTGCTCATCAATTGCCACTGGATGGTGGTTTAGGCGGTATTCTTTGTCGAGCATATCGCTGGCGAGAAAGCCGTAAAAATCGCGTTCCTGAGCTAGGCTTTCGGTCATTTTCTGGAGCTCAGGTTTGTCAGTACTCAAGGGATCACTCTGCATGCTGCGGATATGCCAGTAGCGCCAGGCGCTGCTGTTTTGCAATTCAACCGGCAGTCGCTGCAGCCATAGGCGCACGCTGGGCCAATCTTTGTCCTGCAGTGCTAAACGAATTCGCCATTCCACTAAACTGCCGTCCAAGCTGTCGTTGAGCAATTGCAGGTGGTCGGCAAAGTAGGCGTCGGCGATGGTCGTTGCTCGCTGTTTATAGAGACCTTTGATAATCGCGCTGACAACGGCGCTGCGGGCGTTATCATCGAACTCATGGGTCTGCTGATAGTGGCTCCAGTATTTGAGGCTGGCATGACTATCGCGACGCGCTAAGTGAACTAGAGCATGTTGAATAATAAGCAGTTCTTCAGCGCTGTCATTGTTGAAGTGCTGAAACTGGCCGATGTTCTCAGGTGAGCGGTCGGCCTGATAGTAGAGCTTGGTTAACTGACTGTAATAAGGCGTTTTAATAAAGCGTTGAAGATATCGGGCGAGCTGGTACTGGTGATTGATCAATGCCTTGTTAAAGCGCTGCCAAGCCAGCGCCTCGGTAATGCGATTGTCGGCGATTAAGCGATTAAATAATCTGTCACATTGCTTGGGTTGAGACTTGCCGACATTCCATAGTTTAAGCGCAGCGCTCAACGCTTGCGCGCGCCTTTTATCCAATTGTGGGTCTTCTGGGTCAGCGTAATAGCGCGCCAGTTGAAATTGACATTGCTGTTTGATACTCGCCTGCTGTGGGGCGTAAAAACGGGTAAAAGTGCTCCAATACTGACGCTTGGCGAGATAGTTGAGCCAGTGATTGCGTAGATGCCGCGCTTTTATACTGCCAGAATAATCCTCAAGATATTGGCTGACTTCCGAACGTCGCGAATAACGCAGATTAGAAGCCAGATCGGCATAAACCAGATAGGGGTAGAGCGGGTACGATTGAAGTTGCTCTCGATGCTGCTTTAGCCGCTGCCACTTGCCCTGGCGCGCTAACTCGAGGGCGTCGCGATAGAGCAAGCGTTGATGAGCAAGATTATCTTCGGCTGATGGCTTTGATATGGCCTGAATTGAGTCCGCATAACTCAGGTTTGTTATTACACTGCTGCACAGCAATATCCCCACAATAACGGCGAATTTTAGACTGGAGTGAGTGAGGTTAAAAATAGGAACAGCCTTGTAGGGAGCGATGTTAGTAAATACTGTTGTCTCGGTTCAGGGTATAAAAAGAGAGTGCGAAGCGAAAGTTTAAGTGCCGAATTTAAGAGCAGAGTGTAAAACGAGAGGCCGGTAGGTTGAAAGCACCTTCTTTAAGAGCGCCTTCTTTGAGAGTACCTTGGTTAAAAACCGTTGCCATCAAGGGCGCCCTTAAAAGTCTCACTGCCAAAGCTGGCACTTTACTTAGTCGTCTTCAGCGATCCGCACCGCCAGAACATCGCAGGGAGCACCATGCAGAACACTATTGCTGGTAGAGCCAAATATTAAAGCCAAACCATGACGACCATGACTGCCTACTATAATAAGGTCTACATCTTCCTCTTTGGCCATACGGCGCATTTCATTGGCTGGCTGACCTAGGACTATATGCTGATCCTCCTCTGGTATGGCTAATTGCTCGGCAAGCGCGGCTAAACGCGTTCTGGCTTGGTCTTCCAACTGCACCTGCACATCGGATAAATCCACGGGTATATCGCCGCCGTACGTGAAGGCGAGGGGCTCAAGAATATGGCAGATTGATATTTTTACGTCACGGTCAGCAAAAAGTTGCTTGACGCGGTCTACCACTTGCTGTGATTCTGGAGATAGATCAAGGCCTATCAGCAGGTGTGAGTATGTAGCCATGGGAATACTCCTTTGAGATTGGTTAGCGGCTGTGTTGATCGCCGCATTGATCGTTACGCCAGCAACGGGTATATGAGTCGGTACATTTTAATCGCCAAATAGATTGTAACTCGCTGAGTGCAGTCATTAACTATAGAGTAGTGCGAAATGACATGGTTGATAATAGTATTGGGCGTTGCCGTGGTGATATCGCCACTGATGTGGTTTCGGCAGTCGCCGCGGCAGAAGTTGATCACTGAGCTTAGGCGCTCAGCAGGCAGTGCCGGGTTGCAGGTGAGCCTCTACCGTCGGCCCGATGCCCGTGATGAGGAGACCCGTCTGGAGTGCGTCTGTTATCGCATACCCTGGTTGGATGGCGACTGCCGCCAGAATTGGGTACTGCATCGCTTTAGCGCTCGCGGCTGGGATTCTGTCTTCCCGGGATGGCTGTGGACCCTTAATCAGGCAGCGCCCTATTGGGATACTTTACTGGCGGATCAATTGGATGATTTTCCCGCCGGCGTCAGCGCCCTTGTGGCCACAGGGGCGGGTATAGGTGTAATCTGGAATGAGCGCGAGGACGCCGCGGATTTAGAAAAAATTGTCGACAAACTAAAGAAATTTAGAGATCAAGCAAAAGAAATTTGTCGATGAAACTTGACCAGAGGGCGCACAAACACGTATATATGCGCACCTTGAGTCTAAAGCTCGTTAGAAATTGAGCCAAATAATCTTCAGCATCCTGCTCTGATGGCAGATGCGCAATTAGGGAAGCTAGCCTAAATGGGAAAGTCGTTAGTCATTGTAGAGTCACCTGCTAAAGCCAAAACGATCAATCGCTATCTCGGCGATGACTATATCGTTAAGTCCAGTGTAGGCCATATTCGCGACTTGCCTACAGGGGGTAATCGGGTCCCTACAGATCCCAAAGAACGCGCTCGACAGGCAGCGATAACCCGCAAGTTATCGCCAGAAGATAAAATTATTCACCGTGCTGCCAAGGCTAAATCTCAGCTTATTAATAGTATGGGTATAGACCCAGAAAATGATTGGAAAGCGGAATATGCGACTCTGCCGGGCAAAGAGAAGGTCGTAGCCGAGCTTAAGAAGCTGGCTAAAAATGCCGATACTGTCTATCTCGCGACGGATTTGGACAGGGAGGGGGAGGCGATTGCCTGGCATCTGACTCAGGTGATTGGCGGCGATGACAGTCGCTACAAACGTGTAGTGTTTAACGAAATTACCAAGAAAGCGATTCGAGCGGCCTTTGAAGAGCCTGGTGTCGTCGACACCAATCGTGTCGATGCCCAGCAGGCACGACGCTTTCTCGATCGTGTGGTGGGCTTTATGGTCTCGCCACTGCTGTGGGAAAGAGTAGGCCGCGGCTTATCTGCCGGTCGAGTTCAGTCGGTTGCCTTAAAGATGATTGTTGAGCGCGAGCGTGAAATTCGCGCCTTCTTGCCCGAAGAATATTGGACAGTTCATGCCGATCTTGAAGCCCAGTCCGAAGCCGCCAGTGACGACGCCGGAAAAATCCGCTTTGAAGTTAAACGTCACTTAGGCAAAGCCTTCCGCCCAGTTGATAAGGCCGCCACAGACACAGCCCTAGCCACTCTTAGAGAGTCTGACTACCTAGTGTCTAAGCGCGAAGACAAGCCCACGTCCTCTAAACCTTCGGCACCGTTTATTACGTCTACCTTGCAGCAGGCTGCCAGTACCCGGCTTGGCTTTGGGGTTAAGAAAACCATGATGATGGCCCAGCGTCTCTATGAAGGCGGCTACATTACCTATATGCGTACCGACTCGACCAATCTAAGCGAAGATGCCATCGCTGCCTGTCGCGACTATATTAAAGTTCGTCACGGCGCGCGTTATCTGCCAGATGAGCCGAAGATTTACGGTAGCAAGTCGGGGGCTCAGGAAGCTCACGAGGCGATTCGCCCGTCGAATATCGATATCTCTCCCGGCAGCCTGGATGGTATGGAGCTGGATGCGAAGAAACTCTATCAATTGATTTGGCAGCAGTTTGTCGCCTGTCAGATGGTGCCGGCTCAGTTCACCTCGACCCTAGTTACCGTGGCCGCTGGCGATTACGAGATGACGGTAAAAGGTCGCGTTACCCGCTTTGATGGTTATCTGGCGGTGATGCCAACTAATCGCAAAGGCGACGAGGACGGAGAACTGCCGGATCTGCAAAAGGGTGACAAGATGAATATGTTGGTATTGGTGCCGCAACAGCACTTTACCAAACCCATCGCCCGTTTCTCTGAAGCGTCACTGGTGAAAGAATTGGAGAAGCGCGGTATTGGCCGTCCCTCCACCTATGCTTCGATTATTTCCACGATCCAAGACCGCGGCTATGTGCGCATTGAAAACAAGCGCCTATTTGCCGAAAAAATTGGTGATGTAGTTACCGATAGGCTGGCCGAGAGTTTCACCGACCTAATGGACTATGGCTTTACCGCCACCATGGAAGAGCACTTGGATGAAATCGCCAAGGGCACCCTCAAGTGGAAAGATCTGCTAAACCGTTTTTATCGCGACTTCAGCGACAAGGTGGAAAGTGCCAAAGAAGCGGATGCAGGTATGCGTCCCAACTCTCCCACTGAAACCGACATCCCGTGCAAGCTATGCGATCGTCCAATGATGATTCGAACCGCTGGCACCGGCGTATTTCTCGGTTGTTCCGGCTATGCACTGCCTCCCAAGGAGCGCTGCAAGCACACCCTGAATCTCACCGCTGGCGACGAAGCCGTTAATATAGATGAAGACGATGAGGCGGAATCCAAGCAGCTCATGCACCGCCATCGCTGTAAAACCTGCGATACGGTTATGGACAGCTATCTGGTAAATGAAACCCTTAAACTGCATGTCTGTGGCAATAATCCAGATTGCAGTGGTTTTGAACTTGAGTCTGGGCAATATGTTATCAAGGGTTATGAAGGGCCAGTGCTCGAATGTGATAAATGCACCAATGAGATGCAGTTAAAGACCGGTCGCTTTGGTAAATACTTTGGCTGTACTGGCGAGTCCGCTCCCGGTGAGCCGTGCAAGAATACCCGCAAACTGCTGCGCAATGGACAAGCCGCGCCTCCGAAAGTGGATCCGATTTCCATGCCGGAATTGCGCTGCTTAAAAGTCGAGGATCACTATGTGCTTCGCGACGGCGCTTCAGGACTGTTTTTGGCTGCCAGTCAGTTCCCCAAAAACCGTGAAACCCGTGCGCCAAGTGTCGCGGAGCTGCTCCCTTACAAAGATCAGATCGATGAAAAGTATCAGTTCTTGCTCACTGCACCGGTCAAAGATCCCAATGGCCTTGAGACAATTATTCGCTACAGCCGTAAAACCAAAGAGCAGTATGTGCGCAGTGAAGAAGATGGCAAGCCCTCCGGCTGGAGCGCTTTTTACAACAGCGGCAAATGGGTCGCTGCTGAAAAGGGCAGTAAGTAGGCGGGCCTATGACGACCCATATTTCAGCGGTTAATCAAAAGCTGGTATTTGCTCGACAATTACTGCGCATGCTTGATGCCGGCGGTTCTTCTGTTAGCCGTACTCATCAGATCGCAGCTACGGCCCAATCAGTAGCGGTTCAGCTGCATCAGGCTTGGTTTTGGCACTGCCGGAATATAGCGGAAGGCTATAAGTTGCAAGACCTGGAATCTGTTACTGACGGTGACTCTCTAGTGGCACTTTTGGCCAAGCAGGGAAAATGTCCTGGCGAAGCCGTTGAGCTGCAAACATTGCAACATGATCCTAACTCCTGGCTCAGTGAGCTGCTGTTGGCCCATAAGAATATCTATCTGCTGCCTGTGGTACGCAAAGCAGAAATGGATGTTGATCGCCTGCCGATAATTTCTTTAGATGGTCCTGCAGTGGTGGAGTGGACTATTGAGGCGGCTCAGTTATGGCTGCAATCACTGCAAGAGCTGATTGATCGCCACCGGGAAATGATGATTGAGTTTTAGCTGTGGGAGCAGTTAACGGTTAACAGATATTGTTGCAACTGCTAGACTCTCCACCTGACTGCGCTTTGGCGCACTATACTAAGGTTAGGACCATGCCTTGGTGGCACTATGATCACGAACAAAACAGAACTCTCTAGGGAACCCTATTTATGCCTCTCGCGGAATTTGAATTAGTCATGTTGGACAGTGGTGAAGTTGCATTGCAGCGCGCCGGCGGAGATGAAACACTGGTCACCATTCGCTTCTCTCCCGACGTCCTCGACTATCTTGATGGCAAGCATTTGGATGTGGCCAAGAGCATGATGGATGCCGGTATTAAAACCGCGTTTGATGTGGTTGAAGAGCCTGCAGTGCCAGCGGAATCTGCTCAGAGCAAAGCCCACACCATTCACTAGTTAGTCTGTTTATTGGACGCTTGAGTGGTTGCTGGTACTGTGATCGACCTCTATCTCGCAATCCGTAATATCCTCAGAGTCTACAGCCCGAGTCCAATCAAATGAACCGCGATAATCTTCTTAGCCTGCGCAGCGATGCGCGCAAAATACATAGCTATCGCCAGCATCTACTGATTTGTACAGCGGGAAAATGTGCCCCTGCAGAGCAGACTAGTGATGCTTGGGAATATTTAAAGCGACGAATTCGTGAGCTAGAGCTGCTCGATGTGGACGGCGGCGTCTACCGCTCAAAAGTGGAGTGCCTGCGCATCTGTCGCCAGGGGCCGATTATGGTCAGCTATCCAGATGGGACCTGGTATCACAGTTGTACGCCAGAGGTTATTGAGCGCATTCTCCAAGAGCATGTGCTTGGCGGTAAGGTAGTGGCGGAGTACGCTTTTGCCTCCAACCCTATGCCTCAGGACTCCGAGGCATAAGTTAGTTACATCAGTGATCTAAATACTGACCCGCACCACGCCAACCGCTAAACCCTCAATGGCAAAATCCTGTGCTCGCAGGTCTACCAGAATCGGTGAATAGTCATGGTTCTCTGGCAGCAAATGAATTTCATGCTTGCTGCGGGTGCGCTTAAGTCGCTTCACCGTCACCTCACCATCTACTCGCGCCACCACAATCTGCGAATTCTCTGCGGTAGGCTGCTGGTGAACTGCCAGTAGATCGCCATCCATAATACCCACATTGATCATGCTCTGACCCTGAACGCGCAGGAAGTAATCAGCGTGGGGATGGAATGTACTCGATGGCACCTCTTGATAATCCTCAATATTCTGCTCCGCCAGAATTGGATCGCCGGCTGCAACCCGTCCGATAATCGGAATGCCAGAGAACTGCTCGACGATACGGATACCCCTGGAGGCCCCAGGAATCATCTCAATAACCCCTTTGCGCGCCAGTGCACGCAGATGGTCTTCCGCCGCATTGGCTGACTTAAAACCAAGCTGCTGGGCAATTTCTGCACGTGTCGGCGGGTAGCCAGTGTCTTCGATATTGTCGCGAATCAAATCAAAAATTTGTTGTTGTCGAGCAGTGAGACGATCCATAGTGATTTCCTTTAAACAGGTACCTGTAATTATATACAGTAATCAAAATGGCGCAAGTTAAACTATATTTAAGCCATATAACAGGAGAAGTTTATGCTGGAAGCAAAAGTACAGGAAGCATGGCGCGTGCTACGTATACAGTCTGAATTGGTTGACGGCACCGATAAATTACTCAAGTTGGGCGCGGCAGTAACCGTGTTTGGTGGTGCCCGTTTAGACGCGAGTAATCGCTATTACCGTGAGGCACAGTTACTCGGTAAGTTGCTTGGTGAGGAAAGCATTCCGGTTATTACCGGTGGTGGTCCAGGGATTATGGAGGGGGCCAATCGCGGTTGTTACGCGACGCCCACGCCCTCGATTGGGTTAAATATTGATTTACCCTTTGAGCAGACGCCGAATCCCTACCAAGATATAGCCCTTGATTTCCGCTACTTTGTTGTCCGCAAGTACCTGTTTGTGAAACACGCTGTTGGCTTTGTTATTTTCCCCGGTGGCTTTGGCACTTTGGATGAACTTTTTGAAGCACTGACTCTGGTGCAAACACTAAAAGTAAAACCCTTTCCGATTATTTTGGTGGGGCGGCCTTTCTGGCAGGGGCTGGTTGAATGGATGCAGGATCGTATGGTAGCGGAGGGCTGTTTGAGCGCTGCTGAGCTCAATCTGTTTGAGTTGGTGGGCGACGCCAACGAAGCGGCTCAGGTGATACTCAAGCATATTCGTGTGGGGGAGTTTGCCCCTAATGAATAGCTTGTGTCAGGTGCCTTTGCCTTGCTTTTAACTTACAGGCTTTTAATTACAGGCTTTGAATTACAGGCTTTGAATTACAGAGCAGGCCTTATTCAGAACTCATCCCAGCCAAACAGATAGTCAGTCTGCATAGCGCCATCTAAATCAGTCGACCAGGGCATCTGGCCCTGATTTTCTATGGCTAGGGCCGCAGCTTGGCTGTATACCTCGCTGGGAGCTATAGCCCCCATTTTCGACCAGTCATCGAGACTGATTTGGTCGAGCTCACCATCATCGTAATGTAGGTCGATAACGGCGAGACACTCATCGATACTGAGTACCTCAAAGGTTCTATTGGTTGCTAGGTCCTGATAGCGCTGATTGATCATTGGAACACTGATAGCCATGATTTACCCTCCTTCCTTTAACGTAGAAAATAGCACCTTGTTGCGCTCTCTGCATCCGTGCTTTGGGGATAAATTTTGCCAGAGTTACGCTAATTTTAAATGATGCCGCATGAGGTTGTAGAGATAAGCGATTGGAAAATAATGGAATAAATTTTAGCGGCAAAAAATCTCTCAGTGGGTAAAATTTCTTTATGGAATAGCCGCGCTTTGTGAAAGAATAAACTAATCTAAAAAATTTAAATTCTGGAAAAACTATGCCCCACAGCTTACACGGACGCCTAATGCTCGATTTGGCTGGTACCTCATTACAGGATGATGAGCCCGCATTGCTTTGCAATCCCCAAGTGGGCGGCGTGATTTTATTTGCCCGCAATGTTGAGAGTCGCGAGCAAGTAGTGGCGTTGGTTGGCCAAATAAGGGCTGTGGCACCACAGTTACTGATTGCTGTGGATCAGGAGGGTGGTCGTGTTCAGCGCTTTAAGCAGGGCTTTACTCTGTTGCCAGCCATGCAGCAGTTGGGCGATCTATGCCTTACAGATAGAGAGGCTGGACTTGAGTTAACACGCGACTGCGGTTGGTTGATGGCGGCCGAGGTGATTGCCTGCGGCTTGGATATCAGCTTTGCGCCGGTACTGGATGTAGATCGTGATACCAGCAGTATTATCGGTGATCGCGCATTTAGCGATCAGCCGCAGCTGGTCACTGATGTGGCTGCTGCTTTTATACTGGGTATGAAAGAGGCGGGAATGGCTGCTACGGGCAAACATTTTCCCGGGCACGGAGGGATTTTTGCTGACAGTCATTTGGAAGCACCGGTGGATAACCGTGACTGGGTACAACTCAGCCAGCATGATTTAGTGCCCTTTGTGGCACTGGCAGACAGTCTCGGTGGCATAATGCCGGCGCATATTACCTTTCCCGCTATTGACCCCGACTCCGTGGGGTTCTCTGAATTTTGGTTGAAGCAGGTTCTTCGCGACCAGCTCGGTTTTAATGGGGTTATCTTTAGTGACGACTTGGCCATGAAAGGCGCAGATGTGGCCGGCGGCTACGTACAAAAAGCACAGCTTGCTCTGGATGCAGGCTGCGATATGATTTTGGTGTGCAATGATCGTGAGGGTGCCCTTGAGGTGCTCGACTTTATGACTCAGCAGCAGGTCAGCGGCAGTGACAGAATTAAAATGATGCTTAAATCAAACTCCCTATCATGGGCGCAGTTAGAGAATCATCCGCGTAGAGTTGCTACCATGGAGCTGCTGCAAAATCTTAATACCAATAATTAGAAACAAACAGAGTAGGTTGGGTCGATGAAAAAGATAGAAAACTGGTTGGTCAATTTGACAGGTGAACAGTACCTCTGGGTGCTGGAGTTATTTGTTATCGTAGTTCTGGCTCTGGGTCTGGGTATGGTGATTAATCGAGTTGTCGACAAACTCGAAGTGCAGGCCGCGAAGACCAAAACTGTATGGGATGATGCCCTAATCGAAGCCTGCCGGCGCCCACTGATCTGGGTGGTGTGGATTCTTGGCGTCAATTTTGCTGCCGGGATTGCTGCGCAAAAAATGGATTCTGGACTTTATGATCTGGTGGATCCGGTTAATCGTTTGGCGCTGATCTTTTTGGGCGTTATGTTTCTGACCAACTTTATTAGTCGCGCTGAGCGCAATCTGGTGCATCCGGACTATATTGCCAAACCGATGGATGAGACCACTGTGCGTGCCGTGGGCAAGTTGCTCCGCGCCGCGGTGATTATCACCGGTGTGTTAATCGCCATGCAGCTCTTCGGTTATAGCATTTCAGGCCTGCTAGCATTTGGTGGTATCGGCGGTATTGCCATGGGTTTTGCCGCCAAGGATCTGCTGGCTAACTTTTTTGGTGGTTTGATGATCTACCTAGATCGACCTTTCTCAGTCGGAGACTGGGTGCGCTCACCAGATCAAGAGATTGAGGGCACAGTGGAAGATATTGGCTGGCGACTGACGCGAATTAGAACCTTTGACAAGCGTCCGTTATATATCCCCAATGCCGTATTTGCCAATATTTCAGTGGAGAATCCTTCGCGAATGACCAACCGTCGAATATACGAAACCATTGGTGTGCGCTACGATGATCTGGCACAGATGGGCCCAATTATTGAGCAGGTGAAAGCGATGTTGTTGGCCCATCCTGATATTGATACCAATCAAACAATGATGGTTAACTTCAATAAGTTTGCCGCTAGCTCCCTAGACTTTTTTATCTATGTCTTTACCAAGACCACCAACTGGGAGGCTTATCATCAAGTGAAGCAGGATGTACTGCTAAAGGTGGCCGATATTATTGCGGCAAATCAGGCCGAGGTTGCCTTTCCAACCTCAACGTTGCATGTTCCAGATGGTATCCAAGTGAATGCGGTAAAGGATCAGTAGAGCGGTTTGAGCCAGGTTTAGTTGCGGGCTGGCAGTTGCAAAAAAAATCGTGGCACAGTGGCAACTGATTAACTACAGTTTATGAAGATGATGCCTGATCAGCGTCATCGAATTAACAATAACAAGGATGTATAGGGGGCGTTGCAGTAGATGCTGCAAAGGGATTGCGCAGCTAAATGGATAGCTTGCGCAGGATAAGGAGATCATGTCATGGATTTGACGCCGCTTTTCATCTGCCGAGGTTTTACTGGGCTGAGCTTAATCTACTCTGGCTTATGTAGCCCTAGAGCCTTGATAATAAATTTCATCTGCCATGGACTCTGTTTAATCAGGTGGCAGCTATGACCTATTTTCTCAAACAGACGCTAGTGGTATTTCTGGTGATCAGCTGCTGGTGCCTGTTAGCAGTAGTTCTAATAGGCTATATAGTCGGTGACCTCGCTGGACTGATCGATACCTCAAGGCAAGCCCAGGCTTGGTCGCTGCTGCTATTGTTTGGCCTGTCGCGGAGTTCGACACTGAGAGTTGCCAACCTTAGGATTAGGCAATGGTTTGCCGACACCGGATTGGCTGCTGTTGTGGGTCCTGCATTGATCACTGTTCGAGATATTGTTGTCAGGGGGTTGCGCTCGGTTTATGTCAATGTCTATCTTGCGGCTGATGTGCTTTTCTGTGTGGGTACGCCGCTATTAATTATCTCAGCATCGGCTGGCTGGTGGCTTCTGCCTGAAGTCAGCCATATGTCGCTGATTATTTATAGCTGCGTGATTTCAATAATCTTCTTTGCTGGTCTCTGGTGCAATTTGGTGCGGTTGCTGTCACTGGGTTATTTTTTCGGTCACTGGCTGGTGGATGATGCAATGCTAAGATATCCCTTTGTTGCCCCAGCGGTGGTACAGCAGAATATAGAGCTGCTAATGAACGATGCGTTAAATGCGTTATTGCCAGCTGTTGGGCTAGCACTGATTGTCTATCTATTAGCACGTCGCTATGGACTGGAGATGATTAAAAGGGCGTTTGGCGGAAGAGTTAGTCAAGCTTATGAACGCGGTTTTGGCCGCCAAATTTTCAGTAATTATTTATTGCTGGGATGCCTAGTGATGGCTACTCCGCTAATTGCAGTTATCACGCAAATTGCGATCAGTCATATTAATATCCATATGCTGTTTGTCGGCCTAGGTATCTGGGCGCTGGACTTATATTGGCAGCAGGACGTTGCCAGTGAGCCGGCGCTATCATCGGACTGTCGATATTTTTTAAAGCTCTCCTGGAAGCACTAGGGTCAATTTACTTTATAATCGCTTTTTGATTTTTATGGGTTGAATCTATTGGCCACTTTTATTGATAAGTTAAGCATTAAGACTGTCGCACTTATACTAAGCTGCGGCCTATTGGCTAGCTGTCTCGGTAGACCTGAAGCTGTATTGCCTGTCGCAGATTTAGATACTCAGCGTTATCTTGGCACCTGGTATGAGGTGGCGCGTCTCGATCACTCATTTGAGCGCGGCTTAAGCAATGTTACTGCGACTTACTCACTGCGCGACGATGGTGGTTTGCGGGTGATTAATCGCGGTTTTTCTGCGGAAGAGGGCGACTGGCAGCAGGCGGAGGGCAGGGCCTATACCATTGCAGAAGACCAGCCAGGTCATCTCAAAGTCTCTTTCTTTGGGCCTTTTTTCGGTTCCTACGTGGTTTTTGAATTGGACTCGGATTATCAATACGCCTTCGTTGCAGGTAACACCACCAACTATTTATGGCTGTTGTCACGGACTGCTACCGTTAGTGACGAGTTGACGAAATATTTTCTACAGCGTGCTGAGGAATTGGGTTTTGAGGTGGATGATTTAATTTTTGTCGATCAAGGGTTAAATCAAAACGCGGTCGGCAGTGATTCTGCAGCGTCCTTGAAAAATGTTTTAGGGTGACAGTTAGGTTATTGAGATCTCTCACATTCGTTCGAGATGACAGTCTGGAAGTAACGCTGCCTCAGAGACTCTAATTTGTCACCCCAGGCAGAGCCCCTAATTTGTCATCCCGACAGAGCGCAGCGACGAGGGATCTCAATTCTGCAGTTACCAGAAAAACCTCAAAAAACCCCTACTCAGCCTCAGTTAAAGCCTCTTCCTCTATAGGATTAAGCACTTCTGGCTCGTAGGGAATAATAGTCACCAACACACCCATTTTGGGATGGTCGATATAGTAACTCTGCTTTTCTTCGAGACGCTTGGACTGATCGAATGTCCAAAGTGACTTGACCGGATACCGCGATGGCTGCAATATTTCTGAATCCTCGTCACTATCTTCGTCATTCTGCATTTCGGCGGCATTATTTGTCGGCTTATCGATAAAAAAGTCCTCAATGCGCTCCTCATCAAACTGAAGATCAGCAATCACATAACTGTCGATAAGGCTGGGTTGCTCTCGAAGTGGAAACGCTGGCAGGTCGATCATATTGTCAGGGTCGTCCTGAGTTTCAAATTCCAGCAACCAGAGATCCGATTGAAAATGTAAAAAACGCGATTTATAAAAGCGCAGGCTACCTTCAATCTCAAAGCGATCTAGATACTGCTTACCGGCTTTGATAATCACCCAGGGATCCTGCTCAAGCTCATCTGTGGTGAAGCGCCAGGCTTCGTGAAACACTACATTGTATTGCGCTTGCCGATCGAGAGCGCGAGAGCTCTCATTGAGGTTGCGGACTTCTCGGGGTAGCTTTACGAATGTGTCTTCGTATTCTGGGATGTAGGCGTCTGAGATAGTTTCGCTTTGATTGTCGATCAGACTATTAGCCAAGAACATGGCATCTTGGGCATTTATCTGTGCCAGGTCATAGTCATCAAAAGGGCTGTTTTGCTCTCCAACCTGCTCTCCAACCTGCTCTCCAATCTGCTCTCCAATCTGCTCTCCAATCTGCTCTCCAATCTGTTCTCCAATCTGTTCTCCAATCTGTTCTCCAATCTGTTCTTCTGAATTATCTAGTTCCGAATCAGATAAACCCAGTGCTGGATCCGCTACTTTGGCTAGAGGAATTATTCTCTGAGCTGTTTTTGAGATAACGCTATTGATGGCGATGGGAAAGTCATTGTCTGCAATTTGATCTGGATCGATCAGTTCGAGGTTATTTTCAGGAAAGTCGAGACTATAGTTCCGCGGTGGTTGCTCTTCGCCTTGGTAGCCCTGTTGGGTAAAAATAACCACCTCAACCTGATACCAAGGGGGTGGGCTGTCTTCAGTTTGTTTATCACTGTCTTGGGCGACACTAAGGCTGCTGATTAGCATCAACATGGCGACCCACAGGCCGATGGCCCGTTGCGCTTTCTGCTGTTGCTTATCTGTCGTCATGTTTACCATTCCCTTGTCTGTACCTTACAGGATAGTCCTAATTTGATTGCAGTCGCTCAGTCAATCAGCCAATCAATCATTCAGTTGGCATTCTCCGCTGGCATAAGCTGATCGAGAATAAAGGTCAGCTTGTCCACGCGCTCTTCCGCCGTTTCCATCTCTGTAGTGAAACTCAATTGATCGTTATTTTGCAAGCGGAATGTGCCTGGTCGCTTCTGCACCATTTCAATAATAGTCATGGGTTCCACTGGCGTGCTGGCGCTAAACTTGAGACGTCCACCATTGGGGCCGGCTTCAATTTTTATTAATCCGAGACGTTCGCCCATCTGCCTCAGTTTGGCGAGTTCAAAAAGCATTTTGGCGGGTTCCGGCAACAGTCCAAAACGGTCAATCATCTCGACCTGCAGTTCATACAGATCGCGCTCAGTTTGACAGTTGGCGAGACGCTTATAGAGCGTCAGGCGCATATTGACGTCGGGCAGATAGTCGTCTGGAATCAGTGCCGGCAGATGGAGGTTGACCTCAATACCCTGATCCAAGGCAGAACCCAGTTCGGCCTGCTTGCCATTTTTAATTGCATTGACCGCACGCTCGAGCATTTCCAAATAAAGCGTAAAGCCAATCGCTTGAATATGGCCACTCTGCTCTTCACCGAGCAGTTCGCCAGCGCCGCGAATTTCTAAGTCGTTGGTTGCTAGGGTAAAGCCAGAGCCCAGGTGATCTGCCGCGGAAATAGCTTCTAGCCGTTTTAAGGCATCCGAGGTCATGGTTTTCGGTGGCGGTGTTAACAGGTAGGCATAGGCCTGATGATGGGAACGACCCACACGACCGCGCAGTTGGTGCAGCTGCGCTAGGCCAAATTTATCAGCGCGCTCAATAAGAATCGTATTGGCGCTGGGAATGTCGATGCCGGTTTCAATAATGGTGGTGCATACAAGAACATTAAAGCGCTGGTGATAAAAGTCCGACATCACCTGTTCCAGCTGACGCTCGCGCATCTGGCCATGAGCTACATTTATCCGCGCCTCTGGCACTAGCAGCGCCAACTCATCGGCGGTGCGCTGAATATTTTTAACATCATTGTGTAAAAAGTAGACCTGACCGCCACGGAGAATTTCACGAAGTATAGCCTCGCGGGTAACTCGATCTTCCCGTTGACGGATAAAGGTTTTCACCGATAGACGTCGCGCTGGGGGTGTGGCAATAATCGACAGGTCGCGCACTGCGTGCATGGACAGGTTGAGGGTCCGTGGAATCGGTGTCGCGGTCATGGTGAGGATATCCACCGAGCTGCGCATGGATTTAATCTTATCTTTTTGACGCACACCAAAGCGGTGTTCTTCGTCGATAATCAGCAAACCAAGGCGCTCGAAGTCGATCTTGGCATGGAGCAGTTTGTGCGTGCTGATAAGAATATCCACTTTGCCGCTCTCAGTGTCGGCAATTACCTGATCCTGTTCGTGGCTGGTGCGGAAGCGCGATAGTTCTTCAACTTTTATCGGCCAGTTGGCAAAGCGATCGCGAAAATTTTGTAGATGCTGGTGGGCGAGTAATGTGGTGGGTACCAGAATAACCACCTGTTTGCTGCTGGACACTGCAGTAAAGGCTGCACGCATGGCGACTTCGGTTTTGCCAAAGCCCACATCACCGCAGACCAGTCTATCCATAGGTTGCGGGCTCAGCAGGTCGCGACGCACTGCATCTATGGCCTCGAGCTGATCCGCAGTCTCCTCAAAGGGGAACTCGCCGCTAAATTTGCGGTAATCCTCTTCATTATCGTTGAAGGCAAAGCCTTTTCGGGCTGCTCGGCGAGCGTAAATATCGAGTAGTTCGGCGGCGGTATCGCGGATCTGTTTAGCCGCTTTCTCTTTCGCCTTTGACCATTTATCGGTGCCGAGTTTATGCAGTGGCGCCATAGATTGATCACCACCGCCAAAGCGGCTGATCAGGTGCAGGGACGAAACCGGCACATAGAGTTTGGCGTCATTGGCATAGACCAGCATCAGGAATTCCTGCACTGACTTATCCACTTCAAGTGTCACCAGCCCCTGGAAACGACCGACACCATGATCCATATGCACCACTGGTGCGCCGTGCTGAAGTTCGGCCAGGCTCTTGAAAATATGATCGGGAGACTCTGAGGCTTTGGAGCGACGACGGCGCTGCATAACCTGTTGGCCAAAGAGCTCGCCTTCGGTGATCAGGCATATGCCTTGATCTGGGCTGTAGACACCCTGATCTATGGGATAGGTGGTAACTGAGAAGCGATTATTACTGCCGCTACTATTGATAAAGCCCTGCCAGTTCTCCACCTCAGTGGCGACTATATTGATTTTCTTTAAAAATCCGGCGAGCACTTCACGGCGTCCGGCGGATTCAGCACAGAACAGCACGCGGCCATCGAAGCGTTCAATAAACTCTTGCAGTGTCGACAGTGGGTTGCCAAGTTTAGAATTGACGGCCACGTCGGGCACAGCGCGCAGATTAAAGTTGATGCTGCCAGCACCGGCTTTGGCTGGCTGGCGATCTATTTCGGTACGTGGCAGTTTTTTAATCTGCTGAAACACTTCTTCGACGCCGAGAAACAGTTCCTTTGGAGAGAGAATCGGGCGGGTCGGGTCCACGCCGTACTCGGCATAGCGGGCATTGCTATCCTGCCAGAAGGCGAGGGCGGCGTCTTCGATGCCCACATGACTAAATAACTGTACTTTTTCGGGCAGGTAGTCAAACAGGGTGGCCGTTTCATCAAAAAACAGACTTAGATAATATTCGATCCCCTGGGGCGCAATGCCATCTTTAATATCGCGGTAGACCGGACATTTCGCCGGATCCTTATCGAAATGCGTGTGCCAGTTATTTAAGAATTGGTTGCAGGCCTGCTTGTCGAGGGGGAACTCTCGCGCCGGCAGCAGTTCAATCTCAGTGACATTTTCAGAGGTGCGCTGAGACTCGGAATCAAATAGTCGCAGGCTCTCGATTTCGTCGTCTAGCAAGTCAATACGGAAAGGCTGCACGGCACCCATGGGGTAGATATCGATCAGTGAGCCGCGAAAGGCGTACTCGCCATGCTCATAAACTGTGTCTACGCGGTTGTAGCCGGCCCGAGATAGTTGTTGCTGGAGTTCATCGCGATCCAACAGTTCACCCACTTCATAGGCAAAAGTTCGCGAGGCAATAAAGTCTGTAGGAGCCAGCCTGTGCATTAGTGTTGGCAGCGGTACTATTAATAGCGCATGCTGGGCATTGGGCAGATTGGACAGTGTTTGCAGGCGCGCCGAGACAATATCTTGGTGGGGCGAGAAGATATCGTAGGGCAGGGTTTCCCAGTCGGGGAAGTTTAGAATTGGAAAATCCTGCTCAGCACTAAAAAATGCCAGTGCTCGACTCTGGGCTGCGGCTTCGCGGGCGGTCTCAGTGATAAGAATGCTGAGGCCGTCGAATTGTTGCGCGGCTTCGGCGATGGCCAGTGCACGACCTGCGGCTTGCAGTTCACCCCAGTGATTTTTATCTCCGGGTTTAGCGCTTATACCCAAATCTAGAATCGTCTTTGATTTTGCGCTGAGTTCTAAGTCTAAAGTTGTTTGCGAAGCTGAAGCTGTCATAACACCTACAAAATTATTGGAAAGTTGTACTAAAGTTAAGCTAATACTGCATTGTTGTTAACGTTGGTTTACAGCGGCCGATATTTTACTCGCGGTCGGCCAGTGATAGATAGAGGCAATAGTCTGTATAAACCAGATGACGTCTGTTGTTGGTTGCCTGTGTGACTAATGTTCACGATAATATAAAAACCTCCCAAACGCTTGAAAAGGACCTGCCAGTGATTGATCAGAAGAGACCCCTCCCAGACGACTTTTTTAAAGATTGGAAACAGCGCGAAGCCCTTGCCGAAGGAATGATCCCGATTATTGGCAAGCTCTATCGCGAGCGCAATGTATCAACCTATATGTATGGCAACAGCATGGTTAACAAATCGGTTACCGATTTGATGAAGTTCCATCGCCGTGTGCGTCAGGTTGAGCAAAATGAGTTATCTGAATTTGACTCTTCACCCATGATCGACGCTATCGCCCGTTTGCACTTGGGGCCTGCCCATATAGATCTGGGCAAGATGGTGGTTAAGTTTAAGAGTATTGGCAATGGCCGCAGCGTCGATGAGTTTGTTGCCGATGAGCTGAAAGATATTGTTGGTTCGGATGTGAAGCCGTTGCCTCAGCCTCAGGACGTGGTGCTTTACGGCTTTGGTCGCATCGGTCGACTGGTGGCAAGAATTCTGATTGATAAGGCTGGCGGCGGCGATGTGCTGCGCCTGCGAGCAATCGTAATCCGCAAAGGTAAAATTGCCAATGATTTGGAGAAGCGCGCGGCACTGCTGCGTCGCGATTCGGTCCACGGATCCTTTAAGGGCACCATTCGTGTTTTGGAAGAAGAGAATACGTTAGTTATCAATGGTAATCCGGTGAAGGTAATCTACGCTAACTCACCAGAGGAAATTGATTACACCGAGTACGGTATCAACAACGCCTTAATTGTCGATAACACCGGTGTCTGGAAAGACAATGCCGGCCTCGGCGGTCATCTGCGTCCCGGCGCCTCAAAGGTTCTGCTGACAGCCCCCGCCGGCGACGATATTCCGAATATTGTGTTTGGTGTCAACGATGGTGAAATTACCCCTGAGCGTGAGATTATCTCGGCAGCGTCCTGCACCACTAATGCCATTGTGCCGGTGCTCAAGTGCCTGCTCGATGAATATGGCATCAACAGTGGTCATGTTGAAACTGTTCACGCTTACACCAACGATCAGAACCTAATCGATAACTACCATAAAGGTGATCGTCGCGGTCGCAGTGCGGCACTGAATATGGTGTTGACCTCTACGGGTGCCGCCAAGGCAGTGGCCAAGGTAATTCCGCAACTAAAAGGTAAATTGACCGGCAATGCGATTCGGGTACCCACGCCCAATGTCTCCATGGCGATCCTCAATCTGCAGTTGGGACGCGACACCAGTGTAGAAGAATTGAATGAGTTTATGCGCCAGAAAGCGTTGCACTCTGAATTGCAGCAGCAGATTGGCTACACCATCTCCACTGAAGCGGTATCCACAGATTTTGTCGGTTCGCGGCAAGCCTGTGTCTACGATTCTCAGGCCACCATTGTCGAAGGCAATAGCTGTGTACTCTATTGTTGGTATGACAATGAATTTGGTTACAGCTGTCAGGTGGTGCGCTGCTTGGAAAAATTTGCGGGCGTTAGCTGGCCCTCTTATCCCAGTGTCTTGCAACCGGTGTAAATTACTCTAACAGACTAGTGTTTCACGGGACCCGCCGCAGCTTCTGCGGCGGGTCCTTTTTCCTTCAGTGCAGGGCATTGTGGGTAGCATTATGACCCCCATTAGCACTACCTTTAAAAATGCCACTCAAGCATATCCTCAATCCGATAAAACAAATTACTCCGATATGGTCGACTTTAGGTTTTATTGGTCCTAATCAGACTGGAATCACAGCGCCCAGACCTTTATAATCCCGCCGATCTTAAATCGGTAAGC
>CH672399.1:77778-112812 GCA_000153445.1 gamma proteobacterium HTCC2207 | reverse complement strand
TCCCTGGTGATTGATGTTGACGGAACTGAAGCTGAAAGCTTTACCCAGTACAGTGCTGAGCAGCTCGCTTCTCTGGATCGCAGCCTAGTGGTTGAGAATCTGGTTAACTCTGGCCAGTGGGTGTCATTGCGTACACGTCCTTTCGCTCGAGTACCGGCGCCAGAATCTAGCCCTTCATCGATTTTCGTTACCGCTATGGATACCAATCCTCTGGCGGCTGACCCAGCTCTGATTATTGCTCAACGCAGCGATGACTTTGCCAATGGTCTGACTGTTCTGACACGTTTAACTGACGGCCCAGTGCACCTCTGTAGTGCGGCTGATGCAACGGTTGCTGGCGACACTATCGATGGTGTTCAAGCTCACAGCTTTGCCGGTCCTCATCCTGCAGGTCTGGCTGGAACCCATATTCACTTTATCGATCCTGTCAGTGCTGAGAAAACCGTTTGGACTATTGGCTATCAAGATGTGATTGCCATAGGTGCACTGTTTACTAGCGGCACTATTGATAGCAGCCGCGTGGTTGCGCTGGCTGGCCCACAGGTCAATCAGCCGCGACTACTAAAAAGTCAGTTGGGTGCCAACCTCAATCAGCTGGTTATCGGCGAATTAAAGAACGACGAGAATCGCGTAATTTCCGGTTCAGTTCTCTCTGGTCGCAAAGCCTCTGGTGAGTTTGCCTTTTTAGGCCGTTATCACAGCCAAGTCTCGGTTATCCGTGAAGGCCGCGAGCGCGACTTCTTGCACTATCTGCGAGCTGGGTTCGACAAGCACTCGGCACTGCCGATCTTTGTTTCCTCTCTGAGTAAGAAACTTTTCAATATGACATCCAGCACTAACGGCAGCGAACGCGCCATGGTGCCTGTGGGTGGCTACGAAAATGTTACTGCCCTGGATATATTGCCCGTTCAGCTACTCCGCTCACTGATTGTCGGTGACACGGAAATGGCGCAGAAACTCGGTTGCCTGGAATTGGACGAAGACGATGTCGGCCTCTACAGCTATGTCTGTGTCGGCAAGCACGAGTACGGCCCAATCCTGCGTGATAATTTGACCAAAATAGAGAAGGAGGGTTAAGACCATGTTACGTAATCTTCTCGATAAGTTAGAACCTAATTTCCACAAAGGCGGCAAGTGGGAAAGCTGGTATGCGCTCTACGAAGCAGTTGATACTGCTCTGTTTAAGCCATCGGATGTAACCAAGAACAGTTCCCATGTGCGTGACTCCATCGACCTTAAGCGGGTGATGATCACAGTTTGGATGGCGACTTTCCCAACTATGTTTTTCGGTATGTGGAATGTGGGCTTCCAAGCCAACACCATCATGCTGGAAATGGGCATGTTGGCTCAAGAGGGCGGGCGCGGCATGTTTATTGCCATGTTGGCCGGCTACGATCCAGCCAGTATCTGGGACAACCTGGTTCACGGTGCGGCTTACTTCCTACCTATATACATGGTCACCTTCATAGTCGGCGGTTTCTGGGAAGTTTTGTTTGCCAGTGTTCGCGGTCATGAAGTTAACGAAGGTTTCTTCGTTACCTCGGTACTCTTCGCTCTTTGCTGTCCTCCTGATCTCCCGTTGTGGATGGTCGCCGTAGGTATCAGCTTCGGTATTGTTATCGGTAAAGAAGTATTCGGCGGCACCGGTAAGAACTTCCTCAATCCAGCCCTAACAGGTCGCGCATTCCTCTACTTTGCCTACCCAGCCTATATGTCTGGTGATGCGGTATGGACTGCAGTCGACGGCTACACTGGCGCAACTATGTTGTCTGTGGCGGCCACTGCCGGTATGGCGGGTCTTGAGCAGAGCACAACTTGGATGTCGGCCTTTATAGGGACTATTCAGGGCTCTATAGGCGAAACCTCGACCCTGGCGATTCTACTCGGTGGTGTGGTCTTGATGGTAATGCGTATTGCCTCATGGCGCATTATCGGGGGTGTTCTGCTGGGTTCGGCACTGTTGTCCATGCTATTCAACACTATCGACTCGACTAACCCTATGTTTGCCTTGCCATTTTACTGGCACTGGGTGATCGGCGGATTTGCCTTCGGTGCAATCTTTATGGCCACCGACCCCGTATCTGCAGCGATGACCAACACCGGTAAGTTCTGGTACGGCATGCTGATCGGCGTCATGGTTATCCTGATTCGTGTGGTTAACCCGGCTTTCCCAGAGGGCATGATGCTGGCAATACTGTTTGCCAACCTATTTGCACCACTGTTTGATCATGCTGTGGTTCAAGGAAATATTAAAAGGAGATTGGCCCGTGGCTAGTGACTCTATTCAGAAAACATTTGGTGTTGCCGCACTGCTCTGCGTGGTTTGCGCAGTAGTGGTCTCCAGTGCTGCAGTGATACTTCGACCCATGCAGGACGCTAACAAAGTATTGGATTTAAAGACCAATATTCTTGCCTCCGCTGGCTTATTGAAAGCCGGGATCGATGTTGAGACTCAATTCGAGCAGATTACTACTCGCATCGTCGATATGGAAACTGGTCGCTTCAATAATGAAGTGGATCCGGCCGTCTATGATCAACGGAAAGCCTCCAAAGATCCGGCACAGTCGATTGCTCTGTCCGGTGACGAAGATATTGCCAAGATCAAGCGTCGTGCTAATTTCGCTACTGTTTATTTAGTTGAGGGTGAACAGGGTCTCGAGAAAATCATTCTACCAATCAAAGGCTATGGTCTCTGGTCAACACTGTATGGCTTTATCGCTCTGGAGTCCGATTTGGAAACTGTTGCTGGTATCGGTTTCTACGAGCACGCAGAAACGCCAGGTCTGGGTGGCGAAATTGACAACCCTAACTGGAAAGCCAGCTGGATTGGCAAGAAAGCCTATAACTCAGGTGATCTGGCAATCACTGTATTAAAAGGTAAGGCCGATATGAACCGTGACGGTTATGAGTCACAGATCGACGGTCTCGCTGGTGCGACGTTGACTACTCGTGGTGTTGATAATTTAGTGCGCTACTGGCTAGGTGATTCAGGCTTCTCACCACTGATCAGCAATCTTAAGACAGGGGAGGCCTAAGTATGTCAAACGCTAAAGATACGCTTCTAGCACCGGTACTGAACAACAACCCGATTGCACTGCAAATCCTCGGTATCTGTTCGGCACTGGCTGTGACGTCAAGCATGAAGGTTGCCTTTGTAATGTGCCTGGCACTGACCGTGGTATGCGCATTTTCAAATCTGTTTGTCTCGCTGATCCGCAACCATATCCCCAACAGCATTCGTATTATTGTGCAGATGACTATTATTGCCTCGCTGGTAATTGTTGTTGATCAGGTGCTCAAGGCTGTGGCCTACGATATCAGCAAACAGCTTTCGGTCTTTGTTGGACTGATTATTACCAACTGTATTGTGATGGGTCGCGCCGAAGCCTTTGCCATGAAAAACTCTCCTCTGCCGAGCTTTCTCGACGGTATCGGCAATGGTCTCGGTTACAGTGTGGTACTGATGATTGTCGCATTCTTCCGCGAACTCTTTGGCGCCGGCAAGCTGTGGGGCTACGAAGTCCTTCAGGTCAGCACCGAAGGTGGCTGGTACGTGGCCAACGGCATGATGTTGATGCCACCCAGTGCGTTCTTCCTAATTGGCTTGTTTATCTGGGTTCTTCGCGTCAGCAAGAAAGATCAGGTTGAACAGCCGGACTTTAAGATTACCGCGAACAGCCGTCCGAGTGAGGTTGCGTAATGGAATATTATTTAAGCTTGTTAGCCCGCTCGATCTTTATCGACAATATCGCCCTGAGCCTGTTCTTGGGTATGTGTACTTATTTGGCACTGTCGAAGAAGATCAATGCGGCATTCGGCCTGGGTATTGCAGTGATCGTAGTGCAAACCATTACCGTTCCTGTAAACAACCTGCTGCTCGGTTATCTGTTATCCGATGGCGCTCTGGCTTGGGCCGGTCTGCCAGATGTTGATCTGAGCTTCTTGGTTTACCTGTGCTTTATCGGTGTTATCGCCGCCATCGTTCAGATACTGGAAATGTTTCTCGATAAGTATGTACCAGCTCTCTACAACGCCCTCGGCGTGTTTCTGCCACTGATTACAGTGAACTGTGCGATTCTCGGTGGTTCCTTATTGATGGCAGAACGTGGTTATAACTTCACCGAGAGTGTGGTTTACGGCTTTGGTTCCGGTACTTCTTGGGCTCTGGCAATTGTTGTTCTCGCCGGAATTCGAGAAAAATTGAAATATAGCGATATTCCAGAAGGCCTCCAGGGGCTGGGCATCGTATTTATCACTGTAGGTCTAATATCCTTAGGCTTTATGTCGTTCGGCGGCATAGATATCTGATTACGGAGAAGTAGCTACTTATGAATATCGAAATTATCCTCGGCGTCACCATGTTTACGGTGGTCATCCTTGCCCTAGTCGCCTTTATTTTGGCCGCTCGCAGCAAATTGGTGTCCTCTGGCGACGTCAATATTGAGATCAACGGTGAGAAGACAATTACCGTAGCAGCTGGCGACAAGCTACTGCAGACACTCTCTAATGCTGGTTTATTCCTGCCCTCAGCCTGTGGCGGCGGCGGAAGCTGCGCCCAGTGCAAATGCGTTATCGCTGACGGTGGCGGTTCCATGCTGCCTACAGAAGAGAGTCACTTTAATCGTCGCGAAGCCGCTGAAGGTTGGAGACTCTCCTGCCAGGTTCCGGTTAAACAGGATATGAAGATTGAAGTTCCTGAAGAAGTGTTTGGCGTCAAACGCTGGGAATGTGTGGTTGAGTCAAACCAGAATGTGGCAACCTTTATTAAAGAGCTGACCCTGCGTCTGCCGGAAGGGGAAGATGTTAACTTCCGCGCCGGTGGTTATGTGCAGCTGGAATGTCCTCCACACCATATTAAATATGCCGACTTCGATATCGAAGAGCAGTACCGCGGCGACTGGGAGCACTTTGGTTTCTTTAAACACGAGTCAATTGTTACTGAGCCAGTGATTCGCGCCTATTCAATGGCCAACTACCCAGATGAAGTGGGCATTGTTAAGTTCAATATTCGTATTGCTACGCCGCCACCGCGCTCTGAAGGTATTCCACCAGGACAGATGTCCTCTTACACCTTTGGCCTGAAAGCTGGCGACAAGATTACCGTTTATGGTCCCTTCGGTGAATTCTTTGCCAAAGACACTGATAACGAAATGGTCTTCGTTGGCGGTGGTGCAGGTATGGCGCCAATGCGCTCACATATCTTCGATCAGCTTAAGCGTCTTAAAAGCAAGCGTAAGATCAGCTTCTGGTACGGTGCACGTTCATTGCGCGAATGTTTCTACGACGATGAATATGATGCCTTGGCAGCAGAAAATGATAACTTTGACTGGCACCTTGCCCTGTCTGATCCGCAGCCGGAAGATAACTGGGACGGCCTGACTGGCTTTATCCACAATGTCTTGTTCGAGCAGTATCTGAAAGATCACGAAGCGCCTGAAGATTGTGAGTTCTACATGTGTGGACCCCCAATGATGAATGCCGCAGTGGTTAAATTGTTGCAAGATCTGGGTGTTGAGGACGAAAATATTTTCCTCGATGACTTCGGCGGGTAATAGCGCTTGATGATTCTATTTGGCAACAAAATGACGGGGCTTGTGAAAGCCTCGTTTTTGCTTTCAGCGCTAGTCGCTTTATTACTGACAGCTGGCTGCGACCATGCCCCTGAAATTGTGCAGATATCAGGTAGCAAATTTGGCACTAGCTATAACATCACCATAGTAGCGGATCAGCCGGCACCAGCTGATTTGGCCGAGCGCATCGACGCGGCGCTCGACGTTGTTGACCTGTCCATGTCTACCTACAAGTCGGAATCGGCGTTAAGCCAGTTTAACCGCCTTCCTGTTGGCGAAGAGGTGGGGGCATCTCAGGAGCTCTGGACTGTCTTGCAGACCAGCCGTCAGATCTGGCAAAAGAGCGCTGGCGCCTTCGATCCCAGTGTGGGTCCATTAGTAGATCTCTGGGGCTTCGGTCCGCAGATGACCAATGATCAGATTCCCACAGATGATGAAATTACTCAGGCGTTGGTGACTACTGGTTACCAGCACCTAATCTTAAATCCTACCAACCAGTCGATCAGCAAAGATCTGGCCCTGCGCTTGGATCTATCCGCCGTGGCCAAAGGCTATGCGGTTGACCAAATAGCCGAACTGCTTGAGATGCTGGCACTGCCAGATTACCTCGTGGAAGTGGGTGGCGAGATGCGCGTTAGCGGTTTAAACCCCAAAGGGCAGCCCTGGCGCATTGCCATCGAAACCCCAGATGCCATGGGGCGGGTGGACAATATTATTGCACTCGAGAGTGCGGCTGTAGCCACCTCGGGTGACTATAGAAATTATTTTGAAAAAGACGGTGAGCGCTACTCCCACAGTATAGATCCACGCACTGGTCGCCCGATAAAGCATCGTCTGGCCTCTGTGACAGTAGTCACTGATCGCTGTATTGATGCAGATGCTTGGGCTACCGCCTTTTTGGTTATGGGTGACGAGGCAGCGCTAGAAATAGCCAATCAGCAATCTATCGCGGTCTATATGCTGGTCAAAGCCGAAGACGAAGACCAATTTACCGCGGTTCACAGTGATGCCTTTAAACAATATTTGACCGCAGCGGCGGCCGACAGCGAGAACTAAACATGGCTGAAATCTTTCTTACCATTATTATTTTTGCCCTGCTAATTACAGCAATGGCAGTGGGCGTCCTGATGGGCGGCAAACCCATAGCCGGCTCCTGTGGCGGTGTCGGCGCGGCACTGGGCGAAGCTAACTATAACTGCGATCTCTGCGGTGGTGACCCCAATAAGTGCGATGAGCTAAGTGACGCCGATATGGCCTATGACGCAAGCGCCAATCAGCGCTCTTCCGAACAGGAAAAACGCTAAGTATGGCGAATTATCAATATGATCTAGTGGTTATCGGCAGCGGTCCTGGCGGTGAAGGCGCAGCCATGAATGCCGTCAAGCAGGGCTGGCGTGTGGCGGTAGTTGACGAGCGTGCTCTGGCTGGCGGCAACTGCACGCACTTGGGTACCATTCCCTCGAAAGCCTTGCGACAGTCGATTCGGCGGATGATGCAATACAACACCATGCCGATGTTTCGCGCCGTTGGTGAGCCACGCTGGTTCTCCTTCCCAGAGGTTATGAAAGCCGCCGATGATGTGATTACTAAACAGGTTCAGGGTCGTACCAAAGGATATGCCCGCAACCGTGTGCAGACCTTTGTTGGTCGTGGAAAATTTACCTCGCCCCATGAGATCTCGGTGACTGCCAGCGATGGCAAAGTGACCCAGGTGACTTCTAAGCATTTCCTGCTGGCCACGGGTTCAAGTCCTTATAGACCCGATAATATTGATTTTGATCACCCGAATATCTTCGATAGTGACAGTATTTTATCGCTGGATAGTACGCCGCGTAATATCATTATTTACGGCGCCGGTGTGATTGGCTGTGAATATGCGTCCATTTTCTGCGGTCTGGATACCCGGGTTGATCTGGTGAATACCAGAGAATGGTTGATGAACTTTCTCGATGACGAAATCTCTGACGCACTGAGCTATCACCTACGTGACCTCAACGTTATGGTGCGCCACAACGAAGAGTACGCAAGTGTCACTACAGGTGAGAATGGCGTGACCCTTGAGCTTAAGTCTGGCAAACGTATTCATGCTGAAGCCTTGCTGTGGTGCAATGGTCGCAGTGGTAACACTAGGAATATGGGCCTCGAAGATATTGGCTTGGAAACGGATTCTCGCGGTCAGATACAGGTTAACAAAGACTACCAAACAGCGATTCCACATATTTATGCTGCCGGTGATGTTATCGGCTGGCCAGCACTGGCGGGCGCTGCTTACGACCAGGGCCGCTTTGCTGCCTCGCATATGTGTGGCATGAAAGATCAATATCGCGTGGATGATGTTGCTACGGGTATTTGGACTATTCCTGAGATTAGTTTTGTCGGTAAAAATGAGCGTGAGCTCACCGAGCAAAAGATTCCCTATGAAATTGGTCGGGCCTATTTTAAAGACACGGCCCGAGCCCATATTTCCGGTGAAGAAGTGGGCATGCTAAAAATACTCTTTCACCAAGATACACTTCAGATATTGGGGATTCACTGTTTTGGCGCAGAGGCCGCAGAGATTATTCATATTGGACAGGCGATTATGAATCAGGAAGGGGAGGCGAATAGTATTAAATATTTCGTCCGTACAACGTTTAATTATCCGACCATGGCCGAAGCCTATCGTATCGCCTCAATGAACGGACTCAATCGCGTCAGTCGTGAACACCGACGCTTTGAGGCCAAACAGCGCTGAGTTCTAGCTTAGCGCTTGGCTGTCTTTTGCTCGCTATCTATTACTAAGATCCTGCGGTGGGTGTTTAACCACTGCTTGAATCACCCAATTACCCTCGAAGTACACTACATATTCCCCATAGCGCCACTGGCTTATCGGTGGTTCGCCTACTGCCGAGGTCATCTCCTGAGGATCACCAAAGTTTTCTAACACAGTGTTTTTATGCGTGCCTCTTTCCGGTAATTGCAGCTCTGACTGACGAGTTTGCTCACCGATGGGCAAGGTGATTATCTCTGCGGCAAGGGTACTGCTCAAAGTGGTACTTAGGGTAGTAACCGCCAGAGCCAATATCAGGTTTTTCATAGCCAACATTCCTTTGTGATAAATTACTGCGGATTCAATTGTCTGGATTCAATAGCCTAATTGTAGGCCTTAGCAGGGGCTGTGACCGTGATTGGGTTTGCAGGAGATCCTTCGGCTTCGCTCAGGATGACCGTCATCTTATTCTTGGTGCTATAAAATATGGGCTCGAAAAAAAACACTGTCATCTCGAACGCATGTGAGAGATCTATTTCCAGTCCGCTCACAGTCCTCAGGCAACCCAGTGAAGAGATCCCTCGTCGCTGCGCTCTGTCGGGATGACAGGTTTGGATGCGCTCTGTCGGGATGACAGGTTTGGATGCGCTCTTTCGGGATGACAGGTTTGGCTGGGTTCTTTCGGGATGACAGGTTTGGCTGGGCTCTTTCGGGATAACAGGTTTGGATGCGCTCTTTCGGGATGATAGGTTTAGCTTGGCTCTGTCTGGATGGCAAGATTTGTTAGTTGGGGCCGTATCGCTTATTTTTTAACCAACAGTCGAGTAGAAGCCACTGGTTGTTGTACCTCTCAACGCTTTCGGGTTTAATCCCTGCTCGCCAATCAGTCCCTCACTAAAATAATAAGCTCAGTCTGGATCCAAATAAGGCAGTAAAAAATTGTCAACTTACCTTGCAGGCTTCTCCCTAGGACTTTCCCTAATTCTGGCCATCGGCTCGCAAAATGCCTTTGTGCTCAAACAGGGGCTTAAAAAACGTCATGTTTTTATTGTCTGCCTAGTCTGTGCTGTATCCGATGGGATTCTAATTTCCCTCGGCGTTGCCGGTTTTGGTACTGTGGTTAAACAGTTTCCCACCATTGAGATAGTCGCCAGATACGGCGGGGCAGCGTTCCTAGCCATTTACGCTCTGCTCAGTTTTAAGTCTGCTTTCACCGAAACCCATGCCCTCGAAGCCGAAGCGGAAACAGAAAGCTCGCTGTTTAAAACCATCGCCATCTGTCTGGCCTTTACCTGGTTAAACCCCCATGTCTATTTGGATACTGTGATTCTTTTGGGGTCGGTTTCAACCCAATACCATCCCGAGCAATTCCAGTTTGCTCTGGGTGCGGTGATCGCGTCCTTTGTATTCTTCTTTAGCCTCGGTTATGGCGCGCGAGTCTTAGCGCCGGTGTTTGAAAACCCTAAAGCTTGGAAGATCTTTGAGTTTTTTGTCGGGGTTATTATGCTTGCTCTGGCCTTATCACTTGTCGCCAATGTCTAGTTTGTAATTTGCGAACAGTCGCGATTCCTCAGTAATACCGCTTAATCTCGGCCCATCCGCCCCCGCAATCTTGTGTGTCCTGCGGCTTTCGGGTTTAATCCTTGCATGTTAACCAACCTCCCTCTATTTATTGGGCTGCGCTATATGCGCAGCAAGCGACGCGATAGCTTTGTGTCGTTTATTTCGCTGTTTTCTCTGGCGGCTATGGCGATTGGGGTGATGGCACTGATTGTGGTGCTATCGGTGATGAATGGCTTTGATCGCGAGATCAAGATGCGTCTATTAAGGGTGGTACCTCATGTGACTCTCACCAGTCCTCAGGGCTTGGATATCGCACAGATTAATCAGCTGGAGGCTGAGTTAAAGGCGGGTTCTGATAATGCGCCGGTTCAGGTACTCTCGGTGGTGCCATTGTTGCAGAGCTTTGTGATGGGCTCCAGTAAGGGTAATCAAGCGGGTTTGGTGTTGCAGGGTATAGATCCTGAATCGCGCGCTGGGGAGAAATTGGCTGAGAATATGATCAGTGGCTATGTGGGTCAGTTACAGGCTGGTGAGTTCGGCGTGGTGATTGGCAGTCAGGTGGCGCGCAAGCTAGACCTTTTTGTCGGCGATCGCTTGCAGCTGACGTTGCCCTCGGTGACTGTGACGCCGGCCGGGGCGTTTCCGCGCATTAAACGGGTGACGGTGACCGGTATTTTTCAGGTGGGTGCTCAGGTGGATGCCTCAGTGGTGTTTATTCACTATCGCGATGGTCAGAAGCTGTTGCGCTTGGGAAAGCGTTTTCAGGGTGTGCAGCTGGAATTGTCTGATGCCTTTATGGCGGATAACTGGCTCGGCTCTCAGGGCGATAAGAACTTTTTAGCTGACCGACCAAAGGACGATCTGCAGTGGCGTACCTGGAGCGATAATATGGGCACGCTGTTTCAAGCGATGCGCATGGAGAAGGTAATTGTAAGCTTGCTGCTGTCAGTGATTATCGCGGTGGCGGCGTTTAATATTGTTGCTAGTCTGGTGTTGATGGTCTCAGATAAGCGCAAGGATATTGCGGTGATCCGGACGCTGGGTGCAACGTCCGGGACGGTGATGAAGATCTTTGTGATTCAGGGTCTGGCGGTGGGCAGTTTGGGTATTCTGGCTGGCACTGTCTTGGGTTGTCTGCTGGCCTATTTTGTCGGCGATATTGTGGCTGGGCTGGAAGCGCTCAGTGGTAGCTATATTTTTGATCCCTCTATTTATTTAATCAGTGCTTTGCCCTCGGAAATTATAGTCAGTGATGTGGCTGTGGTTGTAGGCGGTGCATTGGTTATTAGTTTTCTCGCTACACTCTATCCCGCTTGGCGAGCGGGCAAAGTATTGCCTGCGGAGGCGTTGCGCTATGACCACTGACCTGCTTTTAAATAAAGTCCCTGAGGGGACTTCTGCTGCTGAGGGCTCTTCTGCCGCTGAGGGCTCTTCTTATGTCTTACAGGCCAAGGCGGTCGGTCGCGACTACCAGCAGGGCGATAGCCTGCTGCCAGTGCTGCGGGATACTAATGTGGCGGTTAAAGCAGGTGAAAAGCTTGCTGTAGTTGGCGTGTCAGGCTCAGGTAAAACCACTTTATTAAATTTACTTGGCGGTTTGGATGATCCTACCGCTGGCAGGGTGACGGTCTGTGGTGCGGATTGGCAGGGGCTGGGTGTTTCTGATCGAGCCAAGTGGCGTAATCAGCATGTGGGCTTTGTCTATCAGTTTCATCATCTGCTGGGTGAGTTTAGTGCTCTGGAAAATGTCGCCTTGCCTTGCCTGATCGGCGGGGCGTCGGTTGCTGAGGCACAACAGCGTGCTGAGGAGTTGCTCGACAAAGTGGGTCTGGGTGATCGTCTGAAACATAAGCCTGCAGAGCTTTCCGGCGGTGAGCGTCAGCGTGTGGCTATTGCCCGGGCACTGGTGACCTCGCCTTCGATCGTCTTAATGGACGAGCCTACGGGTAATCTGGATCCCGGGACTGCTGGCGTGATTTTGGATCTATTGTTAACCCTCAATCAAAGCCTAAATATCTCTTTTGTGGTGGTCACTCACGACCCGGCTATTGCGGCGCGCATGGATCGTCAGGTAAATCTGATTGATGGTCAGCTGGTGGAACTGGAGACTGCGGTTGTATAAGCCTCTGCCATTATTTATCGGGCTGCGCTACTTTTCCTCTGGAGGAGGCGGTAATCGTCTGGTGTCGTTTATTTCTCTCTTGGCGATTAGTGGCCTAGTGCTGGGCGTGTGCCTGTTAATTGTTGTGCTATCGGTCATGAACGGCTTCGATCGGGAATTGCGCGAGCGCATTCTGTCGGTAGTGCCCCATGTGCAAGTTATTCATCAACAGGGGGTCGCCGACTGGCGCACTGATGCTGGGCTTATCGCTCGCCAGCCATCGGTCACTGAGGTAACGCCCTACGCTGAGGTCAACGGAATGGTGCATTTTCGCCAGACTAGCAGGCCGATTCAGTTGCTTGGTTTGGAGGCCGACGCTGTGCCTTTGGGGTTGCAGGCAGTACTCGATGAGGCTGGTGTCAGTCTGCCTCAGGGCAATCAGCTGCTGGTGTCTGAGGTTGTTGCGGAGAGTTTAAATATTCAGCTAGGTCAGCGTTTAACGCTAATTGTGCCTTCGGCGGAGGGGCCCACAGTGGCTCAAGCCTTTACGCTGGCTGGAGTGTTCGCCACCCACACTGAGATCGACCAACTACTGGCTATTGGCGCCTTGCCGGTGGTGGCGGATGTGGCTGGTATTAGCGGATTGGTTAATGGCTTTCGGGTGCAGATCGACGATCAATTTAATGCACGCCAATTGGGTTACCGCATGCTCGAGGAGTTGCCTTTTGGCTATGGCTTTAGAGATTGGTTTCAGACCCATGGCAATCTCTATCAGGCGATTCAGCTGTCGCGGAATATGGTCGGGCTGCTGATTTTTATGATTATCGCCATCGCGGCGTTTAATGTGATTTCCATGCTGATGATGTCAGTGATGGACAAGCGCAAAGATATTGCCATTCTTCAGACTCTAGGTCTGACCCGTCGTGAAATTCTGCAGCTATTTCTAACTCAGGGTGTCTTGATTGGGTTGTTCGGTATTCTAATCGGTGTGCTGCTGGGTGTGCTCGGCTGTTTCTGGGTGGCGGATTTGGTGCTTTGGTTGGAGTCGCTATTTGGCGTGACCTTCCTGAATACGGAGGTCTATCCCATTGATTATATTCCGGTGGATCTGCGCGGGTCGGATGTGCTCAAGGTGTCTTTGGCAGCAGTGGTATTAAATCTCTTGGCAACCCTCTATCCGGCATTGCGTGCCAGTCGCATGGTGCCCGCAGATGAGTTGCGCTACGAGTAACCGACTAATCCCCGAGACAAGAACTTTATTTATTTTGCTGCTGTTGGCGCGCCAGTTTGCGTTTTTCCCAGTTGCGTATCACTTGCCAGCGCCACAGAAAATTAATCATTAAATAGCCGGCGGCTGCGCAGGCAAAGCCGCACAGCAGGCTGCCCACCATCAGTGGCAGCATAATCTGAGCGCCCATGCTTGAGAACCATTCCCAGGTCAGTGAGATACTGAAATCAAGCGGTGCGCTGCCGAGCACAGCGGCACCGACGCGATAGGTCAAAAAGAATATCGGCGCTATGGTCACCGGGTTGCTGATCCAGATGCAGAGGATTGATAGAGGAAGGTTGGCACCCCACCAGAGCGCCAGTGCAGCGGCAATAAAGGTTTGCCCTGGCAGTGGCAGAAACGCCACGAGAATGCCGATAAACACGGCTAGAGAGACCGATTCACGGTTAAGGTGCAAGATATTGGGGTCACGAATTAGGGGCACAGTCCAGCGCATGGATTTGTGCTTCAGTACAGTGGCGAAGTCGGGCAGTACGCTACGGATAAATTTTTTCGGCATAGTGTTTTTTAGGCTTCTCTCTTTAGGTCTCCATTATGACGGCAATAGGGTTGTCGGACTAGATAATTAATTTTGCCTGAAAGAGAAAATCTCTCCCTAAATGACTCAAAGTCGGACTTATTAGCCTGGCGAAGCTACAATAGGGCGATTGGCCCGTATACGTCAAAACGGTGAGTCAAGTTAGCCGCTAAGACTAATGACTCGCAGTAGCATCACAAATCAGCACTCTAAACCGACAATCAGGAACAACTATGCAACCAGCACTGGCAATTGAACAGCTGAGTAAAACCTATGAGGGTGGCTTTCAGGCTTTAAAGGATATTTCCCTAACTGTTCAGCCGGGGGATTTCTTTGCTTTGCTCGGACCCAATGGTGCGGGTAAGTCCACCACCATTGGCATTATCTGTTCTCTGGTACTGAAGACTGGCGGCAAGGTCAGTATCTTCGGTCATGATGTAGATAAAGACTTTTCCCAGGCGAAACAGCTGGTGGGCGTGGTTCCTCAGGAATTTAATTTCAATCAGTTTGAAAAGCCCTTAGATATTCTGATTCATCAGGCCGGCTACTTTGGTATTCCCCGTGATGTCGCCATAGTTCGCGCTGAGAAATATCTCCGTCAGCTGGGTCTCTGGGACAAGAGTCATGTGCCATCGCGTACCCTTTCCGGCGGTATGAAGCGTCGATTGATGATTGCCCGAGCACTGATGCATGAGCCCAAATTACTGGTTCTCGATGAGCCCACTGCCGGCGTGGATATCGAGCTGCGGCGTTCCATGTGGGAATTTCTTCGTGAGATTAACGCCAGTGGGACAACCATTATTCTCACTACCCACTATCTTGAAGAGGCCGAGAGCCTGTGTCGCAATGTGGCGATTATCGACCATGGCAAGATTGTCAAAAACACCAGCATTCGTGAGTTGTTGGCGCAGCTCAATAAAGAATTATTTGTTCTCGATATCCGTGAGCCCCTAGCTGAGTGCCCAGAGATTGAGAGCTATCCTCTAACGTTGGTTGAGCCCAATACCCTGGAAGTGGAAGTGGAAAAGTCACAGTCGATTAACCATTTGTTTGAAGTGTTGAGCGGGCAGGGCATCGAGGTGTTAAGCATGCGCAATAAAACCAATCGACTGGAAGAGTTGTTCTTCACTATGGTTGAGAAAAATCTGACAGGAGAGAGCCATGACTAGCCAGCAAAAATGGATTGCCTTTATCACCATAGTGCGCCGCGAAATTCAGCGCTTTTTACGTATTTGGCCCCAGACGCTGTTACCTCCGGTGATCACCATCGTGCTGTATTTTGTTATTTTCGGCACCCTGATCGGTTCGCGCATTGGTGAGATGTCGGGTCTGCCCTATATACAGTTTGTCGCTCCAGGTCTGATTATGATGGCGGTGATCACCAACTCATATTCCAATGTGGTGTCCTCATTCTTTGGCTCTAAGTTCCAGCGCAATATTGAAGAACTGCTGGTCTCGCCTGTACCCAGCTGGATTATTTTGTCCGGCTATGTGGTCGGCGGCATGAGTCGCGGTTTGGGTGTGGGCTTGATTGTGACGATTCTGTCGCTGTACTTTGCTGACTTCAGTATCCACAGCCTGCCAGTGACCATTGCCATAGTACTGATGACGTCGCTAATGTTCTCTCTGGCGGGGTTAATCAATGCGGTGTTTGCCCGCAACTTTGATGATATTTCCATTATCCCGACCTTTGTGCTGACACCGCTGATTTATCTGGGTGGCGTGTTCTATTCCATTGATATGCTCGGAGACTTCTGGGGCGGTGTGTCACAGATCAACCCAATACTCTATATGGTCAATGCCTTTCGTTATGGCATTGCCGGTATTAGCGATATCAATATTGTTTGGGCCTTTACCATGGTGAGTCTGTTCTGTGTGGTGCTGTTTGGCGTGGCGCTGAATCTGCTCGATAGAGGCTCAAGGTTGCGCAGCTAATGGCAGATTATTCAAATACCGAGCTGGGCAAGGATACGGTTTACAGCACCCGCTATAACCCGTCGCTGCTAGACCCAATTCCCCGTGTCACGGCCCGTGAGCAATTGGAAGCTGTCGGTGGCCCTCTACCTGACTTTATTGGTGTTGATCTGTGGACTGGCTTTGAGGTTTCCTGGCTCAACAGACATGGCATGCCCCAAGTGGCTATTGTTGAATTTTTAGTGCCCTGTACCAGTGTCAATATAGTGGAGTCGAAGTCCTTCAAGCTCTATCTAAACTCTTTTAATCAGACAGAGTTTGAATCCCAGCAGGCGGTGCAGGCTTGTATGACTGCCGATCTATCCGCTGCGGCACAGGGTGTTGTTGAGGTTATTTTTTATCAGCTCGCTGAGTACAATGGCTTTCGCCCTGTAACAGAGCCCCAGGGCCACTGTCTTGATCAGCAGAATATTGCCATTGATTGCTATACGCCAAACCCAGATCTTCTAGCCTTAGATCAGGCTGTGGCACCGGGCGCAAAGGTTACTGCAGCTGTCACTGAAACACTCTACTCGCACCTGCTGAGAACCAACTGTCCGGTGACCGATCAGCCGGATTGGGCATCGGTCTATATTAGCTATCAGGGTGCTCCGATCGACCGTGAAGGGCTGCTGAAATACCTGGTGTCATTTCGTCAGCACCAGGATTTTCACGAGCAATGTGTAGAGAAAATATACGCTGATATTATGCAGCGTTGCCAGCCAGCGCAGCTCGATGTCTATGCCCGCTATATGCGTCGCGGCGGTTTGGATATTAATCCGTTTCGCAGCAGCCGCTACCCTTTACCACCAAGCTATCGCCAAGTAAGGCAGTAATTAACTGTTTTATATCATGTATTTAATGATTTAAATTAAAGTAAATTATAGATTAAATTTCTTCAGGTAAAACCCGAGTGTGAGCGCTTTGAGTCAGGGCCCGATCTTCAATGGCCTGTTTGATGGCAATGTTTTTATGTAGATCGGTAACGCTAAAGACATTCACTGGAGCGGCAAATCCCATGACGCTGATCTGTCCTTTATCGATGCAGTCAACCGCGTCTGCGATCAACACATAGGTGTCTTTGGAGATCAGTATTTCATTGCTCGCCGCTGCTGATTCAAGACGACTGGCAAGGTTTACTGTACGGCCCAGTAAGGTGTAGTCGAGGCGATTCTCGGTGCCAAAATTTCCCACCTTGCAGACCCCGCTATTGATACCCATACGCAGGGCTGGTGGATTGGCAATGCCTTCGGCCCGCCATCGCGACTGCAGTTCTTGCATTGCCTGTTGCATGGCCAGCGCCATGGATACACAGCTCACAGCGTCAGAGCGCACGCCGCGGCTCTCTGGGTCGCCAAAAAAAACCATAATAGAGTCGCCGATAACTTTGTCGAGCGTGCCGCCAAAGCGAAAGGCAATCTCCGACATCTCGGTTAAATAGGTATTAAGCAGTGCAGTGAGCTGCTCCGGATTTAGCTCTTCAGCCAATTTAGTAAAGCCTTCCATATCCGAGAAAAATACCGTTAGCGTTTTTTCCTGAGTGCCTGTTTTGACATCCTTGCCTGTGAGTATGGCTTTGCGCAGTGCCGGGGAGAGGTACTTAGACAGATGAAAAGTCCGCAGAGTCAGCCAGTCATTTTGCCTGAGTACCGATTCATGCTGTTCGGCGAGCATAAAATGAGTCTGCCGAGCCATATTGACATTAAATAGACAGTAGGCAAAACCGGTGCAGGTTACCAATAGCTGCACTGGCGTGGATGCGACAACTGAAAATGGCAGTAACCAGAGGCCGAGTAGAGCGCCTAGAAACAAACCGAATAAATCTAGCGGGGCAGTGGCTTTCATGGCGCCGACGATGGTGACCAAAAAGGCTGCACCCAGTGCCAATGTGATGATCGGATCAAATGCGGCCAGCGCGACCAGCAGGCCAGTGATAACACCGTCGCTGAATTCCATAGCCAAAGAAAGCCTCTGGCGATTCAATGTCGAGAGCGTTGATTGAGTGGTTAGGTAGCTGGCAAACTGGTAGATAAACAGTGCTGGGAGTACGGCGAGAAGTCCCGAGTGATAACCAATATCCTGCCAGGCGCCGAGCAATATAGTTACGCCACATATACAGAGTGCCAGCCGATAGAGCTCCTGCAACTTTGGCGAGGGGTAGATAAACGCTTTCCATGTCATAAACACTAGTCTAGCACCGCTATTCGAGTGCCACTGAGTATTATCTATGCTGTAGTCTGACGGGTTATCTTCAGTACTATCTGCAGCGTGACCTGCAGCGCCACCTATTTACGGGAACAGTTTAGGGCGGGCCAAAGAGCTACTAGATTGCTTATAAGGAGCAGCCATAGATCAAGCCGCGGCATGTCTTAGAGTTTGCATAGTTCGACTGGGTCTGAGATTATTCAGCTTTGATATTCGATTAACAGTGATCACGTCTAATAATAACAACGAGAAATTCGGACCATGGATAAATTTATCGCCTTTAATAAGCTTCTATTGCTGGGTTTCTGGCTAGTCTTTATCGTCAATGTTTTTATGCCGTTTGAGGGTGCTATGGATCAGTGGGTTATGTTGATCGGTATCGCGATGCTCTCTGTGCATCTGATTGAATTTGTCGTGATGCGTAAGCAACTTCGAAGTCGCGGTCACTCAGGTTTGATGAATTTTGCCCGGGTTATGCTGTTTGGTCTGCTTTATTGGAAGCCACTACTGCGTGGTTAATGGGTTTACTGAATGAGTCTGTTTAAAAAACGCGCACAGAAGCGAGCTGCTGATGCAGCTGCTGCAGAGTCCACGCCTTTGGCAAAGCTGTCAACTTCGCCCGCGGCCAAGTTGGCCGATGAACCTCCGGTTAAGTTTTCTGCTGCGTTGGCTGCCAGACTCTCTGGAGAGGCTCAGGTTCAGCCCGCTTTGGCGCCCTTGATTGAAAATCCAAAGGGGCTTTCTTGGGAGATTTGGTACGCTAAGTTTAAAACCGTGGCGACCCTTGGTAATCCGCGACTACAGCTGCAGGGTGCGGACGAAAATATTATCGATCTGATGGATCACCAGCCACTAAGAGAGGCGTTTAACAGCGCGATAGACCCCACTCAGTTAGGTGAGCAGTTTGCCTCCGATTTTGATGTTGGCGCCTTTTTACGCAACAATGGAGTGTTCAAATAACGTCAGGTGAAGGCTCCAAATGAGCGCCAGATAAAAAGTCGTTAGGCCCACTAGAAATCTGTGTTAACCATGACAGCAAGGATTGCCGTTACAGTAATCTGTCCGTGGCTGTTGTCGATTTAGATTCTCAACCCGATTCTTATCCGATTTATAGCCAGTCTTAAATTTCAGTGTTATTACAAAACAAATGGCTTTTTATGATTGCTAGAATCTTACTAATAACTGCAGCACTGTTGCTAATGTCATGTGGCGGCGGTTCTTCTTCTAGTGCCGGCTCGGGTTCGGATTCGAGTCCAGCAGATACGGATTTTGGCACAGTCACCCTCACAGGGCAGACTGAGGTCTGGTCAGATGAAATTAACTGGACACTCAGCGCCAGGGCAGACGGTTTAAATGGCAGTGGTGTTTCATTTCAGCTTGCTGCCGATAATTCAGGTTTAGAAATAGATGCCACTACCGGCGTAATCCAAGGCCAGGATACGACCCCAGGCGTTTACGACCTAGTAATCACTGCAGAAGATGATGCCGGTGGGTCCACTGCCAAATCCTTTAGCTTTACCAGCAACGCATTTATTGCCGGTCACTGGCTTATGGATTTGCCTTCGAGCGACGAGGAGCTGCTGATGGTTATCTCGCGTAACGGTCGAACTAGCATCACCAGGTCCTCTGCTCTGGGTGGCATAAATGCCGCCTGTAATGGCCAGCTTAGCATTGTTGGTGATACTGTTTCCGGGAATCTAGGCTGTGTCGACGCTGAATTAAATCGCTTTTCCCAAACCGTTTCTGGAACTGCAATTGAAGGCAGCAGTATCACTCTGAGTGACTTTACTCTGGGGGATGCCCCTGCAGAAGGCCGGTTTCTGTTTCAAACTCAAGCGGAGGTGTTTAACTTTGGCACCTTAGCGCCTGGCATCTATGCGGAGTATTCCGACATAGCGTCTGGTATCTCTCTGGTAAAGGTGACTGCAGACGGTATTTTGTCAGCAATAACTCCAGCTGAGGTAGGCTTTCAAAACAAGAATAGTCGCTGTGCGCTGTCTGGGAATCTTGAGGCGGATGTGATTTTTGCCGATTATGATTTGGAATCCCTAAAAGGTGCGCTTCAGGTGTTTGAGGCGGACATTACGCTAACCGAGTGCGATCTGGGTAGCGCGGCACTGGGTAGTCTCAATTACAATCAGACTGAGGCCGCTGCTCTGGGTGCCAGTGTCTTTGATACTCTGGCGGATGCGCTGTCGTTTAATCTCTATTTTTCGGGTAGCAACGATAGCGATGAGTCTCAGAATGCAGGGTATTTTCGCTATGTGCAGTTTTGTGACCAGTCTAATCAATTGACCGCTATTGCAGCGCTTTTAAAAGACGAAGATGAGCAGTTTTCGATTATTGCCTGCCCGGTAGACGAGGATTTAGAAGAGTTAAGCTAGGCTAGTTTGTAAAAATTCGATCAGTAGATGCACTGCTTGGTTCTTTCTATTTCTGGCAGAGCTAATCAAACTGATGCCAACCTCGCCAAGGGCTGGAAAACGGGCAGAGGGGGGCAGTATCTTTAAATTCTCTGGCACCGTACTCTTGGCTAAGACCGTGACGCCCAAGCCTTCCTGGATGGCGTATTGAATACCGGTTAGATCGGGAATGGTGTAGACAACCTGCCAGGATTGGTTGGCCTGATCTAGTGTTCTAATCGCTCTGTTTCTATAAATGCATCCCTGAGCCGCAACAATTAATGGCACTACATCGGTCTTTAACAGTGGCTTGTCGGCGCTGCTCACCCAGACCAGTTCGTCGGTTTTGACGAGGTTAGAGTTAGTGCTGGAAGGGTTATCTTCAAGGGCTAAAATAAGATCATGACTCGCTTTACCGCTCTTAGATAGCAGGCTCTTACTCAGCTCACAATTCACCTCCAGTGTCACATTGGGATAGGCCTTGGCAAAGCGGCTGACAATTCTTGGCATCAGCACTGTGGCGAACTCACTGGGGATACCCAGGCGGATTTTTCCTTCCACTGTGCTTTTTGATAGCTGGCTTATGGCCAGATCGTTAAGGCTGAGTATCTGATTGGCATAGCCGTAGAGATTCTCGCCAGCCTCAGTGAGCTCGAGGTTTCTGCCATTGCGCTGCAATAGTTGTTCATCGACCAATTCTTCAAGACGCTGCATCTGTAGGCTAATTGCCGGCTGCGAGCGGCCAAGAAGCTCACCGGCCTTGGTAAAACTGCTCAATTGTGCCACTGATACAAATGCGCGAAGCAGATCCATAGGAAGGTTTTTCATTAAATGGCCTCCAGCCTGACGTCAAATTCAGTATTTAAATTATTAATGCCTGCATTATAGCTATTAATTTAACAAATTACGCTCTTAAGCTTAAAATAGCGCCCTAGCCCAGCTTATTTATCCTTTATTGCCAATGTAACTTTATCTCGGCGCGTTACTTTTTTCACTCTGTAGAGAATGAGGCTTATGTCGACAGATTCTGATATTTCGAAAACCGTATTCTATGATCACCACCTTGCTGCCGGCGGCAAAATGGTGCCCTTTGCTGGCTACCTGATGCCAGTGCAATACAGCAGCGGTATTATGCAGGAACACCTGCACTCCAGAGACAATGCAGGTCTGTTTGATGTGTCCCATATGGGGCAGATTATCATTGAAGGGGAAGGGGCCGCTCAGGCTCTGGAAAAATTGATGCCAGTCGATCTGGAATCCCTCGGCATCAACCAGCAGACCTACGCCACACTGACCAATGAGCAGGGCGGTGTGATGGACGATTTGATTGTTACCCGCTGGGCCGAGAATACGTTTTTTCTGATTGTTAATGCCGGTTGCAAGATGCAGGACCTTGAGCATATCCGCAGCCATCTGCCGGACTTTGATATCCGTTATCTTGGCGAGCAGGGCTTGCTGGCTCTTCAGGGATTGCACGCCAGAGAGATAATGGCCGAGCTGTCACCAGAGGCCAATAAACTGGTATTTATGAATGGTTGTCACAGCACCATTGATGGCATCGATTGTTATATCACCCGCTCTGGCTACACCGGAGAAGACGGTTTTGAAATTTCCGTAGACCCCAGTGACGCACTCCGTCTTGCAGACAAACTCCTCAGCTATGAGCTGGTGAACTGGATCGGACTCGGCGCGCGCGATTCACTGCGTCTTGAAGCCGGACTATGTCTCTATGGCCACGATATGAATGAAACCACCTCACCAGTGGAGGCGGGCATTATCTGGAGTATCAGCAAGTCACGTCGCGTCGATGGCGCCAAAGCCGGTGGCTTTTTGGGCGCAGACGTTATTCTGGGGCAAATCGCCAATGGCGTTAGCAAAAAACGTGTCGGCTTTTTGGTTGATGGCCGCGCTCCGGTGCGTGAAGGTGCAGAGATTGTTGATCAGGCTGGCAACGTGGTTGGCGCGATCACCAGCGGCGGCTTTGGGCCAACCCTTCAGGCGCCCGTTGCCATGGGCTACGTGTCTATCGAGTTCGCCGCACTGGGCACCCAACTCAATGCGTTGGTGCGTGGTAGATCACTGCCGATTACCGTGAGCAAAATGCCATTGGTCGAACAGCGCTATTACCGCGGTTGATGCCCAATTCCTTAATTGAATGCAAAATTGATGGAGAACATTAAAATGTTACAGAAGACACGCAGCTTGACTGATCTGGAAAATGCCGCAGAGTTTATCGCTCGCCATATAGGCCCCAGCGCCGACGATCAGCAGAAAATGCTTAGCTCTCTGGGCTGCAGCAGCCTGCAGGAATTGACCAGTCAGGTTGTTCCCGAAGCCATCGCTATGACTCAGGCCTTGGATATAGTCGATGGTTGCAGCGAAGCCCAGGCGCTGGCCGAATTGCGTGAAATCGCCGCCCATAACAAAGTTTTCCGGAGCTTTATTGGCCAGGGTTATTACAACACCATTACCCCCAATGTAGTGCAGCGCAATATTCTCGAAAATCCCGCTTGGTACACCGCATACACACCTTACCAGCCTGAGATATCTCAGGGTCGTTTAGAAGCCTTGATCAACTTCCAAACCATGATCACCGACCTTACCGGCATGGAGATGTCCAATGCCTCCATGCTCGACGAAGGCACAGCCGCCGCAGAAGCCATGTCTCTCTGTCAGCGCATGTCCAAGTCCAAGTCTCTACGCTTCTTTGTCGACAGCGACTGTCTGCCTCAGACGATCGACGTTATAAAAACCCGCGCTGAGCCGGTCGGCATTGAAGTGATTGTCGGCAATCCAGATCAGCTTCCAGAAGATCTATTTGGCGCGCTGTTTCAGTACCCAGGTGCCAGTGGTGAAGTCCGCAACTTCCGCGACGTGATTCAACAAGTGCAGCAGCAGGGCGCGCTGGTGGTTATGGCTGCTGATATTCTCAGTCTAGTGCTACTGGAGTCCCCCGGCTCCTTAGGTGCAGATGTGGTTATTGGCTCAACCCAGCGCTTTGGAGTACCCCTCGGGTTTGGTGGGCCACATGCCGCCTATATGTCGACTCGGGAAGCCTACAAGCGCAACCTGCCAGGACGTCTGGTTGGCCTATCCCAAGACGCCAATGGCGAGCCAGCCTACCGTTTGGCGCTGCAGACCCGGGAGCAGCATATTCGCCGTGAAAAGGCGACTTCGAATATCTGTACTGCTCAGGTACTGCTTGCTGTTATTGCCGGTATGTATGCGGTATATCATGGTCCCGAAGGGCTGCAGCGTATCGCTCGACGAGTAAACCTGATGACCTCTGTATTGGCCCAGGGATTAGCGCTGCATGGCATCAAGCCAATCAACAACCATTGGTTCGATACCTTGACCCTAGACACAGGTGCGCGAACAGAAGAGATCCTCCAAGTCGCCGCAGCCCATGAAGTGAATCTACGTCGTATCGACGAAAACACTCTGGGCGTGTCTCTGGATGAAACAGTAACCCGCAGTGATATTAACTTGCTGTGGACGATCCTGATTGGTGAACACCAAATCGATATTGACGATCTGGCCGACCAAGCGGTTGATTCACTGCCTGGCGAGTTAATGCGTACCGAGAGTTTCCTGACTCACCCAACCTTTAATCGCTATCATTCTGAAACTGAAATGCTGCGCTACCTGCGCAAACTGTCAGACAAGGATATAGCCCTGGATCGCGCAATGATCCCCCTCGGCTCTTGCACCATGAAACTCAACGCCACTGCCGAGATGCTGCCGATCACCTGGCCTGAATTCTCGACCATGCACCCCTTTGCGCCAACTGATCAAACTCAGGGCTATCGCCTGATGATTGATCAGCTTGAAGATATGCTCTGTGCCTCCACCGGTTACGATGCCATGTCACTGCAGCCCAATGCGGGCTCCCAGGGCGAGTACGCTGGACTACTGGCAATTCGTGGCTATCATGAAAGCCGCGGCGACACCGATCGCGATATCTGTCTAATCCCCAGCTCAGCTCACGGAACTAACCCCGCCTCAGCGCAGATGTGTGGCATGAAAGTAGTGGTAGTGAAATGTGATGATCAGGGTAACGTTGATGTCGACGACCTTATTGCCAAAGCCGAACTCCACTCCGCCAAGCTCTCCGCGATCATGGTTACCTATCCCTCGACTCACGGCGTATTTGAAGAGCGTATCGGAGAGATCTGCGAAATTGTTCACGACCACGGTGGTCAAGTTTATATAGATGGCGCCAACCTCAACGCCATGGTCGGTGTCTGCCAACCGGGTAAATTCGGCGGCGACGTCTCGCATCTCAACCTGCACAAAACGTTCTGTATCCCTCATGGTGGCGGTGGCCCCGGCGTTGGACCCATAGGCGTAGGCGCCCACCTAGCACCCTTTATGCCGCGAGAAACTGCAGATGGTGAGCGTCAGGGCGCAAAGGTATCAGCCGCCCCTTACGGCAGCGCCAGCATCTTGCCGATCACCTGGATGTATATCCGCATGATGGGGCGCAGTGGCTTAAAGCAAGCCACTGAAATGGCCATACTCAACGCCAACTACATCGCCACCCGCCTGCAAGACGACTATGAGATCCTGTACACCGGTGCACAGGGACGCATCGCCCACGAATGTATACTCGACGTGCGCTCGATTAAAGACGACGTTGGCATCAGCGTAGACGATATTGCCAAGCGTCTTATCGACTTCGGCTTCCACGCCCCAACCATGTCATTCCCGGTTGCCGGCACCCTGATGATCGAGCCAACCGAAAGCGAATCCAAAGCCGAGATCGACCGCTTCTGCGACGCCATGATTGCCATCAAGCATGAAATCAATCAAGTGGCAGCAGGGCAGCTAGATTTGGCTGACAATCCCCTGGTCCATGCCCCTCACACCGCTGAAGTCGTTGGTGCTGATGAGTGGACACGCAGCTACAGCCGTAGCCAAGCCGCTTACCCACTGCGCTCACTGCGTGAGAACAAATACTGGCCACCAGTAGGCCGTCTCGACCATGTATTTGGCGACCGCAATCTGATCTGCTCCTGCCCATCGATCTCTGACTACGAAACCGACGAAGTTTAGGTTCCAGCAGAGAAACATCCCTGTACAGGCCAGTCTTGATTGCTTTTGCAAGACTGGTTGTGTACAGTTCCCGCGCTCGCTAAAGAGGCGTTCATGTGGCCTTCCTTAGAGTGGTTTGTCGCAACGAGCACGCCGTGCTCCTGATGGGTTTATAGAACGAAAGCGGCAGCAGTTTATGGAGAGGTGTCCGAGTGGCTGACCAAATGCGAAGGCATTTGGGACGCACGTAGGGCGGTCTCGCAGAGACAAGAGTTATGGCTGTGCCATAGCTCGCAGCAACGAGCACGCCGTGCTCCTGATGGGTTTATAGAACAGAAAACGGCAGCAGTTTATGGAGAGGTGTCCGAGTGGCTGAAGGAGCACGCCTGGAAAGTGTGTAAGCGTTTATAGCGTTTCGAGGGTTCGAATCCCTCTCTCTCCGCCAAAAATAATCCTCCGCATCACAGATGCGGGGGATTTTTTTTGCGTCGAAAGACGGCCGAGACCCCTAACCGGTTCGAAAAATACGAAGGCATTTTGGACGCCAGAGGTGGTGCGAAGGTTGCACGCACATGCACACAAATTTTAGTAAGTCAGGATTAGTCTGCCTACGATCACCGAAGAATTTTTGATTAACTCTTTACCTTGGCTCTATCCGGCTAGGCTATTTCCCCGCTAGAGTGATAGGCTTCCCTTCAGTTATCCGGTGATAAACGTTACAGCCTGTAACTGTACATAATCTTTTGAAGGACAATATTGGAGCGCAGAGCATGCCAGATCACGATGACATTCCAGACTATCACGGCTCTTCAGTGCCAGCGTCTACCGCGCTTCCTGAGCAGGGCAGCAAGCTAAATATACTGTTGGTTACTCGTGGGCACCCGTTTGATCGCGATGCATTTTTTGATGTTTTCGATAGCAACCCTGATATTCAGTACTCCAATGTCGAGCATCCGGCGGCTCAATTTATGTATAACCCAGAGATGGCGCAAAAATTCGACTGCTATGTGCAATACGATATGCCAGGGGTGCAGTTTGGCGCTGATGGCCCAGAGTATGCCGAACCGCCTGAATTTTATAAGCAGGGCCTGCGCGCTATGGGCGAGGCGGGCTGCCCGCTCGTTATCATGCATCATGCCGCGGCCGCTTGGCCCGCTTGGCCTGAGTGGGCTGAAATTGTTGGTGGCCAATTTCTCTATACCCCGATGCAGTCTCGTGGGGTCGAGCGACCTGATAGCGGCTACAATATAGATGTTTCTCACAGGGTAAGTCCGGTTATGGATCATCCCATTACCCGCGGTATAGAGCCCTTTGATCTAGTCGACGAGGTGTATCTTTCGGAAGTGTTTGAAGATTCTGTGATTCCCCTTTTTACCTCCAACTGGACATTTAGTCGTGACCATTTTTACTCGGCGGCCAATGCGGTGGTCGGTGGTCAGCTCAATTCCAATACCGGCTGGGATCATGATGATGGGTCAAATCTGGTTGGCTGGATCAAGGCATACAAAAACTCACCCCTGGTATACCTACAATTTGGCGATGGCCCAGCAGCCTATAATAATCCCAGTTATAGGCGCATTCTGGCTCAAGCTATCCAGTGGGCGTCCAGCGCTGAAGCCAAGGCTTGGGTACTTGAAGTGAATAACACTTGATAAATAGCGTTTACGGCAAACAATAAATTTTTGTCACAGGCTGCCGGAGCGGAGGGGGTTCCTGAGGGCTTGTAATTATTAACGTATCTGGCCAGCTTCATTAGATAGTGGTTTAAAAAAATGAGCATCCCTCATGGGATCTATAAGGTGAGCCCGGTTACCTGCTTATGTAGTTGAGACTACTGGAAAACTCACTTAATATTTAATATCCACTAAGCCAGATTATTTGATTTCCGAATTCTGCTCAGTTGTTACAGAATTGCCTATTGGGTATGTTTGACTTAAATCATTCAAAAGGGTACTTTGAGATGAAATTCAATGAACGGTAGACTCATGCGAAAAATTACTTTCTTCCTTTTCTTAATGCTTCCGATCAACAGTTTTGCAAATGATACTATCGATTGTCATTCAGCTAATTCTGATGTTGGAGACTCTGCATATTGGGCAGAAAAATCTATAGATTTATTTGCTAAAAATAAATTTGAGCAAGCAGTTAAAACTGTCGATGCTTGCTTTGGGTTATTCTCTTATGCTGCTGTTGTTATGCAGAAAGACTTCAATGCTAAAAATTCAAAAGCGCCACCGTCTGGTAAGGTGAACAGAAAAGAAAAGAAGAAAATTTATGCTAATTGGGCTGTGAACGATGTTTCGGTTGCCTTATGGGCTAAAGCAAGGTCTCTTGAAGAAATGGGTAATATAGAGCTCGCTAAAATTGCATATTCGCAGTGTATATTTCTCTCTCATGGCAGGGCATGGGACCCTAAAGGCTGGTTTTGGGTTCCTGCAGAGGATTGCGTTAAAAGAGGACGAAAGCTTATTGAGTAATCTTGTAGCCTCTATAAGTAAAAAGTACGAGAGTTCTATTTCATGCTCCGCCATACAATCGAGCCTCTATAGATAGTAACTTATAGGGGTTTTTTTACGCCTGCTTGGTAGTAATATTATTTTCTAATTTCTCTAATCCCACCAGCTGAGCTATGCTCTTGAATTGCCAGCATGGAAAAATGCGCCACGAACAGATGCCTTGGATAGATCAAATTATCCGAACCGAGACTGAGATAAAGCCTGCTTCAACAGTCTGAGGCACTCTGAAGCACTCTGAAAAAGTTTAGCCGAAATCATTGGAGTATCACATGACAATCGAAATTGAGAAAAACCAGTTGGTCTGGACAATTATCCACAACCGGCCGGAGGCCAGAAATGCCATGGATCCGGATTCGGCTGATGGCTTGGTTGAGGCATTTGAGGCGTTCGAAAAAAGCGATGCCAGGGTTGCGGTACTCTGGGGAGCCGGCGGTAGTTTCTGCGCTGGATGGGACCTCAAATATGCTGCGTCTCTATCACAGGACGAGCGTGCAGAGATAAACAACCTAGACTTTCCGATTGGTTCCGCGCCTGCGCCACGGGGCTCTCTGGGGCCAACGCGGATGGAATTAAGCAAACCGGTGATTGCTGCAGTGGAGGGCCCGGCTGTTGCTGGCGGTATGGAGCTTGCGATGTGGTGTGATATTCGGGTTGTGGCTGAGAATGCCTATTTTGGTGTGTTTTGCCGCCGCTGGGGGATCCCCCTTTCGGATGGTGGTGCTGTGCGCTTGCCTCGTTTGGTTGGGCAGGGGAAGGCGCTAGAGATTACTATGACAGGGCGAAAAGTGTCCGCTCAAGAATCCTATCAGATTGGTCTGTGCGAGAAAATCGTGCCTGTAGGTGACGCGAGATCCTCTGCTGAAGCTATGGCCCATGAGATTGCTAAGTTCCCTCAGCAAGCGATGCTGGCTGATCGTCGCTCGATCTATGAAACCCATGGCTTGAGTGTCCGAGAGGCATTAAAAATCGAATGGGCAAATGGGTTGACTGCGGTTCGGAATGAAGGGTTCGATGGTGCCGGACGCTTTGCAGAGGGCTTAGGACGTCATGGAGACTTTGGCGATATCTGATTTTTCGATAGGTACTCAGTTTCAGTGATTATACTGCACCCTAAAATTGACGAGGGTAGAGCTGGTGGCAGTTGAGTAGCTTTTTTGAAGTGGGTTGACGATGGATTTGGGTACCCTAATTCCTAGGAACCCTAATGTAACTCACCGAGTTGCTCTGCAAAAACTCAAACCCGCGGTTAAAAGTCGAAATCTATCTGCTGCAAAATGCCATTACATCTAGATAGCCCCAGGGATAGATAGCCCCAGAGATAGATAGCCCTCGAGACAAACAGCTCTCGAGACAAACAGCTCTCGAGATAAACAGCCCCTAGGATAAATAGCACCTGAGACAAGCAGAAGGATCGGCAAGCAAAAACCTATGCCACAGACTAATCTATGCCACAGACTTTTAGTGCCCAGACAACGCTCTTACCACCCATTCCTAGGTGAATATCTTAATCAGTCCCATTAGACTAGGGTCAAACAGATAAAAAAACTAAAAAAATAAGAAAAACCACAATGAAAAAAATTCTAAAGATTACTGGACTTGCAATTGCCGGCCTTATTTTTCTCGCCTTACTCTGGCTGGCGAACTTACTGCTTCAACCTGTGGACAAGATTAGAGTCTATTTGTCTCTCGGCCCCGAGCCGCAAGTACTTATGCAGGACAAGTTTCAATACAGAGACTTAAATAAAAATAACCGCCTAGATATTTACGAAGACAGTCGTCAGTCTGCAGAGGCGCGGGCTGACAATTTAATCAGTCTAATGAGTTTGCAAGAGAAAGTCGGTCAGATGTTCCATCCCGCCATTACGATTAAGCCGGATATTCCTCTATTGATGTTCCATTTTGCGATGGGCCGTGTGGATATAGATGCGGTAGATATACTTGATAAGCATATCAGCCATTTTAATTTTTATGGCAAACCAACACCTGGGGAGATTGCCGCTAGACTCAATAGTTTGCAAAAGGTTGCAGCTAGAACGCGCTTAGGTATCCCTCTAACCATTAGCTCAGACCCTCTCCATGAAGCTTCGAGGGGAGGTGGTATAGCCGCATTCTCTGTTGATGGGTTTTCTGCCTGGCCCTCACAGCTGGGTTTTGCTGCAGCCAGAGATGCCAAACTAACACGACAATTTGGCGAAATAGCCGCAGCTGAATACCGCGCTGTTGGCCTGCGCACAGGGCTACATCCGATGGCTGATCTGGCTACAGAGCCTCGATGGCCACGAAATTTTGGTACATTTGGCTCCAATGCAGATTTATCCAGTGAACTGACCAGCGCCTATATGCTGGGCTTTCAGGGTGAATCTCTATCCAGTGACTCAGTGCTGTCGATGGTTAAGCACTTCCCTGGCGGTGGCCCTCAAGAGTTTGGTCTCGACCCCCATCTACCCAGTGGCAAGCGCCAGATTTATCCTGGCGATAACTTTGACTACCACCTTAAGCCATTTAGAGAGGCGATTAATAATGGCCTTAGAGTGATCATGCCTTATTACGGCATCCCTGTAGGCCAAACCGATGAAGATGTGGCTATGGGCTTCAATAAAATGATCCTCACTGATCTGCTGCGTGATGAATTGGGTTTTACCGGTGTGGTTTGTGCTGATTGGGGGATTGTATCCAGTCGAACCTGGGGTGTTGAACACTTGACGATCAAACAGCGTTACAAGAAGTCTCTCGATGCGGGCATGGACCAGTACGGTGGTGAGAGCGATACTCAATCAGTTGTTGAGTTAGTGGAGGAGGGACAGATTTCAGAGGCGAGAATTAACCTATCAGTGAAACGTATTCTGATTAATAAGTTTGAAATGGGCCTATTTGAACAGTCTCTTGTGGATGAGGAAATATTGCCTCAATTGGTCAATAAGCCCGAATATATTCAGGCTGGCCTAGATGCGCAACGCAAGTCTATGGTGCTATTAAATAACAAGCAGGTGCTTCCTTTAAATAAGGGTAAGAAAATATTTGTCGATGGCTTAAGTGCACAAGATGCCGCCCGTTATGGGACGGTGGTGGAGAGTCCGGAGCAGGCAGATGTGATTATTCTCTATTTGGACAGGGTATTTAATGGCAATCAAGTACCAGGATCCGAAGAACTTATTGATCAGCTATTAAGCAGCATCCTGCCCAATGGCGATTTGAATTTCGATAAGGCACTACTGGACAAAGTGCAGCGCTATGCCAGTTACGACAATCTGATTACCGTGGTGGATTTAAACCGGCCGGCTATCTTGACTGAACTAGATATGCATAGTCAGGCGCTGATTGGCACCTTTGGCGTCTATGATTCAGTGGTCTTTGAAATGGTTTTTGGCGAGTTCAATCCTCGGGGAAAATTGCCTTTTGAAATCCCTCGCTCTATGGATGCAGTGTTAAAGCAAAAGGAGGATTTGCCCGACGATTCAGAGGCGCCGCTATTTATCTATGGTCATGGTTTGAGCTATTGATGCTTTACGCATTAATCGACAAATTGTCTGTCCAGTATGGAGGGTGCCACAGTGATGGATTGCTTAAACGTTTCCGCCTGCTGCACAACCTCTAGAACTCTCTGAGGGTTGTTCTTAGCAATATTGTTGGCTTCCCCTACATCCGCTTTAAGGTCGATTAACATGGCCGGCTGGTGCACTTCCCTGGCTGGCTTCATGCCGTAGGCCCCCTGGGTAACGAAATGGACCTTGTGGTCTTGATATCTAAAGGCTCTTAATTCAGAGCCACTGTAGAAGGGAATTGACGTTCGTGGGCTTGGCTGTCCATTCCTCAAGGTATGACTCAGATCCACGCTATCAGCCGCAGTAGTTTGACTGCCGAATCCTGCTAGAGCTGTAAAGGTTGCAAACAGGTCCGTTTGGCTGCCGAGATCATCAATAATGCCCTGATGGATATCTGGCCCGCTAAAGACTGTCATTACTCGCATGCCGCCATCAAATGTAGTCCCCTTGCCATCTCGTAGGGGCGTCGCAGTGCCTGCATGTGTTCCATAGATTAACCAGGGTCCATTGTCGCTGGTAAAGACAATATAGGTATTGTCATCAATGGCTAAGGCTTGGGTGGCCGCAATAATTTTCTGCAAACTCCAGTCAATTTCTTCAATCACATCACCGTAGATTCCAGCTTTGCTTTTGCCAGCAAACTCTGCAGATCTAAACAGTGGCACATGGGGCATACTGTGCGCTAGATAGATAAAAAACGGTTTTTGCGCAGTTACGGCTTCACGCATAAATCGAATGGATTCGGTAGTGTATCTGCGGGTGATCAGCGTTTGATCTGCAGGTCTCTGTATTTCGTGATCGACAAACCTTCCGTCAGCAAGCTTGCGGCTATGAATAAGTGGCACCTGCCAGTCATTGATCTCAGGCTGGAATATTTGCCGCTGCAAAACTGGGGATACGGTGCCATATTTCGCCATAATATCTTGGGCTGGGAAAAAAATATTACTGCTGGTAATACCCTCGACCTCCCAGTCCATATCATTAGAGTAGGGGATGCCTAGCCATTCATTAAAGCCGTGCCGAGTAGGGTAGAAACCTGTCGCGTCCCCTAAATGCCATTTTCCAAACATACCAGTTGCATACTGATTGTCTTGAAAAACCTCTGCCAGAGTAGTCTCATTCTCGGGCATGCCTTTTTTACTTCCGGGGAAAAAAACATTGATATTGTCGCCATAGAGTCCCGTTCGAACCGGCAGTTTTCCCGTTAATAGGGCGCCGCGACTGGGCGTGCAAACGGGTGCTGCGGCGTAAAAATTGGTCCAGGTTTGGCCGCTGCTCGCTAGGCGATCAATGGCCGGCGTTTCTATTAAAGGATTACCAAAAGGGCCTGCATCGCTGTAGCCCATATCATCTGTATAGACCAGGATAAAGTTTGGCTTGGCTTTGTGCTTGTTGGGTGCCTGCTGTTTCGATTCCTGAGCATGGGAAAAACAGCCGGTAAGTAATAGCGCGAGCAAAATAGAACGCTGGATCTGCATATGAAGGCCTATTAAGTATTAAAACCAGAGTATTGAAACCAAAGTATTGAAACCAGAGTATTGAAACCAGAGCACTTTTATTTTTACACCATTAAACCTGCTTGCGCAGCGCAATGAAAGATCTTCTATGGCCATATTGGCCGTGCTCCTCAAATACAATAACACTGATTGGTCTATCTCTTCGGACTTTAGCCTACCCGTCACTGGTTGTTTTATAACCTAATATTGCTAAACATATCTCGGCTAACAACAAGCATTGCCTCGATTAAATTTGGGATAAGATCATTGTTGTTACGTTGGACATTAGGGTGATTTCCATTAAATGGTGAATAGGTGTATTCTCATAAAGCGAATTGTTGCTGCTAAATAAGTCTTAAAAAATCCGACTGAGGGGAATAAAATGAATAACTATAAACTCCTACTATGTTTTGTTTTGACGTCTTTACTTTCTATCAATACTTTTGCTGGTCACCACGAGGAATCTACCGGAACGCTCATAGGCGATGTTGAAATGACTGAAAAAGCCCACAGTGAAGGGTTCAACGAGATGAAAAAAATGTTGGGTAAATGGGAGGGCAAACTGACTCAGTTTACCGGCACTGTTATCGATGTATCTTCAGACTTTAAATTGGTTTCAGGTGGCAATTTAATTACTGAAAATCTAGTTGAAGATGGTGTGGAAATGCTGACCACTTATTCAGATAATAAAAACGGCGAGTTAGTTGTTAAGCATTACTGTGCACTAGGCACGCAGCCTGTCTTCAAGGTAGCGCAAGTTTCAAGCAGCACCCTAGAGGTTGCTCTTGATGATTCTCAGGGAGGCTATCACCCCAAGCATCACAGTTATGTTAACTCTATGAAATGGACGCTCAATGAAAAGGACGTCAATGTGGCCGTGGTTGACTCTACTCTGTACCTGGATGGAACATTAGTTGAACAGCAGTCAGTGATCAGCCGCGTTAACCAGTAAATTAAAATCAGAGGATCAGTATAAATCTTTATATCTAGTGTTTATTTAAACGATTTTTACTGGTTCTCTACTCTTGCAACATCTCTTTAATAACCTCCCCACTCTGGTAAGTAATTCCACCATTTTATTGTGGATATCAGATTAAATTTCGCACAATGACCACCGACGATAAACCAATCCAAAGGGTGTTAAAGGCCACCATCGTAGGCAATAACTTACGCTCAGAGACCCAGATCAGCAGGCCGGAAGTAAATAATGTAATCACATGCAGCTGCCAGATTTCTTTTTGCCAAATAAGCCCGGGCAGAATAACAGCAGCTTTGGCAAGCCAGGCCCCAGCCTCTACTATGTTGTAATTCACCCAATAGCCCTCTTGGAACCACAGACGATAGCTGTTTCCAATGTTGGCATAGCCGACTCTAAAGTAGACAAAGGCGGTAATGCTAAAAAAGGCTATAGAAGAAATAATAATGTCCAAAACTCGCTCCGATAATGGTTTGCTTCTCAGGGGCAGATACGCGGTACAAAGAAAATAAGATTTAACTTGCGGCTCACAGAATTAAATTATCCCTATAGAGCAATGGTTACAACTCTAAATAAGCTCGATACAAAGGGTGGGGCGCTTCAGCTATAGCCTAATTTAATAGGTCCACAAAGTCCGAGAATTGTACCAGTAACTGCTCAACGCTATCAGCAGTATTGAGCCTTAGCAATGGTGTTTTATTATCAAAGGGCTCCATCTCGGCAAGTTGGCTGCTGAGCAATTGTGCGGGCATAAAATGGTCGCGTCGGTTAGCTAAGCGCTCAGTGATCAAATCTGGATCGGCTTGCAGTAAAACGCCAGCAGAGTTCTTATACGCGCTAAAGATAAGGTTCCTGTGCTGCTGTTTTAATCCGGAGTAGGCGAGGATGCAGCCTTTGCTGGCTGATTCATATTCGCATAGATGATTATATATACGTTCTATCCAGGGTGCTCGCTGAGTATCCGTTAAGGGTATGCCCTGTGACATCTGTGCAATTGCTTCGGCACTATGGAAGGAGTCCGCATCTACATAGGTTAAGCCAGAACGTTGCGCAATTTCATTGGCCAGCGTTGACTTACCGGTTCCCGATACGCCCATAACCACCACCAGTAAAGGCTGTAGT
>CH672399.1:0-76956 GCA_000153445.1 gamma proteobacterium HTCC2207 | reverse complement strand
CCCAGGTTTTTTCGACAATGTAAAAGTCTTGGTGGAAGAGGGTGAAATACCACAGAGCCGCATTGATCATGCGGTAAGTAAAATTCTCTACGCGAAGTTTCAGCTGGGGTTATTTGAAAACCGCTATACCAGCCAAGAGGTAGTCGATAATACACTGCTAAATAAGGCTCATCGGGACCTGGCATTAAAAACTGCACAAAAATCCATGGTGTTACTGAAGAACAATGGCGTATTACCTCTTAAGCAGGGCGTTGAGCGCATTTTGGTAACCGGCCCCAATGCTGATCATCAGGCGCTTTTGGGCGAGTGGGCTAGAGTGCAGCCAGACAATAACGTGATTACGGTCTTAGAGGGTATTAATCAGCAGTATGGTGCAGCCTCAACCATAGAGCATGTGGCGATTGCCCGGCACGAGCTTATTTCCGCTGCCGAACTATCTGCAGTGAGCCAATCAGCAGAGCAAGCCGATGTAGTCATTGCGGTGATGGGCGAAAACTCGCTGCGCTTTGATGCCAATAAAACCAGCGCTGAGAATGTTGACCGCCCGACACTGGACCTGGTTGGCAATCAAATTGAACTGCTTAAAAACATCAAAGCCAGTGGTGCCAAGTTAGTGGTGGTGTTGGTTAATGGGGGTCCGATTGCCTCGGAGTGGTTAACTGAAAATGCAGATGCAATTTTAGAGGCCTGGGAACCGGGCATGTACGGCGGCCAGGCGATTGCAGAGACACTGGTGGGCAAGGTTAATCCCGCTGGCAGACTGCCGATTACAGTGCCGCGCTCGGTAGGTCATCTACAGAGCTTTTATAATCATAAACCCTCAGCGTTTCATCGCGGAGGTTTTTACCTGAGTTCGCGCAAGCCGCTGTACTACTTTGGTTATGGGTTGTCTTATACGACCTTTGATTACCGCAATCTCACTGTGCCAGAAACCATGACCACCAAAGACAGTCTCACTATGACGGTTGATATTAAAAATACCGGTGAAATGGACGGCGATGAAGTGGTACTGATTTACATTAATGACAAAGTCAGCACAGTGACTACGCCGGTGAGAAAACTGGTTGCCTTTAAACGCATACATTTGAAACGCGGTGAGCAACAGACAGTGAGCTTTACTATTGATAACAAAGACTTTGAGTTATTGGACCGCCATATGAAGCCGGTGGTCGAGCCCGGTGAATTTGAGATTATTATTGGTGACCATGTAAAAGTCGCAACAGTGATAGCTCAAGATTAAACACTATAACCATTGATGCGAAATTAATATCGCAAGGATTTAATGTGGATTTATCGCTATTTTTTGTCGCCGGTGCCGGCATTGCGATGTTATTACTTTTGGTTGTCAAATTGCGTGTGCCCGCCTTTTTGGCACTGCTGATCACCAGCTTATTGGTTGGTTTAAGTTCTGGTTTAGAGCCGCAACAGGTAATAGATTCGATTAAAAATGGCATGGGCGGAACCCTAGGTTTTGTCGCTATAGTGGTGGGGCTGGGCGCTATTCTCGGTCAAATACTCGAGAGCTCTGGCGGTATCCAGCGTATTGCCGACAGCCTGATTCAGTCATTTGGCAGTGGAAAAATCCAGTGGAGTCTCGGGGTGACCGGCTTTATTGTCGCTATCCCAGTATTTTTTGATGTGGCCTTCATTATTCTGGCACCGCTGTTGTATGGCTTGGCCAATCGCTCTGGTCGCTCGCTTCTGTATTATGCGATTCCCTTACTGGCAGGTCTGGCTATTACCCATAGTTTTATTCCACCTACGCCAGGCCCTATAGCCGTAGCCGAACTGGTCAAAGCTGATCTAGGCTGGGTTATTTTATTTGGCGCATTGGCTGGTATTCCTGCAATGATTATCGCTGGCCCTTGGTTTGGTCAATTTATTGCCAACCGATTATTTGTTCCAGTACCAGAGGCCCATAGAGACCAGTCTACAGCAGCAGATGTATCAGCACCGAGCTTTGCTTGGATGTCATCGATTATTTTGTTGCCATTAGTATTGATTATGCTCGCCACTACCGCACCCTTTTTGCTGGTTGCAGAGAGTCCTCTGCTAACCGTTGTGAGCTTTTTAGGGCACCCATTTGTCGCACTGACTATTGCCACTATTTTGGCTTTAATCATTGCCCGTAAAAAATGTGATCTCAGTCGAGAGGCGCTGTTAAATATCGCCAATAAGGGTTTAGAGCCCGCCGGCGTTGTGATTTTAATTACCGGTGCGGGTGGGGCATTTAAACAAGTATTAATCGATTCCGGTGTCGGGCAAATGTTGGCATCGGTGTTTATCGAAGCGCAATTCTCGGTGTTTATTCTTGGGTTTTTAATCGCGGCGATTACCCGAGTGGCTCAGGGTTCGGCAACGGTTGCGATGATTACCGGGGCAGGGCTTATGGCGCCTATTTTGGAGTTGCAGCCTATGTCAGCGCCAAGCTTGGGTCTGTTGGTGATTGCCATTTCGTCTGGTGCGACTATTCTTTCTCATGTAAATGATTCAGGCTTTTGGCTGGTGAGTCGCTATTTGGGACTGAGCGAAAAGGACACCTTAAAAACATGGACAGTGATGACAACATTAATCTCTTTGGTTGGCTTGGCCAGTTGTCTGGTGATATCGCTGTTTTTGTAAGTGGATCAACTTAATTCTGGTACTGTTTAATTTGGTACTGCTTAATCCTAATACTCTCTAATTCTGAGATTCGGCCGGCATGGTTTTTCTAGAGTAGGTGAAGAGGTTGTATAGCTAATGGACATTTTTTCTGATGACTAAGCCCCAAAATGGCAAGCGACTTACCCTAAAAGACGTAGCGGAAAAAGCGCGGGTTAGTCCTATGACTGTATCTCGCGTGGTCAACGGCTATGAAGGGGTGCGCGCTGATGTTCGGGAAAAAGTCCATGCAGCCATTACTGAGTTGGGCTATATCCCCAATCGCTCGGCATCCGTGTTGGCATCATCAAAATCAAAGCTTATTGGCGTACTTATTCCGTCTTTGTCCAATGTTGTGTTTAACGATGTATTGCGTGGTATTTACGATATCGCGATTCCGGCTAACTATCAGGTGTTACTGTTCAATACCCATTACTCTCCCATTGAGGAGGAGCGGGCGATTAGAACATTGCTGGGTCAATCTCCAGAGGGGCTCATTATCACCGGTGGTGGGCAGACCGATGCCGCCAGAGCCATGCTAGAAGCCTCTGGCGTTCCTGTGGTTCAAATAATGGGCAAGGTGGACGCTCCTATTGATATCAATGTTGGGTTCTCACACTTCGATGCTGGCGTTGCTGTAACTCAGTCATTGGTTGCCAAGTCATACACTAAAATTGGCTTTATCGGCGCCCGCATGGATACCAGAGCCTGCGACAGGCTAGCCGGATTTGAACAGGCTTTATCCGCTGTTAACGGCTTGGACAAGACGCGCGTGATTACAACCCCTCAGCCATCTTCTGTGGCTATGGGTGCATCGCTATTTAGAGAGTTAATGGCCAATACTGAGGGAGACTGCGACGCGGTATTTTGCTGTAACGACGATCTGGCGTTGGGGGTCTTGCATGAATGTAAAAAGATGAATATTAATGTCCCCGAAAAGTTTGGGGTCTGCGGTTTTAACGATATTGAAATGGCCGCCTACGCCGAACCGGCACTGTCCAGTGTCAGTGTCAATCGCTATAGCATGGGCAGTAAAGCGATCGAGATTATTTTCCAAAAAATCAATCAGGCACTTAATCAACAAGCCAATCAGCAAATCAAACAAGACGACAAAGTTTTAGCCTTTTCGAATTATATAGATACTGGATTTGAGCTAGTTATGCGCAAATCAACCCGATAATCTTAAATCAAAATACCCAATCTATCATTAGGATTCCTACAGTGTTTACGACTACATATAGCGCCAAAAAAATCTCACTTATGGCTGTGGCCTGTTCTTCCATTCTGGCGGCTTCATGTTCGGATATAGAGACCCCTAAGCTTGCCAATAACCTGACAGCCATAGCTCAGGCCAATGCACAATATTGCTCTGCGGGCGCAGAAAACATAAGGCTAGATTTGGCTAATGTAGTCCTTAAACGCGAGCAAAATATTCCACTGATGTATCAGGGCTATAACAATATCGAAGGTCCTGTATGGCACGATGGGGCGCTCTATTATTCCAATATGGGCACCCATCAGCCGGATAAAAGCGGTTTTCAGTTAACCAACCAGACTACCATCTGGCGCTGGGTTGAGGGTCAAGAACCACAGGTTTGGTTAGATGACAGCGTAGCGGGCAGCAATGGTTTGGCGCTGGATAGCCAGGGTAATTTGGTGGCAGCACGACAGCTTGACGGCTCGCTGTCTTATATTGACTGGGAGAGCCAAAAGGTTACGCCCATTGTGTCCAGCTACAAGAGCAAGCGATTCAACGCGCCGAATGATTTGACCATTGGTCATGATGATACAATTTATTTTACCGACCCCAATTGGAATACCCCTTCAAACATTGACATAGAGACGGTTCAAGGTGGTGGCCAAGTGGGATCAACCGAGCCGGGGCAGCGCATTTATCGGGTCACCCGTTCGGGTGTAGTCAATGCCACCGCGGTGACTGAGCTGGTTCCGGCACTGCGCGATAAACCCAATGGGATTATTCTGTCACTGGATCAACAACAACTGATTGTGGGCGGGATGCAGGGACTGTGGGCCTTTGATTTAATCGCCGGTGAAGTATCGAATCCGAAGAAAATCCTAAACACGCCAATTGATGGTTTGGGAAAAGATTGCAGCGGCAATATTTACGCCACGACTACCAGACAGCTGGCCTCCAGATCTGATGGTCAGGTGGTGGTAATAATCGATAAAAATCACAATGAGCTAGGTCAGCTAAACGTTGAGGGAATCCATATTGTTACCAATGTTGCCTTTGGTGGTGAGGATGGCAAAAGGCTTTTTGTTACCGGTTTGACCAATCTGATGGATGGGGAAAGCCCGCGTCAGTGTGGTGCTGCTAGCTGTTTAGAAGCAGGGATCTATACTGCACAGTTAAATGTGCAGGGCTTTCCGTTTTAGCCGTTAAAGGGACTCTAACGACGGGTTTAAACGTGAACAGACTAGGCGAAGATTAAACGCTTTTTTCTGCACCGCTAAAATGCAACGCCTTATCCGTCTCTATGGGCAGACTAAACAATGCCCGCTCACTGCGAAAATCTTGGCTATTGACCCAGGGTGCCTGGTTGCCCTGTTTAGGCTGAAGGTGCATGCCCCGCTTTAGGTAGCCAGCGGGGAAGTCGGCAATCCAGTCTTTGGTGGGCATATCTCGCAGGGACTGCGGTAGCACTGGTACGACTTTTCTGGTCTTCGTTTCACGCATATGATTTAAGGCTCTGCAAACCCATTCTGAGATCAGATCTGCACGCAATGTCCAAGAGGCGTTGACATAGCCAAAGGTCGACACCATGTTGGGCACATCGGAAACCATAAACCCTTTGTAGGTGGTTAGTTTGGCGAAGTCTACGACTTGGCCATCGACACTAAACTGCGCGCCACCCATAACCTCTAGCTCAAGACCTGTGGCACCAACGATAATATCGGCGGACAAATGCTGTCCGGATTTCAGTTCAATTCCGGTTTCGGTAAAGCGTTCAATATGATCCGTTACTATATCGGCGCTACCGTTGCTAATGGCTTTAAATAAATCGTCATCAGGCACCAGGCAGAGGCGTTGTTCCCAGGGGTTATAGTTGGGCGTAAAGTGCTTCTCGACATCATAATCCTTGCCCAGCTGCTTGTGTAACTGATGAATTAAAAAACGCTTGGCCACTGCAGGATAGTTGCGCGCTTGTTTAAAAATAAACTCCTGGAATAAGGTATTTCTGGTGCGCGTGATGGCATAGGCCCAGGTGGACGGCAAAATTTTTCGCAGGCTATTGGCAAACCAATCCTCAGAAGGTCGCGAGAACACATAGGTGGGAGAGCGTTGCAGCATAGTCACTTGCTTGGCTTTTTTTGCCATGGCGGGCACTAGGGTCATTGCCGTGGCGCCGGAGCCAATAATGACGACGGTTTTGTCTTGATAGTCGAGATCATCGGGCCAAAATTGCGGGTGAATCACTTTACCTTTAAAGCTAGCCACTTCCGGAAACTGCGGGTCATGAGGTTTGTCATAGCTGTAGTAGCCGGCACACATATAGAGAAAGTTGCAGGTCATCTGCACAGTCTGGTCGCTATCAGATTGGTGGACTTCTAATGTCCATATGGACTGTTCTGATGACCAGCTAGCGGAGATTAAACGGTGGCAGTAACGAATATGTTGGTCGATTTTATGTTCAGCGGCGGTTTCGCGAACATAGTCGAGAATCGAGGGACCATCGGCAATGGCTTTGGCGCCTTCCCAGGGTTTAAAGCTATAGCCCAATGTGTGCATATCACTATCACTGCGAATCCCGGGGTAACGAAATAGGTCCCAGGTACCCCCCATGGCTTCTCGTGACTCGAGCAGAAGATAGTCGCGCTCAGGGCATTTTTCGGCGAGATGACAGGCGGCGCCAATACCCGAAAGGCCTGCACCGACGATAATAACGTCGCGGTGCTCTCTGGTTAATTCTGCATCTGGTTGCTGTGCTAAAGAGTCCGACATTGCTAGTTTCCCTTGGGGTCCTTCGAGTAGTTCGTATTTACAGTATAATTGATGGCGTAATAAGGTGGGGTTCAAATACGGTCAATTAAGGGTTCATTTACCGCCATTTAAGGCTATGCCCCATCCTTTCAGGCTGTTGTCACGGATTAGCCTGAGATACTGGGCAGGCCTTTAAGCGGTTTTTTATTGCGCAACAGGGTTAGGGGTAGCATAAACAGCGGGAATAATGTTTCGTAGTGCATAGGTGTGAGACGCTGGCACAGATCCATCAGTTTGGCATCGGTACCGACAAGAATTCGGCTACGTTTCTTCAATACCCCATTGAGCATAACCTGGGCTGCACGACTGGGGTGCATGCCATTTTTCTGAAAGAACTCGGCCATGGCTTCCTGATCATCATTTAAACCGACTAGCTTGCCCACTAGGCGTTGAAAGGCATTCGCCGATTCCTCGCTTTTATTTATCCGCGCATTGCCGAGAATATTGGTTCCTATATGGCCTGGGTGAACACAGTGTATTTGCATCGAGCTACCTTTGAATTCTTTGGCCAGGCTTTCGGTAAAACCACGCACGGCAAATTTTGCAGTGTGATAAACCGATTGTCGTTCGACCACAATCATGCCAAAAATAGAGGAGGTATTGATAAGGGCGGCTTCAGGTCTTTGCTTTAGATGCGGCAAGAAGGCGCGACTGGAATTGATCACTGCCTGCAGATTGATATTCATCACCCAGTCCCAGTCGGTTTCCGACATATCTTCAAAGGTTGAGTCAACGGTAACGCCGGCATTATTAAAAACCAGATCAATATGACCCTGTTGAGATATAACGTCGCCAGGCAAGGCTTCTACTGCGGCTTTGTCTGCTACATCTAACAAATGGCTGGAGACTTTAATCGGGAAGTCCCCAAGCATTGCGACGGTCTCTGCAAGGGCTGCTTCATTGATCTCACAGACGGCTACATTGGCGCCATATCTTGCCAGTAATATTGCGAGGTAGCGGCCTATACCTGAGCCGGCACCGGTAATCACTGCCACTTTGTTAGAAAATGTTTGCATTGAAATTGCCTCTTTTTTTATTCTTTTTATTTTGGCTTTAGGTGAATGCTGTGCAGTGCTGGACAGACCAATACCAGATTAAAGTCGCATTAACATAACAGTAACAGCCGCGCAGTAAGACTGCGACTAATGGTATTTGCAATCAATCTAAGCCCTGTATTGTAATTGACAGTCAGCTAAAGGACAGTGTCAAATACCGTCAATGAACTATTCATTTAGCGTCACTTTGCCATGTCTTTGAGGTCCTTATGCTCTCTCCAGTACTACCTGTATTAGTCGACTTACTGGCTGATCAGGGGATATCTGAAACCCAGTTGCTGGATACAACCGGCATGCGTGCTCTGGACTTAGACGCCACAACGTTCTTCAATTCTCAACAGGCGGACGAAATTTGTGGCCGAGCCATCAAGCTGTCCGGTGACCGATTGCTGGGTGCCAAGTTGGGCTTGAACCTCGAAATAGTCTCTCTCGGTATTCTGGGGTACGCGCTGATGACGAGCGCCACCGCCGGCGATATGGTGAAGATATTGGTACGTTATAAACGGGCAGTGCTGCCCAGTGTGCGTATTGAGTTGATACCTGGCGCCGGCACATTGGAGTTGCACTGCTCAGCCGCCCATCTGCCAGAGGCGCTAGAGCAGTTTTATAAAGACTCACTGTTTGCTGGTTTAATCACCAATCTAAAGTTGCTCACCGATAATCGGGGTGCAGCGGCTAGCCTCGAATTGGATTATGGTCAGTCAGAGGATATGCACTTTTACCAATCCATATTTGGTTCGAAGGTTCGCTTTAACAGCAGCCGTTGCTGCCTAATTTTTGATGCCGCTAGTCTAGCAGTGCCGATAACCTCTTCAGATCCTGTGGCTCAGGATATCTTTCGCCGCGAGTGTGACCGCATTCTGGCCAACGATGATTACGCCGGCGTGGTTAGCGAGCGGGTCAAGCAGGTACTGCTGTTATCCCGTTCAGAATTTCCCACCGGTGCCGCGGTAGCCGAGCAGATGCATATGAGTGAAAGTACACTGCAGAGACGATTGGCCAAAGAGGGGACTCGATTCCAGCAACTGCTAGATCAGGTAAGGTATCGGCTAGCGCTTGAGTATTTGCAAGGCACAGAGTTGCCCGTGGCAGAGATTGCGGCTTTAGTGGGCTTTAGTAGTTCGGCTAATTTTCGCAGGTCCTTTAAACGTTGGTCGGCAACCACGCCAGCAAAGATTCGTCAGGCTAATGAGTTGGGCTAATGAGTTGGGCTAATGAGTTGGGCTAATGAGTTGGGCTGATTAGTCGGGCTAGCTATCTAAATTGTACTCGGCGTAATAACAGTAAGGCTGAGCGTTAGCGTGATTTAGCCGTTAAAGCTGCCCTTTTTGCTAAAATCCCATAGACTGATAACTCTGAACTAAAACAATAATAACAAGATTCTTTTATGCGAAATAATTCCCCTAGCCATCTATGGTTGTTTCTCTGTTGCAGTCTTCTCTGTATTCCGACTGTTTCCGCAGGCATTGTTATTGACGGGGTTCTCGATGAAGAGGAATGGGCTGGTGCCGAAATTTACACTGACTTTGTCACCGTGGAACCCCTCACTGGGGACTCGGCAAAATATGGTACCCAGGTACGAGTGATCACCAATTCCGACGGAATTTTTGTTGGTTTTAGCAATTATCAACCGGCGTCAGTAAAACGTGTGAATCGACAATTTGCCCGCGACGCACAGATTGAAGCAGATCGAAATATTGTCAGCATCGATTTTGATAGCACCGCGCTTGCCGGCTATGACTTTACTGTAGGCTCGGCTAATTCGCAGCAGGATGGCATAGTGACGCCGGGCGACTACTCCGGAGACTGGGATGGTACCTGGTACTCGCAAACATCGTCGAATAAGGATTACTGGTATAGCGAAATCCATATTCCCTGGACTGTGGCACCTATGACTGATGCTGGAGATGGTCGTAAAAAGATCGCTCTGTGGTTCTCCAGAGTGGTATTTGATGAATCCCTGCGCTTTGCTTTCCCCAACGCCTATTATTCGCGACCCACTTTTATGGAGGACTGGCATCCATTAGAAGTGGAGCAGGTGTCTACCTCAACCTTAGATTGGTTCCCCTATATAAGCTTCACCAGTGACCTGCACGACAGTTCATCAGGCGCGTCCAGTGGCGCACTTAATGGGGAGTTTAATGAAGAGTTTAATGAGGAGTTTAATGCAGGACTGGATTTTATCTGGCGACCCAATAGCAGCAGCCAGCTAACGGGTGCGATCAACCCTGATTTTGGCCAGGTGGAGAGTGATGATCTGGTGGTTAACTTCTCAGCATTTGAAACTTTTGTCACTGAAAAGCGGCCATTTTTTACCGAGAACCAATCCCTTTTTAGCAGCAATATTCGCAATGGTGATCAAACGCTCTATACCCGGCGCATCGGCGCTGGTCCTGCGGGACTGGGCGGTGGCCTCGTGGATATTGATCTCGCGGCCAAGGTGACCCATTTTGGTGAGACCATTGACCTGGGCCTTTTTGTTGTTAGAGAAGATGACTCCGAAGGTAATTATGGCGGTGAATTCCTATCCAGTAGGGTTCAGCGCACAGTTGATGGGTTGACTCTTGGACATCGTTTAACCTACGCAGAGAGGTCTATTCTCGATAGGGAAGCGACAGTGCAAGTGCTAGATATGATCTGGCGCAAAGATGAAACCACAGAATTTCGCGGGCAGGTTTTGCATGCCGATATTCAGCAACAAGGCAATAGTGTTAACGGTCAGGTGTCCGTGGACGAGCAAGATTTTGCGGGTTGGGCTAGTTGGTCCTATGCGCCCAATGATGAGTGGTACCACAGTGTCTATTTATCTCACTACGGTGATCAGTTTGATATGAACGATATGGGCTTTATGAAGCGCAATGACTTCAGAGAGTTTTCCGGTAGCACGCGCCACGATCGTCTGGAGTATGAAGCTGATTCAAATATTCTTTCCAGCAGTACGCTGTTTGAATATAACTATGTGGAGAATACTCAGGGCGATCGGCTCCAATTACGCGCTAACTGGGAGCATACCTGGATCTATAAGTCGACTCGTAAACTAGCTATAGAAGCTGGAGGCACGGCGTCGCGCTGGGACGATCGGCTGACCCGAGGCAATGGCCTGCTGGCTAAACCACCTAGATATTGGTTAGAAGTCAGTTACTCAAGTCCGCGGGGCAATGACCTAACCTTCGATGTTGAGGCCGAGGTTAAATATGATGATATTCAAAAGGCTACCTTGGGATTCGAATTTAGTGCCCAGAGATACCTAAGTGAAACCGTCACTTTGGGTACCAGCCTACGTTATAAAAAGTTACAGGAATGGTTGATCTGGGATTTCGATACAGCCCAGTTGGGGGGTTTTGAGGCTGATCGCTTTAATGCCGATCTGCGTTTTGATTGGTACCCATCGGCGCGACAGGAAGTGCGCTTAAAATTCCAGTGGGTGGGAATAGACGCGGAGCAGGTCGACAGTTATCAGCTCAATAGCGATGGTACTCTGGGCTTATCCACTAGTGCAGCGGCGAATTTCAGTCTCAGTGATACGGCGTTGCAGGTGCGTTATCGCTATCAGTTAGCCCCCTTGTCGGATATTTTTCTGGTCTACAGTCGCGGTGGTTACTTCTCCAGTGATGAGGGTGATGAGGGCCCGGGAACGCTGGTGAAAGAGGGCTGGGATGGGGTTCAGGTTGAATCTGTTATTGCTAAAATTCGCTATCGCTTTTAATGCTGGTAGTTTCAAAGGTTTGCGCCACTCAAAATACCCTATTTAAGGGAAAATAATGCATGGTAACTAGATGAATGCGGCAATAATGTAGACGGTCATACCAGATTTCCTGTGATCTAAAAGATTAAAGGAAAGGGGTTGCCGGCTGTTCTACATAAATGCCTTACTGGGGTATTTCCTGGCCCTGGCCATACAGCGCATAGGTCGCTTTAACCTTTGAGGGCAGTATATTAACCTTGCTTAGGTCACCATTGATATGGGGTAGAGCCAGCACACGCTTATCCATCACCCTAAACCACAGCCATGGAATATAGGCGAGTAGATACATGCCGTAATAGCCATTGGGCAGCTCTGGAATATCATCAAAATTACGCAGGCTCTGATAGCGACGAATTGGGTTGGCATGGTGATCGGAATGGCGCTGCAGATGGAACAGTGCCAGATTGCTCATAATATAATTGGCATTCCAGGAATGGTGTGGCTGGCAGCGCTCGTAGCGGCCATTGTCATTTTTCTTGCGCAGTAGGCCATAGTGCTCAATATAGTTGGCGGAGGTCAGCTGATACCAGGCCCAGAAATTATGCACCGCTAAAAACGGCAGCATTATCCAGCCGAACAGATAAACCAACGTACCCTGTAATACCAGGCTCATTAGATACGACTGCAAAATATTATTGTCCGTGGACCAGGTTGCCTTGCCCTGTTTGTTGAGGCGGGTCTTTTCTAGATTCCAGCCGCGCACAAAGGTGCCGGGGATCTCTCGCAGGGTAAAGGCATAGATGGATTCACCCAGTCTTGCACTGGCAGGGTCATCTGGCGTTGCCACCAGTACATGATGACCGCGATTATGCTCGACACAAAAATGGCCATAGGCGGGAACCGCCAGTGCTATTTTCGCCATAAGCTGTTCTAACGCAGTTTGTTTGTGTCCCAGTTCATGGGCAGTGTTAATTCCCAGGCCGCTGTAACCACCGGCAATAATGGCCATCACCAAGACCATCCACGGGCTCAGATCATTGGTGCCAACAACATAGGCCATTACGGCAAGTACGATAAAATGCAGGGGAACGGTAAGCATGGTCAGAATGCGGTAGTAGTTGTCAGCTTCTAATTGGGGCACCAGTTCTTCCGGAGGATTATTGACGTCGCTGCCCACTAGATAGTCGACAAAGGGCAGAATCAGATAGTTGACCGCCAACGGCAGGGCCAGAGTCCACTGAATGCCGGTTTGATAAAAGACAGCCACACCCATCAAGGGGAAGGCTGGCATCAGCATGGATATCAACCAAAGGTAGCGTTTTTTGTCGGTGTACGTAATCAGGCCTTTATCTGGGTGCTCTAGGGTATAAGTCGCCATTCTGATCTCCTTCTGTCGCGTTTCGGGAACGTCTCTTTCCTAAATTGTAATTGACAGATTGGTAACATAGGGTGTCAAATACAGTCAATTGGCTAGTCATTTACCGTCAAATATAGGGTTTTCTGTGATAGTTTTATTTGCCACGGTTTTATTTTTTACGCCTTTATTTGTCACAGTTTTATTCGCCATCCTGAGGTGCTTATGATTTCGTTTGTGTTGCCTGTATTGATAGATCTGTTAGCAGAGCAGGGTATCTCCAAGACTCAACTACTCGAAAACACTGGGTTGGAGGGATTAGACCTCAGTAAGACACAGCTGTTTAGTGCCGAGCAAGCCGATGAGATTTGCGGCAGAGCTCTGGCGCTTGCGGACGATAGTTTGCTGGGTATCAAGCTGGGCACCCGGTTGGATATGGTTTCTCTGGGCATTTTGGGTTACGCCCTAATGACCAGTGCGACGGTGGATGATGTGCTTAAATTATTGGTGCGCTACAAGCGTGCGCTGCTCCCTAGTGTGCGTATTGACTTAATAGCAAGTGAAGGTTCTGTGGAGTTGCGCAGCGCAGCACCCCATCTTCCTCAGGCTTTAGAGCAGTTTTACAAAGATGCACTCTATGCGGGTTTGGTGACTAACTTGAAACTGCTTACCGATAGCCAGAGTGCAGTAGCCGAGCTTGAATTGAATTACGGACAGCCACAAGACCGAGCGTTTTATGAGTCGGTCTTTGGCTCCAATATTCAGTTTAACTCTAGTCGCTGCGGGCTGACTTTCGATGCTCAGAGTTTGGCGGTGACTATTTCTACCTCTGACCCTGTTGCCCAAGATGTGTTTCGCCGCGAGTGCGATCGGATTTTGGCTAACGACAGCTATTCTGGCGCAGTGAGTGAGCGGGTTGTGCAGTTGCTACTATTGTCAGGCTCAGAATTCCCCACAGCTGCAGCTGTTGCCCAGCAGATGTATATGAGTGAAAGCACTTTACAGCGCCGGCTAACCAGAGAGGGGACTCGATTCCAGCCGTTGCTGGATCAGGTGCGGTATCGGCTTGCGCTGGAGTATTTGCAGGGCACAGATTTACCTGCTGCAGAAATTGCCGCGTTGTTAGGTTTCAATAATTCGGCTAATTTTCGCCGTTCATTTAAACGTTGGTCGGGAACAACTCCGCTGCATATTCGGCAAGCCAAAATTACGGCTAGCACGCTTTAACTGCACTATATACAGAGCGTTTTTACTGCTTTAGTGGTGTCAGATTAGCAGCGGGATTATTGAGTTAGAAGGCTAAATGCTAAGGATAATAATTTAAATGAAAAAAGTTTATTTAAATATGAACTTTTCAGCAGATAGGGGTCTTACTTTATGTGCATGCTTCTTCCCCAAAGAAAATACACATTTTACCCCCCCCTAGAAGAGCCCTGTTAACCCAGGGCTTTTTTTTGGCCTTAATAAATCGCTCGCTTTTAACTTGTTACCTTGAGTTAGATGGAAGAGTCTGTTGCGGGCTGGTTGAGATCCTTCGGCTTCGCTCAGGATGACAGGGGTGATGAGCTCAGGATGACCTGGGTAATGCGCTGAGGATGACAGGGGTAATGCGTTCGGGACGACCGAGGTATTAGGCGCAGGATGGTAGAAGTGCGGTGACCCGTTACCATTTAGGCTGTATTGTTGTCTTTATGGCAACAAAGATACCCATATAGCGGCATTTATCTGCGCTTTCAAGAGGGTAATAATAGCCATCCTTTCGTTAACGACTATGCGCCTGCGCCTAACGAAGAATAACAATAATAATCGGTTAAAGACGGAATCCGGCCGGTTTCAGCCTAGGAGCAATCAATGCCAGCGAGCAATAGTCCGATATTCAACTTTTTGACCAAGATATCAAAGATTGAAGCGTCGGAGGCCAAGGCTGTTCTCTGCTCATTTTTGTTTGTGGTGGTATTGATGTCCGCCTATTACATTCTGCGGCCCGTGCGGGATGCGATGGCCAGCGACTGGACTGATGCAGAGGTCAGTTGGCTGTGGACGCTTAACTTTTTTATCAGCACCGCGGTGGTGGCTGTCTACGGCATAGCGGTGTCGCGTGTCCGCTTCCGGCTTTTGGTGCCAGCGATGTACGCTATTTTTGCCCTGACCTTTGTGGTTTTTTATCTGTTGGCATCGACCGCTGCTGATCGAACCCTGGTGGACAAGTCATTTTATGTCTGGGTCAGTGTCTTTAGCCTGTTCCATATTTCCGTGTTCTGGAGCTTTATGTCTGATCTGTTCAGTAAAGAGCAGGCCGGAAGGCTGTTTAGCATTATTGCTGCAGGTGCTAGTGTCGGGGGGCTTGTTGGGCCTTCGATACCCTCATTTTTCTCTGCATCTCTAGGCACCGATAATCTTATGCTGATTGCCAGCTTGATGTTATTGATCCCGATCCCGATTATTTTCTATTTGCAGTCACTGAAAGTATCAGACCTTGATAATAAAGAACCTGAACTTCAAGCCCCTCGGGGAGCCATTGGCGGCAATCCCTTTGCTGGCTTTAAGATGTTTTTCTCAAACCCCTATTTACTCGCCATCGGCTTGTTTATCTTTCTCTATACCGGTATAAGCTCCTTTGTCTATTTCGAGTTAAAGAATTTGCTCAGCGCATTGAGTCGCCCAGAGCGCACAGCAGTTTGGGCGCAAATGGATCTGGCGGTAAATATTCTCTCCATAGCGACGGGCTTATTTGCCACCAGCCGCATTGTTGGCAAATTTGGTATGCCCACTACTATTGCGCTGGTTCCAGTAATGATCTGTGTCGGTTTGCTGATTTTGGCGGTTTCACCCTTTTTAGGCGCAGTGGTGGCCCTGCAGGTGATTCGCCGTGCTGGCAACTATGCTGTGACGCGACCGGCTCGGGAAATGCTGTTTACGCGAGTTGACCGGGAAACCCGCTTTAAGGCCAAGCCGGTCATTGATATTGTCGCCTACCGTGGCGGCGATATGCTGATGGCCTGGTTATTCACCGGATTAACCCAGGGCCTCGGTTTGGGGCTAGCTGCGGTTGCCTTAGTTGGGGCCGGTATTGCTGCGCTCTGGTCACTAGTGGGTATATATCTTGGACGCTGGTTTGAGCAGGGTGAGGGCGGGTCAGTTGACCGGCCAAGCGAAACAAGCTCTATGGCGCCTCAGAGCAGCGTGATATAGGGGTCGCCGATTAAAAAATTATTAACAATCGATAATGCCTGCTAGGGGTATTAGGTTTAACCAACAATAAAAAGGTAATGGATCAAGATCATGAAAAATTTATCAATTATTACAATTTTGGCGCTTTTTTTAGGCTCTACCTCTTTCGCAGGTAATGGTGATGAGGCTGCCAGTGGCAAGCAATACATCGAGTTTAGTCGGATCGGCAACCCGGCAGAGGTGCTTGACATAAAGTACGAAAAGGCTCAGCCACTAGGCGCTGGTGATATTAGGGTTGAGGTGTTGGCCGCGCCGATTAATCCATCTGACCTATTACAGATTGCCGGCAAATACGGTGTTGATCCAGTCCTACCATACAGACCTGGCAGCGAAGGCGTTGGTCGCGTACTCGAAGTCTCTGCTGAGGTGAAGCATATAGCCGTGGGCCAGTTGGTACTCCTCGCCAGCGGTGGAACCTGGACTGAAGAGATAGTGGCGCCGGCTACCGGCTTCCTTCCTTTGCCTAATCTCGGGCCAGTCAATGCCACAATGATTGAACAGCTTGCTATGTCAGCGGTGAACCCTCTGACTGCATTGCTAATGCTAAATAGTTTTACCGATCTTGAAGAGGGTCAGTGGATTGTTCAGAGTGCGGCGAATTCCGCGGTGGGTGGTTACGTTATCCAATTGGCAAAACAGCGCGGTATTAAAACGGTTAATGTTGTGCGTCGCGAGGGCTTGGCGGAAGATCTAATGGCTAAGGGTGCGGATGTGGTTTTGATTGATGGGCCTGATCTTGCAGCACAGATCGCTCTTGCCACAGACAATGCGCCAATTGCGCTGGCACTGGATCCAGTGGGTGGTAAGACCTTTACCCGTCTGGCAGATAGTCTCGGTTACGGCGGTACGCTGGTTGCCTATGGTGTGCTCTCGGGGCAGCCTGCAAGCGTAAATACAGGCAAGGTTATCTTTAACGATATTAGCCTACGCGGTTTTTGGCTCTACAAGTGGTATCAGACAGCCGACATGAAGACCAAGCAAGCGGCTTTTGGGCAGATTATTCCGTTGATTGCGCAGGGTGTTTTAAAGGCGAATGTTGACTCACGCTTTTCTATCGATCAGATCGAAGAGGCAGTCTCTCGTGCTGCCGCGCCAGGAAGAAATGGCAAGGTATTAATAGTGCCAAATGCCCTTTAATCAGAGTCTCTAGGTATTTTAATTGGGGTATTCGGCAATCCGGCTGAGTATCCCTTTTTGATTGGGGTAGGCTGCTTTGGCCTCAACTGTTTGCAAAGCGTGACACCAAAAAATCCACTGCAACCTTTACTTTCGGTACCAGATACTGCTGCTTTTGATAGAGGAGATAAATGGCCAGGTCCGGATTTTGGCTGACTCTCAGTGTCGGTTCTATAAATAGCTCTTGTAATTCACCACTGTCGAAATAGTCCTGCATCAACCATCTGGGTGCCATCATAATGCCGCGTCCGTTAATCGCCTGTTGCCCCAGCCATTTGCCATTGTTTGAAATGATGGCCGGTGAGCCTGAGACGTCTAGCCATTGGCCATCCATTTGACATAACCATGGGCTGGGCCCTGCAGGTGTGCGAAAAAACAAACCCTGATGTTGTTTTAATTCAGTAGCCTTTGTGGGGGTGCCTATGGCGGCTAAATAGCTCGCGGCTGCCACAGGTATAAATTCGTTGTCCATTAGACGCACGGCCTGCACTCGTTCATTGGGGGCATAGCCACCGCGGATGGCAATATCCACATCATCTCGCGACAGTGTGGACAGCTCATCGCTGAGGCTGAGATCCAAAATAATCTCCGGGTAGAGCGTTTTAAATTCGTCCAGCAGAGGTAGCAGCATACGCTCGCCAAAACTGACCATTGCACTGATGCGCAGAACCCCTTTGGGCTTAGCCTGATAGCTGCGCACAGTTTCATCACTCTGCTCAAGCTGGGCGAGAATATCCTCTACCTGCTTAAAATACAGCTGACCAATCTCAGTTACCTGAACGACTCGGGTGCTGCGCTTTAGTAGATTTGCACCCAATGTTTTTTCAAGATCGGCAATGCGCCGAGAGAGAGAAGAAGGGGGTACTGAAAAGGCTTCGGCAGCCCGGGTAAAGCTGCCGGTTTCTACAACCTTGCTAAAATATCGTAGTGCTTTCAGTTGATCCATGGAAAGATTATCCTTTAGCACTGCGGCTGTTTTTATTTTAGGAAGGGAGTTTAAAGACCATAGGATAGCGCACTTTAGGTTGATAAATCTGGTTGCTAGATTTTTTTTAAAAGATCAGCTGTGCTTCGCCTATTTTATTTTTTCTAACGTTAGAGGCAGCAATCGCTCAACAAACTCAGCATAGGCGATTTCTGAGGGATGCAATCCGTCAGAGGCTACTAGGGCAGGGTTTTCTAGTCCCTGATCGGTAATGTCGGTTATGTAAACGAAGGAAATGCTATTTTCTTGCGCATAGTTTTGGGCAAAATTGTTATACATTTCAAGCTCTGCGGTAATTGTAGCGGCTCCGCTGCCTTGGCCAAATCGGGTAAATGCATAATCGGGGATTGAGAGAATAATGACCTTGCTGCGGTCGCCTCCGACAAAAGAAATGGCAGAGTTAACAAGTTCTTCAAACTCGGTTTCAAAGAGGCTAAAGGGGATTTTTCGAAATTGATTATTGACCCCAATAAGTAAGGTTGCCAGATCATAATCTGCCGCTGGGGCTGCGGTGAAAATCGCTTCTTTTAAATTGGATGTGCTCCAGCCAGTCTGGGCAATGATCTGTAAGTCAATCTGATCCCGTTCGGAGTACTCCATTTCTAAAGCGGTTTTTAACTGCATTGGAAAGCTGCAGGACTCACAGACACTTTGACCAATGGTGTAGCTGTCGCCAAGGGCTAGGAGTTTTATCTTTTGGAATGGCTCGGTGTCTTTAAAAAACGACCAAATACGATCATAGAGATTGAAATCGCTCTCAAAATTAAGGCTGTGCCCACCCTCGGCAACGATAACATAGCGAACTTTTTGACCGTCGATGCAGTCACTAAAGGTAACCTCCTCAACACTGAACTCACCCCAGTTTTGGATTTGGCTGGTGGCTGTCATATTGCAGTTGGCACTTTCCGCCCAGTTTTCTGCGCTGACTTGGGCAGAGACAAAAACGCTATTGGCAAAGCCATTGCCACCACTTACAGGCGTCAAGGTGTCTAGGCTACCATTGACTTGGAACACTGATAATGCCTTGGGTGGCACAGTTTCTAATAAGGATTCGGTTTGCTGACTGAGTAGGGGGGCGATGGCTTGAAATACACCTGTCTCTTTGGCGATTTTGTTGACTAGTCCGCCGCCGTTTGCAATGCCCACTGCATAGATTCTAGTCAGATCAAACAAGCCAGTAGGGTCAAAGCTATTGATAATTAGGCTGACAAAATCAACATCATCGGCGTTGGTTTCACCGCTCACATTCCAGCTGTTTTTATAACCATCGGGAAAGACACCGATAAACTCTCCCGCGTCGATCAAATCGGCTAGTCCCGGGTTGTTATCCAGCCAGTCTTTGCCGTCCCCTCCAGCATCGTGGAAAAAGAACAGAATAGGGTACTTTTCTTCTGTGATTTGTTCTGGGTAGCGCAGGCGATAAGTGCGCTCCACAAGCGTCCCATCGACTGTTTGTGTGATGGTGCTCTCTTCGTATGCTGAAACATCTGAAACATCTGAAACATCTGAAACATCTGAAACAGCAGGGGGCTCGATGGGCGTCTGAGTTGCAGAGGTCGGAATTTTTGGGTCGCTCCCGCCACCGCCGCCGCAGGCAGTCAAAATCAAAACAAAGATCACAATGAATTGCTTCATACTGTTTCTCTTTTTAAAGCTCTTTCTTTTTACGTACTACAGTGGTTTCCACATCACCGGCCTCAAGTCGCTTATCGATCTCTTCCAGAGACAGATAATCCAAGTCCCAGTGATTACAGATATCGTTTCTGTAGCGGGTATGGTTTTTGTCGGTAGAGTTTGACTTCTTCCGGTTGAAATATTTGAGTAATCGATCGCTGATAGACATGGGGTTAATACTCCGAGACTAAAGAATTGGATTGCTGGGCAAAGGCAGGGCATTTGGTGGTCGGATACGACGAGTTATGGTTGATAAATACTATATGAGGGTTGTAATAGTCTTCTATTAGAGTTTCGGATGTATACTTGGTCGAGAGAGCAGAGTTTTTGCCGCGCGTTGATACGCTGTTTAGCTGCTCGTTCTAGAGCAATACTCTGGCCTTAGTGTCGCGAAATTATGGGACCCTATCTTGGATTTATTAAGCTTTGAGCAACTACGTTTGGTGATCGTTGTGTATCTTTCTGCGCTGATGCCGTTGATTCTGATTCCGATACTACACCGCCAAAAGTTAATTCCATCCTGGGTGCTGCGATTCTATGGTGCGATGTTTGTGGTTTGCGCTCTTGGCTGGGAGCTGTGGTTTAACTATGGCTTGGTTGCTGGCGACAGTGTCAGTGTTAGGCGAGTGGATATTCTAAATCAGATGATTCCGCTGCATATCAATGGGTTGCTCAATTCACTGGCTGATGCTGGGACCATATGTTGCGGTGGCCTACTTTTGGTCTGGCTACTTATGGGACGTGGAGACTCTGTCTACAGAGAGTGGAATTGGCGTGTTTTTAGCTTATTAATGGTGATTTTTATCGGCCAAAACATCTTTGTCGAAATGTTTCTCTATCATGATCAGCTAGCCGATGGTAAGCACCTCTCTTGGGCACCGCTGTCACCATTGGGAATCTGGTTTGATCCGGTTCTGTTTCAGTTTAACGATCGCAGTATTAGGCTGAGTAGTCAGTTGCCATGGCTGATACTGACGCAACTGTTGTATTTGGGCTTGATTAGGCTTTTACCTCAATCTAAGTTATCGCAAAGCGTCACTAACCAGTAAACAAAGCTTAAATATCGTCACCAAACTTGTCGCTGATTTACATTTTTTTTCGATGCCGTAGACTAGTGTTTGGTCAGAATTTTTCTGGCGATCTCAGAGGACAGTCACTCCATGCAAAGCCAATTACCTTTTAGCGATAATGTCAAAGTTCGGTTCCGCGATCTAGATGCTCAGGGGCACCTCTATTTTGCTAACTACTTAGTATATGGGGATGAGGTTCTTGGTGCCTATATGGAAGAGCTTGGCCTCGATATCATGGATCCGCTTGTTGCGCCCTGTCTAATCTTTACGGTGAATATCCACTGCGACTATATCAATGAGATCGGTGGTAATAGCGAGGTGAGGGTGACTGTTGGCTATTCGCGGCTGGGAAAGTCGAGTGCTGATGCGGTATTTGAGCTCTATCATAGCGATGACGGGACGCTCTTAGCTAAAGGGGGGTTAACTCAGGTCTTTGTCGATCCGAAAACCCGCAAATCTATTCCTATCCCCGCGTTCTACAGGGCCAATGTTTTAGAGCGACAGCCGAGCTTGGCAGACTGAGGTTGGAGAGCTTGGGTTAGACAGCTTAAATTAGAGAGCTTAGGTTAAAGAGCTTAGATTTTTGGCTCAATGGTTTAGCTAAACAGAGCTGACATCTTTCCAGACACTGTCGGCGGTGTACTCTACAGTGACGACAAACTCATATGCCGTCCAATCTTCAATCATGCTTAAAAGATAGGTGTCATCGGCCTTTTTATACAGGTGGTAGCGTTGGCCAACACGAGGAACAAAGTTGTAGGACGCCCTGTAGACAAGCTCATTTAAAACAGCAAGGCTTTTTATAGCCTCATACTCTCTATTCAACAGCTCAACGACGTTCTCAAAATAGTTCTTGGTTAATGAACCGCGCTCTGAAAGAAACAGAGCAGTATCAGGTAACACTATTGAGGGTGCACTAGATGTTGTTCCGTAGGGCAGCAGTGCTTTTTTCAAGCCAGACATAGTTCAACCTTTTGTGTTCTAACCAAGTGCGTTCCTTACGGAAAGCTCAACTATTTTGGACCATTTTTCGTTCGCAATAACAGGGTTTGCCTTGGTCGAGCCTGATATAAAGATCTGTCTTTTATTACTGATGGGCCCGAAGCCCATATAGCTATTTGTGGTTGAATATTGTTATATGCAATTTTGTATAGAAGGTGACTGTGAATCGTTGAAGACGCATTTCACTTGGGTTGATGAGTTTTGGTTAATATTATGACGTTCCGAACAGGTTTGTTAAGCATCTTGATAGGGGTCACGTTGTCTGTGAACTCAGCAATGGCATCTGACTATGATGTTGACGGTAACGGCCAGGCGGATGCCCTGACTGATGGGATTTTGGTGCTCAGGCACCAGTTTGGTCTCTCTGGGAGCGCTCTTGTTGATGGCGTGCTAGCCCCAGACGCTTCGGTGACTGATGCGGAGGCCATAGCCAATCATATAGATCAGCGGCCAGCGGCCTTTGACTTGGATGGGAATGGTTCCGGCGATGCCCTGACTGACGGTTTACTGCTGATGCGTCACCTATTTGGTTTAACCGGTGATGTGATGACTAACGGTGTTGTTGGTGATGGTGCCGCACGGGTAAGTTATGCCGACATCCTAGCTTATATTACGTCTGGAGGAGTCGTCGCGCCGTTCTTTACCTCAAGTTCGTCCTTTAGTGTTATCGACAGCGTTACTTGGGATGACTTAGCAATAGGCATTGTCAGCGCGTCCTCTGATGAACCTGATACGCTTTCTTTTAGTATTTCGGGCGCAGAGTTAGTGATTTCATCTTCTGGGGCCTTGAGTTTTGCCTCTGCGCCGGACTACGCGGTGAAGAGTTTTTACAGCGCCACAGTGACAGTGACTAATGGAACTGATTTGGCAACCCAGGATATCGCTGTTTCTATAAACTCGCTACAGGGTTTATCGGTTGACTACTACGCCGATCCTGAAACAGATCCTGAACATATTCCAGGTACATTTTTAGCGCATCACTGCCACTTCTTCGATGATGCTAGCGACAGTCACAAATTACTCTCTGATGCCAACCTTACCGAGGCTCAGCGGCAAGCGACCTATACTCAGCACCAAACCGTCTTGCTTCCGGAGGGAGAGGTAGGGCTTCAATGCGAAGCTGATTGGTCGGTAGAGTTTAGGCTCTATGTATCCGGCTGGGCTGGGCAGGAGCGCAAAGACCTTGGTTTGTATGGGTTGTCATTTTTTTCAAGAATTTTCAAGGATTCGGCGATAAGGTCGGAAGCTCAGGCGGGTATTTGGGGACAATGGTTACAGCCCAATAACTCTCACCCATTTTCATCTCTAGGAAGTATTGAAGGTGGTATTTTCTCCGATGATAAGATGGGGCGATCATACTATCCAAAGTATATGGCCAGCGGCGCAACTCATCTCTACAACGGCAATAGTTCCATTATGGGATGGGGCTTTTATGAAAAGAGGGTCGGCTGTGGTTATCTTGGCGGTGTACAGATTGCCAATACATTAGTGGTTCCACCTAACTTAATTTCATTTGATGAAGATCAGGATACCCATGAGGATGAGGGCGGGTTGTTCTTCGGTCATGCCTGGTTAGCGCTGCCCTTTATTCAGGGTAAGCAGCGAGAGAATTGGTCTGTTCAAGGGGGCAATGCTGACACGTCGGAGGATTTAGGGAAGCTCAGCTGGACCTTTTTTGCCGAGGCTGAAAATTTTTCCGGGCCTGTTTATGCTTATGTGCCGGAGTTCTGGTATCGCAGGATAGATAGGTGGAATGCACTTGAAGTATTGCTGGATTCTGACTGGGACAGCAATGTGGCAACTACGCAGCCATTAAAAGACTTTGTTGCGGGTAGAATTTCTCGCGACCAATTAATGAGTGTAGTGACCAAACAAGACTGGTACACCGACGGTTTGGATGAGTATCAATCAGGTCACTATTGGTCTAGGGAACAGGACTCCTTTGGTTTTACGCCTGCCGGTCGGATTAGCATTGGCGCGGAGCGGGATAATTCATCTGTCTTTACCGCGCTAGATGAAAATGGCGACATCTATGCCAAGGCCTTTTTGCCAAACGTGCCCTCGCTTAACAATATCGAACCGCACTCCTTAAGCGCTAGGAGCTATGGTGTTGAAGCCTACAACCATTTTGTCGATTTCTTTAATGGCCAGGTCAATGCCAATTTATTAGCGACAGACCTCAATGCATTTACTCATCCTGTGGAGCTAGAGAAATGGGCCGAAACTGAGGTTACACAGCCAGGTGAGTTTAAGTTTTTAGGGGAAGGGGACGAGTCAGAATTAGAGTCAAGTGGAGATAATTTAGCCTTTCAAGCTGGTATGACAATGACTACTGAGACGGTCGATCGTGGCGTCAACCTTTTTTATGATTGGCGCAATAGAGCTGAAAGAGGTTTCAGCCAATATTACAAGGTGACCTCTGGAGACAGTCCAGCTGATTACCAATTTCTCTCGGTGTCTGAGAGTGCTGTGCCAGAGAAACTCAAAAGTTTATCCATTTCGAACAAGCCAAACCCCACCTCTTTAATGCCTCATGTGAAGACCTCTGCAGATTTAGAGTTTGAGGCGGAAGTTAGAAGTAATACCTCTGAGCTTTTTGCTGCGGATGATGATTTTATCGATTACGCCTGCTGGATATGCGCTGCAGAGAATGGCTGCGACTCAACTGAGTACATGACAGAGATGGATGATGGCAGCAAGGTTAAGTATCGCTGGTATAGGTTTAAAGACCAGCCAACCTTTCAAAATTTAAAGGCGGATTACCCAGAGATCTATACCGAGGCCTATCTCAGTTCGCTGCAAGCGAAAGTGGAAGATATGCAGCAAAACTGGATTAACAAGCCGACTGATTTTTTGAGCAAGCCTGAGAAGGCGAACAATAATAAGGTCAACCTAATAGAGCTTGATCACGGCCATATAGTTGAGCCGCCGGCGGGTAAGGAAAGCGGTTGGGTGCCGATTGTGCTGTCTGTGGAGATTCCCTATGGTAGATGGCAGTCTGAGATCAATACAGTCGAGGGCCCTAATGGCAAACGAATAAGTGGCTATTAAGGATCAGGGTGTGAAGTTGGGCGGGTTCTCTCTGCCGGCTAACTTTCACCTTCTTTAGGTAAGGGACTCTCTGCTAATCGAAGATTAGCTGCACTTGGTTGTTTGGTAGGTTGCGCGCCGAAAAGTCCTCTGGATTATGCTATTTCTAGCATCTGTAAGTTTTTAGACTTGTATTGTAGATCTGTTGTGAATTCTTCTGTTTTACTAAAATTTTAAATAGGTTGTTAGTTGACGATTTAAATTTGCATAGACCACGCTTAATTGCATAGTATGGTACCCAATAAAAACATTTGATTGTTCTGCAAATCCTAGGGATTTTTCATGCTTCGTCTAATAAGTTCTTTCGCGCTTCTTTTAACCCTGTCTGGGTTTGTATCCGCTCAAAACCAAACCGTCACTGGAGCATTGTCTCAGTCGGGTATCTCTGCGGGGGATAGCGTAACGCTTACTGTGAGCTATCAAGCCACAGATGATGATTTGACTACTGGTTTGGGCTTGAGAGTTCATTTTGATAGTTCGAAACTGTCAGCTGGGGATGTTACGGGCCTGCTGAGCACTGGTCTGGCCGGTGCCGCACAATTTCAAGACGATTCTAGTGATTTTGATAATGACAGCTCGACGGATAAATTTCTCAATACAAGCTGGTTTGATTTCGGCGGTTCGTGGCCGAATGGTACTACTCTCCCAGCGGCGCTCTATAGTCTGCCTTTCACCGCTCAAAGTGGTTTTACTGCAACTATTATTAATTTTTCAAAGTCTTCCAATGCCGCAGGTTATACCTTTGTCGCTGAGAGTGTTGCTGTTGCAGAATCTCTATCGGTGGCGATTACCTCCGCGCCATTGATTAACAGCGATAATAATAACGACAGCTATTCGGTTTCAGGGACTTGTAACCGTGCCGAAGCTGCTGTTTTCGTTGAGATGACAAGTGGTGCTACATCAATTTCTGGAGGTTCACCGACCAGCTGTGTTGATGGTGTTTGGGCTCAGAATAATCTTGATGCTGGTGGATTAAATGAAGGCGTTATTACCGTAACTGCATCCGCTCAATCTGGTTCTGAGCAAGCTACGGCTTCACTCGAGGTTAGTAAAGATGTTACTGGCCCTGTTATTACGGCTCCGGCTTCGATAACAGTAGCGGCGACTGATGCCTCCGGTACTTCAACCAGTACCGATGCGATTACTGCGTATTTGGATAACGCAACTGGTTTAGATAATGTTGATAGCTCTGTTGTTATCACCAGCAGTGCCGATAGTGTTTTTCCCCTTGGATCTACGACCGTCGTGTTTAGCGCCACCGACGCCTTCGGCAATCTGGGTGCTGCCAGCTCGGTTGTCACGGTAACGGATCAAACTCCACCGCTGATAACGCCGCCAAGCGCAACTGCAGTTGCAGCCATTGATGCCAATGGTGTCGCTGCCTCCGACGCGACAGTTGTTAGCTTTATTGCCAGTGCATCAGCAACGGATAATGTTGATGTCAACGTTTCTATTACTACCAACGCGCCCACCCAGTTACCATTAGGCAACACCACTATAGTGTTTACTGCAACTGATGCCGCAGGCAATACCAGTTCAGGATCGACAACCATTACTGTTGCTGACCAAACCGATCCGGTTGTGAGTGCACCATCCGCTATTGTTGTTGCGGCGGGTGATTCGACCGGTACTGCGGCCACTAATAATGCCATTGTTGTTTTCTTAGCGGCAGCATCGGCCGAAGATAATGTCGACGGTGAGCTGACTCTGACGAGTGATGCTCCAGATCAATTCCCTCTGGGTGACACCGTTGTGACCTTTAGTGCGAGTGATTCGTCAGGACTGTCAGGCACCGCTAGCAGCACAGTGACGATTGCTGACCAAACTGTGCCGGTTCTTACTGCACCTGACGCTATAACTGTTGGGGCAGTAAACGAACTGGGAACACCAAATACTAATTCTGCAGTGGCAGAATTTTTAGGCGCCGCAGCTGTTACCGATAATGTTGATAGCGCGGTAACTATTGAAAATAACGCTGCACTAACGCTAGCTCTGGGTGCCAATGTTGTAACCTTTTCTGCAGTAGATGCTGCGGGCAATGCTGCTGTAGCAGTCACCTCAACGATTACGGTTACTGACCAAACAGGCCCAGTGGTCACTGCTCCTGCTTCGCTCACAGTAGCTGCAGTTGACGCCACTGGTACAGCAGCCACTGCTTCTGCAATCGCTAGCTTTATAGCCAGTGCATCGGCAGCGGATAATGTAGATACTGAAGCCTCTGTCACTAATAACGCACCGACTCAGTTTGCTTTAGGTGACACAACAGTGATCTTTACTGCATCTGATGCGGCAGGCAATACAAACACTGCATCCGCAGTGATTACTGTTATCGATCAAACCGCTCCGGTTGTGACTGCACCAGTGAATACGGTTATTGCTGCTGTTGATGCAACAGGTACAGCAGCTACTGAGGCGACCCTGGTCGCTCTCCTGGCGACGGCATCTGTAGTGGATAATGTCGATGCTGCAATTACCCTGACCAATAATGCGCCAGCGCTATTCCCGCTGGGTGCAACGGTTGTTGAGTTTAGCGCCACTGACTCTGCCGACAACACACAGACTGCCAGCACTACAGTAACGGTCGCTGACCAAACTGCGCCAGTGCTTTCTCCGCCGCCAGAGCCGATTATGGTGGCAGCTTTAGATGCTTCGGGAACTCCAGCTAGCGACGCGGCAGTGGTGAGCTTTCTAGCTTCGGTTGATGTTATCGACAATGTTGATAGCACTGTTACTGTGGCGAATAACGCGCCAACGACTTTAGTGCTCGGTGCTAACCTTATAACCTTCACTGCAACAGATACTGCAGACAACGAAGCTGTAGCTGTAACCTCAATAGTGACTGTGACAGATCAGACGGCGCCAGTGATCACTGTACCTGCGAAGCTGACAGTGCTGGGCACATCTGAAGGGGTGTCGGGATCACTGGCGGCTATCACCGCTCTTATTGCATCTGCTTCAGCCACTGACAATGTTGATGGGACGATTACTGCGATTAGCAATGATGCACCAGCCATATTCCCGTTTGGTACTACTCAGCTAACATTTACTGCTACAGATGCCGCCGGTAATTCAGGCACGGCCGTTGCTGCAGTGGTCGTTAGTTTGGATGTTGTTGTGCCTGAGTTGACGGTTCCAGGTTCCATTACCATTAATGTGGATATGCCCGGCGATGCAGTGGCCGCGACTGCCAGCAGTTTGACTGAGTTCTTTGCCGCGCTGGCTGCAGAGGATAATAAAGACGGTGATATCACCGCCAATATTAGCGACGACCGCCCAGGTGAATTTGTTATTGGCGATACGCTTGTCACCTTCACTGTGTCTGATGCGGCCTCAAATACCACAACTAAGACGGCGACAGTGTCAGTTGTAGTTCTGGATACTGATGCTGACGGATTACCGGACTTTTATGAAACGGCAAACGGTCTAGACCCCAATAATGCCGATGACGCCAGTGCTGACTTGGATGGCGATGGTATTTCCAATGCCGATGAATATGCCGCGGGTTCAGACCCAGCTAAGGATGAGCTGCCACCTGTATTGTCCATTCCTGAGGATGTTATTGTCTCGGCTACTGGTCTGATGACAACTGTTGATTTTGGCCAGGCATCTGCTGTAGATAACAAAGATGGCGCCCTAACCCCAGTTGCTAGCTTGTTGGAGAATACGCTTAAATCGGGAGTTTACAGCAACACCTGGTCTGTTGAAGACGCCGCTGGAAACACTGAGTCGGCAGTTCAAACGATCAAAGTAGTGCCACTGGTTAGCTTGACGCCATCCTCCGTTACCACTGAGGGCAGCCAAGTTGAAATCCGCTTTATCATGAGCGGCGATGCAGCTGATTACCCAGTAACGATTCCCTTTACCCTTAGTGGAACAGCCGCGCTCTCTGATGACTTTAGCGTCCCCAGTGACAATGTCGTGATCACTGAAGGTTCTTCGGCAACTGTGATGCTGGATATTGTCGCTGACGCCGAGTCTGAAGTCCCTGAGACTATCGTTATCACGTTGGGTGAGCCAACCAACGCAGCACTGGGTGCTGTGGTTGAACGAACCGTTACTGTTGTCGAAGAGAATCTTGCCCCGCAGTTGAGTTTTGCCATTACGCAAAACCAACAGCAAGGGCGAATTGTCTCAGCTGATAATGGTTTGGTAACAGTCACTGCAACCTATACAGACCAAAATACAGCGGATACTCATACCTTTGAATGGGACCCTAGCACTAGCGATCTTGCCGGTGTTTCGATCACAGATCAGGTGCTGACTTTTGATCCAAGTGCTATGCAGGCAGGTACTGTATCGGTTGCCGCTAAGGTAACTGACAATGGCAGCCCGCTATTAAGCGCGTCTAAATCAGTGGTACTAAAAGTACTGGCTGAGCAGCTGGTTCTTGAAGCCACAGTGGACACCGATGGCGATGGCATATTCGACGCTGAAGAGGGCTTAGATGACTCTGATGGCGACGGCATTCCAGATTACCAAGACAATATTGTTGAAAGCTATCTGGCGCCAGTAGGTGGTGATTCCATTCAGGTAATGCAGGCACCAGTGGGTACTACTATTGCTCTGGGTGATTCTGTGTTCTCTGCAGGTACCAATTCGGTAGGTCTTAGCGAAGAGCAGTTAGTAGTGGTAACTGGCTCTGCTGATGATGACTATGAATACCCCAGCGGTCTTTTCGACTTTACAGTTTCTGGTGCTGCGGCCGGTGAGTCTTATAATCTGGTATTGCCACTTGCCTCTGCTATCCCAGCCAATTCAGTGTTCAGAAAGTTTATCGATGAGAATATTGGTTGGCAGGATTTTGTAGTCGACGCGACTAACGCAATCTCTTCAGCGGCGGCCTCTAATGGCGCCTGTCCTGAACCTGGAAGTGACCTCTATGTCAGTGGTTTGACTACCGGTGATAGCTGCATACAGCTGTTTATCGAAGATGGTGGCCCCAATGATACAGATGGTGTCGCCGACGGCACTGTAACGGATCCCAGTGGTTTAGCAACACTGTATTTTGGCCCTCCAAGCAGTGGTAGTTCGATTACATTAAGTGCGACTGAATTGGATGCCGGCGGTTCAACTACTGCCACTGTGACTGTGACCGCGGTTGATGCGGATGGTCGCCAGTTGGAAGGTATGACAGTTACTGCAACAGCCTCTGTTGCTGACGTCTCCGTAGGCAGCTTTACCGCTCAAGGGGAGGGTGTCTACACTGCGACAATAACTCCAGGCAATACGGGTGGCAGCGTCACGGTGGCGGCAATGATCAGTGATGGAACTGATAGTACAACTGTGACCTCTGCTGCTCTGACAATTAATAAGTCTAGTGGTGGCGGTGGTTGTACTGTTGCGGTTAATCAGTCACCCGATATGTCACTGTTGTTGATAATGTTTATTGGGCTGGCGCTGTTCTTTAGAAGACGACTGCTGAAGCTTTAAGTAAAAGACTATAAGGTTACATCTGGCCGGCTACTGCAAAGTAGCCGGCGTTGTATACGCAGTGCAAAATTGTCGGCGCATACAAAGTCTTGTAGCGATCCATCGAATAGCCGTAAATCAATGAAGGAATAAAGGTTGCCAGAGCCCAAAGTGGGGAATGGTTAATCAGATGTGCTGAGGAAAAGAGCAAGCTGGTGACAATATTTGCGTTCGAGATTATTGCATTGCTGCCAGGTAGTTTTTTTCCCAAGGCTGGTTGTATTAGGCCGCGAAATACAATCTCTTCAACATAGGGGTAGAGCAGTGCAAAGGTTAGGAAGAACTCCAGGCTGTACCCATAGCTAGTACCGTTTATGGAATAGAGGTACATCCATATGGGAAAGGGCGCCAGCAACAATAATATGAATCGCTTCTCCAGATAAGGCTTTTTACTCTCTGCTTGATCGACCATAGGCTTATTATTTATTGGCAGTTTTAAGGCATTGTAAATTTTTTCGTCCTGAGACTATAGCCCTAAGTCTAAAGGTTTAAACCCAAAGCTCTTAAAAAGATCCCCTAGCTATTACCTGCTGGGCTTTTTACTTATTCGGTGTTAACTCTTCAATTTTAAACAGCCAATTTTAGATTGATCTATCAGGTTGCTGCTTAAGCCATTGCTGATACTCGCGCTGTACAGAGGGTCTATTAAGATCGGGAGAGTTGTCTGGAACCTGCCATAGCTCAACCACCCGCGCAATTGCCTCGGTTCTTGATTCGCCCTCCTGAATTAACTGATGTATCCACTTTGCCCGGGCGCTCTTGTCTGTAACCCTATTTACAATTGACGGCTGAATGGCCTCAGCAAAATAAAACTCACCAGTATTTTGGCCAAATGACCGGAGTTGCTCTAATGCTTTCTTGCGAGTAAAACCGGTTTTCTCGGAGTGCCCAGATATTGTTAGAGGCTTAGCTAAAAAGGGAAGTTAGATATGGTTGCAGATATCATTGATGGTGGCGGCGCTAAACTTATGGCCAAGATCATTGTTCTGTCCGCGGTAGTCTTGAATAAGGTGGATCATTTTTGAACGGAGGTGCTCATCTGTCTGAGGCCCGCGGTGTAATGTTGATCTGTTAAACAACTATACGCGCCATCATTGGAGATGGTCTTCAGCTCATTCGCTTACCAGCTCTCTAATATATCAAACTCTCCATAATGCAACGTTCTAAATCAAATGGAGCTCTATTTATAATGTCTTTAAATTTCTAATGTTTATCTACTTGCATCGTTTTAGTCATTATGACAATGTCTGTGGGAATCTTAGAGGGAATCTTTATGTCAGAAATAGTACTTTTGTCCGTTCAAGTTATTGCTGCTTTTGGTGTGGTCGTTTCTGTTTTCTATCTCGGTGTGCAGGTGCATCAGCAGAATGAAATCACCAGGGCACAATTCGGCCACTCAACCAGTAACCGATTGTATGAGCGCTATTTCCAGTCAGCCAAAGACTCAGAGTATGCAGAGTTTTCGGCAAAAAATTGGGCTGATGAGGATTTAACCGATGGTGAAAAGTGGCGCATCGCAATGTTTGTTAATACCTGTATGGTAGATCTCTGCGACGTTTATCAAAAGGTTCAGCAGGGTTTTGTCGACAAAAGTCATTTAGAAATGAGAGTGCATTTCTTAAGGTTAGGGGTGATGAAAACGGCTATAGGAAAACGCTCTTGGGGCTATTGGAAACTGCTGTTTGAACCTGACTTTATCAGCTGGTTTGAGGTAGAGATCTATGGCGAAAAGCTTACCGAAAATTTACTTGATGGAACCAGTGAACTATCTAACATCAGGCGTGATTAAATCTCCGGTCTATACATTGGTGAATTTATCTTGTAGTCTGACTCTGATATTGTCAAAAAACTACAATAATTATAAAGGAGAGTACTATGAATGAATTTCAAATATGGAGCGTATTTACTAGCTTCTTAATTTCCAATGCAATCTATATGGCCGGTGTATTTTTTATTTTATGGGTGGCTTTTCGTGCCGCTAATACTCTGACCAGTGCCGACTCAGTTGCGGTTAAAGTTTTACTCTCACTATTCTCTGCAGGCATCATTTTCAATGGTCTGACGGTTTCAGCACTTTTGGAATTAAACCTTGTCAGCACAGCTTATTCGCTGTCACAAATTGGTGCTGATAGTGCCTCTGCAATGCGTTTTATAGCTGACTGGGGTACAGGTACAGCTGGGGAGATGAACCTTGTTAGCAATCCTATTAGAGCAGGGTGGTGGTTGGTTGTTGCGATTATGCTGTTTGGTAAAATTTGGCAGAAAAAAGCCTAGGCTTTATTACGTTAAAAAGCCCCCAGTTTGGGGGCTTTTTTTTGGCTAACGTCAGCTGAGAATTTTTACTGCTAAAAAATTTCAAAAGAGGCATTCGCTTATCTGGCCTTACTCACTTTAACGCCTTAGATGTGAAATGATTAATCGCTGAGTACGACTAGGTTGTCACGATTATCTATTTCTTTTAGAGCCAGGTAGGGATTTTGCTCTTGGATGGCGCTTGGATGTACAACTGAAATAATGATCTGACTATCGCTTTCACCGCCAAACCAGCTGGGACCATTGGTTTTTTGGATCTCGATGGTGGCGTAGCGACCGTCTTTGGTATAAGTCAATACAATCTCTTCTGCAACAGTGGACGAAACAAGAGTCCATCCGGTGCCCAGTGTTGCGTCGCTGTAATAAATCAAGTTGGAGGCTGGACTGACCGGTGAGAGCAGTACTATTCTACCGGCAATACCAGTGCCAGTTCCGAGAATAACAGTAGGTTGTTTTTGAATGTCTGCGTTGTCTGGCAAAGGCATATCAGCCAGCAGATAGTTGATTATTTTACGGGATTCCTGCTGATAGGAATCGGAGAATAGATTGCAGCCGGACAATGTGATGGTAAGGAGAAACAGTGTTATTATTTTCATTTGATCACCCTCTGTGAAAAATTAGCTTACTCCAGTTGTATATAAAAAGATGAATAGTTGTTCTGACTGATAGGGTTTACTTTTCAATGGGCGAATTAGGTTAACACTGGGATAGAATCAGGCTAAGATTAGGGCGTCAGATCGACATAATTATAATAACCAGTGTCATAAAGTGACTCTTACATAGACGCTCACACATAGAAGCTTGCAAATAGAGGCTCACAAATAGAGGCTCACAAATAGAGGCTTTGGGGGGATAGAATCAACACGACCGACTTGAGCGTAACGCTGCTGAGTTGCATATTTTTTATGCTGCTGGTTGCCTGGGTCGCTTATCGTAAGAGTAGAGGCGAAGTGGCTACCCGCGATGGGTATTTTCTCGCAGGTCGCGGGCTAACGGCTGTTTTTATTGCCGGTTCCTTACTGCTGACTAATCTCTCTGCGGAACAGTTGATCGGACTCAACGGTTCGGCCTATGGATTTAATCTCAGTAGCATGGCCTGGGAGGTAACCGCTGCAGTGGCCACCATCTGTATGGCGTTTATTTTTCTGCCGCGTTATCTGGCTGGCGCCTTTTCGACCCTTCCCGAATTTTTAAACGACCGATTTGATGATGATGTGCGCCGCCTAACGGTGTTGTTATTTATGCTCGGCTACGGTTTGGTAACCATTCCCTCAGTGCTCTATTCAGGTTCTATTGCAGTGCTGCGCTTATTTGATGTACCGGCCCTGTTTGACCTGCCATACAGTCAGGCGCTAACCCTGACGATTGTCATGATCGGGAGCACAGGCGCTCTATATGCCGTTTTTGGTGGACTCAAAGCGATCGCGGTGTCCGACACACTAAACGGTATGGGCTTGCTTCTGATCGGCCTTGTAGTGCCTCTGCTGGGACTTTCGGCGCTGGGCAATGGCAGTGTTGGCGATGGGCTTCATATAGTGGCTAATACTCACACCGAGAAGCTCAATGCGGTTGGTGGGCCCAGTGATCCAACACCTTTTGCGACGCTATTTACTGGGATGATCTTTGCCAATCTATTTTATTGGTGCACCAATCAATATGTGATTCAGCGAACTCTGGCAGCAAAAAATCTCGCCGAGGGACAAAAGGGCGTCTTGTTCTCTGGATTTTTTAAGGTGCTGGTGCCTTTTATTATGATGATTCCCGGGGTGATTGCGTTTCATCTCTATGGTCCGGCTGGTTCTGAGGGTGGATTGCCATCAATTGATTTGGCCTATCCGCAACTGATCCGCGATGTATTGCCCACCTATGCCATGGGCTTCTTTTTGGCGGTTTTGTTGGGGGCGGTATTTAGCTCGTTTAATTCTCTGCTCAATAGTGCAGCGACACTGTTCTGCTTGGATATTTACCTACCATTGAAGCAGCGGCAGGGTGCTGCGGTAGTGGACGATAAGCAGCTAGTGAAGATTGCCAAGCGGGCCTCGGTGGTGATTGCGCTGTTCTCTTTTGTGGTGGCTCCCATGCTGCAATTTGCCCCCGAGGGACTGTGGCAAATTATCCGAATTTTTACCGGGTTCTATAATATTCCGGTTATCGCTATCGTGATTGTCGGGCTATTTAGTCGTCGAGTGCCTGCATTGGCAGCAAAGCTGGCGATTGTTTTTCATGTGGTTGCCTACGGATTATTGAAGTTTGTTTTTGATGATTGGGTGACCATTCATTTTCTGCATCTATACGCGATTTTATTTGTGATTGAAGTGGCTATGATGTTGGTGATTGGTCAGCTCTATCCCCGTCGGCAGGCCTGGACCTTTGTGCGCAGTGACAAAATAGATTTGCAGCGCTGGCGCTATGCGGTGCCCTGCGCAGTCACACTGGCGTCATCAGTAGTGGGACTGTATCTGCTGTTTTCGCCGATTGGTTTGGTGGATGGTATCAGCGTGGCATTTTGGCCACTGATATTGACGCTGGTTGGCATTAATATACTGGTATGGTGGAATGCGGCGAGACAGGAATTTGCCCTAGTAAAAAGTTAATAAAAAGCACAATAAAATAATAAATGCGGACTCCAGATTGAATAATTCTAATAAGACTAAACCGAGACTACGCTTCTTCGAAGATGCGCCGGGGCAGCAACATATAGCTGAAGGGGATCAGTATCTCTATCAGCGTCCAGTTCCTAGTCATAATTTGGTCGTTATCGGCACCGGCACTATTGGGCAGGAACATATGCGTGTTGCGACCTTGCTGGGTCGCGCGCAAATCCATGGTATCTACGATACTCAAAAGCACAGCATGGACACTGCCGAGGCTAACTTTGCCAGCTATTCCGATAAATCGCTGCTCCGCTACCCGGACCTAGAGTCCGCCTGTAATGATCCCGCTGTGGATGCGTTGTTTATTTGCACGCCAAACTATACCCACTTCGAGATTCTGCATACCGCGATTAAGTCGGGTAAGGCGATCTTTCTAGAAAAGCCAATGGCCACTGACTTGCAAGATGCGGCAGCCACCGAGGCTATGGCGCGAGACTATCCCTCGTTTATCCAGATCGGTTTGCAATACCGTTATAAGGCTCAGTATGTGGAGGCCTTTCACGAGGCTCTGGACAGAGCGTCGCTGGGTAAAATCAAAACGATTAGCCTCAGCGAATACCGCCCACCGTTTTTAGATAAGGTTGGTCAGTGGAATAAATTTAATATCACCAGCGGTGGCACATTAGTGGAAAAGTGCTGCCATTATTTTGATCTGATTAATCTCCTGGCTCAGTCTCAGCCGGTGAAGGTCTATGCCAGCGGCGGGCAGGCGGTGAATTTTACCGACTTTGAACGGGACGGTAAAAAGTCAGATATTGATGATCATGCCTTCGTGGTAATTGATTATGCCAATGGCACCAAGGCTAATTTCACGTTGAATATGTTCTGCCATGACTTTAGCGAAGAACTCATTGTCAGTGGCGACTGCGGTCGCTTGAGCGCCAAAGAAGTGTTTAATTTTCATCAGCAGCAGGGCTCTGTTGCCTCCCTGGCGATTGAAGCCGGTGAGATGGGGCCATCCAAATCAATGGATGTGACTTACCCTGCTCTAATAGAGCAGAGCGGTCATCACGGCGCCACCTATTTTGAACACATTGCTTTTGTCGATCAGCTGGAAGCCAAGTCCGTGTCGGCGGCTACGCCACTGCAGGGACTCTGGTCAATGATTGTCGCCAGTGCGGCGCAGGCCTCTATGGCCAGTGGCGGGGCAGTGGATATCAATCAATTTATGACGGCCAATGGTTTGGCTCATTACTTAGAAAATTAGGAATATTTATGTCTGATGCTATTCAAGTTCCCGGAGTTAAAGTCTCTTCCAAGTCCATGCCCGCCGTGGGTCTGGGCCTGTGGAAGATAACTCAGGACAGCGCTGCGCAAGCAGTCTATGAAGCGATTAAAGTTGGTTATCGCCATCTTGATAGCGCCGCGGATTACGGCAACGAACAGCAGGTCGGTGAGGGCATAGCGAGAGCCATTGCCGAGGGTCTCTGCAGTCGTGAAGAGCTATGGATCACCACCAAGCTATGGAACACCTATCACCGTGCCGAGCATGTAGAGGCGGCCTGTCGCCGATCGATGGATGATTTGGGTCTGGATTATATTGATCTCTATCTAGTGCATTTCCCCATTGCTCTGCGCTATGTGGACTTTAATGATCGTTACCCAGCGGAGTGGATCTTTGATCACAGCGCTGAGGATCCTGCTATGGAGCTTGACCAGGTGCCTCTGAGTGAAACCTGGGGCGCTATGGAACAGTTGGTCGAAAGTGGTCTGGTGCGTCAAATTGGTGTGTGTAATTACAGTGCAGTGCTATTGCACGACCTAATGAGCTATGCCCGAATCAAGCCCGCCATGTTGCAGATTGAATCTCACCCCTACCTTACTCAGGAAGCTTTATTGCGCACCGCGCGATCCTATAATATGGCAGTCACGGCGTTCTCTCCACTGGGTTCCCTGTCCTATGTGGAACTCAATATGGCCGGAGCCAATGACACAGTGTTAACCGATCCTTCAGTGCTGGCAGCTGCACAGCGAAATGGGGTTACCGCGGCTCAGGTGGTATTGCGCTGGGGTATTCAGCGAGGCACGGCGGTGATTCCAAAAACCAGTAATCCTCAGCGTTTGATTGAGAATTTAACATTGACTGAATTCACGTTAAACGATGAGGAAATGGACGCTATTTCAGCGCTCAATCAGAACCATCGCTTTAATGATCCGGCACAGTTTTGCGAAGCTGCGTTTAATACCTTCCACTCGATTTACGATTAAATAATATGAGCGAATTCAATGTTGAGAGAATTAATCTAGGCGGACATCAGCTTTATGCTGAGGCGGTTTTTCCGCTGGCATTCTCCTCGGATCACCCGGCGAGCAAGGCTGTTATAGCCGAGTGGATTGTTGAGCATCGAGATCATATCGAAGATCAACTGGCACTCACTGGCGCGATTTTATTTCGCGGTTTTGGTGTCGCAGACGACGGCGATTTTGATGCCTTTATTCGCGCTTTTGACTGGCTTAATTTCACCTATGCCGAGTCCCTGTCCAATGCGGTAAGGCGCAATCGAACTGAGTTGGTGTTTACCGCCAATGAAGCACCGCCAACGGTGTCTATTTTCCTGCATCATGAAATGGCCCAGACACCGGTTTACCCCTCCAAATTATTCTTTTTCTGCGAGCAAGCCGCCGAGAGCGGCGGTGCTACACCGATCTGCCGATCGGATATTTTGCTGCAGCAACTTAGAGAGCAACTGCCCGATTTTGTGGCAGATTGCGAGAATAAGGGCGTGCGCTATTCCCAGACTATGCCTCTGGAAGAGGATTTGGATTCAGGTCAGGGCCGCAGTTGGCAGAGCACTTTAAGTGCTGAAAATCGACAACAGGCCGAGACTAAGCTTAGGCATTTGAATTATGACTGGCAGTGGCAAGATGACGGTTCTCTCAGTGTGACTACCCCGGTGCTGCCGGCTGTGCGTCAACTGAAGGATGGCCGAACAGTCTTTTTTAATCAGTTGATCGCGGCCTTTCGCGGTTGGAAAGATGTCCGCAACAGTGGCGAAAAGTCGATCTGCTTTGGCGATGGTTCGGCTATTGATAGCGCCCATATGGGCCTGGCCATCGAATTGGCCGACGAGCTGACATTTGATATTCCATGGCAGTCCGGTGATGTTGCTGTTTTGGACAATTTCTTGGTGATGCACGGACGGCGGCCCTTTGAGGGAAAACGCGCGGTGCTGGCTTCATTGGTCGCGTAATGGACTGTTTGATAAGGATAGGATTATGAAAACGATTATTTTAACGCTTCTATTTATCTTAGCTGCGCCCTTGGTGAGTGCCGAGTATTCCCGCACGTACATTGAATCCCATCCCCTGCAGACAGTCGCAGTCAATGGAATTGACATGGCCTACCGAGTTGTGGGTGAAGACCCAGACAGACCTAAGGTGGTGATTATTATGGGGCTTGGCGGCTCCAATGTTGTCTGGGGCGATACGCTGGTCAAGGGCCTGGTAGAGGGTGGCTATGAGCTACTGATGTTTGATAATCGAGATGTTGGCGGGTCCACCCGTTTCGATGATTGGGGCCAGCCGACTATATGGTTACAGCTGATTAAGCAAAAGCTCGGGCTGCCGGTTAATGCCCCTTACACGCTGAGTGATATGGCGGCGGATACAGTGGCCTTGATGGATCGGCTGGGTTACCAGGATGCGCATATTATTGGTACTTCCATGGGCGGCATGATTGCTCAGGTTGTGGCCGCGGAATATCCCCAGCATACCCGTAGTTTGATTTCGATTATGTCTTCAACTGGCGCGCGGCATTTACCCTGGCCGACACAGCGTGCAGAGGGCAATTTGCGTGACCTTGCGGAGGGTGATGCTGCCGCTGAGCGGGACGCGATGATGCGCGCCCGGGGTTTTTATCCTGAATCAATGCCGCGGCAGCTGATGGCAGTGTTTAAGTCCGGTGACCGCTCTGAAGATGTTGCCAGTATCCAAGCCAGCACGTTGGTGATGCATGGTGTTGATGACACTTTGGTACCGCCACCGCATGGTGTTCATACCGCTGAATTAATCCAGGGTTCGGAGTTTGTGCTGCTCGAGGAAATGGGCCACAACATGCCGGAAAATGTTTTACCGGAATTGATTTCACGAATGCGCGGTCATATGGATAAGGTTGAAGGCAAGCAGGCTAAAGCCGCTAGAGCGGATGAAAGCGTTAAAGTGACTCAGGCACCGTCTTGAGTTGCAGTTGCTGGCGCAGATAGCGAGCGAATTGATCGACGCTAATATTCAACGCGGCACTAACCAAAATCAGCAGCAGGGCAACATCAAAGCGAAAGGTCTCAAAGGCGGAGTCAATATAAAATCCCAATGTGGCAATACCCAGAATGCCTAAAATCGCGGTCTCCCGCAAAATCACTTCCCAGCGATAAAACAGAAAAGCCAAAAACTGGCGATAAATTCGTGGCAGCACTTCATAAAAATACAACGTGATGCCTCTGTCAGCGTCGGCGCGCAGACAGAGCTCTTCGGTATAGCGCCCGAGTAGATGGCCGATAATCGCACCATTGTGAATTCCCAGAGCCAGTATGGCTGGCAACATTGAGGGGCCCAATATCAGCAGGCCGATAAAGGCCAGCAGGTATTCTGGCAAAGTACGCAGCAAAATTAAGAGTGAATCACCGATGCCACGCTTCCAGCGACGGTGAAGAAAAAGCGATGAATTGAGTGGTAGCAAAACCAGTGCTAGGAGACCGGTAAAAACCAAACTGATCTGCCCGAGAAGCACTGTATTGATCAATCCTGGCCAAATCTGCAGTTGCCAGAGAGCATAAAACCACTGGTTTACATTATTCACTGTTTCAGCGTTCACAAGAGTCTGTCCACGGAGCGGGGCAGGTACTATATCTTCGCTTACAAAGCGCACCAGCAGCTGCCAGGAGATAGTCGCTTGGGGCGGCAGATAGTAGAAAACCGCCACCAGATACACCGGCAGTAGTCGCTTGTGCAGCCATAAATGCAATGTACCGATCAGCAGCAACAGTGCATAAAAGAAGGCAGCAGCTTCACTGTACTGGCCGTCGCTAAGCGCCGTTTCAAGATGAAATCCTAGGGTCGGCAGACCGACAAAACCGAGGATCGCGCTGGAGCGAATAGCGCACTCAAAACGGTAGCTGGTGTAGGTGGCCATAGAGCGCCATGCCAGTGGCAGTGTGCTATAGAAAAACTCACTCAGGGGCCGTCTTTTATTGACGGGTAGATTATTAGCCGGGGCCGGATCCACTTCTTCAAATAGTTCGCCATATATTTTCGCTAATGTACCGGCGTAGGGGATGGCGATGGCCAGCAAGCCGGTGAGCGATGAGAGTCCGGCAATTTGCATAAATAGCAGGGCCCAGAACAGCTCGTGGATCGAACGGATAAAGGCGCAAAATGCCCGCACTAAGGTAAAGCGATAACCCAGGGCCAGAGCAAAGCCGGCTATGGCTGCGAGCGTCACGCCCTGAAGGGCAAAGGCAAAGGTATTCGCCAGGCTACTGAGCAGTGTCGGCCAGGACCATACCGAGGGGCTTAGCGCACCAGCGGCCATCAGGCTCAGTTCCGCCCAGGGATCCGCGGTACTGATATCGAGATCTACCAACAATAGACAGAGCAGGGCTGAAACGGCAAACCAGAAGCTGATATTGCGCAGGGCGCTGGCGGAGGTTTTGTTTGAGTTAGGCGCTGACATCAAAGTTAGCTGGCGCCATAGAGACCAGTGAGATCACTGGCCTGCAATTGATCGCTGGGCGCGTCGAGAGCAATGGTGCCATCTCGCAAGCCAATAATGCGGGTACATATGGACAGAGCTTGTTCTATATCGTGGAGGGCCAGTATCACGGTTTGATGCTGTTGGCAGATTAGTTGCAGTAGCGCATCAGCCTGATATTCATCGACATTGGCCACTGGTTCATCGCCGAGAAAAATGGGCCGCTGTTGAATCAGTGCGCGGCCGATACTGGCACGTTGTTGCTGACCGCCAGAGAGTGTATCGACTGAGCTAAAGAGTTGCTGCTCGAGTCCCAACTGTTTGGCTATAGGTTCAACAGCAGTCCGCGCACCGGGCAGGGGTTTGATTAGATTGAGCAGATTGTAGGCCAGTGAATGACTGTCCAATGCGCCCATATAGATATTGTGAAAGGTGCTCAGTATAGGCACCAGGCCGGGTTGCTGTGGGCACCAGGCAACCTGATCGGGATGCTGCTCGCGCAGCGCTTTAAGCAGTGTCGATTTGCCCGCACCGCTCTCTCCAATCAGTGCCACGCGCTCGCCACTGGCAATGCTCAGAGAAAGCTTGTCAAGTACGGTACGCCCCTGATACTGCAGGCGTTGGTCGCTAAACTGGAAAAGCGGTGCTGGCTGGTTAAGAACGTCCTTCAAAAATACTACCTACTTGCCTGCATCAATAATCCCGACGCTTATGGCGGTATCGAGAATCGGTTGGTAGAGCTTGTTGTCGGCGGCAATAAAGCCACTGCGGGGAAAGCTTGCCAACAGGTCTGGATCGTCCATTCCCACCAGTGCTTCAGTTAGGCGCGTCTGAAAGTCTGGGCCCCAGCTGTCGTTTACATCACCGCGCAGGGTCCACTGGTAATCGGGGTAGCTTGGCGTTCGCCAGATTACTTTGACTTTGTCGCTGTCGATTTTGCCTGCGGCCAATTGTTTGTCCCAGACTTTGTAATTTACCGCGCCAACCTGATAAGCACCGGACTGGACTAAGGCAATAGTGCGGCTGTGATCGCCGCTATAGCCGACCTTGCTAAACAGCTTGTCTGGCGTATCACCCAAGTTTTCGCGGATAAAGAACTCGGGCATCAGGCGACCAGAGGTGGAACCCTTGGAGCCAAAAGTAAAGGTCTTGCCGGTTATGGCTGCGGGAAAACTGTCGTTTGGTTCTATGCCACTGCTGCTGTGGGCAATAATATAGCTGGTGAAAAAAGGGTCTTCAGTACCCTGAGCTACGGCTTGGCTGCCTGGCACCAGACGTCGCGCTTGAACGCCGGAGAGTCCACCAAACCAAGCTAGCTGAACCTGGTTGTTGCGAAATGCGGTGACGGCTGCGGCATAGCTCTTAACCGGAATATAGCGAACGTCTATATCTAGCTGAGCCTGCAAATAGACTGCAACCTTGTCAAAGCGCTCTTGAAGATTGGCTTCATCCTGGTCGGGAATGGCGCTAAAGACAAATGTCTTGGCACTCTCAGTGTCGGCAGGAGTGTTAGAGACAGAGGGCGAGGCACTGGAGATAGAGGTGATAAACAGCAGGGTAAGCGCGGTAATATTGCGCAGTAGCTGAATCCGCATAGAGAGGTCCTTTTGATAAGAGTATTCGGCTCTTGGCCGTAAGATTTTCGCGAACGTTTTTCGCGGCAGCGATTGTAACAGTGATTGGAGATGATGGTGAATTGGGGATGATGGTGAATTGAGGTGCCATGACAAAGGCTTATAAATCGCCGACTCAACGACTACTGATTTTAGTCTGTTGGCGCAAAGAGCGGTGCCAGAATTGCCCGACTAGTCCATGTCGGGCGTGATGTCTTGTTATCTGACAGAGACGATTTACTCCTGGGACCACTTGGCGAAGCTGCTGCCCGTTTCGGCCAGAGTCTTGATTAAATCAGCCGGCTGCCAATAGTCTTCACCGCTCTGCTGGTGTAGGGCATTAAGCTTTTGATAGACCGTTTCGAGGCCAAGGTGATCGGCATATTGCATGGGGCCACCGTGATAGACCGGGAAGCCGTAGCCAAACACGTAGACCACATCTATATCGCCGGAACGCTGGGCAATACCTTCCTGAAGGATTTTTGCACCTTCGTTAATCAGCGGTAACAGCAGGCGATCGCGGATTTCTTCATCACTAAAGTCTCTGCGGCTAACATTGTATTCAGCGGCCTTGGCTTCGATTAGAGCATTGACCTCAGGATCGCTAATGCGGGCGCGGGTCTGGGGATCATATTGATAAAAACCGGCACCGGTTTTTTGACCTAAACGACCCTGTTCCACTAGGGCGTCGGCGACGCAGAAGCTCCGTGGATCACCTTTTTCTTCCTCAGATAATCCTTCGCGAACCTTATAGCCAATATCAATACCGGCGAGATCGCTCACCGCCAAGGGCCCCATGGCCATGCCATAGTCTTCCATCACACGGTCGATCTGTTCGGCGCTGGCACCTTCAATCAGACAGAGTTGCGTTTCGCGGCCATATTCACTGAACATGCGGTTGCCGATAAAGCCAAAGCAGACACCGGAAAGAACCGGAACTTTGCCAATTGCCTTAGCCACTGCCATCGAGGTGGCAATCACTTCGTCAGAGGTTTTGTCAGCGCGGACGATTTCTAGCAGTTTCATAATATTGGCCGGGCTGAAAAAGTGCAGGCCGATAACATCTTCGGGTCGTTGAGTGGCTGCGGCGATGGCATTGACGTCCTGATAGGAGGTGTTGCTGGCCAAGATAGCACCGGGCTTGCACACTTTGTCGAGCTTGGCAAAGACCTGTTGCTTGATCTCGAGATTTTCAAATACCGCTTCAATCACCAGATCGGCAGTGGCCAGATCCTGATAGTCAGTGGTGCCGCTGATTAAGCTCATGCAACCGTGCTTTTGCTCTTCGCTAAGTCGGCCTTTTTTCACTGTCATGGAGTAGTTCTTGTCGATAATCCCAAGGCCACGCTGCAATGCTTCATCGTTGATTTCCAACATGGTTACGGGAATGCCAACATTGGCAAAGTTCATGGCAATGCCGCCACCCATGGTGCCGCCGCCAATAATGGCTACCGACTGTATGGGGCGCTTGACCGTTTCTTTACCTATGCCTTTAATTTTGTTGGCTTCACGCTGGGCGAAAAACATATGGCGCATAGCGGCTGACTGGCTGTCGTCTTTGAGATCCATAAACAGGCGGCCTTCAGTGGCCAAGCCTTCATCGAAAGACGTCGTGGCTGCGGCTTCAATACAGTCGACAATACGCTGTGGCGCCAGCTGTCCGCGAGCGCGACGGCTGAGCTGCTTGCGAGACTGATCAAAAATAGCCGGATCAAATGAGGCCGGATCTATCGTGATATCGCGCACTTTAAGTAGCGGAGCCTTATCGGCAAGTAACTGCTGAGTATAGGCCAGAGCGCCTTCAAGAAGATCGTCACCATCAATTATATGGTCGATAAGATTTAGGCCAACAGCGGCTTTGGCTTTGATTGGGTTGCCACTGGTAATCAGTTTGATGGCGGCTTCAACACCGGTTAGGCGTGGTGCACGCTGGGTTCCGCCAGCGCCAGGCAGCAGGCCGAGTTTAACTTCCGGAAGGCCGACCATTGCGGTGCTCACCGCACAGCGGTAGTGACAGGCGAGGGCAGTTTCTAATCCGCCACCCAGTGCAGTGCCGTGAATAGCGGCGACCATTGGCTTGGATGATTGCTCTATGGTGGCGAGAACCTGATTAAAGGAAGGTTCGGTAGGGGCTTTGTCGAACTCGGAGATGTCGGCGCCAGCGATAAAGGTGCGACCCTTGCAGATTAGTATCAAGGCTTTGGTGGCGTCGTCTTGGGCGGCGTTGACTGCAGCATAGATACCGTCGCGTAGCGCCTGCGATAATGCATTGACCGGTGGGTTGTTGATCCAGATTATTCCGATATCACCACGGACTTCATAGCTTGTGACTGAAGGGCTGACTACTGACATAAATCTCTCCACATTGAATTGTTGTTTATCGTTGTTTTTAAACCACTGCTGTTTAAATTCTTGTTATTTTTTTCGGCTCAGTGATGGCGGTGGTTGGCCAGTCACTTTCTCAAAGCCCCTTCTGTGCATTAGGCTGATATACTTTTCAAAATCAATTTATCTTATCAATCCAACACGAGAATAATAACAATGCAGAGTAACAGAGAATTAGATGTAGTGGTCTACGGTGCCACGGGTTTTACTGGACGGTTGGTCGCGGAATATTTGAATAACCAATATGGTGTTAATGGAGACGTTAAGTGGGCCATGGCCGGACGCAGTCAGGCCAAGCTTGAGTCAGTGCGCGACGAAATGGGTATTTCTAACGATGTACCATTAATTGTTGCCGATGCCGCTGATATGGACTCAGTCAATGCAATGGTGCTGAGCAGTAAGGTTATTTTGACTACGGTAGGGCCCTATCAATTGTACGGCAATGAGTTGGTTGCCGCCTGTGCTGAGCATGGTACTGATTATGTGGATCTCTGTGGTGAGCCAGCCTGGATGCATCAAATGATTGGTGCGCACTCTGCAGCGGCGGAGGCCAGCGGTGCGAGAATCGTCTTCTCTTGTGGTTTTGATTCGGTTCCTTTTGATCTGGGTGTGTTGTTTTTGCAGCAGACTGCGGAACAGCAGTTGGGTGCTATGGTGCCGCGTGTTAAAGGTCGTGTGCGTTCAATGAAAGGCACTTTTTCTGGCGGTACGCTGGCGAGTTTCCGCGCTACTATGGCAGCCGCGGGTAAAGATCGCGAGCTGATCAATGTGTTACGCAACCCCTTTGCTTTAACTGAAGGTTTTGTTGGTGCCGATCAACCGCGGGGCGATAAGCCTGAGTTTGATGAGGCGCTGCAAAGCTGGATTGCTCCTTTCGTTATGGCAAGCATTAACACCAAGAATATTCACCGTTCAAACAAGTTGCTGGGCCATGCCTATGGCACTGACTTTGTCTACGATGAAATGATGATTACCGGACCCGGTGAGCGTGGCGAAGCTGTTGCCAAAGCTGTGACTGAAGATACGTCGATGGCGACTGATCCCCGTCAACCAGGCGAGGGCCCATCGCTCGATGAGCGCGTCAATGGTCACTATGATGTGCTATTGATCGGCGAAGCTGCTGATGGTCGCTCGGTTCGTGTTAGCGTTAAAGGGGATATGGATCCGGGTTATGGTTCGACTTCGAAGATGATCGCCGAGAGTGCGGTATGCCTGGTTCTGAATCCTGAATTGGCCTCTGGCGGTATTTGGACTTCAGCGCCGGCTATGGGATCAGCCCTGATTGAGCGTTTGCAAGCCAATGCGGGACTAACCTTTGCTGTAGAAGCTGAGTGATTGTTAGGTTTTTTTAAAGCTGAGAGTTAGGTAACAAAAACGTGGCCGCTAACAAGAATTGCTAGTGGCTGCGTTTAGGCTAATGAGATTTTGTATGAGGATAATTTTCTATAAGGATATTGTATTCAGGGACTGTATTTAAAATAATAATAAATGGGTAAGTCAAGATGAAATTCCACCCACAAAAAAATAGCTTAATTAAAGAACTTCACAACCGTACCTTTCCGGTGGTGCAGTTACCGGCTCAGGTTTCAAGCCTGGTGCTGCTCAATCCTGGCGATCGGCAGTCAGAAATTGATCGACTTACCGAACTCGCTAGCCAGCACGGTGTTGCACCGCCATTAGAGGGTGAAAGCTGTTATTACCAGAGTTTTAAAGAATTTGATTTTCGCTGGGAACGGCATAATGAATTTTCGACTTACACGGTAATTTGTCAGCATCAGTCAGAGAGCGAATTATGCCGCAATCTATTTTCATTAATTGATTCTGCTTGGCTGGAGGCTTTATCTGGCGAAGTGATTGCGGCGAACCATATTGACTTGCGTCCGACATCGATGAGTTCTCAAGAGTTGCAAGCGTATTTTGAGGGCAACCGTTTGGTTGGCAGCAAAATTTACGATGGCTTGGCCACTGTGTGGACTTCGGTGCAGCACGATGCTGGTGGCTTTATTCGCACTTTGGTTGTGGATGAAGGTATAGATGCGCTTCAGGCGGGCAGGGCGGTTCGCAATTTGCTGGAGATTGCGGCTTATCGATCTATGACGCTATTGGCACTGCCTATAGCCCGTGAATTGATGCCGGCAGTCACTAAGCTTGAAGGGCAGTTGGTTGCGACCAATGCCAAACTTAATCTGCTGGAGACTGTAGCAGATGAACAAAATTTGATGACTGAGTTGATTGAAGAGGCGACGCAGTTGGAGAAGTTGGTTGCTGATCACAATTTTCGTTTTTCTGCGACTCAGGCATATTTTAGTTTGACTGAAAGTCGTTTGGATATGTTGCGTGAACAGAAGTTGCCGACCATTCGTACCTTGAAGCAGTTTCATGTACGGCGGTTTATTCCGGCGTTTCACACTTGTATGTCAGTGGTTAAGCGCAAAGAGGATTTGTCGAAACGGATTAGTCGAACGACGGAGTTGCTGAATTCTCGATTGCAGCTGTCATTGGAATTACAGAATCAGCGGCTGCTGGCTTCTATGGATAAGCGTAGTGCCTTGCAGTTGCGGTTGCAGCAGACGGTTGAGGGTTTGTCGGTGGTGGCTATGACGTACTACAGTATGAATTTGATTAAGCTGTTGCTTGCACCGTTGCCGATTGAGCAGTATTTGTTAATCTCTAAGACTATGGCGTTGGCGATTATAACGCCGTTTATTTTTACTGGCGCGCTGATGCTGGTGAAGAGGATTCGTAATAAGCTGGAGAAGTGAGTTAATGAGGTTGGGGAGTTTAATTGGCTCAGGGCTGTTTACTGGCTCCTAACATGACTATTGTCATCCCGACAGAGCGTAGCGACGAGGGATCTTTTGTCAGGTGTTGGCAGCAAAGTCGCGTGGGCATAGACCCCAGCCCTGCCTTTGCGATCGGTCCCATGAATGACATTATTTTCAGCGTTCGCACAACTCGCTGTCGCTCAGACACGCGCTCTCTTAATCTGAAAATAATGTCACCCATAAACGGGCCCTGATTGATCGCAAAGGCAGGGCTGGGGTCTATCGGGATTATTGCGGTACTACCTTGTAGTCTGCTCTGTGATTGTGACTACCTCTCTTGTCATCCTGAGCGCAGTCGAAGGATCTCGCTGGCTTACTGCGTTCTTTGCTTTAGGCTGCAATCCTGCATGAGCTCCTTCGGTTCGCTATGCTCTCTCAGGATGACAGGTTTGTGTGTTCGGGGCTGTGGACTCGCTCAGGGCTGTTGATTCCAGTGCACGCATTCTTCAAGTGTTACACCAGAGCCCCCAAAGATATCGAGCGCGCTGCCAATGGTGAGGTCGACTTTGCCATTGGAGAGTGATTGCACTAGTTCTAGGTCGGCGAGGGAGCGGGCGCCACCGGCATAGGTGGTGGGTATTGTGCAGCAGTTGCCCAGTAAGCTAACTAGCTCGCTATCGATTCCTGCCTGAAGTCCTTCCACATCTGCTGCGTGAATTAAAAACTCGACGCAGTGGCTTTCCAGTTCGGCGATAGTGTATTGATTGATCTGCATATTGGTAATGGTCTGCCAGCGATCGGTGGCGATCATCCAGCCGTCTTGAGTTTTGCGACAGCTTAGATCTAGCACTAACTTGTCCGCGCCGACCTCGGCTTTTATTTTCTCCAGACGGGACCAGGAAAAGTCGCCGTTCTCAAATAGATAGGAGGTGACAATAATCTCTGAGGCACCGGCCTCTAGATAGCCTGCTGCGTTGTTGAGATTGACGCCACCACCAAACTGCATACCCTTGGGATAGGCTGTTAAGGCTTCGAGAACTTGCTGCTGATTGTTTGGGCCCAAAGCAATTACATGGCCGCCGGTTAGACCTAGTTGGCGATAGAGATTGGCATAGTAGGCTGCATTATGTGAACTGACGAAGTTGGTCTCAGCACCGGAGTCATTGAGACTGCCGCCGATAATCTGTTTTACCTGCCCTTGGTGAAGATCTATACATGGACGAAACGCGGTCAAGGAGCCTACTCCGGATGGTGTTGAGAAGGCGGTAGTATAGCTTACTGGCCTGCAGTGCCAACTGTTTGGCAAACCTGCAGGCAAAGTTTTTAGTGAGTGTATTTAGGTCTCTGCGTGTTCGAATGCTAATAACTCAGCACCGCCATCCACCAACTCGCCGGGTTGATAAAAGAACTCACTGACTTTGCCGTCGCTGGGGGCGGCGATGCTGTGTTCCATTTTCATCGCTTCCATAACCATTAGGGTTTCGCCTTTGGTAACCGGTATTCCAGGGTCTACTAGCAGAGTGACTACTGTGCCGTTCAACGGTGCGGCTAGATTGCCACTGCTGTCCTGGTCTTGGTCTAGACCCAAATCAGGTTGAGTTTCGGCGCAGTGAAAGACACCATTTGGGGTAAATAGATTAAACCCGGTTGCGTCGTTTACGGCTTTGATATTGGTGGGTAGGGCTGAATTCTCTGTAATCACTTTAACCTGTTCTGTGCCGATGGTGACGGTTAGTCTTTGTGGGCTGTTGTTGCTGACACGCCAATGATTAACTAGGTGCCAAGGGGAGTTGGGTTCGTTGGATTGTTCGGCTAGGTCTCGGGCCGACTCTTCTCGTGCGATCAGAATAGCCTGCGCGGCCAATGGCGCGGCGTAGCCGAGATCCTCTTGGCGGCGATGGAATATCTCATCATCATGTTCTTCGATAAAACCGGTATTTACATCGCCGTTGCGAAAGGCTTGGCTGCTGGCGAGGTTGTAGAGAAATGGAATATTGGTAGTGACGCCGGAGATTTTATAGTCGCTCAGGGCACGAGTTAGGTGTTGAAGGGCACGTTCTCGGTCTAAGTCCCATACCACTAGTTTGGCGATCATGGGGTCGTAGAATACTGAGACTTCGTCTCCTTCAACCACACCGCTGTCGATGCGCACATTGTTTGTTTCCAATGGTGATCGCAGTTCGGTTAACTGGCCGGTGGAGGGCAGAAAGTCGTGCTCTGGATCTTCGGCATAAATCCGTGCTTCGAAAGCATGGCCTTTGAGTGTTAGCTGATCTTGGGTGCAGGGTAGGGGTTCGCCATTGGCGACCCGCAGCTGCCATTCTACTAGGTCTTGGCCACTGATCATTTCAGTGACTGGGTGTTCTACTTGGAGGCGGGTGTTCATCTCCATAAAGAAGAACTCGCCGTTGCTATCGAGTAAAAACTCGACGGTGCCGGCGCCTTGATAATCGATCGCAGTGGCGGCGCGAATTGCTGCTGCACCCATGCGCTGGCGCAAATCTTCGGTCATGCCCGGTGCCGGCGCTTCTTCGATTACTTTTTGGTGGCGACGTTGCAGGGAACAGTCGCGTTCGAATAGGTGTACGGCATTATTGTGTTGGTCGCAGAATATTTGAATTTCCACATGTCGAGGTTGCTGGAGATATTTTTCCACCAGCATAATCTCATCGTTAAAGCTGTTTTTGGCCTCGCGCTTGGCGGCAGCTAGGGCCTGATCAAATTCGCTTGAATGGTAGACCGCGCGCATACCTTTACCACCGCCACCGGCGGCGGCTTTGAGCAGTACTGGGTAGCCCATATCATCTGCGGACTGCTTGAGAGTGGCAGAGTTTTGGTCGTCGCCGTGATAGCCGGGAACCAGCGGTACATTGGCTTTTGCCATAATGTTTTTTGCCGCGGATTTGGAGCCCATGGCCAAGATTGCCTCGACTGGAGGACCTATAAAAATGAGATTATTGGCGTCGCACTGACGGCAGAAGTCGGCGTTTTCTGAGAGAAAACCATAGCCCGGATGGATTGCCTGGGCGCCGCTGCTAAGAGCGGCTTGAATAATATTATCGATAACCAAATAGGATTCGATGGAGGGCGATGGACCTATATGAATGGCTTCGTCAGCGAGGCTAACATGCAGTGAATTGCGGTCGGCTTCGCTGAATACGGCAACGGTTTTAACACCCATTTTTTTAGCAGTTTGAATGATTCGGCAGGCGATTTCACCGCGGTTGGCAATTAGTATTTTGGTAAACATTTCTTTGTCCATTTATTGCTGGTTATAGTCCGTTTTTGTCTTGGTCTGCAATTCTGTATGAGGTTCTTTGGTTCGCTATGCTCTCTGGATGAGATCCTTCGGTTCGCTATGCTCTCTCAGGATGATATTCGCCGCAGGCGAATATCACATTCTAAAGACTCCAAATTTAGTCTCTTCTATAACCCGATTGTGGCTCGCCGAAATCGACAAACCCAACACCATCCTAGTATCCGCAGGATCAATCACACCATCGTCCCAGAGTCTTGCAGAGGCATAGTAGGGATGCCCCTGATGCTCATAGTTATCCATAATCGGCTGCTTGAATTGAGCTTCTTCCTCCGCACTCCAGTCAATGCCGTCCCGCTCATTTTTATCGCGAGTCACCTGAGCCAAGACTCCAGCTGCCTGCTCGCCACCCATTACTGAAATACGTGCATTGGGCCACATAAACATAAACCTTGGATCATAGGCGCGACCGCACATACCGTAGTTACCCGCGCCAAAAGAACCGCCAATCAGAACGGTAAATTTGGGCACATTGGCGGTGGCGACAGCGGTGACCATCTTGGCGCCATGTTTGGCAATGCCATTATTTTCATATTGCTTGCCGACCATAAAGCCGGTGATATTTTGCAGGAATACCAGAGGGATTTTGCGCTGGGCGCAGAGCTCAATAAAGTGCGCGCCTTTCTGTGCCGACTCGCCAAAGAGAATGCCGTTATTAGCCACTATGCCCACCGGGTAGCCAAATATTCGGGCGAAACCACAGACTAGGGTGGTGCCGTAAAGTGCTTTAAATTCATCAAAATCAGAGCCGTCGACTACCCGAGCAATAATCTCGCGAACATCGTAAGACTTGCGTGAATCACTGGGCACTACGCCGCCAATTTCTGTGCTGTTATAAATGGGTTCCACCGCGTCTTTAAGATCGCCATTAACTGGCTTAACGCGGTTTAGTCTTGCCACTGCGTTGCGCGCTAGCACAAGGGCATGATGCTCATTGTTGGCTAGGTGGTCGGCTACGCCAGAGGTGCGGCAGTGAACATCGGCGCCGCCGAGTTCTTCTGCCGTGACCACCTCACCGGTGGCGGCTTTAACGAGAGGCGGGCCAGCGAGAAAAATGGTGCCCTGATCTTTGACGATAATAGATTCGTCAGCCATGGCGGGCACATAGGCACCGCCGGCAGTGCAGGATCCCATAACGGCAGCAATTTGCGGAATATTCTGTGCTGACATATTGGCTTGGTTAAAGAAGATGCGGCCGAAATGTTCACGGTCGGGGAAAACTTCATCCTGACGGGGCAGGTTGGCGCCGCCGGAATCCACGAGATAAATACAGGGCAGATTATTTTCTGCGGCTATGGCCTGAGCGCGAAGATGTTTTTTCACCGTCAGGGGATAATAACTGCCACCTTTAACCGTGGCGTCATTGGCCACAACAACGCATTCCTGTCCGCTAACACGACCTATGCCGGTAATAATGCCGGCTGCTGGAACAGACTCAGCGTAAACCTCATGAGCGGCCAGGGCGGAGAGTTCCAAGAAGGGTGAGCCAGGATCTAACAGTGCTTGGACCCGTTCTCGGGGGAGCAATTTACCTCGTGCCATATGTCGTGCGCAGGCTTTTTCACCGCCCCCTTGGCGAACGCCTGCCAATGTGTTGTTAAGGTCCTCGACCTGAGCCTGCATGGCTGCGGCGTTGGCAATAAAGTCCGCGCTCTTGTTATTGATCTTTGTTTTGATAATCGGCATAAGTTTTTCCTTGTTGGCTCCGCACTATTTTTAACGAGCTTATTGGTTGCCCAGTTTTAGCTCTGGTTAAACAACTCACGGCCAATCAACATGCGTCGCACTTCAGATGTGCCGGCACCAATTTCATAGAGTTTGGCGTCGCGCAGTAAGCGCCCCGCGGGATATTCGTTAGTGTAGCCATTGCCGCCTAGGGCCTGGATAGTTTGCAGGGCCATTTGAGTAGCTTTTTCGGCGGTAAAGAGGATCACTGCGGCGGCGTCTTTACGCGAGTCTTGAGCCAGATCACAGGCCCTGGCAACGGCATAAAGATAGGCTCGAGAGGCATTTAAATCGGCGTACATATCGGCGATTTTGCCCTGCATTAGCTGAAACTCACCAATCGCCTGGCCAAACTGACTGCGCTCGTGAATATAGGGCAGTACTACATCGAGACAGGCCTGCATAATACCCACTGGGCCACCGGATAAAACGGTGCGCTCATAATCTAGGCCGGACATCAGAACGGCGACACCGCAGCCTTCGCCGCCGAGAATATTTTCTGCTGGCACGGCGCAGTCTTGGAAGACGAGCTCACAGGTATTGGAGCCGCGCATGCCGAGTTTGTCGAGTTTTTGATGGCGTGAAAAGCCGGGGAAATCGCGCTCGACGATAAAGGCGGTAATACCTTTCGAGCCTGCACTGGTATCGGTTTTTGCGTAGATAATATAGGTGTGGGCATCTGGACCATTGGTGATCCACATCTTATTGCCGTTCAGCAGATAGTGATCGCCCTGTTTAGTGGCACTAAGTTTCATGCTGACTACATCGGACCCAGCGTTGGGTTCGCTCATGGCCAGGGCGCCGATATGGTCGCCGGAACAAAGCTTGGGTAGATATTTGAGTTTCTGCTCGTGGCTGCCATTTTTTGCCAGCTGATTGAGGCAGAGATTGGAGTGAGCACCGTAGGAAAGACCCACTGAAGCCGAAGCTCTCGATATCTCTTCCATGGCTACAGAGTGCGCCAGATAGCCCATGCCTGACCCGCCGTACTCTTCGTCCACCGTAATGCCCAGCAGTCCCATATCGCCGAATTTGCGCCACAGGTCCATGGGGAATTCGTTGCTCTGATCAATCTCAGCAGCTCGGGGTGCAATTTCGGTCTGGCAAAATTGAAAAACGCTATCGCGCAACATGTCGATATCTTCACCAAGATTAAAATTCAAACTGGGATAAATGGTGTTCATGGCTTATTGGCTTCCATTGGTTTTAAGGGCGTCGATGCAGTCTGCTTCGGCCTGATTAAGGTCTTTTAAAAGTTTGCTGATATCGTCGAGCTGTTGATTGAGTTTGCTGCGCTGAAGTTGAATCGCATCGATCAGTTTTTTCAGCTGGTCGACATTGGTTTTACCCGGTTCATACATATCGATAATTTCTCGAGAGTCTTCTAGAGACAGCCCGAGACGCTTGCCGCGCAAAATAAGTCGCAGTCGAGTGCGATCGGCCTGCGAATAAATACGGGTTTGGCCGCGGCGGGCGGGGGAGAGCAGATCGAGATCTTCATAGTGACGGATGCTTCGTGTGGTGACATCAAACTCTTTTGACAGCTGCGAAATACTGTATTCAATGCTGATATCAGGGCCGCTGTTTTGCTGTGCTGCTTTGACCATTACAAAATCCGATCTCAATGACTAAACAGCCGTTAGTATAATTATCATCTAACGTTTACGTCAACGTAAACTTCAAGAGCTGTATGAAAGGAGATGATTTGTAAGTCTTCAGCGCTGCGGATTACTGAGTTTTAATCGAGCTTGAGATCCATCTGATACTGAAATAGCTCGGTATTAAAGAATGCATTGAGGTAGTCGACCAGTTCTTCCTGCTCGCCATTTTGGCGGAAGGAGCGTCGCACTAAGCTCAGTAGTGGGGCACCCACTTCAACATCGAGTTGCTTGGCAAGAGTGGGGCAGGCGGCGATAGCGCCGATAGTCTGAGTAACATGGCTGAAATGTACTCCGCTTTCACGGAAGTATTTATGCCGCGACTCATTGATAAATATATCGTTACTCTTAGGTAGCTGAACGTCGGCGGTCCAACTGTCGAAATAGCCAAATACGCCGCCAGCTCTTTCTCGAGTCCTAACTAAATGGAGCAGAGTGTCGCCGGGCTTGATGCCAAAGTCTGTGCCAATAGTTTGTGGCGGTTTGATCAGAGCGCATTCGAGAACGGTGGCAGTGGAGTCTTCGGCAATACTCTCGATCTCCTCGAGCACGCCGATCATCGGCGCCTTAACCGGCTTTGGTGAGTATTTGTAGATAACGTGTGTGCCTTTGCCACGGGCTCGTTCAACCAAATGTTCGGCGGCGAGCTCATTGACCGCGCGTTTGGCGGTAATCCGTGACACATCAAATAATTCCGCCAGTTCCTGTTCACTAGGCAGTTTGTCGCTGTGGTGAAGAGAACCGTCGAGTATAAAATTTTTGATTAGACTATACAGTTGGTAATAGAGCGGTACTGGATGATCGGCAGAAACATGGCGGCGCAGAGCGCGAGTAAACAGGGTTGGGCCTGGAGTGTTGCTCATAATGTCTGCCTTGCTGAGTAGCGGAAAGTACCTTAAAGCCGTACCTAAAAAAAGATAGAGTTGCTATTATCCTATTGGTATAACATTATGTCATATATCAAAAACATTTTAGACCCACCGGTTATACGAGCATTTTCCCTGTAGGTCAATTATCGACAGTAAAAGCCTTTGGTTGAGGGCGCTGGTAAAATAACGTCAACCTTAATTCGATTTACTGATTATCCGTAAAACTAGATTCCTTTGCGACGGTATTTTCGTCAAGGGGTCTACTAACCAGGAGATTTTATGAGTCGGCCCTTAAGCGGTGTCCGCGTACTTGACCTTACCCATATGTTGTCTGGACCCTACGGCAGTATGATTCTCGCTGATTTGGGTGCGGAGACTATTAAAGTCGAGCCTTTGACCGGAGAGGGTACGCGCAAGCTCTTGGCCACAGATCCGAGTAATTCGCTCGATGGAATGGGGGCCTACTACATTACCCTAAACCGCAATAAGAAGAGTGTTGCGGTAGACCTAAAGACCGAAGACGGTTTAGCGCTATTTAAAGATCTGGTGAGCAATGTGGATATTGTGATCAGTAATTTTGGCGCTGGGGTACCTGAACGTCTGGGAATTGATTACACCTCATTGAGCGAAGTCAATCCTCGTATTATCACCTGTACAGTATCCGGCTTTGGTTCTGAGGGTCCTGGTAGCAAGCGTCCCGCTTTTGATCAGGTTGCTCAGGCCATGGGAGGTGGCATGTCGATTACGGGAGCTGGCCCCGAGTCCATGGTGCGTGCTGGTATTCCTATAGGCGATCTCGGCGGTGGCATGTTTGGAGTGATGGGGATTTTGGCGGCGCTGTATGAACGTGAGCGGAGTGGCTTGGGCCAGCATGTGGATATTTCTATGTTGGATTGTCAGATTTCAATGCTCAACTATATGGCGACCATGCACTTTCTTTCAGAGGAGGATCCCTATCCCATAGGCAATAGCCACTTTGTTCATGTGCCCTATAACACTTTCCATTGCTCCGACGGATCGATTGTTATTGCGGTGATTACGGATAATTTCTGGACCAATCTCAAAGGGGTGCTTAATTGCGCTGAGTTTGAAAATACCAAATATGATACTCAACCTGGTCGCTGGGAAGACCGCGACATGATCAATGCCCGGCTCAATGAGTTGTTGAGCTTTAATAGTTGTGCCTATTGGTTGGCGCTGTTTGAAGCTCAGCGAATTCCCTGTGCACCGGTTAATACCCTGAGTCAGGCTTTGGCAGATACTCAGGTGCTTCACCGCAATATGGTAGTGGACTTAAAACACCCCAATGGCAATTCTACTAAGGGGCCGGGTAACCCGATTAAGTTATCCCGCAGCAGTGATGAGGTATTTACTGCCGCGCCGACACTGGGGCAGCACACCGACGAGGTGATGACCCAATTGCTCAATTTAAGCGTAAAGCAAATACAACAGATGAAAGATCAAGGGATTATTAAATAATGTCTGAAACAGTTGTGATTACTGATGTTGGGCCCAGAGATGGGCTTCAGAACCAACCGCAGGTGCTCTCCGTTGAGCAGCGCCTACAACTGGTCAATGCCATCGCCGATTGCGGTGTGCCGCAAATTGAGGTGGGCAGTTTTGTCTCTCCAAAAGCCGTTCCCGCCATGGCCGGCACCGGTCAGGTTTTTTCCGCACTAGATGCGGCAGAGTTTGTTACCCCGACGATCGCACTTATTCCCAATATGAAAGGCTATGAGCTTGCCCGTGAATCCGGTGTCAAAACTGTGACTATGGTGGTCTACGCCAGTGACGGTATGGCACAAAAGAATGTCGGTATGAGCATGGCTGAGGCAGAATTAGTGACCTTGGATATCCTTAAACTGGCGAAAGAGGATGGTATAGAAGTTATAGCCACCATTGCAGTGGCCTTTGAATGTCCCTTTGATGGTGCTACAGATCCAGCCGTTGTAAAAAACATAGTGGCAAAGTTTCTTGCCGCTGGTGCCGACCAGTTAGTGTTGGCTGATACCGTGGGTGCAGCTCACCCGCAGCAGGTGCGTGAATTGACCGCAACCCTGGTGGCAAGTCATGGCGCCGAGCAGCTAGGTTGTCACTTCCATGATACGCGCGCTATGGGACTGGCTAATGTCTACGCCGCGGTCGAGTCTGGCATTCGGCGGTTTGACAGTTCCATTGCTGGGTTGGGTGGTTGCCCATTTTCCCCAGGGGCGTCTGGAAATGTCGCCACTGATGATATTGCTATGATGCTGCAGCAGATGGGTTTTAAAACAGGTATAGATCTGGGTAAATTAATGCAGGCCTCAGACCTGGCTCAGAGATTAACCGGCACTGCGCCCGGCGGTAGATCCAAGACTTGGTTGCAGGGATATCTGGCAAAGCAGGTGGATTAAAGGGCCGGTGGATTAAAGAGCAGGTGGATTAAAGAGCAGGTGGATGACAGAGTAGGTTGATTAGAGCGCAAGCGATCTTAGGGCCAGACGATTTAAAGCTCGGTTATAAGTGGCACTAAAAAAGTTAAAAAATATAAAAAAAATAAAACATAAAAAAAGCTCGGAGATAAAGATGAGTTATAGGTTAGGGGTAGATGTAGGGGGAACGTTCACAGACCTTCTTCTGATCAATGAAGCGACCGGGGAAACCCATACGGCCAAGGTGCCGTCGACACCGGAGGATTCCTCCATCGGTGTGCTTAATGGTATTGCACGTATCTGCGATGAGTCTGGGGTTAACCCAGCTGAAGTCGGCAGGGTGATGCACGGCACTACGGTTGCCACTAATGCGGTGCTAACAGGACGCGGCGCTAAGTCGGTCTAGTCACTACGGCTGGCTATGAAGATACCCTGCAGGTGGCGCGATCTTTTTGTCCCGGCGGACTGGGAGGCTGGGTTAGCTTTGTGAAAAAGCCACTGTTAGCCCCTCTTGAATTAACTATTGGCGCCCATGAGCGAATGAGTGCCGATGGCGAAGTCGTGAAAGTGCTGGATGAAGAGCAACTCCGCGCTGACCTGACGAAACTCCATGCCACAGGTGAGGTGGAAGCCTTAACCATCTGCTTTATCAATGCCTATATCAATGGTGCCAACGAACAGCGCGCCAGTGAAATCGCCGCTGAAATTTTTACCGACACACCGATTTCTATCTCCAGCGATGTAGTGCCGGAGATGCAGGAATACGAACGCACCGAAACCACCGTAGTTAATTCTTATGTCCGCCCGGAGGTAGCCACCTATGTGAGTAATCTACAGGCGGCATTAGACGACAAGATGGGTCCTGACACTCAGCTGTCGATTCTGCGTTCCGATGGTGGTTTGGCTTCAGCTAGAGCTTCTGCAGAGTCCCCGGTCAATATGCTGATGTCTGGTCCTGCTGGGGGTGTCTCTGGAGCGATCTACTTCTGTAGTCGCGCCGGTTACGACAATATTTTAACCTGCGATATGGGGGGTACCTCCACCGATGTGGCGCTAATCCAAAACTCCCGTGCTCGGGTGCGTCGCGAGACCATTGTTGCTGATGTGCGAGTTCGCGCCCCTTCGGTGGATGTGCGAACAGTGGGAGCTGGCGGTGGTTCTATTGCCTTTGTTCCCGAATTGACTAGAGCACTGCGTGTAGGCCCAGAGTCTGCCGGTGCGGTACCCGGCCCTGCATGTTATATGAAAGGTGGCGTTCAGCCTACCGTCTGCGATGCCAATGTTGTACTGGGCTATCTGCCCTCAGATGTGCAGCTGGGTGGCAAGATGGAGATTAATCGCGAAGCGTCGGTGGCTGCAGTGCAGTCGGTTGCCGATGCCATGGGTATAGATTTAATGGCTGCAGCTGAAGGCATCATTAAAATCGCCAATGAATCCATGTTCGGCGCTCTCCGTCTGGTGTCGGTGGAACAAGGCTATGATCCTCGTGACTTTGCTCTGGTTGGCTTTGGCGGCGCAGGACCATTGCATGCCAATGCATTGGGTGTGTTAACGGACGCTTGGCCAGTGATTATTCCACCGGGTCCTGGCGTTCTCTGTGCCTATGGTGATGCCACCACTCAGGTGCAGGATGAAGCTGCGCGAACCTATCTAACGATGGCCGGTGACCTCTCTGATGCGCAGTTGACGGCGGATTTGATGGAGTTACAGGTACGGGCTGGAGACGCGCTGTTAAAAGACAGTATTCCGGCTTCAGAGCATGAGATTTCTTATCAGGCTGATCTTCGCTATGCCGGGCAGGCCTTCCAAATCACCATCGACTTCACCGAGGCCGAGCTTAAAGAGAAAGGTGTTGCGTTGTTAACCGGCCAGTTTGATGCCGAGCATGAGCAGCTATTTACCTTTAAGTTGGATGATGGTCACGAGATTCTAATGATCCGAGCACTTGCCAAGGCTAAAGCCAAAGCCATTGCCGAGCGCCAAATTGGTGAGACCGGCATGCGCCTTGATGAGTGTAAGATTGCCAGCAGCCGTTTCTATTACGAGGGCAATTGGTACGACTCGACTATCTACGACCGCAATAAGCTCAGCACTGGATTAGAGGTCGTGGGGCCGGCCATTGTCGGAGAGATGGATTCCACTACCGTAGTACTGCCCGGCTATGTGGCCACGGTAGATAAAGTCGGTAACTTGCTGATTAATCCAGGTGCTTCGGCTACACAGTCTTCAAGCCAACAGGGGGGTAAATAATCATGACGGCAAGACTATTAGAAACCAATAATGATCCCTTAAAGCGTATTGATGTAGATGGCGTCACCGTCGATATTATTGAGAATGCCCTGCGTAATGCACGGGAAGAAATGGATGCGGTGTTGTTTAGAACGGCTATGTCTCCGGGTATCCGTGAGCAGGGTGACTGCTTTCCGATGATTGCCAACAAAGAAGGCAAGATGGTAGTGGGTCAGTTCGGTTCATTTATCGGGCCCTTTCTAGATGCCTATGATGAAGAGATCGAAGAGGGAGATATTATCCTTACCAACGATCCCTATATGTGTAATGCGGCAGTCTCTCACCTGCCAGATTGGGTGGTGTTGGTGCCAATCTTTAAAGATGGCCGCCATATCGCTTGGTCGGCCATGTTCGGTCATATGTCAGATAACGGCGGTATGGTGCCAGGATCGATTCCTATCCAGGCCACTACCATCTTTCAGGAAGGTATTCGTATTCCGCCCACCAAGTTATATAAGAAAGGTGTGCTACAGGCGGATCTGCTAGAGCTGATTCTCCACAATGTGCGCACACCTCAGTGGAACCGCTTTGATCTCAATGCACTGGTGGCAGCCTGTAATACGGCCGCCAAGCGTTGCGTCGAGTTGGCGGTGCGCTTTGGTGACGATGTGCTGTTCTCGACAATGGATATTATGTTGCAGCGTAACTACGAGGCGATGAAGCATATTATTGGTATGTTTATTCCCGAAGAGCCACGCGAGTTTGAGGACTATATCTGCGATGACGGCATGGGCATGGGTCCTTACAAGATTAAGTGCACCATGTGGCGTGAGGGGGAGAAGGCGATCTTTGATTTTTCCGGCACCGACCCTCAAGCACAGAGTTCGGTGAACTTCTTCCTTAACGAAGATATGTTCAAAATGTTCTTTGGCTCGTTCACCATCAACGTGGTGGATCCGCAGATTGTGTTTAACGACGGCTTCTATGATCTGGTGGATGTGCGCATTCCTCAAGGTACGCTGTTAAAGCCTAACTACCCTGCGGCACTGTCGGGCCGAACCCATGCTCTGGGTCGTATTTTTGATGTACTGGGTGCGCTGCTGGGCATGGGCGCGCCGGAGATGATGCTCAATGCTGCAGGCTTCTCTGACTCGCCGCATCTGTTCTTCTCTGGCTATGACAGTCGCGAAGGCAAGGGCAATGAATGGTTCCAGCTATTCCAGATTGGTTTTGGTGGTGTTCCCGGTCGCCCGGTGGGTGATGGGCCTGACGGACACAGTTTGTGGCCTGGATTCACCAATGTGCCGAATGAATTTATTGAGTCCTATTTTCCGCTGCGTATCGAGCGCTACGAAACCATTCCAGATTCTGGGGGTGCCGGTTTGCACCGCGGTGGCAATGGCTTGAGCGTTGCCTATCGCTTTCTCTGTGATGGCGATATTGGTATTCATGACGATCGCTGGCTGACGTATCCCTGGGGTGTGCTCGGGGGTGAAACTGGGCTGCGTTCGACTAAAAAGTTGGTCCGTGCAGATGGTTCTGAGGAGTGGCTGGCAGCCAAGGTTGAAGGCATTAAGGTAAAAACTGGCGATGTGCTGTATTTCAATACTTGGGGTGGCGGTGGCTGGGGCGATCCCTTTGCTCGCGATCCCGAGTTGGTGCGTCAGGATGTGGCGCGTCGGTTGGTCTCGATTGAAGGGAGCAAGCGTTACGGTGTCGTGATGGCCGCTGATGGAACGGTTGACCAAGCAGCTACTGACAAGCTTCGCGCGGAGTTAATTGCGGCCCGGGGCGAGAGCAGTGCACTATTTAACTTTGGTGGCGATCTTGAAGATATTCGCAGTCGCTGTGAGGCGGAGACTAATCTGCCAGCTCCAGTGAAGCCGACGTTTGTGGGAGCAAAGTAATTTTTTAAATGCAGTAAAAAAATAAAAAGAGAAAGATTAAAACAATAGAAGTAACAACATAAATAATGGAAGAGGGGAATTAGTATGAAAGCAATTAACAGTAGAAATGTGATGGCAATGGCCATAATGGCCAGTCTAGCCACCACCTCGGTGGCAGAGATAACCATTGAAGAGATTGTGGTTTCAGCGCGAAAACGTGCGGAAAATCTTCAGGAAGTGCCTATTGCGGTAACCGCCTTTACCGAAGCTCAAATTGAGAGTGCCGGTATTCAGCGTCCAGCCGACTTTATTAGCCTGATGCCCAATGTGACCATGGTTGACTCCGCTAACGTGGGTGATACGCAGGTCAGCATTCGCGGTATTGTTTCAACCCGTGATGCGGAATCCACCTTCGCCTATGTGGTTGATGGAGTGCTGGTAACCAATCCTAACGGCTTTAACGAAGAGCTGATGGATGTCAGTCAGATTGAAGTTCTTAAAGGCCCTCAGGGTGCACTCTATGGCCGCAACGCAGTGGCCGGTGCGATTATTGTCACCACTAACCGTCCCGATGAAGAGTTTGAAGGAAAAGTTAAAGTGGGTGCCGGTAATAATGGCTCCAAGAATGCTAGTTTAACGCTGAGCGGTGGTTTGGCTGAGGGTGTGCTGGGTCGTGTTAGCGTCAGTCAGCGTGAAACCGATGGTCATTACAGCAATGCCCTAACCGGTGCCAGTTCTGTAGATTTTCTTGAAGACACCACCGTGCGCGGGCGTGTTATTTGGGATGTGAATGAAGAGCTGTCGTTGGATTTCCGCGGTGGTATGAGTGAAGTGAGTGGCGGTGCGATTAATTTTAATGCGGTGTTTGCGATTCCAGCATTTGCTGCCGGTTTCGGCCCAACCTTCTTTAAAGACGTCAACGAGCATGAGTTTATCTTCTCGAATAATGTTCCAGGCGAAAATGAGCAGGAAACCACTGAGTTTTCGATCAAAGCAGACTGGGACCGAGACGGGGTCGATGTTACTGCAATCTTGAGCTACAGCGATCTGGAAGAGTATTTGCTGTCGGACGGCACCAGTGCGACGTTTTATGGTTATGAATTAACGGACGCCTGTCAGGCAGATCGCGCGACCTTAAATAATGCGCCTACCGCTTTTGGTGGTGCAGATCGCAGTGATTTGTTCGGTGACTTTTTTGGCCCATTTGGCGTATTTCCTGGAAATGGCGGAGCTGATCCCGACTTTACCGGTATCTATGGTCCCTATACCCCCACAGCCTGTGACGGTTATCAATACCAGGAACGCAATCAGTCAGATACCAGCCTGGAAATCCGCCTGACGTCGGATGATGATGCAGATATCAGCTGGATCGCCGGTGTCTACGCTGCTGAGATTGAGCGTGAAGTGGTAGTCGCCTATGGTGCGGATACAGGTAATGGATTCTTGCGCCAAGGTTATGTGGGTCCAACTGGTCCCAATCCCACTGACTTAATGTTCAGTGATCAGTTTGATACCTCCGTTATGGCGATATTTGGTCAGCTCGAGTTTGATATCAGTGACGATATGGAGATTGCTGTCGCTGGGCGCTTTGACCGTGAAGAGCGTGACGTAAGAAATCAGGTACCAAATGAGGCTGGGTCAGGGCTAAATATTAATTCCTCTGGTTCAATCAACCCTGCGTTCGCCAGTAACCCAAATGGTATACCGAAGCGGAGTGCAACCTTTAGCCAATTTCAGCCAAAAGTGACTTGGAGCTGGAATGCTGCTGAAGATCTCAACCTCTATGCTAGTTGGGGTGTGGGTTTCCGCAGTGGTGGCTTTAACTCTATCGGCAGTGAAGCACTATTAGATCTTTGGTACGGCGATACCTGCCCGTCATTTGTTCCTAGTTGCGGCGATCCAGGTGTAGCTGTGGATGCCAATTTGAGTGTTCAAGATGAGTACAAAAAAGAAGTCTCTACAAGCTTTGAGTTTGGTAGCAAAATGGAATTCTTCGACAACCGTCTGCGCGTGAATGCCGCGGTGTTCCAAACCGAAGTTGAAGACAATCAGTTCTTTGAATTCTTTGCTGGTCCATTTGGTTTGATGCGTGTTGTCACAACCATTGACGAGTTAGAGATTCAGGGTTTTGAAATGGACTTTAACGCAGTGGTTACAGAAAACCTCTCGGTATTTGGTGGTGCAGGGTTCTTGGATAGCGAAATTATCCAGAATGATCACCGTCCGCTCTCTGAGGGCAATGAGGCGCCTCAGTCACCAGATCGCACCTACAATTTGGGCGCCCAGTTTGAGATGGCAGTTAGCAGTGGCGTCGAGATGACTGCACGCTTAGATTGGCAGTATGTTGGTGAGATGGCGTTCCACACCCTGCAGGGTGAGGCAACTCCAACAATCTGGCAGGTATTTAACGGTCCAGGTTTGACTCAGGATATGAGCAAAGCGAAGCGTGATGCCTACGATACACTCAATGCGCGTATCTCTTTTGATGCGGAGAACTGGGGTGTGACTATCTGGGGACGCAATGTGACCGATGAAAAGTATCTGGAAGAGATTATTCCAGCGCCTGAATTTGGTGGTTCATTTATTCACCCAGGTGCTAAAGACTCTTACGGGATTGACTTTAACTACCGTTTCTAAAATAGCGTAGTATCACTAGCGGGCTGTGCTTCTTGTTAAGGAAAGCACAGCCCGCTTTTTTACGACAGAAAAATACTCATGGGAATGGCTATGACCTGGAATGATCTGCAGCAAAATGCTCTCGGGCTCACCACCAGTCCGGCTCTGCTATTGGTGGATATGATCAATGGCTTTACCGATCCGGCCTGTGCTCTGGGAACTGACTGCCCCGAGGTGGTCGCGGCTAATTTACAGCTGCTCAAGACGTTTAGAGCTTTGGGTCTACCAGTATTTTTCACCACAGTGGTTTACCGTAATGATCAACAGGCGCAGGTGTTTCGTCAGAAAGTGCCGGCGTTAAATGTGCTTCAGTCGGATAGTCACTGGGTAAAAGTTGATTCGGCATTAGAGCCGTTGGACGGCGAGCCGGTGATAGAGAAACAGTGGGCCAGTGCTTTTTTTGATACGGATCTAGACCAGCAGCTGTCTGCTTTGGGTGTGGATTCGTTAGTTGTGACAGGGTTGACTACCAGTGGCTGCGTACGTGCCTCGGCGGTGGATGCCTTACAGAACAATTACCAGGTAGTGGTTGCGGAAGAGGCTGTGGGAGATAGAAATCCCGAGGCGCACCGCGCTAATCTATTTGATCTAAATGCTAAATATGCAGATGTGATACCGGTTGCGCAGGTGCTGAGTCAATTGACAGCACTCTGCGGTGTCGAGCCTTAAGCTAGTACCGCGTATTTGCCGCGATTAAAGATCAGTGGCTCTAGACCCTTGTCTCTAAACTCAATAACTCGGCCGACTAAAATAATATGGTCGCCGCCTTCATATTGATTTTCAATCTGACATTCGAAGCAGGCACTGTAGTGGGGCAAGATTGGCACGCCCGCTAAGCCTTCAGTACAGTCCAGGTCGGCAAATTTATCTGCCCCACTTTTCGCAAAGCGATTAGACATAGCCTCTTGATCTGCTGCAAGCACGTGAATAGCAAAGGACTCAGCACCAATAAAGTCATCAAAGCAGTTGGCGTCGCGAGCGACACTCCACAGCACCAACGCCGGGTCTAGAGAGACCGAGTTAAAGCTATTGGCGGTCATACCGACCTTTTGCCCATCTTTACCCAATGCGGTAATAACGGTGATACCTGTGGCGAAACTGCCCAGAGCGTTGCGGAAGTCGAGCGTTTTCTGTTTTTTATCGGACATAGTCTTCTTGTGAGTTCTTTTAGTAAGTTCTTTTAGTAAGTTCTTTTAGTAAGTTCTTTTAGTAAGTTCTTTTGGTAAATTCTTTTATTGGCTTTGCGTTAAACGCTGTGGTGATAATAATAAAAGCCAGCAACGGTGCGCCGTTTAAATGAGCGCGCATGATCCGTTGCTTGACCCTTTGTTGCAAGGACTATCTATTACAAGCGCTAGTCCGAGCTAATTACATTGCGGCAGCGAGACGCGTACCTTGATTGATTGCGCGCTTGGCATCGAGTTCAGAAGCCAGATCGGCACCGCCGATTAGATGGTGAGGAATATTCAGCCCCTCGACTAATTCGCGCAATGGATCCTGACCAGCACAGATAATGATAGTGTCTACATCCAGAACCTTCGGCTCGTCGCCGACAGTGAGGTGCAGCCCCTGATCATCAATTTTCTGATAGTCACAGCTGGGCATCAGGCGCACACCTTTCATTTGCAGGCCGGCACGGTGGATCCAGCCGGTGGTTTTACCCAGACCTGAGCCAACTCTGGAGCTCTTGCGCTGAAGCAGATAAACCTCGCGAGGGGAGGGCTCTGGTGCTGCAGTCACACCCTCAATTCCCGAGCGCGAACCAAAGCTCATATCAACTCCCCATTCCTTCATAAAGGCAGGAATATTCAGGCTGGTGGCTTCACCACTATGGGTAATGTACTCGGCAGTATCAAAACCAATGCCGCCGGCACCGATTATCGCAACCTTATTGCCAACATGTTTCTTGGCGCCAATCACGTCAAGATAATTGAGCACTTTGGGGTGATCTATGCCTTCAATATCTGGCATTCTGGGTGAAATACCGGTGGCGATAACCACTTCGTCAAAGCCGCCGTTGTTAAGTTGTTCTGCTGTAACCCGTGAATTCAGTTTCAGCTCGACCCCAGTCAGCTCGATTTGCTTGCCGTAATAGCGCAGTGTTTCATAAAACTCTTCTTTGCCTGGAATCTGCTTAGCAATATTAAACTGGCCGCCAATTTCGCTGGCAGCGTCGAACAATGTCACGCTGTGACCTCGAGATGCGGCGATGGTGGCTGCCGAGAGCCCAGCTGGACCAGCACCGACCACAGCAATTTTCTTCGTTGTCGCAGTAGGATTGATATGCAGTTCAGTCTCGTGACAGGCGCGGGGGTTAACTAGACAGCTGGTCATCTGGCCGCCAAAGACATGGTCGAGACAAGCTTGGTTACAGCCGATACAGGTATTGATTTCATCGGCGCGGTTTTCCGCGGCCTTGATAACAAAGTCGGGATCAGCCAAAAACGGACGTGCCATGGAGATCATATCGGCATCGCCGCGCTCTAATACTTCTTCCGCCAATTCCGGCGTATTAATGCGGTTGGAGGTGATCACCGGTACTGATAGCTCTTTTCTAAAGTGCGCGGTAACCCATGTAAAGGCCGCACGGGGTACTTTGGTCGCAATGGTAGGAATCTTGGCTTCATGCCAGCCAATACCTGTATTGATAATCGTGGCACCAGCTTCTTCTACCGCCTTGCCCAGCTGAATCACTTCTTCAGATGTGCTGCCACCCTCAACCAGATCGAGCATTGAGAGGCGGAATATAATAATAAAGTGCTCACCGACGGCCTCACGGACACGTCGCACGACTTCAATTGGCAGGCGAATGCGGTTCTCATAGCTGCCACCCCAATCATCGTCCCGCTGGTTGGTCCGTGCAGCGATAAACTGATTCAAGAAGTAGCCTTCCGAGCCCATAATCTCAACGCCGTCATAACCGGCTTTCTGTGCCTGTACAGAGGTGAATACAAAATCATCGATCTGCTTGTGGATACCTTCTTCGTCTAGGGCGCGGGGAGTGAAGGGGTTGATCGCTGACTTAATAGCTGATGGGGCCACCTGATCTGGAGAATAGGCATAGCGACCGGTGTGCAGGATCTGCATGCATATTTTGCCGTCGTGCTCGTGCACTGCATCGGTGATCATTTTGTGGCCAGCCACATCCTCATCGGTCTCAAGCTTCTTAGTATTGGGGTGAGTGCCGCCTTCAGAATTGGGACCTATACCACCGGTCACAATCAGACCAACACCGCCTTTAGCACGTTCGCCAAAGTAGGCCGCCATGCGCTCATAGCCGTCAGAGGCTTCTTCCAATCCGGTGTGCATTGAGCCCATCAGGACGCGGTTTTTTAATGTAGTAAAGCCCAGATCCAATGGTTCAAGAAGCTTGGGGTAGGTGCTGTGGGACATGATTGACTCCGGTTTGTCGTTATTATTTTTTTATTTTTATTCGTTGCTGCAGGTGCTTAAAGCAAGGGCGAGGCATTGCCCTCCAACGCTATTTAACTGATATACGAAATTTTTTCCGCTTTGGTTGACCTGGCAAAAGAGATTAATGATGCATTTTGACACTGTCAAGATGTATTGCTACATTGTCCCTCATGAGTCTAAGTTCATCACAAGTAACTATCCGTCCAAGCTATCATCATGGTGATCTGCGACAGGCTTTGTTGCGGGCGGCAAAGCAACTTATCGCTGAAGCTGGGATAGAGAACCTCTCTCTGCGCAAACTTGCCGAGCGGGCAGGGGTCTCACGTACCGCTCCCTATCACCATTTTTCGGACAAGAACGATTTGTTGTGCGCTATTGCTGCTGAGGGCTTTCGTCGTCGGCATCAGAGTGCTGCGGCAAACTTTGATAACCGTGCTAGGAGCATGCTGGAAAGGTTTCACGACTACGCAAATGGCTATGTTCAGTTTGCTGTCGACAATCCAGAAGAGTATGAGTTGATGTTTGGCCGCAGTATATGGAAGCACCAGAACAGCACGGAAGAGTTACGCCACGTAGCCTACCCCTGTTTTCAACATCAGGTTGATATGGTGCGCTGCTGGCAGGATTGCGGGGTAATTTCTGGAAATAATGCCCTGCGTAGCGCTCAGGTTATCTGGGGTGCGCTGCATGGTATTGCCAAATTATTTATTGATGGCATCTACACCGATACGGCCAAGATTGAAGAAGTCACCCATTGCGCCATCGATATGTTTGTTATCAAATACTCATAGCATTTCACTTCATTTAAATACTATAAATTATTGATTATTAACATATAAGGTAAAATTTATTTTGCTGTTTTCGATCAATTATTCATTAGTAAATTTCCTTATACAAAAACCTTTTTAAAAGATAGTTTTATTTTTTGACTTTCGAAAAAATGAGAACTACGTTTACTTAGGCCTGTTAAGCAGTTTTTAAATTGCGTTTCAAAATGTGGATTTGGTCGCATCTACCCTTGAGTTGATCGTTCTGGATGTAGGGTATTTATGCGAGGTTTTACTTAGGAGTTATTAGGAGTTTTAGCTATGAACAAGAGTTTTGTTAAATTACTGCAGTCATGCGCAGGCGTCTTACTGCTATCTACGGCTGGTTTGTCAATGGCAGCAACGTACGATTATGATTTTGATGGCGATGAAAACGAACGTGGAGGGCAGCCGTTAAACTTTGGTGACCTAAACGTCAATGGTTATACAGATGGTCGAAAGACCTATGCCTATCTAGATTCCGGATACCTATCTGGCCTGGGTGTCTGTGATGGCCCTATAAGTGGCGGTGTTACTGGCACAAACAACAAGTGCAACACGACTACTGGTCCTAACACGGGAGCTTCGGACGATAACTTGCAATTGGGTGAGATGCTTGAGTTTGTCTTTGACACGAAAAAGCAGATTGAGGTTGGCATTAACGGCGCTCACAAATCTGCTGATGGTAAGGATGTCCTGTTCTGGACTGATGTTGGCGGTTGGGATTTGCTAACAGTAGCTGCGGGAAAAATTACCTTGGGTGTTCAGCATGTTGGCTTGATGACTTTGAAAATATTTGGTCAGGGTAACTTTAACCAAGGTGTCAAAGGTGGAACTACAGCAAACCTTTATGTTGCCGGTATCAATGAAGTGCCTATTCCTGCAGCGGCCTGGCTGTTTGGCTCGGCTCTGTTAGGTCTTGCTGGATTGCGTCGTCGTAAGATCGCGGCCTAGTTTGTAAGCAAGTCTAGCTTGAGACACTGAGCTTAATGCAATAGCGCTGCAGATAATGTTTGATCGGATATTAGATATTGAACTGCAGCAGCAAAAAAACCCCGGTTTTCACCGGGGTTTTTTGTTTTCTAGCCTTGGCTTTGCGCTAATCGTTTTAGCATTAAGTTGCAGGGCGCTTACTTTTCCATTTTTCCCATAGCGTCAGAGAGATCGCTCTCAGTATCGCTAGACATATCTTCCATTAATTGGTCAACGTTATTAGAAGCTTCGTCTACTGTATCTTCTATGATGTTTATCGCGTCATCCGCTGCGTTCTCGATACTATTGGTCATTGCATCTGAATTAGCATCGGACATTGTTGTATCTTCTACTCCTACTCCTGAAACTGCTCCCTCCTCAGGTGAGTTTCCACTGTCACATGCGGTCAGGCCCAAGGTAGCCAATGTGGCAATTAGCAAAACATGGTGCTTCTTCATATCTTTACTCCTTCCTAGGTTATTTAAATAATATGTTTTTTCTCATCAAGGATAGTTCAGGGCAGGCGAAAAGGGCGGTCAATCAAGGGAAAATATTGTTGCCGGAGTCAATCAGATGGGGTTTTGCCTCGCGCAATAACAATAAGGCTATTATTTACCGTTTAATCAACGCTTATCGGTTGCCGATTGCAAATCGCTGTGGCAAACTTCACGCCGCTTTTAGAGGGGTCTATCAGTAAACTAAATGATCCCGAATACTACCTACTACTAAAAGTTCTTTTTAATGCGAGAGTGGCGGAATTGGTAGACGCGCTGGATTTAGGTTCCAGTGGGGCAACCCGTGCGAGTTCGAGTCTCGCCTTTCGTACCAAATTTACCGAGTATCATCGTGAGGAAAATCCATGCAGGTTTCCATCGAGTCTAGCACTGGTCTTGAGCGTCAACTTAAGATTGGTGTCCCTGCCGACCGAGTAGAGAGTGAAGTCGCTCAGCGTCTCCAGAAAGCCACCAAGACCGTTAGCATTAAAGGTTTTCGTAAAGGCAAAGTGCCTTTCAAAGTGGTTAAGCAGCAGTTTGGTAAAGGCGTTCGTCAGGAAGTGGTTGGCGAAATCGTCAACTCTAGTTTCTACGAAGCTATTGCCCAAGAAAAGCTGCAGCCAGTAGGACAGCCTCGAATCGATGATATTAAAGATAGCGAAGGCCAGGATCTAGAATTCTTGGCAGTGTTCGAAGTCTATCCAGAAATTGCACTGGCTGACTTGGACAAGGTTTCAATCACTCGTCCGGTGACTGATCTGAGCGATGCCGATTTAGATAAGATGATCGACGTGCTGCGCGATCAGCAAGCGACCTTTGAAGCATCAGGCAAGGCTGCTGTAGACGGCGATCAGCTGAATATCGATTATGTAGGGACCAAAGGCGGAGAAGAGTTTGCTGGCGGTAAAGCTGAAGGGCAAGATCTAGTGTTGGGCTCAAACAGCATGATTCCCGGCTTTGAAGATGGCCTTGTGGGCGCCAGTGCTGGCGATACCAAGGTTCTCAAGCTAAAATTCCCTAAAGATTATCACGCAGAAGAGCTCAAGGGCGCGAAAGTTGAATTCGCCGTTGTGGTCAATTCCGTATCTTCTAAGCAGCTTCCAGAGATGAACGATGAGTTCTTCAAACTCTACGGCGTCGATGCAGGTGGTTTAGAGAAATTCCGTGAGGACGTGCAAAACAATATGGAGCGAGAACTGCGCAATGCGGTTCGCAGCAAAGTTAAAAACCGTGTTATGAATCAATTGTTTGATCTGAACAAGGTCGAGTTGCCTGCCGCATTGGTTGACAATGAAATTACTCAGTTGAAGCAGCAGATGGTGCAGCAGTTTGGTGGTGGTCAGCAGATAGATTTGAGCATGCTTCCAGACGATATGTTCCGTGAAAAGGCAGAACGTCGCGCATCCTTGGGTGTAATAGTCTCTGAAATCGTTAAAGTCGAAGAGCTTACTCCCGATGAAGATAGTGTTCGTGAAAGAATTAATGAAATCGCCTCAACTTATGAGCAGCCGAAAGAAGTTGTAGACTATTATTACAGCCAGCAGCAGCTGCTGAGCTCGGTCGAAGCTGTAGTGTTGGAAGATCAGGTAACTGAACTGGTATTGTCGAAGGCAAAAGTTGCCGACGAAGAATGCTCTTATGAAGATGCTGTAAAGCCCGATCCTGAACCAGGTGCATAAAACGCCTGAGCTGAGAACAGCCTGGGCTGAAAGCAGCCTGAGCTAAGAACAGGCCTAGCTCAGGTAAGCCTTGCGCACTGAAACGGACTATAGTTATATTAATCGCGGTCACTAGGATCTGACGGCCGGATTAGATGCGTATAGAACAGCATAAGCATTGACGAATGATAACGATAACAGCGAGGACGCGATGAATTTTCAGCAACCATATGCCGGGCATACGCACGACGTTCAAGCCAGCGGGCTAGTTCCGATGGTAGTAGAGCAGACCTCACGCGGTGAGAGAGCCTACGACATATACTCCAGACTTTTAAAAGAGCGTGTGATCTTTCTGGTCGGTCAGGTTGAAGACCACATGGCCAACCTTATTGTTGCTCAGATGCTGTTCTTGGAATCTGAAAATCCCGATAAAGATATTCATCTCTATATCAATTCCCCAGGTGGTTCTGTTACTGCGGGAATGTCGATCTACGACACCATGCAGTTCATCAAGCCAAATGTCAGCACTATGTGTATTGGGCAAGCTGCAAGCATGGGCGCCTTCTTACTAGCCGCTGGCGCAGAGGGCAAGCGCTACTGCCTGCCAAATTCGCGCACTATGATTCATCAGCCAAGTGGCGGAGCTCAGGGTCAGGCAACCGATATCCATATTCAGTCTCAGGAAATCCTCAAGATCAAGTCGCGCCTTAATAACTTGATGGCAAAGCACACCGGTCAGTCAGTTGAAAAGGTCACTGAAGATACTGAGCGTGATAACTTTATGAGTGCGGAAGAATCTAAGGCTTATGGTTTGGTCGATGACGTGCTTGATAGCCGGGAGCAGGGTAGCTAGGTTTTTTAGCCTTTGTATGTAGAGGTTAACGGGCTGTTCCTTAATAATTTTACTGGAGGTATACAATGAGCGAAGATGACACTTTAGGGGAAGGCGGCAAGCTTCTCTTCTGTTCATTCTGTGGCAAAAACCAGAATGAAGTGCGACGTCTTATTGCAGGACCTTCAGTCTATATTTGTGACGAGTGTGTTGATCTCTGCAACGACATTATCTCTGAAGAGGCCATAGTCGCCGAAACCACCGAAGGTAGTGGCGAGCTTCCAATACCCGCCGAAATTAAGGGCAACCTCGATGCCTATGTTATTGGCCAAGAGCGTGCCAAACGAATTCTATCAGTAGCGGTTTATAATCATTACAAGCGTCTGCAAGTTAGTGAGTCGGATAGCTCTGCTTCCGAAGTGGAGCTGGGCAAGAGTAATATCCTGCTGATCGGCCCAACCGGTAGCGGTAAAACTCTCCTAGCTGAAACGTTGGCCCGAATGCTAGACGTACCCTTCACCATAGCGGACGCAACCACTCTGACAGAAGCGGGTTATGTGGGTGAAGACGTTGAAAATATTATTCAGAAGCTCCTGCAGAAATGCGACTATGATGTCGAAAAAGCCCAGCGCGGAATCGTCTACATTGATGAAATCGACAAAATTTCTCGCAAATCGGACAACCCTTCAATTACTCGAGATGTCTCTGGCGAAGGCGTTCAGCAGGCATTGCTAAAGTTGATTGAGGGCACGGTCGCCTCGGTTCCACCTCAGGGAGGCCGCAAACACCCTCAGCAGGAGTTTCTCCAGGTTGACACCTCTAATATTCTGTTTGTCTGTGGCGGCGCATTTGCCGGGCTTGAAAAGGTTATCAGAGACCGGTCTGAGAAAGGCGGTATAGGGTTCAGTGCCGAGGTCACCAGTAAAGACAGTCAAAAGTCGATCGGTGAAACACTTTTAGATGTGCAGCCCAGTGACCTTATTGGTTACGGTTTAATTCCCGAGTTTATCGGTCGTTTGCCGGTAGTGGCGACACTGCAAGAGCTTGATCGCGATGCGCTGGTGAATATTCTTGTTGAACCAAAGAATGCGCTGTTTAAGCAATACCAATCATTGTTCTCCATGGAAGGCGTTGAGCTTGACTTGCGACGTGATGCATTAGATGCGATTGCGGATAAGGCTATTGAGCGCAAGACTGGTGCGCGCGGTCTGCGTTCAATTCTAGAAACCGTGTTGCTCGACACCATGTACCGAATACCTTCAGAGACCAGTGTGGTCAAAGTTGTAGTGGATGCAGCGGTGATTAATGGTGATAACGAGCCACTACTAGTCTACGAACAAAATGATCAAAAGCAGGCGACGGATGAAGCCTAGTTTTGTTCTACATGACAGCGGTAAGACGCTGTAGTTAAAAAAAGCGACGTTAGTCGCTTTTTTTATGTCCGGAATAATCGCTCTCTCGCGGCGCTGGGATAAAAAGCTTAATTTTCGTTAATTAAGCTTGCCGCTAAGGTTGTTTTTCCTGCGCGAGTCCCAATATCAATTCATAACGTAACAATAAAACTGAACTGGGGCGCAACTCCGCGCTCTCAAAAAATTGAGGTAACCATGGCCACTGCTCCAACTGAATCTAAAGACACGACCTATCCGCTTCTGCCATTGCGCGATGTAGTTGTCTATCCGCATATGGTTGTCCCCTTGTTTGTCGGACGAGAAAAGTCGATTACGGCCCTAGAAGACGCCATGGAAAATGACAAGCAAGTGGTGTTACTGGCTCAGCGTAACCCTGCAGATGATAATCCTGAACTCAAGGATCTCTACTCTGTGGGGACTCTTGCCACTATCTTGCAGATGCTGAAATTGCCCGATGGCACCCTCAAAGTGTTAGTCGAGGGCGCCTCGAGAGTCAGTTTGATTGACGCGTCTGAAGGCGGTGCCTTTATGCAGACTAAGATTGAAAATTTACCAGACGGCGATTTAGATGAGCGCGAATCGGAAGTGCTAACGCGCTCGGCGATGTCGCTTTTTGAGCAGTATGTCAATTTGAGCAAGAAAATTCCTGCAGAAGTCATTGCCACCGTCAGCGGCATTGAGGACGCTAATCGGCTCGCCGATACGATTGCCTCGCATATGACCCTGAGCATCGAGCAGAAGCAGGATGTGCTAGAAGTTGCCGACCTCACCGAGCGCTTCGAGCATCTGATGGGTTTGATGGAATCTGAAATTGATCTTTTCCAGATTGAGCAGCGCATCCGTGGCCGAGTCAAAAAACAGATGGAGAAGAGTCAGCGCGAGTACTATCTAAACGAGCAGATGAAAGCCATTCAGAAAGAACTGGGTGACATAGATGAGGCTGGTTCTGAGATTGACCAGCTTGAGGCAAAAGTCGAAGAAGTGGGCATGCCAAAAGCCGCCCTAGAGAAGACCAAGTCTGAGCTGAATAAACTCAAAATGATGTCGCCAATGTCAGCCGAGGCCTCCGTCTTGCGCAACTACATTGATTGGATGATTGGTGTGCCTTGGAAAAAGCGCTCGCGTATTAAACATAATTTAGTTGAAGCCCAGCAGACTTTGGATCAAGACCATCATGGTCTAGACGAAGTCAAAGAGCGTATTCTCGAATTTCTCGCGGTTCAGCAGCGGGTTAAAAAGCTAAAGGGTCCTGTACTCTGTTTGGTTGGGCCTCCAGGTGTGGGTAAAACCTCCCTCGGTGAATCGATTGCCCGAGCTACAGGTCGACAGTTTGTTCGCATGAGCCTGGGTGGCGTGCGTGACGAAGCAGAAATCCGCGGTCATCGCAGAACCTATATTGGTTCTCTGCCTGGCAAGGTGATTCAGAAACTCTCAAAAGTAAAAGTAAAGAACCCCCTGTTTTTGCTTGATGAGATCGACAAGATGGGTATGGACCAGCGCGGTGATCCGGCTTCGGCACTGTTGGAAGTTCTAGATCCAGAACAAAACCATACTTTTAACGACCATTATCTAGAGGTGGACTACGACCTCTCTGATGTGATGTTTATCTGTACTGCCAACTCGATGAATATTCCCGGCCCGCTGCTAGACCGTATGGAAGTGATTCGAATTCCCGGCTACACCGAAGGGGAAAAAGTTGCTATTGCTGAAAAATATTTGGTGCCTAAACAGCGCAAAGCCAACGGCCTAAAAGAGTCTGAGCTGGAGATTACCGAAGGGGCACTGCAGGACGCCATCAGGTATTACACTCGGGAAGCTGGCGTGCGCGGGCTGGATCGAGATATAGCGAAAATCTGTCGCAAAATTGTCACTGAGCATGTGCGCGATGGAGCCGCCTCAACGGGCAGTGTTGGTCCTGAGCAATTAGAAGCTCTTCTGGGTGTACGACGTTTTGACTATGGTCGTGCCGAAGCGGAAAACCAAGTAGGGCAGGTAACCGGACTGGCTTGGACATCAGTGGGCGGTGAGTTACTGACGATTGAATCTGCAGCCATCCCTGGCAAAGGTCGTGTAATTAAAACTGGATCTCTAGGTGATGTGATGCAGGAGTCCATTCAAGCGGCTCTGACAGTGGTTAGAAGCCGCGCCAAGGCTCTCGGTATACGCAAGGATTTCTATCAGGAGAACGATCTGCATATTCATGTTCCTGAGGGTGCTACGCCAAAAGACGGACCTTCGGCGGGCGTTGGCATGTGCACGGCTCTGGTATCCGTTTTAACGGGTATTCCGGTGAAAGCTAATGTTGCCATGACCGGTGAAATCACTCTGCGTGGTCAGGTGTTGAAAATTGGTGGACTGAAAGAAAAGCTTCTTGCAGCCCATCGCGGTGGCATCACCACGGTCATCATTCCCGATGATAATGGTAGTGATTTGAAGGAGATACCCGATAATATTAAAGCTGATCTTACTATCTGTCAGGTGAAGTGGATCGATGAGGTGTTGGACATTGCCTTGGAGCATAAGCCGGAATCTTTAAGCGACGAAGAATTTAATCGTAGCAGTGCGCCAAACGATAAGGAGCAACAGTCCTCTAGACCAAGCACCCACTAGATCTAAAGAAAGTAGCCATTTCGTGGAAAGGAGCTTGACCATCGAAATGGCTATTGGTATAACGTACTCACGAATGAGCTTGAGACCAGATGGGTAGTGACTTTGCACCCATAAAGCCTTTCCATTTGACTTAGAAAT
>CH672400.1:265910-311755 GCA_000153445.1 gamma proteobacterium HTCC2207 | reverse complement strand
CATCTGCTTTGAACAAAATTATAATAATGTCCTGAGGGGATAAATCGATGAATTATCAGAAAAACTTTAAGAAGCAGGTGCTTCCAGCCCTGATTTCTGTATGTATGGTACCGCTGTACGCTAACGTAGCCGTTGGCGCGACCGTTCTTGAGGAAGTGATTGTTACTGCTCGAAAGCGTCAAGAATCTATTCAGGATGTTCCTGTAGCCGTTACTGCTATTACACCAGGCCAGCTTGAAAGAGGCTCGATTAGAAGTGTTGTAGACGTTGCCAAATTAGTTCCTAACGTTGAATTGCACCAGACTTCGCAGGGTTCGCACTCTCTTAGCCCCTCTATTCGAGGCCTGAGCTACGACGATATCGAAAAGTCGATTGAATCAACTATCGGTGTCGCAATTGACGGCGTCTTTATGGCGAGCAACTCTGGCGCAATCTTTGACTTCTTTGATGTCGAGTCAGTTGAAGTACTTCGTGGCCCACAGGGTACGCTTTTTGGACGTAACACCATTGGTGGTGTGATTAACGTTCAAAGAACTGAACCAACCGGCGAGTGGGGCGGTAAGGTAGAAGCGACTTTCGGCGATGAGAGCATGACCGACCTTAAGGGTATTATGAATATGCCTTTGGGCGAAAATGGCGGCATTAAGATTGCTGTTAAAGATATTCAGTCGAAGTCTTTTCTTTACAACGTTACCAATGACAACAGACCTGACAATCGCGACAGCCAGACTGCCTCGATCTCCGTAAAGTACAACTTCACAGAAAATACCTCAGCTCTTTTGACCTACGATGATTATGATCACGATACAACTGCGGTAGACATCATCAACACAACCACAGCAGCCGGTGCTCTTTGTGCGGGCACTCCTGCACAGAATTGCGCTACGGTTTCCTCAGATATTTCAAAAGCCAGTGGTTACAAGAACTCCGTTCAGCTAAACCCTCTTACTGCGACGTTGGAAGGTGAGAATGTTACCTTTAAACTGACGCACGAAGGCGATGGCTACCAGATCAAATACATCATGGGCACCATGGAGTATGACGAGCTTGCAACACTGGGCTCTTGGGGAACCAATGGCGTTATGTTCCCGGTTGTTAGAGAGCAGACCTTTGAGCAAGAGTCACATGAGATACAGTATATTTCCGATCTAGACGGTCCCCTGAACTTTGTTCTTGGTGCCTACTATATGGAAGCTGACTCTTACATTACTTCAGGTCCTATTCAGAACTTTACCGCAAACCACAGCCTAGAAGCATCAGCGTTCTTTGGTGAAATGACCTATGACCTAAACGATGATTGGTCGATTACTGCAGGCGCACGATACACAGAAGAAGATAAAGAGCTCTACTCTCGCTCTTGGGCGATTCTGGATTTCGCAAATCGAATTGCAGAAAATCTTGATGCAGCGATCAACGTTGGTAATCCAACTTTCTCAGACGACAACACAAGCTACCGTGTAGTTCTGCAGAGAGAGTTCGAAAAGGGCATGCTGTATACCTCTTTTGCAACGGGCTTCCGCAGCGGTGGATTCTTTAACCGTGGTTCAAATGAAGCAGAGCTGTTGCCATACCAGTCAGAGGAGGTTGAAAGCTTTGAAATCGGTATGCGTAGCAACCCAACTGAAAACTCTCAGTTGAACGTTACTTACTTCAGCACTGATTACACTGACAAGCAGGTTCAAGTTATTGTTCCTGGTGATGACCCAGTCTGTGGTAAAGGTACAGCAGAAAATGGCGTAACCTGTTCATTCACTCGAAATGCTGGTCAAGTAAGCATGGACGGTATTGAGATTGAAGCTGCATTGATGCCAACTGAAAACCTGACTCTGCGTGCTGCTATAGGTACCCTTGACGGCGGCTACGACAAGTATGACTACGACGGTGTCGATATCTCAGACAAAGCGTACCTGATGTATGCACCTGAGTTGACCGCTAGTTTGGTTGCTGAGTACACCACTGAAATCTCTGGCGGCTCACTGACAGTTACTGGTAGCTTTAGCCACAAAGATGAAGTTTACACTCAGGCTGCTTGGGCCACTTATGACCCAGTAACAGGTCCAGAAGTTGTTATTGAAAGCTTCGAGACTGTTGATCTTTCAGCGACTTACCTCAAGGACATGGGCAATGGAACATTGAAGTTAATGGTCTACGGCACAGATATCTTTGAAGCTGATAACCGTATCAACCGTCGCTATGACGCAGGTAGCTTCTCTTGGGCAGAGCTTGCTCCAGGTCGTCAATTTGGTGTCACGTTAGGATATGAGTTCTAAGTATCTGAACTCTTAAGAAGCAGTAACTAAAAGGCGGTTGAACTCAGTTCAGCCGCCTTTTTTAATATTCGTCTTTCTAGCAATATTAGTAAAAAAAACCTTTACAAAAAATAGGTAAGCAACCATGCAACAGACTGAGACTACAGTACTTAATCGTCATATCGAGGACGGCATTCTGTGGCTAACAAAAAACAATCCTCAAGATAATTTTGGTATGTCTGTGGCCATGCTCAAGGCCATGGGCGAAGCGCTCCAAAGCATTAACGATCAAACTGAGATACGCGCAGTAGTCATAGACGCTGGCGGGCGTGGCTTTCACGCCGGTGCAGCGGCTGTCACGGAGCTGCAGCCTCGACTCGAAGACCTGGGAAGAGAAGACTTTCAGCGGCTGGTTAAAATGGGCCATCAACTGGGCAGGCAGATTGCCGCATTGCCTATGCCGGTAATTGGTATAGCCCGCGGCGGAGCCTTGGGTGGCGGCCTTGAGCTGCTACTGCGCAGCGATTTTCTCTACTGTCTTGATGGCGCACGCTTTAGCTTTCCTGAAGTGACTCTGGGCTTTGTTGCCGCCTGGGGTGGCACTCAGTTAGCGGCTCGACTAATGCCCTTTAGACGGGCTCAGGAGATGCTTTTGCTGGGAGAATCGATCAGTGGCATTCAGGCTGCGGAGTTTGGACTGGTGACAGGCTCATTTGCCACTCCTGAGCTCTTAGATGGACATCTAAGCAACGTACTAACTCGTTTGCGTCACTGCTCGCCTGCTTCGGTGCAATGGACTAAGGAGTGCTTAGGAGCTGCTTGGGAAGGCTCTCTCGATCTGGGACTAGCCAAAGAGTTGGAAGCGGAAACTGAAGCTATGGACAGCGGTGACTTTCTTAAAGGCTTGGGCGCGCTGAGTAATGGCGAGGTTTATGACTACAGCGCGGGAAAAGCCGTGGCAAAGAAAAGCCGCTGATGGCAGCGGCTTTCTGAGGGCTTAACTTTACTTAAATAAGTTAGCTTTTCTTTTTTACTAAAAAGCCTAAATCAAAAACCCATCTCTGTAGCCGTAGGAATACGGCGCAGAGTTTGGCCTCCAGAAATATCCAACAGCCTACCGGTCATAAAACACTCATCGGATAACAGCCACAGGGCCGCATTCGCCATATCATCGGTGCTCGGTAACTTACCCAGTGGAATCTCATTGATAAACGCTTGCTCGATGGCAGGCATAGCCAGGAAACCCTCGGTCATAGCACTGGGCGTAAAACCGGGCGACAGAGAGTTAACACGGATATTCTGTCCACCGTACTCAACTGCGGCTATGCGCACTATATGATCTGCCCCACTCTTGGTGCCAGCATAAGCTGCCAGTCCCGGAGGCGCTAACAGAGCAGTCTGTGAGGAGGTGGTTACCACTGAGCCACCATCAGTCATGCGTGCAGTCATATGCTTGATAAACAGCGTGGTTCCGATTAAGTGAACATCGCAGTTCTGCTGTAATACTTCGCGGCTGATATCGGCAATCGACGATGAAGTTTCAATACCGGCAAAATTAATCGCACCATCGAGTTTGCCGTAATGGGCGACAGCGGTGTCTGCCAAAGCTGCAAGCTGTGCTTCGTCGGTAATATCGCAACCCACGGCTACAGCGCCAATACTGTCGGCGATGGCCTGGACCTTATCCAGTCTGCGGGCCGCCAATACAAGTTTTGCGCCCTCGGCAGCGCAGCGATGTGCGGTGGCCGCACCCATACTGCGCTCGTCAGATGCGCCCAAAATAACAATGACTTTCCCTTCTAATCTACCGGCCATGATTGTGCCCTCTAAGTCCGTAATAAATAGTTTTCTTATTTTTTATTAAATTTTAACCAGCTGCTTGCCAAAATTGTGACCGGCGAAAAGACCCGCCAGACCAGCAGGACATTCTTCTATACCCTCTAGAATATGTTCCTTGACGAGGATCTTGCCCTCATCAACCCACTGACTTAACTGCTCTATCGCAGCGGGATAACGCTCCACATGATCGAGCACAATAAAGCCTTCCATATGAGAGCGGCGAATCACTAACTGCATATAATTTTTCGGCCCCGGCGGTAGCGCTTTAGTTTGGTAGCCACTGGAAATACCGCCACAGAGAACCACTCGCGCATGGTTGGCTAGATTGACCAGCGCCGAGTCGAGAATTTCGCCACCGACATTATCGAAGTAGATATTGATGCTGTTTTTACACAGCTCTTTCATGCGCGCATCGACGGATTCTGATTTGTAGTCAATCACGGCGTCATAGCCCAGCTCATCGATTAGCCACTGGCACTTGGCTGGACCACCGGCAATACCGATAACTCGACAACCCATTAACTTGGCAATCTGACCCACGGTGGAGCCGGTAGCCCCAGCCGCCCCTGAGATCACCACTGTATCGCCGGCTTTGGGTTTGCCTATATCGAGCAAGCCAAAGTAAGCCGTTAAGCCGGTGAGACCATAGATATGCAGTGGGTAAGCGATGGGCATACCCTCAGGAATTTTTGATACTGGAAAGAGTCCGGTACCATCGCTGATAGCATATTCTTGCCAGCCAAAACCGCCCTGCACTCTATCGCCAATCTGATAGTCGCTATGGTTGCTGGCAATAACTTCGCCCACTGCCATAGAGCGCATCACTTCGCCAATGGCTACCGGTGGCACATAGCTGCGCACATCGTTTAACCAGCCACGCTGAGCCGGTTCAAAAGAGAGATAATGATTCTTTACCAGAAACTCGCCAGCCACTAGGTCGCGGATGGTCTCATTCTCAAAGTTAAAATGCTCTGCGCTAACGGTGGTTTCAGGACGGGATTTTAGCGTCCACTTTTTATTGATTACTGGTGCTGTCATGGGGTGTACCAAATAGGTGATGAGTAGGCGCGATCTTGAATGGTTTTGGGTGCTCGGGGATCTATAACTGCACCAAAATATTTTTCGTCATAGGCAGTCCAGCGCGGGGTTGGAATCTGAATCACTCTGGCATAGTAGAATGCACGCTGGTCTGGATCGAACTCGGGATCAGTCCAAACTGCGGTTAATTCGGCGGCACCTATGCTGTTGCTGTAGGTGACATTTTCACTGTCAACAGTATTGCCCACCGCGGGAATCTCGCCGGTTAACCAGCTCCTCTTGCGGCCATCGGAGAGGGCCACATCAAATATCTGCTCCGCCGTTTCGCCACTGGCATTGAGCCAGCCTTTAATAATCTGTACACGATCCAAGTTGGCACCATCTGGATCTCTGGTGGCGGCGACCATAAAGCGTGGGGCTTTAGCGTCGGGACCGCGGGTTAAATCGCCCCCCATAGGAACGCCCTTTGCATAGCCGATACTGGCGTAATCAGCGCTCAGAACATCTGCCTGTGCATATTCCCAGCCACCAAAAAAGCGCAGCTTAATGCGGGTGCCCGAGGTGGCATAGACTTCGCGACGCTTAATCGCATCAAAGATCGACTCGCGAGTATTTTCCTCAGACCAGACCGCTGCCAGACCGGAGGATACTAGCCGCCAGATTTTCTGTAGCTGATCCGCCATACGTTTTTCGGTGCGGTCCACTGAGGGCTCATCATGGGCAAACTTACCAAAGAAGTTATCCTCATTGGTGGTGGCCATGCCCGTGTGAGAATCGGTGCTACCGATAATGCCAAACTTAAAGGGGTTGGTACCCAAGTTAGCCTCGTGGCGGAGACCTTCGCGGAGGGCCGAGCGGGTATATTCGTACTGCAACATTTCTGGTTCTTTGTCCGTGCCTAAAGTGATATTGCCCTGATCCCAGGTTTCAAAATCGGCAAACTCGTCATCTGGAGACAGGTAAGGATGTGCCTCACCATCGCCTTTTACCTGAGTGGTCTCATAGACCGGTTCCCAACGTGCACGTTTGCGGGCATAGGACGCATCTAGGGGCAGTCCGTTTTCCCGGTTCGGCGAAAACATGCGGCCATTACTGACATTACCATTGTGGGCAATGGCAAGTACTTCACCCCCGGTTTGCTTTTCATAGTCCGCTAAGGCGTCCCATAAATCTTCCGGGTCATTGCTGTGCTGTGCCGAGAAAGGCGTCATCTGAGATGCGGTCTCGGCACCGTCTTTATAGATCACCACCCGGTGAAGGTTGTCGCCGGTAATCATGGAGGTCCATTCGTAACCCACAAAGGCAGTAAATAACCCTGGCTCATTGTATTTATCAGCAACGGCAGACGCCTCCTGCCAAATAGAGCTGCGCAGGCTGTCGGGCGTCAGATACTCTGGTTCACTGGTCTGAATCGCGTCTGAGAATGCCAGAGCTAAGCTCATCATATCCCCCTGACGCAATAACTCCTTCCATTCTGCACCCATTTTCCATTCATCTAAACGGGGATCATCGAGGGCCATCTGAGCATAAATACCCAGATATTCCGCATGATCTGTCACCGCTAAAAAATCTAATGGGCGACGTAATTTGGCCGGCATGCCATTATCCGCCTGAACCGTTTCACCACGGGCAAACTTAAACGCCTGATCTTTGGTCAGTCGCGTCTGTAAAATATAGGCATCGGCTGAGAGTTGAGAGTGCAGGTGCAAATCACCCCAATAGAGGTTTGTCATACTGTCTCGCACCGGTGCTGAGTAGAGCAACTTTTGATCCGAGAGCGAGGGCTCTGCCGCGTTTGCTGGCAACGCCAACGCAGCCAGTAACGAAACATAAATAAGTTTATGCATTATTGTTTTTCCTATTTATAAAAATTTACTCGGCTACTTCAATCCGAATCAACTGCCCCTGATTTTTATTCGGCAGCCAGACGGTAATACGATCGGCGGAATTATCGACCACGACTTTGCGTGCATCGTATTCCACCGGCATAAGATATTTGACGACCTTTCCAGTCTCTGGATCCAGCCGCAACAGGCGGTCGGAACCGGTGCTGGATATCCAGATTTTGCCATTGCGATCTGGGCGTGCGTAGTAGGGAGAGATATGTCGCGGCTGCAGCGGATACTCGGTAATCTCATCATTATCGAGATTGATCACCGCCACATTGTCAGCAAAGAATTCGGTAAACCAAAAACCATTATTGTTATCTCTATAACCTCGGCGCGGATAAGCATTGGGCGTCGGTGTCGGCACTAGGCGAACATTGCCTTCTCCATCAGAGCGGGCAATAGAGGACGCTTCAGGTGCGGTGCAGAGGAAATTCCCCGCGGCATCCTGATCCATCATGTAGCAGTAATTTAATTGGCCGACTCGATCGGGATCTGTGGGGAATGGTTTGTCATCAAAGAGCATTATGCCCTCACCCACTTCACCGCTTTCGATATCCAAGCGGAAGGCGTGCTCATGGCGAATACCTCCCTCGGGTATGGAGGTGATACCTGTTGCCCAGAGTCCCTTTTCACCGGCTCTCACTGGCCCTAAAAAGGGGTTTTTCCAGATCACCGGCAAATCAAATGTCTGCCAGGTTTCAGTCTCAGGAGAGAACGCCGCATGCTTATTGCCGCCTATACCTACCCAGACGGTATCGGTGCCATCCACCTGTATATCCTGAACACCGACAATACGGCTGAGGCCCTCTTCCGGCTCGGGTAAAAAGTTCGGTGCCGGCCATTCGGAAAATTCGCCACTGCGGGGATCGAGTTTGCCAATAAAATCCCACCCGGTATTGCCGTACCAAACATTGCCTTTTGAATCTACATCCAGATCATGGATCACGCTGGGCTGCCGGGGAATCGGGTACACCGTGACTGTGGCATTGGTGCCTTCACCTGAAGGGCGCGGCAAGGTTTTTAACGGGTAATCCCAGGTCGACTGCCCCTGACTGAGATTAACTGTGGCTAAATACTCTGCTATATCAGTTGCTTTGCGTCCGTACCAAATAAAATCTTTTAGGGGCAGCGGGTGGCGCACTATCTGGATACGATCGGCGGAGGCATGGTCCGTCTCATAGGTGTGCATGCGCTGAATCACCTGAGTAAATTGCTCTGCGTTATAGCCGGAGCGAGCAATGCGCTCGAGGCTGTGGCAAAAACCACAGTTGACCATATTGCGCACCAGCAGATCTTTTTCTGCCTTGCTTCCGGGGAAACTTTTCACCCAGTCCAGTGAGGTCAAATGAGAGGCTAGACGCAGTGGGTCGGTAACCGCCTGCAGAGACAGCTCGATTGATGATGGACGATCTTGAGTAATCACCACCTGCTGTGCGCTGGATAATTCATAGCCAGCGGCTCGCACTGTGACCTCATAGGTGCCGGCATTAAGACGCTCGCGCCTAAGACTAAACTGACCGGTGGCATCAGAGGTCACTGCGGTCAACAGGGATTTATCGACTCCCCGAAGAATCACCACAACCCCTTCCATAAGCTGTTCTTGGGGTGAAGACACTACCCCCGTGAGAGCAATATCAGGTGATCGGTTATCACGCTCAGTGCAACCCGCAGCCGCTAGCAATACCAATAAACTTATTCGAATAAACATACTCAAACTAGACCTTGGTTGCATACTTAATCCTCTTTGCTGGAGAGCGGCGTCACTATCTCAATTAGGTTGCCATTGTTATCGCGGATAAACAGCAGGCGAACCCCTGCCGCATCAAAATCGGTTGGCGGCAGTTCAAGCTCGACCCCACGACTGACTAACTCTGCCGCCACGGCGTCTACATCGGCACTGCGAAAGGCAATGTGCACATAGCCGCGGTCGGACATGGCAGTGAATACATCTGGGGCAACTTCCTCAGCCTGAAATGCCTCCGGGGTACCTACTACTTCGATCATAAAACCATTGGCGGCTATATAGCCCACATCCACCTCGGCGTAGCCCTCGATGTCCCACTCGCGAACCACTTCAAAACCGAGAATATTGTGATACCAGTCAACGGTGCCCTGATAGTCTGCGGTGGAAATCATAATATGATCGGCACGCATAAGAGCCAGTGGATTCGGTATCCGGGAACTGTCTTTTTGTGAAAGGTCTTCAGCAAACGCACCGGCGGTAATAGCAGACATGATCATGGCAACAACAATTGCTTTAAACATTTTGATTACCTCAGCTGATCAGAGTTAATAATGTCAGTGCTCACATCCGGGTGCACATAGTCATTGAGCAACTCGTGGAAACGCTGCACGCGCTTCTCCTGATGAGTCAGTATGCAGCCACTAAATCCGCGGGAATTAAGCCCCTGCTGCTGACTGGTGCCAATACTTAAATCCTGATCCGCTACATAGCCCACCGACTGACCGTCGCCATAAACACTGTGACGATTTTCCGCCCATTCCAATGGCATGGGCCCAATGGGTGTTTCCACTTCGGTCATACCTTTAACTGGCGGCGCTATCACCCAGTGATGGAAAACACATTTCTGCGGATCCGTTGGATGGGGTTCGGTGCGCAGTATCTGGCACTGCTCCGGTGACATGGTAATGGTCAGATTGGGGAACAATGTGCAGTGAAAATAATCCACCAGCTGCTGATCGCTCATATTTTCATAGTTGGTAAAACCGCGCTCCGGGCCAAGACGGCGTTTGGCGGCGATAATCGCCTCGCGGATATCACCGGTATGACCGTTAAAGTCGGCTGGATCTACCTCCCAAGCGCGAGCCACGTCATCTAGCGGTGAGGGCACGTCGCCAGTATGGAACTCTGGATTGCGGGTGGTAGCCTGATGGCCTTTCATCCACATAGCGTTATGACCGGTTTCATACATCTCAAATAACGTATCCGGCAGACCATCATTAATAAAGGTCGACAGTTCTGGGTGAATAGTGGGCAGGTGATAACTTTCATTAAAGTTATCGCGGATAATTTTCCAATTAAAATCGGCATCTGCCGACAGATACATCACTCGTATCCAGTTATCGAGACCGTAATCTTTAAGCCGTTCTGGCAATGGCGCCAGCCAGTCCAATAGGGGTTTTACCTCTGAGTCCATGCAGTAAAAGATAAACGGTCCCCAGGTTTCACAGCGCACTTCGCTAAGCGTCACTTTGCCGCAGGGATTGCCATCGGGAAAATCATCTGGGTCTTGAACATTGACCAACACACCGTCGGGGGCAAACTGCCAGCCATGGTAGCCACAGGTAATGCGGTCACTGCCGCCAATATCACCCAGCACTAGACGATTTCCACGGTGGGGGCAGGAGTTATAGAAAGCTTTGATGCTGCTGTCGGCCTGACGAATCATAATCACCGATTCGGTGCCCAGGTTATGGCGCACATAGTCCCCTTCCTGTTCTAACTCAGCGACCATGCCACCCAGATGCCAAACCTTTGGCCACAGATGCTGGTTCTCCAGCGCCATAAACTCTTGGGAGATATAGCGGTCCGCGGTGATGGTGTCGCCGCGCACAGGAATATCAAAACCCTTGGCGTAGCGGGACGTGTCAGATGGTGCGCCCATAATATGGCTCTCTATAATTGGCAGTGCTGATTAATAAAAAACAGGTCGAATAGACTGCAATAAAAAGAAGCTGACCAGCTAAAAGGTTTTGCTGTTTAACAAAACCTATTAGCTAATCAGCATTCCCGGGGATTACTTTGAAATAAGACCGCCATCAACCACCAGCTCAGCGCCAGTGACATAGCTGGATTCATCGGAGGCTAAAAACAGTACACAGTTGGCCACTTCCACTGGATAGCCCATACGACCAAATGGCACGGTGTCGCCAAGCTTTTCAAACTCATCTGGATTATCGCGACGGGAGTCATTTTGAATATTGGTGTCGATTAAGCCTGGGTGCAGAGAGTTACAGCGAATACCATCGGCAGCATGTTCCAGGGCAATACTCTTACTGAAAATTTGTACACCGGCTTTAGCAATACCGTATACCGAGACACCGGGAATGCCGCGCAGTGCAGCAACAGAAGACATATTGACAATAGAGCCGCCACCGGAGGCGATCATTGCTGGCAGGGCTTTTTTACAGCCGAGGAAGACACTGCGAATATTCACATCCATCTGCAGATCGTAGTCTGCCGTGGAGTATTCACTGATCGGTCGCATAACCGCAATACCGGCATTGTTAACCAATATATCCAGACCGCCAAAGCGCTCTACGGTGGCATCAATCACTTCCTGCCAGCGCTGCTCATCGACCACATTTTGCTCCATAGTCAGTACTTCAGCACCTAGGGCGACCATCTCTTTTTCGGCGGCAGCCAGTCCAACCATATCGATATCGGTCAGTACCAGTTTGGCACCCTCTTGGGCAAAGCGCATAGCAGTGGCATGGCCGAGGCCCGGGTTAGAGGCAGCGCCGGTAATAATCGCAACTTTATTTAATAATCTAGACATGGAATTTTCCTTATAATATTTTTTTAACGTGCTTTAAATTTAGTTTTTTTAAATTTTGTATTTTTTTATTCTTTGCTGTTTATTTTTTTCAGGCCCTAAATCGCATTCCAACCGCCATCCACTTCGAGCAGACTTCCGGTACTAAAAGACGAAAGGTCCGAGGCCAAAAACATCACCCCATTGGCCACCTCTTCAGGCGTACCCAAACGTTTGATCGCATGCTTTGTTGCCAGTACCGATAGATCATCAACCAGGCTCACCACTAGGGGAGTCGCCACATTTCCCGGGCAGATCGCGTTAATCCGAATATCGCGATCGGCATATTCCACCGCTACTGTGCGGGTCAGACCGGCCACCGCAAATTTGCTGGTGACATAGGGCGAGGCATTGGGGTAGGTGTTGCGACTGGTGGCCGAGGCCATATTGACTATCCGCCCTCCGCCCTGCTCTAGCATTTGGCGGATCTCCGCCTGCATGCACAGCCATACACCTTTTAAATTTACCGCCATTACCCGATCAAATTCCGCCTCACCCACTTCATGAAATTCCTGTAATGGGGTTGCTGTACCGGCATTGTTGACGGCAATATCGAGACGACCAAAACGCGCCACTATGGCACTCATCATGGCACTGACATCCGCAGAATCGCTGACGTCATTAATCAGACCCAGCACCTCAGCGCCAGCCTGTTCAAGCTCCTCAACGGCCTTATCCAATGGCTCCTTGGATATATCGGTAATCACCAACTTAGCACCAGCCGCTCCAAATGCTTGGGCGCAGGCATAACCCAAACCACCGGCCGCGCCGGTGATTAACACGACTTGATCGTGAAAATTAAATGTCATAACACTGCTCTTATTATTTTTATGATTATTGTTTTTTTATTATTAATCGTTGAAAATTGCTCTTAGGTGGCATTGCCACCATCGACCATATACACACTGCCGGTGCAGTAACTGCTGTCATCACTACCTAAGAAAACCATCATATTGGCGATTTCCTCCGGCTGGCCATAGCGACCCAAAGGTGTCACCGCCTCAACCATAGCTCTAAAATCACCGGCGCCCGCTTCAGCAAAGCCATCTTCAATGGATTCCATCATGCGGGTTTCCACAGCACCTGGGTTAACCGTATTGACTCGGATACCAAATTGCGCAGATTCCAGAGCCGCGCAGCGCATCAGACCAATCACCGCATGCTTGCTGGTATTGTAGGCGGCGGTATTGGGCGAGCCCTGCACGCCTGCACCAGAGGACGTGATAATAATGCTGCCACCACCGCCATCGCGCATCACCGGCATGACGTAGTGCAGCCCCAACCATACACCTCTGACATTGACTGCCAATACCTTATCTAGGTTGCTGACATCGGTATCCATAATCGAACCGATCTTGCCCTCGGTGCCTGCGTTGGCCACAAAGACATCAATAGAGCCAAAGGTGTCGACTGTGGTGCGCACCATATTCTCAACTTGATCCGCTTCAGCTACGTCAACGGCGACACAGGCGCAGCGATAGGCACCTAGTTCATTGACCAATGGCTGAGTGATATCAGTATTGATATCCGCGAGCATGACTTTGGCGCCCTCACTGACAAACTTGCGCACCGCTGCCTGACCAATACCGCCGCCAGCACCAGTGATCAATACCACTTTTTGATCTAATTTCATGTTCTTTCTATCCTTGTTCTTTTCGCTGCTTTTGGTTTCAGGCTGTTGATTACAAGCTATTGGTTACAGGCTATTAGTTACAGGCTATTAGTTACAAGCTATTGGCCACAGCCTATTGCCCAGGTATTTCACCCGCCGCCACCATGGCATCAAATAACTCAGTACCCAGTGGATTGCGGCGCAGACAGAGACCGCCGTTGACCTGCAAGTTTTCGCCGGTCATAAAGCATTCATCGGAGGCGAGAAATAGTGCAGCAGCGGCAATATCGTCACTGCTGCCAATGCGACCCAGGGGGTAGCAGCTTTCAAACTCTGCCAGCAGTGCAGCGCTTTTTAGGGGTTCTGCAGTCATCGGGGTATGAGTCAAACCCGGGGAGATACTATTGGCGCGAATGCCTTTTGGACCGTATTGATTGGCAACACAGCGGATCAGGTGATCGGTGCCCGCCTTGGTACCCATATAGGCAGCATGGTCATCGAGCATAATATTGGCAGTGGCCGAGGAGATTTGAATAATCGACCCGCCTGTATCAGCCATAACCTGAATCAGTTTCTGCAGCCACACAAACGGCCCTTTGAACTGCAGATCAAGCATCTGATCAAGCTGTTCCTCTGAGTTTTCTTCTAAGGGCACTAATAGACCCCAGCCAGTGCTATTAATCGCCACATCGAGCTTGCCATGGCGATCGATAATCGAGTCGATCATGGTATTAATAGAGGCTTTTTTAGAGAAATCACAGAGCACCCAATCGCCATCAATCTCTTCGGCGAGTTTGCTTAGTGCAGCCTCATGACGACCGGAAACAACCACTTTCGCCCCTTCAGCGGCGAAACGGCGAGCCATAACCTGCCCCATATTATCTTCACCGGCAGCGCCGACTATTGAGACCACTTTTCCAGTAAAACGCCCCATCAGAAACCCCTTGCTACAGCTATTTTGGTTTTATTCTCATTATTATTGTTTTTATGCTGCTTAGTCAGTCTGCCAGATAATTCGAAAATTAGCGCAACTGCATTTTACAAAACAGACATGTATGTTTCTTTTTTAAGACTATATTATCAATGGCTCCAAGCTGCAACTGGTTTGTCCTGAATCTGCTGTCAGATAATCTGCCCGGCGCATTAAATTAAGACGACTTAAAGGGCTTTGCCATAGATGGTAGAGGGCTATTGTTTAAATAAGGAGATCAGCTGCAATAGTGAACGTTGGAGAAGTTGCGCGAGAGGTATAGGGACCTGTAACGAGGCCTGTAGAGAGATATGTAGAGAGGTATGTAGAGACATTTCTAGGCAAGCAACTAGAGAGACTTTTGGCAAAGAGCAGGCGCGGGAAGCCAAAAACTTCCCGCGCTGAATAGTTACTTTTCCATCAAATCCGCTTCTTTGTAGATATCATGGAGAATAGCGGTCAGGTAGGTCATCACGCGCTTGGCGCGAGCATTTTTGCGCACTGACATATGACTCAGGGCCATGCCCTTCATCAAGAACTGCACCATATCGTGAGCGCCTTCCAGTCGCGCCAGATTTTGCCAGTGTGGGAACACCGCTTTTACAGTATCGAGAAACTGCTTTTCAAAGTCTTTTTCTACCGGCTCAATAATCTGTCGCAACTCTCCATCAGTGCGCGATGCAGCAAGCATCTCTTGGTAGGCAAGAAACGATGGAAGGTTCACATAACGCCATGCAGCCTCAACTGATTCGCGAATCGCTTTATCGGTCAAACTGCTTTGAGGATCATCAATATCGACCATCAGGTCGCGGTACTCTTGCAGACGCAAGACATGGAGATAGTCGATCACCGCACGCATAACCGAAATACGCGAGGGGAAGTGGTGCATCATTGCACCCCGTGAGACGCCGGCATAATTGGCAATCAAAGCGGTAGTGGTATTGGCATAACCCAACTCGAGAAGGCATTGAATGGTTGCCTCGAGAATTGCGGAACGCGTCATTGCACTCTTCTCGGCCTGCCATCCCTTTTCATTGCGCTGCGGCCGCTTTTTGCTGGCTGCCGCTGTCGTTTTCGCCGCGCCCTCTTTACCTTTTGCCACCACCATGCCATCTGTCCTCTAAAATATTTCGTTTGCATTAACATTCATAACAGTAAAAAACCGACAGCTGTCGGTAATTTCAGAATGGTATAGAAAAGTCTTACTTATTTCACCACTCTGAATAGAAAACAGGTGTAATTGTTTAGAATAATCACTAATACATTATTTTAACCGATCATTTCTACCGCCATTTGTGCCAGCGGCTTGACCAGCGCTCTCATTTCAAGCGCTTTATCACTTGAAGCATTGCCACCCAGGGCGCGCTGACCCACACCCTCGAGTATTGCGGCAAACCGAAACATGCTGAAAATCACATAGAAATTCCAATTGGGAATAGTCTCTAGACCCATGCGCTGGCAGTACAGCGCCACATAGTCCTGTTCGCTGGGAATGCCCAAGCTCTGGCGATCGATACCTCCCAGTCCCGCCAGCACGCAATTGTTATCAAGGCGCAACTGCATGCACTGATAGGCAAGATCGGCGTAGGGGTGACCCAGTGTCGATAGTTCCCAATCGAGAAGTGCAATCGCCTCGGACTCGGTGCCGTGAAACATCATATTGTCCAAACGAAAATCACCGTGGGCGAGAACTAATTTGCCATCGTCCTCCGGGGTATTCGCCGGCAGCCATTCAATCAGTCGGTCCATATCGGCAATAGTTTCGCTTTCTGATGCCTGATACTGTTTTGTCCAGCGGCCAATTTGGCGGGCAAAATAATTTCCCGGACGGCCATAGTCCTGCAGGCCAACCGCATCTATATCCACTGAGTGCAGTGCCACCAAGACACGATTCATTTGATCGAAAATATCACCCCGATCAAGATTGCTTATGCCGGGCAGTGCCGGATCCCAGAATACCCTGCCCTGCTTGTATTCCATTAGGTAAAACATGCTGCCGATAATCGAATCATCGTCACAGAGATGGTAAACCTGGGCCACGGGCACATCGGTGTCGGCAAGGGCCGACAGCACCCTGAATTCCCGATCCACCGCATGGGCCGATTTCAATAACTCACCCGGGGGCTTGCGGCGCAGCACATAATCAGCGCTCGCCGTGGTAATTTTAAATGTCGGGTTCGACTGGCCACCGGGAAATTTCTCAGCTGTTAGCGGCCCTTTAAAACCGACAACCTGAGATTCCAGATACTGCGCCAGCCTCTCGGCATCAAAGTCAAAATGTGACTGCATTATTAAGCCTTAGCGCCGGAATAGCGTTCAATAATTTGCTTGCCCAGGGCCATTTGATGAACCTCATCTGGGCCATCTGCCTGACGACACCAACGAGCATAATTAAACGCTTCAGCCATGCAGTAGTCTTCAGTGAGTCCACCAGCACCGTGCATTTGGATAGCTTTGTCGAGGACATTTTGGATCAGTAATGGAATCGTGGTCTTGGTGGCGGCAATCATATCCACCGAGGCCGGAACCCCTTCCTGGTCGATTTTGTGACAGGTTTTTAGCACCAGTAAGCGGGCCATTTCGATCTCGGAAAACATCCGCGAGATATTTTCTCGCACCGACTGATGTTTGCTGATTTGGCGGCCAAAGGTTGAACGCGCAACGCTGCGTTTGCAGGCCAACTCAAGGGCCCGCTGACCGGCACCGATTAGACGCATGCAGTGATGCATGCGGCCGGGACCCAGTCGTCCCTGCGCAATTTCAAATCCGCGGCCTTCACCGAGCAAAACATTGTCCAGCGGTACACGACAGTTTTCAAAACGCAGTTCGGCGTGACCTATAGGTGCATCGTCATAACCAAAGGTGGTCAGGGGACGAACCAGAGTCAGGCCCGGAGTATCTTTGGGCACCAGTACCTGAGTCTGCTGCAGGTGGCGGCTGGGGTTTTCTGGGTCCGACTTGCCCATCACAATAAAGATTCGCGTACGCACATTCATGGCGCCGGTGATAAACCACTTGCGGCCATTGAGCACCCATTCATCGCCGTCTTTAACAATGCTCAGCTCAACATTGGTGGCGTCACTGCAGGCCACTTGTGGCTCGGTCATGGCGTAGGACGAACGGATTTCACCGGCTAAAAGAGGCTGCAGCCATTTGCTCTGCTGCTCTTTGGTGGCGTAGTTCATAAAGACTTCCATATTGCCAGTATCCGGGGCATTGCAGTTGAACACTTCCGGAGACCAGATTACCCGGCCCATAACTTCGCAGAGTGGTGCATATTCAGCAAAACTGAGTCCGCCGTGATCACAGTATTCTGCGTGAGAGGGGGGTACAAATAAATTCCATAGGCCGGCGGCCTTGGCTTTTAATTTTAACTCTTCCATTAATGGCAGCGGGGCGAAACGATTCTCGGCATTGTGTAATTGCTGAGCATAAGCAGCTTCATTGGGATAAATATTCTCATCAAAAAAACGCTCTAGCTTTTCCAGCATCTGCTGAGATCGCTCACTGTTTTGGTACATGTTGGTGCTCCATTAAAAGGACAGTGTTAAAAAATAAAATTAAAAAATGGGTAATACAATGCTTACCACCAAGGGAAAAAGGGTGGCATACCTGTAGCAATTTTGGCTGGGAAGTTGGCCTGACGCTTTTCCAAAAAAGATGCCACGCCCTCCTTGCCATCTTGCTGACTGGTGTAAAACACCGCCAGTGATTCCACCTTGTGCGCCTGATCCGGATGCTCTGCTGCTGAGTTGCGATAGAGCATCTGGCGGGTCAGTGCGACAGATACGGGGGCGGTATTGTCAGCGATTTTTTGCGCCATCTCATAGGCCTTGGGGAGCAGAGTATCCGGGGCACAAACCTCCAATACTAAGCCGCCTTGATAGGCCTCTGCCGCATCAAAAATATCACCGGTTAACATCCACTTTAGGGATTGCTGCATGCCGACAATACGCGGCAAAAACCAAGTTGAGCAGCCCTCTGGGACAATACCGATCTTGGTAAAGACAAAGCCGAAACGGGCTTTGTCTGAAGCCAGACGAATATCCATCGCACAGGCCATGGTTGCCCCCACTCCCACTGCAGCACCGTTAATGGCACCGATAACCGGCTTTTTACAATCATAAATAGCGAGTGTGACCTTGCCTGCGCTATCGCGAACGCCGTCCATTTCTTCAAATGATTGCATCTCATCAAGGGTCGGAGTTCGATTCTCATCCAACCCAAAGACATTGCCCTCGGCGGATAAATCCATACCGGCACAAAAGGCTCTGCCAGCGCCAGTGACAACAACTACGCTGACATCAGCATCATCGCTTGCCCGGTTAAATGCGTGCACTAGCTCATTACACATTTCGATGGTGTAGGCGTTCATCACCTCTGGGCGATTTAAGAGTAGAGTTAGGATTTTGTTATCGACTTGGTACTCGATAGTCTTGTAATCGGTAGCTTTGTAATCGGAGTTCATGTTTTATCCTTAAGCTCTCTCGCCAGAATGGCTTATAAGCTCTTTCCTGGAGAGTATTTGAAGGCGCAGCAAACGTTGCGCTAATGTATTTGGTGATTTCGATTTTCTGAGCTAATACTACCATCCATAAAAAAAACAAACTAGCATAACTTTTATTTTGAAAGGGTAAGAACCCGTTAAGAATGCGTTGGGCAGGGCTTAACTGAGAGGGGTTTTGGTCGGACCACCGAGATCTCTCACATGCGTTCGAGATGACAGTTAGGTGGTTCGGGGTGGGAGTTTAGTGGTTCGGGGTGGGAGTGTAGCGGTTCGGGGCGGGAGTGTAGCGGTTCGGGGTGGGAGTTGAGTGGCTCGAGATAAAAACATCCACTGTCATCCCGACAGAGCGCAGCGACGAGGGATCTCAAACCAGCTTATACCCACTCATCGGAATGGGTACCACCCAAACAAAAAAGCCCAGCAATGCCGAGCTTTTCAAAGTGACCTGAAATAAAGATATCCAATCAACCAAATTTTAACGCCTGATAATCATCCAGATCCACCGTGAGACGGGCCAACCAAAGGTCATAGTTATCTTGCATTTGCAGCCAACTCTCTGGAGAGCGACCTATTACCTTGGAGAGTTTGAGCGCCATCAAAGGAGAGATATCGGTCTTCTCATTGAGTAACCGACTCACCAGACCAGGACTGACTTTTAACTGCCGAGCGAGCTGATTAGAACCCACATTAAAAGGCTCTAAATAGACCCGGCGAATAAATGTGCCAGGGTGCATGGGCTTATGCTGTTGGATATCCATTAGTGATAATCCTCATAGTTAACGACATAGACATGACCATCGATAAACTCAAACACAACGCGCCAGTTACCACTGACATTGATCACCCACTGCTTGTTTCTACTGCCTTTAAGGGGATGTAAACGCCAACCGGGAATATTCATATCGTCCACATATCAGGCGGTATGCAATGCCTGAAGTCGCTCTTCGAGCCGCGCTCTGTGCTGGGACTGGATGCCAGCTGTATTCCCGGTAGTAAAGAACTTCTCGAGCCCTTTGTGTTTGAAGCTTTTTATCATAGTTCCGTGCCATGACAGTAGCGAAGTGTTTACTGTTATGCAACAGCAAACACCTCGACTCCCATTACTCTATTATTGGTAATGGGAGATCAAAAACTATTCTGGGCGCATATGGGGGAACAGCAGCACATCTCTAATGGACGGAGAATCAGTCAACAGCATCACCAGACGATCGATACCAATACCCTCACCGGCGGTTGGCGGCATGCCGTATTCTAGAGCGCGGATATAGTCGGCATCGAAGTGCATGGCCTCATCATCACCGGCATCTTTCTCTGCTACCTGCTGCTTGAAGCGTGACTCTTGGTCTTCGGAATCATTGAGCTCAGAGAAGCCATTGGCGATTTCGCGGCCGCCGACAAAGAACTCAAACCGGTCGGTGACATGGGGATCTTGATCATTGCGTCGCGCCAGCGGAGAGACTTCAGCGGGATACATGGTAATAAAGGTTGGCTGCTCTAAAAGATGTTCAACAGTCTTTTCAAAGATCTCAATCTGCACCTTACCCAGACCCCAGATATCTTTTAATGGGATATGTAAGTCTGTGGCGATTTTCCGCGCACCGGCTTCATCGGCAAGCTGCTCGGCACTGATCTCAGGGTTGTACTGCAAAATCGAATCGAATACTGACAGGCGAATAAACGGCTCGGCAAAATCATAGTGAACTTCGCTGACCACTTCTCCTTCAGCATCCTTAGTGGTGTTAACCACTTTGGTGGAACCCAATACTTCGGTGGTCATCTTGCGCAGCATATCTTCGGTCAGATCCATCAGATCATTAAAATCCGAATAAGCCTGATAAAACTCCAGCATGGTGAACTCGGGATTGTGTCTTGTGGACAAACCCTCATTGCGGAAGTTGCGATTAATTTCATAGACCCGCTCAAAGCCGCCAACCACTAAACGCTTTAAATAGAGCTCAGGAGCAATCCGCATATACATATCGATATCCAGAGCATTGTGGTGGGTGACAAAAGGTCGTGCCACAGCGCCGCCGGGAATCACTTGCAGCATAGGTGTTTCAACTTCCAGATAGTCTGCAGCATTTAAATAGCGACGGATAAAGTCGACAACCCTGGAGCGTATCCGAAAGGTATTGCGCACATCGGGGTTAACAATTAGATCTACATAGCGCTGACGGTAGCGCATCTCTTGATCCGCGAGACCGTGAAACTTATCGGGCAGTGGACGCAGGGCTTTGGTCAGCAGCTGGTAGTTGTCCATTTGCACATAGAGATCACCTTTGCCCGAAAGGTGCAGGGCACCGGTGATGCCGACTATATCGCCAAGATCCAATGACTTGGCAAAGGGTCGCGCTTCTTTGGTGACATACAGCTGGATGGTGCCTGAGCTGTCTTGTACCACGATAAACGCACCGCGGTTGCGAATCACACGACCTGCAACACTGACGACTTTACCCAACTGCTCGAGGGCCTCTTTAGTCTCTTCGCCAAAGCCAGTCTGCAATTCTGCAGCGCTGTGCTGGGGGCGAAAGTCATTGGGGAACGGGCTGCCACCCTGCTCACGCAGTGCAGTGAGTTTGGCGCGGCGCTCGGCGATTAGTTTGTTTTCGTCTTGTTGGTCGGTCATAGCGTTTTTGGTTTCTTGGTTATTAATTTGGATTTTTGGTCTTGTCTTTCAATGTCTCTTCTTCATCCTCAACACAATAGAGGGACCACAGCCAGTCGGCAGGAGATCCTTCGACTTCGCTCAGGATGACAAGTTTGTGGGTATTCCCGACACACTCATAATACTTTGTCATCCTGAGAGAGCGCAGCGAACAGAAGGATCTCATGCCATATTCTGAGATCTCTCACATTCGTTCGAGATGACAGTGTCGGCTGCTCGAGATGACAGTGCCGGCTGTTCGAACCGACAATCTTTACCTAAAGCCCCGCCTTCAACGACGCCACAATAAACTGATCCAACTTACCATCCAGCACTGCACCCGTATTGCGTGTCTCTACTCCAGTCCGCAAATCTTTAATCCGCGCATCATCCAATACATAAGAGCGAATCTGACTGCCCCAACCAATATCAGATTTGGTATCTTCAGTAGCCTGAGCCGCTTTCTGCCGAATGCTCACCTCAAGCTCATAGAGTTTGGCACGCAACATCTGCCAGCACTTATCCCGGTTCTGATGCTGCGACCGCTGACTCTGGGACTGCACCACTATACCACTGGGCCCGTGGGTCAAACGCACCGCGGAATCGGTCTTGTTAATATGCTGACCACCAGCACCAGAGGCGCGGTAGGTATCGGTGCGAACATCCGAGGGATTAATATCAATTTCAATATTGTCATCAATTTCAGGGGACACATAAACCGCAGAAAAAGAGGTGTGACGACGATTGCCCGAATCAAATGGTGACTTGCGCACCAGACGATGCACACCAATCTCGGTGCGCAACCAGCCATAGGCATATTCACCGGAGATCTGCACCGTAGCGCCTTTGATACCGGCAACATCACCAGCGGAGCATTCGACTAATTCTGCTTTAAAACCCTTGTCATCGGCCCAGCGCAGATACATGCGCAGCAGCATCTCAGCCCAGTCCTGAGCTTCGGTGCCACCGGAACCCGACTGAATATCCAGGTAAGCATTGTTGGGATCCATCTCGCCGGAGAACATTCGGCGAAATTCTAATTTAGCAAGCTGCGCTTCAAGCGCTGCGATCTCCGTTTCCACATCGGCAACGGTATCCGCATCATCCTCTTCAACCGCCATAGCCAATAGCTCGCGAGAATCCGCGACACCAGTGTCTAGGTCTTCAATGGTTTTTACTACAGCTTCGAGGGCGGAGCGCTCGCGGCCCAATTCTTGAGCGCGCTCAGGCTCGTTCCAGACATCGGGTTCGCCGAGTTCTAGTTCAACTTCAGAGAGACGATCTTTGCGGTTAACATAGTCAAAGATACCCCCTCAACACGTCGGTGCGTGCCTGCAGGTCATCGAGGGCGTTATAGAGCGGATTCACTTCCATGAAATAATCTTTTATCAACGGCTAATAAGCCGCGCATTTTACATGACCGGCCATGCCACACCAAGGGAAAACAGCAGACAGCCCAAGGTTGATTAAGCAGTGGGACTAGCGCACCATACCGAGTCAATTCTGACTAACAAATTTTATTAAAAGAGCCGGAGCAAACCACCATGCTAAAAACCAGCCTACTAATAATTATCGCCCTTTTTGCCTATCTACTATTGTGGCCAGTACCCATTGATCCGGTTAGCTGGAATGCACCGATCAACCAACATTTTACTGGTGATTTCCAACAGAATACTCGCCTCGATAAAATTGAGATTTTGGAGTTAGAGGACACCCATGGCCCTGAGGGGCTGGCGCAGCTCAATGGTGAAATCTATACCGCCACTCGTGAAGGCTGGATTATTCGCTACAACGAAGCCACTGGCACCATGACCAAATGGGTCAATACCGAGGGTAGTCCACTGGGTTTGGTTTTTGATGCCGAGGATAATTTACTGATTGCCGATGCCTACAAAGGTCTGCTCAGTGTCTCCCCAGCAGGTGAGATTACGGTTCTCACTGACAGCTATAACGGCGTGTCTATGGAATATGTTGATGATTTAGATGTGGACGCAGAGGGTAAAATCTATTTCAGTGATGCCTCCACAAAGTTTGGCGCTCAGTCGAATGGCGGCACCTATGCAGCAAGCCTATTAGACACTATGGAGCATGGCGGTCACGGTCGTCTGATGGTCTATGATCCAGCAGACCAATCCACCAGTATGCTTATGGACGGGCTCAATTTTTCTAATGGCGTCGCCGTTGCCGAAGACAGCAGCTTTGTCTTAGTGAATGAAACTGGCTCCTACCGACTGCATAAATACTGGCTGAAGGGCGATCGGGCTGGCACCTCAGAAGTACTGATCGACAATCTGCCAGGCTTTCCCGACAATATTGTCCGAGGTCGCGATGGACGCTTCTGGGTGGGTCTAATATCACCCCGCAGCCAACAGCTGGATGACATGTCAGCCTCACCGTTTTTACGTAAAATCGTTCAGCGCTTGCCCGCTAGCCTGCGCCCCCAGGCAGTGTCTTACAGCCATGTTTTTGCCATGGATAAAGATGGCGAGGTGATCACTTCACTGCAGGACCCCGACGGTGAACATCACACCAACACAGGTGCGATGGAAACCGATAACTGGCTCTATATCAGTAGCCTTCACGCAGACAATCTCGCCCGAATCAGCAGGGAAAACGCCGGAATCTAATGACTTTATTTATTGACCGTTTAGAACACACCTATTTTGAAAGCTTTAAAGAACGGGAGGACGCGCACTTTAGTCCAGTGATGGCCTCCCGTTTACTCGACCCAGTTGTGGTCAGCAGCAATAAACTGTTGGCAGAAGAACTGGGTATAGATCCAGACAACTTAGATAGTCCAGAAATGCTGGAACTGATGAGCGGCAACTTTATGACCGCCAATATCAAGCCTATTGCACTGGTTTACTCCGGGCATCAGTTTGGAGTCTGGGCGGGCCAGCTTGGGGATGGTCGAGCGATGACATTGGGTGAGTTGCCAGTAGCAAAGTCAGCTCTAGGTGAAGACGAACTCGGAGAAACTGAAGTCCCTCACAGCGAACTTTGGGATATTCAACTTAAAGGCGCAGGACCCACACCCTACTCCCGATTTGCCGATGGTCGTGCGGTACTTAGATCGAGTATCCGTGAGTACCTCTGTTCCGAAGCCATGCATGGACTGGGCATTGCCACTACCAGAGCACTGAGCCTGGTAGACAGTAAAACTCAGGTCTATCGTGAAGAGGTGGAGTCCGGCGCCACGGTCTGTCGTGTGGCTCGCAGTCATATTCGCTTTGGGTCCTTTGAACATTTCCATTATCGAAATCAACCAGAATCTGTGCGCGCGCTCGCCGACTATGTGGTTCAGCGACACTTTCCACAGTGGACAGAAGACTCCGATCGCTTTATAAAATTATTCAAAAATACGGTTTTCAAAACCGCCAAAATGATCGCTCAGTGGCAGTCGGTTGGCTTTAATCACGGCGTGATGAATACCGATAATATGTCGATATTGGGTGACACGCTTGATTTTGGTCCCTTTGGATTTCTGGATAATTACAACCCAGATTTTATCTGCAATCACTCAGATACCAATGGCCGTTACGCGTTTAAAAATCAGCCCTCCGTGGGACTCTGGAACCTCAATGCACTGGCCACATCTCTAACGTCACTGCTTAGCAGCGACGAGCTAATCGATGTACTGAAACAGTATGAGCCAGAATTTTTAAACCAGTTTCGTGGGATTATGGCGAGCAAGCTGGGATTGGAACAATACCAAGCTGAGGACGAACTCTTATCCAATGAATTGTTAGATTTGATGCAGACCAATAACGTGGATTACACCATTTTATTTAGATCGCTCTGTGACTTTACCGCGACCAATCACACAGTCAGAGACCAGTTTATTGATCGTGAGGGATTTGATCAGTGGGCGGTGAAGTATCTTGCGCGGCTCGAGCAACAGCGCCTGAGTGATGCACAGCGCCGGGATAATATGCGTGCCATAAACCCGAAATATGTGCTGCGTAATTACATGGCACAGGGGGCAATTGAAAAGGCTCAGACCGGTGATTACTCTGAAGTAAACCTGCTGTTGAAAGTGTTGCAGAGCCCCCGCGAAGAGCATCCAGAGGCCCAGCACTATGCTGGCCTGCCACCGGATTGGGCAGAGACAATATCGGTTAGTTGTTCGTCTTAAAAGTGTCAATTAACCGCTGTGCGGCAACAGTAGCCGGCAGCAGACCATCGAGCACTGCCTGTTCCAACTGGGGAACCAGTGCTTTGACCCTGGCATCACTTTTTAGATCACTCACCAATGCTTCGGCGGTTTCAGCCCACATCCATGAGCGCGCCTGCTGAGCACGCTGTTGTTGCAGTTCACCATCGGCATCCAAAGCCTTACGAAACGCAGCAACCTGCTCCCAGACTTCCTCTATACCTTTGTTTTGCGTTGACGAGCAGGCCAGAACCTGAGGCTGCCAATTGGCAAAGCGTGACTTCATAAAATGCAGCGCCGCGGCATAATCGCCTTTGGTTTGCTTGGCAGTATTGGTCTGATCGCCATCGGATTTATTCACCAGAATCAGATCTGCCAATTCCATAATACCCCGCTTAATGCCCTGCAACTCGTCACCACCAGCGGGCAGTAACAACAGTAAAAACATATCGGTCATATCTGCCACGGCGGTTTCTGACTGACCCACGCCCACCGTCTCTACCAAAATCACATCGAAGCCAGCGGCTTCGCAGAGCAATAAAGATTCACGGGTTCGGCGTGTTACGCCACCCAGAGTTTTGCCTGCGGGGGATGGTCGGACAAAGGCATTTTCAGCAAAGGCCAGGGTTTCCATTCGGGTTTTATCCCCGAGAATAGAACCTCCGGTGACTGCGGAAGTGGGATCCACTGCTAGCACGGCAACCTTGTGACCCTGCTTAATTAAGTAGTTGCCAAACGCTTCAATAAAAGTGGATTTACCGACGCCAGGGACGCCGGAAATGCCCAAACGAATAGACTTGCCGGTGTCGGGCATCAGGGTTTCCAACAGAGCAGCGGCCTGCTGACGGTGATCGGCGCGGGTGGATTCAACCAGCGTAATCGCCTTGGCTAAGGCGCGGCGGTCACCGGCTTTAATCTGCTCTGCTAACATTTATTGGCCTTTTGGGTCCTTGTTTATGTCTGTGGGAACGGCTGCAATGAGATCTCTCACATGCGTTCGAGATGACATATAACTAAATTGTCATCCCGACTGAGCGCAGCGACGAGGGATCTCATACTCTCAGGATATCCTTTTTATTCAAACTCCAGAATAACCTCATCCACCATCAAACTATCACCCTCAACCGCGGTTACCTTAGCCACAATACCATCTTGAATGGCACGCAGGCTATTCTCCATTTTCATGGCTTCCACCACAGCCAGCTCTTCGCCCTCTTTCACCTCCTGCCCCTTCATAACGGCCAACTTAACCAGCAAGCCGGGCATAGGCGAGAGCAAATACTTCGACATATCCGCCGGTGGCTTATAGAGCATATGGCTGCTCAACTCCGCAGCCCGAGACGACAGCACGCGGGCATTGATCTCAGCACCGCGGTAAAATAATTTGTAACCCGCAGCGGTAGTCTCAATCTGAACAGAAACCCGCTTGCCATTTATCGATGCTTGGAACAAAGGCTGACCAAGACTCCACTCAGTTTCAATTTCATAATCCTGATCATTGAGCCCAACCCAGTAGCCGCTGTCGGTTAACTCGACAGTCACGGGACTCTGTTGATCCGCCACCATCACCACCCAGCTATTCTCTGCAGCATGCTCATGCCCCGCCAGATGCCCGGATAAAAGACTACCGCGCTCTTGGTGCAATTGATGAGCCGCTGCGGCAACCACCAATGCAATTGCAGGATCATCCTGCACCACCAAATCAGCGTTAAAACCGTCGGGAAATTCATCGGCAATAAAGTTAGTGGTAAGACGCCCCTCAACAAATCGTGGGTGCACCATCAAAGCATTGAGAAAACTAATATTGTGGTTTACGCCGCGAATATAATAATTATCCAGCGCCTCAACCATTCGCTCAACCGCCTGATTGCGGTTGTCGCCATAGGTGATTAGCTTGGCAATCATCGGATCGTAGAACATCGATACTTCGCCGCCTTCATAGACACCACTATCGACACGCACGCCGTCACCCTGAGGTTCTGCATAACGCACCAATCGCCCAGTAGAGGGCATAAAATTGCGGAACGGATCTTCAGCATAAACTCGAGATTCCATAGCCCAACCAGTCAGGGTGACATCGCTCTGAGTCAGGGGAAGCTTCTCTCCGGCAGCTACACGAATCATCAACTCCACCAGATCCTGACCAGTGACCAATTCAGTCACCGGGTGTTCGACCTGTAGTCGGGTGTTCATTTCGAGAAAGTAAAAGTTCATATCTGCATCGGCAATAAACTCTACGGTGCCGGCAGATTGATAGTCGACAGCACGGGCCAGAGCGCAGCTCTGCTCGCCCATCTTCTGTCGTGTTGCCTCATCCAAAAACGGCGATGGTGCCTCTTCAATGACCTTTTGGTGGCGACGTTGAATCGAGCATTCTCGCTCCCCCAGATAAATCACATTGCCATGGCCATCGGCCATCACCTGAATTTCAATATGCCTTGGCTCTTGGATATATTTTTCAATAAAGATTCGCGTATCGCCAAAACTCGAGCGCGCTTCATTAGTTGCACGCTCAAAACCATCGCGGCACTCAGCTTCATTCATCGCCACGCGCATGCCTTTGCCACCGCCACCGGCAGAGGCTTTAAGCATCACCGGATAGCCAATACCGGCACTAATTTCGACTGCATGCTCGGCATCTCGAACCACATCGGTATAACCGGGAATGCAGTTCACGCCAGCTTCTTGGGCAATTAGTTTAGAGGTAATCTTATCCCCCATAGACTCAATTGCCTTTTTTCCTGGGCCGATAAATACAATCCCAGCAGCATCCAATGCATCGTGAAATTTGCTGTTCTCAGAGAGAAAACCATAACCGGGATGCACTGCATCTGCGCCAGTATCTAAACAGGCCTGAACAATTTTTTCGATTACCAGATAGCTTTCCGATGAAGCCGCCGGACCTATATGGACAGCCTCATCGGCCATATGCACATGCAGTGCATCGCGATCGGCGTCGGAGTAAACCGCAACGGTCGCGATACCCATTTTTTTTGCGGTGGCAAAAACACGGCAGGCGATTTCGCCTCTGTTGGCCACTAAAATTTTCTTTAACATAATTTTAATCTTCTCTTAATCACTTTTTAGAGCGGAATATTGCCGTGCTTGCGCCAAGGATTTTCAATATCTTTGTTCTTCAACATAGCCAACGAACGCGCCACGCGCTTGCGTGTGCTGTGAGGCATAATCACGTCATCTATATAACCGCGCTTGCCGGCAATAAACGGATTAGCAAACTTCTTGCGGTATTCTTCAGTGCGCGCAGCGATCTTTTCTTCGTCACCTATATCCTTGCGAAAGATAATTTCCACCGCACCTTTTGGCCCCATTACCGCAATCTCAGCCGTGGGCCAAGCTAGGTTGGCGTCACCACGCAGGTGCTTAGAGGCCATCACATCGTAGGCACCGCCATAGGCTTTGCGGGTGATCACAGTAACCTTGGGCACCGTGCACTCGGCATAGGCGTAGAGTAATTTGGCACCATGTTTGATAATGCCGCCGTACTCCTGACTGGTGCCGGGCATAAACCCTGGCACATCGACAAAGGTTAAAACGGGGATATTGAAAGCGTCGCAGAAGCGAATAAAGCGCGCGGCTTTCTTCGAGGCATCGATATCAAGACAGCCGGCCAGCACCATCGGCTGGTTGGCCACTACGCCTACAGAGGAACCTTCGATACGAATAAAGCCGGTAATAATGTTTTTTGCATAACTTACTTGGGTTTCAAAAAACTCACCCTCGTCGGCGACTTTTAGAATCACCTCTTTCATATCGTAGGGCTTGTTGGGGTCATTGGGGATAATCGTATCCAGAGACATTTCAATGCGATCGGCTGGATCCTCTGTTGGCCACACCGGGGGTTTCTCACGGTTATTGGCGGGTAGATAATTAAAGAAATGTCGCAGTTTGCTGAGGGCTTCCACATCATTGGCAAAGGCCAGATCGGCAACACCAGACTTGCTGGAGTGAGTGAGTGCCCCCCCCAGTTCTTCCGCAGTAACGGTTTCATGGGTCACGGTTTTAACCACATCGGGCCCAGTGACAAACATATAAGAGCTGTCCTGAACCATAAAGATAAAGTCTGTAATAGCTGGAGAGTAAACTGCACCACCAGCACAGGGGCCCATTACCATGCTGATTTGCGGAATTACACCGCTGGCCATTACATTGCGCTGAAAGACATCCGCATAGCCACCTAGGGAGGCAACGCCCTCTTGGATACGGGCACCACCGGAGTCATTTAAGCCGATGACCGGAGCCCCTACTTTCATTGCCTGATCCATAAGTTTGCAGATTTTCTCGGCGTGAGCTTCGGAGAGGGAACCGCCAAAGACAGTGAAGTCTTGGCTGAATACAAAAACCAGGCGACCGTTAATAGTACCGTAGCCGATAATGACACCGTCGCCCGGGACATGCTGTTGGTCCATATCGAAGTCGGTGCAGCGATGTTCGACAAACATATCCCACTCTTCGAAGCTGTCGTTATCCAGCAGCAGATCGATACGTTCTCTGGCGGATAATTTGCCTTTAGCATGCTGGGCATCGATACGCTTTTGTCCGCCGCCGAGACGGGCACGTTCGCGCTTGGCTTCAAGTTCTGCAAGAATTTCATGCATGGTTTTTTCCTTTAATGTTTATTCGTCCCCGAGTGTTTTGTCTCGGGCACATAATTTTTGTTCTGTCATACCGCTTACTAATTCTGTCATGCCAAGTTCCAACTCTGTCATCCCGACTGAGCGAAGGGACGAGGGATCTCGCTGCTGATTTTTGAGATCTCTCACATTCGTTCGAGATGACAGCTGAGTGCTTCGAGATAACAGCTAAGTGCTTCGAAATAGCAGCTGAGTCCTTCGAGAAAACAGCTGAGTGCCTCGATATCACAGCTGGGCAATTCGAGATAACAGCTAGCTGGTTCGCGCATCAGTAGCACAATTCCCAACCTATCTATTTCATGTCATCCCGACAGAGCGAAGCGACGAGGGATCTCTTAGCGAGCTACAACGCTCTACTTAATCAACCCCAACACCTTCTCCGCCGCCTCGGGAATATTTGTCCCGGGACCAAAAATCGCCGCCACACCTGCCGCGGTCAATTCATCGTAATCTTTCGGCGGAATAACACCCCCGCAGATCACCAAAATCTCTCCAGCGCCCTGAGCCTTTAAAGACTCAATCATCTTCGGCACCAATGTCTTGTGACCCGCCGCCTGCGAAGAAACGCCCACAATATGCACATCATTCTCAATCGCCTGACGAGCCGCCTCTTCCGGTGTCTGGAACATAGGTCCCACATCCACATCGAAACCTAAATCAGCAAATGCTGTGGCAATCACTTTCGCGCCGCGGTCGTGACCATCCTGCCCCATCTTCACCACCAACATGCGCGGGCGACGACCATGAGTTTCGGCAAACTCTGTCACTTTTTTCATAATATCCATAAAGCCCTCATCTCCTTCATAGGCGGAACCATAGACACCGCTAATGGATCGGGTTTGGGCGCGGTGGCGACCCCATTCTTTTTCCAGCGCATCGCTAATTTCACCGACCGTAGCGCGCACTCGAGCGGCATCGACAGCCAGCTCAAGCAAGTTGCCCTGGCCTGTTTTGGCCGCTTCACTCAATGCATCCAGCGCCTGATCACAGGCTTGGGTATCACGCTCGGCGCGGACTTTTTGCAGACGCGCAATCTGTGAGTCGCGCACCGCGCTGTTATCAATATCCAGCACATCCACATCCGGCTCTTCAGCCAACTGATACTTATTAACGCCGACAATCACCTGATCGCCGCGATCAACTCGCGCCTGCTGCAGCGCCGCTGCTTCTTCAATGCGCAGTTTCGGCATACCCGATTCAACCGCTTTAGTCATACCCCCAAGGTCTTCAACCTCGTTAATCAGCACCATTGCCGCTTCAACCAACTCATTGGTCAGGCTCTCTATATAGTAGGAGCCGGCCAGCGGGTCCACTACATTGGTGACGCCAGTCTCTTCCTGAATCACCAGCTGGGTATTGCGCGCAATACGTGCGGCAAATTCAGTTGGCAAGCCCAGTGCCTCATCAAAGGCATTGGTATGTAGTGACTGAGTGCCGCCCAATACCGCAGACATAGCTTCAATGGTAGTGCGCATAATATTGTTATAGGGGTCTTTGCTGGTGAGGCTGACACCGGAGGTCTGACAGTGGGTGCGCAGCAGCAGAGAACGCTTATCTGTTGGGGAAAATTTCTCTTCGATCAATGTGGCCCAGAGAATCCGCGCCGCACGTAGCTTGGCGATCTCCATAAAAAAGTTCATACCAATGGCAAAAAAGAATGACAGTCGCGGAGCAAAGGCATCCACATCCAGACCGCTATCAATAGCAGTACGCACATACTCAATACCATCAGCAATGGTAAAGGCGAGTTCCTGCACATTGGTCGCACCGGCTTCCTGCATATGGTAGCCACTGATGGAAATAGAATTAAATTTCGGCATCTTGGTGGCGGTGTAACCAATAATATCGGCGACTATGCGCATGGAAGGTTCCGGCGGATAAATATAGGTATTGCGCACCATAAATTCTTTTAGAATATCGTTCTGCAAGGTTCCGGAAAGCTGCTCCGGCGCCACGCCCTGCTCTTCCGCGGCCACTATATAGCTGGCCATAATGGGCAGCACTGCGCCATTCATGGTCATGGACACAGACACCTTATCCAGCGGAATACTATCAAAGAGAATTTTCATATCTTCGACAGAATCGATCGCCACACCAGCCTTGCCCACATCGCCTTCTACTCGGGGATGGTCTGAGTCGTAACCACGATGGGTCGCCAGATCGAAAGCCACCGATAAACCCTGCTGACCGGCAGCCAGATTGCGGCGATAAAACGCATTGGATTTTTCGGCAGTGGAGAAGCCGGCATATTGTCGAACCGTCCAGGGACGACCGGCATACATGGTCGCCTTGGGGCCGCGTTTATAGGGTGCAAATCCCGGCAGGCTATCCATATGTTCGAGACCCGCAGTATCTTCGGCGGTATACAGTGGTTTGACATCAATGCCTTCGGGGGTCTGCCAAACCAGATCATCAGTTGAACGTCCGCGCAGCTCTTTTGCCGCAAGCTGCTCCCAGTCACTCAGTGTCGGTTTTTTATCGTCGGCCATAATTTTCTCGAAATGGTTTTTGTGCCAAACACAGGCTGGCATCCAGTAAGACGCACTATGCAGGACTGAGCTAATCAATAGAAGGTCTAAATCCAACAGTAAAAAGCACATTTATTGCCATTTTATTGGCGTAAACCTGCCTTTAAATGGTATAAAAGCGAACTAAACTCACAAATAACACCTCCTAGCGAGTGCTATTTAATGGCTACAATTTGCAATCACCATGTTCTCTCCTGCATGCATGGGCTGAGAGAGAACCGCCTTGCTCAACAGCCGGCACTTGAGCGCGCTGGCATCAATCCAGCCGTTATGGAAAACCGCAGTCAGCGAGTGCACACAGATCAGGTGGCGCGGTTATTTAAAACTGTGCAGGAAACTCTCAACGACGAGTTTATGGGCTTCACTCAGAACAGCTGCAAAGTAGGCCTGTTTGCCACAATGGCGGAGCTGGTTAGTCACTGCAGTACATTGGGTGAGTTGTTAGAAAAGGCGGTGAATTTTTATAATCTGGTGAGCGATGATATTCCCATGCGTCTGAGTCGCTCCCGGGGTAATGCAGTACTCAGCTTTAAGATGGCCAAACCGGAACTGGATCCAGAGCATTTTATGGCGGAGTTTTGGCTGGTGATTTGGCACCGCTTTCCGAGCTGGTATATTGGCCAGCCGATCCGCCTGCAAGAGACCCACTTCACCTTTGGCGCGCCGCAACATCGTGATGAACTGCAGATTATGTTTCCCGCCGATCTGCAATTTAATAGCAGCGCCAATCGCTTGATTTTTGATGCCCAGTATCTCGATAAGCCACTGGTACGCTCAGACCAAGAACTGCAAACCTTTGTTCAAAATGCGCCGGCCGATGTGATGACCATACCCGGATCCGACAGCACCTTAGAAGCGCAGATAGAAAGGATTATTAGTCAGCGTCACCCAGATCGACTGATCTTTGTACCCATACACCAGATGGCTGCGGAGCTGGGTATCAGCTCCCAGACATTGCACCGCAGGCTTAAAGAAAGCGCTACCAGCTATCAGAAGATTAAAGATAATTTGCGCCGGGAAGTGGCGATTCAGAAATTGGTCAGCGAGCGGCTCTCAGTTGAGCGAGTTGCTGAAATTGTCGGGTTTACCGAGTCGCGTTCATTTACACGGGCGTTTAAGCATTGGACTGGATTGACGCCGCGGGAGTATTGCAAGCGGGAGGCTTAGGCTCTGAGTTAACCCACTTCAGGTGATTGCAACAAGGTACCCTAATTTGGCACCCCATCGTAGCTATCTAGATTGTCATCCCGACGGAGCCCAGAATTTGTCATCCCGACGGAGCGAAGCGACGAGGGATCCCCTTCCAGATTCCTGAGATCTCTCACATCCGTTCGAGATGACGGCCGTGTGCGCAATAACCTGTAACCCTGAGCAGAGTCAAAAGTCCCATAAACAGCGCGTAATATCAGCAAGCCGCTTCAATCACTTCAATCATCCCCCGCTCAAACGCAGCGCTGCCAAAAGTCCTCAGTAAAAATCCTATGAATCATCCCCCATTTGTCATAATTATTCGGCAATAGTGAAATCCCTTATCTATATTGATGTCTGGCAAAACCCGTTTTTTGTCACAACTCATTTTTTATAAGGAAATAGTTCATGTTTAAAAAAGCATTAATCATCGGTGCAATCTCCTCCATCGCGTCTTTTTCACTGACGGCTGAAGAAGCCGCTCTATCCTACACCTATGTTGGCGTTGGTTATGAAACAGGCGATATAGCTGACATTGATACCAGTGGTTTTGGCATTTATGGCAGCAAAGCACTCAATGATTCATTTTTCCTCGTAGGCTCTTACCTCTCCATTGAGTCAGACGATCAGTTTACCGATGGCTTTGTAACAGATGATATCGAAGCGACTGGCTTTAACATTGGTATTGGATTCCATACCCCAATTAATCCAACTGTTGATTTTGTCAGCACACTTTCTTATTCCGATGTTGAAGTTGAATTTGCTGACGAATCAGAAGATGGCAACGGCTACATAATTGCCGCCGGCGTTAGAGCAATGCCCTCAGACGTATTGGAATTGTCTGCTTTTATTGATTACGCAGACATCGAAGATGGCAGTGAAACAGGCTATTCATTCGCTGCAAGATACTTCACCACCCCTGATATTTCACTGGGTCTGGGCTACGGTTCTTCAGATGATTTCGATGCCATCACATTTGATATTCGTTTTGATCTTTAATACCTAAGTAAAATATAAGCAATAGAGGTAGCCAAGGTAAACAGCCTTGGCTACTTTCCCCCTAGTCCCCTCAGCAACAAATAGTCCCCCAACAACAAATAGCTCCCCAACAACAAATCCATGACCTTCCCCGCCAAACCAAGTACCCTAGGGCCCATTCTAGCTGCCTGATACAAGAACCCCATGTCCAACGAAAAAATTCGCCTCACCCAATACAGCCACGGCGCCGGCTGCGGCTGTAAAATCGCTCCTAGTGTCCTAGAGAGTATTCTCAAGACCGACTTTGTCGCCCCCGAGGATCCGCGCCTACTGGTAGGTAACAACACCAAAGATGATGCGGCAGTCTATGATCTTGGAGATGGCACCGGCGCCATCAGCACCACCGACTTCTTTATGCCGATTGTCGATGACCCCTTTGAGTTTGGCCGTGTCGCGGCAACCAATGCGATCAGTGATATCTACGCTATGGGTGGCACGCCGATAATGGCGATTGCGATTCTTGGCTGGCCAATCAATGTGCTGCCTGCAGAGGTCGCGCAAAAAGTTATTGATGGCGGCCGCCATGCCTGTGGTGAAGCCGGCATTCATCTGGCGGGTGGGCATTCGATTGATTCCCCAGAGCCGATCTTTGGTCTCGCTGTAACCGGACGCGTAGACCTTCCCAAACTGAAGCGGAACAGCACAGCTCGTGCAGGAGATATTTTATTCCTCAGCAAACCCATAGGTGTAGGTATTCTCACCACCGCCGAAAAGCAGTCTAAGTTGCAGCCAGAGCATGCTCGACTAGCAGTCGAAAGTATGATGAAACCCAATAGTATTGGCGCTGAGCTGGCCAAAATTGATGGCGTCAACGCCATGACCGATGTCACCGGCTTTGGTTTATTGGGACACCTTTTAGAGGTCTGTCAGGGCAGCAACCTTTCAGCCACGATAGACCTGAAAAATGTTCCACTGCTGGACGAAGCCGTGATTGACTACCTTGAACAGGGTTGCGTTCCCGGCGGCAGCACCCGCAACTGGCAGAGCATCAGCCAACATATCAGTGGCACCGACCAGCAGAGTCAAACCCTGCTCTGTGATCCACAGACCAGTGGCGGCTTATTGGTGGCGGTGGCGCCGGATCACGCTAATGCAGTAAGTGAACTCTTAAAAGATGCAGGCTGCTATCACCTGCCTATTGGGACCCTTGGCCAAGTGACTGAACCGTCATCAGACAGGGCTACTATTAAGGTGCTCTCGTGAGCCATCTGCCTCTGGTGAACAACTATCGTCAATTGCTGCTCGATGGCACGCCAATGATCGATGTGCGCGCACCCATAGAGTTCGCCACCGGCTCCCTACCCAATTCCATCAATCTGCCACTGATGAGCGATGAAGAACGTCATCAAGTGGGCATCTGCTATAAACAGCTGGGTCAACAGGCTGCGATTAAACTGGGCCATCAATTAGTTCAGGGTGAAATCAAAGCTCAGCGCATCGAAGCCTGGCAGAGCTTTATGACAGCCAACCCCAATGCCGTTTTATATTGCGCCCGAGGCGGCCTGCGCTCCCAACTCAGTCAGGAATGGCTCGCCGAAGCTGGCATCCAATGCCCGAAGGTTGAAGGCGGCTACAAATCTCTGCGTGGGTTTCTATTTAATTATCTCAATGATTACTGTCAGCAGGACTCATTATTTAATAAAGGCCGGGCTCCAGAAAAATTTATTATCCTCTCCGGAATGACCGGCACTGGCAAAACCGACATTATGCTCCAGCTCGCCACCGGCATTGATCTAGAAGGCGCAGCCAATCACAAAGGTTCTAGCTTTGGCCGTCCGCTAAATGGCCAGCCAGCACAGATCGATGTTGAAAATAGAATTGCCCTTGACCTGCTGAAAATCGAAAATCAATTTCCAGGCAAAACCGTTATCCTCGAAGACGAGAGCCGTAATATTGGTGCCCGTCACCTGCCCCCCTATCTGGCCGATCTGATGGCCCAAAGCCCCATAGTAGTCATTGAACTGCCCTTGAAAGAGCGTATCGACAGACTCTGGCAAGAGTATGTGATTGAGCGTTATCACAATACTATTGCCTATCATGGGGATCGGGGTGAAGAGGAGTTTGCGCAGTATTTGGTGGACAGTTTATTGCGGGTTAAGAAACGTCTTGGGGGGAAGCGTACTCAGGAGATTTTAGCGCTAATGGAGTCGGCGATTGCTGTTCAGCATGCGGATGACTTTGCTAGCCATAGGCTGTGGCTGACTGCGTTGACGGTGGATTATTATGATCCTATGTATAGCTATCAGTTGAGTAAGAAGCAGGAGCGGGTACTATTTCGGGGAGATCGAGCTGAGGTTATCGGCTGGCTCGACCGGACATAGGTTGAAGGGTCTAAGCGCAGAAACTTTGCTTATACTGAGCGTGCCAAATGGCTAAATCCATTGAGTCCCTTAATTCGAAATCCGACACCTCGCCGTTTCGGACCCATATCTTTTCACCAATATGTCATCTCGAACGAATGTGAGATATCTCGAGACCCCTCGTCGCTGCGCCCTGTCGGGATGACAGCTTTGGGGATTCTGGGACAATGTTTTCTTGAGCGCCCTGCTAGATTAACAGGCCGTTAGAGAATCCAGTTTTAAACTACTAACTAAGCCCCAAACCGCGGCAACGTCAACCTAAACCAAATCGCCGCCGCCCTAAGCCCAAACCCCATCAAAAACGCTACACTGGCTGCAACCGAATCTCCAACCCCAAACTGGTTCAAAATCACATACACCGAAGCACCCAGCAATGCACAGCTGATATAGATCTCCGGCCGCATTAGGGTCAGCACTTCAGCACAGAGCACATCGCGCATCAGCCCACCAAAGGTCGCCGTCATCACACCCATCACCACCGCAATCATTGGCGGCACTTCATGGGCTATGGCGGCCTGTGCTCCCATAACCGCAAACACTGCTAGGCCTATGGCATCAGTCCATAGTATCCGAGCATCGCGCTTGCGATATAGGGCAACGGTAAAGTAGGTGAGAGCCGAGGCACCAATACAGATATAAACCGCCATTGGGTTGTGTACCCAACTCACTGGAGAGATGCCCAGCAATAGATCTCGCAGGGTGCCGCCGCCCACTCCGGTGACGGTGCCAACTAAGATAAAGCCGAGAATATCCATACGCTTCTCAGCGGCAAATAACGCCCCTGACACGGCAAAGACTACGGTGCCGATTATCGAGAAGACGTAAAGTAGCTGATCCAGTGAGGTCATTGGGGTCTGGCTCCAACTCTGGGTTAGCGCGGCTGCATACGTACGCCGCCATCGAGACGAACGGTTTCGCCGTTCAGGTAGCTATTCTCAACCATATGCACCACTAACTGACCAAACTCAGCAGGTTCACCAAGACGCTTGGGAAAGGGGATATTGGAGATAATGCCATCTTGAACTGGCTGGGGCATGCTCATCATTAAGGGTGTTGCCATAACGCCGGGGGCGATGGTGTTTACACGTATGCCCTGACTCGCCAGATCCCGAGCCATAGGCAGGGTCATGCCGACTATGCCACCTTTGGTGGCTGAGTAGGCAACCTGTCCCATCTGGCCATCAAAGGCAGCGATGGAGGCGGTGTTGATGATTATGCCTTTTTCAGTTTTTTCGTCAGGTTCGTTGCGCGCCATAGCAGCGGCTGCGCAGCGTGAAATATTGAAGGTGCCGATAAGGTTTACTTCAATCACTTTGCGGTAGTGATCTAGGTTATGTGGGTCGCCATCGCGGTTAATGGTTTTTTCGGCTATGCCTATGCCAGCGCAATTGACGCAGATATCGACGCGACCTAGGTCAGCAAGAATGGTTTCGAAGGCGGCTTCTACATCGGAGCCACTGGCGACATCTAACTGAATAAAGCGTGCTTGGCTCTCACCGAGCTCCGCGACTGCGGTGTTGCCGGCTTCTGCATTCATATCGATGACCACGACTTTGGCGCCGCCGTCGACCAGTGCCTGTGCCGCCGCGCGACCTAAACCGGATCCTGCGCCTGTGACTACTGCAACTTTGTTTATTAGATTCATTGTTAACCCCGAGAGTATTCGCCTGATATTCAGGTCATTTTAGGATAGATTCTTGCTCTTGACTGATTATTTATTGAGCGACTTGCTGGACTAACACAAAGGGCGGAATAACCAGCGCCCAAAGTTGTTGATTATCGTTGAACCACTGTTGCGCCTGCTGATCACTGATCTCAAATAGACTGCCATCTGCCAGCCACTGCTGAATTTGTGCGGCGTTGTCGCGGTTAAATTCTATCGCCACTTTGATCAGATCGGCGGCTGGGGTAATGCCCACGACATTGCCGGCGGCATAGTGAGTTTGCAGGTCGTGCCAATCAATTTTTGCTGTCTCGCCATTTAGGCGGGCAATCAGTTCCTGCTCTTCGTTTTGCCGCCCTTCATTATGCTGCCTTGATACCTGCTGATCGGTCATGGCTCAACCCATCCAGTTGCAAAAGTTGCGCAGCAGTTGCAGGCCGGCATCAGCACTTTTTTCTGGATGGAATTGCACGGCAAACAAATTTTTATGACTTAGGGCGGCGGCAAAGTTGGTTCCGTAGTTGCAGCGCCCGGCCACGTAGCTCGGGTCAGTTGGTGCCACATAGTAGCTGTGGACAAAATAGAATCGGCTGTTCTGTTCAATACCCTGCCACAATGGATGATCAATGCTCTGCTCGACATTGTTCCAGCCCATATGAGGCACTTTGAGTCTAGCACCCTGATGGTCGATCAGATTGTCACCAAAGTATTTCACTTCGCCAGGCAATAGGCCAAGGCAATCTACACCGCCGTTTTCTTCGCTTCGCTGAAGCAGCGCTTGCATGCCAACACAGATGGCCAATACCGGTTTGGTTTTCATGGCCTGGTTGACCACATCACCCACATTGAGTCGATTAATTTCACCCATGCAGTCGCGGATAGCACCGACACCGGGGAAGACTACCCGATCGGCGTCTTCGACCACATTGGGATCTGCGGTAATCGAGACTTTGGCTCCAGGGCAGACGTGCTCAAGGGCTTTGGCGACGGAATGGAGGTTACCCATTCCGTAGTCGATAACGGCAATATGGCTGCGAAAATCACTCATAGAATTACTTCGTGTAGGCCCAAAAAATCAAAGGCTGTGTTAGAACAGGTACTCTTTTTTAATTAAAGAGTACCCTTTGTCGAGGGCATCACACCGGCCATGCGCGGATCAGCGGAGGCGGCGATTCTAAGGGCGCGACCAAAGGCTTTAAAGATGGTCTCCACCTGATGGTGAGCGTTGGCACCGCGCAGATTATCGATATGCATGGAAACCAGTGCGTGATTAACAAAGCCCTGGAAAAACTCACGGGTCAGGTCTACATCAAAGGTGCCGACATGACTGCGGACAAAATCCGCTTTCATAATCAGACCTGGACGCCCGGAGAAGTCCAAAACTACGCGAGACATAGCTTCATCCAAGGGCACATAGGCGTGGCCATAACGAGTAAGACCTTTCTTGTCGCCAATGGCTTCAGCAATCGCCATACCCAAGGTGATACCAATATCTTCAACCGTGTGGTGATCGTCGATGTGCGTGTCACCCACTGCTTGAATATCCAGATCCACCAAACCATGACGCGCAATCTGATCGAGCATGTGATTTAGGAATGGCACTGGGGTATTAAAGTTTGCGACACCGGTTCCATCCAGATTCACGGTTACGGTGATCTGTGATTCCAGTGTATTGCGTGTCACTGTCGCGGTGCGATCAGTCATGGTGTTCTCCAGCAGCGGTCTATTTGTTAGCTAGCTCTCTAACCGCACGTTATTTAAGTGAACGATTTGAGCAAATTCTTGAGCGGTATTATAACCGCAATTTAACTCTAGTTTCGAAACAATTAGCGGGTAACCTGCTACCCATTAAAAACGCCTTAAAAAGATTACTCGTGGTTTTTCGCGATGAAGAATTCGCTGGGCCGGCTGGATGCTTCACTTGTCAGCAGCGTAATGCCAGCTTTACGGGTATTGAATTAGAAACTAGCAGGTCTCTATCTGATACCAAACGAGTTGAACTTCAGGGGAGACCCAGTGCGCGGAAGCTTTGATCAGGGTGAAAACGGAGATATTACTCCTATGCCACCGGCGAAAATTCGCGCTAGCTAGATTTATCAGGACTATAGCTGGCGTGCTGCAATCAATCTAACCCACGCGGCGTCACAAACCCGTGCGAGGGTTAATGAAACAACAACTGATGGCTACAATAGATGGGATGAATCGCTGTTTTACCAGCAAGAGAGTTGGTCGGTTTTCCCCAAGAGCCAAAACTTAAGCAACCAAACTATCCGTAATTCCACATCATTGTGACGTGATATATCACCAGAGGCAGGACGTAATCAGACCGTTGGGGTAAGATACGACTTTTAATCGGGACGGCAAAATAGCCCAACTGATTCGGGTCTTAGACGCAGAGGTTATTTTGGGAAAAGTTGTTAAATGGCTGCTGAAAACAGTGGCCTCACTGCTGGTAATCGCTCTTATAGCAATGAGTTATCTACTGATAGCAATGGATCCCAATGACCTCAAACCTGAGATAAAAGCTGCCGCCGCTAGTCAGGGCCTTGAATTGTCTTTAAAGGGCAATTTGAGCTGGCAGTTTTTACCCCAGATCGGCGTAGTAGTCGAAAAAGTTGAGTTCGCTCACCGCACTGTTGCCTCAGGTAAAATTGAGGAGCTACGACTGTCGGTTAGTTGGACTGAACTGCTCATTATAGGCCTCAGCTCCGGACTCTCCTCTGACCAAGTGCCAGCGGGCTCGATTGCCATTAGCAATGCGACCATTTTACTGGCCGAGCTGGTACCAAATACCTTTCCTATTCAGCTTAAACGCTTCAATGCCAACGTTAATAATTTTTCTCTGAGTGGCGATCGCTTTTCAGTAGAGGCATCTGCACAGGTATTCTCCGGACTGACCCTGGATCTAGATGCAGCTCTCGCGCTACAGATAGATACCAATACCGGAGTAATTGAAAACCTTACTGTCAGTGATTTGGAGGCCTCGGTTGACGGCATGGAGCTAAGAGGGCAGTTTGTTACCGGCAATAATTTCGCCACAGCTCAGGGCAGCCTTAGCAGCAATCGCTTTGATTTAAAGCATTTAGTCAAAACTATCGGAATGAGTTTCCCGCTAGTGAAATTGCCGAATATGGCATCCAAGGAAGCCCTGACTGCGGTAAGCTGGAACTCCAGCTTCAACACCGATATGAATGGTTTTTCAACCTTTAACACGCAGCTCGATATAGACAGTCAAGTCCTCACGATCGCCAGCAAAGTTGATCACAGCATCAACAACCTATATATGCGTGTCTCCGGTGAGCAGTTTGATATAAGTGGCTATCTGGCCGCGGAAAGTAATAGCCGCGAGAAAAACGGTGCACTATTTGCGCCTTTAGCGGTGCCCTTTGCTCTGTGGTTGGGACGTAGCCAGATGGAGCTCACTCTGGCCAAGTTAAAACTTCCTGACGCGGAGGCCAGCAATATCTACGTCAACCTGTTTGGCAATCAGAAGGTTATGCGCCTCAGCTCATTTAACAGCGATATCTTTGGCGGTCAGGTAAATGCCACTGGACGTCTAGATATCCGTTCAATCACGCCGAGCTTTGATCTGCAGACCTCACTGAGCCATATAGACCTTGAAGAAGCGCTTCAAGCTATGGCTGACAGCGACGATATTACAGGGCTCCTCAGCCTTGAGGCGAGTATTCAGAGCGCCGGCAATAACAGCGATGACATTATTCAAGAACTGCGAGGACGCGGCGAGATCAGTATTGTAGACCCAGCCTATGCAGCTATTAATGCGGAAGAGATGTTTTGTAATGCAGCGGCACTTTTTGGCAGTGGCGACAGCAGAGATAGCTGGTCTCAAGGCACTCAATTTGAAACCCTCACTGGCAGTTATCAGCTCGGCGAAGGCAAGTTATCGTTTAACGATTTAAAGACTTCAACAGGCAATCTTGCCATTGCAGCGCGAGGCAGTGTCAAGCTTGCACAACAGCGTTTTAGTCTTGTTGCAGACACCAGAGTTAATGGCAGTACAACCAGTGCCTCTGGTTGCTCTGTGAATAAGCGCCTTCAAAACCGCAGCCTGCCGTTTGTTTGTAGCGGCAGTATTGAGCAAGGGGGCAAGACCAGCTGCAAGCCCGATGACAAACTGATTAAAGATCTGCTTAAAGGCAGTGTCTACGAGCAGCTTGGCGAACAGTTATTTGCGACCCCAGTGACCACTGATGGTGGTGAAAAGCAAACCGACCCACTAAAGCGCTTATTTAAAGGCATTATCGAAAAGAACCTTCGATAAACAAACCCTGATAAACAACCTTCCATAACGTGCTACAAAAAAATTACCATCAATAACGAGCAGCCAAGATATGCGTCCAGCGCAATTCCAAAAAGCCGTACTCGATTGGTTTGATCAATACGGACGTACCAACTTGCCCTGGCAGCAAGACACCGGAGCCTATCCGGTGTGGGTCTCAGAGATCATGTTGCAGCAGACTCAAGTGAGTACAGTGATCCCCTACTTTGAGCGCTTTATGCAGAGTTTTCCGACTGTGCATGATTTGGCCTCCGCACCATTGGATAATGTATTGCATCACTGGACAGGTTTGGGCTACTACGCTCGAGCGCGCAATCTTCATAAAACTGCACAGCATGTTGTCACTGAACTCGACGGCCAGTTTCCTGACAACGTTACCCAACTTATTGAGTTACCGGGAATCGGTCGCTCCACGGCCGGAGCCATAAGTTCGATTGCCTTTAAGAATCAAGCCAGCATTCTCGACGGTAACGTCAAAAGAGTTCTGGCACGTTTTAGCGCGACAGAGGGCTGGCCAGGCAAGCGCGAGGTCGTAGAGCAGCTGTGGTTGATCGCTGAGACGTTTACGCCACTGGATCGCATTGCTGACTATACCCAGGCGATGATGGATCTAGGGGCTACGCTTTGCACAAGGTCATCACCTAATTGCAGTGAGTGCCCACTAATGGGCAATTGCATAGCCTATAAGCAGGGTAACCCGAAAGATTATCCAGGCAAGAAACCGAAGAAGAAACTGCCGGTTAAGACGTCTTATTTTTTAATGCTACGCAATGAGTTTGGCGAACTGCTTCTTGAGCAAAATCCACCGGTGGGACTTTGGGGAGGACTGTGGATTTTTCCGCAGTGCGAAACAAAGGAGGATCTTGCTGAACTCTATGCAAGATTGGGAGTTGAACCAGACTCTGAGCAAATACTCGAGGTAAAACGTCACACCTTTAGTCACTTCCATCTGGATTATCAGCCAGTTCAATCAGAGATTTCCAGCGCAGGACTATCTGCACTTCAGGTAGCCGAGTCGCCGAATCAGGTCTGGTATAACCCACAGAATCCACTATCATTGGGTATGCCCGCACCGATCAAAGCGCTGCTCGCTAATATCGCCTAGAATCATCACAAGACATACTTTACACACCAGACATTTATATAGAGGTTAGTTATGGCCCGCACCGTATTGTGCCGCAAGCTGAAGCAAGAACTCCCCGGTTTAGAATTACCACCGTTCCCCGGCAAGGCAGGAGAAGATATTTTTTATAATGTTTCCAAGCAGGCTTGGGCGGAATGGATGACTCACCAAACCACACTGATTAATGAAAAACACCTTAGTATGATGGATTTAACCGCTCGAACTTACCTCGCAGAACAGCGCACAAAGTACTTTGCAGGAGAAGAATTCGATAAGGCTGACGGATACGTGCCACCAACAGAATAATCCCTTGACGAAGCGCAGTTCAAACGCTTTAATACGCGCCTCTTGAGACATGAGCATCATTACTCGAGACGCCCGGTTAGCTCAGTTGGTAGAGCAGAGGATTGAAAATCCTCGTGTCCTTGGTTCGATTCCGAGACCGGGCACCATAATATTAAAGAGCCTCAGTTAGCGCTGGGGCTTTTTTGTGTCTGTAAGAGAATCATCGAACGGTTAGATGGACTCGCGCTAAAGCGCTCAAGGTTACATTACACCTTCGCAAAGCGAATGCGCCCAAAATGCTACGCATTTAGTCCGAGACCCAGTGCGGGTAAATTATTTAAAAACCTCGTTTCAACCCATATGTCATCCCGACAGAGCGAAGCGACGAGGGATCTCAGTGTTCGAGATAACCGCTGAAGTGGATGTGTGAGCTTTTTAGACCAAATAATTTTAATAGCAAGATTAGACGAGCCCACATAACTAGTTACCCGGACAAAGCGCAGCGACGCGAGATCTCCTGCTATCACTAAATTCAACGCAAAAAAAAACCCCGCACGGATTAACGTACGGGGTTTTTAGTTTAGAAGCCTGGCGATGACCTACTCTCACATGGGGAAACCCCACACTACCATCGGCGATGAACCATTTCACTACTGAGTTCGGTAAGGGATCAGGTGGTTCTAGTTCTCTATGGTCACCAGGCAAACTGGTATGACCTCGAAGCTTGAAGCTTCAGAGTCAAATTAGGTCGATGGCTGTTAAATAGTGGTTTTTTCGTAGCCGGAATGTATTTAAACATCGGTCCGGATCTCGCTTGCATTATATGGTCAAGCCTCACGGGCAATTAGTATTGGTTAGCTCAACGCCTCACAGCGCTTCCACACCCAACCTATCAACGTCCTAGTCTTGAACGGCCCTTCAGGGAACTTAAAGTCCCAGGGAAAATTAATCTTGGAAGAGGCTTCCCGCTTAGATGCTTTCAGCGGTTATCCCGTCCGAACGTAGCTACTGGGCAATGCCATTGGCATGACAACCCAAACACCAGGGGTTCGTCCACTCCGGTCCTCTCGTACTAGGAGCAGCTTTCCTCAATTTTCCAACGCCCACGGCAGATAGGGACCGAACTGTCTCACGACGTTCTGAACCCAGCTCGCGTACCACTTTAAATGGCGAACAGCCATACCCTTGGGACCAGCTCCAGCCCCAGGATGTGATGAGCCGACATCGAGGTGCCAAACACCGCCGTCGATA
>CH672400.1:219960-263446 GCA_000153445.1 gamma proteobacterium HTCC2207 | reverse complement strand
TCTTGCTTTTGCGTCTCAACATTGCTGTTGGGAAGCGCGCATTCTAGCGTCAGCGCTGAACATGTCAACAGTAAATGACAAATAAATGTAATGCTTTTGCTCGGCTGTTTTTTGCGCTCAGCCTGACTCTGAGAAACCTGTTATTGGCAAGTGCAAAACTATGTGATTTAAGTAGGTTGGTTTGGGGTTTGCCTCCTAGAATTTCGCTATATAACAGCCTACTAATTTGTCATCCTTATAGAGCGAGGTGATAAGGGAGTTCTGAGGCTGCTGTAGGCTAGCCAATACAGATTTGCTGGAAGATCGAGGGCGCTGATAGGAGATCTCTCACATGCGTTCGGGATGACAGGGTTCAGAGCGCTTCAGATAGCAGAGTTTAGCGCGCTCTCGGAGACATGGCTTGAATTGCTCGAGATTACGGCAAGTGTTAAGCGCAAGATCGAAGGGTATACTGCGATCGAGTTGATCGCAGGTAAACAGCTATACTAATAACTACTTCTTTTTCTTGTCGTCCTGGCGCTTACTATACTTGGTTACCGGCTTTTTCTTAAAGGTGGGCTTATTAACTGCCTTGCCTTTAGTGCTATAAGGATTTTCCGAGGTGCGGAATTCTACTCGTACCGGCGTCCCATGTAAGCCTAGCTCGCGACGGAATATCTTTTCAAGGTAGCGAGTGTATTGCGCCGGCACTGAATCGGTCTGGTTGCCGTGAACAATAATAACTGGCGGGTTGCGACCACCGGCGTGAGCGAAGCGTAATTTGATACGTCGTCCGTGGACTAGCGGCGGCTGATGCTCTTCTACTGCGCCCTCCAAAACCTTGGTCAAACGCGAGGCACTAAGGGCATCAGTTGCTGCACGATAGGCGTTTTCAATTGAGTCATAGAGATTGCCAACGCCAGTGCCATGCATTGCTGAGATATAGTGTACATCGGCAAATTCAGCAAAGCGCAGTCGGCGTTTAATATCTTCTTTGATCTTTTCGCGCTTTTCCGGCTCAAGGCCATCCCACTTATTGACACCAATCACTAAACCGCGACCGGCATCGATGACTGAACCCATTAGATGGAGATCCTGCTCGACCAACCCTTCGTGGGCATCGACCATCAGAACCACTACATTGGCGTCATCAATTGCCTGTAGAGTTTTGACGATGGAGAACTTCTCAATCGCCAATTTAATATTTTTGCGCTTACGAATACCGGCGGTGTCGATTAACGTGTACTTTTTGCCGTGACGCTCATAATCAATGTAGACACTGTCGCGAGTTGTACCGGCTTCGTCATAGACCACCACTCGATCTTCGCCGAGCAAGCGATTGACCAGCGTTGATTTACCCACATTGGGACGACCAACCACTCCGATTCGAATACCGTTTAAACCACTATTATCTGGCTCTGCATATTCAGGATAGGGCTCAAGCAACTCTTCCATCATCGAGCGCACACCGCGACCGTGAGTGGCTGTGGTGGGGAACATACCGGAGAAACCCAACTGATAAAAATCAGCCAACGCTGCTGCGGGATCCAAACCATCGATTTTGTTGGCTACCAGATAGACTTTGCGGTTTTTCTTGCGCAGGGTCTCGGCGATCATATGGTCAGCGGCGATAATTCCCGAGCGACAATCAACAATAAACAGAACGATGTCGGCTTCATCCATGGCCAGCAGTGACTGTTCCGCCATACCCACGTCTATGCCCTCTTCCTCACCACTGATGCCACCGGTATCGATCACCATAAAGCGACGATCATGCATCTCGCCATCACCGTACTTGCGATCACGGGTCAGACCCGAATAGTTAGCCACCAGGGCATCGCGACTGCGTGTGAGTCGATTAAATAGCGTTGATTTACCAACATTGGGGCGCCCAACAAGAGCGATAACAGGAATCATGAAATTAAAAATGCCGCAGAGTTTAAGTGCGGCATTCTACTGTAGTTGATCGGACATCACACTAAAGAAAATCAGTTACTGGCTCTCGCTGATAGGGAAAATTTGCTTTTACTGCAAGCCAATCAGCTGTTGGCATACGGTGGCCCTCAAAAGGAATACCCGCCAAATTCAAACCCAATCGGGCTGGCTCGCGGCGGCCACCAGAAAAATCGAACTAAAGCAGTTTTAATTTTGCCGATGTAATTGCCATGGCCCAAAAAAAACGCCGTTTAACTAATGGTTTGATGACGGCATCGACATCATCAGAAATCCTGAGAATGCGGCATTGGACGGCGACAAACTGCTATCGACTTTGGTTTTTGCGTGGTTAATTAAGTCTCTGTAGGCAGTGTAAAATTCCCAGCTTGGGGTAGGCTTGTAGACCAAGCCGTCAACCTCAAAGTGCCGAATATATTTTTCGCGGTGGTGGGTTTGACAATACTTCAGCGGTCGGCGCATGGTAGCGGGAATATCGAAATCAGGCTCCACTTCGCCAGTTTTTCGGTTTTTAGCAGCTCTACAAGGGCTTCGAAACCACCTTGCTGATTATCTGTATGCAGCAGATCATGCATGGCCTGAACCATAAAAGACTGTTCCCCGGGGGCCAAGCGCTTAACAAAGTCACGGAACTTGGGTTTCTCAAACATAGAGACCATTGACGAACGGCCCACTATCTTGGCCATATCCTCAGCGTACTGCCCGATATTTTTTCGCGCTCTGGCAGTAAAACAATCATGGGCCATGGTAGTCATTTTTTCCATGGGATGGCGCTTGCCAATCTTGACCATTTCCGGATCGGCAAAGCCGCCGGGATAGCGGGACAAAAAGTTTGCCTCGGCCTGCTTGAGCTTGTTGCTATTAAGTTGAATCATAGATTGATCTCTGTGGACGCCAATACAGGCTGACTATAGATCAAGTGACCGTGAAAAGATCCTCCACTGCTGTGAATTACCGCAGTGGAGACTTTCTATCAATGGACGGGCTACTACTGAATTTTAAATGCGCTCAGGGAGCCGCTGTTGGACTGCACAATCAAGCTATCACCGACGGACAACATAGGTGCACTGACACCGCTGCCATCCACCTTGGCGCGAGCAGCAAAACTGCCGTCTTCTTTATTCAACAGATGGAGATAACCTTCGGCATCAGCCACAGCCATATAACCAGCAAACTCGGCTGGGCCCGTTACGCGACGAAGAAATAACTGCTCATTGCTCCAAACCACCTGTCCGCTGCCTGAATTAAAAGCGCGAACGGTACTATCAGATTCACTGACAAACACTTGACCGCTATTGTAGGCCGGTGAACTGTGTGAGGAGCCATCTTGGAACCAGAGGCTTCTGCCGGTGCCACGAGAAATAGCACCCAAGCGACCCTGATAGGTCACTGCATAAATCACATCGTCGACTAGCAGGGCTGCACCATCGACATCGACCATACGCTCAAGATCGGTACGACCCTTTGGCAGCGCCAAACGAGACTCCCAAATCAACGAGCCATTTTCTGGGTTAAACGCGATTAACTTACCGGAATCAAAACCGGCCAAGATCATTCTATCGTTTACCAAAGCGGTGCTGGTGCCGCGCACAGTAAGCAGCGGCGCATCATCCTCGTGCTGCCAAAGGGCGTCGCCAGTTTCGGCATCGAGAGCAAACAGCTTGTTATCGATGGTCTGTACTGCAACCACCTCACCATTACCCTGAGGACTGGCCAAAATTTCTGAACTAACAGTTGCCTTCCAGATCACCGAGCCGTCGGTATCACTCAAGGCGAAGACTTCACCTTCAATGCTGCCAACCAACACCTGACCAGGGGCATAACCAACACCTCCGGAGATCGAGACATCTAACTCGGTGCTCCAGGAACGTTTACCCGTGGCTATATCAATGGCGCTAACTTTGCCTTCGTGATCCGCGGCAAATACTGTATCGCCGTTAGTGGCAGGACGCAGGCTTGTCCAAAACGTTTTGTTGCCACCGCCCACTTTTGTTGACCACTTTTTCTTAACTTTTACCTGCTGATCAAATTTAACCAACTCTGCTGGCTTTATTTCGTCTTCATCGTCTCCACCAAACCAACTACAGCCTGAGATCAACAATGCGCAGAGTAATAAATTAAGTTTTTTCATGATGCGTCGTCCTGTTCCACAGAGCCTTCAGCTTCAACAGAGCCCTCAGCTTCAAAAGAGCCCTCAGCTTCAACAGAGTCTTCGACTTCAACGGCTTGGGTAATCACCGGCTTCACTTGACTGATTTTAAGTTGCAGGAGCTGACTAGCCGAGCTGTTGCCGACATCAATGCCCATCATGGCAGCTTCATAGGCCGAATAAGCTGCACCGCTGTTGCCCTGCTGCTGATAGAAATCACCTTTGGCTTCGTCAAAGGCTGACTTAAGTTCTCCAGCGTCGACACCCTGCACTAGCTGAAGAGCTGTATCAAGATTGCCAGCTGCGGCTTGAACTCGCGCCAAACGCAGCCGTGCAATATTTTCACTGAGCGTTTCCTCAGCATTGTCCATGGCCCATTCAAGCTCAACAGTGGCAGCGCTTAAATCAGCACCTTCAACTGCCAGTTTGGCTTTCACCAGCGCTGCGTAATAGGCGTACTGAGTACTGCTGTATTCCTGTTTGAGTGTTTCAGCCAACTGATTAATCTCAGCTTGCTGGTCTGCGTCCAGAACATCGCCAGCCGCAGCATCACCCACATTGTCCAGCATCTCTTGATAAACCAGCGACGCAGCCGCGGTTTGCTCATCGAGATGGTCGGTCCATGCTTGCCAACCAAAATAACCACCAACAGTGAGCACAATGGCCAGAACGACTTGTTTGCCATTCTCGTCCCACCAACGCTTAAGTGCTTCGATTTGCTCTTCTTCAGTAATATGGTCTGCCACGGGTGTTCCTCAATCAATCGTTAATGTATTTATTAGGTTGGCCAGTTGGTCCTGGTCAACCGTTTCTTGGGGACGGTCTTGACGCAAAAACTTAACCCCCACTTTGTTGTTTGCAGCTTCATCTTCACCCAGTATCAAGGCAATAGAGGCGCCACTTTTATCGGCTTTTTTCATTTGCGATTTAAAACTTCCGCCACCGCAATTGGTCTGCAAGCGCTGAGTTGGACAATGACTGCGCAAATTTTCTCCAAGCACCAATGCCTGCTGGCCCACATCACCCACAGCAACCAGATAGAGATCCACCGTTTGGGCGACACTATCAGGCACTACGCCCAACTCGTCAAGGAGCAGTACTAGCCTTTCCATGCCCATAGCAAAACCCACTCCGGGGCAGGGTTTACCGCCGAGCTGTTCGACTAGACCATCGTAGCGACCGCCGGCACAGACTGTTCCCTGTGCACCGAGGCTGCTGGTAACCCATTCGAAAACCGTCTTTGAGTAATAATCGAGACCGCGCACTAAACGGGGATTAATCTCATAGCGTATATCCGCCGCATCGAGCATGGCGCGCAGCTGGTTAAAATGCGCTTTGGATTCACTGTCTATATAGTCCTGCAGAACCGGTGCATCATTTAGCAGCGCTTGGGTATCAGCATTCTTACTGTCGAGGATTCGCATGGGATTGGAGTGCAGTCGACGCTGACTGTCTTCATCCAGCTGGTCGTGACGAGCACTGAGATACTCTACCAGTGCAGCGCGATAGACTTTACGATCCGCAGATGTACCAAGAGAATTAACCTGCAGGGTAACTGCCTGATCAATATTTAAGGCTTGCCACAGACGTGCCGTAATCAGCAGCAGTTCGGCATCTATATCCGGACCGTTTAAACCAAAAGCTTCAACGCCGACCTGATGGAACTGACGCAGACGGCCTTTCTGAGGACGCTCGTGACGGAACATGGGACCTGTATACCAGAGTCGCTGTATTTGATTGTGCAGCAAGCCGTTTTGATTGCAGGCGCGAACGCAGCTGGCGGTACCCTCGGGGCGCAGGCTCAAGCTGTCGCCATTGCGATCTTCGAAGGTATACATTTCTTTTTCGACTATATCGGTCACTTCACCGATTGAACGCTTAAAGAGTTCAGTCTGCTCAAGAATTGGGAAGCGAATTTCTCTGTAGCTGTAGCGCGCCAATACGTCGCCAATCACTGACTCAAGATATTGCCAGGTGGGCGACTGATCGGGAAGTAGGTCATTCATTCCGCGAATGGATTGGAGTTTCATAAATGGTTGGCCCTCAGCCTGTAGCAATTAGCCTGTAGCAATTAGCCTTTAGCAATTATCTGCTCAGCTTCATGAGCCAACTGTGCTTCTTTGGCCGCAGCCTTAGCACGAATCTGCGACTCGAGTTCATCGACCAAATTTTCATTGCCGATTTTGTGCTCGGGCACGCCATCGAGATACACCAGATTGGCTGGCGTACCGCCAGTTAAACCAAAGTCAGATTCTTTGGCTTCCCCTGGTCCATTGACTATGCAGCCGATAATCGATACATCCATTGGCACAGTAATATCTTCAAGACGATTTTCTAATTCGTTAACCGTTGAAATAACATCAAAATTTTGTCGCGAGCAGCTAGGGCAGGCAATAAAGTTAATGCCTTTACTGCGCAGACGCAGGCTACGCAGCATATCCCAGGCGACTTTTGCCTCTTCTGCAGGATCGGCAGCGAGAGAAATTCGCACAGTGTCACCAATACCGTCTAGCAATAGAGCACCCAAGCCGATAGCGGATTTAACAGTTCCTGAGCGCAGTCCGCCCGCTTCGGTAATACCTAAATGCAGCGGTTGTTCAATACGGGTCGCCAGATCGCGATAAGCCGAAACGGCCATAAAAATGTCCGATGCTTTGACGCTAACTTTAAAGTCTTGAAAATCGTATTTGTCGAGCAGGTCAACATTGCGCATGGCAGATTCAACCATGGCCTCTGCTGTGGGCTCACTGTACTTGCGCAACAGATCTTTGCCCAGCGAGCCGGCATTAACACCGATACGAATGGGGATATTGAGATCACGTGCTTTGGCAATAACTTCGCGCAAGCGACTCTCTTTGGAAATATTACCGGGATTGATACGCAGACAGTCAACACCTAAGTCAGCCACTCTCAAGGCTATATGGTGATCGAAATGAATATCGGCAACTAGAGGTACATCGACCAGCCTACGGATTTCACCAAAGGCCTCGGCTTCTGCCATAGAGGGCACAGAGACCCGCACTATATCGGCGCCGGCAGCCTGAATACGGTTAATCTGAGCGACAGTAGCCGCGACATCTGCGGTACTGGTATTGGTCATACTCTGAACAGAGATTGGTGCATCACCGCCGACGGGAACGTTGCCGACCATGATCTGTCGCGACTTGCGTCGCACGATGGGTGTGCCACTAAACATTTAATCAATTACTCTGGTTAGTTACTGTTTTAACCACGCCTGATATTCAAGATTCTCTTTAGAGTAGGGAAACAGGTTCTTTAATTTTAGTCCCTCACTGGCAGCCTTGTCTCTGTTGCCAAAGCGCTGCTCTATTCTCACCGACAGCCACAGACTCTTTGGCGTGGGCTTGCTCAACTGCCTGAATCGGTCCAGCGCCATTTTACTCAATGGGTAATTCTGTTGCTGAAAATAAATCTCAGCGGCTTCTATAAAGGGCGGTGCAAACCCTGCCGACAACTGCGTGGCTTTCTCAAAAGATTCCACGGCCGCCTCAATATCACCGAGACGTTTCTGACTCAGGCCCAGTATATAAAAAGCCTGGGGGCGACGCTCATAGCCAAGATCCTGAGTGACTAATTGCATCTGCTCAAGCGCTTCTGCCATGCGACCCTGATTAAACAGAAACGCGGAATAATTATAATGCGCCAGAGTGCAATCACTGTCTGCCGCCAGCGCTTTGCGATAGTAGCGCTCGGCCAGCTCAAATTCCTGTTCCATCTGGTATAACAGTGCATAACCATTATAGAGCTCAACAGAACGCGGATTAAATGCCTTGGCTTTCTCTAAATGAACTCGGGCGAGATCGCGGTTGTTCGAGCTTATATAGCTGAGCGCCAATCTAATATGCTGCTGGTTTGCCGCATCTGGATCTGCCCCCGCACTTTTATTCACACCACTCGTCACACAGCCAGTGGTTGCTATGACTGCAAGCAATAATAAAAATCTCGAATAATGTCTCATCGGGCTTCTCATGCTCTACTCTCCCTGTCATGACTTTTCCTAAAACAACTCGCTGAGGAAAAGTACATTTAAAACCACAGCATTCCTGTGCTGCTTTTACACTACCAGTTCACTACCAATACACTACCAATACACTACCAGCGACGCTTTTGTTACTTGCCTGTCGCTAGCCAACAATCTTTACTACCTGCTCTTCACTCTGTTCCTGCAAACGCTTTTTGTAGCGTTCCTGGCGCTTGGTTCGATCATTGACCTCGCCGGCCAACTGACCACAGGCTGCGGCTATATCATCGCCACGAGTGGTGCGAACCGTTACAGTGTACCCGTCATTCTGCAGAATGTCCCTAAACCGGTTGAGCGCCACTTTAGTCACTTTCTTGTACTCTGAGCCAGGAAATGGATTAAACGGAATAAGGTTTATCTTGCAGGGTAGATCGCGCAGCAGCACGGACAATTCTTTGGCGTGTTCATCGCGATCATTGACCCGATCCATCAGCGTATATTCAACCGTGACCTTGCGCCGATTGTCAGGCATTTTATCCAGGTAACGTTTGGCGCTACCAATAAAGTCGACCAGCGGATACTTGCGATTAATCGGCACCAGTTGGTTGCGCAATTCATCGTTCGGTGCATGCAGAGATATAGCCAGAGACACATCACTGACATCACCCAGCTTATCCAATTCTGGCACCACACCTGCCGTGCTCAGGGTCACGCGACGCTTGGACAGACCGTAGGCATTGTCGTCCATCATCAAACTCATGGCGTCAACCACATTGTTGAAGTTCATCAGCGGTTCGCCCATGCCCATCATCACCACATTAGTGACGCGGCGGGGATTTTTAGTATCGAATTGATCGAAGGATTTTGCTGCAATCCACAGCTGACCAATGATTTCGGCAGTGGTTAGGTCTCGGGCAAAGCCCTGCTTTCCCGTGGCGCAGAAACTGCAGTCAAGGGCACAGCCAATCTGTGAAGAAACGCAGAGTGTGCCGCGGTCGCGCTCAGGGATATAGACCATCTCAATGCAGCTACCGCCATCGACTTTGATCAACCATTTGCGTGTTCCATCGACAGAGTCCTGACAGCTGACAACCTCTGGCATAACGACTTCGGCCACGTCGGCCAGACTTTCGCGCAGACTTTTGGAGATATTGGTCATCTCATTGAGATCATCAATTCCGTACTGATGAATCCACTTGAGAATCTGGGTGCCACGGAAACGTTTCTCTCCCAGCGACTCTAAAAAGTCGCCAATTCGGGAAGCAGAAAGCCCCAAGAGGTTAGTTTTAACCTTTCGGGGCTGTTCGTCGTGGACTGGTGTTGCTATTGGTTCCTGGGACATAGATGTCCTGGTCTCTCAGTTTCTCTCGATTTTCTATTGCTCTCTACATGGTACTGTTAGAGAGCCAAGAAAATTAACGAGAGCAAAGCTCATTGTCGGCAAAGAAGTAGGCGATTTCACGAGCAGCTGATGCTGCAGCGTCGGAACCGTGTACTGCGTTGGCGTCGATTGATTCAGCAAAGTCAGCACGGATAGTGCCAGCTTCTGCTTCTTTAGGGTTAGTTGCGCCCATCAGATCACGGTTAGTCATAACCGCATTTTCGCCTTCCAGAACCTGGACAGAAACAGGGCCAGAAGTCATAAAGGCAACTAAGTCTTTAAAGAACGGACGTTCGCTGTGTTCAGCGTAAAAACCTTCGGCTTGTTCCTGAGTCAGCTGCTGCATTTTACAGGCAATAATTTGCAGGCCAGCAGTTTCAAAACGGCTGAGGATTTGGCCAACAACATTTTTTGCTACTGCATCGGGCTTGATGATAGATAGAGTGCGTTCTGACGCCATGAAGATTTCTCCAAAAATTTGAGTAATGCTTTAAAAAATTGCCCTATTGGGCGGAAAGCGCGGATTCTACCTGCCTGCGACGGAGGTCACAATAGGTTTCTCCACAGGAGCTTATCCGGCAGGCTTCTAAGCGACCAGCAGGCGCTGAAATTTATCCAGAGAGACGGGCATACTAAAGTGAGCGCCCTGATATTTTTCACAACCTAGGCTGCGCAAAATATCCAAAACCTCACGTTTTTCAACCCCTTCAGCCACTACATCTAAGCCATAGTGGTGAGCCACCATCATGATTGCTTCAACCAGACCGAGCGTTTCCTTGTCGGAGTTAAGGTGAGTGATAAATTCACGGTCAATTTTTAAAATATCCAGAGGCAGGCGCTTGAGATAGATCATTGACGAATATCCGCTGCCAAAGTCATCAATGGCGAAACGAGTACCCATATTGCGAATCTTTTTCATCTTGTCGACCACAGATTCAAAATCGTCGATCAGCAAGGTTTCCGTCACTTCCAACGTGAGCATATCTGGGCGAATATCATAGCTTTTTAGGCTCTGCTCAAGGGACTTGATCAACTGGGGATCATGGAACTGTTTTGGACTGATATTCACTGCCATCTGCATATCTGGGGTCCAGAGACCCTGATCGAGCATATTGCGCAGATATTCACAGGAGGTACGGATCACCCAGAGCCCCACATCGACAATCATGCCCGAGGATTCAAGTACTGGAATAAAGTCCGCCGGGGAACGCTGGGCCTGCCCTGAATGCATCCAGCGCAGCAGCACCTCTCCACCCACCACGTCGCCGCTATGAGTCGAAACCTGGGGCTGCACATGCAGATCGAACTCTTGATTGGCAACCGCTTTGCGCAGACTGGATTGCATATTGATGCGCTGACGTGCCTGACGCGTTATTTGAGAATCGAATAGGACTACATTGTCGCGGCCGCGGCGCTTGGCTTCGAACATGGCACTTTCGGCCTGTTGTACCGCTTGCTCAGCGCTGATTATTACCTCTGGCGAAGCATAGTAAAGACCGGCATAGAGCACACTGATACCGACACTGGATGTCACACTCACTTCACCACTCTCGGTGAAAAAGGGTCGCGTTAAAATACAGCGGATTTCATTCGCTATAGCCAAACTGGCTTCCCGAGCCTGCTCGGCACTGTCGGCGATATTTTTAATCAGCACCAAAAATGAGTCACCGGCTACCTGATCCATCTCCATATGCTCGGTACAGAGACCCTTGATCGTTTCGGCAGCGCGCTCAAGAATTTGGTTACCCACGGCTTTGCCTAGGGATTCATTGATTGAGTTAAAATGATCGAGATCGATCAATAGGAGCGCACCACAGGCGGTGTCACTCTGAGGCTGATCCAAATACTCGGCGATACTGTCGATCAGCCGAAGACTAACGGGCAAACCGGAGAGGGTTTCATAGCGATCTTGATCGGTCTGTTGCGCGGGCGTTTTTACGGGAACTGAAATAGAAGCTGCCACAACGTCTGCTATGGGTTCAGGCTCCACTTTAGTTTCAATCACCGTGGTATCAGGGGCGTCTGAAATAGGCTCGCCATCAGCCACCGTGGCAATGGTAGAAAATTCTTTGACCACCATCTGGGCCAGTGCAGGCAAAGGATAGAGCGTAATACTGATAATATCATCGCTGCCGGCTCCACCAGCGTCTCCATGCTCAGCAGGACCTTGGGAAACAACAATTTCATCTTCTTCGAGAATATTTTGCGAGCGCCAAAGAATGCCAGAGAGTTGGTCCTGCTGGAGTTTTTCGATAACGTGCTTGAGCTGCTCGACCGAGGCTGGCTGCTGAGTTTGGTCTTCGCTGAGTGCTACTCCGATGAGGTCGGAGCGCTGACATTTGAGAATCTGCTGCGCCCTGCTGTTGGCGTCGATACACACGCCATAAGCAAATAACAGTGTGCCGAAGGGAGCTCTGTCCAAGAATTTTTTATACAGCTTATGTCTATCTGCCATCCTTTGCCTGAGTCTCGCTTCCTGCGCGCCTTAGATTTCTAGCATCTTAACGCGGCGTTAATCTTGCTCTTCCAGCCAGGCCATTTGAATTGCTTCGAGAATTTTCTCTCCGCAACGATCTGGGTCATCGGAAAAATCTTCCAGAGCCAAAACCCATTTGCGCAGATCAACAAAGTTTACATACTGTGGATCTACGTCTGGATGCGTGTCCGTTAGCTCAATGGCGATGTCGTGTATATCTGTCCACTTCAGCATAGTCTATTACTCCATTTTCTGCCGTTCTTAATCTACCCGCGCCCCATTAGAGAGTAGGCAGCATGAAACAGCTGGCTCAGTGTTTCTCTGAAACCATATTAATAGTGTATTTAGGGATTTCGACAACCAGGTCGACGTCATCGGCAACCAGCTGGCAGCTAAGTCGGGAGTCAGGATCCACACCCCAGGCCATATCGAGAAAATCTTCTTCCAGCTCATCGGCCTCGGGCAGCGCCATAAAGCCTTCGCGAATGTGCACATGGCAGGTGGTACAGGCGCAGGACATCTCGCAGGCGTGCTCTATATCGATACCGCTGCGCAGTGCCGCCTGGCAAACGCTTTCGCCCGGATTGGATTCCACTACCGCACCTTCGGGGCACAGGTCTTCGTGAGGTAAAAATACTATACGTGCCATTAGAGGGTGTTCTCCACATCATCAAGACTTTGTCCGGCCAGTGCATTTTTAATACTGGCATCCATTCGGCGCGCAGCGAACTCTTCACTCACCTTGCCTACCGATTCAATTTGTCGCATCAACACACGATGCTCAGTGCTACTATCGCGCACTATCTGCAATTCTTTAACCGCCACTTCAAGGCAGTTATATTCCGCTTCATCAAGCAGCGCAAGGCCATCTTTTGCCAGCGCCGCACCGAGATCTTCGATCATCCGATCTGCCTCGACCTGTTGCTCACGCAAGGCACGCGCTTTCATATCGTCTTTGGCGTAACTAAATGAATCCTGCAACATACTGGTGATGTCATTTTCGCTAAGACCATAGGAGGGTTTAACCTCAATATGGGACTCTACACCGCTGATCATTTCGCGAGCGTTAACGCTCAGCAAACCATCAGCATCCACCTGGTAGGAGACGCGAATTATTGCCCCGCCTGCCACCATCGGCGGTATATCACGCAATTCAAAGCGTGCCAGAGAGCGGCTGTCTGACGCGAGCTCTCGCTCGCCCTGCAACACATGGATTGCCATGGCAGTTTGACCGTCTTTGAAGGTGGTAAATTCTTGGGCCTTGGAGACCGGGATAGTGGTATTGCGATGAATGATCTTTTCAATCAAGCCACCCATAGTCTCAATGCCCAGAGACAGGGGAATCACATCCAATAGCAACATATCGTCGCCAGACTTGTTACCCACCAACACTTCGGCCTGCAGCGCAGCACCCATAGCGACAACGCGGTCGGGGTCGAGATTAGAATGAGGTTGACGGTTAAAAAGCTGCTCAACTTTTTCGTGAACTCTTGGAGTCCGTGTCGAGCCGCCCACCAGAATCACTTCATTGATCTGGTCGCTGCTAGCACCTGCATCGCGCAGCGATTTCTTCGCCGCACGGAGCGTTTTATCAATCAGAGGGTCAATCAATGTGTTGAGCTGATCACGAGTCAGCACGCCCTGCCAATCCAGCACTTCAATTTCGACGGTGTCCTGATCTGTAAGCTCTTCTTTGGCTGATTTAGCCGTTTCCATGAGAATCCGCTGTTCGGTGGGATCCAAGGATTCATCCATGCCCACTTGTTGACGGATCCATTCGGCAATTGCGCGATCGAAATCGTCACCGCCCAGCGCCGAATCGCCGCCGGTTGCCAGCACTTCAAAGACACCTCGGGAGAGCCTCAGAATGGAAATATCAAAGGTACCGCCGCCCAGATCATAAACTGCAATGGTGCTGTCTTCACGCTGATCGAGGCCGTAGGCAATGGCCGCCGCAGTAGGTTCGTTGAGCAGACGCAGGACTTTAATACCCGCTAGTGTTGCAGCGTCTTTGGTCGCCTGTCGCTGCGCATCATCAAAATAGGCTGGCACGGTAATTACAGCGCCGTCTAACATACCGTCGAGAGCGATTTCAGCGCGCCCTGCCAGTTTGCGCAATATTTCCGCGGAAACTTGGATGGGACTGACTGAGCCAGCGGCGGTAACAATTTTGGGCATACCACCGTCAACGGCGGCGAATTCGTAAGGCAGTTGACCGCCAAAGGTTTTCACATCTTCAAGGCCGCGGCCCATAAGCCGCTTTACAGAGGTCAAAGTATTCAGCGGATCGCTAACATTGTGCTCAGCAGCTTCATAACCAATACAGCTAACGCCGTCTTTGTAGTAGTGCACTACCGAGGGCAGTAAATGCCGACCCTGCTCGTCCGCCAGTGTTTCTGGAGAACCACTGCGCACGGCCGCGACCAATGAATTGGTGGTACCCAAATCAATGCCCACAGCATGCTTGCGCTGGTGGGGCTGCGGAGATTGGCCCGGTTCTGAAATTTGCAGTAAAGCCACGGTTTAAAAGTCCTCTAACTCTTCTTCTCGCTGATCAATTTCGACCAGTAGCTTGGAGAAGAATTGCATTCTCGCCACTGTATCCAGGGCGTCATTATAATTGGCGGCTATGTATTGCGCCTCAAAGTCGTTCTGTAACTGCAGATACTGATTCTGCACATCAGTGCGCATACCATCCACTGCGGTCATGGGGTCAGCACTTTCATTGAGATCACCCAGGGCTTCGCGAAATTCGATCTGCTGCATCAGAAACTGTACATCACTGGTGATGTGCGTTTCCTGAGCGGCGTCGAGATCTTCTAACTGCAAAAGATACTGGGCGCGTTTAAGGGGGGATTTAAGAGTGTCGTAGGCTTGATTTATTAATGAGGTAGTCTGCAGCGCCAGTCGTTTGTCCACATCGCCTTTACTGGCGAAACGGTCGGGATGAAACTCCTGCTGCAGTTTACGGTAGCGAGCATCGAGCAGCCCGCGGTCAATTTGCCAACCCGAGGGCAGAGAAAATAACTCAAAGAAATTGCTCGATTCGAAAAGCGTTGCCGATAAGACCACGGTATTAAATCCAAAGGTAATTATTACTGCTCTGCAAAGGCGTTAAATTTGACAGCTCTTTAAATATGAAAGCTCTCGCCACAGCCACATTCGTCCTTGACGTTCGGATTTTTAAACTCAAAGCCTTCATTGAGACCCTCTTTGACATAATCCAATTCGGTGCCATCGAGGTAGAGCAGACTTTTCGGATCGATAACCAGCTTCACGTCGCCACAGGTAAAAACTGCGTCTTCGGCTTCAGTGCTATCGACGAATTCGAGCACATAGGAAAGACCCGAACAGCCAGTGGTGCGAACGCCCAAGCGGACACCAACACCTTTTGAGCGATGTGCAAGATGCTTGATTACATGCTGCTCAGCAGCTGCGGTCATTGTAATAGCCATGGCTGCTAATCAGCTCCCCTGCTTTTCTCGAATATCGCGAACCGCTGCTTTGATAGCATCTTCGGCTAATACGGAGCAGTGAATCTTCACTGGTGGCAGCGCCAACTCTTCAGCTATTTCAGTGTTTTTAATCTCAGCGGCATCATCAATGTGCTTACCTTTGACCCACTCGGTAAGCAGTGAACTTGAGGCAATCGCAGAACCACAACCATAGGTTTTGAACTTGGCGTCTTCAATAATGCCATCGCTGCTAACCTGAATTTGCAGACGCATAACGTCACCACAGGCAGGTGCACCGACCATACCAGTGCCGACATTTTTTGAACTGTCGTCAAGCTTGCCGACATTGCGTGGGTTTTCGTAGTGATCTATTACTTTTTCGCTGTAAGCCATTTTGATGACTCCTTGTTTAGTATTTCAAATTTGTAAAAAAACAGTTTAGTGGGCAGCCCACTCCACTTTGCTTAAATCAACACCGTCTTTGAACATATCCCAGAGCGGAGATAGCTCGCGTAATTTAGTTACTGCATGACGGACTTTTTCAATCGCTGAATCCACATCCTGCTCGGTGGTGTAGCGACCGATGCTGAAGCGAATTGAGCTGTGAGCCATCTCATCATTGAGACCCAGTGCACGGAGCACATAGGAAGGCTCAAGGCTGGCGGAGGTACAGGCCGAACCGGAAGACACCGCGAGATCCCGCAGCGCCATAATCAGCGACTCGCCCTCTACAAAGGCAAAACTAATATTCACAATGCCTGGCACGTGCTGAGTGGCAGAGCCGTTGAGGTAAACCTCTTCCATATCGGAGACGCCGTCCCAGAGACGCTTGCGCAGCAAAGTGATACGTGCCGACTCTTCGGCCAGCACTTCACCGGCAAGACGGAAGGCTTCACCCATGGCAGCAATTTGATGCGTAGCCAACGTACCAGAACGCATACCGCGCTCATGACCGCCACCGTGCATCTGAGCTTCAATACGAACGCGTGGCTTACGGCGGACATAGAGTGCACCAATGCCTTTGGGACCGTAAATTTTGTGCGCTGAAAAAGACATCATATCGACTTTCATAGCCTCGACATCGATCGGCGTTTTGCCGGCGCTCTGCGCTGAATCCACATGGAAAAAGATTTTTCTCTCGCGACAGATTGCACCGATCGCGGCGATATCATTTAGCGTGCCGATCTCATTGTTCACGTGCATGATCGAAACCACCGTGGTGTCTTCGCGAATTGCGTCGGCAACCATCTGCGGCTGAATTAAACCGCTGGAATCCGGATCCAAATAAGTGACTTCGAAGCCTTCGCGCTCAAGTTGACGACAGGTGTCGAGAACCGCTTTGTGTTCGATACGCGACGTAATAACATGCTTGCCTTTGCGCTGGTTAAAATGTGCGCAGCCTTTAATACCAAGGTTGTTGGCTTCTGTGGCACCAGAGGTCCAGACGATCTCGCGGGGGTCTGCACCAATCATTTTGGCAACTTCTTCACGGGCGTCCTCTACTGCAGCCTCAGCTTCCCAACCAAAGGTATGAGAGCGAGACGCTGGATTGCCAAAGTGGCCTGTTGGCGTCAGGTATTGCATCATTTTGTCTGCAACTGCAGGATCAACCGGTGTGGTTGCCGCATAGTCGAGATAAATTGGAAGACTCATTTAATACTCCGGTTTCAGCAGGCACTAGCCTGCGGACTTTCATTTAAAATTAATAACTGCTCAACCTGGCGCTGGGCAATACTTTTCACGTCGCGACGGGCAACTAGATCGGCGAGAGAAATAGCATTTAAAAAATTATGTATCTCGTGGCTCAGCTGATCCCACAGCGAATGGGTCAAACAAATCTCACCGCCCTGACAGTCACCCTTGCCCTGACAGTTAGTGGAATCAACGGACTCATTGACCGCATCGATGATTTCCGCGATAAAAACAGTCTCGCTCGACCGGCCTAAACGGTATCCACCGCCCGGGCCACGCACGCTAATAACCAGTTCAGCCTGCCGCAGCTTTGAAAAAAGTTGCTCAAGATACGAAAGTGAAATGGATTGACGCTGAGATATTTCCGACAGTGACACAGGCTTGTCGTCGCAGTGGATGGTGAGATCCAGCATTGCGGTTACCGCATATCGCCCTTTGGTTGTCAGTTTCATCGATACTACCTATTTCAGCCAGAACCGAATTATCCAATACCTGACTAATTTAGTCAAGTAAGCGAATGGCCCAAAACCGACTTCTGAAGCAGGGTTTTTAGCACTGAAATCTACACCTTAAAATGACGCTAACTTTCTTCAATAGACTGTCATTTAGTGATCTTACGCTGCACCGCAGACAACAGACCACGAAGTATGGAAACTTCCATTTGATCCATGCGCACGCGATTAAATAATCTACGCATGCGGGTTAAAAGCTGCTTGGGATTTTCCGGGTCATAGAACTGCAGTTCGGCCATGGTGGTGGCTAGGTGCTCATGGAAGAACTCCAGATCGCCGGCGGTCACTGGCGGCTGATCCCACTCACTGAGTGAGGGTAAATTACCCTGATCGTCGGCTAGGCTAGCCATGCGAACTTCATAGGCCAGCACCTGCACAGCAGTGGCCAGATTCAGCGAGCTATAGTCGGGATTGGATGGAATATGCACATGATAGTGGCACTTTTGCAGTTCATCATTGGTCAGACCGCGGTCTTCGCGACCAAATAACAATGCGGTTTTATGCTCAGCGGCTTCACTGTAGATTTTCTCGCCGCACTCTCGAGGATTCAGCAATGGCCAGGGAATGCGTCGTTCTCGAGCACTGGTACCTACCACAAGAGCGCAGTCGGCTATAGCTTCATCCACAGACTCGACAATGGTCGCGCCAGCCAGCACATCTCGTGCTCCAGCAGCCCGCCACACAGCTCGCGGAGCCGGATATTCCCGCGGCTGAACCAGATAGAGCTCCGCCAGGCCCATGTTTTTCATGGCTCGCGCTGCGCCGCCAATATTACCGGGATGGGTCGTATTAACTAACACAATACGGATATTTGCCTGACGCTCAGATATAGACACTACTCACCTCATATAACTCTCAAGTGGCCATGTTGCGGCCTTCGATGACGCCCAGCATTGGAGCATCAAAAAACGGCGGCGAGTGTAGCAGAATCAGTCTTCTCTGGCACATTAGTTCTGTTACAATGCGCGCGCTCTTTAAGTCACTTGGAAAATCTAACATGCAACCTATGGTTAATATTGCCCTGCGTGCTGCGCGCAGTGCTGGCGAAATGATTGTGAAATCGGCCGACAATCTCGATCTAGTGAAGGTCGATGAGAAAGGTCGCCATGACTTTGTAACGGAAGTTGATAGACGCTCCGAAGAGACGATTATTTACCACATCTCAAAAGCTTACCCAGACCATCGCTTTATCTGTGAAGAGAGCGGTGTCAGCGGCAATCCAGACAGTGATGTGGAATGGATTATCGATCCATTAGACGGCACCACTAACTTTATTCGCGGCATACCCCATGTCGCAATCTCAATCGCCTGCCGTATCAAAGGCAAGCTTGAACACGCGGTGATCGTCGAACCTTTTAAACACGAAGAATTTACAGCTAGCCGCGGTGATGGCGCCAAACTCAATGGCCGCCGCATTCGCGTCTCGGGTCGCGCCAGTGAAGTGGGTGCGCTCTACGCCACAGGGATCCCTTTCAGCTCACCCTCTTTCGATCATATGGAGGGTTATCTGAAGGCGATGCACGAGTTTGCCAACAACTCCTCCGGCATTCGCCGTATGGGTGCAGCAGCACTGGATTTGGCCTATGTTGCCGCTGGTCGTATGGACGCCTACTGGGAAATGTATCTCAAACCTTGGGATATAGCGGCTGGTGCACTTTTAGTTCGCGAAGCTGGCGGTATGGTAAGTGATTTTCAGGGTGACGAGAAGTTTTTGGAGACCGGACATATTGTGGCCTGTACACCCAAGCTGTTTAAGCCCACTCTCAAGGTTATCTCCAAGAATCTTGGCAAAGTAAAATAAGCCAAGCTTGGGTCAGGTAAGGCTTTTGACATCGCTACATAAAAAATCACATAAAGAGCAGCGCGCTGCGTTCAAATAACCAGTAGGCGCTGCAGACTCCAATACTGTATACCACCCACTGCGTCAGTCGATCCTGATGACGGGCCTGCGTAACCATCCAGTGCCTGACAATCAGCACAACAATTGACACCATCACGATAAAAGCCAGCTGCCCCAGCTCGACACCAATATTAAAGAACAGCAGCGCCTGAACCTTCATCGCCGACGGCAGACCCAACTCTTGCAGCACCACTGCAAAACCAAACCCATGCAGCAAACCAAATACCGCGGAGACGCTCACCGGGTACCGCCAGGTAAAACTGTCTTTAGCACCCCCAGCGCGATGCTTCACAATCTCTGCGGCCAGAAGCAAAATACTCAGTGCAATTAGCAGTTCCACCAACTCCGTCGGCAGACGAAAAATATCCAAGGTTGCGAGGCTTAGGGTGATTGAATGAGCCACAGTAAATCCGGTCACCGTCAGCACCAAACGCTTAAAACTCCCAGCAATCATCATTAGGCAGAGCACAAATAGGAGATGATCAGTGCCTATCAAAATATGCTCTATACCCGCCACTGTGTACTGCTTGGCGACTGCGGCAGGAGACGTCACCAGAGACAGAGTCACCAGCGTCTCCTCGGGGCCGGAAAAAACCTGAACCGGGTCACCAGACAGAGGCTTAAAAACAATTAATGAAGTCAGCGCAGGATTGCTATTGGGATAAATCAATTCAATCTGATAGTCAGCCTGGGTATTGCTGTCGCAGCGATAGAGCTTGCGACCCACCAAACCGGCGGGCTTGCCAGCAACCGCACCTTTATTAATACGACAATTGCTCTGCCGCAATTCGATAGCAGGCTCCTGACCCTGAGACATGACGGGCGGAATCTTCCATTTGAGCAAATACTCAGAGTCACTCATCTGGGTGACTTCAACATAGACTGGACGCGCTTCATCAGCCCCGATGGTAACACTCAGGAGTAATAGGCTTACCGAGAGTAATAACAGCAACCTTCGCATCATGCTTGCCAGCATTACTGGCTGCTCCGATCGCTTATCCGATACTTAGCCATTAACTTATCGATGGCCTGACGCTTCACCTGCCGTTGCTGCTGGCGCTGCGCATCGGCAAACACATTGGCAGCAATTTCTTCAAGGGGCGGAATATAAGCTGGAGTGTTTTTTACTAACAGCACAAGATGCCAACCATAAGTCGATTGCACTGGCCCCTGCCACTGCTCGCTGATGTCGAAAGAAAACAATTGCTGCTCAAATTGATCACCAAAGTGGCTGCCAATCTCGTCATCATCACGATTGACGTAGTTGCGGTTATAAAGAAAGCGCTCACCGTAACGGGGAGCATTCTCAAAGGGCACGGCCTCGGCATTAAGCGTCTGCTGCAATTCAGTGGCAATGGCTTGAGCCTGTTCAGCACCATGACGCTCACTGGAGACAAATACGTGGGTAAAGGTAGCCGAAGCCGGCTTTTTGTACTCTTCCCGACGCTCGGTGTAATAGTCCCGCAGATCATCCTCGGTTATGGCTTCAGCTTCGTCGTAAAAGCCCTGAGCCAGATAATCCATCTTTTGGATTAGGCGACGGCGAATAATCTGGTCGTTTTTATCGAGATTGAGTTCAATTGCATCACGAAACAGCGCCTCTTCCCGAGCATAGTCATCCACTAGACGCTGTCGATCTTCAGCGCTCAGTGCCTCAAGGGCCTCAAGGGCCTCTTCGGGCTTAAAGGTTTTTGCTCGCAGCTGCATAAATTGCAGCAATACTGCGTCGTCGACTTCTATATGGTATAGGTCATAGGCGTAGTCATCGGCATTGATTAACCGCTCTCCTAGCAGCAGCAAGAGCGCAATAAACAAAAATTGAAACAACGGTTCTTTAAATAAGCTGCGCATAGTGGGCTGTTATTAAACCTCTGAGAGACAATCAGTTGAACGACACTTAAGCAATACGGCGCAAACGCTGAAGACCTACGCGATTGCGCCCTCGTAGCTGAAACCTTTTAACTAAAGCGTAAGTGTAAGTTAAAACTCCGAAAGCACCAGTCCGATTAAGGCTGGTACCAAATCGGCGAAGTATAGGCACGCTCTTGAATGGTTTTTGGACCTTTAGGTGGCTCATCAATCCCTAGGGCATGAGCATCAAACAGCGCATTGCGCGGCGTTGGAATCTGCAATACACGGGCATAATAAAACGCCGAGTGCTGAGGGTTAAAATCGGGATCCGTCCAGTGCACGGCAAACTCTGCCTGACCAATGCTATTGCTGTAGCGTACCAATTCCAGATCAACCGTATTGCCCACTGACGGTAAACGCCCATCTGCATCCAACTCACGCTCACCAGACCAGGCGACATTATAGATTTGCTCATGCTCGACGCCGCTGGCATCAACCCATCCCTTAACAATTTGAGCGCGATCTAGGTTGGCTTCCAATGGATCTTTTACAGCCCGCAGTAAAAAACTTGGCGCTTGATCAGCCCCATCTGTGGCAGCTAAGTCGCTGCCCATAGGCACACCATGGCTGTAGCCAATGGCGGCGAAATCATCGGCTTCTGCAGCGCCAGCGGGAAAGTCCCAGCCGGCAAAAAGCTGCACGCGCATACGCGGCCCACTGGTGGCATACACTTCTTTGCGCTTAAACGCAGCATAGATAGCTTCCCGAGTATTTTCGACAGCCCAGACAGCGGCTACGCCAGAGGCAGACATATTCCAACCATCCCTAGCATCTGGATCTGCGCCAGCACGAGATTTAGTTTCTGGCGTCGAATCTGTGGCCATTTTGCCCCAGAAATTATTTTCCTCGGAGGAAGACAGACCGGAGTGCGAATCGGTCGAACCTATCAGGCCAAACTTGTAGGGGTTGACGCCAACCTTCTGCTCGATCGAAAGCCCTCTTTTAAGTGCCGGACGAATATAGTCCGCGGCGGTGGCGACATAGTCTACGGCGCCGTTCTGAATGTAGTGCTCATAGGTTTCGAAGTCGGCAAACTCATCATTAGGTGAGAGCTCGCTGAGGGTTTCACTATCGCCTTTGATCTGGGTAATTTCGGCAACTGGCTCCCAAGCCATACGGCGAGTAGCATAGTCCGCGGTGATCTCTTCGCCTCGCAATGTGGTGGTATCGAACATATAGCCTTTAGAAATATTCGAATTGTGGGGGATCGCTAAAAACCTCGCCCCAGTGCGCTCTTGGGTCTCGCCCAACCACTGCCACAAATCTTCTGGGTACTGACTTTGATCGGAACCAAAAGGCAGATATTGACTGCTCTTATCGGCGCCGTCTGGACTGATAACAATACGGTGTAAATTAGCGCCAGTGGGAATTGAACTCCACTCCCAGCCAACCAGACTGGTAAAGGTGCCAGGATCATTGTGCCGATCAGCAGAGTTCACAATATCATTCCATGCAGCTGAGCTCACCTCGGTAGTATCACCAAAGATGGCTACATCACTAATATTATTGCTGGGGTCCGCCACCGGATCAATATGGCCCTCCCCCTGCGCAGCAACGGGTAAGAAACGCCCAAAAAATGCCAATCCAGTGTCAGTATCAATAGCATCATTCATCTGACGCATGGCGGACCAACGCTTGAAGCTATCCCACAAACCCAGCTTACCAAATAGATCACTGTCGTTACGCACCGCTTTCATCACACCGAGCATTTCCGCATGGTCACTCACCACAAGAAAGTCTAAAGGAGTTTGAATCTGCACACGCGCACGATTATACGGATGAATAACCGGCTGACCCTTGGCCCAGCGATAGGCCGTGTCCGGATCGGCACTATGGTTATTATTGAGAAAGGCATCAAAAGAATAAGAGGTATGTAAATGGGTGTCACCAAAATATACCTGAGTTACTGTTTCAGTTGCGCTCCCATCTTCTGAAAAAGACAGACTAGCAGCAGAGAAAAGCATTGTTGAAAGCAGTAGTTTATGCATAACCATGATTAATTCTCCTCGTTACTAGTACCAAGTTTACGCCGGGCCGCTTCGAGCAAGGCAATAGCAACGATTTCTATCAAGGTTGAGCGAATCGCTGGCTGCGAAAGGCCGTCAATCAAGATGTGCACCGTGCGACCTAATAGCACCGCGAGTAAAAACACGACAGGCACAGCCAGCCAAGCGCTTTTACCGGGGCGCGAACCATAGAGTGTAAAAATAGACAGGGCGAGGAAAAAGCCTCCAAGATCGCCGCGCAGGGTTCCCATGCCATCAACACGACTGGCAACCACAGAAAACTGGGCCTCCATTGCTTCTGGTGAAAACATAAATCCAATAGCGCCAATCAGCATGCTGATGCCAATAAATGCCGCCGCAATACGCAGACTCTTTTCCATTTTGAGACTCTCTTTTTTAATTGTTTTTGTTATTTTTTTAAAAGCTTCAAGTGCGATGAGTGTAAGGTACTACCTATTATCCTCTGTGTCATTTTTGTGACCTAAGAGTATTTAATGCGATAGGCGCAGAGCTGCTGTAGAGTAAACAAAAAACAACGTCTTATTAGCCTGGTAAACCCATAACCATGAATACATTCTCTAGAACCACAGGTATCTCGGTGGTGGTTGCCAATATGATTGGCACTGGCGTATTCACCAGCCTCGGCTTTCAGCTGCTGGGTATCCAATCGTTTTTTGTGTTGATGATGCTCTGGCTTATCGGCGGCCTAACCGCCCTCTGTGGCGCTCTTACCTATGCTGAGCTAGGCGCTAACCTACCGCGCTCAGGTGGGGAATATAATTTTCTCTCGCGACTCTATCACCCAGCCGCTGGATTCATCTCAGGCTGGGTCTCGGCCACTGTGGGCTTTGCTGCGCCGGTGGCACTGGCGGCCATGACTTTTGGCGCCTATTTATCTGCGGTGTTCCCCGCTATCTCGCCACGCTGGTCGGCTGTCTCTCTGGTAGTTCTTTTAACCCTACTTCACTGTCGCTCGCGACAAACCAGCAGCGCTGTGCAACAACTGTTTACCGCACTCAAAGTTCTGTTAATCCTCTTGTTCTGCGCGACGATTTTTATCTGGGGCGATGCTCCTCAGTCGGCAATAAGCTTCGCTCCACAGACCGGCGACAGCACACTGTTATTTAGCGGCGCCTTTGCCGTAGCACTGATCTATGTCAATTACGCCTACACCGGCTGGAACGCTGCCACTTACCTGACCAGCGAGCTGGACAACCCTCAGCGCAACCTGCCCGTCGTATTATTTGTCGGCACCGGTTTGGTGATGATGCTCTATCTGCTATTAAACTTTACCTTTTTGAGCGCAGCACCCATGGCTATTTTAGAGGGCAAGCTGGAAGTGGGCGTAATCGTTGCTGACCATGCTCTAGGCGAGACTGCGGGAAAAGCCATGGGCCTTGTTTTAGCATTACTGCTAATCTCTACCGTCAGCGCTATGACCATGGCAGGCCCAAGAGTACTGCAGGTGATAGGCGAAGACTTTACGGTATTTTCAAGACTCTCACGCTGCAACAGCCATGGCGTACCTATGACTGCCATTGTGTTCCAGGGCATGCTAGCAGTGATCTTTATCCTCAGTGCGACCTTTGAATCGGTGCTGGTTTTCTCCAGTTTTGTACTTGGCGTCAACACCCTATTTGCTGTGCTTGGGGTGTTTGTGATGCGCTGGAAAAAACTCAATATTAAGGGGGCCTATAAGACCTTCGGCTATCCTTTTGCACCGATCATCTATCTCAGCGTAACAGTCTGGACACTGGCCTATGTACTTATTTCAAGACCCATCGAAGGCGGGATTGGCGTTGCCATGATTGCGGTTGGTGGCCTGCTCTACACCCTATCGGCGAATAAATAGTAAATTCTCTGGCAGCCAGGCTTGGCTAGTCTACACTCCATAAATGACTAGCCCTGACTACCAACGCATCGCTGACGCAATTAAATTTATTGCGACCCAACCCGAGCAGCAGCCAACCCTAGATGAGGTTGCCGAACATCTAGATACTAGCGTCTTTGACATTAAGCGCCTATTCACGCGCTGGTGTCAGATTTCACCCAAGACCTATCTACAGACTATTAATCATCAGCGCGCTCAAAAGTTACTCGCGGCGGCTAAACCGCTTCCGGAAGTTAAAAGTCAATCTGGTTTGATTGGTGGCTTGACCACCTTCGGCCATAGAGTTCAGATAGAGGGATGGCTGCCGAGCTTTTACAAAAGTGGCCCCGGCTACGATTTGACCATTCAATACAGTGTTCACGACAGCCCCTTTGGCGAGATGTTTGTAGCGCAGACGCCCAGGGGAATTTGCCAGGTGACGTTCAGTAACGGACTGCCACTAATAGCCTTTGTCAGTAATCTACAACGACTCTTGCCGGAAGCGAAACTACTGCGTACAGAGCCTGAACCCATAGCGGTTTTTGAATCAATTTTTTCCCGCAATAAGCCCATCGACAAAACATTAAACCTACATCTATTTGCCCTGCCCACCCACACCAATGTCTGGCGCATCCTGCTGGCAACAGACCCTGGCACACTGACTGATCACATTGCCATTGCTAAAGCTGTGGGTCGACGCAAATCCACCCTAGCCACTCACAACGCCATAACCAGCAATCCTATCGCATTCTTTATTCCAAGCCACAGGGCGGTAGATCCGGAGGGACATGTTGGGGATTACCGATGGGGAGTCACGCGCAAGCATACGATGCACGCTTGGGAATGTGCGACTAGCACCGTATAGAGGCACTTGTTACCAGCGCCTTTTGTTTAAAGTGCTATGTATTAAAAGTGCTGTTTATTAAAAGCGCAGTATATTTAGATCTAAAAAACTAGCGGCTGATACCTTTGATCTCAAGGAAGTCATCGAAGCCAAACTCTCCCCACTCGCGGCCATTGCCGGACTGCTTATAACCTCCAAATGGCGCGGTATAGTCCTGCTGCGCACTATTCAGACTGATCATGCCAGCACGCAATTGACCGGCAACACGCTTGGCGCGGTCATCGTCACCCGTGCTTAAATACGCTGCCAAACCGTAGGGCGTATCATTGGCAATGGCGATTGCCTCGGCTTCGCTAGCAAAGGGAATCATGGTCAACACTGGGCCGAAAATTTCTTCCCGAGCTATAGTCATCTGATTGTTCACCCCGGCAAATACAGTGGGTTTAACAAAGTAGCCTGTCTCAAAACCCTCAGGTTTTCCAAGCCCGCCAGCCACTAGCTCAGCGCCTTCCTCTATGCCTTTAGTAATCAGCCCCTGAACCTTATCAAATTGCACGCGACTGGACAGCGGGCCTATGTGCTCACCTTGTTTGGCAGGCTGATCAACAGGAATTTGTGCGGCGACCTGACGGGCAATTTCTACTGCCTGATCGTAAACCGAGGCCTCGACCAACATTCTTGAGGGAGCATTGCAGGACTGTCCGGTGTTACCCATCATCCCGATAACCCCCCCAGTGACCGCAGACTCCAAATCAGCGTCGGCAAAGATAATATTCGGCGATTTTCCACCCAGCTCTTGGGTGACACGTTTGACCGTTTCGGCTGCGGCTTTGGCAACCAAAATTCCAGCGCGAGTGGAGCCGGTAAAAGAGACCATATCCACATCTGGGTGACTGGCCATTACCGCACCTACACCTGGACCATCACCATTGACCATATTGTAAACACCAGCAGGAAATCCGGCTTGGTCCATCATCTCGGTAAACAGATAACCGGACAGCGGCGCAATCTCACTGGGCTTTAGCACCATGGTGCAGCCTGTAGCCAGTGCCGGCGCAACCTTGCAGCTGATTTGATTGATCGGCCAGTTCCAGGGGGTAATAAAACCGCAGACACCAATCGGCTCTTTAACCACCAGAGTGCTGCCAATCTGACGCTCAAATTCAAAGGTTTTAAGTGCCTCCAGCGCCGCTGAAATATGTCCGTGACCGCAGCCTGCTTGAGCCTCAGTGGCAAAGGAGATCGGCGCACCCATCTCCATGGAGATAGCGGAAGCCATTTCGTCGTAGCGCGCCATATAGACATCGAGTAGTTTTTCCATCAAGGCAATGCGCTGCTCGACACTGTACTGAGAGTAGATTGGAAAGGCGGCTTTGGCTGCAGCAACAGCAAGGTCAACATCGCCGCTGGCACCCAGAGAGATAATAGCCAAAGACTCTTCTGTGGCAGGGTTTTCAACCGCCAGATCCTGAGTCTGCAGTGGCTGAACCCATTGACCATTGATATAAAAGTTGCGTAGATCTTTCATTTTATAACTCTCTCATGCGGAATAGTCGAGAGCACGCAGTCAATACAGACTGCGCGCATTAATGGTCGAGAGCTTAAATGTCAGGCTACCGAGCACCTATACCCAATTAAGGTACAATCCAATAAAGGGACAATCCAAGTTAGGTACAAGCCAACGTAAGTCCAGGGCGATTATTCAGCAATAAAAGCCATCAATGATTCCAGAGTTTGCGGACCGATCAGTCGGTGAACAAGCTCGCCCTCACTGTTTATTATCAGTGTCTCGGGCAATACATTGGGCCGTTCAAGACCCCACTTTGCGCGCGGATCTAATGCCAGAGACGGAAATTGAATGCCGATTTTTTGCAGCTGTGCGAGCAGCTCTGGGCCCTGCTCATTATCAAAGTTCACCGCCAAGACAGTGAGCTGATCAGCATGCTCAGCCGCCAGCTCATTAAGCTCAGGCACTTCGACTCGACAGGGCTGACACCATTCGGCCCAATAGTTAACCAGGGTGTATTTGCCTTGGTCGTTATTGAAACTGTGGCTGCTACCATCGATTAATTGATAGCCAGTGTCAGCACTGCAGCCAACTAATACCAAACTGAGTAAAACCGTTTTTAACAAAAAATTTTTGAACATACACAATCGCCTTAATATAAAAGTCTAATTCTCGTTTAAGTCGCCAGCATCCTGAGAATAATTATTACTGGAAAATAACTTTTGCAGACTTGTGGTCATATTCTGCTCGGTCATCTGACGATTCTCACGCATCAGACCATCGTAACTTGCTATCCACGGATGGGCCTTCACAAGCTTTTCACTGAGCACTTGATCGTCGCTACCATATCCCTGCCCCAACCAACCACTAATATCCACTAGCCTGATGGTGTCCGCGTCGCGAATCATCACATATTGACCGCTGGCCGTTTTCTCTAAAACTCCCTGACCCAGCAACACATTGCGCAGACGCCGCCACTGTTCAACGTTGAGACCAATAATGCCCATAGAGCGGTCTGACAAGCTGCGACCTTTTTGCTGTCTGCGCCAGCACTGCCACAAAATAATTAACACCGCGAGCAGATCTGGCAGTTCGGTGTCACGACCTTGATATTGAAATGTCTCAAGACTGCGAACCAGTTCAGCGCCGAATAAAATTAACATCCAGAGCAGATATATCCAAATCAAAAACAACGGGATAACAGCGAATGCTCCGTATACGTTGGTATAAATAGAATGGGCTACCAACTGTCCAAATAAGGCCTTGGCAGTCTCAAATAACAGTGTCGTAATCAGACCACCAAAGGCTGCATAAACCACTCTCACTTTACAGTTCGGTACCGCCACATAAAGCAGCGTAAAAGCCAACCAAGTCAGCAGCCAAGGCAGATAGCTAAACAGCAGCGCCACCAGACCGAGACTATCGACTTCGGTAACCATCAGCCGCAGCGACATAAGACAAGTGCTCATTATCATGCCCACGGCGAGCAATAGCGGCCCCAGGCTCAGAATTGCCCAGTAGACCAAAAATCCAGCTAGACCCTTGCGACTGCCAGTGGTCGCCCAAATATGGTTAAAGGTTTTTTCGATATTGCTCAACATCAGCAGTGCAGTGACCAAAATAATCGCCACCCCGGCAACGCTTAGCTTGCGCGCCTGATTGGAAAATTCGCTTAGGTACTGAGTAATCTCCTGACCACTGCTGAGTAAGAATTTGGGGAAATAAATTCTTCGACTTGACCGCCAAGCTCCTGAAATGCCGGCACCAGAGAGAACATGCTATACATCAGGATCAGCATTGGCACTATGGCAAACAGACTCATATAGGTGAGTGCTGCAGCACTTTGAGGGCAGCCATCGCCGAGAAAGCGACGCAGGGCATAGACCAAAAACTGACAGCTAATGGCAAGCTGCCGCGGTACGCTGCCCACAGTGCTTGATAATTGATTGACCATGCTGATAAACCTCCCGTTCTGTTTAAATCCATTTGCCTCTACAATGGCGTAACCACTCTCACAACCTGAAACATAGACGATGCTGACTATTTATCACAACCCACGTTGCTCCAAATCGCGACAGACACTGAGCCTATTACAGGATCAGGGCCTTGAACCAGAGATAGTACTCTACCTTGAAACAGTCCCAAGCCCTGAAACGCTAAAACGTTTGTTAAAAAAGCTCAATTTAAGCGCGCGCCAACTATTGCGGCGGGGCGAACAGGAATACAAAGACCAAAATCTAGCGGATACCAGCCTCTCTGAGCAGCAGCTTATCGCCGCCATGGCAAAGTATCCCAAGCTGATCGAACGACCCATAGTGGTCAACGGTGAGCGCGCGGCCATTGGTCGGCCGCCAGAAGCCGTTCTGGAGATTATTTAAATGTCAGATAATTATGTCTTAGTGCTCTATTACAGCCGCAATGGTCATGTAAAAAAACTCGCTGAAGAAATTGCTCAAGGCGTTGAAAGTGCAGGTATGGAAGCACGCCTGCGCACAGTGCCGGCGGTCTCCACAGTCTGTGAAGCCACAGCGGACGATATTCCCAGCAGTGGCGATATTTATTGTACCGAGCAAGAGTTGGCCAACTGTTCCGGCCTGCTTATGGGCAGCCCAACACGCTTTGGCAATATGGCGGCGCCATTAAAATACTTTATCGATGGCACTGCAGGTCTCTGGGCCAATGGCAGTTTGATCAATAAGCCAGCGGGAGTATTTACCTCAACCTCCAGCCTGCATGGCGGTCAGGAGACAACTCTGCTGTCGATGATGATTCCACTGCTGCATCAGGGCATGTTGCTGACAGGCATTCCCTATTCGGAACCTAGCTTACACAGCACCACCAGCGGTGGTACGCCCTATGGTGCCAGCCACGTTGAAGCCGACAACCTCAGTAGTGATGAGATTAGCCTCTGTCGAGCACAGGGTAAGCGCGTCGCCCAATTGGCCGCGCAACTTAACGGAGCGCAGTAACATGACATTAGAGCAAAAAATTACTTTTTCCCGTGGCCTAACCCACGCCAGCTTTTATCTAATGCTCGCCACGATGACAGCCAGTGCATGGATTCAGGGCGCACCGGGCATTATTTATTTTCTCTGCCTGTTCCCCCTAGCGATTTTTATTCCGGGTTTAATCGTTAATAACACCCGCACACTGATTTGGATCTGCTTTGTAATCCTGATCTACTTTGCCACCGCCATCGATAACTTAGCTGGGCCATCGCCACAGGCACTCGACTGGGTAGAACTGGCACTGACGGTGGTGTTATTTAACGCAGCAATGATGTACGCGCGCTGGAAGCAACAGCGCGGCAAGGCACTGCAAGAAGAGTACGACAGACAAGAAGCACTTCAGCAAGAGCAAGCTGCTAGCTAGGGTCTATACTCACAGGACGCGGACGGCATTCCAGCAATGCGCCTTTTAATACCAACAGGTAACACAACCCGTTTACACCGACAGGCACGTGCTGAGACTCAACGATTGAAAGGACCACTTCTATGAGTGAAAAAAAACCAGGCTTTATACGCAAATTTTTTAGATTTATCGGCAACGTCGTTAGCGCCATCCGCTACATGATCAGCCTGGTCGTAGTGTTGTTTTTTATCGCCGTAGTCGCCGGTATGTTTGTCGACGATATCCAGCCAATGCCAGAGCGTGGCGTGCTCTATTTAGCTCCCAGCGGTACGTTGGTAGATCAGCGTTCCTATATAGATCCGGTCAGCGAAATATTCTCTCCACCCGGTCAGCGCGATGCTGAAACCCTGGTGCGAGATATGGTCCAAGCCCTAGATCATGCTCAGTATGATGAGCGAATAACTCATGTGCTGTTGGACACCGATTATATTTCTGGTGGCTCTATCGCTAAACTCGAAGAGATCAGCGCTGCACTGCAGCGCTTTAAGCAGAGCGGTAAACCGATCATTGCTATTGGCGATAATTTTTCTCAGTCGCAATATTTTCTTGCCGCTCACGCTGATGAAATTATTATGAATCCCCTGGGCAGCGTGATGCTCACAGGTTTTGGTTCCTATAGTAGCTACTACAAAGAAGCCCTGGATAAACTCAAGATCAATGTTCATATCTTCCGCGTCGGCAAATATAAAAGTGCCGTTGAACCCTTTTTGGGCACAGGCATGTCAGAGGAAGCCCGCGCCGATCGGCGAGACTTATTGGACTCTCTCTGGCAGTTTTACACTTCCAGAGTAGAGCAGTTGCGTGGCCTACCCAAGGGTGCACTCAATGATCTAGCCAATAATATGCACCTTAAATTGGCTGAGGAAAATGGTGATATTGCTGCCCTAGCGCTTCAGCAGGGCTTGGTTGACCGCATTGCTACACGCAGTGAAACCAAGGCCCATTTGCTACAGATTCTGCCTCATAGTAATGGAGACTTTGACAGCGTTCCCATGGCCGCCTACCTCAATCATATGAAATTGAGCTCGCTGAAAAACGTCAACAAAGGCAGACCCGAAATTGCTGTAGTGGTTGCCAGCGGATCGATTATCGATGGCAATCAACCCGAGGGAACCATCGGCGGCGATACCCTGGCAGAGATGTTTTCTGCAATTGAGGATGAGGATCAGGTCAAGGCCGTGGTCTTGCGCGTCGATAGCCCCGGCGGCAGCGCCTTTGCCTCGGATGTTATCCGCGACAGCATTGCTTCGCTGCGGAAAAAGAATATTCCAGTGGTTATCTCCATGGGCAGTTACGCCGCATCCGGTGGCTATTGGATTGCTACCGAGTCGGACAAAATACTCGCGCTCTCCACCACCATTACAGGTTCAATCGGTGTGTTTGGTGTGATTCCCACCTTTGAGGATTCCCTCAGCGCTATGGGCATTTATTCCGACGGTGTTGGCACCACCAATATCGCTGGCATGATGCAGCTCAGCAGAGCCATGACGCCAGAGGCGGAAATGATTATGCAGTCGGGTGTTGAACATGTTTATGGGCGCTTCTTGACCCTGGTGGCCGATGCTCGCGAGAGCACACCCAGCGCTATTCATAAAATTGCTCAGGGTCGTGTCTGGACGGGTAAGAAAGCGTTAGAGCTGGGTCTTATTGACGAACTCGGCGACTTAAATGATGCTATCGCCATCGCCGCGACACTGGCCGGCGTCGGTGATTACAAGGTTAACTATCGCCGCAAGCCATTGAGCTTTATGGAGCAGGTAATGATGGAGATTAGCGGCAATGTGAATGCGGCAGTAAGTGCAATGGGTTTGCAGAGTTGGCTACCCAGAAGTTTGCAGCATCAACTAGCCTCGGTGCTTAAGCCACTGCAGTTTATTGACAACCTAAGCGACCCAAATCATGTCTACCTCTACTGTGAGAGCTGCCCCTTATAAATTGATCCGGTTAAAGAGCTGATAGTAAAGAGCTGATAGCAAAGAGCTGGTATTAAACAGCTCTTTAATCAGAGCCCTAGATACCCAAAACGGTCTTCACAAAGGGCAGTGTCAGCCGGCGCTGCTCGCGCAACGAAACAGCATCCAACTTTTCCAGCGCGTCCATCAACAGATGACTATTTCGCGGCAGACGATGCAACAAAAAGCGCGCCACTTCATCGGATAGATAGAGTCCCAGACCACTGGCTCTATGCTGCAACAGTCGGCGCAGATCAGCGTCTTTATAATCCATAAGTTGCAGTGAAATCCCGGATTTTAAGCGCGACAAAAGATCATCCAACAGCACTTCTAAATAATCCGGTAATGTATGCGCCGTAATTAGCAGGCGGGTGCCAGACTCACTACAGCGATTAAAAAAGTTAAACAGTGGTGCCTGCCATTCCTCGCGGCCAGCCACCTGATCTAAGTCGTCTAAACAGACCAAATCTGATGATTCCAGTCCTTCAAGAACCTGACCTGCAGGATAGTCGCAGAGCTCTTTTAACGGCAGATAAACTGCCGCGCCATTGTTGAGACCCGTACTGTGCTGTTGACAGACCGCCTGCATTAAATGAGACAGACCTGTGCCCGATGAACCGCAGACGTAGGCGTACTGCTTACCTTCATCCTGCAATAACATCTTCGCCAGATGCTGAGGGGTGCCGGTAGGCGCATAAAAGTTATCGAAGGTCGCTTGGTTATCTAATTTGATAGCCAGACTCAACTGTTGAAATTCGTTCACTCAACCATCCAATCAAATTCTAAATTACCACTGAAGCGCGCCATCTCAGAAGTTTGGTTGACCAAACGACCACTGCGCTCCAATGCTGAAATCAACAGATCGACACCGCCGTCTATATCCACAGTCACAAACAGCCGGCTGCCTTCAACCGCCGAGACATTGCTCGACCGCACCAATTTTAAGCTCTGTAGCTGTGCCAGCACTGCTTGGTAATCGGCAAAGGAATCCACCTGATTAATCTGCACCAGCAACTTACTGGTATCGACCTGGGGTACATAGGTCAGCTGCGCGGAGATACGGTCCACCAGTTCATTGACCGCCAGTCCAACAAATACCTCGGTATTCTCTGCACGCACATCATCAAAGCCACGCTGGTCACCCAACTTATAAGTCCAGCTGCCGCGCACCTGGCCCGATGTGGTGGTAAAAAACCTCAAGAGTACCCAGCCATCGGCGGCGTAACGTTGCGAAGCCACCTCTATAGTCTCGTTGCGCATACTCCAAGCTTCATTGACCGAGAGCGACAACTGATCCTCTAGATCTAGCTCTGGCAGCTGATAAGGCAGCGCGCGATCTTGCATAATTTGCTCGAAACGCTGGGTAAAATCGGGAAATTGCTGCTCGGTGACAAACTGACGACCCGTCTCAGCATCGTCGCGAACAATCCAAAAAACCAACTTCGGTCGTCCGGCGGGCAAAATGGGCAACTGCGCCCAGCGAATCAATTGATCGATGGCCTGAGCCGAAAAACTCACCTGAAGTGAAAAACCTGGCTGATTAGCCGGCTCCTCAGAGAGATCAGCAGGCAAACGCGCCGGCAATTTGGTGTAGCCGACACTGGCGATAAAATTATTGGTATTGCTAACCGCTTTTTGAATCCCGGGAAGCTGCATAATTTTACTGTTGCCAGTTAGTTTAATTAGCACCTGTTCTAGTGCCTGATTGACACCTTTCGATCTCGATTGCTCAGTTTGATCGGCAACTAAAACGCGCCCGTTATAGAGTCCGGAAACCTGTTCTGCCATCACTGAGGTGCAAAACAGGGCGAAAAACAAAATTAATGTCCGTTTCAACGGTTTTTCTCCAGATATTTTGCAACATTATATCAGTGCTTGATGAAAAGTAGGCCCACTGCATCTAAAATAGCGGGCTATCAAAAGAAGGCTTGTGTCATGACCGAAAACAGTAAATCACTCAGCTATAAAGATGCAGGCGTCGACATCGATGCGGGCAATGCACTGATCGAAAAAATTAAAGGCGCAGCTAAGCGCACAAGACGGCCAGAAGTTTTGGCTGGCCTTGGCGGATTTGGCGCGCTGTTTGAATTACCTACCGGGTACAAACAGCCAGTACTGGTTTCCGGCACCGATGGCGTTGGCACCAAACTGCGCTTGGCACTAGATCACGGCAAGCATGACACAGTCGGTATAGATCTGGTCGCCATGTGTGTCAACGATCTGATTGTCTGTGGCGCCGAGCCGTTGTTTTTCCTCGATTACTATGCCACTGGCAAACTGGAGATCGACACGGCCGCAGCCGTAGTCAATGGTATCGCCGATGGCTGTGGTATTTCAGGCTGCTCACTGATCGGCGGCGAAACCGCTGAGATGCCAGGCATGTATGAAGGTGAAGATTACGACTTGGCGGGCTTCTGTGTCGGCATAGTCGAGAAAGCTGACCTTATCGACGGCACCAAGGTTAGTGTCGGCGACAGCTTAATTGGTTTAGCTTCAAGCGGACCTCACTCCAACGGCTACTCGCTGATTCGCAAAGTACTGGAAGTCACAGAAACAGATCCCGCCACCGCACAACTGGATGGCAAGCCGCTGATCGACCTGCTGATGGAACCTACTCGAATCTATGTGAAACCACTGTTGAAGTTGATCGCCGAGTCTCAGGTCAATGCACTTGCCCATATTACTGGTGGTGGACTATTAGAAAACATACCACGAGTTCTGCCTGATAATACCAAAGCCGTGATCGACACCCAAGCCTGGACTCGTCCAGCAGTGTTCGACTGGCTGCAAAAAGGCGGTAATATCGACGAGCACGAAATGCACCGCACGCTAAATTGCGGCGTCGGCATGGTTATCTGTGTTCCCGCTGACCGCGCGCAAGAAGCGTTGGATATGCTGGCTGCCAGTGGCGAAACCGCCTTCGAACTGGGCAATATCTCTGCTCAAGAAGCCGGCGAAGAACAGGTTCAACTGCTCGGACTATCCTGATGACTGACCTATCCAAGGGCAAGCGACGCATAGTTGTCCTGATTTCCGGCGGTGGCTCTAACCTGCAATCCTTTATTGATGGTTGCGCGGACGAGTCACTGAACGGCGATGTGGTTGCAGTCATCAGCAATAAGGCCGGCGTCAAAGGTCTTGAGCGCGCAGCAAAAGCTGCGATACCCAATATCACCTTGGATCACAACAGCTTTGATACCCGCGCCGAGTTCGATCTGGCCCTGGCCGATGTAATTGACAGTTTCTCCCCAGACCTGATTGTACTGGCCGGCTTTATGCGCATACTGACACCACAGTTTGTAAATCGCTTTCTCGGCCGACTGATTAATATCCACCCTTCATTGCTGCCCAAATACCCGGGCCTGCATACTCATCAGCGCGCTATAGATGCAGGTGATAGTGAAGGCGGAGCCACCGTACATTTTGTCACCGCCGAGCTCGATGGCGGACCGGGTATAGTTCAGGCCAAGGTTGAACTGCTGAAAAATGACACTGCGGAAGACTTGGCCTCAAGGGTCTTGGCTTACGAACATCAGATCTATCCCCTTGCCGCACAATGGTTCTGCGAGGGTCGTCTGGAACTGCGTGAAGGCCAAGTGGTTCTCGACAACGAATTGCTGCCCCAAGGCGGCGTTTGTGTCGAGATAGAAGAACGCAGTCAGAGTCACTAATAGAGCAAAATCGGGCCTGAAAAATAGCCTATTTTTCGAGGTCAGCGAACCAACTGAATTTTTGTTACTCTAACAGCTCTTAGAAGAGATATCGCCGAGGCCAAACCATTGTCAGTATTAACAAGAATTCAGCCTGCTCCTCAATTGGCTACTCACCTAGTTCAGCAATCGGCCTTTCAGCTTAAAAGGTTTTTCAACAGCGCGCTGAAGCAGGTGGGGATACTAGTTTTACTCTCTGTACAGACAACCATGGGCTTTAGCGCCACCTCAACAAACAGCGCACCTGAGGCGCCCATTAGTCTCTACAGCGCCAACTATTCAGCCAAGTTTAGTGGCTTAGACATTGAAGCCGTCCAGCGCCTCGAAGAGATTGAGCCCGGCATCTATCGCGAAAGCCTGACCGCGAAAAATTTTCTCGGCAAGATCGACGAGCAGAGCACCTTTAATCTAACCGACGATCAGCGCCTGCTTCCCACTGAATATAGCTATATTCGCTCAGTGTTTGGCCGCACCAAAACAGAAGTGCAGCACTTTGACTGGCAGAACAAAACGTTGCATTATCAAAAAAATGACAGCCACAAAGAAGCGCCTCTGGCAGTTGGACAGCTGGATATGATCACCCATCGCCTGCAATTGCGTAGGGATTTAAACGCTGGACGCAGCGCATTTGCTTACCCTGTTATTTCCAAAGGAAAGCTGAAACAATATTCTTACCGTGTTGTTGCAGACGAAGTATTGGAAACAGCCATAGGTCCATTGGCAACAGTCAAAGTCGAAAGAATTGTCGATGAAGACAGCAGCGGCCAATTTACCGCTTGGCTGGCCAAGGACTGGGATCATCTAATAGTAAAACTCGAACAGAAGAAAAACGGCGACAGTCATCAGCTTGAACTGCGCAGTGCAGTGATCAATAATCAGACAGTACAGCCTCTTAATCGAACCCAAATAATCTCGGATGGCAGCACAGAATGAATCGCGAACCTAAAAAACCTGGCTCCAATAACCTTGTCTTTATTGCTGGCACTTTAATTGCCGCGATTATTATCGTCGCCGTTCTATTTAAAGCCCAGAACCAGCCCGAATATGACCCCGAGCTAATCGCCATACCCGACGAGCCAGTAGCTGAAGTCGTGATACAGGCACCAGTGGTACCAGAGGCGGTGATTCCAGAAGCAGTCGAACCGGAGCCAGAGCCACCAACCAGCTCAGTCAGCACTCCGCCACCACTACCCAAATTAGATAACAGCGACGACTTTATCCGCGAGCGCCTACTGCTGATCAGCAACAAACCAGAATTCGCCAAATGGGTAAAAACTGACGACCTCCTGCGCCGCACAGCGAGCTATGCCGACGGCCTATCCAATGGCGTACTGCTATCAAAAATATTCCCCCTATCAGCACCAGAGGGAAAATTTGCCACCCACAGCAGTGACGGCACCATCTGGTTAAACGCCGGCAACTACGAACGCTATGACCGCACCATTAATACTTTAATTAGCTTGCCCATGGACTCCATGGCGAAAATGTTTCACTTCACCAGACCGCTATTGGAAAATGCCTTTTCAGAAATGGGTTACAATCCGAGACAGATGGACGGCATTATTTTACAAGCCATCGACGTGATACTAGCAACCCCCATAGTCGCCGAACCGATTAGATTAACCCGCGATTCTGTAGTGTATAAGTTTGCTGATCCGGCGCTTGAGTCACTGCTGCCATTGCAGAAACAGCTTCTAAGAACTGGCCCCGAGAATACTAAGCGGATTCAGCAACAGGCTAAGGCGTTGCGGGAAGCGTTGTTGAATCCTTAACTCGAGAAACCTTCGCTCAATGCTTTAACCGATGTTTTATGTCAGGTGCTCAGACTTCAGCATTGAGTAAATTGCATGGTTTACATACTCCGAATAAAGCCATTCACACTGCCTCAGTGTTGCTTCATAGGTGAAGCCGAGCCGTTCAGGAATGGCGCGACTCCTTAGATTACCTTCCGCACAACGTATCTCTATTTTATTAAGGTCAAACTGCACAAACCCAACGGTTAGGAGTTTGGCAACAGCCGCCGTCATTACCCCTTTCCCAGTAAAAACCTCACCCAACCAGTAACCTATTGAACCTATTCGGTGTTGCTTATTGATTTCATGAAAACCAACAACGCCGCATATCGCCCCTTTATATAATACGGCATAGTTCGGCGCGCCTCCTGACGAGGCCACTTTAACTGTGGATTCAATAAACGTCTTTGTATCACGGCTAGTTTTTATTTGATCAAGCCATGGAAGCCACTCACTCAAGTAATTTCGGTTAGCTTCAGTCAGATCATAAAGCTCCTGAGAATGATTGACATTAAGTTTTTCTAGTTCAATTTCCGAATTCAACTGGGACTCCGTTTCCAAAAGGGTGTTTGCCTGTCGCGCTGAATAAAATTTTTTATGGCGTTATTTTTTATCTAGATGATTCCAACCTGATATCTATCTTTGTAGATAATTGTTCCTGGATTTTCAGTCTCTATGAACTCATATTCAACCCCATGAGATTCTAACATTCCAACGAGGGGAGCGAGTTTATCTACCATTTTCACTCCCTCTTCCGTAAACCAAGTTATCCCTTGAAGAGGATTACCCTGCTCATAGAATTTTGGATCTGGTAGGTTCTTATCGAACCATGATAAAACCTCTTCATAGGAGCTAGTCTCTTCATCGGTAGTTAATCCACGCTTTATTAATCCAAATACAGCGCCAAATATTCCTATTGGCTTCCCTGTAAATTGGCTATTGTATTTCGCTTGATATCGATAATAGACCATATCTTCGCACCTCCTTATTGAATAAAAAAAGTAACCAAAAGGCCTTATTTTCACTAGAGCCCTTGTCTATATTAAGACTTTTGGCTTCCCAGCTTATGGTAATTCCTTAGATTAATCGTAGACCAAATCAAAAAATCCTCCAGGCGTAAAAGCGACGAGAAAACTAAACCCTAGCAAACATTAATTAACGAGGAATCTTTTCGAAAGTTTTCGGTGATACCGAAAAGGAAAAACCGGTATAGATGGCTCGAACGCCAAGGTAGAGAGGCCCATATAACCCAAAAGAAATAGTGAATTTCTCGGAAAACCTGAATTAAAAACGAGGATTTTTTCGTGAGTGCAAGGCAGCACCGCACGCAGCGACTGAGTGTATTTAAAATACATGAAGTTGCGAGTACGGAGCTAACGCCGCACCCGCGGAAAAAGACCGTTTTTAATCAGGTTTTGGGGAGCGTGACGCCGGTTTGGCCTTGATACTTGCCACCGCGATCCGCGTAAGAGGTTTCACAAACCTCATCAGATTCAAAGAACAGCATCTGCGCCACACCTTCATTGGCATAAATCTTAGCCGGCAGATTAGTGGTATTAGAAAATTCCAGCGTCACATGCCCTTCCCACTCCGGCTCCAAGGGCGTCACATTGACAATGATCCCACAGCGAGCATAGGTCGACTTACCCAGACAAATCGTCAGCACCGAGCGGGGAATCTTAAAGTACTCAACCGTTCTGGCCAGAGCAAAGGAGTTCGGCGGAATAATGCAGTAGTCGCCATCCATATCCACAAAGGAGTCGCTGTCGAAATTCTTTGGATCTACAGTCTTCGAGTGAACATTGGTAAACACTTTAAACTCGCTAGAGCAGCGCACATCGTAGCCGTAGCTTGAAGTACCGTAGGAGATAACGCGATCATCACCGGAGTAGCGCACCTGACCAGCCTCAAAGGGCGAGATCATTTCATGTTGCTCGGCCATACGGCGAATCCAGTTATCTGACTTAATGCTCATCTGCGGTGACTCCGGTGTTATTGATGTAAGAACTGCTTGTTATTGGAAGTTGTTTTTTACAAGGCCGGTATCATACCGTTTTACGCGGGTTGGGCAAGTAGCAGTCATTTTGAGCAAAGAGAGAAATCGTCTGAATATCCCAGATCGTAGAAACCCTCCAAGATGGCATGTTAGAGCGGAGAAAACTAATAAGGACAGTGGGACTAACAACCAACCTATCACTAGGAGCGAATATGAGAGACCTCAAAAGCTAGAGATTGGAAAGTTCTCCTGTAGCAGCGCTATGCCTACTCAGCGTTCATCGCTAAAGCTAGAGCACCAACCTCACCTGAGAATCCAGTTAGCCCTGGCGCGACTATAAACTCTTCCAGTGCCATATCAGGCAGCATATAGCCGCTCATCAACTGTGCAAACTTTGCTCGAATGGCGGTAAAAAGATGACTTTGATCCATCACGCCACCACCAAGGATAATCCGTTGGGGAGAATAACTCATCGCGATATTGACACACATCAGCGCCAGATAATGCGCTTCGAGATCCCAGGCGGGATGCTCTTGGGGCAACGAGGCCGCACTGCAATTCCAACGCGCTTCCAATGCTGGACCGGAGACAAGCCCTTCTAGACAGTCCCCATGAAAAGCGCAGCTGCCGTTAAAGGAATCTGCTGCTGCGTCTCTTGGCAACCTAATATGACCTAGTTCTGGATGCACCATGCCAGTCAATGGTCGTCCATTGACAAACACTCCAGCACCCACGCCAGTGCCAATAGTGACATAGACAAAGTCATCTATATCCTTGGCAGCACCATATAAGTGCTCGCCAAGAGCGGAGCCATTGACATCTGTATCAAATCCTACAGGAATACCAAAGTGACGCTGAAAGTAACCTGCGATCTCAGTGTTTGACCAGTGAGCCTTAGGCGTTGCAGTGATATAGCCGTATCTCAAAGATGAAGGCTTTAGATCAAGGGGACCAAAACAGGCAATGCCAAGTGCAGACAGAGCGCCCAGCTCAAGACTCTGTTGAACGAACCAGTCTTTTACCGCAGCCAGAGTTTCCTCTGGCGTAGTGGTGGCGATCTTGGTTCGCCTTAGAATAGTGCGTGGATCAGTCCCGATGACACAGTTAAATTTTGTGCCACCGGCTTCAATGCCTGCGTAAAGTTTGCTTGGTATTGTGCTGGCCATATCTATCCTAGTGCGAAACTCAGTCTGTAGACCCTGAGGTTAAATTAGCGTATAACTGTAGCAGTGCTGAGATCCAAATAGAATCTCTCGCCAATAGTGAAGGCGGCGGCAGGGTCATCAGACCCGGTACGCGGAGAGATACACAGCAAGCGACTGTTTGGGAAGTCGGTTTCTAAAACAGTCATGCCGAAGAGACCTTCAGCGCCGTTGATCGCACTGCTGTCGCCAGCAGCGATTTGCCAGGGACCGCGCATAGAATCAGACTTATACAAGCGGATTGTTTTATCGACTTCACTATCAGGTTGCCCTTCAAAATGACGGTTACAACTCGAAACAATGAGGTAATAAATACCCTGCGTATGGTCAATATAAACTTTTGGTAACTCAGCTTGAGTAAAGCTCTCGCCATCGGGCAAGCTCATTGGCGGATAGAGTGTTTCGAGCCTGTAGCTACTTTTCTCATCACCCTTAGCAATTAACCCATGGGCAATAACGCCTGCACCAGGGCCAGTTTTAGCTGACCAAAAAGCGTTGATGCGCTGATCATTGTCGACAAACAAAAATGGATCGCGCCACGCCATTACCGGTCCACCTTCTTCGCCATCATTACTGCCAAGCCGATCTTCGGTATCAAGGTAGTAACCCAGACCAAGAATTTCTTCACGGTCACGCAAGGGACATGATAGTGGGCTGGATAACAATGTATCTATGTGTCCACTTGAGCTTGTGCCCAGTGAAATATTCTGCAAATAACGACGTTGATCGTCGATTTCAAAAATGCCAGTAAAGCCCGCGAGCTTTTCACCGCTGGGCAGTAAACAGATGGAACCGCTCCACACGTTGCGCCCGTCGTGGCCATCGCTGGCCTTACCTGGCTGCTGAAAGCAGCCTTCATCCTTCCATCGGCGACCTTGGTCGATAGAGGAAAAATGACGTATATGAAAGGGGTAGTTATCTTTTTCGGCAGGCAACAAGGCCTCACCATTGGGCTTGTTGCGGGAAATTGCTAAACAATAAAGGTGCATGGTTCCCTGTTCTTGATATGACCAGGAATCCCACAAGTAGAGCTCTGGGTGGACAATAGCACCCTCGAATACCTGCGCATCAACTGAAGACATATCTAAACTACTATCAAACATTCTTTTGCTTCCGAATCAGTTCTATCTTGGGACTTTATTTCTTGGGATCAAACGATAAAAAGGGCTAGACGGAAATCCGTCTAGCCCTTTACCGTACTTTAGAAGCTGTACTTAAGTGCCAGCTCAGCAGTGCGACCAGCAATCGAGCGAGCTCGAATGTAGTCATTACCATCTACTGTGTGAATCTGACCTTCGTCTTCAGTGATACCAATCTGATCAGTTACATTGTTGACAGACATTTGCAGCTTCAGGCCTTCGGCCAGAGCAAAGTCAGCAAACAAGTTGATGTAGGTATAACCATCCATAGTGTAAGCATTGTTGTCCTGACCGTAAGAGTCAGTAGTACCAATCAATGTTGCACCTACGAAGTGCTCACCAAACTGGTAGCTAGGAGACAGGCTCCAAACAAAGTCAGCTTGACGACGTGGGGTGTTGCCAATAATAGACGCGTCATTGGAAGAAACGATTTCAGCATCAGTCCAAGTCATGCTGCCGCGCAGATCAATCTCACCAATCTTTGTGCTAGCCTCAACCTCTAAACCAGTTGACTCGTAACCGCGAACGCGTGCGCCGCCGTTAGCATTAGTTGACTCAGAGTTAACATCGTCTGTTTCAACATAGAACAATGTTGCAAACAGGCTGTAGTCGTCCTGATCCACTTTGGCACCGAATTCAAATGAGGTTAACTCATTCTCAACCGAA
>CH672400.1:10781-219358 GCA_000153445.1 gamma proteobacterium HTCC2207 | reverse complement strand
ACCGCTGTCATAACGGATGCTTGCATCAATAGTCAAGGCATCAGAAACGTGACGGTTAATCGCAATATAGACCGCATCAAGATCAGCTTCTAACGCAGTATCACGAGTACAGCATCCGCCCCAATCAGGCTGGCTATAGGCGAGCTGGCCGTTTTCAGTCAACTGCACACCATCGGCATAGACATTCATCAGGCGAGCGTTGTTAGACACGTCCTGAACAAAGGTCTGCCAGTACCAGTTAACGTCAATTTCCTGAGTCGCTTTGTAGTAACCAAAGGTTACAGTCATATCGTCAAACGACTTAGTTAACTGCAGGTCGTTAGTGAAGTTATCTAGGCTTTCCAGATCGTTATCAAAAGTACGGATATTCTGAATCAGACCATTGCCGTTAAGATTTGCCAGCTCAGCAGCCGTCAACTCAACACCGGCATTAGCGCCAGAAACATAACCTAGGCCATTGGCACCTGTATCTGCGAGGGCACTTGAAATACCAGCAACATCAGATGCACCGCCAATGCTGGCAGTGAATGCACCAAAGAAAGTACCGGAGTTTTGGCTGTAACGGAACTTCTCAGTCAAGGTCAGATCATCAGACAGATTCATCACAAACTCTGCGCCGAAAGAAGTTGAATCACTGTGGTTGCCGTTATCAATACCGCTTCTGCGGCCGCCGCCAGTTGCGCCAACACTCAGCACATCACGGAGATCATTAGAGATATTGGAACCGGAACCCGCATCAAAACCAGAGATGCTATCTTGCGACGCTTTGATTGGCATTGGCAGGTAAGTTGGCACGCTGTCATTTAAATACTTAGCGTATAAACGGAAGTAACCATTTTCAAATTCACGTGTCAGGTTAGCTTTGATCTGGCCACCCTTAGACGCATTGAAACCCACTTCACGTGCGCCTTCGCCTTCACGGTAAAAACCGCCAACATGGAAGCGCCAGTCTTCATTCAGTGCGCCGCCGTAGTCAAAGCTTGTTTTAAACAGATCGTAATCCAGGCCAGTTGAAACAGTGACACTGCCACCCTCAACTTCGCCAGTCTTACTAATAAAGTTAATCACACCAGCAGGCGCGTTGCTTGCCAGAGTCGCAGCAGAGCTGCCTTTCAATACTTCAACACGCTGCAATGTGTCATCGAGACGCAAGAACTGATCAGAAGTACCAACGATGATATCGCCAAACTGAAGAATCGGCATGCCGTCTTCTTGCAACTGAACAAACTTAGAACCACCAGAAGCGATGGGTACACCGCGAACCGCGATGTTAGTGTTGCCTTCACCGGCAGATGATTCAGAACGCACACCAGGAATTGCACGCAGTACTTCTGCGGCAGAACGTGGAGCCATCTTCATCACTTCGTCAGCGCTCAGTGTATTAACAGACACTGTTGATTCAAACTTAGAAACGCCGCTACCAGGCTTACCAGTAACGATGATTTCGTCCAGCGTACCAGCCATAGCTGGCAGTGCCAGACCCAGAGACAATGTTCCGGCAATGGACATAGCAATTTTAGATTTTACGAAATATTTCATGAACTTCCCCAACTTTTTATTAATAATTTGCACATATCTTGCAGCGCAACAGAATAGTTTAAAAAAACCATAGCTAGCAGACTCAGCGCCAAGTTGAAAAGCTTCATTCCCACTCTTGCCTTTCAATCAATCCGTCTCTGCCTACTAGTTATTCAAACGTCACCGATGGTCGATGACTTCAAGTTGACTAGATGGCTCATGCTTAAATAGAGCCCTTAAAAATCAACCTAGCTGACATAAAACATTAAAATGCAATCGTTTGCAACAACAAATCAATCGATTGCATAAACTATTCCACCTGCTTTTTACGAGAAGTGACCTTTGAAAATCCCATTAAGGTATTGAACAACCTGGGGTTTTACTCGCAGAAATACGGCTTATAAAGCGCTAAGAAATCACAAAGAAATTTTTTGAGAGGAGCGGAGTGCTACCAGGCGCCGCTGGAGCGACGCACAATCAACTCGGTTTTCAAAACCGAGTCAGTCACAGTATCGCCATTGATCTGTGCCATCAGCTTTTGCACCAAAATACGCCCACCCTGAACAATATTCTGCCGCACTGTGGTCAGAGATGGACTGCTGTAACCCGCCAGAGCAATATCATCATAGCCCACCACAGCCACATCTTCTGGTACACGCAGGCCACTCTCAGTGAGCGCAGCAATTGCGCTCAGGGCGATCAAGTCACTACAGCACACAGCGCCATCGAAGGAGATCTTTTGCTGCAGCAGATCATTGATTGCCTCACTGGCGTGAGACATTTCAAAGGGCACATCAATCTGTAGCCGTTTATCAAACTTTACGCCCTTCTCTTTGAGCGCCTTTAAATAGCCTTCAAAGCGTTGTTTTGGCTCAGGCATATTGATATCACCCATAAACACAATGTGCTTGCGCCCCAGATTTAACAGGTGCTTGGTGGCCAGATAGCCTCCCACCACATTGTCTGCACCCACAGTGCAGTATCGCCGGTCCGGTAAATTAGAGCCCCAAACGACCATTGGCTTGTCGAGGTCAGAAAACTCATTGAGCTGCTTATGCTGATTACCCTGACCGATAAAAACAATGCCGTCAGACTGCCTGAATATCCGGCTGTTGTGGATATCTAAGACATTGGTCATGGGTGAGTTAGCGAGCAATAGATCGTAGTTTTGCACTGACAGTGCATCGGCAATAGCGCCTAACATTTCAAGGAAAAACATATCCGAGGTGTGCTGCTCTGACTTCACATCGAGCATCAGTACAACAGCTATAACATTGGTTTTCTGCAGGCGGAAATTTCGCGCATTTTCATTGATCTGGTAATTGTGTTTTGCGGCTAGGTCTACGATGCGTGCCCTGGTTTTAGCGTTGATCAGAGGATTCCCGGCAAGCGCGCGCGATACAGTCGAGACGGACACTCCGGCAACTTTTGCCAGCTCTTCCATCTTGGTTAATCGTGGGGAACTTTTTGCCATGAAACTCTACCCTAAACTGGACCTGATCCTAATTTGCCAGCATATTGGCTAATGCAAATGATTGCAATAAAGCTAGGGCCCTACAAGCAAAAGACATTGAATAACATTGATAAAAACTCTCGGGGTCCTGTGCGCTCTGCACCGACATTTAGTCAAATCATAAATGCAATCGTTTGTATTTTTAGTGTTTATCCTTTAATGTCCTTCTAAATAGCTGTGAAAAAACCAACAATAATATTTAGGGGAACATCATGACAGGCACTCAGGCAGGCGCGGACAGCAAAATAATTCGATGGCTAACCTATATGATGTTCATGATGTTTGCCATGACCACTGATGCTGTTGGCGTGATTATTCCAGAGGTAATGAAAGACTTTGACCTCAGCATGACAGCTGCTGGAATGCTTCATTATGGCCCCATGCTAGCCATCGCCCTTTCCGGCATATTATTCGGCTTCTTAGCCGACAGACTGGGACGCAAAAGGACCATCATTCTGGGGCTGGCATTGTTTTCCATTACCGCCTATCTGTTTCTCGCCGGGAGCAGCTTTGCCTATTACCTCGGCTTGATGATGATATCCGGTGTTGCCATCGGTATTTTTAAAACTGCCGCGCTGGCATTGATTGGTGATATTTCCACATCGACTACTCAGCACACCTCAACCATGAACGGGGTTGAAGCATTCTTTGGCGTGGGCGCCATTATTGGACCACTACTAGTCACCTATATGCTGACTCAGGGCGTGGATTGGAAATGGCTGTATATCTTCGCTGCCACCTTTTGCGTCGCGCTGATTATTATGGCGCTGTTGGTTAAGTATCCAGAGAGCAAGCATATTCCAGAAAATCCAATAACGCTTAAACAGACCCTGAAAATGCTTAAAGACCCCTACGCACTGGGTTTTTCATTGGGTGCCTTTCTCTACGTGGCCACTGAGAGCGCCATTTACGTGTGGATGCCCACCCTACTGTTAGATTACAGCGGCAACGCCCTATTCCTAGCCACCTACGCCCTGACGATCTTTTTTGTTCTGCGTGCAGCAGGTCGTTTTCTCGGAATCTGGATGATGGCGCGCTTTAACTGGGCAGTGGTTATGTCGCTATTTAGCCTGGCGATTTTACTGTGCTTTGTTGGCACCATAATTGGGGGCACTGATATGGCAGTTTATTTGCTGCCACTCTCCGGGCTATTTATGTCAGTGATCTACCCGACCCTAAACTCAAAAGGTATTAGCTGCTTCCGCAAACAGAACCATGGCGGCGCAGCGGGCGTGATTCTCTTCTTCACAGCCTTGGGGGCAGCCTTTGGGCCTCTAACTATGGGGCTGGTAAGTGATAGCTATGGCGGCAAAGCCGAATATGGCTTTATGGTCGCCGCTATTTTTGCTGGGCTGCTTTTTGTTGGGTTATTGATAAACCAACTTAAATCTCTCACCGATGCGCGCCTCCAGGCACTTGAAGAAACTGAGTATAGTTAGACTGAGTTTCGCTAAACGCAATTAAGCTAGAGAGTCTCGAGCGCAGCCAGCGATCTACCGTTATTGCCGGGTAAACTCAATTGTCTCATCTATCAGGCTGTCACCATCATCGTCCATGGTTAAGGTCAAGGTGTCTCCTGATACATGAGCGAACAGACTCGGCGCACCCAGGCCAACAAAATCGGTAAACCCAGCATTTCCGTTATTGTAAAAGGTTTGGGTAACCGTTAGTAACCCTGTACTGTCATCCCTAGAGTAAGTACCCTGTTCCATGCCCGACATCAGTGTCGGATCATTGCGATCAATAATGGCTTGAAAGTAGGTATTGTCTTTAAACAAACTTAGGGTTAGTAATTCAGCATTGGTTGTACTGCTAATCCAGGTGCCTAATAAGCCCTCAGATGGCATCCTTGAGAAAACAACACTACCTTCAAAAGGCCCATCGCCGAGGCTAGCTCCAGTGGGTTTATCTTCTTGAAATAGCCAGCGAGGCTTCATGCCTCCCGCAGGGGGACTCAAGCCAGCATCACCATTCGTATCAAATTCTTGCGTGGTAGCACCAAAGCCCTGACTGCTTAAGCTAACAGTACCCCACTCCATACCTTGAGACTCATTAAGGCCAAGATTGCCAGTAACCGCATGAATATATTGTCCATCCTCAAAAACACTAAGCAGCGCGAAATCTCGATTATCGCTAGAGCCTCGCCAGGTACCGATAATATAGGTATCAAAACTGACCGGCAGTTCCTGCAGTCGTAACAGCAAGACCTGACTCAGAAGATGCAGCGCGGCCTCAGCGATGCCGACCATCTCTGATACAACCCTATCTTGGCCACCATTAACTATTAGATTTCTAGCAAATATCTCGAATGTCAGAACTGGCAGATCAAAGTTTAACTGGGTGGCATGGTCTCGCGCACTATCGGCGATAGTAATACCATTGCTTGCATCGCCGTCTTTATCCAGCGTCTGCAGCAGGCGCGCAATATTGACCACCGTAGGATGAAAGACATCATCCGTATCGGCCATATCCAGTGGCGTAACCCTTTCATCAGCGAGTACCGACGGGAACTCCAAATCACCGATAAAAAAGGTCACCGTCTCACCAGGGAAATACTTAAATTCGCCGCGGGAGTTGGTGACACCATTTTGGGTCTCAGTTCTGTAGCCGATATTGATAACGGGACTATCGACAAAGACGCCGGTGGAGGTCGGGTTTGAGCTGCTGCCACCTCCGCCCCCACAGCTGGCTAGAAATGGCAAAATAAAACAAAAAAGAAGAATTATTTTCATGTCTGTACTTCCTGTAATAATTCAAAACATCATCCTGATGCTTTGTGATAAGTCCACTGTAATGAGTTCACTGTGATGAGTTCGCTGCTATCAGCCTAGGCAACAAATCAAAAGTTTGCAAAACACAGCTCTCTACGAACCTCGCCTCAACAATTCACCCCGCTAACCCTTAATCAAAAACAATCTCCGGCCCACTGTTATCATCCAGCGCCGCCAGCTGCTCAATTACCTGCCGTGCCACAGCCCCATAACGCAGGGCAATATCACTCTCCGGCTCGGCCACCACCGAAGGCATACCCGAATCACCGCGCTCACGAATGCTTCTATCTAGGGGCATGCTGCCAAGCAGTTGGGTGCTGTAATCTGCGGCGACTTTTTCGCCGCCGCCACTACCAAAGATATGATCTTCATGGCCGCAGTTGCTGCACAGGTGCACGGCCATATTTTCAACAATGCCGAGTACGGGAATTTTCACCTTGGTAAACATTTCGATCCCTTTTTGGGCGTCGAGTAAGGCTATGTCTTGAGGTGTGGTGACAATCACTGCACCGGCGACAGCGGCTTTTTGTGCCAGGGTAAGTTGAATATCGCCGGTGCCTGGGGGCATATCCACTACCAACACATCGAGCTCGCCCCAATGGGTCTGCTCCAATAGTTGCTGCAGTGCGCCACTGGCCATGGGACCGCGCCAGGCCATGGGGGTTTTGTCGCTGACGAGATAGGCCATGGACATGGTTTCAAGGCCGTGGGCCATGATTGGGGTGAAGGACTTGCCATCCGCTGAGGCGGGGCGTGTTCCTTCAGCTACGCCGAGCATCATGGCAATACTGGGGCCATAGATATCGGCATCCAGCAGGCCGACTTTTTTACCCTCGGCCTGGAGGGCGAGGGCCAAATTGACTGCGGTGGTGGATTTGCCTACGCCGCCTTTGCCTGATGCCACTGCAATGATCTGTTTTACTTGAGCTAACACTGATTTACTCCGTTATTGCCGGTTTTTAACTGGATTGGGTTGTCTGGGGCGATTTCACAGGCGATAGCGCATGAAAAGTCTGCGCAAAATCGCTATAGTTACGCGCTTGGTGCGGCGCTGTATTTAGCGCCCTAAACAGCTTTTTCAATAGCCCCTAAAACAAGAAACTTTGCCATGTCATCAAAACGTCAGATTCTGGTCACTAACGCTCTTCCCTATGCCAATGCTGCACTGCATCTTGGGCATGTTTTGGAATATACCCAAACCGATGTCTGGGTGCGCTTCCAGAGAATGCGCGGGCACGAATGTTACTACCTTTCTGCCGATGATGCTCATGGAACTGCGATTATGCTCAAGGCGGATGAAAAGGGGATTAGTGCTGAGCAGCATATTGCCGATATGCGGGCGATTCACGAGGCGGACTTTAAAGACTTTTTGATCAGTGTGGACAACTATCACACCACTCACTCGGAAGAGAACCGCGAGTTTTCTGAGCTGATATACAACCGTTTAAATGCCAATGGCCATATCGCCAAACGCGAGATTACCCAGGCTTTCGATCCAGAGAAAAATCTATTTTTGGCGGACCGCTATATCAAGGGTACCTGCCCCAAGTGTAAAGCCGAAGACCAGTACGGCGATAACTGCGAGGCCTGTGGCGCAACCTATTCGCCCATCGATCTGATCAATCCGGTGTCGGCGATTTCCGGTGCCACGCCTATCGAAAAAGAATCAACGCATTATTTCTTTAAACTGCCTGAGTTCACCCAGTTCCTGCAAGATTGGACGCGCAGTGGCGCGGTGCAGGATGAAGTGGCCAATAAGCTTGGCGAGTGGCTCGACAGTGGCCTGCAGGAGTGGGATATCAGTCGCGATGCACCCTACTTTGGCTTTGAAATTCCCGATGCGCCGGGCAAATACTTTTATGTGTGGCTAGATGCGCCAATCGGCTATATGGCCAGCTTTAAAAATCTCTGCGATCGCGAGGGTATGGATTTCGATCATTACTGGAAGGCTGATAGCACGACTGAGCTGTACCATTTTATTGGCAAAGATATCGTTAACTTCCATGCGCTGTTTTGGCCTGCCATGTTGAGCAGTGCTGAATTCCGCACCCCCACCAAGATTTGCGTGCACGGCTTTGTCACGGTTAATGGCAAAAAGATGTCCAAATCCCGCGGCACCTTTATTAATGCACGCTGCTATCTCGATCACCTGGATCCGGATTATCTGCGTTACTACTATGCCTCGAAACTCTCTGGTTCAGTGGAAGATATCGATCTAAATCTGGAAGACTTCCAGCAGAAGGTCAACAGTGATTTAGTGGGTAAGGTAGTGAATATCGCCAGTCGCTGCGCCAAGTTTATTGCCAATGGCAACGATGGGGTGCTGTCGAACAATATTGATAACCCCGAGTTATGGGCTCAGGTGAGCGGTGCGGCTGAGACTATTGCCCAGCACTATGAAAACCGCGACTTCAGCAAGGCGATCCGCGAGATTATGGCTCAGGCCGATGCGGCCAATGAATATATTGCCGCCAAAGAGCCATGGAAACTGAATAAGCAGGAAGGTATGCAGCAGCAGGTTCAGGATATCTGCTCTCAGGGCATCAATATGTTCCGAGTGCTGATGACCTACTTAAAGCCGGTAGTGCCGGCCATGACGATTGCTGCTGAAGAGTTTCTCAACGATACCTTGAGTTGGGAGAGCGCCGAGAAACCGTTGCTAGGCCATCAACTTACGCCCTTTAAACCGCTGATGATTCGAATAGAAAAAGACAAGGTGGATGCCATGATTGAAGCCAGTAAAGAAGAGACAGCTCAGGCTGTGACAAAACCTCTTGAAGGACCGCTGGCCGATGACCCTATTTCAGGGGAAATTAACTTTGATGAATTTGCCAAGGTGGATCTCCGGGTCGCGCGCATTGTCAGCGCATCCCATGTTGAGGGCGCAGACAAATTACTGCAGCTGATTCTCGATCTGGGCGGCGAAACTCGCCAAGTATTCTCCGGGATTAAGTCGTCCTATCAACCGGAAGATCTTGAAGGCCGCTTGACCCTGATGGTCGCCAATTTGGCACCGCGCAAAATGCGCTTCGGTATGTCCGAGGGCATGGTCTTGGCTGCCGGTGATAAAAAAGGTATTTATCTGCTGGAGCCCGATAGCGGTGCACAGCCAGGACAACGGGTTAGCTGATCAACAAGGCTAATCCCTGCGTATAATTGACCTATTTACTGAGCTAATCCGAGTGGTAGCTGATTTTGCAGTTACTACTTATACAGAAAAGAACTAACCACCCGCTGTATATCAGTTGAATCGCGCTAGTTGATTCCACGATAATGGCACCCAACACAAGGTTTGGCGTTTTAGCATGCAAGAATTTGCAGTCATTCTGGTCAGTTCGATCCTGATCAACAACTATGTACTGGTGCAGTTCCTCGGACTCTGCCCGTTTATGGGTGTCTCCAATAAACTTGAATCAGCCATAGGCATGGCTGCGGCTACCACCTTCGTTCTAACTCTCACGGCCATGGCCAGCTATATAGTCAATGCTATGGTGCTGGAGCCTCTGGGCCTGATCTATTTGCGCACCATCGCGTTTATTTTGGTGATTGCTGCCGTGGTGCAGTTCACTAAAATGTTTATCGAAAAAACCAGCCCGCTGCTCTATCGCGTGCTCGGTGTGTTTCTGCCGCTGATTACCACCAACTGTGCAGTGCTGGGTGTGGCCTTGCAAAACACATCTAAAGATCTCAATTTTGTCCAATCATCCCTCTATGGTTTTGGTGCCGGCGCAGGCTTTTCACTGGTACTGATTTTCTTCTCAGCCATGCGCGAGCGCCTAGCCGCAGCAGACGTACCCGAGTCATTTAAAGGCGCCGCCATTGCCATGATTACCGCCGGACTGATGTCACTGGCCTTTATGGGATTCAGTGGACTCGTTTAAATGATTGAGCTTATCGCGCAAAACCCCATTCTTGCAGCACTGATTGCCCTAGTCGGACTGTCGATTGTATTCGGCGGGCTACTGGGCTTCGCCGCGGAAAAATTTAAGGTTGAGGGCGACCCTATAGTCGAACAACTGGATGAATTACTGCCTCAGACCCAATGTGGACAGTGCGGTTTTCCCGGCTGTCGCCCCTATGCTGAATCCATTGCCAACGGCGACGATATTAATAAATGCCCCCCCGGTGGTCAGTCGACGATTAACGCCATTGCCAATTTGTTAGATGTACCCGCGCCAGAGTTGGATGCCGAACACGGCGAAGAGAGCGAAGTTAAAACCGTCGCCTATATCCGTGAAGATGAGTGTATTGGTTGCACCAAGTGCATTCAGGCCTGTCCTGTAGATGCCATCTTGGGTGCGGCAAAATTAATGCACACAGTGATTGCCGACGAGTGCACTGGCTGTGATCTCTGTGTTGAGCCCTGCCCAGTAGACTGTATCGATATGCTGCCGGTTGCAGAAACCATTGCCGACTGGAAGTGGTCAATTCCCGCCAAACCGGGCCAAATGATTGCCACTGATCGCCGCGGTGAGGTCAGCCCTGCGGTTCAGAACGAGGATGCAGCATGAGTAGAACCTGGGTAACTCCTGGTGGCGTACATCCTCCGGAAAACAAACATCAGTCAGTGACGCAACCCATTGGTCAGCTACCGATTCCCGAAAAGCTGATTATTCCCTTAAGCCAACATATTGGCGCGCCGGCAATTCCCTGTGTGGAAATGGGTCAGCAGGTGCTCAAAGGGCAGGTTATTGCTCAAGCTGCAGGCATGGTTAGCATCCCTATGCATGCGCCCTCCTCTGGCACCATCAGTGCCATCGAGCATAGACCCATAGCTCACGCCTCAGGCATGCTCGCGCCCTGTATTGAGATCACTACCGATGGTGCTGATACTTGGATTGAACACGAGGGTATTAGCGACTACGAACATATATCTCCAAGAAAGCTGATTGAGATGATCGGCAATGCCGGTATTTCCGGTATGGGCGGCGCTGGTTTCCCCTCCGCGGTTAAGCTTAATCCCGGACGTCAGCGGCCTATAGATACCTTGATTGTGAATGCCACGGAATGTGAGCCCTATATCACCGCCGATGACTCTGCGATCCGCGAGCGCGCCGGTGAGATTGTCGAGGGGATTAAAATCCTCAGTGCCATTCTCGATCACCCGCACCATATTATGATTGGCATCGAAGACAACAAACCCGAAGCCATTGAAGCCCTGGCGCCCCATGTGGAAGGTACAGGTATTTCAGTAGTCGTGTTTCCCACCAAATATCCCTCCGGTGGCGAGAAACAGTTAATTTATATTCTGACTGGCAGAGAGCTACCCGCCGGCAAGCTGCCCGCTGATGAGGGCATGGTCTGTATTAATATAGGGACCACCTATGCAATCAAGCGCGCAGTGATCGACGGCGAACCGCTGATTTCTCGTGTGACTACTGTCACCGGTGATGCAGTGGGCACACCGCGCAACTACGACACCTTGATCGGTACCCCAGTTCGTCATCTCCTCGAGCACAACCAGTTCAATGAACAGGCCGGTGGTCGTGTCGTTATGGGTGGGCCAATGATGGGCTTCACTCTGCCCTCTGCTGATGTGCCGATTGTTAAAACCACCAACTGTATTCTGGCCCCCAGCTACGCAGAAATTCCCGACGATGAGCCGGCGCAGCCCTGCATACGCTGTGGTATGTGTGCTGAAGCCTGCCCAGTTTCACTGCTGCCGCAACAGCTATTTTGGTATGCCCAGGCACAGGAACACGACCGTCTCGAAGCACATAATCTATTTGACTGTATAGAATGTGGCGCCTGCTCCTACGTCTGCCCAAGTAATATTCCCCTGGTGCAATACTATCGCGCCGCCAAGGGCGAGATTCGCCAGGCTCGGGAAGAAAAAGTGAAATCTGATCACGCTCGCGACCGCTTTGAGTTTCATAAAGAGCGCATAGAACAGGCCGAGCGGGAAAAAGAAGCCAAGCGTGCCGCTCGTCGCGAAGCGACTCAGCAAGCCAAGGCCGATCATGCAGCGGCAGCCAATGGCAGTGCAGTACCAAGTGCCGCGCCAAGTACGCCAGCAACTGCCGCCCCAGCGGGTGCCGTACCTAGTTCCTCTGCCGCCGATATTATTGCCGCGGCCCAAGCCCGTGCCGCCGCCAAGCAGGCTAGCCCCGAAGATCAGCGCGCCAAACTTGAGCGCACCATTGCCAGCGCCGAGCAACGCTTAAAGATGGCTGAAGAAAAACTGGCTGAAGCCATAAATGATGACAGTGGCAAACAAGACAAACTCAGCGCCGCAGTGGAAAACACGCGACAAAAACTTGAGCAATCCAAATCCAAGCTCGCGGAGTTGGCAGAATAATGGCATTTAAACAGGTCTCCTCACCCCACGCTCATGCGGCACAAAACACCGCACAGGTAATGAAGTTGGTGTTGCTGGCAACTATCCCCGGTTTAGTCGCACTGACGTGGCAGTTTGGTTGGGGCAGCTTTATCAATGTGGTGCTGGCTTCGGTAACTGCAGTTTGCTGTGAAGCGGCGATAGTTAAGATGCGTGGCCGCTCGATAAGTTTTTACCTCGGTGATTACAGTGCCGTTGTTACTGCAGTGTTATTGGGCCTCGCCTTGCCGCCACTAACGCCCTGGTGGATTGTGGTGGTTGGTACCGTTTCTTCAATCGTTGTCGCCAAACAACTCTATGGCGGCCTCGGGTATAACCCGTTTAATCCGGCGATGGTTGGCTATGTGGTTCTGCTAATCTCCTTCCCTATTCAAATGACGACCTGGGTTGCACCTCTGGCATTATTGCCCGCGGGTACAGCGCATCCAGGGTTAATGGAGTCACTGCAAATTGTCTTTGCTGGCTACAGTCCAGCCGACGGTGTGACTGGCGCAACACCACTTGATGTCTTTAAGCACAGCAGCGGTCTGCTAGTGGACCAAGTCTATGACCGTGAGCCGCTATTTAATCAGGCGATGTTTGCAGGTGCCGGTTGGGAGTGGGTCAATCTCGGCTTCCTGCTCGGCGGTATTGTTCTGCTAACACAGCGTATCTTTACCTGGCATGGCCCGGTGGGCATGCTTGGCGCCCTGGCGCTGATGTCGATTATTTTCTGGGATTCTGGCAGCTCATCAAGCCCGGGTTCACCGCTGATGCATCTGTTTAGCGGTGCTTCAATGATGGGCGCATTCTTTATTCTTACCGACCCAGTCTCCTCGGCAGTAAGTAATCGCGGACGCCTTATATTCGGCATTCTGATCGGCATCCTGGTCTATGTGATTCGCGCCTGGGGCAACTATCCAGATGCTGTAGCCTTTGCTGTATTGATAGCAAATTTTGCCGCACCCTTTATCGACAACTACACTTTGCCGCGCACCTATGGCCATACTGATAGGCGCAGAGCTACTGAGAAGGAGGAAGGCTGATGATTATTAAATCAATGGGTTTTAACAGCATAGTCCTTGCGCTCTTTGCACTGGTCACCTCACTAATATTAGCCACTACCAATGAACTGACCTTCGAGCGCATCGAGCAGTCAGAGCGCGAAGCCGCTCAGCGCGCACTGTTGGAAATCATCCCTTTAGAGCGTCATGACAACGATATGTTGATGGATGTGCAGCCAGTGCCGGAACAATTCTGGGCAACACTGGGCCTAAAGAAAGGCGGTAATATTCATATTGCTCGCGATCAGGGTCAGCCAGTGGCAGCGATTATTCCCGCTGTCACACCAAAGGGTTACAGTGGCGATATCTCGATGATTATCGGCATTAACTTCAACGGCTCCATTGCCGGTGTACGTGTAGTCGAACATCGCGAAACGCCAGGCCTAGGCGACAAGGTAGATCTTAAAAAAAGCGACTGGATTCTAAGCTTTAATGGCAAGTCCTTGGTCAACCCTCAAGCCAGCGGCTGGAAAGTCAAAAAAGAAGGCGGCGACTACGACCAGTTTACCGGTGCGACCATCACCCCTCGGGCAGTGATCAACCAAGTTCTGAAAACTCTGCAATACTTTGAGGACGATCGCGAGCGACTGCTACAACTTGCCGCCGCGAACGCCGCACGTAAAAATGAACAGGCAGCACTATGAGCAGCGAAGTCATCTCAGACGGACCCAGCATCTCCGAAGTCACCAAAAACGGCCTCTGGACTAACAACCCGGCGCTGGTGCAACTACTCGGCCTCTGTCCGCTGCTGGCGGTCACCGGCAGCGTGGTCAATGCCTTAGGTTTGGGTCTGGCCACCATGGCAGTACTAATTGGCTCCAACACCATAGTCTCATTAATTCGCAACCATGTTAGCGATGCCGTTAGACTGCCGGCCTTTGTTATTATTATCGCCGCCTTCGTTACCTGCGCCGAGCTGTTAATGAAAGCCTACACCTATGAGCTGTATCAGATTCTGGGTATTTTTATCCCACTGATCGTTACCAACTGCGCCATTCTTGGCCGCGCTGAAGCCTTCGCCAGCAAGCATCATGTAGGCTATGCGGCACTCGACGGTCTGATGATGGGGATGGGGTTCTTGCTGGTTTTAGTCGCACTTGGCGCGATTCGCGAACTGTTTGGCCAGGGCACATTGTTCGCCAGCATGAACCTGCTATTTGGTCCGGTTGCTAATAGCTGGATGCTGCAACCCTTTGGCGAGAATTACAGTTTCTTAATCGCCGTTTTACCTCCGGGCGCATTCTTAGTGACCGGTTTACTGATTGCAGGTAAAAATTATATCGATGCCGTTCTTAAGCGCCGCGCCGATGCCCAGAGAGATCGCCCAATTAAAGGTGCTAAGCGCATCCGAACCACAGGTCATATCAGCTGACGAAAAAGCTCACACAGGGACGATAGAGTTTGATGAATAAAAATGGCGCTTGGTTAACCCAGTACGCATTGGAGCAACTGGGTATCACCCATACTTTTGGGATACCCGGCGTGCAAAACGCCGAAATCTACGATCACCTCAATCAGTCAGAGTCGATCACTCCTCTTTTAGTTAACCACGAAATGAACGCCGCCTTTATGGCCGATGCCGTCAGTCGCACTTCTGCGGGAAGCGTTGGCACTATGCTAATAGTCTCTGGCTCAGGTGTGACTCATGCAATCAGCGGTATAGGCGAAGCTTATTTGGCGGGTATTCCACTACTAATTATTGCAGGTGCCGACGCCGTCAATGCTGAGCAAAGCAGTTATCCATACATCGACGCAAAAGAAATTCTCAAACCTCTCACCAAAGCTATTTTTAGCGTCAACGATCAACAGCAAATCATCGAAACTCTGTTTGCCGCCTACAGAATCGCCACCAGTGATCGACCGGGTCCAGTGTTTGTCGAGATTCCCCTAGATATCCAAGTGCTCTCCGCTGATATAGATGCGCCCCTGCCAATCTATTCGCACAGCACCGACAATGAAGCCGAAAGCACAAGCGACGCTGATTTAAACGCGGCGGCAACACAGCTTCTTCAAGCAGAACTCCCCGGCATTATTGTCGGCTGGGATGCAGTGGACACACAGGCCGAAGTCATTGCCTTAGCCCAACAGATCGGCGCTCCAGTCTGCACGACCCTGTCGGGTATCAGTAGCTTTCCCGCTAAGCATCCACTGCATGCAGGTATGATCTTCGGCCCAGCAGCGGTGCCCAGTGCAGAAAGTGCGTTTAAAGACTGCGACTGCCTGCTCGCAATCGGCACTAATCTAAATAAGGTGGATACTGCCAGTGGCAGTGCAGTGCTACCGGCAAATATTATTTATATTACTCGCGACAAAGAGAATTTTAGTGATCAAGAGACCTCGAGTCTGCTCCGCGGAAATATTCAGCAGATCACCACCAACCTGCTCTACAAACTTCAAGAAAAACAGCCAGCAGCAGTCAGCAGGCCAGCACTGCTTGAGGATATCGCCAACCACAAAGCGCAGTTTAAGAAAGAATGGCAAGGGCATAACAGCCGAGGCTTAGTAAACCCTGCGGTGTTTTTTAATAAACTTCAGGCTGCCATAAGAGACGATGCCGTTATTATTACTGATGATGGCCTGCACACTTTTCTGGCCGCTGAATTACTGCCGATAAATAACCCGCGCAGCTTTATCTCACCCTCCAGTTTCAATGCCATGGGCTATTGCATCCCGGCGGTCAATGCCGCAAAACTGGTCAACCCAGACAAACAGGTTGTTGGCATTGTTGGCGACGGCGCCATGCTGATGAGCGGCATGGAAGCACTGACCGCAGTGCGCGAAAATCTTGGCGCCATCTACTGCATTTTTAACGATGGCAAACTCTCACGGATTAATCATAGCCAGCGGATTAGTGACGACCAAACCACCTGTACCCAACTCGGCAATATCAACTGGGGCGCCTTCGCCGACTCCATTGAGTGCGGCTATATTCCCGTCAGACATAACAACGATATAGAAGTCGCCCTGCGCCATGCCCTAGAAACTGCGGCACATAATCAGCCGGTTTTCCTCGATATCAGCATCGACTATTCACGCCACAGTAACTATGCACAGGGTGTGGAGAAAACCAATGCGGCGAGATTTTCGAGTATGAATAAGTTGGGAATGCTGGGACGGGCAATTGTGCGCAAGCTGACTGGCTAGTTATAGGCTGCTTAATAGCTTTCCAAGTCTTTGTCGAACAACATCTCTATATCGCGAAAAGCCTTAAACTCTAAATAGTTATTGCTCGGATCGCGGACAAATAGCGTTGCCTGTTCACCTTGGCGACCTTCAAAGCGTAGGTAGGGTTCGATAACAAACTCGACGCCCTTTTGTTCAAGATTAACCACAAATTGTTGGTACTGATCCCATTCCAAAATCACACCGAAATGGGATGCTGGCACCGCATGGCCATCCACAGCATTGGTGGTCACCGAAGGATGGTCCTCGGGTTCAACCAAATGTGCCACCAACTGGTGACCAAAGAAATCAAAATCAATCCAGCGATCAGATTCACGACCGTTTTTACAGCCTAAAATATCCGTGTAAAAACGTCTTGCTGCCTCCAAATCGGTGACAGGAAATGCGAGGTGAAAGCGAGGGCGATTTTCGCTCTTTGCGGTCATTTTCGAGTACTCAGGTGAATTGATTAGCGCTATATACACAGGCTACACAGTTTGCGTTATAAGCCGACTGGAGTAAATAACTCACCAGGGCAGTGCATCCAAATCCACGTTACCGCCACTTAGAATAGTCGCCACCCGCTTGCCTGAAAACATTTCTCGATTCTCCATCACAGCGGCCACAGCGACGGCGGCGGAGGGCTCAATAACAATTTTCATGCGCATCCATACTAGACGCATCGCATCCACAATGGCCTGTTCTGAGGCCAGAACAATATCATTCACCTGCTCAGTGATAATAGAAAAATTACTTATACCAAGAGTTGATCTGAGACCATCGGCAATAGTCTCGGGCACCTGACTCTCAACCCGCTGGCCGCTGGTAAACCCCTGCCAGGCGTCACTGGCACCCTGGGGTTCTGCGCCGATAACCCTAATCGTCTTACCGGTATTCTGTGCGATGGCATGAGCAGCAACTGCTGTGCCCGCTAGCAGGCCACCTCCGCCTACAGGAGTGATAATAATATCGGGGAAGCAATCTAGCTGATCGAGGGTTTCTAATGCAGCGGTGCCCTGCCCGGCAATAATTGCCTCGTTGTCGTAGGGGTGAACTAAGGTGCTGCCAGTGATCTGCATCTCTGCTGCAACAGCGGCCTCGCGATCAGCCATAGTGGGGATACATTCGATGACCTTGGCGCCATAGCCACGAACCGCCTGTTTTTTTTACCAGAGGGGCATTTTCTGGCATAACCACAGTGCAGTTGGCTCCCCGCAGTGCTGCGGCCCAAGCAAGTGCGGCGCCATGGTTGCCTGAGGAGTGGGTTATCACGCCTTTAGCCAAACTTTTGGCATCCATTGAGAAAACCGCATTGCAGCCACCGCGGGCTTTGAAAGCGCCGAGTTTTTGCAAATTTTCGGCTTTGAAGTAGAGTTCGCAGCCAAGCAATTTATTTATTTCCTGGCTCTGCATAATGGGCGTACGGTGAATATGCGGTTTGATACGCTCATGGGCTTCTTCGATGTGACTGAACTTGATACTCATAAGTATGCCTTTGCTGACTGTTCTACACTAAGTGCATTTAGTACCTTGTCGACTTCATAAGGATTCAGCTTAGCCTACTTTCGATATTAACCAATGGTTTCTGAAAGCTATTTTTTATTTGTTGTAGTGCCAGGGCCAGACTCGAATTCTCCAAGCCCAACCCCTAAACCCCACATCACTTTTCAATCATTCTCACCGGCTTCAAACCACCGATAAACAACCCCCGCCAAAATAGCCCCTACTATAGGCGCAACCAAAAACAGCCAAAGTTGGTCCACAGCCCAGCCGCCCTGGAAAAGGGCAACACCGGTACTTCTCGCTGGGTTAACTGAGGTGTTAGTTATGGGGATACTGATAAGGTGAATAAGCGTGAGCGCCAAACCGATAGCGATAGGGGCAAAACCTTGGGGAGCACGTTTATCTGTTGCACCCAAAATAATGATTAGAAACATAAATGTCATCACTATTTCAGTCACCAGAGCAGCAATCAAGCTATAGCCTCCGGGTGAATGTTCAGCATAACCATTGGATGCGAATCCAGCCGAAACATCAAAGCCGGCCTGTCCTGTTTCGATGATATATAACACCGCTGCCCCGGCTATACCGCCTGCAATCTGTGCCCCTATATAGGGGCCGACTTCAGACAGTGAAAATCGACCACCGGACCAAAGACCAATTGAAACTGCGGGGTTGAGATGACAGCCAGAGATATGTCCAATCGCGAAGGCCATGGTTAACACTGTAAGTCCAAAGGCCAAAGAAACCCCTAGCAAACCAATGCCTACATCAGGAAAAGCCGCAGCAAGAACTGCGCTGCCACAGCCACCCAGTACCAACCAAAATGTGCCAATAAACTCAGCGCCTAGTTTTTTTGATAATGTCATGATTAGCTCCTAGTAAAAGTCGTTATTTCTGTTTGCTTTTAGAGCCTGACAGCCAGTTAACAAGGCCTTCGTTCTTATGGCGATCAGTCCGATAATCTACTGTTATCCATAAACATAGTCTTAATAGAAAGCTGATGAGAATTATTTTTAGAGTGGGAAATCAACCGGGAATTAATGACGATAGCAGTGACTCCACCCCCATTGACTCATGAGCCAGTAAGCTACTTGATAACCGGGCGGGAGTGGATGGTGCAACATTGAAAAGCATAGATACTATTAGCCCAGGATAAACCCAGATAGGCCCAGACCCGGATAGGGCGCAAGTGCGCGTTAGGGTTTAAATTTATCCCCTCCACTCCATTCGTGAACCAGAGGCCGTTGCCCCGGCCTGTTGTTGCCAGTACTGCTTGATCTCTTCTGAGCCTGAATCGGGCATAACCACTTTGAGTACCGCATAGAGGTCACCCTGACCGTCCTTGTGAACCAGCCCTTTGCCTTTGATTCGCAGGCGCTGGCCAGTTTGGCTGTTGCTTGGAATCCTAAGTTTTACTTTCCCTGACAGAGTCGGTAACTCAAGACTGGTCCCCAGGGCGACTTCCCAGGGCGCAAGGGGAACAATGACAATCAGGTCCTGGGCTTCGACCTCGAACAGCGAGTGTGGCACCAGATGAATACGCAGGTAGAGGTCTCCCGGGGGAGCATCGCCAAGGCCTTGAGCGCCCTGCCCTTTAAGGCGAATGCGCTCGCCATCGACTACCCCTGCGGGAATTTTTACATTGAGGATTTTGCTGACCTGACTAGCCCGCCCCCAACCATCGCGGTGAGAAAAGCTATAGGAGATCCGTTTCGTAGTGGTGGTCAATCTGTCTTCAAGAGATATCTGTAGTTCGGTTTCAATGTCTTGGCCTTTTCTAACAGAATTTGAAGTCGAAAAATCCTGCTGCGAAGAGCCATGAGTGCCAACGCCCTGTGCTGGCTGATCGGCTCCACCAAAAAGTGACGAGAAGAATGCTGAGAAACGACCCTGACCAAAGGGTGATTGGGAATTCTGCTGTGCTGTTCCCCCCTGTGCCTGCCGCTGTCCGTACCCCTGCGCAGCAGACTCCCGCAACTGGTCGTATTGAGCACGCTTGTTCGGATCTTTTAAAACCTCGTAGGCTTCGGCGATCTGTTTGAATTTTTCTTCGGCCTCATGGTGTCCACTGACATCTGGGTGGTATTTTCTAGCTAGCTTGCGGTAGGCAGTTTTGATGGTTTCACTGTCGGCGCCAGGGGCAACCAAAAGTATTTTGTAGTAGTCCTGGAAATCCATATTCCGTCCTTCGTCCTTGAAGCCACTACTAACGATGCAAATCTATGCGGGCTTATTACTATTAGCGTAGTCCAGAATCCGAGGGAAAGATGACTGCAACGGGGAAGCTAATTGGGCAAAGTGAATCTATTCTATTTTTTGTGAACTGCCATATGCTTTTAGTCTTACCAAGCAGGGTTAGGCAATGATTGAGGTCTGCGCTGTCTGTCAATATTGAGAGGGAATAAGTCGCTGTGATAGAACAATTACAAAACCGGTTGCCACTACAGATCCTGATGCTGGGATTACTTCGGCGATCGGTATTTTAAGGGTTAGCGCGATTGTGCAAGGGGCTATCTAGGGCTTTGGCCACAGCCGCTAAACACAGCGACGCTTACGACCAAGTTATTGAGACAGACTTCTTAAGAAGTCAACTTAGCCTAGTTTCGATATTAACCAATGGCTTCTGAAATCTATTTTTTATTTATTGTGGTGCTTAGTTATTGGTCTAAAAACCGCTCAAGCCGCTTACGCAGTCGCTGGTTTTCATCGCGTAGCTGATCAAGCTCTTCTATCAAACTGATGGCCAGGGCAATGCCCGACCAGTCAATTTCCAGATCTCGGTGCAGGCGACAAGCTCGTTTTGTCACGCTGATCATTTGAGTATTGAACAACCAGGTTTCGGGGCCAGCCCCTTCGGGTTCGACTATGCCCTGATTGACGATTTCAATAATGGTCTGGGAAGGGTTCTGAGTGGCATAACATATCTCTTCGAGGCTGAAGTATTGCGCGCTGAGGTCCATATTTATTGTCTCCATTCCATTCGCGGATCAAAAGCGGCAGCATCTGCCAGTTGCTGCCAGTGCTGCTTGCTCTCCTCTGACACTGAGCCGGGCATCACCACTTTTAACACTGCGTAGAGGTCGCCATGACCCTGTTTGCGCACCAGGCCTTTGCCTTTGATTCTCAAACGCTGGCCACTTTGGCTATTGGCGGGGATGGTGATTTTGATCTTGCCTGATAGGGTTGGGGCTTCAAGGCTGGTGCCAAGCGCGGCTTCCCAAGGTGCAAGGGGTACGGTAAGAATCAGGTTGTGGGCCTCGACATCGAACAGTGGGTGCGGTACCAGACGAATACGCAGATAGAGGTCTCCCGAGGGGGCATCACCTAGACCCTGACCGCCTTGGCCTTTGAGACGAATGCGCTCGCCCTCGGCTACGCCAGCGGGGATTTTTACATTGAGAGTTTTATTGACCTGGCTAACCTGCCCCTGAGCATCACGATGAGGCAAGCTATAGGAGATGGGTTTCGAGCTGGTGGCCAAGGTGTCTTCAAGAAAGATCGGCATATCAGTTTCGATGTCTTGACCTTTTCTGGCCGCTCTTTGACTAGAGAAACCCTGCTGCGAAAACCCATGAGCCCCAGCTCCCTCCTCTGGCTGATAAGCGCCACCAAAAATCGACGAGAAAAAGTCTGAGAAGTCGCCATGATCAGAGGATGATTGGGAATAGTGCTGTCCTGAAGTGCCCTGCGTCTGTTCCTGTCGATATCCCTGCCCGCCATGCTCGCGCAACTCATCGTATTGAGCCCGCTTTTTCGGGTCTTTCAACACCTCATAGGCTTCGGCGATCTGTTTGAATTTTTCTTCGGCCTCATGGTGCTCGCTAACATCTGGGTGGTATTTTCTAGCCAATTTGCGATAGGCAGTTTTAATGGTTTTGCTATCGGCGTCAGGAGCGACCGAGAGTATTTTGTAGTAGTCCTGAAAATCCATAGTCAGTCCTTGAGGTTCAAGCAAGCGCTCTTTATTACCGGCTCTTAATTACGTAATATCCATTACATGCTATCAATATCGCGATAAGCGAGTCTGTTAATATTAGCGTAGTCGAAAACTGAGGATTCAGAAGACTGGAACTAGGGATCTAAGTGAGTAACGTTAATCTATTATATTTCCCCTATCCTGCCATATACTTATGGCAACTTAGGTACAGGGTTGCGCAATGATTAATATATGCCTATACGATGGTACAACCTATACATGCGGTGGTACGGAGCTTATACAGCTGCCATTGGCGGATAACTGCATGCTGTGGATTGATATTGAGCAGGAGTCGGCGGCTTCTGAACAACTTATCTTCGATCAGTTTAAATGCCACCCACTGACTATTTTGGATGCACGCCGTGCACGTCACCCGCCCAAGATCGAGCACTTTACTGATCAGTCATTTGTGTTATTACGTGAGCTTGTTGCTGACCATGAGGGTCTCGCATTCGATACACTTCAGGTGGCCGGTTTTATTGGCAATAACTTTTTAATTACTCGCCACGAAAACCCCTCACCCGCGATTAGTAGCTGGCTCGACAGCGCTAAACTATCAGGGCTGATGGCCCGAGGGCCAATGGTTTTATTTGCCTCAATTACCAACTCTATGGGCTTGGCCTATCTCGACCTGTTGTTAGATTTTGAGCCGGCGCTCTCCGAGTATGAAGACACTCTGCTGTCAACTCAGGGAGATAGCGTATTGCGCGACCTGATCAGCTGTAAAACCTGGCTGCGCAAACTAAAACGTCTGCACAGCTACCATGACCGAGTCTATTTAGAATTGCTGACGCACCTTAAGCAGGAGCATGGCGACGACATTGATGCCATTCACTCAGTGACAGATGTCTATGAGAAGTTTGAGCGACTAAACTCGCTGTCGGCGCTCTATTATGATTTGGCTGGCGACTTAATTGACGGGCATATCTCTCTCACATCGCACAACCTTAATGAGACTATGCGCATCTTAACTGTGGTCACGGCGATTTTTGTACCTCTGGGATTTTTGGCTGGCCTCTACGGGATGAATTTTGACAATATACCCGAGCTACACCACCCCAATGGCTACTTTTTTCTGGTCGGTTTTATGGCCATCATCGCGACCTCACTGGTGGCAATTTTTAAAAGGAATAAATGGCTGTGATAGAACAATTACAAACCTGGTTGTCGATGCCGCTTCTGGTCTTGGGCGACTATACATTGCGCATTGCTGGCGTCGCCTCAGCAATAGGTATTTTAGTTGTTAGTGCAATTGTGCAACGCGGATTATCCAAAGCCTCTGCGGCGGCCGCTAAGCGCAGCGGTGCTCACGACCAGAACGTTTATATTATCCAGCGGGTGCTGAAATACATTGTCTATGGTGTCGGTTTGATTCTCGCCCTATCCGCTCTGGGTGTCAGCTTTAACAACCTAATGTTGGTAGCCGGTGCACTGGGTGTAGGCATAGGCTTTGGCTTGCAGTCGATTGTTAACAACTTTGTCTGCGGCATTATTATTCTGTTTGAGAAGTCTCTGCGCATTGGCGATTTTGTCGAACTGGCGGATGGTCTGCTGGGGGAAGTCCGGGAAATTAATATTCGCAGTACCTTACTACGCACATTAGATAATGCCGATATCATCGTGCCCAATGCGGATTTTATTAGCAGTCAGGTGAATAACTGGACGTTGAACGATGACATCCGCCGCTTTTCGATCAGCTTTAGTGTGGCCTATGGCAGTGATCTGGAACAGGTTCGTGAAGCAGGCTTGAAGGCAGCGGAGGAAGTGCCTATCACGTTAAAGCGCGAAAATATTATGCCCGATGTGCTGGTCACCGAACTGGGCGCGTCCGGGATTGAATGTATTCTGACTATCTGGGCTCAGGGCGAGTGGGTGAAGCGTCCTGGATGGGTGAAGTCACAGTACTTAACCGCGATTTACAATAATTTAAGAACCGCTGAAATTGAAATTCCGTTCCCGCAAATGGATGTGCATATGCGCAGTTGATTGTTAGCTTTGCAATTAACTAGACAGTAAAACGCCAGCGCATAAGCAAAAAATCTCTGACACCCTAGGAGGTGGCAGAGATTTTTAGTTTGGTGCTATCGAAAGCCTAGATACCAGCTCTAAATAGCCGCTCTAGTTAGCTGCTAGCAGAGCGTTACAGAATATCGCGACCCTTATTAGCAGCAATACGCAAACGCAGTGCATTAAGCTTAATAAAGCCTTCAGCGTCGGCTTGGTTATAGGCACCGCCATCATCGTCAAAGGTGGCTATATTGGCATCGAACAGACTGTCATCTGACTTGCGGCCAACAACACTCACACTGCCTTTGTAGAGCTTAATGCGCACATCACCGTTAACAACATCCTGACTTTGATCTATAGCGGTTTGCAACATCAGACGCTCAGGTGCCCACCAGTAACCGTTATAAATTAACTTGGCGTAGCGCGGCATCAACTCATCTTTCATATGCGCCACTTCGCGATCAAGGGTGATGGATTCGATAGCGCGGTGCGCCTTCATCATCACAGTGCCTGCTGGTGTCTCGTAACAGCCGCGTGACTTCATACCCACATAGCGGTTCTCAACTATATCTAGACGGCCAACACCGTGAGCGCCGGCAACCTTATTTAAGTATTCAATAACCGTGGCCGGAGACATGGCTTCGCCATCAATAGCAACTATATCGCCCTTCTCATAGCTGATATTCATATAACAAGCTTCATCGGGGGCCTGCTCTGGAGCAACCGTCCAACGCCACATATCGTCTTCAGCTTCGGACCAAGGGTCTTCCAAGTTGCCACCCTCGTAGGAGATGTGCAGCAAGTTCGCGTCCATGGAGAAGGGGGATTTTTTGCCACGCTTCATCTCAACCGGAATGCTGTGCTTTTCACAGTATTCCATTAGCTTGTCGCGGGAATTCAGATCCCACTCTCGCCACGGGGCAATCACTTTAATGCCTGGCTTTAGCGCATAGGCACCCAGTTCAAAACGCACCTGATCATTGCCCTTGCCAGTAGCGCCATGGGATATGGTGTCGGCGCCAGTTTCATTGGCAATTTCGATCAGTCTCTTGGCAATCAACGGACGGGCAATAGAGGTGCCGAGCAGATACTCGCCCTCATAAATTGTGTTGGCACGGAACATGGGGAAGACAAAATCGCGAGCATATTCTTCGCGTAGATCATCAATATAAATTTCTTTTACGCCCAAAGCTTCAGCCTTGGCGCGAGCGGGTTCGACTTCTTCACCCTGGCCGATATCGGCAGTGAAGGTAACGACTTCGCAGTTATATTCTTCCTGCAACCATTTGACGATAACCGAGGTATCTAATCCACCGGAGTAGGCTAAAACAACTTTATTAACTGATGACACGTGACGTAATCCTTTGCTTGAGGTGACGAGGCGGCGATTTTACCCTAAGACTAGACCTTTTAGTATTGCTTAAGCGCAGTAATCTCGGCCTGATCGAAGAGCCGTCCACCCGCGGCGGCAAAAGCGTCGAGCTCGGCCTGGCTGGGGAAGCTGTAGTAGGTTGAGACTTGCTCTTGGGGGTAGGCAACAAGACCCTTGCCTGCGCAGAGGTTACTTACGGCGCTGATGATCTGCTGGCAGCCCCCAGCATAGAGATTGATCACATTGAGCAGGTAAGATTGCTGTGGATTTAAAGGAATTGCCGAGATAGAAATAATATCGCCATTATCAATGCCGCAGTCTCGAATATAGTGCAGGGTCGAGGCGATCTCGGTGTCATTATTTTGCATTGCTCTAAAGGTCGCCATCACGCCACGGTAATTCGGCAACAGTCCTGAGTGCAGATTGATAATACCCTGATTGGGAAGAGCAATAACCGCTTCGCGGATAATCAAGCCAAAGCGCACTGATATAATAAGCTCCGGTTCAGTGGCAGCAATTCTGGCAATACCCTCAGGGGTATTAACCTTATTATCCAGATCGACAAATCCCTGCAGCGAACAGCCGGCCCTTTCAGCTAGCTGCTCAAAACTTGGGCGACCATCCATCAGTAGCTGCCGTTCAAAGGCAGCAAGTTCCATTAGTGGCTCTGGCAAAACCTTATCGGCACCGACTTTTTCAGATATAAAAATGGATAGACTGTGCTCAGCCAATCCTTTAACGAGATGGCCCAGAGCAACATGGCTTGGCAAATCGCGGTTACAGAGTAGTGTTATCTTCATTAGTTACTCAATTTTTACGCATACCTTTCCACAAAACCTGTCATGACACCACCGTTTCCGGTAGCATTCACCGACAACAGCGGATACGGCATTAATGGACTCAATTACTCTTATACAACCTGATGATTGGCATCTTCACCTGCGTGATAACAGCGTACTGACTTCAACCGTACCTGCAGCCGCAAGAGGCTTTGGTCGCGGTATTATTATGCCTAACCTAGTGCCTCCGGCAACTACTGTGGCGCAAGTCGGTGCATACCGCGAACGCATTCTGGCACAGCGTCCCGCGGGCTCGACCTGGGAGCCATTAATGGTTCTCTATCTCACCGACAACACCACTGCCGATGAAATCCGCGCTGCTAAGGAATGTGGGTTTATCCATGGCTGCAAGTATTATCCAGCGGGAGCGACAACCAATTCCGATTCAGGTGTTACCAACCTCAACAATATCCAGAAGGTCCTTGCCACCATGCAGGAAGTGGGTATGGTGCTGCAGCTGCACGGCGAAGTCACCGCCAACGAGATTGATATTTTTGATCGCGAAGCAGTGTTTATCGAGCGTCACCTGCGCGGTCTGGTTCAGCACTACCCAAAATTAAAAATTGTCTTTGAACATATTACAACCCGTGAAGCAGCAGATTTTGTCGCTGCAGCCGGTGACAATGTTGCCGCCACCATTACCCCTCAGCATCTGCTCTACAACCGCAATCATATGCTGGTTGGCGGTATTAGGCCGCACCTGTTCTGCCTGCCGATTTTAAAACGTGACCTGCATCAGCATGCGCTGATCAAGGCTGCGACTAGTGGCAGCCCGAAGTTCTTTTTAGGCACTGATTCTGCGCCCCATGCCAAGAACAAAAAAGAGAGTGCCTGTGGTTGTGCTGGCTGCTTTAGCCACCATGCAGCAATCGAACTCTATGCTCAGGCCTTTGAAGAAGCCGGCGCACTGGATAAGCTCGAGGGCTTTGCCAGCAAGTACGGTGCAGACTTTTATGGACTGCCGAGAAACACTTCGAGCATTACCCTATCACGCCAACCCTGGCAGCTGCCCGCAACGATTCCGTTTGATGATTCGCAACTGGTTCCTCTCGGCGCTGGTACTACTCTGAATTGGAAAATGGACCACTAATGGATATGTCGCCGATCACCAATGAGTCTGGTAGTGAAGAGTACACGAATAATATCGCCGAGCGATTTCGTGGTTTTTTGCCCGTTGTAGTGGATGTTGAAACCGGTGGTTTTAACTCTCGTACCGATGCCATGCTGGAAATTGCCGCAGTCATTCTGGAAATGGATGCTCAGGGCAATATCCAAATCAAAGAGACACACAGCAAAAATATCGACCCCTTTCCTGGCGCGGTAGTTGAAAAAGCGGCGCTGGAATTTACCGGAATTGATATCTATGATCCAGAGCGTATGCCCGAGGAAGAAGGCGAAGCACTGCGGGATATCTTTCGACCTATACGTCATGAGATCAGCGCTACCGGCTGCACACGTTCAGTGATGGTGGCGCATAACGCCCATTTTGATCTTGGTTTTGTCAATGCGGCGGTGAATCGAAATCAGATTAAGCGCAATCCCTTTCACCCCTTTTCTTGCTTTGATACCTCCACCCTCGCCGGTCTAGCCTATGGCCAAACTGTCTTGGCCAAAGCCTGTCAGGCGGCGAAGATGGATTTTGATAATCGAAGTGCTCACAGCGCGCTCTATGACGCAGTGAAAACCGCAGAACTATTCTGCGGCATTGTCAATCGCTGGAAAGATCTTGGCGGTTGGCCAACTGAGACTGAATAGCGCCTACTGGCTCTGAGCGTTCTTTCTATCCACCCAGAAATCGGCCTTTTCAATCCCTAAATTCTGGGGATCAAACTGCGGATCTACACCAGCATCCAACTGCTGCTCGTAATCTTTGAGCGCCACCAGAGCGGGACGCTGCAAGATAAGGATCGCGACTATATTCAACCAGGCCATAAGACCTACGCCCACATCACCCAGTGCCCAAGCCAGATCGGCGCTCTTCAGACCACCGTACATAACCGATGTCAGCACCAACACTTTAAGCAGATTTGCCAACCAAGGACGATGCACTTTACGGTTAATAAACATCACATTGGTTTCAGCAATGTAGTAGTAGGCAACAATTGTGGTGAAGGCAAAAAACAACAGCGCAATTGCCAGCACACTGCTGCCAAAACCAGGCAACACTGTATCAAATGCAGCTTGGACATAGGCTGGGCCAACGTCGACACCGGGCAGACCCTGATAGAGGAACGTGCCATCAGCCCCTTCCACATTGTAGAGGCCAGTTAACAGAATCATAAAGGCGGTGGCTGAACAAATTAGCAGCGTGTCCACATAAACCGAAAAGGCCTGTACCAAACCCTGTTTGGCGGGATGGGAAACTTCGGCCGCAGCCGCTGGATGAGGGCCACTGCCCTGTCCCGCTTCATTGGAGTAAACGCCGCGCTTAACACCCCAGGCCACTGCCATACCAATAATGGCACCGTAACCCGCATCTAGGCCAAAGGCGCTATTGATAATTAATTTAGTGACTGTGGGTACCATGTCGATATTGAGAAACACCACGGTGAAGGCAATAAGGATATACCCAGCCGCCATCAGCGGTACCACCACCTGAGCAAAATGGGCGATGCGCTTAACGCCACCGATAACAATCAGCGCCAGGCCAATAGCCAGCACCGAAGCAGTCCCCAACGCCGGGATTTCCCAGGCATTGTTCATGGCAGCAACAATGCTGTTGGCCTGAATACCCGGCAGACAGAAACCCATGGCAATAATAGTCGCCACGGCAAAAGTCCAGGCATACCATTTTTGACCCATGGCTTTTTCAATATAGTAGGCTGGACCGCCGCGGTAGCTGCCATTGTCATCTAACTCTTTATAAATCTGAGCCAGAGTGGCTTCAATATAGGCGGTGGATGCGCCGAGAAAGGCAACGGTCCACATCCAAAAAACGGCACCTGGGCCTCCGATGGCGATGGCGGTTGCGACACCAGCAATATTACCTGTACCCACCCGTCCGGAGAGCGACATAGTCAGTGCCTGAAAAGAGGATACTCCTGCCTCGGAGCTCTTCCCTTCGCGCATAATTTTTAACATATGACCAAAGTGGCGAACTTGTAGAAAGCGCGTGCGCAGTGAAAAGTAGAGCCCGGTACCAAGGCACAGATAGATCAGTGCTGAACTCCAGATAATGCCGTTAAGATAGTTAACAAATGCTTCCAAGATCACTCCCTATTATTTTTTGCCATTTAATCACGGCGTTTATTTTTCTATTTCGTGTTCAGTCACTGCCTTTCTAATCGATTTCTAATCGATTGCTAGACGATCAGCCTCTGTAAAAATCATGTCAAAATTGGCAATAAAATCATCTGCAGGTTCTGCACTGGCAAACTGCAGCGCAGGAACCTCAAGACCAGAGAAATAATCCGGGTAGGGAGAAAATTCGCCCCAGCCTTTTAACTGGGCGCTGATACTAACAACAATGATCAACATTACAAAGCCTAGGGACGAAATCCAACGCTGGCGGGGCATCATATTTGTCGCCAGAGCAAAGTTAGCTGAGAGTAAAAACGCCAAAATTAACAGCGCATTTAAGGGTGACAGAATCAGTATAACCATCTCAGTACCGGCGTTATATCCCAGCATTCCGATTAGTAAATCTGCCAGGGAATAGACCAGACCAGCGAGCAAAATTAAACAGTAATGACTTAAGAACTGACTCTCGCCGCGCAGGAAACGACCCATAGTTCCCCAGAATAGGGCCAGGAACAACAGTAATGCCTGAGTGCTAAGAATCGTCGAGAAGACATTTTTCCACTGCCACTCAATAAAACTGCTGGAATAGAGAGCGGCAATTTCCACCCCCAGACTAATCAGAAACAGCGGCAGCCAGATAGATAATCGATTTAACTTACCGGCATCCTGTTCTAGATGATGCAGCACTTTTGCGGCATCCACTGGATGATTGTCCGACAGAATGCGCAGTCTGGTGCGGCCAACTTTTATCTCAGCCCCCTCACCGATCAAAATGGGTGAGTCGGAGCGTAATATCTGAGCGCTAGGCGAGCTCGGATTTTTAACAATCTCAACACCATTAAGGCTCTGTAAATCAGTCAGCTGCCAACCTCCGCTAGCAGCATCTAGACGCAGATGATTTGGTGAAATATGTGCGTCATCGAGAACCACATCATTTTCATAGCCACGGCCAATAGTAACCGAGCTGGTTTCAACCCTAAAATAGCGTTGACGCTTACCGCCCCAGCCGAGCAGTTCAATAATTACCGCCATTGCGCCACCTCCATAAACTTGCGCGCATAGGCTTTAGCGTTATCGCGACTCACGCCAGCTAGGGTAAAGTGACTGATAAAAGCAGCGCGGGAATCATCCACAGTGCCCTGTAAAAACAACACATCGTAGAGCTGTGGATAGTCTTTGTAAGCCCGGGCACAAAACACGGCCTTAGTCTTGCGCTGAGGCTTTGCCCCGGCATTGTTCACCGCGACAAACTGGGTATCGCACTGGTAGTCACCCACATCTTTTTCACGAGCCTTGTTGCCCGGAGCAAAGTCATCGAATAGCCGACTGTAGTAGGTGTAAAACTGCGGGGCATTAAGCTTGTCTGTCTCCAGCCAAAAGAACTGATGTTCAATCACACCACTATTAAATTTCTCATTGAGATAAATATTATCCTCACTGCGACAGGTGCGATCGGCATTGAGTAACTGCTCCTTGTCGGAACTGCTATTGGACCCGCCCCAACATCTGAAAAAGGGCGACAACTCATTGACCACAGAGGCCTCACCCAGAGCAATGGTCGGCCAGTCGAGACTCAGCAGCTGAGCAAATTTTTTCTCCTGATCGGCAAGCAACTGTTGGCCAATTCGCAGCGCCATATTATCCACGCTCTGGCCACGCAGCTGCTGCTCGGCAACCAGCTGCTGCAAAGCGGCAACCGGCACTAAAAAACTAACCTGATTGCCTGCAGTGGAGACATTGATGCCCACAACTTCGCCAGCTTGGTTGAGAGTGGGTCCGCCACTCATTCCCGAATTAAGTGAACCGGTAAAGTGCACTCGCGGATGATAGCTCGTTTGATTGATGCCATTATAGGTTCCAGGCACCACGGTTAAACCCAAATCCAGTGGGTTACCCAGGGCATAGACTGGCACACCTATAGCTGGCTCAGCTGCCGCAAAGGGCAGTACCGCGGCAATTTCGCTACTCGTCTGACTGCTAGTCTGGCTAGTGATCTTAACTAGGGCCAGATCATTGACCACATCCACATCAACCAGATTTAGGCTCCCAGCCGCACCACTGGCGCTGAGATATTCAATGCGATATTGCTCAGGCTTGCTGGCAGCCATTTGCACCACATGGTAATTGGTCGCAATCAGGCCGTTGTCGTTGACCACAAAGCCCGACCCAATAGCGCTTTTGCTACCGGAGGTAATATCAATAATTCTAATTTGCAGGATGCCGGCTTTGTTATCGGCGAACAACGTGCGGGCGCTATTGCCTTGGCCGAAACCTGGGGTCGGTCTGCAGAGTAAAAACACTATGAGTAAAGAAGTGATGAGCAGAGCTGTCAATCGACCGAACTGGCCATGAAGGGTATTTTTAGCGACGCTCAATATGAAATTCCTGTTGTTATACAGAGGTATTCTTTCAATAGATCCCAAGTATTTCAAGTGCGGCCTCGAGGCTCGTAGCTATTTATATCGAGGCCGCGTTAAACTGTGTGAAAGATAAGTGGATCAGCTTACAGGATTAGTCTATACCACTAGTTTTATTACTGTAAATACAAGTGTATACCAACCAAATCTTATCCATTGCACTCTCATACCGTAACAGGAAATTCGAACAGATGACCGACTCATTTAAAGAAGCCGCACTTAAATATCACACCCATCCAACACCGGGTAAATTAGAGATTCGCCCGACCAAACCTCTGGCCAATAAGCGTGATTTATCCCTAGCTTATTCTCCTGGTGTGGCACACGCCTGCGAATTGATTGTCGAGAATCCCACCGAAGTCGCCTCGGTTACATCACGAGGCAATCTGGTCGCGGTTATTACCAACGGTACTGCTGTGCTAGGTCTGGGTAATATTGGCCCACTGGCCTCGAAGCCGGTAATGGAAGGTAAGGCAGTTCTGTTTAAGAAGTTTGCCAATATCGATGTCTTCGATATTGAAGTAGACGAAACAGATGTGGATAAGCTGGTCGATATTATCGCTGCCCTAGAACCAACCTTTGGTGGCATCAACCTTGAAGATATCAAGGCGCCCGAGTGTTTTATGGTTGAGAAAAAACTTCGCGAGCGCATGAAGATTCCGGTATTTCACGACGATCAACACGGCACCGCCATTGTTGCCGCCGCCGCTATCTATAACGGCCTGCGTATAGTCGAGAAGAAGTTCGAAGACGTTAAGCTTGTGGTCTCAGGTGCGGGCGCTGCCAGTATCGCCTGCGTCGACCTGCTGGTAAGCATGGGTCTACAAAAGAAAAATGTGCGCATGATCGACCGCACTGGTGTTATCTATGCCGGCCGTAAAGAGGGTATGAATCCCTGGAAAGAAGATTACGCAGTAGAGACTAGCGATCGCACGATCGACGATGCTATCGAAGGCGCTGATCTGTTTATGGGGCTCTCAGGCCCCGGCGTATTAAATGGCGAATTACTGAAAAAGATGGGCGAAAAGCCAATTATTCTCGCCATGTCGAATCCCATTCCAGAGATCATGCCAGAAGACGCTATGGCCGCTCGCCCCGACGCGATTTTGGCCACTGGTCGCTCTGACTATCCCAATCAGGTGAACAATGTTCTCTGCTTCCCGTTTATTTTCCGCGGTGCACTGGACTGCGGCGCATCGACCATTAATGAAGAGATGAAAATGGCAGCGGTGCGAGCCATTGCCGATCTGGCCACTATGGAAACCTCTGATGTAGTCGCTGCGGCCTACGCCGATGAAGCACTTAAATTTGGCCCTGAATATCTTATTCCCAAAGCCTTTGATCCACGCCTGATTGAAGTGGTGCCCATGGCCGTGGTTAAAGCGGCGATGGAAAGCGGTGTCGCTACACGCCCCATCGAAGACTTAGAAGCCTATCGTCAGACGCTCAATGAGTTTGTTAATCAGGCTGGGTTGTTTATGCAGCCGATTATTGAAATGGCGAAAAAAGCGCCGGCGCGTATTGTCTACGCCGAAGGGGAAAACGACGATGTGCTGCTGGCGGTGCAAGCAGTATTGGACGAGCAGATTGCCACACCGATTCTGGTTGGCCGCCGCGCGGGTATGGAACAAAAAATTGACCGCCTAGGTTTGCGTATCGATCTGGACAAAGACGTGGAAATATTTGACCCCAGCAATAATGATCGACACGAACAGTACGCGGCCTTCTATCACCAGAGCGTGGGTCGTCACGGTGTCTCTGTGGATGCTGCGCGCAAGATAATGCGCGACGATCAAACTGCCATAGCCGCCGTTATGGTTGCCCGCGGCGAAGCCGATGGCCTTATTTGCGGCAAGGTGGGTCGCTTTGATTTTCACCTGCGTGAAATCATGCATCTACTCGGCCCTGCCCATAAAGAGCAGTTGGTTTCATCTGCTGCAGTATTGCTGATGCCAGATGGCCCGTTATTCTTGGCTGATACAGCAATGAATGTGGATCCCACTGCCGAAGAGCTGGTGCAGATTACTGAAGCCAGTATAGATCTCGTTAAGCGCTTTGGTATTGAGCCCAAGGTGGCCCTGCTATCCCACTCAAATTTTGGTACTGCCAATACGGCCTCGGCACGGAAAATGCGCAGAGCCAGCGAGCTGTTGCGAGACGCTCATCCCGAGTTGGAAATAGACGGTGAGATGCATGTACTCAGTGCTCTGAATCCGAAATTGCGCAAAACCATATACTCAAAATCGACCCTAGAGGGCCGCGCCAATGTATTGGTTATGCCTAATTTGGATGCTGCGAATATTGCCATGGGATTGATTCGCTCGCTAACCGATGCGTTATTGATCGGGCCCTTTATCAATGGCTTTAGCAAGCCGGCGCATATTGTGATTCCGTCGGTATCTTCGCGGGGTATCTTCAATATGACCGCACTCACTGTCGCCGATATTCAGCACAGCAAGTAATTACCTAAAGACATAAAATGGTACTACGGAGGGCTAGTTCGAATGAGCTAGCCCTTTTTAATCGCTAAATGCCCAGATTAATCTTTCAGTGCCAGCGCCATTTGATAGAACTGCTTTTTGTCACCGCCGGTAATTTTGGCAGTCAGTGCCGCCGCCTTAGCGGTTGGTAATTCAGCTAACAAGAGGCGCAGGACTCGCTCACCGTCGACTGTTACGGTGCTCTCGGTCTCTTCTCGGCCGGCTAATACCAGGACGATTTCACCGCGCTGCTGATTGCTATCAGCTTCAACTATGCTGACTAATTCAGCCAGCGTGCCATGGAGATAGGTCTCAAAGGTTTTGCTCAACTCGCGAGCGATAAAACCACTGTGTTCAGCACCAAATACTTCAACACTGTCTTTGAGAGTGTCCAAAATACGGTGGGGTGCTTCATAAAACACCACGGTCTCCGGCACTGCCGCGAGCTCCTGCAGGACTTTTTTGCGCTGTGTGCTCTTGGCCGGCAAAAAACCGACAAATCTAAATCGGTCAGTGGGCAAACCTGCTACGCTCAGGGCAGCAATGGCCGCGCAGGCACCGGGAACGGGAATAACATTAATTCCCTGCTGCCGCGCCGCAAGTACCAAGCGATACCCAGGATCGGAAATCAGCGGTGTTCCGGCATCGGAAATTAAGGCTATATCATTGCCGGCACTGAGCTGCGTTAGAATCTTATGGCTGCTCTTTTTGTCGCTGTGGTCGTGATAAGCCATCAATGGTGTATCGATGCGAAAATGATCCAGCAATTTTTTACTGTGACGGGTATCCTCACAGGCAATGGCCTTCACTGTTTGAAGGATCTCGACTGCTCGGGGTACCATATCACCCAGATTGCCTATGGGTGTGGCAACTACATACAACGTACCGGATTGATTTGAGTTCATGACTAAACGATTTTTTCTCTCGATGATTTATGCGCTGGCCATCTTAGCCTTTATCGGGGGCTGTGCGCCAACTACAACGCAAAATTCAGACCCAATTGCTCGGGTGACTCTGGACTCTGAAAATATCGAAATTAATCAGTCTCTAGTTAGCCAGGCCGAAGTGGCTCTGGCGCGATTACAATCGACTGATACTGAGGGCAGAGACAATCTGTTACTGGATATTGCTATTCTATTTGCCCAAGGCGGTGATCTCGAACAGAGTAGAACCACGCTGCAGCTTATTGTTACCGATCAATTGAACGATATGTTTTTTGTCGAGTACAGTTTGCTCGGGCTCGAACTAGACCTCGCGGGATTGCAACTGATCAGTGGCAAAGCAAGGCTCACCGAAATCCGCTTTGTGGCGTTGCGACAGAGCCTAGGGCTAAATTTCCAGCGCCGTATTCTGACCCTTGAAGGCGCACTTAACTATGCTGGCGGCCATATAAAAGCCAGTATCGAAAATAATATTCAGTTGAGCAAACTCTACAATCCGCGAAAAATGAGCGACCAGCGACAGATCTCCGCCGTGCATGATCAACTTTGGCTGCAGCTCAATGAACTACCATTTAGTCAGCTGCAGCAAACCGACCTCACCGACCGCAGTGTGCTGGCTGGCTGGCTGGAACTGGCCGCAGCCATGCGCTACCGCCAGGCCGACCCCAATGCACAAAAGAATTTCTTCGCGGTATGGAAGCAGAGCTGGCGGGAACATCCAGCTGCCAAAAATCCACCTGCCACACTAAAGGGCCGATTCCGTGGTGCCATGGCACCGAAGAATATTGCTCTGCTGCTGCCAATGCAGGGGCAATATGAAACCCCCAGCACTACTGTGTTGAATGGTTTTATCAGCGCCTATTATGACAATCTAGCTCAGAGCGCTAGCCTGCCAAAAATAGCTATCTATGACACATCGTCTCAGCCTGTAGCTGAGGTCTACAACAATGCGATTGAGCGCGGCGCGGATATGGTCATTGGTCCTATGCGCCAGTCTCAAGTGGAAGAACTCGCAGCTAGCCCGCGTTTACAGGTCCCTACCCTGACCCTCAATCGGCTAGACGAAGATCAGTTAACTGTTACTGAGAACTTACTGCAATTTGGTCTCTCTGCACTGGATGAAATCAGTCAACTTGCAGATCAAGCTTGGATTCAAGGACAGAGAAATGTGTTGCTGATTGCCCCGGAGAACGGCTGGGGCCTCCGCGCTCGAGAGCATTTTATTGATTACTGGACGACCAAGGGGGGTGCAGTGATTGACGCAATATCCTACCCCAATAGTGTCAATGATTTTACGCGGCTACTGCAGAGACCACTGGAAATTGACCTCAGTGAGCAACGCAGTCTGGCGCTTAGACGTTCAGTAAACCGCAGTCTTAGCTCTATCCCGAGGCGGCGGCAGGATATAGACCTAGTAATAGTTCTCGGTTATTCGGAAAAAGTACGCCAGATAAAACCGGCCTTGGATTTTCTCTATGCCGGTGATGTTCCTGTCTATGCTACTTCGCACATATACAGCGGAACTCAACAGATCGAACTCAACCGCGATCTCAGTGGCATCAAATTTAGTGCTATGCCCTGGACTCTGGAAGGCCATATGCCTCGGCCACTGAAGCCAGATCTGCGTCTACCCACCGCCTATCGTCAACTCTATGCCCTCGGATACGATGCCTTTTTACTGCATGCCCTACTCGAGGAACTCGCCAGACCCGATGCGCTGCCTGTATTCGGCGCAACAGGCATGCTGCGACTGTCAGAGGGAAGTATAAAGCGAACAGAAAAATGGGCGGTCTTTGAAAAGGGCCGGGTGGTGCCAACGCAACCCTAGAGACCACCCTTTTAGGCGCTAACTTTTCAGGCGCTATCTTTTCAGGCGCTATCTTTTTAGGAGCCATCTTTTCAGGAAAAGTATTATGGGGACAGGGATATTCCCAAACAACAAAAAAGAGCGATTGAGCGGTGCCGAAGCTGAGCAGTTGGCGCTGGATTTTTTGCAGGCTAAAGGCCTGGAGTTGGTGGTAAAAAACTTTCGCACCCGCAGGGGCGAAATTGATCTGATTATGCGGGATAATGCGGTTTTGGTATTTGTCGAAGTTCGCTTTCGTAGCAATCTGAACTTTGGCACCGCTGAGGAGTCTATTACAGCGCAAAAATGTCAGCGCTTAAGTTCCGCAGCTCAGGCTTATATGCAGCGTGAAGGCCTTACTGAAAGAGTCAGTGGCCGCTTTGATGCTGTAGCTATAAGCCCCGCCAAGCCTCATAGGCAATCGTCAGGCATGTATAGCATCAATTGGATACAAAATATTCTTCAGTAGTGCTAGTTTAAATAGGAATAAAGGTCATTGGACGCAGTAGATCAAAAGGTTTTTAGTCAGTTTCAGAGCATGATTGAGGCAACCATGGCGACCGGGGAAACCTGCGCCGAGTCCATTGGTAGTGCCGCAGAAAAAATTGCTTCGGCTCTGCTGGCGGGAAACCGTGTTTTTACCTGCGGCGAACATTCCAGTAGCCTAGTCGCGCAACTTCTCACCGATTATCTATCTCAGGGTTATGAAATTGACCGCCCTGGCTTTCCATCACTCAATTTAAACCAGATCGCTCAACAGAGTGGCGCTGCCGAACGCTATAATCAAGCATTGAAAACTCAGGCGGCAAGTGGCGATATATTGGTGCTGCTGAGCGGTGGGGACAATAGCAATTTATTGCTCGGGGCATTGAATACAGCGCTGGATAGAGGCATGTCGATCGTGCTAATTTCTACGGCAAATGATGATTTGCTGATTAATCTGGTGAGTTACAATGACGTCCATATCAATATCGGCAGCGCACCGTCGCCGCTGATTATTCAATCGCAAGTACAAATTGTTCAGTGCCTCTGCGCACTGATAGACAGTCATATTTTTGGAGGTGAATAAATGCGTAACGGAATCTTAGCTTTAACACTGGTAGGTCTTCTATCCAGCTGTACCTCTGTGGTTAACACTGTTGTCAAAGAGCCAATCAACCCGGATCTAACGTCGACGCCCATTGGTTCGGATATCAACGACTTAAAAATGGACACCTTTATCGGCGTCAATATTAAGAAAGCCGATCCAGCACTTAAGAAAGCCCATGTTAATGTCCATGTCTACAATTCCATTGTGCTGTTGACCGGTGAAGTGCCGACTAAAGAGCTGAGAGTTCTAGCTGGAGATACAGCACGTGCCTACACTGGGCAAAGACAGGTTCACAATGAACTGCAAGTACGCGGCAACTCGTCGATTGTAGCTCGCACCAACGACTCATTAATCAGTGCCAAGGTCGCCACCAAGCTAACCTTTGACAAAGAGATTAAGTCGTCCAATATTGAAGTGACCGCTGAAGATAGCGTGGTTTACTTAATGGGTAGAGTCAGACGCATCAATGGTGAGAAAGCCACTGCGATCGCCAGTCAAACCAGCGGCGTTCGCAGTGTTGTCAAAGTCTTTGAATACGTAGACTAGGCTATAGACTGGCCTTTTAAACGAGAGTTCTAGACTAGTTCAATAGCCATTGCAGTGCCTTCGCCGCCGCCGATACAGAGACTAGCAATGCCTTTGCGGCCACCGTGCTGTTGCAGGGCGTGAATAAGGGTAACGATAATTCTAGCGCCACTGGTGCCAATTGGATGTCCAAGAGCGCAAGCCCCGCCATGAACATTGAGTTTCTCGTGGGGTATTTTCAACTCGTGCATAGCCGCCATGGCAACTACCGCAAACGCTTCGTTAACCTCCCAAAGATCCACATCGTCCACTGTCCAACCAACGCGTTCTAATGTCTTGTTAATCGCTGAAACAGGTGCTGTAGTAAACCACTCTGGTTCATGGGCGCTTTGGTCAAAGCCGTGAATAAGGGCAATGGGCTTTAAGCCTCGCGCTTCAGCTTCGTCAGCCATCATCAATGTCAGGGCCGCGGCACCGTCGGAGATAGAGCTGGCATTGGCAGCGGTAACCGTGCCATTTTTGTCAAAAGCCGGTCTTAACTGCGGAATTTTCTCTGGCTTAGCATTGCCCGGCTGCTCATCTGTATCTACAACCACATCACCGCGTCGTGAAGAGATAGTGACTGGCGCAATTTCCTGATCAAACCAACCGTTGTCGATCGCAGTGTTGGCGCGACGCAGTGACTCGATAGCATAGGCGTCCTGATGCTCGCGACTAAAACTGTATTTGTCAGCACATTTTTCAGCGAACAGGCCCATAGCAACGCCTTGATAGGCGTCTTGCAGACCGTCGTATTGCATATGATCTAGCATCTGCGCATGACCAAATCTGTAACCCTGACGTCCCTGGGGGATCAAATAGGGTGCTCGGCTCATGCTTTCCATACCGCCGGCTACAACAGTGGTTGCCTGTCCCGCACGCAGTGCATTGCAGCCCATCATTACCGCTTTCATGGCCGAGCCACAGACTTTATTGATTGTGGTGCAGGGCGTTCCTTGAGTGAGCCCAGCAGATAATGCTGCCTGACGCGCAGGTGCCTGACCTACACCAGCCGAGAGGACGCAACCCATCAGCACTTCGTCGATCTGGTCTACACCTAAGGTGGACTTTTGCACTGCCGCACTAATTGCTGCGGCACCCAGATCGGCGGCGGAAACTGAAGATAGTGAACCCAACATACCGCCCATTGGCGTGCGTGAGGCTGAAAGAATAGCGATTGGCTTAGACATACGGATACTCCGACTGTAGCTGCTATTTAATAACCCTTAGCGACGGTTTAATCTTTTTTGGAGCCTTGTCGCTCAGTGAAGCAGATGGTTTAGTTGAGGATTTTTTAACCGCTTTCGGCCCGCTTGGCGGTGTCGGCGGCAGATCATCAGAGGCTTCGTGCTCAAAAACCATACCCTGACCATTCTCCTGACTGTATATACCGACAACGGCAGTCACAGGCACTTGAATATCAATTGGCATGCCACCAAAACGGGTGGAAAAAGCAAGAATCTCAAGATCGAGAATAAAGTTCGAAACGGCCCGCGGCGCCACATTCAGAACGATCTGGCCATCGGTCACATAGCTCTGGGGAACTTCCACCCCTGGATGATGAGCATCGACCACAATGTAAGGTGTGCAATCGTTGTCCACTATCCAGTCGAAGAAGGCGCGCAGCAGGTAGGGTCGGTTGGACCGCATTTTCATTTTATTGACGAATCTCTAACTCAAGATCAGTCAAACTCTCTTGGAAAGAGGGACGCTCAAATAACCGCTCCATATAGTCATGCAATGGTTTTACCTGACGGTTTACTGGCAGCTCGATACCAAACTCAGGTAGACGCCACAAAATAGGCGCCAAGCAGCAATCCACCAAGGTAAACTCTTCGCTCATAAAATAAGGCATATCGGTAAAGATGCTAGCAATAGTGATCAATGACTCACGCAGTTCTTTACGTGATTCTTCGGCCTTCTTGCTTTCCGGATTGTGCAGTATATGGGTAATCAGTGAACACCAGTCTTTTTCGATACGGTGCACCCAGAGCCGGCTCTGAGCACGAGCAACAGGATAAACTGGCAGCAGTGGAGGATGTGGGAAGCGCTCATCGAGATATTCCATAACCACTTTGGACTCATAGAGCGCAAGATCACGGTCTACTAGAGTCGGCAGTGTGCCATAGGGGTTGGCTTCAAGAATCTCTTCAGTAACCGCACCTGGATCGATATCTTCAATATCAACAGTGACGCCTTTTTCGGCTAATACAATACGCACACGATGGCTGTACTGGCATGTGGGGTCGGAAAATAATGTCATCGACGATCGTCGCACAGCAACCTCTCAATTTTTTAAACAAATTAGGAAGTAGCTTATCGCTACTCCAAATAGACAATCCATGCCTTTATATGGTCTGTCCTGAGTAATACTATAGCCCTTAGATGGTCTAGATTTTCTAAATTAATCTAGCCTCAGCTAAGGGCTGTCGAACTCTTTAGCGCTCTTAGTGAATACCTTTCCAGTATTCCCGGTTGAGCAGCATAACAAACACCAGCAGTAGCAGCAGGAATAAAAGTACCAGACGGCCAATATGCTTACGCTCTTCTGCCATAGGCTCTGCAATATAGGTCATAAAGTTGACCAAGTCATACATAGCCACATCAAATTCTTCTGCAGTCATACTGCCTGCAGTATTGATATCAAAACGACCGCAGGGATCATCAAGGATATCTTCGCCGGTTAACAGATCACGCTTAATACCACCATTGGCCGTCACTACAGGTCCTGGAGCACATTCAGGTAAACCCTGCAGATCGAGCAACACATGGGGCATGCCCACGTCTTTAAATACTTTATTGTTGACGCCTAAAGGTCTGCTTGGGTCTGCGTAGAAATTGCGCAGGTATGTGTAGAGCCACTCTGGCGAACGTGAGCGAGCAACCAGAGTCAAATCCGGCGGCACTGCACCAAACCACTCTTTAGCGCCATCTTCAGTCATGGCGATTTTCATCAGCTCACCGATTTTTTGACCGGAGAAAACCATATTGTCGAGCATCAACTGATTGGGGATACCGATATCATTGGCCACACGCTCCCAGCGCGAGTACTTGAATGAGTGACAACCCATGCAGTAGTTGACAGCAAGTTGGGCACCATTCTGCATAGAGGCATGATCGCGAAGATCAGCCTCAAATGCATCACAATCAATGGTTCCACATGACTTGCCACTCTCGGCGCCTACAGCTTTAATCGGCAACACAACCAACAGTGCAACAATCAAGACGCCGCCCAGGGTTTTCCAAATACCAATTCCACCATCCATAGTGATGCGATCGGGCTCTGGCCTAGTCGTCTCTATACGGGTCCAGAAGTAGATACCGATAAAGTAAGAGAAGTACAGCACAGTACATATCTGAGCCAGTAGCGTACGCGCTTCAGTTGGCGCTTTAACACCCAGATATCCCAGCAGGATAAAGGACGCAGCAAACACCAGAATCGCACCACGGCTAAAGTTACCTTTGTAGCGCATAGAGCGCACTGGACTGCGATCCAACCAAGGCAGTACGAACAGAATCGCGATAGCAGCAGCCATAGTGATAAAGCCACCGAGCTTATCGGGCACTGCACGAAGCATTGAGTAGTAAGGTGTGAAATACCAAACCGGCGCAATATGCTCTGGCGTCTTCAAGGAGTTAGCGATCTCAAAGTTGGCGTACTCTAAGAAGTAACCGCCCATCTCTGGCATAAAGAACAGGATCGCGCAGAACACGAACAGGAACACCACAATGGGAACCAGATCGTGAATAACAAAGTAGGGATAGAATGGAATGCCGTCAATCGGGTTGCCCTTCTCATCTTTGTACTTCTTGATGCTAACGCCATCGGGATTGTTAGAGCCCACATCGTGCAATGCAATGATATGCATGACCACCAGTGCAATCAGAATGATTGGCATGGCCACAACGTGCAGAGACATAAATCGATTTAGAGTAATCCCCGAAATCAGATAGTCACCACGAATCCACTGCACAACATCTTCACCCACCACTGGAATAGCGCCAAACAGAGAAATAATCACCTGTGCGCCCCAGTAGGACATCTGACCCCATGGCAATACATAACCGAGGAATGCCTCAGCCATCAGTGCCACATAGATAGTCATGCCGAAGATCCACACCAACTCGCGAGGCGCTTTATAAGAGCCATAGATCAAGCCGCGATACATGTGCATGTAGACCACAACGAAGAATGCCGAGGCACCGGTGGAGTGGGCATAGCGGATAATCCAACCCATATCCACATCACGCATAATATATTCTACAGAGGCAAAGGCCTGTTCAGCAGAACCCTGGTAGCTCATCAGCAACCAAATGCCGGTTACCAGCTGAATAACCAGAACCACCATCGACAGTACGCCGAAGTAGTACCAAAAGTTAAAATTCTTCGGCGCATAGTATTCGGCCATATGCCGATTCCACTCGCGCTTGAGTGTAGGCATACGCGAATCTAACCACTCAGCAAAAGATGTTCCTTTACTCATTACGCAATCTCCGCATCAATTCCGATAATAACTATGTCGTCCGTCTCATAGGAGTGAGGCGGAACTTCCAAATTGGTTGGCGCCGGAACGCCAGCAAAAACTCGTCCTGAGAGATCAAACTTTGAGCCGTGGCAAGGGCAGAAGAAACCACCCAACCAAGAGTCACCGCCCAAATCAACTGCTCCTACATCTGGACGGTACATTGGTGCGCACCCCAGGTGCGTACAGAGACCGACCAAGATCAAATACTCTTCACGACCAGCCTGAGTTCGGGCTGAGCCACTCACATAGCTAGGCTGCGACGCCGCTACTGAGTCTGCATCGCGTAAAATGCTGTTATCAATATCATTGATCGCTGCCAGAGACTCTGGTGTGCGACGTACTATATAAACTGGCTTACCGCGCCACTCGACAACCAGGCGACCGCCGACTTCGAGTTTAGAGATATTAACTTTAACCGGAGCGCCAGCAGCCTTAGCTTTGGCACTGGGTTGCCAGGATGAAACGAATGGTACAGCCGCACCTACAACACCTGCACCACCTACAACTGAGGTAGCACCAAGTAAGAATCGGCGACGACTATGGTTGACTCCGTCATTGGTCATGACGTTCTCCCTAAACAGCAAAATTGGATGTTAAAACACGCGGATTCGCATGCAATTAAAAATGGCCCCGCATTCTAACGGAACACTGACTTATACGCAACAAGGGGGATAGGTAGATTAAGGTTAACTCACTGTTTTTTAAGGCAAAAAAAAGCCCGACTGATGAGTCGGGCTAATCTTTCTAGCGCTGAACTTAACGCTTGGAGAACTGAGGACGCTTACGTGCCTTGTGCAGTCCAACTTTCTTACGCTCAACCTGTCTCGCATCACGGGTCAAGAACCCAGCTTTGCGCAATGGCGAACGAAGATTTTCATCATACTGAAGCAAGGCGCGAGCAATACCGTGACGGATTGCACCAGCCTGACCAAAGTTACCACCGCCATTGACAGTGATCTTCATATCAAACTTGTTGACCATATCAACAATCTCAAATGGCTGGCGAACAATCATTCGCGCCACTTCACGACCGAAATACACATCGATCGAACGATCATTAATAGAAATATTGCCGCTTCCTGCAGTCAGGAAAACGCGAGCTGCTGACGTCTTGCGACGGCCAGTGCCGTAAAATTGAGTGTCTGCCATGATAATCGCTGTCCGTTAAAGTTCTAGAGCTTGAGGCTGTTGCGCGGCATGCGGATGTGCACTGCCAACGTAGACCTTAAGCTTTCTAAACATTTCCCGACCAAGTGGTCCGCGGGGCAACATACCTTTAACGGCAGACTGGATAACACGCTCAGGCGCTTTCTCAATCAACTTGTCAAAAGTAATATCCTTCAGACCACCGGGATAACCGGTGTGAGAGTAATAAGTTTTCTGTGTGGCCTTGTTGCCAGTCACACCAATTTTCTCCGCGTTAACAACAACGATGTAATCGCCGGTATCTACGTGGGGAGTATATTCTGGTTTGTGCTTACCGCGCAGGCGAGTTGCAATTTCCACTGCCAAACGACCCAGAGTTTTACCCTCGGCGTCTACGATAAACCAATCACGTTCTACTGTTTCTATTTTTGCGCTATATGTTTTCATCTATTCCTGCCTGGCTTTGGGGGATCCCAAAAAAGGGTGCGAATTGTAATGATCACCCGCACCTATTACAAGAGGCGATGCAATCAAAATGTAAGTTTTTTATTGGGCCCTTTAAGGGCGGTGCGGCCGAGCCAAATACTCGTGGCTCTGCATTTCTAACAATCGACTCTCTGTACGCTGAAATTCGAACCCCAAACGGCCACCACTATAAAGCTCATAGAGAGGCGCGGCGGCGGTTACAGCCAACTTTACGCTGCGATCATAGAACTCATCAACCAGATTAATAAAGCGTCGCGCGGCATCATTATTGGCGGGCGTAAAGATTGGTACCCCGCTGATCATCACCGAATGAAATTCTCTCGCCAGCTCAATATAATCATTTTGACTGCGCGGACCTTCGCAAATTGCCGCGAAATCAAACCAGACTATATCCTCGGCAACCTTGATTGAAGGAATCAATCGACCCTCTATATCCAGATCCACCCCTGATTTAATCTCACCCTCAACTGCGACCAAGCTATTAAAGGTTGCCCCTATGGCCTGATCAGCCAAATCACCTAAGGGCGAGTAATAGAGTTCAGCCTGCTCTAACGCCCGCAGACGATAGTCCTGGCCGCCATCCACATTGACTACCTCACAGTGCAGATTAAGCAAGTCAATGGCCGGCAAAAAACGCTGTCGCTGCAAGCCTTCACGGTAGAGTAGATCTGGAACTATGTTAGATGTAGCAACCAGCGTAACGCCGCGCTCAAAGAGCCCCTCTAATAGCCGAGCCAAAATCATTGCATCAGTGATATCACTGACAAAGAACTCATCAAAGCAGACCACTTGAGTCTCTTTGGCTAAAGAGTCCGCAACCAACTCCAGAGGATTGGCCTGGCCTTTTAGACGCTCCAAGTCCTGATGCACGCGACGCATAAAGCGATGAAAGTGAATTCTCATCTTACGCTCGAAAGGCAGACTCTCGTAAAAGCTATCCATTAGATAGGTTTTACCTCGGCCCACACCTCCCCAAAAATAGAGCCCCTTCTCCGGGGTCAGCGCAGGACGCAGTATTTTCGACAGCAGACCCGCCTTTTTACGCTGATTACGCTTGATTAATCGGCTACACAGCTGATCAAGCTTCTCAACCGCCTGAGCCTGAGCTGCGTCCTCAACAAAGCTCTCTCGAGCTAGATCATTTTGATAGCGTTGCTTTGGGGTCAACATTGAATATGGTAGGATCGTGGCTTAAAGCGAGACTTTAACCAGCACGACGCGGCAAGACAACCGATAAATGCGGCTATATAGCCGACAGCGATCATCGAGGCTGCGTAAAAGGAAAATTAGTTGCCTCTTTAGCCAATAAAGCATTGCTTCAACCACCACCATTGGCGACACTAAAGGCATGTAACAAATTAAGTATGGGAGATCACATTGACAACTTTGAGCGTAATTTTGATTGCAGCAGTATTTTTTCTGATCGGAGCTGCCGTCGGCCACCTGTTTTCAAAAAAGGTAGATAGCGGCGACAAATCAGTGCGCAACCTCGAACAGAAACTTGCCGCCAGCGAAAAAGAACTCAAACGCTACCAGCAAGAGGTTACCGAGCATTTCATCACCGCCTCGCATCTAACCAGCAATATTGCCCAGAGCTATAGGCAGATCCACGAGCACCTCGCCTCGAAAGCCATGCGCCTAGCCAGCCCAGATGTAGCGCGCCAAATACTCAAATCGGGCGGCAGTGATTTTGGTCTGCTCGATTCCAATGGCAACCCACTGATAGAACTAAGCGATGTCGAAGTTCCGCGAGACTACGCACCCAGCGTTCCCGGCGGTATTCTGAGTGAGAACTATGGTCTCACTGAGGCAGAGCAGAACAAAGCAGAGAACTTAACAGAGAGCAAAACAGAGAACATAACACAGAGCAGAGCCGGGAACAGAGTAGAGGGCAACGCAGAAAATGATGCATCTCCAGATTTTCTCGACAATATAGATGGAGACGAAAAGGATCCCACTCAGAGCGTCGCCTAAATAGACCCTCAATGGCGCGGCTTATTAAGCGCCTACTGAAGGCAATGCAAGCAAGGAGGTTTGCGGTGCTACCATTGCTCAGTCGAGCTACCGACAGTCTTTTCAAACAGCTTAGCCACAGACTATTACCCAGCAGTTGCAGTTTTTGCCTCGCGCCGCTGCAACCTCCTGCTGGCACCCTTTGTTATCACTGTGTTGCCGAACTACCGCGCCTTACCACTCAATGCCAATGGTGCGCCGTGGCCCTTCCCAAAAACGCCCTATGCGGCAACTGTCAACAGAACCCCCCCTCCTATAGACGCTGTATCTCGGCGTTTCACTATCAGGCACCAGTGGATAATATTATTCTGCGACTCAAAGGCAATCCCTACACAACAGAGATAAAGCAGCTATGTGCCATCCTTGCTCAGCACATAGCAGCAACCTACCAGCAGGCTCAACTCCCCTGCCCACAGACGATTATCCCACTCCCACTCCACTGGCTGAAAATGACTAAACGGGGATTTAACCAAAGCCATATCATCAGCAATCTACTTGCAGCTGATCTTCGTCGCGAGCACAAAGTAACGCTAGAGATTCGCAGTGATATCTGCAGGCGAATCCTCAAGGGGCAAGATCAGCACCTACTCAGCGCCAAAAAACGTCGGACCAGCATTAAGAATGCGTTTATTGCAGAAGCCAAAGATCTCAAAGGATTATCTGTGGCTATTGTGGACGACGTGGTAACCACCGGAGCCACAGCAAACAGTGCTGCCAAGGCCCTACTGCGAGCGGGTGCCGCGCAGGTGGATATATGGAGTATTGCGAGAACAAGCTGGAATAATCCGACGGGGTGACTCAGAATGGTGTCTATGAATAAACCGATCACAGCATCTATGACACCCCCTTCAAAAGAGCCCGCAATTAAAGGGCCTGACGGCGTCTGGCAGCAAATACGCCGCGAAGCGCAATCTGCAGCGACTGACGAACCCGCACTGGCAAACTTCTTTAACGCGACAGTTATCAGCCACAGCAGTCTCGGCAACGCGCTAAGCTACTATCTGGCCAGCAAACTCGCCAGCGATGAAGTGCCAGAACCCATGCTGCGAACACTAATGGATAGCGCATTTTCGACAACAGATATCATTGATGCCGTGGCCGCGGATATTGCCGCTACCGTTGATCGAGACTCGGCATGCACATTGTATTTAACGCCATTCCTCTATTTTAAGGGGTTTCTTGCGCTGCAAGCGTATCGCGTGGCTCACCAACTCTGGAATCAAGAGCGTCAATCTTTAGCCCTATTGGTGCAATACCGGATTTCGCTGATCTTTGCTGTCGATATTCATCCCGCAGCCGTTATTGGCAGCGGCATTTTAATCGATCACGCCACCGGCCTAGTAATCGGTGAAACCGCAGTGATCGAGGACTGTGTATCGATTATGCAGTCGGTGACCCTTGGCGGCACCGGCAAAGTCTCAGGAGATCGTCACCCAAAAATTCGCAAAGGCGTGCTGCTTGGTCCCGGGGCAAAAATACTCGGCAATATTGAAGTGGGTGAAGGCGCCATGGTCGCTGCATCCAGCGTCGTCTTAAAAGCCGTACCAGCTCATGCAGTGGTCGCCGGCGTGCCAGCAGCAGTGGTCGGTGATACGCGCTGTGACGAGCCCTCGCAGGCTATGGATCATTACTTTAAGTGCGACTAAGGATTTAAACTTGGGTAACAGCCCTGAGCGGTATTGACAGCCCTGAGCGGTATTGACAGCCCTGAGCGGTATTGACAGCCCTGAGCGGTATTGACAGCCCTGAGCGGTATTGACAGCCCTGAGCGACATTAACAGCGATCCCAGCTAAAAGGCATCACCTGATCAATTGAGTCGGCGCCCTGCAGTTGCATCAACAATCGATCCACACCCAGCGCCACACCAGCGCATTCCGGAAGCCCGGACTCCATGGCGGCGAGCAATCGTTGATCCGCAGTCACAGCAGCCTTGTCCGACAGCCTGCGCTGACGCTGATCCTCGGCAAAACGATCGGCCTGCTCCGCAGCGTCAGTCAATTCACAGTAGCCATTGGCCAGCTCAACACGGTTTAAAAAACCCTCAAAACGTCGGCTTATCTGACGTCCCTGACTGTCCTCAGCACATTTAGCTAAGGCTGCCTGACAGGCAGGATAGTCATAGACCAGCACCAGGCCATCCTCTAGTTGCGGCTCGATAAGAACAGAAAATAATAGATCAAGACAGTTGGCACGAGTCTCTTCGGCCCAGGCCTCTGAACTGGTAGCAACAGCCAGACTTTGCAGATCCGCTAGATCCACAAGATGGGGGTCAACCTGCAAGTGCTGGATAAACACGTCGGCATAACTACAGCGTCGCACGGCTATCCCTGGTAATAGGACAGCAATAAGCTCCGCCACTTCATCCATCAGCTGATGCTCATCCCAACCACAGCGATACCATTCCAGCAGGGTAAATTCAGGGTTGTGGCGACGGCCGCTCTCAGCTTCGCGAAAGGCTTTGCCAAGGCTATAGATATCACCGCTGCCAGAGGCCAGCAGGCGTTTCATAAAATATTCGGGAGAGGTCTGAAGGTAGGCGTCAGTCTCTGCATTGTGCGCCTGGATACTGTCAATATTTTGATCGGTGACTGTTGCCCTAGACAGCAGCGGCACATCCACTTCGATTACCTGGCGTTGCTGGAAAAAGTTCCGAAGCTCAGAGAGCACCCGGCTGCGCTGACGCAGAATCGCCATGCTGGTGCCGGGTTGCCATTGATTTATGTGTTCCATTTGAGCCTTCCATTACAAGCCTTCCACTGCAAGCCTTTCACTTCAAACCCAAGGGCTGACTCAAGACCTTATTTGGCGCTGACGCGGCCCTGATATTCACCGGTGCGAGTATCGACACGGATAATCTCACCTTGATCCAGAAACAGCGGTACTTTTACCACGGCACCAGTGACCAGCTTAGCAGGCTTACTGCCACCCTGAGCCGTATCACCGCGCAGACCCGGATCGGTTTCAACAATCTCCAGCTCTACATGATTCGGTGGTGTCACCGACAGAGGAACGCCATTAAACAGAGTCACCACACAGGTATCCTGCTCACTCAACCACATCAGCGCATCGCCTACTGCATTCTCGGTGGCCTGATGTTGCTCAAAAGTATCGGGCTCCATAAAGCACCAAAAGTCGCCATCGTTATAGAGATACTGCATATCAGTATCCATAACGTCAGCCGCCTCTAGTTGCTCACCGGATTTAAACGTCTTTTCCAATACCCGACCCGTCTTCAGGTTGCGCAATTTAACGCGATTAAATGCCTGGCCTTTGCCTGGCTTTACCAGCTCATTATCCAAGATTGAACAGGGGTCTCCATCGAGCATGACCTTTAGTCCGGAGCGAAATTCATTGGTAGAGTAGTTTGACATTGGCTTGGGTTCTCGATTATCTAAAAAGGCCGATATGATACCCGAACTTCCGCTTCAGTTGAGGAGTTTGTGGCACCGCTGGGAAAATTATTGCCTGACTTAAATTTGACTGTCATTGAATTGCCGAGCTAGTAGAAAAAGTTGACTACACTTAGGGGCATATCAAAGGATAAATAGAGCCTCTTTTTGAAAATCCAACCTCAACGTTTTTCAGGCTAACCTTTATGAGCCCTGCTTCAAACCATAATATTGCAGCCCTGCTGAGTATTCTAAAACCTTCTATCGCAGACAACCTAGCAGCAGATATCAATCAGCGAATACGGAGCAAAGCCTCAGCTGAACAGTTTATCAACAATCTGTCGGCGACCAACTATGCCAACAACGCCATGGAACTCTATCGGATTCTGCCATCGGCAATAGGATCAAATAACCCGCCAGAGATAAAAATGGCTATTCTCGACAGCCTAAACCCAGCGATTATTAGATCCACCGAAGGTCTCTTACAGAACCCACTAAACCAGTCTACAGCCAAGGCTATATCCCTGGGTCAATCACTGGTCCGACGTCTTTTTGAGGGCTATAAACTGGTTATCTACCAGCTTGGGGGCGAGCTCCCAGCAAATCCAAAGCAAACCAGCAAAGGCGGCCATTTAGCTTAGTGCATCCTTGCCGCCTGTCACCTGCTGGCAAGAATTCAACTCAACAGCTTTAGTCATTACCTACAACAGCCAAGCTTTTATTGGCGCGAATTGCACGCCCTCTGCTTGCTCGCTGAGCAGCTTGGGGTTGCAAGTAAAAATATGCCTGACAATCTGGGTATCAACAGTTCAATCAAAAAAGTCTATATAAAACTCCTGCTTTTTAGCAGCACCAGACCCCATCACGTTTCCAATTACGAGCTGCGCTTTGTCTACAGTGAACTGGAATTTTGGTCCTCTCTCGCCGAGCTCCACAGAGGCAATGCGCAGGGGCTTTTTGCAGTAGACCCATCGACAAATCACGGGACTGTCTACGCGCATAAGGGTGACAACCATCAAGGACATATTATTCTCGACACCTCTCATTTGGTGGCTTTTTTAAAAGACATTATTCGCGACAATTCAGACCGCTTATTTTCCGACCGGGCCTCGCGCCGAGTTATAGGCGACCTGATCAAACAGTGGGGAGAAAAGCTTAAGCGCCGTGAGACACACATCAAGGATCAGGCGCAACTCTCGGTAACACAGGGCTTCACAGCAACCCTGTGCATGCTATCAAAAACCGATAGTTTCGATAATTTTCTGCGCCTCTGCGGGCAACAGCCGCCAACAAAAATAACCAGGGATCCAGCATCAAACGAATAGATGATGTTTGGGGCACAGCATTTGAAAACCTCGACAGCCATCCGGATGACCCAGTTATCTACATGCCAATAGGGACTAAAAATAGTCGTCTAAAAGTGATTCAAGCACTGCGTAAAGATGTCAGCCTCAATGGTGCCTGCATCGAGTTAAATGATAAAAAAGCACAGCTGCAACCAGGAGAGCTGATCGCACCCGAGAAGCGAACAAATGGATGGCAGGAATTGTGCGCTGAAAAAACATCTCCCCCGCCCTTTACAGCATCTGCGGAGTACAGTTTCCCGCTCGCCACTGCGGCCCAGCCGCTATTCGCATCAAGCCCCGAGGCCCTAACTCTGAATACCAATTTATGCAGGCTATATTGCTGTCACAAAAACGAGATCTCAGCGAAGGCGTCACATTGTTATGCCCGCTGCTACGCTACACTAAAAACGCTAAAATCTTTGTGCTAACCCCACTGCAACAGAGCTCCGCCATTATCGAGGAGGAATTGGAAACCACAGAACATTTATCGCACTTTAAAATAGTCTTTTGCTGATTTTTTAAACATTTTTTTATTAGGCGCTTTTTTATTAAGAGCTTTTTATTAAGGTTTTTTATTAAGAGCTTATTAAAACCCCAAGGAAGAAATAACTTTATGCGTTCAGATGAACCATCTGCACATTTTAATCGTCGATAAATCAAACGACGAAGCCAATCGTTTTATCAGTATTTTGCGCAGCGCCGATTTCGTCGTCGAAGCTAAACTGGCAACCGATGAAGAACAGCTGCAAAAAACCATCTCCATGCGCAACTGGGACCTATTACTTGCCGCCCAAGATTACAGCAGGATTCCGACGCAAAATATTTTCCAGCGTATTCGCCGGGCCGAGAGGGATCTACCGGTTATCTTAATCAATCAAGAATATAACCCTGAAAAGGTTATCGAAGGTCTGCGTCTTGGTGCGGTTGATGTTGTGGTGGAAGATCAAGATCAGCATTTAATTAAGGTTGTCCAGCGTTCGTTACGCGGCGTGTATGAGCGCCGCCAATCGCGGGAATGGGAGCGCAAACTATCTGTCGCTGAAAAGCGCGCCCAGCATCTGATGAATATTTCACGCCTTCCCATCGCGATCGTCAAAGAGGGCGCCTATGTCTATGGCAATGATGCCTGCGCCAGTATTTTCGGCTTTAGTGATGTGGAGGAAATGCTCTGCATGCCGGTTATAGACAATATAGGCGCCAGGGATCGAGAGAAGCTTAAGGCCTATATGGTACCTCTGGATAGCGCCGATGAACTGATGCCTTTTGAAGCTGTAATCAAAACCGTCGACGCAGATGGCAAGGAGAGTGATGCGTTTCTGGAGATTCACCAGATTCAATACGACGCTGAACCAGCACTGCAGTTTACGATTAATAAGGACAAACTGTTTGATGCCAACATCGATCATAGCGAGCAGCAGAAAACCACCGAATACAGTGCCATTCAACCGCATCTGGTCTATGAACTGATTAGTCGAGGAATCAGTCGCTCAGTGCAAAGTGGTCAAGATTGCATGTTACTGAATATCCAAGCAGATCGATTTACCCAGCTGAAGGAAGACTTGGGCATAGCCAAAGCCGAAAAGATTGCCCACTCACTGGTAATGTTTATTGTTCAGCTGTTTGACCACAATCTCGACTGCGGCAGGATCTCAGAAAACTGTTTTGTCATAGTGCTTCCGGATACAGCGGAAGAAAAGGTGGTGGAACTGGCGGAGAACATCTGCCAGCAGATCGGCCAGCAGGTGTTTGATATAGACAATGAAACCTTCTCGCTGACCACCTCAATCGGTGTCACCGGCCTGAATGAAAATGTGCCCTCGGTTGAGCGCGGTCTCGAGCGCAGTGAAGAAGCTATAGCGCAGTTACGTGAAGAGAATAGTCTCGGCAATGGCGCCAAATTCTATATTCCAGATATTCACTCCGACGATATCTCAAAAGCTGAGGCAGTGGTTATCACCGCTAAAAACCTGCTCAGTAAAGGTGCTTTCTCGATTCGCTATCAACCCATAGTCGCGCTGATAGATGGTGGCAGCGGCAAAGAATACTACGAAGTAATTTTGGGTGTTAAAAAAGATATTCCAGCCAGCGAAATACCCGAGGACTTTATTACTAACCTATTTAAATCCGAGATTGCCGCAGAAGTGGATCGCTGGGTAATAGGCCAGGCGCTCGACGCTCTAACCGAGAAGCTGAAGACCAATCCTGAAACCCAGCTGTTTATTAATATCAGCGCCCAATCATTTGCCGGCAGTGATTTTTTGCCCTGGCTTCAAAAAGCCTTGAGTGATTCAAAGTTGCCTGCCAACGCATTAATTTTTCAGTTCCGCGAAAACGATGCCGTACGCTATCTCAACCAAGCTGCGGCACTCTGTGAGGAGATGAAAAAAGCTCAGGGGCAGGTAGGCATCAGCAACTTCGGACTCGCTATCAACCCACTTAAAACCCTGGAACGAATCAAGGCTGACTTTGTTAAAGTCGACCGCCTGATTGTTGAGAAACTGGCCGGTGCAGGTCAAGGCAAAGCTGCTCATGACAAAGCTGCCAATGAAAAAGCCACTCAACAAAAGGCCGCCAAAGGGAAAGAAGAATTCCAGGAGATTATCGCCGGCATGGCCGGAACTGGGGTCGATGTGATCGTGCCCTTTGTAGAGACGGCGACCATTATTCCCATACTCTGGCAGCAGGGTGTGCAATATATTCAGGGCCACTATATCAACAAGCCATCATTTACCATGGACTATGATTTCTCAGAGGGGCCCTGATATTGACCGGCTTCGCTCTAGCCGCGCCTCGTTGCAGGCCTCAATCGAGAATAAGCGTATCTTTATCACTGTAGCCAAGCAGGTAGAGAATGCCATCTAAGCCCAGATTGGAAATCGATTGCTTCGCGGAGGCCTTGACTAAGGGCTTGGCGCGAAAAGCAATACCGAGACCCGCAATGCTGAGCATGGGCAAGTCATTGGCTCCGTCCCCCACAGCAATCACCTGCTGTAGCATGAGACCTTCGCGCTCGGCGATTTCACGCAATAACTCGGCCTTGCGCTGCCCGTCAATAATTTCTCCCGTAACCCTTCCTGTAACCTGCCCATCGTCTATATCCAGCTGATTGGCATAGACATAGTCCACGCCCAGACGCTGCTGAAGATACTCACCAAAAAAGGTAAAACCACCAGAGACAATGGCGGTTTTAAAACCGAGTTTTTTCAGCGTCGAGATAAGATGTTCAGCGCCTTCATTTAAGCGCAGTCGCTCGGCCACAGATTGCAGAACACTGGCATCCAACCCCTTGAGCAATGCCATGCGCTGAGTAAAGCTGGATTTAAAATCGATCTCCCCCTGCATTGCCGCTTCGGTAATGGCGGCGACCTGATCGCCAACACCTGCCTCATGGGCCAATTCATCGATCACCTCGGCATCGATCAGCGTGGAATCCATATCGAATACCACTAGACGGCGATTGCGACGGAAAATATTATCTTCTTGATAGGCAATATCAATATCGAAATGACTGGCCAGCTCCAGTAGCGCACTCTTAAACTGCACTGCATCCTTGGGCTCACCCCGCACGGAGAATTCCACACAGGCACGTCCCAAATCCTCACTTTCATCCAGCTCCATCCGCCCTGAGAGGCGCACAATCTTGTCAATATTGAGGTCATATTCACTGGTTACTGTGGCTACAGCAGCCAAATGCTGAGGCTCAATTTTTCGGGCCAACAATGTCACTATATAGCGCGCCTTACCCTGCTGAGCGACCCAGCTTTGATAGCGCTGTTCAGTGATTGGCGAGAACATCACCTGTATTTCTAAAGCCAGCAGACCGCGCTGCACAGCTTTGACTAGAGCCTCAGAATCTTTGCCGGCTGGCACTGCGGCGAGAATGCCCAGATTGAGCTGATCGTGAATCACCGCCTGACCTATATCTAGCACGGTGACCTCGAAGGTCGACAACACCTCAGTAACAACTCGCGTGACACCTGGCTTGTCTTGCCCCCACACATTTATCAGAAATAGTTCTTTCACAGATTGTGGCCATAGTTATTTTAAGGGCGCTATTATATAAAAGCCTGAGCAATAGGATAGAATGCGCAGCAATTAAATTTCAATCAGGCACTCTTCAAGGACTTCGGGATGCATCGCCAATACTCTCTGGCTAAAAAACTACCCGCGCTGGTACTGTCCGCCTGCCTGATTTTCGGCCTGTTTGGCTGGGCGCTTCTTTCCAGTTACGCCAGCCAGTTAAGCCAAGAAACGCTGCAAGAAAAAGGCGATCTGACCATTAATCAACTGGTCGAACTGGTTCGCGGCCCCCTGTTTAATGGCGACAGCATCAGTATTCAGGTGGCTCTGCAGAATGTTGCCGAAGACCGAATCATCCTCGATGCCAGCGTCTATGATATCGGCGGCCAGCTGATAGCTCAGAGTAAAAAACCGGCACCAGAGACGTCCATCCCCATCAGTTTCAGTCGCAATATTGCACTTCAGGAAACTCAGGCCGGCAAAGTCCTGATCAGCATCGACAGTCGAGCGATCCAACAGCGTCATAGTCAGGTGGTCAGCAACTGGTTAATGCTGTGGGCAGTTTTCACCCTGCTTAGCAGCTATGGTTGCTTCCGCTTTGCAGAGCAACTTTCCCGACGCCTGCGAATGCTCACCAATCGCCTGCCCGGCAGCTCTGAGAGTCTAGATGATGAAATGGCCTCATTAGAACTGCGCCTGCAGCCACTGCTATCGAAAAGCAGTGATGAAGGGCTATCGGATACTGGTTATTACTGCTCACTGATTACCGCGACAATCAAAAATCGACACCGTCTCGAGAGTCAACTCAACCGTCAGAATCTGACCCAGCTATTTGAAAAAATTGACTACTGCACATTGCGAACCTTAGAACTCTACGCCGGCCAGCGTATTGAAGGTGGCAGCGGCAGCATCAACTTTTATATTCGCTCGACTCAAGTGTCGAAACAGCACCTGCTGATATGCCTGATGGCGATCTACTCTCTGCAACAGGTACTCGAGCGGCTCTCGGAAGAACTGGGTATTGATTTAGATATCTGCTGGGCACTTTGCAGCGACAACATCCCCTCTGCACCATTGTTCCGCCACCACGAGGGCCTCGACAAACTGAAGAGCGCTACCGCAAGCCTGGCCGATGATCTTGATAAAGGCGCAATTGCTGTGCAATCGGCAGAGTTTGATATTGAGCAGCTATCGTCGATTGCTCGCTTTCTGCCCTTTAAAGAGAATTGTTTTGTCTTGCAGGGTTTTCCTGAGGGGCGCCAAATGCTACTCGAAAAACAGATCCAACATTTGGCCACGATCTGTCTCTAAGGGTTCTTTAGACTACTCTAGTGAGAATTTTGAGGTATCAAGATTGGGAGTTTTAGTCGACGGTATTTCAGTCTCTTTAACCATACTGGTTCCAACAGGCTCGAGACTGAGGTGATCCAGCGAAGCAGAAAATACTGCCTGGGCCCCTCCCTTTTCAGCGCTATCCGTAACATCACTGCCCAGGGGCGCTAGGGATAATGGGTTTTGCTGAGCAGACTCAGGCTCTGTTGAATTGGGGACTATGATCGCGACTGCACCGGCATCACTCAGCCGCTTGAGAATGCGCTCAGCGGTAATCATATCAACGCCGCGCTTAAGTCGAACGGGAGTTCCTGAAAATAGCTGTTCAGCAGCGCTGGAGTCTAGGTTAAAACTTTCCGCAACCCGCTGTTTAACCTTTTCTAGACTGCTGCCCTCGGTAATCTCACCGCGAAACACCACATCAAAGAGATCGGCTACGGCACTTTTCTCAGCCTGACTTTTGGACAAATCCTTGTCGATCATTATTTAACCTCCTGGCTCTATTGGGAGTGCAACTAACGTACTTTTAGTCCTAGCTTGCCTTAGGAGCTTGCCTTAGGAGCTTGCCTTAGGAGCTATCACTGAGATACTGATCCATCTCCAGCGCAGGCGACGCCTCTCTGGGTGTGCCGACAATCTTGGCGGGCACGCCAGCCACCGTGACATGGGCCGGCACCGACTCAAGCACCAAACTACCGGCACCAATTTTTACGCCATCGCCAATCAACACATTGCCAAGGATCTTGGCACCAGCGGAAATCATCACGCCATTGCCAATGGTTGGATGGCGGCTACCTTTAATGCAGCCACTGCCGCCTAGAGTCACAGAGTGCAAAATAGATACATCGTTACCGACAATAGCGGTTTCACCTATAACTAACCCACTGGCGTGGTCAATCATAATGCCACTGCCAATCTTGGCACCCGGATGAATATCAACAGCGAATACTTCGGATATCTGGCTCTGTAGACAGAGCGCCAAATGGTTGCGCTCCTGAAGCCACAACCAGTGAGCCACCCTATATAACTGCAATGCCTGAAACCCCTTGAAGTAAAGTATAGGCATAAAATGGTTGTCGCAGGCTGGGTCACGATCGAAACAGGCACGGATATCAGTGCGCGCGGCATCACAGATTGCGTCATCACTGTCCATGGCCTCAGCCAAAACCTCAGAGATGGCGGCTGCGGACATCACCGAGCTGTGTAACTGCTGGGACAGATTAAAGCACAGCGCCTGAGCCAAACTCTGATGACTCAAAATGGCGGCATCAAAAAAACCGCTCATCAAGGGCTCTTGAGAGGCCGTGAGGCGTGCTTCGCTGCAGATTATGTCCCACAGAGGGTCATTGGCGATCATCTATTGTCTTTCCTATCGATTAACGTGACGCTTTCACTCTTAATTTTTAACACTAATATACCGCTGAAAAAGCTCATCTAGACGAGCTAGTACTGTCTCTTTATAAACCAGATCTGCGCTGGCGAGCCGCTCGGCGAGGACCTCAACGGTTAACTGGGCAGCATAATTTTCTGCTACCGGCCTATAACTAATATGCCAGCGCTCCGGGGCAATACCCCCCAAATCCTGGGCATAGGGCCGATAAAAATCAGCCGACGCTAACACGGAGCTATCGAGCCAATCGTGGAATGGCGCGAATACACCACTGCCCTCAACCTCTTCTGGTACCAGCTGAATTTGATAATCGGCATCCACTGCAGCGGCATCATAGATATCAAAATCCGTTCCCCAGTGATGGCGAGACGCTCCAGGCAAGGCCGACCAGCGCATCACAGCCTGAATCTGCTGCCATTCGCTAAGCTGAGTTAAATCCAGGCGCGCGCCACTGTCATCGAAGACCGGACGTAGACCACTGAGTTTATGGTTCCAGATAATTAACTGTCGATCAAAGCTGCGGAAGCTACTGCACAGGCGCAGATCAAAACCGTTCTGGGCGGCTTGCTGGCAGAGACTATTTAGTGGTTCAACCACTGCACCGTGCACCAGCGCGCCAGACCAATCCACTAAATGGCTCTGGGTGCAGCCGGTAAGGCGCTGTGACTCTATTTTAAGATGATCCTGCATGGCAGTGTTTATACCCGCGCTACAACCCATAAGTAAAGGAGCATTTACGCTTCGAGACAGTACATTGTTAAGAGACTTTGACATAAGATACTCGGCATCATTGAATTCTGGGTCTTTGACCTCAGATATACAGTCATAACAAGCTCGATCATCAACTATATAAAATTTTCTAAAGAGGTATTCACGTGTTAAGGATAGGTTTGTTTTTACTGACCAACCTGGCAATTATTATTGTTGCCAGCATTTCCCTGAGCCTGCTCGGGGTCAATAGCATACTCGCGGACAATGGCGTCGACCTCAATCTAACGTCTCTACTTATATTCTGCGCGGTGTTTGGCTTTATTGGCTCTTTTGTCTCACTGCTGCTGTCGAAATTTATGGCCAAGATGACGACCAAGACAAAAATTATTCAGCAACCGGCCAATGAGCAGGAGCGCTGGTTGGTTACTACCGTGGCCGAGCTCGCCAAGAAAGCGGATATAGGTATGCCAGAGGTGGGAATTTTCCCCGCGCAGCAGTCCAATGCCTTTGCCACGGGCTGGAATCGAAACAAGGCTCTGGTAGCTGTCAGCGCCGGGCTACTGGCGCGCTTTGACCGAGACGAGGCGCGGGCTGTTCTGGCCCATGAAATCGGCCATGTGGCCAATGGCGATATGATCACCCTGAGTCTGGTTCAGGGCGTGGTCAATACCTTTGTTATGTTCTTCGCCCGTTTGATTGGTTTCTTTGTCGATCGCGTGGTGTTGAAAAATCAGCGAGGTCTGGGATTGGGCTATTGGATTACTACTATAGTTGCAGAGATTTTCCTCGGCATCTTGGCCTCTACTATTGTGATGTGGTTTTCTCGACGCCGAGAATTCTATGCCGATGCGGCAGGTGCCTCACTGGCCGGACGCGGAGCCATGATCAAAGCCTTGCAAAGACTCCAGCAAGAGAGCGCAGCTCAGGTTGAAAATCAGATGCCAGACACTATGACCGCCTTTGGAATCTCTTCCGGCTGGAAAAAGCGACCCTCGAGACTGTTTATGACTCACCCACCATTGGAAGAACGAATCGAGGCGCTGCGCTTTGGACAATAATCAACAGTCAGTTGAACGAGATTACTTTCTCTGCCAACTCAGCGATCTCGAAGAGTTACAGAGCATTGAACTAGAGATTGACGAACGTAAGCTGTTTGCTATTCGTCAGGACAATCAACTCCATGCCTACTGGAATAGCTGCCCTCATATGGGTATTCCGCTGAATTGGATGCCAGGGAAGTTCCTTGATCTGGATGGCGCACTGCTGCAGTGCTCGGCCCATGGCGCGCTGTTTCAAATTGATAGTGGCGAGTGCATTGGCGGACCCTGTGCCGGCGACCGCCTAACGCCCATATCTCTGAAACAGGATGGTGATCAATATTTTATCGCCGCTGATCAGCCTCTACCTGCCCGGTTGATTAACCTCCGCGAAGCGGCGCTGCGAGATCTTGACTAGAGCGCTAACTGCAACGGCCGCTGCAAACTAATGCAGCCATGGGTCATATCCGCCTGCCAAACAATTACTTCAACCCCAGCGGCAATCGCCGCGGTTAACGTCTCGGCATAAACCGGGTCTATATGACCCGCAACAGAGACCTCGGTGACTCCGTTCAATTGAACACAGAAAAATAGCACCGCCCGATGCCCTTCAGCCACCATAGCCATCAGCTCACGCAGATGTTTGCTGCCACGGGTGGTCACTGAATCGGGGAACTGCGCGTGGCCATCACCGCAATCTAGAGTAACGTTTTTAACTTCCACGTAGCACTGTGCCCTTTGAGTTCCAGACTCGCTGCCATCACCCTTTCCATCCTCTCCATCCTCAAGCAATAGGTCGATGCGGCTCTTCTCCTCACCGTAGCGCACCTCTGTGCGCAGACTAGCGTAACCACGCAGCTCTGGAATAAGGCCATTTTCGATCGCTTCTCGCACCAGATGATTGGGCCGACCAGTATTCACCCCTGCCAAATTGCCAAAACTAGTGGTGACAACCTCAAGAGTCCCAGCCAACTTGCGCTTGGGATTATTCGACAGGGAGTACCAGCAGGGAGAGCCCTCCACCTGACAATTTTTCATTGATCCAGTATTCGGGCAGTGCAGCGTAATCACATGGCCATCTGCAGTATAAATATCGGTAAAAAAACGTTTATAGCGCTTAATAAAAGTACCGGAGAGGAGCTTGGGAGTTATATCCATGGAATGATTATTTTTCCGTCTTAAAGTGGCAATGTTAATGGTTTATGTTATGAATAGAAGGTATTAAAAAATTATAGTCCCTGTAAAGTTTGCCATGGATATGGCTCATTACAGTCCATGCGCACCAATGTGGCGCTTAATTGACCCCAGATGCAGATAAAAAGAGTTTTATGGCAGCCAAAGGTAAATTTCACTTGAAAAATTGGCTCAAAATCTCTATAAACGCACGTCCTGTATTTTAGGGTCTGAAATTTAACCGTGGACGTTAGAGATGGCAACAGCAAAAACTAAAGCTAAGGCAGATTCAGCTGGATCGGCAACTCTTCATGGTCTCTCTCCTTATGTAGAGAAGAAAAATGAAGAGTACATGAACGAAAAGCAGCGTGAGCACTTCAAAGAGATCCTCAAGGCATGGCGTCGTGAGTTGATGGAAGAAGTCGACCGCACTGTGATGCATATGAAAGACGAAGCAGCGAATTTTCCAGACCCTGCCGACCGCGCCACTCAAGAAGAAGAATTCAGCCTTGAGCTGCGTACTCGCGACCGCGAGCGCAAGCTAATCAAGAAAATTGACAAGACGCTAGTGCGCGTCGAAGAAGATGACTACGGCTTCTGTGACCAGTGCGGTGTCGACATAGGCATTCGCCGACTCGAAGCGCGCCCAACAGCCGACCTCTGTGTTGACTGTAAAACACTCGATGAAATCAAAGAAAGACAGATCACCGGCGGCTAAATAGCCGTCGACTCAGTTGCTGACTGATTGCGCTATCGGGTTACTATATAGTGTCCAGCCAATAGTCAGCCAACTGCCTCTGGTCAAACGATGAACCCCTCAGCCTATATTGGCCGCTTTGCACCCTCACCCACCGGGCCTCTTCATTTTGGTTCTCTAGTCTGTGCTCTCGCCAGTTTTCTCGATGCGCGTCATCATCAAGGCCAATGGCTGGTTAGAATCGAAGATATAGACCCCCCTCGAGAAATACCCGGCGCCACTAACACCATCCTCAAACAACTGGAATCTCATGGCTTGTTCTGGGATGGCGATCTGCTCTATCAAAGTCAACGCAGTGATGCCTATAACGCGGCATTGGCGCAACTGCACAGGGACGGTTTGAGTTACAGCTGCAACTGTAACCGTCAGAGAGTGGCCGCGCTCGGTGGTATTTACGACGGTCATTGCCGCCAGCATCAGGTGGGGTCCGACTCTGCGATTCGCCTCAGATTGCCTGAAACTGAAAGGGATTCAACAATCACCTTTGAAGATTTAATTGTCGGCGCCTACCCACAAAATCTCTGCAGCGAAGTTGGCGACTTTATTATCCGGCGGCGCGATCGATTATTCTCCTATCAACTTGCAGTCGCTGTGGACGATCAGTTTCAACATATCAGCCATATTATTCGCGGCTCAGACCTACTCGATTCCACGCCTAGACAGCTTTATTTACAGGGCTGTTTAGGTGCCAGTGCTGAGCAGACTGCAGCTATGCAATACGGCCACCTGCCGCTGGCGGTCAATGGCGAAGGGCAAAAGCTGAGCAAGCAAAATCACGCACCGGCTCTGATACCCGGAGAGGAATCCAGCAATCTCTGGTTGGCTCTCGAGTGGCTGCAACAGGCACCCCCAGTTGAACTCCGAAGTGAAAACAGCGCAACCATTCTAAGCTGGGCGATCAGCAACTGGTCTCTGGCGAAAATTCCTAACTGCGCCGAAATCCCTGCACCAAACTCGGTTTAATCCTCTCACAGAAGCCCCAGTTTGCTTTGCCAGGCAAGCTTGCATACCATCGCGGTGAATATATCTTTATCTCCTAATAATGAGCGCGTAAATGCTTAACTACCGATTAGTCGCGGTTTTAATTTTTCTCAGCAGTGTCGCAGTGCCCTTAGCATCGCGATGGTCTGTTGAATCTCATGGCAGCTGGTTTAGACCTTTTGTGGTCTGGGCACTGATTGTATTTGCGGCATACATACTCCAGCGCCACAGGAAATCAAATGAGTCTTGATATAGCCCTTATCGCAATTGGCTTCCTGCTAGCCAGCACTCTGGGCGCTTACTTGCTTGCAGCCTATGGCGGTGCACGCAGCCAGAGCCTGATTTTGGTATTGGCGTTATTTGCCGGCACTGGTGCACTGCTGGCCACTGGGACTATAGAGATGGCCGGTCGCTATGGCTTTAGTGTGGTGTTAGCGCTATTTGCCTTCACCATGGTATTTCTCTTTTCACCGCTAATTTTTTATCCGATCCGCAGGCTTAATGAGATTATCCGCTTTGCCTCCCTAGTAGATTTTCTGACGTTCCGTTTTCGCGGTAGAGCGATTGCAGTGATTGCCTGTAGCAGCCTGATTATTGTCACCATGCCACTGTTTCTCGCTCAATTTCTGGCGCTCTCATCAGTTCACGACTTTCTCTTCGAAGGCGATAAATGGCTGTTTAGGCTAACTGTTGTCGCAGTTATTATGTTGATTAACTGGAGTGCCATTAAGCAGGGGATGGCCCGCAGCCTGCGCTGGGTAATGGCCGCAGCAGGTTTTTTACTGCTTTTGGCACTGGCAACCTCAGCCCTGATCTCGGTTGAATCCATTTTTGGCAGCATCGGTGAAATGAACCAATGGGTTGTCAGCAGCGGTCAGCGATTAATAGTGCAGCGTATGGATTCCTCCTACAGCCTATTTGTTATTTTTCTCGCCGCCAGTTTTGCATTGCCGATCAACTTTAGCATTGTTATCTCCGAGCATATTTCTGATGATCAGGTTGGCGTCAGTGCCTGGGGTTATCCACTGCTGATGCTGCTCGCAAGCATCACCATCTTCCCACTGCTGTGGTCTGGTATTGCCGTGCAATCCTCATCGCCACTGCAAGACTATCTATTCGCCATTCCCGCTCTTGTCCAACATCCCATCGCAGCAGGACTAGGGGCAGCCAGTATCGTACTGGTGTCCATTGCACTGCTGTGCAACCTGTCGACCATGCTGGCTAAGATGGTACTCAATAGTTTTATTTTGCCGACCAAAGCGCTTCATCAACAGCCTCATTTGAGCCGCTGGATAAATCTGCGCCTTCTGGCAGTTTCAGCCGGGCTGATTATCGCCGGCGCGCTGCTCAACCATATAGTCAAAGCCCGCAGTATCACCGATCTCTATCTCGTTGGATTTGCCGGACTGGCCCATTTAACACCGGGCATGCTGGCCTCAATCTATCTGCCAAAAATTAACCGCAATGGTGTGATTGCCGGATTAATCGGCGGCGTATCCCTATGGCTGGTGGCACTGGCCCTGCCGATGCTATTTGGCGATTGGAGCTGGCAGCTGCCGGGGACCGACAAAGTACTTATCTTTGGCATGGAAAACTGGCAGACCTGGGCCTTTGAAGCACTGATGGTAAATATCTTTCTCTGTGCGGTTTTTTCCATACTCAGCCCCATGGACAGAGAACAGCAATCCTTTGCCCGACTGTGCATGGTCGACAATATCTATATCCCTGCACGCGTGCAGCTGAGCCACCATTCCGTTGAGCAGATGCTGTTCAGTCTGCGCAGGTTGCTCGGCAATGAAGCCGATGTAGAGATTAACCGAGCACTGCATAAACTCGACTTTGAACTCAGTGAAACCCGACCCGCAGCGCTACGCAAACTGCGCGACAGTCTCTACTCATCGCTGACCCTAAACTTCGGCGTGCTGGCGGCCTACAAAATGATGGAACAAACATTGCCTCTGGAGACACCCATGCGTCCAGAGCCCGATGATATCTATCTGATTGAGTCTGTACTCGCCATCGAGGGAGATCGCCTCACCGGTATTGCCAGCGAGTTAAATAAGCTGCGTATGCACCACCGGGAAATTCTCGACAATCTGCCAATTGGCATTATTGCCGTGGGACAGGGCGGTGAGATTATCAAGTGGAATAGTTCCATGACCCGCTACACCGGTATCGATAGCGAAATGGTGGCCGGCAGCCTGATTAGCGATCTGCCTGAGCCTTGGCGCGCTGCGATCAGTGTCTTTTTACAGGAAGACGAATCCAGCAAGGACAGTTTAGAACTCGAAGTAGCAGGTAAAACTCAATGGTTTGGCCTGCAGAAATCCAGCGCCATGAGCCCTGACGACGATTTAATTCTTCTGGTGGAAGACCAGACCAAGTCAGTATTATTGCGTCAAAACTATATCAATAATGAACGTTTGGCCTCGGTGGGTCGACTGGCGGCAGGGGTAGCCCATGAAATCGGCAACCCGGTGACCGGAATCGCCTGCATCGCACAGAATTTACAGCATGAAACTGAAGTCGCAGAAATTGAAACCTCTGCGGAGCTCATTCTCTCGCAAACTGACCGTATCAATGTGATTGTGCAATCGTTGATTAATTTCTCGCGCGGCGAGCAAACCTACCATGATCAACTGCAGCCAGTCTCGGTGCTGGCTGCCGCAGAAGAGGCCATACAAATACTTAGCCTCACCAAAGACCAGCAGAGAGAGCAGTTTGTCTGCCTAGTCGACGCCGATATAGAAATTGTTAGCGATCACCGCCAACTGGTGCAAATTTTCCTCAACCTACTGGGCAATGCCCGAGACGCTACCACGGACGACAGCCCTATCGAAATCAGCTGCCAACCTGATGGGCCGCAGCTGCGGATTATGATCAGCGACCAGGGCAGCGGTATAGCCGAGCCCATCAAAGATCAGCTATTCGAACCCTTTATCACCTCTAAAGAACCTGGCCAGGGCACTGGCTTGGGCCTCTGGATGGTGTTCAATCTAGTTAAAAATCTTCGCGGTGAAGTGAGCCTATCAAGCCCAGCTAACAACAGTGACCGCGGCACCACGGCAGAGTTACTGTTCGACCTAAATAAACATTAAACCGGACTCAGAGCCATTAAGTTACTTGTGTCAGCAGAGCTTCAAGGTAACAATATGGCTCAGTCCCGAGACCACGCAAAAGATCTATGAGCAATGCGCCCCACAGAGATAAAATTCTGATCGTCGAAGACGAAGAGATCATCCGTGTATCCCTGCGTAAATTGCTCGAGCGCCATGACTACGATGTCAGTGATGTGGTTAGCATCAAAGCCGCAAGTGAAAACGTTGATTTCAAACAATTCGCTCTGATTATCAGTGATCTGCGCCTTCCCGGGCAGCTGGGTACTGATCTAATTAAAATGGTCGATCCAGTGCCAGTCCTGATTATGACCAGCTACGCCAGCCTGCGCTCAGCGGTCGATACTATGCGCCAGGGTGCTGTCGACTATATATCCAAACCCTTTGATCACGACGAGATGTTGCTCTCAGTTAGACGCATTCTCAGCGCATCGAGACACCGAGCTGTAGCCGCGAAAACATTGGGAGATATAGCACTACTGGGGTCCAGTGAGGCCATTAAGAAGATCACCCGAGTAATCCCCAAGGTCGCAGCTTCCGACTTACCAATCCTGATCCAAGGCGAAACCGGCAGTGGTAAATCTGCTCTGGCACTGGCTATCCACAACGGCAAAAAATCCACTCGGCAACGCTTTATCAACATCAACTGTGCCGGGCTCAAAGAAGCTGAGTTTGCCAGTCAGCTCGATGTTAGCAGCTCGAGCACCACTGTGTTTCTCAATAATATCGCTGAATTAGAGGCCTCTCTGCAGCCGTTACTCCTGAGAGCAATGCAGAACAGTCAATGTCGCTTTATCTGTTCATCAGATCAGGACTTAGAAAAGCTCTGTAAAGCTAATTTGTTCCGCAAAGATCTCTACTATGAAATTGATGTTGTCAGCATAGCCATGCCGACAATGCGCCAACGAAGCGCCGACATCTCGGTTATTATCCAGGAAATCCTCACACACTTTGATGATGTCAGCTCGGGATTAACTGAAGACGCCGCTCAGGCACTGATCGACTATCATTGGCCAGGCAATCTGCGGCAGCTAAAAAACACCCTGCAGCAGGCGGTAATTTTGGCCTCTCCAGGGGAGCCAATCGATGCTGAGCTTATCGGCCTTGGCGAAATAACTCCAAGCCCAACGCAAGTAACAAGGCATCTTAGTGCTGGTTCAATTGACCAGCGTATCACCCAAGATTACGACGCTCCCGCAGGTCTGTCACTGGAAGATTACTTCACCCGCTTCGTGCTTGAAAACCAAGAGAATATGAGCGAAACCGATCTCGCCAAGAAACTCGGCATCAGCCGCAAGAGCCTCTGGGAAAGACGCAATAAACTGGGTATCAGCCGCAAAAAAGGCGATGAGTCGCTCAGCGACTAACTGCCATCAAAGGCCGCTTTAGTCTCCCGTCGAGTTGTTTCCTCTGTTAAACTCACAGCTCTAATAACAACCTAATCGGCAATCACTTAATGCTGAAACGCATAAGTCAGTTTTTCCAACGAGATAAATCCTCAAAAAGCGCCTCCGGCCCGCTAGTTTTTGGCGACGGCCAGCATTGCCTTTCGCCGGATATGATCAATCGCGATGCCTTTAAGGTAGTCGATGTCTTACAAAAGGCCGGATTTGAAGCCTATGTAGTCGGCGGCTGTGTGCGCGATCTACTTATCGGTTTAAAACCCAAAGACTTTGATGTCGCCACTAGCGCCAAACCCTGGGAAGTCAAAGAACTGTTTCGCCGCTCGCGAATCATTGGCAGGCGTTTTCAAATCGTCCATGTCCAGTTTAGCCGCGAGATTATCGAGGTCACCACGTTTAGGTCTAACAGCAGTCAGTCGACCAGCAAAAACCGTCGCCAGCAAACTGATTCGGGCATGCTTACAAGAGACAATGTCTTTGGCACGGTGGAAGAGGATGCCTCACGCCGCGATCTCACTGTAAATGCGCTCTATTACGATCCCAGCACCAACAGCATCCACGACTTTACCAATGGTATTGACGATGTAGATGCCAAAATAATCCGTATTATCGGCGATCCTGAAACTCGCTTTCGCGAAGATCCAGTGCGCCTGTTGCGGGTCGCGCGCTTTGCCGCCAAGCTCGGTTTTAATATAGAACCTGCCACTGCAAATCCAATGAAGCACCGCGCCGCTGATCTGCAGCAGGTCTCGCCACCGCGTCTGTTTGATGAAACACTGAAATTGTTTATGAGCGGCCAGGGTCTAGACACCTTTAAGATATTGGTTGAGCACCGCCTGTTCGATTATATAGTTCCTCAGCTAGGGCCTATGCTCAATGATCGTCAGGGTATACCCATGAAACTGGTATCTCAGGCACTGATCAATACAGACAAACGTATCCGGGCTTCTCAGCGTGTTACCCCAGCCTTTATTTATGCCGCTCTGTTGTGGCCAGCGGTGCAGAGACTCGCCAGTAATTTTGAGAAGAATGGTAACTCATCACCCTATGCTCTGAGCAAAGCGGCGGGAGAAATTATTCTCAACCAGATTCCCGTCACTGCAATTCCCAAGCGCTTTAGCATTCCAATGCGTGAAATATGGGACTTACAGTTGCACCTGCGACGTCGCGGAGGCAATCGTGCCCAGCGTTTGGTCGAGCACCCACGCTTTAGAGCAGCCTATGATTTTGTCTTGCTCCGGGAGCAGGCTGGGGAAAATCTCGACGGTCTCGGTGCCTGGTGGACGACCTATCAGGACGCTAACCCCGAAAGCCGTCAGACTATGGCGGACGATGTTATGGCTACTGACCGCAGCCCGAAAAAACGCCGGCGCAGACGCAATAGCCCCAAACCTAAAGCGGATCCAGCGCAGTAATGGCCGATGTCTATATTGCCTTGGGCAGTAACCTGGACAGCCCGCACAGCCAGCTAGATAGCGCCCTTAAGGCCATTGCGCAACACCCTGACATTCAGCTGATCAGGGTATCAAGTCGCTATCAGACGCCACCAATTGGTCCTCAGCAGCCAGACTTTATCAATGCCGCAGCACAGCTCAGTACTCAACTGCCTCCACTGGAACTACTCGATGCGCTGCAAGCGATAGAACAACAACAAAACCGCGTCCGCAGTATTCACTGGGGTCCCCGAACTCTAGATCTAGACATTTTGTTTTACGACAATCTGCAGCTCGATAGCGAGCGCCTAACAATCCCCCATCCGCGCATAGGCGAGCGCGCGTTTGTTCTAGTTCCCCTGGCGGATATCAATGCTCAGCTCAGACTTTCCAATGGCGAAACTGTGGCTCAACTATTGGCAAACTGCTCTCAGCAAGGTATTGTCAAAAGTCCATTCGGCGAAGCGTAAACAGCCGACAAAGTCGTCCATAGCCTGCGCGCTGAATTTCGGAGAACAATGTGGAACAAACAATTCTCAGCGAATTTAATCTCGATCTGGCTACAGCCACAATCCCACAATATATTGCTATAGAAGGGCCAATTGGTATTGGCAAGACAACGCTAGCAAAGCGTCTCGCCCACTCATTTAACTATGAAATACTGCTTGAAGATGCCCAGGAGAATCCCTTTCTCGAACGCTTTTATCAAGACCGTCGCAGCAATGCCCTGCCCACCCAGCTGTTTTTTCTGTTTCAGCGCATGCGCAAACTGCAGGAGTTGCGCCAGGGAGATATTTTCCAGCAGGTTCGAATCGCCGACTTTTTAATTGAAAAAGATCCGCTGTTTGCCAAGATAACCTTGGATGACGACGAGTACCGACTCTACCAGACGGTCTATGACAATATTATTAGCGACCTGCCAAAGCCCGATCTAGTGGTCTATCTGCAGGCTCCCACTGAGACACTCTTGGATCGAGTTCAGCTGCGCGGTGCACCCAGCGAACGCTCTATAGAGCTCAGCTACCTGCAGCAACTGAATGACGCCTACACACAATTTTTCTATTACTACGACGACACGCCTCTGCTAATCGTCAACACAGAAGCCATAAACTTGGCGAAAAGTGAGCGCGACTATCAAAATCTGGTGGAGTACATGCTGCAAATTAGTTCTGGGCGACATTACTACAACCCTCACCCTCTGCAGTAAAACCGCTATAATCTCGCCATCGAGACGCTATTGAGGCGAAAAAAGACAACTATGAAAACAACAACGATTAGCAATCTTGCAGCAATGAAAGCCAATGGCGAAAAATTCGCTGTGATTACGGCCTATGATTTCACCTTCTCAAAGCTGATTGAGACTGCCGCGATCGAAGTGGTTTTAGTGGGCGACTCTCTCGGCAATGTGGTTCAAGGTCGTGACAGTACTCTGCCAGTGACCATAGACGATATGGCTTATCACACCGAAGCCGTTAAGCGCGGCAACAACCGTGCGCTACTGATGACAGATATGCCCTTTATGTCTTATGCCACAGAGGTGCAGGCGCTGGATAATGCCGCCATTCTGATGCAGGCCGGCGCGCAGATGGTCAAACTTGAAGGCGGAGCTTGGCTTGCAGATACAGTTTACCTGCTCAGTCAGCGCGGCATTCCCGTCTGTGGTCATGTGGGTCTTACACCGCAGTCGGTGCACAAACTCGGCGGCTATAAAGTTCAGGGTAAAGAGGATCAGGCCGCGGAGCTGATGATTGCCGATGCCCTAGCCCTAGAGGATGCCGGTGCGGAACTGATAGTAGTGGAATGTGTGCCCTCGGCACTGGGCAAGCAGCTCGCTGAAGCCCTGACCATTCCGGTTATTGGTATTGGTGCCGGACCGGATACAGATGCTCAGGTGTTGGTACTCCACGATATGCTGGGAATCTCACAGCGCCTGCCGCGCTTCTCCAAGAACTTCCTTGAAGAGCAGACCTGTATCCAGGACGCGATCACCGCTTACGGTGCCGCTGTGCGCGATGGAACGTTTCCCGCACCAGAGCACTGCTTTAAATAATCTGTGATTCGATTAAAAAAATAAAAACAAATAGCGAGAAAACAATTCCATGAGCAATGACCAATCAATTTATGACTTCACTGTTGCAGATAGCAGCGGCAACCCTGTTTCACTGGAAGACTATCGTGGCAAGGTGATGCTGATCGTCAATACTGCCAGCAAGTGCGGATTTACCCCTCAGTATACCCAGCTGCAGGAACTCTATGATCAATACAGTGATCGCAACTTCGTCGTCTTAGCTCTGCCCTGCAATCAGTTTGGTGGTCAAGAGCCGGGCTCCAATGCCGAGGTTCAGGAGTTCTGCCAGATGAATTTTGGACTTAGCTTTCCGGTGATGGGCAAGATTGACGTCAATGGCAAAGATCAACACGCACTGTACACCCACTTAAAAAGTCAGGCCGGCGGTATGTTCAACAGCAAGATTAAGTGGAATTTCACCAAATTTTTAGTCGACCGCGAAGGTCAGGTGATAGAACGCTATGCGCCCATCCGCAAGCCCAAAGACATTGCCGCGGATATCGAAAAACTACTTTAACCCAAAGCGGGTTTCAAGCAACGGTTGCCGTAGTCTGACGGCAACCTTTAGCGGTCTACAAGCCTCTATAGCAGTCTATTTGTTAGCGCGCAGTTCGGTGAAATACTTCTTCGCCGCCGCATTGACCTTGGGTGCCAACACCAGCGTTGAGATCATCGTGGGAATCGCCATGGTGGCATAGGCAGCCAGAATCAGGCCATTCACTATGTCCATAGACACCACTGCGCCAACCACAATCAAACTGATATAAACCGGCGTGTAATAATGCTCAATCTCGGCGCCGAACAAAAATCCAGCACACTTAACCCCATAGAACCACATACTCACCATGGTGCTAAAGCTCAGCATGCCAACCATAATCAACAGCAGATAAATACCGGTCACCGGGAACACCTGCTCTATAGCGCGAGCCGTCATAGTCACACCCGCAAGTCCAGAATCTGCCTGCCAGACTCCGGTCAATAGAATAATCAGCGCAGTGCAGGTACAGACCACTAAGGTATCGATCACCGGGCCAACCATGGCGACAATCCCCTCGCGAATTGGCTCTTGAGTCTTAGCTGCACCATGGGCCAGCGACTCAGTGCCAATTCCCGCCTCATTGGAGAAGGCTCCGCGACGCACACCAATCATAATCACCGCACCCACCGAACCACCGGCTGCTGCTTCACCGGTAAAAGCGTCGGAAACAATCAACCAAAGCACCGCAGGTATATCAGCCAGATAGGTGTAGAGAATCACCGAAGTCATACCCAGATAGAGAATCACCATGGTCGGCACCAGGCGTACCGTTAGGCGGCCAATGCGTTCAATCCGCCCCGCTATAACAATGGTGACTAATACCGCCAGGGTAAGACTGGCAAAAAAATCAAACGCAAAATGCTGCTCGTTAGAGGCCAAGCCGGCAGGGATCGCGACACTGTCACGCAGCAGTTGAATAAACTGGTTAGCCTGAAAAAGCGGTAGCGCGCCGATCAGACAAGCCACAGCAAATAGCGCCGCTAGGGGATACCAGCGCTTGCCCATACCCTCCATAATCACGTACATGGGCCCGCCGCGCAGTGCACCGAGAGAGTCATGGCCGCGGAACATCACTGCCAGCGATGCAGTGTAAAACTTGGTTGCCACCCCGACTATCGCTGTGACCCACATCCAGAACACTGCGCCCGGGCCGCCAATACTAATCGCGATCGCAACACCGGCAATATTGCCTAGACCAATGGTGCCAGACAGCGCTGTAGACAGAGCCTGTGAGTGGGGAATATGCCCAGGGTCATTGGGGTCGCTGTACTTGCCGCGCAGCAGTGCAATAGCATGGCCAAAGTAGCGATAGGGCTGCATACGTGATCGAATCATAAAAAACAGCCCTCCGCCGACGAGAAGCACCACCAGTGGTGTGCTCCACATTAGATCAGCCCAGGCATTAAGAAAATTTTCGATTTGTTGCAGGGTAGTTTCAGTCATTATTTTTATTATTCTTTTGTGACAGTACAGAAAGCGCGATCAAAGCGACCGCGTAAAAAGGAACCGGTTACGAATTCTTAGGTTTTACATAGAGCACCAGACTGTGGCCAACCAACTGGTAACCTTTGTCTGCAGCAATACGCTCCTGCAGACTTTCAATCTCGGCGTCGTGAAACTCAATCACCTTACCGGATTCAGTGCAGACCATATGATCATGGTGCTCGCCGCGATCAATCTCGTAGATTGCTGGGCCGTTATCAAAGTTGTGGCGCTCCACCAGACCCGCCGCCTCAAATTGGGTGAGCACGCGATAGACTGTGGCAATGCCCACATCGCCATCAGAATCACGCAGTGCTTGGTAAATATCCTCAGCTGTCATATGACGATCGCTGCAGTTTTCGAGGATCTGCAGAATCTTAACTCGCGGTAATGTCACCTTGAGTCCGGCTTTTTTTAGTTCTTGATCTTCCAGAGTCATGCTTAGCCCTTCTCTATGCTGGTCGGTTTGGGTATTATCCCCGTTCGCTCAACCAACGGGAACCCCACACATGCGAATAGTTCTGATTTGCTTAATAAGTTTTACGCTTCTAGCCAGTGGCTGTAGCTGGATAAAATTCCCTGGGGTACACAAAGTAGCCATTCAGCAAGGTAATATTGTTGATCAGGAGATGATTGATAAATTGCTTCCGGGCATGACCAAGTCTCAGGTTCGCTTTGTACTCGGCACTCCTCTGGTGGCAGATACCTTTAACCAAGCACGCTGGGATTATTTCTACAGCCGTAAAGCACCATCTGGCAAAGAGACTCAAGAACAGGTGACAATCTTCTTTGATGAGGACGACAAGCTCGAGCGCATGACCGGTGACTACCTGCCCAGCACTGCTGCGGAGCCCGAGCCTAAGTAGACCGACTTAAACAGACCGACCCACGCTTTTTGTTAGACAGTCTTGCCTTCAGTTTCCGCCTGTTCTTTCTTAAGCTTGGCTTCCTCTGCACGGCGACGTCGCACTTCTTTGGGGTCAGCGATCAAAGGTCGATAGATTTCCACTCGATCACGTTCCTGCAGCTGGTAGGCGCTGGGCTCAGCCAAGCCCTTAGTGCCTAAAACCTGGGCAAAAATACCCATCTTGCAGGTCTCCAGATCAATCTGCGGAAAGCTCTGCACAATGCCCGACTGCTCAACCGCCTGCAGAGCTGTGGTTCCAACAGCCACCTTTAATTGAATCAACTTTTGTTTCTCTGGCAGTCCGTAAACCACTTCCACCACAATCATATTACTGTCAGTCATCTGTCTTCCCATATACTTGATCAGCACGGCGACACAGCGAATCCACAAGATCGTTTGCCATATTCGAGAACAGCTTTGATGCTGCCATGCCCATCGCCATACTGTTAAATTCAAATTCCAAATCAAGGCTCACTTTGCAGGCCTCTGGAGTCAGAGCTTTAAACTGCCATACACCGCGCAGCGTTTTAAACGGCCCATCCTCAAGACTCATTTCAATGGTAGTCGGGGCACTGAGACTATTGCGCGTCATAAAGCTAGTTTTGACGCCAGCCTTCTTTAAATCCAGTCGCGCCACCATGGCCTTGTCGCTATGTTCAAAGACCTCAGCACTCTGACAGCCATCCATAAACGCAGGATAATTGGCGACATCGTTGACCAGATCAAACATCGCCTGATCTGAGTACATCACCAATGCTGAACGCTGAACCTTATTCAAAGTAATTTCACCTTACTAAGCCTTATGCAAAGAACTTGTCATAGATACCCATGACAAAGACTGCAGCTATAGCCACTGGCGCCACATATCTGAGCATTGCGCGCCAGCACTGCATCACCCATGGCGAAGTGCCCTGCATTTCATCGTCGACAAATTCATCTTTCATCACATAGCCGACAAACAGGGCAATCAAAAGACCCGACAAGGGCAACATCACATTGGAGGTGAGGAAGTCTAAGAAGTCGAAGAAGGTAAATCCAGCAACTGTCGAGTCGGCCCAGATATTAAACGAGAATACGCTACCCAAGCCCAGCACCCAAGTGCCACCGGCGATCAGGGAATTGGCCTGAATTCGATTCATATTTTTGGCTTCAATCAGCCAGGCAACAGCGGGCTCAAGTAGCGAGATAGCGGAGCTCCAAGCGGCGATGGTCACCAGCACAAAGAACACCGAGCCGATCAATAGTCCGCCAGGCATGTTGCCAAAGGCCACCGGCAAGCTGATAAACATCAGGCCAGGACCGGCACTGGGTTCAACACCGGGGGTTGCAAAGACGATAGAGAAGATAATCAAGCCAGAAATAATCGCCGTCATACTGTCGAAAAAGGCGACGGTCAAAATGGTCTTACCTATATTGGCGTTCTGCGGCATATAGGCTCCATAGGCCATGATCGCGCCCATACCTATACTCAGAGTAAAGAACGCCTGGCCCATTGCCTCTAAGACTCCGCGGCCCGTCAATGCGGCAAAGTCAAAGGTAAAGAGGAAATCCCAACCGGCCTGAAAGTTGCCACGAAAGAAGCTAAAGCCGAGCAGTATCAGCAACATAATAAACAGCAGCGGCATTAAAATTTCTACCGCCACACCAAGGCCCTTTTTAACACCACCCACTACTACACCCACACAGAGCATCAGAAATAAGCTCTGCCAGAACACCAGTCGCGTTGGATCGGCCAATAGATTACCAAAAACCCCAGCTGCCAAATCACCTGTAGCGCCACGCAACTCACCCGAGGCCATGGCAAAAATATAGTCCAGCGCCCAGCCAGCAATCACCGCATAGAATGAAATAATTAGCATGCCAGCTACAACACCGAGCCAGCCAATACTGCGCCAGGCCGAATGTGCATCACTCTCAGCAACTATGTCTCTCATAGAATTGATGGGGCTTTGACGACCGCGGCGACCTATAGCCACTTCAGCCATCATCACCGGAACACCGATTAATAAAATACAGGCTATATAGGCGAGGACGAATGCGCCACCGCCGTTACTGCCGGCAACATAGGGAAACTTCCACATATTGCCAAGGCCCACCGCCGAACCAGTGGCCGCCATAATAAAGGTCCAGCGACTAGTCCAAGTTCCGTGCATGCCTTTTTGCTGTAAGCCCATAAACTACCCCAAAAAATGATGTTGAATTGTAACGCTATCGCCAAGGTGATCCTAATTAATTAGCCACCATTGAGTGCGCATTTGGTTATGATAAATAGATCAGCAGACGTATAATCGCGAGTTATGACAAAAAAGAAACCTAAAGCTCAATCCAGCACTATCGCCCTCAACAAGAAGGCGAAGCATAACTATTTTCTCGAGCAAAAGTTTGAGGCGGGAATTGCCCTGATGGGCTGGGAAGTGAAGAGTCTGCGCGAGGGCAAGGTCAATCTTACCGACACCTATGTATTGCTGCAGAATGGCGAGGCCTGGTTGATCGGCACCAATATCACGCCGCTGCCAACCGCATCGACTCACTATGTCACCGAGCCGATTCGCTCGCGCAAGCTGCTGCTCAATCGCCGCGAATTAGATAAGCTTGAAGCTGGGGTCAATCAAAAGGGCCACACCTGTGTCTGCACCGCGATGTATTGGAAAAGCCATCTTATTAAAGTTGAGATCGCCCTGGCCAAAGGTAAGGCGGATTTCGATAAGCGCAATGACGACAAAGAGCGTGACTGGGATCGTCAGAAGCAGCGAATTATGCGGCACTCTGCATAGCAGCGCTGGGCATAGCAACGCTGGGCATCATTCGCTGGTCCGTCGAGACTAAGCGATTAATTTTTGTTGCCGAACAACCCTTTTAGGCTGCCAGCCTTCTCCTTGATCTGATCTTCCAGCGATTTCCCCATATCCTTAATCGCTCCTGACTGGCTTACGGCCTTGCCTGCCGCGCGGGTAATGGCGCCGATAATTTCCGCTGCGGCCTCAGCGCCAGAGACTCCATCACCGCCTTCAGCAGATCCCCCTATATTAGTGAGATGCAGATCGGGCAGTTCTAGGTCGAGACCTTTACCGCCAAGAATCGCATAGTGCACCACGGCATCGGTAATTCTCAGATCGCGAATAATGAATTTTTTGCCTTCAGTATCAGCACTCTCCTGACCGCTATCGGCACCCAAATAGTCGGCTATATTGGCCTGAATCTGATCCAGATTGCTGCGACCGTCCGCTCTCTCCATGGTAATTTCTGGCGCCACAATTCGCAGCGAGTCGATCACTATGGTGTTATCCGCCAAGTGCTCTGCATCCATAGCGAAGCTAATTAACCCCAATTTAAACGCATCGGCTGCGGCAAAACCCTGAGGGTTACCGACTCGCAATCCTGAAAAACTCCCCTTCGCATCAGTTAGTGACAGGTCTACTGAACTTAGAGTGACCTCCGATCCAGTCAACTCAGGGCCAATAGTCTCCACTACTGTTTTGATGCCGCGATCCAAGTTACTCAGAACAACAATCATCAATACAACCACCAACAAAATAATTGTCGTGGTGATTTTTCCAATTTTATTCATCTATCCTCTCCCCTGATATCAATTCAATCCAATTAGATAAAGCATAGATGCTATTCTGCTATCTGTAAAAATGGCTATAACATCAGAGCTGGTGAGTAAGTTTATGACCCAAGGAATCGAGCAATAATGACAGCAAAGCCATCAATGCTAAGCACCCCCATAGCGAGCCCCGCAGTTATCTTTGAAGGGTTAAAACTTCTCGGGCATACAGATATTCGCTGGCTGGTAATTATTCCCACATTGCTTAATCTGATACTGTTTTCTGCAGCGACCTGGTTGGCCGCAGCTTGGGTTAGCGACTGGCTCAACTGGTTGATTGCCTCGGTGCCAGATTGGCTGGAGTGGCTGGCATGGATCATCTGGCTGATGTTTGTGCTGCTAGCGCTGGTTATCTATTCCTTTACCTTCACAGTATTTGCCAATCTGATTGGCTCTCCGTTTTACGGCATTATCGCCGAGCGGGTGATTGCCCTTGAGCGCGGCCTTACCGATAAAACACCCACATCTACTAAGGCACTACTAGCCACGGCCTGGGGCAGTTTTCGCCGCGAACTGCAGATCATCGCTTATATGCTGCCACGAACTCTCGGCATAGCGTTGCTGACGGTGATGATTAGCTTTGTACCGATAATTAATATTTTGGCGCCACTGATAGCAGCAAGCTGGGCGGCCTGGTCTCTGGCTCTGCAATATATGGATTATCCCGGGGACAGTGACGAGCTGAGTTTTACCCAGGTGCGACAGCGGGCGGGGAAGCAGAGATTATTGTCATTGAGTTTTGGCTTGTCGGCACTGGTGGCAGCAGCGATTCCGCTGGTCAATTTGTTACTGCTACCGGCCACTGTGGTTGGCGGCACCTTGCTGTGGTGTCGTGAATACAGCGAGATTTAAAAAGAGGACTGGCACAGCAGGGCGCTGTGCCAATTAAGCTAGCCGGCTCTGTTAAGCTTTGTTGCCGTCTATATCGCCTTCTTTGGCTGAGGGCTCTTTGTCCGCCGAGGGCTCTTCTTGAGCTGAGGGCTCTTGTTCCGCTGAGGGCTCTTTATCCGCTGAAGGCTCTTCTTGAGCTGAAGGCTCTTGTTCCGCTGAGGACTCTTGTTCCGCTGAGGACTCTTGTTCCGCTGAGGACTCTTTACCCGCTGAAGGCTCTTTATCCGCTGAAGGCTCTAAAACCTCCACTGCAATCAAAGGCTCAAATTCCGCTGGCTCTTGAGCGACCGCTGCTGGCTTTGCATCGGCCGCAGGCGCTGCATCGGCTGCGGGCGCTTCATTCGCTACAGGCGTTTCTTTCGCGTCTGGCGCAGCTGCAACAACAGGCGGTTTTTTAGCAGCAGGCGCCTTTTTAGCAGCAGGCGCTTTTCTAGCAGCTGGTGCGGGTGACTCGACCAGCAAGGCTTCATCGGGCATGGTGCAGGACAGTTTCATATCCAACAGCTTCTCGATTGGCTCAAGCAAGAAAGCATCGTCTTCACAGGCAAAGCTTATGGAGATGCCCGTCTCTCCCGCACGACCGGTGCGACCAATTCGGTGCACATAGTCTTCAGGCTCTTCTGGCAGGGTAAAGTTAATCACGTGGCTAACACCGTTGACGTGAATACCGCGACCTGCGACGTCAGTGGCAACCATCACTTTCAAAGCGCCACTCTTGAATCCTTCAAGTGTCTTCATGCGCCGTGCCTGAGGCACATCACCAGCAATTAAGCCCACCTTAAAACCTTGCTTTTTCAGGCGTTCAAAGAGAGTGCGACAAATATCGCGACGGTTGGCAAATACCATGACACTCTTAACATCATCGCTTTTCAGAATATTTTGCAGCAAGGCAAACTTTTCGTTGGCGGTGGTGATAAATATTTTCTGCTCAACAGTATCTGTAGCTACACGCTCCGGCTCCATCTCAAGCTTCACTGGTTTGTCAGTCCACTGCTCCGATAGACGCATAACGTCATCGGTAAAGGTGGCTGAGAACAGTAGTGTTTGACGGTCTTCTTTCGGCGGTGTTGCGCGAACTAGGCGACGGACTTGGGGGATAAAACCCATATCCAGCATACGGTCTGCTTCGTCAATAACCAGTACTTCTACCTGATCCAGATGCACGTCTTTGTTGCTGGCAAAATCCAGCAGTCGTCCCGGCGTTCCCACTAAAATATCGCAGTGTGCACGCTTAATTTTGTGCAGCTGCTTGGCATAGTCCATACCACCGACCAAGGTGTGGACCTTGAGGTCTGTGTGCTGAACCAGCTGTTCCGCATCTTCACCAATCTGTACCGCCAGCTCGCGGGTCGGCGCCAGGATCAGCGCTCTAGCTTCACCTATATAGCGTTCGTCTTCGACAGGGTGTTTGAGCAGGTCACTGATAATACTGACCAGGAATGCAGCCGTTTTACCCGTACCTGTCTGTGCCTTGCCGACCATGTCATGGCCGCGCAAGGTATGAGGCAGCGAAGCACCTTGAATAGGTGTGCAGTATTGAAATCCAGCTGTCTGGATACCGCGCAACAGAGGCAGTGGCAGATCGAAATCGTGGAAGCGGGCTTTACCCTCTTGCACTTCGACAACAAACTGATCTGCGCTCCAGGCCTTGGGGGCGCTGTTATTATTGCGACCACGGCCGCGTCCGCGACGTCGAGGACCTCGTGAAGATGACTTTTTGGCTTCGTTGTTGGGCGTAGAATTTTCTGGGGTTGTAGTTTCAGTCAAGTTTGGGCACGCATATTTGGACAGTGATTAAACACCGGGTTCAATGCACGCTATCCGTTAAAGGCTATCTCTTTGAAACGCTGTGTGCACATATTTGAGGCGCGATTGTAGCAGAATTGTCGGCGAGCCGTTTGCTTAAATAATCTGGCTCGTCGACGCCTCTTCTCGGGCTACATATTGGCCAGACCTGTGCGCCGCGCAATCCAGTAGTCGAGACTGAACCAGCGTCCAGCACCTGTAAACAACAGCATCAACAGCATCAACAGCATCAACAGCATAATAAAATAGGTCGCGGCAAACTCAATGCCATTGTTGAGAATCACTAAACCGCCCTTCTCAGTGAGCCAGCTATAGTTGCCATGGCGTTTCAGCAGCGACTTCGCTGCACTCAGGCGCTCCCCTACAGCAACGCTATTTTCAAGACTTTTTTCGGCTGCTGGGACACCGACCATAGCCAGTACTTTAGCGGTACTGGTATGGGGATCTCCAGGCGCAATAGCAAACCAACCATTGTCCCAGTGGGCACTGCCCGCCGCGACCAGCATAGTGATCATTAAAGGCACAACCACCAGCCGGGTCGCCAAACCAACTAATAGGGCCAGACCGCCAAGCAATTCCGCACTGGCAGCAAGCAGCACCATCAAGGCAGGAGCTGGCAGACCCAATCCCCAGTCGGGGTTGCCAAACCAAGCCACCATTTGCTCCCAATTGGCAAATTTATGCAGCCCGACACCAATAAAAATCGACGCCAAATAAAGCCTTAGCGCTAGGGGCCCAAGCGAATCGATATATTTTAATTTTAAGAGGAAAGATTTGTACCCATCAACCAATAGCTGCATATTTATCACTCCTTGATAAGGTTGTTTCAGACTATGTCAGAGGCAGTTTAGATTGCCGCTTGGCAAAAAAATTCCAACCTCTATATCAGTTAGCAGATATTCCACCAATGCGCCCTATTTTCTCTCGCTTTGCGCTGATCATTAAACGAGAATGAAAGCTTAAATTACTCTGTGCCAAAAATGCTTGCCGACAAGATTAATAAGTCCACACAACTCAGCCATGCGAAGCAGCTATGGTCCCTCGCCGGACCACTGATCTTCGGTCAGGTGGCTGTGGTCGGCATGACCGTTACCGATATTTATATGGCCGGCCAAATCAGCGCCGACGAGCTTGCTGCGGTGCAGCTGGGCGGCAGTATCTGGGCAGTGATCAATCTAATTGTTATCGGCATTATGCTCGGCAATAGCCCGATTATCGGCAACCATTGGGGGGCGGGAAATCGTCATCTGGTGCGCTTCCAGTTTCAGCAGGCGCTGTGGTTAGCTGTACCTGTTGGCATAGCCGTGAACTGCGGCATCCTTCTGGGGATTTATATTCTCGGGCAGCTGCAGATTCCCGCAGAGGTCTACGATATCGGCCGCCGTTATATGCTGCCGTTTTTGATTACCGGGCTAATGTTTCCAGCATTTTTTGTCTTTCGAACCACCTTCGAGGGCATGGGGGATATCCGACCGGTTATGGTTTTTAACGGTGCCGCATTTTTACTCAATATTGTTCTCGACTATGTTCTGGTCTTCGGCAAGTTGGGTTTCCCAGCATTGGGCGGGGCGGGAGCCGGCTGGGCCACGGCCTTGGTGATGACCTTTCTACTGATTTGCATGGCGGTCTATGCCCAGCGCTCTAAGACTATGCGGGCATTAAAACTGTACAGTGATTTCGCCCAGGTCAATATCGCGGCGATTGTTAATATTTTGCGTCTCGGCATTCCTATCGCCCTCAATATTGCCGCAGAAATTATGTTTTTCGCGATTATCCCACTGATGATCGCCCACCTGGGTTCCGATGTAGTGGGTGCCCATGCCATCGCAATCAATATAGATTCACTGGCCTTTATGGTTCCCCTGGGTGTAGCTTCAGCACTGACAATCAAAGTCGCCATGGCGGAAGGCGCAGGGGATCCAAGACTGGCGCGACGTTACTGCATAGTCGGCTACAAGATGGTATTTATGCTTGGCCTCACCACCGCAGCATTAAAAGTTACTCTGCGTGAGGACCTAGCGGCGCTGTTTAGTGCTGACCCCAATGTCCAGTTAATTGCCGCCAATCTGTTTTTGTTTGCCGCAGTACTGGGCTCGGTGGATTCTCTACAAATGACCGCCAGTGGTGCCCTGCGTGGCTACAAAGATGTGCGTATGCCGCTATTTATTCAGGTGGTGGCATTCTGGGGCATTGCCTTTCCTATCGCCTATTCTCTGGCTCTAACGGATATTTGGGGCGAGCCAATGGGCGTCTACGGTTTTTGGGTAGGCACTATTATTGGAGCATCCTGCGCCGGAATCGGTTTAATCACTAGATGGAATATAGTCTCGCGGCGAAGAATTCAGGCACTGGAGAATTTGTAGCAGTTTATTAACAGAGAGTCGTAAATAGCAGGTTATAAATAGCGGGTTAAAAATAGCCTGTTATCAATAGCCTGTTATAAATAGCTCCTTAAAAGTGGCAGCAACCTAGGGTTATTCGTTCGCAACCATTTAGGTCCGAGCGGGTCTCCACCAATGTAAAGCCAGCTCGTTCTAGCAACTCACGCACCGCCGCACCCTGATCAAATCCATGCTCCAACAACAGCCAACCACCATCGGCCAAATAATCGACGCTCTGGCTACAGACCAAACGTAAGTCATCTAAACCATCATCGCCAGACACTAACGCCGAGGCAGGCTCAAAGCGCACATCCCCCTGAGTGAGATGTGGGTCATTGGCTTCAATATAGGGCGGGTTGCTAACAATTAAATCAAAGCGCTGAACTGGGATAGCCGCAAACCAATCACTGGCAAACAGCCTGACATTATTGAGTTGGTAGCGCTGACGATTGCGCTCAGCCAGATCCACCGCACTCTGCTGCAGATCTACGGCGCAAATTTGCCAGCCATTGCGCTCAGAGGCCAAGGCCAGAGCTATGGCGCCGGTACCGGTGCCCAAATCCAGCACCGCGGCCTGCTCGGGGAGGGCTAAATCCAACGCTACCTCTACCAACAGCTCGGTTTCCGGACGCGGGATAAGCGTTGCCGGAGAGACCTCAAGGTCGAGACTCCAAAACCCTTGAGAACCGATTAAATAGGCAACGGGTTCGCCGGCTATACGACGCTGCAATAACGCATCGAACTGTGCCCAATGATCCCCGCTGACCTGTCGCTCGGGCCAGGTTTTCAAATAACTGGGCGCCACCCCCAACACAAAGCAGAGCAATAGCTCGCAATCAAGTTGGGGGCTGTCGCCAAGCTGATTGGCCCCAGTAGCAGAGTGAAGAAGTTCGGCAATGGTCATTATTCGGACAGACTGGCGAGCTGCTCCGCTTGGAATTCATTAACGAGAGGGCCGAGCACGTCGTCTAGAGAACCTTCCATTACTTCACCCAACTTATAGAGAGTAAGGTTAATACGGTGGTCAGTAACTCGCCCTTGGGGAAAGTTATAAGTGCGAATACGCTCAGAGCGATCGCCACTGCCAACTAAATTTTTGCGCTGATCAGACTGCTCTTTAGCAACAGCTTCATCCTGCATAGCAGTCAAGCGAGCCTGAAGTACCGACATCGCTTTGGCACGGTTTTTATGCTGCGAGCGCTCATCCTGACATTCGACCACCAGCCCACTGGGCAAGTGAGTGAGACGGATAGCGGAGTCAGTTTTGTTGACGTGCTGACCACCAGAACCCGAGGCGCGGAAAGTATCCACTCTCAGATCGCCTTTGTTGATCTCGATAGCGTCCTGCTCATCGGCTTCAGCCATGATTGCAACTGTGCAGGCGGACGTGTGCACGCGACCCTGAGATTCTGTATCGGGCACTCGCTGCACTCGATGGGCGCCGGATTCAAATTTCAGTTTTGAGTAAACACCCTGACCGACAATCCGTGCGATAACTTCTTTATAGCCGCCATGGTCGCCGCTATTTTCACTGATAATCTCAACCTTCCAGCGGTTGGTTTCAGCGTACTTACTGTACATACGAAAAAGGTCGCCAGAAAAAATTGCCGCTTCGTCACCACCGGTTCCGGCGCGAATTTCAAGAAAGACATTTTTCGAATCTTTCGGATCTTTTGGTAACAGCAGCTTTTGAATTTCCAGCTCAAGCACTTGACGCCGCTCTTCACCGCTGCGCATTTCTTCCTGCGCCATATCGCGCATATCGGTATCCGAGTCCTTTAATAACAGCTTGGCCTCTTCAATATTTTCCATCACATCTTTGTAACTGCCATAGGTTTTTACCAGCAGTTCAAGCTCCGAATACTCTTTAGAGAGAGTGCGAAAGCGATTTTGATCACTGATAATATCGCCATCACTGAGCAGTGCGCCCACTTCTTCATAGCGTTCGGAGAGGTGATCTAACTTAGAGAGAATTGAAGCTTTCATTGAATATCCATGTCTGGTTTTGCGCTGTCAAAGCGCGGTGCAATTTTGTAGCTCTGAAAGAGAGGTCTTGCGGTGAGCGACGCTAACGCTTTTTATCCAGACCGAAAAGGTCCTGAGTGGCATTAATGGTGTCATCGCGCCCCTCTTCACTGGCCTGCTTGAGGCGAGTGGTGGGTTTGTGCATCAGTTTATTGGTCAGATTTCGCGCCAAGGTCTCAATCACAGACTCGGAGTCTTGACCCCGCTGTAGTGACAGTAACGCTTTGCCAACCTCTTCGACGCGAATTTTTTCAACGCTGTCGCGAAAGGCGCGAATGGTATCCACCACCGCAAGAGAACGCTGCTGGCGTGACCAGCTATCAGCTTCTTGATCAATAATAACCTGGGCCACATCAGCGGCAGTCTGGCGCGCGCGCAGATTGCCCTGAATCACTTCCTGCAAATCATCCACTGTATAGAGGTAGACATCATCGAGGGTTTCCACCTCCGGCTCTATATCCCGAGGGACGGCTATATCGACCATAAACATCGGTTTGTGGCGACGCTTTTTTAGGGCCGATTCCACTGCGCCCTTACCCAGAACTGGCAATTGGCTAGCAGTTGAAGAAATAACGATATCCGCCTGAGGCAGATGATCATGAATATCTGATAAGAGAATCGCATTGGCAGAAAAATCCGCAGCCAACTCCTGGGCACGACTCAGAGTTCGGTTGGCGACCGTGATCGATCCAATTTGCTTGTCACGCAGGTGGCGAGCCACTAGCTCAATGGTTTCGCCAGCGCCAATCAATAACGCGTGAACCTGTTTTAAGTCGGCAAAAATTTGCTCAGCAAGGCTGACTGAGGCGTAGGCAACAGAGACGGGATTTTGGCCAATAGCGGTTTCCGAACGAACTCGCTTGGCTGCAGCAAAGGCGCTTTGAAAAACTTGATTCAGGTGAGTGCCAACAGTGCCCGCCTCGCGGCCCACAGCATAGGCTGATTTAATCTGACCAAAAATTTGCGGCTCGCCGAGCACCAGAGAATCGAGCCCGCTGGCAACACACATAATATGTCGCACTGCCTGCTGATCCCGATAACAGTAATAACAGTCCCGCAACTGCTCAAGCGCCACCCCTTTGCAATCCGCCAGCCAGCCAAGTAATTGCTCGTCACTGGCCTCACCGTGAAAATAAATTTCAGTGCGATTACAGGTAGATAGCAGAGCGATTTCACCACCGTGTAGATTTTCTAGAGCCTGTTGCAATGACTCAATAACAATTTCTGGGGCAAAGGCAAAACGGCCGCGGAGATCCACGGAAGCGGTTGTATGATTGATTCCAAATGCCAGAATACCCATGATTACTGCGCTGTTTATCTCTCTGCTACTTGCTTAATTATCGGTCTATACTCAAAATCAAAGTGGTTGAGATATCGACGGCTGCTTTAGGCGAGAGATTTTACACCAGTCTGACCAGCATAATCAGAAATACCATAAAAAAAGGATAATGTTAGAAAGCACACTAATCTTTTGCCGCAATAAAGGTCTTAGATAAAGGATCCCTAAACAAAGAAGATGATGAATTTACTCAAACCCATTCGCTCAGCACCCTTTGCTATCAGTCTTATTGCACTGCTGACAGCCTGCGCCTCCGTGCCGGAAAATGGCAATCCATCTTCAGCTGCAGCGCCCGCTGACAGAATAGAAACCCAGAAACGCCCATTAGCGTCCACCAAGCCCTTCGCCGAAGACTCTCTCTACCAAATTTTGGTGGCCGATGTCGCGCTGACCCGAGGCCAGTTTAAGACGGCACTGGATAACTATCTGGTGCAGGCTCGCAAAACCCGCGACGCCGATATTATCCGACTGACCAACAGCATTGCCACTCACCAGGGCGATGCCGTGGCAATCTTGGAGAGCGCACAACTCTGGGTCGAAGTGGAACCCAAACAGGCCGCCGCACACCGCGCAGCACTGCAGGCCTACGCCCTGCACAAACGACCCTTTGAGGCATTGGAACAAGCATCTTGGCTATATCGCAATGAGAATGATGTGGAAGCTTTTCTGGCAGTCACAGCAATCGATGAGGACAACAAACAGGCTTTGATTCCCCGACTGATAGAAGCCTATAGAGCCATACCGCTGGAGCCAGATCAGCAAGCTACCGCGGAACTGGCAGTAGCCATTTTGTTTCGCGAACTGGACGACTTAGATAGCGCGGTAGCCACCAGCCAACATTTTTTAGCGTTGTCTCCCGATAATCAGCGCGGTCTGTTACTGCTAGCTCAGCTGCTGCACCAGCAGGACAGAGTCAATGAAGCCTCCACTCTGCTCGCCGATGCATTACAACGCCAACCAGATGACCGCAATCTCCGCTTGCAGTACGCACGCTTTCTTACCCTGCTTGATCGCCCTCAGGCAATTCTGCAGTTTGAGCTGCTGAGGGAACAGAATGCAGATGATCAGCAAATAAACTATCTACTAGGCCTGCTCTACCTGAATCAGGGCAATGAGGAACAGGCTATAGCGCTTTTCCAACAGGCCTCTCGCGATCCCAGTATAAAAGCTGATGCCCAGTATCATCTGGCCACCATCGCCGAGCGCAATGGCGATCTAACAACTGCACTGGAGCACTATCAGCAGGTTAAATTTGGCCGCAACTATTTAGGCGCTGCATCCAGAGCTGCGATTCTGCTGGCCCAGGGCTATGGCATAGATCAGGCCAGGGCCTATCTCCAGGGTTTGCGTCGCCAACAACCCAATCAGGCTTCAGAGCTGATTCAGCTAGAATCTAATCTACTGGTCAGTAACAACCAGAGCGACCAGGCGATCAAGCTACTCAGCAGCGGCCTGCAGGCCAACCCCACTGACGCCAACCTGCTCTATGCACGATCAATGGTCGCGGAACTGCAAAATAACTTTGCCCTTGCCGAGCAGGACCTGCGTGCACTGTTGGCCCAGGACGCGGACAATCCCACGGCCCTTAATGCATTGGGTTACACCATGATTTTGCACACAGATCGCAGCGAAGAAGCCTATAGATTAATTAAGCGCGCCTATCTGCTGAATCCCGGCGATCCAGCGATTATTGACAGTATGGGCTGGGTATTGTTTGTTATGGGTAGAGCCGAAGAGGCGCTGCCCTTTCTACAGAAAGCCATGGCGATTTTACCGGATCCAGAAATTGCCGCTCATTTAGGCGAGGTACTCTGGTTTCTCGGCAACCGACAGGCCGCCCTGCAAACCTGGCAGCAAGGCCTTGCCCGATCACCGAGTCACCCAACGATTAAAAATACTATGCAGCGCCTTGGTGCCGATCCCTCTAATTCACAGATCATAAACCCAGATTCTGAGACAGACTCTGCCACGCTTAAACAGCCCAGTCCTACAGAGCCGAATCAGTGAACAGAGTCCTTTTACTTATAATTGTATTTACTCTCAGCGCCTGCGCTATTCAATCGCCGCAAACGTCAATATCAACAACCGCTGATTGGCAGGCTTATCAGCTGCGGGTGTCACAGCTCAATGATTGGAGACTGTCCGGTAAACTCGGATTTCGTGGGCCAGACAACGGCGGCAGTGCATCAGTCAACTGGCAGCAGCGACAGGAGAAATTTCAATTACAGCTCACCGGCCCCTTTGGCGCTGGCAGTGCAACTCTATCCGGGAATCAGCAGAATGCTGAGATGCTCTATCAGGATAAGATCTATCGCCAGACACCACAGAAGCTCGCCACTCAGCTCACTGGCGTGCCACTGCCAGTGAACGCACTCAGTTGGTGGGCCCGAGGCCTCCCCTCACCTAACCAAAAAACAGCCAGCAGCATTGCCACCAGCCCTGAGGGCTATGCCAGCAGTTTCGAGCAGGCCGGCTGGCAACTCAGCTTTAGCCGCTACTCAGAAACCGGTGCCGGCAGCTTACCGGGCAAAATAGTCGGCACTCATCAGTCCAGCGATGATAGGCGCTACTCCTTTAAGCTGGTAATATCCGACTGGTCTTTCGCCAAATAAGAACAGCTCCACCATGATTCCTTCGATCACCCTATCGGCACCGCCGAAAATTAACCTGTTTTTACATATCACGGGACAGCGTGACGACGGCTATCACAACCTGCAAACCTTGTTTCAGCTCCTCGATGGCGGCGACCAGCTCACATTCACCGTGACCGATCACAGTGAAATCCATTTATCGCCGCAAGTTGCGGGCGTCGCTGAAGAAGATAATTTAATTGTTCGCGCAGCAAGAGCGTTGCAAGAAAAGACAGGATGCAAGCTGGGCTGTTCGATTGTTGTGGACAAAAATTTGCCTATGGGCGCTGGCCTGGGCGGTGGCAGCAGCAATGCGGCAACCACCTTACTGGCCCTGAATGTGCTCTGGCAGTGCGATTTATCCTTAGTCGAACTGGCTAAATTGGGCGCAGCCCTGGGCGCAGATGTGCCGGTTTTTGTCATGGGCCGCAGCGCCTTCGCCGAAGGCATTGGGGACGAATTAACCCCCTTTGATATAGCCAATAGCTGGTATTTGGTCATTACCCCTCCCTGTAAGGTGCCAACAGGTGAAATTTTTTCAAATCCTCAATTGACAAGGCACTCCCTTCCGATCAAAATACGCGCCCTCTCGGAGGAGCAGTACAGGAACGACTGCCAGGCTATTGTCGAAGAGCTCTACCCACAGGTTAAAGAGGTGGTTGAGTGGCTTCAAGACTTCGCAAAGCCAATGATGACAGGAACTGGAGCAAGTGTTTTTTGCCGCTGGGAAACGCAGGCCGAAGCCAACAGGGTTTTAGCCGCAGTTCCGCAGCACTGGAACGCATTTGTTGCGCGAGGTGTCAATCACTCGCAAGTTCATCAGCAATTGAGAGAATTTTTTACTGGGGCGTCGCCAAGTGGTTAAGGCATCGGGTTTTGATCCCGGTATTCGGAGGTTCGAATCCTCCCGCCCCAGCCATATCTTATTATGAATACCAGGAAAAATGACGTGGCAAGATTAATGGTCTTCACCGGGAATGCAAACCCGGCACTGGCGAATGAAATCGCCCGTACACTGGGAATCCCGCTTGGTAACGCAGGTGTCTCACTTTTCTCCGACGGCGAAATCAATATTGAGATTCGTGAAAATGTCCGCGGAAATGACGTGTTTGTAGTTCAGCCCACCTGTGCTCCGACCAATCGCCACCTGATGGAACTGATATTCATGATCGACGCACTGCGTCGCGCATCTGCCGGTCGTATCACCGCAGTTGTCCCCTACTTTGGCTATGCCCGTCAAGATCGTCGTGTCCGCTCAGTACGTGTGCCTATCAGTGCGAAAGTTGTTGCCGATATGCTTTCCAATGCTGGCGTTGATCGCGTTCTGACTGTTGACCTTCACGCAGAGCAGATTCAAGGCTTCTTCAACTGTACAGTTGATAATGTTTACGGTGCGCCGGTTTTACTGGGTGATATCGAACGTCAGAATTACAAAAACCTTCAGGTTGTCTCTCCAGATGTTGGCGGTGTTGTGCGAGCTAGAGCAGTCGCCAAACAACTCGACTGCGATCTAGCGATTATTGATAAACGCCGCCCCTCCTCCAATCAGAGCGAAGTGATGAATCTGATCGGTGAAGTGGAAGGTCGCACCTGCGTGCTAGTAGACGATATAGTCGATACCGCTGGCACCCTTTGCAAAGCCGCTGAAGCACTGAAGAAAAACGGTGCGACCAAGGTTGTTGCCTACGCTACCCACGCGGTGTTGTCAGGCAAGGCCATAGAAAATATTAAAAATTCACAGCTCGATGAACTGGTCGTTACCAACAGTATTCCGCTGCGAGAAGATGCTAAAAAGTGTGGAAAAATTCGCACTCTTTCTCTGGGCAAGCTGCTCGGAGAGTCAGTGCGTCGCATCAGCAATGAAGAATCTATCAGCGCCATGTTCGACTAACAGCTGGCGCTGTTGCAACCGCCTCATTTCGAGGCAATAAACTCCGTTTCAGGTCTGGTCGCGGTCTGGTTCGGCATTACTAGGAGACTATTATGTCTACTGATTTTACATTACACGCAAAAGGTCGTGAGGATACAGGGAAAGGTGCGAGCCGCCGCCTGCGTCGTCTGGCTGCAGAAGTACCAGCAATCGTTTATGGCGGAAAGAAAACGCCAGCACAGATTAGCCTGATCCACAAAGATGTGGCAAAAGCGCTTGAGAACGAAGCCTTTTATTCCCACGTTATTGCTTTGGACATCGACGGTAAGTCTGAAGACGTCATTCTTAAAGACGTCCAGCGTCACCCCATCAAGCCTGTTATCTTGCACTTGGATTTCCTTCGCGTGAACAAGAAGACATTGCTGCAGACTAAAGCACCGATTCACTTTATCAACGAAGATATCTGTGTCGGCGTTAAAATTGGTGGCGGTCTTATTGCCCACACCATGACTGAGATCGATATCAGCTGCCTGCCACAGGATCTGCCTGAGTACATCGAAGTTGATATGGCGGCAGTTGAGATTGGCCAAACACTGCACATCTCTGACATCGTCTTCCCTAAAGGCGTAGAAAGTGTTGCACTGAGCCACGGCCCTGATCACGATTTACCGATTGTGAGCATCAACAAACCTAAGGCAGCACCTGTAGCAGACGACGCTGCGCCTGCTGTTGCGGAAGATGGAGAGGCAAGCGAAGAGTAATCTTCACTTTTGCCAACCTGAGTAGGCCCTGACATTGGAAACGCCCGTAGAGTTAATCGTGGGGCTGGGAAATCCCGGCCCTAATTATGATCGGACGCGTCACAATGCCGGGGCCGACTTGGTTCTGGAACTTGCTAAAAGCTGTAGTGGCACACTGAAACACGAGTCGAAATTTTTTGGTGATACCGCCAAAATCACTATCGACAATCGTGACGTCAGATTGCTTATCCCTACCACCTTTATGAATCGCAGCGGTCAGTCCGTTGCAGCTCTGGCACGGTTTTATCAAGTGCCCGTAGAAGCCATCTTAGTGGTTCACGATGAGCTGGACATTTCACCCGGTGCTGCACGATTTAAAAAAGGCGGCGGCCACGGCGGCCACAATGGTCTGCGTGATATTGTCCAGAGCCTCGCCAACAATAAAAACTTTGCCCGTCTGAGAATCGGTATTGGCCATCCAGGCGATGCACGCCAGGTCGCCGACTATGTGCTGAAAAAAGCGTCACCGTCAGACCAACAACTAATTTCTAACAGTATTGATGATGCGCTGCGCACTTTACCACTGGCCATTGCCGGTCAGTGGGAACGCGCCATGACCGAACTCCATACTGTGCAACAATAACGCTAGTCACTAGCACAAGGATTATAAAATGGGTTTTAACTGCGGAATTGTCGGCCTGCCTAATGTGGGTAAATCAACCCTGTTTAACGCACTGACCAAAGCGGGCATCAGCGCGGAAAATTTTCCATTTTGCACCATAGAGCCAAATACCGGCGTTGTGCCGATTCCGGATCCACGCCAAGACTTAATCTCCGCGATCGTTAAACCCCAGCGTATAGTTCCCACTAGTATGGAGTTTGTCGACATTGCAGGTCTGGTTGCTGGCGCCTCTAAAGGTGAAGGCCTGGGCAATAAATTTTTGGGCACTATTCGTGAGACTCATGCCATCGCCCATGTGGTGCGCTGCTTTGACGACGAAAACGTAATTCATGTGGAAGGCACTATTAGCCCTTCGGATGATATAGATGTTATTAACACCGAACTCGCACTTGCCGATCTAGACACTGTCGAGAAAGCCATTTTGAGGGCCGCAAAAGCCGCCAAAGGCAAAGACCAGGATGCCGTTGCAATCAAAGCGGTAGCAGAGAAAATTTTGCCACATCTCAATGAAGCGAAACCGCTGCGTTCATTCGAGCTGACCGACGACGAACTCGCCATACTCAAACCGCTCAGCCTACTGACTCTCAAGCCCACCATGTATATTGCCAATGTCGATGAAGAGGGTTTTGAAAACAACCCATACCTTGACGCGGTGATTGCCATAGCCGAAGCAGAGGGTTCCATAGTAGTGCCGATCTGCAATAAGCTTGAAGCGGAAATCAGTGAATTAGAAGACGACGAGAAAGTCGAGTTTCTTGAAGAAATGGGTATGCAAGAACCTGGTCTCAACCGTGTAATTCGCGCAGGCTACAACCTACTGAATTTGCAGACCTACTTTACGGCCGGTGTGCAGGAAGTTCGCGCATGGACTATCCCGGTCGGCGCCACAGCACCTCAGAGTGCGGGCAAGATTCACACTGACTTTGAGAAAGGCTTTATTCGCGCTGAAATTATTGGTTACGACGACTATATAGCTGGCAATGGCGAGCAGGGCGCGAAGGATGCTGGAAAATGGCGCCTCGAAGGCAAGGACTACATCGTTAAAGACGGCGATGTGATTCACTTCCGCTTCAATGTTTAGTCCACTGTGAGCAGGGTCTCTGGGCGCTGGAAGTTTGGACTTCTGTTAGCCCTGACGACCGCTATTCTTTGGGGCGTACTGCCCATTGCACTGAAAGGGGTGATGCAAACCCTAGATCCAGCCACCACAACGTTTTTCCGCTTTGTACTGGCAGCACTGCTACTCACTCCCTACATTCTGTTACGCCGAGGGCACCCCAGCCGAACGCCTCTATTTAGGCGGCTGCAAGCGCCGCGATCATTATTCCAGATGCTCGCAGCAGGCGGTCTACTCGCAGCCAACTATGCCCTCTATATCAGTGGCCTCGAGAGAACTACAGCAGAAGCCGCCCAACTGGTTATCCAAGCTGCACCAATGCTACTCCTTCTCAGCGGAGTCTGGTTCTTTGGTGAACGACTCTCCAGACGCCAATGGCTGGGTTTTTTCGCTTTTGTTACCGGTCTGGGACTGTTCTTCTACCCACGCTTCTACGATGTGTTTGTCGCCGTCAATGCCTATGGCATCGGCATTATGCTGGTTCTTACCGCCGCACTCATGTGGACTGGCTACGCCATTATGCAAAAACTCTTACTACAACAATTTAGCTCCCAAGAAACCATGGTAATATTTTATTGGCTTGGAACTCTGGCGTTTCTCCCCTTTTCCGACTTTTCCGCGCTACCGCAACTCAGTAATATGCAATGGTTGCTAATCGTCTTTTGTGGGCTTAACACATTGATTGGCTACGGCAGCTTTGCAGAGGCAATGGCCCATATAGAGGCATCCAAAGTGAGTGCGATATTGGCTCTGACACCGCTTGTGACTGTGAGCATAGCCCACCTAATCCCATTCGAAGGACTCGCGGTGGAACCCATAACAGCATTAACTCTGTGTGGTGCCGCCCTGGTGGTCGGTGGTTCTATGCTGACATCTCTGAGCAAGCCAGATCAACGCTAATATCTAGCCGCCTTCCAGGGCCTTTGGAACCGCTTTAACCACGATGGCTGTTCATTATAGCCACCCATCGTAACGAGCTGAGAGGGGCACCTAGCCATTTTATGAGGGGTTTTCTTAGCTTAAGGGCTGTATTCGGCAGGGTGGTCGATATTCCCGAAGTTTCCGGGGCCAGTATTCGACAGGCTTATTAAAAGACCTCTGACCAAGGCATATCGTCACTGCCGCCTGTATTTAAGATCAACATCTATTATAAAACACAGAGACTTCTGGACATCCTGGCTTAAGCAATAGCAAACCATGTTGATCCAGACAGTTTTGATACGCCCCAGTCAGAGGCTGCAGTCATTATGGAAAATATCTCAAGAGAATAAATGACGCAGATATCAGTATAGTAAATAGAGACCTAGATTTAATAAAAGTGTGATCGAAGTCACGACAAGCCGCAGCGTAGCCCGAGTTGTATCTTTGTTGCCAAACGCACCTGAACCTATTGACAAATACCCCGACTGTAGCCAAAATGCGCGCCCCTATCACAGGGTATCTGTACTTTGTGGCTACGTAGCTCAGCTGGTTAGAGCACAGCATTCATAATGCTGGGGTCGGTGGTTCAAGTCCACCCGTAGCTACCATAAAAGTCTCAAATCTCTCTGCGCCGCCTCTTAGGCAACCTAATCCAACAATATTAAACCTTTCAATACGCAGACGACTTCATAGATCATCTTTGAATAGCCCATCGTGTCGAAGACCTTAAATCTGCCCAGCGAGACAAATTTAATCTAGCCAATGAAATCACCCAGCCATTTCATTACCTGCCCCAAAATTCCTTGGTCGCTTTTAAATTTCTAGCGTTATAAACTTTAACTCCAATCCCAAATAAAGTGTATTTTGCTAATCCATGAATATTGATTCCCTGGCCAAAGAGTTTTGGCAGCAAGGCTATTTATCCATCGACAACTTCTTTGATATAAAGCTTATGGATAAATATCAAACACATATTGTGGAACATTTTGGCAACAATCCTGATTTTGTCCACAATGATGAATTCCTCAAGAAATCCAATACAGATGTGATTCCTTGGTTCCCACAACTAGACGGCTTGAATGACTTTGATACTGCCGAAAAAAATCAAAACTTGGTCCACCTGACCGAAGCCATTTTGGGTGCAGGCTGGTCCAGTCTCTACAGCATGGTCATGTTTAGCCATCAGGGATCCAATGGGCAAAGCTGGCATCAAGACTGCCCGCCGGAGGACAAATCCCAGTTCAATCTCAATCGTCTAGTCTACAGCATGGATATAGATGCCAGTACCGGAGGGGAGGTTCTGGTAATGCCAGGCACCCATAGACTAGGGCCTATAACTGTTGGAGATGTTAACGAAGATTTTCCAGAGCAAATAACATTGAGCCCAAAAAAAGGCACGCTGATTCTTATACACGGCCATCTCTGGCACCGGGTACTACCGGCGACCGGTTCCCATAGAGCCTCAACCAACTACCGTTGCTGCCCCGCAGGCGCTCCCGAGGATATTACTGATATCTGTGTTTACAGAAATATGCGTTATCAATTTTCGGCCAGTACAGTGATCGAAGAGCGAACCCTGTGAGTAGCGATAAAGCCAGAATTCGATGGGGCATTGTTGGCGCAGGCCGAATCGCCAAAACCTTTGCCAATGATATTGAGCATGCCCCTCATGCAAGCCTCTATGCTATAGCCGCCCGCAAGCTGGAATCAGCACAGGCTTTTGCCGATGGGTTTTCCATTGCCCATGCCTATGGCAGTTATGCCGAGCTATTTGCCGACCCCAATGTGGATGCGGTTTATATAGCCACACCCCATAGCCATCACAAAGATCAAGCTATCGCAGCATTGCGCGCCGGCAAACATGTGCTTTGTGAAAAACCTGCAACGGTGACGCCAGAGGAGTTGGAGGAGGTTATTGTCGTGGCCATAGAGGAGCGGCGTTATTTTATGGAGGGCATGTGGACCTACTTTATGCCCGTTATTCAAAAAGCCCAGCAATGGATCGCTGAGGGGCGAATTGGCAACCTGTGCCATGTGAGGGCCGACTTTGGTTTCCACCTACCCTACAGTCCTGATCTGAGAGAATACGACAATCGCCTTGCCGGTGGCTGTTTGCTGGAGATGGGTATTTATCCCATTGCGATGGCCTGGCTGTTTTTGCAGCGAGATCCAGATACCCAGACTGTTTGGCATCACAGCGCGGAGAATGGCGTTGAAGACGATGTGGTGATACTCAATAGTTATGGCAAAGATACCGCCTCTGCCCAGCTCGCAACCTCGTTTCGCTGCAAGTTAGACAACTATCTCACATTGATTGGCGACGAGGGTACCATCAGCATCGCTGACTACTGGGGAGCCCGTGAAGCAAAATTGTACAGCTTCAACGACTGTGTGGACCGCTTTAACGAAACTCGGCCCCATCAAGGTTTTAATTACCAAATTGAACACGTAAGCTTGGCGGTATTAGCGGGCCACTTAGAGCCCGATTGCGTCCGCTGGGAAGATAGCCGTGCATTTCAGCGGCAGATGGCAGCGATAAAAACCCGTTTCTGACGGCGTCTTTGCGAGTAGCGCGCAAGATAATAAAAATAAACCTCTAATCATCTATTTTGGAACGCCAATGGAATATCGATCCTACTACGCAATTTATTGCGCAATTTTTGTATCTCTGGGCGGCTTTGTTTTTGGCTTCGACGCCTCAGTGGTCTCGGGCATTATCGGCCCGGTCACCATTGAATTTGGCCTGACGCCTATTCAAGCCGGGTTTGTGGTCGCCGCACCGACCCTCTCCAGTGCCATTGGAACATTGATGATCGGCCCCTTGAGTGATGCTTTTGGCCGCAAAAAGATCCTTATGTTTATTGCCGTTCTCTACCTGATATCTGCCGTTTCCTCGGCACTTTCTACCTCTTACTATATGTTGCTGGCAGCGCGAGCGCTGGGTGGATTTGCCTTTACCTCATTGGTTATTGCCCCGATGTACATTGCCGAGATTGCCCCAGCCAAGCGGCGCGGCAAACTGGTATCGGTAAATCAGTTAAATATTGTTATAGGCCTTTCAGCCGCCTATTTCGCCAACTACTACATTCTCGGCCTAAGCTCATCCGGTGCAGACTGGGTCAGCGCCTGGGGCGTTGATCAGCATGCCTGGCGCTATATGCTGGGCTTTGAAATTGTCCCCGCGCTGATATATTTGGTCGCCCTGTTTGCTATTCCCGACAGCCCTCGCTGGTTGATCCAAAAAGGGAGAGAACAGGAAGCCCGAGCAGTGATCGCTAAGCTGGTACCAGCGGACCAAGTTGATAGTGAAATGTCGCTGATCACTCAGAGCTCTGCCACGGTAACCGAATCACTGTGGGCGCGCATTGGCGGTATTTTTGGACCCAAGATGCGACTGGCTTTAATAGTCGGCATTATTGTGGCTGTGGTACAACAGATTACCGGTATCAATGCGATCTTCTTTTATGCGCCAACCATTTTTGAACAGAGCGGAATTGGCACCGATGCCGCCTTCGCTCAAGCTGTATTGGTGGGCTTAATCAATGTTGTGTTCACTCTGGTTGCGATTGCTCTGATTGATCGCTGGGGCCGCAGACCATTACTGCTGGTTGGCCTGTCTGGTATCGCCATTAGCATGGCGCTCTGCACCTACGGTTTCTCTCAAGCCACATATGAATTGAAGTCAGAGTCTGTGGTGCAAATGCAACAGATGGAAACCGCTGATGCCAACTTTGATGCCAGCCAACTCAACTCATTGGTAGGCGTGGTCTATCAGAGTGATGTGGAATTTAAGACGGCGGTCTCCGAGGCCATAGGTATCGAGGCTGCACGCAAGTATGAGAGTGAACTCATCAAGAGCTCCGCTCAAATGAATGCTCTGTTGATACTGGTCGGCATACTGGGGTTTGTCGCGTCGTTTGCGATGTCGCTGGGCCCGGTGATGTGGGCTCTGTTCAGTGAAATATTCCCCAATCAGTTGCGCGGCGTGGCCATCTCTTTTGTCGGCATGATCAATAGCATGGTCAGCTTTATGGTTCAGCTGTTGTTCCCGCTTGAGCTTAGTGTGCTGGGCGCAGCCCTGACTTTCTTCTCATACTTTGTATTTGCGGTAATCGGCCTGATTCTGGTTGCCTGGCTACTGCCAGAAACTAAAGGCAAGTCTCTTGAAGAACTGGAGACGATGTTTGGCACAAAAGCCTCGACAGGTAGCCCTGCTTAATAATTAAGAGATATTGATAATAAAAGATAACGCCAGTTGAGATCGGTCTAGGCAAAAACAATGTCTAAACCGACTCATTGAACAGATTCAGCTAACCCCTACCGTACATTGAGAACGCAGTGGCTTTGTTGGGTTTTACCTTATCTCATAGGACTAGAGATAACGCACCCAGGCCTGCTTACTGCGTTTTTATAGGCCGCAACTATAAGAGATTCCATCAGAACGTCAAACGTCCACCCAGTATTTGATTCGCTGTGCAAACAGCAAACGACCGAACCCACAAGGCTTATTCTGCCTTGTCACTGAGTAACGTTTTTACCAGCGAAATAGCCATCAGCCCCATCACCACAGAGAAAGGCAAGGCGCCAATAATCATTACCGACCTCAGCGCATCCATACCGCCGGCAGACAGCAGCGCGCCAATTAACAGGGCAAATATCACCCCCCAGATAATCACGTGCTTGGCCTGCTTGAGGCCCTGATTGCCGCCAGAGGCAAGCGTATTGATAATCAAAATTCCCGAGTCTGCTGAGGTCACCAAAAAGGTCATCAGCAAAACAACAATGATCACCGACAGCGCGACAGCCAGCTCAGGAGAGAGAATCAAATTGATGGTTTTAAACAGCTGGGCAGAGATATCCGCATTAACAATGGTTCCCTGTGCAATGCCAGACAACTCCAGATCAATCGCCGTCGCACCGACAAAGGCAAACCACACCAGACAAATCAATGAAGGGGTAATCATCGCTCCAATCACATATTCACGGATGGTGCGGCCACGAGATACTCGCGCTAAAAACAGCCCGACAAAAGGGGCAAAGGCGATCCACCAGGCCCAGTAAAAAATACTCCAAGCGCCCTGCCAACTCTGAAGTGCCGTGGCGGGCTCCGGACCCTCACCAGACCACACAGTCGTCGACATGGCCGGCAGTGCTACCAAATAGTCCCAGATAGCATAGAAGAACGTTTGCAGGGCAAAGAAGGTCGCGCCAAAGATAACAAAGAAGGCGATCACAAATACCGATAAGCCCATATTAATATTAGAGAGCCATTTAATGCCTTTTTTCAGCCCTGACATTGCTGACAAGCAGGACGCGCTAATAATAAGAATCAGTCCAACTAACTGGGCCACCAGGGTCGGCTTGCCACTGTCATCGACCAGCCATTGGGCACCGCTAATATTGAAAAATCCCGAGGCCAGCTGGGAGACGCCATAACCGATGGTCACGCTCAAGCCAACTATGGTGGCTAGAATCGCCACTATATCCACTACATGTCCTGCACTCCCTGACATAGCGCGACCAAATAACGGCTGCAGTGCACTGCGAATGGTCAGCGGCAGGCCACGGTTATATGAAAAGTAACCCAGTGACATACCGACTACGCCGTAGCAGGCCCAAGGCGTCAGCCCGTAGTGCAGCAGAGCCCATTTGTAAGCATTGCGCACATTGTCTTCATTGAGACTGTTAGTCAGGCCTTTAATAGTGTCTGGATTATTGGCGAAGTGGAAAATCGGTTCGGCAGTGGAGTAGGTCAACATGCCAATACCTATACCGGCGCCAAACATCATCGACAGCCAGGTGAACATGGAAAATTCCGGCAGTTCATCCGCCTTGCCCAATTTGATATGGGCGGTGCGAGACCAGATGCCCAATACCAAGCAGACCAGAGTGTAAAAGGCAGTGATATAAATATACCAACCGGCAAAATTAGCCGTTGTCCAATTCTGCATACTGAGCAATAGCTCACCTGCAGCAGAGGGCGACAGCCCTACCCAGACAACCAATGCCGCGATAAACAGCTTGGGGACCATAGCAACGATCCGGTTAAATCCCTCATAAAAGCCTGATTTTTCCGTGGCAATCGCAACAGCTGGTTGATTATCAATAGACTCTACCTGGTCCAAAATATGATCTCCCCTTTTTTCGATGGTGGTGATATTTATCCGATTTATAATTTTTTTAAACAGACTCAACTAAACGTGGGCCTTGACCGTGAGTCAGCTTAACACGGAACGTCTCTATTCGAATTCGATCAGCCCTTATTCGCGAATCAGGCGCAGGCCTTAGCCTTAAGTCTGTGCATTGAGGCTCTATTTCTGAGGCAAAACTCTACTCAGGATAGGATAAATTCAGTTAGACTATCGCCTCTAAGGGGAACCAATAATGACAAAAAAACCATCCCATCGTCTTTTTACACTGGGTTTTACTCTCGCAATTGCCGCAATGCAGGTGGCAGCCCAGCCCGAGCCATACTTTGAGTCCGAGCCATACTTTATGTCCGAGCAAAACCTTGAATCCGAGCAAAACCTTGAACCCGAGCAACACCTTGAACCCGAGCAATTCTTTGAGCCGGCGCCCGTTGACGAGAAGGGGCGATTTACCAATTATCAAGCTAACCTCTCCCATGGCTCCTTGGCTGTCAGAGTGCCTTTCTTTTTGCGCCGCTTCGGCACGATGTTTCGCAGCGATGCAGGCGCGCCACAGCGCATAGCTAACGATGGCACGTTCCTCCGCGAGAATAACAGCACCCCCACGGTTACTTGGGTAGGCCATGCAACGCTCTTGGTACAGATGGATGGAGTGAACTTCTTAACCGATCCTATCTGGTCTCAAACACCCAGCCCCGTGCCCTTAATTGGCCCGAGCCGTTGGGTTGACCCGGGTCTGGCACTGGAGGACTTACCCGCCATCGACTTTGTGGTGATCTCTCACAATCACTATGACCATCTCGACTTACCCACATTGCGTGAGCTCGTAAAACTGAATCCTAAGACGGTATTTTTTGTCCCTCAGGGCAATGGTGACTTGCTGCGTAAAAATGGCATTGATCAGGTGCGAGAATTAAATTGGGGTGACACCGCCAGCTATAAAGGCACCACCATTCACTGCCTGCCCACTCAACACTGGAGCAAGCGCAGCATCACGGATACCCGCAAAGCACTCTGGTCATCCTGGGCGGTTACGGGGCCAGAGCGACGTTTTTACTTCGCTGGAGACACCGGCTATTTTGATTCTTTTAAGGACATTGGCGCCAAACTGGGGCCCTTTGATTTGGCCGCTGTGCCTGTAGGAGCCTATGAGCCAAGAGCCATGATGGAAACATCACATATGAATCCAGAGGAAGCTGTGCAGGCAGCCTTGGATGTGCAGGCGGATACCGCTATCGCCATCCACTTTGGTACCTTTGATCTATCTGATGAACCTCTATCGGAACCGCCGCAGCGCTTTAAAGCTGCTGCCGAAAATACCACTTTAGGCAACAGTAAAAGCTGGGTTCTGGATGTTGGAGAGACGCGAGAATTTTAATCAATCGTCTCAGGGGCCGTCTCTAGTCTGGAACTAGATTACCTAGACTCGCTACTAATACACCGAGGCCGCCCACCCAAATAGCGCAGGCCAGGAAATCAATCAGGCTAAACTTAAGTCGGCTGGTTCCACTGACACCGGCCAGCATAGGCACAAGACTTCTGACAGCGGGCACTAAGCGCCCGAGCACTATGGCACCGGTGCCATGCTTTAAAATAAACTGCTCAGCCTTGTGCAGCTGGCTGGCTCGCTTCTTGGCAAATGCGGTGTTGTGCAGTTTATCGCCGAGCCAGCGGCCCAGATAAAATCCCAAATGATCTGAGAGGCAGGCACCGGCAAAAGCTAGCGGCAGAATTTGTGTCAGTGTTAGTACCTGTTCGCTATAGAGAAAAACGGCGACGGCTAATAAAACCGCTCCAGAGATCAAAAGACCGATCCCAGGGCAGGCTTCGAGAAATGCCAGGGGAAAAATTAGCATCCAGGCATTGTGTCTATTGGCTTCAAGAAAGCTGACGATTTGATCGTTGATAAGATTTTTCCCAATAAAGATTGTCAGGCATTAAAACAAATTAGCTAGCATTGAAGTAGTCAAAAATTTGCAGGTAATACAAAGCGTCTAATAAAAAGCCCCTAAAAGACCCCATTAAAAAAGGGCTACCGAAGTAACCCTTAAGTCTCTAACCTTGCTCTAAGACCTCAGCTGAGCCCTTAGCGAAGGGCTGATCAAGAAAAGTCTGGATCTTCTGGATTATAAAAGAGCTTCGCATTGTGCACATCAGGTGTGTCACAGGTCATAACGGCTTCCATCTGTGCTTTGGTTTCGCCACCGTTGGCCATCCAAGTTGCATCAGCTAACGCCATGCGTTCAAAACTAGGATGGAAATTGCCCCAGTAAATATCAACCTCACTCGCATCTGAATTACTGGCATAAATGCCATAGGAGTAGAAGCTATTCTCAGTGACTGGTATGGCATCGAGAAACGTATTGTAGGCGGCAATGGCAACATTGAGGTCATCCATTGTTTTACCTTCATTTAACTGACATGGCAAAAATGCAGAGACAAATTGTCCAGACTCATCAATATCACCAAAGCTGTAGGGGTCGCGAGGGAAATTAAAATCCCAAGAAACTCTACTAGCGGCATCGCAGACCATGACATTTTCATGCTTGCTAGACCAAGCCTGAGCTACATCACTTGCAGCCCATTGCCGCCAGCCTGCATCTGCAGCTTCCTTGGAGGACCATTGCAGTTCCCACCAACCGTTTTGAAAGCGGTTGTTTTCACTGGCTGGAGCATAACCCCAGGCACCGAGGATCTCACCGGCTATACCGGAGGCTCTCCACTCAGCGACCATCGCATCTACTGTGGCTTCACTGAAGTCCGGACCTGCAGTGCAGGGTATAAATTCATTGAAAAAGACCTGACCTACCATATCGAAGGTCATCGCTTCTGCTGCGACTGCAACATCCGGTGCTGCCGCGGCCTCTGGTGCTGGGTCATTGGAACAGCCTGCGAGGGCCAAAACGGTAAAACTTGCAGCTAATAATTTATTCAATTTGATTCCCCTTATTATTAGTAGTTGTTATTTTTTTAATTAACGCTCAAAGACTATACTCAAATGAGTAGTCTAATGCTAATCAGCGGACTTGTAATCATCGACCTAAGGCCGACTAGCCATGGACATAAACTCTGCTATTAAAGGGTCATTGAGTTTTTTCTTAAAACAGCAGAGGCCCAAATCAAAGGGTGCAATAAGGGTTCCCGGCAACAATTCGATACGATCTTTCACTGGGCTATTCTCCACCACCACATTGGGCGCGATACCAATACCGCAGCCGAGAGCGACCATACTGACCAGTGCCTCTTGTCCCGAGACCTGAGCATAGACATTGGGTCGCACCGAGGTCTTTTGCCGAAACCACTGCTCAAAACGTTTTCGCGCTACACCGTGCTCGGGCAAAATAATCGGCAGATTGGCCCAGTCAATGGTCTCTGCCTGCAGGGCTTTTTTCACTGCACAGTTAATCGTTGGTGCAGCAATTGCCAGAGGCACTGTGGCAATAGTTTGAAAATGAATGCGCGACGACAGTTCATCCGGTCGTGCTGCAATGGCTAAATCCACTTTCTGATTTTTAATCTGATCAATACCATCGGCCGCATCACCTGTATCCAGATTGATATCAATGTTCGGATGAGCCTGGCGAAATTTTTCTAATAAGGGCGGCAGATAGGAATAGGAAGCGGTCACCGAACAGTACAGTTTCAACGAGCCGCTAAGCTCTTTTTGCGATTGATTAAGCGACTGCTTTAAGCTTTCGAACTGGCTAATTTGCTGATCCGCATAACTGAGTAATTTCTTGCCCTCAATGGTTAGCACCACAGAGCGATTGTCGCGTATTAATAACTGACTACCCAGTTGATCTTCCAATCGCTGGATCGAACGACTTAGAGTTGAGGGGCTGACATGAAAGGCGGCAGCGGTTTTGCCGAAATGCAGGCTAGTGGCCAGGTGCTGAAACAATGTGAGTGATCGAATATCCATGGAGGCAGCTTAACGCCGAGAACCAACTATTGCAAAATACGCAACACAGTAATGAATATATATCGTTTTAAGCAACGCAATAAATCAAGTACACTTGCCGACCTTTTCGAATTAAATAATCCACCGATCCCCGGTGGCCGGAGACTGAACATGGCTAATTACTTTAATACCCTGAGCTTGCGCGACAAACTGACGCAGCTGGGCAAATGCAGATTTATGGATCGCAGCGAATTTACCGATGGCTGTGATTTTATCAAGGACTGGAACATTGTCATTATTGGCTGCGGTGCTCAGGGCCTTAACCAGGGTCTCAATATGCGCGATTCTGGCCTGAATATTTCCTACGCACTGCGCGCTCAAGCAATTGCCGAGAAGCGTCAGTCGTTTGTTTGGGCATCAGAGAATGGCTTTACTGTTGGCACCGCTGAAGAGCTTGTTCCAGCTGCCGATCTGGTTCTTAATCTGACTCCTGACAAGCAGCACACCGCTGCTGTTACGGCGGTTATGCCGTTAATGAAGCAAGGGGCCACTCTCGCTTACTCACATGGCTTTAACATTGTTGAAGAAGGCATGCAGATTCGCCCTGACCTGACAGTTGTTATGGTTGCTCCCAAGTGCCCAGGCACAGAAGTACGCGAAGAGTACAAGCGCGGCTTTGGTGTTCCCACCCTGATCGCAGTACACCCTGAGAATGATCCACAGGGCAATGGTCACGCAATCGCCAAAGCCTATGCCTCTGCTACTGGCGGCGATCGCGCTGGTGTATTGGAGTCTTCGTTTATCGCTGAAGTTAAGTCTGACCTGATGGGCGAGCAAACTATTCTCTGTGGTATGTTGCAGACCGGTGCAGTTCTGGGTCATCAGCAGCTTATCAATCTTGGTGTCGATGCCGCCTATGCCCGCAAGCTGATCCAGTACGGCTGGGAAACAGTGACTGAAGGCCTGAAGCACGGTGGCATCACTAACATGATGGATCGCTTGAGCAACCCGGCGAAAATCAAAGCCTTTGATATGTCAGAAGAACTTAAAGTGACTCTGCGCCCACTGTTTGAAAAGCATATGGACGACATTATCGAAGGTGAGTTCTCACACACGATGATGATTGACTGGGCTAACGATGATGCCAACTTGCTGAAGTGGCGCGCTGAGACTGCCGACTCTTCTTTTGAACAGGCAGCGGATTGCGATATCGAAATCACTGAGCAAGAGTTCTATGACAAAGGTATCTACCTGGTTGCGATGATTAAAGCCGGTGTTGAGCTGGCCTTCGAGACCATGGTTGCTTCGGGTATTATCGAAGAGTCTGCCTACTATGAGTCACTTCATGAGACACCACTGATCGCCAACTGTATTGCTCGCAATAAGCTTTACGAGATGAACGTAGTGATCTCTGATACAGCTGAATACGGCAACTACCTGTTTACTCACGCCGCTGTGCCACTGTTGCAAGCCCATGCTAGCTCACTGACTCTGGAAGAGTTAGGTGGTGGTTTAGCTGATAGCTCTAATGCCGTCGACAACCTTCGTCTGATCGAAGTAAACGATGCGATTCGCGACCATGATGTTGAAATCATTGGCCACGAACTGCGCGGCTATATGACGGATATGAAGCGTATTGTAGAAGCGGGCTGAAGCGGGCTAACGCCGTATTTCTCAGTGACAATCTCATCGGACCAGGCCTGTCTCTCAGCGCTTGGTTCGGTGAATCACTTTTTCTCTAAAAAGCCTCTCTAATAAGCCCCTCTGATATCCCCCAAGTGCCAATCGCTACTTAAGCGCCGCCATTTATTTCACACTGCCCACAGACAAACTGTCAGCCATCTTTTAAAGACGCTTAATAAGAAGCGTTAAATCGAATTTAATCAGGCTAAAGAAGAAATCTTGGGAATTGTTTAACGCATCATTGGGCGAGCCTATTACCTAGGCACGCCCGACGATATTACTGCAGTCTTAGGCTTTTTGTGCGCCGTTCAGTGCGTACCAACCAATATAGATATAGCACAGCATTGGAACGATAAAGCTCAGCTGAATACCCATGGTATCCGCTGCAACACCCTGAACCAGAGGAATCAGTGCGCCGCCAACAATTGCCTGACAGACAAAGCCAGAACCTTTACTGGTCATGGAACCCAGACCTTTCACCGCAAGGGTAAAGATGGTTGGGAACATAATCGAGTTAAAGAAACCGACCGCCAGAATAGACCACATAGCGACACTGCCGCTGGTGTTCATGCTGACCACGATCATCACAATAGCAATCACCGCATTAATCGCCAGATACTTAGTATCGGCAATGTAGTTCATCAGAACAGCACCGATCAGACGACCGATCATTGCCGCGCCCCAGTAGTAAGCAACCATCTCGCCAGCTTCCGCTGTGGTCAGACCACCAATCGTGCTCTCGGAGAAGTAGTTGACCAGGAAGCTACCTATAGACACTTCACCACCAACGTAGAGGAAGATTGCCAGAGCACCCAATACCAGGTGACGATGCTCCCAAACGCTGCCTTCAGCTTTCTCTTCGCTTTCCATATGAGTCAGAACAGGCAGTTTAATATTGCGGAATACCAGTGCTGCTGCAATCAGCAGACCGGCAATCATCAGGTATGGACCCTGAACTGCCGACGCATCTGCAGCCACAACACCCAGAATCAATGCAGCACCAACGATTGGTCCTACAGTGGTACCAAAGGAGTTCGCTGCCTGAGCTAGATTAAGACGGCTTGCCGCAGTCTTCTCTGGCCCCAAGGCTGCCACATAAGGGTTGGCCGCAACTTGCAAAATAGTAATACCACTGGCCAGAACAAAAAAGCCAAACAGGAACAGCGGATAGAGGTGCAGACTGGCTGAGGGGTAGAACAAGCAGCAACCCGCAGCTGTAGTCAACAGACCTATAACAATACCCTGCTGATAGCCGACCTTATCGATTAATCTGCCAGCAAAGGGTGAAACAATAAAGTAGGCGCCAAAGAAACAGAACTGCACCAACATCGCCTGGGTGTAGTTGAGATCAAATGACTCTTTTAAGAACGGAATTAAAATATCGTTGAGAACTGTGATAAAACCCCAAAAGAAAAACAGACATGTCATCGCGATAAACGCGAAGGTTTGCTTTCCCTGTGGTTGACCGTCCGCCACTTGTGCGCTTCCTGAATCTGGTGCTGAACCTGCCATAAGACCCCCTCTTTGAATAAATTCTAGTTAGTTTTTGTTTTAAAAAAACACGGGTGGAGAGTAAGTCGCTTCAAAGTTAGGTTCAACAACTATTCGTTGAATGGAGCTCTATTAGGCTTAAATGTCAGCTTATTCACCTATAACGCCCTAAACACAGAGAAATACTAGCCACTGCTTTTGTGTAGGAGGTGGGGAGCGGATAGGTAGGGAGTGAGCAGCGGGTAGGGAGTGAAGAACGAGTGAGAAGAGGCTGAGGAGCTGCTCAGGAGCGGGTAGTCAGTGATTTGAATCGAGAAATTGAACCCAGTCTTCAGGAGTGTCTATGTCCATTGCGGCAAGAGGAAGATCGATCTCCACTGCGTTGAGATCTACCCGTTGCAACAGCTCTTTAGCACCGCTATCCCCCGACAATAGTTCTAACTCGGCATAGTGACTCTGGGGAAATATGGCGGGTACTCCGCGCCGGCCAGCGTAATAAGCAGAGACTGTATTATCGCCACCAAAAGCAGCGATCAACAAATTCAGATCATCTGTGGTCAGTGCAATTTGGTCGGCTAAAAGGATTAACAGGCCATCAGACTGAGGGTCAATATGGTCGACGCCGGCGGCAATAGATGCACCCAAACCCTGCTGCCAATTATGATTCTGAATTACTTTGGCTTGCGAAATAAGTGGCTCAATCAATTCGCGATTGGCCCCCAGCACAACGGAAACCCGACTGGGGCAAACCTCATTGGCCTTATCTATACAGTGCTGTAACAGCGACTTACCTTGGTGATTAATCAACTGCTTGGCAGAGCCATAACGGCTGGCAGCCCCGGCGGCAAGAATAAGCACTTCTATATGCTGGGTCATTACCGGCTTCCAGTCTCTGCTGTGAGTACGCCACTCAAGGACTGACCGGCAGCGCCCTGCAATACAGCATGGCATTCGGCCAAAATAGATAGGGCTATACCCTCTGGTAATTCTGCACCAAGATTTAATCCGGCGGGCCCGGCAAGGGGAATGCACAGCTCTTGCTCCTCGAGCTGTGCCAGAGCCAAAACCTGCTGCTTGCGAGAGACTGGCCCCAACAGCGCCAAATATTCTATGGCGCTGCCCTGCAAGGCTCTGATGGTATCGGCATCCATCTGCAGGTTGTGGGACATCACTATTGCAGCGTTCCACTGTGCTGCGGATTTATGCTGTATTAGAAGATCTAACGGCTGACGAAGAATTTGGTCAGCCGCTATAAAGTGCTCACGCCGCCCATTGGCTGGGCGCGAATCCCAAAGTGTGACAATCCAACCCAAGGTCTTGGCCATCTGCACAACCGGCTGAGCATCGACTCCCGCGCCCACCACCAACAGATGGGGCGGCGGACTCAGGTTGGTTAGCAACCAAGTCTGATTATCTTTTTCTATTAATTCTGGGGAAGGTTTTTGAACAGAAGACTGAGAAATTTCCCAGCGAGTTTCGACTTTTCCATCGGTGGAAATAAGCTGAGAATAAAGCCCCGTACCACCCTGATTTAGGTGTTCCTGAACCTCAATTAAATTGAGGTAGTTAAGCTCAGCCAAAATCGGTTGCAGCACAATATGCACTGTGCCGCCGCAGCCAATACCCAATTGAAAGGTAATATCATCTTCATCGCTGCCATCGTAACTGACAGTAAGTGAACATTTGTTATGCATAACACGGGCCGCATGGCGCTGAATATCGGCCTCCAAACAGCCACCGCTAAGCAGACCAAACTGCTGCCCGAGATCATTAAACAGCATCATCGCACCAGCTCTGCGATAACAGGGTCCAACGGTTTTATACACCGTCGCCAACACCCAGAGATGCTCATCGCGAAGCGGGTGCCAATGTTTTAAAAGCTCATTGAGATGATTATTCATGGCGTTAAGCGCGGCAGCCCAAGCAACTAAGTAAGCCTCAGAGGAAGATCGCGCAGACGCTGCCCACTGGCCTTAAATACCGCATTAGCCACTGCTGGCGCCAAGGGCGGTAAGCCCGGTTCGCCAACACCTTCTGGATGTTCTTGGCTCTCAACTATATGCACCTCAACCTTCGGAGCGTCAGCCATACGCAACATTGGGTAGCTGTGAAAATTGCTCTGCTGAATCACGCCATCGACCAAGGTTATCTCGCCATGAAGAGCCGCGGTCAGACCAAATATAATGCCTCCCTCCACTGCATCTCGAACAATTCCTGGATTGACTACCAGGCCGCAATGAATTGCCGCAGTGACTTTGTGCACAACAATTTTTGTCCCTTCAACAGAGACCTCAGCGATTTGCGCTACCGCAGAACCAAAGGAGCTGTGGGTCGCAAGACCATGGAAGTGCCCTCCCGGCAGCGCCTTGCCCCAGCCGGCTTTCGCCGCAACCAGTTCCGTGGCTTCAGTGAGGCGCGGATTGTTTTTCATATTGGCGAGACGGAACTGCAGCTCGTCGATACCGGCGCGCTGAGCCAACTCATCAATAAAGGATTCTTTAAAAAAGGCATTGGACGAATGTCCCACCGAACGCCACAGACCCGTTCGCAGACCTGGATCCTGAGCCACATGACGCACCGCTTTATTGGGCATATCATAATCTGAAAAAATACCATCGGCAGAACTGGGATCGGCAATAAAGCGTTTGAATAGTGGTCGACCTAACTTGCTGAGCCAATCGACAAAGCCCTTATTCAGATAGTCTGGGGCCAACACATCCACCCATTGATCAAGTATATGATCCAGTACATTAGGACCCACTCGACGCACTGCCCAGGTTTCAATTAGCCCCTGTTCAGACACACCAGCCTGCATGCGCACCAGCGCCGCCGGACGATAGAAGTCATTGCTCATATCGTCTTCGCGACTCCAAACCAGCTGAATATTGCGGCCGGTTTTCTTGGCAATCACCACCGCTTCGGCGACATCGTCGCCGAGACCGCGACGACCAAATCCTCCGCCTAAAAAGGCGGGATGGACTTTGACTTTATCGGCGTCGAAATCACCGTAATAAACAACTGCACCAGCCGAGGCTTCCACATACTGAGTGCCCAGATAAACCGCGCAGTTGTCGCCATCTACTGCAACTGTGCAGTTTAAGGGCTCCATGGTGGCGTGGGCCAAATAGGGCGCATAATAATCGGCGCTAACGACATGTTGCGCCTGATTCAACAGCTTATCGCCCTCCCCTTCATCACAGCATTTCAACCCTTTCTGACTACTGTCATTCAAGGTCTGGGTAAACTTCTGATAAATACTGTCGGAGGACCAGGACGCGAGTTCAGTTTTTTCCCAATCCAACTCAAGAGCCGAGGCGGCTTTGCGCGCTTGCCAGTAGGACTGGGCGACAATCGCAACGCCGGTGCGAATCTCAACCACATCCACCACACCGGGCTGCTTGAGGGCGGCAGTAGCATCGAAGCGCTTCAGTGGCGCACCTAATACAGGCGATCTCACCACCACCGCGCGGTAGAGATTCTCTACCTCAGCATCTATACCGAAGACAGCGATTCCCGTGGACTTGGCCAGTGCATCCAAACGCGGCCGTTCACGGCCGATTTGGTCAAACTGTGCGGGGCCTCTTAAAGGGGAATTTTCTGGCATCGGCATCAAAGCCGCCAGGGCAACGAACTCACCAAAGGCATAGCGCCGCCCCTCAGCAGTGACATGGCCATCCGCTAACAATAACTTATGTGCCGGTTGGTTAAGTTGCTTGGCTGCAGCGTTGCGGATGGCAGCCGCAGTGTCAGCCGCCGCCTGTCGAAGGGGTAAAAACTGGGTGCGAGTTGCATTGCTGCCGCCGGTCCCCTGAAAACGCAACTCCGGGTTTTTATAGTCCGAGTGAAGACTGGCATGACGAACATCAATTGCCGTCGGGTCAACCCGTAATTCCTCGGCAATCAATGTGGTTAGGCCATCGAGAATACCCTGCCCCATCTCACTGCTGGGCAGATAAAATATCACCTGATTATCAGGGGTAATTTGAATAAATGAGTTGGGTTCAAAAGCACCGGCAATAGAGGAATAACCTTTGCTTTTAGTCGCTGCCGAAGAGCAACCGACTATTAGTCCAGTAGCCGCTGCGCCGGTGGACAGAAGAAATAGGCGTCTCGTTATGGAGGCTGTTTTCATGAGCTTGCCTCCTTAACTATGGACTTGCCACTGGCCGGATCAAACGTCTCGACTATGCTCTCCTGAGTACGCATCACCTCAGCACCGGACTTAATCGCCGATTTAATTTTGCTGTAAGTGCCGCAGCGACAGATATTGCCATTCATGGCCACATCTATATCGTCATCTGTGGGATTGGGATTTTTCTGCAACAGCGCACTGGCTGACATCAGCTGACCGGATTGGCAGTAGCCGCACTGGGGAACGCTGTGCTCAACCCAAGCCTGTTGCAATGGATGTAAATTATCGGGCGTGCCGAGACCTTCGATACTGATAATGGCAGCCCCTTGGACAGCCGCTATAGGCAGTGTGCAAGTGCGCACCGCTTCGCCATTCACATGCATAGTACAGGCTCCGCAGAGACCCATACCACAGCCAAACTTGCTGCCCTTAAGTTTAAAGTGATCCCGCACCACCCATAGCAACGGGGTATCTGGATCTATATCCACTTGGACGGAAGTATTATTCAGCTGAAAATTAATCATGGCACACCTAGCTCGCTAAACAGACTTCTCTAGATTGCAGATTAAAGGGACAAATTTCAATATCTGAGGAGCGCCAAGAGTGACCACTAAGGTCTCATATCAACCGGTTTTTGAGGCAACCGATTAGCCGCGCAACATACTGTGCATGACCTGCTTAAGGGCTTCATGTAGATTGCGCATTTCATCGAGATTATCCGGATCGGTCATCCAGTGGTAGACGATGCCGCTGACGGAAGCAGTAAAGTGATCCGCCAGCATTCCCGCATTCACCGTTGCCGGCACTTCGCCTGCGGCCACAGCCTGATCAATCCAGCTGATAACATCGCCACGACGACGCTGGTGAATCCCTAAAATAACCGCTTTAAGCTGTGAGTCTGGGGCCATAGAATCAAACCAAAGGCGATAGAATGCTTCCACATGCTTTGGCGCATCTTCACAGAATTTAATATGCGCATCGAGGGCCGCGGCTATGGCCTGATAACCAAAACTACTAGCGGTCACCTGGGTGAGTTCGCCGAGCCATTCATCGCCAACCGACCTGAGTACAAAATCAAATAGGCCCTCGCGATTGCCAAAGCGATATCCAGCCAGCCCGCGAGAGTATCCGGCTTTTTCACCCACATCTTTTAGAGTGACGAGCCCCGCTCCGCGCTCGACAATCAAATCCACCGCCGCCTCAAGCATCTTGGCGTCGGAGATTTCTTTGCGCTCAACCTGAGTGAGTCGGAGGGCTTTGGGCATTTCTTATAGTTCCTAGATTAACGGTTCCTAGATTAGCAGTTTCTAGATTAACGATTTCTGGTTTTATTCCACTACCGCGTCATGCGCCGGTAGTTTGCGTCAGAAGTAGGCAAAAATGCACGCAATAAGGGAGGTTTTGTTAACAAATGACCGAATAAGTACATTTTTAACGCCCTTCTGACGGAAAATACCAAGCATGATTACATGCTACGTCTGTACTGTCCGCCAACGTCGAATAACGCATTGGTAATCTCGCCCAATGAACAGACTCGCACTGCATCCATCAACACTTCAAAACCATTGCCGCCTTCGCTCACTGTATCCTGCAAGCGTCTAAGCACTTCCGCAGACTCTGCGCTATGTGTCTCCTGGAAAGCTCTCAGACGTTTAATCTGACTCTGCTTTTCAGCCTCGGTGGAACGGGCCAATTCAATTTCCATGGGCTCTTCTTCAGTCTCGCTAAGGAAAGTATTCACCCCCACAATTGGGAAGGAACCATCATGCTTCTTGTGCTCATAATAGAGTGACTCTTCCTGAATCTTGCCGCGCTGATAACCGGTTTCCATGGCACCCAACACACCGCCACGATCGGAGATTTTCTCAAATTCCTGCAGTACCGCCTCTTCAACCAGATCAGTTAGCTCGTCGATAATAAACGCGCCCTGACTGGGGTTTTCATTTTTCGCCAGGCCCCACTCCTGATTAATAATCAGCTGGATCGCCAATGCTCGGCGCACCGACTCTTCAGTGGGGGTGGTAATGGCTTCATCGTAGGCATTGGTGTGCAGGCTATTACAGTTATCGTAAATCGCGATTAAGGCTTGCAGAGTAGTCCGAATATCATTGAAGTTCATTTCCTGAGCGTGCAAGGAACGGCCAGAGGTTTGAATATGGTATTTCAGCTTCTGGCTGCGCGGATTGGCATCGTAAAGATCGCGCATTGAGGTCGCCCAAATACGGCGCGCCACTCGACCCATTACTGTGTACTCCGGATCCATACCATTGGAGAAGAAGAACGACAGGTTAGGCGCGAAGTCATCAATATTCATACCCCGAGCCAGATAGGCCTCTACAAAGGTAAAGCCATTAGAAAGGGTAAAGGCCAGCTGAGAGATTGGGTTAGCGCCGGCTTCGGCGATATGGTATCCGGAGATCGACACTGAGTAGAAGTTGCGGATCTGTTCGTTAATAAAGTACTGCTGCATATCGCCCATCATGCGCAGGCTAAATTCAGTGGAGAAAATGCAGGTATTCTGACCCTGATCTTCCTTAAGAATATCTGCCTGTACTGTGCCGCGCACACGCTTCAACGTATTGCTGCGCAGGGTTTGATATTCATCATCTTTGGGCTGGCGGCTGTGTTCAGCAACAAACTGATCCACCTGTTGATCAATGGCAGTGTTTAAAAACATTGCCAAGATAGTCGGTGCTGGCCCATTAATGGTCATGGAAACCGAGGTGGTTGGATTACACAGATCAAAGCCATCATAGAGGGCTTTCATATCATCCAGCGTACAGATGGAGACACCGGCATTGCCCACCTTGCCATAAATATCCGGACGCTCATGAGGGTCAAATCCGTAGAGGGTTACGGAATCAAACGCGGTAGAGAGACGCTTAGCATCGGCATGTTCCGACAGCGCCTTAAAGCGGCGATTAGTTTTAAACGCATCACCCTCACCGGCAAACATCCGCGCCGGATCTTCACCCTCGCGTTTAAAGGGAAATACACCAGCAGTGTAAGGGAACTCACCGGGCAGATTTTCACGCATCAGCCACTTGAGCAGTTCGCCATGATCTTCAAAGCGCGGCAAGGAAACACGGGAGATCTTGTTGCCCGCCAGAGAAATCGTATTTAGTTTGGTAACAATTTCTTTGCCATTGGGCAGCACATCAACTTTTTCGTCGCCACTGTAGGCTTCGACTACCGCGGGCCAGTTCTCTAAAAGATTACTCGCCTTAATGTCCATAGCCTGTTTGCGCTCGGCAATTAGACTATCAATAGTCTCTGGTGCATCGCTGCCGCTTTCCAATAGCATGGTTTTGGTTGCCGCCAGCTGTTGCTGCTGGCGAGCCAGATTAGCCTGAACTGCAACCTGCTTGTGATAGTTGCGCACCCCAGCAGCAATCTCGGCCAAATAGCGCTGACGATCTGCAGGCACGACCACGGTTTTTTCCGATGGGGTGCGGCGATCGACTTTCGCCAGATGTTGCTCAAAACTGCGCAATCCACGCTGCTGTAATAGGCCAATAAGCTCCTGGTAAGCCGCCGTGACACCGTCGTCATTAAAGCGTGAAGCAATGGTGCCAAACACTGGCATCTCATCCGGCATCTGGGTCCAGGCTTCGCGGTTGCGCTGCACTTGCTTGCACACATCGCGATAGGCGTCGTCGCTACCCTTGCGGTCAAATTTATTGATAATCGCCAGCTCGGCGTAATCCAGCATATCGATTTTTTCCAGCTGACTCTGGGCGCCAAATTCTGGCGTCATGACATAAATCGGCACATCCACATAGGGCACAATGCCAGCATCGCCCTGGCCTATACCCGGCGTTTCAACAACCACTAGATCAAAACCGCCAAGGCGCATGGCGCAGACTATATCTTTTAGCGCCGCCGGCACTTCACCGGTGGCACCGCGGGTGCCTATAGAGCGCATATAGATAGAGGGATGATAAATTGCATTCATGCGGATACGGTCGCCAAGTAAAGCGCCACCGGTTTTACGTCTTGTTGGATCGATCGCCAGCACCGCAATCTTAAGTTCATCGGCACTGTCTTGGCGGAAACGACGAATCAACTCATCAGTTAGTGAAGACTTACCTGCACCACCGGTACCAGTAATACCCAGAACGGGCACAGTATTGCTAAGAAATTGTGCCTGCTCACGGAGTGAATTTTGCTGTTCAGGATTGAGCTCATCGCGCTCAATGGCGGTGATAAGACGGGATAAATTATTGCGCCCATCTTGCCCAGCCAGCTCACTGGCGGCCACTGTTACATCAGTGTACGCACCCAATGAACAGCGCTCGATCATATCGTCGATCATGCCAACGAGGCCGAGATTCTGTCCGTCATAGGGAGAGTAGATACGCTCGACACCATAGGCCTCAAGCTCTTTAATTTCCTCTGGGACAATCACGCCACCGCCGCCACCGAAAATCTTAATATGTTCAGCACCGGCTTCTTTTAGTAGATCCACCGCGTACTTAAAGTACTCCACATGGCCGCCCTGATAGGAGCTGATCGCAATACCCTGAGCATCTTCCTGCAGTGCAGTCTGAACCACTTCAGCCACAGAACGGTTGTGCGCCAGATGAATGACCTCAACACCAGCACCCTGAAGAATACGGCGCATAATATTGATCGCCGCATCGTGCCCATCAAATAGGCTGGCAGCGGTCACAAAACGCAGCGGAATGCCCTTTTTCTGCGCTGGAGTCGAAGGTGCAGTAGTGGCATGAGTGCTTACGGAAACTGAAGAGGTAGTCATTTTATGGTCCATTTAGAGTATCAATGGAGGGGAGTTTAGTTATCTTGCTTGCTGCATGCAAGTAAGTTTTGCGGAGAACAGATACTGAGGTGCTCTCAATCAGAAAAATTATTTGTGAACAGCCTGTTTAACGGCTGTTAATAGAGAGGGTCTTTTAAGGAGGCCCTGTTAAGGAAGCTCTTGTAAGGAAGCTCTTGTAAGGAAGCTCTATTGAGGAATATCTGAGCCGTAACCAAAATAATCAGCAATCGCCAAACCCGCAGCTACACTGGTAAAGGGGTCATGTTCGACGACCTTGCCCGGGAACTGGTTCTCGAGGATATCCTTAACCGCGGGAATTAATGAAGAACCACCAGTGCGCAACACTAGGTCAATATCATCTGCGTGCAAGCCCGCTTTATTGAGAATTAAGCTAATCGCCTGTTCCAGTTCGAAGAGTAGATCGGTAATCATCAGCTCAAACTCCCAGCGCTCCAGTCGCACTTCAATATCAATCTCGGGAATATCCAATACCGCGGAATCAGACACTGACAGCTCGGCCTTAAACGCCTTGATCGCCTCAAATACCTGATAGCTGTAGTTCTGCTTAATCAGATCATAGAGACGCTTAAATTTAATCGCCCCCTCATCCGGCAGCACCATGCGCTGCATCACCGAGGCGGTGTATTTGTTTTGATTGAGCATATAGCTCACCGGCCAATTAATCAGCAGCTCTTCAAACTCAGCAAAGGGAAACAACGTATCCACTTCACTGCCATCGACCATACGCGACCAGCGTTCGCCCTTGCCCAGCAGCGGAAAAACCAGCTCGCGAAAAATAGTCTGGTCAATCTTATCGCCACCCAGGGCAATACCATGGGTCGCTTCGACAGAAAACTCCGTGCCCTTGCGGCGCAGAATACAAAAATCCAGGGTGCCGCCACCAAAATCCACGGTCAGCATCAGCTGATCGCGGCTGTGGGGATAGTTATACAGGTAGCTGATAGCCGCCGCTGTAGGTTCCGGGCAAAAGCTCTGCTCGGTAATACCCGCATGGCGATAGGATTCACTGAGACGCTGCAGTGCCACATTGTTGCGACCCTGCTCCATACCCTCGAAATTCACTGGATGGCCAATACAGGCCTGGCTGCTGTTATCAACACTGCGACGCAGGGCTTTGCGAATACCCACTAATATAGGCGTAACCAGCGCCACCAGACGAAATGGTCGGCTAAAAATTACCGTCTTGTCACTGGCGGTATTGCCCAGCAAGCGCTTAGTGCCGCGGAATAGTCGCCCAGGCAGACTGGCATCGTTAAATGCCTGACCGTAAACCTTAGTGGTTTCAGACTCACTGGCCGGGCCATCGCCGGTGCCAGCACTGGTGCGCGCCTCGCCAATCACCTCGACACTGAGCTCCACCTTGCGACCTTGATTGTCACTAATATAGTCATCAATCGCAGGCTGACCAATGGTCGAGGCAAAATCTCGATCTATATAATTGGCCGAGGGCATAATCGGATTGAGCTCACTGAGCTGTACCAGTCTGACTTGCTCCCCATCAAAAACTGCCGCAGCACTATTGCTGGTGCCAAAGTCGATACCGATGCCGGGTTTGAATGGCTTGTCAGAGCTGTTGTTTTGCATGGAAGAGAGTCACTGATAATCAAAATAATGGCAGCATTTTAGACTAATTCTTTTGCCTGACTTACCTAAAGTTAGATTAATTCCGTGAATAATCAAAAAAAGGCTGCCAACAGATGCAAACTGAATAAAACCTGTAAACTTAAAAGCTCAATTTTCCGCAGACTACCCTCTATGTATCCACTCGACTATATCCAGCCGGTCTTCCGTCCACCCAGTGAAGGCCGCTCACTAATTTTGCAGGTGACCAATGGCTGCTCTTACAACAAGTGCAGCTTCTGTGAAATGTACACCGATCAACAGAAGCGCTTTAGCCCAAAGCCCATAGAGAAAATTGAAGAGGAATTGCGTGGGCTTGCTGAGGCCGGCTATCCGGTCAAGCGGGTATTTTTAGCCGACGGCGATGCCATGACCCTGAGTACTCGGCGGTTGGTAGATATTCTGCAGATGATCAATAAATACTATCCCGATGTGCAGCGTGTCTCCTCCTATTGCCTGCCGCGCAATCTGAAAAAGAAGAGCGTCGAAGAGCTGAGCGATCTGCGAGATCTGGGCCTGAGTCTGATGTATGTGGGCTGCGAGAGCGGCGATAATGAGGTATTGAAACTAGTCAATAAAGGGGAAGATTACGATTCCTCTCTGGTGGCACTGAAGAAGATCAAACAGGCGGGTATGAAAAGTTCGGTGATGATTTTGAATGGACTCGGCGGCCCCGAACTCAGCGAGCAACATGCACTCAACTCCGCCAAGCTGATGAATGCCGCACAGCCTGATTATCTCTCCACCCTAGTAGTGGAATTCCCCACCGGCAGCGAACGCTTCGAAGAGGCCTTTGAAGGTCGCTGGCGCAAACTGGGCAAAATGGAATTGTTTCATGAGATGCAGGTATTGCTGAGCAACCTAGAACTCGATAAAACGATTTTCAGAAGTGATCACGCGTCTAATTATCTGGTACTGAAAGGTGTCCTAGGCAAAGACAAGCAGCAGTTGCTATCGATTGTCACCACCGCCATCAATCAGCCCGGCATGATCCCACTGCGAGAGGAATGGCAGCGTGGCCTCTAGCTATAGCCACTGACAACCTCAGTGGAAAAGCCCGGGTTTAGTGACTAGCTTTAATAGCACAAGGAGGTCACTACCTATGACTAAAGACACTCGTAATATACTTATATTTGCCGCTAGCTGTATCTCGGTGCCAATCATACTCAGTCTTATAATTATTGTTGTACTCTCATAAATCCCCTAGAGTAGGCGTTCGAGCCTTGTCTCACACTGCAAGCTGAGGCTAAATGCAGAAACTAAAACTAAAACAATAAGACCAAAGAGGCGTATATGAAATTTCTAGACAACCTATTAGATGACCGTGAAGAGCAAGCCTACGCGCTATTGAGAATCGTCACTGGATTCTTGTTTATTTGGCACGGGACTCAGAAGCTGATGAATTATCCTGTTGAATTCCCCTATCCACTCAACCCATTGATGTACACGGCTGGCGCCATTGAAATGGTCGGCGGCGTACTGGTGATGATTGGACTGTTTACCCGACCAACAGCTTTTATCTGCAGTGGCACCATGGCTGCGGCATATTGGATGGCTCACGGCATGAATAATGTCTTCCCCATTATTAATCGCGGTGAATTGGCTGCGCTGTTCTGCTTTGCCTTCTTGTTTATTGCCGTGCGCGGCGCGGGAATTTGGAGTTTGGATAAGTCGCAAGCCTAAAGGCTTGTGACCCTGAGCGCAGTCGAAGGATCCCCTCTGACTGCCGCTCAGTGATCCGGACAGAACACTCTCTTCCCGCTGCCATCCCGACAGAACACCCTCTACACTCTGTCATCTCGACCGAAAATTTTTAACCGCTGTCATCCCAACAGAAAATTTTTTACCCGCTGTCATCCCGACAGAGCGGAGCGACGAGGGATCTCAAGATCTCTCACATGCGTTCGAGATGACAAGTTTGAGTATCGAGATAACAAGTTTGGGTGTCGAGATGACAGGCACAACAAAAAGTGCTCAAATAACGTTCAAATATCTCTCAAATAAAAACAATAAGAAGTCATCTATGAAAGTGACCCCTTTCTCACCCAACTGCGGTGCCGTTGTCAGCGACCTACAACTGGCCACCATGAACGATGCCCAGCTAGAGCAACTGCGTGACGCATTTACTGAACACGGCCTGCTGTTTTTCCGAGACCAACAATTGCCCCCAGAGGAGCATCTGCGTTTCGCCAACCGTTTCGGCAAAATCGTCGTCAATAAATTTTTTAAAACCACCGAAGAATCGCCACTGATTGCCGAAGTACGCAAAGAGAAAACTCAGCAAACCAATATAGGTGGCGGCTGGCACACAGATCATTCCTACGATGATATTCCTGCTCTGGGCTCCATCTTGGTGGCACGAATACTGCCGGAAACTGGCGGTAATACCCAGTTCGCCAACTTGGCCGCCGCCTATGATGCGCTGCCCAATACGTTAAAAACGCGCCTTGAAGGGCTCCGCGCAGTTCACTCCAACACGCACCTGTATGGCGAAAATGGTCTCTACAGATTTACCGATCTCAAAGATCAGTTGGGCGGGATGGATCGAGTTGGCGATGCCACACACCCAGTGGTGATCACTCACCCCCAGAGCGGCCGCAAGGTGCTCTATGTTAATCCCGGACACACTATCCAATTTGAGGGCTGGGAGTTTGATAAAAGCCGTGAACTGCTCGATGAACTCTATGCCCATGTCGCCCAGCCTCAATTTACCTGCAGTTTTAACTGGCAGCCCGGCTCAGTGACATTCTGGGATAATCGCTGCACTTGGCATCAGGCTGATAATGACTACCAGGGGCAGATGCGCTTGATGCATCGAATTACCCTGCAAGGTAGTGAGCTGGAAGCTGCATAGGCAGGTAGAAAGATAGGAATGCAATTAGTTATTAGATCAGCAAACCAACCACAAAACCTGCGATAATCCGCCGATGCCCAGTATGCGTAAAAAATCTGATCTGCCGAGCAAGATCTGCCCCGTTTGCGAGCGACCGTTTGTATGGCGCAAAAAATGGCAGCGCTGCTGGGATGAAGTGCGGTTTTGCTCGGTTAAATGCAAAGCCATGCGCAACAAAGCTCAAAGCGATTAATCCTAAGCCGATCTAACCCATACCAACTGACAAGACGATTAACTATGCCCTCTTCCACCAGCAGCAATGGCCAAACCACTTACGATGTACTTATTATTGGCGCCGGTCTCGCAGGGCTCAGCGCGGCGAATGATTTACATCGAGCTGGCCTCAATGTGCTGATCGTGGACAAAGGCCGCGGTCTCGGTGGTCGCCTGGCCGGACGTCGCATTGGCAATGCCACCTTTGATCACGGCGCGCAATTTATGACGGCCCGTAATTCACGTTTTCAAGCCAGTGTTGCCGAGTGGATTGAGGCCGGTGTTGCCGAAGAGTGGTACAGCAGCTACCCAGGACATCCCAATGGTCACCCGCGATATCGCGGTGTGCCCACCATGACTGCAGTGGCAAAATATCTGGCAACAGATATGAATGTTTTGCGCACTACCAGAGTCGACAGCATCACCCAAGAGGATAGGCTCTGGTCGGCGGCTCTAGATAATGGCGAAACCGTTAGCGCCAAGGCGCTATTAATAACCTCCCCGGTACCGCAGACCATCGATCTGCTCGCCTCGGGCAATATCCAAATACCCGCTGATAAACAGGCACGGCTTGATCGCATTGACTACGAAGCCTGCATTGCGGTGATGGCAGTATTGGACGGCCCAACAGCTATACCCGTTCCCGGTGCAACCGCTTTTGACGATGGCCCGATTGGCTGGATCAGTGACAATCTGCAAAAAGGCGTTTCGAAAATTCCCGCAGTGACCATTCATGGCAGCGGTGACTTTAGTGCAGAACATTTTGAACACGACAAAATGCAGACTGGCCAAACATTGATAGATGCCGCAGCGCCCTATCTGGGCGATGCCAAGGTCACCGAATATCAGGTTCACGGCTGGCGCTACAGCAAGCCCACAATAGTAGACAGTGAAGCCTGCATGCTGCTCAGTGAGTTCACTGACTTGCCACCACTGGCACTGGCCGGCGACGCCTTTGCCGGACCGCGTTTTGAAGGTGCCGTGCTATCCGGTTGGGCAGCGGCAAAGAGCTTAATTGCTGCGCCGAGCTCTTGATTGCTGCGCCGAGCCCTTGATTGCAGAGCAGAACTAAAGCCACCTATACTGTGGCCAAATACACTTATACAAGCAGCCCAACCTTATGACCGACCTTTACACCCGCAGCGGCTCAGTCTGTGAACTCTGTGCTAACAGCGAGAACCTCTCGGTCTATGAGCTGCCGCCAAATGGCGATGGCAGCAATAAAGAGTCACCGTCATTATTGGCCTGTGACATCTGTGTAGATCAGATCAATAATCCAGAGAAGATCGACGTCAATCACTGGCGCTGTCTCAATGACAGCATGTGGTCTCAGGTCCCAGCAGTGCAAGTTATGGCCTGGCGCATGCTTACTCGACTCAGCGCCGAGGGCTGGCCTCAGGATCTGTTGGATATGATGTATCTAGATGATGAGACACTGGCTTGGGCCAAGGCCGGAGTTGAAGCTGAATCGGATGACGATGCAGTTATTCATAAAGACAGCAACGGCGCAGTACTTAGCGCTGGTGATACAGTAACACTCATAAAGGATCTGGATGTTAAGGGAACTAGCTTTACCGGCAAGCGCGGAACCGCAGTGCGCAATATCTCGCTGGTGCAGAGCAACCCTGAGCATATAGAAGGTCGTGTCAACGGCACACAGATCGTAATTTTAACCAAGTTTGTAAAGAGGGTGAACTAATGGGCGAACCACTTCAGGAATCAACACCGCAAACAGAACAAGAACTGCGCATTCAACTGGCAGCATGCTATCGAATTTTTGATTATCTCGGCTGGTCGGAGATGATTTTCAACCATATCACTATGAAAGTGCCCAGCGATCAAGTGCCCGGCGATGAAGAGCACTTTTTAATCAACCCCTATGGCCTTCATTACAGTGAAGTAACAGCCTCCAATCTGGTTAAAGTTGATATTGAAGGCAATATAGTCGAACCCACTGATTACGCGGTTAATCCGGCGGGCATTATTATTCATACAGCCATTCACGGCGCGCGCCACGACGTGAAATGCATTACTCACGTCCACACTGACGCCGGTATGGCAGTGGCCTGTTCTGAAGAAGGCTTGCGCACGGACAATTTCTACTCCGCACTGCTGCAAAATCGGGTCGCCTACCATGACTTTGAAGGCATCACAGTGATGGACGATGAGAAGCCACGCTTGATCGCCAATATGGGTGATAAGAATATGCTGATTTTGCGCAACCATGGTTTATTGACCTGTGGTCGCACCATCCCTGAAGCCTTTATGAATATGTGGGCGCTGCAGCGTTCATGCGAAGTTCAGGTCGCCTGCGATGCCACAGGCAAGCCGCTGATTCCAGTATCGGATGAGGTGTTGGCAAAGACTGAGCAGTTGATGACGATGCAGAGTATGGGACAGCCAGCCGGTGAGTTGGAATTTAAAGCCATGACACGGATTATTGAGAAGCTTGATCCGTCTTATAAGGATTGAGGTTTTTAGGTCTGCCATCGCCACAGGCCCAGGCCCAGGCCCAGGCCGATCATCTTGAACAATTCAGTCTCGAGCAGTCAGCACCTGTCATCTCGAACCGTCAGCACCTGTCATCTCGAACGCATGTGAGAGATCTCAAGATCCCTCGTCGCGCCGCTCTGTTGGGATGACAAGCTGGTCGTATGCGTTCTTCGGAATTGAGATCTCTCGTCGCGTCGCTCTGTCGAGATAACAGAGCGGTCGCTAAAGAGATGCTTCGGCTGCGCTCAGGATGATCAGACCAGGGGTCTGATCACTTTAATAAATCACGAGAGATAATCAGCTTCATAATCTCATTGCTACCCGCATAAATACGCTGCACTCGCGCATCCGCAAAGGCACGACAGACTGGGTATTCCCACATATAACCCCAACCGCCAAACAGCTGCAGACACTCATCAGCCACCTTGCACTGCAGGTCTGTCGTGAGCAGTTTAAGCTTCGAAGCCGTCACCGTATCCAGCTTGTCTTCAATCAGCAGCTCAGTACAGCGATCCAAGTACACTTCTGCACAGCTGACTTCTGCAGATAATTCAGCAAGCTTAAATTGAGTATTCTGAAACGACGCCACATTTGTACCAAAGGCCTTGCGCTCTTTGACATAATCAATGGTCGTCTGCATCACTGCCTGGCACATACCATTGGCACTCACTGCCACTGACAGTCGCTCCTGGGGCAGATCCTGCATCAGGTAGATAAAGCCACGGCCCTCTTCACCAAGCAGGTTATCTTTGGGGATTCTCACATCTTGGAAAAACAGCTCTGAAGTGTCCTGCGCTTTTAAGCCCAACTTCTCGAGATTTTTACCTTTGGTAAAACCCGGCGTATCGGCTTCAACCAGAAACAGACTAATACCCTTAGAGCCAGCATCAACATTGGTCTTGGCCACAACAATAACCAAACCCGATTTTTGGCCGTTGGTAATAAAGGTCTTCGACCCATTTAATACCCACTCATCGCCGTCTAATACTGCAGTAGTTTTAGTACCCTGCAAATCTGAACCGGCACTGGGCTCGGTCATAGCGATAGCGGTGATCAGTTCACCGGAAACACAGCGTGGCAAAAAGCGTTGCTTCTGCTCTTCACTGCCATAGCGAACTATATAGGGAACTGCGATATCTGAGTGCAGAGTCCAGCCTAAACCGGTGCAGCCGGCATGACCAATCTCTTCATTAACAATACAGTTGTAGCGAAAATCAACGCCAACACCACCATACTCTTCAGGCACAGTGGGACATAAAAAGCCCTGCTCGCCAGCCTTTAACCAGATATCATCGCTGACCATGCCATCTTTCTCCCACTGAGCATGGTGCGGCACTGCCTCAGTTTGAAGAAATTTACGCACTGAATCGCGGAACATATCGTGATCGGAATCATATAGGGTACGTGGAATCATAATCGGAGCTCTCTATTTTTTAGCGAATACCGTCAGCTCTTAGCGGCCGGCGTACCGCATCAGTATGATTTATTGTGCGTCGAGAAAGGATAATTCTGTCGATAAAAGGTCGGGTTTTGGTGACCGCAGCGTTCCATGAACAAGCAATTGACAAGTTCGAACGCTAGATTAACTGGCCAGCTGCAACAAAAACTAGCATGCCAGCGCCGATCGTCCAGTAAATATTACCGGTCTTATAAGCCGCAGTGATCGCTGCCGCAGCACCCCAAAGGTAGGGATTAGATGCGCTCAACGCCAGTTGATCACTGCGCACAAATAGAATCGGAGCCAGAATAGCCGCCAGGACCGAAGGCCCACTATAGCTCAGCAGCAATCGCAAATTGGGCCCAAGGCGAACCGGCAGCCGACCCTCAAGAAACAGATAACGAGTGCCAAAGGTAATACAGGCGAGCAGCAGGATAGTTAACAATGTCATGCGCCAACTCCCACGTTGCCGCTGAGTTTATGGACCGCGTAGCCAACCGTCATAGCAAGCAGTGCCGCGCAGATAAGCCCTAACTCAAAATGCCACAGGGTAAAAAACACTGAAGCTGCGGCTGCCGTTAGCACAGCGGCCAGCGTCGCAAGGGACTTAACCCCTGGAACCACCAGCGCAATAAAGGTCGCAGCAATGGCGAAATCCAACCCTAAATCGGTTAAATCGGGAAGCGAAGCACCGGCGACAATGCCAACAAAGGTCCACAGATTCCAGGCCAGATAGAAACTGCCGCCGGCTGCCAACCCGTAGCACAGGCGCACTTTTCCTATATAGGCGCGGCGATGACCTGACAGAGCAAACAGCTCATCGGTAAGCAGAAAGCCAAGACTTAGACGCCAGCGCAATGGCTGAGGGCTAAGGCGTTCGCGCAGCGACAAGCCATAGAGAAAGTGTCTAGAACTAACAATAAAAGCGGTAAACAACACCGTCAGCAACGAGCTGTTATCGGCAATTAATTCCACCGTAACAATCTGCACCGCACCGCCAAAGATGATCCCCGAGAACAACTGTGCTTCGAGCCAACTAAAACCTCGCTGTACCGCCAGAGAGCCAAATAGTATGCCCCAAGGCAACACCGCTAAACTCAGGGGTAGCATATCGAGTACGCCACGCACGGTGGCAATTTTTAGGGCTCTATTACTGCGCATAATCTATCTACTAGCCTGCTTGAACAACGTAACTCTACCAACTGTTTAGAGTAGTCCAATAAAGTTACCACTATTACAAAAACTTGCGCAGCAACCAATGTGGCATTAGGTCAGCGACGAACGCCACATAGCGCCAGCGCTTAGTAATATAGATATGATTCTTCTTTTTTAATAAACCCGCCACCATCTGGGTAACACCCTTTTCCACGGGCGCCATCCACAGAGGATTGCCGTGCACCATCGGCGTTTTAATAAAGCCTGGCTCAATGGTCGTAATGGTAATCGGCAGACCGCTGCGGATTGCGCGCTGACGCATACCAGCGAGATAGTTTGAAACAAAGGCTTTGGTGGCATGGTAGGTGACAGTTTTAGCACCAAATATATGAGCGGCCATTGAGGAGATTCCAGCCAAATGCCCTGCGCCACGCCGAGTAAAGTGCTCCATGGCAATAATGGTCAGAGCCGCAAAGCCGCGCACATTGACGTCGATCATTTCCCGCTCAGCCGCCCACTCAAGTTTGTTTTCAAAAAGGCCGACACCAGAACTTAAGACAATAAGCTCCACATCGCCCATACGCGCGATCAGCTCCTCTAATTCAGTCTGCGACTGTTCAGCATTAGAGACATCTGTAGCTTGAATAAAATGGGTGCCAGGCAGTTTCTCGACCAACTCATTAAGCAGTGCTTCGCGACGCCCCATTACGCCCAGCTGATAGCCTTTGTCGGCCAATTGAATGGCTAATTCCCACCCCAGGCCCGAACTTGCACCCACTATAATTGCCTGCCTCATGCATCCTCTCTTTCTCGCTATTAAAACGAGTATTGTTGTTATTTTAAGAGCCCGCACAGAGCGAGCTAATCAGTGGAATCGACACAGTTATGAAAATAGAGGGTGTCAGTGTAACGAAATAATCCTGCACTGGCGTTCAGAAAATCGGTTTTATTGCCCGTTCAGACTGATTACATCGAGTAATCAAATATTCCACCCGACCATCTGACATAAGCCGACTTTTATTGATCTCAAAATAATCGAAATGGCTGTTTAGATCGCGCTGGGAATGGGGGAAAACCGGCCTCTGTGGCTCAGTCTGAGGACATTGGGTGAGCTTATCCTCTGCCATCAGCCCATATCGGGAGTTGGGTAGCTGGCAGCGTGAATTCAACGCCCCCAAACCAAAGCCTCGAGTATCCTCTGCAACATAAGGCTGCAATGCCTCGATAAAAGCCTTGATTAAGGTGCCATCGAGATAGTTAAAGAAATCCCAGAATAGACAGATATCAATAACGCACTGATCTTGGATGCCGAGCGCCTGACGAAACTGAGACACTAACTGCTGATGACTGACCTCTTCGCTGATCTCGGCGACAAAGGCCTCAGAGTAGAGATCGACAAAGAGTAATTTGCTTTTGAACTGGCTGAAAAAATCTACGGTAGCGGCCATGGCCATTCCCACATCAAGAACCACGAGACGCTTGTCGGGCTGCAACGAATCAAAGGTAGCGGCAACAAGATTACTCTGCAGCACTGAGCACAGAGCATAGTCCTGCGAAGTGGCAGATAGTGGCGTAACTTTTTCGGCGCGCGCCCTAAACAATATTGACTATTCGCTGATTAAGAAGCGTTGGATTTATCGGCGTTGGCAACAGACTCTGGAAACAGGTCTGATTTACTTTTAGGCACCGCTTTAATGGTGGGCTGCTCATCTGGGTCCATCTCAATGCTACCTTTAAATTTGGCGCCATCTTCCAGAGTAACTCGCGGCGCAGCTATATTGCCCAACACATTGCCGGTTTTGGAAATAATGACTTTCTCACCACCACAAATATCACCCTCAACCTTACCTTCAATGCGTACAATCTTCGCTTGGATATCAGCTTTTAGCTGACCCGCCTGCCCTATTGTAATTTCATGATCAGTGCCCGTAACGGTGCCTGACACCTTACCTTCAATAATTAAATCTTCAGCGCTGATAATATTTCCGTCAATAATAACTGTTGGACCAATCATGGTTTTTCCTCCAATAGATACCGAAGCTCTTTTGGGGATTTCGCTTGAGCCACGAGATGATTTATTTGCTGCAGAACGACTTTCGTCAGAGTCTTTTTTAAAATTAAACATCGAAATACCAATCGTTAATTTTACACGGCCAGCTATGCTAACAACATAAAACCGATTCAGCTAGTATAAATACCTATTTTTTATTTGACCCGTCACACAAAAACAAACCGCAATCTTAGCAATTGAACTGTTCGATCTGCTGTTGAATATCAAACCACTGCTCCTCATTTTCGGAAATTAATTTTTTAATTTCAGCCTGAAGACTAAGTTTTTCTTTTAATATTGTCTTATTGGTATCCAGATATAAATCTGCATCAGCAAGACTAAATTCTATCTCACTTAGCTGCACCTGAAATTTTTCAATTTTATTTTCCAACTGATTCGATTTTTTGGTCAGGGGTGCAAGCTGCTTACGCGCATCAGCCGACTGTTGACGCTGAAGTTTTTTCTCCGCCGCACTAAGCACTTCTGCAACAGCAACGGGCTCAATTATTTTCTCAATAACTGGAACCTCTAACCCACCCACTTTTTCACCAGAATCTGTAGGCACTCGATTAAAATTTTTCAACCACAGTTGGTAATCTTTAAGGTCACCTTCAAATTCTTTAACTGCGCCATCTGCAACCAAGTAAAATTCATCAACGGTGTTTCGCAGAAGATGTCGATCATGAGAAATAACCACCAGCGCACCCTCATAGCTCTGCAGAGCAAGAGTCAATGCATGGCGCATTTCTAGATCCAAATGGTTAGTGGGTTCATCGAGAAGCAATAGGTTGGGCTTTTGCCAGACAATTAAAGCTAGGGCAACCCGCGCTTTTTCGCCACCAGAAAATGCCTTAATAGGTTCCAATGCTTTATCACCGTGAAAATCAAATCCACCGAGAAAATTTCGCAGTTCTTGATCTGTGGATTTTGGACTGATTCGCTGAAGATGCAAAAAGGCACTTGCCTGTAAGTCTAAAACCTCCAGTTGATGCTGCGCAAAATAACCAATTTTTACATTTTCACCATATACTCTTTCGCCATTAAGTAAATTTAGATCGCCAGTTAAGCTAGCAATCAAGGTCGATTTACCTGCGCCATTTGGCCCCAATAACCCGATGCGAGTTCCCGGATGAAGATCAAAATTAACATTGGACAAAATAGCGCGACCGTCATGACCCAAATCACCCTGACTGATATTGGCCAGTGCGCTATGCGCTTTCTTTCCCTGTGCAAAACTGAAATAAAAGGGCGAGTCGATATGCGCTGGGGCAATATCTTCCATACGCGCCAACTCTTTTACTCTACTCTGCGCCTGCTTCGCTTTTGACGCTTTAGCTTTAAAGCGAGTAATAAACTCTTCAACCTCTTTGCGGCGTTTTTGTTGTTTTTCAAAGCTGGCTTGCTGCAATGCTAGGCGCTCGCCGCGGACACGTTCAAATGTCGAATAGTTACCTTTGTAAGCATTGGTTTTGCAATGTTCAACATGAACAATCCGATCCACAACATTATCAATAAAGTCACGATCGTGAGAAATAATTAGTAATGTTCCGGTATAACTTTTTAACCACTGTTCCAACCACAGCGTTGCATCTAAATCTAAGTGATTGGTTGGCTCATCGAGCAACATCAAATCCGATGGGCTCATCAATGCTTGCGCCAGATTTAATCGGATGCGCCAGCCACCTGAAAAACTGTTTACCGAGCGATCTAGCTCCGATTGATCAAACCCCAATCCATGCAGTAATTGCTCGGCCCGATAGTGGGCATCGAAGCCATTGGCGTTATCTAACTTCTCATATTCCAGTGCCAAACGATCGTGATCTTCATCGGCTAGGGCTTTTTCAATAGCCCGCTCAATCTGGCGAATCTGCGGATCACCGTCGAGAACAAAGTCCACCACACTGCTCTCGGAGTTCGCCAACTCCTGAGCCATATGGGCGACACGCCAGTCCTGGGGAATAAATAATTCACCCGCATCGGCACTAATTTTACCCATCAGCAATTTAAACAGGCTCGACTTACCGCTGCCATTGGCACCGATAATACCTATATGTTGACCCGGGTGGACGACCAGCTCAGCGTCTTGCAGCAGTACTTTAGTGCCGCGACGCAGCTCGATGTCAGTTAATGTAATCATAGAGAGGTTATTACCAGTAAATTATTCAAGACCGAGGAAGCCGCCGGATTGATGACTCCAGAGATTGGCATAGACACCTTTGGCATCAAGCAATTGCTGGTGGGTGCCCTGTTCAACAATCACTCCCTGATCAAACACAATAAGTTTGTCCATGGCCGCGATTGTGGAGAGGCGGTGGGCGATAGCAATGACCGTTTTACCTCCCATTAGTTGATTGAGGCTCTGTTGAATCGTCGCTTCAACTTCAGAGTCTAGCGCGGAGGTGGCCTCATCCAGCACCAGTATGGGTGCATCTTTTAATAGCACACGGGCAATGGCCACGCGCTGACGCTGGCCGCCAGAGAGCGTCACACCGCGCTCGCCTACATGAGCGTCATAGCCACGGCGGCCGGTGTTATCACGCAGTCCGAGAATAAACTCATGGGCCTGAGCCTGCTTGGCGGCCTCTATCATTTGCTCTTCGCTGGCATCCGGACGACCGAACATAATATTTTCCCGCACTGATCTATGAAGCAGGGAGGTATCCTGAGTAACCATGGCAATTTTGCCGCGTAAACTGTCTTGGGAGACATTACGCAGCTCCTGCTGATCAATGGTCAGACTGCCGCCTTGAATATCAAAGAAGCGTAACAGCAGATTCACTAGACTCGATTTACCGGCACCACTGCGGCCAACAATACCGACCTTCTCACCCCCGGAAATGGTCAAATTAAGGTTGTTAAACACCATTTCGTCTTTGTTGTAGGCGAAATCGACACCCTTGAATTGAATCTCTCCGCGTTCTATCTTGAGCTCCGAGGCCGAGTCAGAGTCGGTAATGGTCTGGGGGATTGAGATAGTATTAATGCCATCCTGAACCGTGCCTATATTTTCAAAAAGGCTGCTAATTTCCCACATAATCCAGTGCGACATGCCGGTCAAACGAATCGCCATACTCATAACAATGGCGATAGCGCCTGGGGTAATCGCGCCATTCACCCAGAGGTAGATACCCAGAGCCCCAGTACTAAATACCAGACACATATTTAGCGCCCACAATGTCATATTGAGCTTGGTGACCAGACGCATCTGCGGATGCACTGTATTGAGAAACTCAGTCATGCCTTCTTTTACATAGGCCGATTCACGGGAGCTGTGAGAGAAAAGCTTCAGGGTGACTATATTGGTGTAGCTATCAACAATTCGGCCGGTCATCAGCGAGCGCGCATCGGCCTGCAGCGTAGCGATATTTTTCATTCGCGGCACAAAGTAGCGCTGCACAGAAATATAAAAAAGCAGCCAAATTAACAGAGGTAGAACCAGTCGTGGATCCGCATTGGCAACCAGAAACAGCGTGGTGACCACATAGATAATCACAAACAGGATGACATCGAGCAGCTTCATCACTGTGTCGCGCACAGCGAGGGAAGTCTGCATGACTTTGGTGGCAATACGACCGCTAAATTCGTTCTGAAAGAAACCGTAACTCTGATTTAACAGATAGCGGTGAGCCTGCCAGCGCACCGACATGGGCAGATTACCCATCAGAGTCTGATGTACCACCAGCGAGCGCCCAGCATTGGCCAGAGGGATTACCAGCAACATAAATACTGACATAGCCAACAGGGTCGGCCAGGTCTCAGCAAAAAACGTTTCCGGATCGCTAGAGGCCAGCCAGTCGACAACCTGGCCCAAAATGCCAATTAGCATAGCCTCGGAGATGGCAGTAATCGCAGTCAAAACCGCCATTAGTCCCAGCCAGCGCTCCATACCGCGCACATGGTGTCGACAAAATTGGTAGATTCCGCGAGGCGGTTGCCCGGGCGTAACACCGGGAAATGGGTCGACCAGACGTTCAAAAAAACCGAACATTTAGGATCCTATAATAAAGCGGTGGAGTTCATACTCGTCAGAAGAACTTGGGGCGGGCATAATAACAATTTCCAGAGCCCGTCAGGAGAAACAAATGCTATTTAAACGTTCTATTTATACGCAGATCCTCTACTTTGCGGTTTTTTTCATCTCAACCCCAACGCTAGCCGTGGATCTCAATACAGAACGAATGATTGATTCACTCGCCAACCTGCAGTTTGACAAACTGAGCAGCCCTCAGATCAAGACCGATTCCATCAAACCCGTGTTGGCCAGTTTAGAACGTCCCCACCGCCTGCTAGTGATAGCTGTGGAATTTCCAGAACTGGGTTACGACCGCTTTGCCGGCGATAAAAAGCAAAACAATAAAAACCGCAACTATCTGCAGAAACTTTTATTTGGTGGCAGCATTAAACGCCCCAAACCCGGCACTCTGTCCCACTACTATCGTCACCAATCTAAGGGCCTCTACAATATCACTGGCCAGGTAATGCCCATTGCCAAGGTGAGCAAGCCCTTAGCCTATTATGGTCGTCCGCTGCAGAATGCCGACGGCAGCTGGCGCAATGATGACCACACTGATGAGCTGGTTATTGAAGCACTGCAGGCCGCCCATAGAGACAACCCCAATTTTCCCTGGAAAGATTATGATATCTGGGACCCTAAGGACTTTGATGGCGATGGCAATCGCGCCGAGGCCGATGGCTATCTCGATCACCTAGTGATTGTCTATGCCGGTAAAGCCCAGTCCTCCTGCCAGGGACTCTACAAGCTCAACGAAAAATTTACCGTCAATGCCGAGAGTAATGTCTTTGATAGCCTGCCAGCAGACGAGCAGGACTGTGCCGATCGCATCTGGCCCCATCGCAGCTCGCTAAATCGCGGCTTGGGCAAAGGCCCGGTTCTTGAAGGACTGGTCAATGGGCGCGGCGGACATGAGATCGAAGAGGGTCTGTGGCTCTATGACTACAATATGCAGTCCGAGTACACCGAGGTCTCAACCTTTATTCACGAGTTTGGCCATTCCTTAGGGCTGCCCGATATCTACGCTCGGGCGACCAATAATTCCAGCGCCTCCTGGGAAGTCATGTCCTCGACTGCTTCACCAGAACCCCAAGAGCTCAGCGCCTGGTCGCGAATGGTGCTGGGTTGGCTCAATCCCTGCGTTGTTCGCCCGCCGGCTTTTGGCGGCAATAAGCGCAGCTCGATGTATTTAAAAACCATGAATGACTGGTCAAATAAGGTTGGTAGTGAAAACAGTCGCGGCGTCTGCGATGCGACGATGATTATCCTGCCACCGAAAATACGTGAACTGCAGCTTGGACCGCTGAGCGAGACACAGGGAAACTATGCGATCTATACAGCTCAGGGCAACGACCTGCATCACTTTCTTAGCCGCAGCTTTGATCTCCGTGAAGTGGCGGCCGAGCAACAGTTGATACTGAGTTTTGATACCTGGTTTAAAATCGAGTCGGACTGGGATTATCTCTATATCGAAGTCTCCACTGACGGCGGGGAATACCAGCGCCTGCTGCCCACCGACAAAGACAATGCCGCCGATACTAACAGCACTATGCCATCGAAAAAGGGCCATGAGGGTGAGGGTTCCCTGCCCGGTTTTAGTGGCCGCTCCGGTGATATGGATGGTGACGGAAAAGTTGAGATCGCCGCCGGCTGTGACCCTTCCGCGAGCAAAGTGCTGGCTGAGGACCGAGTGGGTGAAAACCTCGAGGACGCCTGCGAAACCGCTCAGTGGATAGCGGCTAAATTTGATCTCGAAGCCTATCGTGGAAAGCAGGTAACGATTCGCTTGCATTACTTTGCCGATGGCGCCGCGGTAGAAGATGGCGCCCTTATCGACAACATCCGACTCGACGCGCTGAGCTATAACGAAGACTTTGAGTCTGGCGCAATCAAAGGCTGGAGTAACGATGGCTTTACCCTCAGCGGCGGAGAGCACCGGATTGCCGTGCCGCATTATTACCTGCTCGAATATCGCGACCCCTACGCCAGTTTCGATCGGGTGAAAAATTATGATGCCGGCCTCGCCAAACCAGGCTTTTCATTTTTTAAAGACAGCGATGGTGAGATGAAGGCCTTTAATGCCAACTACAGACCCGGTGTCTTGGCCTGGTATTACAACGGTGAATATCTCTGGAGCCAAAATGAACCGGCCCAGTTTGGACCCGGCAATGGCTTCTTATTACTGGTCGACGCCAACCCTCAAGAATTTAATCTGCCCAGTGTGCCGAAACAGTATTTTGTCGACGATCAGGGCTGGACCTCATATCAGTTTGATGAGAGTGCACAGCCCTGGCTGCAACAGAGCTACGTGGATGTTATGTGCCATCAACGCCGCTCGGCTTTCTACTCCAGTGATGTCAGTGTCGCGGATCGAAAGCGCTGCTATGAGTCTCTGATGGATGGTCTGCCAGCGGTGGAATCTGTTGACTGGGAGGGCCGTCAGTTGATGTATGGCTACACTTTGATCAATAGTCTGTTACCCGGTGCCGACCGGCTGAAATACAAAGGTGTTAGTTCACTATTTGACCTGCGTATTCGCGGCGGGAAAACTGAGTACCGACTCTATGATCGCGCTCTCAGGAATCGTCACTCTGGCGATGCACCCTTTGCTCTGGAACCTTTTACCAAGGGAATCTCGATTTATTCCATCGTCGGCGATAGCCTGATGGAACAGAGCACCGAGGCATACCCACCGGTCAGTGAGTTTTCGGATGCGCGACCAAATCGCTATCAGAATCCAAAACTGCCTTTTGGCGGCGCCAATATTCCAGAGGTGGGATTGCGCTTTAAGCTTGGGCAGCCTTCAGCAGAAGCCCCTGACGAGGCGCGGGTAAAAGTGGTTATAGACTGGGATCAGTAATTAAAAAGTAATCACTAAAGAGCGATCATTAAAGAGAAATCGGAGAGTCCCCATCCTGCCAGGGTGGGGATTTTTTCATCGCAGCCAAAAACAATTTGGAATTAAGCAACTGCTCTAACCAAGCGCGCAGTTTTGGGTAGGGTGACTGATCAAACCAGTCTTTATCGACAAAAGCGAACTGGCGAACAAAGGGAAATAGCGCTATATCGGCCAACGTTATTCGCTCTGCCAGCAGATAGGACTGCCGACTCAGCAGCACCTCGAGCTCAGCCAGAAACTGCTCTCCTCGAAGGCGATATTCTCCCTGAGATTCCGCGGGAAAGCGCTCCCAATACTTGTAGTGATCAAGATCGGTTTTAAACTGACCATCGTTGCGTTCGATTAGATCGCTGATCGCAGAACCAAGGTCGGCACTCAACCAATTCTGCGGATCACTCTGCCGCAGCGCCCAGCGAATAATGTCATAACTTTCATCGAGCACCTCAGCATTGGGAAGTTCCAGCACTGGCACAGTGCCCTTGGCAGAGATAGCCAGCATTTTTTCAGGTTTAGCTTTCAATAGGACTTCACGAAGCTCTAGGTCTATACTCGCGTATAAAAGAGTCATTCGCGCCCGCACAGCATAGGGGCAGCGACGGAAGGAATATAAAATGGGTAACACTGTGGGCACAACCGCTCCGCAAACTACGTTAAAAAATAACCTTGTCCAACTATAAGAATAATAACCTATGTCTATTACCGAAGTATCAAACAAACCCTATGATCTGATTGTTTTCGGCGCCACCAGTTTTGTCGGACAAATTCTGAGTAACTATTTAGTCGAAACTATCGGCGTCAATGGCGACATTTCTTGGGCTATCGCCTCCCGCTCAGACTCCAAACTAGCCACATTAAAAGAGTCTCTCGGCGACGCGGCTAGGGCACTGCCAGTATTGATTGCCGACTCTCATGACGAAGCATCACTGCAAGCACTTTGCAGCCAAACCCGAGTGATTATTTCCACAGTCGGACCCTACGCCCTCTATGGCGAACTGCTGATTAAAGCCTGTGCCGAAAGCGGCACTGACTACACCGACTTGACTGGCGAAGCGCACTGGATCGGGATGATGAAAGACAAATACAACCAGACTGCAGAAGCCAGCGGCGCACGCATAGTCAACTGCTGTGGCTTTGACTCTATACCCTCAGATATGGGTGTTTTTGCCTTACAGCAGCGCGCCCAAGCTCAATTTGGTCACCCATTCCCTCACGCCAAACTGCGAGTAAAAGCGGCGAAAGGCGGTGCCTCCGGCGGTACTATCGCGAGCATGATCGAAGCCCTTAAAGCGGCCAAAGCTGATCCAAAAATACGTAAAAAAATGGGCAATCCCTACCTTTTGTGTGGCAGCGATCACAAGTACAGCATCCGCGCCAAGAGTGTCTCGGGCCCACAATTTGATAAAGACTTTGACTGCTGGGTTGCACCCTTCGTGATGGAAGCGATTAATTCACGCGTTGTTCTGCATTCCAATGCCCTGCTTAATATGGCCTATGGTCGCAACTTCTCCTACAGTGAAGGCATGCTCTGTGGAAAGGGCTTAAAAGGACGTTTGATGGCCAATCTGACAGCAATCGGATTTGGGCTCTTAGCGGTTGGCCTCTACCTTAGTCCCAGCAGAGCGCTGATGGAACGATTTTTCCTGCCAGCACCTGGCGAAGGCCCTAGCCCAGAAGTTCAATTAAATGGTTACTTTGATATGCGTGTTCACGGCCGCGATGATCAGGGCAATCAGCTTACTGTAAAGGTAACTGGCGATCGCGATCCCGGCTATGGCTCCACAGCGAAAATGCTGGGTCAAGCGGGACTCTGTTTGGCGCTGGATATTAAGAAAGAAAATCGTGCTGGTGGATTTTTGACACCATCGGTGGCCATGGGTGATGCCTTATTGCAGCGGCTCCAGACTCATTCAGGTATGGCCTTTGTAACCTGTGATTAAGGTTTAGAGATCCCCCGTCGCTGCGCTCTGTCGGGATGACAATAAGAAAAGAGCGGTTTATGCCTAACCAACAGACTCAAATCGATGGGCAGCGCGATTCTTAATAACCTGATCAGCAGCGAAAACCTGACCGCTCATAACAATGTAAACGCCCGCTTCAACCGTCTGAAGCGCACCTACTGCACAGCCAATATTAAACACCGCATCGGTGTCGGCAAAAGCTGCCGGCTGCATAGCGCCGGTAAAAATAATTTTCTTGTTGGCGATATTGCTAAGCCAGCCAGCTGTCTCAACCATGCCGTCAGTGCCGTGCATAATCAGAAAATACTCAGCATCTGTATCACTGACCCGCTGCTGAATGGTTTGGCGATGCTGATCGGTCATATCCAAACTGTCGAGACGCATTAATTCCTCGACAGCAAAGTCAAAGCCGACATTCATACGCTCTAAAATTGGGCCAACCACTGGCTCGCCAATCTGAAACTCGCTCAGGGCATCGAAATAGACTTTATCAACGGTGCCGCCGGTGGTGAATATCTGTAGCTTTTTCATTACGTTATATCCCGAAATGCATTCCGCGTTAAATTCTCTAAAGATCCATCGGCCTGAACAATAATATTATCTTCAATACGAATGCCGCCAAATGGCAGGAAGTCATCCACTCGCGACCAGTTGATCTTGCTAGCTTGACCGCCCTGACGCAGCTTCTCTAACAGTGCAGGGATAAAATAGACGCCAGGCTCAACCGTATGAATCTGATTCGCTACCATTGGCGCCGCAGCACGTAGCTTCGGATATTTCTCTGGAGCAGGCAACAGATCTCCCTGAGCATTGGCCAGATTGCCGCCTTTGTCGTGCACATTGCAGCCAAGGTGGTGGCCGAGACCATGAGGGTAAAAATTGCCAGTAATATCATTGTCAAAAGCCTCCTCAGCAGAGACATTAAGCACGTCGAACTGACGCAGTATTTCGGCGATTTTTAAATGGGACAGCACATGCAGATCAACCGGGCTCTTGCCAATACCGCCACTGGCAACCAGCTGCTGTTGTGCCGCATCCATGGCCTCAATTAACGCGGCAAAATCCGAACCTGAATCAAAGGCATAGGTGCGCGTAATATCCGAGGCATAGCCGTTCATTGCGACACCGGCATCAATTAAAAAGCTGCGTGGTGTGGGTCGGATTTTATCTAAGTTGTGGTGATGCAGAACAGCCGCGTGCTCATTGACGCCGGCAATAATGCCATAGGGCATTTCACTTTCACTGCAGTCACAGCCGCGCAGATAGGCAGCGGCGATTTCTAGTTCGGACGCGCCGGCCATAAAGGCATCATAGGCAGCGCGATGAGCTGGCACTGCCAGGCGATTTGCCTGGCGAACACAGTCCTTTTCATAGGCCGTTTTGCCACGGCGCTGATAGTCGATCTGAGCGGTAACAGATTGAGGGTTCCACGAATCTGCATCCACACCGAGACTGTTATTTTCAGCTATATAAGCCGAGCCACCTTCCCGCGAGGAGAAATGCTTTTTTAGCTCTGAGAGGCTGGCATATTCGACAATCTCCAGGCCCTGCTCAAATCCCCCAGGCAGGCTCTGGGGCGCGGTATGCCAAATATCTTCGACACAGAGCAGAAATAGCCGCGGTCGATCATCGTTAGATGAAATCTGCAGATAAGAACCGCTGCGCTTACCCAGGGGAACCCATTCACGAAAATAGGGGTTAGCCACAAAGGTATAGGCCATATCATCAGCAAACTGCGTTTTGCTATCTCCGGCAGCAATAATAATTTCGTCAAATCCAGTAGCCGCCAAGATAGCCTGAAACCGGTTGGTCTTTTCAACTAAGTGTTGAGCATAGAGTACTGCTTGATCGGCTTGATCGGTCATCTGCTTTCCATATCCTTATTTACTTTATTTGCGCTCATCCGACTCGAATGATTATCCGCCTGCTAGCGCTAAAATGTATTGAAAATTGGTTCTTAATTGACCTGCAGGATAACATCGGCACAGGACCACTCCCGCCCTTTTATCCAAATTATGATGGCAATAACAAATACCTAAACCGTAATCCTTAGGTGTTTCCATTTAGCTGTTTTAAACCTTAGCCAATGCACCAGACACATTGCAAATCCACTGAGCAAAAAGAATATCCAAGACCAAAGCAAACTTCCACCCCAAAGATAGCCTAATAATGCAGTGGGCAACACCAGCACCAGCCAACTACAGAGAATCCCTACCCAAGCCACAAAGAACGTATCACCTGCGCCTTTTAGCGCGCCTGCCATCATCATGGAAACGGCTTCGAAAAGGCAGAACATAGCCACAATACTGAGCAAATCATCAACTAAGGGGATCGTGCTGGCATAAATATCTGGCGTCATACCCTGTACGAAGGGAGCAATAAACCAATTTGGCTGGGTAACCAACATCAGCCCCGCAATGGCGAAAAAGGCTAAAGATAAATGAATCGAAGAATAAGTTACACGCTCAGCCGAGGCTAAGTCTCCAGCACCTAAACGCTGTCCCACCAAAACCGACACGGCAATGCTCATTCCCGTTACTGGCATCACCATGATCATAAATACATTCATCGCAATACTATGAGCCGTTAGGGCAGCGACACCAATTCTGCCGATCAATAAGACAAATAATGTCCAGGCAAATACCTGCATTTGAAACTGTAACCCTACCGGTAAACCAAAGCGCAGCAGACGTTGAAATGACGGCCAGTCAAAATACCAGCCAGACAAGGTGTTATAAGATTCCCTGTAGCGACGAATAAAAAACACCCACAACTGGGTAAAGGTGCCCGCTGACAAAGCGACAAAAGTAGCCCATGCGGCACCCTCAACGCCCATCCGCGGCAAGCCCCAATTACCAAAGATTAAAGCGTAATCTAGCCCTACATTTACCACCGTTATCAGCAGATTGCTCCACATGACCACAGAGGTGCGACCAATACCTGAAAAAAAACCCGTCAGCGATGCGGAAATAATGGCGAGGGGAATGGTCAGAATTAAGACCCGGGCATAATTAGCCTCCATGACCTGTATTCCAGGGTCGTGGCCAATCAGCTTGAACAGCGGGATTATGTAAATATAAGTCGGAACCACCACCAGCAGGGCAAGGCCGGTGGTGTAAAAACCCTGCCAGACCACGGCGCCAATTCGAGCATACTCACGAGCACCATAATACTGGGCAACAAACACCCCCACATAGCCTGCCAGGCCGATAAATACAGCGGTGAGCGTCATAGTCACCAGTGTCGCAGGCACCGTTGCTGCCAGGGCATTGGAATCAAACCAAGAGAGAAACATCCGATCGATAAAGCTTTGTAGGCTCCCGGCACTTGTGGTGATTGCCAGCGGAACCGCCAGTACAAGAACTTCTCTGTAACCACTGGGGCTGTGCCAGCGGCGTTTTATTGCGTGAAACATATTTCCTCTGATGAGACGTCGCGGAAAACTCGGACGAAGTGAGCGTATTTGGGTAACAAATTTAACGTTGGCGAATTATTAAGACACTTGAGCCCAGCACCTAAGCTGGGGACTTAGGTTGAGCAACAAAAGTACAAACAGAGATCGGCCAGGTGATATTCTAAGAAATTATCAAATTTGGAATTTGTCACAGACAAATAATAAGACTCTTAAAAACTAAAAAACCCCACCTCAAAAATAGTATTTTTAAAATGGGGTTCAAACGGTCATAAGCTAACGAGGCGATTTTGCCATCAGAATCAGCGGCCCCTGTTTGACGGCTAAATCGCGTTACCAGACCCCGTGATGCGGCCTAGGCCGAGTTTCAAATCGTGAGAAATCAGATATAAACAGGGAATCAAAATCAACGTAATCGCGGTGGCTGTCAAGATACCAAAACTCAGGGATAGCGCCATAGGAATCACAAACTGGGCCTGCATGCTGGTTTCAAACAGCATTGGCAGCAATCCGACAAAGGTTGTCAGCGTAGTCAACAAGATCGCTCTAAAGCGACGCTTGCCGGCGGCCAGAAGTGCGTCTTCTTCACTGTCTTCAACCTCTCGCGCACGGTTGGCAAACTCCACCAAGATCAAACTGTCATTTACCACCACCCCAGACAGCGCAATCAAGCCGGCAATCGATAGGGAGCTAATCGCCATATCAAAGAGAATATGGCCAATTACAGCACCGACAAACCCAAAGGGAATCACCGACATAATAATCAGCGGCTGCACGTAGGAGCGCAGCGGCACCGCCAGCAAACCATAAATCAAAAACAGTGAGACCACACCGGCAATCATCAAGCGGCCGATTAGTTCAGACTCTTCTTGGCTGGAACCCGAGACACCAAACTCAACACTTGGATAGTCGAGCAGCAGCTGCGGAATAAAGTTTTTGCGGATATCATCAATCACAGAGCTACTCTGCACTCTTGAGGAATCGGCATCTGCCGTAATAGTCACGGACCGCTTGCGCTCAATACGGGATATTTTTGCCAAACCTAAACCCAGACGAATGTCCGCCACCTCGCTGATCGCGATCGCCTGACCACTGGCAGTGCGAATATGCATATCCTCTAGAGTTGCAATTGAGCTACGCTCCGCAAGAGGATAACGCACCATCACTTTTAGGGTGTGAGGCCCGCGCTGCAGGCGCTGCACTTCTTCACCATAAAATGCTTGGCGAACCTGACTCGCCACATCGGCCATCGAGATACCCAGCTGGCTGGCATAGGGTTTTAAACTAATTAGGATTTCCCGTCCGCCAACACCCTGCGAGTTGTAGATATCAAATACGCCGTCGTATTCGCCGAGTTTGTTCTGCAGAGCTATACCAGCCAATGACAGCTGCTCTGGGTCCGGCCCATAGAGTGACATATTGATTTTCGCGCCACCCCCGGCGCTGCTGCTGGAATAATAATCCTGCTTGCGTACATTGGGCAGATTGCCTACCTCTTCGCGCCACAGTTTTTCCACATCAACCGCACTTAAGGGGCGAGTCTCTCCAGGTGTAAGTTCAACCCGAAAATTCGCAGAGACATCTGTTTGAGTCCAAAAGAAGGTGTGGGCTAAGAGACTTTCGGCCTCGGGGTTGGCTGCCATAAAGTCACTATCAACCTTGTAGATAGCCTCTTCAATAGCCAAAAGTGCCTCATTAAAATTCTCGGTTGAGCTGCCATTCTGCATAGTGACAATCGCATGAATATCATCACCGGGGACATCCGGGAAAAATTCAAAACGCGCAATACCGCCGCTCAGGGTCGAGATCGAAATCATCAACACACCAATAAAAGTCGCCAGCGTGATGTAGCGATTTTTCATGCATTTTATAAGGAACGGCTGATAGCGGAATTCAATAAAATGCGCCAGTGCAGAACTAATAGCATTCTGCCAGCGCTCAATCGTGGCCGTAAAAAAATTACCCGACCCAGGGGTGCCACCAAATTTCAGTCCGACCAAATGCGCTGGCAAGATCAGCTTGGACTCGACCAATGAAAACAACAAACATAAGATCACTACAACAGATAGCGCTTCATACATGGCGGCCATAGTGCCGCCGACGAATAATAGTGGCGCAAAGGCAGCCACCGTGGTCAGCACACCGATGGTCGAAGGTATTGCAACTCGTTTGGCACCAGCGACTACTGTTGCCATGGGCGCCACATAAACTAGGTTGGGATCATTGCTCTCAGAAAGCACTTTGTCAGCTTCGTCTTTAACCTCGGTAAAAACACTCTCACCTATAACAATGGCGTCATCGACGACAATTCCGAGTACCAAGATAAACGCAAACAGACTTAATACATTGATATTCACCGGGAAAGGATTCACCGGCATCAACCATATCGCACCTAAAAAGCTCACCGGAATACCCACCACAACCCAGGCGGCAACGCGCAAGTTTAAGAAGAGTCCCAACACCACTGCAACCAAAATGGCACCGGCGGCGAGATTGCTCAGCATCATGTCGAGACGTCCCTTTAAATGGAAGGAGTCGTCGCTAAAGGTCGCAATACTGAGTCCTTCAGGCAACTGCGACTGCTTTTTATCAACATACTCTTGAACCACTCTGCTGATGGTAATCAGATCTTGATCATCAAGGGTAAACACGCCGATTGAGAACGCGTTCTGACGGTCAAAGCGCAATAGGCTTGGGGCCTCGGTAAAAGCATCTTTAATCGTAGCCACATCAGAGAGCAACAGCTGACTGCCATCGTCTCGGCTGCGCAAGACTATATTGGCAAACTCTGAGCCACTGTAGGACTTGCCCTGAGTTCTCAATAAGACATTACCATTGCTTGCTTGAATCATACCTGCGGGCAAGTCCACCGATGAGTTGCGCAGTACCTGAGCAACCTCAGCAAGGGTTAGATTGAGTTCCCGCAAACGGGTCTCTTTAACCTCAATGGATATCTCGTAGTCGCCATCTCCCCAGAGCACCGCACGCTTAATTTCAGGCAGCGCCTGAACCTCATCAAAAAACTGCTGACCCATCTCTTTGCGGGTGCGCTGATCCATCTCGCCTGAAACTGCTATGCCAAGAGCCCAGGCATAATTATCCACTCGCTTAACGGTCGGCTTTTCCAGATTCACTGGCAGATTAACAATACTGTCGATACGGTTTTCAACCAAAGCCATCAGTTCATTGATGTTTTCGCCGGACTCAACATCGAGCTTTATAGAAGCCATATCACGATCGGCAAAGGAGCGGATCTCCTCAATGCCCTTGAGGCCTTGCAATGCCGCTTCCATGGGCAATATTACCGCCTTCTCAACTTCGATTGGTGCCGCACCAGGGTAAGGCGCGCTGATCTCAATCACATCAGTTTCCGCCCTTGGAAACATCTCCTTACTCAAATCTGTCGAACTGAGAATGCCTGCGCAGAGCAAAAACAACATCAGCAGGTTGGCAGCAACTGGGTTGCGGGTAAACCAAGCCATTAGGCCAGTGTTGTTTTGCATCAGATCATTTTGGTTTTGCATTAGTTAGTGCTTCCTACAGGCCTGACCAGCATGCCCTCAATGGCAGCACCCAGGGCACTGACAATAATTTCAGCACCATCTATCAAGCCTGCATTCACATAATAGAACTGGTCATCGCCATGATCGCTTTCAACCGGGGTCAGTCGCAGTCTCTGTTCACTGTCTACCAATGCTACTCGATTGCCTTCCATTAGCGCATGGCGCGGTATGGCGTACACATCATCAATCGTCTTGCCGACAATTTCGGCACGGACAAAGGTGCCCATTAGCAACGGCGAGCCATTCCCCGCTGAGTCGCTGAGAACAGCATAGGGATCATCGATTTGCGCGACCAAATACTGCGAGCGATTGAGCTGATCGACCACCCCTTCGGAACGCACGACTTTTGCGGCCCATTGAACTGGCGTTGAGGCAACAGTGGCCCTGAGAGTTACAGCAGGGAGCTCGGTACTATCACCGCGTCTAATAAGATCGATTCGGGCAAGATCTTTTTCAGTCAGAGGCAACCGAACCTCAGCTGAGTCGATGGCGAAGATTTCACCCAATGGCGTAGCCACGGTGACGTACCGCCCAATGTCGACAGTTTTGGCCGAAACCATACCCAGATAAGGCGCGCGAATGGTTGTGCGAGCCAGCTTGAGCTTGGCTTGTTTGACTTCCGCCTCGGCCTGCAAAACGTTGGCCCGAGCCTCAGCTAGATAGGGTTCACGCAGAGCCAATAGAGGTGCCTCGGAGGTTGGACGGCCGGTCATGGCCCATTCTTTTTGCGCCTGAGTAGCCCGCGCCAATTCAAAAGTTGCCTGAGCATTCATACTGATCAGACGAGCTTCGGCGCGCTGCAGTGCCACCTCATAATCTGTCGGATCCAGCTGCAGTAAAACGTCACCTGCTTTAAAGGTACCTCCAACCACAAACTGTGGTGAAACAGTTAATACAGCACCGGATACCTCTGAAATTAACTGAGTGCGCGTACGCGGTAGCACAGTGCCCTGAGACTCAACCAGCAGATCAGCGCTCTGTGAGTAGAGCGTCAGGGTCTTTACCGCCACCGCAGTGTCCGGAGCTTCAAGTTTAAGTGGCGCTGGGCGCAAAACCGTAATGACGACTGAAATAGCTGCGGCAGCCGCGAGTACGGCAACCGGCATAAGAACTTTTTTCAATTTGATATCCTAAAAAATTTTTATTAATAGCTTTTCTAACGCGCTATTTTTCTTTGCGCTTAATTATATACGCAAGCCGCGCCCCTCTGGGCTCTTAAAATCATAGCAACCTGCTATTAAAGGTTAAATAGTCACTAGAGGAATAATCCAATCTTTTAAGTTGAGCGTATTTAGAAAGTCAAAGATGAAAAGGTAGGCAATGCGCTATGAGCTTGGTAACATCACTCCCCACAAATCAAGCAATTCCTAGAACCAACGGTGATCGTGTGGCTGTCTTCAAATCTGCGGAAAAACGCTCTGACCAGTGGAGTCAGCTGCTTATCTCTGTGGGTGAGAATCGTGATCGTCAGGCCTTTGCTCAGCTGTTCAGACATTTCGGCCCACTGCTCAAAGGTTTTGCTCACGCGAGTCGCAATGAAGGCTGGTTCCCCGGACTGGGTGACGATTTAGTTCAAGAAGTCATGATTAAGGTTTGGAATAAGGCCGCGGGTTACAACGCCGAGAAAGCGTCTGCAACCACCTGGATCTACACTGTCGCGCGTAACTGCCGCATCGATATGTTGCGTCGAAAGAGCAATACCCAACATCTTCCCTTAGAAAATGAAGACTTTTGGCATGAGCCAGATGAAGAGACGCCCATCTCACTGCTGCAGCAAAAGCGCAGCGAAGATAAGGTACAGAGCTCATTGGCTCAGCTGCCAAAAGAGCAAGATGAAATTCTGCGCAAGGTCTACCTCGAAGGTAAGTCTCACGCTGAAGCGTCTGCTGAACTTGGGTTACCGCTAGGCACCGTGAAGTCACGTGTACGCCTCGCTCTACAAAAAATGCAAGTAATAGTGTCAACAGAGTCGCAAGAATGAACAACACAAGCCAATTCCATCCCGATGAAACTATGCTCCTCGAGTTTTCGGCGGGAACCCTAGCCACAGCACCTTCGATCTGTGTCTCCGCACACCTGCATTTTTGCTCCAAGTGTCGCAACCAACTTCTACGCCTCGACCAAGTGGGCGCTCAGCTTATGAGCGAAGCTAAGCCCCTCGAGTTAGAAGATGACGCATTTGACGCGGTGATGGCCAACCTGGATAACCCCGAGCAAGCTCCAGCGAAGAGCGACGTCAAGGTAAGTAGGTTTCCTTTTAGCGTTGATAAGTTGATGAAAAACAACTTGGTTTCCCAGACTTGGAAGCGGCTTTCTGGTTCTGTCGATGTGGCTCGCTTCGAAACTGGGCAAGATGAATTTGAAGTGGCACTGCACAAAATTTGTGCTGGTGGCAAAACGCCGAAGCATGACCATCAGGGACTCGAGTACACGGTAGTGTTGAAAGGCAGCTTCTCAGACGAAAACGCGGTCTACCGTGAAGGTGACTTCTTGATTCGTGAGCCGGGCGATGTACATCAGCCTATGGGTGCTCAGAATGGCGAATGTATTTGTCTTTCCGCACTTTCAGCACCGATTAAACTGACCAACCCCTTGGGTTTTTTGATGAAGCCCTGGTTACGAATTAACCCAATGTAAAACTGGTCATCAAGGTAATTTAGAGTCTCGCAGTAACCCGATTTAAACCCTCAGCCTGTGTCTGGATCTCCCCTAGCACGGGTAGGGTTGATACAAACATCTATTTGCCGATTGGCAATTCTCTCAAGCTCGGTATTCCGCTACACTGCGCACTCTTTAATCTGCACTTAAGCGACGTCTTTACCCATGGCTCAATACGTATACACAATGAATCGGGTGAGCAAAATTGTTCCCCCAAAGCGCGAAATCCTCAAAGATATCTCACTCTCTTTTTTCCCTGGCGCCAAAATTGGTGTGCTCGGCCTCAATGGTTCGGGTAAGTCTACGCTGCTGAAAATCATGGCCGGCCTGGATACAGAATTCCAAGGCGAAGCGCGACCCATGCCCGGCCTCAAGGTTGGCTATCTGGCTCAGGAACCGCATTTGGATCCGGACAAAGATGTGCGCGGCAATGTAGAGGACGGTGTTCGCGAAGCTGTGGATGCGCTTGCGGAACTGGATCAGGTCTATGCCGACTACGCTAGCCCCGACGCGGATTTCGATGCACTGGCTAAACGTCAGGGCGAATTGGAAGAAATCATTGAAGCCTGGGATGCACACAATCTCGATCACGCCTTGGATGTCGCTGCCGATGCCCTGCGTCTGCCGCCCTGGGATGCGGATGTCACCTCCCTGTCCGGTGGTGAACGTCGCCGTGTTGCGCTGTGCCGACTGCTGCTGTCGAAGCCCGATATGCTGCTCCTCGACGAGCCCACCAACCATTTGGATGCCGACTCTGTATTCTGGCTGGAAAAATTCCTCGAAGAATTTGCTGGCACCGTGGTTGCAGTAACTCACGATCGCTATTTCCTCGATAACGTCGCTGGCTGGATTCTCGAGCTCGATCGCGGCCACGGTATCCCATACGAAGGTAACTATTCCACTTGGCTCGATGGCAAAGTCCGCCGTCTGAAAACCGAATCTAAGCAAGAGGCCACGAGACAGAAGGCTCTAAAGCAAGAACTGGAATGGGTTCGTCAAAACACCAAGGGCCGCCAAGCCAAAAGCAAAGCGCGACTGGCTCGCTTTGACGAGTTGAATTCTCAGGAATTCCAAGCCCGCAACGAAACCAATGAAATTTATATAGCCCCGGGCGAACGTCTTGGCGACAAGGTCATTGAGCTTAATAATGTCTGCAAAGGCTTTGGCGATCAGGTGCTGATCGATGACTTCTCGGTGGCTATTCCAAAAGGCTCTGTAGTCGGTATTATCGGCGGTAATGGTGCGGGTAAATCTACTCTGTTTAGAATGATTGCCGGTACCGAGACACCCGACAGTGGCACAGTTAGCCTCGGGGAATCAGTCAAGGTGGCCTACGTTGAGCAGAGCCGCGACTCATTAGATGACAATCACAATGTCTGGGAAGCCATCTCCGGCGGCCACGATATGATTACTATTGGCAGCTATGAAGTTTCCTCTAGAGCCTATGCCGGACGCTTTAACTTCCGCGGTTCCGACCAACAAAAACGCGTTGGTGAACTCTCCGGTGGTGAGCGTGGCCGTCTGCATTTGGCCAACACCTTAAAGCAGGGCGCCAATGTTCTGCTACTCGATGAACCGTCCAATGATTTGGACATTGAAACTCTGCGCGCCTTGGAAGAAGCCATTCTCTCCTTCCCCGGCTGTGTCATGGTGATCTCTCACGATCGCTGGTTCCTGGATCGTATTGCCACCCATATCTTGGCCTATGAGGGTGAGAGTGAAATGGAGTTTTTTGCTGGCGGTTACAGTGAGTACCATGAAGACTTTATTCGCCGAAAAGGCACAGACTCACAACCAACCAGAGTTAAATATAAGCGCCTGAGAGCGTAGGAAATTTCTATGAGCAGCATTTGGCACAACCGACCCAAACTTGAAATGATAAATGGTGAGATGAACAGTGGCACGGTTGTTGAACACCTCGGCATTAAGATTACCGAAGTGGGCGATGATTATTTAACTGGGACCATGCCGGCTGACGCGCGAACTTTTCAACCCTACGGTGTGGTTCACGGCGGTGCCAATGTTGTACTCGCAGAGACACTGGGCAGCATTGCCGGCGCCCATGTAATTGATTTTAAAACCACTAAATGCCTCGGCCAAGAAGTCAGTGCCAGCCATCTGCGCCCAGTCTCGAGCGGATTGGTCACCGGCACTGCGCGACCGATTCACCTAGGTCGTCGATCACATATCTGGGAGATTCGCCTAGAAGACGATCGCGGCAAGTTAACCTGCTTATCTAAGCTAACTCTCGCCATACTGCCTATGTAGATGGGAAGCTAGTAAGCCAGACTAATTTTATTAGAAGTCAGTGGCTCTAAATCATTAGAGCCACTCATATCTATTACGTAAACCTTACTCTGAACTGGTTTCAGCCTGCCAGCGAAATAGATTCATCTCAATAAAGACAAAGGCTACCAGCCACATAAACGCATCCCAAAAATCCAAGAAATCACCCAGTAGACCCCAGTAGGCAGCCGCACCAAACAGCACGCTGTAGAAAATTCCTTTGATCAGATTGCTCAGTGTAACCAATCTACCCTGGAAGCGTCCCTGCAACTGCAGCCACACATCCACTTCCAAAATAATCACCACTCCGACCCAAGTAATAGAGTTGATCACATCAACCCATGCCAACCATTGCACCGCCTGCCAGTCTTGTAATCTGCCAATCACCTGCTGACCATTAAGTCTATAGAGATCTTGACCATTCAGCGCCAAACAACTCTGAGTATCCAAGAGCGGATATTCATCGATAGTAATAATACTGGCATACCCCTGCCCCACCAGACCGCAGAGATTGTCGGCCAAACCTTCTAAAGAAAAAGGACTGATATCATAGGTCAGCAGCATCTTGTCGAAGTAACCGTAAAAGGCGTAGAGAATAAAGCTATAGGAAAAAAATCGAAGGGCGATAAAGCCATATTTAACTCTCGGTTGCCGCAACACACGATCATCGATAACCGAGGTCTCCAGCTCAAATAACAACAGCAGCACAACCCAAGCCGCGGTATCTATAGTGGCGGCGAATCCAGAAATTAGATCAGAAAAGACAATGCCCTGACTAAAAGTCTGCTCGGTGGCCAGCCATTCTTCTTGGAAGAAAAGGTAAATATTGTAGGTTAGCAGTGCATAGACAGTGTATTTGAACAGGCGGAAAATAAACTGCGCAGCGGCAGGCTGATGGGTACTCATAAATTGTCTCTTAAGAAAGATGGTAATTACTGTTCTAAGCGAGCTCTTTTATACCTTATTTACAGCGTCGCAGCTAACAGATATAGCAGCAATTCGAGACTCTGCTGATCAAGATAGTCAGAACGGCCATATCAGGGGCTGGCCAAACGGCCGAAATTACAACAGGCTATGAATAAACATCAAACTTGCTATGCGAGAATCAACCGCACTCAAATCCTAGGTAGATCTTGCGCCACGCTGCCCAGAGAGAGAAAGCTCTTCTGCCCTCCCAATCAGCCTAACCTGTCATCCCGAAGAAAACCCTACCACTGTCATCCCGAACACCCTACCACTGTCATCCCGACAGAGCGAAGCGACGAAGGATCTCAAAATCTCTCGCATAGGCTCGCGATAACAGGGTCAAGCGATCTATTCAACTTCGGTTATAAAGACAATTTGACAAGGGTCACAGAAATCAAAGAAAAGCTCTTTGCTCACCAGCTTTCAATCCCTTTTGCGCATAGATGCAATGGACCGGATCCAATAATTTAGCCCCGAATTTAAAACCACCAGAGGCTCAGAGGCGACCTCGGCCTGTTGACGGGTTTGATACCGCCCATAGACCAGAACAAAAAACCGGCGCTCTGCGGTGACTATATCGCGAATCCGCAGTTCCCCCCCCTGGCAGTATCATATTATCCGCTGCCCGCTCTGCCAGCGCCTGACTGAGATAGGCACCGAGCTGCACAGTGTAACCATTGGCGCTGATATCAAATTTTGGAAATCTTGTGTCAGGTGCTTTTTTACTAGGTGCTTTATTGCTATGTACTTTATTTACTGAAGCCTTCGGATTGACACCCCCCTCCACAGCCGCCGTAATTTTAAAGCTATCTACCTCGAGTGCCTCAGTCTCAGCCGCAACTTCAACCTGAGCCGCTGGCTCAACAACCACCAGTCCATCCTTGAGTAATTTCTCAGAACAGTTCCAATTATCCCTCAGTACCGCTTCCCCCTCACAGTGCCAGCCAAGATATTCCCCATCTGGACCCGGTGATTGACGGGAAAACTCCGAAGACTTAAGCCCTGAACAGGCACTCAATATAAAAAGCGTCAACACCAGAAGTGGACGCAGGATAAAAATCGACAGGACATTTTTTAACATAAAATTTATCGTTATAATTATTAGTCTGAGTTTCAATCTCTCGCCCAGCAGATAGCCGGACCGAGAGACGCTATTAAATCCCCATGCGCGCCAGAACATCCAGTATTTGGCGCAATGTAAAAGCTAACTTTGGGTGTTGAGCTTCATACTCAAGACTCTTTTGCTCCAAGGTGTCGCGCAAACCCTGTTCGTTGACAGTCTCAGCATCAGGCTGCTGAACATCCTCAAGCTGCAATATTCCCACCACCATTTTACCCAGCAAATCTTTATCCTCGGCGCTGATATGTGAGGACTTTATCAGCTGCCCCTATAGCTCTTCCAATCGGATTTTTAATTCGTTTCGCTGATTATGCTCTTCACTGCTGGCCATATATTACTCCATTTATTCGGGCAACCGCTGATCGCTGCCCACATCTTAGGGCAGTTCATAAAGTGTAGACTGTGAGAAGAATTGCGGGGCGCATCACTTTAGTGCGCAGCTTCCAGAGCATGGCACAAAAATTGCATTATTTTGTGCAGGATGGTGTTTTGCACCCTTCTTGAGATAAAAACAGCACAGCCATAGTGCGCAACGCCACTATCTATTAATTTAACGCACTAAATTGGTGCGCTACTAAAGAGGAAATTCCATGTTACTTCGATATCGCCAACTCGCAGCAGTTGCTTTTGCACTCCTGGCAGCCATATTTTCAACCCAGGTATTTGCCGATGAGCTGAATGCAGCCAACACATCATGGATTTTGACCTCTACAGCACTGGTGCTGTTTATGACCATTCCCGGCCTCTCGCTGTTTTACGGCGGTCTGGTTCGTTCAAAGAATGTGCTCTCGGTATTGATGCAATGTTTTGCCATCACTTGCCTGGCATCGATTATCTGGTTTGCCTTTGGTTACAGTCTGGCATTTGGCGATGGCGGTTCCATGAACGCCTGGATCGGTAATCTAGACAATATCCTGATGGGTAATATCAAAGAAGACACCATGGCTGGGGATATTCCCGAGTCAGTATTTGCCCTGTTTCAAATGACCTTTGCTGTGATCACCCCAGCACTCATCGTCGGCGCTTTTGCCGAGCGTATGCGCTTTAGCGCCATGCTGCTGTTTAGCGCCCTCTGGTTAGTCGCGGTTTACTCTCCAATTACCCACTGGGTTTGGGGTGGCGGCTGGCTCGGCGAGATGGGTCTGTTGGATTTTGCCGGCGGTACTGTTGTGCATATTACTGCTGGTGTTGGCGCCTTGGTTGCCGCTCTGGTACTGGGTAACCGCAAAGGCTTCCCACAGCAGGCGATGCCTCCCCACAATCTGACCATGACTGTAACTGGTGCCGGTATGCTCTGGGTCGGTTGGTTTGGCTTTAATGGCGGTTCTGCTCTGGCTGCCAATGGCGATGCCGGTATGGCAATGCTAGTAACACATATTTCCGCTGCAGCAGGCTCACTCGCTTGGATGACTATGGAATGGGTCAAATACGGTAAACCTTCGGTTCTGGGTATAGTCACAGGTATGGTTGCCGGCCTCGGCACTATTACACCAGCGTCTGGTTTTGTTGGCCCCGGCGGCGCACTGGTTATCGGCTTGAGCGCAGGTGTTATCTGCTACTACGCCACACAGGCAATCAAGCAACGCTGGAAAATCGATGACAGCCTAGATGTATTCCCAGTCCACGGTGTGGGCGGCATCCTCGGTACATTGCTCGCTGGTATCTTCGCTTCAGACGCACTCGGCGTGTTTAGCGGTCAGGGCTACAATGAAGGAATGAACATGGCCTCGCAGGTTCAGGTTCAAATAGTCGGAATTGTGGCTACTTTTGTCTATACCGCTATTGTGACATTTGTACTGTTAAAACTAGTTGATGCCATGTTAGGATTGCGTATCGATGACGAAGACGAAACTATGGGTCTTGATCTCGCAGAGCATGATGAGAGGGGGTACGACTTATAATAAGAAAGGATAGGGGAAAAAAATAACAGCCCGAACGCCACCGCCGATCCAATTATTGGATTAAAGAACTAGCGGGGTGAACCAAAGGGGCATTAAGCCGCTGATATTTATCAGCGGCTTTTTTATTGCTACGCTATTCTCAAAGCGACATAATCTCAGCAAAAATAGTCAGCCTTGCACTATATGAAAGGCGCAAGGATATAAGGGCGTATAGAGAGCATGAAAGTTCCGAAACGTATTCAGCCACTTATCGAAGACGGTATTGTCGATGAGGTGATTCGCCCATTGATGAGCGGCAAAGAAGCCGCTGTCTTTGTGGTGCGCTGCGGTTCGGAAATTCGCTGCGCCAAGGTCTATAAAGAAGCCAGCAAACGCAGTTTTAAACAGGCTGTCACCTATCAAGAAGGCCGCAAGGTCCGCAATAGCCGCCGCCAGCGCGCCATGGAAAAAGGCTCAAGGTTTGGCCGCAAGCAGCAGGAAGAAACTTGGCAGAACGCCGAAGTCGACGCCCTCTACAAACTCGCCGCCGCCAATGTTCGCGTGCCCGTACCCTACGGCTGCTTTGATGGCGTCTTGCTGATGGAGCTAGTAACTCTGGACGACGGCCAGGTGGCGCCGCGCTTAAATGATATCTCCATGTCGGCAGAACAGGCCATAGAAGACCACTATGTGGTGATGCAGTATGTGCTGCGTATGCTTTGTGCCGGCCTGGTCCACGGTGATCTCTCGGAATTTAATGTCTTGGTGGACGACTACGGCCCAGTGATTATCGATCTGCCTCAGGCAGTGGACGCCGCCGCCAACAACCACGCTGAACGCATGCTGTCTCGAGATGTGAATAATATGACTGAGTACTATGGTCAATACGCGCCGGAGCTGCTGGAAACCAAATACGACAAAGAGATGTGGGCGCTATTTGAAGAGGGAAAATTAACCCCCAATAGCCAATTGACCGGCTACTTTGAAGAAGACACTGAACTGGCTGATTTGGATACGGTGATGGAAGAGATTAAGGCCGCATTCGCTGAAGAGCAGGAACGCATAGAACGTATGAGCGAAAGCGACGAATAACTATTTTTCGCGAGCTCGCTGCAGATAATCACACATCAACTCGGCACCATCGAGAATTCGCACTGAATGGCGCTGCATCAAATCCGCTCCGATCAAATAGACCTGTTGATTCCGCACTGCAGAAATTTGTCCCCACTTGCGCCAACTATTAAACCAATGGGGTTTTTCCTCTTTGCTGCCCCCGGCAATAATCACCTGAGGATCCGCGGCCACAATAGACTCAATATTCACGTAAGGGACCAGCGGAATAGCATCGGCAAAGATATTTCGCCCGCCGCAGAGTTCAATAACGCTGCTGACCATATGCGCGCCATTTAAGGTGATCAACGGCTCATCCCAGATTTGATAAAAGGTTCGCACCTCAGACTTGGCACTGTTTTGTTCGCGCAGCAAACTCAGTCGCCGACTAAAGCTCTCGGCCTTTTGCTCAGCGTTCTCTGCATGGCCAGAGAGTGCACCAAAGCGTGTGAACAGATTGGGAATATCCTCCAAGCTGCGGGTTTCAATCACAAATACCGGAATACCCAGCTGGCGAATACGATTAATAATCTTGTCCCCATTGCCCGACTGCCAGGCGATCACCAGATCCGGCTGCAACGATAGAATCAGCTCATAATTGGCCGCTGCATGATTATTGACACGCAGAATCTGCTTAGCCTGCTCTGGATAATTGCTGTATTCGTCGGCGCCGACAATCTGCTCGCCAGCGCCAATATGAAATAGTACCTCAGTGATATTGGGTGCCAGACTGATAATTCGCTGGGCTGGCTGCTGGAGCACTAATCTATTACCAAAATCGTCCTCAATGCTTATCTCTGCTGCCAGAGAAAACGGACAAAACACTGCGCCAAGCAGCAGGATGAGATTGAGGCTGTGTTGGAGATTTTTCACTAAGTGATCACCAATGGCTTATTGGTCAGCGGATGCCGTGAAATCATCGCTTTAACACCAAACACTTGATCAATTAATTGCTCGGTTAATACTTCTTCCGGTGTACCCTGAGCGGCAACTAAACCCCCATCAAAGACCACCAGCTTATCGGCGCAGCGCGCCGCCAGATTGAGGTCATGGAGCACCATCACTACGCCCACCCCTTTTTCCGCCAGTTGCCGAACAATTTCCAGTGTCAGCTGCTGGTGAGCCAGGTCAAAGGCTGCAGTGGGCTCATCCAAGACTAATATTTGTTCCCCCTCCTTGCAGGGCAACCACACCTGGGCCAGCACTCTAGCCAACTGCACCCGCTGTTTTTCACCCCCAGACATCTGTGTGTAAAAACGCTTTTGCAGATATTCGGCATCGACTAGCTGTAATGCCTGATCGATAATCTCGGTATCTTTTAGCGTGCCGGTCTGATGGGGAATACGCCCCAGAGCAACCACCTCATGGGCAGTAAAGGGGAAGTTTAATAATGAATGCTGGGGCAATACCGCGAGCATCTGCGCTCTCTGCTCAACAGGCCAGTCATTGAGATCCCGCTGATTAAAGCTTACCGCTCCCTTAGTGGGCGCTAACTCACCGGTAAGCACCCGCAGCAAGCTGGATTTTCCCGCACCATTGGGTCCAACAATGGCAGTGACCTCGCCCGCCTCAACCTGCACTGAGACATTGCGCAGCAGATCAAAGCCGGATAGATGCAGGGAAATATTCTCAGCGCGCAGGGTCATCTGTCAGACCTCCCGGCGCTGCTGCAATAACAGGGCAATAAAGAATGGCGCACCCAATAGTGCGGTAAGAATTCCGGTGGGCAACTCAGCGGGCAACACCACCACTCGCGCCAAACTGTCGGCGACCACCAACAAAATCGCGCCGGCCATGGCCGATCCGGGAATTAACCAGCGATGGTCAGGGCCAATCAGCAAGCGGATAACATGGGGAATCACCAGACCGACAAAACCCACCATGCCAGCCAGAGCAACAGAAACACCCACGCCCAGTGCCGTCAGAACAATCAGGCGACGCTTCACTCGCTGCACATCTATACCTAGATGACGGGCCTCGGACTCTCCCAGCAGCAGCGCATTCAGCGCCCGACTATCCCGCGGGAAACTAACTAAAAGCAGTAAACTGACCAGCGCCATAATCCACACCTTGGCCCAGTTGGCGGCACTCAGATTACCCATCTGCCAGAGACTGATCTGGCGCAACATATCATTGTCAGCAAAATAACTTAACAGGCTGTTTAGGGCGCCAGCTAAGGCACCAATTGCAATACCGGCCAACAGCATGGTGGTCACCGACGTGCCTATACCAGAGGTGGCCAGACGATAGACCAAAATGGTGGCAGCAAAACCACCAACAAAGGCACCCAGCGCCACCAGGGATAAACCCATTAACAGGCCGCTCTCCACCGCACCACCGGCCAACACAATCATTAGGCTGGCACCCACTGAGGCACCACCAGAGACACCGATCAGTGAAGGGTCCGCAAGGGGATTCCGAAACAGGCCCTGCATAACAGCACCTGTACTGGCCAAAATGGCGCCCACCAACAGCGCCAGTAAAATTCGCGGCAGGCGAATATCAAACAGAATAACCTGGGTTTGGCCGATACTATCGGCGCTGGAAAACAGCCGATCGACCGCGGCACTAAAAGCCTCGGCCATAGAAATAGAAACAGTGCCCACGGTCATGGAATAGAGCACAATCACCGGCAATAAAATTGCCAGTGTCGCGAGCAGCCATGCCGAGGATATGCGGCGCAATTAGAAGTCCACGCCCTTGCGGGCCATAATGCCGGAGTTGTAGGCGTGCTTAATCTCTTTGATCTCAGAGACAGTATCCGCCCAGTCTGAGAGCACAGAACCACCGCCGCGACCAGTGACGACCACTGACTGATTGACTGGACGATTGCGCAGGGCAGTCATAATTTGCTCTTCTTCAAGATACTTAAAGCTCAACATATAAGTGAGCTCGTCCAGCACCACTAAATGATAACTCTCATCGGCGAGCATTTTCTCGGCTATAGCCCAGCTGGTTTTAGCCGCGGCAATATCACCGGAACGATCCTGAGTGTCCCAGGTAAAGCCGGTACCCATCTGATGAAACGTCACCTGAGGACACTGATCGCGAACATAGAGCTCTTCACCGGACAGCTGTTCACCTTTGATAAACTGCACCACACCCACTTTGTAGCCATAACCTAGGGCGCGCATCACCATACCGAAAGCTGAACTGGATTTACCCTTGCCATTGCCGGTGAGCAGAATCGACACACCGCGCTCAGTGTTGGCGGCGGCAATTGAGGCGTCGACATTGTCTTTTAGCTTCTCCATCTTCTTCTGATGAGACTGCTGCTTTTTATCCTGATTATCTGTCATGGTATTTTTAACTCTTCGACTAAATTTGTTTTAACGCCGCCGGCATATCTGCTGGTAGCGGATGAATTGTAGGGTGTAATGCATTGGCCATAATTTCCAAGGCATCGACAAGGCGTGGGCCGGGACGGCTGAAGTAAGCATTGCCATCTACCAGATAGACCTGAGTGCCACTGCGTTGTTGTAATTCGGTGAAGCCCTCTGCCTTTAAGAACAGCTCCACATCTTGCATTGAGCGCTGGACATCAAATCCGCACAGGGCAATAAAAATAATATCCGGTTGAGCATCGATTAATTCCTGCCACTGGCGCCGCTGAGATGGCTCGCGCTTGTCGCCAAATACCGGGATACCACCGGCTAGATCAATAATCTCTGGACTCCAGTGGCCGCCATCAAACAGCGGGTCGAGCCAGTCTAGCAGGGCCACTCGGGGCTTAGCAGACAGCGGAATACTCTGAGAGCGGCCACCGACCTGATCAATACGGCCGCGCAACTCTGCCACATAAGTCTTGCCCTGCTCTACCCTATTGGCCGCTTCAGCCAACAGAGTCACAGTCTCCAGAACATCATCGAGGCAGATCGGCTCAAGATTGATCACCTGAGGATTTCCCGGCAAACTGCCAATCGCCTTGGCCACATCATTCCCCGACACCGCGCAGACATCGCAGAGGGCCTGGGTAACAATCAGATCCGGTTGCAACTCTATAAGGGTGTGCATAATCAGATCGTAGAGCGCTTGATCATTTTGTAATTGGTCACTAACCAGCCTGTCGATTTCATCGCTAGTGAGACCCTCAGGAATTCTTGAGCTAGTCAGAACCGGCAGACCCACCACTGAAGGCGGGTAGTCACATTCATGAGAGACACCCACCAACTGATCCCGCAGACCTAGGCCGCAGACCAATTCGGTGGCACTGGGAAGTAATGAGACTATTTTCACGGGCCGTCCTCTAAAAGCAAATCAGCATAGACAAAACCATCGCGCTTAACCACTTCACCACCTACCACAGCAATGGGCTTGCTAAACATGGGCCCATCCCAGGCAAAGGTATGAAACTCGCCGTTCTCACCGCAGGGGTCAACGGCTTCTGGTAAGTCTTCGAGTAATCGAGTGGAGAATTGAGCGCCGGCAAAGTGCTCGGGCATCACCCGTGGATCTAAGCAGGTAATCGCTGCTTTGAGGCCCCCTGCAATCATCTGCCGTGCAAGCTGATCAGTGGGAATTTGCCACAGGGGAAACAGCAATTCTAGGCCCGTGCCCTGCATCTTTGCTTCGCGATAACTGCGAATATCTTCCAAGTAAAGATCACCAAAGGCCACAGCATCGATTTTCAACTGAGCTCGGGCATTATCCAGCGCAGTGCCCATCAGGCTCTCATACTGCTCATTGGAACAGGGCCAGGGCAGTGGGATTTCAATCAGCGGCAATCCCGCAGCCTCTGCTTGTAAGCGCAGCAACTGTTGGCGCACCCCATGGATCGCCGAACGATTGAACTCTTCATTAAAGGTGGTGAGCAAGCCCACCACCTCAACCATTGGATCCTGCTGCAACTGGTACAGAGTCCAAGCCGAGTCTTTACCGCTGCTCCATGAAAGCAGCACACGCTTGATCCCTGTAGAGGCTGAAATAGTCATTTATAAACTAAAGCGCACACCGAGGCTGGCGCCGAATCCCAATGTTTGATAGCTAAACACTTCCTCATAGCTTTCATCGAACAGGTTATCCAAGCGCAGATAGACATCCAGCTTTTCAGTCGCACTGAAGTTAGCGTTAAGATTGACCAATGTATAACTGTCTAAAGCCACAATATCGGGAAATACCACATCAGTTTGAGAGCCGTTATGCTGGACATTGGTATTGATATGAAGATGTCCATTGCCTGCCAAGACAGGTTTAAACTCGCCATATGGCGGGCACGACGCACTTCATCTATATAAACACGTGTCTCATCATCCCACTCAACAGAATCGGTGTAGGTATAAGCAGCATTTAAAGAAAGACTGTTAGTCAGTGTTCCAATGGCGGTTAGTTCAACACCCTGGCGCTGACTTTTACCCTCTTTATTAACTGCGGTATAGCCAAATGTAACCGGATCGACAGCGGAGCCATTAATTTCATTTTTAAGTTCAGTGTCAAATAGTGTTGCGGATAATGTCAGGCTGTTATCAAACAGCATCTGATCAATACCTAGCTCCCAGCTAGTAGATTCTTCAGGTTCTAGGCTGGGGTTGCCAATAAAGTTAGTGTAGAAACCGAAGCGCTCTGTGAACGTCGGATTCTTAATGGCGGTACCATAGGCGCTGCGCAGACGGGTGCCGTCGTTGAGCTGATAAACAGCTTCAACTCTAACGGTATTGGCACTATCAAACTCCGAGTTATCGTCATAGCGTGCACTGGCAGCAAGGCTCAGGGCATCGGAAATATCGTTGCGGTATTCGATCGCAATACTGTCAGTGTTGCGTTCGCGATCCTGATTGGGGTCATAGATACCATAGATCCCATAGTCATCAATTGCCCCACGCTGCTGGAAATCTTCCTCTTCATGTTCCGCCAATACAGACAAGCGCTGTGAGGATTCATCCCAGAAAGCTGAACCAACATACTGATATTGATATTTGGTTGATGAAGTGTAAGTGCCCAATACGCCAGTATCGAAGGCTTCGTTATCATTGTTTGATTGGGCGATCACCAACTTGTGCTGGAAGCGGCCATCGGCAGAGACATAGTCGCCCTGAATACGCATAGTGCTATTGCGGAATTCAGAGACCTTTTCCTGATCGTCAACCAATCCATCGAAATCCCCGTCGGCATCAAACTCATTCATACCATCGGACTGACGTGCAGCGACAGAAAGTCGCAGCTCGTCGCTAACTGTCCAGCCAGCATTGAGGTTTATGTTGGTATTTCGGTAACCGTCTTTTTCACTGCCAGTGCGAGATATGTTCTCACCCTCGGTTTCAATATGGTTGACACTCAGGCGGCCATCAAAGTCGCCCTGCTTGCTGCCAATACTCAAACCACTATGGTAAGTTCCAAAGCTACCGGTCTCTGAAAACAGGTTGACGCTCAGCGGTCGGTCAGCACGGCGAGTAACAATATTCACCACACCAGCCATAGCATCGCTGCCGCGCAGTGAACTCTGTGGACCGCGAATTACTTCGATGCGCTCAATATCAGCGGCACTCAAGGTACCCCAATTGAGCTCATCACTCTGGGAAGGATCATTGGCTTCGACGCCATCGATTAGCACTAAAAGATGATTGGCTTCAGCCCCGCGAACACGAATTTGCGTCGCCGAGCCCTGAACACCACTGCGGCTCACCGCCAGTCCTGGCACATCCCTCAGCAAGTCACTGACACTCAGCGCAGCGCGGTTTTTAAGCTGCTTGCTATCGATCACTGTGATCGCATTAGCCGAGCGCGAGGCGGAAATAGGCAGCAGAGAAGCGCTGACCAGCACTTCTTCAATTTCGGTTTGTTGGGCAGTTTGTCCTTGGGCCGCAAAAGGTAAAACAGATAGTAGCGAGACAGTAGCAACTGTCGCCATAGAGCGGATATTTTTCATTTTTAGATTCTCTTACACTCACACCCGAGTGACTAAAAGTTAATTTACGGGGGCGTGCAAGAAAACCGACAGAGACTGTCAATCAGCACAAGACCGCACCCCGCGGTTTGTCTGCGTTGCGATAGGCCGGTCTCCGGACTCATAAGTGAACAGCGATATTCTCGTAAAAGATAGCCGTTCTGTCTAGCAACCTTCCCATGCTTAAAAAAACACAGTGGCATCACTACTAAACATTCTTATTTACCGTTGCGGGGGCAGTGTTGGGATAGCTCCATCAGCCAAACCTTGGCGGAGCGCACCAACTTCCCTTTTCACTCTTATCCAGTCAAAATCAAAGCTAACCGAACTTGAGAACCTAATGCATAAGCAAGAGCCTGCAATCTAGTCGCTTCAACAATTGAAGTCAAATTGATTTCCTTTAGATCCGGTATTTATCCTGACTGCTACAACATGTTAATCTGCACTCAAGCCATTAGAAGGTGCACCAACCATGCTTGCAGTACTGATTAAACGAATCCTGGCTCCCGGAATGGAGAGCACCTACGAAGAGTTTTCACGAAAAATTATTCAGGCCGCCGTGCCCGCCAAAGGGTTTATTTCCAGCAAAGCCTTTAAAGATATTAACGACCCAGACATTCGCTACACCCTGATTCAGATGGAATCTCTGACCGACTGGCAGGCTTGGAAAGACTCCTCTGAGCGCAATGACGCACTGGGACAGATTCAACCGCTGCTGCAAGAACCGGAAACCATCTCTATATTGGTCACGGCCTAAAATCACTAGCAAGACGCTGCGTCTAACGCCTCAGTCACCTTGCGCACACCAATCACCTGCATCCCTTTAATCGGCTGCTTTGGCACATTGCCCGCCGGCACAATAGCGCGGGTAAAACCATGCTTTGCCGCCTCGCGCAAACGCTCCTGACCATTGGCCACCGGACGAATTTCACCGGCCAGTCCGACCTCACCAAAGACCACTAAGTCCTGGGGCAGCGTCTTGTCGCGGAAGCTTGAGATCACTGCCAAAATCAGTGCCAGATCAGCACTGGTTTCAAGTACTTTGACCCCGCCCACCACATTGACAAAAACATCCTGATCGCCAACTGAAATACCACCGTGTCTATGTAACACCGCCAGTAACATAGACAGGCGATTCTGATCTAGGCCCACAGTCACACGCCGCGGATTGCCCAGATGACTGTCATCTACCAACGCCTGCAACTCAACCAGCAAGGGCCTGGTACCCTCCCAGATAATCATCACCACGCTACCCGAGGAAATTTCCTCAGCGCGCTGTAAAAAGATCGCTGAAGGATTCGGCACTTCGCGTAGGCCCTTGTCGGTCATGGCAAACACCCCGAGCTCATTGACTGCGCCAAAGCGGTTTTTATGGCTGCGCAAGGTGCGGAAATGATTGTCGCTGGAACCCTCGAGCATCAGCGAGCAGTCAATCATATGTTCAAGCACTTTTGGGCCAGCCAAGGAACCGTCTTTGGTTACATGACCCACCAGAATCAGAACCGTGCCACTCTGCTTGGCGAAGCGCACCAGCATGGCGGCACTTTCTCGAACCTGAGAGACACTGCCCGGTGCCGAGGCCACCTCTTCCATATGCATCACTTGAATCGAATCCACCACCAGAATTTTCGGACGCTTTTGCTCCGCGATAGCACAGACCGTTTCCACCGAGGTCTCGGCCATTACCTCAAGCTTATTAGTGGGCAGGCCCAGGCGATTAGCGCGCATAGCAATCTGCTGCGGCGATTCCTCACCGGTGACATAGAGTGCCGAATGATTTTCTGCCAGCTTGCACAAGGTCTGTAACAGCACAGTACTCTTACCCGCCCCCGGCTCGCCGCCTAGTAACACGCAAGAACCCGGCACTAAGCCACCGCCGAGCACTAGGTCCAGCTCGCCAGTTCCGGTGCTAATGCGTGGAACCTCATCCAGCGCTATATCCGCAAGCGTTTTAACCGCACTGTCTACCGCACCAGCAAACCCAGAACGCAAGGTTTTGCCACCGCGCGCCGGCGATCCTAAACGTATTTCCGAGAGGGTATTCCAGGCATGGCACTCGGTGCACTGCCCCTGCCATTTGGTGTAGTCAGCGCCACAGTCATTGCAGACAAAGGCGGATTTAACTTTGGTAGCCACGTAACTTCTCCTTCAAGATGGCCCTTATTTAAGCGTATTACTGGGGTTATGTACAGTGATAACGCTATTCTCAATCTTGCCTACGGGGGCTAAGATGCAGGGTCAAAAATAATAAAAATAGTGGATCAATATGCAGCCCTCGTCCAACAGCCCTGAATTTAAAATACGTCCAGCGACAGTCAGCGACTGCTCAACCATCCTGCACTTTATTTGCCTACTAGCGGAGTATGAAAAACTCGCTCATGAAGTGGTGGCCAACGAAGAAAAACTAGCGGCTACACTGTTTGGCGACCAGCCCGGCGCCGAGGTGATTATTGCCGAGTATCAGGGCAAGCCGGTCGGCTTGGCACTGTTCTTTACCAACTACTCAACCTTTCTCGCCCAACCCGGCATCTATCTCGAAGACTTACTTGTGGAAACCAGCATGCGCGGCAAAGGCTTTGGCAAAGCACTGCTAACTCATCTGGCCAAGATCGCGGTATCGCGACGCTGTGGCCGATTGGAATGGTCGGTACTCGACTGGAATCAACCGGCCATCGATTTTTACCAATCCTTGGGTGCATTACCTTTGGAAGGTTGGACGGTTAATCGCTTAACTGGCGAAGCGCTACAAAGCGTCGCCAAGCAAGCCAACTAAAATCAGTATCGGAGACAGCCAATGAACAATTCGCAACTTGCCGGCAAGCGCATCCTAGTGACTCAGGCTGATACCTTTATGGGCCCTACCCTCTGTGAGGTATTTGCCGAGATGGGTGCCGAAGTGATCGCCGACAACAACCTGCTTACCGACCCCGCTCTGCCTGCCAAGATTATTCAACAGGCTGGGCATATAGATGTACTGGTGATTAATCTGGCGATTCCCGCCCCCTTTACCAAGGGCGAGCTAGTCGATGACAGCGAATGGTCGGCCACTTTTAGTGCGGTAGTCGATCCCATGCCAAGACTCTGCACTGCGGTTCTGCCACAGATGATTGAGCGTCAGGGGGGCAAGATTTTGGTGATGGGCAGCGCCTCGGCACTGCGCGGCATGAAACGGGCGTCGACCTATAGTGCCGCCCGGGGAGCCCAACTCTCTTATGTTAAAGCCATGGGTGTAGAGATGGCACCTCAGGGTATTCAGATTAATGCGATAGCCCAGAACTTTGTCGATAACCCCACCTATTTTCCCGAAGAAACCAAGGCCAATCCGAAATTTCAGGAACGGCTGAAACGCGACGTGCCGCTTGGGCGATTGGTGTCACTGCGTGAGGACGCACTGTTTGCAGCGTATTTATGCTCGGATGCGGCGGATTGTTTTGTCGGTCAGGTATTTCCGGTGAGTGGGGGCTGGGCGGTTTAGAGCTAAAAAAGCCGTGACAAAAAAATCTTAACCTCGTTCATCCGTGGGCTTTCTGATAAAGTATTGCGATGTCTTTGATACCCGAAAAACCGATCACTATTTCACCTACTCTGGCCGCCACTATCGGGCTGGAAGAGACCGTGTTGCTGCAACTTTTGCAGGAGTGCCGCAGTCATGGCACCCCGGAGCAAAACCAAGGTTTTGAATGGTTTACGGTGGCATCAGAGAAACTCCTGAGCCTGGCACCCTTTTGGCGAGAGGACGATATTCTGCGCCTTTCGGCGGGACTCCATGAGAAGGGCCTGCTGCTGATTGGCGGCGCACCTTTTTCCTCACAGCGGGACTTTCGCTTTGCCTTTAATGATGGCGTGGCGACTAGTATCAGTCAGAGCCCGCAAACGAGCTCTCAAACAAGTTCTCAACCAAATTCGCAACAGCATAGCAATCAACGTCAGCAGCCCGCTTATAACCACAGTGCAACAACAGCCACGCCCTCCAATGGCATACCGACCTCGGCCAAGACCATGGGCAATAGCTGGCAGCCAAGTCAGGATGCGATGCGGCAGCTGAGTCAGCTGGGCGTGACTCAGCTCTTTGCCCAGCAGCAAATTCCGCAGTTTGTCACCTATTGGCGCGAGCGCAATGTGCCACGTCATAGCTGGGAGTCGAAATTTATTAAAGAGGTCTGGCGTCAGTGGCAACAGGCTGAAGCTAGCTCCCATCGCCGCCGTCAGGAGGTGGCACTGACCAATGAGTGGCGACCCTCACGAGATGCCCTGCAAATATTGATTGGTCAGGGGGGTATAAATAGCAATTTTATTGAAGATTCGATCCCCGAGTTTATTCTCTACTGGCGCGATCGCGGTGATCTATCCAGCACCTGGGACTCGAAGTTTATCCAGCATATACGTCGCCAGTGGCAGTTTTTCTCTGGCATGATGGAACAAGACAGTATGCCGCGCAAAATTGAAGCTCAGTGGCAGCCCAGAGCATCGGTCTACGATGTACTGCAGATGGCCAATATCAACCGCCAGTTCGCCGAGCAGTTGGTGCCGGAATTTATTCTCTATTGGCAAGAGAATGGCATGCCCCAGAGTTCTTGGAGTACTAAGTTTCTTCAGTTCGTTAAGCGCCAGTGGGCGCGACATATTCAACCTTCGTCAACGGATACAGCACATGGCAAACAACAAGGATCTAATCCAAACGGTCGCATCCGAGATCGCAGCTTCGTCGAAGACCTCACCGACCGCAGCTGGGCAAGCTAAACCGACCCCAGCGACTCCGGAACTGATTGACGCAATCAATCAGACCTTTGCCTTGTTCCGTGCCAATTACCACAACCAGTATTACGCGGCCTTTGGTGATAAAAACGAATCTGTTGGTCTGGCGAAAAAGTTGTGGCTGTCGAGCCTGGGAGATTTTGCTCCGCGTATTATTTTGTTGGCCGCAGAAAAGATAATCGCCGATAATGACTACCTGCCAACTCTGCACAAGATGCTCAATGCCTGTCGCGCGGTGGGTATGCCCGACGGTCTGCCCTCGCCGCGAAAAGCCTATCTTGAAGCGTGCAATATGCCGAGTCCAAAGGCGGCACAGAAATGGTCTCACCCAGCAGTCTATGCAGCAGGCCGCGACTGTGGCTGGCACTTTTTGGCCAACACTGTCGAGAGCAAAGCCTTTCCGCAATTTGCAGAAACCTATCAGCAGTTTTGCGCGCGCGTAATCGCCGGTGAAGTGTTTACTGTGGAACCCCCAGCGGCATTGCCCGAGACATCGATGAAGCGAGCGAGCAAAGAACAGGCCTTATCTGAGCTGGATAATTTAAAGCAGCTTTTAAAATAAACACTTCTGATTTCTAACTTGATCCCGAGCTAATCTGCCGAGGCCCATAAGCATGGCGCAAACTCCACTGATCCATAACTCCACCGCAAGACGCATGGCAAAAACCATTCTCAATGGCTTTCGCAGTTATTTTGCCGACTACTTAAACTCTACTCTCAGTGCTAAAGCGCGCTTTGAGAAAGCGGATTGGCACGGTGTACAGCAAGCCAATGTGGATCGCTTAGAAATGTATAAAGCCAAAGTAGCTCAGACAGTAATGTATCTGGGTATGGTAACCAACAAGGATATTGCTGATCTGGACCTCTGGGCCGAATCGAAAAAAGCCTATACCCAACTGGTATTTAATTTTCCCAATTTCGAGATTGCCGAGACCTTTTTTAACTCGGTGTTTGCCGACCTGCACGATCACGACAAAATTAATGACGATATTATCTATGTGCTGTCGTCTCATATGATTGAAGCGCCAGCCGCTGAATACAGTATTTTTGTGCGCTATGAAGGCGACGATCGACGCGATATTTTTCGCCGCATTCTCAAAGAGTCAGAGTTCTCTTTGCCCGGTGAAGATATAGAGCTGGATCTGGATTGTATCCTCAGTGTTTTCTGCAGCGAGGTAACACCCAATCTGATTGGCTCGCCGGATGATCTCAAATTTGATCTGCTGGAATCCACCTTCTATCGCAGCAAGGCCGCCTATATGGTCGGCCGTGTTATCGATGGGGATCAGACTTTCCCCATGGCAATTGTGATCTTAAATAATGAGAAGGGTCAGCTGTATGTGGATACCGCGATCTTTAACACTGATGATCTGAGTGTTATCTTCAGTTTTACACGCAATCATTTTATGGTTGATGCGCCGTTGCCCTATCAGTATGCGCACTTTCTAAAAACGCTAATGCCGAAAAAATTGGATTATGAAATCTATAATTCTCTGGGCTTCCCCAAGCATGCAAAAACTGAATTTTATCGTCAGCTGGTTCATCATTTAGATAGCTCTAATGATCAGTTTGTTATTGCGCCAGGCATTAAGGGTATGGTGATGACGGTGTTTACACTGCCCTCCTACAATATTGTATTTAAAATTATTAAAGATAAATTTGCCCCACCGAAAGAAGTTACCCACCAGATAGTGCGCGATAAATACCGTCTAGTTTCACGGCATGACCGCATTGGCCGAATGGCTGACACTCAGGATTTCGATAATCTGGTGTTTCCTCTGGACCGTTTTTCACCTGAGCTTTTAGAGGAACTCCAAAAAGTGGCGGCGTCGACCATTGAAATTCGCGGTGACAAGCTGGTGATTAAACATCTCTACACCGAACGCTATATGACGCCGCTGAACATCTATTTAGAAACTGCTAATGACGAACAGATGCGCAGCGCGATGGAAGAGTACGGCAACTGTATTAAACAGTTGGCGGCAGCCAATATTTTCCCAGGCGATATGCCACTGAAAAACTTTGGTGTGACCCGCCACGCTCGGGTGGTGTTCTATGATTACGATGAAATCGCCGCGCTGACCGACTGCAACTTCCGCAAGATTCCTCAGCCGCGCACCGAAGAAGAAGAGATGCAGGCTGGCACTTGGTATACGGTGGGTCCAGACGATATTTTCCCAGAAGAATTTAGACTGTTTTTTTCCGGCAATACCAAAGCCCGAAGGATGTTTGAAGAGATGCACAGCGATCTCTACGATGTGGATTTTTGGCAGGGCCTGCAAGAAAAAATTCGCGATGGATTTGTACTCGACGTATTCCCCTATCGCCGCGCCAAGCGGTTCGATCGCGGTAAAGAGTCTGGGCTCGAAGTCTTTTCGGACTAGGTATCTAACCCAAGGCTCTGCGGTTATCGCAGCGGCAGCTCTGTGGTCTGAGTGCCGGAACGGAGTTCTAGACTGTCGCTATTAATCGATTCAATCAGCCACTTGCCATCTAACATATCACCCACATGGTAAGTGCTTTCACCGACAAAAATTCGATTGAGTCGCGAGCCACTGCGAATAAATATATGGCCGGTAATACTCACATCAGGCAATAAAGTACTTACCATTGGCGTAGTAATAGCTTTAGGTGTATCACGAATCTCCGGCTTTTCTGCAACTGTTGGAGCCTCGAGTACTGACTCAGCAGTTGAGCTAGCTACAGTGGCTTTTTCAATATTCACGACAGCAGGCATAGAACGTATTTCCATGTGGGACCTCAGGTTTGAGAACCCATAAAACAGCAGCGCTGCAATCACCAAAATGGCCACTGGCAACCAATATCTCGTAGAACTTTTTGCCGTTTTTTCATAGGGATCCCACCCAGAATTGACAAAATCGTCAAGATTTTCCGGCTCTTCGCGCGATCTATCGTGCTCGGCTTTTTTTAAGGCATTGAGAATATAGGACATTAAGCGTCCTCCCTCAGCAGCGGAATATTCTCACCGCTTAACTGAGCCAAACGCATCAATGTCTCGCGCCCCAAAATTCCATCAGCCGCAAGACCCTGTTGCTGCTGAAAAAGCCGCACCTGCTGCGCAATTGCGGCGGTGTAACGGCCGCCGCTGATAATGATATCGTTGCTGTTATCTAAGGAAGCAAGCTGTGCCTGAAGCCAATCAACGAGCTCTGGGTTGCTGATATTTTCAATCCCTATACTCGTCGCACTCAGTGGCGAGACATAGCTCTGTGGCGGACGCCACAAATAAAGGTAACTGCCATTCCAGCGCTGCTGAAAATCTTCCGCTGAGATATTTACGCTACCCCGACGATCCTGCAGCCGGATTTGCTCAGCACCCAGCTGTTCCAGGACATAGGATTTTAAATACCCTGTGTCTTCTGACAGCCAAACAATCCCAGGACGATTAATCTGTTCGAGCGAGGCCATATTAGCTGTGCTGATTTTTTCGCTACGAAGGTTAGTCAGACCAGCAACTGCTGCTAGCTCTTCTTCACTGTAAACATCTGTAGCGTCGGTCCCCCAGAGGCCTAAGAGGCCAACAAAGGGATTAGCATTACTCTGCGGGGCTATCGCCACTGGTTGTGAGCTAATTTGCTGCTCAACTGGAATCTCGATAGCCGGCTCTGAGAATAATGGCTCTAGCGCGTTGTCCAAGTCTGCAATATCCGCAGTGGTCAATGGCGGGTCAATAACAGTCTGAAGCGTTTTTTCCTGCGCATCTAGATGCGCCACTGCCGGAAACATTTTATTTAATAATTCTGGCGGAGCGAGTTTAGATATCAGTCCAGCGCTCAATGCCAGTGCAACAATAATGCCCAATAACCAGAATTTTTTTCCCACAGATTTTTTCGGTTCGCTAAGAATTTCACTGGCGGCTTGCTTGACCAATTTTGCAGAAACAGTCTGGGCACCAGTAGAGTAAGCCGCGACCAGAGATTGGTGACAAACCAAATTAATCAGCCGTGGCACACCGCCAGTAAGGCGAAATAAAACCGCCGCACAGTCGTTATCGAAGATTGCTCTTTTGGCGCCGGCACGGTGCAGTCGGTGATTGATATAGTTGGACAGATCATTCTTATCCAGGGGCGATAGATGGAATCTAGAAACTACTCGCTGATTTAACTGGCGCAACTCTTGCTGGGCGAGAATATCCAAAAGCTCGGGCTGACCGACCAATAATATGTGTAAAAGTTTATGCGTGCTGGTTTCAAGATTACTAAGCAGACGCAGTGTTTCCAGCACTTCCGGTGTAAGGTTCTGGGCTTCTTCGAGAACAATTAATGTTTTTCTGCCATCCGCATGATTGGCAAGCAAATCGCGATTCAACGCATCTATGCACTGTTTAGTGAAAGACTGTTTAGTCAGCGACAGCGCAGAGGCGTCAGGTAACTCTACATCTAGCTCATCACAAATACTGGCCAGCACATCTGCGACATTGAGCTTACTATTGAGAATATAGGCAACGCGCACATGGGGCGGAATGCGCTTAATCATGGTGCGGGTCAGGGTAGTTTTACCTGTACCCACTTCGCCGGTGAGCAAGATAAATCCACCTTCGCGGTCGAGACCATATTTTAAATGGGCGACCGCTTGGCGGTGATAGATACTGGGATAGAGAAATCCAGGATCAGGAACTATCGAGAAAGGCTCTCGGGCAAGGGCAAAATGTTGCAGGTAGATGCTCATAGCGCCTCAGTTTAGTTTTGGTCCTGCCCTTGATTGATAAATTCTTCGAGCATTGGCTGAATCAATCCGCTCTCTTTACTGTCCATATCGCGCTTGATCAGGTGGCTATATTTACTGCCCGATAGTTTGCGCGCGTCTTCTGCGGTGCGAATAATGGTCGGTCGAATAAACATCATCAATACCGACTGGGAATCCGCCTTGCTGGTTGACCGAAACAGTCGTCCAAGCAGCGGAATATCACCCAGAAGCGGGACTTTAGTGGCACTGCCACCGGTTTGGTCTTCGATTAAGCCCCCGAGTATTAGCAGCTCTCCATCCTGTATTAAGACATTGGTTTGCATGGTACTTTTTGAGGTGGTTTGCAGCCCCGGCACACCGCTCTTAACTTTAGAGGATTCCTGCTCTATCTCGAGACGCACCGAATCGCCTTTGCTTATCTGCGGCTTGACCTTTAACTTGACGCCAACCTCTTCACGATTAATCGTCGTGAAAGGATTATTGCTACCATTATTGCTGCTGGTAAAGCTGCCTGTCTGGAAGGGCACTTCTTCACCCACAGAGAGGGTCGCCTCTTCATTGTCTAGAGTGACCACCGACGGTGTTGAGAGAATCTTGGTGCTGCCATCGGTTTTCAACGCTTGGATTAATAGGCCAATGCCTTTGCCGGTTTCAGAATCAAAATCTCCGGCCACGGCCATGACTTTTTTGGGCAGCAAGCCCAACTCGGCAGCCGTCGGCTCCACGCCCGAGATACCCAACCCCGTCAAAGTAGCTAAAAGACCATCGAAATTGGTTAGATAGCCACCGCGATTTTTACTACTGTACGCAAGCTGGGAACTCAACTCTTGAGCCTGATCTTCTGATAACTCAGCAATAACAGCCTCAATCAAAACCTGGGGTCGCGAACGATCAAGCTGAGCAACAACATTTTTAATTTCGCGAATGACTGCGGTGGGCGCAGCGACGACCAAAGCATTATTCAGCTCATCGATCTGAATTTGATAGGCCGCTTTAGCTTTCTTATCTGCTACAGCTTCGCCGGCAAGCTGGAGAAACACATCTGACTGCAACATGCCTTCAACGATTGGCTTCATCTCTGCGGCGCGAGAATAATCCAGATAGATAACCTCGACGCTGCCCTTTTTCGTCGAAGGCTGATCTAACGTTTTCAACATCGCTTTAAACGCGCGACGAGCAGAAGCGGTCCCGCTGATAATGACACGATTGTTCATGCCATCTTCAACCAAAGACAGGTCCTGATTTTTTAGCTGCTTTAACTGGCCGGCAATATACACGGCTTCACCAGCTGAAATATTTTTAAGGCGAATCACTTCAACGGCATTTAAAGTTGGGTCGTCGAGGTCGGCGATCAAGGATTCAAGACGCAGAATATTGGATTGCACGTCGGTGACCACCATAGAGTTGCTCTGCGTAAAGGCATTTAGCCGCGCACCAGAACTCATTACGGGTTTAAGCACAGGAACCAATGTCGCAACCTGAACATGTTCGATTTGAATCACTTTGGTAATCAGCCGATTGTCGCCTGCGCCACCGGCAAAATTAAACGCCTGAGTAAACGGCACTATACGTGTCACCGCACCATCTTCAATTGCCTGAAAGCCCTGCACCTGAATCGCTGAAAGCACCGCCTCATATAGCAGATCTGAATCGATTGCCTCAGGAGCAATAATGGTGACCTTGCCTTTAACACGCGGGTCGAGGACAAAAGATTTGCCGGTGATTTCTGCAACGCTCTCTATGACACTGCGAATATCCGCATCGCGGAAATTAATTCGTACCACTTCGCCCGCACTAATCTCTGCAATCATGCTCAGCACGATGCTCAGAGCCCCCAATAGGCGGATAATTCGTTTGGCAAAAGTCTGCTTCTGGCCGGTCATTATTTTTCTCATTTTATTTACTATTTATGTTTCGCGATTTTATACTTAATTAGTTTAATCCGAACTTGGGTAACATTTTAGCCGACAAGCTCGCAGCATTCACATAGATCACTACCTGCTCACCATCGCGTATCACTGTCACAGGCAAGCTGGTCTGGCTGCTATACTTAATCCAGCCTGCGGGATCCGACATCAGTTCCTGAACCCCTGTGCCGCCAATATCCACGACCACATCGCCGTCTTCAATATCAGCTAACATTTTCATTTCACTGGAGAGTTTGTTGAGTTTAAAGCCGCTGCCATAATTATCCACTTTAACCGGCAGCGCACCAAACATATTGGCCATGGCAAAACCCTCATCTGCAGGCTGAGCGTTTTTATAAGTGTCGGGAACGTCCTCAGTTTGCATAACATTTTCTGGTTTCTTCAGCAGGATTTGTCGCTTGGCGCCGTTTTGCTCAACGATAATACGAAACGCCTGTATCTGTTTAATCACTACCGATGAGCCGAGCTTATCACCAATATGGTAAACCCGTTCTGGCCGCCCATTATAGGAGATAGTCGCTGAGGAAGTGTTCTCACTAAGCATAACGCCGAGAAGCTTGGCGTTGAGATCCGCATCGGCGAGATTGCTAGAATCCACTTCTACAATCGGCGCAGTGATCGCGACGCCGCTAAACCAGTTCCAGCGCAAACTCGCCACTACTGGAGTTGATGTTCGAGAAACAGCCTTGGCAGCTGGCTCGTCTCGAACGAACAATATCGCAATGGTTATAAATAGTGAGAGCACCAGTGCTGTGAGTAAAACAGTACTCAATAAGAGCAATTTTTGTACCGGCGAACCGGATATAGCACGTTGCAGATAGGCTTTTATGCTAGCGCTATTAATTGACATGCTGAACCTCCATGCGCGCCGTATAATTAGTCACAGTAGCATCGGAGCGGCTGACATCGAGGAGATTTGTTTTCAGTCCCTGGCAGGCCAATTGATGAGCAAACTGCAATAGGCGATTGGCATTGATGCTTTCTAGACTAAGCGCATACTTTCCCTGAGCCTGCTCGGCAATCTTAACCAACTTAATTTGATTGCGTCGAACCAATCGGTTTATCACATCTTTAGCGGCGCCCGGTTTAATCGTTTTATCGACACAGCTATTGCTCAGTCGACTGACGCTGTCGCTCTGCTCGCTTAACCAGTGCAGATCAGCTTGCAGAATCCGGTGGCGCTCTTGCAGCTCAGTGGATCGTTCCAGGCTCGGTAGCAGGGCCAAATAGACGGCGACTACAAAGACAATCCCAGCGCCAACCACCACAATGATTCGTTCACGCGGCTGTCGCTGTGATAACCAAGCGCTAATTCCTCTTACAAAGGTCAACCCTTTCATTATTGACCCACCTTGCGCAGTGTCAGTGTTGTGACGCCGTCAGCGACTTTTTGATCAACCTTAAAACCAGGCACAGTAGTGGCTTTGATCTTGCCACTGGCAACATTCTTGAGTCCCAAGCTAACACCGGAGTCACTGGCAACCAGAGTCTCTAATTCACAATTACAGTTAGTCATTATAGGATCTGAAGCGATAAGGGCCTTCATAACAGGAGCCTGCAAGCTCTCGCGCTGCTTAAACATATCCGCCATTAGCAGCTCGCCGCTACTACGGATATCGTCTGGCTTGGCACGCTTACCTAAAAATAAATTACTGAAACCGGCACTAGCCTGAGTCTCGAGCTCGGCAATACGCTCTTCGAAGCGCACATTGGACAGTTGCAGATAACCAAAACCAAGCACTATCGCCAGCACTAGCAGAGCTGCAGTCGATAGCCATGATGAAGCGGATACTTCGGTGGTCTGGGGTTTAAACTCATCGGTCAACAGGTTGGCTGACATGGGCATATCGGAAAACTGCCAGTCGATCTCAGCATCATTGACGTCAGCGGCCTCGCGGAGATCTTCGGGCATCAACGCTGCATCTAGTATAGAGATAGATAGTCGCGGTGCGATATCGGCCCGCTCTAATAGGCGACGCACTAATAACCAGGCGAAATCTGGAGCCGCGGAAAACCCGCTGTCAGTGTCGCTGCGCACCAAAAACTGACCCTCGCACCAGGCCATGCTAATGCGCCCAGATTCAAAAGGCAGTGCCAGATAATCCGGCACCATAGCAGTGGCGGTAACACCGGCATTGTCGGCAATGCGCAACCATTCACGCATATCCTGTTTGCTGATAACCGAGACTCTTAGCTGCTTTTTGCCCTCTTGAATAAAACTGTCACCGATAGCAAAGTGCATTTCATCTACTGGCTGTAAAATACGGTCTTCGAGAATCCAGGGAATCAACTCGGCCCATTTGCGCTGCGGTGCAGTAGGGGCTTCAATGACGTGCAGGCAAATACGCTGGGATGGCACCCATAGCGCCATCGCTCTGTTTGCGTCACCACTGCCGAGCTGATGCCGGTCTAGGTGGTGAAGATGATCAACAGATACTGTCATTGTTACAAAGTCCTGGTTATTACTTTTTAAATTGCCAATTTGTGGGGCTGTTTAGTGGAGCTATTTAGTAGAGCTATTTTAGTAGAGCTATTTTAGTAGAGCTATTTTAGTAGAGCTGTCTAGTAGAGCTACTTTTTAAAACTGCTCAGCAGACCCATTTAAATCGCCAGTGGTATAACTATCGGCGATTTCACAGATCGGACGCAGGTAATACTCACGGTCATATTCATCCTGGTCTCGAAATCGATCCCTACCGGAACCACTCAAATCATCTGCATTTTCCTCATCAGAGTCACTAGCCCTAGATGGTACAGTTGTGACACCTGCAGGTACAACCGTTATCTCCCTGCGAATCACTGCTGGGCGGCCATTTGCGCCGCGGTGCATTATACTTTTTACCTCGAGTCTTGACTGCCCCAATGTGACTTCGAGATTAAGTTGGAAAAAATCAGACTTAACATCAATTAACTTAGCCGGCCAGCGTATCGCCAGTGCCGGCTCACCGACCATCAAACGAATATCTATAGCCTGGTAAAATTCCTGCAGAGTCAGAAAAGGCCTGTTATCCACAACCATATCGACAAAATCAATACCCAGATCACCACTCAGAGCCATTAATACTGGCTCAGGTGCACTATTGATATTGATTGTTGTGGGGCCGGGCAATGCACTAATAAAGGGCATTAAGCGTTGCACTTCGGCCAGACTATAGCCTGCCATGGCAGCTAGCTCAGCGGTATCGGCTATATCTGTATTGGCTGGGAAACGCGGCGGGTTAAAGCCACTGTAATCCGACTGCTCTGCTCCGGCAGGGCTGATTAACTCGTCACCCTTATCGAGCCAGTCAACAATCACCGACACTCGACTCTCATTGACCATAAAACCCATATTCTGGAGCAAACCCTCCCACAGCTTAACCAAGCCCATGGTATTGGCATTGGCTTGGCGCTCGGCATTCAAGCTGGAATCGGTGTAAGTTGAAAAATTATTGATATTAATCCGCGATTCAAGATCCACCAGACAACCGACAATAGTGCCACCATCAACGGGCAACAAAGGAATCGCTTGAGCCCAATCCTCGCCGAAATGATCCACTTCAAGGTCATCATTATCCGAAGAAAGTAAATCTCTAGCCCAACTCTCGGCACTGATCGCTAGTAGCACCGCCTGATCACCATGAAGTGAGCCGGTTGCCTGTGAGACATCGATCTGGTGACGATAAAATATATTGCCAAGAATCAGCGTCAGCGCCAACACCAAAATCAGCGTTGCCAGCAGCGCCACGCCGCTCTGCCGCTGAGGGCGATGGCCAAGGCCAACCATTGGTGGGCGTTTAGTTTTCATTGGTACCAGCATCTCCATTTGGCGTCGAGCCGGAACCTGAGCCCGTCAAGCCAGAGGTTGGACTGGGATCGAAAGCAAGCCCCGGCAATAGCCGCGTGGTCTCAGAGCCGTTCTGCAATATGACGGTAAATCGGATCATCCTTGGCAAGCTGAGCTCGTGATGGCTTTCGTTAGTTGGCGGCCAGTCAGGGGAAAAAATATTGCCCCTTGAGAATTGCTCAACTTCCACGTCCTCGACACCATTGATCAGGATTACGCGATTGCCCTCGACATTGAGAGCTGATGCGGTAATCGGCCAAGACAGTCGCTCGAGCTGATCTTCACTGTTGATACGATATTCGATGCGGCTGATACCGGTCGGATTTGAACGCACCATCGGACCGCCGCCACGACTAAAGCGCAGACCAAACTCGCTGGGATCGGTTATATATGCAGGCTCAACTGCCCCCAAGCCATCGGCAAAGGCCCGTGGCCGCAGATGCATAATGTCGCGACTGATCACTTGCCAAGCCCTATGCAGCTGCGATTCATCCTCAAGCTGGCCGCGACTGCGATCATTAGCTCCTAGGATTACCTCCACGGCCTGATAGGACATCACCGACATCACCGCCAACAGCATCAGTGAAACCACCGCCTCGATCAGCGTAAAGCCAGTCTGACGAGCTCTCCCGAACTGAGGACTGCGCGAACGCGCCGCCACAAGCATCAGTTTTTCTCGACCAGATAGACAAATAGTCTGGCGCTATCGCGCTCGGCACCTTTGGCGCCCACTTGTGCCTCATAGCGGTAGAGGTCATTGCCCATCGCCTCTTTGATCTCCACCTGCCAGCGCCATTCTTGATCGCCCTGACTGGCCACACCTTTGGTTGAAAGGCCGGAACTCTGACCACTGACCAGCCATTTTTCCGAATTCTGATAGCGTTCTAAAAGACGATTCCAGGATACCTGGGATGAGTAAAATTGCTCCCGCAGACGGATACGCTCATCGGCGTACTGCTGCACCAAATAGAGCGCACTGCCCATTACCCAGCCGAGAATCGCCAGGGCAACAGCCACTTCAATTAGGGTAAAACCCCGAGCGCCACGGGACGAATGAGCATTTTTCATGGCTTTGATATCTTCTTCATAACCATTGACGAGGTCTCAACATCCCAGCTATAGCTGTAGGTCAACGGATTTGAGGCAAAGCTCAACAACAGCTCGCCGGCTGGCTCCATAATGCCATCGGGCAGCATAGCCACTAGAGGTATCAAAGCATCTTCTTCAGCGGCCAGAGGATCTTCAATCTCATCGTATTCGGCACTGCTGTAGACCGTCCATTCAGCTTTGGCCTGATTGTCGAGGACAAACGCTTCGGGGTAGCTGGTGACAAACCAGTGCTGACGAAAATAGGCCACTGGCTGTAAATTTTTGCTCTCTTGAGAATCCTCGGCATCACCGACAATGCCATAGGCAACTCCTTCTAGAGCAGCTTGTTCAGACAGCTGATTGAGCCAAGTGAGCAAATTTTCTGCCTGGCTCTGGTAGCGTCGATCAAATGCCTGATTAATCGCAAACACACTCATCCCCGAAATGGTGGCGAGAATAACCACCACCACCGCAATCTCGATCAGCGTAAAACCAGTTTGGCGACCCGGGGAAGATCTCATATTATTTTATGTTCCAGTTGCCCCAATCCGCATCAGAGCCTTCGCCGCCCTGTTGACCATCGGCCCCCAGCGTATAGATATCAACATCTTTACCGTTCTGGCTAGGGTTGCTGTACTGGTAGGCTTCACCCCAGGGATCCAATGGCTCTTTTTCAAGATAGGGACCATTCCAATTATCCGCACCGCCGGGATTGGTCATCAAAGCCTCAAGACCCTGACTCTGTTTCGGGTAGCGATAGTTATCTAAGCGATAAAACTTCAGCGCCCCCTCAACAACCCGAATATCCTGAGCGATACGCGTGCGCTCTGCCTGCTGCACCTTCTTGAACAACGTTGGCCCAATCATCGCGCCCAACAGCGCAATCACCACCACGACAACCATCATCTCAATCAGCGTAAAACCTGCCTGCTTATTCCTAGATACCATTTTCAAACCCCTTAAATTTTTTTCTACTCTGCCGGCAGATCACCAACAAAAAGTTATATAGACCCAATTCGATTTAGAACGATTACGAGCAGGGCTTTTGTTCTGTAGCAAGGCGAAAGTGCACGGAATAAGGGAGCTTACTTGCTGTAAGTGACCGATTGAGTACATTTTCAACGCCGCCATGGGGAAAAAGATCCCCCACAATTAGATCATATTGTTCATATCCATTATTGGGAGCATCACTGCTGCTACGACGGAGAGAATTATCACCCCCATAAAAACAATCAAAATCGGATTAATCAATTTCAAAAATACTTCCACCGCATTATTAAGCCGCAGAGAATAATAATCCGAGACCCGCAATAGCATCTTATCCAACTCACTAGAGGCCTCACCGCTGCCCACCATATGCACCAGGAAACCGCTGCCCACATCAACTTCGAGTAATGCCTTATGCAGAGTAGACCCCTGACGCATAGACTCAGTAACCCCTTCCATTTTGCTGCGCAAGTGGAGATTGGTCACCACCGAGGAGGAGATTTTCAGCGCCGCCAGTGCCGGCACGCCATTGCTTAACAGAACACCAAGACTGCGGGACCAATCAGCAATATTGGCCATGCGAATCCAGCGCCCGAGACCCGGCATGGTCAGCATAAATCCGTGCCATCTCTCATTGCGCTGAGGATCTTTCATGGCCTGGACAAAGCCCAGATAAAGCCCGATCAATAGGATCAACACAATCAAGCCATAACTCTGAGTAAATTCACTGAGATTGACAATGATTCTTGTAATCAGAGGCAGCTCACGATTGGAGCTCATAAAAATAGCGGTAATTTTGGGCACGACCCACACCATCATAATGGCGACAACAATTATTGAAGTGCTGATCAGTGTCGCCGGATAAATCATGGCGCGACTAATGGTCTTGCGGTTTTCAGCGCTGCTTTCAAGATCTTCGGCAATACGCATCAATACTTTGTGCAGATGGCCACTCTCTTCACCCACACTGATACCGGCGACAATGCTATCGGGAATTTTGTAGGGGGAGCGACGAAGGGCGTCGGAGAAACTGCGGCCCTCGATAATTTCACTGCGCCAGCTCTGCAGCATACGCCGTTGCTTTTCAGTTTCCGCCTGCTCGATAGTCATGCGCAGGGCATCTTCTAATGGCAGACCCGACTCGATCAAAATCGCCTGTTGCTGCAGCAGTAAGGAGAGATCAAAATTATTTACTCGCGCTTCACGGCGAGGCCCGGACTTTTTAGTCTTGGTTTGACTGACTTCTGAGAGCTTTGATGGCAGCAGCTTCTTTTCTTTTAACAGGCGTCGGGCATGGCGCTCAGAGTCAGCGGAGATAACACCGCTTACCTGCTTACCGGAGGGATCATAGGCTGCATAGTCAAAAGCTGGCATGATTAGAGCCCTGAGTTAAACGCTGGTGACACGAAGCACTTCTTCGATAGTGGTGACGCCACGGCGCACTAATTCGAAGCCTGCATCGCGGATACTGGGCACGGTTTTGCGAATGGCACTTTCAAGCTCTAATTCGCCGGCATTTTCATGGATCAAGGTTTGTAAATTGGCATCTACCGAGACCAGTTCAAAGAGTGCCTGACGGCCTTTAAAGCCAGTATTATTGCACTCGCTGCAACCAGAAGACTGGAATATCTCCTCGCCGGGCTGCAGCTGCAATAAATTGCGATTAAATTCATTTGGCTGCTCAGAAACGCGACAGTCAGTACAGAGTTTTCGCAACAGACGCTGAGAGACTATGCCGCGCACAGTAGAGGCGAGTAAAAAGCTATCGACACCTAGGTCCTGCAGTCGCGTGATGGCGCCCGCAGCAGTATTTGTGTGAAGGGTTGAGAGCACTAGGTGACCAGTCAAACTGGCCTGAGTAGCAATTTCGGCAGTTTCGCCGTCGCGAATCTCACCAATTAAGATTACATCGGGATCCTGACGCAAAATAGCGCGCAGGCCGCGGGCAAAGGTCATTCCTGCACGCAGGTTAATCTGCGTCTGGCTAATGCCCGGAAGATCATATTCCACAGGATCTTCGACAGTCATAATGTTGCGCTGCTGACGATCCATCTGCTGCAGGGCAGCATAAAGAGTAGTTGTCTTACCCGAACCAGTGGGGCCGGTTACCAGAATAATACCGTGAGGCCGCGACACCAGATCGACCAGTTCCGCCTTGGTGTCTTGAGGCATACCCAGATCATCAGTTTTCAACTTGCCAGCATCTTTATCCAGCAGTCGCATTACTACCCGTTCGCCATGACTGGAGGGCATAGTGGAGACACGCAGATCAATACTGCGGCCGCCGAGGCGCACGCCCATACGACCATCTTGAGGCAGACGACGCTCGGCGATATCCAGCTTTGACATCACTTTAATCCGCGAGATAAGCAGCGGTGCAATTTGAATAGAGGGTGTTAGCACGGTGCGCAAGACGCCATCGAGACGAAACCTCACCAGCGCTTCTTTCTCGTAGGGTTCAATATGAATATCGGAGGCATTTTCTTTTAAAGATTCGGCGATCACGGCATTGAGCAAGCGCACAATTGGCGCATCATTCTCTGCATCTAAAAGATCTCCGGCGTCTTCGAGTTCTGCTGCTGCAGACTCCATATCGACGAAGTCTTTCATATCCGCCATGACCGCTTCAGAAGAACCCTGCTGGCCGCTGTATAGCTGGCTCAACTGAGCATCAAACTCTTGGTCACCAACAGCATGCACAGCAAGACTGCTATGACTCAAACTGCCGCTGCTCATACGAACAACTTCACTGATCGCCCAATCTGGCGCATCTGGTGCCAACAATAAATCGCTTTCGACGGCACGCAGAAGGACACGGTTGACCCGCGCAAACTCATAGGGCAGTAAGTCGAGCACTTCGTCTGTCATTGGTACCTCTGTTTTTACGTTTCGCAATCGCTTTCAGTAATTACGGTGCGCGAGCGGTTCTTTAAACCGCAAACTCTATCATAGTGGACCCCAGCGATACACGGCTAAGCTGGCTTAACAATGCCTTAGGCGAAGCCTAGTAAAACTACTTGCTGCACTTGCTCGTTAGTCTTTTGACGGCTTGCTTGAAGCCATCGACGGGAACGGAAAGGGCCGCACATTGCCGCCGGATGCGCTGGCATTAGCCTCGGTGATTTTGCCGGCTCCCTCTTTTTCCACTTCATCTATCCGCACAATGGACTGCATCGGAATAAAGCTGCGCTTAATCCCTGAGAACTCATTTTTAAGCTTCTCTTCGGCGGGATCAACAATCATCTGTGAGCGCTCACCAAATATAAATTCTTCCACCTCTAAAAAGCCCCAGAGATCACTCTGAAAGACATGCCGCGCGTAGATCTCGTAGACCTGTTCCTGGTTAAAAAAGGTAATTCGATAGATGGGTTCACTGGACATGAATAGTCTGCCAATTTGGTGCATTTAGAGGGCGACAATAATAGCACAGGATGTTTTTATATAACGCCATTAAATGGCGACCCGAAATAGTGGCTTTATGTTGCGAATTGGGTTTGCAGGGCTATAATGCTCGACCTCTTTAATTGATCAAAGATTAACCAATTCGATGACCGAAACTGCGACTAAACCGACTAAGCCGACTAAAAAGCTCCATATCGTCACTCATGGCTGTCAAATGAATGAGTATGACTCTGCGCGCATGCGCGACTTGCTCGGCGACAGTCACCAGATGATTGCCACAGACAGTGCGGAAGATGCCGATGTAATCTTGCTCAACACCTGTTCGATTCGTGAGAAGGCTCAGGAAAAAGTATTTCACCAGCTCGGTCGTTGGAAACATTTAAAAGAGGCTAATCCGGACTTAATTATTGGCGTGGGCGGCTGTGTTGCCAGCCAGGAGGGCGCGGCCATTGCCAAGCGCGCTCCCTTTGTCGACTTGGTATTTGGCCCGCAAACCCTGCACCGCCTACCCGAGATGATGGAGACCAATCAAGCCGATGGCACAGTAGTCGTTGATATTAGCTTTCCGGAAATTGAAAAGTTCGATCGCCTGCCAACACCGGAAGCCGATGGCGTATCCGCCTTTGTCTCGATTATGGAAGGCTGTTCGAAATACTGTTCTTTTTGCGTAGTACCTTACACGCGCGGTGAAGAGGTCAGCCGCCCCATGGCCGATGTGCTCGCCGAAATCGCCGCACTGGCCCAACAGGGTGTTCGCGAGGTCAATCTGCTGGGCCAGAACGTCAATGCTTATCTCGGCGAGATGCCTGATGGATCCATTTGCGACTTCGCCGAACTGCTGCCCTATGTAGCCGATATTGCCGGTATAGATAGAATTCGCTATACGACCTCTCACCCAGTAGAGTTTTCCGATCGCCTAATCGAAACCTATGCTCGCGTACCCGAGCTAGTCAGTCATTTGCACCTTCCGGTGCAGAGCGGCTCCGACAAAATATTGATGGCCATGAAGCGAGGCCACACAGCGATCGAATACAAATCAAAAATTCGCCGCCTGCGCGAAGTGCGCCCCGACATCAGCATCTCATCGGACTTTATTATTGGCTTTCCCAATGAAAGTGAAGAGGATTTTTCCGCAACCATGAAGCTAATTAGCGATATTGGCTTTGATACCTCGTTTAGTTTTATCTACAGCGCCAGACCCGGAACACCGGCAGCAGATCTGCCCGACAACACGTCGGAAGCAGTGAAAAAGCAGCGTTTGAAAATCCTTCAGGATCGCATCAGCCAGAACGCTGCCGAGATTAGTCGTCGCATGGTTGGTAAGCGCGAAAAATTGCTGGTCACCGGCATTTCGAAGAAAGATCCAGGGCAGCTCCAGGGGCGTACTGAGAATAATCGTGTGGTGAACTTCCGCAGCGATAACCACGCGCTGATAGGCACCTTTGTCGACAGTATTGTCACCGAGGCACTAACCAACTCACTGCGTGGCGAATTAGCCTAGCCAGCCTGCATATAAGCAATCACGTTAAGGGGCCAAGTTCTTATACTATTTGAGCAAGACAAAGGGTTTACCCTGCTTCACAGATCGCGCTATGCTAGCAGTACGCTCACTTGACTAAGGTACAAAAGCACTCATTGAAAAGATCGGATAACCAACCATCTGCCTCGACGCTCACTCTTGAGCCCAATGATGCTCGCCGTCTCGCTGCACTCTGTGGCCAATTTGATGAACACATCCGCTTAATCGAAAAACGCCTTGATGTTGATATTCGCTCGCGAGACAATTTTTTTGCCGCCTACGGCGATGCTACTGCAGCCAGTCAAGCCACAGCGGTTATTTATAATCTCTACCAACAAACAGCACATTGCACTGAGTTGTCTCCCGAAGAAGTGCACCTTAACTTACGTCAGAGCCAGCCAGAGCCGAAACCTACCCGGCTCTCAAAACAGCCCTCAAAACAGCGCTCTAACCAGCCCTCCAACCAACAAGCCAACACCACCGGCAAACCATCTCGTAAAGAGGCGTCGTTAATGCAAACACCCCCAGCTAACAGACCCGAGCCAATAGACAGCGCTGAAAACTTCAGCGTGATTCGCACCAAAAAAGGCAATATCAAACCTCGCGGCCTCAATCAGCAGCGCTATGTGCGTGCGATTCAGACTCACGATGTCAATTTTGGTATTGGGCCTGCCGGCACAGGAAAGACCTATCTAGCAGTTGCCTGCGCAGTGGAAGCACTACTTCGAGATGAAGTTGAACGCATCCTGCTGGTTCGGCCCGCAGTGGAAGCCGGCGAGCGACTGGGATTTTTACCCGGAGATCTGGCACAAAAAGTCGACCCCTACCTACGCCCTCTGTATGACGCATTGCATGAAATGCTCGGTTTTGAAACCGTGGCAAAACTGCAGGAGCGCAACGTCATTGAGATTGCCCCGCTAGCCTATATGCGTGGCCGCACCCTAAATGGCGCCTATATCCTGCTCGATGAAGCGCAAAATACCACTCGCGAGCAAATGAAGATGTTTCTCACTCGCATTGGCTTCGGCTCGACGGCGGTGATTACTGGCGATATGTCACAGATTGACCTGCCACGCGGCGTGCAATCCGGCTTGATTCATGCCTGCGAAGTGCTCGAAACTGTCGAGGAAGTAAGCTTCACTCACTTCATATCGCGGGATGTCGTCCGTCACCCTATTGTCCAAAGCATCGTAGATGCCTATGATGCCCACGAGAAAACTGAATAAATAACCGACAAATGAATTTAACGATCGACATTCAGAAGGCCTGCGCCTCTGAAGACTCTCCCGACGAAGACAGTATCAAGCGCTGGTTAGGCGCTGCGATACGTGACGAGCGGGATGAATGCGAGCTGAGTATTCGGATTGTCGATGAGCAAGAGAGCGCCGATTTCAATCAGCGCTACCGCGGTAAAAGCGGTGCCACCAACGTTCTCAGCTTTCCCTTTGATGCAGTCACACCCGAACCCTTGCCGATTCTCGGCGATCTGGTGATCTGCGCCCCGGTGGTAATCCGGGAAGCCTCCGATCAACAAAAAACTGTCGACGCACATTGGGCACATATAGTGATCCACGGCGTTTTGCACTTGCTCGGTTACGATCATATTGAAGATCAAGATGCCGAGCAGATGGAAGGTTTAGAAACAGAGATTATGCTGAAACTAGACTTCCCAGCCCCCTACCGGATTCTCGACGAGTCCTCCGACGACCTGACTAAAGTCACGAGCAATTAAACAATGAACGATGAAACAACCACTAGCGCTGCCGAAAAATCCATTTTTAAAAGGATTTCTGACGTCTTTTCGCAAACGCCACGCAGCAGTGAAGATGTTGCCGATATCTTGCGCAGTGCGGAAAATGAATCAATTATTGATGCCAGCGTGCTGCAGATTATGGAGGGGGCGCTAAAAGTCTCAGATCAGCAGGCCCGTGAAATTATGATCCCTCGCTCGCAAATGGTGATCATCGACGACGACTTCAGCCTCGAGCAAGTTCTCAAAGTCGTTATCAGTTCCCAGCACTCGCGCTTCCCCGTGGTCGGAGAATCCTCAGACGATATCAAGGGCATACTCCTGGCAAAAGAAATGCTGCCACTGCTGCTGTCGGGCAATGAATCATTTGATCTAAAAGCCCTGCTGCGCCCCGCCACCATTATTCCAGAGAGCAAGCGCCTCAATGTGCTGCTGCAAGAGTTTCGCGAACAGCGCTATCACATGGCCATTGTTGTGGACGAATACGGCGGCGTCTCCGGTCTGCTAACTATTGAGGATATCCTTGAAGAGATTGTCGGCGAAATCGAAGATGAAACCGACGAGCATGAAGAAGCACCGATTAAAGCCACCACAAGTGGCAGCTTTAATGTTGAGGCCATTGCTGAAGTTAGCGAGTTTAACGAGTTCTTTGACGTAGGCTTGGCAGACGATGAGTTTGATACGGTGGGCGGCCTAGTTCTGCACGCCTTTGGACGGTTGCCAGAGATCAATGAAAGCATCGACTTTGATGGCTTTACCTTCAAGGTCACAGATGGTGATAACCGCAAAATCACCCAGCTGGAAGTCACTAAAATAACGCCATGATGCGTTCAGCCCGCGGGCAAACATTTCTCCTACTATTTGCCTCCGGAGCTATGCTGCCAATGGCCCTAGCGCCGTTTAATTTCTGGCCCATTGCGATTCCCTGCATCGCCGTACTGTTTTATAAATTACAGCATCAAACCGTCAAACAGGCTCTAGTCAAAGCCGGCGTATTTGGCTTCGCCATGTTCTTTGCGGGTGTTAGCTGGGTCTATATCAGCATCCATGAACACGGCTTTATTCCCGCGCCACTGGCTCTGCTGACAACTGCGCTTTTCTGTTTGTTCCTGGCCTTACTTTTTGCTCTGCCCTTTGCGCTCAGTGCACTGATTCCTCAGCATTCAACCTCATGGCTGCTTGGGCTGCCGGCAGTCTGGGTGCTCAGCGAATGGTTTCGCAGCTGGATGTTTACCGGATTCCCTTGGCTCTATGCCGGCTATATTCACACTGACACCTGGCTTAACGGCTGGGCACCGATTGGTGGGGTAATGTGGTTAAGCTTTATTACTGCGTTGGCGGCAGCGACTCTTGCGCAATTAGGTCAATCACTTTTGAAGGGGAAAGCGTCGGGAGAAAGACAGCCTATCCCTGCCACATTAAAGCTCTCACTCCTTATAATAATAACCGTTACTGTAAGCGGGCGCTTACTTCAGACCGTCTCGTGGACTCAGGAAACCGGCAAAAATCTCTCAGTGGTATTGATTCAACCCAACACTGATCAAAACAAAAAGTGGTCACCTAGCGAACGCCAGAATATTTTTACCCAACTGCAACAACAGTCTGAGCCCTACTGGGGTGCCGACCTAATTGTCTGGCCAGAAGCTGCTGTTCCAGCAATTCCCCAGTCTGTCAGTGAATTTCTTGTTGGTATCGACAACCGCGCAAAAGTGAACCAAACCGCTCTCTTAACCGGTATACCTACCAAAGACTGGCAGAGCGGTAAGTACTACAACTCGGTGTTAGCCCTAGGCGCAGCATCTGGGCAGTATGATAAAACCCGCTTAGTGCCCTTCGGTGAATATGTGCCTTTTGAAGCTGTGTTGCGCGGTCTGATCCGCTTTTTTAACCTGCCGATGTCATCGTTTTCTCTCGGCGCGTCGGATCAGTCGTTGCTAACCATAGCCGGCGAGCCCCTGGCTACGGCAATCTGTTACGAGATTGTCTACCCTAATTTGGTGGCCCGCATTAGCCGCGAGGCAACAATGCTGTTAACAGTGAGTAACGATGCTTGGTTCGGTGATTCCTTTGCGCCGCAGCAACATATGCAAATGGCTCGCATGCGCGCCATTGAAGTCGCCAAACCCATGCTGCGCGGCACAAACAATGGGGTTACCGCGATAGTCGACCACCGCGGCAGCATTGAACAGCAACTGGACCAATTTAGTACCGGCGAACTCAGGGGCAATGTGCTGCCAAGAGCTGGAAAGACTTTTTTTGCACGGACTGGCTCATGGCCGGTCGTGATCATGGCGCTGCTAATCTGCAGTGTATTAATAATAAGACGGCATTTAAAAGAGAGATTGGGGAAACAAATATGAACGTTAAAACATTTTTAACTGCAATCACATTTAGCCTAGCGGCAAGCGCCGCTGGGGCATTGGAAGTCGGCGATCAGGCTCCAGACTTTTTACTCGAAGCAACAGACGGTAAGACTTACAGCGCCAGCCAATTTGAGGGTAAAGAAACTGTCGTTATCGCTTGGTACCCGAAAGCCTTTACCGGCGGCTGTACCATCGAATGTAAATCCCTGGCAGACAATGGCCACCTGCTGAAGAATTTAGAAGTTGCCTACTTTATGGCCAGCGTTGACCCAATTGAAAAGAATATTGAATTTGCCGAAGCGTACAAAGCGGATTTCCCTCTGCTGAGTGACCCGAGCAAAAAAACCGCCAAAGCCTATGATGTGCTCGCGGTCTACGGGCTGCCCAAGCGCCATACATTTTACATAGGGACAGATGGCACGATTCTATTTATCGACAAAAATATTCGCCCAGCCTCCTCGGCTGAGGATATGGCTGCAAAGTTGAGAGAGCTGGGTGTGCCGGAAAGAATTGCGAGCTAGGCGCTATAAGCATTTGATCTGGCCTAAACGGTTAGAAGCTTGATCCGGGATGGGATAGAAACTCAATTTCATCCGCTGTTGAATCACGCCCCAAAATTTCATTTCTATGAGGATAGCGGCCAAATCGATCGATGATCGCTTTGTGCCGCAATTCGAACTTCAAATTTCCTTCGTCTCCAAAAGCCTTATACAGTAGAACTGCCTGTTGATGAATTATCGCCGATTCACTGTGCATAAATGGCATATAGAAAAAGCTCCGCTGATCTTCTGAAACCTCCTTATCCGCTGCAAAACGAATCGCTTCTTGGGCCAGCACGAGAGCCAGTGAATCCGCTGCAAATGACAACGGTAAATTGCGATAGATATTTCGCGAAAACTGATCCAGCACAATAATCTCAGCTAAGCGCCCTGCTGCCGTATCGCGCCAATGATAAAGCTCACCGCGAGATGCTTGCCCATGAACCTCCGAAAAACGGCTGGCTATTAACTGATCGAACTGGACGTCCTTTTTCCACCACTGGGTTTGGCTAACTTCTTCGAACCAAAATTTGATAATCTCTCTATACATAGGTTAAGCCTCATTGATTTATCGACCACAGTTACCGCTGAACACTCTGATTAATCGTAGACCACAGCGTCACATCGTCCAGCCTCCCCAATACTACCTGTCGCTGAGGCGACCCAAACCTATCTATCTAGGGCCCGGTTACCTTATAATTCGCGCCTCTTTTCAATTCAATAAGCAGTGACTCTTCATGACCATGGAACATCCCTATCTCCCCGCTGAATTAGAGCGTGACGCGCAGCAATACTGGACCGAAAATAAGACCTTTGAAGTCACCGAAGATCCTGATCGCGAGAAGTTTTACTGCCTTGCCATGTTCCCCTATCCCAGCGGTAAGCTGCATATGGGACATGTGCGCAACTACACAATTACCGATGTGATCGCTCGCTATCAGCGAATGCAGGGTAAAAATGTGCTGCATCCTATGGGTTGGGATGCTTTTGGTCTGCCAGCGGAGAATGCGGCAATTCAGAATAAGACTGCTCCGGCAAAGTGGACTCACGAAAACATTGCCTATATGAAAGCGCAGCTGAAGTCTCTGGGCTTTGGCATCGACTGGTCGCGAGAACTGGCCACCTGTGATCCTGATTACTACAAGTGGGAACAGTGGTTTTTCACCAAGCTCTATGAAAAAGGCATGGTCTATAAAAAAACCAGCGCAGTAAACTGGTGTCCCCACGACGCAACAGTGCTGGCCAATGAGCAAGTTATCGACGGTTGCTGCTGGCGCTGTGACAGCCCAGTAGAGCGCAAAGAAATTCCCCAGTGGTTTATCCGTATTACCGATTACGCTGAACAGCTGCTCAATGATCTCGATGAACTGGAGCACTGGCCCGAGCAAGTAAAGACTATGCAGCGCAATTGGATTGGCAAGAGTCGTGGCGTGACCATGACCTTTGACCTGTCTTCCGCGGTTGGCGATTACCCTAGCTTTGATGTCTACACTACGCGTCCAGATACGCTGATGGGCGTGACCTATCTTACCCTGGCAACGCAGCATCCGATTGCACTAACCGTTGCCGAATCCAACCCGAAACTGGCAGCCTTTATCGGCGAATGTAAAACTCAACAGAGCTCGGAAGCCGAAATGGCGACCATGGAAAAGCGCGGTATGGATACTGGTATCACCGCTATTCATCCCCTGACTGGCGAGACGGTTCCAGTTTGGGTGGGTAACTATGTACTGATGGAATATGGCTCTGGCGCAGTAATGGCAGTGCCAGCTCACGACCAACGCGATTACGAATTTGCCAAAAAATATCAGCTAGCCATCAAGCAAGTGATTGCCCCCACGGGTGACGAGTCCTGCGATATAGACAGTGAAGCTTTTACCGACAAGGGCACCTTGGTTAATTCCGATGCCTATGATGGCCTCGACTTTAATGCCGCCTTTGATGCTATCGCCGCAGCTCTTGAAGCGTGCGATCATGGCTCAGTGACCACTAACTATCGTCTGCGTGACTGGGGTGTCAGTCGTCAGCGTTATTGGGGGGCGCCCATCCCAATGTTTAATCTGGCCGATGGCGGCGAGATTCCCGTACCCCTCGACAGGCTGCCCATGCTGCTGCCCACCGAGGTGGAGATGGATGGTATTCAGTCCCCGATCAAAGCGGACTTGGAGTGGAAAAAAGATACGCTCAATGGCCAAGCCGTAGAGCGCGAGACCGATACCTTTGACACCTTTATGGAATCCTCTTGGTACTACGCGCGTTTTACGTGCTCCGATCTAGACAGCGCCATGCTTGACCCAGAGCGCGCCGATTACTGGTTGCCAGTGGATCAATATGTTGGCGGTATAGAACACGCGATTTTGCATCTGCTCTATGCGCGTTTTTATCACAAACTGTTGCGCGATGAAGGCTTGGTTAACAGCAACGAGCCATTCAAGAGCCTGCTCTGTCAGGGCATGGTTTTGGCTGAGTCTTTTTACAAAGACAATGGCGGACGCAAGCAGTGGCTATATCCCAGCGAAGTCACTGTTGAACGCGATGCCAAAGGCAAAAGTCTCAAGGCGATCGAGACGGCGACTGGGGAAGACGTTCTCAGCGGCGGCATTACTAAGATGTCAAAATCGAAAAATAATGGTGTTGATCCACAGACTGCGATCGACAAGCACGGCGCCGACACAGTGCGACTGTTTACTATGTTCGCAGCGCCCCCAGAGCAGACTCTGGAGTGGAGCGACGACGGTGTTTCCGGTGCTCACCGCTTTTTACGTAAGCTCTGGACAATGGTACACAGTCATTTAGATCAGGCTGCAGCTGGCGGTAAACCAGCTCAGATACATCCAGAATCGCTCAATGAGAGTCACAAAGATCTGCGCCGCAAGACACACGAAACCATCAACAAGGTGAATGATGACTACGGACGCCGCAACACCTTTAACACCGCAATTGCCGCGGTGATGGAGCTATTAAACGAAGTAGCTAAACACAGCGACAATGACGCTCAAAGTGTCGCTGTGCGTCAGGAGGCTCTGAACAGTGCAGTATTATTGCTGGCGCCCATAGCGCCACATATTTGCCACAGCCTTTGGTCAGCACTGGGTAACTCTGAAGCAGTAGCCGATGCCGCCTGGCCTAAACTCGACGAATCTGCGCTGGTGCGCAGCTCGATTGAACTTGTGATTCAGGTAAATGGCAAAGTCCGTGGCAAGATTCAGGTGGCCGCGGATGCGTCAAAGGAAAGTATTGAAGAACTGGCGCTAGCGGACAGCAATGTTCAGCGTTTTACCGATGGTGTGACAATTCGAAAAGTGATTGTTGTTCCAGGAAGACTGGTTAATATAGTCGCTAATTAAACGGCTTCGAATAGAGCAGCTAAAAGCTGACTAAAGCGCGACTAACGAGCGACTAAAGAGCGAGTAACGAGAATGCGAAATATTCTGTTAGCGACAATGATTACCCTGCTCTGCGGTTGCGGCTGGCAACTGCGCGATGCACAGGTAGTGCCCCAGAGTATCGGCAGTTTGCATATTGCCACCCAACTGGCTGATCGCGATTTTGTCAGTGAGCTGACTCGAGCACTGGATGTCTATGGCGTAGAAGTGATCTCCTCTGCGGCGGCGGCCGACTACTCAGTGGTCATTGTCGATTTCCGCCAAAACCGATTTATCGGTACCTTAAATGCCAGCGCTCGAGTGGCCGAATACCAGCTCAATGAAGACGTCGACTTTTTAATCGCCAATGCCTCAGGTACACCTTTGACGAATCTGTTCACCGCTTCAGTTGAGCGCAACTATGAAATTGAAGAGCGCGACCTGTTGTCATCGGAGAACGAAGAGCGATTAATTAAGCGAGAAATGCGTCAGGAAATCGTCCGCCAGATACTTAATCGATTGAAAGTCCTGCCGGCACAGGGCGACGTAACTGAGGCAATTCAGCTAGACGATTCAGCTGAGATGCCTAAGCCAGTCGAGCAGTAAGCGATGAAAATTCGCGCAGAGCAACTTCAAGACCAAGTCAAAAAGCAGCTGCTGCCAATCTATATTATCAGCGGTGGCGACCCACTTTTAACGCAGGAAGCCGCCGACAGTATTCGAACTGGTGCGCGTGCTCAGGGATTTTCCGAACGCGATATTTTTCATGCCGAAGGCAATTTCGACTGGAACCAAATACTCAACGAATCCAATGCATTATCGCTCTTCTCTGACAAAAAAATTCTAGAAATTCGAATCCCCAATGGCAAGCCCGGTGATAAGGGAGCGGCGGCGCTCAGCGAGCTATGCGCCAATCCCAACCCAGACAATTTGGTACTGGTTATTTTGCCCAAGCTTGAGCGCAGCGCGCAAAATAGCAAATGGATGAAAACCCTTGAGGCCGCTGGCGGGCACATTCAGGTCTGGCCAGTGGATGCCAAGCAGATGCCACGCTGGATTCAACAGCGCCTGCGCAGTGCTAATATCAGTGCCAATCAGGAAGCAGTGCAAATCCTTGCTGACCGAGTTGAAGGCAATCTACTGGCGGCTGTTCAAGAGATTGAGAAACTCAAACTACTGGCCACAGACGGCACAGTCGACGGCAGCACTATGTCATCGGTGGTGGCCGATAGCGCCAGGTACAATCTATTCGAGTTTGTCGACAAGATCCTTATCGGCGACGGTCAGTCCGCAGCGCGATCACTGCGCGGTTTACAAAATGAAGGCACCGACGCCATTCCGCTACTCTGGGCGATCACCCGAGAGTTGCGTATTTTAGTGAAAGCCAGTGATCTAGTGGCCGGTGGTGAACACAGCGACTGGGCACTTAAAAACTCGGGAGTTTGGGAAAAGCGCTTGCCGTTATTTAAGAGCGCTCTGCAACGTTTGCGCCCAGCTCACCTGCGCATGCTGTTGCGTCAGGCTGGCGCTATCGACCGCGGGATAAAAGGCATGCGTGATGGCGATGTGTGGGACGAGCTTACCACTTTGGTACTCTCCTTCGCCGGCAGCCAAACATTGCAGCCGAGCAATATTAAAGTTCTGCTGCAGAATTAAACGCCTTGCCGACGAGCCAATCCTTGGCTAGACACTAGCCCAGCCAGAAGTAAACCACAGCGGTAATCACCGCAACGCCAATCAAATTGAGAGCGAAGCCCTCGCGAACCATCTGTTCGACAGTGATCTTCCCAGTGCCAAAGACAATGGCATTGGGTGCGGTGGCCACCGGCAGCATAAAGGCACAGCTGGCGGACAGCGCTGCAGGTAACATTAATAGCGCTGGTTCAAATCCAGCCCCCAGCGAAGCGGCGGCAAGAATTGGCATCAACAAGGTTGTAGTCGCGGTATTGCTGGTGATTTCGGTGAGAAAGGTAACTGTCAGAGCAACCACTGCAATTAAAACAATAATGGATAATCGCGTAACGCCTGATAGAGATTCGCCAATAGCGCCACTAATACCGGTCACAGCAAAGGCCTTGGCTATGGCGATACCGCCGGCAAACAGCAACAGCACGCCCCAGTGAATAGTCGACGCCGATTCCCAGTCGAGTAATTTTCCGCCTTGACCATTAGGTAGAATAAACATCAGTATCACCGACGTTAAAGCCACCGCGGCATAGTTAGCACTGGGTACGTTTAACCATTGGCTCCAGCCGCCAAAGGGCTCGCGCAGAGTAATCCAAGCCAGGGCCGTGAGGAAAAATATCACCAGCACCCTTGCCTCTTCACTGCGCCAGGCACCAGCCTGTGGAATTCTAAGTGGCGCGGTAGCATCCAGATGACGGGTAATCCACAGCGCAGCCAGAGGTAGCAGCACCATAACCACCGGTAAACCCCAGAGCATCCACTGCGTAAAACTGGGAACCGAACCTGTTGCTTCGCCATAGATTTTGAGAAAAACAATATTCGGCGGCGAACCGATTGGCGTTCCCAACCCACCAATACTGGCAGCATAGGCAATACCCAAGAACAGAGGTACGGCGAGTTTTTTTGAATCCTGACTAGTCCCACCGCTACTATCGACGCTCTGTAATACCGCGTAGGCCACCGGCAATAACATCAAAGTGGTGGCAGTATTGGACACCCACATGCTTAATGCCGCTGAGGCGACCATAAAGCCCATCACCAGCCGACGCTGACTGTCGCCACCAAATAGATTGACCATATATAGGGCAAGACGTCGGTGAGCGCCGCTTTTTTCCATCGCTTTTGAAAGCATCGCGCCACCCATCAGCAGAATAATCAGCGGATCACCGTAGGCCTGAGCCACTTGCTTGCCATCAAGAATACCCAACAGTGGAAAAACGCCCAGGGGAATCATAGCGGTGGCAGGAATAGGAATCGGCTCAAAAATCCACCACAGCGCACAGAGGACGGTCAAACCACCGGTCAGTGCGCCCTCCCGAGCCCAGCCGACTCTCATCATCAACAGAGTGACTGCCACCGCAATCAGCGGGGCTAACCACAGTGAAAGTCGTCGAAGTTTAGGTGTCACTACTCATCCTCTAAAGAATAATCGCCACGTTCATAGGCGAGGATAATCTCCCCAGCCAAATCCGCATCGGCGTCATTGACGGTAATCGACAGATGCCCCAGAGCGGGCACCTCTCCCAATCCACCCTGCAATGCAGCGCCATGCAAAAATACCTGTAACCCATCCTGTTCCATAAGTCCTTTAAGCAACTGGGCTTCGAAATAGTCGCTACCGCGATAGACTTCAATCATGCTGTCTGCGCTTCCAAGCCATCACTGCCCAAACCGCCAAAATGCCACTTAGGTTAGCCAGCATATCCCAGTGATCACCCTGTCGATAACTGGTCATAGACTGCGCGATCTCCATACTCAAACCAAAGGCCGCGAGAATAAACGCGAGCAGGGCGAGCGGGTAACGGCGCCCATAGGCACTGGCGCAGAGAAAAAACAGTGCGGCATAGATACTGCTATGACCGATCTTGTCTTGCAGTTCGAACAGCTGTGCGCCGCCGACCACCGGCATCAGCGACAAAAATACAGTGCCGATCAAGCACAGCCAAAAGAGAATTTGATACTTGGCAACGGTGATCATTTAATGTGCTTTTCCTTGGATTTTATTTGCTTGGTTCAATGACGCCTGCAATTGCTGGTAGCGCTCAAGAGTGCCGACATCACACCAGCTACCAGTGTAAAGCTCGCCACCGACTCTGCCGGCAACAATAGCCGGGCGCAATACATCGCGCAGCGGAAATGCGCCATCGCGCTCAAGGTGTTCGGCAAACAGCGCCGGCCGCATCAGGCTAATACCGCTAAAGGTTGCTGAATGCTCCTCAGCATAGTTGACTCGGCCATCTTGCAGCGCGAAATCTCCAGCGGGATTATGGATCGGGTTGCCTACCAACAACAGCCAGGCATCTAGGTCATCGGAGAGCTTGTTGTCTCGCAGTTCGAGGAGTGGGTAATCACTCCACACATCGCCATTAATCAATATAAAAGGTTCGTCACCCAGCAGGGCCAACGCGTTGACAATGCCACCCCCAGTTTCTAGGGCCGTGACTTCACGTGACCAGCTAATGGTTACGCCGAGGCGAGCCTCACAATCACTAAAATACGCTTCAATCTGTTCTGCAAGCCAGCTGGTATTAATCACTATTTCGGTGACCCCTGCCTCGGCAAGACTCACCAGATGATGTTCAAGTAATGGCTTACCCGCCACCTGTAGCATTGGTTTTGGCGTGCTGTCGGTGAGCGGGCGCAGCCTTTCACCCCGGCCGGCGGCCAGTATCATGGCTTTCATTGATGGTTATCTCCAGCAGTGCGCCAGCCGCTATACCAGTCTTGGCTCGGCAATAATGGTTCGATGCGTTCGATAAACCAAGCGTAGAATACGCGACCTTCATCAAATCCCTGAGCGGCCTCGAGAGCATAGCGAATCACCAGCGGTAAATCCTGCAGATAGGCCTGCTTGCCGTCCCGCAGTGACAGCCGCGCAAAGATACCCAACACTTTAATGTGACGCTGCAAGCCGATCAAATCAAACCAGTATAGAAATTGATCGTCGCTAACAGCCGCCATCGACAGATCCGCCTCAAGGCGTTTTTTGTAATCCAGTGCACGGCGAACCACCTGCTCTCTAGGCAGTCGCAGATAGCAGTCTTTAAGTAACGACACCAGGTCATAGGTGATCGGTCCGATCACGGCGTCCTGGAAATCAATTACGCCGAGCGAGCCATCCTCCAAAAGCATCAAGTTGCGCGAATGATAATCCCGGTGCACAACCACCTGGGGCTGCTGCACTGCATTCTCAATTAAGCGGTCAAATAACTGACCCAGTATGCCGCGCTCTTGAGGGTCAAGTTCAATACCGACAAGCTGGCCGAGGAACCAGTCGGCAAACAGATCCATCTCGAGCTGTAGGCGCTGTCTGTCGTAGTCAGAAAATACACTGGACCTGGGCTGCACCGCCTGGATATCCAACAGTACCGATTCAGCTTGCTGATAATAATTGGCCGCCGATAGACGCGCCGGAGAATCATCCTCAGCCAGAGTGCCAGCCAAGAGTTCCGGATGCAGCAGCTGGTGACCAAAGTCCTCAAGCAGTAAAAAGCCATTGGCAAAGTCTACCGCGAAGATTTTCGGCGTGACCACCCTGTGGCGCTGAAAGGCCATTGCCACTCCTATATAGGCGAGGTTGTTCTCTTTTTCGGGTGGGGAATCCACAGCAATCAGTGAAGGCTGGCCGGGCAGTCTAAAATAACGCCTAAATCCAGCATCGCCGGCGAGCGGCTGCGGCAGCAACGGCAGATCTACCTGATGTGATGCGGGTAAACAGGCCTCTATCCAATCAATAAAAGCTTGGCGGCGTTGAGTGATTAACGGGTCGATGGTGTTCGATTCCTCAATGCTGTTTTTTTTGGCGTTTGCTTCGCAGCCATAAGCACTAGCTGAAAAATAGTATTCTCGTGCATTTAGGCTAATTCAGGCCTCTACTCTGGCAAGATATCAGGTAAAATGCCAGAACATTAGCAACCAGTTGTCAGGCGCGCCTTTGAGCCCTATTTTAAGTCTTATACCCTCTATGGTGCAGAGCCTGTATTTTGCCTTTGCAGGGCGACGTCGCCACTGCCTGTTCACTACGCTAGTGTTACCCTGCCTATGCATCGTATTGTCACCTTCTGTCGCCGCTGATGAAATCCATGTCACCTGGAATTGTGCCGCCGGGCCGAACAATCAATGGCTGTGTAACGAAGAGCAGATAGTCACCTCTAATCGAAACCGCCCAGCGCGAGCTAATCAAAACAGCCTAGCAGCGTCAGATGAACCCAGAGTTGCCGCCGTGCGCAATCTGGACTGGCTGGAAGAAGAGCAGATGACCGATGAGCAGCGACTAAAAGTTGAGGGTAACTGTTGTGGCGGCTATGTCGAGCCAGCGCGAGACTATCCCGATGCCGATCTCAACCCCGAGGAAGCATCACTGCAAGTTAACGCTAACTCTACCGAGGCGCTGGAGAACAATGTCGCGCTCCTAGATGGCGATGTACAAATATCTCAGGGCTATCGCCAAATTCGAAGTAACAGCGCACGTATTGACCAAACCAACCGCAATGTTGAACTGCAGGGTAATGTACAGTTTCGCGAACCCGGCATGTTGCTGCTGGGTAGCAATGCAGAAATTGATATCGACAGCAAAGAGGTCAAAATCGACAATGCCACTTATGTTCTGCATGAAGCAGCAGTGCGTGGCAGCGCGAAGACCCTGACGCGGACCAAGGATGGCGTTATCAAGATTAATGATGCGACCTATTCAACCTGCGAGCCCGGTGACTCAACCTGGCAGATGGCGACAAATGAGATTGCCATTGATCAAGAATCCGGATTTGCCACGGTGAAAAATGCCCAACTGCGGGTCAAAGATATCCCTGTATTCTACTTTCCGTGGATTACATTTCCGATTAATGATCAACGCAGTTCGGGATTATTATTCCCAACCATTAACTCCAGTAGCGATAACGGCCTTGATTACTCCCAGCCTATTTATTGGAATCTGGCGCCAGATTACGATGCGACCATTACTCCAAGACTGATTCAGGAGCGCGGCATAGGTCTTGAGGTTGAACTTCGCCACTTATCTCGCCATTCCGAGACCACAATGACTGGCGCATTTTTGGGCAGTGACAAAGGCGGGAGCGACGAAGAGAATATAGACCCAGACACTGGCCGGCCTGAACACCTTGGCGAAGACCGCTACTTAACGGGACTGACTCATCTCGGCGGCATAGGAAAAGCGTGGTCCACCTTCCTTGACCTGAATAATGTGTCCGACAACGACTACTTCAATGACTTCGGCAGCCTAGGTCAGGAGTCGAAAAGTCGGATTAATCTGCGCCGAATCGCCGGTGTGAGCTATAAAACCGACAATTGGGATTATCGAATCGAAGCCCAGGATCATCAAATTATTATTGATGGACTGGAAGAGCAATACTCCGTGCTACCTAAGGTCATCGCCAATGGTTACTATCGTTTTGATAATAATTTAGTCGTCGACTTAAATAACCAAACTGCACGTTTTGATCATGATGACCCCGATTTTGTTACCGGTGACAGACATCGCCTTGATTATGGCATCAGTTGGGACAAGCGCTGGAGCTGGGGCTACTTCCGACCACAGTATCGCCTTAAACATCTAGCCTATAATCTTGACAACCAGCAGGGTATTCAGCAAAACAACAATGTTTCAGCCGTGACTGTTCCAGTGTCCTCGCTGGACGCCAGCCTGCTCCTTGAGCGTCCTGCGAGCTTTTTCGATGGCTATACCCAAACCTTAGAGCCGCGACTCTACTATGTGAAATCAAAATTTAGGGACCAATCGGGACTTCCTGATTTTGACACTCGTGAATTTACCCCCTCCTATGATCTGCTGTTTCGCGATGACCGCTTTAATGGTGGTGACCGGATCTCTGATGAGGAGCGTTTAACCATTGCTCTCACCACCCGCTATATCGACAGTAAATCTGGTCAAGAGCGCTTTAGCGCCAGCATCGCCCAGGCAATTAACTATATTGATCGCAGGGTGACCCTGTCATCCAACCCCTCTGAAGACGAGCTCGGGGAGCTGGTGCGCAGACAATCTCCTCTGGCCGTCAAACTGGCTGGGCGGCTTAACAAGAGCTGGCGTTTTAGCAGTGATATTATTTACGACACCCACGATAATGATATGGCTAAAAGTAGCATTGCATTGCGCTACAATGACCGCCAGAATCGCTTATTGAATCTGAGCTACAACTCAACTCGCCGAGCGCCGAGAGTATTTGACGGGACGTCCTTAGACCAGAATATCAAGCAGGCAGATATATCCGGCTTTATGCCCCTGAGAGGTAACTTCAATCTGGTGGGTCGTTGGAATCATGACTTTACCAATAGTCGCATGCTCGACGTCTTTGCTGGGTTTGAATACAACAGTTGCTGCTGGCGGGCGAGCCTGGTTGCGCGGCGTTCCCTAGATAGAAAAGATGAAATACTACTACCGGAAGAAGATTTGAAGCTCACTAATGGCCTCTTTTTCCAAATACAGTTTAAAGGTCTGGCCGGTGCAAATGGTCGGGTTGATTCAATGCTAAAAAATGGTATCTACGGTTATGGATCTCAAGAAAACTTGTAATACAGCCCTGCTCGCAGTCTTACTGGGTGCTTTTTCAGTCACTGCCAGCGCCCAGATTGAAATTCTCGACAAGGTGGTTGCTATAGTCGATGAAGACGTAGTTCTGGAGAGTGAAGTGCAGCGTCGACTGGCGACTATCTACGCTCAGATCCAGCAGTCTGGCACTCAGCCTCCGCCGCAAGAAATTATTGTTCAGCAAGTCCTAGAGCGCCTGATCTCCGAACGCCTGCAATTGAATATGGGCTACAGCGCCGGCATTCGTATCACTGATGCGGAACTGAACGATGCAATGGCTCGGATCGCCAAAAGCAATCAGCTAACCATGGAGCAGTACGCCGAGCAGATCCATGCCACGGGATCAACTCTGTCAAATGTGCGCGAAGAAATTCGCAACGAAATGATTCTGATGCGTGTACAACAGGGCCAGGTGATGCGTCGCATTCGTATCAGCAATCAAGAGCTGGATAACTTTCTCAACTCTGAGGAAGGTCGCTTTATGACCTCTCCAGACGTCAATGTTGGCCATATATTACTGCCCGTTCCCAGCGGTAAAAACACTGATGAGGTCAATGCTATTCTTCAGCGCGCCCAGGGCATACTCGACCAAGCTAACAGTGGCACCGATTTCCGCCAATTGGCGATTGCCAACTCCGCGGATCAGACTGCTCTTCAGGGCGGTGATCTCGGCTGGCGCAAAATGGCGCAGCTGCCAGGGGTATTTATTGAGGCAGTAGAAAAGCTAGAAATAGATCAGGTGTCCGAGCCGATCCGCAGCGATGCCGGCTATCACCTAATTAAACTCTATGAGCGCAAAGGCGGCGGTGAGCAACTTATTGAGCAACACTTTGCCCGTCATATCCTGATCAAACCTAACCAGATCCGCGATGAGGCAACGGTTGTTAGCCAACTCACTGAACTCCGCGAACGTATTAAAGCCGGTGAAGATTTCGCCCTCTTAACAAAGGAATTTTCTGAAGATCCAGGCTCTGCACTCAATGGTGGCGAACTGGGCTGGTCAACTCCAGGCATGTTTGTTCCCGAGTTTGAGCAGACTATGGGCAGCATAGAATTAAATGAAGTCAGTGCGCCGTTCCTATCACAGTTCGGCTGGCACATACTTCAGGTCACCGAGCGTCGCAATCAAGACTTTAGCGAAAACATTACCCGCAATCGTGCACAAAATCTGCTGCGCCAACGCAAGTACGAAGAAGAGCTTCAGGTCTGGCTGCAAGAGATTCGTGACGAAGCCTTTGTTGAAATAAAAGAGTCCAAAGAGTCATGACTCTGAGATTGGCGCTGACGCCAGGAGAACCCTCCGGCATTGGCGCTGATATTTTGATCAGTCTGGTGCAGAAAGGCTGTGACCATGAACTGATTGCCTACGCTGATCCACAGTTAATGCAGCAGCGGGCAGCACAGCTTGGATTAACTCTGAAGCTGCGCGAGCCAGGTACGACAGCAATGCCCCTGGCTCCGGGTGAACTATCAATTGTTCCCATCGCCCTGGCACAGTCATCGATTCCCGGTCAGCTAAACAAAGCCAACGCCCCCTATGTACTAGCCTGCCTAGATGCCGCTATAGAGGCCTGCGCCACAGACTACTGTCAGGCGATGGTTACCGGCCCAGTGCAGAAGTCGATTATCAACGATGCCGGCTTCGCCTTTTCCGGCCACACTGAATATCTTGCAGACAAGACCTCTACTCCTCTGGTTGTAATGATGCTGGCAACCACCGAACTTCGAGTTGCCCTAGCGACGACCCACTTACCTCTGCGAGAGGTCGCCGATAGCATTACTCAATCTTCATTGCGTCAGGTGATCGACATTTTAATCGCCGATCTTAAGACCAAATTTGGCATCGCCGACCCGTCGATTCTAGTCTGCGGTCTAAATCCCCATGCTGGTGAGAACGGTCATTTGGGATATGAAGAAATAGATGTGATTGAGCCAGTACTGCAACAGTTTCGCCAGCAGGGTGTCAATCTAACTGGGCCACTGCCCGCGGATACACTCTTTACCCCGAAGTATCTGGATAATGCCGATGCGGTGTTGGCTATGTATCACGATCAGGGCTTACCTGTATTGAAATATCAAGGATTTGGTCGCGCGGCCAACATCACACTGGGTCTGCCGATTATTCGCACCTCGGTGGATCACGGCACGGCACTGGACCTTGCCGGCAGTGGTAATGCCGACCAGGGCAGTCTGCACACAGCTATTCAAGTCGCCGTCGATATGGCGACCCATCAAACCCTACGCGGTTAAATAATGACAATTCAACACCAGGCTAGAAAACGTTTCGGCCAGAACTTTCTCGTCGATCAGCATATTATTGGGCAGATTGTTGCCGCCATTGGCCCCAGCGCTGATGATAATTTAATTGAGATCGGCCCCGGCACAGCAGCTATTACCGAGCACTTAATCCAGCGCTGCCCAACGATGAAAGTGGTTGAGTTAGATCGCGATCTGGTGGGTTTTCTGACTGAAAAATTTGCCGACTACCCAGACTTTAGTATTTATAGTGGCGACGCCCTCAAAACCGACTTCGCTCAGTTTCACGATGGCCGGCAGCTGCGCCTTGTAGGCAATCTGCCCTACAATATTTCAACACCCATACTGTTCCACCTATTAAAAAATCGTACGCTGATTAAAGATATGCACTTTATGCTGCAGCGCGAAGTAGTTGATCGTCTCAGTGCAGCACCGGGCAGTAAGACCTATGGTCGCCTCTCGATTATGGTGCAGTATCACTGCCGAGTAATGCCACTAATACCTGTGCCACCATCGGCTTTTCGTCCAGCGCCCAAGGTTCAGTCGGCGATTGTGCGACTCAAGCCCCACAGCACCAAACCTTGCCTGGCTGAGAATGAAGAGCTACTGAGCCAGATCGTTAGTCTGGCTTTTCAGCAGCGACGTAAAACCCTTAGAAACGGCATTCGAGCTTACGCCGAGCATCTGGTTGGCGTGGAGGCGGTTGTGGATTTATCGCGCCGTGCTGAAGATTTGTCAGTGGCCGATTTTGTCGCCCTGTCGAACTATATTAACCAAAGGATATTAAGTAAAAAATGAGCGTCGAAGCTATCACCGTAAAAGTCAAAACCGAATATCTGTTGCAACAGTCAAAGCCTGATCAGGCTCAGTTTGCCTTCGCCTACCACATCACCATACACAATCAGAGCGACATCCCAGCGCAACTACTAGGACGCCACTGGATAATCACCGATGCCAATGAAGCTAAGCAGGAAGTTCGCGGTGCCGGTGTTGTCGGCGAGCAACCTTTGATCGCCCCGGGACAGTCCTACAAGTACAGCAGCGGTGTGATGCTCGACACACCCATCGGCACTATGCAGGGCTGCTATAAGATGCGCGATGATGAGGGCTGCGAGTTTGACGCCACCATAGAGCCCTTCTTACTTTCAACGCCCCACGCCGTGAACTAAATGACTGACTATGTGGTTGGCGATCTTCAAGGCTGCCTGGATCCGCTGCACAAGCTGCTGGATAGAGTGCAATTTGAGCCCACCACAGATCGTCTAATTGCCACGGGCGATTTAATTAATCGTGGCCCCCAGTCCCTGGAAACACTGCGCTTTTGCATGGGTCTCGGCAGTGCCTTTAAAACCGTACTTGGCAATCATGACCTGCACTTGTTGGCGATTGCCCATGGCATTCGCAAGCCAACCCCAAAAGACACCTTAGATGACATTCTCAGCGCCAGTGATCGCGATGAACTGATCAACTGGCTGCAGCAACAACCCCTTCTTCTCAGTATCGATCAATACACCATAGTGCATGCAGGCATACCGCCCAACTGGACTATGAGCACTGCGCGAACCTTGGCCGCGGAGGTTGAGCAGGTGCTGAAATCTGACCAAGCGTTGAGCTATTTTCAAGGCATGTATGGCGATCAACCCAACAGCTGGTCTGGCGAACTCAGCGGCCAAGGACGCTGGCGACTGATTACTAACTACCTGACTCGGATGCGTTACTGCACGGCTTCGGGTCAGCTGGAATTGCAGGCGAAAACTGCGCCACAGCAAAAGGGCGAAGATCTTCCGGCAAAATTTTCGCCCTGGTTTAGCCATCCAGCCAGACAAACTGTGGACGATAAAATTATCTTTGGCCACTGGGCCGCGCTTGAGGGAAAGTATCTTGGCGAGAATCTTTTCCCTCTAGATACCGGCTATGTGTGGGGCGGAGCAATGCGCCTAATGAACCTCAGCACCGGCGGCTATACTGAGCAGAGACCCTAAGCCAGAAATTCCCTTTAACGAGCCCTATTTAACCAATGAGGTAGTAAATGCGAAGCTTATCCTTATCTAAATTATCCCTCTCTTTGTTCAGCCTTGTCCTGCTTGCCGCCTGCGCCGAAAAGCAGACATCAGTTGAGCCAGCAGCCTTGACCTCAGGTATAGATAAAGTTGGCATGGACACTTCGGTAAGACCACAGGATGACTTCTATAGATACGCCAATGGCGGTTGGCTAGAGAGCACTGAGATACCCGCCGATGAAGTGGGGTGGGGCAGCTATATGACATTGCGCAAGGAAAGTCTTGGGCAGTCTCGGGCTATAGTCGAAGAAGCTGCAAGCAATCCGGGAGACGATGCAGCCAAGCGCAAGATCGGGGACTATTACAATGCCTTTCTTAACCTAGAGTTAGTTGAAACCCTGGGTCTGGCACCCATCGGTGACTACCTAGATGCGATAGATAAAATAAACAGCCACAATCAGGTCGCCGAATTTCTCGGTAAGATAAATCCTGCAGGTATCGACGGGCCATTTAACCTCTATGTCGGGCAGGACGATAAACAAGCCACTAGCTATATACTGCACTTTGTTGAGTCAGGTCTTGGGCTTCCAGATAGAGACTATTACAGTGACAAGTCAGACCGCGGCCAAGACATACTCGCTCGCTATCAGCAGTATCTAGCAGAGCTACTCACACTTGCTAAGCAAGACCAGCCGGGTGTTGCCGCTCAGCGTATTGTGGCCCTAGAAAGCCGCCTCGCCGGTCATCAGTGGGACAAAGTCGATAACCGAGATGCAGACAAACGCTACAACAAACTATCGGGGGTTGAGTTTAAAGACCTGCTATCGGCATTTGATATAGAGCGCTATATGGTGGGAATCGGCGTACCGCTTCCGGATTATGTGATTATTGGCCAGCCCAGCTATCTATCCGCACTGAACGGTCTATTTAGAGAAGTTGAACTGGCGGCGTGGAAAGATTATCTACGCGCCAAAGTCCTCTCTAGTTACGCTAATTATCTGCCTCAACAATTTGTCGATGCACACTTCGATTTTTACTCCAAGTTTCTCTATGGTCGGGAAGAGCAGCAGCCAAGATGGCGCAAGGCGATAAGTTCTATCAATGGCAATATTGGCGAACTCCTAGGACAACTCTATGTGGCCAAGCATTTTGCCCCTGAGTCAAAAGCGCGTATGGTGACCATGGTGGATAATTTGATTGCCGCCTATGCCGAATCGATCAAGAATTTAGACTGGATGAGTGATGCAACCAAACGACAATCGCTGGTCAAGCTGTCTAAATTTACCCCTAAGATTGGTTACCCAGATACCTGGAAAGACTATACAGCGCTGACAATAAAATCAGATGAATTAGCCGGAAACATCAAACGGGCACGCACCTTCGGCCACGATCAAAATATGGCCAAACTAGGTGCTCCAATAGATCGTGACGAATGGTTTATGGCGCCACAAGAAGTGAACGCCTACTACAACCCTGGCCTTAATGAGATAGTCTTTCCGGCTGCCTATTTGCAAGCACCGAACTTTATACCAGAGGCTGAGGATGCCTATAACTATGGCACTATTGGTTCAACTATCGGCCACGAAATTGGGCATGGTTTTGACGATCAGGGTAGCAAGTACGATGGCGATGGCAATCTAGTAAGCTGGTGGACAGATGCAGATAGAGAAAGATTTGAAATACGCACCAATGGCCTAGTGGAGCAATTCAGTAAGTTCGAAGCACTCCCAGGATTGTTTGTTAATGGCGAACTGACACTGGGTGAGAATATAGGGGATTTAGGCGGCACGAGTATCGCCCTGAAGGCTTACCGCATGTCACTAGAGGGAAGGGCTTCCCCAGTAATAGATGGCTTCACAGGAGAACAGCGCTTCTTCCTGGGTAACGCACAGTCCAGCCGAATTAAGTGGCGCGACCAGATACTGGAGATTATTGTTAGAACTGATCCCCACTCCCCTGATGTCTATCGCATCAATGGGGTATTCCCCAATATGCCTGACTTTTATCGAACCTATGATGTGCAACCGGGGGATGGTTTATTCTTACCTGAGAACCAGCGGGTTAAAATCTGGTAGTCCTAGAGTCCTAAGCTTGCCGCAATCACCCGCGCTATTCTTCGGTCGGGTCTGGTAACTAAAAAAAAGGGGACGAAAAAAAACCGGACACTTATTCAGGGTCCGGTTTTTTTGAGCGAAGATTAAGCTTATTCGCCAGTAGTCTCTGTAACATCAGCCATATCGTTCGCTGCACGGTCTACCAATTCAACGTAGGCCATAGGTGCGTTATCGCCAGTACGGTTACCGCACTTTAGAATACGAACATATCCACCTGGACGCTCGAGGAAACGTGGACCCAAATCGGTGAAGAGCTTGCCGACTGTTGCTTTGTTACGCAGACGATCAAAAGCTAGGCGACGGTTAGCGACGCTGTCTTCTTTAGCAAGAGTGATGAACGGCTCTGCAAAACGACGGAGCTCTTTAGCTTTGGGCAGAGTGGTCTTAATCAACTCGTGCTCAACCAATGAAGCAGTCATGTTGCGGAACATAGCTCTCTTGTGAGTGCCGGTCTTGTTTAGCTTGCGGCCACTGTAGCGATGACGCATGTTCTTATTCCTTAATTCGTTGCTTTCTCAGCAATGATGTATGCCAACTTGTTATTAAACGATCTCTAAAATCGATTAAACCAGCTCGCGTTCACTTTTCAGACTGGCTGGTGGCCAGTTCTCAAGGCGCATGCCCAGAGAAAGACCGCGTGAAGCCAAGACATCCTTAATTTCAGTCAGCGATTTCTTGCCGAGGTTTGGCGTCTTCAGCAACTCAACTTCTGTGCGCTGAATAAGATCACCAATATAGTAAATGCTCTCTGCTTTGAGACAGTTAGCTGAACGTACAGTCAGCTCAAGATCGTCAACCGGACGCAACAGGATTGGATCAATCTCTTCTTCTTTCTCTTCTGGCTCAGCAGCAGTTTCGCCTTCCAAGTTCACGAATACGGCCATCTGCTGTTGCAAGATAGTCGCGGCGCGACGGATAGACTCTTCTGGATCTATAGTGCCGTTGGTCTCTAGTTCAAGAACCAGCTTGTCGAGATCCGTACGGTTCTCAACACGGGCATTTTCGACACTGTAAGATACCTTGTGAATCGGGCTAAATGATGCGTCCAACTGCAGACGACCAATAGTGCGATTATCTTCATCAGAGATTCTGGCATCAGACGGCTGGTAACCACGTCCACGCTCGATTCTCAGCTGAATATTCAAAGTACACTTATCAGAGATAGTAGCAATCACGTGATCTGGGTTGATAACTTCAACGTGGCTATCAACTTCGATATCCCCGGCGGTTACAACACAGGGACCTTTCACGCTCAGCGATACGGTGGTCTCATCACGACCTTCCATCACGACTGCCACACCCTTAAGGTTCAGCAGGATACCCATAACATCTTCATGGACACCTTCAATCGCGCTGTACTCGTGCTCTACACCTTCAATCTCAACTTCAACAATGGCACAGCCAGACATTGAAGAGAGCAAAATGCGACGTAGCGCATTACCCAAGGTGTGTCCGAATCCACGCTCGAGCGGCTCCAAAACAACCTTGGCATGAGTAGGGCTGTAAGACGTGACGTCAATATTGCGTGGCGTCAGAAATTCATTCGCAGAATTTTGCATATTTTTACCCGTGTGATCTCAAAAATTACTTCGAGTATAGTTCGACGATCAGGTTTTCGTTGATCTCGGCTGGCAGATCAGAGCGATCTGGATTGCGCGTAAACGTGCCTTCCATCTTGCTGCTATCTACATTCATCCATTCAACTTCACCACGTTGTGCAGCGAGCTGCAGAGCGGTTTGAACGCGTAACTGCTTTTTAGACTTCTCACGCAGACCAACAACATCACCTTCCTGAACTTTGAAAGAGGGAATATTGACCTTTTGACCGTTGACCACAATAGAGTTGTGAGCAACAAGCTGGCGCGATTCGGCACGAGTAGCACCAAAGCCCATACGATATACAACATTGTCAAGACGGCGTTCCAGCAGAGTTAACAGATTTTCACCTGTGTTACCCTTCTGACGCGCAGCATCTCTGTAGTAGTTGCGGAACTGCTTTTCCAATACACCGTAGATACGACGTACTTTCTGCTTTTCACGCAGCTGAACACCGTAGTCAGATAAACGACCGCGACGCTGACCATGCTGGCCAGGTGCGCTATCTGCACGACATTTAGATTCTAGAGGTCGAACGCCACTCTTGAGGAACAAATCTGTTCCTTCACGGCGTGACAATTTACAAGTTGGTCCAAGATATCTAGCCATTCTCTTTCTCTCTTACACGCGACGCTTTTTGGGTGGACGACAGCCGTTGTGTGGCACAGGCGTCACATCCGTAATATTGGTGATCTTATAACCGGCATTGTTCAGTGCACGGACCGCTGATTCGCGACCGGGGCCTGGGCCCTTGACTTGAACATCGAGGTTTTTCAAACCATAGTCTTTTGCTGCTTCGCCGGCTCGCTCTGCTGCAACCTGAGCAGCGAAAGGAGTACTCTTACGAGAACCACGGAAGCCAGAACCACCGGAGGTAGCCCACGAAAGTGCGTTGCCCTGACGGTCAGTAATAGTAACGATGGTGTTGTTAAAAGACGCATAAATATGCGCAACACCGTCGATTACTGTCTTCTTGACCTTTTTACGGGTGGTCTTAGTTGCTGATTTTGCCATTACCGTTCCTAGGAATTATCTTTTAATGGGACGACGCGGCCCTTTACGGGTGCGTGCGTTCGTCTTAGTACGCTGTCCACGTACAGGCAAATTCCGACGGTGACGAAGGCCGCGATAGCAACCCAAATCCATCAGACGCTTGATATTCATGCTATTTTCTCTGCGCAGGTCACCTTCAACTTCGTTGGTTCCTACAGCAGCACGCAACAAATCGAGTTGCGCTTCATCTAATGCAGCGATCTTTGTGTCTTCTGCAATGCCCACATCCGCACAGATCTTTCTGGCGGTAGGACGACCAATACCAAACACGTAAGTCAGTGAGATCACTGCGTGCTTGTTATCAGGAATGTTGACACCGGCAATACGGGCCATTCACATTACTCCACTTATACTAGGGTTTTATCAGTACTAACACACCTGACGCGTACTGCGAAAAGGCGCGGTAGAATACCGATAGATCTACCAAAAATCAACCA
>CH672400.1:0-10681 GCA_000153445.1 gamma proteobacterium HTCC2207 | reverse complement strand
ATTTACCCCGAAGTTTTAGTAGAGATAGCGGAGTTTCGATTCCATGCAAAACCAAAGCATCAGGATTCGCCTCAAGGCGTTTGATCACAAATTGATCGATACGTCTACACAGGAAATCGTTGAAACGGCACGGCGCACAGGTGCGCAGATTAGGGGTCCAATCCCACTGCCAACTCGGAAAGAGAAGTTCACGATACTTATCTCTCCACACGTAAATAAGGATGCGCGCGACCAGTACGAAATTCGCACGCACAAGCGTTTGATCGACATTGTCGAGCCAACAGAGAAGACTGTTGATGCGCTTATGAAACTGAATCTTGCTGCAGGCGTAGAGGTACAGATCAGCTTAAGCTGATTGCGACTGTAGCGGTTCGGCAGTAATGCCGGGCAAACACTAAAGTGTAATGTCTTGAAATAGACAGCCGTAGCGGGTAACAGCCCCGTACACTTAAGAGGTTAAAAAAATGAGTATAGGAATAGTTGGTCGCAAATGCGGCATGACTCGAGTATTCACTGAAGATGGTGTATCTATCCCTGTGACTGTAGTCGAGGCGACACCTAATCACGTTACCCAAATAAAGTCGGTAGAGACTGATGGCTATTCAGCTATTCAGATTACTACTGGTTCACGTAAAGCATCCCGAGTAAGCAAGGCCCAAGCAGGTCACTACGCCAAAGCTGGTGTAGAGGCAGGTCGTGGTCAATGGGAATTTCGTACCGAAGGCAGCAGCGACGATTTCGCGGTAGGTGGTTCACTTACTGTTGAGCGCTTCGAAGCTGGTCAAATGGTCGATGTTACTGGTACTTCTAAAGGTAAGGGCTTCCAAGGCGGCGTTAAGCGTTGGAACTTTGCCATGCAAGATGCTACTCACGGTAACTCGCTATCCCACAGAGCGCCAGGCTCGATTGGTCAAAACCAATCACCAGGTAAGGTCTTCAAAGGCAAGAAGATGGCCGGCCAAATGGGTAACGCGCAAGTTACTACACAAAATCTTGAAATTGTACGTGTCGATGCTGAGCGCAATTTGCTGTTGATCAAGGGTGCCGTACCTGGCGCGCCTGGCGGCAATGTTGTTGTTCGTCCGGCAGTCAAGGCTTAAAGGGGAGTGTCCATGGAATTAGCAATTGCGACACCCAAAGGTAATAAGGGAACTGTTGAAGTTTCTGAGTTAGCGTTTGGAACAGAGTTCAACCAGGATCTGGTTCACCAGACTGTAGTAGCTTTTCTAGCCGGTGCCCGTCAGGGAACTCGCGCTCAGAAAAACCGTTCAGCTGTTTCTGGTGGCGGCCGTAAGCCACACGCTCAGAAAGGTAGTGGCCGAGCGCGAGCTGGTACTATCCGCAGCCCAATCTGGCGCGGGGGCGGTGTAACATTTGCTGCTACCCCTCAGGATCACAGCCAGAAACTGAACCGTAAGATGTATCGCGCTGCGATGCGTTCTATCGTTTCTGAGTTGGCTCGTCAGGATCGTCTTATAGTCGTTGAAGAGTTTGGTATCGACGCACCTAAGACTAAGCTTCTGATCGCTAAGCTTCAGGAATTCAGTTTGACTGAGGTCATGATTGTTACAGAAGAAGTCAGCGAGAACTTATACCTGGCTTCACGCAACCTGCACAAGGTTGACGTTCGTGACGCAGCTGCAGTTGACCCGGTTAGCTTAATTAATTTTGACAAGGTGTTGGTAACTGTTCCAGCGCTGAAAAAACTAGAGGAGATTCTGGCATGAACCAAGAAAGAGTCTTCAAAGTGTTGTTAGGGCCACACATTACTGAGAAATCAGCAATGGCATCAGGCGCAGCAACCCAGATCGTGTTTAAAGTTGCTACCGATTCCACCAAGCTGGAAGTCAAGCGTGCTGTAGAGCAGTTGTTTGAAGTTCAGGTTGATGATGTTCGAGTGGTCAACGTCAAGGGTAAGACGCGTCGCACCAGAACTGGTGTTGGCCGTCGCAGTGACTGGAAAAAGGCGTATGTTCGTCTTGCTGAAGGTCAAGACATTGACTTTGCAGTAGCGGAATAAGGGTTTAGTCATGGCAGTTATTAAGAGAAAACCAACATCTCCGGGTCGTCGCTTTGTAGTAAGCGTTGTAACTCCGGATTTGCACAAGGGCGCGCCATATGGTCCTTTGTTGGCGCCGAAGAAAAGAAGCGGTGGACGTAACAGCAGTGGTCGCATTACCGTGCGTCACATTGGTGGTGGTCATAAGCAGCATTACCGTATTGTTGACTTCAAGCGCAACAAAGATGGCATTCCGGCGACAGTTGAGCGTTTAGAGTACGATCCAAACCGCAGCGCACACATTGCACTGTTATGTTATGCCGATGGTGAGCGTCGTTACATTATTGCTCCTAAAGGTGTCTCTGCTGGCGATACAGTTCAGTCAGGTGAAGATTCTCCGATTAAAGTCGGTAACACTCTTCCGCTGTTGAAGATTCCAGTCGGCTCCACAGTACACTGTGTTGAGATGAAGCCAGGCAAAGGTGCACAGATTGCACGTAGTGCTGCCGCTTCAGTTCAGTTAGTTGCTCGTGATGCTAGCTATGCCACAGTGCGTTTACGCAGTGGCGAGATGCGCAAATTGCCAGTCGGTTGTCGCGCAACTCTAGGCGAAGTTTGTAACAGTGAGCACAGTCTTCGCTCATTGGGTAAGGCTGGCGCATCTCGCTGGCGTGGTATTCGCCCAACCGTTCGCGGTGTAGCGATGAACCCAGTCGATCACCCGCATGGTGGTGGTGAGGGACGTACTTCAGGTGGCCGTCATCCGGTATCGCCTTGGGGTATGCCGACCAAAGGTTATAAGACGCGCAAGAACAAGCGCACTGATAAATACATTATTCGTCGCCGCAAATAAGCGCTGACCAAAACAGAATAGAAGAGGAAAGCAAACGTGCCACGCTCTCTAAAGAAAGGACCATTCATCGACCTTCATCTCGCGAAGAAGGTTGAGGTTGCGGCTGCAGCAAACGACCGTCGCCCAATTAAAACTTGGTCGCGTCGTTCGATGATCTTACCGGACATGGTTGGTCTGACGATCGCTGTCCACAACGGTCGCCAACATATTCCTGTTTTAGTCAACGAAGAAATGGTTGGCCATAAGCTGGGTGAATTTTCTCCAACACGTACCTACAAGGGTCACGTGGCGGATAAAAAAGCCAAGCGTTAAGCGAAGAGGTTATGACTGTGGAAGTACAAGCAAAGTTAAGAGGGGCCAAGATGTCCGCGCAGAAAGCGCGTCTGGTCGCCGATCAAATTCGTGGCAAGTCAGTTGAAAGTGCATTAGATATTTTGCAATTCAGCAGCAAAAAAGGCGCGGATATTATTAAAAAGGTGCTTGAGTCGGCAATTGCCAATGCTGAGCATAACGATGGTGCAGATGTAGACGAGCTGAAGGTATCGACGATCTTTGTCGACGAAGGCATGACTATGAAGCGCATTAGGCCACGAGCTAAAGGTCGTGCAGATAGAATTCTTAAGCGCAGTTGTCACATCACTGTAAAAGTCGCTGAAAAGTAGAATTAGGTTCAGGAGACCATTTCATGGGTCAAAAAGTACATCCAACTGGCATCCGTTTAGGTATTGTTAAAAAACATACTTCAACGTGGTATGCGGGTAATAAGGACTACGCGGACAAGCTCCATCAGGACTTGACTGTGCGAGAGTTCATTCGTAAAAGATTGGCACATGCTTCTGTTAGTCGCGTCGATATCGAACGTCCATCTGACAGCGCACGCATTACTATTCACACTGCGCGCCCAGGTATCGTTATCGGTAAGAAAGGCGAAGATGTTGAGAAGCTGCGCAATGAGATCGGTAATAAGATGGGCTGTCCTGTCACGATCAATATTGAAGAGATTCGCAAGCCCGATCTGGATGCGAACCTGGTTGCACAGAACGTCGCTCAACAGTTAGAGCGTCGGGTTATGTTCCGTCGTGCCATGAAGCGTGCAGTACAAAACGCAATGCGCGGTGGTGCACTGGGCGTCAAAATTCAAGTCGGTGGGCGTTTGGGTGGTGCAGAGATTGCACGCTCTGAATGGTATCGCGAAGGTCGGGTTCCACTGCACACGTTGCGTGCGGATATCGATTATGCAGCTGCTGAAGGCAATACCACTTACGGCATTATTGGCGTAAAGGTTTGGATCTTCAAAGGTGAAGTTTTGGGTGGTGAGGAAGCTGAGAAAGCGCCTGCCAAGAAGCAAGACACAAGAAACAAGCGACAAGGGTAAAGCGAAATGCTGCAACCAAAACGTACAAAATTCCGCAAGATGCACAAAGGCCGTAATCGTGGCTTGGCGCACCGCGGCAGCAAGGTCAGCTTTGGCGAGTTCGGTTTAAAAGCCTCTGGCCGCGGACGTTTGACTGCGCGTCAAATCGAAGCCGCTCGTCGTGCAATGACCCGTCACATCAAGCGTGGCGGCAAAATTTGGATTCGAGTTTTTCCAGATAAGCCGATTACCAACAAGCCGCTTGAAGTTCGAATGGGTAAAGGTAAGGGTAATGTCGAGTACTGGGTTGCATTGATCCAGCCAGGCAAAGTTCTTTATGAAATGGAAGGTGTTAGTGAAGAGATTGCGCGTGAAGCCTTTGCTCTTGCTGCGGCCAAGTTGCCGATCGCAACCACCTTTGTTAGACGAACGGTGATGTGAAGATGAAAGCTAACGAATTGCGTGAAAAGACAAGTGAAGAGCTAGAGGCCGCGTTGATTGGCGAGCTCAAGCAGCAGTTTAATCTGCGTATGCAGTTGTCCACTGGTCAGTTAAACGAGAGTCACAAAGTTAGGCAGACGCGTCGCAACATTGCGCGCATTAAGACAATGCTTAAGCAAAAGGCAGGGGTATAACGATGTCTGAATTAAAAGCTAGCTCGCGTACTCTGACTGGTCGTATTGTCAGTGACAAGATGGACAAGACTGTAACCGTCTTGGTTGAGCGACGTGTCAAGCACCCGGTCTACGGGAAGTTCTTGACCAAGTCGACAAAGATTAAAGCGCACGATGAAGAAAATGGTGCGCGAACAGGCGATTTAGTAACAATCGCAGAGTGCCGTCCTGTATCTAAGGACAAGGCGTGGACACTGGTCAATATTGACGAGCGTGCTGTAGCGGGCTAAGCCTGTGGACAGTAAAGGGTTCGGAGTAAGAAAATGATTCAAACAGAAAGTTATCTTGATGTAGCAGACAACAGCGGTGCACGTCGCGTTATGTGTATCAAAGTACTGGGTGGTTCACACCGTCGATATGCTCGTGTTGGTGATGTTATTAAGGTCACTGTTAAGGAAGCGATTCCACGTGGCAAGGTAAAGAAAGGCCAAGTAATGAGTGCGGTTGTTGTGCGCACTAAGAAAGGTTTGCGTAGGCAGGATGGCAGCTTGATCAAGTTCGATGACAATGCAGCTGTATTGTTGAATGCCAACCTGGCGCCTATTGGCACACGTATTTTTGGGCCGGTAACTCGTGAACTTCGCACTGAGAAGTTTATGCGAATTATCTCCCTAGCACCTGAAGTGCTGTAAGCGAGGATTTAGAAATGGCAATGCTCAAAATTAAGCGCGATGACGAAGTAATTGTTGTTGCTGGCAAAGATAAAGGTAAGCGCGGTAAGGTCCTGAAAGTTTTGGACAATGGTCGCTTATTAGTATCTGGTATTCAGATGATTAAAAAGCATCAGAAGCCAAATCCTCAGGCGGGTATTGCCGGTGGGATTATTGAGAAAGAAGCTCCAATTCAGGGTTCGAATGTAGCCCTCTTTAATGGTGCGACTAATAAAGCAGATCGTGTTGGCTTTAAGATTCAGGAAGATAACAAGAAGATTCGTATCTTCAAGTCTAGCGGCGAACCCGTAGACGCTTAGGAAATAGGTAATCGAAATGGCAAGGCTTAAAGAATTATACAAGAACGAGTTGGCACCGAAGCTGCAAAAAGAGCTCGGGCTGGCTAACGTAATGGAGATTCCGCGCATCACCAAGATCACCCTAAACATGGGTGTTGGTGAAGCTATCGGTGACAAGAAGTCACTTGAGAATGCGGTTGCTGACTTAACTCTGATTGCGGCTCAAAAGCCAGTGATCAACAATGCGCGCAAGTCGATTGCTGGATTTAAAGTCCGTCAGGGCTGGCCCATTGGTACCAAGGTAACACTGCGTGCTGATCGTATGTATGAGTTCCTTGAGCGTTTGGTTGGTATTGCTATTCCACGTATTCGTGACTTCCGCGGCATTAGCCCAAAGCAGTTTGATGGGCGCGGTAACTTCTCTATGGGTGTGAGTGAGCAAATCATCTTCCCTGAGATCGATTACGAAAAAATTGATAAGTTGCGTGGTCTTGATATCACTATCACGACTACCGCTCGAAACGACGATGAAGGCCGTGCTCTACTGCGCGCCTTTAACTTCCCGCTGAAAAGTTGAGGTTGTAGGTAAATGGCAAAAGAATCTATGGTTCAGCGCGAGCATAAGCGCACCAAAACAGTTGCTAAATTCGCTGAGAAGCGAGCTGCTATTAAAGCGGTTATTAGTGATGTGAATGCGTCTGACGAAGATCGTTGGAACGCGCAAGTTAGTTTGCAAAAGTTGCCGCGTGATGCGAGCCCAGTTCGTCAGCGTAATCGCTGCAGAGTTACTGGCCGTCCACACGGTGTCTACCGAAAGTTTGGCCTGTGCCGAAACAAACTGCGCGAGTCAGCTATGCGCGGTGAGATTCCTGGCCTGGTTAAATCCAGCTGGTAAGTTTGAGGAGCCAAACGTTATGAGTATGCAAGATCCTTTATCCGATATGTTGACTCGCATTCGCAATGCGCATCATCGCAGTCACCCAGAAGTGTCAATGCCTGCTTCAAAGCTTAAAGCGTCAGTCGCTAAAGTTTTGCAAGAGGAAGGTTACATCGAAGGGTTCTCTGTGACCGATGACGTTAAGCCGACTATGACAGTTGCGCTTAAGTATTTCGAAGGCAAGGCAGTAATCGAAGAATTAACACGCATTAGCAAGCCAGGCTTACGCCAGTACAAGGGTAGCTCGGACATTGTTAAAGTTCGCAGTGGTTTGGGTATTGCCATAGTCTCCACCAGTAAAGGTGTGATGACTGATCGCGCGGCCCGCGCTGCCGGTATCGGCGGTGAAGTGCTTTGCACCGTATTCTGATAGGAAAACGAGATGTCTAGAGTTGCAAATAATCCAATAGAGCTGCCCAGTGGTGTTCAAGTAACCATCGCCGGCTCTGAAATAACAGTCAAAGGAAAGATCGGCTCGTTAGTGATGCCAATCAATCCAGAAGTTGAGATTGTGCAGGACGAGAACGTACTTAAGTTCTCGGCTCGTTCAAGTGCCAAGTTCTCTCGCGCTATGTCTGGTACTACCAGAGCGTTGGTTAGCAACATGGTGACTGGTGTTTCGACAGGTTTTGAAAAGAAGCTTGATTTGATCGGTGTTGGTTATCGAGCACAGGTTCAGGGTAACAAGATTAATCTGACCCTAGGTTTTTCTCATCCAGTGGTGTATGACTTGCCACAGGGTGTGTCGGCTGAGACGCCAAGCCAGACTGAAATTTTACTTAAATCCTCGGATAAGCAGGTGCTGGGTCAAGCCGCAGCTGAAATCCGCGCCTTCCGTCCACCAGAGCCTTACAAAGGTAAGGGAGTTAGAATCTCCGGTGAGCACGTAAGACGCAAAGAGGCCAAGAAGAAGTAATAGGGTAATACGATGAGCGATAAGAAAGTATCACGTCAGCGTCGCGCTAAGCGCGTACGCATGAAGATCCGCGAATTAGGTGCTAACCGTCTATGCATTAATAGGACTCCACGTCATATTTATGCACAGGTTATCGCCGCCGAAGGTGACCGCGTTTTAGCGACTGCCTCCACGCTGGAGAAAGATCTGCGCAGTGGCAGCACTGGTAATACAGATGCCGCTACAGCTGTTGGCAAGTTGGTTGCCGAGCGCGCCGTTGCTGCGGGTGTCACTAAAGTGGCTTTTGACCGCAGTGGCTTCAAATACCATGGCCGTGTAAAAGCACTGGCTGACGCCGCGCGTGAAGCCGGCCTCGAATTTTAATAGGTAGAAGATATGGCTCTTACAGATCAGAAAGATGCAGCTGAAGGAATGATGGAGAAGCTGGTTCAGGTTAACCGTGTTGCTAAGACGGTTAAAGGCGGACGTATTTTTGCTTTTACTGCACTGACTGTTGTTGGTGATGGCAATGGTAAGGTTGGCTTCGGTCGTGGCAAGGCGCGTGAAGTGCCCCAGGCGATTCAGAAGGCAATGGAATCTGCTCGTCGCAACATGATTGACGTTGCTCTCGATGGCAACACTATTCAGTATCCGACCAAAGGCATTCACGCTGCATCTAAGATTTACATGCAGCCAGCCTCAGACGGTACTGGTGTTATTGCCGGTGGCGCAATGCGCTCCGTATTGGAACTGGCCGGTGTACAGAATGTACTGGCTAAGTGCTACGGATCAACTAACCCGGTAAACGTGGTTCGCGCTACCTTTAAAGCGCTGCGCGATATGAAATCACCGGATGATGTTGCAGCGAAGCGTGGCAAGTCTGTAGAAGAAATCCTCAACTAAGTGACCGCTAATATAGCGTCAGTTATTGGAAGTAGATCATGGCAAAAGCTAAATTGAAAAAAATTAAAGTAACCCAGACCAAGAGTGTCATCGGTCGTTTACAGAACCACAAAGCCTGTGTGTCTGGTTTGGGTCTGCGTCGGATCGGTCACACTGTTGAAGTAGAAGATACTCCGTCAGTGCGTGGCATGATTAATAAAGTTCACTATTTGTTGCAGGTTGAGGAAGCTTAAGATGCGTCTGAACACTCTTAGCCCAGCACCGGGCCGAATTAAAGAAGCCAAACGCGCCGGTCGCGGTATTGGTAGTGGAATTGGCAAGACTGGTGGCCGTGGTCACAAAGGTCAGAAAGCACGCTCTGGTGGCGGAATCCGCCCTGGTTTTGAAGGTGGTCAGATGCCTTTACAGAAGCGTCTTCCTAAGTATGGCTTTACGTCACGCTTGGCTGCAGTGACTGCAGAGATCCGTCTTTCTGAGCTCGACAAGGTTGAAGGTGGCGTTGTCACTATCGATAGCTTGCGTGCAGCTGGTTTGATCAACTGCAGCATCACCCGTGCAAAAGTATTTGCATCAGGTGAGGTTACTAAAGCTGTAACACTGCAGGGTATCGGAGCCACTAAAGGCGCTGTTGCCGCTATTGAAGCTGCTGGCGGAAAGGTAGAAGTTTAATAATGTCGAAGCCGGGAAATATGCCAGCAGGCAACACTAAAGGTTTAGGCGAGCTGTGGGCTCGCCTTCGTTTTTTGTTTGCAGCGATTATCATTTATCGCATTGGTACGCATATTCCCGTTCCAGGATTTGATCCGGACCGTCTAGCGGAACTGTTTACTCAGAATCAGGGCACATACCTTGGTCTGTTTAATATGTTCTCTGGTGGCGCGCTTGAGAGAATGAGTATTTTGGCTCTGGGTGTTATGCCCTACATCTCGGCCTCGATTATTATGCAGCTGCTGTCAGCGACAGTACCTGCGTTAGAGCAGTTAAAGAAAGAAGGCGACAGCGGTCGCCGCAAGATTAATCAGTACACCAGATACGGCACAGTGTTCTTGGCCCTGATTCAGGGTACAGCGATGGCAGTTGGCTTCGCTTCACAGGGACTTGCCTACGAAGTTAACACCATGTTCTACATGGTTGCGATTTCCTCACTGGTCGCTGGCGCAGTATTTTTGATGTGGCTAGGTGAGCAGATCACCGAGCGCGGTATAGGTAACGGTATCTCGATGCTTATATTCGCCGGCATAGTTGCAGGCATCCCCGGTGCAATAGGTCAGGCTCTTGAGTCGGCTAAGCAGGGTGAGCTGGATTCGTTGATCTTGGTCTTTGTGCTCCTGATAGCCGTGGCCGTGGTCTACTTTGTAGTCTTTATTGAGCGTGGCCAGCGTCGTTTGACGGTTAACTACGCTCAGCGTCAGGGTCGTCAGGCTTACAACGCACAGAGTTCTCATCTGCCACTTAAGGTAAACATGGCGGGTGTTATTCCGGCAATTTTTGCCAGTAGCTTGCTGTTATTCCCAGCTTCTATTAGTCAGTGGTTTGGTTCCGCAAGCAATGCACCCGATTGGTTGCAGGATATTTCGTTATTGATAGGCCCAGGACAACCACTCTACGTGTTGATGTTCTCGAGCTTGATTATTTTCTTCAGCTTCTTCTATACGGCGTTGATGTACAACCCTAGAGAAGTGGCTGATAACTTGAAAAAAGGTGGTGCTTATTTACCTGGGATTCGTCCTGGAGAGCACACCGCAAAATATATCGATAGTGTGACTACACGTTTAACATTGATCGGCGGTATTTATATCACCCTGATTTGTTTGATGCCTCAGTTCCTGAATGTGTACTTCAATGTGCCTTTCTACTTAGGCGGTACATCACTATTGATTGCGGTTGTTGTGTCAATGGATTTTATGGCTCAAGTGCAGTCACATCTAATGTCGCAGCAGTATGATTCGCTGATGAAGAAGGCCAACCTTAAAAATGTTGGCCGTAAATAAAGAGGTGATGGCGTGAAAGTACGTGCATCGGTTAAAAAGATTTGCCGAAATTGTAAAGTTGTCCGCCGTAAAGGTGTGGTTCGTGTTATCTGTAGTGTTGAGCCGCGTCATAAACAGCGCCAGGGA